>CAMVCB010000001.1 GCA_947165895.1 uncultured Treponema sp.
AAAATGCACCTCCTAAAATTGAACTTTATTTGTCCAACTTTAGGGGTGCACTTCACCATGCGCCGATTTTATTTCCTTTTGTTGCACGCTGCCTTGGAGGACATTTTATTATAGAAGGAAAAGACTGCGAATATAGCCGTAATCATGGTTTTGCAAGAGACCTGGAATGGAAATGCATTAATCAGACAGCTGATTCTGTTACATTTGAACTTACACAAAGCGATGAAACTTTATACAGATTCCCTTATTCTTTCAGCCTGAAAACAGAATATAAATTAACTGAAAAAGGAATAGACTGGAAAATCACTGTTAAAAACACAGATAATAAGCCTTTCAAGTTCAGTACAGGAACTCATGCCGCATTCAGTATGAATGGTAATAAAGCAGAAGATTTTGTTATTGAGTTTGAAAAGAAAGAGCCTTTAACCGCAGTACTCTGTACCCCAGAGGGATATATAAAAAGTAATAGCAATGGAAAAGTTCCGTTAACAGAGATTTATGGAGAAAAAGAGCCTGGAATTATACCTGTAACAAGTGCCGGTTTTGGAAACGGTCACCTTTTTACAAATATAACTTCAGATTGGGTAGGATTAAGAAATATCAAAGACAATTCTATTATCAAAATTCAGACAAAAGGCTTCCCATATTGTATGATCTGGCAGAATACTGCAGGCGCTCCGCAGTTCGTATGTATTGAACCATGGCAGGGAATACCAGACACGGAAAATACAGACCATATCTGGGAAAATAAGATTGGGTTGATTGAATTAGGTGCTGGGAAAGAGTTTGTTTGCAGGCAGAATATTGAAGTTGAATAAAAAAAGGATTATACCTTACATCCGGTTTTGAACAGGCTAAACGCTGGGCTGAATTAACTGTAAAAAGACGTGGAAGCGGAAAAGAGACTGTTTCAGTATTTGAATTTTATGAATCTACAACTTCAGACTTAAAGATTCTTAATTTTACAAAGGCTCAGAAAGAATGGCTTGAATTTGTCACAATGAACCGTAAGAACCAGATTATTCCTAATGATAACTATGATATTGTAATTGGCCCTGTAGCAAACGATAGGACAATACCTGTTATAAGTCTTTATTTTGCCTTACCAAAAAACACAATATCTTCAACTTGTAAAAACAACCTCCTATATAAATCTATTATTGTCTCTGACGAACTTGTGAACGAATTTCCAGATTAGTCGTTACAAAACTCTTTTCTCGCAATCCATTTATCATATCAGAATAGATATCATTTCCATTTGGATCACGAATTGTAAGTAAAAGAATAAACTCTTGTTCTGGTAATACTACATCATAGCGTGTAAGCCGATTTATTTCTAACTTCCAACCAGTTCCAACCTCAATACCTTTCGAAAAATTTCTATAATATGATTTCACAGGAGCCCATTTTAATCCATTCTTTACTCTTTCTTTCTCAAATGCAAAATCAGAATTCTTCTCAAGTATCATTGCAGATGAATATTTTTTATTAGAATACATGGGCCCAAAACTTGCATCAATGTTTGAACGACAATAGTTTACACCAAAATTTTTATCGAGCACAGGATTATAAACTAATGTCATAAAGATTTCTCCATAATACTTTCCATCACGTATAAGAGATTTTGGATAAGGGAAATCTATCATTTCCAACATTTTTCCCTGTTTTATACCTTGCTTGAAAACTACTGTTACTTCATCTATAGATGATTGCAATATATTCTGATAATCATTTGGTGGTAATCCATATCCCACATAAAGCTTATTCTGCTTATCAAATATTTTCCTAGAATTTATTCTTGCAGAATGAATTAGTAATGCCTTAGATAAAAGTAAATCTTTTTCTACGAGTTCATCATAAATACAAGCATATTTATATAAGGCTCTTGGAGTTGCAAAACTAGTTCCAATATTCTCAACTACTTCACCATTATCTGACATTCCAAGCATTCCTAATTGCTTTATATTGCCAGAATTATCCCAATTTCCGCCATAATCAACAATTTCAGGTTTTACTGTAAATCCGACACCAGGGCCTCGGCGTGAAAAAGTCGAAGGTTCATTCTTTTTTGATAAAGAGTTTTCAGAATCTCTATAAGCTAAAGAACCGACGGTAACCGCACGTACAGAATCTGCAGGAGAAATAATTCTATCAGAATCATCCAAGGAAGGTACCAATGGCCATTTTTCCAATCTCCTTACATTACCGGCCGAAACAAAAAATTGTACTCCATAAGTATCTTGCATACAATCTAAGAAATGCCCGAAGTCAGATATTTCTCCATTACAAAAACATCCATCCATTCCGATAGACAAATTCCATAACTTTACAATTCCACCAAACTCTTTCAATGTATTCTCTATAACTTCCATCAATTCATCTTCAGAAATTGAATCTGTAAATCCAATTATCGGATCATTGTTTGGAAGAGCCTCAATATCTAACAATTTGAATCTTTTAGATTTTGATTCAGCAATTGTGTTCAAATAATTTCCATAAAGTATTGTCGAAGCAATAAATGCACCATGAAGATTATTTTTATAGCCATCTGCGACATAAGTTTTTTTATTGACAATGTATGGTTTTAATGCTTTATTTTTGTCTCCGATTCCACCGTCTATAATTCCTATAATAGTATCCGAATCAATATGAGGTATTGAATCTAAATGTTCAAAATTTATTTTCTCTGTTGAAAAAGCAGGCAAAGCATACTGGTAAAAGACATCCACAGTTTGTATTCCAACAATTTTAGATAACTTTAAAATATCTGCTTTATTTTGTACTTCAAGTTTATATAATTTGCTATCTCCATGATATATAGGCTGAAGTTTCTCTAATAAATCCAATTCTTTTAGTTTTCTAAAAACATATTGCTGAACTCTTGCATTGGTATCATCATCTCCATCAAAATCAAAAAGTTTTATTTTGATTTTTTTCTTGTATATCTCAAAATCCTTTTGCAATATTTGTTTTAAGAACGCTGAAATCTTACTATCAGGCTCAATTGGCACAATATTTTGTACAGCAGTCATATTTGCCTGAACACTATCTGTTTCCGCTTTTATAGCTCTAAATATACTTTCTCCAATACTTTCTTTTGAAATTTTTATATAAAATTGATTTATATCTTTTGCACCAATAATTATGTTCTTTCCCAATAAAGAATCTGGCGTATGCGATTTAGCACATGCCTCATCTTTCATAATCAACAACGCTGTAGCAGGAATTGCATTATGGGTTTCCAAGAAAAAATCTTCATAATAGTCATTCACAGATTTTAGAGAATTTACAACATGCTTTTGAACTTCTGCATTAAAGGTACAAAAAAATTTTTTTGGTCCTCCTCCTGCACGTATATTTTTTACATCATCTTTCCGTGGTAAAACTATCTTAATAGGTAAATTTTTATTCATTTTCACTACCTCCTTCACAATTCATCAAAGGTTTAATCTGAGATTTTGAAATATTCAAGATTTCAGCTATCGTATCATAAGAAAAAGGCTTTCCAATATCTTTATATAAATAATTAATTACTTTTTTTTGATATGCTTTTTTATTTGTATGTTCATCAGGGAATCCTTTGAAAGCGAAAAGTTCTGCATATACATTCCGAACAGAGAATTCTTCGTTATTTACAACACATTCCCTAATAGATTTTTTTACAATTTCTTCAATTGTTGCTCCACTACAACCTTGGAATGCATAAGACAGAAGTTCCTTGTTTTTGATTGATAAATCAAATTTATTATTGATAAACAAGTCTAATAATCTATAAATATTTTGCACATCTGGATATTCGACTTCAATTTTATAGTCAAATCTTCGCCAAACAGCTCTATCTAATAAATCAGAATGATTTGTTGCCGCTATCAATAAACTGTCTTTGCTCATAGCATCAATATTTTGCAATAAACTATTTACTATTCTTTTTAATTCCCCAAGTTCATTAGCATCATCCCGCGCTTTTGCAATGGCATCAAATTCATCCAAAAGTAATACACATGGCATTCTTTGAGCATATTCAAATAAAACACGAATATTTTTAGCCGTCGTTCCTAAATATGAAGAAATCAGACTGTCAAGTCTTGCTGTAATCAATGGTAATCCAAGTTGTTTCGCAATCCATTGGGCACTTTTTGTTTTTCCACATCCTGGTGGACCATACAACAATAATGTATTAGACACCCCGATTCCCAATTCATTCAATTTATCAGCAGTTTTATAATTTAATACAAATTCCTCCAATTCTTTCTGATTCTTTCCAGAAAGGATAGCAGTATTCATATTTTCAGCTGGTAAAAGTATATCAGCTAATGCTATACGTGATTCGTTATCCACAGGAATAGTATTTGTAAAAGAACTTAATCCTGATGGACTTAATTTATTACTTTCTACACCTGCCATAAGTTTTGAAAATTTCTGGGCAGTTTTTTCTTCTCCATCAACCAAGAGTTTATCAATAAGTAATTTTGTATAATTCTGTATTTTAACAGAATCTCCCTTTAGAGCACCTTCTATTATTTTCCCTATTTCAATCGAGTAATTCATTTCTTAATCCTTGTTCAGAGTATACACGAACAAACCGTCTTTGTAAAGAACAAACTGTATAATATTCAGAACATATAATAGTATTTTTAGAACATTTTTTTTACATTACATAGCAGTCTTCTATTGCTCGGTTTATTTCAACATATTTTCACAGTTCCTTTTTCGAGTAGTTTTGGTTCTTACTCATTTTGGAGCATTTCTATGAATTATGGCAATGGCTTTTTTTTGTCTGTAATTGGCGATTTTCGATTGGCCCTTTAGGAAATTTAACATCGGCAGCGACAGTTAGGCTAGAATAAAAAAAAGCTCCGTCTATAAAACGGAGCATATTAAACCTAAAAAATATTACTACTCTTCAGGATAAGATTTTATCAAAATTCGATGTCCATGAAAGTTTGAATTTAGAAAAGATTTTTTCTCTTCTTCTTCACATTCATCAAAGAGCCAATAATTGATCATCGCATTTCTTGGAATAAGCTTGTTTAATTCTTCAAAGTACTGCTCATCGACCTCTCCAAGATTATGCCCAATAATCTCAACTATATCTATATCATCCTTATATTTCGTGACAAATCTTACCAATTCGTCAATCTGATAATCCTTTTTTAATTCTTGATTTAGTGCTTCAAGACATTTTTGCGGTTTAGAAGGATTATATTCATAATTACGATGAATTCTTGGATTACTGTTTAGATTGCCATGTCCGAAAATAATAGTCGGATCTCCATAGGAATTCAAATCATCATCTTTATGTCGAAACCTTGGGTAAGCAATGCCATGAATATGCTTTATATTCTTTTCGTCAACTTTATAGACTTTTTCAAGAAGCTTTGTGTAATTAAAAGTTATAAACACATCTTCAGGTTTTATAATGTTAGAAAAATAAGACTTTGCATCAATTTTCCCACTTGTAGCTTCAATTACAAAAGTAGACATTGCTTCACATAGTGCTGGATAAAAATTATCAAGAGCTTCCTCAAATGACTCTTGAAATCCACTGTTAAGTGTTACATTATGAGCAAGTTCATTATCAGGCAAATCTGGATTTGTATCTGCAATAAAATAATCCATCTGTTCTTCAAAATCAATATTTTCAAGCTCATTTTCAAAATCATTCCATAACTTTTTATCAAGGCCATTAAAATAATGAGACAATTCAAAGTCTCCTATCATATAACTATGGCTTTGTAAGTATTTCTTAAAAGAATCATATCCCGTTTCACACTTATGTCTTCTATCAAATCCATTTCCGATTATAAATAGTTTCATAGTAAGTTTTCCTCTTTAGTAAAAAAGTAAATCCCTAACCAACAGCTAGGGCAATTTCATTGCCTTGTAAAATCTTAAGCAAAATTAAGTTTTGATACTAATATTCATCCAATATCACATTAACATATCAAAATTTTACGTTTCAGTTAAATCCACCTATCATACAAATCAAAACGATTTAACTGTTCAAATTAATTCTTTATCAAGTCCTCAGTCAATTTAGATAAAATATCTTGCTCTTTTCGACTTTTATCATTAAACTAGTCTTCAGATAATTCATAATCAGATACTTGCATCGCTTCAATATATGAAAAATCTGCTGCAAGTTTTTTACTGATTTTTTCATATTCTCCTCAAAATTTGATTTTATTCACAGATTTCATAATACTTATCAATGATTTCATCATCCAACATGAAATCTGTTGGTTCTGTTTGTTCATTTTCCAAAGAACAATAGGTTGCAAGAGCTATATTATAGAGCTCTGCATTAGTTAAATCAGGCATAGGCTGCCCTCCTTATAAATTGAAATAACACAATAACAGATATCGCATTGTAAAATATACAAATACAAATCCTTAATCGTCAACAAAATTCGTTTTTTTTACAGTTTCAGTCATGGAGTTTCATATTAAATATAAATAGAAAAGCTCCGCCAGATTCATCTAACGGAGCTTTTAAAATTATATTAATTTATACCAATTATCCAAGTAGTTTGATACCAAGCATTCTAATCACATCAATTTTTTGATAATCTAAGCTTCCTTCTATGCATCCTGAATTTTTCCTTTAACTGGAACAACGATGCACTACCTTAATGAAAGATTTTTCTAATCTTTATTGTATTCTTTCTTTATCAAACATTTCAGAATCTATAAATACTTTCAAGCTTTGTTTCCAGTCTGGTAAAGTTATTTTTAAAGCTTTCTGAATCTTATCTTTACACAATACCGAATATGCCGGGCGTTTTGCAGGTGTAGGATATTCATCAGTTGTACATGGATTTACTACACAATCCTTGTTAGTAATCAAACCAGTTTCAATCCCCTGCTTTTTGATTTCATTTGTAAAATCCCACCAGGTGATTTCGCCAAGGTCGGTGCAGTGATAGGTACCGTAAGGAACATCATTTTTGTTGATGATTTTAAGAATTACACCTGCAAGGTCTCCTGCAAAAGTTGGACTCCCTTTCTGATCATTTACAACTTTTACACTTTCATGTGTATTCATTGCCTTTATCATTGTATATACAAAATTCTTGCCAGACCAACCATAGAGCCATGCAGTACGAATTATATAATACTCTTTAAGATTCTGCTTTACTGCCGCTTCACCGGCAGCTTTAGTTTTACCATAAACGCCAATTGGGGCAATCGGTATATCTTCCGTATAAGGAGAAGAACCAGTTCCATCAAAAACATAATCTGTTGAAATATGAATCATCTTTGCATGAATCTGATTTGCAAGGTTTGCAATATTTCTTGGCCCATCTTCATTTAATTTCTTCACAAAATCAGAGTCAGATTCCGCCTTATCAACAGCTGTATAGGCAGAACAGTTAATTATATACGAAATCACTTTTCCCTTTGCAAAGTCAGCAAGAGCCTGTGGATTTGTAATATCAACATCAATATCAGTTCCAACAAACTCAATTTTATTTTCAGAAAGCTGTCTTGCAATTTCAGTTCCCAGCATTCCTTTACAACCGATTAACCAAATCATTTTTATGCCCCTATCCACTTTCCATTAATATCAAAATAATTCTTTGCAGCATCAAAGGCAGGGTGTTTTCCATCCTTATCTGAAAGAAGAGGATTTACATCTGGTGCAACAGACTTCCAATCGATTGCGATTGCAGGATCATTCCACATGAGTCCACCTTCGCCTTTAGGGTCGTAGAAGTCGGTACATTTATATGTAAATATTGCCTGGTCAGAAAGAACGTAAACACCGTGTGCGAAACCTTTCGGAATATAAAACATATTCTGTTTTTCTGCATCAAGGATTACGCCATAATATTTGCCGAAGCTAGGACTTCCCTTGCGGAGGTCTACTGCTACATCGTAAACTTTTCCTTCAAGGGCACGCACAAGTTTTCCCTGCGGGTGCCGGGTCTGAAAATGAAGACCGCGGAGTACGCCTTTTGATGATTTAGACTGATTGTCCTGTACAAATTTCATTGTAAGGCCAGCGGCAAAAAAATCTCGTTCGCTGTATGTTTCGAGAAAGTAGCCTCTTGCATCACCAAAAATCTTTGGCTGGATTTCATAGAGACCTTTTATCTCTGTTCCGTCTGCGAGTGCGCAGTTTTTAAATTCAAATGCCATTTTTGTATCCTAGTTCTCTGCAATGTATTCAAGGTAGCGGCCGTAGTCTGTTTTGTAGCCTTTTGCAAGCTCAAGAAGCTGTTCTTTTGTAAGCCAGCTGTTGCGGTATGAAATCTCTTCGATACAGCTTACATACATTCCCTGACGCTTCTGAATTGTTGCAATAAAATTAGATGCTTCCAGAAGTCCGTCATAGGTTCCTGTATCAAGCCATGCCATACCACGACCAAGAAGCTCTACAGAAAGCTCTCCGCGATTAAGGTATTCATTATTGATTGATGTAATTTCGATTTCTCCGCGGGCAGAAGGTTTTACATTTGCCGCAATTTCGCAGACTGCATTGCTGTAGAAGTAGAGACCAGGAACAGCGTAGTTTGATTTTGGCTGAGTAGGCTTTTCTTCGATTCCAAGAACCTTGCCGTCATTATCAAACTCTACTACACCATAAGCTGTAGGATCTTTTACAAAGTATCCGAAAATTACGCTGCCCTTTCCGTTTTCAACCTTTTCGCGGGCACGGCGCAGGGTTGAAGTAAAGCTCTGTCCGTAGAAAATGTTATCGCCAAGTACAAGGGCTGCAGAGTCGTTTCCAATGAATTCTTTACCAATGATGAAGGCATCTGCAAGTCCGCGAGGCTTATCCTGTACAGCATATTCAAAATGCATTCCAAGCCACTCTCCGTCGCCAAAGAGTTCTTTGAAGCATGAAATGTCGCGTGGAGTTGAAATAATCAGAACATCGCGGATTCCTGCCAGCATAAGGCATGAAAGCGGATAATAAATCATTGGTTTGTCATACAAAGGCAGAATCTGTTTTGAAATTGCTTTTGTGATTGGATATAAGCGAGTGCCGGAGCCTCCGGCAAGAATAATTCCTTTCATACCCTTCTCTCCTTATCTTCCCTGTTCTGTATAGTTCTTACTAATCCAGTTCTTGTAATCTCCACTCAAAATGTGGTTGATCCAGTCGCTGTTCTTGAGGTACCACTTTACAGTTTCCTGCAGGCCCTCTTCAAAGGTCATAAGGCGCTTCCAGCCAAGCTTTGTTTTTATTTTTGTGCAGTCAATGGCATAGCGCTTGTCGTGACCAGGGCGGTCTTTAACATAAGTAATTGTTTTTTCTACATCTTCTACCTTTTTACCGGTTGCGGCAGCTGTAAGTTCAA
This sequence comes from uncultured Treponema sp., assembly GCA_947165895.1. Taxonomy (GTDB): domain Bacteria; phylum Spirochaetota; class Spirochaetia; order Treponematales; family Treponemataceae; genus Treponema_D. The sequence goes on from CAMVCB010000001.1 coordinate 9,309, forward strand.
TTACCTTATGAAGCAGTTTGATATTCTGCCATTCATTTTCACCGCCAATGTTGTATTTTTCGCCTGTGACGCCGTTTTTTACAATCAGCCATACAGCGCGGTTGTGATCTTCTACATAAATCCAGTCGCGGATGTTATCGCCTTTACCATATACAGGAAGGTTCTTTCCGTCCCTGATATTTGAAATCATAAGCGGAAGAAGCTTTTCCGGGAACTGGTAAGGACCATAGTTGTTTGTACAGTTGGAAAGAGTGATTGGCAGACCATATGTATGGAAATATGCCATTACAAGGTGGTCTGAAGAAGCTTTTGATGAAGAATAAGGGCTTCTTGGATCGTAAGGAGTGTCCTCACGGAAGTAACCGGTCTCGCCAAGAGAACCGTAAACTTCATCTGTTGAAATATGATGGAAAAGAACATCATCACGGATAGAGCCGTCCTCTTTTTTCCAGTAATTGCGGGCAACATCCAGCATTGTAAAGGTTCCCATTACATTAGTCTTTACAAAGGCTTCCGGCCCAAGAATTGAGCGGTCAACATGGCTTTCTGCGGCAAAGTGAACTACAGTATCAATATCATACTGCTTGAAAATGCGTTCAATTTCTGCACGGTCGCAGATATCAACCTTTTCAAAAAAGTATCGCTGATTATTTCCACACGCTTTTCCGTATTTTTCTTCTACGTCAGAAAGACTTTCAAGATTTCCTGCATAAGTGAGACAGTCAACATTTACAACTCTTCCGTCAAATGCGGCATCGCTGAAAAGATTATTTTTTGCTGATGAAAGTCCAAAAAGATAATGAATAAAGTTTGAACCGATAAAGCCGGCTCCGCCTGTAATAAGAATGTTATGTAATTTTCTTTGCATAAAAATATTTACATCCTTCCATCCAGGAATTTACCAGTTTCTTTATGATTAAAGTTTGGTATCATCCAGTTGAACAAGTCTATGAGTTCTCCTCTACTCCACTCACCTTTTTTCTTCAAATTTGCAATTGTTTCTGTAAAATGAGCAAGCTTGGATTCATCAAAATCTACTGGATTTTTAATAATACCTAATGACTCAAACTTATCCATAACTAGAGTTTCTTTGTCTGTATAAAACTCTTCAAAGTCTTTTTCTCCGGTTGTATCACTTTTGAAAAAATAAACAGGATACTGATGTTTTGCTTTAAGTTCATTTACACGAGAACGTGCTTCATCTTCAGTAGCGCACTGTACAGGTTCATACCCAAGATTGCGCAAATATTTTTCTGCAATGCTGCTGAAAGTAACCAGATTCAAATCATGATCAAGTTTTGGGAAGAATACATCACGATTTTCACCAAGAAGACAGCTCATAACACAAAGCTGACCAGCTTCTTTTGGAGTTACAAAATATCGGCGTACATCGTTAGGAGCAGAAAGCGGCTGATTTTTATCCAGACGACGGTTGAAGCCGTAAAGAAGAGAACCGTCACTAAAGGCAACATTTGCAAAGCGAGCTGTACTAACAGGCATCTCTACTGAACGACGGTTTAAGAAGAACTCCATAATACGCTTACTTGCTCCCATCATGTTTACAGGGTTTGCAGCCTTATCTGTAGAAACACAGAAGTATTTCTTTGCACCACATTCCTTTGCCATAAGCATAGTTGCATCAGTATTGAAGATATTAGTATCAATCATACGCATAAGCGTATAAGGATCTTTTTCTGAGCGAACATGTTTCAAGGCAGATGTGTTAAATACATAATCATAGCCGCCGATACGCTTTTTCTGCTCATTGATAAAAGCACGGAAAATCTCGCTTCCACAATCAAGTGCGAATGTTGCAAATTCTCCGTCTCCATATCCAACAGAAGAGCGAATATCACGTACAAGTTCAACCATGTTATTTTCGCTGATATCTACGACATGAAGAACTTTAGGATTTCGTGCAAAAAGCTCACGGCAGATTGCAGAACCGATTGTTCCCGCACCGCCAATCACAAGAAAGCGTGAATTACGTATTGTTTCTGATAAAAATGATTCATTAACTGAGATATCTGTTTCAAATAACGGCGCTGTACGACCGATAAGTGGTAAAATGTTGTCTTTCATTGTATTCTTCCTTAATTATTTAGATATATTGTTCCAATTCAGCAGGCACTTCTGGCAGCCCCTTAAAAGCTGTTCTCCACTTCTTTGAATCTGGATGTAGCACGGCTTCTGCAGTCATAAAAATGAGTTTAAAATAAAGGAAAATATTTTTATGATCTTCATACCAACATTCAAGCTGAATCTTGTATGGATCAATAACTTCTGCATGAAATTTATTCTTATCTTCAAAATTTTGAAGAATCTCTTCTTCATTACGGAAAACAACAGAACCAATACCGGAAAGACCAGGTCTTGCGTTATACAATTTCTGTTTTGCTTCTTCTGTAAACAAATCGTAGTGTTTTTTTACTGTAGGTCTGAATCCTATAACACTCATCTGGCCAACAAAAATATTAAGAAGCTGAGGCAATTCATTTATTTTTGTTTTTCGTAAAAACTTACCCATTGGTAAAATGCGCGGATCATTTTCGGCTGTAAAAAGTCCCCCACTCATATTTGGGGAATTTCTGAGCATTGTTGCAAACTTTAAAACCTTAAATTCCTTTCCATGTTTACCAATTCTGGTCTGACCATAAAAAATATCATGTTCACCAGTTAGTTTAAGACCAATCATAATTGGAATCATAAACGGCAACAAAATGATAATAGCTATTCCGCTGAACAGAATATCAAAAAAACGAGTCATAAAATTTTCCTTATTATTTGATTTAGATATGTAGATTTGTTATCTGATTACAAAATTTGAAAGAACATCAGTAGGTACAAAACCAAGTTCTTTTTTTATTTTTTCATTTGAGAAAGTTAATGATTTTACGATTTTTTCAAGGCGGGCTGAATTTATGGGAGCCTTCTTTCCTAATAGGTTTCCAATATGAGCCAGACAGTTTGCTACCCAATATGGAATATTCACAGGAGGCTTCTTTCCAAGCTGTTTAGAAATTAATAATTCCAGTTCATGAAAAGATGGATAAGAATCATCACAAATATTGAATATTCCTCCTTTGTCTTCACACAATGGAATTACTTTAGCAATATCAGAAGCCATGAGAATACTTTTTCTGCTTACACCATCAGCAATAGAAAGATATTTACCTGTTGAAATTCCTTTTATCATTGCTCCAAGATTTCCAGGAGGATTTTTTCCAGCAATAAGAGAAGGTCGCAGGATTGTAAGAATAACATTATTTTTCTTACACCATTCCTGTAAAAATTGCTCTGCAAGCATCTTGCTTTTTGCATATGGGGTAATACCATTCAGAGGATGTTCTTCGGTTATCATCTCTCCAATATCACAACCATAAACAGCTACTGTACTTATAAATACAAAAGATTTTGGGATGCCTGCATTTTCCAAAGCAGAACAAACTTTTTTTGTTCCTTCAAGATTTATATCATAAAAAAGTTTTTCTTCTTCTGGTGTTCTTGGAACTACATGAGCCTTGCCTGCCGCATGTAACACAACGTCATATTGTTTGTTTAGTTTAATTTCATCTGTAAAAAGATTTACATTGTAGTTGGCATTTTTATCTAATGCTAATGTATCAACTTCATATTTTTCTTTTAGCAAAGGAAGAACATTTGAACCTAAGAAACCTGAAGCACCGGTAAATAATAATTGCTTATTGTTTTTATTACTCATAAATGATTATTAGTTTTTGCTAATGTATAGTATTGAATAAAGTAAAAATTATAGTTGTTTATTTTATATTAAAATCTTTAAAAAATTGTTTTATGATTTTTACAATGTATTTAAGTTCTTCTTCATTCATACCGTGATGGCAACCAACATAAAAACCGTTGTTGTCTATGTATTTCGCTACAGGGTAATTATCTTCAAAAGACTCACCAAAAATCTTTTTGTAAATCGGCTGATTAAGAAGCGGAAGCATTGGTCGTGTTTCAATGTTTGCTTTTTCAAGGTACTGAATAAAAGCTTTTCGTTCGATTCCAGAATTTTTTTTGATAAGAATTGGATACATCATATAAGTATGGCGAATTCCTTCCGGTTCTCTTGGAAGCTGTAGCCATTTTTCATAAGGCTCAAGAAGACCTGTAAGAATCTCGGCGTTCTTATGTCTTGATTCCATAATTTCATCTTTTCGTTCAATCTGTGCAAGTCCAAGAGCACCTTCAAGTTCTCCTACTCGGTAACTGAATCCAAGTCGCTCAAATGTAAAACGTCTATCCAAATCTGTTTTCATACGTTTTGGGCAAACATTTTTTCCGTCAGAAGCAATACAAACTTCACAAGTACAAGCCCGTCCATGCGCAACAAGAGAACGCATAATTTCTGCAAGGTGTACATCATTTGTACAGGAAATACCACCAACACCAGTTGTAATTGTGTGAGCTACATAAGTTGAGAAAGCAGAAATATCACTGAAACTGCCTACTGTCTTATCTCCAATCTTAGCAAAATGAGACTCTGCACAATCTTCAACAATTCTAAGATTATGCTTCTTAGCAATGTCTGTAATACGTTTCATATCACAAGGCATACCAAAAGTATGAACAGGTACTACACACTTTGTATTAGGAGTAATATGCTTTTCAATTTCATCTGGATTCATATTATAAGTAACCGGATCTACATCAACAAATACAACTTTCAATCCAGAATGAATTACAGCATTTGAAGTAGCAATAAAAGTTATTGCGGGAACCAGAACCTCAGTATTCTCATCCCAGCCATCAACTTCTTTCAAAGCTTCAAATGCGATATGCAAGGCATTAGTTCCGCTGTTATTCATAACACCGTACTTGTTGCCGTGCATTGCAGCAAATTTCTTTTCAAACTGAGCTACATATTTTCCCTGCGATAATCTCTGAGACTCAAGAGCATCCATTACATATTTTTTTTCAAGATCTGTAACAGAAGCGTAACCAACACCTATTTTATTCATTTAATGTCTCCAAAAAGTATTCATAAGTCTGCTTTACACCATCTTCAAGAGAGGTCTTTGCAGTCCAGCCTATATCTTTTGCACGAGTAACATCCAGAAGTTTCTGTATCATTCCTACAGGCTTTGAAAGATCATGATCAAAAGAACCTTCATAACCAAGAATCTTCTTGATAGTCTCGTAGTATTCATTAACCGTATAATCATAGCCAAGACCTACATTCATAAGTACAGGAACTTTTTCCCAGTTCTTAATACAATAAGCAATGCAGTCTGCAAGGTCCCCAGCATACATAAACTCACGACGAGCTTCTCCGCTTCCCCAGATTTCAACAGACTTATTCTTATTTTCTTTAGCAAAATGAATCTTTCTGATAATAGAAGGAATCATATGGGCATTCTTTTCGCTAAACTTGTCATAACGGCCATACAAGTTGCAGGGAATTAAGCTTTTATATTCAAATCCCTGACATTCTTTAGAAATATACTCACACATCTTAAGTACAGAAAGTTTTGCAAGAGCATAACCTTCATTTGTAGGCTCAAGTTCTGCCTGCAAGGTGTATTCTTCTTTAAGAGGCTGTTTGTAATCTCGTGGATAAGTACAAGAACTTGAAAGATTTATAAACTTTTTAACACCACATTCTTTTGCTGCCCGAACCAGGTTTATTCCCATTACGGCATTTTCTGTATAAAAGCCGTACATATCTTTCATATTTGCTTGAATACCACCAACTTTACCGGCACAGTGAATTATCAAATCCGGCTGATTTTTCTTGATGTAAGATACAATAGCCTCATAATCCATAAGGTTTAGTTCTTTTGAACGAGGTGAAAGAAGTACATTCCGCTTAATTTCAGGATTATCTATAACGTTATGCCCAACAAGTCCGCCAGAACCTGTAACAAAAATTTTCATTTTTAACCTCTCTGGTGTAAAGTTCCTTCAGCCTTTACATATTCCATATCATGCTTCATCATAATTTTTACAAGTTCAGGGAAAGGTGTCTTTGTAGGATTCCAGCCTAACACAGTCTTTGCCTTTGTTGGATCACCAAGAAGAGTCTCTACCTCTGCCGGACGGAAGTATTTTGGATCTACTTCGATAATAACTTCTCCAGTTGCTTTATTATAACCTTTTTCATTAACACCTTCACCTTTGAATTCTACTTCAATACCGGCTTCTTTAAATGCATACTGACAGAATTCACGTACTGAATGCTGCTCTCCAGTTGCTACAACAAAGTCATCAGGCTTATCCTGCTGTAAAATTAACCACATACATTCTACATAGTCTTTAGCATAACCCCAGTCGCGGAGAGCATTAAGATTTCCCAGATAAAGTTTTTTCTGAAAGCCCTGTGCAATGCGGCTTGCAGCCAGAGTAATTTTACGGGTTACAAAGGTTTCGCCACGGCGTTCTGATTCGTGATTGAAAAGGATTCCGTTTGCACAGAACATTCCATAAGATTCTCGATAATTTTTCATAATCCAGAAACCATACAATTTTGCTACACCATATGGCGAACGTGGATAGAAAGGTGTTGTTTCTTTTTGTGGGATTTCCTGAACAAGGCCGAAGAGTTCAGAAGTAGATGCCTGGTAGATACGACACGTTTTTTCCATACCGAGGAAGTGAACAGCTTCAAGGATTCGTAGTACTCCTGTTGCATCACAATCAGCAGTATATTCAGGTACATCAAAACTAACTTTTACATGACTCTGTGCTGCAAGGTTGTAGATTTCATTAGGTTTGATTTCACGGATAATGCGGATCATGCTTTCAGAATCGGTCATATCACCATAATGAAGAATGACTTTGCGATTCTTATGCATATCTTCAATTAAATCTTCAATATACAAGTGCTCAATTCGACCTGTATTAAATGATGAAGAACGACGGATTATACCGTGAACCTCATACCCCTTCTCAAGCAGAAATTCAGCTAGAAAAGAACCGTCCTGACCTGTAATACCAGTAATGAGAGCTATTTTTTGCATTATTATTACTCCTTGTTTAAATACTAATTATTTGCATTTATTTGATTTAATAATTTGATTTTTTCTTATTAGAATTAAAAATTGAATAATACAGAAATATTGTTTCTATACTACTTTATTTAGAAGAAGTATTTTTTTGTTATTATTTTTAAAAGTTACTTATCTTTAAAATATTTTTTTAAGTCTATTGAATTGTGATATTTGACACTTGCATTTCTTTCATAACAAAAATATTAAAAAGATCTTTATTTTGTCATGATTTTAGCATAACAAATAAGATGTACACTACAACGTATCATGAAAAGATTTTATGCATCTGAACAATTCTAGGTGTAAAATACAAAACTAATAGATAAAAATAAGTGAAGGCAAAAAAAATACATATTTTTTTTATCTTGGGACAACAATCAGTATTCCAAAATTGATTGTTTTAATAAATTGAAAGACGAATTTCAAATAAGTTGTATCACCTTTCGAAAAAAAACTAATTAAGAGATGCAATAATATCAATATATTGCATTGTAACTATTTGTATTTAGATAGATTTCAAATATAAAACATTATTTAGTTATTATTTAATAACATTTTTATTATTTCAGAATCAACATTGATGTTAAATTTTCTTGCAAATAATGCATCATTATTAACTAAACGGGAAAAATCATCTTTTCTAAAGATACGAGGATATTCCGGTCCTGTTTGAAAATCAACATAGCGTAAACACTTTTTTTCTATTTGAATATTTTTTACAAAATTAAAAATTATTGTTTGAAAAAAAATTTCGTCAGCACATCTAGTATAACGAAATTTTTTAATGAAATTTGGATGTGAATTTGTAAAAGCAATTATTTGAGAAACACAATTACCTGTTAGATCCATCCAATTTGCTCCTCCATAGTAATCAATTTTAAATCTAGGACGTCTAATATGAAAAAATTTTAGAATACGTATAATAATTCTTTCATTAATTCCATTTAAAATCTTGAAAAAGAATTTGGTTATAAATATTTTACTATTTTTTATATAATTAAAATGAAAATAATCAACTCTATCAAAACCATAGTTATCTTTTTTCCATTCAATTTTTGGGAATTTTGTATAATCAAAATATTCTTTATCTGAATTTTCAAAAAAAGTTATAATATTTTTATTAGATTTTAATGGTAAATCAGCCCCAGATATCAATAAATATCTATCATAGTTATTTTTATTAGCATTCTTAAACAAAAATAATGTTGCTAAAATCTGGTTATAACTACCCCAATAAACTTTATATTGTTTATAAACAAAGACATTTTTTTCATCTTTAATCTTAATATTTGTTTTTTTATCAATATGAATATACAAATCAAAATCTTTTTTAAGAGTTTTTATAAGTTTTTTTTGTTGTTCATTATATTCATGAAGTAATATAAGAATAGCTATTTTCATCCAGATTTCCTATGGCGATGGTAAGAAATAATATATTTAATTTATATACGAACCCATTTTTCCATATATATATCATTATTTTTCTTATCTGTCGTCCATTTTTCAGGAGCACAAACTATTGAATTTTTGTTATTTGATAAATATTGAGCCCACCAACTAAAAGTACTATTAGATAGTATAAAATGTTTACAATTACTCATAAGATACATATCATCATAATTTTCCCTTTTCCCAGTAATAAATACGATATTTTTTAATCCAAAAGAAGAAATAATTTTTTTTGCACTTTCTATTTCATCTGAAAATACATAGAAAACAGGATTATCAACATTGTCCATAATATATTTACAAGCTTTAAAATAATAATTTTTATCACATACTAACATACGTTTTATATTACAATAATCACCTAACCTAATGTGTAAAGAGACACTATTTGTTTGTTTTATTTCATCTATATATTCTTTATTAAGATCTGAAGGTTGATTTAAAAATTCAAATTCTTTCTTAATAATATCTTTGTTGCTTGAAAAGTATTTTTCACTTTGCCAGTATCCATTTAAATATGCACCATCTTTTATTGAATTAATATCCAAGTACGACTCTTCATCCCAAATATAAACATTTTTCCTTTTATACAACATCCAAATAAGTTTTGGGAAAAATTTTTGACCAATTTTTAGAAATAAACTATGATTTCTATCATAAAGTTTATATTCATTATTATCCAAAAATTCTATATTCTTTGATAATACAAATTTGTTCAAACTATACGGTCTAAAATTATTTTTTTTGCATTCAGATACATCTAATACTAATTTTTCGACCCCATATTTTATCTGAAGGTGCCTTCCATATGCATATTGAAACATTTGATTTCCAAGGCCACCTTTTACTTTTATTATTACTCTTTTCATTCTTTTTCCCTCAAATTATATAAATTATGATTATTATTTAATGTATGAGTTTATTTCGTCTTCCAAACTGATTGTATTTTTAAGCATAATTGTTTTACGTTCTGTTTATATATAAAAAATATCATTATTAAGAAAAATGTAACTGCACAAAATCCTAACCATAACTTCTCTGAAAAAAATAATCTCCAAGTTATAATAAAAATAATCATGAGAAATGAAGATAAATAATATCTTTTAGATAATTGTATAAGCTTTAATTTTTTTAATATTGCAATACATAACACAAGGGAAGTAATATAACCACCTAATGTTGCAATAGCTGCTCCTTCTATACCTGCAAGTGGAATTAAAATTAAATTTAATAAAACATTTATTATAGCACCACATAATAAAATTAACATAGACGGTAATGTTTTTTTTATAACAAGGAACTGATTACCAATTATTTGAAAAGACATCTGTAGCATAGGGGCAAGGAAAAGATATGGAGATATAATATAACTAGTTGTGTAAACCCCTTCAAATAATAAATTATAAATACTGTATGAAAAAATACAAATAAAAACTGTTGAAATAAATGATAAAATTGAAAAACATTCAAATATTCGGGATGTAGATTCCACCTGGTCATTATCTTTCATTGTTGAAAAGGCAAAATATTGCCACCCACCAGAAAATGCTATATAAATAAGTTGACTTATCAGTCCTAGCTTTGAACCAATAGAATATATTCCAGCTTCACTAACATCAAGAATATTTGCAATCATTATTCTATCAGAAGAATTAAATACCCAATAAACAAGAATACTTGGTAAAGTTGGTAACCCAATAGCTAGTAAAGGTTTTATTAAATTTATTTTAACATAACTTACGCGAAACCATTTTTTGTTTATTAAAAAAAAACAAATTTCTATAAAAATCGCAGAAATCATAGCTGCAAGTGGTAACGCTAAAACATAAAAACCATTTAATAGCATTGGAACTGAGACAGAATATGCTACTAAAGGAGTAACTGTATTAAATAAAAGGAACAGTCTACGATTATTTTGCATACGAACTGGAGCTGCAATTACAATATTTGTTGCAGTTGCAAATGTCGTAATTGCGGCTATAGTTATGATATATTCATAATTTGAATTTTTAAACATTAACTCTGATAAATAATTTCTGAATAAAAATAGGAGAAAACTAATTACAACTGATGACAAAAAAGTTATAAAGAAAGCTGTGCTACATAATTCTATTTTATAATTTATGTCTTCCTTATCGAAAAACAATCTAAACATTGAATCATAAATTCCTAAAAGAGCAGCGGCGGAAGAAAAGGAAATCAATACTGTAATTAAATCATTAATTCCAATATATTCTGAACTTGGCATAAGTCTTGTAATAACAGGAATCATTATTACAGGAATCAACTTGCTTATAATACCACCAAGACCATAGATAAACAAGTTTTCAATAAGAAGTCTTATTTTATTCACACTCAAAACCTAAAATTATATAACAAACAAAAAGTCTAAAAAATCGATTATTTAGAATATAATATATATTTTTGGTTTATAGTCAGTTTACGAATTTTAGCATATAAATGTAAAACAAACATATCAAAGTAAAACAAATTAAAAATTATCTTTTTAACTATAAATGAGCATTTATAATATCTTATATACCTATACATAAAGTATCTTTTTAATTTTTTTGATTTTATAAATCCTAAGTTTGGGAGAATATATTTTTCGTGCAATACCTTTCCATCTAAAAATAATTGTAATGGTACATTTTTCTGATTGCTAACTCCATCCTGGTTATATAATAAAGTTATTCTATCATAATAATTAATTTCGCCACCATCCAATAAAGTTTTAATAAAAAATGGATGATCTTCAAGCAGAAAGAATCTCTCATCAAAAAAATTTTTTGTAAGAAATGATTTTCGAAAATATGTTCCTGCACCTGAAATAAAATTTTGAAAAAACATTCTTTGAATCATTTCTTGTTTATCTTTTGTTAAAATCCATTCTACATCACTTGCAGTAGGTATTATATTATTATCTTTTTCGCCTTTTACATTTGTCTTTAGAATATTACAATTTTTATGTTCAGCAAAATAATTTATTACGTCAGAAACCACAGTATTATCCGAAAAGCAATCATTACCTCCTAGTCCAATAATTATTTCTCCTGACGATTTTGCAATTGCTGAATTGAAATTTTTTACAGTACCAAGATTTACATCATTTTTATGTATAATTACATTAACAAGCTTTTTCTTATTGTTGTCAACAAGACTTTTGATATGATCATAATTGAAATTGTCAGCACAATCATCCTGTATTATTAATTCTATATTTGAATAATCTTGTGAAAATACTGAATCAATTGTTTTTTTTATATTATCATAATTTTTGTAAGTTAAAACAATTACTGATGCTAAAGTCATACTATATTCCTTTTTTTTGAAAAGCATTAAAGTGAAACATCTTATAAGACACTTTATACTCGAATAAAAACCTGTAATTAATATAAAAAACTAATAAATACTTTATTAATGAAGGACCAATTCTAGCAAAAAAACGATCATTAAACATAAAAAGACATAATGAATTAAAAAACTGCCCATAAATAATTATCCAAAACACTAATTTATGACATTCTGGAATTTTTATAATTTTTCTATACCATAAAGAATAAATAACTCCATAAAAAAATGATATTATAGGGATTCCTATTAAATGAAAATCATGATACCAAGGCAAAATTGCACCATAAACATTTCCTAAAGGATAATCATTTAAATAATTGTGAATCCGAATAGTTTCTGTAGGTAAATTAAAGTGCAGTCTATTAGAGAAAAATAAATAAATATTTGCAAAAGTTTCTTGTGCGAAAAATTCTTGCGTTTGTATATGATTATTTATAAAACTATCAAGTGTAAATACATTTGCTCCTAAATACATACAGATTTGAAGAATAGGATTAGTCTGACCAATTCTTCCAATAAAAAGCCCTACAATTGGAAACAATAATACAGTTATACAAACAATTATAATTAATTTTTTTATAATTTTTTTATATTTCTTTTTATTCCAATTTCTTGAATCTCTATAAAGAAAGAAAGAATAAAAAAGAAAAGCAATTATTAAATCTATTACATTTCCCCTAGCCCCTTCAATCAGACAATGCATTGCAGAAATACAAACAGGAACGAGTAGAAAAAAATCACTAAATTTTTTTCGAACAAGTCTATTATAAATAAATATATATTCAAATATGTAACCAATATACATGCTAAATATTAGCATATGTTTATACAAAAAAGATCTTGTTGAGACAGAGCCATCTGCATATGATAATCTATACCTTAATATTTTCTCACCAAAATTACCACTTGCAAATGAACCTATTATTTCACGAAATTGCAAAAATAATGCAAAAAAACCAAAAGCAATAACAAAAAGTATTTTCCAATTTTCAATTATTATTGGTTTTTCATAATTACTTATTTTTTTTATTTTTTGTTTTTCTGAATAATGAGAAATTAGAGAATCACCAAAAATCAAAAATGCAATTGTAATTATAATTGTAAAAAAAGTAAGGATACTTATGTCTGTCTTCCAAAAAAGACTCGTACCTAAAACAGCAAAAAAAGTTGCAATCAGCATTGAAAGACAAACCATAAGAGATGGAGAAATAATATCTTTATCTTTTAATAGAGAGTATCCTACTATATATTCAATAATTAGAGCTAAAAATAGTGTAATTATCATAATAAGTTTCTCAAAGTTTATCTTTTGAATAAATTATATTTTAAGTAATAATTAATTAATGCCAATAATTGGACTATTTTTCGTTTTATTTTTGGCACTTTAAGATATTTATTTAAGTAAATATCAATAGATTTCAAATGCTCCTTAAAAGAAAATATCGAAACTTTATTTTCTCCAGAACCTGTAGATTTTCCCCCTTCATGTATAACCATAAAATCAGGAACCAGGATCATTTCTTTATTCATCTGTGAAAGTTTATAACCTAAAATTAGTTCTTCATTATAAAGGAAAGTATCTTCATCAAACATACCTATTTTCTGAAACCACTCTGAATTAATAATAAAAAAAGCTCCAGAAGGTACTTGATAACGAATTGGTTTCATATATGGCATATCATTTAGGTACAACAATTTTTCATAGCGTTTTCTGAAAATGATTTTTAACAACTTTGCAGAATCAATTAAACAATCTTTATATTCAAATACACGTCGTATATTTATTTGACAGTTAGGTTCAATACTTCTTGCAGGTGTGTTTACTAATGGCTGCCCACCAACAACATTTTCATTCCGTTCAATTTCAGAAATAACCCCTTCTATCGTACCTTTTATAGTTATTTCAACATCAGGATTCATGATTACAATATATTTAGGGTTGTAATTTTTTATAAGATATTTTGCACCCTCGTTATTACCGTGAGCATACCCTTTATTTTCTTTCAAGAAAACTACATTTGTATTTTTTAATAAACACTTTCCTAAAATTTCGTTACTTTCTATATCGTTTGAACCACCATCAACGATACAAATCTGAAAATTTTCGTTAACTGAAGAATTAATAACAGATTCTGCAGCAAGAAGAGAATATTTTGGAGTTTTATAATTCAGAATAACAACTCCATAATCACAATTAGCTTTCATATTAATTTATTTTCCCTATCAAAGCATTTATAAATAACTTTTATGCATATTATGAAACTTATGTAAAATAGACTTCGGTATAAATGATGTCAAAATTGGTTTTAATGCATATAAATAATCAATTTTCTTGAATCCTAATAATTTAAAACCTCTTAAATAAACTTTTGCAGTCTGTATTCCTGCACTTATGCTTCTTTTTTTATAATCGTCAATAGACTCATGATAACGATAAAGAGGTTCCAAAAGATTATGTGCAACATATCCAGATTTATAAAAACGAAACCAAAAATCCATATCTTCTGCTCTACGTGTTTCAGAAGAAGCAGTATAACCTTGCAATTGAACATACACCTCTCGTCGTACTAGTATCGTAGGATGCCAGCAAGGAACCCCTTTCTTAAGAAAACTTTTATCAGGATTCTCAGAGATAGTTCTTATATATTTATCACCCGTATTATCATAAACTATAACACTCGATCCAACACACCCATATTCATTATTTTCACACAGAAATTGTATCTGTTTTTCGAATCGTTCAGGTAAAGATTCATCATCCGCATCCATACGAGCTACAAATTCACCTTTTACTTGTTCTAAACATTTATTTAGCGAAGCCGCAAGTTGAAGATTTTGATTATTATGAAGAACATGTATTCTATTATCTTCTTTAGCTATTTTGCTTATAATGGAATAAGTATTATCTGATGAACAATCATCGCAAATAATGAATTCCCAATTCTTATATGTTTGATTCTGTATCGATTGTATTGCCTTTTCTATAGTATTCTCACAATTGTATGCACCCATTATTACAGAAATTAATGGCTCATTATTATACATATTATTTCCTCTTAATTAATTCAAAAGGTCGCAATAAAGTTCTCTCATTTTACATTCTACAACTGATATATCAAACTTCTTACTAAGCAATTGATTTTTATTCCCCATTTCTTCACATAATTTTCGATTTTCCTTTAATACCAAAATAGCATTTGCGAAAGCATCAACATCATTATATTTACAAGTTATGGCATTATCCTTATTTAAAAAATCTCTTGTTCCTCTGTTATCAGAAACAATTAGAGGGAGAGAACTTGCCATACCCTCAACTGCAGCTAAACCTAAACCTTCTCTAATAGATGGAAAAACACATACATCTGATAATCGATAAATATCATTAACATCAGACCTATACCCTAATAAATGTACTTGTTGAGATAATCCTAAATTTTTAATAAGTTCGTTCAATTCAGAAAATAATATACCTTGCCCAACTATAATATAATGAATTTGTGTATCATTACATTTTTTCAAAGCTTTTATAATTACACTATGATTTTTATTTTGATTTAACTCACCAACAGATGTTATAACAAAAGAATTATTTTCTATATTCAAAGCTCTTCTCTTTTCTTGTCTAAAAGATGTTATATCATTTTCGGAAAGAAGTTTTTTTGCAAATTTCTTAGTATTAACCCCAATTCCAGGAATATAAATTGTTTTTTTTGATTTGAATTTTTTCTTAGCCCTATCGTAATCTTCTTTATTTATAGTTATTATTACATCTGTATAATTAGATAACAATTTTTCAATTGGATAATAAATAAGCCAATTTTTTATCGGAGCCCCGTTATAAAAATGAAATCCATGCGCCGTGTAAATTACTTTACACATACCTTTTTTCTGATACTTCTTAGCACATAGTCTAGTTATAGCTGCACAGATGGGAGAATGACAATGTATAAGTTCATATTTTTTATCAATTAATGTCTTAACCTGTTTATAAGATTTTATTAATCCTTTAATATTACTAATATGTCTTGTAAAATCAATTTGTTGTATTATTACATTTTCCCTCATCATTTCTTCTATGAAGGATTTTATTTTTTCTTGCGAATTTGTATCCTCAATTGTATTAAAATTTGCAGCTAACGTTACTTCATATCCTAATGACTGTAAAATCTTTACATTATTGCGATTAAAATTATCAAGATTGGAAGCCATGGAAGCAAGACAGAGAGCTTTTTTATTATTAATCATTTTGTTTTTCCGTTAATTAATATTCTGAAAATTGAATGTATCCATATATTAAAACTTATTAACACAATCAATTACATACTGCACCTGTTCGTTTGTCAGGCATGGACTCATCGGTAAACTCAGCTCTTGTGCATGAATCTTCTCTGTAACTGGCAAACTCATACAATTCCATTCCTTATAACATTCCTGCTTGTGTGGCGGAATTGGATAATGAATATTTGTACCTATGCCATTTGATTCAAGATATTTCTGAAGTTCATTGCGTTGTTCACAAAGAATTGTAAAAATATGGAATACATGTGCATTCCAATCTGTTACTTTTGGAAGTATGATTTTAGGATTCTTTATTCCTTCTATATATTTCTTTGCAACAGATTTTCGCAATGTTACATCATCATCCAAATGTTTAAGCTTTACATCAAGGATTGCAGCTTGAATCTCGTCAAGACGGCTGTTACGTCCTGTGTACTGGAATACGTATTTTTTCTGACTGCCGTAATTTGCAAGGCTTCTAATTGCTTTTGCAAGAGATTCGTCATTCGTTGTAACAGCACCGGCATCACCTAAAGCACCAAGATTTTTTCCTGGATAGAAACTGTGTCCTGCTGCATCACCAAGAGCACCTGTCTTTGTTCCGTTGAACATACAACCATGTGCTTGGGCATTATCTTCAATCAGCTTAAGATTATATTTCTTACAAAGTTCTCCAATTTTATCTGTATAAGCACACTGTCCATAAAGATGAACAATTGTAATAGCCTTAGTTTTAGAAGTTATTTTATCTTCAATCAGTTTGTCATCTATCTGGAATGTATCAATACTTGGTTCCACTAGAACTGGAACAAGACCATTTTCTGTAATTGCAAGAATTGTTGCAATATATGTGTTAGCAGGTACAATTACTTCATCACCCGGTTTCATTACACCAAGTTCAATATAAGCTCTGAATATCCAGATAAGAGCATCCAAACCGTTTGCACAACCTACACAATATTTCGTTCCAATATAGTTCGCATAGTCATTTTCAAACTTTTCATTCTCTTTTCCCTGAAGATACCAGCCACTGTCAATTAC
Organism: uncultured Treponema sp.; assembly: GCA_947165895.1. GTDB lineage: Bacteria > Spirochaetota > Spirochaetia > Treponematales > Treponemataceae > Treponema_D. The sequence goes on from CAMVCB010000001.1 coordinate 26,444, forward strand.
ACGAAGAGTTGCCTCATGGATTTCTGCTTTATATTTATTTGTAATATCTTTTAAGCTTAAAAATGGAACTACCATATCAATTTTACTCCTATCATACAGTACAAATATTATAACATTTTTATTTACTTCTAAAATCTATAACCTGTTCGTATTACGGAATTTGCAAGTATAATATTATCATCTCCAACTTTTCGGATTTTCTTTATTAACAAGAAGCCATCTTTGACTTTACACCAAACCCCATTATCATCTGTGTTTACAACACGAGCAGTTTGACAATAATAATCACAGTCTATAATTTCAGAATCAACAATTTCGTAAATTGAATTCTTATGCATTACTCTTGGAAGCGGATAAGGTTCTGTTAATGCACGAAAAAAACGTCTTAAATACAAATTGGGCATATCAAAATTAACAATGCAGTCATCAAGATTTCTTCTGGGCACCCATGTTGCCTGTGTAAAATCTTGTTTTGATAATTTCAATTTACCGTTTATATAAGAATTTAATACCTCTCCTAATTTTTTTTTAATATCCTGATAAAACAATTCATGTACTTGTCCGACAGTCTGGTTACAATAATCAAATTTAAATTGATATAAAATGTCTCCATCGTCAACTCTTTCATTTACTTCATGAACTGTATAACCAAGTTGCTTTTCACCATTCATAATCATCCAAAAAATTGAATGAATTCCTCTGTATTTTGGTAAGAGAGAACCATGCAGATTTATATATTTTTTTAATTTCAAGTCTTCTTTTGTTATAATCGGATACCATCCAGCAAGAAACACATATTCGCAATCACTTTCATTTATTGAATTTATAATTCTATCAGAATCTCTTTTAAGGTGTATTAAATTTTCATTATTTGCGGCAACAATATCTACACTATATTGCATTTGTAATGTTCGAAGACAAATCTCTCCCAATTTTCCAGTACCAGCGAGAATAATTCTCATTTCATCTTTATTATGCATAAAATAACACTCCATATTTTTAAGTTATAAAAATCGTACAAAAAGTTTTTTTAATTCATATACTAATTCAATATACAGTCCTAACTGTAATCAAAAAATAACTATCTTATAAGTCTGGTAAATATTTGTTCTACCACCAAAACCTTCTTTTTGAGAGATTAGACCTTCATTTAAGTAGTGCCCACCATCTTCTGTAGAGATTCCAAAGTCTAACCAGTCCTTAGAATCTTTATTGGTTTCAATTACAGTGGCAATTGTTAGATCAAGGGCACCTATTTCACGGGCAGTATAGTTTGCTGCCATATACTGTGTATGTACCGCATTATCATAAATAAAAATAACTGAGCCGGCTATCAATTCATTCTGATAGTAAGCACCAAACAATTTGATATTATTTGGAAACCGTTCTTGTAAAAGTTTTAGTTCCTCAGCTGAATGTACAGCCTTTGTATCATGATGTTCTTGTAAAACCTGATTTTCAAGCTTGATAAAAGATTCAAAATCATTACTTTCTTTTATTTCAACACCTTCTCGTCTTGCCCTACCAACCTGCGCCTTGCGACCTTTTGGCATTTTCAAAGGCTGATGCAAATTAATAGTTGTTGAAGCCTCTACTTTTAGAATCTGTGCCCCTGTATAAAACAATGAATACAAATCTTCTTCTGCGGGTTGCTTATGATATATATGCGGAATATGCTTATATATGATTTCTTTTATTCCATTCGAAATAGCATATTCTTTTAATACGGAAAAACAGTCATTCATATGATGCTGTTTCATATCATTATTTGTAATAAAACCACCGTAAGTAAGGCCACCGTGTGAACTCAAAACACCATCGTTTATACTAGCCGGCATTACAGCAACAAGTTTGTCATCATCGTAAAAAAGTAGTGAATTATCTGTAAAACGGTCTTTATGATATTCCATATAATTTCTGTTAAACATAAAAATACCGTTTTTTGAATTCTGAATAAAAGAATTCCAAAGTTCTTTGTCACTTTCTGTGTATTTTTGTATTCTCATGCTACGGCCTCCAATTCTTACTCACAGAAGCAATCAGAGCTACAACATCACAAAATCCCGCAATTATATTCGAAAGTATATTTCAAAGCTGTCTTACAACCAATATTTTCCTTAAATTCGCAAAGTCCGTGATTCGGTACTCCAAACTCTGTAGAAGGGCCTATATCAATAATTTCAACATTTCCTTCTTTTGCATAATGATCAAAAACTTTATATGACAAAAGATTCATAACTTTCTTGTCATAGAAACCAGGTGCATCCCCCCAGTAAATAACCTGTACAATAGAATCTGAAACATGGAATACCTGTGCCGCAGCAGCATCCTGTCCCTCAACAGAGAGAACAAAAAAATCAGCCGGAATAATTTTGATTGTATCTAGTACAGCATGCAAAGACATATGGAGCGGGAATCCACGCCATTCGCGATTTTCTTTAATTACAGCATAGGCACGAGCTACATCTTCTTCGTTACTTGAATCTAATTTTATAAAATTAAAATCAGACTGCATTGCTTTAGAAAGATTTTTCCGCGTCTCTTTGTTTAATTTTTGTTCATAATTGACAAAATCTTTCACATAGAACTGATAATTCATATCAACATACTTGAGTGAAAAATCAGAACGGAATAAGGTACTTACAGTCTCGTTTATTATTGTAATACCATAAAAGTCTGGTGGAAGTGTGATTTTCAAATCAAGATTATTTTTCTTTGCAAAATCCAGAATCAAAGCAACAGCTTCTTCAACATTTTGGAATTTGTGGTCATCAGTGTTATAAGAAAAACCTCCAAAAGGAGCAGAAAAAGGCGTTTTGAGTAGATTATCTTTTTGACCAAAACAAATTCCTAAGCGAACTTTGCTATCCTTAAACACGAAATAGCGAACAGAATCAACTTTTGAAGCATTAAGCTCATTAAAAGCAACACTGTTAAACACCTGATGTGTTTTTGGGAAATATTGATTGTAATCTTTTGCAGTTAGTTCTATTAGTTCCATTATTGTACCTTTTCATCTATAGCTTGTTGATTATCTGACCAATCACATCCAAATTATATTCTTCATAAACAGAATTTGATCTGACATTGTTTTTATCAGATGATTTTGGATTTGGAATAACAAAAGATGTTGTATCCAACCATTTTACATTCCGTGCTATCTCTGCGACATTCGGAACTGTAAAACTATCGTAATCTGTAACAACACCTATGGCACGCACAGTAATAGGAGAGCCATTATTACAACTTTTTATATAAACTATATCACCTGCTTTAATTGACTGAATTATATTATGCCCAGAAGTATTATCATTATAGCTCCAGCCAATACCTACGCAGGAATTATTTATAAAATCTTGAAAGACATCCCTTCCATCATAATTAGCACCAAATGCAAAAACCGACATAAATACTAACCTATTAGAATTTTGTACTATCTGAAGTTGACTTTAATAAAGACACATTACCTTCATTATTAATTCTTATATCACGTCCATTGTATGATTCTTTATTAATTGTATTTGCAGGCGGCTGATTATCATATATGAGACAGGCTTCAATATCTTTGAACAAGTTTTCTGAATCCTTATCTTGATATTTTGAAATAACATTACCAATTCGAACAAATTTTGAATAACCCGGATGATTTTTTATATAATTATCAATTTCTTTATAAGCAGGATGAGAGTCTTCCTGCGGTATTCTCTCTCTCAAAGTTTGTTTATAAGCTAAACCTATATAATGAAGTTTTTCACTGTCGTTAGACACATGTCCATTATTTTCTTTTCCAGTTATAATTTCATAAATTGCATGCTTTTCATCTAAAAAAGAAAGATTTATTGTTTCAACTTCATCAAATCTTATTAATTTACCCCAGTTTATTTTTATATTTTCCATACAAATTTCCTTATAAATACAATAATCAATTTTAACATCATATTTTTTTCAAACTCTTCAAGAAATCATCATAATTTCTAATGTATTCTTTCTCATCGTAATATTCACTTGCTAAAACTACGAGTTTACAGCCGTAAGAAAAATCGTGCATTTCACGCCACATATTCTTACCGATGTACAAACCTACATCCGGGCGGTTCAAAAGAACCTGTTCACGCTTTTCTCCATCATCCAGAATAAAGCGGCAAGCTCCATCCATTGCAATGATAATTTGCTCAAGTTCCTTGTGAGCATGGAAACCACGAGCTTCATTAGGAAGAGTATCAAACATGTAATAGATACGTTTGATTTCAAAAGGAACATTTTTTAGACCTTCAAGGGAAATAAGTTTTCCCCTGCGGTCACCATGCACCTGCATGTCAATGAGATGATAATTCATAATATAAACTAAATTGATTAATGATATATAAAAGAAATTTAAAGACACCCCGCCCACTGGCACATACGTGTAAAAACGCAGTCACCTAACAGGAAGATTACCCCACCCGGCTTACCGTGCTTGAACCAAGCTCCGAGCCTGACAGTAGTTGCCTTTAATACATAAAGTCTACCACAGTGCGTGATTTGGGGCAAGTGTTCAAAAATTGAATATAACTTAAATTACTAAAATTTTGGCTTCTATTCTTTTCTACTGTTTAAATATTTATAATTCCATTCAATACGAAATAAACCATAATCATCAACCGAAGATCCATATATTGCAGGACAATGTATTCTTGACAGTTCATCTGCAACAGACATTCGCGCTTGAGCAAGTTTAGCACCATCAAACGAATACCATTCAGGATAAGCACAATTTGATATTTCTGACAATATGATGATATGGTTGCACTAGAATTTGTAATTCAGGAAAATTACTATTTATTTCTTCTACAATATTAAATACATCAAGCTTTTCAACACCAGCATTTCCTTTCAAATCTTCATCATGGATTTTCAAATCATTAATTTGATTGATATTACGAATTGCAATTGAAAGATGATTTTCATTTTCCGAAAAATAATTTACTAAATCTTTGTGATATGTTTTGAGGAAAGTATTCAAAAATCGAATATTAATAATAAAAATTCAATATAAATTTTCAAAAAACTATCTTGTCTTTATAATATTTTTCTATAACAACAGGAACGATACCGATAAGGCCTTTATATAAGTTTTTCTAGATGAAACTTAAAATTACATAACAATTTCAGGCTTAACATAAAAATCAAAACCAAGTTCTAGAAAATCTTCAATATCATTTTGGCGAACTACAGGGGTATTTATGTCTATACTGTTTGAAGCATAAGCTTTTCTTTCTGAAAAATTGCTTATATTATGACATTTTATGAATTTTTCAATTGTATTTAATAACTGTAATTTTGCTTTATACACCCATTTTACTGTATTTAAGCCGGATTTTAATTCTACAAATATAACAGTTTTCGTCTTATCATCTTTATAATATAGCAGACCGTCACATTTTGATTCACTTTTGAACAAATCTTTAAAATACTCGTTATGATCTATACCTGTAAATTGAATTGTTGATTTTGATTTATTTATTACAGTTGCATACCAGTCTTCCTTATCTGAAACTGTAGAAAAAGCTGGTAATTTAGAATCTTTTACATCCGTAAGACCAAATTTATCATGATTTACAGGAACTTCAGAACAGCTTTCTTCACAGAAAAAATCAAACATCACATCCCTGCCTTTAGCAAACTACGGTAATATTCATTTGTTTCTTCAAGTTCTTTATTCAGGAGGTTTTCATCAGAGGCAATATTTTTTACTTTTTTAAGTTCAGTAATTTTACCGTCCGATAATTCATAAACATGAACATCTTCTGATTGCAAATGACTGACAGAAGGAATAAGTTTTTCTATCTCTTTCCTTTTTTCTGGATTCTTTTTTATAAGTTCATTTGCCTTTACTGCTGCATTAATATATGGCAAAAGATAAGGACTATGAGTTGTAAGCAACAGCTTATTATTCTCAGAGAAACTCAGATTCGAAAGCAAATCAAATATCATATTCTTTTGAGAAATCGGAAAGAGATTCTGCTCTGGCTCTTCTAAAATTGAAATTAAACAAGAGTTGAATATTAATTCTGATTTTTTTAATGCAAACTCAATTAATTCATCATCAGAAACAGGAGTATCTCCATTTTGGCGCTGAAAAATATCAAAAACTTTTCGTCGCTCCTCCAGATTCTTAAATGAAAAATTCTTTTTTTCAAAAAAAACTTCATCTATTAAAAACTTTTGTACAACATAATAAGGAACAAATGATTGCAAACCACTAGAGGCCTCTGAAAGCAGAATTTCATAATCATTATTATAGAGTTCAACTTTATGCTTTCGTTTATTATAACGAATTTTTAAATTATTTATTGGAAGTTCAAGATTCTGAACACAATCGCTTTGCACAGCTAAATCATAAACAAACATAAAATCTTGAAGCGATTCCGGTAAATAAGAAATTTGAGCATATTTATCGACTATGCTCAAAAGATTTCTTTCAGCAGGAATATATTGAATTTTAGGCATAACATAGGACTTTTTATTTATTCCATCTGTAATGAGGCCGCCAGCTTTATATAATATGGTTAAATAATCGCCCCTATATTCAATTTCTGTATCCTTTTTCAAATATGAATCTATTTTATGAAATTGCAAACGCTTATGAAAATAATTTTTTGAAAAAACAGCTAAACTTGAAACATTCTTTTTAAAAAGATTTTTTTCCATCCAGGCAAACGTAGAAAACAATTTTGCAACTGTACTTTTTCCTGTCCCCTGATTACCAATAAAAACTGTAAGCTTTGATATATCGAGAAATTCATTATTTTCAAGACCTTCTGTAATTGGTCCAAAGTTTTTTATTCGTAATTTGCTCATTTTTATGATAATTTTACTTTTTATAAAGAATCCTTTCAAGCACCTGAGTTTTTTGTATATTATTCTCGTATTGAATATTCAAAACTAATAAAACTACGAGTTTTAACGCCCTGGCTTTCTGTTATCTTTAGCACATCACAAAGAAAGTAGTAAAGCTAAAAAATTGCTGCATCGCAATTTTTTTTAACGCTTTGCTATTGAACACCGCCCGCTCTGACCGGCGGGCTTACACAGGAGGTCTTATGAAAGACTACACTAAAGAAGCGCAGAAAAGTCTGGAAAATTATTCGGATTTTCTGGAGGCGCAGGGCTGCGGCAAAGAGGAAATGTTCCATAATTTGCTGGCAGAATTCAACGGTACACCTTACGTCTGGGGTGATGAAAGCACGGAAAGCAGCGACTGTTCGGGGACGGTCTGCGCAAGCCTGAATGCTCTTTACAAAAAGCGCATCCGGGTTACGGCAGATTCCCTTTACCGCAACTACTTTACAAGTCCGGCAGAAGATTACGACGGTATCCAGGCGGCATTCTTCTTGAACAAAGAAGGCAAGGCGGTTCACGTGGCCGGCTACATGGGCCGGGGGCTTTTTATGAACGAGTCCAGCCTTGAAGCCAACGGCGGCACTCCCCGCACTATGGGCGAGCTTAAAAGGATGTATTCATCCTTCTTATTTACCCGCCGCAAGCTTAAGGAGGGTCAATGGGCATAAACCTTCTTCAAAGTACAGTCCGGCAGCTTTTAATGCTTGTATTAAAAAGGATGATTTACCTTATAGCAAAGCTTATCAGCTTTAAAGGGCTTGCTTTTGTGGTCGGCTGTTTTTTTCTAAAGTGCGGAATAATTTCCGGAGTGGTATGGTGTTCGCTCGTATTTGGAATTATTGCAAACCGCACTGGAAAACAGATAATGTCAGAAAAAACAAATAAGTAAAGCTAAAAAATTGCTACATCGCAATTTTTTTTAACGCTTTGCTATTAAACACCGCCCGCTCTGACCGGCGGGCTTACACAGGAGAATGAGATAATGAATATTAATTCACTTGTACAGGAAAATGTTGAATATAAGTCTTACAAACTGCCGGTAAGCTTGTACCCGCTCAAAATGAGGGAATCTGAAGACGGAAAAGTCAAATTTCACGCCAGAACTATGTTCCGTAACAAGCTTCTTATGGAAGATATTGCGAACGATCTGATTGCAACGGGAATTATTAAAGATGAAAATTCTCAGCAGATTGTGAAGCTCTGGAACAAGCTTAACGGCGCCATAATTGACCGCGTTCTGAACGGCTCAATTGTTGACTGCGGCATTGGTATTCTTTATGCAAAGCTTTCGGGAAGCTTCGAAACAAGGAAGTCTGATTTTGACTCAACAATTCATCAGGTGGACATCGGCTTCAGAACCAACAAGGAAACAAAGGATATTGTTGCTTCTGTGCGGCCGGTAATCAGTCAGAGCATCGGCATTACACCGGAACTGATTGAAGCTCTTGATGTTGAAAGTCAGAGAACAGACCTGCTTACCCCGGGCGGACAGCTGGTAATTAAGGGTAAGAACCTTATGGTTACCGGAACAAATGATGATATAGGTTTGTATTTTGTAAATCAGGATACAAAAGCAGAAAGCTGTATTAAAGAATCTAAGATGGCAAGGAATACCGGTTCAGAAATCATCTGCACAGTCCCTGTCCTTGAAGCCGGAACTTACAAGATTATGATCAAAACTCAGAAGTCAAAAAAGTTCCCTTCAAAAGACACTGTTTCAGAAACCTTTAAGCAGCTCTACACTGTGGCATAAGCAATTAACAAAAGCTTTATAAGCAACTAAAAGTTTTGGTAGTTGCTTATACACATGTCTTTGCTTGCAACTAAAAGTTTTATTAGCAGCAATTACCAATTCCTTTAGCAGCAACTAAAAGTTTTATTAGTTGCTGCTAATTTTTTTTAACTTGTATGTGGGCGGGCTTAGTATTTGTTTCTAAGCTGGATTACAGAATGAACCTGATACTTTTCAAGTACCTTATTCCAGTGTGATGATGCGGTGCTTAAGGAATTGAAGTTAAAATCACTGCGGAATTCCTTAAGGGACTTCCCGCTCATCATGTAGTGGAAGGCGCATTTCTGCCTTACAGAAAGCCTTTTGTAAATGTCTGCGCTTGATTCATAAGTCCTGTTTTTAAGGGCAAGGCTACCCTTTGAATAATAGGCCTTATTATTTTCCAGGGCATTTCTACAGCTGATAAATTCATCTTCATGCATAAGGTTTATCAGTGTATATTTAACACCATGATGTAAAAGCATATCAAGGTTTTTCTGTTCTACAGAACCTAAGGAAAGCCCTATAATCTTTCCTTTTACCTTTTCCTTGAGCTTTGTAAGCGCAAAATCCAGCTGCCAGAAATGCATGGAAGCATTGATGCAGATAATGTTAAAAACCTTTAGTGATTTTGAAATTTCAACTGCATCATTTGCTGCAAAAATTTTACATTCACCCAAAATACAATTGACTGCCGGTGTTAAAAATACCGTCTGATTTTGTGTAAAGCCGTAAATAAGAACTTTTTTCATAGTTTCTACTCCTGATTTTTAAATTAGTTTTAAATAAAATGTTTTTTATACTATTTATATCGGAATGTTATTAATAAAGATAACAACTTTTTATAAAGTTCTTTAAAAAAAATAGATTGTCACACCAATAGTGTAAGCGGGGACTAATAGTGTTTGTGCACGTAGGAATTGCCACACGGATTCGAAATGACTAACGTCATTTCTTTTTTTATTGATTTTGCGTTAGCAAAATCGAATCCGTGTGATATTCTCTATGTGCACTGAAATATTTAGACCTTCTTTACAATTTCTATCAAGATTATCAACTTAATGGAAAATACAAAAATCTGCAGCCTTCATCATAATCAGGTTCTGCATATTCAAAGAATTGTTTTTCGTTTGTATCTGGAAGTTCCTTAAATTTCAAAACATTCATGTAATACTTTATAAGTTTTGGAGTATCAATTGCAAAAATAAAAAGAGCTTTACAGCCAACTTTATTCGCAACATCTTTTACAATAGGAATGATATAATTCCAGAATATAAATTCACCGGTTCTCACAGATGTTTTATCATTAATAGGATTTTTAAAACGTTCATCAACTGCAAAATGAGTAAGTTCTATTGCAGGTATTAAAAAATTATCTCCTGCATCATTGTAAGGCAAAGTTGCATTTTTTAAACCAAACCATGCAACGATTTGTCCTGTAGAACTATAACGAATAAGATATATTTTATTTGTATTTGATGCCTGATGCTTTTTTGAGAATTTAGTCAAATATTTTGTCAGCTGACCTTCATCGTGCTGAACACGAAACATTTTAAGTTCGTAACTATTAAGATCAACAGAAAGTTGTTCTATATAAAAATCAAAGTTTTGCATTCTTTTCAAAAAGTCCATTTCTGACAGCTTCTTCGAATGCCTTCATACGTTTTTCAAGATCAGGATCAGGCTTAGGAGCTTTTGCACGCATAATCTGCATGATAGCTTTCTTACCTTCTGGTCCGCGAAAAACAATTCCAACTACATTCTGTTTATGCATACGCGCCTCCTTTTACTGCTAATATAACACATTAGAAGGAAAAAGCAAACAAAAAATCTCTTTTAGTTATGAAACGACGTTAGTCGTTTCGAATCCGTGTGATATTCCCTACATGAACTAAAAAATTTAGACCTTTTTTACCACTTCGTAGGTCAGTCCGACAATTTTCAGCCCGTTCATAAAATCAAACTGTACGTTGACCCGTTTGTTGCGGCGGTTGACGGCTACAATCTTTCCGGCAAAGTCTTTGAAAGGGCCGTCCAGTATCACAATTCTGTCATCTTCGTTAAAGTCAACATGCACAATGCCGATTGTTGAGCCGAATTTTAAGAGGGATTTAATGATTTCCCGGTCGCTTGTACAAAGAGGCTGGGCCGATGCCGTTTGCGGGAGGATTTTTACAAAGCCTTTCCCTTTTGTAAGAGGCAGGAGCTTTATAATTTCTTTTTCATCAGTTTCTAAAAAAACATAGCCGGGGAAAAAGAGTTCCATATACTCCTTTCCGTTTTTTAGCCTCATCTGTTTTTTAAGGACATGTAGGGTACCCGAAAGTTCAATTTCGTCAGAATCAAGAAGGGGCTGCATTTCCTTTACATAATTATCTTCCTGCCCGGTCCGCACCCAGATGCAGTAAATCTTTTTTTCTTCCATATAATACTATTCCTTGAGCAGGTCCATAAGATTTATGCAGCCGGAATTTACAAGACGCTTAATATCATCTTCTTCATTAAGCTCCCCAACCAGGCAGAGGGCATCTGAGGCAGGCTGATCTGTGACCTTTTTTTCCTTCAATTTGAGGCCGTAAGTCTGGCAGGCATATTCCAGAAGAAATTTTATGTAGGACTTCCCGTAAAGAATTACAGATTTTTTACCCTGGGCTTTTGCATTTTCAACAAGGGCGCAGACAGACGTATTAAAATCATTGGCAATTTCAAAAGTGCGGCGGGCAAAAGTCCGGCTGCGCTTTGTAAGCTCCGCAATACCGGCAGGAGTAATGGCATAAGAAAGCTTTTTCAGGTTGACGTTGGAAAGCATAATCCAGCCCCGCTCCACAAAGCGCTTGAGCACAGCATTCATCAGCCCGATAGACATCCCGGCCTTCTCCGCCAGAACTCTCTGGCTTGCCATAGGCTGATCTTCAAGAGTATCTGCAATGTCCTGTAAAATCGTTAAGTCCTTGTTCATATAGTGAACATAATAGCATAATTATAAAAGGATTGCCACACGGATTGGAGATTCCTAACGGAATCTCTGTTTTTTATAATTTTGTAATACGTTCCCATTTCAGACTTGTTTCACCAAAATTAAAAAGTAATCCAAGTTCAAGATTAGCAGCATTAAGATAATTTAATACCTGAGCTTTGTGGGCTTTTGCAAGTTTTCCAACCGATTTTAGTTCTACTATTATTTTTCCATAACAAATAAAATCAGCATAATATTCTTTATTCAGTTTTATTCCTTTATATACAACAGGCAGCAGTTTTTCTCTTTCATATGGAATATGCTGTAATCTAAATTCTGCTTCTAAAGCCTCCTGATAAACTGCTTCAAGAAAACCATTCCCTAACTGGTTATGAACTTCAATACATGCATTGATAATTTTTGAAGATTCTTCCTCATCTATGAGCATAAATACCTCAAAGATAATTATACCACAAAAAAAAAGAAATGACGTTAGTCATTTCGAATCCGTGTGGCAATTTCTGCGTGCACTACCGGTGGCATGAGATTTGAAATTTTGGTATAATAGATTCTATGTCAGCCGTTATTGAATTACACAACATTTACAAAACCTACCAGATGGAAAAAGTCCAGGTACACGCCGTAGCGGACGCCAGTTTTTCTATTCAGGAAGGTGATTTTGCCGCCATTTCCGGGCCGTCGGGTTCCGGTAAGTCAACCCTCTTAAACATGATCGGCCTCATCGACCTGCCTACCAGCGGACAAATCATTCTTAACGGCATTGATGTATATAAAGACATGGATCTTTCAAAGACCCTGAAGGTTCCCCGAAAGCTTGATGCCATGCTGACAGAGCTGCGCCGCAAGAATCTGGGCTTTATTTTCCAGACCTTTAACCTCATTCCGGTTCTCAACGTTTATGAAAACGTCGAGTTCCCCCTCAAAATAGGACCTTCTCCAGCCGCAGACAGTCTTAATGCCGGCCAGCGCCGCGAATGGATTGATTTTTTAATTGAAACTGTAGGCCTCACTGCCTGGAAAACCCACAAGCCAAGCGAGCTCTCGGGCGGTCAGCGTCAGCGTGTAGCCATTGCCCGGGCCCTGGTTACAAAGGCTCCTATTATCCTTGCAGATGAGCCTACCGCAAACCTTGACTCTAAAAACGGTGACCAGATTCTTGAGCTGATGAAAAAATTGAACGAAGATTTAAAAACGACTTTTGTATTTTCTACACACGATGCAAAAATCGTTGGCATGTCTAATCATGTAATTAAAATCAGCGACGGACATATTCTGCAGGCTTAGTAATTAAGGGCAAGCGTAAAATAAGAACCTATTTCCCATCTCCCACTTCTGGCAAGGGTCTTACCTTCATACTTGCCATAATACCATTTAAAGCCGTTGTTCCAGTCACAATTTGGAAGTGCTCCGCTTATAATTACGCCAGGCTTGATATATCCGCTCTTATCTGTAAAATTATGATTGAGTTCTATTCCGAGTTTTATATTATGATTTTTGCCCAGTCTTTTTACTCCACCGTCAAAAGCAACACGGTGAACAATTTCTTTACCTTCATATTCATATCCAGCAGATAATATATTACATGTTCCTTGATACTCAATATTAAAACCAACGGCGGGATCCTTTGCATCCCACCACTTATACAAACCGCCGGTAAAAGTAAGCTGCTGGAAAGTTGCCGCATTAAAATTATTGCCGTTAAATATCTTTAAAAACTTATCATTTGTGTCAAACCTGCAAAGTCCCTGTCCATAAACATCGGCTCCAAGAATTGTTCTTTTAGCTTCCAGTCCTAAAAGAGGCCCTACCTTTACACCCTTTGTATTTGTTTCATTTTTACCGCCGCGACCAAAAATGTTAACAGAAGTTTTTACAATTACCATTTCTACAGAACCTGCAAATTTCATGTCATCAAAGCTTGGCTGTGTAGAAGAACCTGAATACAGTGCTATTCCAGAAACAGTTCCCGTAAGAACCGGAACCCGAAACATAAAGCTTGTACCGTTACCGCTGTCAAAAAGGATATTTGTATTCTGAGCACCAATTTTATCAAAGTCCGATTGTTTATCACGTGTAGCATTTGATGAAACTGTCAGTAAACGCGGATATCCCCAGGTTGTGGCTTTTTTACCGGCCGAAAAATAAACCTTGTTTTTTATGATGTAGTCAAAATAACATTCATTAAGACCAAGTGTATAGCCCGGAAAAGTAATGCCTAAGGTTCCCTTTACCGTTGTATCAGGAGTTGGACGGGCATTCATATAAATGTAATTATTAAAAGTAAAATAGCCGTTCGGCTTATTAGTTTCCTCTTTTTGATAGATATAACCCAGACCAAACTCACTGTCCAGATGGCCTGAAAGCTTTAAAGGATAGGTTCCGTCATTTGTCTTTGCAGGCCCCTGAGGCTCTTCTGTCTTTACAGCCTCGGTATCCTGGGCGTCTTCGAACATGGCATCAAAATCTTCATCAAAAGATTCCAGTGCCATCATTTCATCAAGGGCTTGTTCAGGTGTTTTAGGCTCTGCCGCAAAAATAAAAGCAGATATATTAAAAATTGCAGAAATGCAGAAAACTTTTTTTAAAAAGGAATTCATTAACGTACGCTCATTGTTTCAAGGTATGGTTTTGTATAAACAAGGTCTTCCACAGGCTCAAAGACAACATTGCTGATAGAAATTACAGTTTTTTCATATTCAACCTTTTCGTTGATTTTTTTACCCCGCAGGTGATCCTGAATTACCATGTTTACAGGAATTGAATATTCCTTTTCTGTATTTCGCACCTTCTGATATGAAGGCACCGCAATCGTTCTAAGTCTCTGATGGGAAAGACTGTAATCCTCACGCTTACGCATAAGGCCGTCATCCTTACTGACCCAGAGCTTAAGCTCAGGATATGCAACATTTTTAGAAACTGCCTTAAGTGTAAAAACTACGCAGTCAAATTTTCCAAGCTTTACTTCATCATAGCTTTCCATAGAATAGTCGCTTACATAAAGCTGGGGAGCAAAGTCACTTGTATTTGCATTTGTATTCTGGAATTTATCTCGGGCAGAGCTGAAGGTAAAACGCTTGTCGGCCGGGTCATAAAACCAGATGTTTGAGTCAAACTGAAGGTAGCCCTTTCCCTTGTCTTTTTCGGGCCCGGTAATCAGGATTGTCCACTTTTTCTGAGAATCACGGCGGTAAAGGATTGCAGAAATTACATTGCGTCCTTCCCCCGGCTTATCATGAACAATCTGATAGTCACCCTTCATATCAGTATTATAAAAGCAGGTATTATCCTCCGCTTTCTGCAAAAGCGCAGCTGCATCTGATTTAGAAATCTCTGCAGCCAATAATCCTACCCCAACAAACAAACATCCCAAAAACAAAACAACTTTCTTCATCATAAAAATCTCCCTAATACCTAACACCTGAAACCTATAACCTGAGCGCTACTCATTCGCCGAAATCGCCTGACAAGGCATAATACTAACACATTTACGCACGGAATAAAATACCGCACAGAGTGTCACAAAAATTACGCTTGCAAGCAGAAGCACAAGTCCCTTTCCGTCAAGAACCGGATGCAGATAGCCCTTTGTAAGGAAAATGGAAAATGACGGTATAAAGGTAAACTTAATGCCTGCAAAAATACGGCATAAGATTTCTGCAAAAACAAGGCCTGCTGTACAGCCCGAAAGTAAAAGAAAAAGACTTTCGAACAAAAGGCTCTGCATGATTGCCTTTTTTTTCATACCGATTGCCATGTAAACGCCTATTTCATTAATGCGTTTCATTACGATTACCCGGTAGGTACTGCCGATTCCGGCCACAATGATGATTACAAGAAGGACGATTATCAAAGTGATGATTGCGGTCATGGCATTTTTAAGGATTTTTACGTCGTTGAGGTTGGCCTTAAGGGCAATAAGTGCAAGAGTATCCGGCGATACTTCCGGCGCATTATAAAATTCATTCTTATCATCAACAAGAGGGAACATTTTATATTTACTTTCAAGAAGTTTCTGGATTTCCTGGATTTTTTCATCTGAAAGTCCGCTTGCTTCAGGAAAATCTACGCAGATGCGGTTTGCAAAGCCCGGATCCCGGCCATAAACCTGGCGCAAAAATGTAAAATCCATATAGGTTGTGTACATGCCGAATACACTGGAATCCTGAAAAATACCGTTTATTACAAGAGGAACGGTATTTATATAGCCGTCAATTGTTCGCAGGTAAAGGGTTATTTCATCCCCCAGTTCTGCTCCAAGCTTTTTTGCAATCGGTTCGCTGATTAAAACCTTATTACTGCCCCTTTCTATTTCTGCATTTCCGCACTTAAAGTTAAATTTTGAAAAAAGAGCTTTTGAAGCAGCAAAATCAACTCCCTTAATTACCCGCTGGCGGACTTCTTCTCCTTCATAATAAAAGGAAGTCAAATCTTCAGCACTAAAATCATAGCGGGCAGAAAGCTCGGCTTCAGGAGGAAGCAGCTGGTCAATTTCTGTAAGGAGATTTTCATAATTTTCTATACGCCTTTCATCCCAGCTGCCAGACATAATGCAAAAATCCCCGCCATAATAAACCTCAGCCTTCTGACTCAAGGAAAGCAGCATCCCCTTACTCATAAAAAGGCAGAAAAGAGAAATGCCGGTACCAAAAAGGCAGATTAAAAAAAGGGAAATATACTGTTTCTTTCTATATAATAAGGAGCGTGCTCCAAGCTTAATTCTGTACATTATTTACCCCCTGTCATTGCCGTTACCGGACTTGTATTAAGGGCTGTATGAACCGGATAAATCCAGGCAATCATTCCAAGAATCATGGAAACCATAAAGCATTTTATAAGATTAGAAAGCTTAAGGATGGTTACAAGAGTCTTTCCGCCAAAAAGCTGGATTAAAAAAGTATTTGTAAAAGTGATGTGAAGAGAAGAAACAACATAACTCAAAAGACTTCCCAAAAGCAGGCCGAGAAGTCCTGCCACAAGTGAAAGAATCAGGGTTTCTGCCATGCACTGAAGGCTGACAAAAACTTTTGTAGTTCCAATTGCCCTCATGGTTCCTATTTCCTGAATGCGGTCAAGAATATTTATAACAAGAGTATTGTTGATTACGATAAAGCCCGCAATCAGAACGATGATAATTCCAAGGTTTAAAATCAGGCGCAAAAAGTAAAGGTACATGGCGGTAGAACCTGCGGCACTGCGCCAGTTTACGGCTTCCACAGCCCAGCCCTGCTTTTTAAAAGCTTTATTTAAGCGTCTTATAACCTTATTTACGTCTTTTGAATCATAAAGCTTACAGACAATAAAGTTCCAGCTTGTATCTGCTGCATTGGAAAGAGCCTGAGTCAATGAATCTTTTACATTCTCTTCCTTACTTTCAGCCTCTGAAAGCTCAGTTATAGCTGCGGTCTCTGATTCTGAATCAGCTCTATCATCAGCAAAAAAATCTGTATCTTCGTCAAAAAGGGAATCTAAATCATAATCAGAAAGAAGATTTTCTGTTGCGTCATCAAGAACAACATCCTCGCTGTCATACATGGAAGACATCCCCAGAAGCTCACGGGCCATTTCCGGGCTCAAAAGAACAATCTGGTCAAAAATTGAATTTTCTACCGGGTATGAATAAATGGCAGTAATAGGCGCGCTTCTGATTCTTGCGGTCAGTCCCTGGGCAACAACAAACTGAATGTCACTTCCAAGCCCTGCCCCAACCTTAGCGGCAATCTGGGTAGAAAGCATAATTCCCTTTTCATCTTCTGAATAAGGCCTTCCCTCCAGAACCTTTACCGCATTCATGATTTTAAGATATTCTTCAGTCTCCGTTCCAAAAATTACGGCAGGAAATTTCTGACCGTTGATATCAAGGGCGGCCATTCCGCTTACCTGGGGATTAATCAGCTGGATTTGAGGGATTTTTTCAAGCTCGTCATATACCATTTCGTAGGGTCTTACCAGAGGGATTTCAGAAAAGCTTCCTGTAATGGGAGTTTCATCCCCTAAAAGACTTAGGGGCGTATCGTTTTTGGGGCGGATTACCAGATCCCCTGTAAAGCTTGAAACAAAGGTTTCTTTTATACCGTTTTCCGTACTGTCAAAGATTGCATTTGTAGCAGTCAGCAGGGCAATTGCAAATGCAATAAAGAGGACTATGACAGCGGACGATTTTCGTGAAACTATATTTTTGAGTGCAAGCTTTAGAATCATAGGTAAATAGATTTTTATTTTCCGCTTTCCCAGGCATTCTGCAGAGTTTTACTTGCTTCAGGATCTTCCTTAATATTTGCAACTGCATTTTTAGCAAAAGCAATAAAGATAAAGATAAAGAAGGCTGCAAAACATACAATAATCAGCTTTTTTGCTCTTCCCTGGGCAACATTCAGAATAAAAGGTTCATCATCAATAGTATAGAAAATAACAGGCTTTTTCTTCAAAGATTCAAGGTCCTGCATTGTTTCGCGCAGTGCCTGTTCTGTAGCGGCATCAGAAAAAGAAATAGATGAAGATGAAGATGAAGATGAAGATGAAGATGAAGATGAAGATGAAATTTCCTTCAAAGACTCACGGGTTTTCTTTTCAAGCTCAATCATAGAATCATAAGTTTTATTGCGGACCCCTTCATTCAAAAAAGTAAGATATTCTTTAACAAAGTTATCAAGAGCATCAAGGCCTTCTTCCGGAACTTCAAAATTTAAAGAATAAGAAGAACCGATATTACTTGAAACCGAGATTTTTTTTGTGTTCACAAGCTCTTTAATAAAATAGTTGTATTGGCGGGAATCCTTTGGAAAGTCATCTCCCATAAAGGGATTTTTCTTATATTCCTTTGCAATTGTAGGACAGTTCTTAAAAGCATAAGTAAGGTAACTTGCAAAATCATAGGAAATACCAAGGTCACTCAATCCTTTAGAAATTGTTCTTGGAAAGGTCTTTACGTCAACAGTATAGGTAACGTTTACGTTTTTATTATTAAAAGACGGTACAAGCTTAGGCAATACAAAAAGATAAAGGCCTGCAAGCAGGGTTACGATAAGAGTTCCCAAAATAATCAGCTTTCTGAAGCGGATAAGGACTGCAAAAAGATCGATTAAAGAAATCTCCTCGTCATCATTATATGTTTTTTCAATGTTTTCCATTTTTTTCTCCAGATTGTTTAATTACTTCTATTATATTTGATTTGTTATGACTTTTTCAATAAATAATTTGATAAATTCAATTTTCCCCCTTACAATTAGAGGAATGAAGTGGTTATTGATTTCTGATTCTAATGACAATTTTGATGAGCTTGGTTCGGTACTTAAGGAAAAGGATAAGGATTATGAATTTCTTACTCCTGATCAGAGTATTGAAAATTTACAGAAATTAAAAAAGGATTTTAAAGAAGTTGCCGCATGTTTTATATATGTGAGCGATGGTAAGGATTTTATAGGGGCTCAGGCCTTTGTTGCCGGAACTGTTGCCGGAATTCTTTGTGAAGATAAGGTAGAAATTTTTACAAACTCCGATTTTGTATATAACAATTCACTTTACAAGGATGAATTTGTAAAAAAGATTAACACGATTAAAGAAGCCTGCGAATACACAAAAAATAACTTTGAAGATTTTGCAAAAAAAGCGAAAAAACGCATCGCAATCAACAAGCTTTTGGACCGGGGCATTCCATTTACGGCAGACTGCTGCGCAACCTACATCGCAAAGAACAAGGAAGAGATTTTCGAAGACTTTATTGCGGCAGGAATTGACGTTAATTCCCGCGATGATTTGGGAACTCCTCTTTTGAACATCGCCATCCGAAACGACAACGAGCCTTTTGCGGAGCGTCTTATTAACCTTGGTGCAGATATTAATGCATCTTCCCAGGACCGCGGCTACACCGCAGTAATGGATGCCGTATGGCGCGGTAACGAAAAGCTTACTGAATACCTGATTAAAAAAGGCGCAGACTTGAACACCATAAGCAAGGAAGGCCAGTCTAACCTTGTACTGGCCGTAGGCGCCGACCGGGTAAATATCGTTAAACTGCTTGCCGAAAACGGCTCCGACCCCGACGTAAAAGACAGCATGGGCATGAGCGCATATCAGTATGCGACCTTGTTTAAGAAGGAAAAGATAGCGGAAATATTAAAACCGTTCCATAAGGAATGAATCTAAACGTTCAAAAACAGCTTCCAGTCGAGTTGCTGATTTTCAAAACCGCGCGATATCGCGCTACATGTATTGTGTGGCATGGGAACCATAATATTTGCCGCTCACGCGGCACGCCACACAATAAATGTTTTTGAAATCAGCCCCTCTCCTTCGCGCTGTTTTTGAATATTTTTCCTTTTATTTAAAACTCCTTCGCGCAATTTTTGATTGGTATTTCTCTTCCTAAAAAAAAAGAAACGACGTTAGTCGTTTCCAATCCGTGTGACAAACCACCTACGTGCACTTAAATGCGTAAAAAAGCCCTGCCAGACTGATGGATTGTCTGCCAGGGCTTAAGTTTTTTTATATTTAAGCGGGGCCTAGGCCCCTAATATTAGCGCTTGAGTGACAAAACAGTTTCCAGCAAAGTATCCGCTGTCTGAATTGTCTTTGAGTTAGCCTGGAAGCCGCGCTGTGTAACAATCATATCTGTCATCTGCTCAGAAAGGTCAACGTTTGACATTTCCAGAGCTCCGGCCATCAAAGTTCCCTTTCCGGCAACACCAGATTCGCCGATTCTTGCCATACCAGAGTTGTTTGATTCAACGTAAGTGTTGTCTCCGGCTTTTTCAAGACCGCGCTCGTTGGCAAAGGTTGCAAGAGCAATCTGTCCGATTGTGCGGTTTGTACCGTTTGAATATACGCCGGTGATTGTTCCGCTTGAGTCAATCTTGAAGTTGTCAAGGTAGCCCATTGTATAGCCGTCCTGGTAGTAAGCCTTTGTTGTAGACTTGCTTGCGGACTGGGTAATTGTGTCCTTGAAGCTTCCGATTGTTCCAAGGTTGATGCTCATTGTCTGGCGGTAAGGATTTCCTTCTGCATCAGGGTTTGAATCTGATACCGCAAAAGAAGCCTGAATTACAACCTGTCCGTCAGGATTTGTAACGTTTCCTGCGCTGTCTGTAACTCCCTGCAAAGCTCCAAAGTTATCAAAGCTTACGACAAAAGTGTTTTCCATGCCGTCTGTTGTGCCAAGGCCTACGCGGGTATTTGTGAACTCTGCGTTATCAGGGTCGATGTTTACAACAGCATTCCACTGGTTAGAAGTTCCAGGAACACGGGTAAAGCTTACAGAAAGCATATGTTTGTTTCCAAAGCTGTCGTAGATTTCCTGTTCTGTTCCCCAGGTTCCCTTCAAAATATCATCGGCGCTCGCCCCCTCTGTGATTTCCGGTGTATTTTTGTTAAGGTTACATGCAAAGTTTACGTTTGTTGTTTCACGGGCAGGATCCTTTGAACCTACAGGAATAATCAAATCTGTAGGAGTTGCGGCAGTAGAAACGATATCCTGACCGTTTACTTCCTGAGCCATCCATCCCTGAACGCGCATACCGTTTGCAGGATTTACTAAAGTTCCCTCGCGGTCAAGACCAAAAGAACCGTTACGGGTATAAAAGCTTTCTTCACCGCTTTTCATTACAAAGAAACCGCTTCCCTGAATTGCAAGGTCAGTGCTTACACCTGTTGACTGAAGGTTTCCCTGATTAAAAATATTATCAATAGAAGCAACTGTCATACCAAGGCCGACTTCCTTAGGGTTTACACCGCCAAGTTCATCAGTTGGTTTTGCTGCTCCGCTCATCTGCTGACTAATCATATCCTGAAAGTTAACTCGGCCGCGTTTAAAACCGCTTGTGTTAACGTTAGAAATGTTGTTACCGATTACGTCCATTCTTGTCTGGTGATTCTGAAGTCCAGAAACTCCAGAATAAAGTGATCTCATCATATGCTATTGTCCTTCCTTCTTCCCACTCTTTAGTTGGCGTAAATCGCCTTGATTTTATCCATGCTGTAATACATGCCGTTCACCATCACCTGTGGATTTTCCCCTCTGGTTGCCCCTTCCACAATTCCCTGAACGGTAGTATCACCTATATCCAGTTCTACTGTTTTACCAAGAGTACCTGCGGCTTCCTGTGAATTAAGGAAGTCTGCCATCTTAGAAAAAGAAGTACTCATGTTTGTCATCTGTTCCAATGAACTGAACTGTGCCATCTGGGAAATAAACTGTGTATCTTCCATTGGGCTTGTAGGATCCTGATTTGAAAGCTGGGTAATCAAAAGCTTTAAAAAATCATCTTTTCCAAGTTCGTTGGACGTTTTTCTTCCCTCATGAACGAGGGTTTTGTTGTAGGTGTTTACGGCATTTTCTACCGCACTTCTTTCACCTGCACTCATCTGTGTATTAAGTAGTTCCATCATCTACTCCATCACTTGTTTTATTTGGGCAGCCATCGGCTGACTGCCCTTACTTTTAGTTTCGGAATTTACGCAACAATGTTTACAGAATTCTTTTCAAAATCTGCATCTATTTTTGCAAATTCCCCCATCATATCTGAGCTGATTTCAACTCCGCCCTGAGCGTAAGATTTGTTTGCCCAGAGTCCGGAACCGTCATTCTGGGTAAATTCTTCTGTTCCCTGACCAAAGCTTCCGCTCTGACCGCTTCCGTATGAAACATCAAAGCTTGCATTTTCAAAGCCGCTTTTAATAAAGGCTTCCCGCAAGGTTTCTGAATTATCCTTAAAAACCTGAAGGGCTTCTTTTGTCGCAACAGCGATGTGTCCCTGAACAGTTTTTCCGTCAAGGCTGAGCTGAATTTTTACGTTTCCAAGGTCATCAGGGTGCAAGACTAAGTTGATTGTTCCCTGATTGTTGTCCTTAAGAACGATATTTCCGGCTTTTACAAACTCAGGCACATTTGCCTGAATCTGATTGTTGAGCATCTGCTGGAAGGTTGAAGCGTTAGAGCTTGCAGTCTGATTATTGAGGCTTAAAATATCTGCCTGGGCATCCTGTGGAACATAATCCATAGTGATTGTGGCAGTATTTTCGCCCGTAACCTTAAGCTCTGTTTTAAGAGGCTTTTCTTCTTTTGCGTCGGCAAGGACGCTTTCAAAGTCCGGCTTTGTGCGCAGGTCTTCTACGGTGATTTTTCCTTCCTTATCAAATTTAGAAAGCTTTTCTGTGCCGGAAGCTTTATGATTTAAGTCAAAGCTAAGCTCTGAATCTTCGTCCTGGCCCGCAAGATATTTAAGCTGCTCTGCTGTAATGCCGTCCGGAAGATTTTCAAAATCTGTAATTTCAGGGCTAAAGTCTGGAACTTTTGCCATTTCTGCCTTAGAAAGCTTAGTAAGGCCTTGAGTCTTTACCTCAGCTTCTCCTTCTTTTTTTACAAACTGAGAAAAATCCTGGGCATTCTGCATAAGCTCAGCAAGTCTTGAGTGAATTGCCTGGGCAGGGGCTTCTTTTTCTGCCTTTTTGGAAGAGATTTTCTGATTTTTATCAGGATTCTTTGGATTTTTTAAATCAGCTTTTGCCTGATTTTCTTTTTTAAGAGCTTTTAACTCTTTATTTTCTGTAAGAACTTCTTTTTTATCTGCTTTTTCTTCAAAAGAATTTTCTTTAGCCTTTTCTGATTTTGCCTCAGATACCTTTGTCTTTTGACTGTCATCATCTTTAGAAAGCTCTGTTGCTTCGTTTTTTTCTTCTTTATAAGAAATTTGAGAAGCTTTTACTTCAGAGTCCTTTGATGATTTTTCAGAAGAAGGGCTTTCATCTTTTTTAAGTGATGAAAGAAGCTGAGAAAAAGAAGAGTCAGAAGTTTTTTGTAATGTAAGATTTGTCTGTTTTGGAGGCTGCAGAGTTTCGACCTGAGGGCCAAGACCTGCAAAATCCATAAAACCTTGTAATGCCATGCACGACTCCCGAAACGCCGCGCACCGCCTTTTTGAGGTATGCTAGTTCAATGATTCAGGCTTATTAATCATCTTGCGCTGTATTTCTGCAGCCCGCTCAGATGGCATAAGGCTAAGCCAGTAAGAACCCATTGAAGAAGTGCCGTTTTGCTTTGCAAGCTCTTCTACCTTGCGCAGAACGTCAATTACAGTCTGATCGTCCATCGCAACAAGAATGTCAACTGCATTTTTCGGCGCCATACCGTTCAAATTTGTGGCAATCTGCTCAACGTTTACATTCTTATCATCGTATTTTTTTACGGCCAGGTTAAATGTTTTTTCGCGCTCTTCCTGATTTTTTTCACGTTCAGAAAGCTCAAGGGCAGTCTGTTCCAGCTGAGTTTCCTTTGCGGCAATGTCAGATTCGCGTTTATCAAGACTTTCTGCCTGCAGAAGAAGGGATTCCTGAATTTTATTCAGGCGGTCTTCATCAAGGTTTGCCACCAGCGGCTTAGATTGGGTTGCGGTTGTAGATGTCTGGGGAGTTTTTCCAAGAAGGGTGTAAAGAGGGGCAAATGTCTTTTTTACAGAAATTACATCAAGATAATCAAGCCAGAGGCTGCCGCCAATCAGCATGATAAGGATGATGATTATGAGTACAAATGATTTTCCCAAACTTTTTGCAAAAGACATTTATCTTCCCCTGTGTAAGCGGGCCGGTCAGAGCCCGCCATCTACTATATGTTAGTCAATCAGTCCTGAGATAGCGGCACCCAGAGTGATGTCGTTATCGCAGGCAACAATCTTCCAGTAAAGACCGAGGTTCTTTGTAAGAATCTCGTCAAGGTAAGCATTTACGCGCTCTTTAATCATGTGTGTTTTGTGGAAGGTTGTTCCGTCACACAGGATACATACAGGGCGGCTTGCATTCTTTCCTTCTCCTGTTTTTATAACGCAGGCAGTAAGGATTGCGGCAGCATAACGGGCAGAACGTTCAACAATAGCATCAAGAATCTGGAATACTCTGTCGTAATCCTCTTCATTTCCATTGTCGGCAAGAATCTTACCCAAAGTTGAGCCTGAGTTGCGTGGATTGTGGAGATACTGGTCAAGTTCAATCAGAGTAAGTGAAGGAAGCTTTTTGATTTCTGCCTTTACTTTATCGCTGAAAAGACCGTCATCTGCGGCAGCCTGCAGGGCGAACCATGAAAGAGGTCCAAGGTAAGCGCCTGAACAGATTTTTTCAAGAAGGAAGGTTCCGGGTTTTACGCTTGTCTTGTCAAAGGCTTTATCAAATTCAGACTGATTTACAGAAGTGAATTTTCCGCTTTCGCAGACGATAATCTGCTTTTTGATTCCGCATTTATCGCAGGCAGGCTGAACGTAAGCAGCGTTCATACCAGTTCCAAGGATAAAGCCGATATATGAAGAAAAGTTTTCTACGTTATCTGTGAGTGAAGCACCCGCAAGAAGGGCTGCTACAGTGTCGTTACAGAGTGTGATGCGCTTGATGTCGTTCCAGCCGTGCTCTTTAAGAACAGCCTTAAGGCTCTCGCCTACTTTTGCGCCGACAACTTCAGGAGCTTTAACTTCCTTAGAGAAGCCAAGAAGGATTCCGTCGCCGTCTTCTGTGATTGTCATAGGATAAGAGAAGCAGAAACCGATTCTGTCTGCCTTGTTCTTAAGGTGTTCAAGATTTACGGCAAACTGTTCGAAGAAGTCCTTGCGTGAAAGCTCTTTTTCAACGCCAGGCATCTTAGTTTTTTCCATTTCAGAAATTGCCGGTACGCCTTCATTATCAAAAGTTACAAGGCATGAACGGAAGTTTGTTCCGCCGGCATCAATTACGATTACAGATTTTCCTTTTGCAGACGAAGTTGGAGGATTTGAGAAGGTTTTAATCATGTCTTCGTCGGCTTTTTCACCTTTAAGACCGAGGCACATATCGTCAAGAATTGCCTGAGCAACAGAAAGCACGTCAACGTGGTTTACAAAATTGTGACGTGACAAGAAAGAACTTACAGTGGTATTCATTTTAATAATTCCTTAGTTTTTAGATTGTAAAATTATAACATATGTATAAAAAAAAATCATCTATAAATAAATGCTTACCTGCCACAAAAAAAACTGCATTTTTACTCTCCTACCGCAAAAAAAAAAACAGCTTCCAGTCGAGAAGCTGATTTAATTGCACCTGCCGCAGATGGGCGTACGCTGCATTGGGTACTAAAACACAAGTCTTCGCATTTTTTGTGAAAAAATCCTGCGACATTTCGCAGGCGAAAGTCTCGGATTTTTTTTATGGAAGTCTCCAAAAATGCTCACAATGTGTTTTGTCCCCAATTCCGCTTCCACCCATCTGAATTACCATATATTAAAAATCTCTCCTTCGCGCTGTTTTTTTTGAATTAATTCTACCTAAAAATGATTTTGCGTTAGCAAACTTGGATTCCGTTAGGAATGTGGATTTCGTAGAAATCCAAAATCCGTGTGGCAATTCCTACCTGCACATTCACCATAAAGCTACATCTTCAATTCATCTGCTTCAATATTCACCAGCGGAATCTGTATCTCCAATCTAAATCCGCCTTCTTTTGGTGTAGTGACTTCGAGGCGGCCCATTACTTTGCTCAGGCGCTCTTCCATGCCGGCAAGACCGATTCCTTTTACTATGTCTTTTGAGCCGATTCCGTCATCCTTTATTACCATGGTAAGGAGATTTACGTCGTCCCAGAAGGTCACGAAAATGTTTTTGGCGCGGCCGTGGCGGATGGAGTTTGTAAGGCCTTCCTGCAGGGTGTGCATTATAATAGAATTTATTGTGATTCCGTAATTTTCCTTGAGGTTTCCGCTCTGGATATCAACATTAATTCCGGTAATCTGGGTAAAAATCTTTCTGATTTCATAAATACCGTTCAGGTTATTCTGATTTGGAGACTCCACTTCGCGGATTTGCCTCAGGGTCTTGCGGGTTTCTTTTAAGCCTGTGGAAGCCAGGTTACGCACCGTCAGCAGGGTATCTGAAAGCTTATCACCTGAAAGCTCGGGGTTACTCATTATGGCGTCGATAATGGCTGTAATGTTTACAAAGGCGTAGCCGCAGGAGTCGTGCATGTCGCGAGTGATTCGCATTCGCTCGTTCTGGACTGCCTCTTCTCCATGTGATTTTGCATATTCCTGCAGGCGGTTGTTTAATTCCGTCATCTGATTCATTACGATATTCTGATGAGTTATGGTTTCTAAACAAAAAAGATAGTTGCGGCTGAGTTTTTTTATGGTCATGGAAACAAAAATGCCAATCAGCATTACAGAAAAAAGAGTGTTCAAAGTGCCAAAATGAACCGGGTGGCTCCAGCTTTCATCTGAACTGATAAAATTTGGAAGACATTCAAGAATAAAGAAAAAGGCTGCTGTGGAAAAGCTTAAAATCTGATGAACAGGCCGGGCATAGGAATAGACAATGCAGATTAAAAAAGCTATATAAATGAAGATTTTTAGCATGAAAATCTGGTCAGTGGAATAGGACATCAAAGATGCAGAAATTAAACCTGTAGCATAAAAAAGGATTTTTGAATAAAAGTTATCTGAATAAATGAGAAAAAAGCAGCTTATGATGAAAAGGGTAAAAAAAGAATAAAAGGTCATAAAAAAAGCCTTTTCGTTATACCACATAGAAGTTGCCCTCTGAAGGTTTTCCAGCTTGAGGGAAGAAAAAAGAAAAAGATTGTGAAAGTTTACATAGGTAATCAGGCAGAAGCAGAGAATCACCAGAAAAGGAAAAGTATGCAGCAGAAAAGCTTCGCTTTTAATTTTTTGAAATAGACTTTTTTCCATATTGTAATTATATCCGTTAATTATTATTTTTTCAAAAACAAGATTAGATGGACGGAAGCGGAATTGGGTGCAAAACACATTGTGAGCATTTTTGGAGTCTTCCATGATAAAAATCCGAGACTTTCGCCTGCGAAAGGTCGCAGGATTTTTTCACAAAAAATGCGAAGACCTGTGTTTTCGCACACAATGCAGCGTACGTCCATCTGCAACCGGTGATTCAATATTTATAATAAGTTTGCCTCTGGGTGCTGTTTTTGCAGTAAAAAGATTTTTATGGTAAAATATTTACATATGGAAAAGTTGAAATTAATGCTTGTAGATGACCAGAGCCTTTTTACTGAAAGCCTCTGCACTTTTTTGAATAACTATGCCGAAGACATGACAGTTGTAAGCAAGGCAGGTAACGGTCTTGAAGCAGTAAAATTCTGTGATATTGAACATCCTGATATAATCCTTATGGATATCAACATGCCCCAGATGAACGGAATTGAGGCAGTAAAAATCATAAAATCCAAGCATCCTGAAATAAAAATCATCATGCTTTCTACCTACGATGAGGACGCCTATGTGCGCGAAGCCCTTTTGAGCGGAGCAAGCGGCTATTTACTCAAGGATTTGTCGCCGACAGAGCTGATTATGAGCATAAGGGCCCTGAAATCCGGAGTGCTTCAGATTTCGCCTTCAATCGTACAGAAGATGATTCAGGCGCAGTTCGTAGGCGATGAAAAAAAAGCAGGAGATGAAGCAGAAGGCGGCAAAGCCGGCGGTGAAAAAGGTGATGCTGGAGGCAGTGAATCACAAATCAAGGCGGCAGAAAAACAATTTGAATGGCTGAAAACCCTTACAAGACGGGAAAGAGAAATATTTGCCCTGATAGCGACAGGCCACGACAACGACGAAATTGCGGAAGAACTGGATTTAGCCTTACAGACGGTAAGGAATCAGGTGAGCACAATATACTCCAAACTAGGCGTAAAAGACCGCTTTGAAATAATAAAGCTTGCAAATAAAGTATAACCTGCCAAATATAAAATGCTCCCGCACAGAACCGTATTTTGCTCTGCCGGGAAGTTGATTGCAATTTATCCTTCCGCAGATGGGCGTACGCTGGCTCCCGGTCGCGAAGCGTGTTTCAAAATCGCGCGATATCGCGCTACACGTTTTTGTGACTTGGAACTATATACGTTTGCCGCTTTCGCGGCATCACAAAAAAGTGTTTTTGCAACACGCTTCACTCCCTCGCGCCAGTATCGCCCTTTACCGCAATTCCGCTTCCCCCCATCTGAATTACCCTTTATTACAATTCTCTCCCCCGCACCAATATTTCCCTTTAAAAAAATCCTGCTTCCCAAACAAAAAAAAAGAGATTCCGTTAGGAATCTCCAATCCGTGTGACAACCTATACGTGCATATTCACATAAGGTTGCACGTACCTTTGGTATTTTCCCTACTTAACACTACCAGTTACACCTTCGATAAATTTCTTCTGCTGGCTGAAGAAGAGGACAACTGTCGGAATAGTCATAATCGATACGCAGAGCATCAGAAGGCCGTAGTCGGTTACGTAGCCGGCGGTCAGGCCGGAAACTAAAAGCGGCATGGTCTGCATGTTCTGCTTTTGCATTACTACCAGAGGCCACATGTAGTTGTTCCAGGCGTTCATGAAGGTTACGATTGCGGCGGCGGCAAAGGTCGGAGCCATAATCGGGACGTAAACCCGGATGTAAATCTGGAATTCATTAAGGCCGTCTACGCGGGCTGCCTGAATTGTTTCAACCGGGAAGGAAACTGAGTTCTGGCGGAAGAAGAAAATCAAAAAGGCTGTAGAAATTCCCGGAAGTACAAAGCCCATTGTTGAGTTCAAAAGATGAAAGCGGCTGAAAAGCTTAAAAAGCGGAATCATAGTTGTTGCAAAAGGAATCATCATTGAAAGCAGGAGGATATTCATAAGGCGGGTCTTTGCCTTGTCGCGGTAAATCTGAAAGCCGTATCCTGCCATTGAACAGACAATAATGCTTAAAACTGTCTGAATGACAGAGGTTCGGATTGAGTTCCAGAAGGCCCGAGGCAGCTTAACGGTAGAAAGCATTGTCCTTATGTTTTCAAAAAGATTAGTTCCCGGTGTGATTTTTCCTGTGATTACATCAACGGAACGGTTTGTTGCGCCTGCCAGCATCCAGTAAAAAGGGAAAATCGAAAAAAGGCATACAATAACTATAAAAGTATATTCAATAGTTTTTGAAATATTTGATTTTTTCACTAATTTACTCATTAGTCTCTGTCTCCTGCTTTTAACTGAATGAATGAAAGGATGGCCACAAGAATCAGGATTGCGTAAGAAACTGTAGCGGCATATCCAAACTGAGGGTTATATTTAAATGACAAATCATAAATATACTGGCTGATTGTCATTGTGGCGTTTCCAGGGCCTCCGCCGGTAAGATTCTTTACTTCATCAAAAAGCTGTAAGGTTCCGTTTGTAGACATAATTGCGGTAAGGAGGATTACAGGCTTTAATGAAGGAAGTGTAATTTTAAAAAATGACTGCACGGGATTTGCACCGTCAATTTTTGCGGCTTCGTAAATCTGACTGTCAATATTCTGAAGACCGGCAAG
Source organism: uncultured Treponema sp. (assembly GCA_947165895.1). Lineage (GTDB taxonomy): Bacteria > Spirochaetota > Spirochaetia > Treponematales > Treponemataceae > Treponema_D. Next base: position 56,379 of record CAMVCB010000001.1, read on the forward strand.
GAAGAATACTGTATTGTAACCAGTCCATCTCCAGGTAATACACAAAATTACTACAACCTTTGCCCAGAAGGGATTGTCAAGCCAGTTGAAAGGTGATTCAAGGATTCCCCACTTCAAAAAGATTGCATTTACAAGTCCGTCAAGAGAGAACAAAGATTTAAAAATAAGGGCAGAGCTTACAAGTGAAGTTGCACAAGGAAGAAAAACCATTGTTCTGAAAATGCCTTTAAACTTTAATTTGGGATCGTTGAGGATTGATGCCAGAATCAGGGCAAGGAAAAGCATGATCGGCACCTGGAAAATAAAATAAATGAAGACATTTTTTACTGCCGCCATGAATTTTTCATCCTGAAAAAGGCGCATATAATTTCTGATTCCCGAAAACCTGAGGTTATTTCCCAGTCCGCTTTGCAGAGAAAGCACAAAGGACTGTATCATGGGATAAAAGCTCAGTACAAAAATCAGAAGGGCTGCCGGAGTAACAAAGTTCCAGCCTGCTCTGCTGTATTTGCGCTCCAGAGATAATGGTTTCTTTTTTAATGGCATAACATTCTCCCGTTTTTAATTTTTCAATCACCATTGCGCACTGTCAGACAATGCGCAGTAATGGTTGGCGGAAAGCAAAAACTCTCCGCACTAAACTTAGTACCCTAGCAACGGTAAAAATGCGCATTCCAACTTGCAGCATACCTACCGTTGCTATCAACTCGTGCGGAGCACGAGTTGACTTGCAATCTTAGTACCCCATCAAAAATTCTACATTCTTCTGGGCTTCGGCGAGTCCTGAATCTACTGTGAGGGAACCGTTTAAGATTCCTGCCATTGCAACACCGATTGCGTCGCGGGCTTCGTAGTTGAATACACCGGCTTTAATCTGAGGGATATGGCCTGAGTATTCTACAATCTTCTTGTAGATTTTATCTCCGCCAAAGAATTCATTAGGCTGATCATAAGCTGGTGAAGTTGCGGCAGGAAGCCAAGTAGCGATTGCACCTGCAGAAGGAAGAATTGTTGTGTACAAATCCTTGCTTCCTCCGAATGTTTCTGAAAGGAAGTTAGCGGCAACATCAGCATTCTTTGAATGGCTCATTACCATCCAGCTTGAACCACCCTGGCTTGAATAGTTTACGGCAGTAGGAACTCCGTCAACCTTTGGAGTATTTACAACAGCCCATTTACCCTTCTGGTCTGGCTGAGTACCGATTGTACCAACAATCCAGCAGCCGTTGATTGTAGAAGCAACTGTTCCGTTGTTGATTGTAGCAACATAAGCGTTCCAGTCAGTAACTGTGATACAAACACCTTCTTTAATCATTTCTGCATAGAGGCTTACACATTTTTTGAGTACATCATTGTTTGCAAGGAAAGGATTTCCGTTGTCGTCAAAAAGCCATTTTCCGCAAGACTGAAGCATAATCATAATACAGTCAGGTTCGTTTCCTACATAAGAAATCAAAGCTTTTCCTGTCTTAGCCTTTACGATTTTTCCAAGTTCAATAAAGCGTGACCAGGTGATGTCGTTGAAATCTTCAACCTTAAGGCCAGCCTGCTCAATAATATCCTTACGAAGGAAGGTTGCGGTTGCTCCGTTATCAAATGGAACTGAATAGTGCTTTCCGTTCATTTCACCATAACCAACTTTGAAGCCGGCAAACTCATCAAGCTTTACTTTACCATCAAGAGGATAGAAAGCCTTTGGATAGTTCTGCATGTTCTTCTGGATTGCGTTATCCTGACAAAGAATGATATCAGGCAGAGATGAAGTATCATTTGCAGAAAGAGAAGTAATCAGCTTCTGCTGCAAATCAGCCCATGGAGTTTCAACTACATTTACATTTACATTCGGATGAGAAGCCTTATAGATTTTTGCAGCTTCATTCATGGAAAAAATGTTGAATGCAGGGTCCCAGCACCATACTGTCAAATTTACATCTTTATTAGCAGCGCCTTTTCCACCACCACAGCTGATAAAACTTGTTGCCATAGCTGCTAATCCCATTAAAACACATAATGTTTTTTTCATTATTTCCTCCTGAGAAAAACTTTTTATTGATTTTAGTTTAAGTCATAATTTTCATATTGAAAGGTAGAAAAATCCTAGTATTTAAATACCTTATTTTTTACTGCTTTTGAGCGTAAACTTAAAATATGAAAAACTATTATGAAAATCCGGAAATACAGTCTTTAAATCGTCTTCCCAGCAGAAGTCACCTTATTCCATTTGAAAGTGCAAAAAAAGCCCTTATTGAATGTGCGGAAGGACCTGAAAATCACACAAAATCAGAATCTTCTTATATAAAATACCTTGACGGTAAGTGGGATTTTTTCTTTTCTGAAAATCCGGATATTTCATTCAGCGAGGTAAAAAAATGGGACAAAATCAACGTTCCCGGAACCTGGACTCTGCAGGGCTGGGATAAGCCCCACTACACCAACGTCCAGATGCCTTTTGATAACATTCCGCCAAATGTCCCTCGTACAAATCCTACGGGACTTTACCGTCTGAAAGTGGCCCTTCCCCGCCAATGGGCCGGCCGCCGCGTAGTTCTTCATATCGGCTCCGCAGAAAGTGTCTGCGTTTTATATGTAAACGGAATTGAAGCCGGAATGAGTAAGGACACCCGCCTTCCCTGCGAGTTTGACATTACTTCATATTGCGGCGCTGCCGCTTCTACCGGGGATGAAATTACAATCGACATAAAGGTTATCCGCTATTCAGATGCTTCTTTTGTGGAAGACCAGGATCAGTGGTGGTTTGGCGGCATTCACAGAAGCGTGTATTTATATAGTACAGAAAACGTTTTTATTTCTGATATTGAAGCCCTTTCAAAGCTTGATACAAATGCAAGTGTGATTGCGGCAGACGTAGACCCTATAAAAAACACCTTCCATGAGGATAAAAATGCTCCGACTTATAAGGCCGGCGACAAGGCAGCGGGTATCATTCCCCTTTACCTTACCCTTGGCCGCTCTGATTTGAAGTCTGATACGGCACGTTTTAATCATTCTGATAACGATAAGCTTGAATACGTTGTAAAATATTCAGTTTACGAGCTGGCAGGCAGCGTGCAGAAGGGAGAAGCCGGAAAAGAAGTTGCGGAAGGCTGGACTGCGGGAAAAATGAATCTGCGCATGAATCTTAATCAGATACGCACAAAAATCACAGTTAAAAATCCAAAGCTCTGGTCTTCTGAAAAGCCAAACCTTTACCTTGTGAACGTAAGCCTGCACGAATCTGACGGGGGAAAGCCGGGCCGTCATATTGAATCAGTCTGCTTTACCACAGGCTTTAAGGCAGTGCAGATTAAGGGCCGCGAGCTTCTTATTAATGGTAAAAAAGTATTTATTAAGGGTGTAAACCGCCACGAACACAGCCAGCTTCACGGAAAGACCTTGACCACAGAAGAAATGGTAAAGGACATTCATATCATGAAGTCCTATAATTTTAATGCCGTGCGCACCTGCCACTACCCGGATGATGAGCGCTGGTATGAGCTTTGCAACCGCTACGGTCTTTATATTCTTGATGAAGCGAATATTGAAAATCACGCAAATTATGATGTGATTACAAGAAGCGATGAATGGACAAATGCCTACATGCAGCGCATTATGCGAATGGTTCGCCGCGATAAAAACAACGTTTGTATTTTCGGCTGGTCGCTGGGAAACGAAAGCGGTGACGGTCAGAATCAGGTTGCGGCCTGTGAATGGATTCGCAGGGTTGATCATACCCGCCTTGTTCATTATGAGGGCTTTGTACGTCCGCCTTTTACCCAGGGGGATTTTACCCTTGATTCTCTTGGACGGGGAAAGGGCCTTACAGATTTCATAGGCCCTATGTATCCTTCTATTGCCCTGATAAAAGAATACGCTGCCACACGAGAGGATTACCGCCCTGTTATTATGTGTGAATATTCTCACGCCATGGGTAATGCAAACGGTTCCCTTGCCGACTACTGGCGGGCAATTTATAATACACCGGGCTTACAGGGCGGCTTTATCTGGGACTGGATTGACCAGGGACTGGCGGCAGAAGAAGCTGCTGGAGCATCCGGTCAGCCTCAGGGAGGAAAATACTGGAAATACGGAGGAGACTTTGGTGACAAGCCAAGTGATTACGACTTCTGCTTAAACGGAATTATGTTCCCTGACCAGACTACAAAGCCTGCCATGGAAGAATGCCGCAAGGTATTTGCCCCTGTCTGCTTTAGGGAAATTGATAAAAAAAGCGGCAGCTTTGAAGTTACAAACAATTTTGATTTTTCTGACCTGGCAAATGTGCTTTTAAACTGGAAGATTTTGAAAAACGGAGCCAGCGTAAAAAAAGGAGTGATTCACCTTTCTGATTTTAAGCTTTTACCCGGCCAAAAAAAAGAAATCCACCTTCCATGCGAAGATTTTATTACCAAAAACGATGCAGAGTACATTCTGAACATCGATTTCAGCTATGATAAGGCAACTTCTTTTGCTCCTGCAGGCTGGATTTTCGGCTGTGACCAGGTAATTTTAAACAAGGCTGACTTAGCTTCTACGGTTTTTGAAAAGGCCAAAAATGATAAATCAAAGTCTTCTGATCTTGCCCTTATCAAGCATTTTGCGGTCCGCCTTGAACCGGAGATTTTCCGCTCCCTTACAGAAAACGAATGCGTAAAAAGAGAGCTTCCGAATATTAATGCAAGCCCTGTTCCATTTGCCTTCTATAATAAACCTACAATTGAATGGCTTAACAAAGACCTGCCGGGTGCTATTGTAGAAAACACAGGCTGCGGAGAATATGAAATCTATAGTGGAAGCAAGGCGGCCGGCGGAAAGGAAAAGCTTGCGGCCTGCAAGCTTAAATATGAAGATGTAAAATCACCTTTGGGAAGTCCTGCAATCAAAGTTTCCTGCGAGTTTGAGCTGACCAAAGCCTTAAGCGAGTTTCCTCGTGCAGGACTGGCATTAAAGATTTCTGCCGCCTATGACAGCGTAACCTGGTATGGCCGGGGTCCACACGAATGCTATTCAGACCGAAAGGACGGCGCAATGAAAGGCCTTTTCTCAAAAAAGGCTGAGCAACTTGAAGTTCCCTATATTGTTCCTCAGGAAAACGGCAGCCGCTGTGACACAAACTACCTCTGCCTTGAAGGAAACGGACTTGTGCCCCTTCACATCCAGAGCGAAAGTTCCTTCAGCTTTAATTACAGCCGCTACACAGAGGCTGATTTATGGAAGTGCGAACACAGAAGCGAGCTTACGCCGACCTGCGGGAACGGAAATGCAGGCGCAGGCGCGAAGGAGGGCTTTTATACCCTGCACCTGGATGCCGCAATCCGCGGGGTGGGAACCGGTGCCTGCGGCCCTGACACCCTGGAAGAATACAGAATCAGACCGGGTAAGTATAAGATGGAATTTATAATTTACTAAGGACTTCGTCAGATAAGACCAAAGGTCTTATCTACATCTGACTCTTCAGCTTATCAAGGAAGTTACTGAACATTTCGCCGGTTTCTTCTTCGGTAGGCTCCGGGTCCGGCTCGTGGTATTCAACAAGATTTGCAGGAATTTCATCTAAAAAGCGGCTTGGCTCACTTTCTACTGTCATCTGCATTTTCCGCCTTTTCTGGCAGGCTGTCATAAAAAGCTTGTCCCGTGCCCGGGTAATTGCAACATAAAAGAGCCTTCTCTCTTCTTCTACGTCGCCGCCGTTTTCTTCAACCGAGCGGGCATGAGGAATGAGGCCTTCTTCAACACCCGCAATAAAGACAACCGGAAATTCCAGTCCCTTTGACGCGTGAATTGTCATCAGATTTACCTTACCGCTTACAGCTTCATCATCCATATCATCGCTGGACATAAGGGTAACGCGGTTTAAGTAAGCGTAGAGGTTTGCATTCATGTTTTCCGGGTTATTTTCCCAGCGTTCAATCATACCGACAAACATTTCGATATTATTAAGCTTAAAGCGGACTGCCTTTTCACTTTTAGGATATTCTGTAATCAGATAATCCCTGTAGTTGATGTCTTCTACCAGCTGGCGGACTTTGTTTGCAAGACCACGGCCACTCAAAAGCTTCTGGCGATGACTTTCTATCAGATTTACAAATTCTTCCAGATCCTGCTTAAGGGTATCACTTGCCTCGGATGCTTCTGCATGAATAAGATAGTCAATTGCATTCCAGAGGGTACAGCCGTTTAATTCAGCCGCATCGTTTATAACCTGAATTGCGGCCCGTCCGATTCCCCGGCGGGGAGTATTAATGATTCGCAGCAAATTTATATCATCATCATGGTTAGAAATTACGCGAAGATAGCTGATAACGTCCTTAATTTCCTTGCGCTCAAAAAAGGAGGTTCCGCCGCTCATAGTATATGGAATGTTGTTCTGTAAAAGTGCCTCTTCAATAAAGCGGCTCTGGGTATTTGCCCGGATCAGGATTCCAAAATCATCAAATTTTCTTTTTTCTTCTGCCGCAATTCCAAGAATTGATTCCGCAATAAAATCTGCCTCATCAGTTTCATTTTCCGGCATAAAGATTTCAATAGGCTTTCCGGCTCCGTTTCCACTCCAGAGCTTTTTATCCTTGCGGTTGGTGTTGTGGGAAATTACCCCGTTTGCGGCATCGAGAATTGTTCCTGTTGAACGGTAATTCTGTTCCAGGCGGATTTCGGTAACGTCAAAATCGTGTTCAAAGTTTACTATATTCTGGTAGTCAGCACCACGCCAGCTGTAAATGGACTGGTCATCATCACCTACAACAGCGACGTTTTTATCTGCCAGAAGATGCATGAGCTCATACTGCTGATGACTGGTATCCTGAAACTCATCTACCATTATGTATTTAAAACGCTCCCGGTAACGGGCAAGAACATCAGGATTTTCGCGGAAAAGCTTTATTGGCAGTACGATAAGGTCATCAAAATCAACAGCATTGTAAAGTTTAAGTCCTTCCTGGTAGCATTCATAAAGAGGACGGTACATATCATTTGCTGTTTCCCAGGTTTTACGGCCGGTTTTAATATTGGAAATCAGCTGACCGATTTTATAAATATCCAGGGCTTCTGGGCTGTATTTAAGCTCGCGGCCACATTCCTTAATCAGGGCAACGCGGTCTGTTTCATCATAAATAGAAAAGTTTTCGCGGTAACCAAGCTTTTCAATATCCTGCCTCAAAACCTTAACTCCAAAGGCATGAAAGGTGGAAACAGTAAGATTCTGCAGCTTTCTCTGAGTTAAATCCTTTATTCGCTCTTCCATTTCCTTTGCGGCCTTGTTGGTAAAAGTCAGGGCGAGAATCTGACTCTGAGGAATGCCCTTATCCAGCATGTGGGCAATTCTGAATGTAATTACGCGGGTTTTTCCGGAGCCTGCTCCCGCAATAATCAAAATGGCGCCTTCAGTCGTAACAACGGCGCGGTACTGTTCGGGATTCAGCTCCTTTTTTAAGCTTTCAAGATCAATAGCCATTTTACTTAAGAGCCTTTGCAATCTGTTCTGCTACATAAAGACCGCTTGCAGAAGACTGACTTAAAGAATGTGTCCAGCCTGAACCGTCGCCGATAAAATAAAGTCCTTCAAAGCCCTTTGCCCGCAGGTGCTCATCTACGTCAACGGTGTTGTTATAGAATTTACATTCAACTCCGTAAAGAAGGTTATCATCATTTACCATGCCGGGAACCAGATGATCCAGTGCCTGAATCATTTCGATAATGTCATCAAGAATACGCTTAGGAAGAACAAGGCTCAAATCACCCGGCTCCGCATTAAGGGTTGGAAGAACAGTGTTTTCCGCAATACGGCCTTTTGTTGAACGCTTTCCCCGGATTAAATCGCCGTAACGCTGAACAATTACTCCGCCTCCCAGCATGTTGGAAAGCTTGATGATTGCTTCACCATATTCAGAGCTGTCATCAAAAGGCTCGGTAAAGGTTTTACTTACAAGGAGGGCAAAGTTTGTATTGTTAGTTTTAAGGGCTGCATCTTCAAAAGAGTGACCGTTTACTGTAATACCGCCGTTTGTATTTTCAGTTACGACAGCGCCGGAAGGATTCATGCAGAAGGTGCGAACCAGATCCTCGTAGGTTTTTGTGCGGTAAGTAATTTTACTTTCGTATAAATCCTTGGTAACGTGATTCCAGATTTCATCAGGACATTCAAAGCGCACTCCAATGTCAACACGATTTGACCTTGTGTGAATCTTAAGCTTTTTACAAACGTCTTTTACCCACTTGCTGCCAGACCGTCCGGCCGCAAGAACAACCTGATTTGTGTAAATTGTAAAATCCTTTGTTTCGGCCTGATAGAGGAAGTCTTTTTTAGACTGTTCCTGATTCAGACTGATTGAAGTTACTTCTGTGTTAGTAAGGATTTCAACCTTATTTGCCTTCAGAAAGTTAATCAGCTCTTTGTAAATCTGCTGACCGTAATCAGTTCCCAGGTGACGTATATCAGCATCTAGAAGATGAAGGTTATGCTGGGTACAGATTTTCTTAAAAAAAGAATCCTTTGAAGTATAAAGACGGGGAAAATCAAGATTTTTATTTTCCCGGGAAGTATAGAGCTTAAAAAAGCTTTCGTTGCAGCCGTCTACTGTGCGCATCAGCTCAAGAGCTTTTTCCTTACCGATTTTTTCCCAGAGGTTTCCGCCAAAATCATTAGTAATAGGAAATTTACCGTCCGAAAAAGCACCGGCTCCGCCTTCACCGTCCATAATAGAACAGGTTTTACAGCGGACACAGTTGGTCTTATTTTTAATTGCGGGACAAACTCGTTTTTCTATAGAGTTTCCCTTTTCAATAATAATTATATTAAGCTCCGGTTTTTCTTTTACAAGACCGTAGGCCGTATAAAGTCCGGCTGGGCCGGCACCAATTATTAAAACATCATAATTTTCTTTCATATTAATTCCTGTGGTTATTATACTTTTTAAACAAAAAAAAACACAGACTTCCACAATATTTATTCCGTGAAAATCTGTGTTTATAACTATCCTGTTAAAGTTTATTTACACAATTCCAAAAACTTTTTCGGCTCGATTGCGGGTATCTGAGAATGTTCAAAATCGGAAATATTTCTTGTGATTATGTAATCCAACTTACATTTTTCCGCTATCTGCATTTGAAGACCATCTTCTAAATCAGTCCACTTTGTATTTTTTATAAAGTCTTCTATATCAGATTTTGTCTCTGGAATAATTTCATTTCGATTTAGCAAAAGTTGAAATAACTTTTTCTTTTCTTCTGTGCTAAATTTCTTATCTATTATAAAAGACATATCACAAATCGAATGCACTGTGAGATAAGAGTTTATATTTGAAAACCAGCATTTGCTCAAAAGATTTTTTGACTCGTCATAAAAAGGCTCTCGTTTTAAGAACCAGTCCAGAACAATGTTCGTATCAATTAAAACGTCCATACTTTTCCTCAAAGTATTCTTTTTTTGCGGTCTCTGCGTCTATTCCTTCACCCTTACCGGAAAAATGTTCAAAGAGAGCCATATCGGATTCAAGCTTTGAATCTTCTGCTTTTTTTCTAGCCGCTATAACAGAATCAATTTTCTTTTTTAAAATTTCAAGCTGAAAAAGCTGCAGCAAATCTATTTGCTGTGCGTAATTATCAAAAGCAATATCACCCATACGAACCTCCTTCTAAAAACAATATAACACACAAAACTTCAAACAACAAGACAAAAATACAGGTATATTTCAATAAAAAAAAACACAGACTTCCACAATATTTATTCCGTGAAAATCTGTGTTTATCTGCTTCCCATCTGGGGCTGTTACTTATCTTTCAGCCCTGCCGAAAAGTCTTGTGTAGTAGCCCAGGAATTCAAACTGCTTATCTGTTATCTGATCTTCACTTGCACGCCATTTCCAGTTGTTGCCGACTGTTGACGGAATGTTCATGCGGGCAGAACCGTCAAGGCCGATTAAGTCCTGCATGCAGAGGATACAGGTGTTGGCAACGCAGCTGAGAGCGCTGATCATCATTTCCTGGCGGAGCTCGTCGTCGCTGTTAGCGCGCAGGTATTTTTTTGCAAAGGCAACATCGTCAGCACCGGCTGATTTACACCAGCCAAGAATTGTGTCGTTATCGTGGGTACCTGTGTAAACAACGCTGTTGTGTCCGTAGCGGTGAGGAATGTAATCACTTTCTTCGCGGCTGTCAAAGGCAAACTGAAGAACCTTCATTCCAGGGAAGCCTACATCTTTAAGCATCTGAATTACTGTCGGAGTAAGGAAGCCTAAATCTTCCGCAATAATATTGATGTCGCCGAATTCTTTTCTGATTTCATTAAAGAGAGCCGCACCCGGTCCCTTTCTCCACTGGCCGTTTTTAGCGTTAGGAGAACCGAAAGGAATACAGTAATATTCATCAAAACCGCGGAAGTGATCAATGCGGATAACATCATAAATCTTAAGACATTCACTGATGCGCTTTTTCCACCAGGCATAACCTGTCTGCTTGTGGTATTCCCAGTCGTAAACAGGATTTCCCCAGAGCTGGCCGTCGGCACTGAAGGCATCAGGAGGACAACCCGCAACTTCAATCGGAGTCAAATCACCTTTAAGGGCAAACTGCTTTGGATTTGTCCAGACATCGCTTGAATCTGCGGCAACGTAAATCGGAATATCACCTACAATTTTAATGCCGTTATCATTTGCGTATTTTTTGAGCTCATACCACTGTTTATAGAAGAGATACTGCAAAATCTTATAGTACTGAACGCGTTTTGCACAGCGTTCAGACCAGTTTACGACAGCGCCCGGCTGGCGGACTTTAATATCACTTTCCCAGGTAGAAAAGCTTGCACCATTGTGGGCATCTTTAATTGCCATAAAAAGTGCATAATCATCAAGCCAGAAAGAATTGTCGGCACAGTATTTTTCAAAATCAGCCGGAATATTTTTATTGAAATTTTCCTGAATCTTTGCAAAAACCTTGTGACGCTCAACGTACAAAAGGCCGTAATCAACGTAGTTTTTGTTATCGCCCCAGTTTACATTTTCCCAGTCAGAGCGTGAAAGAAGGCCATCAGCCTCCAGCTTTTCAAAATCAATAAAATAGGGATTTCCTGCAAAGGTAGAAAAGCTCTGGTAAGGAGAATCACCGTAGCTTGTAGGACAGATTGGAAGCATCTGCCAGTAGGTCTGTCCGTATTTTTTAAGGTAATCTACAAACTGGTAGGCATATTTTCCCAAAGTTCCAATTCCAGTGTTTCCCGGAAGGGATGAAATGTGCATTAACACACCACTTGCTCTCTTGTCTAAAATACTCATAAATATATCCTGTGTAAGCGAGCCGGTCAGAGCTCGCGGTGTTCTATAGCAAAGCATTAAAAAAAATTGCGACGCAGCAATTTTTTAGCTTTACCTATATTTTACGCTTTCACCCTGAACAAACTCAAAAGGAATGTATTTGTTCACAGGCTCTGCGTTATTTTCTATACAGTCAAGCAGGATAGAAAGACCTTCATCCGCAAGACTGTTTGAAAGCTGTTTAATAGTTGTAAGACGCGGCAGATAAAAGTCTCCAAGAGGAATGCCATCAAAGCCGATGATTGATATATCATCTGGGATTTTATAGCCCATATCAGAAAGCTGACGGCAGGCCCCTATTGCCATTACGTCCGACATTGTAAAAATTGCCGTCAATCCTTTGTTTTTTTCCATCAGGATTTTTGCGGCATAAGCCCCGCCTTCAAAAGAGTATTTTGAAGCAACGTAAGACTCATCAAAATTAAAATCAAGGCCCGCCATTTTCATGGCAGATAAAAAGCCGTCAAAACGCTTTTGTGTCATGTCAGAGCCGCCGAGGTTACCGCCGATAACTCCGATTTTCTGATGTCCCTGGTGAATAAGGTAATTTGCCGAATACTGGGCAGCGGTAAAATTATCAGTAGAGACGCTTGAAAGACAGATTCCTTCTATTTTATCGGCCTCATTTGAAATTACCACGCAGGGCACCTGAAGCTTTTCAAAATCTTCGCGGAATAAATCAGGGCTTCCTCCAAGAAAAATCACTCCTACCGGCTTCTGCTGGTAATAAATGCGGTTTGCGGCCTTTGCCTCATTTTCGTATTCATCAAGAACTACAACGCTGGCATTATATGGCAGGGGTTCTATCTTTTTCTGAATACGCTCAAGAAGGCTGTTCAAAAGGATACTTGAAGTTCCCTTTACTATTATGACCAGGGTTTTTCTGTCCTGCTGCTTGAGCTGCTTTGCATTTGTATTGAGAATAAAATTGTATTTTTTTACAACTGCAAGAACTTTTTCGCGGGTCTTTTCACTCACATCGGGGTGATTATTGAGGACTCGGGAAACGGTTCCTACAGCGCAGCCGCATTCGCGGGCTATATCCTTTATAGTCATAATATTAAACTGCCTGATAGCTAGCCCTTAACGGCACCGGCAATAACGCCCTTGATTATATACTTTTGTGACGAAATATAGAATGCTATGATAGGAACAATTGCTACTACGAGCATGGCCATAAATCCGCCGTAGTCGGTTGAACCGTAGGCACCCTGCATTGCAAGCTGGATTGCTACCGGGACAGTTTTGTGATCTGAACCTAATACCAGGTAAGGCAAAAGATAGTCATTCCACAGCCACATAGCCTGAAGGATGGCAACTGTGATTGCGGTTGGCTTGAGCATTGGGAAAACTACCAGGAAATAAGTCTGAAGAGGATTACAGCCGTCGATTGTTGCGGCTTCTTCAACCTCAAGCGGAATTGACTTAACAAAGCCTGTAAACATAAATACTGTAAGTCCGGCACCAAAGCCCAGGTAAACAAAAAGGATTCCGAATACGTTATCAAAACTGATGCGGTTTACCACAAAAGTCATGGTGTACATAACCATCTGGAAGGGAACAATCATACTGAAGGTAAAGGCGTAATAAAGTCCTCTTGTAAACTTTCCTTTTACGCGTACAATGTACCAGGCTGTCATAGAAGTGCAGACAATAATCAGCATAACGCCTGCTACAGTAATCCATACAGAACGGATAAAGGCAATAAAAAAGCCCGAAGAAGTGATTCCGCGGATGTAGTTTTCAAAGCCTACAAACATGTTTCCTGACGGAAAGGCAAAAGGATCTGTGGAAACATAGAGACGGGATTTAAAAGAGTTCATAAAAACAAGCAGAATCGGGAAAATGAAAACTGCCGTAAGCGCAATCAGAATACAAGTCTGAGCAAACTGTTTTGCTCCTTTATTATTCTCAATCATTACTGTTCAATCTCCTTTGTGTTTGTAAGTTTAAGCTGAACATAGGCAATAAGGGCTACAATCAGGAAGAATACAACTGCCTTAGCCTGACCTACTCCCTGGAAGCCTGTTCGTCCGTAGAAGGTCTTGTAAATGTTCAGGGCAAGCATTTCTGTGTCTGTTCCCGGAGCTCCGTTTGTAAGGGCCAGGTTCTGGTCGAACATTTTGAAGGAGTTTGTAAGTGTTAAGAACATACAGATAGTAATGGAAGGCATTACCATAGGAAGCTTGATTTTGAAAAGTGTTGTAAGGCTTGAAGCACCGTCGATTGAAGCGGCTTCAAGCATATCAGAAGGAATGTTCTGCAGACCTGCGATGTAGATTACCATCATGTAACCGATAAGCTGCCAGTTGGTAAGAACTACAAGTCCCCAGAATCCGTATTTTGCATTAAAAGAAATATCCTCTCCAAAAAGGCGGAGAAGTACGCCATTGATAAGAAGATTCCAGATATATCCCAGAACGATACCGCCGATTAAGTTTGGCATGAAGAATACCGAGCGGAAAAAGTTGGTTCCCTTAAGTCCTTTTGTAAGAAGAAGAGCCAGAAGGAAGGCAAAAACGTTTACAGTGATTATGGAAACGATAGTGTAAAGTGTTGTAAAGCCAAGCGCGTGAACAAATTCATTATTCAATGTGAAAGCACGGATATAGTTCTTAAATCCAATAAAATGTGCATCCGTAACTACCTTGAATTTTGTGAAGGAAAGCACAAATCCCATAACAAAGGGAACGAAAAAAAACATGAAAAATGCAATCAGCGTTGGAAGAACGAATATAGGGAAATATTTTTTTGTTGCATTATTGTTTTCCATAAAAATAAACCTCTAATATTTTTGATATAAAAAAACCGGCCGCCACTTAAACAGCAGCCGGCTTAAGCGTTATTTATACGCGATTATTCCTCTACAAGTTCCCACTCTGTTTTCCAGTTGTTTACTACATTTTTAGCAACTGTATTCCAGTCTTTTGAACCCTGGCAGTACTGGAGAAGGTCTGCACCGAAGTTATCCTTGAATGCCTGTGAAGGGAACAATGTGAAGTTCCATGAAACTGAAGTAATTCCTTTCTTTGACATATAGTTGAGGATTTCTTTAGCAAGAGGGTCTGTTGGTTTTTCGTTTTCTGCGAATGTATCAAATGGAGCAATGAAACCAAGCTTGTTTGTTACATAGTTCTTTCCAGTTTTAGAAGAATAGAGCCAGTAGATAAAATCAGCAGTTGCTTTCTGATCTTCTTTTGAAGCTTTTTTGTTGATGCAGTAGAAGTTTTCTGTTCCAACACAAAGTCCCTGGCCTTCTTCACCAGAAACACCAGTGTAGATTGGAAGATATTTAACGTTTTCTGCCTTTACTTTGTTTCCGCTTACACCGTTAATCTGTCCCCATGCCCAGTTACCGTTCTGAACCATAGCACATTCTTCAAGAGCAAATTCAGCCATAGACTGATCTACAGTTTTTACACCAAGATTTTTCTTGTCTACAACAGAGTCAGTTGTGTAGAGGTCGAAAATGTTTTTGAAGTTGTTACCATACTGGAATTTAATCTGATGAGTTGCTTTTGATGTAAGGTCGATTTTGTTGTTCTTGAACTCATAGTAAACAGGAAGGTTTGCAAGGTGTGTCTGCCATCTCCAGTCCTCACCTGCTTTCAATGATGTTGATGCAAATACACCCTTGATTCCAAGAGCAGAAGCATTTTTCTGCATATCATCACAGAGTTCCTTAAGTTTTGCAAAGTTGTTGATTTCATCCATGCTCTTGAAAGATGTTGCTTTAGATGAAAGAGCGAAGTATTTATCTGTAATAGCCTTGTTGTAAATGATTCCGTAGCCTTCTACTACATAAGGAATACCGTAAGCCTTACCCTTGTCTGTAATTGCAAGAGATTTGTCTGAAAGGTGCTTGTAGATTTCACTTCCTGTCAAATCTGCACAGTAATCTTTCCAGTTTGAGTAACCAACAGGTCCGTTAATCTGGAACAAGGTTGGAGCCTGTTTTGTTGCCATTTTTGCAGTCAAAGTTGATTCGTAAGTGTTGTTTGCGGCAGTTTCAACGATAACTTTTACGCCTGTTTCTTTTTCATAAGCAGCGGCAAGCTCTTCATAAACTGCAGTTACTTCCGGCTTGAAGTTAAGGTAGCGTACAGTTCCTTTTTTTGGAGCCGCATTCAGACTGAGTGCAGCAGCCAGCATAGCACAAGTGCTAACGATAATTTTTTTCATCAAAATCCTCCTGAAAAAAACTTTTGATATTAGTGTAGTTTTGTTTTTGGAAACGTTACTGGAAACGTTTCCAATCTTTAATTTTACTTTATCATTGCTTTTTTCACTTGTCAAATAAAATTTAGCAAAAATATGAAAATATTTTAACGATAAACTATTTTTTACGAAGATTTGGCGCGAGGGAGTGAATCGTGTTTCAAAAACACTCTGATTGTTGCGACCGCTTAAGCGGTCAGTTCTATAGTTACTTTGCAACAATCAGCGTGTAGCGCGATATCGCGCGGTTTTGGAACACGATTCACGACCGGGAGCCAATTTTTGAATAATCATATTTTCCGTATCAAATTATTTTCATTTATGCTAAACTTGCCCTATGGAAAACAAAAACGAATACCAGGCTGAACTTTTTACTAACCGGCTTAAGAAAAAATATAAGGAGCTCCGCAAGTGGGCCCGCAAAAACCGCATCAGCTGTTACAGGCTTTATGACCGCGATATTCCGGAAATTCCTCTTTCACTTGATGTATATGAATTTCTTCCTTCAGATGTAAGCAGTCCGCTTGAATGTGCTAAATTCTTAGGCGAACAGAACCGCCGCATTTCAGAAAATGATCCGTCTGTAGAAAAGGAAATTGAAGAACGACGATATGCGGTTCTCTACCTCTACGAGCGTCCTTACGAAAAGCCTGCTGAAGAAGAAGAAATCTGGCTGAATCTTATGGCAGAAAAAGCCGCACAGGTGCTGAACATTAAGGTAAGCCATATCATCAAAAAAGAACGCCGCCAGCAGAAAGGCACAAGCCAGTACGAAAAATCAAATGATGATTTAGATGCTTTTACAGGCCTGATTCAGGAACAGGGGCAGCTTTTCAAAATCAATCTTGGATCATATCTTGATACAGGACTCTTTTTTGACCACCGCCCTCTTCGTGCAAAAGTCCGTGATATTGCCGGAGGAAAGCGGGTTCTAAACCTCTTCTGCTACACAGGAAGCTTTTCTGTTTATGCGGCTTCAGGCGGGGCAAAATATGTTGAATCACTTGATTTATCAAACACTTATCTTGCCTGGGCAAAAGAAAATCTTGAACTCAATGGTTTTAAAGGAAAGAACTATATTTTTACAAAAACTGATGTAATCGCCTGGCTTTATGAAAAGGTAAAAACAATTTCAGATGATGAAAATCAGAAGTTTGACCTGATTATTCTTGATCCTCCGACTTTCAGTAATTCAAAATCAACTGCAAATGTGCTGGATATAAACCGGGACTGGCCAAAACTTATAGAACAGTGCATCAAGCTTTTGAGACCTCAAGGAAATCTATATTTTTCTACAAACAGCACAAAACTGATTTTTGATGCAGAAAAAATTCCTCAGAAAGACATGGTCACTGTAAAAGACATAAGCTCAGAATCAATTCCAAAGGATTTTGAAGGAACTAAGTGCCATAAAGCATGGCAGATCAAAATAAAATAAGATTTGTCACACGGATTCGAAACGACTAACGTCGTTTCATAATTAAATATTTAAAGATTTTGCGTTAGCAAAATCGAATCCGTGTGATAATCTAAATGTGACAATTTAAAATAAAAAAAAAGCTTCCATTTTCAGGAAGCCTTTTTCATCGATTTTAAGCTTATTTATCAGACTTAATACCGTAGCGTTTGTTGAAGCGGTCGATACGACCTGCAGTATCAACAAGTTTCTGCTTACCAGTATAGAATGGGTGGCAAGCTGAACAAATTTCAACGTGGATGTTCTCTACAGTTGAACGTGTTTCGATAACATTACCGCAAACGCAGGTAATTTTTGTCATTTTGTAGTCTGGGTGGATTCCCTTTTTCATTTGTAACTCCTGTTCTTGCCCGATATTACGCCCGGCCGCCCCTGGCTTGTCATCTGAAAGTGCTAAGCAGATTTCAAATAACTTCCATCATTCCGCTACCGTCAACTAAAATTACAAAAATAATATCACAAGATAAAATTAGTTGTATAAATATAACAAAATGCTGATTGCTGGTCAATATCTATATAAATGTGGACTGCCAAAAAAAATGCTCACGCGGATAACCGCCATTTGCTCTGCGGTGAAGGCTCGCCGCAAGCTTCGCTTGCTCTGAATGCCCTGTACTTAATCACCTCATCGCCTTCAAAGCGACGCAAATGACGAACATCCGCTCCGCATTTTTTTTATGTCACATTACATATTATGCAACCTAGCCTTCGCGCATTTTTTAATGCAGTTTTGCATACTAGGTAACCTGTCATGCTCCCTCGCGCAAGGCTTTTATCTTCCAAAATAATAACCTTACCGCACTCCGCATTTTTTTAATACAGCTTACTTAACAACTACCTGTCTGATCTTCATTTTTTCTATATCAACTACCAGACAGCTTTCAGCCACCAGCCAGAACCTATCACCTATCACCTATCACCTACCCGTCAATTCCTGCGGTGCCGGCGTTCATGCTCAGAAGGAAGGCTTCGTTGGTCTTGCTTTTCTTCATGCGGTCAAGGATAAGCTCTGTAACGTCAACGTCTTCCATAGGGTTGAGGACTTTGCGCAGAATCCAGATTTTCTGCAGCTCGCTTTCGGTAAGCAAAAGCTCTTCCTTACGGGTGCCGGACTTTTTGATGTTGATTGCAGGGAAAAGACGGCGCTCAGCAAGCTTGCGGTCAAGGTCAATTTCCGAGTTACCAGTTCCCTTGAACTCTTCAAAGATAACCTCATCCATGCGGGAACCAGTTTCAATCAAAGCTGTAGAGATGATAGTCAAAGAACCGCCCTCTTCAACATTGCGGGCAGCTCCAAAAAATCTCTTTGGCTTGAACAAAGCGTTTGAATCAACACCACCGGAAAGAACTTTACCTGAAGTCTGAACAGTCTGGTTGTAAGCACGTGCAAGACGGGTAATTGAGTCGAGCAAAATCACAACATCACGCTTATGTTCAACAAGGCGTTTTGCCTTTTCAAGTACCATTTCAGCAACCTGAACGTGGCGGGTAGCCTGCTCATCAAAAGTAGAAGAAATAACTTCACCCTTAATTGCACGTTCCATTTCGGTAACTTCCTCAGGACGTTCATCAATCAAAAGAACGATAAGATAAACTTCCGGGTTATTAGTTGTGATTGCGTTTGCAATTTTCTGCATCAAAATTGTTTTACCGGCTTTTGGAGGAGCAACAATCAAAAGACGCTGGCCTTTTCCAATCGGTGCAAACAAATCTACGATACGGGTAGAAACTTCTGTAGAAACAGTTTCAAGACGCAGCTTTTCGTTTGGATAAAGCGGTGTAAGGTTTTCAAAAGGAACACGGGTCTGTGCAACACGAGGCTCGTCAAAGTTTACGCTTTCAATTCTAAGCAGGGCAAAGAAACGCTCACCCTCTTTCGGACTTCTTGTCTGACCGTAAACTGTATCACCTGTTTTTAAGTTGAATAAACGAATCTGGCTTGGGCTGATGTAAATATCATCAGGGCCGGGAAGGTAGGAATTCTGAGGACTGCGGAGGAAGCCGTAACCGTCAGGAAGGATTTCAAGGGCACCGGAAGCAAAAATAATTCCGCCGTGCTCTGTATGCGCCTTCAAAATCACAAAAATCAAATCCTGCTTTTTCATAGGAGCAAGGTCATCAGCTGTAAAACCATACTGGGTGGCAAGCTCACGAAGCTCAGGCATAGATTTTAATGTCAGATCATTGATTAAGAGGCTTGGTCTTCCAGCATTATCTTCGCCTGCTTCTGCGGCAGATGCAGAAGCTGCTGCAATTTCCGGAGCAACTTCTCCTGAAGGTGACGGATAGCTTGAAGTTCCGTAAGAAGTACGCGGCGTAAAGGGACGTCTTGGCATCCCGCCTTTCTTAAAGCCATCATTCTTTTTATAATTCGAACCGTTACGATAAGAAGTAAAGTTATTGTGATCATCAGCTTTCTCTCCGTTATCTTCTGTCTTCTTTACAATACGCTTACGTCGTACGACAACTTTACCGGCTTCTCCGGCTGCCTGAGGCTCTTCTGCGCTGCCCCCTTCCGCGCCTGCGACATCCGCCTGCTCTTCTGCCGGATTTTCCGCATCAACACTTTCGACTGCCACCTCAGCTTCTGTGACGTCGTTTCCGGAAGTCTGCTCAAAATCAAAGGTTGACTGAGCCTGCTCTGCTTCTGCAGCCTGCTTTTCTTCCGAAGATTTTCTTCTTAATGGTGCCATTAAAAATACTCCATTTGTTTGATAAAAAGATTTCTATTATTTGTAAAAAATATATTTTCAGGGATTTTCAAAACAAAAACTAATAAATCAATAAAAGGATGCGTTAAATAATAACTGTTTATAATTACATTCTACAATCAAAAGGCTGAATAAGTCAATTTCTATTTTACAGATTATTTAACAACATCTGAATGGATTACGCAGGCCTGCTTAAACTCGGAAGAAACTACAGAAAACAAATCAACTTCCGGCTCTTTTTCAAGCATGGTAACGTCCCCGTTAAAATCCACGTTATTTGCAATTCTAAGCTTGGCAGTAGTCAAATCACTGGAAATAGAAGAGCCCGAAAAAAGCTCGATTCTTTCAGAAGCAGTAAGGGAGCCCTTTACCCGGCCCGAAATTTCAATTGATTTGGCAACGATGCTGTCTACGTCACATTCCGAAGTCTTGGAAATCTCAAGCTCGCCCGTAGGAGCATTAATTTTTCCTGTAAATCTTCCTGTAATGATAAGGCGGTCGCTGAATTCAAGCACTCCGTTAAACTCAGTTTCTTCACCAATAATTGTGACGTTCTGTTTTTCTTCGTAAATCTTATCTGCCATATGATTTATTATACCTTTTTAATCACTTTTATGTCGAGGATTTTATTCTGTCATTTTATTTAAGATTGAACATATTCTCGCGAAGCTCTCGTCCGGCACGGAAAGCCGCAACATAATGAGGAGCAACAGAACATAATTCACCAGTTTTAGGATTATGAGCTACACTTCTGCCCTTTCTCAGGCGCGGTTCAAAGGTTCCGAATCCGCGAAGCTCTATTGTATTGCCCTTTTCCAGGGCGGCACGAAGCTCATCAAGAAGGCTGTCTACAACTTCCTGAATATTCTGTTTTTCAAGCCCTGTTTTTTCATAAATTGAATTTACAAGATCGATTTTTTTAACTTTTGACAAATCCATTTTATTTTCCTATAAAAAAAAACCAGCTGGAGATAACTCCAACTGGGTTTCCAAATAAACTATTAAAAAGTTATTTTGCTGCTTTGAAAGTAGCGTTGAAAAGATTCATCATTCTTGACTTCTTGCGTGATACGGCATTTCTTGTCAAAACACCCTTTGAGCGAGCACTGTCAAGTTCTTTCTGAAGTTTCTTATATTTTTCTTCAGCAAGCTTTTCATCTTTAGCATGAACAGCTTCTACAAACTGTTTTGCATAAGTTCTGCAAGCACTTTTAATTGACTTATTGTGAAGTCTGCGAACTTCGCTCTGAGCGTATCTTTTCTCTGCAGATGACTGCTTTTTTGCCAATTTGGGACCCCCAAAAAAAATTAGTTAACTTTTGATATATTAATAAATTGCTCGCTTCTTTTCAAGTAGGATAAAAAAAATTATAAAAAAATGCAAAAAATTTAATTTTTTTTTGAAAAATTCAGTTTTGAGCGCTTGACTGTTTTTTGGATAGCTGATATATTCTTAAACATCAGTCGCACAAAGCACTGTATGTCTCCTTCGTCTAGTGGTTAGGACATCGGGTTTTCATCCCGACAACAGCAGTTCAATTCTGCTAGGAGATGTAAGTTAAATAAAAAAGGACTTCTTCGGAAGTCCTTTTTTATTTAACTTGACGAACGTTATATTTGAATTAATTCAAATATAACGTTCGCAATGGGCCTCGTATTTTTCAACTGACAAGGCAAATTACACAAAAAAAAATATAAACGAGTTTGGTCGATCAACCTTATTACAAATTTTGTTTTTTCTTTTTTAGGGCGTTACCGCTGGCGCGGTCGCTATGTCCGGGGTTTCATTGCTTCGCAACAGGCTTTTCAAGCCTGCCCCTCCCAGCGCTAACGCAGGGCTCACTTCTAAAAATCTTTAAAATCTATATAATATACTCAGGGAAAATTAGGGTGGAAATTTCTAGGTATATTTCAGATAAATGCAGAATTATTATCCGCGATGCAATTAAAGAAGCTGAGGGCAATGAAGTTTTTTTTACGGGAAGCATTGACGAGAACGGGCTTGTAACGGAAGTAAAAATCGGGGCCCGGGGAAATGAGCATACTGTTACCGTAAACTTTTCGGATTCGCAGAACCTTACAAAAGCTTCGGTTCTTATTCACAATCATCCGGGGGGAAACCTGACTCCTTCTCAGGCTGACCTGAACGTTGCGGCAAATGCATCTGAAAACGCCCAGGGCTTTTATATTGTAAATAATTCAGTCACAGAAATATATGTTGTTGTAGAGCCGGTAAAAGCTCGTAAAATCACAAAGCTTGATGAAGAAGAAGCCGGCGGCTATATAAGCAACGGCGGCAGCCTTTCTAAAATCAGTAAAAACTTTGAAGAGCGCAAAGTTCAGATTGAGCTTTTGAAAAAGATTACAAATGCCTTCAATAATAACTCTCTCGGAGTTTTTGAAGCGGGAACAGGAGTTGGAAAATCCTTTGCTTACCTGATTCCATCAGTTTTGTGGGCCGTAAAAAACAAGGAAAGGGTTGTAGTTTCCACCGGAACCATCAACCTTCAGCAGCAGCTTTGCGAAAAAGACCTGCCCGCCGTAGAAAAAATCCTTAATATCCCCTTCCGCTATATTCTTATGAAGGGACGGCAGAATTACATCTGTAAACGCCGCCTTGCCGACGCAGGAGCTGTGCGCGATCTTTTTGATACCGATATAGAAGAGCTTGATAAAATCATTGACTGGGAAAAATCTTCCGCAACTGGAAGCCGCAGTGACCTTGCCTTTATGCCGTCCGACAGCGTATGGAGCCGGGTTAATTCGGAAAGTGACGCCTGCATGGGAATGCGCTGCCCCTATCATGCTGACTGCTTTGTAATGAAGGTGAGAAAAGCCGCCGCAGACGCAAATATCATCGTTGTAAATCATCATCTTTTATTTGCGGACATAGAATCACGCATTGAAGGAGCAGGCTACGACGACACAGCCGTTCTTCCTCCTTATAAGCACATAATTTTTGACGAGGCACACGGAATAGAAAGCGCCGCAACATCATTTTTTTCGGAAAGCTTTACACGCTTCAAAATCAACAAGCTGATAAATCAGATGTACCGCAAGCGAAAAAACTCAGAGTCAGGCCATCTTTTTACCCTGGCCCTTCTTTCTTCAAATGAAGAAAAGGCTGAAAAAGCCGGAGATATAGTACAAAAAATCAAAAATGATATCTTAAACCTTGAAATCGCCTGCATGGACTTACTGGGAAACGATTCTACAAAGCGACTTTATGCCGCCACAGCCCGGGACTTTGGGCCTGTTCTTGTTACAATCGGAGAGCTTTCCTCAAGTCTGGGCAGTTTTACCGACCTTATCCATCAGATTATGGAAGGAATAGATGACGATGATAAGGACACTCCAAGCTGGTTTGAATCAAAAACCGTAGTAAGACGGCTTGAAGCCTACGTGCTTTTATTAAAATCCTTCTGCGCCTGGGATGAAAAAAAGGACAGCGTTTACTGGATTCAGAAAAAACGGCTTCCGCCCGCAATGGCAACAGAAAATACCAGCCCCGATTACATCACTCTGACCTCAACTCCGCTGGAAATTGCCCGCATGATGAACGAGGGCGTTTTTGAGCCGATGCAGAGTGTTATTTTTACTTCGGCCACTCTTAGAACCGGCCGGGATTTTTACTACTGGATGAACCGGACCGGAATCACTTTTGCGGAAAAAGAAAGAATCAGAATCGGGGATTTTCCGTCTCCCTTCCCTTATGAAAAAAACATGCTTTTTGCGGTTCCTTCTGATGCGCCAATGGCAGACAGCATGGAATATCAGCAGTATATAGAAATGGCCCTTCCCCGCCTGATAAAAGCCGCAGAAGGCCGCACTCTTGTGCTTTTTACCGCGCGGGAATCACTGAACAGCGCCCACAGAGCCTGCCAGAGTTACATGAAGGGCTTTAAGGGCCGGCTTATGAAGCAGGGAGAAGATGATCCCGGCCGCCTTCTGCAGGCATTTAAGGATGAAAAGGAAAGCGTCCTCTTTGCGACCGATTCCTTCTGGCAGGGAGTTGATGTTCCCGGAGACAGCCTCATGCAGGTAATTATTGTAAAGCTCCCCTTTTCAGTTCCAAACGACCCGGTATTTACCGCAAGGTCGGACGCCATTAAGGCAAGGGGCGGCAATTCCTTTATGGAGCTTTCCGTGCCCGAAGCCGTCATCAAATTCCGACAGGGAATAGGCCGCTTAATCCGCCGCAGTGATGACAAGGGTGTTGTTACAGTTCTTGACCGCCGCATTTACGAAAAACGCTACGGTTCAATTTTTACCGCCAGCATGCCCCAGTGCAAAAGAGCCTACGAGCCTTTATCTGAGCTTACGGAAAGAATCAATGGCTTTATTTTTGATTAAAGATGCTTTATAATGTTTTAGCAAATTTTTAAGTTACGCGGAGTTCTTATGTCAAGTTTTATATCAATAATCTGCCTTGTGGGAATGGTAATCCCTGCCACAATAGGAAACATCATATTTTACCCGACATTCAGAAAAATCAGCGTCAAAATATCTGATTATATAGTAGAAACGCTGGCTCCACGACTTTTTGCAATCCTCAGAACTTACAAGCACTTCCATCTTTGGAAATACGACGAAAACCGGGAAAAGCTGCCCCAGCAGTTTTTAGTGATTTCAAATCATCAAAGTCTTTTAGACATTCCCCTTTACATGGTATTTTTCAGAAACAAAAACGTGCGCTTTGTCGCAAAGGATGCCCTTGCCCGCCATGTTCCTTTAGTTTCAGAAATGCTCCGCGCCCATGAACACTGCATGATTCCCCGCCGGGCAAAGCCTATGGAAGCAATGGCCGTAATGGATGCCTTTGGAAAAAGAGTTTTAAGCCGGGGCCAGATTCCGGTTCTATTTCCTGAAGGAACCCGCACAAAAGACGGCAACGTAGGAAAGTTCTATTCAGCAGGCTTCAGAAAGCTTACCGAAAGCACAGGCCTGCCAGTAGTAGCCTGCGCCCTGGAAGGCGGCTACCAGCTGCGGGACCTCCGCCGCATCTTCACAAAGCTCAAGCGCGGCTCATACCGGGTAAAGATTCTTAAAGTTTACGACTGCCCAACAACAAAAGAAGAATGTAACGCAGTCCTGGAAGACGCAAGACAGCTGATTCAGAGCCAGCTGGAAGAATGGAGAAAGCTTAAGCCGCTGGAGAAGTATTAGCTTTTACCTTTCAATGATTTGATAAGAATTATTTTTTTCTATATAATATAATTTATGAAAAAAATAGTTCTTTCACTTACAGCAATTCTTTTGGCTTCATTTTTGTTTTCACAGGAAGCCCTTAAATCTACCGAAGAAGAATACTACGATTTTCTTTCGCTTCAGGGCATTGTTGAGCGCCCTACCCTTGGCTACCGTACATTAAGCGATTCAGAATGGAAATTTATAGAAAAAGAAGCAGATGTAGTGGATGAAGACGGAAATCCCCTTACAGACGAGGCTGGCAATAAACTTACAAACCTTGTAATGCCAGACCACCCCTGGCAGAAGAATAACCTTGGCACAAAACGTACCCTCTGGCAGGGCAAAAATCAGGGAAAGAACTGCTTTACCCGCGGCTTTGACCACAGCCTCAAGCTCAAGATTTACGGCCCGGAATGGTACAACAGCTTTAACACCGCAGCCCCATACGGCCAGAACGACGGCGCTTTGTGGCAGGGAAAAGGCTACAACAGCTCACTTACAGGCGGCGCAAGGCTGGAAACTTACGGTTTTGAGGTGACACTGAAGCCACAGGTGAGTTTTAGTCAGAATTTGAGTTTTGACACACTCGGCGGCGTTTATGGCAATAATTACGGAGCCTTTTTTGGTCAGCCAATAGATTTAGTTGAACGTTATGGTGACAAAGCATTCTGGAATTTTGACTGGGGCGACACAGAAATCCGATATTCATGGAGAACACTCACCTTTGGATTTGGAACTCAGTCTCCATGGCTTGGAACTTCCTGGCTTAACCCGATGCTGGGAAGCAATAATGCCGCAACTTATCCAAAAATTGACGCAGGCTTGAGAAAAACTAAAGTTTACCTTCCATTCTGCGACTGGTACATTGGTGATATTGAAGGACGCATTTGGGTGGGAAGATTAACAAATTCAGATTATTTCGATGCTTCACCTGATTATAAAAACAGAATGGTAACAGCAATGAGTGCAAGCTATTCCCCTTCATTTATTCCGGGATTCACTTTTGGCCTGAACAGAATTTTTATGACAAAGTGGAAGGCTGAAAATATTAAGTATATTGCAAGATTATTCACAAGTAGCAGAGGAAATGCAACTGGTACAGGAAATGATGAGGATCAGAAATTTTCCATTTTCGCCGACTGGCAGTTTCCAAAAATTGGATTCGAAGTTTACGGCGAATTCGGCCGGGATGATTTTTCAAGCAATGAAGACACAAACCCCTTCCATACGGCAATTTACACAATTGGTGCAAAGCAAGTTCTTCCAATCAAGCTTACAAAACTCTTTCCAAAATGGAAAAATGCAGTTGATTTAAGCTCTGAAATCATTTTTGAATGGAACAATTTTGAAATGAGCCAGGACTTCCAGCTTCAGTGGCAGTATCTTGGCTATTACGCACACGGTTCAATTTCACAGGGCTACACAAACAAAGGACAGGTTCTTGGAGCCGGCTCTGGAGCCTTTGGTAACAGTCAGTTCTTAGGCTGGAGAATCTACTATCCAAAAGGAAGTACAATACTCTACTTCCACAGATTCTGTCCTAACAACAACTCAGTTTATTCAAAAGCTGTAAATACTTCCGCAGACACACCAGACGGCCCAGTTTATTCACAGTGGTACGCAAACTTTGAAACTTATTTTGTTCTTGGATTTACAACAAATTATTTTATTTCAGAAAGTTTAAATGCTTCTCTTGGATTAGCATATGCGAACATAAAACATTATCATTATGAAAAAGAATCCAAAAAGAATATAAATATAACAGCAGGGTTAAAATATAATTTCTAGAACATAATTTAGCTTGAATATAAAACGAAAGATATACCAAAAGATATAACTAAACAGGAAAAAAAATGATAAATCAAATGCTCTCGGTTGCAGTAATACTTTACAATCCTGAACAAATTGGAATTGAACAGGTTTATGTAAACATAATGAGTTATGCAGAATTTATTAATAAGCAATATAATGGAAGAGTTTATCTTATTGATAATTCTCCCTTATATTCTCAAGAAAGAGAAAGTTATTTAAAAACAATTCCAGGTTCCTTTTATTACCATAACAAAAATCAAGGAGGAATTGCTGGTGCACAGAATTTTGCCTGTAACAAAGCAATACAAGATGGATACGAATGGATAATGACTATGGATCAGGATTCCAATTTTGAGAAAGAAGATCTTGATTATTATTTGCAACTTTTTACAGAATGGCAATTGCAAGATAGTTCGGCAAAATCATTTACCCCACGAGTATATTTTGCAGATGGAGCAATACCAACATTTACTAAACTTATTAGATTTAAAATTCTATCACCTATAAAAAGAATAATTCTTAGACAAAAAAATCTACAAAAGGCAGGCACTCCTGTAAATATGCATGATTGGAAAGGACCTGAGATAGAATATCCAACATTATTTGTACCAGCTTCTGCAAACATAATAAATTTAAAAATATGGGAGCAATTGGGAAAATTTGACGAGAGTCTAATTATTGATCAAGTTGATAATGACTTTAATATCAGACTAACGGATGCAGGATATAAAATAATAAAATTTAACAAACCTGCATTTTCACATTATTTAGGAGAAAAAAAATTCACTATTTTTAATAAACATACTCCTCATTATAACTCATTCAGGTTATATTACATTTTCAGAAATCATCTTATAATGATAAATAGATATCCAAAATATCAAAAAGAATATAAGAAAATTCTAAAATATTTTATAATTGAAAATTGTATTTTTAATTGGAAAGCTATTTCAAATATATTCTTATTTTTAAAAGCCTATAAAGATTATCAATACTATGTTAAACAAGATGCAAACAATAAATAATAAACGGGATCAAACAATTGATATATTGAAAGGGTTATGTATTATTTTAATGATTGCAGGACATGCCTCGTGTCCCGCAACAGATTTCTTTTACCTTTTTCATATGTCAGTTTTTTTTATGGCATCCGGCTACTTTTTTAAGCCGAGTACAATTTACGATATTAAATCATTTTTATTTTATTGTAAAAAGAAATTATTATCTCTTTGGCTACCATATGTAATTTACAATAGTATTTTTGTTTTATTCAGACATCAGTTATTTTTATTAAACATTATTACAACAAATGAAAATATAGTAAATTATGGTTCACTAAGTTCAACAAGCAGTGAATGGAGTTTAAAACATACAATTCACAAACTTTTTGATATTTTTTTTATGCAAACTTACGCAGAAAATATTATGGGAGCATTCTGGTTTGTTGCAGTATTATTATATATACAAATAATTTTTGCCTTTATTACTCTTATTATAAATAAATACAATAAAACTAAATCATTAAGATTTTATATTTTGATTTATTTTTCAATATCCTGCCTTACACTTTTTATAAGCTGCTTAGAAAAAACAAAAACACCATTAAGTATTTTATATTGCCCATTGTTTTTTCTAGGTTTTCTAATTAACAAGATTAACATAAAACAATACATATGTACCTCCCCCACAAAAGATTGCTCTGTATATTACTTGCATTTTTTGTAAATATGATATTTTTGAAAAATAACATTAGAATAGATTTATCAAGAAAAATTTTTCAATCCCCCTTCATTTTAATAAGTACAGCAATAACAGGTTGGCTTTTTATGTATTCAATAAGTTTAATTATTATACGACTTCCATTTATTTCCAATTTCTTGATTTTATTAGGAAAATCAACAATGGAAATATTAGCTTTGCATTTTTTAGCATTTAAGCTTATTATCTTTATAAAATTATTGGTAACCAATAGAGAATTCTATTTAATTGCAGCATTTCCGACATTAGAGCCAGTACCCGACATGGTGGATTTTTTATATCATAGCAGGAATTGCACTCCCATTAACAATAAAATTAATAATAATAGACAAAATTAAAAAAAATGTTCGAACTATATTTAATCAATAATTTTTTTATAGAACAAATTCTATATATTGGATAAAATTATTAAATCTTTACTATGCAAAAAATACAATTTACAAAACGAAAACTTATAACCTCATTTATTTGGAAAACACTGGAAAAAGGTGGTTCTCAACTAATTCAATTTTTTATTTCAATTATTCTTGCGAGAATGCTATCCCCTTCAGATTATGGGGTGATAGCTTTAATTACAATTTTTATAAATATTGCAAATGCGTTTGTACAAAGTGGATTTGGTTCAGCCTTAATTCAAGACAATAATTCAAGTGATTTAGAATTTTCAACTGTTTTCTATTTTTCAATCTTCAGTTCAATAATTTTCTATTTTTTATTATTTATTTCTGCACCTTTTATAGCTAATTTTTACCATTCTTTTGTCCTTATAAAAGTCATAAGAATACTTGGAGTATCTCTATTATTCAATTCCATTGTTTGTATTCAGAACGCATTTTTAGCAAAAAGATTAAACTATAAAAAAAATTTTTTTGGAAGTATTATAACAATTTCTCTTTCAGGTGCAATAGGAATTATAATGGCTTATAAAAACTTCGGATTATGGGCTCTTGTAGGTCAAAATTTAAGTTATAGTTTCATTATGTTTTTAGTTCTATGCTTCTTGGTTGAATGGAGACCAAAATTACTTTTTTCTTTTTCAAAATTAAAAAAATTATATTCCTATAGTTGGAAACTTCTATTATCTAATTTAATTGGGACATTCTGCAATAATCTACAAAGTTTAATAATTGGAAGGCGTTACAACACATCCCAACTAGGATATTATAATAGAGGTCAAACATTTCCACAAATTATATCGAATACATTAGATACTTCCATACAGTATGTTCTTTTTCCAACATTTTCTTCCCGAAGTGATGATATTTTATTTATTAAAGAAAAAATGCGAAAATCTATTTCGCTTTCAGCATATATTCTTTTACCTTGTATTTTTGGAATGGCAGCCATTTCAAGACCAATGATTATAACATTATTAACTGAAAAATGGACTAACTGTATTATTTTTTTACAAATATCTTGTATAGGTTTTGCATTTATGCCTATTCAAACTGCAAATTTAACCGCTATTAATTCATTAGGACGTAGTGATATTTATTTAAAGCTTGAAATAATAAAAAGGATAATAACTATAGCTACATTAATTTTAACTACCCCATTTGGAATATATCCTCTTGCCATCGGACAAGCAATTTGCAATATTTTATTCTCATTTATAAATGCATTTCCAAATAAAAAATTACTAAATTATAAATATTATGAACAAATAGAAGATATATTACCGGCTTTAATTCAATCTCTGTTAATGGCAAGTCTTATTTTTTTTCTTAATAAAATTTTAACTTTCCAAAATAACATTCTCTTAATTATTGACATATTAATTGGAATAATAGTTTACATCATATTTTCTATTATCTCACATAATAAATCATTCATATATTTAATCAAAATATTTAAGGAAAGAAAATCAAAAACAATATAATAAGGTAAGTTTATTTAATGAGAAATAACAATATATCTTTATCTGTTTCTATAATAATTGTAAACTATAATACAAAACAACTTCTCGCAGACTGTCTCAACTCAATTTATGAACAGACTAAAGATATTTCATTTGAAGTCATCGTAAGCGACAACGCCTCTACTGATGGTTCTATTGAGATGCTTAAACAAGATTTTCCCCAGGTAATTTTAATTGAAAACAACGCAAATCTGGGCTTTGGTGCTGCGAATAATCGAGGGCTTACAATTGCAAAGGGAAAGTATATTTTCTATCTGAACAGCGACACAATTTTGTTGAATAACGCCGTAAAATACTTTTTTGACTATTGGGAAGAAAACGGCGAGAAAGAAAATATCGGAGTCTTAGGGTGTAATCTACAAGATAAGAATGGAAATATAGTTCATTCATGGGCAAAGTTTCCAGATTACAAATATGATTTTACAGGTTTATATCATAATGTTTATGGTTTTCTAAAATTATCATTACAGCATTTTTTCCTAAAGAAGCAAATTCCAGAATATAAAAATAAAAATTCGCCGGAAAAATACATAGGCCAAACAGATTATATAGTTGGAGCTGATTTGTTTTTACTTAATAACGCTGATGCCTATTTTGATGAAGACTTTCTTATGTACTGTGAAGAAACTTACATTCAATACAATCTTTATAAGAAAGGTAAATGCAGACTATTAATTGACGGTCCAGAGATTATACATCTTGAAGGAGCATCTTCTAAAAAAATCACGTCAGACATAATTCATAAAGAAACTTCATTTTCAAGTATAGAAAATAAGATTTCAAAGGTTATCTACTTTAAGAAAACAGGTGTATCAACATTCAAAATTCTTATTATGAAATTACTCATACTTTTACTTTGGCTCAATCCAATGCTCATCAAATCAAATAAAAAGTATATCAAAAAATTGCTCTTCGCAAGGAGTACTAAATGCCAGAAATCTCAGTAATTACCCCTGTTTACAATACTGAAAAATATCTTTTAAAATGTCTCAACTCTATCAAAAATCAGACATTTAAAGATTTTGAGGTCATTTTAATAGATGATGGTTCAAAAGATGCATCTCCAGCTATTCTTGACGAATTTGCAAAAACTGACGCTCGCTTTAAGGTTTTTCATAAAAAAAATGAAGGTGTTACAAAAGCAAGAAAAGATGGAATCGAATATGCAACCGGCACATATATTGCATGGGTAGACAGTGATGACTGGATTGAAGAAAATCATCTTGAACAACTTTACAATGCAATAACAGCAAATAATGCAGATATATGTGTATGTAATTTTGTAAAAGAAGATAAAACAGGGTGTACAAAATATGAAGAAATAATCAGCAATCTGTCAAATCCGCTTTCGAATCTAATAGAGCAATGTAGTTGCAGAGGTTGTCTTTGGACAAAATTAATTAAGAAATCTTTATTCGACAATAGCAATGTATTTCCTCCAGATGGCATCAACTGCTGGGAAGATGTTATTATCTCTGCCAATCTGTACAATCTTTCAAAAAGTACAGTTCATATTCCTATTTACACTTATCACGTAAATGACTTGAATGAATCTTCAATCACAAGAAACAAAAAAAACGCAGAAATTAATATGACAGATAAGATAAATGTTATAAAATATTTTGAAAATAATGAGCGATTCAAGAATCTTGATTTATCTTATTTAAAATATAATGCGAAGTTTTTTATCCTTTTAGACTGTTTTATGACACAAAAGAAAATCCCTGAAGATTTTTACAATCTCTTTGGAGAAAAAAACAACTACAAAATCTTAATAACAGTGTTAAAGGATGAGCAAGTTTCTTTTGGCCCTAGATTTATAGAACTTTTCTTAATTCTGGCAAATATTCAATTTTTAGCAAAACCTTTACATTATTTACTTGCCAATTTAAGACAAAAATGAAAAATAAAATATAAGGATTAACAAATGCTTCCATTAATTTCAGTTTGCATACCAGTATATAATACATCTAATTATCTTGAACAATGCTTAGAATCATTATTCAATCAAACAATAGCTGACAAATGTGAATTTATAATCGTAAATGATTGTTCAACAGATAACTCAAGTGAAATATTAACAAAAAAAGTCAGCGAATATAAAAAACTGTCAATAAAAATTATTAATCACGAAAAAAACAAAGGGCTAGCTGCTGCAAGAAATACAGCGTTAGATGCTGCTACAGGAAAGTACTGTATAAATATAGACAGTGACGATTGGATAGATTCAAATTATATAGAAACATTAGTTACTTGTGCAGAAAAAGACGAAGCAGATTTAGTAAACTGCTGTTTTAAATTTTTACCAGACAAAAATTATGATTATATAAAAGGCATTCTAAAAAATGATTTTCCTGTAACAATTTGGACTCGTCTAATAAAAAGAGACTTATTCATAAATAACAATTTTAGATGGGTAGATGGAATAAATGTCGGTGAAGATGTAATAATTTCATGTAAGCTTTTTCATTACGCAAAAAAAATCGTTTGTCTGAATACAGAAGGCTACCACTATCGGACAAACATTGGTTTTGCAACAAAGTTAAAAAAACTCAAATGGTGTGAACAGAAGAAAAAAGAATTTTCCGAATTAGAAAATTTCTTTAGCAAAAAAAATATTTTAGAAAAATATAAAGAGATTCTTAATCAAAAAAAAGCAGAAGTAAAATTTGATTATATTAAATATAATTCTGTTTTTTCATTAAAAAAATACAAAGACTTTTATCCTGAGCAGAAACTTCAGATACTTCTTGAAAA
Organism: uncultured Treponema sp.; assembly: GCA_947165895.1. GTDB lineage: Bacteria > Spirochaetota > Spirochaetia > Treponematales > Treponemataceae > Treponema_D. Next base: position 89,520 of record CAMVCB010000001.1, read on the forward strand.
AAGGCCAGACTTCAATAATCAAAAAACCAAACTTTTCATAAAACTGATTGATAAAGGGTGTTTTATAAGAGCAAACTTCTTAATTTTATTGTATAAAGTATTTGCAAAAAATAAATAACTTCAAATTGTGATAATAATATGCATTTTTCACAAAAATAGACAACCATCTTCATATATGTTAATATTTAAGTAATGAAAAAAAATCTTGCCCTACCTATTGGGATACAAAGTTTCAAAGAAATCCGCACAAATAATTATCTTTATATCGATAAAACAGAACAGATATTTAATCTGATTGAAAGCGGCAAGGTATATTTTCTTTCACGTCCACGAAGATTTGGAAAAAGTCTTTTGGTTTCAACAATGGATGCTTTTTTTTCAGGTAAAAAAGACTTATTTTCAGGCTTAAAAATAGAAAAATTAAAAAAAGATTGGAAATCTTATCCGGTTTTTTATTTTGATTTTGGCGGCAAAGAATATAAAACCCGCAAAGACCTTGAAGAAAAGCTTTTCAACATTCTTGAAAATATTAAATCAAAATATGAGCTTTCAACATCGCAAACTGTACCTGAACTCATTTTCAGTGAATTAATAAAATCAGCTTCTGAAAAATACGGTAAAAATGTTGTTGTACTTGTTGATGAATACGACAAAGCTCTGCTTGAAACAGTTGAAAACAAAACTGAAAATGAGGACTGCAGGAGTCTTTTAAGGGGCTTTTTCGGTGTCCTAAAACCCTGTGATGCTTATCTTAAGTTTGTTTTTATTACTGGCGTTACAAAATTTTCAAAAGTCAGCATTTTCAGTGACCTGAATCAGCTTAATGATATTTCTTTGAGTACATCAGCGCAGGATATATGCGGTATTACACAAACAGAATTAGAAAATTATTTCTCTGATGAAATAAAAGCATTAGCTTGTGAAAATGCAATCACAGAAGAAGAATGCCTGAAAGCTCTAAAAGATAAATATGACGGATATCATTTTTCAAAAGAGCTTGTTGATGTATATAATCCATATAGCATTTTAAAAACCTTCAGCGATAGATTCTTTGGAACTTACTGGTTTGAAACCGGGACTCCGACATTTTTAATAAAGCAGCTGGAACATAATAATTACGATTTATATAATTTTTCAGATGGTGTTGAATACAGCATTCCAACTCTTATGAACAAAAGCGATGCAGATTTTGATATCGTTCAGTTATTATATCAGACTGGATATATCACAATAAAAGAGTGGAACAAAGAATTAAACACCTTTATTTTAAAGTATCCGAATCACGAAGTTGAATACAGCTTCCTTTCAATTTTAATGCCTTCTTTTCTTAAACAAAATCAAAGAACTTCAGATTTCTGGATAAGGGAATTTTATAAAGATATAAAAGACGGGAATGTAGATTCCTTTATGACCAGGCTGAAATCAATTGTTGCATCAGTTCCCTATTCCACAGATAAACGTCCCTGCGAGCATGATTTTCAGATCACAATTTATTTGATTTTCACTCTTTTAGGACAGTTCACCTCTGCAGAAAGTTATACGAATAAAGGCAGAATTGACTGTGTAGTAGAAACATCAGATATTGTTTACATTTTTGAATTTAAAGTGAATGAAACAGCACAAGACGCCTTAAATCAGATTGTATATAAAAAATATGATGAAAAATTTTTATCAGCTAAAAAGAAAATTATTAAAATTGGCGTAAGTTTTGACAGTAATACAAAAACCCTTAGTGACTGGAAATATAATTAATATCAAGGAAATTTTATCTTCATTATGATAATCACACGTATTTTTCGCCGCATAATAACAGAATTCTCAAACACACTTCCAATCCAGAAGCCATCAGAAACAGCAGCTGGTGTAATTATATCCCTTACCTCCTATCCAGCCCGACTACCGCAGCTTCATATAGTAATCCGTTCACTTCTTAAGCAGAGGGTCTCACCGGAAAAAATCATTCTGTATTTAGGAACAGATACAAAAGAGGCTGATATTCCTCTCAAGCTAAAAAAGCTGACAAAACACAATTTTGAAATCCGCACTGGCTACGAAGATTTGAAACCACATAAGAAGTATTTTTTTGCAATGCAGGAGTTTCCAAATCACACAATTATCACAGTTGATGACGATTTGATTTACGACAGGAATCTTGTTAAAAACCTGACTGCCTGTACAAAGAACAATCCGGGCTGTGTATGTGCCCGCCGTGTAAATCTTATTACAAAAGATGAAAATGGAAATCTAAATCCTTACTCAAAGTGGAAATGGGAATACCGCGGACTGACAGAACCATCTCACTCATTGATTGCAACAGGCTGTGGTGGTATTCTTTACCCTCCACATATTTTACCTCCAGAAACTTTTGATACAGCTGCCATAAAAGAACATTGTCTGAATACAGATGATATCTGGCTGAAATTTATGGAACTTAAAAATAATATAAAGGTTGTTTTTTCAAATAATAAGGTTGTTCACCCGCTTACACTGCGCCATACACAGGAATCGGGGCTTTTACAGACTAATACAGCCGGAGAAAACCGAAATGATATTAATATAAAAAAGATGCAGGAGTTTACGGGGATAAAGCTGGAGGAGTATTTATGACACAAAACATTATTCACCTTTACCACGGCAGCAAAAATGGTCTCAAGGGAAAAATCCAGCCATTAAGCCGCGACTTGTGTGACTTTGGAAAAGGTTTCTATATGGGATCAGAGTCAACTCAACCACAGACACTTATCTGCAACTACGAAAATGCAACTATGTACGAAATCCAACTCAATACAACAAATCTCATCATAAAAGATATTCCGTTGAATCTTGACTGGGCACTTTTTGTTGCATTCAATCGCGGACGACTTACAAAAGAACTATCACCTACGCTTTATCAAAAATACGATGCATATAAAAAGGGTGTTGATATTTTCAAAGGTTTTATTGCAAATGACAGGATGTTTGTTGTTTTGGACCGCTTTTTTGACGGAGAAATAACCGATAAGGCTTTAGTTGAATGTCTTTCCGCCTTAAAACTCGGGCAGCAATATGTAGCGATAACACAAAAAGCTTGTGATGCAATTTCAATTATAAGTGAAAAAAAACTTTCTGATGATGAAAAGAAACGTCTTATTTCTCAGAGTGAAGAAAACAGAAAGCTTGGAATTTCACTTGCAAACGACATATGCCGACAATATCGTAGAGAAGGAAGATATTTTGATGAAATCATTGCAGAATAAAGTTTTACACAATCTATCGGCTTTTGAACGACAGTTATGCTCTGTACAGGGAAAGATGTTTGAACTTTCTGCAAAAAAAAATCTTTCCAGCAAGGAATTTATCGATTTTTATATGCAGAGCAATACAGCTAGTTTTTTTGATTTGCCCTATGACAGAACACAATGGCTGGGAGAAGAAAATCTTCTGCAGGATGTACTTGATGAAAAATCAGATTTACCATCTGGCAATATTTTCAGCACTGAAGCTCTTTTCTGGATTGGTTACACCTACCGCTACTGGCATTTTCTTACAGGGCAGGCAAGCAAAGAAATATCACAAATCTGCACTGGTGAAACTATGAATGCCCTCTACCCGGCTTATCATACGCTTGATTGTACAATGGCAATTGAAAGAATATTGGAAAGCAATGTAAATTAGTTCAGTAACTTTAGTTATTGTTAGAGTAACTTTAGTTATGTTATAATTATAATATGAAAATCACAGTAGCAGGAACAGGCTATGTAGGCCTTTCAATTTCGATTCTTCTGGCACAGCATAATGACGTAATTGCCTGTGACATAATGCAGAATAAGGTTGATTTAATAAACTCTAAAAAATCACCAATCGTTGATAAAGAAATTTCTGAATATCTGGAAACAAAACCGCTTAAACTTAGTGCAACCTGCGATGCAGAACTTGCTTATAAAAATCCGGATTTTGTTGTAATCGCCACTCCAACTAATTACGATTCTGAAAAAAACTTTTTTGATACATCTTCCATTGAAGCAGTCCTCGCTATTGTAGAAAAAAAATGCCCGGATACCACTGTTGTAATCAAATCTACAATTCCTGTCGGCTATACAGAAGGAATCTGTAAGAAATTTAAAATCAAAAACATCCTTTTCAGCCCAGAATTTTTGCGCGAAGGCCATGCCCTTTATGATAACCTCTACCCTAGCCGAATTGTTGTAAGTTACCCTAAAGACCGTCTGGAGCTTTCCGCAAAGGCCTGTGAGTTTGCAGAGCTTTTGCATCAGGGCGCAATCAAAAAGGAAGTCGAGATTCTCACTCCAAACTGCACCGAAGCCGAAGCCATCAAGCTTTTTGCAAATACATACCTTGCCCTCCGCGTAGCTTACTTCAACGAGCTGGACACCTATGCCGAAGTACGAGGCCTTAATACAAAGCAGATTATTCAGGGAATCAGCCTTGATCCTCGAATCGGTGACTTTTATAACAATCCTTCTTTCGGTTACGGCGGCTACTGTCTTCCAAAAGACACAAAGCAACTTCTTGCAAACTTTAATTCTGTTCCTCAGAACCTGATTCAGGCAATTGTTGATTCAAACCGCACAAGAAAAGAATTCATTGCCCACCAGATTCTTGCGTCAAAGCCAGAAACTGTCGGTATATACCGCTTAACAATGAAGGCAAACAGTGATAACTTCCGTCAGAGCTCAATTCAGGATATTATGAAGATTCTTCGCGGAGAAGGCGTTGAGGTTGTGATTTACGAGCCGACTCTTACTTCAGATGATTTTGAGCATTTCAAGGTAGAACACGATTTGTCCGCTTTCAAGAAAAACTGCGACGTAATTCTTGCAAACCGCATGTCTGATGATTTAAGCGACTGCAAATCAAAAGTTTATACAAGGGATTTATTCAGCAGAGATTAACATGCAGCTAAAAAAAATAACCTTCATAACAACCCACAACTGGGACACAAAAAGACAGGGCGGATTTCACAAATTTGCAGAAGCGGCAGCTGAAGCAGAAATCGAAACTGTATTTTTCTCCTTCCCCCGTCCCTACTACGGGCTTTTTATGAAGCGGGAACAGTTAAATAAAGCTGTTATCAGGGAACTAAAAAAAGGTAAAAATTATGATTTTTGCGGTCACAATATACTGAACGTTACCTTCCCAACTCTGCGACTGCCGGATTCTATCGGCCGTTTTCTTCCTGCAGGACTTATGAACTTTATGCTGACCCATTCCCTGGGCTCTTTCAAAGCATTTTGCAAAAAGTTTTTATCAGGCACAGACTGCTTTGTATTTGAATCCTGCGAAGGTGTTGCCTTTATCGACAGCCTGAAAAAATTATTTCCAACCGCAAAAATGATTTACCGTCCAAGCGACCCAATGGTTTACGCTTCAATTCCAGAACGAGTAAAAAAAATTGAACAGAACATTCTTTACAAGGCCGATTTATCGCTGATTGTTAATTCAGAAGGCCTTGATGCCTACAGAAAATCAGTTCCGGATTTTGATTCAAAAGTCCGATATCAGCTGCTTTCAAACGGAATTGATATAGACTCATACACAAAAACTTACCCCTGCCCCGAGCTACTTCAAAAACAGAATACAATTCTCTACGTCGGTGCCTGGGAAGTTGAATGGGAGCTTTTGTTCAAGGCAGCCGCTGAAACGCCTGATTTCAACTACATTGTAGTTTGCCCAAACTATCCGCCTTCTGATATACAAAAACGCGCAGAGCAAACCTCAAATCTTTTTTACGTCCCAGGCATAAAACCTTCCGAAGTTCCAGCCTGGATTACAAATTGCGCTGTAGTTATGGTTCCCTACGTTACAGATTTTTACAAGGACAGACCTCTTGGCATAACTGCAAAATACTATCAGGCAATGGCAGCCCACAAGCCTATTGTTGCCTACTGTGACACGCCAAAACTGGCTGAAGCAGGTGCCGTAGTAACTTACACATATGATGATTTTATTGCGGCTGTGAAGGATGCAGTTGCAAATGGCTCAAAATCTTACAATTTTGACTTAAAAGAGCGCCGCTGGGATAAAATCTGCAAAGCGTTTCTAAGTTACTGTCTAAAGTCTTAAAAAGTGGTATTAAATTATTATGGACTTTTATTATCCATAAAAATATACTATATACAAAAATTATGAAATCAAAACTATTTCCTTTTTTCTTAATGCACGCAGGATTTTTTCTCTATGCCTTCTACCCGGTACTTGGAAAAGCGGCATCAAAATATGACTTTTTAAGCTTTAATTACTGCGTCATTTACTGCATAATCATCGCACTTCTTTTTATATATGCAGTCCTCTGGCAGCAGGTATTAAAAAGCTTCCGCCTCCCCATTGCAATCTGCAACAAGGCCGTAACAATCGTCTGGGGAATGTTTTTTAGCCGACTTATTTTTGGCGAAGAAATCACACTCAAAAAAGTTTTGGGAGCCCTAATTATACTTTCAGGCATCATTCTTCTTTCAATCGCTGATAAAAAAACAGAAAATGGAGGACAAAAATGATTTTATTCGTTCTCTTTTTGATTTTTTCAAACTTTATTGGCGCGGTAAGCCAGGTTCTCTTAAAAAAATCAGCACTAGAAGAGCATAAAAGTTTTATTTTTGAATATCTGAACGTAAAAGTAATTCTAGCCTACGCACTATTTTTCTGCGCGGTTTTCATCGACTTATATGCACTAAAAGTTGTTCCTGTATCTTTTGTGCCGATTATCGAAGCATCAAGCTATATTTTTGCAATCATCCTAAGCAGGATTTTCTTTAAGGATAAGATTAACCTGCTTCAGTGTATAGCAATTGCACTGATTATTGCAGGAATCTGGGTGTATGTATCCTAACTGGTAAGTTTAAGAACCAACAACTTCCTTTACAATGAATTTCGGACAATTATTCTGAGTAAGATATATCTGTCCAAGATATTTTCCAATTATTCCAAGTGAAACTAAAATCATTCCACCAAGAACCAGAAGTAAGATTACGAGGGTTGTCCATCCAGTAACATCTGCTCTGCCTGAAAAATATTCAATAACATAATAAACAGCAAGTCCAAGGCCTGCCAGTGCCGAAATCATACCGGCATAAAATGTCAGAAGCAGCGGCATGGTTGAAAAACCAAAGAGCATTCGAAGGAAAACCTTAATTGATTTAATAAGGTTGTAGTTTGATTTACCCATCTCACGCTTATGATGTTCAATTGGAATCTGGGTAATATTTCTTGTAACCTGAAAAATCAAACCGTCGATATATGGGAAAAGATTATTGAACTTAATCATTTCTTCTACTACACCACGGCAGATGATTTTAAAAGGGCTTAAATAAATATTTTTTGGCTTATCAAGAGCAATCTCGCTGATTTTTCCGTTAAACCAGGAACCAAGATTTTTCCATAGCTTCTGTTTTTTAGAATCAAAATCAGCATAAACAACATCAAAGCCTTTTTTTGCTTCTTCGTAGAGTTTTAAAATATCATAAGGAGAATGCTGTAAATCATCATCCATAATTACAACATAATTTCCTTTTGCGTAATTCAGCCCAGCAAGAATTGCTGAATCCTGACCGCCGTTTTTACGAAGAGTTATTCCCACAAGGTTAGGATTTTTTTCAGCTTCCTTTTTGATTTCATCCCAGCTGGAATCTTTTGAACAGTCATTTACCATAATCTGCTCATATTCAATTCCTTTTAGAGCATCGGCAATCTGACGGCTGATTTCTGCTACACATTCATGGCTGTTGTAAACTGGAATAACAATGCTGATTTCTTTCATTATTAGCGGTCCTTATAAAAATCCTTTACTGCCTTTATAACTTTATTCTGATCCTCGTTTGTAAGCTTATAATAAAGAGGAAGCCGGACAAGGCGTTCAGAATATGGAGTTGTAATTTCATCTTCACCGTCAAAGCGGCCAAATTTCAAACCGGCAGGTGCTGAATGAAGAGGAATATAGTGGAAAACAGCAAGAATATCATTTTCGCGAAGATATGAAATCAATGCAGTTCTTTCTTCAAGCGAACGTGTAATCAAATAGTACATATGAGCATTATGCTGGCAGCCTTCCGGGATAATCGGGAGTCTTAATTTTCCTTCATCTTCAAGAGTTTTAAACTCTTTGTTATAAAGATTCCAGATATTCATTCTGTCATTCTGGATTTCTTCTGCCATTTCAAGCTGAGCCCAGAGGTAGGCAGCATTCATATCACTTGGAAGATAGCTTGAACCGTAATCACGCCAGGTGTATTTATCAACTTGCCCACGAAGAAATTTACTTCTGTCTGTACCTTTTTCACGAATAATTTCAGCACGTTCAAAATCTTCGTTAACAGTATTTATTATAATTGCACCGCCTTCTCCCATAGAAAAATTCTTTGTTTCATGAAAAGAAAGACAGCCAAAATCACCGATTGTACCAAGAGGTCGGCCTTTATAGAAAGAACATACAGCCTGAGCCGCATCTTCAACAACCTTAAGGTTATGACAGCGGGCAATGTCCATAATTGTGTCCATTTCGCAGGCAACACCGGCATAGTGAACGGCACAGATTGCCTTTGTTTTTGGTGTAATTGCACGTTCAATTTTTGTTTCATCAAGATTCATTGTATCTTTGCGAACATCAACAAAAACGATTTTTGCTCCGCGCTGAACAAATGCGTCTGCGGTTGAACAGAAGGTGAAAGAAGGCATAATAACTTCATCGCCAGCTTGAATATCGCAAAGCAGAGCTGCCATTTCAAGTGCAGTAGTTCCGCTTGTTGTAAGAAGAACTTTGCTACCCTTAAGGCGTTCTTCAAACCATGCATGACATTTTTTTGTAAAAGCTCCGTCACCACAAATCTTATGAGCAGTAATTGCTTCCTGAATATATTTTACTTCGTTACCAGTTACAGGCGGGATGTTAAAGTGAATCATAGTTTAATAATATTATCATTTAAATGTTTTTTTTTCTATCAAATGATATTTTCAATTAGATTAAAAGCGTAAATTTATTCTATCTTGCAAGACTTTTCTAAAATAGTGTATTCTAAGAGTACATAAAGGGAATCAACTATAATGACTAAAAAAAATCTTAATTATACATTTACTATATTTTCAATTTTATGCTTCTTTATTTCAATTTTTTTATTTTTAATTAGATTCAATTATGATTTTTGTCTTAAGATTTTTAGTTGTATCAGAATCTTTAGGCCAGACTTAAATATTTCAAAAATCAGTAAATTACATAGTTTTATTGAATGTAATATTTTTCTATTTTTTATATATGGGATTTCTTTTCTTATATTCAAACGATTATCCTTTGCTTCTGAAAATAATAATAAGTTCAAGTTTTTCTATTCACCTAAATTAATTTTAAATAATAAACAGAATCTATTTATATTAATAATTTTTTTACTGATAAGCATTATTCGTTTCTATTGGATTTCACAAAAAAAAACTTTTCATATGGATGAACTTTATGGGATTTCCATTTTTCACTATAATGAATATGGTTTATGGAGCGGTAGGAATTTTGACAAACTGACAGCCTATACAGGTAAACAAATCAAAGATTTAATTCTTTTTGATAATGGCTCTGTAAAAGATACTATTAAAGATCTTGTACACCTTTGGATTTACAACCGCGATACAGCTTACAATAATCTTTTTTTCATTATAAGTAGAATCTGGTATACAGGTTTCGAAACATCAGATTTCAAATCGATATTCTGGCGTGCATCAATACTTAATTTTATATTTTTTGTATTTAGTTTTTATTATTTATTACTTACTATTAATTTACTTACAAAAAACACTGTTTTCAAACTTGTAATATTATTAGCTTCATTTATAAACCCTGCATCAATTGGATTATCAATATTTATTCGTTCTTATGCGCTTCAGGAAACCTTATTAATTTTATTTACATACCTTTTTGTTATGTATATAAAAGGACTTGAATCAGATATAGAATTAAACACTAAAACAAACTTTATAAAAACAACAATAGTTTTATGGCTCATAATTAACTGTGATTATTTTTCAATGATCTATGTAGCAATTTTAGGACTTATTCTTATTATTTATACAATTAAAAATAAGAAATTTGATACTCTTTATTTATTAATATGTTCTCTTCTTGCCGCACTTGTATTTTCAAAACTTCTATACCTAAACTGGGGAGTTGGCTTTTTCACAGGCAGAGGGAAAGAAAGTTTTTCTGTCTTATCATCTTTTTCAAACATATTTTTTGATTCTCTAAAAGATACGGCTATTATAATTTCAAATAGTTTTGTAAATATATTTTTCCTTTTTATAATCTCACTATTAAATCTAATTATTTATATGAAAAAATATAAAAAGCTTGGGTCATTACCATGTATAATATTCATTTCCGCTTTTGCATGGTGTTACTTTGTAATTTTTCTTGCTCCTTATCATACTTTACGTTATATAGCATCAATATTTCCAATTCTTCTCATACCAATGTGTATTGAACAATCTAATTCAAAAATTATAAATATTTCATTACCAGTTGTCTTTTTAGCATTTTCACTTAATCCAATAATAAAATGCCTTCCTATTAAATCAAATGCACAATATATTGAACACTTAGATGATACAGATGGAAGAATTTTTTCTTCAGAATTCATAGAAGATACAAATCATAAAGTATATATTGATAGAAATTCTTTATACACAGAAATATTGCCATATCTTGCAGATGAACAAATATATTATTTTGTTGATTCACTTGAAGAACTTAAAAATTACGAACTTTCGGATGATTACTGTTACTATATAAAGTACGAAGATTCTGAACCTCATGAATTTATTCAATTAAAAATAAAAAATATTCCCTAGTAAGTGTTACTTTTTCTTTCATAAGGAATGTAAATTAGGTAATATTAAATAAATATTTGATTATACAGTAATAGGAAGAATTATGAATAAAATATCACTTATCGTTCCTTGTTATAACGAGGAATCAAACGTTGAACCATTTTATAATGCAATTGTACAGACATTCACCTCTATTCCAGATTCTGATTTTGAACTTATGTTTGTAAATGATGGTTCAAAAGATAAGACCTTAGAAAAAATCGAAGAATTAAACCATAAAGATAAACGCGTAAAATGCGTATCATTTGCCCGAAACTTTGGTAAGGAAGCTGCTCTTTTTGCAGGAATCCGAAATATTACAGGAGACTGTGCTGTAGTTTTAGATGCAGATTTACAGCATCCGCCTGCTGTTATGGTAGAAATGTATGCAAAATGGAAGGAAGGCTTTGAAGTTGTTGAAGGTGTAAAAACAGACCGTGGAAAAGAAGGACTATTTCATAAACTCTTTACAAAAGTCTTTTACGGAATGATCAGCAAGGCTGTAGGAATGGATATGAAAAATTCCAGTGACTACAAACTGCTTGATAAGAAAGTTATAGCAGAGCTTGCAAAATTGAAAGAAAGAAATACATTTTTCAGGGCTCTTTCTTTTTGGGTAGGATTTAAGAAAACTACAGTTTATTATGAAGTTGCAGAACGTGTATCAGGAAGTTCAAAATGGTCTACAAAGTCTTTAATCAAATATGCAATTAATAATGTTATTTGTTTTAGTTATGCACCGCTTCATATTGTAACATTTCTAGGAAGTGTTTTTATTCTGATTGGACTTGGAATTGCCATTGATGCTGTAATCTCATACTTCAAAGGAATTTCAAACGACGGCTTTCCTACCCTTGTAATACTTCTATTACTTGGATTTGGAGCAATCATGCTTAGTCTTGGAATAATAGGTGTTTATATTGCACAGATTTATGATGAGATTAAGGGGCGTCCGCAATACATTATTGGAAGAAAAATCGACTAAAAATATGGAAAAAAAAGTTTTAAATATTCACGCAGATGATTATGCCCTTTCTCCAAATTCTGATAAAGATATTCTAAATCTTTGTAAACTTGGAAAACTGGATAGCATAAGTATAATTCCAAATTTAGATATTTTTCAAAACAGTGTTTCTCAGTTTATTACTGAAAAACAAAACTTTCCAAAAGAAATTAATGTTTCTGTTCATCTTAATGTAATGGAAGGTAAATGTTGTGCAGACAAAGATTCTCTTCCTGATTTAGTAAATGAACAGGGATTATTTACAGTTTCCTGGGGAAAACTTTTTATCTGGAATTATATTCCATGGAAAAAAAATATAATTAAACTTCAATTAAAAAAGGAAATATCAGCACAAATAAAAAAATGTATAGAAGCAAATATTATAACAGCTGATAAAATTCGTATTGACAGTCATCAGCATCCTCATATGATTCCTTTATTTTTTGATTCGATTATTGAAGTCTTAGAGGAAGAAAAATTTCAGGCTGAGTATATAAGAAATACACAAGATCCATTAAGTTTCTATTTTATGTCAGGTGGTTTTAAAGACATTTCCATTTCAAATGTAATTAAATGTATCTTATTAAATCACTTCTCAAAACATGCAAGAAAAATATTAAAAAAGAGACAATTGCCTGTCAGTTATTTATGTGGAGTCTTTTTTAGTGGAAAAATGGATGCACGAATAGAAAAGTATATTCAAGCATTTATTAAAAACTCAAAAAAAAATAACTACATAACTGAATTACTATTTCATCCAGGTTTGATGCTTTCTGAAGAAATTAATTACGAATTTACAAAAGCAGGTTTTAATGATTTTCACTTATCCGAAAATAGGGCAATAGAATATAAAGAGGTTTTGAAATATGAATAAAAGAATAAAAAAATTATCAATTCTTATACTATCATGTTTAGCAGTTTTATGTCTCTTACCGGCATTACTGCCACAAGTTCAAGATGCTGCAGTTTCATTTGTTGAAACACACAAAAATGATGATATAAATGATGTATTCTGGAAACAGCAGATGTTTGCATTTGCCTCTCTCGGAATTATTTTTATTGTTGTATTAGATTTAATTTTATTAACTGAAACGGGAAAAATTTTATTCTGCAAATTTATCAAAAAATTTGATGATATTTTCCAAAACATTCGAAAAAATAAAAAATATCTCTTTATATTAATCGGTTTATATTTTCTTGGTTATTTTTCAATAATAAGAGCAAATTTCTGGAATTATACAATTGATGATTTGCACCGCCAGTTGGAAGGTTCAAGAGAATGGGTTAATTTCTATCGTTACTTTGCAGAAATTGGTTCAATTTTTATTCATACTTCTATGAATATTTTTGATGTTGCACCTCTAACTCAACTTATTGCAATTGTAATCCTTGCATTTGCTTCTTTCTTTATCATAGGCATTTTTTCAGATAATAATTATTCAATTAAACTTTGTATAAGTTCTTTGCCATTAGGACTCTTTCCATACTTCCTATCAAATTTTTCATACCGTTATGATGCCCCTTATATGGCATTATCTCTTTGTATAAGTATTATTCCATTCTTATTTATTGATGATTTACAGAATTATATAATCAGTTCTATTATTTGTAATTTTGTAATGTGTACATCATATCAGGCTTCCAGCGGTATTTATGTATTCATGGCAATTCTTGTATTCCTTAAATTATTGCTTATTGAAAAAGAATCAGCTGATAAACTATTTAAATTTACCTTATCAAGTATTCTCAGTTATGTATTTACTCTTATAATTTTTTCAATTTTATTTATTGAACAGGCAGAAGGTGGAAGTTATGTTGATGAGTCTGCTCATTTTTCTATGATATTACCTAACACAGTTGAATACATTAAAACAATCATCGATGGCATCAGATTTACTCCTATTTTTATATTTTCAATTATAATTACAATTCTTTTTCTTTTTGCATGCTTTTCAACATCAAAAATTTCAAAATTACCGACAATCGTAGTTACTTTAGTTGCTTTAGTAATTTGTTACCCTCTTACTTTTGGTTCTTATCTGGCACTGGGAAGAGCTGAATTTATTCCAAGAACATTTATTGGTATTGGCGTATTTATTTCTTGTCTGGCTGTTTTCTCATTAAGTTTAGTACAAAATAGCAAATCAAAATTAAAAACAATAATTACAGTATTTACATTCTGTTTATCATATTGCTGTGTTGCAGTTTCATATGCTTTTGGAAATGCACAATATTATCAGAAACAATATATTCATTTTAGAGGAACAATTCTTGCACAAGATCTTTCTGAATTAATAATTTCTCCTTCTGAAACTCTTGATATTACTTTCAACAATGATATTGGCTATACACCTCCTGTGGAAGTGTTAAAAAAAGACTATCCTTTTATTCAGGAAGCTATTGATAATGGTTTTTCAGGTGAGAGAGCTGCAAAATATATTCTTGAATATTTAAATCTTGTTACCCTTACAGGAAGATCAAATAAAGTGGATTCAGATAAAGATTTGCCAGTATTGAAAGATAACGCATATCATACCATCCAAGGAAAGGATAACAAATTTATTGTTACTCTAAAAAATCCTCAATATAAAGCAAATACATTTAGCAATTTTTCTAAAGAAGAATAAAAATGACATATTTAATTAACCCAAATTTTTTATGCCGCAGCCTAACTGGAATTGAACGTTTTGCATATGAAACCTGCCGTCGTCTTGATTTGCTTCTTACAGCTCAGGACGATGTAAGGATTTTAGTTCCTTCAAATGCAAAAAACGTACCGGACTATAAAAATATAAAAATCATCAATACCAATAAAGCTCTTGAAAGTTTCCCCAATTGGGATTTATTAGAGTTTGCTTTCTGGTGTAAAAAGCTTAATGCCACAGGCATCAACTTTTCTAACACTGCCCCGCTTGGTAAACGCTGCGGAATAAGCTTTATTCATGACATTTATGCAAAGGATTTTCCGCAGGATTTTTCTTCTAAAAAAGAAAAGCTTGTCCGCCTTTACAGCTGTTTTAATTATAGAAACATTGCAAAAAATGCGCAGAAAGTAGTTACAGTTTCTGATTTTTCAAAAGAACAGATTCAAAAGACATATAAAGTGCAGGCTGACCGCATCGAAGTTATTCCAAACGGCTGGGAGCATTTTAATTCAGTACAGGAAGAAGCCATTTCTGATGACGACGGATTTCTTACTCCAGGTACCTACTTTTTTATGCTGGGATCCCTTCAAAAGCGTAAAAACCTTGGCTGGATAGCCCGCTATGCAAAAGAACATGCTGACCAGAAGTTTGCAATAAGCGGAAAGGCTGTATCAGGCTTTGTTTCCGGAGACCTTTCAGAATTACAGAAGCTTTCGAATGTAAAGCTTCTTGGCTACGTAACAGACGGTCAGGTAAAGACCTTGATGAAAAACTGCCGCGCCTTTATTTTCCCAAGTTATTATGAAGGTTTTGGTATTCCTCCTCTTGAAGCCCTTTCTGTCGGAACAAAAATCATCGTTGGAAAAGCTGCCAGCCTGCCGGAGATTTACAAAAATACCGCAGTTTACATAGATCCTTATAATACAGACTGCAATCTTGAAACACTTCTTTCTGAATTTGATACCACAAATTATGAGGAAAATGTTCAACAAGTTCTGTCTGAATACTCTTATGACAAAGCCGCACAAAAACTGTATAATATTTTAAAGGCTTAATATTATGGAAAATGTTTTTTACTCATTTGTGATTTATCCGCTCACACAGATAATTGAATTTGTATTTAGTTTTTGTAATCATATTTTCGAAAATACAGGAATTTCAATCCTGGGAGTAAGTTGTGCAGTTAGTCTCCTTACACTTCCTCTTTATATAGTTGCTGAACATTGGCAGCAGGTTGAAAGAAACATTCAAAAAAAGATGAAGCCTGAAGTAGATAAAATCAAGGCTGTCTTCCACGGAAACGAACAGTACATGATTCTTTCTACTTACTACCGTCAGAATCACTATCACCCAATTATGTCCCTTCGTTCTGCTTTCGGTCTTTTAATTCAGATTCCATTTTTTACTGCAGCATATTCTTGTCTATCACATATGGACGCTTTACAAGGACAGACATTTTTATTTATCCGCAACATGGGTGCACCGGATGCACTTTTTACAATCGGTAATTTTAATGTAAACATTCTTCCAATTGCCATGACACTTATCAACATGGTAAGCGGAACTTTATATACCCGTGGACTTTCTATCCGCGATAAAATCCAGACATACGGACTTGCCCTTGTTTTTGTCGTAATTCTTTATGACAGCCCGGCAGGCCTTGTAATGTACTGGACAATGAATAACATTTTTTCTCTTATAAAAAATGTTTTCTATAAGCTTAAAAATCCAATTAAAACACTTTATATTATTGCAAGTATCTTAATAACACTTTTTATTTTTTGGCTTTTTACAAGTCAAACACTTTCTGTAAAACGAGCAGTCCTTGTTTCTGCAGTCTTTTCTATCGTTTATTTTACGCCAATTATTGTAAAAGTTTTAAATTGGCTCGTAAATGACAGTTTAACAGAACTTATAAACAAGAATAAAATCAATTTCACAGTTTTTACACTGGCTTGTCTGAATCTTACGATTCTAATAGGTTTAGTTCTTTCTTCAAAACTTATCGCGGTTAATCCTGTTGAATTCTGTGGAATAAAAGGCTATGAAGATCCTACATTCTTCATAAAAAATACATCAATGCAGGCTGTAGGCTTTTTCTGTATATGGGCAAGTTTAATTTTTTATCTTTACAATAATAATAAAAAAGTTCAGGTTTTACTTTCCTTCGCCTTTACATGGATTTTCTATTGCAGCATTATAAATGCTTTTATATTTACAGGAAATTATGGCAATATTTCTACATCATTAATATTTACAACAGTTTCTTCTGTAGATTCTCCATTAAAACTTATATTTTTGAATATTATTGTAGTTATTATTCTAGGTATAGCTATTATACAGCTGATTAAATTCAAGAAAACATTCATCCTTAATTTTATTTCTACAGTTTCAATGATTGCATTATTATCTTTTGGTATTTATAACTATTCATTGATAAAAGGTGGATATAAACAATATAAATTACTTTCAACATCAAAAATTTCAGAAATAAAACCTATTTTTCATTTCTCAAAAACAGGAAAGAATGTTCTTCTTTTATATTTAGACAGAGCTCAAGGGAAATACTTAGAAGAAATTTTTAATGAATCACCAGAATTATATAAACAGTTTGAAGGTTTTACATTTTATCCTCAAACCCTTTCTACAAACGGTCATACATTAACAGGTTCTCCTCCATGCTTTGGGGGGTATGAATATACACCAGAAAAGGTAAATGCACGATCAGATGTTAAGTTAATTACTAAAACAAATGAAGCATTAACTGTATTACCACGTATTTTTACAGAACAAGGAAACAACTTCTCAGCAACAGTAACAGACATGCCATGGGCAAATCATGAATGGATACCAGATATGTCAATTTATGATAAATACCCATTGATAACAGGTTTGCAGACAGATTCTGTATATAATGATTATTGGTTTAATTCACATAAAGAATTTGAAAATCTTGAAAATAAAGAAAAAATATTAAAAAGAAATCTTCTTTGGTATGATTTCTTTATGTCAGCACCACTTGCCTTACGTCCAGCATTTTATAATCAGGGAAATTACTGGTCAACAGCAGAAAAAAATGATGATTTTATTGATTTTCTTGATGGTTATAGTGTTCTTGAATATCTGCAAAATCTAACAGATACAAATTGTTCAACAGAAAATTCATTTATATGTTTTGTTAATAACACAACTCATGATGATTATCCACTTCAGGCACCAGAATACAAGCCTGTATTAAATGTTACAGACAAAGGAAAATCAAAATTTTCAGAAACTTCAGATTATGCAATTAATGCCGGCTCTCTTAAACGTGTTGGCGAATGGTTTGAATATTTAAAAATGAATAACATTTATGACAACACAAGAATTGTAATTGTCGCAGATCATGGCGCTGAAGGTGAAGATTTTAATTTTATTTATGATGAAAAATTTGAAAAAATAACACCCGGAAAATATCATCCACTTCTTATGTTTAAGGATTTTAATTCAAGAAATAGTCTAAAAATCGATAATTCATTTATGACAAACGCAGATACTCCAGTTCTCTTACTTAATGGGCTTATTGATAACCCGATAAATCCTTATACAAATAATATTATGGCATCTGATAAAGAAAATGGAGTATGCGTTTCTTTGAGTGATGTATTTACACCACTTCAGAACAAAAATAAATATATCTATTCTATAAAACCAGATGAATGGTACCGCGTTAAAGGTAATATTTTTGATTCCACAAACTGGACTCAGGAGGCTCAATAATGAATTCACAATTTTTCCTGCTTTATATTGACCCCGGTACCGGAAGTATGCTCTTTTCTGTATTTATTGGAGCAGCCGCAACTTTATTTTTCCTTGCAAGAGCTGCTTTTCTAAAAATCCAGCTTCTTTTTGCAGGAAAAAAAGCCCGCGAAGCATTAAAGGCAGGCCGCAAAAAGTATGTAATCTACAATGAAGGAAAGCAGTACTGGAACGTTTTTAAGCCTGTTCTTGATGAATTTGAAAAACGCCAGATTGAAGCAACTTATTTTACTTCTTATGAAGATGATCCTGTTTTTTCATCTAATTATAAGTTCATAAAAAGCGAATATATCGGACAGGGAAACAAGGCTTTTGCCCGCTTAAATCTTCTTGCCGCAGACATTGTACTTATGTCTACTCCGGGCCTTGATGTTTACCAGATGAAGCGCAGTAAAAACGTAAAGCATTATGCCCATATCCGCCATGGTTCAGGAGACGCAACTATGTATCGTCTTTTTGGAATTGATTATTTTGATTCTATTCTTCTTACCGGTGACTATCAGAAGGACGATATCAGATTTTTGGAAAAGGCACGCGGGACAAAAGAAAAGGAACTTGTAACTGTAGGCTGTACTTATCTTGATGAACTTAAGAAAAAAATGGATGCAATTCCAAAAGAAGAAAATCATACTTTTACAGTTCTTCTTTCTCCTTCATGGGGACCAAGCGCAATCCTTTCAAAATATGGAGAAAAGCTATTAACTCCTCTTGTAGAAACAGGATGGAATATCATTGTGCGTCCTCACCCTCAGTCTAAAAAGTCAGAAGCAGAAATGCTTGAAAAACTGACAGAGCAGTATAAAGATGCAAAAAATCTTATCTGGGATTACGAACGCGACAATATTTTCTCTATGAAAAAAGCAGATATAATGATTTCAGATTTTTCTTCAATTATTTACGATTATACCTTCCTTTGCGACAAGCCTGTTATGTATGTAAATGCAGAGCTGGATCTTCGCATGTACGATGCAAGCGAAGTTTACAATCCAGACGGAAGCGAAAAAAGAATCTGGCAGTTTACAACTCTTGAAAAAATCGGAATTGAACTGAAATCAGAGCAGTTTGATAATATTAAAGATGTAATCCAGAAAACAAGCGACTCTCCAGAACTTGCACAGGCTCGCGCAAAAGCAAAAGCAGAGGCCTGGATGCACATTGGAGATGCCGGTAAAAATACAGTAGACTTTATGATTAAAAAAGAAGGAGAGTTAGAATGCAGGCTTTAATTTTAGCGGCAGGAACAGGAAGCCGTCTTAAACAATATACAGAAAAAGTTCCAAAATGTATGGTTCCGGTAAACGGAGTTCCTATGATTGAACGGGCAATTGATTCTCTTGTAGAAGCAGGAATAAAAAAGCTTTATATAGGACTTGGTTATAAATCAGAGGTTTTAAAAGACTTTATTGCAAAGACTTTTGATGATAAACGCCTTAACGGCATGAAAATTGATTTTGTAGAAAATCCTGTTTATGACAAAACAAATAATATTTATTCCCTTTGGCTTGCAAAGGATGTATTTTCACAGGATGATACCCTGCTTTTGGAAAGCGATTTAGTTTTTTCAAAAGAGCTCATTAAAAATCTTGTAAAATCAAAGGAAAAGAACCTTGCAGTTGTAAGCCACTATGAAGACTGGATGGACGGAACCTGCACAATTCTTGATAAGGGTGACAATATTCTTGATTTTATTGGAAAGAATGCCCAGAATCCTGTAGAAGTAGACAGCTATTACAAGACTGTAAACATTTATAAATTTTCCAGAGACTTCATTCAGTCATACTACCTTCCATTCTTACAGACATTTATGGAAGTTTTTGGAAAAAACAATTATTATGAAACCTGTCTGAAGTTCCTTGCACAGACTGATCCAACATTATTAAAAGCTTTTAAAGTTTCCGGAGACATCTGGTATGAAATTGATAATCCTGATGATTTAAAAGCAGCACAAGAAAGATTTTAGACGAAATAAGAAGGTTTAAATGTCATTAGCTACAATACTATATACAATTATTTTATACCCATTAGTTCAAATTATTGAAATTTCTTTTAAACTGTTTCAAAAATTATTCAGCAATACAGGTATTTCGGTAATTGGAGTTAGTCTTACAGTTACACTGCTTTGTTTACCTCTTTATATTGTTGCAGAACACTGGCAGCAGGTTGAACGAGATACGCAAAAAAAATTAAAACCTGGAATAGATAGAATTAAAAGCACATTCAAGGGTGATGAGCAATATATGATTCTTTCAACTTTCTATAAACAGAATCATTACCATCCTATGATGGCATTACGTTCAAGTTTTGGCCTTTTAATTCAGGTTCCTTTTTTTATGGCGGCCTACTCTTGCCTGTCATCAATGGAAGCTCTGCAAGGAAGATCTTTTCTTTTTATTAGAGATATGGGTGTACAAGATGCAATTTTTTCAATTGGATCTTTTCCTGTAAACATTCTTCCAATTGCAATGACAGTAATCAATATCATTGCAGGTGCAATTTATACAAAAGGTTTTGCAATAAGAGAAAAACTTCAAATTTATGGAATGGCAGTTCTCTTTTTAGTTATATTGTATTCAAGTCCGGCAGGTCTTGTTCTTTACTGGACTATGAATAATGTATTCAGCCTTATTAAAAATATTTTTTATAAATTTAAACATCCTGTAAAAGTTTTATATATAATAATGTGTATATCTATTGCTTTTGTAGATATATACATATTATTTATTTATAATGGAGCAGCTGGATTTTTAAATAGAACACTCGCAGCTGCTGGACTTTCAATTTTATTTTTTATCCCGATATATATTAAATTCTTTATATGGTTGCTTGATAAGCCTTTATTACAACTTAAAGACAACAAAGCTCACAGGCATACGGTTTTTCTTTTATCAGTATTATCGATAACAATTCTTATGGGATTAGTTATTCCATCTTCAATTATTTCATCATCAGTTCAGGAATTTTCAAACATAGGAAAATATGCTTCTCCAAATCAACTTTTAGCAAATTCTTTCTGGCAAGCAGCAGGAATTTTTATTTTCTGGGCTTCTTGTGTTTACTTTTTATTTGGAAAAAAGCTTCAAACAATCATTTCATTAATTATTTCAACGGTTTGTTTCTGTTCTATAGTCAATACTTTTATTTTTGCTGGAAACTACGGAACAATGGATATTTCATTAAAATTTATTGATGGTTTTTCAAATCCACCGATGAATTTTACAATTATAAATGTTTTAAGTAATGTAATAGTATTTTTATTAATAATTATTTTAATAAAATTTAACCGTATAAAACTTCTAAATTCATTTATTTCAATCTCCATTTTTTCATTCGTTGTTTTAACTATTATAAATACAACTACTACTAAAAAAGAATATAAAATATATTCAGAATCAATTTCAAAAAATACATTTGAAGATAAAATTTCATACAAATATACGCTATCAAAAACAGATAAAAATGTAATTGTAATGATGCTAGATCGAGCAGAAAGTTCTTTTTTATTGGATATGTTTGAAAGAGATAAAACTCTTTACAATAGTTTTGATGGTTTTACATTTTACAAGAATACAGTTTCATATAATGGTCATACATTAATAGGTGCTCCTCCTCTATTTGGAGGTTACGATTACACACCACAGGAAATAAATCGTAAATCAAATGAGAAATTAAAGGAAAAACATAATCAGTCTCTTATGGTTATGCCGAAGTTATTTTCTGAAGAAGCTGGTTTCCAGACAACTGTCAATGATTTATCTTGGGCGAACTATAATTATTTTTCTGATTTATCTTTTGTAAATGAAGAATACCCTGATATAACAGCATTGAAACTGCAAGGGCGATATACAGGTGATTTTAAAAAAGAGTTTGCTGATAAATTCAAAAATACCATGTCACTGGAAAAATCACTCGAACGAAATCTTCTTTTTGTAAGTATATTCAGAACATCTCCAGTAGCATTACGACCTGTTGTATACTATAAAGGTTCTTGGTGGATGGCTACAAAAGCTGCAGATTTAGACAACTTTATTAACTCATATTCTGCTCTATATTATTTAAATGATATTACAGCATATGAGAATGACAATACAAGTCATTTTATTCTCATGACAAATGATACAACACATTCAAGTGAAGATACCTCATTCTTAAATCTCACAAACGGAAAAGCCTTGGATATGAGCTATAATTATCAAAATATAATGGCAAGCTTCCTTGCAATAGCAAAATGGTTTGATAATATAAAAGAGCAAGGGTGCTGGGATAACACAAGAATCATAATAGTTGCTGATCATGGAATTGGGTCTGGAGAGTTTAAATCAGAAGGATTTGTAACTGATAATTTGAATGGATATAATAAAGACCACCTGCACCCTCTTTTGATGATGAAAGATTTCAGTTCAAAAGGCCGCCTGAAAATTGATAATTCATTTATGACAACAGCAGATGTTCCCGCAATGGCTCTTGCAGCAATATTTGAAAATCCAGTAAACCCATTTACATCTAACCCTATAAATATGGAAGGAAAGAAAAACGGAGTTTATGTAACGATAGCAGACCTTTCAATGCCGGATGCAAGCCGTTCAGATAAAATCTTTACGGTTCCAGAAAAATCATGGTATCACATAAAAGAAGATATCTTCATCGATTCAAACTGGACTCAGGAGGCTCCTCGTGACTAATTCTTATCTTCTTTATATTGACCCGGGTACGGGTTCTATGCTTTTTAGTATTGTTGTTGGTGCAGCCGCTACACTTTTCTTTTTGGGTAAGGCAGCTCTTCTTAAAGTAAAGCTGCTGTTTTCGGCTAAGAAAAACGGGGTTTCTGTTGCACAGGATACTAACTTCAAAAAATATGTAATTTATAACGAAGGCATGCAGTACTGGAATACTTTTAAACCGGTTTGCGATGAATTTGAAAAACGAGGAATTGAGCTTACATACTTTACTTCAGCCCAGAAAGATCCTTGTTTTGAAATGGGCTACAAGTTTGTAAAACCTGAGTTTATTGGCGAAGGAAACATGGCTTTTGTCCGCCTCAATATGCTGAGTGCGGGCTTTGTTCTTATGACAACTCCAGGTCTTCAGGTTTACCAGCTTAAACGCAGTAAGAACGTTAAGCACTATTCTCACGTTCTTCATATGCCTAACGACGCTACAACTTACCGCCTATTTGGTCTTGATTATTTTGATTCGGTTCTTCTTACAGGGGACTATCAGAAGACTGATATCCGCTTTCTTGAAGAGCAGCGCGGCATTAATAAAAAAGACCTTGTTACAGTCGGCTGTCCTTATCTTGATGTTTACAAGGAAAACATTGCAAAAGTTCCGGAAGAGGAAAATCATCCATTTACAGTTCTTGTTTCTCCTTCCTGGGGAGATGTCGGCATTCTTAAAAAGTATGGCGAAAAACTTCTTGATCCTCTTTCTAAAACAGGCTGGAGAATTATTGTACGCCCTCATCCTCAGTCAAAAAAATCAGAAGCTGATATGCTGGCCCGTCTTGAAGAACGATATAAGGACAATAAAAATATTGAATGGGATTACGAACGCCAGAATATTTTCAGTCTGAAAAAGGCAGATATTATGATTTCTGACTTCTCTGGAATCATTTTTGACTACACCTTCCTTTGCGATAAGCCTGTTATGTACGTAAATGCCGGAATGGATTTAAAGCCATACGATGCTTACGATTTGGGTGATAAAAAACTCTGGCAGTATGAAAGTCTTGAAAAGTTTGGTAAGCAGCTTGATGAAAAAGACTTTGAAAACATCAAGGAAGTTATCCAGAGCATGAGTGACAGTAAAGAACTTGCTGAGGCTCGTGCAAAAGCTAAAGCCCAGGCCTGGATGCATATTGGTCAGGCCGGCAAAAATATTGCAGACTATATGATTAAAACTATGGAATCTTTGGAGCAGAAATAATGGCAGAAAAAAAGGTAGCGATTGTTCACGACTGGCTTACAACTTACGGAGGAGCAGAAACTATTGTTGAACTCTTTTTAAGGCTGTATCCCAATGCAGATATTTACACTCTTGTATTGGACAAAAAAATCCTTAAAAATCATTTTCAGGGTGTAAAAATCTATACTTCAAAACTGAACAAACTACCTTTTGCTCCAAAAATTTATAAAAAGCTTTTGAAATTTATGCCAAATGCTTTTGAATCTTTTGATTTTTCGGGCTATGACCTTGTTTTATGTTCATCTTCAAGCTGTGCAAAAGGTGTAATTGTGCCTCCTTACATTCCTCACATTGCCTACATCCACTCACCTATGCGCTATGCCTGGGACTTGTATTTTGACTATAAAAAATCAAGCGGAAAACTGGCTCAGTTTTTTATGGAAAAATGGATGACAAACATCCGTCTTTGGGATTACGTTTCTTCTCAGCGTGTTGACAGCCTTGTTGCAAACTCAAAATATATTTCACGCCGCATTAAAAAATTCTGGAACCGTGATTCAAGTGTAATCTATCCGCCGGTAAACACACAGCGTTTTTTCCCGGATTTTTCAAAGCCCCGGGAAGATTTTTACGTTGCTTTCAGCCGCCTTGTAAGCTACAAACGCATTGATTTAGCAGTAAAAGCCTGCATTAAAACAGGAAAAAAACTTGTTGTAATTGGTGCGGGACCTGAGGATAAAAATCTTAAGGAACTTGCAAAAGGACATTCCAACATCACTTTCCTGGGACGGGCCCCTGATGAAGTTGTCCGTGATAATTTTCAGCGCTGTAAGGCTTTTCTTTTCTGTGCAGAAGAAGATTTTGGAATTGCACCTCTTGAAGCCATGAGCTGCGGAGCCCCTGTTATTGCCTTTGGTCGCGGAGGGGCCTGCGAAACTGTTGTAGAAGGAAAAACAGGAACCTTCTTTGATAAGCAGGAAACTGATTCTCTTGTAGAAGCTATAAATCGCTTTGAAAATATGACATTAGACAGTCCGGAAGCAATTTCTAAGCACGGTCAGTCTTTTTCAGAAGAAAAATTCCTTTCTCAGCTTGAAGCTGTCATTAAAGAAACGGAAGAAAAAATCAGGGTAAAATAAGTCATGAAAATTGTATTTGACTGCCGCTGGCACAAAAAAAGCGGAATCGGAACCTTTGCGGATAATGTACTTGCAAAAATGCTGAAAACAGAAAATGAATTTCTTCTTTTGGGATTTGATTCTCTTCCAGAAGAGTTCAAAGGGGGGACTGCAAAGGTAAGATGTCTTTCCTGTGATGTACCGACATTTTCAGTAAAGGAAATGCTTTCTTTTCCACGCGAACTTACAAAAATCATAAATCAGTATGATGTATATTTTTCTCCCTACTGTAACGTGCCTTCCGGAATTAAAATCCCGGTTTATACGACAATCCACGATGTTGTTTTTCTTGATATTCCTGAAATTGCGGGAAAAGTTGGCACCTTTGTTCGTAAACTTTTTTATAAACACGCAGTTTCAAAATCAAAGGCAATTTTTACAGTTTCGAACTTCAGTAAAGAACGTATTATAAAAACCTTAAATTGTAAAAAGCCAATACACGTTACATATAACGGAGTGCCTGAATTTTACCTCAAATCAAATGCTGTTAAAGCAGAAAAAACTGATTCTATAATCTTTATTGGGAATATAAAAAAACATAAAGGCCTGCAGATTTTGATTCCTGCTTTCCTTGATTTTTGCAAAAAGCTTTCAGAAAATACACCTTCTGCCCCGCTGCCAAAATTGGTAATCGTGGGGTCAAAAGATAATTTCCGCACAAATGATCAGGGCATTTCAAATCTCATAGAAAATGCTACATCACAGAATATAGAATTCACAGGCTTTATAAGCGACAATGAACTAAAAGTCCGCCTTACCCAGGCAAAAATCCTTGTTCAGCCTTCTTTTTACGAAGGTTTCGGTTTTCCTCCCCTTCAGGCTCTCAATTGCGGAACAAATGCTATCGTAAGTGACATTGAAGTTTTCAAGGAGGTTTATGCTGATTATCCTGTAACTTACTTCAAATGCGGAGACATAGCAGACCTTTCAGAAAAATTATTTTCAGTCTGGAATGAAAATAAGCCGCTTCCTCCTTTTGAAGAAAAATACTCGTTTGAAAAAACTGCATCGGCTATTCTTACTGCAATTTCACAGTAAAACTGATTGCTTTATATAATTTAAGATTTGTATTATAATAAAATATTAATGTTCGCAATTGCGAAATTACAGGAGATCTTAATGTCAAAAACTGTTTACCTTGGAATTACAGGAGATATTATCCATCCAGGAATCATCAATATTATAAATGAAGGTGCAAAACTCGGAGAACTCACTATAGGGCTTCTTACAGATAGTGCCATTGTAAATCACAAACGCCTTCCTTACCTTACTTATGACCAGCGCAAAACTGTAGTAGAAAACATCAAGGGAGTAGCCCGCGTTGTTCCTCAGGAAGACTGGAGCTATGTTCCTAATCTTAAAAAATATAAGCCGGACTACATCATTCACGGTGATGACTGGAAATCAAACTACCTTAACCACATCCGTGACGAAGTTTTTGAAGTTATGAAGGAATGGGGCGGTCAGGTTGTAGAAATTCCTTATACCCAGGGAATCAACTCTTCTGCTCTTGCTGATAACGCTTCTTCAATCGGAACTACACCGGATGTCCGCCGTGCTACCCTGCGCCGCCTTATTGCCGCAAAAAAAATTGTCCGCATTATGGAAGCTCACAGCGGTTTGAGCGGTCTTATTGTAGAAAATGCAGAGGTTGAAAAGGAAGACGGAATCCACCGCTTTGACGGTATGTGGTCTTCTTCTTTGACAGACTCTACTTCTAAGGGTAAGCCTGATATTGAAGCTGTTGACCTTACAACCCGTATGCACTCACTTACAGATATTCTTGAGTGTACAACAAAGCCGATTATTTATGACGGCGATACAGGAGATATTCCTGAGCACTTTGTATTTACTGTTCGAACTCTTGAACGCAACGGTGTTTCTGCCGTAATCATCGAGGACAAAAAAGGTCTTAAAAAGAACTCACTTTTCGGAACAGAAGCAAAACAG
Organism: uncultured Treponema sp.; assembly: GCA_947165895.1. GTDB lineage: Bacteria > Spirochaetota > Spirochaetia > Treponematales > Treponemataceae > Treponema_D. The sequence continues at coordinate 116,834 of CAMVCB010000001.1, forward strand.
GTTCTTGCAACAGAAGAAGAATTCTGTGAAAAGATTGCTGCCGGTAAAAAAGCACAGGTTACTAAAGACTTTATGATTATTGCCCGCATTGAGGAAATCATTGCAGGCTATTCTGTTGATGAAGCAATCAAAAAGGCATTTGCAGCAGTTCGTGCCGGAGCAGACGGTGTAATGATTCACTCAAAAGACAAGAGCGGAATGGATATCAAAGAGTTCTGCCAGAAATTCCGCGCAGAATACAAAAATATCCCAATCGTACTTGTTCCAACAACCTACAATCAGTTTACAGAAGACGAGCTTGCAAGCTGGGGAGCAAACATCATTATTTATGCAAACCACATGCTCCGCGCAAGCTACCCTGCCATGGTAAAATGCGCCGAAACAATTTTGAAAGCAGAACGCTCCCTCGAAGTAAATGACATTTGTATGCCGATTAAGCAGATATTGGAACTCATACCTGGCACTAAATAAAATAAATGTCACACGGATTGGAAATCGCTAACGCGATTTCTAAAAATATAAAAAAAAGATTTTGCGTTAGCAAACTTGGATTCCGTAGGAATCCTTAATCCGTGTGGCAAGAAAAATCAAGGAATATTTAATGATTAGACCATCATACTTTTACGATTTATTGATTAAAAACGGCACAGACTTTTTTGCAGGTGTTCCAGATTCACTTCTGAAAAACCTCTGTGCTTACATTACAGACAATGCTCCGGCAGAAAATCACATTATTTCTGCAAACGAAGGAAGCGCAACAGGACTTGCAACAGGCTATCACCTTGCAACCGGCAAAATCCCTATGATTTACATGCAGAACTCAGGTGAAGGAAACATGGTAAACCCTTTGATGTCTATTGCGGACCCGGATGTTTACTCAATTCCTATGCTGATTGTAATCGGCTGGCGCGGAGAACCCGGCGTTCACGACGAGCCTCAGCACGTAAAACAGGGAAAAGTTACCTGTGATCTTCTGGATGCAATGAAAGTTCCTTACGAAGTTCTTAGCGACAAAGAAGAAGATTTGCCTGCTCAGTTTGAAAAGGCCTACAAATACATTAAAGAAAACAATGCCCAGTACGCTTTTGTAATCCGAAAAGGTACTTTTGACGAATACAAGCTTGTAAACAATATTCCTGTAGAAGGAAAAATGAGCCGCGAAGAAGCAATTGAAAAAATCATGCTTTCTGCAGATGACAGAACAGCCTTTGTTTCTACAACAGGTATGATTAGCCGCGAGCTTTACGAACAGCGCGACAAGCACAATATGGGCCACGACCGCGACTTCCTTACAGTCGGAGGAATGGGCCACGCAAGCCAGATTGCCCTGGCAATCGCAATGCAGAAAAAAGACCGCCAGGTTTACTGTCTTGACGGAGACGGAGCTTCCATCATGCAGATGGGCGGTATGGCAACAATCGGAAGCCGAAAACCTTCTAACTACGTTCATTTTGTTTTGAATAACGGTGCCCATGATTCAGTCGGAGGTCAGCCTACAGTTGGCCGCGAAGTTGACTTCTGTGAAATTGCAGAAGGCTGCGGCTATGAAAACGTAGTAAAAGTCACAACACCTGAAGAACTGGATGCAGTTTTAGGTGATGCCGAAACAAAAGAAAAACTTACTTTTGTAGAAGTCTTTGTTACAAAAGGTGCAAGAAAAGATTTAGGAAGACCTAAGAGCACCCCTGTAGAAAACAAAGAAGCTCTTATGGCTTTTTTAAGAAAATAAAAATATCTGATAATGCAATTCAAATTATGCATTGAGCATTGCGAATTATGCATTATCATAATAACGGAGTTTTTATGATACGACAGGCAGTAATTGTTGCAGGCGGACTTGGAAGCCGCTTTGGAAACAGAACAAAAGAAATGCCGAAAGGCTTTATAGAAATTGATGGCGTTCCAATGGTTGAACGCTCGGTTCAGAAGCTGATTGCAGCCGGAATCGAAGAAATCATTATAGGAACAGGACACTGCTCTGAATATTATGACGAGCTTGCAAAAAAATATCACATCATAAAGACAGTCCGCAATGACAACTATGCAAACACAAGCAGCATGGGAACTCTTGCAGTCTGCGCACCGTTTATCAAAGGTGATTTTATCCTTTTGGAAAGCGATTTGATTTATGATGCAGTTGGACTTAAAGTTTTGCAGAACGAAGAGCGGGATAACGTAATTCTTGCCAGCGGAAAATCAAACAGTCACGACGAAGTTTACCTTGCAGCAAACGATGACGGAGTTTTGAACGAAGTAAGCAAGGATAAATCGATTATACCGGAACCTGCCGGCGAGCTTGTAGGCATTACAAAAATCAGTAAATCTTGTTTTGATAAGATGATGAGCTACTATAACAGCGATAAAGCTCTTATCAAAATTGATTATGAAAACGTTCTTAAACACGTTTCAACCTCAATGGACGAGCCTGTTTACGTTCACAAAATTGAATACTACGCATGGACTGAAATTGATGATGAAAGCATGCTGGAACGTGCGACAAAAGAAATCTGGCCTCGTATTGTAGAAAACGAATCTTTATGGAATGTTCGCCGCGAAGTTCTTTTGAACCCGGGCCCTTCTACAACTACAGACAGCGTAAAATATGCTCAAGTTGTTGCTGATATCTGTCCCCGCGAGCTTGAATTCGGAAAGCTTATGGAAGATGTAGCAGAAGGTTTAACAGAAGTCTGCGCAGATCCAAAAGATTACATCAGCGTAATGTTCGGCTGTTCAGGAACCGGTGCTGATGAAGCCATGGTATCTTCATGTGTTCCTCCTGACGGTAAGCTTCTTGTTGTAGATAACGGTTCATACGGTGCCCGCCTTGCAAAAATCGCAAGTGTTTACAATATCGACATGGACGTTTTTAAATCTTCTACATACGAACCAATTGATATTCAGGCTCTCGAAAATCAGATGAAGAGCAAAAAATATACAACCTTTGCTATCGTTTACCATGAGACAACAACAGGTCTTTTGAACGATCTTGCAACAATCTGCCCTATGGCAAAAAAATACGGCATGACAACAATCTGTGATATCGTATCTGCTTACGGCGGTATGCCAATCGATCTTGGTAAGCTTGGAATTGACTTTGCAACAAGCACTTCAAACAAGCATATCGGCGGTATGGCAGGTGTTGGCTTTGTTGTATGTAAACGTGACGAGCTTCTTAAGCAGAAAGACTGGCCGATGCGCAACTACTACTTAAACCTTTACGACCAGTACAAATACTTCCTTGAAACAAAGCAGACACGCTTTACTCCACCAGTACAGACTTTCTATGCCCTTAAACAGGCTATTACAGAAACAAAGGTAGAAACTGTAGAAAAACGCTTTGAGCGCTTTACAGCCTGCTGGGAAATCTTAGTAAAAGCTCTGGATGAAATTGGACTTAAAATGCTGGTAGACAGAAAGTATCAGAGTCACTTTATTACAGCCATTCTGATTCCTGAAACTCCAAAATACAAGTTCTCAGAACTGCATGATTATGCAAAATCATTCGGCTTTACAATTTACCCTGGAAAGCTTGGCAACATCGATACCTTCCGTATAGCCAATATGGGAGACATTAAGCCGGAAGAAATGACACACTTTACCTGTGTACTGAGAGATTACATGCACAGCATTGGGGTATGCTAGTAATAACAATTATAAAAAAAAGCGCCGTGCGGGCCCCAGCGACGGCGCTTTTTTTATATGTTTCTTACATCATTTAAAAAAGAATCTACAACCCACAGTTATTACTGCACCAATTGTGGTCGGATACTCTTCGCTGTTTGCAATATGATATGATGTTCCCCAGCCGGCATTTTTACAGTTTCCGTTATTTCCGTAAACATCACGATTGTAATTATCATCATCAATTACAGTATAATAGCTTAAAACAAGACCTATATTTCCCATAATTTCAACAGGACAATGGCGGTCATAAATCTTAAGTTTTCCACCAAAGCTCAAGGCATGAATCCAGTTGTAGGCACCATCGTGAAGGAAGTATTTTTTAAGCTCATCACGATTAACATTGCTCATTTCTGAATACAAATTACTTCCGGGAACCTGCTGGCTTCCAAAATCAGCACCATGACGACTGAACTGATAAGAAATACTGAAAGAAAGACTTGGATCAACATTGAATCTGAAATCAGCAAGAAGCTCATCTGAGTTAGGAGGCATATAATAACCGATACAGCTTCCGGCATTGGTATAGTTTTCGTAAATATAATGATTATACCAAGGTGCATAATTGATTGAATGGTGAGTATAACAGTAAGGTTCAACCTTGGTGTAGCGGAGGGCAAAAGAAGCCCAGCTCATCTTAGGAATAGGGAATTTTATTCCTGCCTGATAAGAATACATAGCACGTGTTGATTCAATAATATTCCTTTTAAGCATTGCTGTAACTTCATCAAGATAAACCGAAGCCCAGACCTGTCCTAAACCTGCCTTGTGCAGCTTAATATCACCAAAAAGAGCCAGGTTATCATTATCACCAATACTGTTCTGGTAAACTACATAGTTTGTAAGAGGGAACATATAACCAAGCTCGAAACGCTTAGGCCAGACTACAGTGGAACCAAAATCAAGATGGAGATACTTAAAATCGAGTTCAATCATATTGATTGAAAATGCATTCTGGAAAAAGTACGAATCATCTGTAGTTCCGACATCCTGCGGCCAGGAATTTCTTGCAGTCCAGTCCTGGTTTGCATATTCAAGGATTCCGACCATAAATGAATATCGAAGCCAAGGGAAAAGCTTAATGTCTGTTTCAAGACCAAAGAAAGGGTCTGCCTGAGCATTCAAAACAAGACTTGAACCGTTATCCATACCAGCCCATTCACGGTCTACCCTTCCAAATTTCAAAAGGAATTTATCATCAAGTGCTGAAAAGTTAATTTCTCCCTTAATACCACCGCCAACACTAAGTTCCATAGGCCAGCCTTCAAGGCCGCTGGCACTAAGATTAGAAATAAAATAAACCTGACCATCCCATCTCTTGTTATAACGATATGGAAGATAAGATGTTAAAAGTTTCTTCTGAATTCTTCTTGCATATTCTCCATGAAGACGATCATATTTTGCAATAAGTGAAGCGTCTGTTAACTCACCATTAAGATATTTTCCAAGTTCATCAGCTGTATATTTAGAGCCTCCAAACCAGTTATATCCGACAAAATAGTCTCCCATATCAACCATTTCTGCCTTTGTTCCGTCAAGGAAAGCACAAACGTTATAAGAAAAATATTTTGTCAAATCACCTTCGAAGGTAAAGCTTGGCACAATTTCAAAAAGCATACTTTTATAACTGCTTTTATTATAGATTCCAACCGAACCTTCCATTTCAAATCCGAAATTATAATTAAAGCTGAGTGGCAAATCGGGATTATTATTTTTTACACGTGCATGAAAAACATTATTTTTCATTTCATCATTTGCCCGAAGCTTTTCTACATAAAAAGCAAGAATTTTTGCTTCTTTATCAGAAAGCTCATAACCGCTGTCATAAATTTCATTGATTGCCTTTGAAATCTGAGCTCGTGTATAAGGTTTTGCACTGTTGATTATTGAGCAAAGGCCTTTCATCTGTGCCTGATCAATAAGCTCATAAATATCATCATAAATGCTTACAGAAACATTTTTTTGAGAAAAGCCACAAAGGGTAAAACTCAAAAAAACAAAAAGAAGGGCAAAAAATGATTTATTTTTCATACTTTTCCACCATTTATTAAAATAATTTACAATTTACACTCAATGCAAGCTCTATTCCCTGCTGGAAATTATCTGCTTCATTGTGATTATTAAATATAAACTCATACATGAGCTGACCATTAACGCTCATATGCTCATTAAAAGTATAGGAGCCTTTGGCCGCAATCTGATTTGTAAACTGAACGGTTCCTGTCAGCTTAAAATCTCTGGCAAGATTTGCAGCATCAGCAGCAGACATTTCTCCAGTTTTAAATTTTACAGCCGGATAATAACTGTTATAAACATAAAAATTACCAGCAGCATCTTGGTAAGTACTATATTCGCTGAAAATTCCAAAGGAATTTGTTCCATGAGCCAGAAAAAGATAATTTCCTTCTGCACTCCATTTTTTAGGCTTAGTATAACCGAATTTCATCTGAAATCCAATTGCGTCAGGACCAAAAGGAGTTCCAATCCAGGAACACAAAGGGGTTGAACTGTTAGACTGCATATTATAGCGGTGACTGTACAAAGACCAGTCTTTAGCCTGCTTGATATAAAGATAAGGAGTTGTATAGATTCCCTCAATTCCAGCCGCATACCAGCCGCCGTGCTCCTCAGAAATCTTAACTTCTACTCCGGCCTGATAGCCCCAGCCGTCAGGCATACTGCGCCCTGTGTCACTTTTAAGCTCGTTTGGCGGCTGCATCTCATCCTGTGCATATAAACAGTAGATTCTTGTATTTCTGCATGGAAGAATTTCAAGACTTAATCCCATATAGGCACAGGTATGAGCCTCACCATAAATCTTTTCTTCCCAGTCAGAATTCATTTCTGTCCAGGTACCGAAAGAATGAAGAATCATCAGGGGATTCATATAACGCAGTGAAAAATCGCCGTTTATGAGAGTTCCTTCCAGAAAGCCGATTTTCAGCCACTTCCATGGAATAACTTCCATGGAATGCAGATAAAGAAATTTCTGTTGATTATCGGAATGATTGATTTCTGCAACATTCATTTCATACTTAAAGCGTCTTGAGAAAATCTCTGTATGAAAATAAACATTTGTATCGAAAGTGCTGTTATAGATGATTGAACCTGTAGATGTATTTCCTATCTGAAGACCGCTTCTTGCAACGTGGACATTAAAGCCCCATCCCGAATCAAAGACATGCCCAAAGGAAGCATTGGCAGTTTTTGGAGTATAAAAATCATACTGAGACAAATCATAGCGAAGATTGTGATTAAAATAATCATCTTTTAAAAGGCCAAATTGACTTGCACCTAATGAAAAATCTGTTTCAATTACAAACTTGTCTGCGACATCAAAAAATACAGGAATTACAACAAGAGGTTTAGTAAATGAATTACCGGTATAGCTGGATTCAGAAAGATAGCTGTCTTTCATAAACTCTGCATCAGAAACCTTATCCGTCACATAAATTGCACTTTTCTCATTTGCAGAATAATTCTTAGTTACAGAGCGTCCCGTATAATCAGTAGACATGGACCAGTCTATATTTTTATTTGTTCGGGCTATAAAAGAAGGATTAACTTCAAGATTTATGCCGATTTTGACGGGTTTCAGATTTATTGCAAATTTCTTTTCATTCAGGCATTCAAGCGTTTTGTCATACAAAATCTTACCTGCATATGAAAGTGAATCATAATCAATTGTAGAAAGATAGAACTTGAGTTCCAGTACACTTAAGGGTGCATTATCTGCAATAGAAAGGAATTTTGATTCAAGACAAAGACTGTTTAAAGCTTCATAAACCCAATGTCCGGCAGGTATAAGCTGCTGAGAACTGTAGCCCTGTGAAGCAAGTGGAATCAAAAATCTGGTAAGAAAAAGAATTGCAGCAAACTTTCTTAATTTTTTCATATTTTTAATATTAATGATTTTCTTTCCATAAAACAAGCGTAACTTATAGTACTTTTTTTTATTTTGTTATATTATGAAGATTATGACATCAGAAGAATTACTGAATTATCTTAAGTACAAATATCCGCGGACAAGTTCTTTTATATCAGGTCTTTCCCTTTTTTTTGTAGACCTGCTTGTAATTATGCTTTCTCTTTCCATCGGATTTTTTATTGTAAACCTTCTGTTTACATCATCACTTAATTTTAAATCAGTAATTTATTATTTCTGCTTTACCCCTATTTTCGTTCTTACCTTTGCAGCCGTAGGTCTTTACCCGGGCATTATGATTCCGCCTACAGAAGAAGTCAAAAAATTCTGCGGATGTACTTTCTTTGTACTTGGAGCCATGACTCTTGGAATTATTATTGCAGATATAAATGATTATGAAATTGTACAGTCTTTTATAAAAGACTCAGCAGATAAGGCTGTAATACTGGCATTTGCAATTACATTTCCTGTTGCAACAATCCTCCTTCCAGGTTTCAGGGAACTGGCAAAAACCCTGTTCGGTCATTTCAGCTGGTGGGGCGTTCCTGCAATTATTTACAGCACAAATCACAGTGCAGATTTTATAATTGATAAGCTCATTGATAATCCATACCTGGGATATCATCCGGCTGTAGTTGTAGATACAGAGTCGCAAGGTTATGATGAATACCATGGAGTTCCTGTTTTACCACCATTAAAAGAAATCCTTGATAATATTAAAATGCATAATGTAAAAACTGCCGTAATCTGTGACTATCACGGTGATATGAAAAAAATCATGTCATCTTACCGTTATACAATCACTGTTTCAAAACAGCAGACAACCTTTACAACAACACAGCAGCTTAAAGACATTGCGGGAATTATTGCCTTCTCTTCTGTACATAACCTTACATTCAGAATCAATCAGATTATGAAAAGACTGCTTGATCTTGGAATAATTATTTCCTTAAGTCCTGCATGGGTTCCAGTTTTTATTCTCTGTGCAATTCTTACAAAGCTTACTTCCCGTGGTCCAATATTTTACGGACACAAAAGAGTTGGAAGAAACGGAAAAGAAATCAAATGCTGGAAATTCCGCTCTATGGTTATTAATTCTCAGGAAATACTTGAAAAACTTCTTGCCGAAAATGAAGAAATGCGAAAACAGTGGGAAAAAGACCGTAAGCTCGAACATGATCCCCGCATCACAAAATTCGGTAAGATTCTCAGAAAAACAAGTATGGATGAGCTTCCTCAGCTTATAAATATTCTTTTAGGCGAGATGAGTCTTGTAGGTCCCCGCCCGGTTACAGAGCCGGAACTTGAAAAATATGGTGATTACAGGGATTATGTTCTTTCTGTAAAACCAGGTCTTTCAGGAATGTGGCAGATTTCAGGCCGCAGTGATACAGGTTACGAAGAGCGTATTTCATATGATACATATTATATTCAGAACTGGTCTATCTGGCTTGATATCTGGATTTTAATAAAATCAGTCTGGGTAGTTCTTTTAGGAAAAGGTGCATACTAATGATTAAAATTAAAAAAAATATTTTTATACTTATTTTACTTCTTGTGTTTTCTACACTTTTTGCTGAACAATATCAGATTAAGTCTGTTGATTACAGCTCTGAAGCCGCATTTGGTTTTGGAAAAACAAACGGATATGCACTTGAAAGAAAGGTTGAAGTTGATAAAAAACGAATCTTTGAAGATGAAGAGCATTTTTTAAGATATATGCATGATTATAAGCAGAGACTTTATAACACACGTGTATTTTCTGATGTTAAAATTGATTACACTTATGATGAGCCGGATGAAAACAGTATAAGAAAAGTATCTATATTTGTAAGTACAAAGGATTCAATTCACATTCTTGCCGTTCCATATCCGAAATATGATTCCAATAACGGTTTCAGTTTTAAATTAAAGGGAAAAGACAATAACTTTTTGGGTTCTCTAAATGACATGAGTGCTGAAATAAATTTCAGCCTTAAGGATTCCAATTCTGAAGATTCAAAAAATAAGCTTGGCCTTGCATTTGCATACGATCATCCTTTTAAGGCAGGTCGATTTTATGCAACATGGATAAATGCATACAGTTTTTCTTATAACTTTGATAAATCTTCTCCTGAATGGGATGCGAAATCAGGACTAAAACTTGAACTTCCTTTTTATAAATACAGCTTTGTATGGGAGTTTGACCAGTCTTTTATCAAAAATCTTGAATATACAAAATTCGATGATGATACATATTTTAAAGAATATTTCTGTTTTTCAGTTCCAATAATCCTCAAAAAGATTGACAACTGGGGTAATGTAACCTACACTCCGAGCACCTCTTTTACCTATAACTGGGATTTTGACGGAATTAATAAAATGAATACAGACCTTTCCAGTCCAATTATTGCTGCAGGTCATTCGATTTCAACAGAAAGAATTAACTGGGCATATAATTTACGAAAAGGTTTAAGTTTATCCGCCGGAAACAGCTACAGCTTTAATACCCAGCGCGGAATCTTCACCCCATCAATAAACACAGAAGTTAAGGCCTTCCATACAGTTTATCTTGACTGGCAGGATGATGTATTAGCCCGTTTTGGATTTGCAGCAGATTTCTATGCCTTTTACGATATTCAGGATCCTCACGGGAAATATATAATGGTGAACGGAACAAACATCGGTTCCCGTCTCCGCGGTATTCGTGATGATTTAAAATATGAGGACACAAACTCTAAAATGTGTAATGTTATTTCTGCATTTGTCCTCAACCTTGATATGCCGATTCATTTCTTTTCAACTGCTTTTGAAACAAAGGTGCTGAACAAACTTAACGTAGATGTTCAGGTATCACCTTTTGTAGATATTGCTTTAACCCATAATAAAATTACCGACAGATGGTTTGATCCGCGTGACGGTTTTTACTGCGGAGGACTTGAAGTTTTAGTTTATCCTCTCAAATGGTCTGGTTTTGTAGTCAGAATAAGCGCAGGTATAGATCTTGCAAGAACAGTTCTTAAAAAGCTTAAGATGCCTATTGAAAACAGCTGGCGTTCAGGCTCAAAGTATGAACTTTCAATCGGACTTGGTTTGCAGTACTAAAATCATTTAATCCGGCTTAATATAATCACAGCATTTTTCTGCCAGTATGCTTCAGGTGTAAACTCAGCAAGAACAGTTAAAAGTGATTTTGCAAACTTGTCGTAACCGCATTTTATCAAAACCATAGAAAAATTATTAAAATTCTTCCATACATCGTTGCGGTTACACCAGTCAAGGATATCAGGATATAAACTGACTTCAAAAAACAAAGTCTGCAAATCCTTATATGAATATTCTATATTTCTTGAAGCAACAACATCTTCCATGCGGGAAAAATTAGTCAAAACAGATAGCAGGGCAAATTGCAGGGATTTTTCCATATTACCAAGTGAATAATAATATTCAAAAAGTTTATTATAAGCTTCAAGTGCATAATATGTATCTGAACGATAAAGCTGAAAAAATTTCTGCATTGAATCTGCTTTATTGCTTGAAATAGTGTTCATCATAGCGGAAAACAAAGCTTTATCACTAAAAGTTTTATCTTCCGTAAGAATTGATAGAAGTCTAACTTCCATCTGATTCAAATCATTCTGCAAATAACTTATTCTTGCAAGTTTTGTAAGGATTTCGTATTTTTGATTTGGAATATCAAGAACCTTCGAGTTTTCAATTGCTTCCAGATAATACTTTTCGGCAAAAATGTATTCCCCTTCCAGAAGATAAATATCTCCTATAAGGCATTGAGCCTCTGGAAAGTCCTGGATTTCATCGATATAAGAAAGAAGTTTATCAATTGAATTTTCAAAAAACTTCTCGCCCTTTCTTGAAAAATAATATTTTATAATTCCAATTGCTTCTTTTTCATTTCTTTCTTCAAGAACTGCAAGGATTGCAGAAATTTCTTTGCCAGCCCTTTGAACACGTCTTGGTGACATACTTGTTTCAAGAACTTTCTTATGATTCTGAGATAGCTGCTTTCTAAAAAGAATTGCATCCTCACAAAGCTTCAAAGCCTGTCCATAATTCTGATTTTCATAACAGACAAGTGCCTCTCTGTAAGCTTTTACACTATCCTCATTGACACTAAGATTTAATGCAAAGAGAGATGAAAAAAAAGAAAAAAACAATAGCGTAGCAAGGGTAAGTTTTTTTATCATTTTATAAGATTCCGTAAGTAAAAATTACAAGGAATTCAACTCTTCCTCAAATACTTTATCGGCATCTTTTGCGCTGACCGTTCGTACAATTTTTCCTTTTTTAAAAATAATTACCTTGTCTGTGGCTCCGGCAATTCCGATATCTGCGTGTTTTCCTTCACCAGGACCGTTTACAACACAGCCCATAACGGCAACTGTAATTTCTTTTTTCATTGCAAGAAGTCTTGTCTGCCAGCGGTCAACAAAGGCATGAACATCAAAACCGATTCTTCCGCAGCGGGGGCAGCTTACAATTGTTACACCACCCTTTCTTTTTCCGCATTCCTTCAAGATATTAAGTCCGGCAATAACTTCATTTTCAGGTGATGAAGAAAGACTAACTCTGATTGTATCTCCAATTCCTTCATTTAAAAGAGTTGCAAAGGCAATGGAAGATTTTACGATTCCACCGATTAAAGGACCTGCTTCAGTTACACCAAGATGCAGCGGATTATTATATTTCTGGGCATAAAAACGGTTACATTCAATTGTTTCTGTAACATCACTGGATTTCATGCTGACTACATACTGGTTAAAATTAAGCTGATCAAAAACTTCTGCTTCGCGAACGGCAGTTTCGCAGAGGCCCTGAGCGCGGCTGATTTTTCCTGCGGCAATAGCTTCCTGTAAATCTTTTGGAAGACTTCCAGAATTTATTCCGATTCGGATTGCAACTCCATTATCACGGCAGCCTTCAACCACTTTTTTAATATTTTCAAGACTACCGATATTTCCTGGATTAATTCTGATTGCGGCTGTATTTCCTTTAAGACATTCAAGGGCAAGTCTGTAATCAAAGTGAATATCTGCTACCAGGGGCATGGATGTTCGTTCAGCAATCATGGAGATTGCCTTTGCGCTTTCCATATCAGGAACCGCAAAACGAACAATATCGCAGCCAAGAAGAGAAAGATCATTAAGTTCTTTCAGGGTTCGGTCAAGTTTTTCTTTATTCTGAGGAATATCTGTAATGCTTTCCTTCCACATTGTCTGAAGAGTTACAGGATTATTTCCGCCAATTGTAAGAGGACGGGTCATTCCCTTACAGCCAAGTTTAACTTCTTTTGCCGGCATTATTCTTCACCTTTATCTTCGTTATCTTCATCAGAATTATCTTCAATAACGAGCTTTGAATTAAGTTCAGCAATCTGCTTTTTAATAGCCTGAATTATTTTTGTTTCATATATAATCAGGCCAACAGGTATAACTGTAATAATTGCAAAAATCACCATCAAAAGTTTTGACGGATCCCCTGCCATAAATTTATCCCAGTCAAAAAGAAAAATACAGAAAAGAAAAGCGGCTAAAGTGCGGCTTCCGTCAAGTTTCTTTTTTTTGCTGCTAAGCTGATTAATTTTTTCCTGAATTTCGTCGTTTGTCATAATCCTATTATAGCAAAAAAAAACCGGGGCAACTACCCCGGCTGATTTCCGCCTGCGGCGGATTTGAATTGATTATGCAATCAAGCTGAATACCATTGCAAACAAAGCAACAGATTCACAAAGACCTACAACCATGATGTACTGAGCAAAACCTTTTCCTGTTTCACCAAGAGCATCAGAACCTGCAGCTCCCGCTTTTCCCTGTGCGATTGCAGAGAAACACATAGCAAGACCAGAAGCAATACCAAGTCCAAGTGCGAAACCTGGTGTCATTTCACCGCTCATTACTTTTGGTTTCAAAGCAATATTCATCAAAAGGAAGCCGTAAATTGTCTGTGTAAGTGGAGCACCGGCAAATACAGTGAGAATAAATGGAGCAGGTTTATTGTTTACATAACAACGTTTCCAGGCTCCGATAGCTCCCTGACCAGCGATTCCAATTCCGATTGCGGAACCAATAGCAGCAATACCCATACAAACAGCAGCACCAATGTAACCCCAAATTTCCATAATTAATCTCCTTATAATATCTCCGCCATACAGCGGTAATTTAATAATTAAATTAGTAGAGCTAAAAATTGCTCACGCAATTTTCTTAACGCTCTGCTATCAATCAAAAGCCCGCCAGCGGGCTTACTCATATTTTATAAAATCCTCTACGAAGATTTTTTTTCACTAAACGGATTGAACTTTACTCCGCTCCATGCCATACCGATATGTGTACAGAATTCGAGAGTATTCAAACGAACTCCGTGTACAATTACCGAAAGCAGGTTCAGAATCATATTCAAGCCATGTCCGAAAACAAGCAGGACAATTGCCGCAATAAACAGAATTGCGTGTCCAAGAATAGGACCTGCAAGAGTGTTTACAGTCTCGGAAATAGCAGCTCCGGCAAGACCAACAGCCCACAAACGGATGTATGAAACAATATCAGAGAATACATTTACAACGCCCAGAAGGACCGAAATGATATTCTTGCAGGATTCAAGGATTGAAGCTCCAATGCTGCCTTCGTAATTTGCAAAAACAAAGCTGAATACAAATCCAATGGCAATCAGTGAAATTTCAATTTTTCCAACCGGTACAGTTCCAATTGAACCCAGCATAGGGAAAACATCCGAATTTACGACCATAGAAAGTACAACCCAGAACATACCTATAAGCTGCATAAGAGAACCAATGTCTCCTACCGCTTTCAAGCCGTTCTTAAGGCTGATGTTTCTTGCGGCCGCCTTAATATGTGCAACTGAAAGCTGAACAAGTGCCAGAGAGAAGCAGAAAATCTGAAGGTTTTGCGATTTTGTAAGACCAACAGCATTTCCATTCACTTCAGAAACCCAAGGCACCTGCCACAGAGTATCTTCGTAAGCACTTGAAATCCATGGAATAGACAGATTCTTCAACCAGTCAGGAAGAAGATTTACCGGAATTCCAAACCATGTGCAGGTAACCGCACCCCAGATTATTGTTGCAACAGAAACAAGAGTAATAAGACCGAATACAGGAGCAATCTTCTTTCCTGAAGCCTTTGATTTTAACATCAAAAGCAAAGTAAGGATAAGAACTAATGCACCATATCCTCCGTCTCCAAAAATCATTGCAAAGAAAATTGTGAAGAACAAAAGGAACCAGCCGGAAATATCAAACTCGTGATAGCCAGGAACTGTGCCCAAAAAGTCTGTAAGCGGATAAATTAAACTTACAAGCTTATTGTTCTTAAGCTTTGTAGGAACCGCAAGATCATCATCTTCAGGATCTGCATAAGCTACAGCCCATTTGTTTTCTGCACAACTTGCTTTAAACTCTTCAAGGCAAGCCTCCGGAACATAACCGCTTATCCATGCAAGATCGTTTTCAGAACCGGCATTTTCATGCTCCATTCCGGCATTTACATTTTCAAATTCAATATCTCTTTCAAGATTTTTCTTAAAAGCTGTAACAGAACTTAAAAACTTTGCCTTTTCTGTAAAGAATGCTTCAATTTCAGAAACCTTCTTTTCATCAGCCTTGATTTCGTCTTCCAGGAATTTTGTAGAAATACGTGGAAGAGGCACTTCAAATGCCTCAGGAAGAAGATTTTCAGGTCTTCCTTCCCCGCCGTTTATAATCATAAATCTGGCAGTTTTCTTATCCTTGTTTACAAGTAAAGTCTGAATCTGTCCTTCAATCTGACTATATTTTTCTACAGGAACCTCGTACATTTTAAGGGCGATTCCCTTTTCTTTAAGGTAATCAAAATCCTCGTTTGTAACCTGTCCCCAGGAAGCAAATCTGTCAAGCTCAGTAGCATCGCTGGAAATTTCTTCCAGAAGCTGTTTTTTCTCTTCTGACTTAGCGACAACATCAGCACAAAGCTGTGCAGTCTCTTCATTAGAAAGAACCTGCTTTATTCCCCTGCTTTTCGGGAGCTTGATTTCTCCTAAGACTGATTCAGTAACAGTTGCATTATTTGAAGACTCTTTGAAAGCAGAAAGTTTTTCACTTGAACCCTCTAATTTTTCAAGATGGACAAGACCAATCTTTCTGAGATTTCTAAGCGCTTCTTCACGCTCTCTGTTCAAAAGAACAATAGAGACTTTTTTCATTGGTTCAATCATTTACCTGCCTCCTGTTCTTCATCAATCTTAGTCTGTAATTTCTTCTTAGAAATTTTACTTCGGACAACCGCAGCAACCTGCTCATCACCAAGATAAACAGATATTTTCTTGATATTAGCCTTTGTCTCAGGAATCTTAACCTTTTCAAACAGGTTTACGCGCTGAGTTGTAGTGCGCAGTTCCTTTGAAAGAAGCCTTACCTGTTCATCAAGAACTTCGGCCTCCAGGTCTAAAGAAAGGGCCTTTTCCATTCTGTCGGCAGCCATATCAATCCACAAAGGAGTTTCATACAAATCGTAGTCTCCCCGTGAAAAATCAGCGCCTTCATAAATAGGAATGGCAACACCGGCAATATTACCCCATCCTTTTTTGATGTTTTTTACGGTAACCATTTCCGGCTTAAAAGCCTCTTCTTCTCCGAATACTGCAATCCAGGCATCGAATTCTTTTTCGAGTGCGGCTCTTGCAGCACGGACTTCTCTGGCCTTCTGGTCGATTGTGCGGATTTCTGTCTGAAGCTGTTGTTTTTTGAGTACAAGGGTCGGAAGATAGCGGTTATACATTTTAAGCGCATCTTTCTGTACCTTCTGCTCATTTTTTGTCAGCTTAATTTTTGCCATCAATTACCTCACAAAAAACGCTTATTTTTTTGGCCAGTGTTTTTCAATCAAAGATGATTTAAGACCTGTTTCCTCAGGCTCAAAGCAGTCTGCAAGGATTTTCCATCCAAGGTCCAGAGCTTCTTCCAGAGAAATGTTTTTAGAAAGGTCCATCATCTCAGATTCAAACATTTTTCCGTAAGTAAGGAGTTTTTCATCCCACTTACTCATAATAAATCCCATTGATTTCTTTTCAAGGGTGTCTTTATAGCTTGAATAAAGACGAATCATACCATCCATAAGACCGCGGTGGTCATCACGGGTAGTACCGTTTACGTTCTGCTTCAATCGTGAAAGCGAACCGAATGGCTCGATACGTCCGCCCTTAAGGTAATACTGACCTTCAGTAATGTAACCAGTGTTATCCGGAACCGGGTGAGTAACGTCATCACCAGGCATTGTTGTAACGGCAAGAACTGTTACAGAACCTGCACCTTCAAAGTCAACAGCCTTTTCATAGCGGGCTGCCAGCTGAGAGTAAAGGTCTCCAGGATAACCTCGGTTAGAAGGAACCTGCTCCTGAGTAATGGCAATTTCCTTCATTGAATCTGCAAAGTTTGTCATATCTGTAAGAAGTACAAGTACATCCTTTCCTTTAAGGGCAAACTGTTCTGCAACTGCAAGAGAAAGGTCAGGGATTTTCTGACATTCTACAGTCGGATCAGCCGCAGTATGAATGAACATAACTGTGTGGCTCAAAGCTCCACCCTCTTCAAGAGTTTTCTTAAAGAAAAGGTAGTCATCATATTTAAGACCCATACCGCCAAGTACGATTACATCAACTTCTGCCTGCATGGCAATGCGGGCAAGCAGCTGGTTGTAAGGTTCACCTGAAATTGAGAAAATCGGCAGTTTCTGAGATACAACCAGTGTGTTGAACATATCAATCATTGGAATACCGGTACGAATCATACGCTTAGCCATGATACGTTTAGAAGGGTTTACAGAAGGACCACCGATTGTAACAAGACTGTCTGTGAGGGCAGGTCCGTTATCACGAGGTTCTGCAGAACCGTTGAAGATACGTCCAAGAAGATCATCAGAGAAAGAAACCTTCATCTGATGGCCTAAGAATTTGATATGGTCACCGGTTGAAATACCGCGTCCGCCGGCAAAAACCTGAAGTGAAACTACATCACCTTCAATTTTGTTTACTTCGGCAAGTGATTTTCCAAAGCGGGTCTCGATTTCTGCAAGCTCACCGTATGCTACGTTATCAGCCTTTACAGTGATTACGCTTCCGACGATGGATTCAATTCTACTATAAACTTTGTTCATAACTATTCACCATCCTTAAGCATTGCGCTTACTTCATCGCGAACTTTACCATTTGCAGATGCATAGTGGGCATCCACATCTTTTTCGGCTTTCTTGAAGTCTTCTGTGTTCCAGAGGGTGTAGTTCCAGTCAAGGAATTTCTGGCGAAGCTGGTTGAAGAAGTTTCGGGCAGAATCCTTATCAGCAAGGTCAAAATCTGAACCAAGAACTTTTACTACCTTTGCAAAGGTGTATTTCTGGCGGTCAACGCAGACTGCGGCATCAACTTCATCAAAGGAGTTCTGCTGCATGTAAACTGCATCAACAAATTCACTCTTAAGATATTCGATGTAATCTTCTGTTGTTGTACCGTCTTCACCGATTACCTTCATCATCTGGTTTACTTCAACACCGCGGAGGAATACCTTGCGGGCAAAAGCAACAAGCTCTTCACGGATAACTGATTTGTATTTTGACCATGAAATAAGAGGGTCAATGGCAGGATATTTACGGGCATCAGATCTTTCACGTGAAAGTCCGTGGAAGGCACCTACTACCTTCAGAGTTGCCTGAGTTACAGGCTCTTCAAAGTTACCGCCGGCAGGAGATACTGTACCACCGATTGTTACAGAACCGACATTTCCGTCGCGGAGTCGTACGATACCAGCACGCTCGTAGAAGGCTGCAATGTAAGATTCCAGGTAAGCAGGGAATGCTTCCTCTCCAGGGATTTCCTCAAGACGACCAGACATTTCGCGCAGAGCCTGTGCCCAGCGTGATGTTGAGTCTGCAAGAAGAAGAACGTGAAGTCCCATCTGGCGGTAGTATTCAGCAAGTGTAACTGATGTATAAACCGAAGCTTCGCGTGAAGCAACCGGCATGGAAGATGTGTTACAGATGATGATTGTTCGTTCCATCAAAGAACGGCCAGTACGAGGGTCTTTAAGTTCAGGGAACTCTTTAATTGTTTCTACAACTTCACCCGCACGTTCACCGCAGGCAGCGATGATTACGATATCAACGTCTGCGTTACGTGATGTTGTATGCTGAAGAACTGTTTTTCCGGCACCGAAAGGTCCTGGAATACAATAGGTTCCACCCTTAGATACAGGATAGAAGGTATCGATAAGGCGAACCTGAGTTACCATTGGTTCAGATGGAGCAAGGCGTTCTGCATAGCAGTCTACGGCACGCTTTACAGGCCACTTGAATGCCATCTTAAGCTCGTGATCCTTGCCTTTTTCATCAGTTACAACAGCCATTACATCTTCAATTGTGTAGGAACCGGCCGGTGTAACCTTCTTAACTGTGTACATTCCAAGTAAATCAAATGGAACAAGAATTTTATGTGTAAAAGGTCCTTCCGGAACAGATCCGATAGAATCACCGCGAAGAAGCTTGTCACCTTCTTTTACAGAAGGAGTCCAGTCCCATTTTTTATCGCGTGGCAGTGAATCTACATAAACACCGCGTTCAAGGAAGAATCCTGCTTTTTCTGCAACCAGAGGAAGAGGGTTCTGAAGACCATCAAAAGTCTGTCCCAAAAGTCCTGGTCCCAATTCTGCACAAAGGAGATCGCCTGCAAGTTCTACAGTGTCACCGGCTTTAATACCCTGTGTCATTTCGAAAATCTGCATCTGGGCCTTATTACCCCGGATACGGATTACTTCTCCTCGTAGTTTTTTTCCGTCAACATTAACGTAACCTACTTCGTTCATGGAAACTTGACCATCAAACTGGATTGTTACCATGTTTCCGTTAATGCCGACTACTTTAGCTTTTGTATCCGTCATTTCTATTTCTTATCTCCATCTAAAATATTATCATAAATTTTATGATAAGAAGTTTTACCAATTTCAGCATCAAACTTTTTCATGCGTTCAACAAGCAAAAGTTTAATTCCATATGCATAAACTGCATCAACTGAAAACGAATCAAGGGGTCTTAATTCATCAAGAAGCCTGATTCTGTATTCAAACAGAAACTGTTCTGCACTTAAAGGACTGTCCATTCCAACAGCCGTTCTGGCAGTCTGAATGATATCAGCGGTAACTCCCGGAGGAAGAACGCTGGCATCCTTTTTCATCTTCTGGGCACGAATCTGTGCCAGTGCATAGCGCAAGTTTCTTTCTTTTTCATACCAAGTATCCAAAAAGACAGAACCTGTAGATGAAGTATCTTTAGGAGGAACAAGGGAAAGCCCGTTCACCGTAAGCTTTTCATCTTCGGAAAGAAAACGGCAGCATAATTCCTTAAAACTATTCTGATTCAATGGAAGAGCCGATTTTCCTTCTGCACTAGAGATATTTGGTAACTGTGAAACCAAATAATAATATGCCACTAGTCTGTTCCTTTTGCTGCTTCCTTCATCAAAGCGGCAACCTTTGGATTAAGATAAGATGCAAACATTTCTGCAAGACTCTCTGCAGAATAATCATAGAATGCAGCTCCGTTCTTTACTCCAATTCTGAAGCCGGCAGTCAAAGTCTTATCGAGTTTGATTTCCAGACCTTTTGAGATTTCCGATTTAAGCTCTGCTGTAAGTGAACTTTCAAGAGCCTTCAAATCCTTCTCTCCAAGCAAAACAGAAAGCTCTGAAGCTTCACTGTTTTTAGCCCATGCTTTTACAGTTTCAGGAATAAGCTTTGCAAGGACGTCTTTAGTCTCTGCTTTAGCTGTCTCTGCCTGAATCAATCCATCAAGTTCAGCAACAAGCGAATCCTTGAATGAAAGCAGCATGTTTCTTCCAGCCTGCACGATAGCCTCATCACTGGCTTTCTGCATTCTTTCGGTTTCTGCTTTTGCATTTTTAATGATTTCGCTGGCTTTGGCCTGAGCATCTGCAACTATGCTTTCAGCCTTTTTTTCTGCCTCTGCAATTTTTTTTGCAGCTTCAGCCTCTGCGGTTGCAACGCCATCTTTCTTGATTTTATCAATCAGTTCTTGTAATTGTACGTCCATCACATAACCTCGCAAAAATAGTATCCAATATTGATATAATATAAAGTGTAAACGTGAATTTAGGATAATTCAAACAAAATGTTTTAATTATCCTGAATTTATTTAGAATTTAAATGAATAAACGGTCTTAGACTTCATTGTCTGGCCCGGCTCAAGAATACAGGTTGGGAAATCCTTCTGATTTGGAGTATCAGGGAAGACCTGTGTTTCAAGACAGAAGCCATCATGAATATTATGAGACTTGCCGTTCTTACCAGGCTTATCCTGAATAAAGTTTCCTGTATAAAGCTGACAGCCGACCATGTTAGTGAAAACCTGCATTTCCCTGCCGCTTACAGGCTCAGTGACCTTACAGAATTCAACAAGGTCTGAATCATCAAGAGGAACAGAAGTTTTTGTTTCATCTGTATAAACTTCAGTTACATAGCAGTGATCATAGCCCGGCTTAATCTGACCGATATCCTGACCGAAAGGCTTTGGAGAATTAAAATCAAAAGGAGTTCCCGCTACATCAAGAAGCTTTCCTGTTGGAATGAGCTTTGGAGAAACTTCCAGATAGTAAGCAGAGTTCATCTGCATAACCTGATCATAAATCTGTCCTTTACCGGCAAGATTAAAATAAGAATGATTTGTAAAGTTTACAGGAGTTGCCTTGTCTGTCTGTGCCTGATATGACATAGACAGATTATTGTTCTTATCAAGAAGATAAGTAACTGTAATTTTCAGGTTTCCAGGGAAGCCCTGCTCACCATCCGGAGAAAGTCTTGAAAACTGAACTCCTGCCTGATTTTTACCTTTAATTATTTTTGAATCCCAGACAATTTTATTCCAGCCGTCAAAACCACCGTGAAGACAGTTAGGGCCGTCATTTTTATCAAGGTCGTATTTTTTACCGTTCAAAGTAAACTGTGCCTTTGCAATTCGGTTTGCAAAGCGGCCTACAAAGGCTCCAAAATAAACGTCACCATTTACATAGCCGTCTAAAGTAGAATAGCCGAGTGCCACATCTGTTTTTTTGCCGTCTTTATCCTTCAAAATGATGCTTGTGATTGTGCAGCCATAGTCCATACATGAAAACTGCATATTGCCGTTAGAAACAGTATAAAGGGTTACCTTAGAACCGTCTGATAAAAGTCCGAATTTTGATTTATCTACTTTCATTTTATATAAACCTCCTGAAGTTTACATTCCCATATCTATAATTAGCTGAACTTCAGTAACCGAGCAGGAAAGCTCTGTTGCAATCTGTTCAACCTGATATCCGCTGTTAAATAATTTCCATACCCTTTCCGAAAAATTGCTGCCGGCAGAAAAAGAAGAAGATTGTGAAAATCCAGCTTTTGGAGCCTTGTAATTTTCTGATTTAGGACGGCTTTTCGGCTCTTCATCATAGACATCTGTGATGATAAGTGGAACTTTTTTATAGGCGGCTCCGTCCTGAGTCACGGTTGTTTCATCCTTTAAAATTGATTTTGGAGCATCTTTTCCAAACTCATCATCTGTATCAAATAAAGAACGCTGCTGCGGTTTTGAAATTTCGTAGGAAGCATCAGGATCAATATCCGTAATTCTTTCATAAGAACGTTTAGATGATGAAGGTTTTCTGACAGGCTTTATTCCCGAAAGATTTTTATTTTCAACATAGGCTGTTCCCGCAATCTGATTGATGCGTTCTGCTTCCGCAATCATATCGCGAAGGCGGTTTGTTGCCTCCCGGAAAAGTTCCATTTTATGTTCACTTTCATTTAAAAGTGCTTTAAGACGGTTTGAAGATTCACGGACAAGATCAAGGTCTCTGTTAGCCTGAGAGTTGATATCCTTTATCATCTTATCCATGTAAAGCTTTGTTTTTTCTATGATATTGTCTGTAGAGAAAATTTTTTTAAAGCGGATTAAGATTATTGAAAGAAGAGTTATAGTTACTAAGCTCAAAAAGATTGCAATCGTAGAAGCCACACTTACCTCGTTATATCTATAATCGTCCCTACATACTCAGAAGAAGCAGAATGTTTAGGACTGCCGTCTTCCTTATAATCCGAAGAATTATTGTTCTGAGAAGGATTTTTTTTCTGATTTGGAAGACCTCCTCCGTTACTTCCATCCTTATTTACAAGAGCCGTATCAGTTTTTTCAGTTTGAGTTTGCTGTACTTTTGAAGCATTTTCAAGCCCCCTCTGAATATTCTGCTGCTGCTGCATTGCTTCCGTAAGCTGAGCCTGCTGCCCGGCCGCCAGACTTTTTGAAACATTTGAGAGCTGAGAATACATTGTCTGAAGGTCAATCGGCTGTATACCCATCTGGCATTCCTACATCAGCAGCAGGAGGCTCGTAATCTCCACGCTTACTCAATTTGCTTGCATCATCGTAATAGAAGGTTGTCTTCTTACAATCCATCTTTATTTCATCAAGAGCATCGCGGATGTAAATTTTAACTCCGGCATAAACCGTATCTTCAACCTTAACTTTACCGATTGCCTTAAGCTCCTTCAAGTGAGCCTGGATAGTTGCAATTTCATCATTAATCTGTTCCAGGTCCTGATAAAGCTGCTGGAGTTTTTCTTTAAATTCAGAAAGTTTATCTTCCTTATCCTGAGGAAGCTTTTTGCGCAGTTTTTTCTGCTGTTCAAGAGTCTGAATATCAAGCTCAAGCTTTTCGTACTCGGTTGTATTCTTTGACTGCATTTTCTGAAGCTCTTCAAGACGCTTTTTTGCACGCGGATCAATGCCGACTTCAAGAATAGTTTCTGTACCGCCGCCTGGAGAGCCGATTTTCTTTGCGCAGATTTCCTCTGTAGCAAGAAGGTGACCACCGATAATCTGAGCCTTCTTTCCGCGCACAAC
Organism: uncultured Treponema sp.; assembly: GCA_947165895.1. Taxonomy (GTDB): domain Bacteria; phylum Spirochaetota; class Spirochaetia; order Treponematales; family Treponemataceae; genus Treponema_D. Next base: position 140,363 of record CAMVCB010000001.1, read on the forward strand.
AATATTTTTCATGGCAGTAACGTTTGAGTTTACGATACTGTCATTTACGACAACATTTTCTTCAACTTCAACGGTTGTATCATTGATAAACTTAGCCCAGAGTGATTTTCCGGCCTTAATATAACCTTCACCCTTACCAAAAATACCCTGAGAAACGACAATATTTCCGGTTGCCTCAAGATGAGATTTTTCAACGATTCCGTTTACTTCGATATTTGTAGCTTCTACGCGGTAACCTTCTTCAACAGAGCCTTTGATAATAACAGTTCCGACAAATTTAATATCACCAGTTTTAACATTAACGGCATCAAGGTATTTAACAGGTTCAACAGTAACCTTGCCGTTTACAAGCATTACTTCACCATCAATTGTAGCCTTAATTGTAATTCCATCCCGGTCAAATTCCGTATTTGCACCAAGCTGAACTACAATATCCTTTCCATCCTTTGCATCCAGCCAGCGGCCAAGAAGGGTTTTTCCGCCTTTACCCTTTTCTGCCGGAACCTTAGTTGCAAGCGGCTGACCTGCAATAACATTCTGAATCTGATTAAGCTGCTTGAAATTTACGCGGCCTGACTCTTCGCTGACTTTTGCCTTAAGCTTTTTAGGGTCAGTTTCAAAGTTGTATGAAACATAAGCATCGTGTCCGTCCTGAGGCAGAACAGCATGACATATTTCGAAAGGCGCATTATAAACAGGAGTATCAACAAATTCCCGGATTTTATCTTCAAGAAGACAGTCAGCAAGAATTCCCTGCTGGAAACAGCATTTTTTGATTGCTTCTACAGAAGCATCCTGACCGCTCATCGCAGGAGGGGAAACAATAAGAGTTCCTGACATTTCATCTTTGGAAATATCAACCGCAATAAGAACATCGGCTCCCGGAACGTGTCTGTAATCTCCTACCCTCTGATATTCATTATCAGTACCATTCTTAATGAAGTTTTTGATTGCATTTTCATCAAAGGAAACTGTATCTTCACGGCGAACCTCATCAAGAACATCTCTAAGCTGAATTGGAGAGCCTGCTCCCAAAGGAAGAATAACCTTGAGCATAATGTCGGAACCAAAGCGGTGTACGTAAAACATTCCGTCTCTGTCGACTGTTTTTTCTGAATCTTCCAGTTCGTCGTCCGTAAAAAGACCTTCCGAAGCAAGCTTCTGTACCTTTTTAACTGTAGAAGGATCCTGATAAATTTTAAGCTTCCATGGCTTTTTACCGATTCCCAAAAATCCGTCACTGCCCTTTTCGACAACCTCATACTGCAGGTTAGACGTTTTTGTTTCCAGCTGAACGGCAGCATCAGCAAGAGCCTCATCAATGGTATCAGCATTTACATCAACCTGATGAAGCTGCTGGTCTGTGTCCAGCCGAGATTTCATTTCTTTACGGATTTTATCCAGAGTAATCATCTTCTTTCTTCTGGCAGCCTCGTATTAAATAATACCTTTTCTGAGGTTTGTAAGCTTAGCCCTGAGACGGAGGTTGGCCTTTGTATGAAGCTGAGAAATGCGGGATTCACTTACCTCAAGAACCTCGCCGATTTCTTTAAAAGTCAAATCTTCATGATAGTAAAGAACGATTACCATTTTTTCTTTTTCCGGTAATTCGCTGATTGCCTGAGCAATGACTTTTTTGATTTCTTCGCGTTCGGCAATAACATCAGGATTAAGGCTTGAAGGAGCTTCGATGTTATTTCCGATTGACATGTTATCGTTATCATCGCCTGAGTACCAGACATCATTCAAAGAAAGAACGCTTGTACCAGAAACCTTCATGATTGTGCGGTGATATTCATCTTCACTCATGTTAAGGCTTTCTGCAATTTCAGAATCTGTAGCTGTACGTCCAAGCTTTGATTCAAGAGAAACAATCGCATCTTCAATTTCGCGGGATTTCTGACGAACAGAACGGGGAACCCAGTCAATCTGACGAAGTTCATCAAAAATCGCACCGCGGATACGGGTTACAGCGTAAGTTTTAAACTTTACATTCTTTGCAGGATCATATTTTGCAATTGCGTCAAGAAGTCCGAACTGTCCGAAGCCTACAAGGTCGTCAAATTCTACACTGTTTGGCATTCCGACAGCAACTTTTCCCGCAACATACTTAACAAGAGGCATATATTGTCTGATGAACTTATCACGCAAAGCAGGAGATTTAGTCTTTTTGTATTCTTCCCAAAGGTCATCTTCTTCTTGAGTATCATTTACTGGCATATTCTACCCCTCATAAAACTTTTAACTATCTTCACTTGATAATACAGAACTTATTGCTTTAGCCATTACAGCCGCATCCTGTATGCCGGCATCACCTGAGCCGGAAGAATGAGAAACTGTGGTAACAAAATGACTGTCACTTTCCACAGAACTATCATTATTTTCTTCCTCCGAAGAAGAAGAACTGTTTTCCATTACAAAAGAACTCATATCAGGAAGGGTATCAAGCCCTTCTGATCCGGAAGTCTGGGCTGCATCCGGCTGAGATGGAGAAGCTGACGGACCAGCTTCAGCAGTCCTGGCGTCGCCCACTTTCTCCCCTTCAGCGGAAGCTGCAGATGGTGATGGAGCCTCTCTGCCTGCCTGTGGAACTCCCCCATCCCCGGCAGAATCTGCATCTATTGCGGGCATTCCACCTGCGGCAGCCTGAGCAGCGGCAGCAGGTGCAGCTACATCCTCTGCTGCCGAAACCTGAGGCTGGTTAAAAACAGGAGCTTTAGAGGATTTCATATCAGAGGCATTGAGCATCTGTTTTGAATTATCATCTACATAATAATTATTTTCACTGTCGCCTGGTGAAAGTTCTTCATCATGAACAAATAAATCTACCTTGCTTCCAACAGAAGGATTTGAAACAGGAGTTGAATCAACAGAAATATCAGAAGAGTCTGAATCTTCAAAAAGGAATTTATCAGATACGAAAGAAATTCCAAATCCAAGTCCTGCAAAAACAACGGCAATTATAAGCGCCCGTAATAGAACTATAAGAATTGCGGCGTGAGAAAAGAGACCAAATACGAAGGACAAAAGAAATCCAAAAGCTGCCGAAACAATGAGTGCCTTTATACTTCGCATTTTACCCCCCTAATTAAAATACAGTTAATTATACACCATAAAGTTTAAAAAATATAGCAAAATATTTTAATATGGCAAAAACTGCTTAAATTTCGTCCTTTTTCTTCTTACTGAGGAACTTTTTGAGGAAGCTTGCCACTCCTTCATTGTATTCCGGTTCAGTTTTTTCTATTCTTCCTACAATATGCTTGAGGCAGACTGCAGGCTTTGAAGTCGGGTTTACAACAATAAAAGGCTTCTGACGGATTACCGAAGCCTGAACAATCGGATCCTCGTAGATACAGCCAAGATATTCAACCTTGTAATTAAGGAACTGGCCTACAATTGTAATGATTCGCTCAGAAATACGCTTTCCTTCGTCGGCAGAATGAACGCGGTTTACAATAAGCTTGATGTTTACAACGCGGTCAACAATTTCTGTCGTGATGATTTTTATGATTCCGTAAGCATCTGTAATGGCAGTCGGCTCAGGAGTTGTAACAACGTAAACTTCATCAGCGGCCGCAACAAACTGAAGAACATTATTTGCAATACCCGCCCCAGTATCGATGATGATGATATCTGCATTTCCCAGTGTAGAGAACTGATTTGCAAAATATTCAAGTTCATCAACGCTGAGGTTAGCGATTTTTGAAAAACCGTTGGCGCCCGCAATAAACTTAATTCCAAATTCAGTATCAAGGATAATCTGCTTCATGGACTTTTTCTTATTGATTACGTGCATGAGGTTATACTGAGGCACTACATTCAAAAGTACGTTTACGTTTGCCATACCAAGGTCACCGTCAATCAGGATAACCTTCTTGCCAAGCTGGGCATAGGCAATTGCCATGTTTACGGCAAAGTTAGTTTTTCCTACCCCGCCCTTTCCGCTTGTTACGGCAATAATTCTTGTATTATGTTCTTTTTTTGCAGCAGTTTTTTCTGATGTAGACGACGAATTGGAAGGAAAATTATCTTCCATCAGTTCTTTTAATCCTTCTGCCTGTTCTTCCATTTTTAATTTCCTCCAAATTTATCTTCAATGTGTTGTCTGTCTATATTAAAGTTTTCCAGTCTGATCAAAAAATCAACGGGATTAGCCTTCTGTATATTTTTTGCAACAATCTGTCCGTTTGTGATATATGCGATGGATTTATGCTTTTTATGGAGCACGCTGATTATGTTTCCATACTGTTCTGATTCATCACATTTTGTCACAATAACAGAATTATAACCGAAAAGTTCATAATTCTTAAAAATATTTTCCAAATCGCGGGCTTTTGATGATGCAGTTACGGCAAGATAAATCTGAGGCCGCATTGCGGTAACATTCAAAAGCTTTTTCATATTTGCGATATGAACTTCATCGTTAGGGCTGTAGCCGGAAGTATCAATAAAAATTGCATCCATGCGGCTCTTGTTTTCCTCGTAAAGGGTTTCCAGATCTTCTGATTTTTCAGCTTTTAAAACCTGACAGTCAAAGATTTCACCGTAACGCTCAATCTGTTCAAGGGCACCTACCCTCATAAAGTCAGTCACGATAAAACAAATCTGAGGCTTGCGGCCCTGATTCTGGGGATTATTTTTAAAATTCAGGAAAAACTGGACTGCAAGCTTTACCAGCGTTGTAGTTTTTCCGACTCCTGTAGGACCAACGATAATCACAACATGAGGAGGCCTTACAACCTTTGTTTCGGCAATTTCAATGGATTCACCAATCCAGTCTACAACCTTACGTTCAACTAAATCAAAATTATCAAGCTGCTCAAGAGAAAAATTAGAACGGATTTTATCTGAAATTTCCTTAATGTAATCCTTTGAAAAATCATTGAGATAAAGATTATCTTCAATCTGCCTGATTGTTTCATTTTCAGGGGAAGCAGAGCCTGATTTTATTGCAATCTGTTCAGAAAGTTCTTTTTTTGTCTCTTCAAGCTTTTGAGAAATCTGATTTGTAAGAGAAGTAATTAATAAGGCCGCCCTGTTTTTTTCAAATTCTGATTCTTCAGGAGTCTTTTTAGCGGCGATTTCTTCTTCATAAGCATTTTTGTGACCTATAGTATAACTCAGCTCCACAACATACTTTCTTCCAAGATTAAAAAGACCGCAACTCACCTGCTTTGGCTTGTGACCAACATAAGTCCAGTCTCTTCCGTACATATTACAAAGCTGGGTCTTACAATCTTCGAGAGTATCAGCTTCTATTTTTTGAACTTTTTCAACTTCATAAGCCATTTTTTATTTTCCCACCTTATAAACCAGCTTCTTCATCCGATTTTATTTCATCAACAATTTCCGGAACTATATTTTTTCCGGCTGCATAAAGTTCCATATCAGAAAGAACAACAACGCCAGGCTGTTCACGTTCAATTGATGCCCTGACAAGCTGACGGACTGCACTTACACAAAGAATTATAGGCATAATTCCAAGATTATTCATCTTGCTCAGAGAAGAGCTTACAGCGCGAATCCATTTTCTTGTGTCCGGAGGATCAAGAGCCGGATAAGGTTTAGATCCGTCAGGAGGATAATAAGCGTGTTCGCCGATAAGCTCTGTCAGCTCTTCCGAAAGACGCATTACGCGGAGCTTTTTATCTGCAGGGTCTGCATACTGCATGCAAATCTGAAGACCAAGGGCTTCGCGGACTTTTGCAGTAAGCTCCCAGGAATTCTTGCAGACGTTAGCGTAGTTTGCCATTGTCTCAAGAATTTTTACATAGTTACGGATTGAAACCCGTTCTTCAAGAAGATTCTGTAAGACTTTTTCTATCATACCATAAGAAATCTTTGCAGTTTCCAGAACTTCTGTAATAAGAACAGGATTCTTTTCGCGAACTTTTTCTATAATTGTAGATACGGCCTGGCGGTCAAGCATTTCTGCCGCATGGGCACGGATGATTTCGGTAATATGAGTTGAAATGATTGTCGGAGGGTCAACACAGACATATCCGGCATTTTCTGCTTCTGAACGGCGGTCTTCCGGCAGCCATATTGCGTCCATTCCGAAGGCAGGATCCTTTGTATGCTCACCTTCAAGCTTCTGGATAACTGCACCTGTATCCATACACATAAGATAGCCAAGACGAATACTTGCATGACCGGCTTCAATTCCCTGAATTTTGAAGGAATAATCATTAGGGTCAAGGGTCATGTTATCCTGAATGTGGATTTTCGGAATATTAAAGCCCATATCAAGGCGGGACTCAGTTCTGATTCGTGTAATACGTTCAAGAAGCTCGGCTCCCTTTTCCTTTTCAACAAGAGGGATAAGCGCATAACCGATTTCAAGGGAAAGAGGATCCAGCATTTCAAGAGTTTTAGAATCATCAACCGGATTTGTCTGTTCCGTACGTTTAGCGTTTTCAGCCTGCTCTTTAGCGGCAGCCTCTTCCTTCTTTTTCTGACGGGTAAGATTTGTTCCAATCCAGATAAAAAGAGCTCCGATCGGAACAAGAAGTACCTGAGTATTATTTCTGAGGAAGAAGCCTGAAAGAATAAGTCCACCGCCGACAATTGCGTAAATCTGACCGTCGCGAGTAAAGTTACGAATGAGCTTCTGATCAAACGGCTCATCAGATTTTGTACCGGTTACAAGAACGCCGGTTGCAAAAGAAATTATCAGAGAGGGAATCTGAGAAGTAAGGCCGTCACCTATGGTGAGGATTGAATAGGTAGAGGCAGCTTCTCCAAATCCCATTGAATTACGTACAACTCCGATTATAATTCCGCCAAGAAGGTTTACGATTGTAACGACAACACCAAATTTTACGTTTCCGCTTACAAACTTAGAAGAACCGTCCATGGCAGAATAAAAGTCTATTTCACGGCGGATTTTGGCCTTTTCAATTTCAGCTTCATCAGGAGTAAGGGCCCCGGCATTCATACGGTTATCAATATCAAAAAGCTTCTGATTCATGGAATCCAGGCTGAAGCGGGCAGCAACTTCAGAAACGCGGCTTGCACCCTTTGTTACTACAAGAAGCTGGAAGATAATCAAAATGATAAAAACGACAAATCCGATTACAAGGTCACTTCCCGCAATAATATTTGCAAAGGCCTGGACCATAAAGCTCTGATTTGCAAGCTTATGACCAGAGCCCATTGTTCCGCTCAAAATCAGGCGGGTTGAAGAAATATTAATTGCGATAGAAAAAATCGTAGCATAAAGAACAACGCGGGGGAAGGTTTCAAAATCAGATGCACGGGGAGTTGTTACGACAACAAGAAGAATAATAATGGAAAGAGCAATATTTATAATCATGCAGAAGTCAATCAGAAGCTGAGGCATCGGTAAAATCAAAAGAAATACACCGATAACAGAAGCCACAGCCAGTGCGTTCTGCTGAATAAAATTTAAAACATTTCCCCTTTTTTCGTTTGCCATTAAGTCCCCACCCTCAGCAATCTACTTTTTCTATTTTTTCTTGTTCAGGCTGGAAAATTTATCCAGATGTGAATAAATTAACGCAATCGCCTTATAATAAGTCTCTGGTATTATATCACCAACTTCGACTTCTGTATATAATCCTCGTGCCACAGGCATATTTTCTACAAGGGGAATGTTATTTTCCCTTGCAATGCGTTTTATAGTCTGGGCAACCTCATCCATACCCTTTGCATTTACCATAGGAGAATCCGCTACGCCTGAATCATACTTTAAGGCAACCGCAAAATGTGTAGGGTTTGTTACAACAACATCAGATTCGGCAACGGCTTTCGGAATATTCTGCTGTAAAAGCTGCTGCTGAAGCTGTCTCAGCCTGCTTTTAACCTCAGGATCCCCTTCCATTTCCTTATATTCTTCCTTCTGTTCCTGTTTTGTCATCTTCATTTCTTCCATAAAATCCCGTTTCTGAACAAAATAGTCAGGAATTGAGATTGCAAGGAAGAAAATCGAAACGATAATTAAGAGCTGGGCTGCCATTTTTGCAAATTTTACAATTGCTCCGAATACATCGCCGTTTCCTATTACCTGAACGATATCAAAAATATCTTTTTTGATGTAAACGTAGGCAATAATAATGATGATTGCAACTTTACCTACTGATTTTGCAACGTTAAAAAGTCCTTTACCGGAAAAAATCGTCTTTTTAAGATATTCACCGAATTTTGGAACAATTTTAGAAAATTTAGGTTCAATCGGCTTAAGGCTGAAAATAAAACCCCGGGTCTGAATGATATTTCCGGCAATTGCGGCAAAAATCCCGACGAGGGAAACCGGCAGCATACATTTGAAAACAGTAGTCATAAAGTATGTAACAGAGGCATAAGTTCCCATTTCCCCCTGACCTGCCCGGCTGAAAAAATAAACAAATGACTGAACTACAATATTAAAAAGCCATTTAGAAAGAAAAATCAGAGTCATCACGCAGAACAAAAGCACAAGGGCTCCGCTGACTTCGGAACTTTTTGCGACGCGGCCTTCCTTGCGGGCCTTTTCAAGCTTATATTCTGAGGCTTCTTCGGTTCTTCCCTCGTCTTCTGCTGCCATACTACTTTATGCCCCCTCCGTTAATCTGAACAAAAAGATTCTGCAGGATTGTAAATCCGCCGCTGAAAGTTCTGACAAAAAAATCTATAAGATTGGGCATGACAGTTGCGATTACAAAGTAAGCGACCAGAATCATAACCGGAAAACCTTCCGAAAGCAGGTTCATCTGAGGAGCGGCCTTGGTAAGAAGGCCGGTACAGATTGTGATTAAAAACAAAGTGCCCATTACAGGAAGGGCGATTACAAGAGCATCAGAGAAAAGCTTTGAAAGCCCGCCAAGGAAAAATTTAATCAAAGGCTCCTGAGTCTGAACAAGGGAAAGGGCATTTAAGGATTTAAAGCTTGATACAAGACCGCCTAAAAAAAGCTGCTGAAAAAATCTTGTCTGTAAAAAAACAAGCATGGCAACAAGATTGAAAAACTGTCCCATAAGAGGGTTTTCGACCTGGCTCATGGCATCGTAAGAACTGGCAGCGGAAAGGCCCATCTGAAAGCCCATAAACTGACCGGCAGAAGAAAAGGCCGCAAAAATAATCGAAACATAAAAGCCCATGATAATTCCGATTATTACTTCACCCGCCAGTAAAAGAAAATATTCCATGCTGGCCAGACCGTCAGAAGTTATCAGAATATTGTAGTGGGAAAAATCAAGGGTGCCGTAAATAAAAAAGGCAATGTAGCCCGAAAGCGCAAGCTTAGCAACTCGGGATACAGAGCGCATGGAAAACAAAGGAAGGGTCAGAATCATGGCAAAGATTCTGGCAAAAATAAGGAGATAAAGTGGAGCTTTCTGAAGGATATAATCAAGCATCCGGCACTACTCCATTTTTACTTTGCAAAATCAGGTATTCTGTTTAAAAGCATAATTGTGTACTGACCAAGACCCGAAAACATTGCGCCCCCCAAAAGGGCTATAACAATGAGGATTACTGCAAATTTTGGAAGAAATGTTAAAGTCTGTTCCTGAATTGAAGTTGCGGCCTGAAAAATTGCAACAACTAAACCGACAATAAGTGCCAGCCCCAGAACCGGCAGTACCATCTGAAGAATCTGAACAACAGCTCCGCGCATCAAAACATTTAATTCACCAATTGACATAAATCATCCTCACAAATTATCTAGTCCGGCGTCCTAATGAATTACCGAAACAAAAAGCTGCTGAGTTAAAAGTCCCCAGCCGTCAACAAGAACAAAGAGAATCAGCTTAAAAGGCATGGAAATTTGAACAGGCGGCAGCATCATCATACCCATAGCCATAAGAATACTGGCCACGACCATATCAACGATGATAAAGGGAATATATAAAAGTACACCAATTTTAAATGCAACTGTAAGTTCATGAAGAATATATGACGGAATCAGGATGTAGGTCGGAACATCAGCAGGAGTATTGGGCTTTTCAAGATGGGCCATATTCATAAACATACTGATGTAAGAAGTGTCCTTTTCCATCTGGACAAACATAAATTCGCGGATTGGCTCTTCTGCCTGTCTGTAAGCTTCTTCTATTCCAATCTGACCGTCACTCATAGGCTTGTAGGCCCTGTCGTAAACGCGGCTGAAAACCGGCCACATGGCAAAAATCGTCATAAAAAAAGCAATTCCGTTCAAAACAGAAGTCGGAGGAACCTGCTGCAGAGAAAGGGCTCGCTTAATAAAGTCAAGAACGATTGAAAAACGTAAAAAACAGGTAGACAAAATTAAAATGCTTGGAGCAAGGGTTAAAATTGTAAGAAGCAGAAGAAGACGAACAGAAAAAGCAACTTCCTGCCCGCTTCGAGGTTCTGTAATCTGAACAGCAACATTAGGAACCAGAGGCTGACGGGCATTATTTGTCATTTCCGTACGACCGCGGGCGGCCCCCTGAGGAAAATTCTGATTTTGACCGGAAGCCTGTGCAAAAAAAGGAGAAGTTACTGAAAGCAGAAAGCTCAAAAGAAGGATTTTTTTAAGAGTTTTCATGATTCTCCTCCGTATTCGAAGAAGTTCTCTTCAAAATATCTTCTACATGCTGCTCTTCCTCTGAAAAAACATTACGGACTTTTCCTTTTTTTGCAAGGAACATATCCATAACATCATTGAAATTCAAAGGTTTTTTGGTATTCTGAGTCTGATCTGCACGAAGATTCATTGCGTTAATCATCTGGGCGGTTTTATCATCAGTTTTTGAATCAAGCTCTCCCAAAAGAGTAATTCCGTCTTCCGTAACGCCGATTACATAAGCCTTATCAACAAGTGTAATTACTTCTATTGTTTTTCCAGGTGCGATATTTATACATGCGGCCCTGCGCAAAAATTCATCATCAGTTTTTACGACATTTGTTTTATTCTTTATGAACCACAAAACTCCGTAAATCAGGACAAGAACAATGAGAAGTACAAAAATCATACGGAGAAAAAGCCAGATTCCACCGGGCTGAGAGCGGAGCGCTGACGGTGTCTGCCCGCCGTTTTCAGAAGCCGGCTGATTAAAATAATTTGAATTATTCTCAAAAGACGAAACCTCGGTTTGCGCAGCATTTGAAGCCGTTTCTTCCGAGGTTTGCGGATAAAAAGTAAAGCAGACTGCAATCAGCATGACTGCAGCCCAAAGTGATTTTTTAAATTTCATACCCACCCTGTGTAAAATCCGCCTCCCCAAGCGGACTTTCCATTAATTTAATTCATTAACCCTTTCCTGAGGAGAAAGAATTTCAGTTACACGAACACCGAAGTTTTCATCAATAACTACAACTTCTCCCTTGGCAATAGGCTTGTGATTTACAAGAATATCAACCGGCTCACCGGCAAGCTTATCAAGCTCGATAATTGTACCTTCACCCATTCCAAGAATATCTTTAATGGATTTTTTAGTACGTCCAAGCTCTACGGTCATTTCCATGAATACGTCCATGATAAGACCGATATTTCCCTGTTCACCGGCAGCAACACCGTTCTGCAGGTTCGGGAACTGCAGCTGCTGAACGTTAGGTACATTCATTCCCATGTTCATGCCCATATTAGGCATCATACCGCCCATCGGCATTCCCATACCCATATTAGGCATAGCACCCATCTGCATACCGCCCATAGGCTGCTGCATTCCCATGCCCATCCCCATATTAGGCATGCCACCCATCTGGCCGCCCATAGGCTGCTGCATTCCTGCCATACCGCCCATCTGAGCTCCACCCATTGCGGCAGCTCCCATATCAACGGCCCCTAAAGGAGCAGGCTCTTCAGCGCCGCCTCCCAAAGCTTTAGTCATAGCTTCTGCAGCATCACCGCCGATACATTCCCAAAGGGTGTAGGCATCGTTTTCCAGGGTAATTGGATAGCTTGCAAGGACAAAATCCCCCTGAGGGAACATAATCATAGCCTTAGACTGATTTAAAGTCTGAGGAGTAGCATTTGCAAGACCGGCAGCCTTTCCTGTTGCATCAAGGATATTGATTTCTGAAGCGATATGAGTTGCAACAAATTCACTTACAACAGAAAGAACCATATCATCAACTTCAGAAGCGGCTTCACCTCCAACAAGAGAAAAAAGCTTGAGGGCAAATTCTGGAGAAACAAGATAAAGGTGACTGCCTTTAATTCCTGTCGTATAGTCAGCATTTACGCCGATTACAACTTCAGGAAGCTTTGAAAGCACGATATCACGGTTAGCCTGTTCTACATAAGGTTTATCAACCTTAAAGGTTGCACCAGTATATTTATTGATGTTTTCTTCAGTCTTTGGCTGCAAATCATCAGCCATTTTCTGAAGAGTCGGAATATCAAAATGATGTGTAGGGTCGTTTCCAACGTGACCGGAAGCATTTAATCCGTCCACTGAAACGCCAGACAGCAAAGCGTCAATTTCATCCTGTGAGATAGCACCATCACTCATATGTTTCGTCTCCTTCTACCGAAAGCTCTTCAAAATCGTCTGATTCCTGATTTTCCATTTTTCCTGTAATTTGAACAGCCATTTTTTTACCGACAACACCCGGCTGACAGTAAAATTTCTTTTTATTTCCAACGCTGAGCGTCAATGGATCTCCAACTTTGATAGTAGAAAGACGCACAACGTCTCCTACCCTGAGGCTTAAAACATCACGGATAGGAAGATTTATAGTTCCAATATCGGCAACAACATCCATATTTACATCGGTAAGTTGCTGCTTGATTGTTCCCAGATACTGAGTTGTCGAATTCTTGCGGACTGAAGAGAACCAGAACTGGGAAGAAAGTTTTGAAATAATCGGTTCAAGAACGAGGTAAGGAATACAGAAGTTCATCATTCCTTCCTCATCGCCGACTTTTGTTTCAAGAGTAATAAGAACGACCATTTCGGTAGGAGGTACAATCTGCGCAAACTGAGGGTTTGTTTCAATCTGGGCAAAACGTGGGCGCAGATCGATTACCTGAGTCCATGCTTCACGGATGTTTGCAAGGATACGTACGATTACACCTTCCATTACTTCCTGCTCGATATCTGTAAGGTCGCGGTTTTTGTTTCCACCGCCTGAAATTGCTCCGCGTCCACCAAAAAGGCGGTCAATCATACAGAAGGTGATTGCCGGGTCAATTTCCAGAACGGCATTTCCCTTAAGAGGGTCCATATTGATTACAGCAAGAGTTGTAGGAGTCGGGATAGAACGGATAAATTCCTCATAAGTAAGCTGATCTACCGACGCTACGTGAACGTGAACAAGAGAACGAAGCTGAGCAGACAAAGAAGTAGTTGTTAAACGCGCAAAAGTTTCGTGCATGTTCGAAACCGTACGCAGCTGCTCCTTTGAGAACTTGTCAGGGCGCTTGAAGTCGTAAATTTTAATTTTGCGGGCACTATTTACCGGCTTAAAGTCATCAACCTCGGAATCACCCGAACTGATGGCAGTAAGAAGCTGGTCAATTTCGTCCTGTGACAGAACCTCGTTCATTCACATTCCCCTTTTTTAATTTTGCTCAATAACGTCTTTTGTCTGGAAAACTACGTCACGGATTTTTGAAGAACTCAAAATCTTGTCATTAATTCCGTTTTTCAATTCATTTTCCAAAGCATCTTCGTTATTAGGATTTCTAAGTTCCGCAGCGGTTTTTCCGCTGAAATATCTGCGTAAAAATGATTTTAACTCAACTGTTCTCTGGGTAATTTCTGTTGAAGTTGCCTTATCATCCTTTTTATAGGCAAGGGCTACATCAACACGCACAGTAGCAGGAGGATCATCACATGTAGAAGTCTGAATAAGACCAAGAGATGTGTACCAGTCAAAGATTTCACGCTGACCGGAAACATATTCTTCTGCAGATGGAATTGCTGTTATTGAAGATGAGTTTTTACCTGCGATTTTTACTGTAATTACAACTACAACAATGATTACAATAATTGCCGCAAGGCCGATAATAATCCATTTTAAAAGACCAGGAATAACACCGCCCAGTCCGCCTTTTTTCTCAGAAGTTGATGATGAATCTCCGCCATCATCAAGGTTGATTTCACTATCGTCTGCCATTTCCCCTCCAGCAAAACTTAAAATATTCTAACACTAAAAGTGTCCCTCGTCTAGGATAATTATATCCACACGTCTGTTATAAGCGCGGCCTTCTGCAGTTTCATTAGAAAACTTTGGACGCGTATCCGCATAACCTGCGACAGAAAAACTGTCTTCATTAACTCCATAATCGGCTAAATAATGAAGAACATTAATACTTCTTTGTGCCGAAAGCTCCCAGTTACTTGGAAATTGAGAAGCTACAGGAACCGGAGTATTATCGGTATGACCTTCAATCCTGTAACGGCGGTCCTTTACCTCAGGCGACTTAAAAAAATCTGCCAGACGAAGTAAAGTATCGCGGGTTTCATCTATATTAAGGACCGCAGACCCTTCTTCAAAAAAATTATCAGAAAGAAGGGTGATAATAAGGCCCCTTTCATCACTTGTGATTGTAATTCTGCTTGATTTGATATCCGGCGCAAAAAGGCTGACAGCCTTCTTTTTTGCAAGTCCCAATGAACGGCCTTTTTCCAGAGAAGGCAGGGAGTTAATCATATTTCCAAGGTCAGAAAGTTTACCGGAAGACAGTGAAAGACCGCCGGAAACAGATTCTGTTTCGTTCATCTGTAGGTTCTGAGTAATTGTTGCTAAAGTAGTGATATCAATTTCTGACGGATCATAAAGCATTACGAAGAAGCAGAGCATCAGGGTAATCATATCACCGTAGGTACCTTGCCAGGCTGCCGACGGTTTTTCAGGTTCCTTCGCTTTTCCCATTTTAAACCTTACCTACCACTTAGTCTTTCAATACATCAGCTTCAATTGCTTTTCTTGTTACAGGATCAAGATAAGTAAGAAGTTTCTGAGCCATAATACGAGGGTTTTCACCTGCCTGAATGGCAAGTACGCCTTCAATAACCATTTCTTTTGCACGCATTTCCGCAGCATTATGGGCAAGAAGTTTTGTCGCAAAAGGAGTAATAAGCCAGTTGGCCATCATGGAACCGTAAAGTGTTGTAATCAGGGCAACGGCCATGTTAGGACCCAAAGATGATTTATCTTCAAGGTTGTTCAACATACCAATAAGACCTACTACAGTACCCATCATACCAAAACCAGGGGCAAATCCTGCCCAGGCGTTGATAAGTCCTACCCAGTACATATGGCGTGATTCGCACTGGTTCATTTCATTTTCCATAATAGCGCGGATTACGTTACCGTCCGTACCATCTACTACAAGACGAAGTCCCATCTTCATAAAGGCATCTTCCAAATCATCAAGACCGTCTTCCAAAGCAAGAATACCTTCACGGCGGGCTTTTTCAGAAAGAGCCTGCATGTTTATTACGATATTTTTTTCACCAAAATCCGGGATTTTAAAGGCACGTCCCATGATTTTAAACATTCCCAAAGCGTTTTTCAAAGGAGCCGCAATGAACATGGCAAAATAAGAACCACCGATTGTCATGGCAGCAGACGGAATATCGATAATTCCTCCCAAAGTACCACCAGAAGTAACAACCGACATGACAATCATTACGGCACCACCAACAATACCAATTATACTTGCTATATCCATTACAACACCTCTTGCGTGCTTACACCGATTTTTTTGCGGTATGAGATAATTTTGTCTATGATTTCTTCAGGAGAGTTTTTTACGATGAGTTTTTTTCCCGACAGCATTGTTAATGTTAAATCAGGATTCGATTCCATACTTTCTATCATGTGCGGATTCACCCAGTAACTTTTCCCATCCAGACGCATAACTTCAATCATACTTTTTTTTCGGAATTTTCTATAATTAATGTTACATAAAATTATAACCTTTTTTCGCTATATTTCAATTAGAGAATTAATTATTTTCAATAATATAAGAGATTATAAAATAAAAATACGGTAAATATAAAATTAATTTATGATTAATTAACAAAAATTTATTACACATTTTGTATTTATGTTACTATAATCTTAATTATGAAAGACTTGAGCAAAAATCCTTACGTGTACGTAATTGAAGACGAACAGTCAATTTCCGACCTGATTTGTCTTTACCTCTCACAATCAGAGATAGGAACAAAAGCTTTTTCTAACGCCGAAGATGCACTTGATAATTTCGAAAAAGACCGTCAGCCGGATTTAATTATTCTTGACCTCAACCTTCCGGGTATGAGCGGATTTGATTTCTTAAATGAACTGAAAAAACGTTATTCTAACACAGAACGACCTGCCGTTATGATTCTTTCTGCCCGTGATGCAGATGAAGATATGATAAAAGGACTTGGACTTGGTGCTGACGAATTTGTAACAAAGCCATTTTCACCAAGTGTTCTTGTAGCAAGAGTTAAGGCAAACCTTCGCCGCCAGATTTCAGCCTCTGCAAAGGCAGAAGATTCAATCAGATTTGATGATTTTACCCTTCTTTTGAACTCCTGCGTTCTTAAAAAAGGAAGTCAGAAGATTCCTCTTTCTTCAAAAGAATATGAAGTTCTTGAATATCTTGTAAAAAATGCCGGAAAAACACTTGTTCCTGAGCAGATTTATCAGGCAGTCTGGAAGGTTGATTTTGGCGATATCACAGCTGTTGCAGTTTACGTTCAGAGACTGCGCAAAAAACTTCAGACAGATGCCAACGGAAACGAATATATCCGCACAGTTTTCGGAAAAGGCTATGTATTTAATCAGGATTGTATTATAAAATAGTATTATATGACTATTAGAAAACAACTGACCCTGCTCATCTCAATTATTACGGCAATTCCGATTTTATGTGTTGCATTTATATTGATAAGCAACCACATGCGTTCACCAAAGCGTTTTGTCTCAAAAGATGAAAACGCTATCAGGGAGATGCTGATTGCAAAAAGGAATAATCCAGCTAATTTTTCAATTAATGACCTTGACTATATTCCGCCAGAGGTCAGCGGCTTTCTTGTAACCCCTGAGGGGGCAGTTCTTGTTTCTTCAATTCCAGAAATTAAAGCCGGTCAGCACCTGGAAAGGAACGAAATTCTCAATATGGTATTTGATATAACCGGTTCCTATTACTTCCACTTTACACCTACTAAATTCAACAGCACAAAAGCAATGCTGATAACCCGCATACCGCGTCGAAAAGGTCCTGTAAAATCAACAAAATACCTTTATGTGCAGATTCTTTCCATAATTACAATTTTTGTTGCCATAAGTATTATTATGCTTGGAAGAATCGGGAGAAATCTTTTTAACTCCGTACAGCTTTTGCGCCATCAGATGGCAGAAATTGCAAAAGGAAACCTTGAAACACCAATTAAATTTTCAAAAGAAGAGAGCAATGAAATCTATGAAATTTCTGAATATCTGGAAAAAATGAGAATTTCCCTTCTTGAAAGCCAGAACAAGAAAAACAAATTCATCATGGGAATCAGTCATGACCTCAGAACGCCGATTGCAATCATACGGGGATATGCAGAAGCCCTTTCTGACGGCATTATCAAAAGCAAGGCAGAAAAAGAAAAAGCAATTAAACTCATTAAGACAAAAATTTCTCAGCTGGAAGAAATGATTAACACGCTGATTAATTTTGTAAAGCTTGAAAACAGTGATATCAGAAAAACCCTGCTTCCAAAATCAATTAACAAGCTGATTACAAATTTTGCAAAAGAAGCAGAATCTACAATGAGCGTGTTTAACAGAAAAATAATCCATAACATTGATATTTCAAAAGAATATTTGATTCCCCTTGATGAGCAGCTGGTAAACAGAGTTTTTGAAAATCTTCTGAGCAATGCCCTCCGCTACACTTCTGTGGATGATGAAATCAGAATTATCGCTCACGACAGTGATGATACATTGATGATTAAATTCTGTGATACAGGAATCGGTATTGCGGAATCAGATCTGTCAAATATTTTTGACCTTTTCTACCGTGCTTCAAATTCCCGCCATGAAGAAGGAATGGGAATCGGACTTTCAGTTGTAAAAAACATCATAGAAACACACGGCTGGAGAATAGAAGTTGAATCAGAAAAGGGAAAAGGAAGCTGTTTTACAATCTTTATTCCTCTAAATCAAGCGCAAGCACAAAAGAATTAAGATATAAAATTCCTTTTTCTCCCAGTGTAAAATTAAATTGTCCATTTGAAGAATCAATCTGGCAGAGGCCTTTTTTCTGCCATTTTTCTGCAAGTTTTTTTACACTGGCAGGAATCTTTTTTGAAAAAATTTCTTCAAAATCACTTTCTTTTACGCCGGAAAGCTTTCTTAAGCCCATCATAAAAAACTCAAACATGGATGTTTTTTCATCAATCAGCTCCACAGAATAAAGAGTCTCATCCGGCTGACATGCAGAAGTTCCGTCCCCTGCCAGCCAGCACTTGCAATATTCTTCAATATTTTCTGTGGCAGATACCCGTTTTCCCCTGCTTGCTCTGTATAGTGTGCCCGTTGCCCCGCTTCCAGCCCCCAGATAAGGCTCGTGATTCCAGTAAGAAAGATTATGAATGCTTTCAAAGCCCTTTTTACAGAAATTAGAAACCTCATACTGAAAGTATCCCCTCTTTTTAAGAAATTCCCTTCCCTTAAGCCACAGGGCATCAGAAAAATCATAATCATAATCAGAAAGCTGATTTTCAAGCATCCTGCCAAAGGGAGTTTCCTCTTCAAAAGTCAGGGAATACATGGAAATATGATCGGGATTATAAGAGGTGATTTTTTCAAGACCTTCCATGAAGGAGCTTTGGCTTTCAAAAGGAAGTCCGCAGATTAAATCGACAGAAAAACGCCCCTTCCATTTTTTTGAAATACATTCCAGAGCCGCAAGATTTTGAGAAGCAGAAGCCCGCCTTTTTGCAAAAGAAAGGGATTTTTCATTTAAAGACTGGATTCCTACAGAAAGGCGGTTTACGGGACTTTCATTTAACATTTCGATAAAACCTTCCGTAACGTCATCAGGATTTACTTCGATTGTAATTTCAGTCTGCCTTCCGATTTTTTTTGCTTCCGAGACAGCTGCAAAAATTTTTTTCAGCTGTTCTTCTGTAAGAAGACTGGGAGTTCCCCCGCCTATATATACAGACTTCCAGCTGCAAAAGCCGTCTGCCCCCTCTTCAGATGAACGGACTTTTATTTCCCGACAGAGGGCATTGACATAGGAAGGGGGCACAGACTTACAGCCTCCCCTTGAAAAAAAATCACAGTAAGAGCATTTTGAAATACAGTAGGGAATGTGAATATAAAGGGACAGGGCTTTTGAGCTATCCATCTTGTCTTAAAACTTAGAAAAAGCGGAATTTATTGAAAGGAAAATAGCAGACAAGTGCCTTTCCGTTTACATCAGATGGACTTACAGGGCCGTAAAGGCGGGAATCATCAGAAGATTTTCTGTTGTCGCCCAGAACAAAATACTGATTGTCTGAAAGGACAATTTCATCAAAAGAACCTTTTACACCAAGATAGCTGTCCCATTCAGAAGGTGCTGTAAAAAATGTAACGTTATATGGTGTGTCTGCAATTTCAAATTCAGTAAGATAATGCTTTGTTCCGGCAGGTTTTACGTAGAGAACGTAGTCACGCATATAAAGTCTGTCACCCGGAAGCCCTACAATACGGCGCAGCTGGCAGTTAGTTCCCGGAAAATTAGGCTTTTCATAAAGGGAACACTGGCGGGCTGTAAAAAATTCTGTCATCAGATTCATAAATTTCTGACTTTTTGAAAGCATAAGCTTTTTTCTTGGATTCATAAGAACGATGTCACCGCGGTTATATTTTTTCAGCATTGGCGAAATCATAACAAAAGAATTTTCCTGAATATCAGGAATCATAGATTCAGAAGACTGCCTTACAGGAAAAAGGACAAAAGAAATAAAAAGATTTGTAAAAGTCAGAATGAATAAAACATAAATTACTGCAAATAAAATCCGCTTTTGTGTATGGATTTTCATTGAATATGAATAATGCAAAAGACTTTTGTCCATATTATACGCCCTTAATCTGCCATTTTAAATAAAATTACCACAATTGACGCTTTTTTACAATCTTATAAAAATTGAATTATTTTTCATGCAGAAACAGAGTCATCATGCCGATATTAAAAACAAATGAAATGTACGAAATACCTGTTTTCAGTTTTTGCAGGAACTCTAATCTATGTAATTTTATCTGTTACAATCGGACAGAACGGCCTTCACGGCTATAATTATCTTGAAGAACAGAAAATTTTACTCAGCAAAAGAACAAGTGAAATTCAGAATATCAACAGCGAGCTTTCTCTTGAGCTTGCAGCCCTGCAGAGCGACAAGGCAGTAATTGCTGCTTACGCAAGAAAACTTGACTATGTAAGCAATGATGAAAAGCTTGTGAAAATAACAGGATTAAAACCAGCCCAGACTACCCTTTATGACACAGGAAGCCTTTTAAGACATACAGAACCGGAATATCTTTCAGAAGATGTATGTAAAATTGTCAGCGTTTTCATTACAATGTTATGCCTGAGCGTAATGTTCCTTTTTGATATAAGCAATGGAAACATCAGCCTCAAAAAGGAAAAACAGACAATGATAAAAGGAATTCCGGTTTATGATTTTAAGCAAATCTGATGAAAACTCTGTAAAAAAGTGCGTTGAATATTTAAAAAACAGCAGAATACTTATAATTCCAACTGATACAGTTTACGGCTTTTCAGGAATCGCCCTTCCATCAGACGAAAAGGACACAGATTCAAAAATCAAGGCAATAAAAGGCCGTGACCAGACAAAACCCTTTATACAGCTGATTGCAAGTCCTCAAGACCTGAAAAACTACACGGATGATAAGATTCCTTCAAAGCTTCTTTCTTACTGGCCGGGCCCCCTTACAATAATCGTCAACAATAAGCATACAGGAAACACAACTGCCTTCCGCTGCCCCGGTGACGCCTGGCTTAGAAGCATTCTGAAAGAAACAGGCTGCCCTATTTACTCAACAAGCGTAAACAGAAGCGGTTTCCCGATTCTTGATACTCAAGAGCAGATTATAAAAGAGTTTGAAAAGGATGTAGATTTAATCATAACTGACGGAGATAAAAAAAATGCCCTTCCGTCAACAATTGTGAGCATTTGTGACGGACAGGTAAAAGTTTTGCGGCAGGGAGCCGTAACAATAAATTTGTAATTCTTTCTGCAAAATACTTAATTTATCCGGGTCCAGATAACGGGAATATCTCCGTAGCTTACCTGGCCTGTATCTTCAACAAGGGTTCTTTTCTGCCCCTTCAGGGTGTTTGAATCTGCCGCCTGCAGGGTCCATTCAATAGGCTCTGCATTCACGGCATGCTCCAGAGCGACCTGGCGGGAAAGCTGAGGAAAGAAGGAGGCATTGGAGCGCTGATTCTGCACTACCGTAATTTTCTGATTTCCGCTGCCCTCATCAAGGCGGATAGTTATATTCATTGAGGCACCGTTATTAAAAATAACAAACCCCCTTCCGCCTCTCATAATCACAACCTTATTAAGACCGTCTTCACCCTTCCAGGTTCCCGAAAGAAAATCTGTAGAAACCAGAGAAGAGCTTTTTGCAGCTTCATTTGCGGCAGTTTCTGTCTGATTTTTCTGAGAATCCACACTTCTTCCGCCCCCGCTGATTAAAGCGCTCAAGGTGGCACGAAGATTATCCTTCGGCTCCATCAGAATTTTGTAATAGGAATCATATTCTTTTGATTTTGTAACTTCATTTCCTTCATAAAAAATATGAAAAACAGTCTCCCATTTGTCATTTGAAGGATTTTTATTAATTTCTGCAAAAAAAGTTTTGCTCTCTTCTGAAAAAAGACTTTTATCCAGACTGTCCAGATTTTTTGAATCAAACTGAGTCCTTTTATCTACAACCGTAAAGTTCTGCAATTCAGAAAGCTGGGTATAATATAAATCACTTGTAAGCTTAGACATATTCTTGTCCAGGTCATCGGAAAAAATTCCGCAATAATCAATCTCAAGCGGCTGTGCTCCTGCAAAAAATGCAGAAAAGGCAAAGAGAAAGATACTGACTGCGATGAAGCGACACTGTTTTTTATGCAAGCCTACCCTCTGAGTTTCTGATTAAACTCCCTTTGAATATCACGCTGAACGTCACGGTCTTTAATTGACGCCCGCTTATCAAACTGCTTTTTACCCTTACAAACGCCAAGAGTTACCTTTACCCGGCCTTTTACAAGATAAAAATTAAGGGGAATAAGCGTAAAACCCTTTTCTTCAACCTTTCTTACCAGACGCTTGATTTCCTCTTTGTGCAGAAGAAGCTTTTTCGGCCGGTCTGGATCATGATTAAAGATTGACGAATACACATATTCCGATATATGAAAATTTTTCAAAAAAACTTCATTATTTATAATTTCGGCAAAAGCATCGGGAAAGGACACATTTCCGTTTTTTACAGATTTTACTTCGGTTCCTACAAGTTCAAGTCCGCACTCATAAGTTTCTTCAACAAAGTAATCAAAACGAGCTTTCCGGTTTTCAGCAATTATCTTTTTATTTTCGCTCATAGTATTAAATTATAGAAAAGTTTTTGCAAGGTTTCAACACAAGCCGGGCACATCTGACTGATAGTCTGAATATCATCATCAAAGCTCTTATATCAATATATTATTTTCATAATTCTTTACAATATGTTATAATAAATACGGCTAGAAAATTTTATACACTAAAGGATTATCAAAAGTTATGGAAGAAAAATCTTTTAAACCTTTCATCCCTTCTGATAGAGTTCTTCCGGAAATTACTCCGGTTTCAATTCTTATCGGAATTCTGCTCGCCGTACTTTTCGGCGCAGCAAATTCGTACCTTGGACTCCGCGTCGGAATGACTATTTCTGCGTCAATTCCTGCAGCAGTTCTTTCCATGGGAATCATCAGAATCATTCTTAAACGTGATTCCATTCTGGAAAACAACATGGTACAGACAATCGGCTCTGCAGGAGAATCTCTTGCGGCCGGTGCAATCTTTACAATGCCGGCTCTTTTTATGTGGGCAAAAGAAAGCACAGCAGTAGAAAACCCTTCTTTCTGGGTAATCAGCTCTGTTTGTCTTCTTGCGGGCATTTTAGGAATCATCTTTATGGTTCCGCTCCGTACAGCTTTAATCGTTGAAGAGCACGGAGTTCTTCCATTCCCGGAGGGAACTGCCTGTGCGGAAGTTCTTCTTGCAGGTGAGGAAGGCGGCGAAAAATCAAAGCTGGTATTCTCTGGTCTTGGTATTTCTGCCCTTTATAAATTTGTTGCAGACGGTCTCCGCCTCTTCCCTTCAGAAATTGACTGGGCGATCAAGCCTCTTGGAACTGGCTTTGGTATGGACGTTCTTCCAGCTCTTGGAAGCGTTG
This sequence comes from uncultured Treponema sp., assembly GCA_947165895.1. Classification (GTDB taxonomy): domain Bacteria; phylum Spirochaetota; class Spirochaetia; order Treponematales; family Treponemataceae; genus Treponema_D. Next base: position 163,703 of record CAMVCB010000001.1, read on the forward strand.
GATTTATCTGCGGTAAAAAAGTATCATCATATCTTCTTTCCGGCGGTATGCTGGGCTGGTTCTTGATCATCCCTCTCATGAACTTCTTTGGCGGAAGTAATATTTTTCCACCGGGAAAAGCTCCGATTTCAGAGCTTGGTGCATGGGGCATCTGGAGTAACTATATCAGATATGTAGGTGCCGGAGCTGTAGCGGCAGGCGGTATCATCAGCCTTTTCAAATCAATGCCGACAATCCTTAAGACATTCAAAAAGGCAATCGGCGGATTTGGTCATAAGGAAGAAGTTGAAGAAAGAACCAATACAGATCTTTCATCAAAAGTTCTTCTTGCAACCGCTCTTTTCTGTATCATTGCAATCTGGCTTTTGCCTGCAATTCCACTTGGATTATTAGGAACAATTATCATCGTTATATTTGGATTCTTCTTTGCAACCGTATCTAGCCGAATGGTTGGTCTTGTAGGATCTTCAAACAACCCTGTTTCCGGTATGGCAATTGCAACACTTATTATTGCTACAGCACTCCTTAAGGCAACAGGCCACACAGGAATTGCCGGAATGACCTCTGCTATCTGTATTGGTACAATCATCTGTATTGTTGCGGCTATGGCAGGAGATATTTCTCAGGATTTGAAAACAGGTTACATCATCGGTGCAACTCCTAAAAATCAGCAGATTGGTGAAATCATTGGTTCTATTGTATCTGCCCTTGCAATCGGTGGAATCATGTTCCTTCTTGATAAAGCATGGGGATTTGGTTCTAAAGAACTTCCTGCCCCTCAGGCAACTTTGATGAAGCTTGTAGTTGAAGGCGTAATGGGAGGTTCACTTCCATGGACACTTGTAATTACAGGTGTGGGCATTTCGGTTGCAGTTGAAATTATCGGAGCTCCTGTTCTTCCTGTAGCAATCGGACTTTACCTCCCGATCCACCTTTCAGTGCCAATCTACCTTGGCGGACTTTTGCGCGCTTACTACGATAAAAAGAAGAACGGCCCGCAGCTGGCTGAAAACGGAATTCTTTACAGTTCAGGACTTATCGCAGGTGAAGGTCTTGTAGGAATCATTCTTGCTATTTTTGCAGTAGTAAAACTTCCTTCAGGTGATACACTTCTTTCCGCAATCAATCTCAAGGGCATTTTGGGAAATATCGGAGGACTTTTATTCTTTATAGCTCTCCTTGCATCTTTCTCAATCTTTACAAGAAAGAATAAAAAAGCTGATGAAGAGTAAGACTAAAAAGCTTTCTGCCAACTACATGGATCTGGTTTTCTCAAAAAATCCCGGCCGGGTATGGAGGCAGAAAGACGAAGGCATTGTAGAAATCGATATGGAAAACAGAGGATTATTCAATGCCATCGCCCAGAAATTTTTCAAAAGACCCCGTGTAAGTCACATAGCGCTGGATAAATATGGTTCGGTGCTATGGCTGGGCCTTGACGGAGAAAATACTGTAAATGACCTTCTGGAGCTTATGCAGAAGGCATTTCCAGAAGAAAAGGATAAAATGCTGAACCGAATAGTGCAGTTTTTAACAACACTTGAAGTTCACTCTTTTATAATCAGAAATAAAGATAAGTAAAAATAATCTAAGAATAAAAAATTAAAAAAGTTTTAAAAATCATGAATTCTTGTTTTTGCTTTTATCAATATTTATGGTATAATTTACTAAACATATTTTTAAAAATACCTAATTTCCCTATTTTTTTAGCCCGACCATGCCGATAATGAAATAGCGGAATTTTAAACTCAAAAGGGGAAAAATATGAGTAAATCTGAAGAAAATACTAACGAACTTGAAAGCTACGGAGTATGGGTAAAAAACACAGCTCAGACTCCAGAAGATATTGCAGACTCCCAGGAAACTACCGAAGATTCTTTGGATTTACCTGATTTTGAAAGTACAGATTTTTCTGATATGTTCAAAAATGATTCTGACTTTGAAGCCCCAGAAACACCATCCGCAGAAGCCGATGAAACAAACACAGAAGTTGACGAAACAAATATGTTTGCAAACGGTGAAGAACTATCCAACGATTCAGCGACAGATGAAGTTATCCTTCATGATTTCCCGGAAGACAGTCAGGTAACAGATACATTTGAAGCCGAAGAAGAAAATGCAGGCGAAAGCATTCCGGAAGAAGAAAGCTTTGATATTCCACAAATGGATACAGAATCAGAGATTGAAGTTCCAGAGGTTGAAGAAAGCAGCTTTGACACACCCGCAGCTGATACAGACGACACAGCCGCTTTTGAAGGATTCTCTGAAATTGAAGCTGATTCATCTGCCTCACTTGATAATCTTGAAATTAACACAGAAACAACAGATACAAATGCTGATTTTGAAGAAATAAGTTTTGATTCAATTAATGAGCCGGCAGCAGAAAAGCCTGCCGGAGAGGCTCCAAAAGCCCAGCTTAATTCTGGAGAGGAAGAAATCTCTCTTGATGACTTCCTTGAAGACGGCTTCTCTGATGATTCAGTTGCAAGCGGTAACAACGGATATGAGCCTGGAAAAGGCCCTGATGCAGAAAAAACTGCCGCTGCAGTTTCTTCCCCTGCCCCTGCAGCTTCGGAAGGGGGTACAGAAGATATTTCTCTAGACGACTTTATGGACGGCGGAGATTTTGGCGTAGAAATGACAGAAACATCTGCACCTGAAGCCGCCGCTGATGAAACTCCTGATGAACCACCTCTTGATATGGAACTTTCTTTTGATGATTCGACAGATACAATCGAAACAGAAGACAATAAAGTAAGTGATGATTTTTCAGACTTTACAGCTGACGATACAGAAGACTTTGAAAGTGACACAGACAGTGATTCTGGCAAAGAAAGTACAGAGGAAGTTTATGTTGCAGATACTTCAAATGTTTCTACAGAGGAAGTAGATCTTTCTGACTTTGGTATTGATTCAGATGCAGAAGAAACACCGGTTACCCAGAATGTTGAAGAAAAGAAAGCGGCAGAAACCGTAGTCGATTATGATCTTGCAATCGGTGATGAAGATTCTCTGGCTTCTGCTCCTGTTATCAATGAAATTAAGACAGAAGAAGAAAATGAAAAGCCTGAAGCTGAAGAAGAGGCTCCTGCACAGGAAGTTCAGACAGCCCAGCCGGATCCTGCGACAACGTCCCTGCTGCAGCAGATTGTTGCTGAACTTTCAGGACTTAAAAACGATATTAACAAACTAAAATCTGAAATTGACCAGGTAAAGGAGCGTGAAGCACAAGGTTTTACAGCACCTGCTCAGGCAGCTCCAGATTTTAATTCAGAAGAAACTCCTTCTGTAGAAACTGAGCTGCCTTCTGAGAACGATCTTTCTGTAGAAGCTGAACTACCTTCTGAGAGCGATGTTTCTGCAGAAGCTGATACACCTCTTGAAGATGAGCTTTCAATTGACAGTGAAATTCCTGTTGAAGCAGATTCAGAAGATGAAGGCGGTTTCTTTTCTGCAGATGAAGATGAAACAATAGCCCTCTCGCCAGATGAGCTTACTAATATCCCTATTGATGCAGATTCAGTAATTGAAGCAGAGTCAGAAGTTCCTCTTGAAGAGCCTTCAGTAAATGATACACTTTCAGAGGAGCCTGTTACAGAGGAAACTGCAGTTGAGAAGCCGCTTTCTGACGAAACTACATTTGACGAAAGTCCAGTTGAAGAAAGAACTTTTGATGAAATTCCAGCTGAAGAAACTTCATCGGATGATACTCTTATAGAAGAAACAACTTTTGACCAGACTCCAGCTGCAGAAACTTCATCAGATGATACTCTGCTAGAGGAAACAACATTTGACGAAGCTCCAGTGGAAGAGGAAGTTCCGGAAAGTTCTTCAGAAGCTACAGGCTTCTTTACAGATGAAGGAGATGACACTATTGCCCTCTCCGGAGATGAACTTTCCAATATCATGAACACAACTGAAATTTCTGAATCTGACGGACTTGCAGAAGAGGAAATCGTTGAGCCTGAACCTTTTGAGGCAGAAGAAACTTCTGTAGCAGAAGACGAAGTTTCTTCTGATAATGAAATTCAGGAAGAAACTTTTGAAGAGCCAGTTTTATCTGACTCAGAAGAAGAAGTAAAAGAAGAAGAAATTCCGGAATCAACAGAAGATTTTAATTTTGATTTTGAAGATAAAAATCTTGAAGAGCCTGATATTGAAAACATCCAGCTAGATGACATGTCAGAATCTGAACTGCCGGAAGAAATTTCAATTCCAAAATCAGATGATAACATTTTTGTAGAATCAACATCTTCCGATTTTATGGATTCCATCAATTCTGTATCAGATACAGCAGAAGAAATACCTGCTGTAACAAATGAAGCAAATACAGCTGATGAGGCAGCCGATGGTTCTGACCAGGTAACACTTGAAGAAGATACATCTTCTGAAACTAGATCAGAGGAAAGGCCTGCAGCCAGTGAAGTAATGCCTGAAGAAAAAACAGAAGTTACTTTTGAAACTACAGATTCAATTTTTGGTGACGCAGATGAAGAAAAACAATCTGTAGAATTTGATTCAACTGATACTTTGTTTGAAGATCATTTTGATACAACAGAAACAATTCTCTCTGACACTGAAATCCCTGCTGAGGAAAATACTGAAGAAAGGGCCGCACCATCAGAAGAAGTTTCAGAAGCTGAACAGCCGGCCCGGGAAGCAGATTCTGCACCTGAACAGCCTGCTAACGAAGCAGCTCCAGCAGAAGGAGCTTCAGTTGAAGCTACACAGGCTGAAACTGCCCCTTCAAAAGAAGAAGGCCAGGAGGACAATACTCTTGAAGATGTTTTCAGCGAAGCAGCATCCGAAATCTTTGATGAAGTAGACACAAGCATTGAAGCTTCCGAAGAGCCGGTGGCTGTGGAAGTTACAGAAGAAAAAGAAGCAGCAGAGGATACAGAAGTTCCTACAGTAGAAAAAGTTATTTCTCAGTCAAATACAAATGAAACTGCAAATATTGATTCAAACTTTGCCGAAGTTGATAATCTTGATACAAATATTTCTAAGGATAATATTGATTATCTTAATTCAGATAAGGCAGTATCAGGTGTAAACAACACAACAAGCAACGAAGATTTGAAGCGCGATATTAAATCAGTTCTTTTGTATATGGATCAGCTTCTGGAAAATCTTCCGGAAGAAAAAATTATGGAATTCGCTAAGTCTGATGAATTCGTAACCTATAAAAAGCTCTTCTCTGATTTAGGATTGTCTTAATCATGGGCTTACGAACAGGACTTTTATACAAGGCTGAAAATTTATCAAAATCAGATTCCTCGTTTTTATCCTTTCTGAAAAAGCATCAGATAGACTGTATTTTTGAACTGCAATTTTTTTCATATTATTATTTCTGTTCAAAAAGCTACGGTCTTGATGCTGATTCAATCTTACAGACAAATTCCACAAAAGCATTCTGGGACGGAATTATTACATCTGAAGGAAAAATTTTTAACTTTACAAAAGAAGATAATTCTCTGGCCCCATTTTTGCAGTTTTTTTCATTTGAACTTAAAGACACTATTAATTCACTTTCTGTTTATAAGTATGACGAAGAATCTATTCTAATTCTTTGTAACAAAAATCTTACAGAAGAAATAATAAAGGACTACCCGGCAGCAAAAGGGGAAAGCCGTCAGTATTTAAGTGAGATTCAAACTCATATTGATGATAAATCTATTCTCTCCCTGTTTTCTCTTGATTTTCTGGAATGTGTTGAAAATCTTGGGGAAGAAAAACTAAAAAACAATGAAAATCTGAAAATTGAATATGAAAAAGTCCTTTTAAACGAGCTCTTTACAAGACTTCAGTTTCATTTTTCAAGTCCGTCTGCCATTGCAAAAACTTCAAAATCAGCGGCAAATATACTTTTTGTTTCAAAGACAAAAATTCCTCAGGATTTAATTGTCTCTCAATTAATTAAGCTTTTTGAAAAAATAATAGGTGCATCTTCCGAACTGATAAGCTTTAACTTTTTAGGAGAAAGCCGCTCAATAACAGAAATCAAGGAATTCTTAAAGGTGATTTAATTGGAATTAGAGTTTTTTGATTCTAAAGATGGAGAAAAAACTGTAAAAGTAAACGGAATATTTCTTCATTCTCCTTATTCGCCAAAAAAAGAAGCCTGCCGTTTTGCTGATTCACAAAACTGTCCCTTTTTCCCGGATTTCATTGTAATTACAGAGCCTGCCCTCTCTTATTCAGTTTCTGCCCTAAAAGAAAAATTTCAAGGAGTAAAAATCGCTGCCATCAGATATACAAATTTCTTTGATGACTATAATTCCTGTCTGGATTTTGTATTTTATTATAAAGGCATTGGTTCAATTCAAAATCAGCTGCAGGCTTACTTTACAGAAGATAAATTGTTTTCTGTTTTTTTTATTTCCTGGAAACCGTCTGAAAAAGCATTTGAAAAGGAAAATACTCAGGTTTGGAAAGAAATAAAAGCATCTCTGGATTTTGCAAAAACACTTCTTGTTACAAGACAATTCTTTGAAAAAAAGTGGCTTATCAATACGGTAAATTTTATTAAATATTCAAAGAATTTTTACTCAATTAATAAAAGTAATTTACCGCTGTTAATTACGGCTTCAGGCCCATCACTTGAAGAAAACCTTGGAACTATAAAGGAGCTTGAAAATCATTGTCTGATTATTTCCTTAAGCTCAGCTCTTCCGGTTCTCTTAAGCAATGATATAATTCCAGACTTTTGCATGACAAGTGACGGAGGCTACTGGGCAAAAGAGCACCTTAAAAAATTAAAAAAACATAATATTCCCCTTGCCATCGCAAACGAAGCCTGCTGTCAGAAAAGCTTTCTCCAAAATCTTCCTCTTATTCCATTGTGTTATTCAGACGGACTTTCAAAAAAAATTTATACGCTTTCAAATCTTCCTTTTACCCAAGCTCAGAGAAACGGGACAATAAGCGGAACAGCCCTCGAGCTTGCCCTTGAAATCACATCTGAAAAAATCTATTTTTTTGGACTGGATCTTGCAGAGACAGAAGGATTTCAGCACAGTCAGCCGAATGAGCTTGAAACAGCTGGTCAGGTTTTTGACAACCGCCTTAATACAAAAGAAAAACGCCTTGCCAGACAGACTTTCAAAAATGCCTCCCTGGAAATATATAAAAAATGGTTTCAGGACAAAAAAATCCCTGAAAATAAAATCTTCAGGGTAATATCTGAAAATTTCAGGAAAAATAGACTGGGCCAGATTAAGGATATAAGCCCGGAAGATTTTTCTCTAAGAGCAGACAGCATAATAAAAAGCGGACAAGTAAAAAACAGGGAAAAGATATTTACAAAAATCAATATTCCTTCTCAAAGAAATCTTTCAAAAATCCGTGATTTTATTTCCACAAATTCAGAAAGCCGGGACTGGAAAAAGGCACTATTTCCGCTTGACTACACAGCCCTGCTTCACAATCCGGCTAATCAGGAAATCTCTGCAAAACTGCAAAAAGAAAACTCAAGATTGAAAGAAAAATTACAGAAAATTTTAAATGATGAATAAGTCAATTTATAGTCAGATAATTGCATCAAAAACAGGTCTTCAAATTCCAGTCCTTCAAAACGGAAAGACAATAGAATCACGCTATAATCCAGAGCGGGAAGCCGAAAGTCAGCTTTTAAACTTTGAAAAGGAAATTAATTTTTTTCTGATTATTGGAATCGGAAGCGGAATTTTAATAAAAAAAATTCATGATTGCTTTGAAAATGCTAAAATTATTGCAGTTGAAAATTCGATTTGTGACATCGAGTTTTTAAAAAAAATTCCTCTTGTAAAAGAGCTTTCCCTTTCCAAAGATATTTTTTTATGCAGCAGAGAAAATCTTTCCCAGACTTTATGTCAGAATTATCTGCCTGCCCTTCACGGAAACTTAAAATTGTATGAAAACCGCGTATGGATAAATGAAAATAAAGCTTGTTTTGAAGAAATCCAAAGACAGATAAGTGATTCGCTGGCTAAAATATCGGCAGATTTTTCTGTGCAGGCTCATTTTGGGAAAATCTGGCAGTCAAATATAATGAAAAATCTTAAGCTTGCAGCCAGACTGAACTGCAATATAAAAAGAGATGCTTCAAAAAAAAAGGCAGCGGTGATTGCCGCAGGTCCCAGTCTGGACAAAACTATAGAAATGCTTAAAGGCGGAGAATATTTTATAATCGCCACTGACACAGCTTTTTCAAGTCTGTTAAAGCAGGGTATTATTGCAGATGCGGTTCTTTCTCTGGACGGGCAGACAGTTTCCTATAATCATTATATGCATAAGATGAAAGAGGAATTGAAAAATACTGTATTTTATTTTGATCTTTCTTCCAATTTTAGTGCCGCAAAAAAAATCTATGACAGTAAGCTTAAAATCTGCTATTTTTCCTCAGGACACCCGCTTTCAAACATTGCAAGAGAATATTCAAAGAATTCAATTTTATCTTTATATTCCGGAAGCGGTACAGTAACAATTACCGCCCTGGACCTTGCCGTAAAATACGGATTTACTCAAATTGATATATTCGGAGCTGATTTTTCATATTCAGAGGGAAAGGCTTATAGCAGAGGCACCTATCTGGATACCCTTTACTCAATTTCTTCCTTTCGAAAGCAAACGGAAGAAGGACTTTTTGCAAAGCTTATGTTCAGAACCGAACTAATTGAAGGCAAAAAAGGACGATATTCTACAAAAGTACTGGAAAGTTATAAAGAATCTCTTGAAAATTATCTAAAAAGTATGAACTTAAACTTCGTAAATTCCGATGATTTATATAGAATCAAACTGGAAAATAATCAGATGCTTCCAGCTCAGATTCAAAAATTTAATTATGAGGGATTTATAAAAGAGCTTAAAAGTAAAGTTAAAGGTTCATATGTAATTCTTCTGCCATACATTGCATGGCTAAGAAAAAAAATGAACTTTGCACCATGCAGCTTCGAATTTTTATGCAAAGTTGCAGAGGAATCTTTACTCAGCTATAATTAGGACTTATGAAAAAAAATCTTGTTTCAATTTATTCAGTTTTTGCCCTGCTTATCTATATTTTTTCAGTTTTGTTTTTCTGCACTTCCCTCTATAAAGAATATTCAAAAGGAAAGGAAAGAAGTCAGGAAGATTTTTATTTTATTATCAGCAGGGTAAGCCGTGAATTTGAAAAAACTAACTCTCAGGCAACAATCACTTCAATTTTGAGGGATTTTACAAAAAGTTCTGATAAAATTGCGGAAATTAACCTTGAAAATAACGGCCGCTACCTTTTTGCATATCCTGAAAAAAGCCTTTCTGATTCAAAATATGTAAGAAACTTTTCTTATTCATTTTCAAGCATGCAGAATATTTATAATATCAATGCAAAAATGTATCTGCTCCGTCCTTCTGTAATCTATCATTATGGAAAAATTTCATTTCTCCTGATTCTTGCAGTTACGCTTACTACCCTTCTTCTCATTCTTTATAACGGCTACACCGAAGAAAAAAAAGCTAAAATAAATTCTTCAAAAAAAGCTGAAAGTAAGGAAGACAAGCCTTCTTCATCATCAGAAGAAAAATCAGAAGCAGTTGAAAAACCAGCTGAGGAAGCTGCTGATGAAGGAGAATCTTCAGACTCTGTAAGCTCAGAAGAAAAGGAAAATGAAGAAGCTTCTTCAGAAAATGAAGATGAAAGCCCAGAAGAAAGTGCCAGTGAAAATGATGAAGAGGATTTAAGCTCTGAAGAAAATGACGACAGTGATGATAAAGAGGGAGAGGTCAGTTTTGAAAAAATTGTTGAAGAGGAACTGAACAATTCAATTGCAAACGAAAAAGAATTTGCAATTTTTGTAATGAAGGTTATCGGAATTGAGCAGACATCACAGGAATACAGAACTATGATTGACCTTTTACAGGAGCGCATGAAAGCTCAGGGCTTGATTTTTGAAGGAAAGGAAAACACAATCATCATCCTTAAGCACGACACAAATCTTGATGAAAACCTTGCCCTGGCAGAAAACACAATAAATGAAATTGAAAATACTTATGCTGAAAATAAACCTATCTGCTATCTTGGTATTTCAAACAGAAACCAGAGAATTGTGACTCCACAGCGCCTTATGTTTGAAGCTGAAGCAGCACTCAATCATGCAGAAGAAACTGAAGAAAAGGTAATTGCCTTCCGTGCAAATACAGAACAGTACAATAATTTTATTAATCAGCAGTAGAATCTTTAGATTTTGATTTTTCAGGAGCAGGAGGCTGGTCGCTTTCTGCCTGATCAGGATTTTCCAGCTCTTCTTCAAAAACGCTTTTATCGCCATCTTCTTCATCAAGGGGAATTTCGGCAGAATTTTCATCATCAATTGCCTTTAAGACATCCTTGAATTTCTGAATATTTTCACTGTCAGGAAATTTTTCTATAAGGATTTCAAGTCTTGCCCTTCCTTCCTCATAATGCTGGCGGGCAAAATATACGGCAATCAGATTTTCAAGATATTCCCTGTTGTCAGGCTGAAGGAAAACAAGCTCTTTATAGGCCCTTTCTGCTTTTTTCAAAGAACCTGTCATGGCATAAATATAGGCAATTGAAGCTTTTATTGAATCGTTGTCCTTTTCCCGGCGCAGCAGGCGGCGGTACATTGGAAGGGCCGAATCCCAGTTTGACTGAACGGCATAAACCTTGGCGGTTTTATAATAGGCTGCCCAGTAAATTTTTGAATTCTGCATGGCAAGCTTATAATATTCCAGAGCCTTATCGTATTTTTCAAGGGAATAGTAAACATCCCCTATATTCAGATACTCAAGATAAATGTTATCAATTGCAATCTTTTTGTCCCCTAAAATAGGGACAGGCTTTGATATGCAGGATGAGAATATTAAAGCTGCTACAAGTGGGAGGACCTTAGCCAAGCACAACTTTTTCAATTTCATAAAGCTGTTTTCTGTAAAGGCCTGAAATATTGTGTCCGTAGTCTGCAATCAGCTGGATGATGTTGCGAGGAGCATCCTTTGTGTCGCAGCCGTTGAGACGGTCACCGGCATCACCAAGACCAGGCATAATGTAGGCTTTTTCGTTCATTACAGGGTCAACCCAGAGTGTGTAGCAGGTACAGTTTGGAAGGGCACGTGTTACGCGGATTGAACCTTTAAGAGTTGAAATTGTATTGAAGAAGGCGATTGATTTTGGATGAACTCCCTGATCCTGCAGGTATTTTACTACAGTAACAAGGGAACCGCCTGTAGCGTTCATAGGATCTGCAAAAATCAAATCTTTTCCGTCAAGCTGCTTGAGGTCAAAGAAGGATTTATTCAAATCCATGATGTATTCCATGTCAGATTCGCCCTTGGTGTCATTGCGGCTGATTTTGAAAAGGGCAAAAGGAGTGATGTAATCGTGGGAAGAATACTCCTGGATTTCCTTAGAAACAATCATACTTGGAAGGAGGGCACCGCGCAGCATAACACACATTACAGAGTTTTCGATTTTATCATCGATGTCAGGGATTTTATGAACGGCATAGTTCTGAACCGGGTAAGTAACCGGAGTTTTTACGAACATATGGCTTTTTTTGTCTGTATGCTGGTCTGTGTAGGCCATGCGGAAAAGCATTTCGTATGCGCGCTGGCTGTAATACATAAATTCCTGGTGGTCCGTGTTGATGTCGCGCAGCTTTGAAATTACACGGGAACATTCAGCGTGAGCACCTTCCTCTGTAACAAAAGAGAATACCTTGATGTTAGGATGTTTTGCGCAGATTGCCTGCATTTCTTTTCCAAGCTTATCGTAGCCCTGAACGATTTTTTCCTCATCTACAGGCTCAAAGGATTTCATTGTTTCCTTGAACATATCGTCAAGGCGTTTCAAATCCTCCATATCTTCCTTTGTAAGGTAGCCGTCCAGGTCTTCTGCTTTCAAAACAATCTTATTATCTTTCATCAATATCCCCTTTCTACAGAATTAAAATTTTATATAGTGATTTTTTAGCAATTTTAATGTCAGAAATGATAAGTTCGTCTTCCCCTATCAGCTGACAGTTTGAATTTGTAAGGCCAAATGCAAGGGTTAGCAAGCCCCTGCCCGCCTTCATATAAGTTTCGTTTTTAAACTTAAAATCAAGCTTAAGAATGTACTGACCTTCATATTTTGGGTCACATACAAATGAGCCGGAAACGTGGTCAAGCTTTAAGTCAAGCTGGGCGCCGGTAAGAGTTGTCAAAAATGACTGTGGCCGTCCCGCATAAAAACGGATTTCCTTTTCTTCCCCGGCCCCGTTTAAATACTGGTAAACTTCGTCATCAAGAAGATGAGGAGGAAGAGCTTCAAGGTCAACTTCCAGGCTTCTGATATTATCAAGCTGATTAAGCATTACCGGAATATCACGACCGATTAAGGCTATGTCAGAAGAAGGAAAGGCAAGCTCCAGATTATCGCGGTCATAAACATTGTAAGTCTTTTTAAAAGTGGTAATTACAAGGTTTGATTCCCAGCCATTTTTTGCCGTAAAGATTTTTGAAGCCACAGCATCACCGATTCTTGCGTCACTTGCAATCTGAATTATTGTCTTATTTTTCTTGTGATTAAGGCCGCAGTAAACATTATCGATACGGGAAGAAATCAGCTGTGCATCCTTCTCCGAAAGATTCTGAATGTTGTTCTGCAAAAAGCGGACTACAAGCTCCGGGTCAACTTCGTTTGGAATGGCGATATAAAATGCACTCTCATCATCAAGTAAATCAAGTGCATTTACAGGCTTTTCTACAGGAAGAGTTTTACATCCTGTAAAAAAGCCGGCTGTGATAGCGGCAGAAAGTGCCAGGGTGCAGATTGAAAGTGCAATTTTTTTTGAAAAATTATGCTTTTTCAACTTTAAAGCTCCATTTTGCATCATCAGCCTCTGCTGTTACAGCATCTGAAAGCGAATCAGCCCATGCAATTGAAGCAGCAAGAGTTTCGCCTGCAACAAAATCACTGAACATTTCGTAAGCCGATTTAAGATTAGCGTCACCTGAAATTTCAAGCTTGATTCTGTCTGTAACTTCGTAGCCGTTTTCCTTACGCTGGTTCTGAATAGCGCGGATCAAATCACGGATGTAACCTTCTTTCTTAAGTTCATCAGTTACCTTTGAATCCAGACCGACAGTAAGAGTACCTTCGTTCAAAACCTTAAGGTCATCCTTTTCGAAGCGGTCTACAAGAACTTTTTCTTCTGTCAAATCAACAGAAGTTCCATCTACATCAATTGTAACTTTGCTTCCGTCAAGAATTGCCTGAATCTGCTCAGAAGAAAGCTCAGCAATTATGCCGGCTGCCTTCTTCATAAGGCCACCAAGTTCCTTACCAAGCACTTTGAAGTTTGCCTTTGCCTTATATTCTACAAGCTCGTCTTCGCGGTCGTGGAATTCAACTTTCTTAACGTTCAATTCCTCTGCGATTGTATCCTGCATTTCTGCAAGAACTGTTTTTTCGTTAGGATTTCGTGTTACTAAAGCTACGCTTGCAAGAGGCTGGCGGTTTTTAAGATTGAACTGGTTACGCAGCGAGTGTCCCATAGAAACGGCCTTCTGAACAGTTCCCATTTTGAACTCAAGCTCTTCGTTGCGCCATGCGGCCTTGTAAACAGGGTAATCTGTAAGGTGAACAGATTCCTTATCATCTGAAGTTTTTAGGTTGAGCCACATTTCTTCTGTAATAAAAGGAGTAACAGGAGCTGCAACCTGACACAAAGTCTTAAGTGCAATATAAAGGCTTTCGTATGCTTCTGTTTTATCGCTGTCATTTTCTGATTTCCAGAAACGGCGGCGGCTGCGGCGGATATACCAGTTATTAAGCTCATCAATAAAGGCAACAATCGGATCAATTGCCGCAGAAAGATCATAATCATCAAGAGCTTCTGTAACGTCTTTTACAAGCTTCTGGGTGATAGACAAAAGCCATGCATCCAGAGGATTTGAAGGAAGCTTGTTTTCAAAAGCCTTTCCATTCGGCTGAACCTTATCAATATTTGCATAAGTTACAAAGAATGAGTAAGAGTTCCACAAAGGAATGATGATTGATTTAAGTACGTCGCGGACACCTTCATCTGAATAGCGGAGGTCATCAGCCTTAACAACAGAAGAGTGGATAAGGAAAAGACGAAGGGCATCTGCACCAAACTTGTTGATTGCTTCAACAGGGTCAGTGTAATTGCGCAGTGACTTAGACATCTTGCGTCCATCAGATGCAAGAACAAGTCCGTTTACAATACAGTTCTGGAAAGCAGGCTTGTCAAACAAGTGGCTTGCAAGAATTGTAAGTGTATAGAACCATCCGCGAGTCTGGTCAAGACCTTCAGAGATGAAGTTTGCCGGGAAGTGGCTTTCAAAATATTCCTTATTTTCAAAAGGATAGTGCTGCTGGGCATAAGGCATGGAACCAGATTCAAACCAGCAGTCAAAAACCTCTGGAATACGGTGCATTGTCTTACCGCATTTTGGACAAGGAATAGTAATTTTATCTACATACTGCTTGTGTAAATCTTCAGGGTAAGTACCGGAAAGTTTTTTAAGCTCTTCACGGCTTCCTACACACAGAGTATGCTTACAGTCAGGGTCATCACACTTCCAGATAGGAATAGGGTTACCCCAGTAACGGTTACGGCTTACAGCCCAGTCGCGGCTTCCTGCCAGCCATTTACCAAAGCGGCCTTCCTTAATATGGGCAGGCTGCCATTTAATCTGGCTGTTGGCGCGGAGCAAAGCTTCGTGGTGGTCTGCAACCTTTACAAACCATGAACCGATTCCGCGGTAAATAAGTGGAGATCCACAGCGCCAGCAGTGAGGATAAGAGTGAACAACTGTATCACGTTTTACAAGTTTACCCTCTTCCTTAAGGCGTTTCATAATATCTTTATCTGCATCTTTTACAAAAACGCCCTGATATTCAGGAACTTCTTTTGTAAATTTACATTCAGCATCGATTGGTTCAACGTTTGGAATACCAGTGCCGCGGAAAATCTTGTTATCTTCTTCACCGAATGCCGGTGCAATATGAACAATACCAGTACCGTCTTCTGTAGAAACGTAGTCTGCATTGAACATACGGAAGGCACCTTTTTCGCACTTCTGATTTGATTCTTCTGCGCAAACTTTAGCATCCTTAAGGCGTGCAAAATATGGGAACAAAGGCTCATATTCAGCGCCAAGGAATTCCTTACCCTTGTGGCGGTAAATGATTTCGTAAGCATCTTCGCTCTTGTAGTAAGCAGGAAGTCTTGCTTCAGCAAAAATGTAGAAATCGCCGCTTTCCTTATCAAGGATTTTTACATAGTCAACTTCCGGTCCCATACAAAGTCCAAGGTTTGAAGGCAGGGTCCATGGAGTTGTTGTCCATGCAAGGAAGTATGTTTTTCCGTTGGCCATGTCAGGGTCATTTACCCCTTCAGGAGCCTTTGTAATCTTAAAACGGACTGTTACAGTCTGATCCTGAACATCCTTATAGCCCTGTGCAAGCTCATGAGTAGAAAGAACTGTTGAACAGCGCGGACAGTATGGAAGAATGTATTTTCCTTCGTAGATAAGACCCTTATCCCAAAGTGATTTTGCAACCCACCAGATTGATTCCATGTAGTCAGGATTCATTGTCTTGTAGTCATGGTCAAAATCAACCCAGCGTCCCATACGGGTAATAGTCTGGCGCCATTCTGCAGTATATTTAAGAACCGAAGCCTTACACTTGTCGTTGAATTTGTCGATTCCGTAAGCTTCGATTTCGTGCTTAGAATTAATTCCAAGATCTTTTTCAATTAAGTTTTCAACAGGAAGTCCGTGGCAGTCCCAGCCGAAACGGCGTTCTACCTTCTTTCCTTTCATTGTCTGGTAGCGTGGAATAATATCTTTAATTGTAGAAGGAATAAAGTGACCAAAGTGTGGAAGACCAGTAGCGAAGGGAGGACCGTCGTAAAAAACAAATTCCTCTGCCCCTTCTCTCTGGCTTATAGATTTTTCGAATGTCTTGTTTTCTTTCCAGTATTTTAAAACTTCTTCTTCCTGCTTAGGGAAGTCAACTTTTGGATCAACGGGTTTGTAACTCATTATTAAGTGTCCTTTTAGATATTATAAATTAATCAATTATGACACAAAAAAGCTTTTTAATCTATATATGGGATTTTTGACACGGATAAACGCGAATTCACACGGATGGGACACGGATATTATTATTTCACTTATCCGTGAAAATCCGTGTAATCCGTGTCGAAAAAAAAGTAATTACAATTTCTTATCAATCTTTTCACGGTTGTTTGAGTAGTCAAGAACGCTGTAAGAAATTTTGTTCATGCGGCGGATAAGGGGGGTCCAGCGGTTGGAAGGAGAAAGTTCTTCTGCCATTTTAAGGTATTTTTCGCATCCGTCTGCGTCATTATTTTCAAAAAGAAACTGGGAATAATAAACGTAAGAATAGAATTTTTCGTAGTTATTTGCGGCGCATTCTGAGGCGCGGGAAAAATATTCCCGGGCTTTTGTCATACTGCCCCCTCCAATCGGCGGCGCAAAATAATACCAGAGGGCAGCATTAATAAGGCCAAAGGCAAGTTTCGGGTATTTTGCAACAACCATGTCATAATTCTTTTTTTCCTGAATGCCAAGGCTGATTGCCTTTCCCTGAGGAAGAAACTGCATGGTAGAGTTAGTCAGGTCTCCGCTTGAAAGAATATAGTAAGGATTTGCCTTATCAAAAGGATGTTCAGCATCCCAGGCAGCAATTTTTTCATACTGAGGCTTGATAAAAGGCTCAAGGTCAGGTGATTTCATCTCTTTTTCATACATATAATTGTACTGCTCAAGAACAAGAAGATTGTCGGCAGTAAGCTCTGCTTCATCGCCAAGCTTTTTTCTAACGTCATCAGTCAGTAAAGTTTTTCTGTAATCTGCGACTGCCTTGATAGCCTCGTCTGCACTTTTAAGGCTTCTGGTTGAAAATCGGAATTCCTGAATCTGATTAATAATATCCATTTCATAGTCAGAAAAATCATCAGCAAAAGAAAGGGCTGAAATCAATGTAAAAAAAATAAAAAATGTCTTTGTCTTAATAAAATTCATAATAAAAATGATAAAAAATTTTACTTATTTTTGCAACTTTTTTTTGCAACACTATGTCTAAATAGAAAAAGACTGATTTAAACTGATGGAATAAAAGGGAGATTTCCAATTTTATGAAAAACACAACTAAAGAGATTCCAATTTTCTTTGCCTCGGATGACAATTATGTTCCTCTTCTGGCAACAGCAATCAAATCACTTCTTTCTAATGCCTCAAAGAATTACACTTACAGAATCTACGTGCTTACAACCAGCATTTCTCAGGATAAGCGCGAAAAAATCGTAAAGATGGCAACAGAAAATTCTACCATTGAATTTATTTCACTTACAGCAGAACTTGATAAGCTCCGTCACCTCTTTAAACTCCGTGACTATTATTCTCAGGAGACTTATTACCGCTTCTTCATTCCAAACCTCTTTCCAAAATATAAGAAAATCATCTACCTTGACTGCGATATCATCGTAAAAGGCGATATTTCTGAACTTTATAACATCGATCTTGGAAATAATTACGTTGCGGCAGCACCGGAGGAAGTTTTCATCCTTCATCCAAACTGGCTCAACTACCCTCGCGGGGCTCTTGGAATTGAACCGGAGGATTACTTCAATGCCGGCGTAATGCTTTTGAATACAGAGCGCATGCTCAAGGACAAAATCGCAGAAAAATTTGTTGCCCTTGCAGAAAAATATACCTTCCGCATCGTTCAGGATGAAGACTACCTCAACGTTCTTTTGAGAGATCACAAAATGATTCTTCCATTAGACTGGAATAAAACTGCATTCAAAAATGATGCATATGATGATAAAAACCTCAAAATCATCCATTATAAAATCATCTGGCGCCCATGGCACTATGAAAACGTACTTTATGAAAACCTTTTCTGGTTCTATGCAAAGCAGACAGACTTCTATCTTGATCTGAAAGACAAGCTTGCTGCCTACGATGACAAGGCAAAACAGAAGGACAAGGATATGTTCGACTGGTTTGTTGCGGCAACCAAAGAGGATGCAGAAAGTCCAAACAGCTACCGCCTGACTCACAAGAAAGTTATGAAAGAGGGTGGATTTTTTATCAGAAAATTGTCTAAAATATCTAAGTTGAAGAAAGTTTCTAAACTTATTGGAATAAAAGGACATAGATCTGTATATGGCAGTAGAAAAAAGTAAGGACAGACTTGAAGTATTAGCCCGTATTGAAGAGTACGAGAAAAATCAGTGGTGGAGTAAGGATGTTGAAGACGATCCTCCTACCCGCCAGCTGAAAACTGGTGAAGTTGATTACACAAGACGAAAGCTTCGCAGTAAGATTCAGACTCATTTTGCCAACAAGGCCGGCTGGAAATTCATTCAGGGACTTGTAAAATCAGGCGGACTTCTTATGGACGAACCTGAGGGTATTGAAAACTACGAGGCTGTAAAAGACGGCGGTCTAATCATGACCTGCAATCACTTTAACGCTTTTGACAATTTTGCAGTTTTACTCACAATCGATAAATACCTTAAGCATCACATTATGTGGAAGGTAATCCGTGAAGGAAACTACACAAACTTCCCGGGCTTTTACGGCTATCTTTTCCGCGGCTGTAATACCCTGCCTTTCAGCTCAAATTATTCTGTAACAAAGGAATTTTTTGACGGAATCAAAACCCTTCTTAAAAAGAAGCAGAAGATTCTGGTTTACGCTGAGCAGGGAATGTGGTGGAACTACAGAAAGCCTCGTCCGCTTACTGCTGGAGCTGCCCGCTTTGCCATTGAAAATAATGTTCCTCTTCTGCCGATGTTCATCACAATGCGTGATTCAGACAAAACAGGTGATGACGGCTTCCCTATTCAGATTTACAAGGTTCACATTCTGCCAGCCCTTTATGCAGATCCGAATAAATCTAAAAAGCAGAACATCGAATGGCTTCGCGAAAAGAACTATGAAATGTGGAAGGAAGTTTACGAAAAAACTTACGGAATTCCGCTGACATATCTTACAAAATAAATCCACAAGGATGGGCCGGGCCAGCAGACCCGGCAATTTTTTATGAAAAAAGATAAGGTTAGAGGCGAACTGCCTGATACAATTTACTATACAGACGAACTCAACGAAGAATTTTCCCCGATGAAGATTGAAGCCCGTAAAATTGATGAAAATTATGATTACGGAAAATCGACATTTGGATGGAAGCTTATTCGTTTTTTTCTCTATAGAATTGTTGCCCTTCCCATTGCGGCTATATTTCTAAAGCTTAAATACCGCCATAAAATCGTAAACCGCCGCGCCCTTACAAAAAACAATAAGGGCACAGGCTATTTTGTTTTTGCAAACCACACAAACCCGGTCTGCGATGCCCTTATCCCCACTTTTGTAAGCTTTCCCCGCGGAGTTTTTGTAATAGTTCACCCCAATAACGTCAGCATTCCGGGGCTTGGAAACATCACACATTATCTGGGAGCCCTGCCCCTGCCAGACACACTGGGTGCTACAAAAAACTTTATGAACATCATTAAGACCAGAATCGGCGAGCACAAGGCAGTAATGATTTACCCGGAAGCCCACATCTGGCCTTTCTATACAAAAATCCGCCATTTTTCTGATTTGTCTTTCAGATATCCGGTTCAGCATAAAGTTCCGTCCTTCTGCTTTACAAACACCTATCAGAAAAGACGCTTTTCAAAACAGCCCCGCATTGTAACCTATGTGGACGGTCCTTTTTATCCTGACGAAAAGCTTCCCGCAAAAGAACAGAAAACAGAGCTTCGTGACCGCATCTACAATACAATGTGCGAGCGGGCAAAAAACAGTAATTACGAAATCATTAAATATATAAGGAAAGAAAATGATTAATATTTTATTCTGCGGCAACGATAAAGTTTTTGACGGTGCCCTTACTACCATGCTTTCTATATTAAAGCGCACAGACACAAAAGAAGCTTTTACCTTTTACATTTACACAATGGACGTAAGCCACATTAAACCCGAATACAAAGCCTTTACAGACGAACAGATTGACTTTCTTGACGGGGTTGTAAAATCATACAATCAGGAAAACCGGGTAATCAAAATTGATGTGCGGGATATTTACGACCGTGAGTTTGCAAACAGCCCTAACGAACAGTGCTACTGCTCACCTTACACCCTGCTGCGCCTTTTTGCCGACCTGGTTCCTAACATGCCGGACAAGCTTTTGTACCTGGACATTGACCTTTTATTCAACCGCGACGTCCGCCTGCTCTGGGACACTGACGTTAGTAACGCAGAATATGCCGCCAGCCGCGACCACTACGGAAAAATCATACTTTTCTTCCGCCGAAAGTTCATCAATGCCGGGGTAATTTTATTCAATCTTGCAGAATGTAAAAAAACAGGACTTTTTGAAAAGAGCCGCAACTTTATTAAAACAAGAAAACTTCTTTTTGCCGACGAAAGTGCCATCATCTTAAGCACTACAAAACAGAAAGTTTTGAGCCAGCGCTTCAACGACCAGAAGTTCCTCTACAAAGACACCGTAATCCGCCATTTTTCAAAGCGCCTTTTCTGGCTTCCATACCCTCATGTTGCCAACATCAAGCAGTGGAAGATTACAAAGGTACATAAGATTTTCGGCTATGAAAATTTTGATGACATTTTGTACGAGTATGTTTATTTGAAGGGAAAATTTGAGCGGGGATAAGGAGGGGGGATAATACTTAATAGATAATCAAGCTTTCTTATGATATAATATACTATATGGAAGAAAGATTATTACCAATCGGCATTCAGGATTTTGAAGACTTAAGGAATCGCGGATTTATATATGTTGATAAGACTGCTTACATTTATAAACTTGCCCGCGAGGGAAAGCCTTATTTTTTAAGTCGTCCCCGCCGTTTTGGAAAAAGTCTTTTACTTTCCACAATGGAAGCTTATTTTCTTGGTAAAAAAGATTTATTCAAAGGGCTTGCACTGGAAAATCTTGAAAAAGACTGGATTGAATACCCTGTAATCAAAATCAGTTTTGGTCTGAACAGTTATGAAACCCATGAAAAATTAAAGGCAAGACTTAATTCAATCATAACAGAGCTGGAAGAATATTACAAAATAGAAGGCAAATATGAAGACCCGGCAGAACGATTTGCAAACCTGATAAAGTCTGTAAGCCAGAAAGCAAATAAACAGATAGTAATTTTAATCGACGAATACGACAAACCAATTCTTGATGCTCTTTACACAGAATACGAAGAAAAAAACAGGCAGGAACTCAGGAGCTTTTACAGTCCGCTAAAAGATTATGATAAGTATATTAAATTTCTGTTTATAACCGGAATTACAAAAGTAAGTCATGTAAATATTTTCAGCGGATTGAATCAGCTAAACGATATAAGTCTGAGCAAGGATTATTCTTCAATATGTGGAATTTCAGAAACAGAACTTTCACAATATTTTACGCCGGAAATTGAAAAGCTTGCAAAAGTTCAGGAAATGACCATCCCAGAAACAAAAGAAAAGCTTTCTTATATGTATGACGGCTATCATTTCAGTCATAATGTTGAAGGAGTTTACAATCCCTTCTGTCTTTTTAAATGCTTTAAAGAAGATGATTTTGGTTCCTACTGGTTTGAAAGCGGTACACCTTCATTCCTTGTAAAAACACTTCAAAACCAGCCCATGGAGCTTTCTACCCTTATTAACGGAAGACTTGCAAACGAAAATCAATTTAAAAACTATGATCCGGACAGTAAGAATATGCTTCCTGTAATTTACCAGAGCGGTTATCTTACAATTAAGGATTTTGAAAAAGAAACAAGGCTTTACACGCTGGATTTTCCCAATCACGAAATTGAACAGGGCTTTCTGGAGGTTTTACTAAAAAAATTCATTTCAGTTCCTTATGATGATATTGGATTAGAAATAAATAATCTTCGCATTGCTCTCCGCAACAAAAACATAGACACAGCCCTTTCTATAATAAAATCCGCAATTGCAGATCTGCCTACAATCGTAAAAAAAGAAATGTGCGAAAACTTTTACGAAGCTGTAACTCACCTGATGTTCAGAATGACAGGTTATAATGTTGTTTCTGAATTACAGTCAGTTGCCGGCCGCAGTGATGTAATTGTAACAACAAGTGATTCCGTTTTTATTTTTGAACTTAAAATGGATAAGGGGCAGGATTTTGATAAGCTTGCAGATGCAGCTCTGGAACAGATTGATAAAAATGGATATTCAGAAAGATTTGCAGTGAGCGGAAAAGTGCTGATAAAAACCGCTGTTGTTTTTTCAAGCGAGGGAAAGGGAATTATCGGTTGGAAGGTGGAATGAGTAAGTTAAAAAAATAAAATCGTCCTCAACTCTAGTGTGCCAATCAAAAGGAAATGACACAGTTTTATTGGACGATTCTTATACAAATTGTATAATATTTTTATTTAGAAATCACCAAAATATTTAGTAAATATTTTAGCAAGAAAAGGACTGTTTCTAGCACCTTCCTGTAATTTTTTTAGCAATTCAGGAGATGCGTCTTCATATGAAATTAATTTATTATGACTTGCTAAATCATCTAAATCTCGCTGAGATAAGGCCTCTGCTCTGGCATAATAGGCATAGGATTTTTCTTCAGTCAGAAAGCTATGTTCGTTCTTTTGTAGTATACAAGATTTATCATAACGCTGCGATTCGGAATGTACGGTAGAAATCGGGATAACTAAAGCCCTGTCATCATCCGAAACATGAGAAATTACAATTCGCAAATGTTTATATACCATTCCGCGTTGATTTTCATCTGCAATTCCACGAAATGTTTTACCTATCTCTAATTCGAATGAAATAATGCAGCCTCGTTTTCAAAAGAATTCTGTTCATCTATAAGGATTTTTATTTCATTATCCGGGATATTAACTGCACGCATTATAGTCTGCAATTCAATAGGTTTTTCTTCACCTTTTTCTACACTCTCCCACTCAGGAAAGACGCCTTGTGAATGAGCATACGATTTCATATCTGAATATGAATATTTATAAAACCTCTGGCATACCTGATTCAAAACATCTTCCTCATAGCGGGATAGATAATCAGAAGAGATATCTTGTTTTATGATTGATATTTTATGATTTTCATCTACAGAAAAACATTCATTCCATAGAGACTGGAGCTCTGGATTATCGCACTTAAGTTTTATGAATGTATACAAACCTTTTAAGACTGGACCTCTTGCCATAGAAACATAGGAATCACCTGTTATAGCTCTACCGGTAGCTTCAATAGACATACGGTCTGCAATATAACATTCCTTAATGAGGTTGTAATAATCCATGCATCCATCGTTGCGATTTAAAATATACGCAACAGTCTGAATCAGTTTTTGTACATTCATAGTTTTAATATAATAGTAGAGAACAGATTTATCAAGATTATTCTAATTTACTAGTAACTTTTCCAGCTGTTTCATTCTCTGTTCTTTTGTAAAATTACTTTCATAATATTTCTTTCCATTGTCACCTAAAGTGCCAAGTTCCAGTTCCGACATTACTGCCATTTTTCTAACAGCATCTGCAAGTCCATTATAATCCCCTGCATTAATAGCCATACCACATTTAGCTTCTTTGATCAGTTCTGCACCGTCCCCATTAATCATTGCCAGGATTGGCTTTCCTTGTGACATATAAAACTGAACTTTAGCTGGAACTGTCAAATTAAAACATAATTCATCTTTCAGAGAAAATAAAAGAACAGATGCTGCATTCATAAACACGGGCATTGTTTCAATCGGAAATCTTCCAGGGAAATACACAGTATCTTCAAGTGAATAATCTTTCACAAGATTTTGCAAATGCTCACGTCTTCTACCATCTCCAACAAAAACAAATTTTATTCTATTTTCGTTCTTCAAAAGTCTTGCAGCTTCAATTATAGCATCAAGATTCTGAGCTTCTCCTATATTTCCTGCAAAAAGAATAATAAAATTTCCATCTTCATCGAATGGATTTATATTTTTTATATTAAAATTTTCAGGAACCTCTTCGTTTACTTCTTCTGCCCAGTTAGGGAAATATACTAACTTATCCTTATAATCTCCTTTTTCGCAAATAGACTTCTCAAAACCTTTTGAACTTATCAATATTTTTGAACATTGGTCATAAACTTTACGAACCATTTTAATCTGAGGGTTTATTATAAATGGATGAGATATTCCCCCTGCAGAAATAAGAGATTCCGGCCACAAATCTAACATCCAAAAGAACATAGGAATCTTCTGCCATTTTGAAAGATTTTTTGCACACACTCCAATAAAAAATGGAGAAGTTAAATGAACAAAAACTCTGTCGTATTTATGTCTGAAAGAATGGAAAAAAGAAAAAATACTAAGACATAAAAAATAGGACAAATAATTTAAAACCAGCCTGATTGCACCGCCTTTACCCCGTGGAATAATCGGCAGACGGATTACATTTACTCCATTTACAACTTCACGACGGCGTTTAAAAAGTGAATACCCCTCAAAAAACTTTCCTTTAGGATAATCAGGAATTGCAGTTAGAACGGTTACCTCATAACCTGTTTTCGCTAATTCAAAGGCTATATCATTAACTTTGAAATCTTCAGGATAAAAATGGTTTGTAAAAATACAGATTTTCATAATATATATCAATAAAAAAATCCCCTCTCAAAATGAGAAGGGATTAAAAAAATATTTATAATGAATGAAATTAGTTTTTTCTCCAGACCATTTTGTTGACAACACCAACATAGCTCTGAATAATCTTCACTACCTTGGTACTTACGTTTTCATCAGTATAATCAGGAACCGGTATTCCATACTCACCATTTTTTACAAGTTCTACCGCTGTATCAACAGACTGTAAAAGTGAAACTTCATCAATTCCTGCAAGTACAAAGCAGGCTTTATCTAATGCTTCTGGTCGTTCTGTCGAAGTTCTAATACATACAGCAGGGAACGGATGTCCAACACTTGTAAAGAAACTTGATTCTTCCGGTAAAGTTCCACTATCAGAAACGACAACAAATGCGTTCATCTGCAAGCAGTTATAATCATGGAATCCTAGTGGTTCGTGCTGAATTACGCGCTTGTCAAGATTGAAACCGCTTGCTTCAAGGCGCTTGCGGCTACGTGGGTGACAGCTGTACAAAATAGGCATATCATATTTTTCTGCCATTTTGTTTATTGCATTAAAGAGTGAAGTAAAGTTCTTTTCAGTATCAATATTTTCTTCACGGTGAGCAGAAAGAAGAATATATTTTCCTTTTTCAAGCCCAAGCTTTTTGTGAATATCACTTGCTTCAATTTTTGCAAGATTTGAATGTAAAACTTCTGCCATAGGAGAACCAGTAACATAAGTACGTTCTTTTGGAAGTCCACAATCTGCAAGATAGCGGCGGGCATGTTCGGAATATGCCATGTTTACATCACTAATAATATCTACGATACGACGGTTTGTTTCTTCAGGAAGACATTCATCCTTACAGCGGTTTCCGGCTTCCATGTGGAAGATTGGAATATGAAGTCTTTTTGCACCGATAACAGACAGACACGAGTTTGTATCTCCTAATACAAGAACTGCATCGGGTTTTATTTCGACCATCAACTGGTAAGACTTAGCGATAATATTTCCCATAGTTTCACCAAGATCCTTACCTACAGCATCCATGTAAATCTCTGCATCATCAAGTTCAAGATCCTTGAAGAAAATACCGTTCAAGTTGTAGTCATAGTTCTGCCCAGTATGAGCAAGTAAGCAATCAAAGTATTTTCTACAAGCTTTGATAACTGCAGAAAGTCTGATTATTTCAGGTCTTGTACCTACAATAATCAAAAGTTTCAGTTTTCCATTATTTTTAAAATTTATATTTGCCATATTTAACTCCAAATAGGAAATTTTCTTGCTTCAACGACATTTCCTGCTTCAATTTTTGAACACTTTTCTATTCTGTTTTCTGCCTTTACAATTGCACCAAGACATACATGAACACATTCTTCAATAATACAACCATGATCAATAATAGCACCACAATTAATTATGCAGCCTTTCTTAATCACACAATTTGTATTAATTACTGCATTTGGAAGAATGACACAGCCATCTTCTATTTTGGATTTTGGACTTATATACGCAGCTGGATGAATGATAGTTGGAACTCTATAATTTTCATTAAGAAGTCTTTCTATCCATTCCAGACGCATTTTATTATTTCCAAAAGCAGGATAAATCAAACTATCTTTATATTGTACAAAGTTACCACATTTTCCAATAACATTATCTGCTTTTGAATTATCATCAAGAAAATGTATTTCTTCATATTCTCCAGATTGTTCAGCAACATCAGCTACTGTCTGACCATAACCTCCGGCTCCAAGAATGATGAGTTTCATGATTTTACTTTTTCAGCAAAGGTATCAGGATGATTTTTGTCAAACTGTTCATTTGCCCACATTACAGTTACAAGATTTTCTGTTTCAGAAAGATTAATAATGTTATGTGTATATCCTGGCAACATATGAACCGCCTGAATATTATCTCCACTCACATCAAACTCTAAAACTTCATCTGTTCCGATTTTTCTTTCCTGAATAAGAGCATGTCCGCTTACAACGATAAAGAATTCCCACTTTGTATTATGCCAGTGCTCTCCTTTTGTAATTCCCGGCTTAGAAATATTTACACTGAACTGTCCACAATTTGCTGTTTTAAGCAACTCGGTAAAACTTCCACGATCATCACAATTCATTTTGAGAGGAAATGCAACTTTTTCTTTTGGAAGATATGACAGATAAGTTGAATATAGTTTCTTTGCAAAAGAATCATTTGGAATCTCAGGCATAACAATATCCTGGGGCTGATTTTTGAAAGATTCCAGAGTATCTACAATTTCACCAAGAGTTACCTTATGAGTAACAGGTACATAACAGTATTTTCCGTCAGATTTTTCTACTGGATTCAATCCTTCATATTCACAATGATGTTCGCATCCACTTAAAGCAGACATCATTTCTTCCATTAAATCATCAATGTAAAGAAGCACTAACTCTGTGTTACGGTCATTAACCTGAATTGGTAAATCATTTGCAATATTATTACAGAATGTTGCTACAGCGCTATTGTAATTTGGTCTGCACCATTTTCCGAAAAGATTCGGAAAGCGATAAACAAGTACTTTTGCGCCAGTCTCTTTTCCATAATCAAAGAAAAGATTTTCACCAGCAAGCTTTGATTTTCCGTAATCAGATTCTCCGTAACGACCGATCAAAGTTGCCTGAATCGATGACGAAAGCATTACCGGACATTTGTTACCATATTTTTTAAGCGTATCCAAAAGCATAGAAGCAAAACCAAAGTTTCCGCTCATAAACTCAGAAGTTTCTTTTGGACGGTTTACACCGGCCAGATTGAAAACAAAATCTGCCTTGGAACAATAATCGTCAAGCTCAGCTTCTGTTGAATCAATATCATATTCAAAAACATTTTCAATAGAAAAGGAACGTGTTCTATCTTTTCCATCGCGAATGTTATTAAAATTTTCGCATAGATTGCGGCCTACAAAGCCTTTTGCGCCAGTTACAAGAATATTCATTATTTTCCCTGCTTCCAAGCTTCAAGCGCTTCATTTACATAATCTGTTGTAAGAATCTTTTTTACAGTTCCTTCTACATCAAGTCGATTTGTGTTGTGACTTGTATAAGCTTCGTCTGCCATTGTATGAACATCACCTTTTACAACAAACTTATCATAGTTCAAATCACGACTATCAGCTGCAACTCTGTAATAGCCGCCCATATCTTCACTACGCAAACGCTCCTCACGAGTCATTAGAGTTTCATAGAGTTTTTCTCCGTGACGAGTACCAATAATATTTGTACCTGTATCGCCAAAAAGTTTCTGAACAGCCTTTGCTAAATCTCCGATTGTCGAAGCATCTGATTTCTGAATAAACAAATCACCAGGATTAGCATGCTCAAATGCAAATTTTACCAGATCGACTGCTTCATCAAGATTCATAAGGAAGCGTGTCATATTTGGATCAGTAATTGTTATAGGGTTACCAGCCTTAATCTGATCTATGAATAATGGAATTACAGAACCGCGTGAACACATAACGTTACCGTAACGGGTACATGCAATTACAGTATCTCCGCGTTCAGCAGCAACACGTGCATTTGCATAAATAACATGCTCCATCATTGCCTTACTGATTCCCATTGCATTAATTGGGTAAGCAGCCTTATCGGTAGAAAGACATACAACACGTTTTACACCGGCTTCAATTGCTGCATGAAGCATATTGTCAGTACCCTGCACGTTAGTACGAACAGCTTCCATAGGGAAGAATTCACAAGATGGAACCTGCTTAAGAGCAGCCGCATGGAAGATGTAATCGACACCAGGCATTGCATCCTTTATTGACTGAGGGTTACGAACATCACCTATGTAAAACTTTACTTTTTTTGCAAGTTCGGGATGTTTTGCCTGTAAGTCATGGCGCATATCATCCTGTTTCTTTTCATCACGGCTGAAAATTCGAATTTCACCGATATCTGAATTTAAAAAATGCTTAAGCACGGTGTTCCCAAAAGAACCCGTACCGCCCGTAATGAGCAGAGTCGCTCCGTTAAATGTGGACATGATTTTGTCTCCTAAAAATTATAGATTATGAAAATATGAACAAAATTTTTGATTAATAATTATTTTTATGAATTGAAATCAAGTCTTTCTCAATGATGGATTGATATAAGAGAATTAAATTCAATATGAAATAAAAAGAAATTTTTTATCTTTACAATAGTTTAAGTTAAAATGATTTTTGTTATATTTGATAGTGTACTAGGGAATTTTAATATGATATACAGAAATTTATTTAAAGAATTTTTTTTAAATAAATCTAAATACATCCTGTTGCTTTAATAAATCGAAAAAAATAAATACTATATTTAATTTTTCATTTAATGCTTTCAATTAATTTTTGGTATTGCAAACCTATTTTACTAATATCAAAGTTTGAAACAAATGAATGCGCATTTTTTCTATATTTTTCAAGTTTGACATCATTTTCTATAATTGAAACCAAATTATTTGCGTATTTATTAATTTTAAAAGGTTTTATTAAAATTCCAGCATTACCATTATCAGTTATAATTTTAGCAGCTGAATATGATTCAAACAAAAAAGGAACTAAAGAATAAGACATAGCTTCACACAAGACCAATCCCCATCCTTCAAATATACTTGTCATACAAAGGATAGATGCTTTTTCATAATATTCTGAACAATTCTGTTTATAACCAACAAGAGAAATACTTTGCAAATGATTTTTATTTATATATTTCTCTATCTTTTTTTTCAATTCACCATCGCCTACTAAAATTAGTTTCCAATCGGGAATTTTATATTGAATTTTTTTCCAAATTTTTAGTAAAAGAAAGATTCCTTTTTGCTCATCAAATCGACCAACAAATAATACTTTTTTTTCCTTCCGTTGTATAAAGGGAATAGAATCATATATATTTGGATTATTAATAACTACTATTTTATTTTCTGAGCAATGTGTAATTTTAATAATCTGATTTTTAAATTCATCTGTAAATGTAATATATTTATAAGATATATTTATAATTTTTTTTTGCCATATAGATATATTTTTTTTACAATTAAATTTTCTATATGGATATAAAATTACTTTCAAAATATTTTTTAAACAGATTTGTTGAATATGAAAGGTATTAAATCTTAATAATTTTAGAAAAGCATTTGGTGTATTGTGACAAACAGAAATAATGCGAATTTTTAATTTTTTATATGCTAATTCAGCAAGATTATATGTTTCTTCACAAAATGAATCCTGAAATATAATTACATCAATTTTGTTATCTTGCAAAAACTTTATAAATATTTTTTCATCTACATGTTTTACAATTATTCCCTTATAAAGTTTTTTTAATAACACGTCTTTATCCTGTTCCATAAGAGAAGTAATAAAAATATTGTGTTTAGAGGTTAAATAATTGGCCAAGACTGTAGTAACGTTTTCTATACCACCATAACCAGGGTACCTTGTACAAAGAAAACAAATATTCATAAAACTATTTCAATTATTATTGGTATAAATCTTTAAATAATCCCTTCAATCCGACTGGATTTACAGAAATGATTTCTGTCTCAGGATAAAATGTATTAGCAAAAACTTTAAATTCATTCCATTTCATTATAAGTTTTTCACGATCTTTCTTCCAATATGAAATTAATTCTTTTTTTTCTCTATTTATCTCAAAATTATTTTGATTTTTATTCGAAAAATGAACTCCAGACATATCGCAACCAACAATGTACAATTTAGCTGGATTCAAGAATAAAGCAAATTGAAGAACACTTAACCCAACATTTGGCATTCCTCCAATTACACGATGATCTATATCATTTACAAAATGACTTTTATATCCATTTGAATATATACAACTGTCTGTCACAAACTGCTTTGCATTACATTGTAATGCATAAGATTCAGGAATTGTTTTTTCACCTTCAAAACTTCTGGCTAGTAACTTTACACAATTGTTACCTTTATAATTTATAAGTTCTTGAGAAACCATTTTTATTCCATCCCAATCCTGTGCAAAAATAAAATCATACTTAACCTTGTCATATAAAAAGGCTCTATTACATGCAATATGAACAGCCCCTTCTATTGGCTGATATTTTTGTAATGTAGGGCCTGCGCCACAAATAACAACATCTTTTCCAGTACATATTCCTTTATATTGAGAAAATGTTTTTTGATTCAACATAGCGCCAGCAGTACTCATTGCATTTTTTTCGGCAATTATATGAATTACATGCATTACTTGCTCTTTTGCATAACTTAATAACAATTGATTGCTCCTATTTCGGAATATTTTTCCCATTAAATTCTTTACACGACTAAATAGTCGCTATATATGATTCATAATTTGTCCTATAACATCTGAATAGCTATCATATTATGACCAGAAGCATTATAACTCAAAACAATTCCTACACACTTATTTGAGATAAAATCATTGAAAACATTGCTTCCGTCATAATAAACACCAAATGCTTAAAATTGCTATAATTTAATTCTCTGTTTCTAAAGTTTTATACACTTACCTTTCCCACAATCTTTAAGACTCTTTCAGCAGCTTGAATTTTTACAGCCCCGCGATGTGCAGTCTCCGGATAAATCACAATATAATCCCCTTGTCGCAACGTAGTTCGTGTAAATTTTTCCGGTTCATTCCATAGCATAAAATCTGAATCAGAATTATAATCTTGTTTTACAGATAATCGTGAAATCTCTGCCAAATCCATAATCTCTGAACCTTCAAGTATAATTTGAATATCAACATACTTTTTATGAGATTCAAACGAACAATTAAAAACCTCTTTAGTATTATAATTCTGTATTGTGTAATAGAAATTCGAATCTACTTCTATTTTTCCTTCACATAGACTGGTCTTATCAAGATTCATTAGATAAGATAGCGCATGATTCACCCTTTCTTGTATATCATCACTTGTTTCTGGGTTTCTAAGCCATTCGATAACTTCGCGAACAGCTCCGCTTCCTGCTTTTTTTTTGCAAATAAAACTACAAATCTTTCTGACTTCTTCAACTGAATCATTCGGACAAACTGCCAGCCCCCCAGAATTCTTAATTACTTCCATTACAGGCATATCAACTATATCATCACCCATGTAAACACAATTTTTCAAGCCATAAGCGGTACCGTTTTTTTCATTATATGAAGAAATTACCTGGTTCAACGATGAAAGTTTATCTTTAGAACTTTGCACTAAAAACTCGATTCCAAGTTCTTTACATCTATTTTTAACAATATCACTTTCACGAGCTGTAATAATAACAGGTTCTACATTCATTTCGGGGAGTAAAACGGCAATTCCACATCCATCTTTTATATCAAAAGCCTTAAATGCTTCACCTATCTGTCCCATGTAGATTTTTCCATCCGTAAGAGTTCCGTCTACATCCATTACGAGAAAATGAATATTCTTCTTATCAAATTCAACTTTTGACAAGTATTACACCTCATATTTAGTTGATGTTATAAACTTTAATTTGATGCTGTCACGAATTTCTTTTATATACATAGAGAAAAACTCATTTTGCATTTTCTTCTCTTCTAGAACTACAGGCCTTCGTAAATTTGAATCATAATAATTCTCATTCAAATCCTCACTAAACCCATCAAAACCTGCAAGTAAAATTTCTGAAGGTTTTGCTACATTAAGAAAATTAAGTAGCATTACGCCAGATGAATCAAAAGTTTTTCCACTATAAAACTTTACCCACCGTTTATAATCTATTCTAAACTTGGATACTTCAGAATGGTCAATATTAGAAGGTACAATTACATTTTTTGTTTTAGCAAACGCATCCTCTAACATTTCGCTACGTGTGATAAATACATAATCTGTATTAAATTTAAAATTATTCAGAGAAATTGAAATACAGTCCCCATTTTCCAAAACTTTAGTTACGTTTGATTCTTCTGATTCTATAGTTTTACCAGGAGCAATAAGTAAAACCTTTTTTCCACCCAATTTTTTTCTAAGTTCTTCAATGACTTCAGAATCATCAAAGTCTTTCTGTTCGTTATAAGAAAGATACAGTTCTTCTGCATATTCCTTATCAAATGAAATCTTCTTGTTTTCTGCAATTTTTCCAAGCAATTCAGAAACCTTGTCAATTGGCAACATATGTTTATTATAAAAATGACTTGCATAAGACGGTGTACAATGATTTATAGAAGAAAGATAATACTCTACAGAATATCCCCAGTAGAATTCCTCACGAATAACCTTTATTACTCTATCTATAAGTTCAAGGAGTGGTTGAATCTGATAATGTTTACCATAATAAAGGTTCAGATGCTCCAAAAGAAGCTCTGTATTTAAGTTTCCAGCTCCCTTTCCCATTCCCATAACAGAAGAATCGAGCATAAGCTTTCTATTTGTATCAAAAGAAAGCAAGGCCATTGCGTTTGCATACGAAAGTTGCAAATTATTATGCGAATGAAACCCTAGAGTCATTGTCGGCACCAGGTTTCTGTCTACAAGATGCATCACGCGAACGACATCATTCATTCGCATCTCGCCAAAACTATCAACAATATAAAAACCA
This sequence comes from uncultured Treponema sp., assembly GCA_947165895.1. Classification (GTDB taxonomy): domain Bacteria; phylum Spirochaetota; class Spirochaetia; order Treponematales; family Treponemataceae; genus Treponema_D. Next base: position 196,874 of record CAMVCB010000001.1, read on the forward strand.
GATGCATCTGAAAGATTTTCATTTACAGCCTCTATTAACTCCAAAAGTTCTTTATCTGTATACCGGAGCGTAATCATCGGTTGAATATAAAACTTATAACCTTTTTCGATTATCTTTTTCCCGACCGCAATGATATCTTTCCAATTCTTCTTATGGAATGCAAGACGAATCCCGTCTATCCCGTTTTCAGATCGATTATGCAAATTGTTAAAATCGAATTTACCGTAATCAATCATTACAACATATTCAGTCCCTGCCTGTTTGGATTTTAGAAAATTCTCTGGAATTACAAGCTCATTGCAATACTGAGTTCGATTACGCTCACTTCCTTTAGATTCATCAATATATCCAAGTTCAATAACATCCACATTCGATTTTTGCAATGAAGATAGGATAGAATCCATATACTGCTGACCGAAATTAAAATTGTTTACGCAACCTCCGTCCCTTAGCGTTACATCAAGAACCTTTATATCTTTCATATTACAACTCCACATTCAAAAGTGCCTGAGCAAGCTCAAAATCTCTAGGCTCATTTATATCCACGGCTTCTTTATAAGAAACTTCTTTTACAAATGGATTTTCCCCTATTCTTCGCCTATACTTTAAGAAAACGTCTTTTGTAAACACATATACTCCACTAGTTTCCCGATAAATCGGCTTTATATCCTGACTTCTAGGCAAATTAGTTGCATCAAAATTCAAAGGTTTATTATCTTGCCACAAGAAATCCTGTATCTTCGTAGCACAAAACGCAGAATCATATTTTCCAGATACAACAGCATCAAGACATTCCTGCATTGTTTCAACAGTAATGAACGGTGCTGTCGCATGTGCATATACATAAATATCTGCATCAAATTCATTCATAAAGTTCTCGAAAATTTGTGTAAAATTCGATGTCGGTAAATCCAAAAAAACTGGTCTTTTACAAAAACAAATTCCTTTTGGAAGATAATTGCACACCGAATCATCACTACAATAAACAATAATTTTGTCTATTCCGTTCACACATTGTAAATTCTGTAATTCATACTGCAACAAAGGCTTTTCACCTAGTTTCTTAATATTCTTTCCAGGTAAACGCTCGTTGTTCAATTTCAAAGGCATTATTGCTACTGCTTTCATATTTTTTCCTTTTTTTCATCCAATTGATACTTTATAATTATTTATTCTACATTTAAGATTTCGAAATACTTAAAATAGAACATCTCGCATATTTTTTATATTTTTATATTAAAAAATGCGCATACAAATCTTAATAACAAATTATTCAAGATTTCAATTTATTTTTAAAAAATTCTATCACATGGAAAATAAAATCTACAATTTTATATAATGTATATAACACTAAACTTTTCATTCTGAAAAACAAAGGCAATGTGTTATTCTGCCATTCCATAGACAAATATTGTTTGATATACTTTTTCACCGTGATATCTTCTCTTAGAACCTTTCTTCCCATATATGTTCTAATAACATCCTTTGGTTGTATATTAGACAAAAAATATTTAGCGGTAGAGTAATAAATAGGCATTTCAAAACTATCCAATTCTGGAATTTTAGTATTTTTATAAGTCGGATTATTTATTTCCAAAATTTTTAACAGTTCTGATCCAACATAAGTAAAAAAAACACCAGTAGGATGATTTGGATCATAAAATAGTTGACGTGTTTTATAATTTTCAATTATAAAGTCAGAAACTTTTATATCCCAATCTTTTTCTCTTGTCTTTATTTTATATATAAATTTTTCAAATTCTCCCTTAAAATTATATTCTGCAAATAACTCAGAATCTAGGTATTTGGAATAAATCTCTTTAGCAGAAGCTCCTTTTTGGTAATAATAATCAATTATTCTGTCTCTAAAAAAAACTGTATTAATTTTGTCCCTAAATTCCCCGCCTTCGACATATTCAGGGAAAAAGCACAATGGTAGATGATATACATTAGGAATCGAAATTATTTTACAATCATTCTTCAATATTTTTAAAATATACTCGGATGAAAACTCCTCCCCATATCTATTATTCTTTTGAATACTTTGATGAATAAATACATCGCAAATCGAAAATGCAGGCTCGTTTGTAAAATAAGAAGCATCAATTATATCTTGAATATACGCAATTGGATAAATAACATAATTCTCACAAAACTCTTTACAATTTTCTAAATATGCACGAATTACCGAAGTATGACAGTTACCATAAACGACGACAACTTTCTTCCCTTCTTTCTGTTCTAACTTATACTTTTCTAACTCTGTCATATATATTTTTTATAAATCTTTATAATTTCATTACTAATTATCAATCATTTTCTACGATATAAGTAATTATCTTTTATGAATCTAAGGTAATATCTATGTTTTTTATCAAAAAAAGACATAATTAAAAAATATAGATTTGGCAGAATTAGGCATACTCCAAACCTTGCTGAAAAAGTTAATAAAAGATTTGAATAAGTAAAAATTCTGCATATTAAATATACGATAATTGCACAAAAGCAAGTAACTATAAAATATATAAATGTTATTAAAAGAAATTCTCCTGACTTCCGTTTAAAACAGTTTTTTAATGTTATTACATTAGATACGACAACGCCAAATATTAAAACAGTCAGAATTGTTGCAAATACAATTCCTTTCATTCCAAAGAAGTAACCTAGAATGAAATTCAAAATCAAATTACAAACAACCTCAACAACATTTGAAAACCTAAATTCCCACCATATACCATACCCGCCTGAATAAACAGACCGGATTTGCCCCATTTGTCCAATATAAAAATATAAACTAAAAAATACCGCAATAATAAACGGGGCTGTTAATTCTTTACCAACCCATAACTCCATAAAAGGCTGGTAGAGGCATAACATACAAATTGAACACCAAGCACTTATCCAACTAAAATAATAATGAAATTTCTTTAAATCCTCATAATTTTTTTCTGTAGATTCTGTAGCAATACTGTTTCCTACTCCTGCAGAAATTCCAAGATTAATTACTCCTGTAATACTGGCAACAGCAGCAAAGATATAAAAATAGTTAGAATAAATTGCAACATCCGTAATTCCGCAAAACAAAGCCAAAACAATATTGTCAAACGAATTTCTTGTTGTAAGGCATAATTTACTTATTGCTACCCCACAAATCTGTTTTGTTATTGCTTTTTTCTCTTCTTTATCTATTTTTCCCTTACACACATATTGAGGGAATTTCTTTTTTGTAATGATATTAATGATTAAATTATAAAAAACTGCATATATTAACTTCCAGATTACATAAGCATAAAAGTTATGAAAAATTAAAAGACACAAGAACTGCATCACACATTTTATGATAGATAAAATTGATTCTACATTACTTATGACATCTCTTCGCTGTGAAGCACTAAGCAATGCATTTTGATATGCAAAAATAAGATAACTAACAGCTGTTGTAAAAAGATAAATGCTATATAACAGATAGATGTTTATATCATCCGGCCACGAGCCTTTTATTAAGCGTGGCAGAAATGGCATTAGCAATAAACCGACTATTACAATAAAAAGCCCAACTATTCTATATATTTGCTTATATAACTGCAAAAGTGCACAAACTTTTGCAGTATCTTTTTCTGCAAGTGGTTTATATAAACTGAAAATAATAGCACTTGAAAAACCAAGTTCTGCCATATTCAGAACTTCTAAAATTGAAACAAAAAGGCTATCAAGTCCTAAATAATCAGCTCCAATATTTTTGATAACAAATGTTCGAATTACAAAAGGCAAACATAGCTGAACAATACGATTTATGAGACCAAAAAATATATTTCGCTTTGCGTTGTGTGTTCTAGATTCAGACATTTTTATTATGTTCAAATAAGATTATTTTTTTTGGAAAAATACATACATTACCATACATTACAATTACATGAAAAATTAAAGAATATGTTAGTGGTTCATTAAACATTTCTAGCATTATTATTATAAATAACCAAAATGAAATAAACTTATTTTTATAGATTTTGTTACAGAATGCCTTTAAGCCAAATGAGTATAATACACCAAATAAGATTCCAAATGCACTGAAAAAAAGTAAAAAAGAATTAACATTTCCAAAATCATTTCTTAAATTAACCAGATTGAATATTGTCTTAAATGAATTTATTTCAGAATCTAAGAAATTTGGGCCAGAACCAAAGGGATGTAATAACATAGCATAAATATTAAAAAAAATTGAATAATATCTTGCCTGCGATGACTGTGCAGAAGGTCCATTTATATCAAATAATTTTCCGACTAACATAGAAGCTACACCAGGCAGTATTAATACAATATATATACTCAAAATAACAATAATAAATATATATTTTCTTATTTTATGAAAATTATCCGAATAATGAGAATTATAAAAAAAGAAAAAAATAAAATACAATAAAGCAAGAACAACAAAAGCCGCTGCAGAAAAAGTTGTAACTGCTGCCAATGAAAATATTATCATATCAAAAACATTTATATGTCTGTTACCAAATAAAGAAAAAATTAGTGCTAGAATTAAATAGATTTGGTAACATCCAGGTTCCCAGAAAGGACCCCAATTTCTGATAAGAGAAAAATTTCCAGTAAGTTTATTCGTAGAATATGAAACGTTTGTGAAGAACAAAAACTTTGACTTTACGTTCACAGAGTTTTCTAAGGTTGGAATAAATGTCGTATTTATTATCTGGTTATGAAAAATAATACCAATTATTGAAACTAAGGCTATAATTCGCATCCAAAAAATATAGTGTTTTTTGAAATCTTCAAAAGAAATTATTTGAGAAATAAAATATCCATATGCAAAAAGTATTATCTGGAATATGTAACCACCTGTAAAATCATGGGAAAACATTATTGATAAACAGGCAGCACCCACAAAGCAAACCAAATAAGAAAATTTTTGTCGGGTATGTTTTATAAAAATAAATCCTACAACAGTTATTAAACAAATAATAATCCTAGAAACAATCCAGGGTATAGGAGAAATATTTGTTTTTATTACAAGTGAATCTGTAGCAAAAATTGTATATAAAACTAATAAACTTGATACTAAACTAGTCAAGGAAATTTTTTTTATATGTAGCTTTTTAATTGTTATTCGCATTTTTTCAGAATACTTTTATAGATATCCACAAGAATGTTCTTATTATTATCACCATCTGTTTTTAAATATCTGTTCCTTGCATTTTCAGAAATTGTTTTAGTTAAATTATCATTAAGAAAAATATTCATAATAAAATGTGAAAGCATATACGGTGCATTTGCTTGATATAGAAATCCATCTACACCATGCGTAACCATATCTGGAATACCACCAACATAACTTGCAACACTTGGAACACCGGTTATCATTGCTTCAGAAAGAGAATTCGGGCTATTTTCCATTACACTAGGTAAAATATAAACATTGGATTTTAAAAACATTTCTTTCATTTGAACAGCATTTAAAATTCCTGTAAAAATAACAGAACCTTGCAAATTATTATTTTTTATAATTGAGTTCAAGTATTTTGAATAATATGATTGTTTTAGTTTGCATAATAGTGAATTTGCACGAACAATATTATTACCAGCCACAAATAATTTTGCATCAGGAAAATCTTTCCTTACAATACTTAAAGCTTCCAAAGCAATGTGAAGAGCCTTTATTGGATAGTCCCCCTGACTCATAAAAATACTGTGCCTAACACAATTATCTATATTCCAATAAGGTGCCTCATAAAAAACACTTCGTAAAGTTTCAGGACAATAATGGTACGTAACTTTTGGATTTATCTGTTTTACTGCGACTTTATCCCATGTTGTACGTCCCATAACATACTTAACATTACATAGAGCTTCTATTTCAAAACGACCTCGTTTAAGAAATTTTTTTTGCTGCTTCGCAATATTATCATGCCTCAGAAAATCCCGAAAAGACATTCCATTTACAACTTTTTTAGACAAAAAAGCTGTATACTCCCCCCCCCAAAAAAAACATAACCCTTGTATGTGAATTACAGTTTTCAAAGGATTATTAAATGCTCTAACCATTGCAAGTGTATGTGGAAACTCAGTACCAAAAATATGAACAATATCTGGGTTAAAATCTTCAATAATAGTTCTAAAAGTTTTTTCTAAAGATTTATCATAATAATAAGGTTTCCATTGTTTTTTATTAAATCCATATATTTTTATATCTTTATAATCAGCTTTAATAATTGATTGTTTTAATCTCATTGGAGAACAATACGCTATACAACATTCATTGCTTTCTTGTAATTTTTCTAACGATAATTCTAACCAACTTCCACCACCGCCAAACTTACAACCTAAAATTTTGTCAAATTGAGGTATCATTGTATTACATAACCATAATACCCTTATTTTATGCGAAACATTCTTCATATTCTTTTTCTTTCTTGTGCTAAATTAACAGAGTAGTAAAATAAAACAAATGTTTTCTCATTATTCTGCCAAAATTTTTGAAACTAAATTTAGAATCTTTTTAGCTTGAATATATTCATTTTTATTTTTAAGTACAAAAGTTTTTGCAAGTTTTCCTTTTGTAAACAATTCACTCGATGACTTATTTAATAATTCCTGAAGTTTTACCTTAATTCCATCCTCATTTTCTTCTTCAATAAAATAAACATATTTATAATATTCTAATGGCATTCCGGGAAGTTTTGTTGTTAATAAAGGAGTGCCTGATGACATATATTCCATATTTTTCGAAGGAAATGAATATTTTGTAAATTCTTGATTTGAAGGACGGGGATTTATCAATAAATAAGCTTTCTTTTGTGCTTGAACAATTTCTGAATTAGATTTTACTCCAAAATACTTTATAGAAGAATTTGATTTTATTAATTCTTTTAATTCAGGAACAAAATCACCCATTCCATAGATATGGAGTTCTGCGTCATAAACATCAGCCTTAATAAATCCTTTTACAAGATACTCTATTCCATGTATTTTATCCAAGCTGCCACTATACAGGCATATTTTTTTTTGTGTGTTTGATAGGTTCTCAACAGAGTTATCATTTTGTTCTGAATCCACAACACCTTCCATTACCAAAAAAGGTTTTTTACGTTCCAAATTAACAACATCATTCATCATATCTGTAAGCAAAAGATATGCATCACATTTATTTATAATTTTTTTACAACTATGTACATAACTGTATTTTTGATCATTGTAAAGCATTTCTGGTAAATCGGTAATAATACCAATTGTTTTTATTCCTCGTATTCTACAGGCAGTAAGAATACCTATATTCATAGAAACAAAGAGTACATCGGTAATTACAACAAGATCCTTCTTTTTTTGTAATAATAATATAAATAAAAAAGAATAGATTATTTGGAGAAAATTATTTAATCCAGGAAGATTTAAAAAAGGTATATAGTTAACTTTATGATTTTTATAATTATCTTTTAATGCCGGTATAAAAAAAGGGATATCCTTAAAACCTGAAGTTACAGGCAATTTTGATAATGCCTCTAGCTGAACATTATCCTGTTTAGTTAGACCTTTAACCAAAAGAGAATGATACTTTAGAACCGCCTGCCCTATTTTATTCAAGTTTCTTTCAAGAAACTTTTTAAAAACCATTTCTGTGCAAAAATTTGAACAATACAAAATTTTCATTTTTTTTCTCTAATTTGTTTATTAATAAAATCTGTTAAAGAACATGCATATTCATACGTCATATTTTCTAATGAATAAGGCTTAATTTTACTAAGACTATTTTCTGCAAAATTTCTTTTTTCATTATTTGATAACGAATAGTATTTATTTATGGCATTAGCTAACTCTATACTATCATCAGCAGGAACGACAAAACCGTTTTTTCCATTCTCAACAAGTTCAATACCTGCTACACATTTATCAGTTGTTATAACAGGAAGACCTGCAGCCATAGCCTCATTTATTACAAGTCCCCAAATATCATAGCGAGTAGGAAAAACATATAAATCTGCGCTTCGTAAATAGAACTTTACTTTTTCCGGTTCACAAAACGGAATAAAAAATATATTGTTAATATTTAGATCTTTGATAAGATTTGATAACTCTTTATATGGAGTACCTCCAATTATCAGAAAATATATGCATCTAGGACATTTTTTTGCAGCTTTTATTAAAATATCAAAACCTTTTCTAAATATAATACTACCTACAGAAACAACCAAAAAACTATCCAAGCAGTTATAATCTAGTTTTAGATATTTTCGCAAACTATTCTTTTTTTCTTTTGTATAAATGTGTTTTAATATTTCATCATAAGGAACAGAAGTATATGGATAATGATAAACAGGAACTTTTAAATTCCCATAATGCCTAATATATAAATCTGTCATTTTTCCTGATGACATATAAGCACTAGCCTTAGAGATAAAAAATTTTTTAAAAAGAAATTTGAATCGCTTTTCATTTGTATTTATAATTCCACCATCAATATGAAGAACAAATGGTATATGTTTATAATGCATATACAAAATCGAAAACAAACCTGTGAATGAAGAATAATCGCCAACAATTATCAAATCTGCATTATGGAGATATTTAAAAACAAAAGGGCAAAAGGCAAGTTCCTTTGCATAAGGAATACCATGTAAATAAATTTCATTATATGAAATATTGCTTTTTTTCACCCATTTTTTTTCTCTATTAGAGGCTTGTTTCCTCTCATATAAAACGTATACATCAAATTCTTTTTGTAATTGTTCAAAAAAAGAACGCGTATAAGGAGCAGGGGAATTTGTTAAAAATGTTATTTTCTTTCGCATTATAACTTTTTATAACTTTTTATTACTGTTATTAAAATAATTGTCTAACGTATCGATTACAACATCCAGTTCATCTTCCGTCATATTGTAATACAAAGGAAGCCTTACTAATCTTTCACTTTCTTTTGTTGTATAAATATCTTCTCCAAAAAATCTACCAAACTTTAAGCCAGCAGGAGCGGAATGTAGAGGCACATAATGAAATGGAGTAATGATTTCTTTACTTTTAAAATATGAAATAAATTTTGTACGTTCTTCCAAATCCTTTAATTTTATATAGAACATATGCGCATTGTGTTTTGCATAATCAGGAATATACTGAAGCTCAACAACACCCTGTTGCTCATATTTCTCCATAACGGTTTTATATCTATTCCAAATAGCCATTCTTTTTGCAGTAATTTCATCACTATGACATAGCTGAGCCCATAAGTATGCAGCATTCAACTCAGAAGGAAGATAACTATCACCAAAATCTACCCAAGTATATTTGTCTATTTGCCCTCGAAGAAATTTTGAACGATTTGTTCCTTTTTCTCTTAGTATCTCTGCTTTTTCAATATAATCAGGATTGTTTATTACGATTGCTCCTCCTTCACCCATAGAAAAATTTTTTGTTTCGTGGAAACTGTAACAACCAAAGTCTCCTATAGTTCCAAGCTTTTTACTTTTATATTCACTGGCTACACCCTGTGCGGCATCTTCAACAACAATAAGATTGTGTTTTTTCGCAATCTGCATTATTTCGTCCATCTCACATGCCACACCGGCATAATGCATAACAATAATTACTTTTGTTTTATTTGTTATAGCTTTTTCTATTAATTTTTCATCAATATTCATAGTATCTGGACGAATATCAACAAAAACAAGTCTTGCTCCGCATAAGACAGCCGAATTTGCGGTACTCGAAAAAGTATATGAAGGTAAAATCACCTCATCACCCGGATTTAAATTGCAAAGCAACAATGCCATATCCAAAGCTGTAGAACCGCTTGTCGTAAGAAGAACTCTTTGAGCATTAACTTTTTCTTCCATCCATCTGCTGCACTTTTTTGTAAATTCTCCATCACCACAAATTTTGTGAGAATCAATCGCCTCACAAACATATTTTTTTTCATCGCCTGTAATTGGCGGAACATTAAAATGTATCATATCTATTTACCTTCACTTAATTATTCTGCAATAAGATTAAGAACAGCTTCTAATTTGTTATAATAGTCTTTACTGCTGTACCTTCTTAGCGCATAACCTCTGCAAAGATTTCTTTTTTCATCTGTAAGTTTTCCAGTATTTCTTACAACCTTTTCCATTTCGTCCACATTTTTTGCTTCAACCAATGTCATTACAGATTCATCACCAAGATATGGCATTCCCGATGTGTTAAAGCAAAGCAAGGGTACACCGCAAGACAAAGCTTCAAGGCAAGCATTAGGCATAGTATCTAGCAAACTTGGAAAAACAAACAAATCTCCGATTGAATAATACTGTGCCAGTATTTCTTGGTCAGAAATATATCCAATTGGTATATAATTTTTTGGCAGGCCTATGTCAGAAGTTGTGTAGCCTACATGCACAAAAATATATCTTTCGTCATTTTCAAAACGTCTAGCAAGTTCTGTAAAATATCTAGTTCCTTTTCGTTCTATTGACGAAGGTGCAATACAAAGAATAACAATCTTTGCAGGAGCTATTTTTAATATTTTTTTTAATTCAGATGAATTTCTAGGACAATAAAAATCAGTATCAATAGATTCATCAACTATTGAAGTCTTCATTTTTTCCATTAACGGAGATTTCTTTGCATCTTTTACAACAAACTCAGGACCTACAAAAATCGAATGATTTCTAATAGATTGATAAGATTTTTTTTTCATCAAAAAGATTTTAGAGCTTTGATCAAAAAACAAACTCTTTGGATATTCTTTTATTGAAGGACAATTTCCACAACCATATAAATAATTATCACAATCAGCAGAATACCCACATTTTCCTTTATAAGGATATTCATCAATCATGATATAAACAAAATTAATACTGTTTTTTTCGACATATTTCAGAAATCTATTTTCATTCAGATAATAGCCATGCAAACTTGCTGCATAAATAGTATCAATATTATTCTTCTTCAAATAATGAAAAAGCCTTGTTGTCGCAAGATTAGAAAAATAGCCTTGTAAACCTGTCAATCTTGCAAGAATTGCATGAATATATCTTTCTATAAAATAATTTATACGATAGGTGTTTTTTACAGAAAGTTTTTTTCCATATCCATAACAAAAATAAACACTATATTCTTTTTGTATAAAATAATTAAAAAGCCCAAAGCAAATTTTACCCGTACTTTTATCAGACACAGTATTTATAATTGCAATATTTTTATTATTCATATTAAACAACACAGATACAGATGCTTTCCACAACTGCGATTTTTGAGACTTTCATAATGTTTTGGATTTCTTAATATAAATTGATATTTTGCTTTAAAAATAAAAAAAGTTGCCGCCGTTTACCTCAATGCATACAATAGCATCCATTCTGGCACTACCCTTTTATAAAAAAGGTAATCCATAATGGTACAGTTATCACCACTGTAACCCGGAGTTTTGTAAGCATTGCACTTATTTATGCACCAAACGTGCCTCGTAAACAGTCTGCAACTTGAATGTATAATTTAATAATAGAGAGAAATTAGCACTATGTCAATTAATGTTCATAAAACGAACATTAATTAATTGAGATTTATTGCATCTTCATTTGAATATAAAGTAACTTTCACTTGAAATCTTCCCCAAGTTCAATTGACTTACAAATGGCTTTCAATCGAAGTCATATTCATTTTCAAGCACAAAATATTTCATTTTCAATCAGAAAAGAGCCTTTCTGCCCCTAAAAACTAATGAAACTACGAGTTTTTTACGCATTTTTTTCTGTTATCTTTAGGCCATATCAAAAAAACGAGGAGGTCTTTGTATGAGAAATTACAAAGCAGAAGCTAAAAGAAACCTTGCAAACTATGCAGAGTTTCTAAGGGAACAGGGATGCAGCAAAGAGGAAAGCTTCCATAATTTGCTTGCAGAATTCCAGGGCACACCTTATGTGTGGGGTGAAGAAACTACAGAAAGCAGCGACTGTTCAGGAACTGTCTGTGCAAGCCTTAATGCTCTTTACAATAAGAACATCAGGGTTACAGCAGATTGTCTTTACCGCAATTATTTTACAAAAGAATGCAGCGACAATGATGGTATTCAGGCAGCATTCTTTTTGAATAATGAAGGTAAAGCAGTCCATATAGCAGGGTATATGGGGGAAGGTTTATTTATGAATCAGTCCAGCATAGAAAAACACGGAGGTACAGTAAGAACGCTGAAGGAATTACAGAATCTTTACAAAAACTTTCTGCTTACAAAAAGAAAGCTTAAGGAGGGCTCATGGGGGTAAATCTGATTCAGACAAGCTTCAGGGAATTATGGCATCTTATACTAAAAAGATTCATATATCTTCTTGCAAAGCTTGTAAGTTTTAAGGGACTTTCATTCATTACCGGATGTATCTTCCTTAAAAGTGGTGTGATTTCTGGTGCAGTATGGTGTTCCCTTGTATTCGGGATAATCACAAACCGCACGGGAAAACAGATTATGGCAAACTTTAATAAAAAACCAGGCGAAGAAGAAAATATCTTTGCTAATTCAAAACAATAAAGAGGTAACTTTATGAATATTAATACTATTTCTGAAAAACAGGTTGATTACAAATCGTATAAGCTTCCTGTAAGACTTTATCCAAGCAATATGCTTATCGCAAAAGACGGTAAGCTTTCTTTCCATGCCAAAACAATGTTCCGTAATAAAATTAATATGGAAGACATTGCAAAAGACTTGATCGTTACCGGTGTGTTAAAAAATTCGTCGACAGATGAAATAGTCTATACCTGGGAAAAGATTAACGCAGCGGTAATTGACCGTGTTCTGAACGGCTCAATTGTAGATGCCGGTATCGGAACTATTTATGCCAGACTGAACGGAAGCTTTGAAAGCAGGCTTTCTGAATTTAATCCGGAGGTTCATTATATTGACCTGGGCTTCAGAAACAACAAAGATATTAAGGAACTTGCCGCAAATGTTACTCCTGTTATTGCTCAGGGCAATGAAATTGTTCCTCAGATTACATCAATTCTTGATATTGCAAGTCAGAAAGATGATACCCTTACTCCTAATGGAGATATTGTAATTAAGGGTAAAAACCTTTTGATTGCAGGAACAAATGAGGATGTAGGCCTGTACTTTGTAAACACAAGTAATAACATAGAAGCAAAAGTAGAGCTTACAAAACTAACCAAGAATTCTAGAAGCGAATTGATTTGTGATATCCCGGATTTAACACCAGGCACATACACAATAGTTATCAAAACGCAGAAATCAGCTACTGCACCGACAAAGCTTACCTGTACTTCGGTTTATGAAAAAATTCTTACAGTGAATTAGCAATCTTTAGCTAAACACATCAGGGACATTCAATTTGCAGCAGTCAATTGAATGTCCTTTTTTTTATCTGAAGAGTTTTCGTAATTCATATACATTTTTTACATTAAATTTCTGTAAAACCATATTCCAGTGGCTGGATGCGGTAGACAAAGATTGAAATCCAAAATCTATTTGAAATTCCTTCTGGCTTTTTCCGCACATCATATAATGAAAAGCATATTTTTGATTTCTTGATAATTTAAGGTAATTTTCGATTCGGTCACAATAAAATCTTTCGTTCCTGTTATAGGTATTCTTTGCGCGATAATTCTTCCCCTTTCTTACAGCATCGGCACAAAGAGCAAATTCTTCCTCTGATTCCAAATCAAACATAATTACAGGAACAGAATGCAAAAGCATTACATCAAGATTTTCTTCAGGAACTTCCTGCCAGGAAAGACATACAATAAATGGAAGATTTTCACAAACTTTTTCTATTATATTAAAGCATAATCCCATTTCATAAAATGTCATTCCGCAATTAATGCAAATAACATCTGCTGATGAAAATTGTTTCCAGGCAGAATCTATTTCACAGACATAAGAGCTTTTTACTTCACCAAGGATATACTTTATAGCCGGTTGAATGAAAACACCGGCATTTTTCGAAAAGCCATATACAACAACATTTCTTTTCATTCCTCAGCCTGTGCATCCTCATACAAAAGGTCAAAGCGCTTGCCGTCAAAAGTAAGACTAGACTGTACAGTTATCTGCTTTTTCTTTTTGTTTACGGCCACAATATGACCTTCCAGTCCTACAAGGGGGCCGGAAATTGCCTTGATTTTCTGGCCGGGCAGGAACTGAATTTTTGAAATGCCCCAGTGCTCGCCATTGCTTATAAAGAGCTTTAACTCTTCCAGAGAATTACCGCTTATTTTTACGGGATTCTGATTATCACGCAGGATTTTATAAAAGCCTTTTACTGTTTTTAAAAGTTCAAGCACCGGAGCTGTAAGCACTTCTGCAGAAAAAAATACATAACCGGGGAAAAGCGGGGCTTCAAACCAGCCGCGTCTTCTTGTATAGAGTTTTCGTTCAAAAGAATAAAATTGTGATTCAGGGAAATCAGATTCAAAAATCTTAATAGCGTCGTCTCGAAATTTCTTTTCTGCCCCTGTTTTTACCATTAAACAGTAGTATTCCATGAGGCAGACTTATTCCGAGACTTTTTCGTAACCTAAAGATTCATCACTAATAAAATCACAGCAGGAGTCATAAATTACCTGGACGCTGGTATTACCCCTGTTAGATTCAAAAAACGATATATGTTCTTTTCTGATTTCTTCGCCGCCAAGCCAGATGCTTTCATCACTATCTTCTACAGGCTTTTGAGTGCAGATATAAATTAAAACATTGTCGTATTCCCGCTCATGCAGACTGTTCAGAGTAAAACTGAAGGTTAAATCATTAAGACCATTAGGGAATTCGATTATTTCTTTTTCTTTCCAGTTGCCGCCCTTCCCGCTTACAAGAAAGTCGTGCATATCTGAAAGTTTTTTCTGTCTGAAATTTTCGGGAGCTGAGCCGAAAAGAAGTGCGTATCGGCTCATAAGCAGTCCCCCCGCAGGAGGGAAATCGGATTAGAAGATACTATTAGAGAAGAGAAGCAAGCAAGCAAGCAAGCAAGCAAGCAAGCAAGCAAGCAAGCAAGGTTAATGCCTTTGTAAGTACTTGTCAAGTACTTTTTGTCATTTTTTTTCATATTTTTTATTATGCAAAAATAACAAATAAAAGCAAGGCTTTTTTAGTAAAAGGCTTTTTTAGTAAAGCATATAAAAGCAAAAATTAATACACTACATAAATCTCATGGGGGGTCAATTTTCCTGTAATCTGGTCTTTTTTAATCTTAAACTGCATGCCGTGAGCACTGTCGGTGTAAACTCCGTCTGGCAGGGAGGTGACAGCCTTAAACTTGACAGCATCTCCAGTATTAATAATTACCAATCCCTTTTTACCACGCTCAATGCATAAAATCTTACTTCCGCCGTCTTCATCAGCATTAAAAAGATTTTCTTCTTCTCCCCGCATTGCAGTCCTGAATTTATTTACAGCAATTACTTCAGGATTTTTAAATTCATCATTTCCTGCGTCTCCGATTTTTGATGCACCAGGAAACTGAACTCCCTCCGCGCCCTTAGGCCTGCTGAAAAACAAAGGAGTTCCTTCTTTTCGCGCCGTAATGACAGCCCAGCCTGCGCGAAGCTGGAAGTTTGTAAGCTTTGCGCTTTCACCCTCATTCGCGTAGGTGTCGTGAGATTCAACCCAGGTTACAAGATTATTTCCGCCGGCATCATTGCGCCAGTTTTTAAGATACTTTGCAGATACAGAATCACTTTTTACTTGACTGCGGAGAGTTTTTCCGTAATGACTTGCGGTTACTGCAAGGTATTTTGCATAATCTTTTTCGCGGGTATTTTCTGCCTGCAAAACCTCGCCGTACAAAAATAAGTCAGCCGCCTTATGAAGCTTAAGACCGTTTACAGCCTCCGCTCCCGTAAAAACAGGCCAAAAATTATTTTTTGTGGCAGCCGGGTCAAGAGGATCATCAGGAAGGGCGATATGCTTTGCTGTATCAAAACGGAAACCATCTGCACCGCAATCAACTGCATCATTCATAAAGACCATAAAATAAGACTGAAACAAAGGATTTTCTGTATTTACGTCTGGAAGGCCACCCATAGAATGGCTTGTTGCCTGAAGTCTATTTGCAAAGCTTTTCACAGACTGGCTGCTGTTTGCGTGATAAAGTTTTTCAATTCCTCCACAGGCTTTTATAAAATCTGGATTTACAGCAGCTTTTTGTGGTGTCGTATGATTTGGTACGACGTCTACAATCACACCGATTCCAAGACTCTCTGCCTTTTTGCACATACGTTCAAAATCTTCGCGAGTTCCCAGCTGATAGTTCCCGATTTTCCAGTCAACCGGCTGATACTGATAATACCATTTTCCTCCACCATTACGGCCAAATAACTCAAGCCCGCCATTTTCTCCTTCAAGACAGGTATTGATTGGAGAGGTCTGAATAGCGGTAAAACCGGCCTCTGCAATTTCCGGGAACTTTTCTTCTATAGTTTTAAATGACCAGCACCAGCAGTGTAAGATGGCGCCGTCTTTAATTTTTGATTTAGGAACAGCAAAAAGAAAGCTTGAAAGTAAAAATAACAAAGCAGTAAATACTTTTTTCATAATTAAAATCCTTCTATATGATTACTGAATTTCTTTTGCACGCGCACCAAAAGTTCTCTGTCTTTCACGCACTGCCTGAATGTAAGGATTATTTCTTTCCAGTAAATCAATTACATCCCAGTACCAGTTAAGCGGAGGATTATGCGGCGGGAACAAGGCCGGCGGGTCTGGCTTTCGGCGGGAGTTAGCATCTTTTACA
This sequence comes from uncultured Treponema sp., assembly GCA_947165895.1. Taxonomy (GTDB): domain Bacteria; phylum Spirochaetota; class Spirochaetia; order Treponematales; family Treponemataceae; genus Treponema_D. Next base: position 213,583 of record CAMVCB010000001.1, read on the forward strand.
AGCTTCATTAAATCTTCAAAGGTCTTTTTATCTGCAAGGCGGACAAGATAAGGCTCTTTATCTGCAATTATAAAGGGGGAATCGAAGGCAGTCTTGCCGGTGAATTTGAAGCCGCGGCTTTCAAGGCTCATTGCCCCCTGGGGATTTCTTACAATTTTACTTCGGCCACTGACAGATGAATAATTCTGTTCCCGGCTTGTAATGTGCTTTGGAACAGAAAATTCCCCTTCCGGACGTTTAAAAAGCACCTGAGAAGCTTCAAAATCCATATCACTCTTCCAGTAGCGCACGTCATAGGCAGCACCGCCGTCAGCTGTGAGATATAGAAGGCCTATATTTTCGGGCAAAGTCTGTTCAAACATAGTAATACCTTCAGATTTTGCATGGCCTGTAAATATATTTCTGTCTTCATCATTCTGAATATAAAAATCAAGATAGATTTTATCATCTGCAAGAAGAAGTGGAATAAGATTTTTCTGCCGTCGGGAAAGCTCTGTTTCAAGCTCTAAAAATGACCAGTTTTCTCCATCTTTTAGATTTTTTACATCAAAATAGACCTGCTGAGCTTTTTTTGTAGTGCCGGAATTCCTTGTCCTTGGCTCCTTTTCCCCATATTCTTCAGGCTCCACTGCCCTGTCATAATACCAGCCGTAATATTCTTTAAGCAAAACCACAATCTGCGCTTCACCGCCGGAAGCTGCACCTTCACCAGAAAGAGCCCCGCCAGCACCGATCTCTTCAAAAAAAACAATTCTGTCTTTACCCTCCCAGATGCCGTAAAGGGAGGAAGGAATAGATTGAGAAAAAATCAGGACACAGGAAAATATCATGACTAAGAAAATAAGAGGCTTTTTCATAGATTTATTATCGGAAAAAAGATCGGTCTTATTAATTCGGATAAAACTTCTGCAAGGCTATATTTCTTTTTATTTCTAATGAATTTTTATTTGACAAATTAATTTTACAGGCTTACACTTAAATTAATTAAACACTAAATAAAAACGTTTAATAGTTATTAAAACAAAAAAAGGAGGACAATTATGGCTAAATTGTCAAAAATTGTTGGTGCAGCCCTTGGGCTTGCGCTTGCTGCCGGAACTGTTGGTTGTAAAGCAGATAAGAAATCATCATCTTCAACAGGAAAAACAAAACTTTCATTCTGGACTTTCCAGAATGCTCATGCAGAATTCATGAAGGATGCTGCTGAAACCTGGAACAAACAGAATCCAAACGAACAGATTGAACTTGAAGTTGAGGTTCTTGGTTATGATGAAATGCACAACAAGCTTTTGATTGCCCTGCAGTCTGGTTCTGGTGCCCCTGATATTTCTGATATCGAAATCGGAAAATTTGCTAACTATCTGAAGGGTAAAAATCCTCCTCTTGTAAAACTGAATGATTTGCTTGATATGGACCACCTTATCAAAGGCCGCTTTAATCCATATACAAAAAATGGAAACATTTACGGTGTTGACTACCACGTAGGTGCAGCTGTTATCTACTACAATAAAGAAATCCTTGATCAGGCAGGCGTAAGCGCTGATGACATCAAGACCTGGGATGATTTCTACCGCATCGGAAAAATCGTAGTTCAGAAGACAGGAAAACCAATGACAACTGTTGAATCAACAGAGCACTGGTCATTCTATCCTCTTATTGCTCAGCAGGGCGGCGACTTCCTTGATAAAGACGGAAACGGAGCTTTGGACAGCGAAATCAATATCAAAACTCTTGAATTCATTGTAAAACTCGTTGATGAAGGAATCGCTCAGATTGCACCTGCCGGCTTCCATCACTCAGAAGAGTACTGGTCATTCATGAACAACGGCGGCGCTGCAAGCATCTGGATGCCGCTATGGTACATGAACCGCTTTACAGACTATATGCCAAAACTCAGCGGAAAAATCATCGTTCGTCCTATGCCTCGCTGGACTCCGGACGGAGCTCGTTCAGCTGGTCTTGGTGGAACTGGTACTGCAATTCCTTCTCAGGGAAAACACACAGACCTTGCTTCACGCTTTATGGTTTATGCAAAGGCTTCTAAAGAAGGTTCTATCAAAACATGGACATTGCTTGGTTTTGATCCAATCCGCTGGGATGCATGGACAGATCCTGCTATGAAGGCTCCAAACAAGTTTACAGCTTACTTTGGCGACGGTGTATTTGACATGCTGGTTAGCATTAAGGATGAAATTCTTGGTGTAAACGGCGGCGACAAATTCCCTGAAGCACAGAGTCTTGTTCAGAAAAATGTAATGTACAAGGTTCTTGGTGAAAGATCAGCAACTCCTCGCCAGGCACTTGTAGATGCAAACAAGATTTTAAACAGCAAGTAATTAAAAAAAACTAAAACAGTCTGATAAGTCCGGGAAAGACGGGCTTGTCAGACAAGCTTTAAGGATTTTATATGAAAAATAAAAGCAAAAAATCCCTTTCCCAAACTCTGATTAATCAAAAAACGGCACCATGGATATTTGTGTCACCCTTTTTGATCTCATTTTTACTGTTTATATTATATCCCCTCATCAGCACATTTATTATGAGCTTTCAGGATGTAGCGGGCTTTGATGACGTTACATTTATTGGTCTTAAAAACTATAAAAATCTGAATAACGAGCAGTTTTTTCATGCCCTTCAGAACTCTACGATTTATACAATTTTAACAATTATTGTATTGATTCCCCTTCCTATGTTTCTTGCAGTTCTTGTTAATTCAAAGACAACAAAATTTAAGAATTTCTTCAGATCTGCATATTTTCTTCCGGCCCTGACCTCTGTTGTTGTTGCCGGATTATTCTTCAGATATGTTTTCAGTGAGCAGGAAACTGCTTTTGTAAATTCTGTTTTAATAAAGCTTGGAGCGGCCCCTAAAAAATGGCTTTTCCAGCGGGCAACGACCATGTTCGTTCTTGTCCTCTTCTGTACCTGGAAATGGATTGGCGTAAACATGATTTATTTTCTTTCAGGATTGAATGCAATTCCACAGGAGCAGTATGAAGCTGCCGATATTGACGGGGTTAATTCCTGGCAGAAATTCTGGTATGTAACAGTGCCTAATTTGAAAAATGTAACTGTTTATGTAGTTACAATCAGTGTTTACGGCGGTTTTGCAATGTTCGGAGAAACCTACACAATGTTCGGTTCTGCAGCATCGCCAGGTGACATCGGTTTGACTATGGTTTCTTACATTTACCTTGAAGGCTTCAACTTTGCCCGCCTTGGTATGGGTTCTGCAATTGGTGTTGCCCTCTTTGCAGTCATTATGATTGTAAATGTCGTTCAGCTCTGGCTGACTGGTGCTTTCAAAAAAGGAGAATAACCGATATGAAAGAAAAAAATGCCATTTTTAAAACTTTTTTGAAATATATTATCCTCGCTGTCATCCTTCTTTTCTGTGTCATGCCTTTTATCTTTATGCTGCTTTCTTCTCTGCGTCCGGGCGCTCAGATGGTACAGAACGGCCTTACACTGGATTTTAATCCAAAGACTATGAGCCTCCACAACTTTAAGGCCCTCTTCGGCTACAATCACGGAATGTTCTTCCTCTGGTTTAAGAACAGTATTGTGCTCACAGCCCTGCAGACAGCCTTTTCACTTTTGTTCTGTGCAATGGTAGGCTACGGACTTGGAGTTTATAATTTCAAGGGACGAAATGTCATCTTCCTTATTGTACTTGCCGTTATGATGATTCCGACAGAGGTACTCATTCTCCCTTTGTTTAAGCTTGTGGTAAAAATCAAGTTAATCAACACAAAGGCTGGAGTTATTCTTCCTTTTGTTGTATCATCCTTTGCAGTTTTTTATTTCCGCCAGTATTGTCTGGGACTGCCTCTGGAGCTGATAGATTCAGCCCGAATTGACGGCTGCAACGAAATAAGCATTTTCTTTAAGATTATGAGCCCTGTTATGCTTCCCGCATATGCAGCTATCATGATTTTACAGGCTATGAACAGCTGGAACGGATTTGTATGGCCCTTGATTGCCCTTCGTTCCAACGAAAACATGACCTTACCAATAGGTTTGAACGCACTTTTAACACCTTACGGAAACAACTATGATGTTCTTCTTGCGGGTGCAGTGTTTTCTGTAATTCCGATTATTATTCTTTTCCTTATCAATCAGAAGGCTTTCATTACAGGTTTAACAGTTGGAAGCGTAAAGGGGTAATTTATGAGCAGTGTTTCAATTTTCATTGAAAAGAATTTCAAGCTTGCAGATGTAGACGACAGATTGTTCAGTTCTTTTATTGAACATCTTGGCCGTGCTGTATATACAGGTATTTATGAACCGGGGCATAAGGATGCTGATGAACAGGGCTTCCGCAAGGACGTTATCAAACTTGTTCAGGAGCTGGGAGTTTCTCTGGTCCGCTATCCGGGAGGAAATTTCCTTTCCGGCTATAAGTGGACAGACGGAATCGGGCCAAAAGAGCTTCGGCCAAAGCGCCTGGACCTTGCCTGGAAGACGATTGAGTCAAATCAGTTTGGTATAGACGAATTTTACGACTGGTCAAAAAAGGCCGGTACGGGAATTATGGGAGCCGTAAACATGGGAACGGGTACTCCAAAAGAGGCCGGAGAGCTTGTAGAATACTGTAACTTTCCGGGCGGAACTGCATGGAGTGATTTAAGAAAGAAAAACGGTCACGAGCAGCCTTACGGGATTAAAACCTGGTGCATTGGAAACGAAATGGACGGTCCATGGCAGATTTGTCACCTTGACGCGGTTGATTACGGTAAAAAGGCCCGCGAAACTGCAAAAATCATGAAATGGGTTGATGATTCGCTTGAGCTTGTAGCCTGCGGAAGTGCAACTTCCCTGCTTCCGACCTTCCCAGAATGGGACAGAATCGTTCTTGAGCACACTTACGACCATATTGATTATCTTTCGCTTCATCGTTACTACGAAAATCTTGGTAATGATGATGATTTCCTTGCTTCCTTTGTGGAAATGGATTCTTTCATTCACAGTGTTACAGCCACTGCTGATTATGTAAAGGCTCTGAAGAGAAGCAAAAAAACAATCAACCTTTCTTTTGATGAATGGAACGTATGGTACCAGCAGAAGCAGCAGCCTCACGGCTGGGAAGAAGTACCTGCCCTTCTTGAAGACCGCTACTCTCTGCTGGACGCCCTGGTTTTTGGCGGACTTGGAATTACTCTTTTGAATAACTCTGACCGCGTAAAAATTGCCTGCCTTGCCCAGCTTGTAAACGTTATCGCTCCTATTTTTACAATGAAAGGCGGTTCCGTAATCAGACAGACAATTTTCTGGCCTTTCAAGCATCTTTCTATGTATGGCCGGGGCTCTGTATTAAAAACCTTAATCAAGTCACCGACAATCGAAACCTGCTACGGCGATACTCCGGCTCTTGCAACCGCAGTAGTTCATCAGGAAGAAAAGCAGGAGCTTACTGTATTCTGTCTTAATATCGATAAAAAGCAGAATCACCAGCTCAAGCTTGAACTGCATGACTTTGCGGACATGACTATGACAGAACATATCGTTCTTTCTGGAAGTGATTTACATGCAATAAACACCTTCGAAAAGCCTGATAATGTTGCACCACGCAACCTTGAGGTCGTAAAGGGTGAAAAGGGAGTTTTCAATGTCAATATTGATAAGCTTTCATGGAATGTACTTCGCTTTAAATATTAGTAAAAAGTGATTTAAAAATAAAAAAAAAACTGAACTGAAAATCCTCCTTTTCAGTTCAGTTTTTTTTATGCTCTTTCTGAAAAAAGTGCCCTGACTTTTATATCCTGATTGTAATTTCCAAAGCCCTTTCCAAAAATTGTACAGCCTCCGATATTGGCAGCAGTTTCCGGCACGCTTATTCTTAAGGTGACTGTCTGGTCAGCCTTAATCTGTAAATCATTAACCGTAACGTCAGAAATTTTTCCACCGTCAATAAAGGTTCCGTTTTCATTGATGACAAGAAGCTTTAAAAGACCGTAAGAATTCCAGTGCTTGTCCCACCAGTCAGGAGTAAAAAGACCGCGTTTTTCCCCAAAATCTCCCGGGCTTGTCCAGTAACCGATATTTTTGTCATTTATAGAAAAATAAATGTCACTTGGCCAGTTTTCGCAGATTCCCGGAGCCTCAGAGCCGATTTCAAAAGAAAACTGAAGCTCCTTCAATGTCTGGTTTTCTTCAAGATAGTTTGGAATGCGGTATTCAATAAATCCCTTTGAAAACCATAAAATTCCGGCAGCGCTTGCCTCAGGATCATCAAAATAGCGGGGAGAATCAACCTCACCTATTACTTTATCTATGCTGGCAATTCCGCAAGTCGGATAAACCTTGTATTGAGTAAAGTTTCCGACAGGAATTTCTGTTTCATACATTTTTGTTTTATCGTTTGCAGATAAAATATCAATGACAAACTGATAGTCTTTTAAAGTACAGTTTTTCTGAGACCCCCGGATTCCCGGAGAGTAAACCTGTTCAACAAGATTTGATTCTTCCAGGATTTTCATGTGGTGGGTAACCGCACCATTCGTTATATTGCAGGCTTCTGCCAGTTCATTCAGATTTATATTACGATTGTTTGCAATAAGCCTGAGCATCTGTAAGCGGGTCGGCGAAAGCAGGGCTTTGCAAAGTGCTTCAATTTCAGCATCACTTCTAAGCGTTCTCATACATTTATTATAACGAATGGTAAAACTTTGTGCAAAGCTTTAAAATAAATATATTTTCAAGCTTAATACCCTATTTCCTTAAAAACTGCATCCATAACTTTTGCGTTTTTAATAGAAAATTCTGGGCTTACAAAAGGCTTGGCGCCGCAAGTAATACATTCCCCAAGCTGAGTGATTTCCAGCGAGTAATTCTGAGGGACATCTATTTTTCTTTCCGTTACGCCCTTTTCTGTAATAATCTGATAGCTGAGTTTTCCAGCCTGGTTGTATTCGATGTCAGATTTTATGCAGCCTTTTGTGCCGTGGATATAAAGTCTGTCAAAGCGGGAATTAGAGTTCTGCCCCAGGTTCATACCAACATTAAAGGAAGCCCTGGCTCCGTTTTTAAAACGGATAAATCCGGTTGTGATTTCATCTACTCCTTTTTCTGTAAATTCTGCGCAGGCTTTTACAGCGGCAACTTCTGAATCAATAATGGAAAGAATCATGGTTGTACAGTAGCAGCCAAGGTCATAGAAGGCACCTCCACCCATTTCCTTGTAAAGGCGGATATCTTCCTTATAGCCCTGGGTCACAAAGGCTGTGTCGATAAAATCCACATCGCCGATAATTCCGCTTTTTATGTCATCTTTAAGCGACTTTATATAAGGACTGTGAAGATAGGCATAGGCTTCCATAAGATTAACGCCGTTTTCTTTTGCGGCGGCAAACATTTCTTCGGCTTCGGCGGCGTTCAAGGCAAGAGGCTTTTCGCAAAGAACGTGTTTTTTTGCCTTGAGGGCTTTGATTACCCATTCCTTGTGAAGATTGTTTGGAAGGGGGATGTAAACTGCCTGCACCTCTCTGTCTTTTAATAGCTCTTCGTAACTGCCGTAATACTTTTGAAAGCCGTATTCATCCGCAAAGGATTTTGCTTTTTCAAGGCTGCGGCCCGCGATTGCGTAAAGCTCTGCGTTTTTGGCAAGCTTGATTCCCGGTATTGTTGCCCAGCGGGCTATGTTTGCGGTTCCTAAAATTCCCCATTTAATTTTATCCATTAAAATCTCCTTTTACTTTCTTCCAGTGCAGAAATCACCTTGTCGCACCAGTCATCAAATTCCTTATCTTCAATCTGACATTCAGGGTGAGACATAACGTAATCAAGTGCGATGCGGACCCCGTCATGAAAAGGAACAGTCGTTGTCATCTGGGGAACAAGGCGTTTTAGCTTTGAATTGTCAAAAACAACCGAAACAGATTTGTCGCCGGTAAGGCTTCCTTCAAAATCAAAGCCCAGCTTGTCTCCAACCGCACTCAGATAGTCTGAAGCAACATGATAAGCCTTCAGTTCAACTCCGAGCGCATCAGCAATTGTCTGATAAATCTGATTCCATGAAAGAACTTCATCACCTGTTATCTGGAAGGCCTCACCGATTGCGTGACGGTTGAGCATAAGTCCTATGTAGCCGGTCGCAAAATCCCTGTTGAAAGTTACATGCCAGAGGGAAGTTCCGTCCCCCTGAATGATTACAGGCTTTCCGTCAATCATGCGCTTAATGACCTGATAAAAGCCCTTTTTACCGTGCACACCAAGCGGTATGTGCCCTTCGTCATAAGTATGGCTGGGGCGGACAATCGTTACAGGAAACCCCTCCTCCCGATATTTTTTGAAAAGGAATTCTTCGCAGGCAATTTTGTTGCGGGAATATTCCCAGTGTGGATTTGAAAGAGTGGTTCCTTCGGTAATCACATAGTTTGCCGCAGGTTTTGCGTAGGCAGAAGCAGAGGAAATGTAAATGTACTGCCTGCACTTTCCTTTAAAGAGACGGTAATCGCGCTCAATCTGCTCAGGAACAAAGCCGATGAACTCATTTACCACATCAAATTCCATTCCGGCAAGCTTTTTTCGGGCATCTTCTTCATTAGAAATATCACATACAATCTGATGAACACCGGCAGGAACTTCGCTGGCCCTGTTTCCCCGGTTCAAAAGCCAGATTTCCCAGTCCGGCCGCTCTGCAAGTGCCCTTACAATTGCAGAAGAGATTGTGCCTGTTCCGCCGATAAACAAAGCCTTTGATTTTTTCATAAAGTTCCTCTTTCTTCTATAATATGTTGATTTAAAGATAAAACAGGTCTAAGAAAAATAAAAGATAATTTTTCATTATAACTAAAGATAAAAATTTCACTCTCCTCCAGCTCCCCCGATTTTCAATTCCGCAATTTTCCTCTATAATAAAGTTATGATTACATATCTTGCAAAACTTGGCGAGCTTACCTTGAAGGGCTCGAATCTTCGCGATTTTGAAAATCTTCTGGCCAGAAATACCAGAAAATGCCTGAGCGGAATTGATGCAAAAGTTGTACTTCACGCGGGCCGAATGTATATCGAATGCGATGAAAAAGACAGCGAAAAAGTTGAATTCACATTAAATCATATTCTTGGAATTACAGGCTGGGCAAAGGCCGAAACCTGCGAAAAGACTATAGAAGCAATTAAGGCTACTGTTTATCAGATTGCCCTGCGTCTTTCTGAAAAAGGCTGCAAAACTTTTAAAATTCAGGCAAAGCGGGCAGAAAAGAACTTTCCTATGAACTCTTACGAAATCTGCTGCGAGGCGGCGGGCGACGTAGAAAAGCTAATGAAGGTTGACGTTCACAAGCCGGACTGCATTATTTACGTTGAAGTCCGCGAAAAGGTTTTTGTTTATTCTGATGAAAACGTGGGCTGCCGGGGACTTCCTGTCGGCTCAAGCGGAAAAGGACTTCTTCTTTTGAGCGGCGGTCTTGATTCTCCTGTTGCGGGTTACCGTATGCTGCGCAGGGGTATGAAAATCGAATGTGTTTACTATCATTCTTATCCTTACACTTCGGAAGAGGCACAGAAAAAGGTAGAAGATCTTGCCCAGAAGCTGGCCTACTACGGAATCACCGTTTACCTAAACGTCATTCCATTTACCGAAGTTCAGATGGAAATTAAAAAGAAGGCACCGGAAGCCTGGTCGACCCTTATGCTGCGGGTCTGCATGATGAAGGTTGCAAATATTCTTGCCGCCCGCTGCAAGGCTCAGTGCATTATTACAGGCGAAAGCCTTGGTCAGGTTGCAAGCCAGACAATCGAAAACATGAACGTTACCGAACATTTTGCAGAATTTCCTCTTCTCCGCCCTCTCTGCGGCCTTGATAAGGAAGAAATCATTGAAACTGCAAACTTTATCGACACATACGAAACTTCAATTCTTCCTTACGAGGACTGCTGTGTTCTTTTCAGCCCTAAGCATCCTGTTTTGCGCGGCCGCATTGAAGATGCCGAAGAAATCTATAAAAATCTTGGGGTCGACGAGCTCATTCAGAAGTCTTTTGACGACAGAAAAATCATAAAGTTCACTTTTGGCAATGAGCCGGACATTCGGACAGACAAAGAAGACCCTAACGAGGCATAGGCGATGAAGGCAAGCGAAAAAGAGCTGATTTTTAATCTTCTCAAAAATGCCGCTGCACAGGCTAACAGCGGATTTGTGCCCCAGGCCTTTGCCAATAAGCCTATTTTTGAAGATGATGACAACCTTACGCAGGAAATGCCTTCTAAAATCGAGGCGGGTACCGTCTCCCAAGCGCAGACAGCCCCTTCCGCCGTGGTCTCAGGCAGCCAGTCAAGTGCCAGTCCTCTTACAATCGAAAGCATTTCTTCAAAAATTCAAAAATGTACCCACTGCCAGCTGGCCAGAACCCGCACGAATGTCGTTCCGGGAGAAGGCGTTCCTCACCCGGATGTTCTTGTAATCGGCGAAGGCCCGGGCTACGACGAGGATATGCAGGGCCGCCCTTTTGTAGGAAAGGCCGGAATCCTGCTTGATAAAATGCTTGCCGCCATCAATCTTTCGCGTACGACAAACTGCTTTATTGCAAACATAGTAAAATGCCGTCCGCCTCAGAACCGCGATCCCTTTCCCGAAGAAGAGGAAGCCTGTTTTTCTTTCCTTGAAGCCCAGATTAAAGTTCTCAAGCCAAAGATGATTTTGTGTATGGGCCGCATTTCCGGTCAGAAAATGCTCAATACTCAGGAGCCGGTGGGAAAGCTTCGCGGAAACTTTTTTGAATACAACGGTATTCCTTTGATGATTACCTATCACCCCAGCGCCCTTTTGCGTAACCAGGATTTGAAGCGCCCGGCCTGGGATGACCTTAAAAAATTCCGCCAGAAATTAGACAGTCTGACAGGCGGCAATCAGTAAAAAATGCTCTATCTTCAGATTATTATAAATCGTCCTGTAAACCAGCCCTTTACCTACTCTTATACTGCGCAGCAAGATGAAAAGGCAGAGCTGCGTCCAGAAGTAGGAAAGCGGGCTGAAATCATGTTCGGAAACCAGAAGCTTACAGGCTTTATAATGGAAATTACAGAGGAGCTTCCCCCTTCCTGCCCTGTAGAAGCATCAAAAATCCGACCTGTAAAACGCATTTTAGACAAAGAGCCCCTTTTTGGCCCCGAGCTTTTTGAAATGGCAAAATGGCTTTCCCACTATTATTTATGTACCCTTGGAGAAGCCGTTTTTTCTATGATTCCTTCGGGAAGACGGGAAAGTTCTGCAGGCGGATTTTCTTTTGAAAACGAACTTACGGCAGCGCAGAAAAATCTTTTGTCAGATGAGCAGAAGGCTGCTGTAGAAGAAATACTGGCATCTCAAAATACAGCCTCAGGCCCGGCAAAACTTTTTCACTATCTTTACGGGCCCACCGGCAGCGGCAAAACAGAGGTTTTTCTTACCCTTGCAGAACGCATTCTTTCTCAGGGCAAGGGCATAATTTATCTTGTTCCTGAAATCAGCCTTACAGGTCAGGTTGCAGCTTCCATTGCAGAACGCTTTGGAAATACAGCGGCAATCATTCATTCAGGCCTTACTCCAAGCCAGCGCCTGACCCAGTGGCATAAAATCATGCATAAGGAAGCCCGGGTTATTGTTGGTGCCCGCTCTGCAGTTTTTGCCTCGGTTCCCGATTTAGGACTTATCATCATTGATGAAGAGCACGACGGCTCTTATAAATCAGGAAACAATCCCCGCTACCACGCCCGTCAGGTTGCCATGAAGAGGGCCCAGAATCTAAAAATCCCCCTTGTGATGGGAAGTGCAACCCCTTCTGTAGAAGCCTGGTACGGCATGAAAAACGGCACAATTGTCCGCCATATTCTTACAAAACGGCTTGCAGGCGGCTCTATGCCCCGCATTTTCTGCATAAATCTTAATCTTTTTGGAAGTGACGGCTGTATATCAAAGCCGCTTGAGGATGAAATCAAAAAAACACTGGATGCAAAAAAACAGACAATTTTGTTTTTAAACCGCCGCGGCTTTACTCACTTTTTCCGCTGCAATTCCTGCGGCTATGAGCTTGTCTGCAAAAACTGTTCGGTGCCCCTTACCTATCACAAGGCCACCCACCGCCTCACCTGTCACTACTGCGGCTGGTCAATGACGCCTCCACAGTCCTGCCCTTCCTGCGGTTCTCTTGATATCGGAAGCAACGGCTTTGGAACTGAGTTTATTGAAGCAGAAACAAGGGCAAAGTTTCCAAATGCCAGAATTCTCCGTCTTGATACGGACGTAGCCGGAAAAAAGGAAGAGCTTCTTGCAAGCCTTGAAGATTTCCGCCAGGGAAAATACGACATTCTGCTTGGAACTCAGATGGTAGCCAAAGGTCTCAACTTTCCAAAGCTGCAGCTGGTAGGTGTCATTATGGCAGACGCAGGCCTTCACATGCCGGATTTCCGCGCCGCAGAAAGAATATTTTCTTTAATTACCCAGGTTGCAGGCCGGGCAGGCCGCTACTTCCCCGACGGAAAGGTACTTGTTCAGACCTATGATCCCAATAGAGAGCCTGTTTTGTACGCTTGTTCGGGAAAGATTATTGATTTTTATGAAAAAGAACTTGAAAACCGCCGGCTGCTGGACTTTCCGCCATTCAGCCGCTTGGTAAGAATTGTATTCCGCTCTTTCAATAAGCGTCTTGCCTACGAAACCGCCGTAAACGCAGCCTCAATCATAAAAGAAAACACCCCGCGCGAAGCAGAAATAATCGGCCCTGCAGAGTGCCCTATAGAAAAGATAAGTCAAAATTACCGCTATCAGATTTTATTAAAGGGAAAGTCTGTTATTCCATTGCAGGCCGCTGCCCGAAAGCTGGCATTTGAATATACACATAATCAGAATGTTTATATTGAATACGATGTGGATCCTGTGAGTTTATTGTAGTTTAGCCACAGATGGGACGCCGATTTACACAGATATTTTTTTGACACGGATTACACGGATAGGCACGGATTATCACGGATGTATTTTTTAGATATGAATTTTGAAAATGTCCTTTTATTAAAAAAACTATCCGTGTTCATCTGTGTGCATCCGTGTCAAAAAATTTCTTTCTTACACATGCCGTCTGATTCCGTCAAATTTTATCTCATACAAAAAAAGCCCGGTCGGTGGTGCTGTTACGCCCGCAGAAACGCGGTTCTTTGCTGCAAGGATTTTTTCCATGTTGTCCAGCGGCTTTTTGTCCCGGTCAAGCATTACTAAAGTTCCCGTCAACGTTCTTACCATCTTCCACAAAAAGGCATTTGCTTCAATTTCAAACACCAGAAGCCTTCCGCCCCACATATCTTCCTGCCAGAAAAATCTTGCACCGTCAATATAGCGGCTTGTAGAAAGAGAATCATCCCCCGAAGAAGCAAAGCTTGCGCAGTCAATTTCACCACACAGACATTTACAGAAGTGATTAAGCCTTTCTAAATCCGGCTGATAATTTTTTACATGCCATACATAACGGCTGAGATTTGCGGGTACGGCTTCGGCGGTGGAAATAAAATAATGATAAACCCGGCTTGTTGCAGAAAAACGGGCATTAAAATCTTCGGGCTTTTCTACAGCCTCTAAAATGCGCACATCCTGAGGTAAAAAAGCATTGAGGGCACGCACATAATTTGCAGCAGGAATTGATTCAATGGGAGAAAAAAAGTTTGCAGCCTGGGCATAGGCATGAACACCGCTGTCAGTCCTGCCGGAACCGTAAAGAATTGTCGGTTTTTTATGAATTTTTTCAAGGGCTTTTTCAATTTCCCCCTGAACGGTACGCTGGGCTTCAACCCCTTCTTTATCCTGTCTCTGCCAGCCGCAGAAATCTGTGCCGTCATAGGAGATTTTTAATAAGATATTTCGCATTATTTTGTCCCGAAAGAGGCATTAAAACTCATCATCTGCTACAAGTTTTGAAATCTTATCATAAAGATTTCTTGCATGCTCCAGCAAAGGGCCCGGCTTGTTTTTAGAAGATTTTCCAAGACCAAAAATACGGGCAATGGCAGTTTTTGATTCGGAAAGCTTTTTCATACGAAGCTGCATGTCATCCTGCTGCCCGTATTTATATTCAAGAAGTCCGCAAAGATAAACAACTCCGTCCCAGCCGTAGTTTTTATCGATATCAGGCCCCATATTATTCAATGAAGAAGATGCCTCAGACTTATCAGTTTCACAGACAAGTGACTGCTGATAGAAGAAAAGAGCCTTGCTGTAAAAAATCTTTGAAATCAGGTCAAAATTATGATCCGCACAAAGCATATTCATGTCATTTGTAAGCCAGGCAAGACGCAGGGAAATAATTCCTTTTTTCAGGGTTGGTGTCATATAGCCGCCAAGACAGTCATAAGTCAAAAGTGCCATATAATACATGGCCGCACCGTCATAAAGGGCCCGCTCATGCTTTGTATTAAAATAAGGGAAGATTGTTTCTACCTTTTCCTTTCTTTCCTGTGAAGTTTCATAAAGCTTTTCAAGCTCTTCCCTGGGGATTTTTTCCTTAAAATCATTCCAGAACATGGCTGTATAGCAGTAAGGACAGGCCCCGATTTCATAAATCATAGGAAAAACACGGCCGAATTTTGCAGAAGGCTCATAAATTCTATGAAGCTCATCTGTCAGCTTTCCCGCTATCATTCGTCCGTTACCACTGCGCATAATTTCGCGGGCAAAAGCCTTGCGGCAGACAGGACAGGGAATCTTATCCTTTGAAAAATATGATAGAGAAAGTTTTTTTGCTTCTTTTATTACTGCCATATATAATTCCTTATTTTACAGATTCAATCACGACAAAAGCAAGGGCATATTCTTTTTCATGACTCAAAGAAACATGAAGGCAAAAATCATCCCCAGCCCTCTCTTTTAAAAGCTCCAGAGCCTTTCCTTCCACCTTCAGCTCCGGCTTACCAAGCCCATCATTCTGTATGTAAACTTCCTTAAGCTCAAAACCTGCGATTCCTGTTCCAAGTGCCTTTGAAAAAGCTTCCTTTGCGGCAAAGCGGGCGGCATAGTGCTGGCATTGTGCCTGAATGCTGCCCCTTTCCATAATTTCGGCTGAATTAAAAAATCTCATAAACATCTGAGGATTTTTTACCCATTTTTCAAAGCGGTCGACCTGTGAAATATCAGTTCCAATTCCAAAAATCACGCTTTTGAGCCTCTTTTATCATCACATAAAGAAATCATCGGAATTGAAGACTCGTTTTCCTTTTCCTCCGAAGCTTTTTCATTCTCTTCCACAGACTCTGCTTCGAGAACTTCGACTGTTATGCTTTCATCAGATTTTTCAAGCAGGGTAAAGGCATGGGGAAAAGTATAAATTAAAGGAAGCTCATAAACGCCCGGCACAGTCACCTTTGAAAAATCAAGACGGACAGTATCAATGGAAGGTGAATATTTTTCAAGATTCAGGAGCTTTCCCTTAAGCCTGAAAGAAACGTAAGGAAGGCTTTTTTTGAGCTGAAGCTTTTTTGAAAGATGAAGAGGCAGAACAGAAACCTTATCAAATGATTTTTCGCTTTCAGAAGGCCTTACGGAAACAGTAACCTTATAGGGGCCTTTATCAACTACATTCAGAAGCTTGTTTACAGAAAGATATTCAGCTTCGGTAGAAAAATCTGTACTCGCATTGGAAACCATAACCTTTGTAGTTTCAATATATTCAAGCCTGTCAATCATTGATTCACCGCCGATAACCTGTGCATAAGAGGGATTTACATCAACATTGGTAATTTCATAACCATGGGCAACTTCCCCAACAATCGAAGGCTGGATTTTTACAAAGCGGGCTTTTTTAAGCTCAATTCTGGTTGTAATAAATTCAGGAGTAACATGCAGTTCCAGAGGATCAATCGCAAGCAGTCTGTCAGAAAGAGTAAGGACAACAGGAATATCAAAAGTACCGCTTTCAATATAATCATCAAGATTGATGGATGCCCTGATATCTGAAGCCGAAATTGAATTGATTGAATCAGGATTTGAGCGGACAATAACATTTACAGAGCCGGGAAGACCTGACTGGTGAGTTACCATGCCGCTTTCGGTTACATGCAGAGGAATAACAAAGGAACGCTTTTCTACCAGCGAAACCTGATGAAATACATAAAGAATTACAGCCAGAACAAAACATACGATTTTTGCAGGCCATTTTTCAAAATATTTTTCAATCAATTGCCTGATGTTCATCGATGGTGTCCTCCAGTGTTTTTTCTTCCGGCGTAATTTCAAGAAGATTTTCAAGAATCTTTCTTATTTCACTTGTAGAAAGGTCGTAGTTCAGCTTTGAATCATAAGCAAGGCTCAAGGCTCCGGTTTCCTCAGAAACGACAAGTACAACAGCATCAGAAACTTCAGAAAGTCCCAGGGCCGCACGGTGACGGGTACCGAAAGTCTTTTTAATTGTGTAGTTTTCACTTGTCGGCAAAAAACAGCCGGCAGCAAGCAGTTTGCCCGACTGAATGAAGCAGGCACCGTCATGAAGGGATGTATCCTTTCCAAAAATTGTCATCAGAAGACTGGAAGACAAATCCGCATTCAGTCTTGTTCCTGTCTGCATGATGTTATCAAGCTTTGTGTGGCGCATAAAAACGGCCAGCATACCACGCTTCTGCTTTGAGAGCATTTCTGCCGCAATCAGGACAGCCTCAACATATGTGTGCTTTGAGCGGTTACCAAAAGTAAACCAGCCGCTCTGACCTATTCGCAGGAAAAGCTTTCGGATTTCAGGCTGGAAAATTACTGCAAAGGCAATTACAAGAACAGGGGCAATGATATTCAAAAGCCAGAGAATTGTGGTCAGATCAAGAAGAATTGCAAGCCCAAAAGAAACGGCTACGATAACTGCGGCTTTAAGAATCTGAACTGAGTTTGTTTTTGAAATGAAATCATAAATCTTGTAGAGCAGAAAAGTTAGTACGCCAATATCAAGGATTGGGCGGATATAATCATAAACATGTAAAAGCCTGTCAATTCCAACCATATCCTACATTATACTACACTTTTATTACTTCTGCGATAGGGAAATTATTGCATTCTCAATATCTGAAGGCGAAAGTCCTGCCATTTCAAGAACTTCGCCCCGGGTTCCGTGCCCGTAATATTTATCATCAAAGGCAAGTTGCTTTACGTTTTTTATACCGTTTTCACAGAGAAGCTCAAGCAGATATTCTCCGATGCCCCCGATTCTGCAGCCGTCCTCTACAATTACGAGCCCCTTATATTTTTTTGCAAGCTTTACAAAATATGCATCATCAAAAGGCTTGATAAAGCGGAGGGTATAAATATCAGAATAGCCGCCCTTAAGTATTACGGAACGTACAGCCTTCTGGACTTCGGAATACATACCGCCTGTGCAGACTGTAAGAATCTTTTTTTTGCGGGCAAGCAGCTCCTTTTCCGGAATATTTTCTACGATTATTTCTGTTGCGGGAATCATAAGTCCCCGGCCTCTTTCTACAGGCGTTTCAAAAGGACTAATGTGAGTCGGACAGGAAAGCTTTGGATAGCGGATGATATGGGCACCCTGACCTTTCAGGGCATTTTCAAAGCAGAGCTTAAGGTCACTTTCGCTGCAGGGAGAATAAATCGTAAGGTTTGGAACCGGGCGGAAAAGGGCAATATCAAAAACTCCCTGATGAGTAACTCCGTCGCCAGGAACGGCTCCTGCCCTGTCCAGCATGAAAATTACATGAAAATTCTGAAGGGATACATCGTGGATAATCTGATCAACGGCCCGCTGAATAAAGGTTGAATAAATGCAGACAACAGGAATCATGCCGCCCGCCGCAAGACCGCCCGCAAAGGTAACTGCATGCTCTTCTGCAATTCCGACATCAAAAAATCTGTCCGGAAAGCGGTGAGAAAAGGCTGTAAGGCCGGTTCCCTTTGCCATTGCCGCCGTAATCGCAGCAATTTTATCATTTTTTTCAGCTTCATTTACAATCAGATTGCTGAAGGCTTCAGTAAAGCTGGTTGTATCAAATTTTTCAACAGTTCCGTCGCTTGTCTGAAAAGGTCCAACGCCATGGAATACATCAGGCTTATTTTCAGCAGGACTATAGCCCTTTCCTTTTTTTGTGATTACGTGAACGACAACAGGTCTGTGAAGCTTTTTTACCCTCTTAAAAATATCTTCAAGCTCTTTTTCATTGTGACCGTCAATCGGGCCTGTGTATTCAAAGCCCAGCTCAACAAAAAGATTGTTTGCAAAAAAGAGACCTTTAATTGCACGCTTACAGCGGAAAATCAGCTTTTCAAGGAAGCGGTTAAATAATGGAATATGATTTACGATTTTATCAATAATGTTTCTGAATGACTGATATTTTATGGAAGCCGTCATGCGGCTGAGATAGCGGGACAAGGCTCCTGTGTTGTGGTCAATGGACATCTGGTTATCATTCAGAACAACAATCAGATTTTTTGAAAGCTGACCTGCGTGACTGAGACCTTCAAAGGCCATACCGCCGGTCAAGGCACCGTCCCCTATTACGGCAATTACCTTGCCGTCATTTTTTGCAAGGCTTCTTGCCGTCAAAAGTCCCAGGGCCGATGAAATTGATGTTGAAGAATGGCCGTTTATAAAAAAATCGTGGGGGCTTTCGGCAGTATTTGTAAAGCCTGAAAGGCCGTCTTTTGTGCGGATAGTAGAAAAATCCTTATAGCGCCCCGTAAGAAGCTTATGGGTATAGCACTGATGACTTACATCCCAGATAATTGCATCCTTTGGACTGTCAAAAACTCTGTGCAAAGCTATTGTCAATTCAACAACGCCAAGATTACTTGCCAGGTGACCGCCGTTTTTTCCGACAACATCAATAATTGTCTTACGGCACTCTTTTGCAAGCTGAGTGATTTCTTTCTGAGAGAAGTTTTTTATGTCTGCCGGAGAATTAATCTTTTGGAGCAGCATTTTCTACTATTATAATCCCTTTTCAAGCCAATCTAAAAGCAAAAAAAAGACCGCTTAGTATAAAACTAATGCGGTCTATCTGACACAAGTTTCGACTAGAACTGTATGATAAACATACTAAGCGCTCTTATGTCGATTACGTCTAAGCATCTTCTTTCGCTTATGTGTCGCCATCTTCTGGCGCTTTCTTTTCTTTCCACAAGGCATGAGGTGGCACTCCTACTTTATAAAGTGTTCATATTATTACAGAATCAAGCCTTAAGGTCAATAGAAAAACCTGTCCTTTCGGCAAATTTCCCTATTAAATCTGCAATTTTCTGTAAATCCATTTCCATTGCATTATAACGAATTACCTTACTTTCTGGAATATCCCGGATATAGGTATATTGTTTTTTTGCATATTTACAGGAATGATGCTTTATCGCTTCCCTGATTTTTTCATCATCCCCCTTAAGCGCCGGATCAAAAAATTCAGAATAGCCGATGGCCTTCATTCCGGGACTTTCTTTTGTATATCCAGCCTTTATAAGCTTTTCAACTTCGCCCCGTAAACCATCTTCAAACATAAGGTCAACACGCTTTCTTATACGCTCGAACAAAAGCTCTCTTTCAGGCTCCAAAACAATAAAACAGAAATCATAAAGATCCCGGAGCTTTACGGAAAGCTGACTTTCTGACCTTTTTTTCCCGCTAGTATAAAAAACTTCAAGGGCCCGGCAGATGCGGTAGGCATCGTTTACGTGAATCTTTGCGGCACTTTCCGGGTCAATTCTGCAAAGCTCTTCATACAGGGGCTGATTGCCTTCTTTTTCTATGCGCTCTTTCAGCTGATTTCTGATTTTTTCATCCGACTTTGGAGTGGAAGGAAGACCAAACAAAAAATTACGGATATAAAAACCTGTTCCTCCGCAGACAAGGGGAAGCTTTCCCCTTTGATAAATATCCCGGCAAAGGATATCTGCCCTTTCTACAAAATCACTTACAGAAAACTGACAGTCAGGGCTGACAAGGTCTATCATATGATGGGGAATTTCCTTACAAAAAGAAGGCTCCGGCTTGGCGGTCCCTATATCCATTCCCTTATAAACTGCCTGAGAATCTGCGCTGATTACTTCTGCCTTTAAAATAAAATGACTGCCTGCTGGCGAAAAAAGTTCGCGGGTCAAGGCAGTCTTTCCAGAAGCCGTAGGTGCAAAAATGACCAGAACGGGTATTCTATTCTTTGTGCTCAATACGGTAACTTACTTTTTTATTGAAAAGCTGTTTAGCGGCTGCACAAACATCCTTACCCTGATTAGCTTCAATTTCAGGATCGTTTACACGAGCCATCTGATAAGCACGGCGGCTTGCAGCCACGGTGATTTCATAAATATTGCCCTTAAACTCAACTAACTGTTCCAGTGGAAATACCATTACTTACCCCCAAAATGAATACTTATTATAATGATTTTTTTTATAAATATCAATAAAATAATGCTGATGAACCGCTCTTACTCTGATTCAGCTCTGGTAATAAGCCTGAAAGCTTCCGGAGAAAACAACAGCACAGTAACTCTTCTTACAAAAACAAGGGGAATTATATACGCCACCCTTTACGGCGGCCCTAAAAGCAGGCTGAGAAGTCTTGTTACCCAGTGGAACAGCGGCATCATTTACCTTTACGAGGCCCCGGAAAAAAAGCAGGTAAAAATCAGTGACTTTGACGTAAAAAACTATCACTCAAGCTTTTCCCTCAGTCTTTATAAAAACTTTGCGGCAAACCTGGCTTCGGAGCTGTGCATTAAGACAAAATGCGGGGGAAGCTTTGAAGAGTGCTGGCATCTTACATCAGGCTTTATGGACGGACTTGAGCTTGCAAATGAAGAGCAGGCCCAGGTGGGATTAATCAGATTTTTATGGCGCTATCTTGAGCTTCTTGGCATTCAGCCTCCTTCCCACGCCTGTTCCGCCTGCGGTCAATCATTTTTAAGCTCCCGGCTTTCACCAGACAGCAAAACCTATTATAATGGAATTGAAAATAATTTTATCTGCAGCGAATGTCTTGCGGGTGGACTTGGACATTCCGAATACAATTTCTTCCTTAAGCTTTCGGCCTTACGCTATCTTGCGGGAATTACTGTATTGTCGCCCGCAGAAGCAAGAAAACTGCAGATTGACAGGCAGGACTATCTTCAGCTCAAAGACCTTGTTTTTTTTCTGATAGAAAATGCCGTAGAAAGTAAATTAAATACAATAGAGACAGGGGCGGGAATACTCTAAATCATGACAAACTGGACTAAGAAAAACGTTACAAAAACAGATATTGAACCATTGTGCAGCAGCTATCAGATAGACAAAATCCTTGCGTCAATCTTTGTACGCCGGGGAATTACAGAAGGAAGTGAGATTCTTTACTATCTGGAAAATGACCTTCGCTTTCAGCACGAGCCTTTTCTTCTTCCCAATATGGAAGATGCCGTAGAACGCATTTTACAGGCCGAAGAAGAAGGCGAAAAAATCCTGATTTTTGGTGACAGCGATACTGACGGAATTACAAGTACAACAATTTTGTACGACTATCTTAAAGGCCGGGGAATTGACGTAAGCTGGCGTATTCCTGTGGGTGATGATCCTTACGGACTTTCTAAAGATGCCGTAAATAAATTTTACGATGAAGGCGGAAGCCTTATCATTACCGTAGACTGCGGTATTTCTAACTATGAGGAAGTAGAGCTTGCAAACTCCCTTGGAATTGATGTTATCGTAACCGACCATCACAATCCCCAGGCTACAGTTCCCCAAGCAAGCGTTATCGTAAATCCAAAGCTGGAAGAGTCTGCCTATCCTTTTAAGGAGATTTCCGGAGCGGCGGTTGCCTATAAGCTGGTATCTGCCCTCCGCTATGCCCATACAGATTTTTATAATTCAGAAATTACGATTATCGAAGTGGGCGAAGAAGAAGATGCAGTTTTGATTGACTGTGTAAAAATCAAAAATCTTGTAAAGGTAAAGGAGCTTCACGAAAGGATAATTCCCGGCCGGACTTCGATTTATGATACAAAGCTTTTGAACTTTCTTACCGGTCAGGTGCTTTATGCCTGGGATTCTCAGGCAGTAAAAAATGTCTTCCTCAACATTTTTGGAAGCGGCATAGATTTTATGCTCAATGATTTAAGAAATGAAATCGGGGCTGTAATTCCTGCCGTAAAAAACAAAAGCTCCGGCCAGCTTGCAAAGCTTTCTTCCATTGCAAAATACATCCCGGCACAGAGCGGAGTTCTTGAAAGCCTTTATAACCTTTACGTCACCTACTGTAAAAAAGTCATCGCTTCAAAGCACCCTGATTTTGTAAAGGCAGAAAGCCGGGACATTCAGATGGCTGGAATTGCAGCCCTTGCGGACATCATGCCCATGAAAAACGAAAACCGCATTTTTGTAAACCAGTGCATACAGTCAATTAAAAAGAATAATCCCCGGGAAGGACTTGCTGAGCTTTTTGCTAAATTCAAGCTTGTTCCGGAAATAACATCTTCAGTTGACCTTTCCTGGAACATAATTCCTGCCATAAACGCTGCGGGCCGCCTTGGAAAGCCTGATGTAGCGCTTAAGCTTTTTCTTGAGGAAAATCCCCGCCAGAGGGAAGCCCTTGCAGAAGAGATTTTTGCCATGAACGAGGAAAGAAAGCTTCTGGTACAGAATGCCTCCTTTAAGGTTCATAACGAGGCAGAAAAAAGCGTAAGCGAGCACTCAAATAAATTCTGCGTTGTCGTAAGCCAGGACATCCAGCCCGGTCTTACAGGGCTTTTTGCGGCCAAGCTTATGAGTGACTTCGGTGTTCCATCCTTTGCCCTTACCTTCAGCCAGGATATCTGCATAGGCTCTGTAAGAAGCAAAAGGGGCTTTATTGCAACAAAATTCCTTGACGGTATGGGAAACTTTTTCTTAAACCACGGAGGCCACAATTACGCAGCCGGTTTCAGCTTTGAAAAAGAAAAGCTTCCCCGCTTCATTTCCTACCTTAAGGAAGCTTCAAAAAGCGTAGAGCTTTCAGAAGAAGATGAAGCCCTTGAAATTGATGCTGAAATTCCTCCTTCATATCTGGCCCCTGAGGTTTTCAAGCTGATAGACACCTTTGAGCCGTACGGCAACGAAAATTCAGAGCTTGTCTTTATGACAAAAAATGCCCGCATTTGCGATGCCATGCTGGTCGGAAAAAAAGAGCCCTTCCACCTGAAGCTGACCTTTAACTGCGGAAAATATAAATTTCCCGCAATGTTCTGGGGCCAGGGAGAAAGACTAAAAAAAGATATAACAGTCGGTCAATCTTATGATATACTTTATACATTAAGCAGAAACTACTTCAATGGAAATGTAACAAATCAGCTTATGATAAAGGAATTGAAGCCGTCTGCCGGAATATAGATTAAAAAAAATTGAGGGAATTATGTATTTAAAAAGAGTTTTCGGATTAATTTGTGCTGCATTTTTATCTACACTTGCACCTGCTTTTTGTGAAAAAGCTTTTTACCAGTCTGAAAGTTATTCTATAAACCTTCAGTACAATAAGGAAATCATACCCGGGCAGGCAGTTTTTGTCCGCATGAACCTTACCCCGGGAAAGAACGTAAAAAAGCAGGCAAATGCCCTAAAGGCAGAACTGCAGCTGCTTCTTGACGGTAAGATTTCCCAGCGTTCACCTTTTTATCAGATAAACGGGAAAAAATCTAAAAACAATTATGAAATGCTTTGCGGGGTGCCGGTATCCCTCTGGCTTGAAAATGAATGCAGCTGCCAGCTTAAGGTGATTTTTTCACTGAACGGAGAGCAGCCTAAGGAATTCATTCTTCCGTCAACCTTTATCCTCCGCACTTTTGACAACGAAGACATTTATCTTGATGACAATAATACCGCCATCAGAACTGATACAAGTGCCGAAAGAATGGCCCAGATTGAAAAATTGAACAATATCTTTTTTTCGACAAATTACTCTGCCATTTATTCATTAAAAACTTTTACCTGCCCGACTGATTCAAACCGTTATACAGCTCACTGCGGAGACCGCCGCACCTATATTTATTCAAACGGCAAGAAGGGAAAGAGCCTCCACTACGGAAATGATTACGGAATCCCGACCGGTTCTGACGTAAAGGCCTGCGCAGAAGGAAAGGTTGTACTTGCCGAAGACAGAATTTCAACAGGCTGGAGTATTGTAATTGAACATCTTCCGGGGCTTTACAGTGTCTACTACCACTTGAGTGAACTGAAAGTTTCGGAAGGAGACATGATAAAGCAGGGACAGCTCATAGGAAAATCAGGGGCAACAGGAATGGCAACGGGCCCCCACCTTCACTGGGAAATGAGGCTGAACGGCAGCGCCGTAATTCCAGAGTTCTTTTTGAAGGATTTTACCTTTGAGGATAATTAATAAGAATCATAATAAGGACTGCCTTTGGAAATAGAAAAAAATTACATTAAGAAAAAACTCTTTCAGCTTTTTAAAGCCCTCATAATCTTTTATATAATCTATTCAGGCTTTATATACACAAGAGTTTTTCTTTCTGCAAAAAAGCTGGCGCCTTTTTATTCCGGTGAGCTTGTCAGAATCATGATTTTTGGCTCGAGCACAAATGAAGACGGCAGCACAGTCAGTGCCAGAATTTCAATAATTGATTCAAACGGAAGTGAAACCGCCGTTATCGAACGTTCCTGGAGCGGAAACTACCTCTGCGTAAACTTTTTTAAGGCCAGACTCTGCAAAAAAAACTTTTTCTTTCCTGTCGAAATCTACGGAAAAAATGAAATGATGGAAAACCTGCACTTTCCGGTAACAACAAGCCTTTCCCGCTATTACGACGAAAATCACGAATGCCACCTTTTGGGAGGCTCTTCCACAAAGAAAAACCGCCAGCGCCTTTACAACATTTCAACCTTTGCAAATGGAAAGGCCCGGGTTTTCAAAATCGGAAAGGTAGAAAAAATCACCATAGACCTTTCCTGGTGCCAGACAGACAGCTACTACAGCATCAGCGTAGGAAAGGACAACGAGCTTGTCTTAAAAAAACTCTAGCGACGGAAAAGCAGGAGCTATTCCAGAAGCTTAAGGAATTCTTTTTCATCAATTACGGGAATGCCAAGCTTTGCAGCCTTTACATTTTTAGAAGAACCGCTTGTCGTGTCATTTGTAACAAGATAGCTCAAGTCCTTTGTGACTGAAGATTTTATTGAACCTCCCTTGTCCTTTACCATTTTTTCAGCATCGGCACGCTTAATGGAAAGCTCACCTGTAAAACAGAAGGATTTTCCGCTAAGCTTACCGCCCGTCGCTTCTTCAATCAAAATAGTTCCGGACTCAAGAAGAGCTCTCATTTCATCTTCATTTTCTTCAAGACCTTCTTTTATTGTCCGCGCAGTGATTTGGGCAAAACCGTAGACAGAGGCAATCTGGTCTTCACTGGCAGAAAGAAGCTTTTCAAGACTGTCAAAACCTGCTCCTGTAAGCTTTTCTGCAAGAGTTTCTCCAAAGCCTTCAATATCAAAGCCCGCAAGAAAAACCGGCAGCTTCATGCGACGGTGATTCTGGATTGAAGCATAAACCTTCTGAGCTCCAAGAGATTTTTTTTCTGCCTCAATGCTCTCTTCATTTAAAAAGTATGGAACAAGCTGATCAGAAGTAAGCTTATAAATATCAGAAATAGAAGTTACAAGTCCGTCCTTAAAAAGAGAAGTGATTAAAGTTTCGCCAAGGTCACGGATATCAACGACAGACTGCCATTTTAAAAGCTGATGCAGAACCCGCTTTGAACAGCCTTTATTCGGACAGAAAAGCCTGCTTCCCTCATCAACAAGCTTTGTTCCGCAGGTTTCGCAGATGCATGGAAAGACAACATCTCTTTCCTCCCCGGAATTTTCAGTCGGAAGAACTCCCATGATTTTTGGAATGATTTCCCCCCGCTTTACGACTACAACATGACTTCCTATGCGGACGCCAAGCTGGCGCATTGTGTCAGGGTTTGCAAGACTGGCCCTCTGAACCTTAGTTCCGTTGAGCTCCACTTCGTCAAAAATTGCTACCGGAGTGTAGGTGCCGCCGTTACGGCTCCATTCAACCTCGCGCAAAATAGAAACAGCTTCTTCAAGGCTGAACTTAAAGGCAATCTGGCGGTCAGGGCGGTTACGGCTTGCGTCATCAAGATTTATCGCCCTTTCCTTTACGACAAGGCCGTCAATATCAAAAGGAATGGAAGTTTTCCGTTCTTCCATTATTTTTTCCCGGTAAAGTATAACCTCGTCAGGACTTTTGCAGATTTCAAGGCGGACAGTATCAAAACCGCACTTTTTCAAAAAGCTGATTTTTTCCTCTTCATCCTTAAAAAAAACTTTTCCACTTGTTTCAAGTGCGTCGTAGGTAATCAGATTGAGATACTGGCTTCCTTCCCCGTCCTTACGCTTCATAAGGCCGTTGGCCGCATTACGGCAGTTTGCCTTGTCTGCAAAGTGATTTTTATGAACCTCGTGGGTCATAATGACTTCGCCGCGAATACCGCCTGTATAATCAAGAAGCTGACCATCTATAAAAAGCTGAGATTTTACCCCGCCCATTTTGCGCGCGTTCGCAGTAATGTCGTCGCCGATTGTGCCGTCGCCGCGCGTCACGGCCCTTACAAGCTTTCCATGCTCGTACTGAAGCTCAAGGGAGGCACCGTCAAGCTTATATTCAACAAGATATTCCTCATACACGTGCTTTTTTGCCCATGCAAGAAATTCCTCAGGGCTCGCAGCCTTTTCCTGACTTCCCATAGGCATGACATGGCGGATTTTTGCAAAATTTCCGCTGTCTGCCCCGATTTTCTGCAGGACGGAATTTGAAGGATCAAGGCTTTTTAACTCATCCCAGAGCTTATCAAATTCGGCATCAGAAATTTCTGCCTCGCCGTTATAATAGGAAGCCTGATATTTTTTTATGAGGCCTTCCAGTTCTGATATTCTTGCACTTTCAAATAAATCCATTATATTTTCTCAAAGAAAAGTTCAGTAATAGGCCGGTCTGCCGCAAGTCCCTTGCGTTCAAACTTAGTCTGCTTGCGCCACTTCTGAGCCGGAGCAAATCCGTCATATTTATTCTTCAACATTGCAGTCTGATTAAGCTCTTCCAGGGCAAATTCTGCGTATTCAAGCCAGTCAGTTACAAAGTAAAGGTAACCGCCCTTTGCAAGCTTCTGGGCAAAAAGATTTGTTCTTGGTCTCTGAACCATTCGCCTTTTGTGATGACGTTTTTTAGGCCATGGATCCGGGAAGAAAATATGAAAACCGTTAACTGTATTGTCTCCAATCATTTCGCGCAGAACTTCAACAGCATCGTATTCAATGATAAAAAGATTTTTTAATTCACGCTTCTGGATTTCGTTTAAAAGCTTTCCGACTCCGGGGCGGTGAACTTCAATTCCAAGATAGTTGATATCAGGATTTGCTTCTGCAAGGTCAGCAGTTGCATCACCCATTCCAAATCCAATTTCGATAATTACAGGATTTGTATTTCCAAAAATATCTACAAAATTAAGATGTTTTTTTTCAAAAGGAATACACCAGCGGGGAGAAAGCTCATTATAAGCCTTTTCCTGAGCCGCAGTCATTCTTCCTATTCGAAGAACGTAAGTTTTAATTTCTCTTTTTAATCCCTCAATTGCATCCGAAGCGGGCAAGGGGGAGGAATCGTTATTACTCATAAACCACCTGTAAAATAATGTATGTTAATAAAATCAGTTTTCATCAGGAATTACAAGACGTTTAGGCATTATGCACAAGACAGTCTTATCTTTTGCCTGCCATACGATATTGTAATAAGAAGCATTTGAAAACATATTCCACATTTTTCTGACAGAATTCAGATTATCTGTCTGAATGTCATAATATAACAAAATGCCCTTTTCGTCATAAATTGCAATTTTTTTATCTGCTTCAGCCTCTTTCATTTTTTCTTCGGCCTCACAGGCTTTTAACTCATAAAAATCTTCGTCGTAAGAAAAATCCAGCTTCTGCAGGGCCTGATTCTCGTCAGCATTGCGCAAAACCAGGCTGTAAGAATCACAGGGAAAGTGCTGGTCACGCTGCATTACAAAGTTTGTATAGCCTGACCAGGAACGGTCACCGCTTTTTATATGGATAAGATCCCTGCTGCTCCATTCAAAGCCTTCCTTTGGAGATGAAAGAAGCAGCTCTTCGCTTCTTCTTGTGTCTGATTCAGATTCAATAAAAAGACAGAGCCTTGCAGACGGCAGGGATTCTTCATCCTGATATTCAAAGATGACAGACATTTCACCAGTCTTTATATCTGCAGTCGCTTGGGAGCAGGAGATAAAAAATCCGGCAGAAATAATAAAAAAAGAGAAAAATCCGGCTGATTTTTTCAGAAAACTGCCCATTCTAGAAATTAAAGTTCAGATTAATGACGGTAAGCTCACTTGCGGAAAACTGATTTACCAGAGATTCGAACTTAACATTAACCTTTTTGCAGGCGTCATCAAGATAAGAAAGATAATACAAGCCAAGGTCAGTGCCTTCCTGTCCTTCCGGTAAATCACGGTAGAAGTCAATAAGGGTCTTTTTTGCTGTATTTGATGACTTTGCAGTTTCGATATTTTCCTTTACTTCCTGGAATTCATCGTCCTTGTTATAAAGGGTAATAGCCAGCCTTCCCTGCTTTCCGATTGAAGTAGAACCGCCGCCAAGCTTCCATGAAAGGAATACCAGCTCATGCTTTCTCTGAAGCTCCTGAACGATTTTTGCGCGGATTTCAGGGTCATAAATCAAAGCATCTATATCCTGAATTCCGTGATACATATTTTTTGCTTCCTTACGGATGTTTGTATTTTCGTTGTTGAGGGCAAGCTCCATCACCATTACCGAAATATATTCAGCAACCTTCGATTTTTCCATGTACTGGGTAAGAATATTTCTGATTGCAACATACATTTCGTTTGCACCTTCATTTTTTGCAAACAAAGTGATGATATACCAGTTCATAAGTCCAAGGCGGTTCATGAATTTTTCAGACATCAGAAGATAAATATTCTTTTCTTCTGATGAAAACTCTTCATTAGCCATTACGGACTTCCATACAGGCTCCAGAATCTGTTTTCTTGTAGTCTGAATGATATTTTCTTTATTAGAAAGAATGGTTCTGAGCTGACGCTCACTCATTTCTGTTCTTTCATCAATAAGATGGGTTGGATTTGCACGGTTATGCTTTCTTACACACTCGCACTGAATAAGGGCCGAATAAACTTCGCGGTCAAACTGTTTATAGAGGATGGAAAAAACGATTACCTTTGAAAGATCCATTACTTCCTGGCGCGAAGAAACGAATTCGGACATAGAAATTTCAATTTTGGAGATATAATCAACCAAAATCATACTTTGGATTGACTGAGGAGAGAACTTGTTTAAGGATATACCATACTCTTCAACGTTATCAGCCAGTTTAAAACGCAAAAGCTTTTTATTATGACTAATAAAATTTGAAGCCCCGTCTTCAGTTAAGACAACTTTTAACGGTAATTCAAGTATAAATTTTTTATCGGTTGCCATACTCCACCCAAAGAATAAAACATTTTTTACTTTTATAAATTATAACCTATCGGACTTGCATTGTAAACATAAAATTCTTAAACTGAATTCAGATGAAAACAAGGATTCTAAAGGCATTTTTTATACTTCTCTTTAGTGCAACGCTAAACCTTCCGCTTGTTTCTGAAAGCACACAAAAAGGAAGCAGACTATGCCGGCAGGTTTTTGATTTTCTTGATGAAGAAGGCTTCCAGCCCAAAACACAATCCCTCTTAAACTCAGGAAAAAACGATTTTCCCTTTAACGTTTACATAGAATTCAATTCAGAAAATGAAGCTCTTTCAAATCTCCTGCTTGTTTTTGAAATGGACAGCGCTCTTTCAAATAAAGAACTGATAAAAAAGTACCTGAACTTTATAACAGAATCTGACTATGATTGCAATACGACAGTACTCTTTGCTTACGGTGAAAATCAGAACCTTACCCAGAAAATCCAGCTTTACGGAACAGAAATATTTATAGATAACTTTTACACAAATGAAAATTATACCGCCCTTTACATCGAGCTTGATGAAGAAAAAAATCAGCTTGTGGTAAACAGCGGAAAAAATATTTCACCCGGAAGCCTTATAAAAGAAAGCTATAATTCCTATATCCGAAATAAACTTCCTGTAAAGCATAATCTTGTGTATTTGAGTCAGCTTTACTTTGTTGCAGATGCAGAAGAAAGAAACCTTGAAACTTTTTTTACCAAGGGAATTCCCGCAATAAAACTCTGCTTTGCAAAAGACAGCCCTCAGGACAGCATTCTGAAGGTTCTTGAAGAAATCAGCAATCAGGCCTTTGAAAATGATTACTGGGACAACTGGGAGCAGCACTTTATCCTTGTAAATCTTTTTTCGCAGTACAGGATATTAAATGAAATAACTATTTTATTCTTTTTTATGTTTATCATCGCCCTTATTCTGGTTTTTATCTTCGTATTCGGCTATATAAATTCTTTTATAAAGGCTATGGCCTGGAAAAACATCCGCTATATCTGGTATGCGGCGCCGCTTACTGCCCTTCTTGCCTATCTTGGCTTCAGAATGGGAAGGGGGCTTTTTTTTAATTTTTCTCCAAAAAGCGATTATTCAAAGATATACCTGCTGCTCTGGCTTCAGATTAATTCAAGCCTGCTGCTTATTTCAATTTTTTACGCTCTTCTTGCCCGTTTTAACAATAAATTTACAGAAGGCTCTATAGATTATCTTGTTCTGCTTTCAACCTTTATCAATCAGTCTATTTTTTCCTGCTTTGATATTTCACTTTTTCCAATGTTTCTGATTATTTTTGCGGCAGCATTTTTTACAATTATTTTCAGAAGATTTTTTTCCCACATTTATCTTTTTCTGCTGCTTTCACTTCTTCTGGCTCCTTATGCCCACAGCTTCCTTGAGATTACGGACAGCCGTTATGCCCTGGACTATTTATTAAACACAAATTTCTGGTGTCTTGCCCTGGCCCTTGTCGTTACCCCCATGTTTCTTTTATTTTTCAGGGTGCTGATTAAATTCCGGGAAGAAAACAAAAATCACAGGAAGGTGGTGCTTTTTTCACTGGGGTATATTCTATTAATTTTTACAGTCATTTCCCTGATCAGTCTTGTAAGTCTGCCGGGAAGAAATAAGGCACCTTCAAAAAATGAAAAAGAAAAAATAATCGTCAGCTCGGATGAAAATACAATCAGGGTTGAAGTAATTGATCAGAATATTTTTGATGATTTACTCAGGACTGTAAGTGTTGATACAGGAAAAGACGTTGAAATATGTAATGTAAGCATTATTGGAAGTACAGGACAGCCGGTTTTATATTCTGATTACGATTCCCAGGCGATAAATGACACAACTACAGCCTTCAGCATTCCGGCAAATCCTCCCCGCCAGCTTTCATTCACTTACGGAAGTACAAAAGAACCAAGCTTTGTTAAAGTCACTACAATTTATTCAAAAGATGACTCAGATCTTTATTATCTTGAAGAAAGTGTCGTAACACTGAACAGTCCGGGCGGTAAAAAATGAGTCAGTGTCCGGAAAATAAAACATGGTTTCTTCACGTAGATCTTGATGCTTTTTTTGCCTCTGTTGAGCAGCTGGACAATCCCTCTTACATGGGAAAGCCTGTAATTGTTGGCGGAAATCCCAACGAAAAAAGAAGCGTTGTTTCAACAGCCTCCTACGAAGCAAGAGCCTTTGGAGTTCATTCTGCCATGCCGGGCTTCCAGGCCTATAAGCTGTGCCCACAGGGAATCTTCGTTCACCCAAGAATGGAACGTTACGAAGAACTTTCCTATCAGATTATGTCAATTTTTAAAGACTTTTCGCCTGATGTTCAGCAGATGTCGATTGACGAAGCCTTTATTGACCTTACGGGAACAGAAAAACTTTTCGGGCCGCCGGAAGAAACTGCCTTCAAAATAAAAGAGCGGGTAAAAAATGAAACAGGACTTACGGTCAGCATAGGACTTGCAGCTACAAAGTATATTGCAAAAATTGCCTCGGGTTATAAAAAGCCGGATGGATTTTTCTTTGTAAAACCAGGCGAAGAAAAAGCTTTTATGGAAAAGCTTTCCCTGAACAAGGTATGGGGCATAGGGCAAAAATCACTGGAAATGCTCAATAAAGGGGGCATTTATTCTACAAAGGATATTCTTGAACGGGATTATGAAACTCTGGAATTTCAGTTTGGAAAAAATACTGCTGATTTTTTATTCGACGTAATGCATAATGGCGGGGCAAATGTATTTAAAACAGAAAGAAAATCCCATTCCATAAGCGCAGAAGAAACCTTCCCTGTCGATATCACATCTTCCTACAGTGCCCAGACAGTCCTTCTTCAGCTTGCCCACGAAGTTTACTTCCGC
The DNA here is from genome assembly GCA_947165895.1 of uncultured Treponema sp. Taxonomy (GTDB): domain Bacteria; phylum Spirochaetota; class Spirochaetia; order Treponematales; family Treponemataceae; genus Treponema_D. Next base: position 245,899 of record CAMVCB010000001.1, read on the forward strand.
CTTCTCCGCGAAGAAAGCTATTCAAAAACCGCGGTTGTAAAAATCCGCTACAATGATTTTAAAACTCTTTCGGTTCAGAAAACCCTCACTTCAAACATAATGAATCTGGATTCCTTTTTTGAGGTGATAAAAGAGCTTTTTGAAAAAAAATATGACGGAAAAAGCGGAATCCGCCTTCTTGGAGTGGGACTTGATAACGTAACAAAAGCAGAAAGCCCCCAGCAGCAGTCACTTTTTGATGACGGCAGCCAGAAAAAGCAGGCAATTGAAAAGGCAATTCTTTCTCTGGAAAAAAAGCATCCCGAAATTAAAATCCAGAAGGCAAGAACGCTAAAAAGCCTGAAGGGACTTCTTTTATTCGGCTTACTATCGGGGACAGGCGGTCTTTTCACAAAGGGAGGGGCTTTTCCATCAGGAAATCTTTACGCCCAGACTAATAGCAGCGTAGAAGCAAAGGGTGCCGGCTCTACCCTTCCATCAGCCTTCCCGGATTTAGTAATAAACAATAATCCCGAAACTCTTTACGACTGGGATTTAAATGATAAAAATCATGTTGAGTTTTCAATAAAAGGCTGGTGGCAGGGACTTTTTGAAGAAAGTCTTGTGTGGAGCTTTGGCGGAGCAGATGATTCTTCACAAAGTGATGCACAGAATACATTTTCGCCTGGAAGACCGGTTTTTAAGCAGGCGGTTGATCTTACAGCCCTTGTAAACCTTAATAACAGCTGGTTCTTTGAGGCAAGCTTTTCTGATGAATTTAAGAAAAATACCTATGCCGTCACCTGGCGTGGCCAGGGCTACCTGCGTCAGACAAGGCTTTCTAACCGCGGCATAAACATGCTTTCCAGCTATTCCGCAGAAACTTTCGGCTACGCTTTGAAAGGCGGAAACAATCAGGCGCCGGGACTAAGCCTGCATTTTGAGGATTTTCTTGACGACCGCTGGGCCGCAGATTTTATCTTCCGCTACGACATGACAAAAACAAAAACTGCCACCTTCTACGGCATGAACAGCGTTACCGACCTTCAGATTGAACTTAAAGATTATATGGCAGGCAGCCGCTTTGTAATTCCAGAGGGGGCGACAGCTGCACTTTCTGATATAAAAGATATTTATGTTGAAAACTCTTCCGGCTCCTATACAGATAAAAATAAAAAGAAATTCAAAAAGCTTTCTACATCTGATTACATGATTGTCGAATCACAGAATATGATTATTCTTGCAAGCTCTGCCAACGCTTCCCGTCAAAATGGAAAAACTCCGACTCTTCTTGTAACTTTTAATTCTGCCGCTACAGTAAATATGATTGACAGTCAGACCGGCGCTTATGATGATGAGCAGAGCTTTGCGGGAAAAATTCAGAAATTTTTTAACGAACACACTGAAAAAGAAATAAAGCTTTCAAATTATGCAGGACCACGAACAGGCTCAATTGAAGGCAGCAATGCCCTTGTCCTGCAGAACAGCACAGGCTTTTCACCTTACCTCTGTGCTTCATATTACGATTTGGGAATTACAAAGGATGCAGACATTTCTTTGATTTATAAAAACAATGAAAAAGAAGCAGACGGATTTTTAATTGAAGAAGTTACAGAAAACTTTTCTGCCATCAGGGATGACTTTTTTTCGGTAAATCACAAATTTGCAAGAATCATACAGCTTTCAAGGCAGTCAAAATCCCTGCAGGAGCCGTGGAATCGTTTTCCTATGGGCTCTGAAAATCCTGAAATCTATTTAAATCTTAAGGCTGGAACTGATACGGTAATTCTTGTGCGCTCCTATTCGCCGGTTTCAGAATTTTTAATAGGAACTTCGGCTGCCGGAGGAACTGTTCTTGTTTATAAAAACGGTATTCTTGATACAGGAGCAAAATTTTACCCGGAAAACGGAAAAGTTGAACTTTCTTCCGGAGTTGGAACAACAGATAAAATCACAATTATCTGGCAGGAAGATAACAGTAACTTTGGAAGCGGCTCGCTTTCTACAGGGGCAGGCCTTATCTATAATTTCACGGACAATTTTAAAGGCGACCTTGCCCTTACAGCAACAATTCCCCTTTCATTTGGAGAAAAATACAGCGTTCAGTCTAATTTAAAACCCGGTTTTGCAGCCCTTAGCGGCGGTCTTGAATATTCTAAGGAGTGGTTTTCGATTTCTGAAAAGGCAGCAGCTTCTGTAAACACACAGAATGCCGCAGAAAATCTTCTGGTAAACGAACAGAAAAATTACCTTCCCCAGACTTATTATCTTGCATCTTCATCCGGTTATGCGACAAAGGCAGAGCCTTACATCACTGAGGCAAAAATTCAGCTTTCTTCAGCCGACAACGGCACAATCATAAAGCACGGAGGCGAAACTGAATCTGGAATCTCCGGATATAAGATTCCTCTTTCATGGAATTTTTCATCAATTACAGGAAGGGCCTGGGCGGCAGTTGACATAAAGCTTGCCAGCGGAAATCTTTTATCATCTTCCGATCAGCTGGAAGTCGCCTTAAAACCTGATTTTGCATTAAAAGATAAAAACAGCTATGAGCTTTACCTTCAGCTTGGTGTTAAGGCGGAAAGTGATTTTACGGGCGAAGATAGTGATAAAATATCTTCCTGGAAAATTACAGAAAAATCAGACAATGTCTTAATTCCGCTTGATTTAAGCCTTCAAAAATGGCAGACAATAAAAATTTCTTTATCAGATGAAAACAGGGCAAAATTATCTTCAAATTATGATGCAAGAATCATTCTGCTTCAAAAAAACGAAGCTGCAGCCGCAGGAGATACTTCCGGAAAAATCTATGCAGGCCCCTACAGACCTTTTGTAAAAAGCATTTACACACTCTCATCAAGCCTGCTTACAGTAAATGCGACCAGCCAGAAAAATAACTCAACTCCTGCAGCTGACGAACTCAAGAAAAAGGAAAATTACAGCTCCATCATAAACTGGAATTATAGTGCAGAAAGCGTTACCTCCCCTTCCCAGACAAAAATTACAGCCATTTCTTATTTTGAGGCAGCAGATTTTTCTAATTACGGAGAAATTAATTTTGATTTTGCCTATGTCGGAAGAAATTTAAAAACTGCAAGTCTGAACGAGCCTGAAAACGAAGAATTTCTTTTTATTCTTGATAACAGCGCCATTTCAGCTGCCAGTGAAGGAAAAAAGGGCATAAAAGTCAGCATAAAAAATCTTAAAAATTATGTTTCTGAAAGTCTTATCTGGAACCGGCTTACAATTGACCTTACAGAAAATGAAGTTTTAATTAACGGAAATAAAATCTCAGCCCAGGACGCTTCTCTTGAAATCAATTCTAAAAACATACCTGACCGCATGAAAATTGTTTTTGACACAAACATAAATAAAACTCTTTACCAGAGCGGAAGCTTTTACATCGACAATCTTTTTTACAAGGGCTCATCGATAAACCTTACAGGCCAGCACTACACAAAAATCCAGTTTAAACAGAAAGAAAATGAGGATGAAAAAGCTCTTGTAAAAAATGCAGAATTCATTCTTGAATCAAGACAGTCCGGTGGTCAGGCTTTAAAAAACGCCCCCAGAGATGCCGCAAAACAGGGCTCTGTCACATCAAGTGCAAAAGGAGGAGTAACTTTAGCGGGCATAAATCTGTCAGGAGACCTCACACTTTCACACTCTTCAAATGACACGGATTCAAATATTTTTAAGAATGCCGGTCACTCCATCAAAACAGAAAAAGAGCTTGCAGGAATTTTTTCCTTTGAAGAAAGCTACAGATATAATCACGATGACAAAAACCTGAAAAAAACAAACAGTCTGTCAGCAGATTTTTCATCAGTAAAAGTGCCGGTAAAAATTGCTGCAAAAACAGAAGCAAAGAATGCCTGGTCGACCCAGAGTCAGAATTCGTCATTTATTTTTACGACAAAACCCGGTATTTTTGAATTTTCACAGGAAGCAGGATTTTCACAAAAGATTAACACAAAAAAAAGCCAGTCTAAAACCTTTAATACAAATAATTACTTTCAGGGCTGGACTGACATAAGTCTTTTTGCCCTTTCTGACGGCGATAAATCTGCAATTTTCCGCAATGAAAAATACAAAAGCAGTGCCGCGGTAAAGCTTGCTCTTGCAGATATGAAGCCTTCCATCTCTTATGAGCTTAATTCCAGCATTACAAACTCCTATGAATATCTTTTTTCTGATTCAGAAGGATTTACATTTTCCCTTCCTTTCAGTCTGGGAAAGAGCAGCTTAAAATTTACTGCCTCAAAGCTGGCCGGGGGCAGTCAGGACATGCTCCTTTCATCAAATCTTGAAAATACTTATCTTGAAGACACAAAAGAACTTTTTAAAAAACAGGGAGAAAGAAGCTACCTTTATAAAACAATTCCTTTTTATGATTTTTTTCAGAAGGATTTAAAAGACTCTATTCAAAAAGAAAAAAATGCTTCAACACAAAGGCTTACCTACTCCACTAAATATGAAACTTCATGGAACAGAAGGCTTTTTAACACACCAAAGGATTTGTTCATTCCTTCATTCGTAACTTTCGGCTTAGCCCGGGATCTGGCATCTGCAACAAAAGAAAGCGATATCCGCCAGTACAGGATAAGCATTACAAATAACTCAATAAATAATTTTGGACGGGACTCATTTAATCCGCTTTTTACCTGGTATGCCCAGGACGAGGTTATTACAAGCCTTACAGGAATTTTAAAAGTCCCTGATGATCTTCCTCAAAACACCAGCTGGACGCTTTCAGGCTACATCCAGGTTCTGCTCTTTATAAACGACAGTAACACCCTTAAAACAGCACTGGACGGTTCAATAGAAACTAATGCCAATTATTCAGGTAAAGCAACCCTTATCTGGCAGAGAAAGGGTTATACAACACCTGTCGTGGAGCTTGCAAAATTCATATCGAAAAAAGCAGCTCAAACTGATTTTTCCATCAGCCGCAAAGAAACGCTTAATTTTGAGATTTCAAAAGCAGACCTGATTAAAAAACAGGTTTATTCTTATGCCCACTCAGTTGAGGCAAAATTCTTAAAGCACTATACAATTTCTACGGGACTGGGAATCGATTTTAAGTATTTCAGCAATTCCGCAAATCTTCTTTCTCTGAATTTTTCAATCGGCGGAAAAGCTGAATTCTAATCTGGCGGAAAAATTAATCTTACTGCAAAGGAGCAAAATAGCCTGTTTCATCGCGGCCACTTCTGTTCAAAAGATAAACCTCTGTTTCAACAGGAAGATATTTGTCTCCAAGATTTGTCATCATAGAAGAAACAAACTTAAGCTGGTAAACACCCTGGGGAGTCTGAATTATATTTGAAACGACTTCAGAAAGTCCCTGGTCACGATAAACATAATATGAACGGCCGTTTGTATTGCGGCAGATATAATCAATCTGACTGCTTACGGCATCCCGGCTGGTCTGAATATCACAAAATTGAATTGAATTATTGCACATATAGGCGGTAAGCTCTGAAAGATTATAATTTTCAAAAGAAATGGCATCTGAAGAACCAGCTGAAATAAATATGATTGCACGTTTTTTATCTGCATTAATCAAATCATTGCTGGCAAGACGCAGGGCTAAATCTACGCAGACTGTATCAGAAAGAGGATTTTTCAGGGCATCAAGGCTGAAATTTCTTACAAGAGAAGGACTTCCGACATATTCAGTAACTGGAATTTTTGATGCAGATACTATTCTCAAAACTCCCTGATTATTCATGTTTGCCGCAACTTCCTTAACGGCTGTTTCAATTTCAGTTTTATGCAAAATGCTTCCTTTTGAGCGGTCAATTACAATTGTAATATCAGCCTGAGTATTATTTGAGGCAGAACCAATAAACTTAAGGTTCTGTACCGGCTGCTTATTTTCTGTAATCAGGAAATTCTGCTCCATAAGGCCCACTACAGGCTGACGATGGCGGTTTTCGACCTTTACTTCCAGAGTAATTTCCGGGAATTTTGAAGAATCAATCTGTTCTATCTGAACAAAAAGGCCGCCGACAAGCTCAGAAAGCTTTGACATTACATAAACTTCGTTGGCAGTAAAATCTGTCACAATGAGGTTTTCGTTGATATCAGGAGCGGCAGTTGTTACGCGGGAAGGAGCATTTCCTGTATGAACATATTCAAAGAGGGCGCCGGTCTGTGGATCAACGGCATAAATCTTATTCTGATCACACAAAACAAGGCTTCCGTTCCAGAATTTAATTGCCTCCGGCTTTTTGAAAGTCTTTTTTTCAACCAGTTCGCGGATATAGTTTCCTGCCCGGTCAAATTCGTAAATACAGCCCGCAATCGAATCAGCTACAAAAACCGATTCATCAAGAATATAAATGCCTGTAGGACCTTTAAGTCCGTCAAAATATGAAGTTTTTCCGCCAAAATAAAAAAGAGGATTGCCGTCACTGTCAAAAACGCAGACACGGCGGTTTCCAAAATCAGTAACAAAGATTCTTTCAAGACTGTCTGTGGCAAGATACTGAGGGCCGATAATTCCGCCGTTATCCCGCCCCTTCTGACCTATGTATTTTATAAAGCGGCCTTTTTCATTCAAAACAGAAATGCGGTTACCGGCACTTTCACAGACTAAAAGCCTTCCGTCCTTCATTCTGATTATATCGGTCGGGCGGTCAAAACCATTCAAAGGCCCCGTAATACGCTCAACAACAAAGCCGTTCTGATTCATCTTCAGAAGATTGTTAGAATTATAGCAGACAAAGCAAAAGGTTCCGTCATTATTCGGAAGAACAGAAACAGGGCCTGAATAAATCATATTGCCGTTAAAAAATCCGGGATAACTTCCTGCCTCAGAAAGCTTCATAAGCTTGTCAGAAGAATCACCGGTCACACGTCGTTCTCGCACAACTTCAATTTTATTTTCCAGAAGGATTCCGCCGTAACCGTTGTCCCGGGCTGCCTGCCAGTAAGAAAGGGCAGAACCTTCCAGTCCGCTTTTATAATACGATTTTCCAAGCCAGTCCAGAATCAGACTGTCATCAGGCATAAAAGAAAGAGCCTTCTCAAACTGAACGATTGCCTCGTTAAATGCCCCCCTGTAATAAGCCTGAACGCCCCGCCTGAATTCCTCAGAAGCAAAACCTTCAGAACTTGTACGGATTCTGTTTTCAGGGACAGTCATTCCCGCATCAGAAGTTATATTCTGACAAAAAAGAGAGAAGGATAAAACAGAAAGCAAAATCGACGTAAGAAGTTTTTTCATGGCCCTAGTGACCTGCCTTTTCTACTGCCTGAATGTGGCGGGCAATTTCGGTATTTTCACCGTCTATTTTTTCTGCCTGAGAAAGATAGGACAGGGCATCATCATAAAGCCCCAGCTTGTAATAAACATAGCCTAAAGAATCAAGACAGGCAGCAGATTTCGGAGAATTTTCGACAGCCTGCTTGCACAGACTGAGAGCCCTGGTCAAATCCTTATTTGTACTTGCAAGCACATAGCCCAGCCCGTTCAGGGATGAAACATTCTGAGGATCCTTTTCCAGAGATTTTTCGTAATATGCAAGGCATTTATCAATATCCTTCTGTTCCCAGGCAATAAAAGCAATAGCCGCATAAACAGAAGATGTCATATAGCCTGTTTCAAGAAGCTTGTTGAGTTCAAAATCAGCAAGACGACGACGGCCGGAAAGGGCATAAATCACAGCAAGAAGAAAGCGGCACTGCAAAACACGCTCCAGCTGGGAGCCTGATGTTACAACCTGCTCTAAAAAAAGGAGGGCTTCATCATAATTTTCAAGTTTTGCATAACAGAGCCCCAGAAAATAGGCAACTTCCATTTTATCGACTGAAGCATCAGAAGGAAGAGACAAGAAAAAGGCGAGCGATTTAGAATATTCGCCATCTTTATAAAGCTGAATTCCGTCTTTTAAAATATTATTCTCAGACACTTTTCCCACCACGTGCGTTTTAATAATATACCGTCTCTATTTTACACCCAAAACAAGATGTTTACAATGAAAGATTGAGCTCTTTAATAAAATCAGAAGAAAGTTCTTCTGAAACAGAATCCGCAATTACTTTTGATATGGCAATATAGCCCTGGCTGCAGATTTCAAAATCTGTATTTCCCTCACAGTCAGGACTTGTATGGGAATCAATAAAAACAGTTTCAAAACCGTCCTCTGTTTTTTTCAGGGAAACCTTATCGTTATAGTCTTTTACGCAAAGCTTTTCTGTAAATTTTACACCCCTGTAAGAAGGAATACTGTCTCCGTTAATATTTACAAAAGAAGGGCGTTTTCCAAGCCTGCAGATTTTTACAAGCTGAGGAAGATTTTTGCTCACAAATTCTGCCATAGGCTCAAAATGCATATTTTCCTGCCCCTGCTCACTCCAGTCTTCACAGAAAACGCTTGCGGCAATTCCCGGGATTCCTGAAAAAACTGCCTGACGGGCAACAGCACAGGTTCCCGAATATACAACATCGCGGCCTACGTTTGGACCTTTATTAATACCCGAAACAACTGCATCAAATTTTACGCCGAATAAATCGCTTGTAAGCCCCGTAATTACACAGTCAACAGGACTTCCCGAACAGGAATAAAAATTATCCGAGATTTTTTTTATTGTTAAAGGCTTCATAAAAAGAGAAAAGTGATTTGAAGCGGCAGACCGGTTTCTGTCAGGCGCAATAACATAAACCTTATGGCGTTTTGCAAGCTCAGCAACAAGGACCTGCAGACCTTTTCCGTTAATACCGTCATCATTAGAAACAAGAACATTCATAGCTTTCCCCTCCACAAAAATCAAGTTACCCTAAGCTAATCACGCACGATTGAAGCCCCGTTTGAAGGTTCAACCTCATATACATCCGGATGGAAGCCGAATATTTTTTCAAATTCAGCAATTTTAGCCTTAAATGTTTCTACATCGCTGTTTCTTACGATTGCATAAAGACAACGTCCAAAGCCCTTACCGGTAATTCGTCCGCAGGTAACAGGATTACGAACCTGTTCAAGATTCGGCTCAAGCTCACTTACCCGCTTTAAAATCCAGTCAATTTCAGGACATGAAATATCATATAAATCCCTCATTGTTTCGTGACTGTCATTTACAGCACGGGCAAAACGGAAGAAGTCAGAATTGATAAGGCCTTCACGCGCCTCAAGAAGGTCATTATGCTCCTTCAGCATGGTAAAAAGCTTTCTGTGAATATCCTCGCTTACAACGCTTAAAATCTCATTTATATCGGTAATGTCTGTGATGTACTGCCAGCCGCCGTAAACATTAGGCTTTTTCTCCCTCAAATCACCAAGCAGCAGGGCATACTGAGGTTCAAAAATTGATTCTTCATTCCATACAGTCCAGCGGGGAACTTTTGTATCAACAAGGAGGATTTTTTTATCAGGAAAATCAAAGCTTGCATAGTCCCAGGAGTTTTTGAAATGATCGGTGATTAAAAGATTGTCTTTTTTAGAAAATAAAGCCGCGTAGTTATCGGCAATGTGATTTGTAGTTTGAAGGAAAAGTTTATTGGCTCTTTCAAGAACCTGAAGAAGGACATTATCGTTACAATTCAGCTTAAACAGTTCCTTTATGGCAATTGCGGCCGCGACCTTTATTGCCGTCGTGATTCCAAAGCCTGCCGACGGAAGAATCTGACTGTAAACCGTAAAATCAATTCCATCAAGTGAATAACCGCCGGAAGTAAAACCGTAGATAACAGCCTTAACGGCATTTGCCCACTTATCTTCTTTTTTATATTTCATCGCAGATGAAACTGTTTTTTTTCGTTCATTAAGCTGATGGAAGTAGAAGTGCATTCCCCCGTCGTTACGTTTAGAAAGCGCAACATAAACCGGAAGATTTATAGCCATAGAAAGTGTTTTGTCTTTAAAAAACCAGGAATGTTCCCCTATAAGATGAAATCTGCCGGGCGCCCTGGCCACAACATCAGGAAGTTTTCCGTACTCCTTTTCATGGGCATCGTTTACTGCTTTCAAATTCAGCCCCTCCCTCTCTTTCCTGCACACTTTTTTTTAACTTTTTTCTTTATTAAAAACTAAGTGCTAATATTTTTTTTCAATTATGTAGATAATAATATAGTAATGAGTGTGATTTTACAAGTTTTTTATTCTGCATTTTCCGGCATCCTGCTTTCTCTTGCAATTCCCAGCGAACTTTACACCTTCGGATGTCCTCTTCTGACACTTATTGCACTCATTCCCTATTATTACACCATTACAAAAGCCAGAAATTTCCGCTTTGCCTTTATTTCAGGCTTCACGCAGACTTTTTTCACCCACATTATTTCAAGCTTCTGGCTTGCCTATTTTAAGGATTTTGCAGCCTTCACTCTTGGAGCCTCTGCCGCAGGAACTGGAGTAATCGGAGGTATTTTCGGATGTATTCTATATCTTCCCTATGATTCACAAAAAAAACAGAACAGACTTTTAGATTTTACCCTGCACCAGAATGTATTTCAGACAAAATCTTTTAAAATCCTCTATTTTTCTGCAATTTACACTCTTTACGAATGGGTAAAATCTACCGGCTATCTTGGTTATCCATGGGGAACCCTTTCTTCTGCCCTTTACACCTGGCCTCTTATCACTCAGATTGTTTCGATTACAGGAACCTACGGACTTACATTTTTATTTTGCCTTGTAAACGCCCTGGCAGCAGAAAAATTTCTTGAAAATAAGATTTTAAAAGAGCCTCAGAATGATTTTTACTTCAGTCTGACAGTGAAATTTACCTTCTGTCTTTTTGCGGTAAGCCTTTTGTACGGACTTTTTCAGCTTGATAAAAAAAGAGTTCCTCAAAAACTTTTGACGACAATTATGGTTCAGCAGAACAGCGACCCCTGGAAGGAAAAATCTGATCACGATTCAATTCTCCGTTCTCAGCGTCTGACCCGCGAAAAAATCGCTGAACTTAAAGCTCAGAAGAAAAAGGTTGATTTTGTAGTGTGGAGCGAAGGCTGTTTAAGAAAAGCCTATCCGGCAAGCCAGGGGCATTACAGCATTTATCCGGGAGAAAAACCTCTTACCGAATTCATAAAAGAAATTAAAATCCCCCTTCTGGCAGGAGGGCGATATGTAAGAAGCTACGAAAAAGCAGAGGTTTGTAACGCAGCCCTTCTTTTTGATTCAGAAAGCAATCTGCGGGGCTACTACGGGAAAAATCACCTTGTTCCCTTTGCCGAAGCACTGCCGGGGCGTGAATATGCCGCAGTAAGGAAATTTTTAAAGGAAAAACTCCGCATTTCTTCCGGCTGGACACCGGGCGACCAGTATGTTTTTTTTGACATTCCTGCAAAATGGAATGACAGCCGCAGTCTGCCACCTGCAAAATACATCGATGTGTCAAAATCTTATTCTTCCCAGGTTTACGAAGAAAACAAAGGACCGACAGTCCGCATTTCAACGCCTATCTGCTTTGATGACGCCTTTCCTGACGTAATGGGACCTCTTTTTAAATACGGCTCAGAGCTTTTTGTAAACATCACGGATGATTCCTGGTCCCTGAAAAAATCCAGCGAAATCCAGCATTTTGTAATTGCATCTTTTGCGGCAATCGAATACAGAACAACAATGCTGCGCTCCTCAAATTCCGGCTACTCTACAGTTATTTCACCGACCGGAAAAATTCTTGCAGAATCTCCTCTTTTTGAAGAATATGCCCTGGCTTTTGATGTTCCGGTCTTCGAACGCGAAACCACACTTTACGCAAGGCTTGGAAACTGGCTTCCCCTGCTCATACTTTTCTTATTTGCAATTTACTGCCTTACAGAATATTTTTCTTTCGAGCCTACGGATTACATTCCGTCTTCCCGCAAACTAAAAAAGCACAAGAAATCAAAAAAGAAAAAATAATATCTCTCTTTATCTGCGGCTATAAATTCAAAATTCAATTTTTAGTCAATACTTCATAACAGAATTTTTTATCAAAGCACAAAAAAAAAATTTGTCAACAAAAATAGTTTAAAAAATTTCTCCTGAATTTCCCTAAATTCTATTGTCGCAACATATTTAGTGTTATATCATACAAATTGTGGTGGGAAGTACACTATGAATTTTCTGCCGCAGAGAGAAAAGTAATGCGCTGTCCTTATTGCGGAAAACTGGAAGATAAAGTTCTGGAATCTCGAACAATGGTAAACGGTGAAAGCATCCGTCGCAGACGTGAATGCCTCGCCTGTGGTTATCGTTTTACCAGCTATGAAAGAATTGATGAAAAACCTTTTATGGTTGTAAAAAGAGACGGCCGCAGACAGCCTTTTGACCGGGAAAAACTTGAAAAAGGAATCGTACGGGCTCTTGAAAAACGTCCTGTTTCTACAGGAATGGTTGAACAGCTTTGTAACGATATAGAAGACCTTGCTATCAAGCAGGGAAAAGAAGCCCGCGAAATCTCTACATCAGCTTTGGGTGAATTAGTTTTGGAAAAGCTTTATGACATAGACAAGGTTGCCTACATTCGTTTTGCTTCGGTTTACCGCCATTTTGAAAACCTTGAAGAATTTATGACAGAAGTTAAAAAAATAAAGAAAAAGTCAAAGGGGGGAAGCAATGAGTGACCAGTCAATTTTTCCTGAGTGGAGAAGTTTTTTGGGATCCAGCTCTGATGAAGAAACACAGGGCGTTATCAAACAAGTTGTAAAGAGAAGCGGTGAAATCGCAAAATACGACCGGAAAAAAATCGAAACTGCCATAGACAAGGCTATTGAAGCGGTTGAAGGAAGAAAAGATCCTGACCGTGCCATTGGATTAACTGATGCCGTAGAGGAAAAAATCCGTCTTCAGATGGCAGGAAACCGTGCTCACTCAATTCCTGCAATAGAAGAAATTCAGGATATTGTAGAAAGCGTCCTTATTGAAAATAAAGAAGTTGATGTTGCAAAAGCATACATTCTTTATCGTGCCCGCCATGAAGTTATGCGTGATACAAAAAAGCTCATGCTGGACATCAATAAGACAATGGACGGCTACCTTGCCCAGAGCGACTGGCGTGTAAATGAAAACGCAAACGTAAACTTTTCTCTGGGTGGACTTATCCTTCATAACTCAGGAACAATTACAGCAAATTACTGGCTTAATAACATTTACTCAAAGGAAATTGCGGAAGCTCATAAAACAGCTGCCTTCCACATTCACGACCTTTCAATGTTCTCAGGCTACTGTGCAGGCTGGTCTCTCCGTCAGCTTATTGCAGAAGGTCTTGGAGGAGTTCCTGATAAAATAACCTCAACTCCTGCAACTCACCTTTCTACCCTTGTAAACCAGATTGTAAACTTTCTGGGAATCATGCAGAACGAATGGGCAGGTGCTCAGGCCTTCTCTTCCTTTGATACATACCTTGCACCATTTATCCGCACTGACCATTTGAATGAAAAACAGGTTCGCCAGTGCATTCAGAGTTATATTTACGGCGTTAACACACCAAGCCGCTGGGGTTCTCAGGCTCCATTTACAAATATCACTCTGGACTGGGTTTGCCCGGATGACCTTAAAAATAAAAAGGCAATTGTCGGCGGAAAGGAACAGGATTTTACTTACGGCGACTGCCAGAAGGAAATGGACCTTATCAACAAGGTATTCATCGAGCTTATGATTGAAGGTGATGCAGAAGGCCGCGGATTTGCCTACCCTATCCCGACTTACAACATCACAAAGGATTTTGACTGGACAAGCGAAAACGCAAAGCTTTTGTTTACAATGACAGCCCAGTACGGAACTCCAAACTTCCAGAACTTTGTAAATTCAGATTTGAATCCAAGCGACGTACGCTCTATGTGCTGCCGCCTTCAGCTTGATAAACGTGAACTCCGTCGCCGCGGTGGAGGACTTTTTGGAGCTGATGAGTTTACAGGTTCAATCGGCGTTGTAACAATCAACCTTCCGCAGATTGGCTACCTTGCAAACGACGAGCAGGAATTCTACAAACGCCTTGATTACCTTATGGATCTTGCAAAAGAAAGCCTCTGCATTAAGAGAAAGGTTATTCAGCGTCTTTATGACGGCGGACTTTTCCCTTACACAAGACGCTATCTGAAAACTCTCAATAACCACTTTAATACTATAGGACTTTGCGGCATGAATGAATGCTGCCTCAACTTCCTTGGAGTTGATATTTCAGATCCAAAAGGAAAGGCTTTTGCAGAAAAAGTTCTTACACATATGCGTGAAAGAATGCAGGACTATCAGGAAGAAACAGGAGATCTTTTCAATCTGGAAGCAACTCCTGCAGAATCAACATCTTACCGTCTTGCAAAACACGATAAGGAGCAGTTCCCGGACATTATTACAAGCGGAAAGGACGCTCCATTCTATACAAACTCTTCTCAGCTTCCTGTTGACTACACATCAGATGTATTCGAAGCTCTGGATCATCAGGAATCACTGCAGACCAAGTACACTGGCGGTACAATGTTCCATGTTTACATGGGAGAAGCAATTAAAGACTGGAAGGCTTGTGCAGAACTTGTAAAATCAATTTCACACAAATACCGCATTCCTTTCTTTACTATTTCGCCGACATATTCAATCTGTCCTGTTCACGGCTATCTTGTCGGACAGCAGTTTGAATGCCCGAAATGTAAGGCAGAAAAAGAAAAGGCCCTGCGCGAAAAGCTTAAGGTGCTTGAAGCTGAAAAAGAAAAAATACTGGCAAACGCATAACAAAATGGGAGGAATAAAAATGGAAAAAAGGACACTTGCTCAAATTGAACAGGAAATTGCAGAAACAAAAGCTGCACTGGAAAATGTTCACGGTACAGAAACAGAGGTTTACGCCCGAATTGTAGGTTACTACCGTGCCGTAAAACACTGGAACAACGGAAAGCGCGATGAATTCGGCCTCCGTAAAGTTTTCACCCTTGAAGACAGTAAGCCTGATCAGAAAAAAGCAGAAGTGAAAGCTGTAAAAGAAGAAGCAAAAGCTGCTGTCAGAGCCGCTAAGACTGAAAATTCTGACCTTACAAGCGTAACATACGAGCTTTACACACGAAAAACCTGCCCTAACTGCCCTCCTGTAAAAGCTTTTATGAATGACCTTGATATGCCGGGCCGTAATATTGATGTAGATACAAAAGAAGGACTTGCAGAGGCAGCCAAAAAAGGAATTTTTGCTTCACCTACAGTTATCTTCTATAATGCTGCAGGAGTTGAGACAGCTCGCTGCCACAACGTTGAAGAACTGGAACTTGTATTCCAGAAAGTTGCAGTTTCTGCTTAAGGAAAATTAATGGCTGACCTGCCGCTGGACAGACCTGCCGGAATTCTTGTAAAAACCACCTGTGTGGATTTTCCAGGACATCTGGCAGGTTCATTTTTTCTTAAAGGATGTAATCTCCGCTGCCCCTACTGCTATAACAGGGAGCTTGTTCTTGGTTTTAACGATGATAAAGAACAGGCATCCACGCTGGCAAGTATTGAAGAACTTTTTACTCATCTTGAAAAACGAAGGGGCATTCTAACTGGACTTACGATAAGTGGAGGAGAAGCCCTGCTTAATCCCTACACCCCTTTGATAATTCAAAAGGCAAAAGAACTGGGCTATCTTATAAAGCTTGATACAAACGGCACTCTCCCAGAAGAGCTTGAAGCCTTAATAAATAATCAGGAATTAAAACCAGACTTTATTGCAATGGATTTAAAAACAAGTCCAGACCGATATGCCATAGAAATCTGTAATAAAAACTCTCCCTTTTATGGAAAAGTTGACTACTGGGAAAATAAAGTAAAGCGCTGTGCAGAAATTACTGCATCATATTCCCCGGAAAAACGGGAATACCGCACAGTTTTAGTACCGCCTCTTGTGCATAAGGCCGACATAAAAAAAATGGCAGAAATCCTGCCCGCTGACGCCAGCTGGCAGTTCGCCCCTTTCCGTAACGAAAACTGCCTTGACCCGGCCTACAACGAAATTCCCCCCTACACCGACGCAGAAATTGAAGATCTGATTAATTACGCAAAGTCGTTTATCACTGGCGCTAATCTTCGTTAATTAATTAGCCACAGATGGGACAAAGATACACACAGATTATTGATATCTTATAACAAAGCTGTCTGTTAATTCTGATATCATTTTATTTAATTTTATAAATCATTAAAAAATTTATATCTGTGTCCATCTGTGTTGATCTGTGGCTATTTTTTTTACATTATTCTTGCAAATTCCTTTACAATCTGCGGCAATAAAGTTTCAATTTTACCGTTACAGCTCATGCCGGAAGCGTTTTTGTGGCCGCCGCCGCCGAATTTTGCCGCAACCTGAGAAACGTCAATTTCATCCTGACTTCGAAATCCGCCGGTACATGTTGTTTCTGTATCCTGACGAAGGAAAACTACAGCCTGAACCCCCTCAGTTGCCAGCATAAGCTGATAGAGGGCATCTGAATCCCGGCCTTCAAGCCCATATTTTTTTGTATCATCAAGACTTTCTGTCGTAATTACAAGTTTTCCTTCAAGATAACGTTCTGCCTTCATCAAGAGAGTTCCCAAAAGCTTACGGGTCGAATAAGGCTTTCCGGAATTAATCTGATTATAGGTTTTTCGGGGATCAGCCCCTGCCTTTACCAGACGGCTTGCACCGTCAAAAACCTCGGCATTTTTTGTGCTTACAAACTTAAAAAAGCCTGTATCAGTACAAAGACCGAAAAACAGAACCTTAGAAAGCTCTTCAGGAACCGGGCCGATAATTTTTTCATAAAACTGCTGGACAAGATAAGCGCAGGCAGGAGATTCAGAATCAATATAGCCTTCAGCTCCTTCCGGCAGGCCAGAAGTTTTATGATGGTCAATTACAAAAATATCAAGTCCCGTCAAATCTCCGTCAATTTCACCAAGCCGGGATAGTTCTGAACAGTCGGCAATAATAAGTCCGGTCTTTTTTCTTTCATTATCATCCAGAAAGTCCATGGTATTTGAAAATCGCTCTTCAAAACGCTTAACTTCATTGCGTTTAAAAGGTCCAGCAGAAAGCAGCTGATATTTTTTTTTCAACGCATCAAGGATGGCCGCTACCCCGATACAGGAAGCCATACAGTCTCCGTCCGGTTCCTTATGTCCAATTACAAAGAAAAAATCGTGCTCATTTATAAAAGATTTGAATGCATCAATATCTGAATCTAAAATCTGTTTCATATAAATTTAACTATCCTTTAAAAATAAAAAAGAGGACTTTTTAGTCCTCCTTTATCTTACAAGATTGTAAGTATTTTTTCTAGAATTCCAGATCTTCCAGCGTTTCCTTATCCGTACCTTCCAGAGTTTTTCGCTGATCAATAAGACCCCAGATTGGATTTGACTTATTCATAGGCATATTAAGAACAACGCGGTAGAACTCTCCGTCTTTTTTATAAACACTCATATATGATTCATTTGTGTTTCTTACACGGCGAATCATAAGCTTTGTTGTTTCACCCTGAGTTGGCAAAGACCATTTCTTAGGAATAACTGTTGAACCAGTTCCAATTTTATTTTTCTGATAAATCACAACATATGCATCGCGGCTATCCAATATCTTTAAAATAGGAAACGAGTAATATGAGATTGTAGATTTATATGCCGTAGACTTTGCAAAAGTTGCAGAAGTGAACAAAGCGGCAAGTGCAAGAACAATGAAAAGCTTTTTCATTCAATCCTCCTTAAAATTCTTTTCCACCCTTTTCTACCATTATATTCTGAAAAAATTAAAATAACAACAATTTTATATGCATATAATAGTAATTTTATAAAAAAGTGGCAGTTAAATTTTACAGAAAAAGCTGCCTTATACTACAATTTCATTAATTTTCATTAAATTTCATTAATTTCGCAAATTTTGATTAATCTTAATTAATAATAAAAGGAGAAAGTTAAATAAAAAAAAGCTTCCTTTTTGAGGAAGCTTTATAGCGACCAATGGGATTGAACCATTGACATCACGGATATGAGCCGTGTGCTCTACCAACTGAGCTAGGTCGCCGTAAGAAGTGATTTAATATTATATTTTTGGACCAGAAGAGTCAAGAGCTAAAAGCTTAAAATCTCCAAAAAAGTAAAAATTCTTTTTTACAGCTCCAGATTTTTATATCCTGGCACGGAATTTGCTTAAAGTAAGCTGTCCGGGTAATTCCGGCAGAAATAAAAAAAAACGCGGACTCTGCTAGTCCGACCTCACAAGGAGCAAAAAAAATGTTTATCGAAATGAACGAAATCCCAGACCTGATTGGTGACGGAAAAATCTCAAAAAAGGAGGCAGTCAACTATTTTGCGGAATTTATCTATAAAAATCCTGCAATATTCGGTCTGGAAAAAGAATCAGCCGATTTCAGAAATGACTTGATTGTGCAGATACTTGAAAAAGGTGAAAAAATCATTGATTCTTACAATCCAAAACTTGCAGGCTTCTTTTCTTTCTTTTATGCAACTATTAAAGGAAGAATAAAAGCACTCAGAAAAAAAGAATGCCGTTCTAACATCAATCAGAGCTGCATTTACGAAGAGCTTCTTCAGGATCTTTCTTACGAGGGGATAAAATACATAGGTTATAAAGAGATCAGACCTGTAAATAAGGGGTACAAAAAACCGCCTTATGCCGTTCCCCGAGTAAAACCGGAAGATATCGAAGGCTTTTTTAAGCAGCAGAATCTTTCCAAAGAAATAAGAACAGTTTTTATCATACTTTTTAAGTATGCCTTTTACATTGACTATCAGCAGCTTAAAAATATCTGCTGGCAGACCGGAATCGATTATGACTTTCTTATAAAAATCAAGGATTACTGCATGGATTATCTTGATAAAAAAGTTCAGGCTCAAGAAAAAGCCGCAGAAAGCAGAAACAGAACTTATTTTATGAGAAAAAAGACCGGCCTTCAAATCAAAAGCCTGGAAAAAGAACTCACAGGTTCTCCGTGCAGCAGCCCTCTGGAATACAAACTTGACAGCCTTCAAAGCAAATACAAGAGGCAGACAGAAAGATTAAAGAGGGATAATTCTGAAATAATCAAAAAAGCTTCCCATATTGTGCTTCAGGACAGACAGATTGCAAATTTTCTGGGACTTTGTGAACGCCAGGTAAGGTATTATATTTCCCGTGCAAAAAACAATAAGATAAATTTTTCAGATTTAGGGACTGTAAGAAAATCTGAAAATGAATAGGAAAGTGACTAGAAAAAAGATTTTCGCTAGAATTGCAGTATGAAAATCTATTTAGCTACTGGAAATAAAAATAAAAAACGGGAGATTGAACAGATTCTCCCTAACCACACAATCCTCATCCCGTCAGATGAAGGAATTGAATTTGATCCTGATGAAACAGGAACAAGCTTTTATGAAAACAGCATTATCAAGGCAAAAACCTTGTATGACATAGTTCACGCGCCTGTTATTGCTGATGATTCAGGAATCTGCGTTGACGCTCTGGCAGGGGCACCTGGTATCTACTCTGCCCGCTATGCAGGTCCTGATTTTATGGAAGGCCGACCAGACGGAAAGAAAATTCCTCAGTCAGAGCAGAATGTCTTTCTTATAGAACAGCTGAATCAGGCGGTAAAAAATGGAAATCTTCCTAAAGGCCAGTACCTTCATGGAGACAGAAGCTGCCACTACACCTGCTCAATGGTTCTTTACCTTGGAACGGACAGAATTTTTGTCTGTCAGGAAACCTTTGAAGGAGCTTTAATCAATTCTATTGAAGAGCAGGCTGGTGACGGCGGTTTCGGCTATGACCCTATAGTTTTCCTTCCGGAATATAATAAAACCGTAGCACAGCTAAGCGCTGATGAAAAAAATGCAATCTCTCACCGGGGAAAAGCCGTAAGAATCATCAAAAAGATCATAGAAAGCTTAAATTTATAAAAAAAATCAAAAAAATTTAAAAAATTTTTGAATTTTTTGTTAAAGATTTGAGCCATGTCCTCCGATTATATATTAGAAGTGTTATGACTGTATCGACTTCGTAGAAGCAACAGCCAGACGTTTCGGGCAAAAATGTGTAGATGTAGCCTTGTAAGAACATTTACGCATTTTTGCATTTTTTCAGAAGAAAGGATTCTTCTGCTACATATTCCAAGGAGGAATACTATGGTTATCAACCACAACATGTCGGCAATGTTTGCCAATCGTCAACTCGGCGTGACAGGAGTATCTCTTACAAAAGATATGGAGAAACTGTCATCAGGTGAAAGAATCAATCGCGCAGGCGATGACGCTTCAGGACTTGCAGTATCTGAAAAGATGCGCAGCCAGATCCGCGGATTGAATCAGGCTTCACAGAACTGTTCTAATGGTATCAGCTTTATCCAGACAACAGAAGGTTACCTTCAGGAATCAACTGACATTATGCAGCGCATCCGTGAACTTGCTGTTCAGTCTTCAAACGGAATCTATTCTGAAGAAGATCGTATGCAGATTCAGGTTGAAATTTCTGCCCTCGTATCTGAAGTTGACCGCATTGCAAGCTCAGCTCAGTTCAACGGCATGAACATGCTTACAGGACGCTTCGCTGTAGCAAACGGAGATAACGCAGTTACTGGTTCTATGTGGTTCCACATTGGATCTAACATGGATCAGAGAGTACACGTTTTCATCGGAACTATGACTTCAGAAGCTCTTGGTGTTCGTGAAATCGGAACTGGTGAGAAAATTACACTTGCCACACCGGAAGAAGCCAACCGTGCAATCGGTACAGTAGACGAGGCTCTCAAGAGAATCAACAAGCAGCGTGCAGACCTCGGTGCTTACCAGAACCGTCTTGAAATGACAGTAAAAGGCTTGAATATTGCAGCAGAAAATATGCAGGCTTCTGAATCACGAATCCGTGATACAGACATGGCAAGTCAGATGGTAGAATTCACAAAGAACTCAGTTCTCTCTCAGGCTGGTACTGCAATGTTAGCACAGGCCAACTCACAGAGTCAGAACGTTTTGAGCCTGCTCAGATAGTTCTTAGCCAGTAAAGAGTTGTCTTTACTGTGATAGTGAGTTATAATATAAGCTAAGATATGGCTCGGAAGAGTCATATCTGGCTTGCACGGTGTTTTTTTCTGTTTTTTCTCGAAATTTTATTCCCCAAAAACACCAAACAGTATTATTATAGTAGTTAAGCAGAAATGTTTTGCTGCTGTAAATGAGTAAATACAACGAGTATGTTTTCAGACATACCGGAGATTTTTGACATAGTGCCTACCCTGTCCTGGGGGTGACAGCAAGAACGGTCAGATTAAACGCCTATTTATTCTGACCATTCCTGCTGTAATAGGTCTGAAACTGAGTTAGGGGCGCAGAACTAACTCAGCCTTCACCTGCAGGCGTAAAGCAAGATGCTTTATGTATAAGTAAACATGGAGGGCACAACTATGATTATTAATCACAATATGAGTTCACTCTATGCTGATCGTGTATTGAACATTTCTAATGATTCAATCATGAAGAACATGGAGAAACTTTCTTCTGGTGAACGCATCAATCGCGCCGGTGACGATGCTTCAGGATTGGCAGTATCAGAAAAAATGAGAAGCCAGATTCGCGGACTTAACCAGGCTAGCCGCAACATTTCGAATGGAGTTTCATTCATTCAGACAACTGAAGGATATTTGACAGAAACAACAGACATTCTTCAGCGTGTTCGTGAGCTTGCAGTACAGTCTGCTAACGGTATCTACAGCGATGAAGATCGTATGCAGATTCAGGTAGAAGTATCACAGCTCGTTGCTGAAGTTGACCGCATTGCAAGTCAGGCTCAGTTCAACGGTATGAATATGTTGACTGGACGCTTCGGACAGGGAAGCGATGCTGTTATGCAGTTCCAGATTGGTGCAAATGTTGACCAGAACACACGTGTTTTCATCGGTACAATGACAGCTACTTCACTTGGTTTGAAGGGCATGCAGGGTGGCGATGAGCAGATTACAATTTCAACTCCAGAGGATGCAAACATGACTCTTGCTGCTGTTGATGCTGCTTTAACAACAGTAACAAAACAGAGAGCAGATCTTGGTGCATACCAGAACAGATTTGAAATGGCTGCAAAAGGTGTAAATATTGCTGCTGAAAATACTCAGGCTGCAGAAAGCCGCATCCGCGATACAGATATGGCTTCTGAAATGGTTGAGTTTACTAA
This sequence comes from uncultured Treponema sp., assembly GCA_947165895.1. Classification (GTDB taxonomy): domain Bacteria; phylum Spirochaetota; class Spirochaetia; order Treponematales; family Treponemataceae; genus Treponema_D. Next base: position 267,961 of record CAMVCB010000001.1, read on the forward strand.
GAACCAGATTCTCACACAAGCTGGTACAGCAATGCTCGCACAGTCTAACTCACAGACACAGACTGTACTTGGACTTTTGCAGTAGCAAGCTTTCAAAGAGACCACTGGATGTCGTCTTTTTGAAAGGTACTTAATGACAGGAGGGGTTGCGCCCCTCTCCTGCTTTTTTTTTGGAAACAAAAAAACGGGTGGGAATTTCAATAACGGAATAATTTCGTTTTGATTTATACCCAATACAGGAGGTGAACTATGAATACGAATGTTATTTCTAGCAGTTCCATGGTTCAGATGGCAATGGATGGCCAGACTCTTTATAAAACAAATGTAAAAAGTGCGGATACCAGCAAAAATCAGCCGGTAGTAACGCAGTCCATTGCACCAAATGGAGCGCAGGTTGCAGAAAATATTGAGCAGTCTGTCGCACAGACAAAAGAAGCTTCTCAGCAGCTTCAGAAACTATCGGAGATTGTTTCTGACAATAAACTTCAGTTCAGCGTTAACAAAGAACTTGGAAGTGTTGTTGTTTCAATTATAGATGCAAGCACAGATAAGGTAATCAAACAGATTCCTTCTGAAGAGATCCAGAATCTGAAGCTTAGGATCAGAAAAGCTATCGGAAGCATTTTTGACGAAGTAATTTAAACTATGGCTGGAATCAATATTCCAGGCGTCACAGATCAGTATAAGACTAATGATACCATAGAAAAACTGATGAAGGTTGAGAGAATTCCTCTTACAAGGGAACAATCCCAGCTGGATGAGCTGAAAGCCCAGAAAGACGCCTGGAGAGACATTAACTCCCAACTATCCTCTCTGAGAGAAAAAACCAAAGGTCTCTATTCTTTCGAAAATCCTTTTAACAATAAAATCACAGATTCTACACAGGCAGGAGCAATCACTGCAGAAGCAACCCGCAGCGCAGAAATTCAGTCTTTTAAAATTGACGTAATCCAGCCTGCCACAGCAGACAGATTCATGTCTGATGAAATGGAAAAAGATTTTAAAGTTCCGTCGGGAACCTATACATATAAAGTGGGCGAAAAACAGCTGAACTTAAACTGGAAGGGCGGCAGCCTCAAGGATTTTTCAAATGCAATCAACCGCCGTTCAAACGGAATAGTAAAATCAATGATTATCGGTGGCAGCAGCGGAAAATCATCCCTGATGATTGAATCCCTTTCTACAGGCCGTGAAAACCGCCTGGAGTTCATAGGAAATGCAAAGGATTTTGCCCTCAGCTCCGGCATGATTGAACCCGCAAAATCAGAAAAATCTGCCTTTGGAGAGGACGCTACCCTGCTTCCGGAAAATTCAATGGATATTGAAATTCCAAAGGAACTTTTAAACTTAAAAAATACCCACATAACATTTTCGCTGATTGCAACTGACACGGACGATGTAGCAGAAGCTTTTAACAAAACAATTCCTGGAATTCCAAGCCTTCACAGTTCGGGCTCTGCAGAATTCGGAGGAATTACAATCACAAACAGTGATTCAGACTCAGCAAGTTCAGAAAAGCTTCCTTCTCCAAAAGAAAAAGTTCAGACAGAAGAGGTCGTTTATGCGGTTATGGCAGACGGAAGTGAAAAGCTTATTGAAACTCCAGGACTTTTGACAGAAGATTCAGCCGTTGATATTGCCCTGAAAGATTACAGCGGCATTACTTCAATAAGAATTAAAAATGCAAACACAGGAAAACAGCTTGATCTTTCCGCACCCTCTTCCTATGACGGAGGAAAATCACTGGGCTATCAGCCAAAAAATCCGGTTTCAGAAGCAGATGATGCAATTCTCAAATACGAAGGCATTCAGATTACCCGGGCTAAAAATGACATAGATGACATTGTGCCGGAAATTACCCTTCACGTTCATGATAAAACTGACAAGGCAGCTACAATCTCAATAAAGCCGGATAAAGAAGCTTCAAAAGATGCCCTGATTCAGTTTGTAGGCCAGTATAACAGAACTGTTGCTGAACTAAATATTCTTTCACAAAATAAGGAAGAAATCATTTCTGAGCTTGACTACCTGACTTCGGATGAGCGCGAAACAGAAATGAAAAAACTGGGAATGTTTGTAACTGATTTTACCCTTCCAACTATAAAATCAAATATGGCAGCCATTATTACAGCCGGCTATCAGACTTCTGACCAGGCGGTAATCACAATGCTTTCTCAGATTGGAATAAGCACAAATGCCAGCGGCGGCAACGGAAGTTATTCCCAGAGCAGGCTCCGAGGTTACCTTGAAATCGATGAAAAAAAACTTGATCAGGCAATTGAAAATCACCTGGACGATATAAAAATGCTTTTTGGCTACGATTCGGACGGAGACCTTGTTTCAGACAGGGGAATCGGAGTACAGCTGGACAAGCAGATTGCGGCTTACACACAGACTGGCGGCATTCTTGCAATGAAAACAAGCGGGCTCGATTCAAAAATCAAGGCATCTGAGCAGAGAATTGCCCGCCTTGAAACCCAGATGGACAGAAAGGAAGCAGAGCTGCGCAATAAATACGGCCAGATGGAAGGGGCTCTCAACAGCCTTGAAGGCCAGCAGAATTCAATTTCAAACTTCACAAATCAGCAGAACAGGAACAGGTAGAGTAAAAACTCTTAGCTGTCAGCAATTTACCAGCCGCTAATCATTTTTTTTCTTACAGATTACAGTTTTTTCTGCCGATTATTAAATAACTAACGAGGATAAAGATGGTAGAATTTTATATTAACGGACAGAATGTTGACGTTCAGATTGAGGATGAAGAAACTATAGGTGACGTTCTAAAATCTTTTGAACAAACCTGCGAAGAGAATGAGGCCGCAGTAATCGGAATCACTGTTGACGGAAAACAGATTACCGCAGAAGACTTTGACCAGGAAGCAGCAAAAGAGCTTGGTAAAAATACAAAATTTGAATTTTCAGTAGTTACAAAAGCTTCGATTATGGAGTCTTTTGAAAATATTTCTGTTTTATTCACTTCTCTTGCAGAAAAAATGGAGCAGGTACCAGTCGAAATCCAGAATGGTCACCAGAAAGAAGTCACAGAGTCAATAAAAAAACTTGCAGACAGCATAAATGAATTCAGTCATATTGCCACACTGGCTTCACTTTTTCCTGATACCTTTAAGGAAATTTCAATTAACGGCATGAATTTTAACGACTTTTTTGCTGATTTTTCTCAAATTTTACTTGATTTTGAGAGCGCCCTGCAAAATAATGATTCTGTACTCATAGGAGACCTCTGCGAGTACGAAATTTGCCCGAGACTGAATGCCATATCAGCTGCCCTGCACTTTTAAGCAGACAAAATTTGAAACAAAATGTTTTATTTAAAATGTTTTTTAACTTGTGAATCAACATTTTTTGGAGTAGAATGATAAAACAATGAAGGTGCTTGAATTACAAAATCTACAGCGCGAAGAAGGTCAGATTTTTTATCTGCGTAAATATACCTGCGATGCAGTTATTGAACTGCCAACCGCAACCGAAACCGCCGGGATTTTATTTACAATTGAAGTAAATCCGATGGGCAAACGAATCATCCAGATTACATTCACAAAGCCCATTAACTATCCTCTTTTGCCTGTAAAAAAAGCGCTTACAGAATTTATTTTAACTGAAGAACTGGAAGGCAGACTCCCTCAATGTTAACATTTACAACCCACTCCGCTGACGAGACTATTGCTCTTGGCGAAAAAATCGGTTCACTTTTGAAAAAAGGTGACGTTATTGCCATGCAGGGAACTCTTGCAGCTGGAAAAACAACAATCACAAAAGGAATTGCAAAGGCTCTGGGCGTATCAGACACAATTACAAGCCCTACTTTCTGTCTGATAAGCGAATACTCAGGAAAAATGCCCCTTTACCATATGGACGTTTACCGTCTTGAAGGCTCTGAGGACTTTATCAATCTTGGAACTGACGATATGATTTACGGAAACGGCGTTTCGATTATCGAATGGAGCGAAAAAATCATGGACCAGCTTCCAAAAAAGACAATCCTTTTAAAAATCACTCCGGGAGAGGGTGATGACCGTACGATCGAAATTGACAACTGGAAAAATGGGGAAATCAAATAAAAATGAAAGCACTTGCAATAGACTGTGCAGTTACAAGACTTATTGTTGCTGCTAAAAATGATGATAATATGTGTGCCGCAGTTTACGACATCGGCATGAAACAGTCAGAAACAATTGTAAATGCAGTGGATTACGTCTTAGAAAAGGCTGGAATTACTGCAAAAGAATTAGACTACACCTGCGTTACAGGAGGACCCGGCAGCTTTACAGGACTCAGACTTGGATTTTCAGTTTTGAAGGCATTAACTCTTGCAAACGGCACTCCCCTTTACGCAATTTCTTCATTAAAAATTCACGCATGGCCATATATGGATTCAGAGCTGCCTCTCTTGTGCGGAATTGATGCCAAAAAGGACAGATTTTACGCAAATCTTACAGCAGGCGGAAAAGAAATCCTTTCCGACGGGGACTATGAAATCCCAGCAATTGTAGAAAAAGCAAATCAATTTGATAAGATTTTTGTATGCGGAACAGACTGCGAAGTTTTCTGTCAGCTTCTAGCAGAAAACGGACTAAAGGCTAAAGTTTTCTGTCCGAAAGTTCAGCCTTTAAGTGCAGAATGCATGTTCCAGATTACAGAAAAGATGATTTCCGAAGGTGAAAAACCTCTCGCCGACTACGACGGCCCTGTTTATCTGCGGGCCAGCGAAGCAGAAGTTAAATTATCGCAAAACTCATAGATTTTTTTTTAGACACGGATGTGCGCGGATTCACACGGATGGGACACGGATAGATTTTCTTTAATTTTTTATATCCGTGAAAATCCGTGTTAATCCGTGTAATCCGTGTCAAAACATTATTTACCTAATAACTTAGACAGTGCGCTAACAGCAGCAATTGCAGACTGTTCTTCACTGGAAACTTTATTTTCTACCGCAGCAGCTTTATTTTCGCTTTGAATAGCGTCAAATACTTCCTGGCGGAAAACCTTTACATTTTTTGGAGCTTCAACACCAATCTTAACCTGGTCGCCGTGAACGTCAATCAAAGTAATTGTGATGTTATCTCCGATTTTTATTTTTTCATCAATTTTTCTTGAAAGGATTAACATCAGCGGTCTCCTTTTTTCTCAAGAGCCTTCATGATATCAAACTTGGTGCTCCAGCGGCTGTCATTCAAAACAACCTGCATACATTTCTGATTTTTCTTGTTGATAACAAGAGGTCCCTGCAGATTTGCAGTAATAGGAGTACCGTTACTTGGAACAGTAACGATCGCCATTAAAATTATATCTTCCGGCTTTTCAATTCCGATTTTTGATAAAGTTTCATCATCAATATCAGCTTCGTAGTTAGAACAGATTCTGAAAGGATCTATGATTAGAAAAGCAAGATTTGAATCCTCGCAGGACTGCAGCCAGATAAAAGGCATGTAATCTGAATCAATCAATGCATATTTTGAATACATTTCGAATCCGAACAAACCTTCCGGAATTGTAAGGAGATTTTCTTCGGCAACATCCACTTTGCCTTTTTCTCTACTAATTACTTCCATAAAAAATCCTCATAAAATTTGTTTACTTATATTTTCCCCCAGGGGGTTATTACCTCATATAATTAAGCAATGTTGAACTGTACATTTTGCCGGCCTGGCTCAAGGTTGCCTGATTTGTGTAATCAAGCATCTTTAAGTCGGTGATGGCTTTTGTAAAATCAAGATCCCCTTCCCGGCTTACCTGCTGGGTTACATCAAGAGCCACCTTAGAGTTTCTTGTGATGTTAATCTGGGCGCGCTCGTATTCAGAACCGTTTTTTGCAATTCTTGTAACAAGGTTTCCGATTCCCTGATCAAGACTTCCAAGGACACGTCCGCCTATTGATTCCTGGTCTCCTGTAAGAAGGGCATTTCGGAATGCAATTACGGTGTCAAAAAGTGAACCGCCGCTTACACGGGTACTGTCACCAAGATTGTAAGGAGGACGCTGGGAAGAATCCTTTATAATTCCAAGCTCATTCAAAGTGCTTCCCTGAATGTCTTCCAGCCAGAGCTGGCGGGCATCTGTAGTGGTAAGATTCAAAGCATTTCTTACAGGGTCAATAGATGCCTTTACTGCCGCATTGCTTTCATTGATTTTTCCGGCAACCGCATAAATGTTATCTCCCTGAGAAATCTTAATCTGAACACCGTCAACGCTGATGATGCTGTCGCTGTTTGCCTGCCAGCTTGAACCGTCTCTTCCCCCGAAAACCTGCTGATTTTCTGCCCAGAAAGTTCTTACTCCGGCATTGTCGTTATCAAGATATTTTCCTTCATCAACTTCAATTTTATTTACCTGAATGTTTCCGTTGTAGCGGACATTCTGAATCAAGGCAGAGCCTGAACCTTCAACATTTCCCATTTCAACTTCAAAGGCAGTAGTCTTTGTATTTGTTCCGGCAAAAATTGAGTTTCCGTCAGATGATACGGCATTCGCATTCTGGATAAGCTGCTTCAAAAGCTCGTCTACTTCAGTTGCTATGTTTTTCATATCATCCTTTGTGTAGATTCCGTTTGCGCCTGTAACGGCCAGTTCGCGGACCCGCTGCATTATTTCAAGCGAGTCTGACATATAGCTTTCGCGCAGGGTAAAAGAGTCACTTAAAGTAGCAGCATTTTTTTCAAAGGTATTTACGCGGTCAAGATAAGACTGATAGCGCACAAGGTGGCCGGCCGCAACAGGGTCATCGCGAAGCTGCTGGATTTTCTGCTGGCTTCCGATCTGATTATTTGCGCGGTTTAAGCGTGATTCCTGAATACGAAGATTGCTCTGGGTATTCATATTATTCATCTGACTGCTGATTCTATGCACTTTATTCTCCTTTCCTGATATCTGTCATTGTCGGGCTTAGCCCGCCAATCTCTTTTCTTTACACTCCCAGACGGTTGATTACAGTGTCCACAAGACCGTCCCAGACAGTGATAAACTTTGCCGCAGCATTATAGCCGTGCTGGAACTTGAGGATTTCTGCAAGCTCTTCATCAATGTTTACGCCGCTGATTGAATCACGAAGACCGCGAAGATCATCCATGATTGCATTCTGGCTGAGAAGGTTCATTTCTGCCTGCTCACCCATAAGACCAACGTTTGTAACAGAATCTGCAAAATAATCATCAAAGGTCTTTGAACCGCCTACCATTACCTGGCTGTTTCTGATAGCCGCAATTTCAACTGCCGCGCGGCCGTCACCTGTAGCGGCTCCCTGTGAGCTGTCCGCAAGACCTGCCGCAACATTCATTACGTCATTGCGGATTTTTGGGTTTACTTCTACATAGGCAGAAGGATTAAATACAGGACTTACTGCATACTGGCTTCCTTCAGAAAGGGCAGTAACAGCATCAGCCTGATTAAAATCGTAGGCAAAGTCCTCGCCTGCTCCCCTAAGAATGCCTGCATAACCGGCAAGGAAATATCCTGAATCTTCAACATGACGGATTACAAAATCAGGATTTTCTTCATTTAAGGCTGTAGTTCCTTTAAGAACCAGGTGATTGTTTTTATCAAGATAAGCCTTTACTTCACTTGTACTGTCATTGATGCGGGCAATTACAGTTTCTACTGTATCTGTATGATAGTAAGGAATTTCAACATCACCGTTTGCACCACTGAACTTCATAACGCCTTCAAATCCAACCTGCTCCTGCAAATCAAGGGAATTGTTTCCGCTGAATCTGAAAATATATGATGTATCAAGTTCGCCGTCGCCGTTACGGTCAAAGTTTCCGTTAGCATTTTCTACAAAGCTGTGCTGAACAAAGAAATCAAGGCCGGTTACCTTGTTTGCACCCACAGCATTGCGGTGAACGTCATTTACAAGGTCAGAAAAGTTCATTGTCATTGTGTTAAGGCTCTGAATTTCCTTACGAACATCAACATCGCGGAGTTCAACAAGGGCGCCGAGCTTTCCGCCGGAAAAATGAGCGTCATTTCCTGTATCAGCCCAGACTATTTTTGAATAACCGGTATCATCATATTTTGGAGTCAGGGCAAATTCGCGGGCAACGCTTCCCTGAACAAGAACGCGGCCGTCAACATGAACTTCAAATTCATCTGAATCGCGCTGGTCCGTTGTTACATTTACCAGCTGGCTGAGTTTATCAACAAGAAGATCGCGGCGGTCAAGAAGGTCATTAGGATTATCTCCCATTGCTCTTGAACGAACGATTTCTGCGTTAACGTCCGCAATCTGGCGGCTGTAGGAGTTTACCTGTCTCATTGTAGCTTCAATATCACCATTCAAAAGGTTACCTACTCCGCTAAGTCCTTCCCATCTCTGTTTAATGGAATCTGTCAGGGTAATACCGCGGGTAACAACTGCCTGGCGGGCAGCCTGACTTTCAGGATTAAGACTTAGATCCTGCCAGCTTTCCCAGAATTTATCCATATTTGAGCGGATTGAAATGTCAGCCGGCTCGTTATAAATCTGCTCAAGCATGGTGTAATAATCACTTCTTGTCTGCCAGTAGCTTTCCTGATTAGCCTGGGCAACAATGCGGCCGTCCAGAAGCTCATCCCGAATACGGTTGATGCTCTGGGTATCAATACCCTGCCCGATCATTCCGGCACGTTCTGCACGTTCAAGATCAGGTTTATAGAGAGGATCAAATTCCTTCATCTGAACGCGCTGACGTGAATAACCTTCAGTATTTGCATTTGAAATATTATGACCGGCAGTTGTAATGGCATCTGTATGAGCCATAATGCTGCGTTTACCAAGTTCTATTCCAGAAAATGTAGATCCCATTTTTCAATTACCCCCGATTTTTAAAACAGTTGATTTACAACCACGCTGTGTGGCTGAGGCTGAACGATACGACCGTTTCTTGAATAATTTTTATTGCGGGAATGAGGAAGAGCCTTTTCTACAATCTGCTGAACAAAAGTTCGTGTAATATTTACATAGCTGGCAAAAGCCTTGTTTTCTGCCTTACAGCGCAGAAGTTTTGTACGAAGAATTGAAAGCTCGTAAGTATATGGAGATAAATCACCTCTTTTCATTGAAGACTGAATTTTTTCTCTTTTTGTATCTTCACATTTAAAAGAATCAGAAAGAAGATTAACTTCGGTAATAAGAGACACAAGAGTATTCCAGTCCTTCTGATTTACAGCTTCCCGCAGTAATTTCTGCTTTTCGCTGATTGTATCAAGAATGTTCTCCATTCGTTTTAAGATTGTACTGAATTCTTCGTTCATAAAAACTCCATGAAAAACCTTTCCCTAGGGTTCGGTCTATCACTTATCTATCGGAAGCTGAAAAATTTAGTTTAGTAAATTCTTTGTTAAATTTAATATTTTAATCATGATATAATATTGAAAAGAAAAATAAGATTTTTTATTAATTTAGGACTTTGAGCATTGACCAAAAGTAAGTTTTTCTGATATTATTTTAAAGTCTTAACGACAAATACGGTGCCTATAGTTCAGCGGTAGAGCGCCAGATTGTGGATCTGGTTGTCGTGGGTTCGATCCCCACTAGGCACCCTAAAACGAACAGATTAAGCTGTTCGTTTTTTTTTAAGCAGATTTTTCTGCAATGCGCCTGTAGCTCATCTGGATCAGAGCGTCGGTCTTCGAAACCGAAGGTAGGGGGTTCGAGTCCCTTCAGACGCAATTTCAATTTTCAAACTTTGTTTGAAAATTGAAATATCAAACCTTTTTGCAGACAAAAAGGTTTGCAGGTGCACGTAAATAATTACTGCATCGTAATTTTTAATTTTTTTTGAAAAATGAGCTTTTTACTACTTGAACAAGAAATGCTTTTCTGATAAAGTAGAACTCACTTCGGGCGACTAGCTCAGCTGGTAGAGCAACAGACTCTTAATCTGTGGGTCCGGGGTTCGATCCCCCGGTCGCTCATTAAAGAAGGCTTGGCCTTGATTCACGCGAGAGTGGTGAAATTGGCATACACGCTAGACTTAGGATCTAGTGCTTCGGCGTGAGGGTTCAAGTCCCTCCTCTCGCAAACATTTTTTAATGTTTGCCCATTCACCAAAACATGCGTGACAATTTATCTGCGGAAATAGCTCAGTGGTAGAGCGCCACCTTGCCAAGGTGGATGTCGCGGGTCCGACTCCCGTTTTCCGCTCTAGGGCGTTTGCCTGTAAAAATAATTAATGCGGAAATAGCTCAGTGGTAGAGCGCCACCTTGCCAAGGTGGATGTCGCGGGTCCGACTCCCGTTTTCCGCTCTAAATTAAGAAAAGCGATTCAGTTAAAATCTGAACCGCTTTTTTTTTTCGATATTTTCGAATATTTTATTATAGGGGTTACCATCGTGAAACTTACAAAAGAATTCACAAACTTGGAAAAATCTGCAGTAAAACTGACAGTAACAATCGCAAAGGCTGATGTAGAACAGTCTTACAAATCAACTTTATCAAAGTATATCAAAAACGCACAGATTCCTGGCTTCCGCAAGGGTCACGTTCCTGCAAATGTTCTTGAGCGCAAATATGGTGACTCCCTCAAAGCTGATGCTCTTGGAGAACTTATTGATTCATCTTTGAACGAAATCTTCCAGAACGAAACAGACAACCGTCCGCTTCCTTACGCTCAGCCGGTAATGGATAAAGCCCCAGAAATGGACGTTACAAAAGACCTCACATATACAGTAACTTACGATGTATTCCCAAAAGTATCTGTAAAAGATTTCTCTGGTATCACAGTAAAGGAACCACAGGTTACAATTTCTGATGCAGACCTGAATGACGAACTTAAAGCAATGCAGGAACGCAATGCTCTGGTTGTAGATAAAAAAGACGGAGTAGTTGCAAAAGACAACATCGTAACAATCAACTATTCAGAAATCGGCCAAGACGGAAAAGAAATCGCCGGTTCAAAACGCCAGGACTATGTATTCACAGTTGGAACTGGTGAGAACCTTTACAAAATCGATGACGAAATCATCGGTATGAAAAAGGACGAAACTAAAGAAATTACAAAGACTTTCAAAAAAGACTACGAGGATTCTGACCTTGCAGGAAAAACAGTAAAACTTTCTGTAACTGTTACAGCTGTAAAAGTTCGCGATCTCCCGGCTCTTGATGATGATTTTGCCCAGGACTGCAACGCAAAATACAAGACTCTTGCAGACATGAAAGCTGACATTACAAAGAATATGGAAGCTGCAAAGAACCGCCGTGTTCGCGAAATGAAAAACAACTCACTTCTCGAACAGCTTGTTGAAAAGAACAAGTTTGACATTCCTGCTTCTATGCTTCAGGCAGAGCTTGACGGCCGCTGGAGAATGATGGCTCAGCAGTTCCAGACTACACCTGAGCAGCTTGAAAAAATGGTTACAGCAAGCGGACAGACAAAAGAAGCTATGCTTACACAGTGGACAGGTGATTCAGAAAAAATGCTTAAATCACGCATTATCGTTGATTCACTTCTCCGCGAAAGAAACATCAGCGTTACTCCGGAAGAAATCGAAAAACGCTATGCTGAAATTGCAGAAGAAGGCGGCATGACAGTAGAAGAAGTTAAAAAACACTATTCTGATGCCCGCGCAAAAGAATATCTTATTGACGATACAAAAGAGAACAAGCTTTACGACGAGCTTTACAAAGAAGTTAAAGTTGCAAAGGGTGACAAAATCGCATTCAAAGATTTGTTTGCCAACAACTAATTTCAATCTTTTGTAATTATAAATCCTCCGGAAGCTGTTTTCGGAGGATTTTTTTATTATTTTGTAATATCACTACCCTTTTTTACAATTTTTCATTATATTTATAAAGAAATAAATTTTTATTTTTTAACGGGATATTTATATGAATGAGCAGATGAATACACTTGTACCTTATGTCGTAGAAAAAACAGGAAATGGAGAACGCACTTACGATATTTTTTCTCGTCTTTTGAAAGACAGAATTGTTTTTATTGACGGAGAAATTAATGATGCAACAGCAGACTTGGCAGTTGCTCAGATTCTCTTTCTGGAATCAGAAAACCCTGAAAAAGATATCAGCGTATATATCAACTCTCCTGGAGGAAGCGTAACCGCCGGCCTTGCAATTTACGATACAATGCAGTATGTAAAATGCGACATTCAGACAATCTGTATGGGACAGGCTGCATCAATGGGAGCAATTCTTCTTGCAGGAGGAACTGCGGGAAAACGCTATGCCCTTCCTTCAAGCCGCGTTATGATTCATCAGCCATGGGGCGGAGTTCAGGGACAGGAAAGTGATATTTCTATCCAGGCAAAAGAAATTATCCGTCTTAAAAAGCTTTCAATTGAATATTTTGCTCATCATACAAAAAAATCAGTTGAAGAAGTTGCAAAGGATATGGAACGAGATTACTACATGTCTGCACAGGACGCACTTGCTTATGGAATTGTAGATCACGTAATGCCATCAAGAAAATAATTTAAGACGAAGATACACGGGAGGCGTGAGAAAAATGGGACTTTTTAGCTCACCTAATGATAAATATTGTTTTTTCTGTGGAAGCACAGCAGGTAAAGACAGAAAATTGATTTCAGGACCATCCGGAAATTCTTTTATCTGCGATAAGTGTGTTGCAATCTGTGCAGGGATTCTTGAACAGCAGTCAGCTGACATAACACCTATTGAGCTTGACAATGTTCCAACCCCAAAAGAGTTTAAGGCATATCTTGATCAGTATGTTGTTGGACAGGATGATGCCAAAAAAGTACTTTCTGTAGCTGTTTACAACCACTACAAAAGAATGTCTTCTGCTCAGGCTCTTCAGACAGAAGAAAATGCAGTTAAAATTGAAAAATCAAACGTACTTTTGATTGGACCAACAGGAAGCGGAAAAACCCTTCTTGCAAAAACCCTTGCTCAGAAGCTTAAGGTTCCTTTTGCGATTGCAGACGCAACAACCCTTACAGAAGCAGGTTACGTTGGTGAAGACGTAGAAAATGTACTCCTCAAGCTGATTAATGCCGCTGACGGAAATATTGAAGCCGCTGAACGCGGAATTATCTTTATTGATGAAATTGATAAGATTGCCCGTAAATCTGAAAATACTTCTATTACACGCGATGTAAGCGGTGAAGGTGTTCAGCAGGCCCTTTTGAAGATTATCGAAGGTACAGTTGCCAGCGTTCCTCCTCAGGGAGGAAGAAAGCATCCTAACCAGGAAATGCTTCAGATTGATACAACAAACATCCTCTTTATCCTGGGAGGTGCTTTTGTTGGTCTTGATAAGATTGTAGAACAGCGTGTTTACGCTCATTCCATGGGCTTTGGTTCCAACATCGGGCAGATGGATGAAACTCAGAAGATGAAGCTTTTATCACAGGTAACTCCAGACGACCTTGTTAAATTCGGACTTATTCCAGAACTTATCGGCCGTATGCCTATTACCTGCGCTCTCAAAGAGCTTACCCAGGATGACCTTGTTTCAGTTCTTACAGAACCTAAAAATGCAATTACAAAGCAGTTCCAGGCAAGCTTTAAGATTGATGATGTTGATTTGAGCTTTGAAGAAGACGCTATCAAAGAAATCGCAGCAGAGGCTATTCGTCAGAAAACCGGTGCGCGAGGTCTTCGTACAATCGTAGAAAAAATGCTGATGGACATTATGTTTGAAGTACCTGATATCGAAGGCAAAAAATCTGTAAAGATTACAAAAGATGTAGTTTTGCAGAAAGAAAAAGACGTAATGAAGCTGATTAACAAACAGTCAAATCAGATTGAATCGGCTTAAAAAATGGCTTCCGGTAAAACGGAAGCTTTTTTTTTTGACACGGATATCACGGATAAACACGGATTTTCACGGATTAAATAAAAAAATCCGTGTCCCATCCGTGCTCATCTGCGTTCATCCGTGTCTAATTTTCCCCTGGAGCTACAATCTTCCCGCCGTAGATTTCCTTAGGGTAAACCACAATTCCCAGTTTCTTTTCTAAAGCGGCATATTTTCGCATTTCGTATTCATCACCGATTACTACGTTTATTCCGGATTTTCCGGCGCGGGCAGTACGGCCGCTTCTGTGAATAAAGAAATCTTCATCTTCCGGTAAATCCATCTGAACAACATGAGAAATATTTGCAATATCAAGACCGCGGGCAGCAAGATCACTTGTAATTAAAATTTTACACTTCCCGCTTCTGAATTTATCGATGGCCGCTTTTCTAAGCTGCTTGTCAGCCTTGGCATGAAGAGCCATGCAGTCAATTTTTTTGAAACGCAGCTTTGAATAAATATTTTCAACCTGATCCGCACGGCTTGTAAAAATCAGAATCTTTTCATAATTGCTGGCAGCAATAAATTTTCGAAGCATTTCGATTTTATCGCGGCTTTCGGCATAAATTGCCCAGTGAGTAATTCTCTTGCGTAATACATCTTCAGGCGGGAGCAGAACATTTTCAATTCCCGCAAAAAAGATTTTCGTCTGCCTGTTTAGAGTTGCGGTACAGGCAATAACCTGACTTTCTTTAGGAACTAAAAGACGAAGGGCATCCGACTCTTCAAAAAGCTCCTTGCGCACAAGACGGTCAGTTTCATCAAAAACAATAGCCTTAAGATCATTAAGCTTTAATTTTTTAAGGCGGATAAGCTCTACAAGGCGGGCCGGAGTTCCAATCACAAGAAAGGGCTTTTCCTTTAAAGTTTCTATCTGGCGCTTTATAGGGGCACCGCCAATAAAAAGGGCAGTTTTTTTATCTGTAATCTGCTTTGCGGCCTGATTAATCTGAGAGGCAAGCTCAAACGTGGGTGCGGTTATTATAATTTTCACTCCATCGGCAATTTTTGTAACCGCACCAGCACCTAAAGGTGCATTGCAATCAACCTTTTTCACTCCATCGGCAGTATTCCGCGCCGCCCCCTCACCTGAAGGTGATTTGCAATCTTCACTTTTTCGCACATCATTGGAAGCAGTCGTTGTCGCACCAGCACCTGAAGGTGCATTGCAATCATCTGCTTTTACACCATCATCAGAAGCATCCATATACATCTGAATAAGAGGCAAAAGATAGGCAAAAGTCTTTCCTGTTCCGGTTTCAGACTGAAAAATTACCTTCTTTTTTTCAAGAATGCGGGGAATTATTTCATTCTGAACGGCGGTCGGCTCCCTGATTCCCAGAGCTGCCAGCTTTTGATTTATCGAATCCGAAAGAAGACTAAATGCATTTTTACTCATATAAAGTAAAATATAGCATACAAGGCAGAAAAATGATAGAATGGAAGATATGATTAAAGTTGGCATAGATACGTTCGGCTGTGACCATGGACGCTCAGGATTAGGCTCATGCCTTTTTTACCTGACATCAAACCTCAAGCCCAACGATGACGATATTCAGTTTGAACTTTTCGGCTTAGAGCAGGACAGGTTCATTTTTACAGAAAATAACGGATTCAGTTTTCAGGCTGTTCCATTAGCAGATAATTTAAAGGCACAGGCTTCCTGGCATCACCGGGGAGGGCTAAAACTCTTTTCCATTAAAAACTCCTACGATTTAATAATCTACCCTGCAGTTTCAAAGGTATTCCCATTTGCCTTTACAAAAAACGGCATCGCAATTGTAAACAGCGTTCTTTCAAATTCTTATGAAAAAATGAACTTCATTTACAAAAAGCTTTTTAAAAACGGGCTTTCAAATTCAAAGATTATAATTGCCGGAACAAACTTTATAAAAAACGATCTTATAAAAATCGGAATTCCGGAAGAAAAAATCCGCGTAATTTATAACGGAATCGATCACAAAATCTTCTTTCCAAAGCTTTCTGCAGATGAAGAGATTTACGTTTCGCCGTTTTCGGTAAAACGCCCTTATTTCATTTACGGATCCCGCCTTTCAAATCAGTATAAAAAACACATTGAACTGATTAAGGCATTCGAAATTTTCAAAAAGAAAACCGGACTTCCCCACAGACTTGTTCTGGCCGGTGAAGACGGTGATTATTCAAAGGAAATCAATAATGCTGTTTTCAACAGTGAATTTGCAAGTGATATTTTCCTTACAGGATTTTTCCCTCACGAAAGCTTTGCAACCCTTTACACAGGAGCCGAAGCCTGTATTTTCCCGGCTGTAAACGAGGGAATTGGACTTCCTATAATTGAAGCTATGGCTTCGGGAATTCCGGTTTTATGCTCAGATTCAGGAGCCCTTAAAGAAATCGGTGGTCACGCGCCACTTTATTTCAATTCTGACAAGCCTAAAGAAATTGCTTCCTTAATGGAAAAGGTTACCTCTGACACAGATTTAAGGGCAAAGATGATAGATCTTGGTTACATTCAGGCCGGAAAATTCAACTGGAACAAAACCGCAGAAGAACTGATAAAAATAATTAGAGAAATCAGTGCATAGAACAAAAGCTCGTAAATCACTATAATATTATGACTATTTTTTGGAGAATTTTGTGTTTTTAAAAAGTCTTGATATTCACGGTTTTAAATCATTTGCTGATAAAACTCATATAGATTTTGCAGAAGGAATTACTGCCCTTCTTGGTCCTAACGGTTGTGGAAAATCAAACGTTGTTGACGCTATTAAATGGGTACTTGCAGAAAACCGTTCAAAAAATCTTCGCGCAGAAAAGATGGAAGACGTTATTTTTAACGGAACAGAACGCCGCGCAAAACTCAATGCTGCCGAAGTAACTTTAACTCTCTGTAACGACAAGGGTTTACTCCCTCTTGATGAAGACGAAATTGCAATTACCCGCCGTCTTTACCGTTCCGGTGACCAGGAATATTTTATTAACAAGCGTCCTGCGGGTCCTACAGAAATCCGCCGTCTTTTTATGGATACAGGGGTTGGTAAGGCAGCCTACTCTGTTATGGAACAGGGTAAAATCGATCAGATTCTTTCAAGCAAGCCGGAAGACCGCCGCTACCTTTTTGAAGAGGCAGCCGGAATCAGCCGTTCAAAGGCAGAAGTTGCAGAAGCTGAACGCGAGCTTGAACGCACAAGACAGAACCTTACTCAGATTGAAATCGCCCTTGGAGAAATCAAACGTCAGTACGATTCTTTGAAAATCCAGTCTGAAAAGACAATCAAATACCGCAAATACAAGGATGAGATTTTTGACTACGAGCTTGACATCACCCTTCTCCGCCTTAAAAACTTTGTTCAGGATAAGGCCCGCCATCAGGATGAACTGAAGGTTGTTGAACAAAAGCGTGATCAGGTTCGTAAAGAAATTGATGAAATCAACAATACAATTTCTGAAAACCGCGAAAAATCTAAGGCTTTGCAGGAAGAGCTTTATGCAAAACAGGCAGAGCTTATCAAAATCGGTACAGAAAAAAACGGCAAGCTGGATTTGATTTCAAACTTCAACAAACAGGCAATCGAAATAAAGGAAAAAATCAATAACCTTGACGGCCGAAAACGGGCAATCAGCGAACAGCTGGATAACACACAGGAAGAAATTGACGAGCAGAACGCAGAGCTTCATTCAAAAACAAAGCAGCTTGAAAGTGCCCGTGCAAACATAAAATCCTTTGAGGATAACATCACAAAAAGCCGCAGCCAGATTAATGAAAATGATCTGAAGGCTGACGAGCTTCGCGAAAAAATATCTTCTCTTGAAGCAGAACGCAAAACTTTGCAGAACGAGCTTGCTTCCATCACAGAAGATATCGTTACTATGCTTGATGAAAAGCTTAAGTCGGCAGGTTTTTCTGAAAATGCAATGAGAAATGCCAAGGAAGAGCTTGATACAGCCCTTGGAAAGCTTAAGGTTTTTGTAACAGGCCGTAAAAACGTATTCACAGACTTTGCAAATCAGAATCACAGCGCAGAAGAGTCTTCTAAGACTGTACGCGAAGCAAGCGATGCCTTTGCTGAAGCTGAAAGTCAGATTGCGGCACTGGAAGAAGCCCTTTCAAAATATCTTAACGCTTCACCGGCCTTCATCACAGAATTTTTAAGTCCTGAAGGTGTAATGACTAAAAAACGCGGCATTGATAACAAAATCAACGAAAATATTGCCTCAGTTGAAAAATTAAATTCTCAGATTACAGACCTTCATTCTGAAAACTCAGAGCTTGTTGCAAAAATCAACGAGTACGAAGATACACTGCACAAACTCAAGATTAACGAAATCCAGATGCAGGAGCAGATTAACTCTGCCAAAAACCAGATTAATAACCTTGAGCGCACCTTTGCCGAACAGAAAAACCGCCTGCGCGAAGTCGAAGATGATATCTTTACAGAAACAAAACGCCAGGAAGAACTCAACGAAAAAATCAATGGCATTCAGGATGAACTTGCCGAAATTGAGTACCGCGGTGAAAAGCTTGCAAAGGAAATGTCAAACCTGGACGAAGAAATTGCTAAGTGCGATAAATCAGTTTCAGGAAAAACAGGCACCCTTGATAAGAAGCGCGAGGATGAACACCGCTATCAGGAGCAGTATGAACGCCTTACTTTAAGCCTGAACTCAGCAGATAACGATATCCGCAACGTAAAACAGAACTTCCAGGATCAGTACAGCCGCGACCTTATGGCATACGAAGAGCGCATGTATAAAATCAACACTTCGGCTGTTGACCTTCGCGAAAAGCTTTCAGAGGCAAAAAAAGCCTTTAACTCTTTGGGAACTGTAAACCTCATGGCGCCGGAAGAATTTGCCGAAGTAAAAGACCGCTTTGAACGCCAGAATTCAAACTATATTGATACAAAGAAGAGCCTTGAAAACCTTATCATCGTTTCGGAAGAAATCAAATCAAAATCTGCCGAAATGTTCCTTGATACCTATAACAAGATTAAAAAGAATTTCCACAATATGTTCCGCCGCCTTTTCAACGGAGGCCGCGCAGAGCTTAAGCTTGCGGATCCTGCTAATATCCTTACTTCAGGTATTGATATTTACGCACAGCCGCCTGGAAAAAATCTTGAAAACATTGCCCTGCTTTCAGGTGGTGAAAAGACAATGACTGCGGTTGCCCTGCTCTTTGCAACATACCAGGTTCGACCAAGTCCATTCTGTCTTTTGGACGAGATTGATGCCGCCCTGGACGACAAAAACGTTTCAAGCTTTGTAACAACACTCGAAAGCTTTGCAAACATCAGTCAGTACATCGTAATTACTCATAACAAGAAGACCGTAATGGGAGCTTCTACAATGCTTGGTATTACAATGGAAGAATCCGGCGTAAGTAAGACAATCCAGCTTCGCCTTGATGAAGACATTAAGACAGGAGCCCAGATTGACCGCTCAAGCGAAAATTTCGTAGACGAAGATGTTCCGGAAGAAGAAGGAGTCGTACTTCCTCCTCGTCCAGAGCACCACCGTCATGAAAATGCAAGTGATACAGAACAGAAGGAAAGTGAATAAACCGTATGGATTTTGCTTCGATTATTGAAGGCCTTAGGGACAAAATTACAGGACTAATAGATTCTCTTTCAGAAAAACTCAGCGAATTAATGGAGACCAATAAAAAGCTGGTATTTTTATTTGCAGGTCTTATATTCGCCGTTTTACTTTGTCTTATTCTCCTTGTAATTGCTCTTTCAAAATCAGACAAAGAGAAAGATACAAAAAGCATTCCTCGGACTGAAATTCTTGAGGTTGAAGAGGCTGTAATACCTGACGGACCAAAATTACCCAAAGACTATAACATTTCACGTCCTGCAAAGGATAAATGGTCAGACGAAGAAGCAGAAGAATGGTTTACAATTCCCGGGGAAAATGAAGTCGAATCGCTTTCATTTTCAAATGATAAAATCGTAAAAGACATATTAGAGGCCGCTCCATGAAAAAGTTAAGCGTATTATTTATTTGTGCTGCATTTTTAGGATTTTTCTCATGTGCATCAAAGCCGGAACCACAGTTAGAATCAGATATAAGCTCAACAGAAAACAAAGAAGCTGTGATTGAAGAAGCTTCAGAGCCGATTACAGAGCCTGAGGTTCTGGAAGATCAGGCTGACTCTCTTGAAGAAATTAAGGAGCCGGATGTAACTGAGCTTCCGCCCGAAGATGATGAAGTAGAAGATCTTACTGACGCAGAAAATGAAAGCCAGAATGCTGAAGATTCATTAAATCAGGAAGACGAAGAGGCAGAAGAAAGTGATGGTCAGGCTCAGGACACAGAAGAAGCTGCAGAAGAAAGTTCTGATGCAGCCGGTGATTCTCAGAATGATACAGAAGCCTCTCAAGCAGACGAAAATCTTTCTTCAGACCAGAATGCTGAAGCAGAAAGCACAAATGAAGCTGAAGACGGGGAAAACAGCGGAGAAGGACTGGAAGAAAATACAGAAGACAATTTAGAAATTGATGAAAATGAAGAAAATGTGGAAATTACAGAAGGCTTCCCAATTTCAAGAAGCGTAAGCCTTAAGGTTTCTGAATATCTTGATATTTCTTACCCTGGAAACGGCTGGATTTACATGGGTGCAACCGACAATTCAAAAAACATCACCTATTTTGGAAGAAAGCTTGGAACCCAGAATACCAATTTCTCTTTACAGGCAAGACTTCCGGGAACAAAAATCCTTCACTTCTATAAAAATGATAACCTGACAAATCAAATTATCGATGACTATATTGAAGTAAGGGTTCTTGAAGAAAGAGGAAACAGCCAGACTCATATTGAAGCGCCAGAATACAAAATGCCGGTAAAGGCAAAGCGGCCTGCAGTAAGAACAGCTCCAGAAGAAGAAAACCCTGATTTCCCGGAAAGTGACAATCAGGGAGATGAAGTAATTTCTCTGGTAGGTGAAGAAGCTAAAAAAAATGCACAAAAATCAAAAACAAGCGCTCAGAAAAAAGCCTCAGCTCCAGTCACTCCAGTCACTACAGCCCCTGCAGAAGAGGCAGAAAATAATGTAACTTCTCAAGTTACAGGCAATGCACAGGCAGAAGTTCAAAAAAGCTCTGAATCAGACTTGAAAAATCTTCTGGCAGATGCAGAGAATAAGTTTTCTCAGCAGGATTATAAATCAGCCCTGAAATCTGTTAATGAATATCTTAGCAATTCAAAGGATAAGAGGGATGAAGCTCTTTTCCTTCAGGGACAGATACTTGAAGCAAAATCCGATATTCAGGATATTGCAAAAGCAATTGATTCGTACACAACGCTTACAAAGAATTATCCCGCAAGTAAATACTGGGATAAGGCAAATAAGCGCATCATATATTTAAAAAGATTTTATCTTCAGGGAAGGTAAAACAAAGAGGTCATTATGATTAAAAAAATCATTTTAGCGTCGGCAGCAGTAAGTCTAGCCCTTTCACTTTCTTCATGTACCATCAACAGACCGGTAGAGGCACAGCGCACAATCACTGTTTCAGGAAGCGGCTCCGTTTCTGTTTATCCGGATTTAGTCTCCGTAAAATTCATGGTACGCACAAGCGGCTGGAACATTGCTCAGACAGCAGAAAGAAATGCAATCAATACACAGAATGCCATTGAAGCAATCAAGCAGGCCGGAGTTGCGGAAGCTGATATTTACACAAGTGACTATAAAATCACTCAGGATAACTCTCAGGCCTACCCCGGTCAGTACACTGTTAAAAATACAATTTCTGTAATAATCCGTAATCCAAAAATTACAGGCACTATAATCGATGCAGCAGTAAAGCAGAACACAGGCGCAAACGGCGTAACAGATTTTGAATATCTGGTTTCTGACAAGTCAACAGCCCTCAGACAGGCAAGAACCCTGGCCATTAAAGATGCCCAGGATGCCGCAAATCTTCTTGCAGGGGCAAGCGGATGTAAAGTTGGAAATGTACTTGAAATCTATGAAAATTACACTTCTACAAGCCGTAACGATGGAGTAAGATTATATGCCGCAAAAGCAAACGACGGAGCAGTAACAACTCCTATTGAGCCTGGAAAAATGGATATTTCTTCAAACGTAACAATTAAGTATAATATTGAATAAATCTTGGGATAACCCGAAAAACGAGGATTAAAATGCTTGACTATAAATTTATAAAAGACAATCTTGAAGCTGTAAAACAGAACATCATCAACCGCAACATGACTGCTGATGCAGATATCGTTGTTGAACTTTATGACAAAAGAACTGCACTTGTTACTAAATTGCAGAGTCTGCAGCAGAAACGAAATGAAAATGCCCAGGCAATGAAACAGAAGCTTGATGCTGATGCACGCGCAAAGCTTATTGAAGCCGGAAAAGCAATCAAAGAGGAAATATCCGGCGTTGAAGCTGAAAGCAAGGAAATTGAAGAAAAACTCGAAGAAGCTGCAAGAAAGCTTCCTAACATGGTTCACCCGGATGCACCGGTTGGAAAGCTCGATACAGAAAACCTTGAAGTAAAAAAGGTTGGTACTCCACGCAAGTTCGACTTTGAACCAAAAGACCACGTTCAGCTTGGTGAAGAGCTTGATATCATCGATTTTGACCGCGGAACTAAGGTTTCCGGCCCGAAATTCTACTACCTTAAAAATGACGCCGTATTCCTTGAGCAGGCTCTGATTATGTACGCCCTCAACGTACTGCGCAAGCACAATTTCAAGCTTTTCATTACTCCGGATGTAGCAAAAGAAGAAGTATTGAAGGGAATCGGATTTAATCCCCGCGGAAATGAATCTAACGTTTATTCTATTGAAGAAGAAGGAACATGTCTTGTTGCAACTGCAGAAATCACTCTGGGCGGTTACCACAAGGATGAAATTCTTGATAAGGCAAGCCTTCCGCTTTTGTACGGTGGACTTTCACACTGTTTCCGCCGAGAAGCAGGTGCTGCCGGCCAGTTCTCTAAGGGACTCTACCGCGTTCACCAGTTTGACAAGGTAGAAATGTTTGTTTACTCTACTCCGGAGCAGAGTGACGAACTGCACGAAAAACTCCGCCTTATTGAGGAAGAGATTTTTGAAGGACTGGGAATTCCATTCCACGTTGTAGATACATGTACAGGTGATCTTGGTGCCCCTGCCTACCGCAAGTGGGACCTTGAAGCATGGATGCCAGGCCGTAACGGTGGCGAATACGGAGAAGTTACTTCTACATCTAACTGTACAGACTATCAGGCCCGCCGCCTCAACATCAAATACAAGGATGATGACGGAAAGAACAAGTATGTTCACACTTTGAACGGAACTGCAATTGCCGTTGGAAGAGCCATGCTTGCAATTCTTGAAAACTACCAGAATGCTGACGGTTCTGTTACAATTCCAGAGGTACTTGTACCATACTGCGGATTTGACAAAATTATGCCGGCTAAAAAATAAGTAAAAGGCACAATATGGAAGAAAGTGATTACACAAGAAAAATTTATTTTGTTCTCCTTGCAAGCTTTGTTATCCTGCTGGGATTTCTTTTCAAAATCCTTTCTTCCGTATTTCTGCCAGTAATTACCGCAGCCCTTCTTGCCAGCGTTTTCGCCCCGATTATCCAGAAAATCAACTATAAATTTAAAATTCCCTGGACAATTCTTGCTGTTATCATTACAGTCTTCCTCTTTTTCATAATTCTCGGTATTTCTTCACTTTTAATTTCCAGCGTCACCTCCATTGTTTCAGAATATCCTAAATACGAAAATAAATTTCTTCATATATATAAAATGCTTGCAGAAAACTTTAACTTCCGATTTGATGAGGAAATGAGCCTTGCCGGAAATATCTGGCAGCATCTCAAGGTTCGCGAATACATTCAGGGAATTTTATTTACCCTTTCAAGCGGCATTGTTTCTTCAGGAAAAAACATCTTCCTGGTTCTGATTTTTTCACTTTTTATTCTGATTGAATACCGGATGACCAACAGAAAAATCAGCTATGCCTTTGCAGACCGGGCAAAAGGAAAAATTTTACGCGTTATCCGCCGGATTATCATAGAAATCGTTCATTATCTTTCAATAAAAACTGCAATTTCCCTGGCAACAGGCTTTCTTGTATTTCTGGTTGCCATCTGCTTTGGAATGGACTTTGCTATTCTCTGGGGCTTTTTAGCCTTTACCATGAATTTTATTCCGACCTTCGGATCAATTTTTTCATGCGCAATAACAACATTATTTGCCCTGGTTCAGTTCTATCCTAATACGGCAAAGGTTTTTGCTATTTTTGCCCTGGTTGTCCTGATTAATTTTATGCTGGGAAATATCATTGAGCCACGTGTTCAGGGAAAAAACCTGGGGCTTTCACCATTTGTGATTATCGTAAGCCTGACACTATGGGCTTATATCTGGGGAACAGTCGGTATGATTATCGCCATTCCAATGACTGTAATCATTAAAATTATCTGTGAAAATATTTCTTACCTTCATCCATTTGCAATTCTTCTGGGAAATGACCCCAAACAGACAAAAAGGGATTTTGAGTAAAACTTAAATAAAGAGGGTTTTTGTTGCCTTTTCGTAAATAAAGCGTAAATCCTCTTCCTGAATGCTTGTATATCTGAAATCGACGCAGACTCTTTCATCATTTTCAAGACTGTAAATTTTATTAACAAGACAGGTTACAAAGATATCCCGGGTCATAATCGGCCCAGATTTTAGGGAAAATGAAAGCTTAAGTCCGTATTCATCACCGGCTACAAAGGTATAATTAATTCGGTCAAGGGCTATTACAATACGCTCGTGATCAACGTAAAGAATAGAAAGAGGCTTAATTCTATCCTGTAAAGATTCAACTTTCTGTACCTGATTAAAGGTAAGATAATTACAAACCGGAATAAGCTGTATGCCGTTTCCCGCATTTTTTTCAAGTTTTGCATCCGCAACGTATTTTTCAAGCAGTTCCTTTGCTTTTTTTTGATTTTCCAGGGGAATTGATTTCCAGGCAGGACGATTAAAAAGCTCAACATTTTCCCAGGGAAGGCAAAGAAGATTCAGATCTTTACCTGTACGGCATTCATAATAGAAGAGGGCACAAAAATCATAGGACTTTTCTTCTACTACATCGGTGATCCTGTAAATCACCTCGGGAATAGAAATTGAATACAGGTCTTTTTTGGAAATTACTTTTGAATTAAAATAAAGCCCTACCCTGTTGAAATAAAACTCAACTTTAACTGATTGATTTAAGAATTTTTTTACTGATTGGCCGGGATTTTCAAGAATAATATCGCCGTTTTCCTTTACTGTAAGATTTTCGCCTTTTATTGCAAGAGGAAAAATCTGAGAATTGACAGGCCGAACCTCTTCATCCTGATTCGTAATATCTTCATCTAAAGGGGTAATAGTAACAGGAACATTTCCGTCAATCAGATACTGAACGACAAGCTGGCGCTCAATTCCAGTGAGTTTTGAATCATTCATGTTTTTCCCACCTTTCGATTTTTATATTATAGAGAGTTTTTTCTTTATCTGGACTCATATATAATGTTACATCAACATAAGCTGTATTACAATAAAATCTGACAGGAATCTGAATAAGATTATCAAGAAGGGCTGGCTGACCTAGAATCCAGCGGTCAAAAGGTTTAGATTCGGGAAAAGCCTGGTCAAAATTATCTTTCCAGCCCTTTTTAAGTTCATCTGCAAAAAAAATATAATTAAAACGGTAATTTGAAGGAAATGAAGAGAAAAGCTTTTCCTGCTCCCAGTCTGCAAGATAAGAGGAAAGGGCAGCTGCACTTTCCAGATGCTTATATTCAAGAGAAGAAATATCTAAAGAAGCAAAATCCTTAAAAGCAGGATAAAGAGGAGGCTTTATGGATGCAGAAAGCTTTACGTTTTCAGTTGTAAGGGTGTGGCCTTCCGGGATATATGGAACATCTTCTTTTACCGCTTTTGTAAGTCTGTCCCCTTCAAGCTCAAGCGACCAGACAGTATCATTCTCTATATCTGAAACAAGGCTTTTAATCGTAAAAAGCTCTGAAGAATCTTCGGCAAGCTCTTTTGAATGGGAGCAGGAAAAAAAAGAGAGAAAAATAAAAAGTGCTGAAATTAAGATAAAACTTTTTTTCATAGCATTATGCATCAATTAAGCACAGACAAAAGTAAATAAAGGTCTGATGCAGAAATATATTATAATACAGATTTGTTATGAGGTCATTAATCAATTTGCCGAAATTCAAAAAAAAGTTAATTTTTTTTCAAAAACCTGTTGACTAAATTTCTGCGATTGTATAATATATAAACATCAAGCAGCGATACAGCAGCTTACAAAAACAAATCGGGCAGTTAGCTCAGCTGGTACGAGCGTCTGGTTTACACCCAGAATGTCGGGAGTTCGATCCTCTCACTGCCCATAAGACCTGAACAAAAGTTCAGGTCTTTTTTTTTCTTAATTTTATTTCATTTCCTTCATAAATATGGTATTATAAAAGAGTGAAACTGATATCAGACATCAAAAATTTTTATCTGGAAAAATTTTCTGTTTATATATGGAGGGCATTTCTTAGCTTTGTTCTCCTGCTTCTTTTTATTTCATTTTTTAAAATTAAAGACAACACTTTTGTAAGGGAGCCTGCAGAAAAAGAAACTCAGTTTCTGGACTGGAGAATCCGTTCAGCAGAACATGAAGATGACCTTCTTGTTTTACCCTACACCACAGATAAATCTCTCAGCGATTTTACAATTACTACAAAACTTCCTGATTTAAACTCAACCTCAGTTTTAATTCTCCGCTGCCGCTATAATACGATAACCGCAAAGGTTGACGGTGGTTTTGTTTACGCTTCTGATTTTTCTACAATAGCCGGAATCAGCACCAGAGTCGGAAAGGACATCTGCTATATTCCACTTTCAAAACTTTACAGCAACAAAGATATTGAAATAAACATTGAGCTTCAAAACCAGAATTTCTCTAAATCATCCTTATCTTCTATTGAACTTTCTTCACGAAATACCTTCATAATTGAATATCTGAGGGGAAACATTGTCCTCTTTCTTACTGCGATTCTTCTATTTATTTGCAGCGGCGGCTCTTTTGTATTCTTCCTGCTCAGTTATTTTACTAACAAAAAGAGAATATCAAATGTTTCGCAGAGTCTTTTCTACCTGGGAGTTATTTCAATTCTTGCGGCAATCTGGGGGCTATGTGATTCCCATATATTCTCCCTCTTTACAGACAAAATTGTTCTTGACGGTATTCTTACATATACATCTTTAATCCTTCTTGCCCTTTGTTTTGCAGAATATTTTATCAGCCTTTACGGAGAGAATAAAATAATTAAGATGATTGTCATTCTTGCAAGACTCAATGTTGTCTTCCAGTTTTTTGTATTTATCACAGGCTTTAAGGATTTACCGGAAACGATTTTCTTTACTCATTTTATATTTGTACTCAACATTTTATATGCATCAGTAATGAGTATCAAAAATCTTGTCAGATATGAAAATTCTGAAAAACTTCTTTTGAATATTGAAAACCTTCTTTTTGCTGTTTTTGTAGCAGGTATTCTTATAATGTACCTCTACAACAGAGACGGTCCCTATTCTTATGTGGCTGTTATGGCAATTATTGTTTACACTACCCTGCAGGTTGCAATTTCAGTAATTAAATTTATTAAGACTGTAAAAAAACAGGCAGCCCTTCATGAAGCAGAAAAATTTGCCTATACTGACCAGCTTACAAAGATGGATAACAGACGCTCTTACTCCGTTTTCAAGCATCATCTTGGAAATGCAAGGCTGCCGGATGATTTTAACATCATTTACTTTGATTTGAACGGTCTTAAAGACATTAATGATAAGCTTGGACACAATGCCGGAGATGAATTTATCATTGGTGCGACAGATATTATCAAAAAGGTTTTCTATGATGCCCAGCTGAAATGCCGTATGGGTGGTGACGAATTCCTTGTTGTATTAAAGGCAAGCCGCGACCTTCTTAAAAAGCGTCTATTCTATTTTGATTCTCTGATTGAAAACTGGCACGGAAATCTTGTTCATAATATTTCGATTGCCTACGGCTACTGCTGTGCCGCAGATTATGACAATCCGACTTTTGAAGGCCTTATTTCCAAGGCTGATGAGTTCATGTATAAGAATAAAAACGAATTCTACGAAAGGACGGGAAAGCCTCACCGTTCAGGACTGCTGTAAAGAGTAATTTTTAGAGAAGCCCTTACATTATGATTTTTTTTCTTTAATTAACGACAAACTTATACTTAAGCTTTTTAGAAGGAAGGGCTTCAATAAGGCCGGAGAATGACTTTTCATAAAATACAGCAAGAGTTTTTTCCCTGTCGCAGCTGATATAACCTGTAAACATAGAAAACAAGAGTTTTTTACCGTTTCGAAAATCTGAAAGACAGCTTTCGTTCTTAAGATAAATATTTTCAAAGCCGCACAAAAGTGAAGTTTCTTCAGAAAAGCCCTGGATTTTCTGACGGATTTCTTCCTGTATCAAAAGATCTTTTTCAGAAGGGATATAAGGACCTTTTTTAATTTCCGCTTCATTTTTCGAAAAATATTCTTCTACATTTTTTTTCACAGAGGAAATTGTAAATTCCTTCAGATAAGAAAAGCCTGCTGCATCTTTTAGATTAAAGTTTCCGACCTTTGTACGTAAAAGTCCAGTAAGATGGGCGGCAGAACCGCAGGCCGCTCCAATATCGCGGGCCAGGCAGCGTATGTAAGTGCCCTTTGAAACAGAGAAATTTATTCTTGCATAAAGGACATTTTCTGTTCCAGGAAGGCATTCAGCTTCCATAAGCTGAGCACTGAACACGGTGATTTTTCTTTTAGGGATTTCAACTTCTATTCCCTTTCGGGCAAGATCACTTGCCCTTTGCCCGTCTACGTGGATTGCGCTGTAGGCGGGAGGAGCCTGTAATAAATCCCCGGTAAAGCCTGTCAGAGCCTTTTTAAGAGCCTCTAAGGACGGCAGAGGGGCATTTTTCACCGTCTGGCCGGTAAACTCAAGGGTATCAGTTTCCTGTCCAAACTTTATTACAGCAGAATAGGATTTGTCAAACTCAGTAATCTGGCCGGCAAGCTTTGTAAGACGGCCGGTACATACGACAAGAAGCCCCTGAGCAAAAGAATCAAGGGTTCCGGTATGTCCGACTTTACCTGTATTAAGGGATTTTTTTATGTTGTTGAGGGCTACAAAGGAGGTTAATCCGGCCTCCTTTGCAAGAAGAACGATTCCGTCGTTACTGAGCATCATCGTCAGACTCGGAAGCACTATCGGAAGAAGCAGCCTGAGCTTCTCTGGCCTTACTTTCAGCTTCAAGCTGATTTAATTTCTGAACCATCTTAAAGCCTTCCTTCATCCCCTTGTCTACATGAAACTGAAGCTTGGGGAACTGGCGGATTCTAAGCTTCTGGGCAATTTCATGCTGGATGAAACCGGCCGCAGAATTAAGACCGTCAACTCCTTTTTTAAGCTGTCCGTCAGGAAGAAATGTTGAAACATAAACCTTAGCATAAGCAAGGTCGTTTGTTACTTCAACCCTGTTTATGCTGAGAAAGGTATTTACGCGGGGGTCTTTAATTTCTCCGCGCAAAATCAAAGTTGAGATTTCATCGCGAAGCTGGTCATTAAGACGCTGCAAACGATACTGTCCCATTACTCTTCACCTTCCTTATTTTCAGCTGCACCCTTCTTAGCAGCCTCTGCCTCTTCTTCGGCAAGAGTCTTTCCAAGTTTTTTGGCAACTTCAACAATTTCGAATACTTCAAGCTTATCGCCGACCATGATATCCTGCCAGTTTTCAAGACCGATACCACACTCATAGCCTGTGCTGACTTCTTTTGCGTCATCCTTAAAGCGCTTGAGGGAAGTAATCTTTCCTGTAAACTTAACGATTCCGTCACGGATAAGGTGAACGCTTGCTGTACGTTTTACGACGCCTTCCGAAACCATACAACCGGCAATTACGCCGACCTTTGGAACGCGGAATGTATTGCGGACTTCCACCATACCGATAACTTCTTCTTTTGTATCCGGCTGCAGCATACCTTCCATAGCGGCCTGAATTTCCTCGACACACTTATAGATGATATTATATTTACGGATTTCAACCTGCTCCTGCTCTGCAAGAGTTTTTGCCTTTGGAGTAGGACGTACGTTGAAACCGATGATGATTGCATTAGAGTCAGCTGCCGCAAGGGTAACATCTGATTCGTTGATTGCACCGGCACTTGAATGAATAACATTCAGGCGGATTTCGCGGGTAGAAAGCTTTTCCAAAGAAGTCTTGAGGGCTTCTGCAGATCCCTGAAGGTCAGCCTTAATGATAACCTTAAGTTCATTAACTTCGCTGTTTTCGATATCAGTGTAAAGGGTATCAAGAGTTGTCTTCTTAACAGCCTTAGCCTGTTCAAAGCGCTTAAGTTCCTGACGTTTTGCAGAAATTGCACGGGCATCTTTTTCTGTTTCTGTAACCTGGAATGGATCACCTGCGTTAGGCATTTCTTCCATACCAAGAACCTCAACAGGAATAGAAGGTCCTGCTTCCTGAATGCGCTTACCGCGGTCATCAAACATGGCACGTACACGACCAGAATAAATTCCGGCAACAAAAGGATCACCCTGTTTGAGGCAGCCGCGCTGTACGATTACAGTAGAAACAACACCACGTCCCTGATCTACGCGGGATTCGAGAATCTTACCTTCGGCACGACATTCAAAGTTTGCCTTAAGTTCAAGCATTTCAGCCTGCAGAAGAATTGCATCAAGAAGATCATCAATACCTTCTTTTTTAAGGGCAGAAATATGAACATACTGAGTATCTCCACCCCACTCTTCAGGAGTAAGGCCGAGTTCAGAAAGCTGAGTCTTTACACGGTCCGGATTTGCTTCCGGCTTATCAACCTTGTTTACCGCAACAATAATAGGAACCTTTGCATCTTTTGCATGGGCAATAGCTTCCAGAGTCTGAGGCATAACGCCGTCATCTGCAGCAACAACAAGAACTACGATATCTGTTACCTGAGCACCGCGGGCACGCATCATTGTAAATGCTTCATGACCTGGTGTATCAAGGAAGGTAATCTTTCCTTTTTCTGTTGTAACCGAATAAGCACCAATTGACTGGGTAATACCACCGGCTTCACCAGCCGCAACATTTGCGTGACGGATAGCATCCAGTGTCTTTGTCTTACCATGATCAACGTGTCCCATTACAGTAACAATTGGAGGACGAGGAAGAAGCTCTACACCGTCATCCTTTTCGCTTTCAATTACAGTTTCATCATAAAGGCTTACAAGTTTTACCTCGCAGCCGTATTCGCTAGCCAAAAGTTCAGCGGTTTCATGGTCAATTGACTGTGTAATAGTAACCATTACACCCATGCCCATGAGTTTTCCGATAACTTCGCTTGCCTTAAGGTTCATTTTGCGGGCAAGGTCAGAAACTGAAACTGTTTCCATAATTTCAATTTCTTTTGGAACTACACTTGCAGGAGTTTCAACCTTCTTCTTCTGTTCAAAGAGGTTGTCATCGTACTGCTCTTCGTCCTTGCGGTTATAAACCTGTTTTTTACCTTTGTATGCAGCCTTTTTACCCTGAGTTCTCTGCTCTGGAATTGGAGACGCCGGGGCCATAGCTCCACCCATTGGGCGAGGTCTGAAGCCACCCTGACCGCCCTGGCCGCCACGATTGAAGCCACCCTGGCCACCGCGGTTAAAGCCGCCCTGGCCTCCCTGACGGTTGAATCCGCCCTGTCCACCACGGTTAAAGCCACCCTGGCCGCCTTCGCGGTTATCGCGCTCGCGGTTCTGATAGCTCTGACGTGCCTGAGCGCCGTTAAAGCCGCCCTGACCGCCGTTTCCGCTGTTGCGGTTGTAGCCGCCCTGGCCACCCTGACCGCCGCGGTTATAATTATTGTAGCCGCCCTGTCCGTTACCACCGCGGTTATAGCCTCCGCGGTTATTCTGACGTCCGTGGTCAGAAAGATTTCCGGCTTTGACGTTAGGACGAGCCTGATTCAGTTCAAAAGTACGCGGGCGCTGTGGAGCCTGAGAAGCTGCATTTGCAGCTTTAGCTGTATCTGCTGCAGGAGCTGTCTGAGCAGCCGGCTTTGCAGGCTTTTCTGCAGCAGCTGCCTGAGGCTCTGCTTTCTTTACCACAACCTTAACAGGATTCTTTTTTGCTCCCTCATTTTTTGAAGGGTCCTGTGACGCATTTTGAGATGTATTTTTTCTTACAACTACAACACGCTTCTTTTCCGGTGCTGCAGGAGCCGAAGCTGCCGGCTGTGGAGACTGTGCCTTTTTATGCACTACAAATCCTGGCTTTTTTTCTGATTCTTCTGCCATGTTTCTATTCTTTACCTCTATTCTTCATCCACTGCAAACTCAAATTCACATCCACATTTTGGACAATGAGTCATATCAAGTGTGATCTTAGCTCCACATTCAGGACAGAAGTATTCTTCCTCTTCTTCAGCTTTTTCTGTGCTTTCAGCCTGAGCCGGAGCCTCTTCAGTTTCAGTTTCGTCTTCTACAAACTCAACGTTTTCATTAATAAGATTGTTGATTTCATCAAGTGCTTCTTTTGTAACACCTTCAATCTGAATCTTATCAGAATCGTAAGCTTCAACGAAATCCTGAATCTGCTCAATACCATTTGCCTTAAGAAGTTCGGCAACCTCTTTATTTACACCAGGCAGCTCTGCCACAGTAGTAATTTCATCGTAAGTTTCTTCTGCCGCTGCATCATCATTAAAGAGAGCGCGTGCATTCTGAACAGTATTAACATTAGAGAAGTCAATGTCTGCTGCCTGCTCTTCTGTCTTAACGTCGATGTTCCAGTCACAAAGGCGGTTTGCAAGGCGAACGTTCTGTCCCTGACGGCCGATTGCAAGTGAGAACTGGCTTTCATCAACGATTGCAAGAGCCTGGCGTTTTTCTGCATCCATGATAACTACGCGGTTAACCTGAGCCGGAGAAAGTGCATTTTTAATGAACTCAGCAGGATCAGATTCATATTTAAGGACATCGATTTTTTCGTTCAAAAGCTCACGGATAACGTTCTGAATACGCACACCCTTAAGACCAACACAAGCTCCAACAGGGTCAACTTCCTCGCGTTTTGTGCTTACGGCAATCTTTGTGCGGTAGCCTGCATCGCGGACAGCCTTAACGATTTCTACAGTGCCGTCTGCAATTTCAGGAACTTCTTTTTCAAGAATAGAGCATACAAGCTTTGGATCGCTGCGTGAAAGAATCAGCTGGATTCCAGAGTTTGTAGGCTTAATGTCTACGATAAGAGCCTTAATGCGGTCGTTCTTGTCATAGAATTCAAGCTTAGACTGATATTTAACAGGAAGCACACCTTCAAGGCGGCCTGCGTTTCCAAGGTCAACATAGATGTTACCGTTGCGTTCGCGCTGGTAGTAACCGATGATGATTTCGCCAACCTTGTCTTTATATTCGTTGTAAAGAGAAGTCTTGTAAGTTTCGTTGAGCCCCTGGTGAGCAGTCTGCTTACCTGTTGAAACTTCCGAGCGCTCATAAGATTTAGGGTCTTCAAGAATATCAATCTCATCACCCTCTTCAATCTCATCACCTGCAAGTGCGCGGGCTTCCTCAAGTTCAATTTCCATTGTAGGGTCATAAACACCGTCAATTACAACTTTTCTTGAGAAAAGCGATACATCCGACATATCATCTGCAAATTTTACGATTGCGTTTTCGTCTGTTCCATATCTCTTTTTATAAGCAGCTTTAAGTGCCTTTTCGATAGTCTGTCGTACTGATTCTTCAGAATAACCTTTTTCTTCAATCAAACGACGGATAGCTTCTGCCATTTCTGACATTTTAAGCCTCCTTTTCCTTCTTTGTATTATTTGAGGCAGAAATAAATTTTGCCTTTGCTATATTTTCAAAAGTCTGAGTATATTCTGTACCCTCGTCCTTTTGTATTGTAACCGATTTTTCATCAGCAGAAAGGATTTTTCCGCTGATCCAGTCTGTAACTGTCTTATCCCAGATGCGTACGTTTCTTCCAATAAAAAGGGCAAACTCTGCCGCATTCTTAAGATTGTGCTCAATGCCGGGACTTGTAAGCTCCATCGAAGTTTCTTCTGTTCCCAAAAGCTCTTCAAGCTTTGGAAGAAGAACGCGGTGAACCTTAGCGCAGTCATTTACGCCCATGTTTCCGTCCGGCTCCTTTGTGCAGACAATTGCAGAAATCTTAGTGATTGTCTTTGCGGGAACAATCTTAAGGTCTACAAGCCTGTAGCCCAGTTCCTCTACAAGAGCTGCAGCCTCCGGATAGTATTTAATTGATTTATATGATGTATATTCCATATCCCTTTTTACAGCCAGTTCTCGCCCCCCGCAGGTAATAAAAAAGACCCGTGTTTTTGCACGAGTCTTTTTAATACTTATATTAAACTGACATATATAATATAGAGAAAAAGTGTCAAAAAGTCAAGTTTTATACTCTATACTTGAGTTTTTTGCCGGTGCCTTCGTAGAGTTTTTTGCGGAGCTCGGCAACACCTTCATCTTTAATGTAGTCGTCAAAGCTCATCATGCGGTCGATAATTCCGTTCGGAGTAATTTCTACGATGCGGTTTGCAATAGACTGGATGAACTCGTGGTCGTGTGAAGTAAAAAGCACAACGCCCGGGAAGGCAATCAGGCCTTCGTTCAAAGACTGAATTGCTTCAAGGTCAAGGTGGTTTGTAGGATCATCCATACAAAGAACGTTGGCACCGGAAAGCATGAGCTTTGAAAGCATACAGCGGACTTTTTCTCCTCCGGAAAGTACCTTTACCTTTTTAAGGGATTCGTCGCCGGAAAAGAGCATGCGTCCAAGAAAGCCGCGCACGTAAGCGTCGTCCTGCTCTTTTGAATACTGCTTGAGCCATTCTGTGATGTTGAGGTTGTTGTCAAAGTATGATGATGTATCGCGTGGAAGATAAACGTGGGAAGTTGTCTGGCCCCAGTAATATTCGCCTGAATCTGGCTTACGAACCTCGTTTATAATGTCAAAAAGGGCTGTTTTTGAGTTGTGTTCAATACCAACAAAGGCGATTTTATCGTTGCGGCCTACAGTCAGAGAAAAATCCTTCAAGAGCTGAACGCCGTCGGCATCCTTGATGTTCAGTCCCTTAATGTCAAGAACGTTGTTTCCGATTTCGCGGTCAGCCTTAAAGCTTACATAAGGGAATTTACGGGTAGAAACCGGGATTTCTTCCATACTTTCGGCAAGCTTATCGTAAATCTTTTTGCGGGAAGTTGCCTGTTTAGCTTTAGAAGCGTTTGAAGAGAAGCGGAGGATAAACTCTCG
Organism: uncultured Treponema sp.; assembly: GCA_947165895.1. GTDB lineage: Bacteria > Spirochaetota > Spirochaetia > Treponematales > Treponemataceae > Treponema_D. The sequence continues at coordinate 303,049 of CAMVCB010000001.1, forward strand.
TAAATCCTTCATCTTATCTTCTGTCTTTTTCTGCTGTTCATGAGCCTGACGCTGCATAATCTGAGTCATCTGATACCAGAAGTCGTAGTTTCCGCTGAACTGGGTGATTTTTCCAAAGTCGATATCGCAGATGTAGGTACAAACTGTGTTCAAAAAGTGGCGGTCATGTGACACGACAATAACTGTGTTTTCAAAATCAAGAAGGAAGTTTTCAAGCCAGGTGATTGATTCAATATCCAGACCGTTGGTAGGTTCATCGAGAATCAGGGCATCAGGATTTCCGTAAATTGCCTGGGCAAGAAGAACGCGGACCTTCTGAGATTCATCAAGTTCGCTCATCATTTTGTCATGGAATTCTTCTTCAAGACCAAGGCCCGAAAGCATCTGCTCAATCTGATTTTCTGCCTCGTAGCCGCCAAGCTCACCGAATTCAGCTTCAAGCTCGGCAGACTTAATTCCGTCTTCCTCTGTAAATTCTGTCTTTGCGTAGATTTCGTCGCGGGCTTTAGAAACTTCGTAAAGCTTTGGAAAGCCCATCATAACTGTATCTTTTACAGAATATTCATCGTAGGCAAAGTGATCCTGCTTTAAAACGGCCATTCGCTCTCCCGGAGTCATAAAAATTTCGCCGGAATCGCGTTCAAGCTCGCCCGAAAGCAGCTTCAAAAATGTTGATTTTCCAGCACCGTTTGCACCGGTAATTCCGTAACAGTTTCCTTTATTAAACTTAAGGTTTACGTCTTTAAAAAGCGGTTTTTCGCTGAATGATACGCTTACGTCGCTTACTGTAATCATATAATTTCCCCCATAGGTAAAGCTAAAAATTGCTGTCGCAATTTTCTTAACGCTTTGCTATTAAACATAGGCCGCTAGCGGCCTCCCACACCAAAGAAAGATTTGATTTTCTGCCAGAGTGATTTTTTAGCAGGGGCTGCAGCCTGTGAGCGGCCGGCATTTTTCTTGTAATTTCCCTTAGCAGCCTGAGCATTTTTTCCGCCCTTTTTGTAAGCGGCTGACTTGAAATCTTTCTTTCCTTTTTTGAAGTCGCCTGAAGCCGCAGAACTGTTTCCTGTTCCATAGCGTTCCTTGTAGAACTTCATGCGCTCTTCGTAAGACATCTGGGAAAGCTTATCCGGATTGAGGTAAGGCTTTTTTCCACCCTTGCGTGGAGCTTTTTTGAAATCACCTGATTTATAATCTGATTTGAAATCCTTTTTATATCCGTCTTTCTTGTAGTCGCGTTTTTTACCGTCACGTCCATCATGGAAATCACGTCCGCCGCGCTCGCCTTTTTCACCCTTACGGTAATTTCTGTCACCCTTACGGCGGCCACCGCGGTTATCATAAGTGTCGTCATCATGCCAGTTTTCTGTTTTAATGTACATTCCGGCAGATTTATCCTCCAGCATCTGATCTTCAAAAGCAACAGAAGAAGGAATTGACATTTCTACATAACGCTCGATTGCAGGAAGATTGTAAACATCCTGTTCAGAACAGAAGGTATAGGCTTTTCCTGATTTTCCGGCGCGGGCTGTACGTCCGATTCGGTGAACATAGTTTTCTGCTTCTACAGGAAGGTCAAAGTTGATTACCATTGCAAGGTCGTCAACGTCGATTCCGCGGGCAGCAACGTCAGTTGCAACAAGAACAGGAACCTGGCCGGCCTTAAAAGAGTTCAAAAGCTTGAGGCGTTTTGACTGAGGCAAATCACCGATGAGGAAGTCAGCCTTAATGTCATTAATCTGAAGGCGTTTTGCAACAACCTCGCAGGATCTTTTTGTATTACAGAAAACTATTGCGCTTGCAGGATTTTCGTTTTTCAAAATTCCAATCAAAAGCTTCATTTTATCGCTTGAAGAAACGTGCAAAAGCTCCTGCTGAATCTCGCTTACAGTGATGTTTTCTGCTTCAATTGTGATTTCTTTTGGATCACGGGTGTATTCCCATGCAAGATTTTTTACATAAGAGTTCAAGGTTGCAGAAAAGAGCATTGTCTGGCGGGCTTCAGCTTCAGGAATGCACTTAAGAATCTGGCGCAAATCAGGATAAAATCCCATATCAAACATGCGGTCAGCTTCATCAATTACACAGAAAGCTGCATTGCTCAAATCAAGATTTCCGGCTTCATGCAAATCGATTACACGGCCAGGAGTTCCGATTACAATATCAACACCTTTTTTGAGGGTAGAAATCTGTTTTTCATAGCCTACTCCACCGTAAACGCTGAAGGCCTTAAGACCGGATGTTCCAACCAGAACCTTTGCTTCTTCTTCAACCTGAACGGCCAGCTCACGGGTTGGAACTAATACAAGAAGCTTCTTTTCCTTTGCTTCTTCTTTTGTAATCATCTCGTTGATAACGGCAACAAGATATGCGGCAGTTTTTCCGGTTCCTGTCTGTGACTGAACATATAAATCAGAACCATCCTGAGAAGCCTTAATCACCTCTTCCTGAACTGGTGTACAGCTTACATAACCAGCGGCTTCAATTCCCTTCAAAAGTCTTTCATCAAGACCAAATTCAACAAAATCCATTTGTTATTCCTTATATATATGATATTGCGGCTACAGCCGCAGAAAAATTGCACAATAAGGGCTGATTTTATCAGCTTAGTTGAAAATTATACTGTATTTTACGTTTTTATACTATACATTATAAAAAGGCCACATAAAAAAAAAGCGGTACCCGTCAGAGTACCGCTCGCATTTCTCATAATATTTTATTTACAGCCAGACTTGCAGTGTTCACAGCCACATCCGCAGGAAGATTTTCCTGCTTTCTTTTTTTTCAAAATATTAAGGACTGTAAGTCCAACAATAGCCGCCAGAATCAAAGCGACAAAAGCTGTTCCCATATTATCTTACCTCTGCTGTAAGTTTTGTTGCCTCACTGTATTTTTTGAAGAAAAGCATGTAAATCATAGCAGCAAGAATAGCAAATGACACAACAAGACCGATTACGTTTACGTTTCCTGTAAACAATTTTCCAAACTGGTTAATCATCAAAGCTACAGCGTAAGCAAGACCACACTGATAGCCGATTGCAAACCAGGTCCATTTTGCATTGTTCATTTCGCGCTTGATGGCACCGATTGCGGCAAAACATGGAGCGCAAAGAAGGTTGAATACCAGGAATGAGAAGCCAGAGATGCCTGTGAACTTCAAAGCCAGTGTCTGGTAAGTAGAAAGCTCTCCGCCACCGTAAAGGATTCCCATAGTACCTACGATGTTCTCTTTTGCAACAAGTCCTGTGATAGAAGCAACGGTTGCCTGCCAGTTTCCCCATCCCAGAGGGCTGAAAATCCAGGCAATGCAAGAACCGATTTTTGCAAGGATAGAAGCGTCAAGCTCGTCTTCGGCAAGCATTCTGAAGCCGTCGTCTGCCCAGCCGAAGAATGATGTGAACCATACTACGATTGTAGAAAGCATGATGATTGTTCCGGCCTTTTTGATAAATGACCAGCCGCGTTCCCACATTGAGCGAAGAACATTTACTACAGTAGGCATATGATAAGCAGGAAGTTCCATTACGAATGGAGCAGGATTACCTGCAAACATCTTTGTCTTTTTAAGCATAATTCCCGAAATGATGATTGCGGCCATACCGATAAAGTAAGCCGAAGTTGCAACCCAGGCAGAACCGCTGAAAATTGCACCGGCAATCATTGCAATAAAAGGAACCTTTGCACCGCAAGGAATAAAGGTTGTTGTCATGATTGTCATGCGGCGGTCGCGTTCATTTTCGATTGTACGGCTTGCCATGATACCAGGTACACCACAGCCGGTTCCAACCAGCATAGGAATGAATGATTTTCCAGAAAGTCCGAACTTGCGGAAGATACGGTCAAGAACGAAGGCGATTCGTGCCATGTAACCGCAGGCTTCAAGAAAGGCAAGCAGGAGGAAAAGAACCAGCATCTGTGGAACAAAGCCAAGAACCGCACCACATCCGGCAACGATACCGTCAAGGATAAGGCCGGAAAGCCATTCAGCACAGCCGATTTTTTCAAGAAGGCTTCCAATAAGAACAGGAACTCCAGGAACCCAGATTCCGTAATCCTCCGGAGCAGGACCTTCTTCACCGTATTTTTCTGCCATGGCATTTGCTTCAGCAGTCATTTCTTCAGTAATTTCGATCGGATCAGAAAGCTCAAGTGTTTCTTCATCTTCTACGACGTAAGTGCTTTCTCCGGCATCAACGGCTTCAAGAATCAGAGCAGTATCACCGTATTCTTCCGCAGCTTCTTCATAAGCGGAAGTTCCAATTCCAAATAGGTGCCAGCCGTCACCAAAAAGACCGTCATTTGCCCAGTCTGTAGCAGAAGCACCAACACCTACCATAGAAATCCAGTAAACTGCAAACATGATGATTGCAAAAACAGGAAGACCAAGCCAGCGGTTGGTAACTACGCGGTCAATTTTGTCGGAAGTTGTAAGTCCACCGACATTTTTCTTTTTATAGCATGATTTAAGAATCTGAGCGATGTAAACATAGCGTTCATTTGTAATGATACTTTCAGCATCATCATCAAGCTCTTTTTCTGCAGCCTTAATATCAGCTTCAATGTGGCTTAAAGTTACCTTATCAATATTGAGGCTTTCAAGAACCTTTTCATCACGTTCAAAAATCTTGATTGCGTACCATCTCTGCTGCTCTTCCGGCATGTTATGAACGACAGCTTCTTCGATGTGGGCAATTGCGTGCTCAACAGCACCGCTGAATGTGTGTCGAGGAAGAGTTTTTGTTTCTCTTGCGGCCTTAATTGCTTCTTCAGCGGCTTCCATTACCCTGTCGCCTTTAAGGGCAGAAATTTCTACGATTTTACAGCCAACCTGATGAGAAAGTTCATCAACGTTGATTTTATCACCGTTTTTCTTTACAAGATCCATCATGTTGAGGGCAATTACAACAGGAATGCCAAGCTCAACAAGCTGAGTTGTAAGATAAAGGTTTCTTTCAAGGTTTGTCGCATCAACAATGTTCAAAATTGCTTCAGGACGTTCACCAATAAGATAATTTCGTGCAACGACTTCCTCCAGTGTATATGGAGAAAGAGAATAAATTCCGGGAAGGTCAGTAATGATTACATCATCATGCTTTTTAAGTTTACCTTCCTTTTTTTCAACTGTTACTCCAGGCCAGTTTCCTACAAACTGATTTGAACCTGTAAGCGCATTAAAAAGTGTTGTTTTTCCTGCGTTAGGGTTTCCCGCAAGTGCAATACGAATATTTTTAGCCATCATCTTCCCCCTACTCAACTTCAATCATTTCTGCATCAGCTTTTCTGAGCGAAAGCTCGTAGCCGCGTACAGTAACTTCAACTGGATCACCAAGAGGGGCAACTTTACGAACGTAAACTTCTACGCCCTTTGTTACACCCATATCCATGATTCTGCGTTTAACCGCACCTTCACCGTGAAGCTTTACAACCTTTACGGTTTCTCCAATCTTTACATCTTTTAAAGTTTTCATATATTTTTTTACCTGCCTTAAGCCTAAATCATAATACGACGTGCCATATCTTCATTTATGGCAATACGCGAGTCTTTTACTTTTACGATTACATTTCCTGCCAGTGAGTTGACGATTGAAACATCTGAACCAACTACAAAGCCAAGATTTTCAAGATGACGGCGAACTTCGTCGTTGCCGCTGATTTTTTTGATGATATTTGATTCACCGACTTTTGCAAAAGATAGTGGCATCAATTTTTTTTACCTGCTCTTATATAGTATATAGAAGTTATAACACCGTTATGTTAGCTACTTCTAACCATATATGTTAGCGATTACTAACCTTTTATTCAATATTATTTTGACTAAAATATAAAAAAAAAAGTTCCCGCATACGCAGGAACTTTGTCTATTTAGAACTCATAACCGGAAGAAATAAAGCAGCCGATTCCTTCAGTTATAAAAAGCTTACGGAACTTTGTTACAACTTTTTTAATTTTTTCAGCCTCATCCTCCGTACAGTAAATTATGAACATAAAGTTGAGCTGAGGCCAGACATTATCTCCCAGATGAGGATTGTGAAAACCAGCCCCCATTACAGGATTGATTTTTGTAAACTTCTGTCCTACTCCAAGCTTTTTAAATTCTTCTGTAAAGTCTTCTTCCAGAGCCTGAGAGCACATTATTTCAATACGAACTTTGTTTTCCATATTTCAACCTCACTCCTTATCCTTCTTGTGTTTTTTATCTTTCTTGTGCTTCTTTTCTTTTTTGCCCTCTTTTGACTTTTCAGAAGATTTTTTGTCCTTCTTTTTCTTAACCTTCTTCTTTTCGTCTTTCTCTTCTTTCATATCATTTTCATCAAGAGAACTTTCGCTTACAGAAGGAAGCAAAGCTTTTCCGGCAGCAGCATTTTCACTTTGTTCAGAGCCGGCAGTTTTTACAGGCTCTGATTCAATAAGCACTTTCTTTTCAGAAACTTCCTTATCAAAAACAACCTTCGATGCCGCACTTCTGGCAACAATATTTTCAGAATAGCCTTCCATGTGATTGATGTCAGACTCTGAAAATCCGCGCTCTTCAAGCTTTTTTCGTTCCTTAAGAGCCTTCTTAGCTGCCTTCTTTTCTGCCTTTTTCATGCGCTTAGAGTTTACGATAAAGTAAATTGTAGGCATGAGGAAAAGAGTCATCATAGAACCAAAGGTCATACCGCCGAATACGGTCAGGGAAATAGGCTGCATTGAAGTATTTCCTTCACCAGGGAAGAAGGCCATAGGTGCCAGAGAAATTACAGTTGTCAAAGTACTCATTAAAATAGGACGCAGACGGTTTGAAGCTGCCTGAATACAGGCTTCTTCCAGACCATAGCCTCGCTTACGAAGGAGGTTTGTGTAGTCTACAAGTACGATACCGTTATTTACGATTGTTCCGACAAGAACCAGGACACCCATAATTGTAATTACGTTGAGCTTTGTTCCTGTAATGGCATAAATTGCAATTACACCAATAAATGAAAGAGGAATTGTAAACAATACAATAAATGGATCCACAAGCGACTCAAACTGACTGGCCATAACTACAAATACCAGAATAGCCGCCATGATGATGATTGCACCGAATTTTACAACGGCTTCCATCATATCAGCAAAGTCACCGCTGATAGTAATTGATACGGCATCATCCTTTGGAATGTTGTCGTTGATAATCTTATTGATGTTTTTCTGAATTACATCAAGAGAAGTACCTGGAACTGTTTTTGCAGTAACCTTAATAATTCGGGTCTGGTTCTGGCGGTAAATTGTTACCGGAGAAGTTGTCTGCTCAACATGAGCAAAGCTTGAAAGAGGAATGCGGGATCCAAATGAGTTCAGTACAAAGATTGAATCCAGATCCTTAAGCTTTTTGCGGTCTTTTTCTGCAAGCTTAACGACAACATCAATATCATTACCGTTCTTTGTGTAGCGGCTGGCTGTTGTACCATTGATTGCGGCAGAAATTTCAGAACCTACGCTGTAAACATTCAGTCCAAGCTCATACATTCGGTCGCGGTCAACAACAATTTCAGCCTGAGGAAGACCGTCTTCAAGGTCGCTTGTTACAGAGGTGATAAAGTCGCTTCCGTAAGTTTCAAGAGCCTTCTGAACGTCAGTTGCGGTCTGGCGCAGAAGATTCAAATCATCACAGCGGATTTCGATTACAGTACCGCCCGAGCCTACACTGTTCATATTCTCAGAATATTTAATCTGAGTACCAGGGAAGTCATTAAAGAATTCTTCAACCTTCTTTTTAGCTGACTTATCGTTATCCCAGCCCGGCTTACGCTCTTTTCCTGTATAGAAGGTAAAGCGGATTGTAGCTTCGTTTGTAGTTGCACTTGAAGAAAGGAAGGAAGAGCCGCCTACAGTTGTAGAAGTATATTTTACCCCCTTAAGAACGCCCCAGCACTTCTGCTGCAATTCCGCAACAACTTCAGAAGTTGCATCCAGAGTAGAACCCTTTGGAAGGGTTACGTCAAGGCTGATTGTATTTTCTGATTCCTCCGGCATGAATACAAAGCCAATCCATTTGATAGAAACAAATGAGAGAATAAGAAGACCAGCAAGACTGAAAATAAAGAGTTTTCTGTGGTGTAAAACCCATTTTACTCCGCGTCCATAAGAATTTCCAAGGTTAATAAAGAAACGGTCAAAAGCACGGTTAATTCCGTAGCTGAGTCCCTTGTGGTCTTTTTCGCTCATTTTATCCAGAGGAAGATAGGTCGAACACAAAACCGGAACCAGGGCAACAGCAACAAAAAGAGAACACAGAAGAGAGAAGATGATTGTAAAGGCCAGGTTGTTGAACATCTGCCCCATCATACCAAGCTGCTTCTGGAACATTACCATTGGAAGGAAGATACAAACCGAAGTAAGGGTAGATGAAGTAATGGAAGAAACCATTTCCTGAGAACCCAGGATTGCAGAAACAGTCGGCTTTGCATCAGTCTGGCGGTAAGCAAAGATATTTTCCAGAACTACAATTGAGTTATCTACAAGCATACCAATACCCAGCAGAAGACCACCCATGGAAATCATGTTGATTGAAATTCCCTTAAAGTACATGAGCATAAGGGTAATGAAAACCGAAATCGGAATGGAAAGACCAATGATAAAGGTTGTTTTAAATGAACGGAGGAAGATAAAGAGGATGATGATGGCAAGAGCCGCACCAATAATTACCGACTTTACAACCTCATGTACAGTCTGCTCAATAATATCAGTTGTATTGTAGGTTTCTACAATGCTGAGGTCAGAAGGGATTTCACGGTTGAGCTTATCAACTGTCTTGCGGACTTTTTTTGCGGCCGCAACAGAGTTTTTACCGCTCTGTTTTGTTACCATAAGCATTACTGAAGGTTCCGCATCAAGGAAGGCAAGAGTTGACTGAGTTTTATATCCTTCATAAACATCCGCAATATCACGCAGACGGAGCTTTACAACAGAAGGTGCAGAAGAACCGTCGCCTGCAGTAGTCTTATAGGAAATTACAGTGTTTTTCAAATCCTCAAGACTTGTGTATTTTCCGTTTGTCTTAATCGAATAGTTGATTTCATCACTTTCAATAGAACCACCCGAAGACTGAACGTTCTGGGCCCCGATTGTCTGGGCAATAGAGCTTACAGAAAGACCGTAGGCTTCAAGACGGTCACGGGGAATATCAACGTTGATTGAACGCTCACGTCCACCGACTACGTTAATAGAAGCAACGCCATCAATCTGTTCAAGTCTAGGCTTAAGTGTATCTTCTGCCAGAGTTCGGATTTCCTCTGGTGTTCGGGGTCCCTTTACAGTGAGCATCATAATAGGCATCATGGAAGGGTCCATTCGGATTGTAATCGGAGTTTTTGCGTCGGTCGGCAGATAAGAGCGGACAAGATCTATCTTATCACGGATATCATTAGCGGCCGCATCAAGGTTGGTTCCGTAATTGAACTCCATGATTACAAGGCTCATACCAGTCATAGAACGCGACTGCAATTTTTTAAGACCAGTTACACCGGAAAGAGAGCCTTCCAGAGTTCGGGTAAGGCTCTGCTCTACTTCCTCAGGACCAGCATTTCCGTACTGTGTGTAAACAATCATGTAAGGAAGATCCATATCAGGATACAAATCCAGAGGAAGACTGAAGGTACAGTATATACCAAGGGCAACGAGAACTATAAAAACAAGCAGCGTCGTTACCGGTTTTTTAACAAATTTTTCTACAAATGTCATAAAAATCCACCTGACTTTTTTTATTCAGTAAGAGAAACTACATTTACCTTTGAACCTTCGCTGAGAAGGCTCTGACCTTTTGTTACAACAATCTGACCGGCAGTAAGGCCATCTACAATTTCAGTTTTATCATCGATTGTAAGGCCAAGCTTTACAGCCTGCTGATGAACTGTAGGCTTTTCATCTTCAGATGTAGTCTGATTGAGGACAAATACATACGGCTTTCCTTCGCGTGTTACAATCGCTGTTGAAGAAAGAACAATTGAATTTGAGCGGGTTTCTGTAATCAGCTTTACGCGGGCATACATACCGATTTTAATTTTATTATTACGCTGAACGATGCGGACTTTTGTAAGCATTGTACGGCTTGAATTATCAAGAACAGGACTCACTTCTGACACCTTTGCCCCGAAAATCTCTCCGGGATAAGCATCAAAAGTAAGCTCTACGCGCTGACCTTCCTTTACACGGCTGATAAAACGCTCAGGAACGTTGATTTTAATTTCCATTTCTTCAGTATTACTGATTTTTGCAACAGGCATTGCCTGGCTTACAGTTGTACCGATATTTGTAACAAGAGAGATGATACGGCCTGCCGCAGGAGCCTTTACCGGGCTTTCTGAATAATTATATCCAGGGCGGCTTGCATCAACGTAGGCGATAATCTGATCCTTTTTTACCATATCACCAACGCTTACCTTAACTCCTGAAAGCTTACCCGCCATATCAGGCATAACGCTTACAGATGAAACAGAGTCAACATCACCTCCGAACTCAAGATAATCGTCAAGAGTGCCGACAGACAGTTTTTTTGCAGTTACTGCGTAAAGAATCTCTTCAGCTTCTGCCTGCTCAGCCATAGAAGGCTTTTTTGCACATGAAAGCAAGATTAAAGCTGATGTCAAAATACATGCAGATAAAATAATTTTTTTCATATAGATCCCCTTTTTTATTTACTTTGAAAGTCTTTTACTTGTCAAATCAGTATTTAATGCGTCTTCCAGATCCATAAGGGCAGAAATGTAATTAAATTTCTGACTTATCTGACCTAATTTTGCCTGATTAAGTGATGTTTCAGCATCACGGACATCAAGAAGCTCGGTCGCACCGTTTCGGTAAGAACGCATAGTCATATCATAGGCCCGCTGAGCCAGAGTAACGTTCCGTCCCATAGCGTCAATCTGGGCACGGGCAAGATTCAAGGTATCAACGGCTTTTTTTACATCTTTTTTCTGATTTTCAAGAGCCATATCCATTTTAAGCTCCAGTTTTTCAATGTTTGCCTTCAAATCCTTTGCATTCTGTCTGTTTTTTGACCATGGAAGCATGTTTGTAGCATTCCAGGCAAGGGTAAGACTTAATTTTCCGCTGTCATACCATTTATCATCCTTTCCTAAGTCTTTTATAAAGTGCCAGGCACCGTCTTCACCGACATAGGCAGGCTGCCAGCCATAATTGACAGCAAGGGCTGGTGTCCAGGTAGAAAGATTAAGGGCAGAAAGCTTTGCTTTAAGACTGTCAATATTACCCTGAAGGCTTCTTATATCAAGATTCTGACTGCCGTAATTTGACAGAAGATAATCAGTTTCAACATCAACATAAACAGGTTCAATTTCTCCCTGAAGTTCAAGCTTAGTTCCGACTGGAATACCAATCAGCAGGGCAAAGGAATCCTTATCCTGCTCAATTTCCAGTTCTGCCTTTTCAACATCAGGAATCATATTCTGATATGAAACCTGGGCCTGCAGCAAAGCAAGCTCAGGAACAGTTCCGTTTCTGTAATTTATATCAGCCTGATTGGCACGATTCTTTGAATTTTCCAGAGTATTTTTCTTAATCTTTAAAGAATCCTGTTCCAGCAGAATCTTATAAAAGAGCTTTTTAATCTGAGTCTCAATCTTTCTCTGACTCTGCTCCCAGGTAAGCTTTCCATTTTCGTAGCCGATTTTTGCTTCCCGAATCTGTTCAATCATAGCTACACTGAAATTCCATCCGACAGTTACAGCGCCGACTGTATTCCAGCGGTCTTCTTCATTTGAGAAGTTTGTTTGTGCTTCTGTTTTAGGCATGCCAGGTATCAACTGAGACAGAGCAGATGAAAGCTGAGACAGAGCCGCAGTAGAAGGTGAAAAATCATTATCACGGGTCATTGTACCGCTCAACTTTACATCCGGCAGTAAAACATTCCAGCCGTTATAGCCTGCCCTCTTTGCAATTTCTAAATCTATTGCTGAGCTTTTAAGAGACTTGCTGTTTTCAAGTGCATATTCCACAGCCTGATCTATTGTCAGCGTGACTTTTTCCGGTTCAGCTGATTTTTCTTCCGCATACAAAAGCCCGCTTCCAAAAATTATAAGGGAAGCAAGTGCAAATCTAAATGAAGTTTTCATTAAAAACTTCCTCCTTTTTTATTTAAATCTCTGCCAAAAGTAAGACCTCCGGCAGTCATATTGTACAAAGCAATTAAAGCCTGGTTAGTTTCTTCTTCCGAAAATTCATGATGAATCGCATTTACTACAAGGAAAACCGGAATTGAAAAAATCCAGCCTATAAGTAAATCAATATCTACAGCGGACAAATCCATATTACAGTTCTCAGCCAGCATTTTTTCCACATCACTTTTCATGCGGAGGGAAAGCTCCTGATCCACAATTGAATCATAATCTTCATGACTGTAGTTCCCAGAAATCTGGATCCACTTGCAGGCAGAAAGCATTTTTCTTCGTGTATTAAAATACAGGGTTTCAGTCTTTAAAATTGCATAAAGCTTTTCTGCAGGAGACTGAAGGACATTTACGTTTTCAACAATACAGCCAAGCATCATATTGATTTCAGGCGAAACGAGGGATTTTATCATCTGCTGCTTGTCCGAAAACCAGGTATAAAGGCTGCTTTTTACCATGCCAAGCTCATCTGCAATTGCCTCAACCGTAACATTCTGAAAGCCCACCTTGAGGACAACATTTCCAAGGGCAACAAGTTTTTTATCAAGAGGCGGAAGCTTTTTCATTGATTCAAGACAAAGGCTGTCAATTTTTGCAAGCTGAGCCGGCTCCAGAAGGGGATTTTCAAAAGAAAGTCCCTCTTTTATCACTTTAAGTATGTATTTTTCATATTCGTCATAAGAAAGCCTGATTTTTTTTACATCCGGGCAGTGGTCACAGGAACCAAACCAGCTGAGCATCAGGTCAATCATTGTAACAATTACAAAAAGTGCCTTAAGATAAAAGCTGAAGTCTTTAATTTTATGATTTTCATCAAAAAAAGTGTTGAAAATTCTGATTCCCGCATCCCTGAACTGATAAAGCTCCTTATCTTCCCCTAACTCTGACACAGAAAAAAATCCATAGTTCAGATATTCCGGATACTGACGGATAAAACGCAGCACAGAACAGATACAGCCGTCATAATCCTTTGAATCGTAAAGATCATCCACATTTCTTAAAAGGACAAGCATGTCTTCAAAGATTTTATTTTTAAGGGCGATTTCAACAGCTTCCTTATTTTCAAAATGACGGTAAATTGCAGTTTTTGAGATATTTACCTCTTTTGCAATTTTTGAAAGAGAAATTGTAGAAAAGAATTGAGTTTTTAAAAGAGAAAAAGTTGCATTAATAATTTTTTCTTTTGTAGAAAGCTCTTCTTCACTCATTTTTACCGCCATATCTTTTTGTTACCGAACAATCGGTAACGTTACCGATTGTTCGGTAACAAATATAGCGATATGCAAAAATAAAGTCAATAAAAGGGCAAAAAAAAAGTGCCCCGGCTAAAGGGCACCTTCCAAAATATTTATTCCTGTATATCTGTGGCTATTTCTTCATTTTTTCAAACTTTGTGTAGCCACACTTTTCAAGCATTGCAAACTGAGGGCCCGGCTTTTTGTTCATTTTGAAGATTGCAACCGTGTAGTTCTTACGCAGTTCTTCAGACTTTTTCATAACCTCGCAGAAGTCTACTCCGTCTTCATACAAAAGCGCGCATTTTTCTTTTGCATCAGGAATCTGATATTTCTGCTCGAAGAGGATTCCGCAGATGCGCTCAAAGCCGATTGAAAATCCTACGGCCGGCACATTCTGACCGATAAATTTTCTAATCATGTTGTCATAGCGTCCGCCGCCGCCAACTGCTCCGCTGAACTGAGGGCAGGCAATTTCAAAAACTACGCCGGTGTAATAGCCCTGACCGCGGACAAGGTTCGGGCAGTAAGTAATTTTGTAACGTCCGCCTGCAATTTTTGAGGCAGTGGCCATAATGTATTTTAGGTCATCAGCAATGGCAGGGTCAGCGCATTTTGAAGCAACCTGCTCAAGAGTAATTCCCTCTCCGGCACCGGTAATAAAATCATAAAGGGCATTTACGGCTGCTTCCGGGAAGGCTTTTTCTGTGAACTCAGCCTTTACGCCGTCTGCTCCGATTTTATCCAGCTTATCAAAGGAAATGCAGACAGAATCAAGAGTATCTGTTGCAAAACCGAAGTTTTCCAGCATATTACGGAGGATTCTCCTGTCATTAATATTGATAGAAAAATCTTTAAAGCCGATTGCCAGCATGGCTCGGGCTGTTACGTCAATAAGCTCAACCTCAGCATTTGGAGAAGAATCTCCAAGAATGTCGATATCGCACTGAACAAACTCGCGCAGGCGGCCTTTTTGAGGGCGTTCTGCACGGTAAACGCGGTCAGTCTGAATTACCTTAAAAGGAGTCTGAAGGTTATCCTTATTTGCGGCATAAAAACGGCTCAAAGGCAGAGTCAAATCATAGCGCAAGCCCATATCACTCAAGGCTTTTGCATCAGGCATCGAGTCTTTAGCCCCTGAAAGAGCGGCGTCAAGCTTTTCTCCGCGTTTAAGAACCTTAAAAATAAGGTTGAGGTTGTCGCCGCCGTCAGATTTATCAAGATTTTCCGAATCCTCAAGAATTGGAGTTGAAATACGCTCAAAACCGGCAGACCGGTAAGTTTCAAGGATTTTTCCCTGAACATAGTCACGAAGCTTCTGCTCTTCCGGCAAAATATCTCTCATTCCTTTTAATGCATTTGTTTTCATTTATGTCTCCTAAAACTCCGCCTAAGCGGACATGGCAAATATTTATTTACTTTTTTATCACATGGCAGAACTGCAGGCCTTCGCCGTTTCTGGCATCGCAGGCGAGTTCTGCGCCAATCATCATATCATAAAAGGCAGGACTTATTCCCGGGGTAAGCACTTTTTCTGTGCGTAAAATTGCAATATCCCCCTCTCTGATTTTTTCGCCTTTTTTCATATCCCTCATAAAATGAAGGCTTCTGTTTGTGCGTCCGTAGTTAGCAGATTCCGAAGGAGCCAGTTCCTTTTTGCAGTCAAAAAGCATGGCTTCAAGCTGAGCACGGGGAAAGCTTTCGGAAAACTGTTTTATCACTTCTTCAAGTCCCCGTTCGCGCCCGTAACGCTTCATCAAAGCCTGGGTCTGCCCAACCGCGTGCACCATAAGGGAAAACTGCTCAGGCTCCAGGGCAACAGGGTCATCAAGTCCGCTTGTTTTTTTACTAAGGGTAAAGTGCTTTTCTATAATCTGGCCGCCAAGTGCCGCACATAAAGAAGGCACAAGCATAGGATCAAGACTGTGGTCGCTGACCCCGTATTCTACGCCAAAAATCTTCCCCAGAGAAGCCATTACTCCAAGCTTATAATCAGCTTCAGGAGCGGGATAGCTTGTAACACAGTGCAAAAAACTGATGCCTTCGCTTCCAAGAATTTCAAATGCCTTTTCAATGTCGCAGAGCTTTGAAACCCCGGAGGATACAATCACCTGAACCGGCTTTTTTCCTTCCGCCTTCTGAGCCTCACGGTAATCACGCAGGGCCTGCAGCAGTTTATAGTGATTTAATTCCGGAGAAGCAATTTTTACGATATCCGGCTGTATTTCTAAAAGTTCCCTAAGGCTTTTCAGTCCAAAGGGAGAGCAGCAGAACTTACAGCCCTTAGAATGAGTATAATCCCGCAGTTCTTTATAAAAAGATTTATCACATTCCAGCTGGCGGAAGCGTTCATAGAGGGGAATGCGGCCTGTGGGTAAGTCGACAAAGCCGGTAAGAGGATGCAGAATTTCATCAGCATAAACCCACTGAAATTTAATTGCATCTGCCCCGCTTTCTGCGGCTGCATCAATGAGGCGGAATGCCTTTTCTTTAGAACCTTCGTGACTTGTTCCGATTTCTGCAATAATCAGCATATGATTTCCTAATTTCCAGAAGAAAGTTTTACGGCAGATTCAGCTTTATAGCGGTTTTTATAGACTACTAAAGAAGAAGCCGGAATCCAGCCTTTTTCAAAAAGATACCAGGACTGTCCTTCGTCATTTATTGAAAATCCCATCACCTGCAGAATTTCGTTCTTTCTGCAATAAGAATTTGAAGAAGAATTATGGCTGGCCTCTTCATGAAAGCCGACATAAGGCTCTGTAATTACAGCCCATTCAACGTCCGGTGAAATTGCATATGGATGAGATTCATCAAAAACGACACTTTCACTTTTATCTTCATTTTTATTACAGCCACTTACAGCAAAAAGAATAAAAAAGCTGAGTAAAAAAATCAATTTTTTCATAATGAAGTAACCATATCCTTTAGTTTTTCATAAATCTTCATGTCGGAATCAACAAAATTTAGGGAAGGAATTCTGGAAAAATCTTCCCACCTATAATCAGTGTGCTCTGTAAGGGTAAAGCGGCGGCTAAGCCCGTCTTCCTCCAGACGAACCTTGAAGGCGTCCACATAGCAGAGCTTACCCTTATGCTCGAAGGTGACCTGGCAAAGCCTGTCAAAAACTTCAACCTTTACGCCGAACTCTTCATTCATTTCACGCCGGATTGCAGTCACAAAATCTTCACCTTCATCAATTTTTCCGCCCGGAAATTCCCAGCGGCCGCCCATATCGCCGACATCCTGTCTTTTGGCAAGAAAAACCTTTCCATCTCTATAATCAATACACGCAATAGATCTGCTCAATTTTACCTCTTCACGGCTGCCGAAAGCTCTTTTTCTTCCCCATCAACAGAGACAACCGCATCAATTCTAATAATATCATAATCAGGGAATTTTGCACGAATAACAGCTTCCCCACCTTTATAAGTAACAAAATCATCTGCTTCTTCACTAACCTGAAGGTCAGCATTTACAAGCATAAAATGAATTTTTACATCCTGCCAGTCAGTTTTTTTTGATTTTACGTTCCTTCTGAAGCTGGCACTAACATAAATTTCATCAGCATAGGAAAAGGCCGAAAGATTACAGTCCAATTCCGCTACCTTTGCGTAATTTCTGAAGCGGTTAAATCCTGTATAAATCCAGGTGGCGGCCACAAAAAAAACGAGGGCAAGCAGAATATATAAATTTGCCTTATTTTTATAAAAAACGGCAAATCCACGAAGGGGCTTCATCTTTCCGTTATAATAATCCTGAACATTTTGAGGTGCATTTTTTAAGCGTTCTTCCCTGTTATAAAAAAAATGATATTCGCTGTCTTTTTTTTCAGGATCCAGTCCTTCTTTTACATCCTCAAACAAAGCCGCCCCCTAATTTTTCAAAATCGATTCAATAAGGCTGTCAGTTCTGTACCAGACTACACGGGCAGATTCTTTTTCAAGATAAATTGCAGTTAAAATTCCATTTGAAGAAAGGCTCATAAAATCAAAAAGGATATTATTATGGGCCGCAGTAAAGTGACGCCGCAGAATCTTCTGACTTTCGCTCTGCAGCATCTGAATTGTAAAGCCGTCATCATTTTTTATGATAAAGAATTTCCAGCCGGATTTAGTAACGCCTAAAAAATCATAGGGGATTTTATAGGTAAGGCGGCTGTAATCCGCAACGACAGATTCTTCGTAAGGAGGAATTGAAACCGGCTCTTCAAAAGTGCTTTTTTCAATGTTCAAAGGATACAAAAGGGTTTGAAGATAGTTGATTCCAGACTGAACCTTCGATTCCTCATCGATATATGTTGAATAATAATCAATCTTAACGTAAAGAAGATAAGACGCAGGGTCCGGGATTACGTTATCAATCGTAACAAAATATTCAGATGCCTCATCCCCGCTGTTGATTTTTGGAATAGATTTTTCCGAAATCGGAATTTTATACTTCAAAAAGCCGTCAGTTGCAAACCAGTAAACCACAGCTCCCTGTGTAGAAGTTCCAACAACAACCAGTTCATCCTTTTCAGTGGTGTAAATATTTTTTATAAAAGGAAAAGGAGTTCCGCCCGGCCCCTGCTGACCTATGTATTCAACAGAAGATCCGTCACGGGCAATTCTGAGAACAGTCTGGCTGTAAAGCATGGTTTCATCATCACTCTGCTCCTGGCGGTCGCGGGGAACAGAACATACTGCGTAAATATTCTTTTTAGAATCAACGCTTATCATGCCCGCATAATCAAAAGGATAAGCGATTTTATTATGAACGCTCTGGGCATTTCTCTTTGAATTATCCAGAAGCTCGCTGATTTCTGATTCTTCATTATAATAGATTGTAAGCAGATCACCGTAAGAGTTCAGTTCCATGATTTTTTTTGAATCGCCGTTTACAATGTAAAAAAATCCGTCCCGCATAAAAATGCCGTAGCGTATGCCACCGACACCATTCAAATCCTTAACGCTGAGCTGCTCCTCAAAATTTCCATAAGGCACCGTAAAAAGCTGATTTTCATTAATTGATTCAATGCTTTCAGAACGTGAACATGCAGCAAAAAATGCAGAAATCAAAATCAATAATGAATAACAAAGCTTTTTCATAGGGATATTTTCACATAAGTGCGGGAGTTTTTCAAGTTGTAGGATTTTTTATTTTTTTGTGATAGACTCAGTTTATGTCTAAAGAGTTTTCTATTTATAAAAAAGTTTCTTACATTGATTTTGCTGCGGCAGCGCTTTTTACACTGCTTTTAATCAATTTTTCCCTGGATATCTCCCTTCTTGCATTTCCACTTGCCCTGATTTTTTCAGGAAGCCTGGTCTATCTTTCTTTTTTTAAGATTTTTAAGAAAACCGACGGTTCAAAAGCAATGGCAGTTCTTAAACTGACTCAATATCTTCCATATTTTCTGCTTTTGTGCTTCATTCTGCGCCGGGCAGGTAAAAACGGAACATCTTCTTTTTATGATTTTATCACTGTTCTTCTATGGATTATAGTTTTCGTTACAAGCCTCATTCTTTCAAATCTGATGGGTGAAAAGAAAATCAAAAAACTTAGCGAAGGCTGGTCCGTAAAACCAGAATTCAAAAAACCTCAGGGGGCCGCCCGCATTGCTTTCGAAATTGTAGACTGGATTGATGCCCTCATCTGGGCAATTTTTACCGTAATGCTTTTTCAGATTTTCGTCTTCCAGCTTTACGAAATTCCTTCTGAATCAATGGTTCCGACCTTTCTGATAAAAGACCGTGTAATCGTTTCAAAATTTGACTGCGGACCAAAGTTCCCCCTCACAAATATTGGACTTCCAGATTTCCGCCGTTACAAACGAGGCCAGACAATCGTACTCCGCAATCCTCATTACAGCCTTGAACGAAAATCCGAGGTAAAAACTGTCGTAAGTCAGCTTGTATATATGCTCACCTTTATGACAGTAAACCTCAACACAGACGAAAATGGAGAGCTTAAGGCAGACCCTCTTGTAAAGCGAATCTGCGGCGAACCAGGAGAACAGCTTGTAATGCAGGACGGTCAGCTTTACGCCCGCACAAAAAATCATGATTTCCAGCCGGTCTCTCTTGATAACAAATTTGCCTGCTGGAACCTCAATGCTCTGCCTTCAAATGTAAAAAACAAGGTTCAGTTATTTCCGCTTGATGCAAAAGAATATGAAGAGCTTGTGGATTTTGAAGAATACCGCAGAAACTATGATTTAAAAGTTGCAGAGTTCCGCGCTTACGAGCTTGTAAGAAGCCTTAATTCCCTTTCACAAGCTGCCAGCCTTACCGAAGAAGTCTTTGAAGCTCCATCCCTCTTTGAATTCCATCTTTTTTCGAAGGCTGGCCAGATTACTTCAGATATCCTTACAAAAAAGGGCGGTAGAAAATGGTTTGGTGATTTTATGACCAGCTGGATTTCTAATAAAAATAATGAACGTGATTTATATTCAGAAGCAAATTACCGTCTGAATGTTATGGCAAAAATCACCTTCGGAAATATAGTTCTCCGTTCAGCAATCCTGATTAAAAACAAGGCGGGTGAAGATGAATGGAAAAATGATGCTGAGCTTAATCAGTATTACGAGCTTGCACAAAAACTGAACTGGTACATTCAGTCTCATCTTGATCAGAGAAATATGCCGCTTTTCCCGGCCAATGATGCTCAGGGAAATCCGCAGTATATTCCTAACAACTGCTACTTTATGATGGGGGACAACCGCTTTAATTCCCTTGATCTCCGTCATTCCTACGAGCAGACTCAAAAAGCCTTAAGCGCTGATGACCAGCTTTCAATAGAATATTATTCCAATATGGAGCCTCAGTATGTAAACAAGCGCTACATCATAGGTAAGCCTGTTTACCGCTTCTGGCCGGCTACTCGCCGCGGAAAAGTATAAGCAATAGTTCTCAGAAAAAAAATAAGCCGCAGATTAACACAGATGAGACACAGATAAAAAATAATATCTGTGAAAATCTGTGTCCCATCTGCGGCTATTTATTTATGGGACATTATCCTTATTGTACTAGCGTCCGTGGCAGTTCTTAAACTTCTTTCCGCTTCCGCAAGGACAAGGATCATTGCGTCCAACCTTTGGCATTGTGCGGCGGACAGTTACATTATCACCCTGTGAGCGGGCATTTGTTGCAGAACCGGCAGCCTGGGCGCGGGCCTGGGCTCCGCTGAAATTCTGGCGGGCTGAGCTTGCAGCCTGCGCCTGAGCAGCCTGACTTCCCATGCTCTGAGCCTCGTTGTGCTGAGCATTTGCGGCTGCGGCCTGAGCCTCTGCCATGCGTCGGCGCTGTTCAGCAGCTTCCGGAGAAAGCTGGATGCGTACTTTGAATACGCGGCTCATTACTGTATTGCGGATTGAATCCAGCATTTCATAGAAGATATCAAATCCGTCGTTTTTGTATTCTGTAAGAGGGTTCTTTGAACCGTAAGCACGGAGTGAAACAGCCTCGCGGAGTCCTTCAAGAGTTTCAAGCTGATCAAGCCACTTTCTGTCTATAATCTGAACATACTGGTAGCGGATAAACATATTGAGGTTTTCCTTACCGGCAAGAGTTTCTTTTTCCGTAATATCATTCTGAAGGGCAGCAATCACAGCTTCTTTTGAAACGCGCTCGTTAGGAAGCTGGAAGCCGAAGTAATTGCGGAGCTTTTCATTCAGGGCATTGAGAGGTGCATTTGAATGCTTGTCGTGCTTCTGGGCATCTTCAAATTCATCAAACAAATCTTCAACAACATCTTTTGCGTTATTCATTACGCGCTCAGAAAGATTGTCGTCTGCAAGGATGTCATCACGCTGCATGTAGATAACGCTTCTCTGTTCGTTCAAAACATCATCATAGTCAAGAAGATGCTTACGGATTTCAAAGTTACGGTCTTCTACTTTAGACTGAGCTTTTTCAATTCCCTTGTTCAGCCATGGGTGATCGATTGGTTCACCAGGCTCCATACCGATTCTCTGCATCATAAGCTTCATGCGTTCGCCGCCGAAAAGACGCATCAAATCATCATCCATAGAAATGAAGAAGCGGGAACGTCCAGGGTCACCCTGACGGCCGGAACGTCCGCGCAGCTGGTTATCAATTCGGCGTGATTCATGACGTTCAGAACCGATTACATAAAGACCACCGAGGGCCTTTACTTCCTCGTAATCCTTTTTCCAGTTTTCCTTTTCAATTGCAAGGGCTTCCTTGTACTGCTCTTCTGTAGCATTTGTACCGACACGTTTTCTTGCGCGGAACTCAGGGCTGCCGCCAAGCTTAATATCGGTACCACGACCGGCCATGTTAGTTGCGATTGTTACAGCCCCTTTTGCACCGGCTTCTGCAATAATCATAGCTTCGCGGGCATGATTTTTAGCATTCAAAACCTCGTGGCGTACACCTTTTCGTGTAAGCAGGGCTGAAAGGTGTTCAGATTTTTCAACCGAAACTGTACCAACCAGAATCGGCTGGCCTTTTGCGTGAACCTCTGCAATTTCTTTGGCGATTGCTTCCCACTTATCTTCTTCATTCAGGTAAACAAGGTCATTTTCATCAATGCGGGCAACCGGCTTGTTTGTCGGAATTGCCACAACATCAAGATGATAGATGTTATTAAATTCAACTGCTTCTGTTGCGGCAGTACCAGTCATTCCCGAAAGCTTGTTATACATACGGAAGAAGTTCTGGAAGGTGATTGTAGCCATTGTGCGGTTGCGCTGGGCAATTCTGATGTGCTCTTTTGCTTCGATTGCCTGATGAAGCCCGTCAGAATAGCGGCGGCCTTCAAGAACACGTCCTGTAAATTCATCTACAATCTGAACCTGACCGTCTTTTACAATGTAATCAACGTTATTATGGAACAAAAGATGAGCTCGCAGAGCCTGAGTAAAGTAATGTGTGTATTCAAAGTTTTCTTCATCCTCCAGAGCACCAGTAATCAGATTGTGCTTGTGAAGGATTTCGTTGATATGAAGCATACCCTTATCGGTAAATGATACACGCTTTGATTTTTCATCAATAGTATAGTCACCTTCGATTTTTGCACGTTCTTCCGGCTCCATCTGAGTTTCGTCAGGATATTCGCCTGTTTTAGGGTCTTTTTCAACTTCCTTGAGCTCACCTACATATTTGTCAACTTCGTGGAATTTGTAAGTATCGTCCTCGCCAGCCCCGGAAATAATAAGCGGAGTTCTGGCTTCATCAATCAAAATAGAGTCAATTTCATCGACGATACAATAGTTAAAGCCACGCTGAACCTTATCTTTAAGGTCGATTTTCATGTTGTCACGAAGGTAGTCAAAACCGAATTCGTTGTTTGTACCGTAAGTGATGTCACAGTTATAGGCTGCCTTGCGGGCTTCTGTATCCATATTTGAAAGGATTGCGCCGACTGTCTGACCAAGATAGCTGAATACAGGACGCATAGTGTTGGCATCGCGTTCAGCAAGGTAGTCGTTTACAGTAACAACGTGAACGCCCTTTCCTTCAAGAGAGTTCAGATAAGCAGGAGCTACGGCAACAAGAGTCTTACCTTCACCTGTCTTCATTTCTGTAATTTTTCCCTGATGAAGGTTAATGGAACCCATTACCTGAACGTCAAATGCACGCTCACCGCGAACACGGAAAGCAGCTTCACGAACCAGGGCAAAGGCTTCCGGCAAAATATCATCAAGTGTCTCACCCTTAGCAAGACGCTCTTTAAATTTCTTAGTTTCTTCCGGGAACTCCTCTGGCTTAAGACTTTTAGCCCATTCCTCTTTTGCGTTTACAGCCGCCAGTATAGGGCGCAGGGCTTTTACATCACGGTCATTCTGAGAGCCGAAGATTGCAGTAAGAATTTTATCAATTAACATTTTTTTGTTCCTTTGTAGTTTTCTTTTTTAAAGATTTTATATTTTACTATATAAATGGATTTTTAGGAAGTAGCGATTAAATAAGTCCAAAATGACAAAAAGCATCATAAATTCCACTTTCATCGACATTTCCGGTAATATAATCAGCTCCGTCTTTAAGTCCCTGCTCCGAATTTCCCATGGCAACACCGGTTCCGCAGTATTTTATCATAGAAAGGTCGCCGACAGTATCACCAAAAGCAAAAGTATCTTCCTTTTTTACCTTATGAACTTCCATCATATAGCGCAGTCCTTCAGCCTTACAGGCCTCTTTCAGGGTAATATCCCCCATTCCCTTGTCGGCTCCCAGAAGAGACCACTGATTTATCTGAAATTCATAGCCAAACTGCTTTCTGATATTTTCGATAAGGCCAGGCTGTACGACATAATTTATTTTTGCAATTTCATTATAATCAAGCTCAGATTCTTTTATACAGGGAAAGCTTTTTTCAAGATCACGTAAAACCTTATCGCCGAATTTCTTCCCCATCTGTTCAAAATAAAGGCGGACCGCAGTCACATTTTTATGCCCTTCAAAGAAAAATCCGGCATTATTTTCCAGAAGCCAGTCTGAAATTCTTTTTACATCTGCCGGAGCAAGACTCTTTTGCACAAGAACCTTTTTATTTTCTTCAATGTAAAGTGAGTTAGAACAGATAATTCCGTCAAATCCGATATCTTCCAGCTCCTGACCAACTTCTTTACGGCATCTTCCCGTATTCAAATAAACCTTATGCCCCTTTTTACGGGCAAGATTAACAGCCTCCACTGCAGAAGCCGGAGGAAATTTCTGTCCAAAGGGGATCAAAGTGCCGTCAACATCTAAAAAAATAAGCTTCATACAATCACCTTAAAAATTTATGCATATAAATTATTAAAATTTCTTTCAAACTGCAAGCATAATTCTTCTATGGATTCATTCCGTAAAGAAGCGGCAGCCTGGTAAACAGTCTCAATCTCCCCTGCCCTGGTAAAAGCTTCCCCCTTAAGAGTCTGAAAGGGTGCATCGGTTTCTAAAAGAAGCGTTTCAAGTGGAAGTCCGCGGACACATTCAATCACCTTTTTATTTCCATTTTTCATCTGCTTTCCAAAACTGAAAAAAGAGGGAATTCCCCGCCGGATAAGACTTTCTGCCTCTACAAAACTTCCCATAAAAGAATGAAAAAGTACCGCCGGAACTTTTTTCATGCGAGCTGCATATTCAAAAAGTTTTTCGTTAGCCTTGCGGCAGTGAATAACAAGGGGCATTTTATATTGCAGGGCAAGCTCAAGCTGGATATTCCACATTTCTTCCTGTAAATCAGCTTTTTCACGGAAGGCAGGCGTAAAATAATCAAAGCCTGCTTCTCCAATAGCTTTTAGGATGGGCTCCTTACCCTTTGCCACTGCCGTCTGCCGGGCCCTCAGCAGCTCCTCCAGAAAATCAGCATACTTTTTAATGTCAAAAACAGCCTGAGCACAAGCCTGCGGATGCAGACCAAAAGCCTTGCCCACATTTTCAGCCGCCCCAAGCTGCAGCTTCCACTCTTCAAAAGAATGAGCGCAGGAAAGCCCCTTCCAGTCTACTTCAAGATCCGGCTGAAAGTCCTTGCAGACAGCATAATGAAAATGAGCATCACAAAAGACCAGTTTTTTTCCTTCAGCAGAACTTTTCAGAGAATTTTCCGGGATTTTTTCAATTTTTTCTAACATTTTTTTTATTATAACCGAATATTAAGGTATGGGAACGTAATTTCCCCATTAATTTTGATAAAAACTTTACTTCATAGATGTGCTTAAACTTAATTGCGGGAGGCAATATGAAAAGTTACACATTAAAGAGCATAGGAAAAACATCAGACTACATGACAATCCTTCGTGAAATGGAAGACGGATTTGTCGTAAAAATCGTGCGCGACCTTGACGGCTACGAAGACGTAAAAACAGACTACATCAGCCGCGAACTCTTCGATAGCTGCATCCGAACCGGATATCTGACAGAAATAAAAGAAAAAGTTGTTGTTTCGGCCTGAAGTGTCCTTTATATTTCGAATTAGACTTGTATAAAAACGCTCCTGTCAGGGGCGTTTTTTTTATGGGCGGGCCGGCTGCCGCCGTCGCTACGTCCGCGGTTCCGCTATCGCTCCAGCCCCCTGCCGGTGGCCGGCTTCGCCGCCGCTCCCATCGCTACCGCATTTTCAAATCAGAAATCATTTTTACCGCTTCTTCAATGCGTTCTGCCTTATCAGTCTGTCCCAGCCAGTGGATTTCTACACCCTTCTTTTCCATCATACGGAACCAGGTTTCCTGTCTTTTTGCAAACTGGCGGATGGCAATAAAAAGCTTTTCTTCCATTTCATCGCGGTTTTTGTATTTTCCCTGTAAAAACTCAGAACAGAAGCGGTATTCAAGCCCCAGTTTTTCAAGTCGTTCAAAGGTAATCCCGCTTTTATGGATATTTTCAACCTCTTCTATCATGCCGCCGTCCAGGCGTTCCCGCAGGCGGATGGAAATATTTTTCCACAGTTCAGGCCGGGGCAAAGTCGTTCCGATTATAAAAGGCCTTATATCAGGGCGCTCAACTGCAGTTGATTCAATTCCCTGTTTTTTAGCTTCAATAATTTCCAGAGCCTTGATTACCCGGTCTTTTTCCTTCAGGTCAGCCTTTACGTGTAAGTCAGGCTGTTCGCGAAGAAGCATCTGGCCCAGCTCTTCAAGGGATTTTGCTTCCAGCTCTGCGTGAAGCTTAGGATTTTCTGGTAAAATTACCATTTCATAGCCGCGCACAACTGCATCCAGATACATGCCCGTTCCGCCAACTACGACAGGCAGTTTCCCGCGGGCAGAAATGTCCTTAAAAGCGGCATAAAAATCTTTCTGGTAATTATAAACGTTATATTCATCTGGAAGGCTTGCAATATCAATCAGATGATAAGGAAGGGGCTTTTCCTCCCAGACATATTCGTCCAGGTCTTTTCCAGAACCTATATCAAGATGGCGGTAAGTCTGGCGGGAATCGGCCGAAATAATTTCTCCGTCAAAAGTTCCGGCAAGGGCAACTCCAATAGAAGTTTTTCCCACCGCCGTCGGTCCGAGAACTATTATAGAGTTATATTCCGCCTTACCGCTCATCAAACTACCTTACAACACAGATTGCGCACTTCAAATATTCAGACTTAGGATAACCTGCCAGAAGCGGATGGTCAGGCCCGGCACCGCGTTTTTCAAGAATCTGAACCTTCTTGTGGCTGTCCATTGCGGCGTGAACAATCATATCGTAGAAGGTATTTGTGTCAAAAAAGTGCGAGCATGAACAGGTAACAAGAATTCCGCCCTCGTTCAAAAGTCTCATAGCCCGCAGGTTGATTTCCTTATAGCCGCCGTAAGCCTTCTGAATGTTTTTTGCAGATTTTGTAAAGGCCGGAGGATCAAGAATGATTACATCAAACTTTTCGCCTTCTGCTTCATATTTTTTAAGAAGGTCAAAAACATCAGCGCAGACAGCCTTCATAACCTTTTCAGCCTTATTAAGCTTAATGTTATTGTTTACCATCGCAACCGCTTCTTCCGAAATATCAACAGAAGTTACTTCGCGCGCCCCTGCCTTAAATGCGTTCAGTCCGAAAGCACCTGTGTGAGTAAAGGTATCTAAAACCTTTTTTCCGTGGCAGAAGCGTTTAATCTGCTCACGGTTGAACTTCTGGTCAAGGAAGTAGCCTGTTTTCTGTCCACCCTCTACATCAACGCTAAGACGAACCTCGTTTTCAACAATCGTAATTTTAGTATCAAAGTTTTTGCCGTCAAGCCAGCCGCTTGTAAGTGGAAGTCCTTCCTTTTCGCGGACAGCCTCATCATCCTTTTCGTAAATTCCGTCCGGCTTACAGACCTTTTTAAGAGCCTTTAAGATTTCCTCACGAAAAACCTCACAGGACAAGGAAAGAAACTGAACAACCAGAAAAACCTTTCCCTCTTCGCTGCAAAAACGCTCGCAGATAAAGCCCGGAATCAAATCAGCCTCACCAAATACAAGACGGTAAGAATCAGAATCAGAATAATAAAGCTTTCTGTGATTGTAAGCCGCAAGAATGCGTTTTTCCCAGAAGTCAGAAATATCTTCAAAAACCTTATCAGCATGTTCACTGCTGATTAAGCGCACACTAATCTTTGATTTTTTATTTAAGATTCCGGTTCCTAAAAATCCACCGGCCTTTGTGCAGACTTCCACAGCACTTCCGTCAGGAACTGTACAGTCCGCAAGACTTTCATTTTTCCATTCAGATTTTTCATCAGCCCGGTGCTTAAAATGTGAAATCTCATTATCAAATACCCAGGGAAAGCCCTGTAAAATTTCTCTCTCTTCCTTTGCGTTCAAAAATACTTTTGCAAACATAAAACATCCTAAAAATAAAATCTGCCTTCCGGCGCCTTAGATATATTTTCCCCACTCTTCCCAAAGCCCTTCAGGACTTTCAAAGTGAACCGTGCTTATTCCAAGCGAAGCGGCTGCCCTGCAGTTTTCAATTTTGTCATCCGTAAAAAAAGCATCTTCAGCCTTATAGCCTTCTGCCTCTAAAATTACTTCAAAAAAATGAGGATCCGGCTTTGCTTCACCGATTTTGTTACTGGCATAGGTCTGGTCAAAAAGGGCGTAATCCCCCCTCTCCATATGGTTTTCCCAGTGACTTTGAATTGTGTTTGTTCCGCATACAACCCGGTGCTTTTTCCGCAGCTCTGTAATCAGCTCTGCGGTGCGGGTCTGCAGCTGGGGATGAAAATAAAGACGAAAAAGATCATTCTTTACAAAAGGAATCTTTTCGTTCATTGCAGCCTTGTTGAAAGTCTCCCAGAAAGTCCTTGTCTCAATCTCACCTTTTTCAAGCCGGCTCCAGATATTCCCGTTTTCCCTGCAAAGCTGCAGGAATTCATTTTTGTAAAGTCCCAGCTTTTCCGTCAAAACATCCAGAGGGAAGGTCGTTGTAACAACGCCCCCCATATCAAAAATAAAAAGCATATATATCGCTGCCTACTCTTCGCCGGCTTCAGGAATAACCATAGGTTCATCATCAGCTGAGTGCAGGTAATCGCAGTCAGGGTTGATACAAGACTTATAGCTTCCGTTCTTTTTATCAAACTTTTCAACAAGGAACCAGCCGCACTTAGGACAGTAAGAATCAATAGGCTTAAAATGACTGATAAAGGTACACTTCGGATAATTTGTACAGCCAAAGAAAGATTTTCCCCTTCCCTTCTGCTTGCGCTCAACAATTTCTCCGTTACAGCCAGGAACAGGACATTTAGCCAGAGGAATTGATTTTGTATTATGACACTCAGGGAAGCCCGAACAGGCAAGGAAGAAACCGAATTTTCCAAGCTTTTTAATCATAGGCTTTCCGCAAAGGTCACAAACCTTGTCGGTTTTTTCGTCTAGGAAGCCCTTAATGCTTTCTGTTGTTGAGGTAACTTCTTCTACCCGCTTTTTAAAAGGTCCGTAGAAGTCGCTTATCATATCATTCCATACAAGCTCGTCAGCCTCAACCTTATCAAGGGAATTTTCAACCTCGGCGGTAAACTGCTCGTTAATTACATCAGGGAAGCTTTCTACCAGGATTTTTGAAATTACTTTTCCAAGCTGAGTCGGAACCAGCTGCTTGTTGCTTCTTGTAACATAGTAGCGGTCAAGCAATACTGAGATAATCGGTGCATAAGTTGAAGGACGGCCTATTCCCTTTTCTTCCAGCATGCGGACAATCGAAGCATCAGTATAACGGGCAGGTCCCTGGGTAAAATGCTGTTCAGGATGGAATTTTCCTGTTTCCAGAGCTTCACCTTCCTTAAGGCTTGGTAAAGAAGATGATTTTTCTTCCTTACTTGAAAGCAGCTTGATTACGCTGTAAAAACCTTTTTCGCTGATTTTACTTGCGGCAGTTCTGAAAACTGCATCTCCGCTTGTAATTTCAACAGAGGTTGTTGTCATTTTTGCATTATTCATCTGAGAAGAAACAAAGCGTTCCCAGATGATTGAATAAAGCTTAAACTGGTCGTTTGTAAGATATTCCTTTACACTTTCAGGAGTATAAGTTGTATAGGTAGGACGAATACCTTCATGGGCATCCTGAGCTGCCTTACCTACAGAATAATGAATAGGCTGTTCAGGAAGTGTATCAGGATAGTTTTTAGAAAGCCAGCCGCGTACATCAGCAAGGGCTGTATCAGAAATGCGGACAGAGTCGGTTCGCATGTAAGTGATAAGACCAACGCGGTTCTGACCAATCTGAACACCTTCATAAAGCATCTGGGCAATCTGCATAGTCTTTCTTGAAGTAAAATTAAAGCGGTTTGCCGCTGCCTGCTGAAGCTTTGAAGTTGTAAAAGGAGGCTTTGGACGGACAGTTTTATCTGTCTTTTTAACAGAGCTTACGATACATGGGGAATTTTTAATTTCCTCAATGATTTTATTAACCATATCTTCGCTTTTAAGCTCAGGATTTTCACCCTTGTATTTTACAAGCTGGGCAGTAAAGTTTGATTTTCCCTTAGAAAAATCAGCATCAAGGCTCCAGTATTCTTCAGGAATAAAATCCTCTACTTCCTTTTCACGCTCACAGATAAGGCGCAGGGCAACTGACTGAACACGTCCCGCAGAAAGACCGTTTTTTACCTTTGCCCACAAAAGAGGGCTGAGGTTATAACCTACAAGGCGGTCAAGAACACGGCGGGCCTTCTGGGCATTAACCTTTGCCTCAACAATTTCGCCCGGATGCTTTACGGCTTCTGTAATTGCAACCGGAGTAATTTCGTTAAAAACAATTCGGCTGATTTTTGCGTCAGTTTTATCTTTTAGGGCATTATTCAAATGCCAGGCAATTGCCTCTCCTTCGCGGTCGTTATCGGATGCAAGAAGTACAAAATCTGATTTTTTTGCATCTTTCTGAAGTTCCTTAAGAAGCTTTGCACGGCCGCGGACTGTGATATATTCCGGCTGGAAATTATTTTCAATATCGATTGCCATACGTGATTTTGGCAGGTCTATCAAATGTCCCATAGAAGCCTTAACCACATAGCCGGGGCCCAGATACTTTTCGATTGTATGAGCCTTAGCAGGAGACTCTACAATCACCAGGGTCTGTGGAGTTTTTTCTTTTGTCTTCTTTGTTGCCATAATAATTTCCTATCCTTATTTTCAGAATAACTGGCCTTGCAGGGGAAGTCTTTCTCCCGGTGCTTCGGCAAGACATTTTAAATAATCCTTGTAGTCACTGATAACCGGGGCTCCAGCCTCCAGAAATTTTTCAGGACGATTTTCAACTTTATATTTACTTACCCTTCCCAAAGCAAAATCCGCTTCAAGCCGGGCATTCAATTTTCCAGCAATTTCCTCTGCAAGCTTACCGAAGGTCGCCTTATGAAACATAAGGTCCCGGTTCATCTCCAGAGCAAAATCCGCAGTAATCAAAGAGCCGCTTCCAGCCGGTGCTTCAATCACCACCGTGGCCGGAGAAAGTCCTGCAATTATGCGGTTACGGGCCACAAAATGCCAGTTAGCCATCCCCATTCCCGGCTCATATTCACTGACAATCAGTCCGCCAGTCTGCAGAATCTGAGCAGCAAGCTTTTTATGAACAGAAGGTACAATTTCATCAATGGCACTTGGAATTACGGCAATTGTCCGTCCTAGCCTTGAAACGTCCATTCCCTTTTCAATATAGTCAAAATAAGCTTCCAGACTTCCCTGATGGGAATAACCATCGGCTCCGCTTGCAAGCCCTGACACTATATTGCAGCCGTCCGTTACAGCCTGGTAAGCAAATTCTTTTGCAGCCTTTTTTCCTTCCGGACTCAGCCTTCTTGTTCCAACCACAGAAACAGAGCGCTGCCCCAAAAGTTTTTCATTTCCGCGGCAGTAAAGCAGATATGGAGGATCTGAAATCTGTCTCAAAAGCTCTGGATAATCCCGGTCACTGTGAAGCAGGATATTTATTCCAAGCCTTTTACAGTGATGAAGGGCAATCTCCGCCTCGCGCAGATTTTCCTTTCCCTTCCAGACGGCATTTTTTCCAATCTTCCGCTTCAAAAGTTGTTCAATATCTTCTATAGATAGTAATGAGAGAACCTTAGAATTGTCAATGTTTTTTGATAAAAAAATTTTCTCTTCAAACTTCAGGAAGGTAATCCTGGCAAGAGAAATATGAAATAGAGCGTCAGAATCAGTAAGAAGCATCTAATACTTGTTTTTTATTTTCCTCTGCAGCCCTTATTATGTCAGCCGCTTTTGTTAATGATATTATTTTATCATACATTTTAACGGCTTTGTCAAATTCATAATTTTCATAATATGCGCGCGCAAGGACAAACATAGCATTAAAATCCTTTGTTTCAATTTCCATAATTTTTTCAAGATAAGGAATTGCCTTATCACTTTCGCCAAGCTCAAAAACGTAGATT
Organism: uncultured Treponema sp.; assembly: GCA_947165895.1. Taxonomy (GTDB): domain Bacteria; phylum Spirochaetota; class Spirochaetia; order Treponematales; family Treponemataceae; genus Treponema_D. The sequence continues at coordinate 334,726 of CAMVCB010000001.1, forward strand.
ACAGACAGACCGTAAAGGGCCCGCACAAAGCGGTCATCAATTTTGATTGCCCGGCCGTAAGCATCTTCGGCAAGCTTAAGGTAATTCATTCTGGTGGTAGAAGAGCCGCTTCCGCTGTAATCCATTGCCTGATGAGCCATATAGCCGGCGCAGACACCAACCCAGTAATAAAGGTTCTGATTGTCTGGGTAAGTTTCCAAAGCCTTCTGAAAGCACTTCATTGCCTCACCGTACATTTTGGCATCAATATAACGGGTGCCAAGCATTTTATACCAGATTGCAACCTGCTGATGAGCCAGCTGAATATCTGCAATTCTTTCTTCATACTTTGATATTGCATCTTTTAATTCATCAATTGAGGTTGGATGATCAACCTTTTCTTCCATCTTCTGATAGCGGATTATAGTTTTATTGGAAACAGGACAGCCTGTAAAAATTGCAAAAGCAGAAAGGGTAATAATCAAACCTAAAATTACTTTTTTCATTCAAAACCTCCGGAAAATGCTGATAACAAGTGTCAAAATCAGCGTGGAAAATATTTTTCATGAGCTTTTTCAAGCTGCTCGTTAGTTACATGTGTATAAATCTGAGTGGTTGCAAGGTCGCTGTGACCTAAAAGCTCCTGAACAGAACGCAAATCTGCCCCACCCTTAAGTAAATGAGTCGCAAAAGAGTGACGAAGAGTATGTACCTTGGCATTTATGCCTGTAATACTTTCCAGCTCCTTAAAGCGTTTCCAGACTCCCTTTCGCGAAATTGGCAGCCCCTTGTAATTTACAAAAACCTCTGGAACATTTTTCCCTTTTGTAAGTAAAGGCCTCACTTCCTCAAGATAAAACTTCAGCTTTTCAAAGGCCCGGCCGCCAAAAGGAACGATTCTTTCTTTATCGCCCTTACCATGAACCAGAATCAGCTGTTCATCAAGATGTACATTTGCAAGCAGAAGCCCGCAGGCTTCACTTATACGAAGCCCGCAGGAATAAATCAGCTCAAAAAGAGCCGCATCCCTTTTTCCGACATTATCCGATGTATCAATTGACTCAAGAATCTGGTCAACCTCTTCTTCAGAAAGAACCTTTGGAAGAGCATGCTGAGTTTTAGGCCTTTCCAGAAGAAGGGCAATGTTCTCAGCCCAGTATTCTTTTCTTTCCAAAAAATCACCAAGAGCACGAAGACCTGAAATATCCTTTGCAATCGTGATTTCATTACAGCCTTCAGTCTTTCTTTTTACAAGAAAATAAGTAATATCCTGAGCCTTTACATCAGAAAGCTTAATGCGCTCAGACTGCAGCCAGTAAAGAAACTCCGCTACCGAAGTTCTGTAGGTTTCTGCAGTCTTCTGGGCATGCCGCTTTACAAGAATCAAATCCGAATAAAACTGATCCAAAAGCTGTTCGATAGTCATATGCTCTTACAGTTACTCTTAGTTATCTGAAAGGTTGATTCCCCTTCCAAAATTATTACTTGACCAGATTGCAGGCTGATTGATGTCGTTTGTAACCTTGTATCCCTCAGGAGGAGTAAAACAACCTCGTACAGCGCGAGCCGCAACAGAAGGTTCTGTATCTTCAAACAAAGAACGGCCAAGACTTCCGTTATGCTTTACTTCTGTTTTTACAGCTTCAGCAGGCTTTGCCGAAGGAGTCTGTGACGCAGCAGGACGCTGAACAGCAGCCGCAAAATCCTTTCTTGAAACAAAATCACCACCCATTGATTTTGGATGAAGAATTGTATTCAATTCTGATGAGCGGACAAGGTTTTCAGAATATTCAAGAGGAGCTTCTTTTTCCACAGTTTCACTAGCAGCTTCTTCTTCAATCTGATTAGCAGCCTGTTCAAAACCTGTTGCAATAACAGTTACGCTGATTTTTCCGCCCAGTTCAGGCTGAGTAACCTGGCCCCAGAACATATTATAATCCTTATCAGCGCTGGCTGTAACAATCTTACAGATTTCACCGACTTCACTCAAAGAAATCTCTTCAGAAGCGCAGATGTTTACAAGAATATTCTTTGCACCGTCAATATGAGAATCTTCAAGCATAGGATTGTTGATTGCGGCATAAGCAGCATCAGAAGCGCGGTTTTCTCCTTCTGCGATACCGATTCCAAAAATTGCATTTCCCTGGCCGCTCATGGCATTACGGACATCGGCAAAGTCAGTATTAACATCACCAGGGTTTGTAATGATATTGGAAATACCTTCTACACCCTGACAGAGGATTTCGTCTGCGCGGCGGAAGGATTCCTTTACAGTTGTATTTTTATCGATTGTATTAAAAAGCTGCTCGTTAGGAATAACAATCATTGAGTCTACCATGTCATGAAGCTTTTTAAGACCTTCTTTTGCCTGACGCATGCGGACATTTCCTTCAAAAACGAAAGGAGTTGTAACGACGGCAACAGTAAGACAGCCCAATTCCTTTGCAATGCGGGCAACTACAGGAGCAGAACCAGTTCCTGTTCCACCCCCCATTCCGGCAGTAATGAAAACCATATCTGCACCGCGAAGCTCATTTGTAATCAGTTCTTTATCTTCTTCGGCAGCCTGTTCACCAATAATAGGACGTCCGCCGGCTCCAAGACCTTTTGTTACCTTCTGACCGATTGCAAGCTTGGTAGGGGCATTTGAACGTCCCAGAGCCTGTAAATCTGTATTTAAAACGATAAAATCTACGTTATTGAGCTTATGGCTTATCATACGATTAACGGCATTTGAACCGCCTCCGCCGCAACCGACAACTTTAATTACTGTCGGGCTGCATTCTGCATAAGCCTCATTAAAATTTGATTCTTCATCGACAATAGAAATGTTAAGACTTCCCACTTTTTAATCCTCCCTTCGCAACTCCGCTCCCACAGAGTCACTCATTTCCCCTTTATAAGTTTTTATCAAAGCCTAGAACAGCGATTTGAAGATTTTCTTAAGTACGCTTTCGCCATCCCTATTCTTTTCTTTTCTATCTGCTCCCCTTCGCTTTCTTGAATCTTTTCCCTGCGGCATATTTTTGCTGGCAAGAACAAGACCGATTACAGTAGCGTAAGAAGGACTTCTGTATGCTTCTTCAATTCCACCAAGATTTTCAGGAACACCCAGACGAACAGAGGAAGTTCTGAAAACATTCTGTGCAAGTTCTACAACACCTTCCATCTGGGCACCACCGCCTGTAAGGATAATGTTACCCGAAAGCTTTCTGATAGACTCGTTTGTATTTTTGATGATGGCAGATTTTACCATTGTGAAAATCTGCTCCATGCGGGCCTGAATAATCTGGCAGAGCTGACTCTTCATGATTACTTCTGGAGCGCGGCCGCCGACACCAGGCAAAATAACCTCGACATCATTCTGATCATTAATCAAAGGAAGCCAGCAGCAGCCGGCTTCAATTTTCTTTTCCTCTGCAGTAGCAGAAGAAATACCGGTTACAATCGAAATATCATTTGTAACAAGATTTCCGCCGACAGGAACACTGGCCGTACTTACAGGAGCACCGTTTACAAGAACAATTACATCTGTTGAACCGGCGCCAAGGTCAATCAAAATCGAACCAAGCTCCATTTCATCTTCATGGCAGACAGAAAAAGTCTGAGCCAGAGTTTTGAGCATTACACCGTCCAGAAGATAACCTGCACGGCTTACAGTAGAACGTATATTCTGAATGATTGTTCTGGCTGCAGTTACAATGTGAACTTCAACTTCAAGACGAGTTCCTATGCGGTGAATTGGGTCTGAAATTCCGTGAATGCCGTCTACAATATAATCCTGAGGTACAACATGAATTTTTTCACGGTCATCAGGAACAGGAATTGCCGTTGAGTTTGCAATTACACGCTCAACATCAGCTGCAGTGATTTCCTTATTTTTGCTTCCATTAGGATTTACGGCAACTCCACCCTTATAATTCTGACTTTCAATCTGAGAGCCGCCGATTCCTGTGATTACAGATTCAACATCAATTCCTGAATTAAGCTGGGCTGCTTCAATTGCTTCAGTAATTACTTCCTTAGCATCTTCAATATTTACGATTACGCCGTTTCTCATTCCGGCAGATTTTTTTTCGGCAGTTCCGGCAATATGAATTTTTCCTTCATCATCATATTCACCGATTGCAACTCTGATTACGCTTGTTCCGATATCCAGTCCAACTGCAATTCTATTTTCCGCCATTTTTAAAATCCTACCTTGTTTTATAAGAAACCGACCCGTATCTTAAATCAACTTCCGAAACTTCAGATCCAAGCTGATTTAAAATGTCCAGCACTACCATCATATACTTTAATGCGTCTTCATTCAATGCACGATCAGTAAGAACTTTTACCTTTGACTGAGACGGAATAAGTGCCAGCTCATAGCTTCCGGAATCCTTTGGAAGTACGCAGATTTCTGAAATTGAAGCAAAATACTGCTGGGGCAGCTGCTTGATTTTTGAAATCTGTTCGATAAGAGGTCTGTATTTTGCAGGAATCCTCATCCCCTGAGCCATATATTCAATCGGAAGCCCTGAAACAATTGGAAGAAAACCTGCTTCTGAAAGCTCCGGATTTTTCTGAGGAAAAAGAACTCCGTTTTTATCAATATCCAGAGCAGAAGAAAGGCCCTTATCCATCAGCAAAATCATGGCTACCGGAGCACGCTCTTCAACATTGATATAAATTTTATCCGGGAACTTTTTTCTGATAGTTACAGATTCAATTCCGGCGTCGTTTGAAATTACAGCAGCAGCCTGCTCAACATCAAAATTAAACCAGTTTGTGTTTGAAAAAGGCATCAGCTTTTCAGCAAAATCTTCAGCAGTATAATTCTGAAGTCCTGTTACAGAAACTTTAGGGACTGCAAAACTTGGAAGAATATACTTATACACAACAAGTTCACCAAGAAGAAGAAAGCATAAAATTCCAAAAATGATTTTAACCGCCCTGATTTTTTTGTCGGCAATGTCATCATCGGTCTGTGAAGCCTCAGGCTGATCATCAGAAAAAAACTCCTCCAGGCTGTTTTTCTCCTCTCCATAATCATAATTACCCGAAACTAATAAACTCAAATCACTCATTTTTTTTCCTTCAGTTTTTTCCAAGTTTTTTATTTTATTACTGAAAAAGTATTCAAGCTTACTTCTTCATATTTTTTTTCTCTTACAATCCCCTCATCGCATCTTGAAGCGCTTAAAATAAAACCGCTCATTGCAATGGTTACAATAATTGATGAACCGCCAAGGCTAAAAAACGGAAGGGGAATACCTGTTGAAGGTAAAAGCCCGCATACAACCATGCAGTTTACAAGCGACTGGATGAAAATCAAAGAAACACAGCCAAAGGTCGCATAGCCTGTAAATCTTGACGGACTGTTAAATGCCGCAAGATAGCCCCTCCATGCAAAAATGCAGAGAAGGATCAGATAAACAATAACACCGCCAAAGCCCATAGCCTCTGCCCAGCCGGCAAAAATATAGTCAGCCTGAACTTCAGGAATACTGTTTATTTTTGAAAGTCCGCTTCCAATTCCATTTCCCCATAAGCCGCCGGCACTTATTGCTCTTTTTGCGGCTAGAGTCTGGTAGTTTACGGACGATGCAAAATCATCAGGCCGCAAAAATCCGATAATTCGTTCCATTCGGTATCTTTCCAGTGTAATCAAAAGAAAAATGGCCGGAATTGCGATAAACAAAAAGGGAATAAGCCATTTTAATTTGGTTCCGGAAACAAAAAACATCAGGATTCCGATTAAAGCGATAAAAAGTCCTGTTGAAAAGTCTTTCTGAGCAATTACAAGTCCGACAAAGGTAAAAAGCCCGAGAACGCAGGGAAAAACAGACTTTTCATCTTCATCTATTATTTCTTCCTGCTTTTCGAAATTGTTGGCAAGAAAAAGCACAAGCACAAATTTTACCAGTTCAGAAGGCTGGAAGGTAAAATTCAAGGGCATTCTGAGCCAGCGGCGGGCACCGTTTTTTTCAATTGAAATGCCTGGAAAATAAGTCAGAATACAGCAGACAACAGAAAAAACAACCAGAATAAAAATCATGCGGCGGACAAGATTCATATCAACCACAAGAAAGAAGCAGAAGGCCGCAAAACCGACAAGAGAACAAATCAGCTGGCGGTTAACAAAATAAAAAGGATTGGAAAATCTTGTATTTCCATAACGCTGAGAGCAGATAAAAAGAGTAAAAATGCCAAGTCCCCACAAGAGAATAATCGTAACAAAGAGGAGCATGTCAATTTTGTGATAATTTTCACTCGGCTTATTTGCGTAAAAGGTAAAACTTTCCAAAATTACATCTCCTGAAGAACTTTGACACTTTCGCACATTTTTTCGTAAACCTTTTCAAGCTTCATACTGTTTGAACCCTTCAAAACAAGAATATCATTTTTGCGCACAGCATGAGTGATTGTTTTTACGATTAAATCAAAAACTTCATCACTGTTTTTTTCAAACCAGAATACATTTGGACGGTTTTTTATCAGCTCATAGGCAGCTTTCATTTCTGAACCAACAAGGAAAGTATAATCAGGATGAATTTCAAGAATTTTCTTTCCAACTTCTTCATGAGCCTTTTTAGATTCAGCACCAAGCTCCTTCATATCAGCAAGAACAAGAAGCTTGCGTCCGCCGGTTTCAAGCTTATAAATAAAATCAAGAAGCTTTCCCATTGAATCAGGATTTGCGTTATAGCAGTCCTTAATCACATTGATTTCGCAGCCTTCCCTGATTTCAATCTTTCCAGTTTCCATACGACCGCTTACAGATTTCATGCTTTCAAGACCGGCTTTTATTTCCTCTTCAGAAATTCCAAGCTCCTGGGCACATTCAACAACCGCAAGGGCATCATAATAGTTATGCTCTCCGCTGAGGGGAAGTTTTACATTTACACCGTTAATTTTAAAATTTATTCCAAAAAGGCCGTCATCTTTTATAAGCTGAATACTCCAGCGGCCCTGGTCACTGTTATCGCGGCCAAATTTTACAACCTTTCCGTTAACGTTTTCTGTACAGAAATCTGCAAATTCATCATTTGCGGGAACAAAAGCGGCTCCGTTTGAAGGAATGTAATCGAGAGACTTTCTTTTTTCTCGGGCGATGTTTTCACGGCTTCCCAAAATTCCAATATGGGCTGTACCAATATTTGTGATAATTCCATACTGTGATTTAAGAACCTTAGAAATCTCGCCGATTTCATTTTCACGATTCATTCCCATTTCAAAAACCCCGATTTTATGATTGCTTCGAATATTAAATACAGAAAGAGGAAGTCCTGTCTCCGAATTTAAATTTCCCTTAGTGTGAACAACATCTCTTTCACCATAATGCTGCTTTACAACACTAACCATCATCTCTTTTGTCGTAGTCTTGCCGCTTGAACCGGTAATACTGACCTTTGTCAAATCTGAAAATTTCTCTACATATTTTTCGGCAGCATCCTGAAGTCCGTGCAGGGTATTTTTTACTGCAAGAAAAAAGACAGAAGGATTTTCTTTACAAAGACTGTCATAAAAATCCTTATTTTCAGAAACTTCATTCTGATTTATAAGGATTACAGATGCGCCCTTTTCAATTGCCTGAGGAATATATTTATGTCCGTTCTGAAACTCCCCTACAAGAGGAACAAACATAGATTTTTCACATACATTGCGGCTGTCAGTAACAACGTTAGTAAAATAACAGTCAGCCTTATCATTTAAAACCTGTCCATTAGTTCCGGAAACAAGTTCGCTTTTATTAAGTAAAGATTCTTCAACACCCATTTTCAACTCTCACCCTGTCTAGTTTTTTCTTTCCCCAGTCATTTCAACCCGGACTATATCTTCAGCCTGGGCCTTATGCATTCCAAGCTCTCTTGTTGCAATTTTTTCGATTCTGTCAGCACTGGAAAGCACACTGATGTCACTTACAAGCTTTTTATTCTGCTCAATAAGCTCAGTCTGTTTTTTTTCAAGAGAACGAAGTTCCCTCTCAAGGTCTGTATAGCGCTTTGCCTGAATAGCATACAAATACAGCAGAGCAGGAATGGCAAGTGCCAGAAGACATACAAATACTTTTTTAAAAAATTCACCGAATTTTACTTTCATAATTAATACCCGATCACTCCTTCCAGTCTGTAATCACTTGCATTACAGATTTTTTTGACTACCCGAAGCTTTGCACTTCTGGAAGGACTGTTGTTTTTAATTTCCTCTTCTGTAGGACAGACAGGTTTTCTTGTAAGAATTTCTGCGCACTGCTTTCCACCGCAGCGGCAGACTGCAACTTCAGGCGGGCAGACACATTCTTTTCCAAGATTACGGAAATAATTTTTTACGATGCGGTCTTCAAGCGAATGGAAGGTGATTACCCCCATTTTTCCGCCGATATTGAGACAGTTAAATGCATCATGAAGAGCCTTTGGAAGACGCTTAAGCTCACCGTTTACGGCAATTCTTAGTGCCTGAAAGGTTCTTGTTGCCGGATGAATCTGACCGTAGCGGTAATTTGCAGGAACTGCATTCCAGATGATTTCTGCAAGCGCTTTTGAAGATTCAATTCGTCCTCCGTTTCGGGCATCACAGATTGCCTTTGCAATGCGGCGGCTGAGTTTTTCTTCACCGTAAAGGTAAATTAAATCTGCAAGCTTTTCCTCCGGTAAATCATTTACCAAATCTGCCGCAGACTGCCCCTCACTTGTATTAAGGCGCATATCAAGCTTTTCATCATAACGGAAAGAAAATCCCCGTTCAGATTTTTCGTAATGAAAAACAGAAATTCCAAGATCAAAAAGAATGATGTCAGGTTTTTTAAAATCAGACGGATAGTCAGCGTAAAAATCCTGAAACCAGCCGTTGTAAAAATGAACTCTGTCACCAAAAGGAGCCAGACGCTCCTTAGCACGAGCCTGAATCACCTTATCAGCATCAAGGCAGTTAAGCTCAAGCCCGGGATATTTAGAAAGAAAATTAAAAGAATGGCCGCCTTCCCCCGTAGTCGAATCAACCATAACGGCATGATTTTCGTACGATTCCCCAAGCGGCGCCAGATATTCGAGACATTCATTTAACAAAACAGGAGTATGAACAACTTCCAATTTCTAAACTTTCCTAAAATCACGTATTTTTAAAAAGTGATGTCACTGAAATCTTCCATTGCTTCCTGGAAAGACTCCGAGCTTTCTTCACCATACTTTTTATATTCAGCCGAATCCCAAAGTTCAATAAATTTTGAAATACCCAAAATCGTACAGTCCTTGGAAAGACCGGCATATTCACGTAAAGATTGCGGGATAGAAAGTCGCCCGTTTTTATCAAACTCCACTTCCTGAGCTGGTGCAACAAAATGGCGGAAGATCTGTCTGTCCTTCGCCTTCATCATAGATGCATTACTCATAAGCTTTGTCTGAAAAGACTCCCATTCTTCAGCAGTAAAAAGCCATAAGCAGCGTTCTGAACCCTTTGTGACAATAAGTACATTCTGATTTACGACCGTTCTCAATTTCACAGGAAATGAGAGGCGACCCTTATCATCAATCGTATTATTGTATTCACCAGTTAATAGATTCATACCCACTTACAACCACTTTTTACCACTTTTTCCCACTTATCTATCATTTTATACCAAAATTCGCTAAAGTCAATGTATTTTCAAACCGATAATTAACGAAAATAATATATTTTTATAACAAAACCTTAATTTACATTTACTAAATTAATTACAAGTATTTTCCTGTCATGTCAGATTTCAGTACACTAAAAGAAAGCAGTCTTCACAGCACATTAAAAAAAATTTACGCATATCAGAATAACGGGCAGACAGAAGTTGAACTTAACAATCATATTTACGACATAGTCACAAAAGAAAATGAAATCATAGAAATCCAGAATCAGAACCTTAATCACCTGCTTCCCAAAATAAAAGACACAATTGAAAAAGGAATGAAAATAAAGGTTGTTCATCCGGTCATCGTGACAAAGCATATTGAACTTTACGACAAGGACAAAAATCTGATAAAAAGGACAAAAAGTCCGGTAAAGGGATGTATTTACAGTATTTTTAAAGAACTTAAAGGGATTTATCCGGTTCTTTTAGAAAAAAGTTTTACCCTTGAAGTTCCCTTTATCACAATCACAGAAATAAGGATTCAGGAAGACCTTCCGGTCCAGTCAGAAAACAAACTCAGAAGATTTAAACGAAACTGGAACAAACAGAATAAAAAATTGAATGAGATTTTAGAAAGCAGGACTTTCAAGTGCGGGGAAGATTATCTTTCCCTGCTCCCCTCAGAATTACCTCAGGAATTTTATTCAAAGGATTTGGAAAAGGAATTAAAAGAGGCAAAAATGCCGGCAAGAATTTATAAAAATGCAAACCTTATTTTATGGGTATTTCACAAAATGAAATTAATAGAACTTACAAAAACAGAAAAAAGAAGAAAGTATTACAAAATTAAACAGACATAAAAAAAAGGGTTTCCTGAATCGGAAACCCCTTTCTGCATTAAAAAGGTTTATTACCAGTTATCCATGATATCATCTTCATCATGATTTTCGATATCGTAAAGGTCTGTTACGGCTCTCAAATCATCAATATACATGTAGAAGTTTCCTTTTGCCTGAACCGGATTACATTCAACACGGAAACCGATAATTCTAAGTCCAGGACGATCACCAAAGTAAGCGCTGCTCTGAACAATACCGTGCTCTCCATCAGGAGAAGGAGGAACTACACAAGTAAGCTTTTTCCATCCGCTGAAACCAAGGTTTCCAAGATAGATTTCAAAGTTACTTCCAAAGTAATCCTGTACAAGAACATACATATCATGCTGCTGGTTACGACCGCAAACCCAGAGAGAAATTGTCTTTACAGTTCCTTCTACAGCAAGCGGGCGGCCAGATTTGATTGTAAATGGATTGATACCGCGGCGGAAGAAAGAAACTTTTACACCGTAAACCTGTACATCTTCCTCTTCCTTACCTGCATCATCTTCCAACGGCTCTTTCATAATAGGGCTTCCCTGGAAAAGGCGGGCCTGAATGATACCATCATCTGATGACATATGAACGTTCCATGAACCTTCGCGCTCAAACTTATCAATTGATACTTCGCGCAAAGAAGACATTGCTGAATCTGCACCTACATCTTCAGGATTCGGATCACCCAAACTGTTATTCTGAGCGAAAGTAAGTCCTGCAAACAAAACTGCTACTGAACAAAGCGCTAATATCTTTTTCATTATTCACCATCCTTAACTTCGTCGCTGTCACTATCACCGCTTTCCTGATCTCCGAAATCAGCATGTCTAAGCTCATAACCATCATAAATATTAGAAAGAGAGTTAGTTGTGTATTTCAATTCATCAAGAAAGATTGTGAAATCATCTACATATTCCTCGGCTGCTGCACGTACACGGAAGCCGACAAAAGTCATGTTAGCAGGTCCTGAACGCAATTTTGAATGCTGTTCAATCCATGCAGGAATTTTAACAATAATATTTCTCCAACCAGGGAAGTAAAGGCTTCCGCCTCTAAGAACATGAACAACACCGCGGGCATCACGAACAAGAACTTCAAGATTGTAATTATAATTTGCACCCCAAACCCAGAAGTCAAGAGTGTTTACAGTTCCTGTAAACACAGGCTCAAAAGTCTTGCCGTCGCGAACAGGGTAAATTTCAAACCAGTTGTCTCCCTTTCTCTTGTAAGCAACTTTTACACCAAGAACCTTTCGTTCACCGTCCATACCAAGTTTAATCTGAGCCAGAGGGTTAGGAATACCTTCAAAATACTCTAGCTTAGGATAACCATCCATAATAAAACGGCTGGCACTGCATCCCCATTCCCAGCTGTACTTCTGTCCGTCATACAGATAGTCCTGTGCTCCAACAGAATCAAAATCATCCAAATTGACAGTCATGATGCTTTTTGAACTCGGCTGACTGAAAACAGGCAGACCCATTACAAAAAAACACGCAAGACCAACAAAGACTCTTAGTCCCCTTTTCATGCAAAACTCCTTGAACTTATATCATTCCGATACAGTTAGAATATGTCTATTCATAATATCGGCATAATATTTCAAATTATTTACTTAATAAAATTATATTTTCTATAGCAATCTTTGTCAAATATAAAAAAAGTTTCTATATAATATTTTCTTACATTGAACAAAATCTTTATAAAAATTATAATACAGAAAATAAATCTCAGGCAATTTTATTTGCCGGAAAAGGAAGTAATATGGCTAACGTTAATTACAAAGATCTTGGTCTTGTAAACACACGCGATATGTTTGCAAAGGCTATGAAAGGCGGATATGCAATTCCAGCATTCAACTTCAACAATATGGAACAGATGCAGGCTATCATCATGGCTTGTGTTGAAGTAAAATCACCTGTAATCCTTCAGGTTTCAAAAGGTGCACGTGCTTATGCAGACAAGTACATTCTCCGCAATATGGCACGCGGTGCTGTTGAATATGCACACGAACTCGGATGTGATATTCCTATCGTACTTCACCTTGACCACGGTCCAAACTTTGAAGTAGCAAAAGACTGTATCGATAACGGATTCTCATCAGTTATGATTGACGGTTCTGCTCTTCCTTACGATGAAAACGTAGCTTTGACAAAGAAAGTTGTTGAATACGCTCACGCACACGATGTTACAGTAGAAGCTGAACTTGGTGTTCTTGGCGGCGTTGAAGATGACGTTTCTGCAGAAGAATCTAAATATACAAAACCTGAAGAAGTAATTGATTTCACATCAAAAACAGGATGTGACTCACTTGCTATTTCTATCGGTACATCACACGGACGCTGTAAGTTCACTCCAGAACAGTGTACACGCACTGCTGACGGTGTTCTTATTCCACCTCCATTGGCTTTCAATGTACTTGAAGCTATTGAAAAGAAACTTCCAGGCTTCCCAATCGTACTCCACGGATCTTCTTCAGTTCCAGTAGAATACGTAAAAATCATCGAACAGTTCGGCGGAAAGATTCCTGACTCAGTTGGTATCCCGGAAGAACAGCTCCGCAAGGCTGCTAAATCTGCAGTTTGCAAAATCAACATCGACTCAGACGGACGTCTTGCAATGACAGCAGCTATCCGCCGTCACCTTGTTGAGCACCCAGGTGACTTCGACCCACGTCAGTACCTTACACCAGCCCGCGACGAACTCAAGAAGATGTACATGCACAAATGTACCGACGTTCTCGGTTCAGCTGGACACGCATTGGACTAAGCCGATAATCGAAAATCCGTTAAATGAAAAGACCGCTTCTTTTGAAGCGGTCTTTTTTTAGTATTGCGGTGCGCATAGTCGCACCGCTTGAGATGTTTTCTTGTAGAACCTAAACGTCGCTGTAAACAGCTTAATTAGTCCTTCGGACTAACGACCCGCTGTCGCAGCTCACTTTTTAACGGTTCTGCTATTATCATCTTACACCTTAAACTGATCAATCTGATTTCCAATATCAGTAATTGATTCGCTCATCTTGTGGGCAATATCGTTCAGGGCAGAACCAGTTTCATTGATTTTCTTAGCACCAATAGACATTTCATCCATACCGTTAGTCATTTCACTTGTTGCGTGCTGCAAAAGCTGAACTTCCTTCAAAATCATCTTGTTACCTTCAGCCATTTCACTTGATGCGGTACGAACCTCGCCGGTAGAATCATTCATGTGATGCAGGGCTTCTGTAATCTGCTTTGAACCTTCATTCTGTTCTTCCATTGCAGTCTTAATCTGAACAACAAGGGCATCTGTTTCTTCAAGTTTTACAGACACAGATTCAAAGGCAATACTTGCCTCAGAGCTTGCAGAAACAACCTCATTAATTGCTTCCTTAATATTATTAAGCTGAACACCGATTGTCTTTGATTGGGCAGTAGAGGTTTCTGAAAGCTTACGGATTTCATCAGCTACAACGGCAAAGCCCTTACCTGCTTCACCGGCGTGGGCAGCTTCAATTGCGGCGTTCATGGCAAGAAGGTTTGTCTGGCTTGCGATTGCGGAAATTGCCCCGTTTGCTTCCTGCAGCATCTGAGACTGATTTTCAATCTGTTCTACCTTGCTGTTCACAGCCTTCTGCATTTCAATTCCGGAGTTAGCATTAGAACGAAGATCATTAAATGAGCGGGCCATCTTATCCATTGACATATTAACAGAAGAAATATTACCAATCATCTGTTCAACAGCCGCAGAGGCCTGGGTTACTCCGCTTGACTGACTTTCAATCATATTTTCAAGTGATTCAATATTTGATGCAATTTCGTTTACGGCACCCGCAGTCTGATTAACGGACTGAGTCTGACCTTCAATCTGATTACGCATTGATTCAATATTAGCAATAATTTCTGTAATTGAACTTGCGGTATCAGAAATACTTGCATTCATTGTCTCGCCTACGCTGGCAAGATTTGATTTTGAATCTTTTACGCTGGAAATAATTGACTGAAGCTTTTCTGTAAATGCGTTAAAGCCTTTTACAACGTTTCCAATCTCATCATTAGAGGTGATGGCGATACGCTTTGTAAGATCGGCATTTCCGCTTGCGATTTCTGTAATTGATTTTTCAACAGACTTAAGGGGTTTAAGACTGAGGGAGATTATAACCGCACTAAGAGCGCTGGCAATAATAAGAATGATAAGCACTGTACTTATCATTGAAAGGGCAATACGTCTGATAAAGCCGAAGAACTCATCATAAGGAGCCATACAGAATACAGCCCAGTCACATTTTCCGCCTACAGGACGATAAGAAGCAACCATAACCTTCTGACGCCAGGTTTCAAAGAAAGTTTTATAGGTAACCTTCCCCTGCATTGCCTCGACAATAGCTTCCTTCATGGCACCTGTAGTATCATTTTTAAGAATCTGACCTTTTTCTACATAAGAAACATCAGAATCAGCAACAGTGCGGCCGGTTTTCATATTGATTACAAAAGGATGACTTTCCTTTCCGATTTTAATATCCATACAAAGCTGAGAAAGAGCGGCTGCATGATAAACTGCACAAACAACACCGTTAATGCTGCCGTTTTCAAGGCTTCTGACAGGAACTGAATAGAACATAAGAAGCTGATTAGTTACATTGCTGATTGCGGGATCAGAAATATAATATTTACCAGCCATAGCCTGCTTAAAATAATCACGGTCAGAAAAATCAATTACACGACCGTCAGCGGTAATAGATTTTCCATCAGGAGCGTAAAAGCCGATATGCTCATAACGGTCATCAATACCGGCAATTTTAGCAATCTGGCGGCTTTTTTCTTCAGCAGAAACATTATCACTTCTTACAAATTCCATATTCGCAATACCAGAAAGCATGTGAAAAATCTGTTCATTTTCCAGTCTCATCTGATTTGCAATATTTTCAGAAATTGCGGTAATTGTCTGTTTTACAGAAGATTCCAGCGCCGGCTTTGACATGGAAGTTTCAATTACGGCAAGAATCGCATTTGAAATTACGATGATTCCCAGAAGGAGAATCATAAGCTTTGTCTTAAGACTTGAAAATTTCATTCTTTTACCTCTAAAAAAAATAAAACCGTCCGGTTATACAAGCAGCATAGCTTACGGACGGTTTTTATATATTAAATATTTTACTGGTTTTTATAGCTTTTCGCAAGAAAAAATCATGCAATTCTATAGAAATATTTATTGTATTTTGCGGTCTGTTACAAGTGGAATGCGGCAAAGCTCCTTTTCCCCAATGCTGATTATAAGCTGGCCAAGCTGCTGTCCGGCCTCTATTTTTTTGAAAAAGAATGATTTTTCAGGAAGCTGAGCAGTGATTTTTATAAGAGAACGGCATTGCTCAAGATTTTCTCCGGAAATAAAAGGAATTGTCACTGCTTCATTCCAGGCGGGAAGAAGATTCAAGCCCATCCCTTTTATAAAGAAGGATTTTATAAAAATTGATTTGTATTCTTCAGGAAGCTGATAATCAAAAAAGTTTGCAAACGCCCACTCCATAAGCTCTGTGCCGTCGTGGACGCGGCCGGCCTGGCCTTCTGAAACAGTAGAACCCGGACCTTTCATTGTAACTGAAATAAAGCGGGTACCATTACGTTCGGCGGTAAGTGAAAGATTATAGCCGCTTTCGTCTATATAGCCGGTTTTTAAGCCGTCAGCTCCGGGAAGCTTTCCCAGCAGGGGATTTGTGTTTTTCTGATAAATTGGCATGGTTATGTGAGATGGCAGGCCTGCAGAAAAATCCTGGGCGACAATTTTATCGCCGGGGGCAAGATTCTCTTCTTTTGGATAGGTAAAATCACGGACAGAATGATAGCGTTTAAGGGAATCCGGGTGATTTAAAAGATAAACGCGGCTGAAAGCTGCCATTTCAGAAGCAGTAGTTCTGTTATTTTCTGAATAGCCTGAGCTTTCTTCAAACCAGGTATTAGTTAAATGCAGGGAAGAAGCCACATTATTCATACGGTCAACAAAAGCTTCCATATTTCCGCAGATTGTATAGGCAAGGGCATAGGCGGCATCGTTTCCGGAACAGATTGAAAGGCCTAAAAGCAGTTCTTCAAGCGTTACCTTCTGCCCTTCTCCAAGAAACATCAGAGAGGAATGAGGCGGCATATTACAGGCCCAGGACTGAGGTGGAAGAGGAATTACCTGATCATATGAAAACCTTCCCGCAGCAACTTCCTCTTCGACAACATACATACAGAAAAGCTTTGTCATGCTGGCAGGAGGAATAATCTCGTCTGCATTTTTCTGAAAAAGGATGCAGCCGTTAGAAGCATCAATCAAAATTGCAGATTCAGCAGCCACATCAAGACTGACAGAGGCAAGATTATAAGGAAGAGGCTTTATAAGCTGATATTGAGACGCGTAGCGGCTTTTAAGTTCATTCTGTAAAAATACTTCTTCTTCGCCGGTGAGGGGACGGGCGGCGGTAAGCTTTGCAAGCTGATGGGCCCGGATTGCAGTAAAAAGGGCAAGGCTTACAAGGAGGAAGGCACATAATCCCCCGGCGCGAAGCGCAATCTTCTTATGAGCTTTTTCAGCTACTGAATCGGGGAAAGTTTTTGGAGTAATATTTCCTGTAATCATCTTTAAAAACTAACCTTTGAAGTACGATTTTGCAAAAGAAGGTCGGCAAGAACAAGCTGGGTCATAGCCTCGACAACAGGAACAATGCGCGGGCAGAGGCATACGTCATGACGGCCCTGAATCTGAAGCGGGGAAGAAACAAGGCTGTCACCTTCCCGGCGGACTGTATTCTGAGGCTTAAAAATGCTTGGAACAGGCTTTACGGCAAGACGGAAAATGATTTTATTGCCGCTGGAAATGCCGCCAAGAATACCACCGGCATGATTTGAATCAAAAAGAGGACTGCCATTTTCTGCGTGCATTGAGTCGTTGTTAGAGCTTCCTGTAGAACGGGCTGCTTCAAAACCGTCACCAAACTCAATGCCTTTTACAGCCCCGATAGAAAGCATGGCGTGGGCAAGCAGGGCGTCGAGCTTGTCAAAAACAGGCTCTCCAAGACCTGCAGGGCAGCCTTCAACTACGCATTCAATAATTCCACCGGCTGAATCACCCTGGGAGCGGAGCTTTTCGATTGCTTCATTCATTTTAAGGGCAGCCTCGTTATCCGGGGCGCGAAGAGGATTTTTTTCTATTTGAGAAAAATCCCGCTTTTCTGCCTTGATTCCGGCAGCTTCTATTGTGTAAGCGGTAATCTTTATTCCCGAAAGAGAAGTAAGGCTTGCCGCTACAGCGCCGGCCGCAACCCGGGCAGCAGTTTCGCGTCCGCTTGAACGTCCGCCTCCCCGGTAATCACGGAAGCCGTATTTTTGGTCATAAGTAAAATCGGCGTGCCCCGGGCGGTAAGAATCTTTTATATTTGAATAATCTCCCGAATGCTGGGAGGTATTTCTGATTAAAAGTGAAATCGGAGTTCCAGTAGAAAGTCCTTCAAAAACTCCGGAAAGGATTTCAACCTCGTCAGCTTCTTTACGCGCGGTTACAGAAGCATTTAAGCCCTGATCTCCCCAGGCACCGGGCCGGCGGCGGTTTAAGGCAGACTGAATAAAATCCCGGTCAATTTTTACCCCGGCAGGGCAGCCGTCAATTACGCAGCCCAGGGCAGCACCGTGACTTTCACCAAAAGTTGTAACTCTAAAAATGCGTCCGAATGTATTTCCGCTCATATTTACCTCTAAAAACTTACGCCGAAGCTTCCTGAAAAATAAAACTTATTTTTTGTTGCATTATATGCAAGTCCCATGCTTAAAGCCGGGAAAGCAAGTCCTTTTAAATAAACTTTCATACCCGTATTGAAGCCCTGACAAAACAAAAGGCTGTCATCAAACTCCTGGGCAAATACAAACTCGTAATTTCCAAAAATGCTGAAAGTTCCGATTTTTGCTGTCTGCAAAAAGGCAAATTCAAGTCCAGATGAAGCGCCGGCAATTTTCGGACTTGAAAATTTATCATCAAGAATTGTGACAGCTCCACTGCCCTTCTGAAGATTATCAGTTATAAGGCCGTTGAAAACAATTCCGGCGCCAGAAAGTATATTAAGCCTGAGCTTTGAAAACAAAGGCTGTTGAATTTTAACTGAAGCCAACAGAGACTGTGAAAGAAGAGCATTAGTATCAATATTAGCAGCGGCTCCCAGACCGAAAGAAGTTTCTGAAAGAAAAACACCGTTCCAGTTCTGATCAGAAATTTTCCAGCTACTGTTTGCACCGAATTTATTTCTGCGGTAAGCATCAGGATGAATGTCTGTATCATAAGGGAAAAAGCCATTGTAGGAAAGGCCACAGTCAAGATTGTTGTAGCGGTTGAGTTTAAAAAGAATGGCTGTTCCAAGGCTCGCATTAAAGTTTTCAATTTTTAAGAGTTCTTTTCCGTCAGAATTTCTTATAATAGAATTCTGCTTGCCGGTAGTTCCAAAAACCCGGAAGCCCGGAGCCCCGATTCTTGGAGCATGAGTATAAAGGCCCAGAAGCATGGTATTATTGAGCGACCACATAAGACCTGTAACAAACATATCCTTCTGGCCGCCGGCGTTCATATCCATGACAAAGCCGCCCAGCATAAAGCCGGTTGATGAAGAATACATTGCAAAAGGAAGGGGAATAAAGGCGATTTTTTCTTTTACGCTGACAGTAAGCTCAAGACTTCCTCCCTCTGCAAATGAAGAAGAAAATTCCATTGAAGAAAAAAGATTCATGGCCTGTAAATCTGATTCAAGGTTATTTTTTGTTTTTGAATTGTAGCGCTTTCCGATATAGGATTTGAAGGAATCTTCCATAAAGGATTCTTTCGTTCTTTTTAAGCCTTTAAAAATGATTTTTGAAATTACAGGTCCGTTCTGATCCGGCAGGGATTCCGAAGGAGCGCTTACGCTGGAAGCAGGGGAAGGGGCACTTTTGTCCGGGTTGAGATTCTGACTGTGCGCGACTGAGGACATCATCATTAATATAGAAAAAAGAAGAAAAAATCTGCGAACCAAGACTTCAACTCCATTTAAGAAATTTAATTTTACTTAATTTATTCAATATAATTGAATTAACCTTGAAAATATAATACTATTTTGCAAAGAAAAATTCACTAGGTCGGCTCTGACCGGCCGCCTTACACAGGAGATACCAGATGAACATTTTTAAGGGTGCTTTTACGGCGCTTATTACGCCAATGAATTCCGATGGTTCGGTTGATTTTGAGGGCTTCAGAAAAAATGTCAAATTCCAGCTTGAAGAGGGAATTGACGGTCTTGTGCCACTTGGAACCACAGCTGAAACTCCTACTCTGGACGAGCGTCCGGGTCAGGAAGAGGACAAAATTATTGAAATCGTATTCGAAGAAGTTCGAGCCTTTGAAAAAAAATCTGGTAAAAAAATCCCTGTAATTTTGGGGGCGGGCTCGAACAATACCCGAGATGCAGTTATGTACTGCGAACGAGCTAAAAAAGCAGGAGCAGATGCGGCTCTGGTCGTAACTCCTTACTATAATAAACCTTCAAAAGAAGGTATTTTCCGCCATTTTGAGGCTGTAAGCAAGGTTGGAATTCCAATCATCGTTTACAATATTGCGGGACGTACAGGACTTAATATTCCGACAGATCTGCTTGCCCGCATTGCTGAATTACCTAATATTGCAGGCGTAAAAGAGGCCAGCGGTTCGGTTGCCCAGATGATGGAAGTTATCGGACAGATTAAGTGCAAGAAGCCTGACTTTGCCGTTCTGAGCGGTGATGACGGTTTAACTCTGCCTTTGATTGCGGCTGGCGGAGACGGAATTATTTCTGTTGCTTCAAACATGATTCCAGCTTTGATGCACGAGCTTGCTGAGGCAGGTCTTAAGGGCGATTTTGCAAAGGCCCGCGAGATTCACTACAGACTGGCTCCATTCTTCAAGGCTGAGTTCTGCGACGGAAACCCTTCTTCAATCAAATACGCAATGAATGTAAAGGGCATGGCAGCAGGAGCTTTGAGACTGCCTCTGGTTGAGGTAAATGACGACGCAAAGAAAATTATTGAACAAGCTATTAAGAATTGTGGCTTATAATTATCACACGGATTCGATTTTGCTAACGCAAAATCTTTAAAATATATAATATGGAATTACGTTAGTAATTCCGAATCCGTGTGACAATCTATTCAAAGGAGTTTAGTATGAGTGATAAAATTAAGGTTGGTGTACTCGGCGCTACTGGTATGGTTGGTCAGCGCTATATTAAGCTTTTGGAAAACCATCCGTGGTTTGAAGTTTCTTATGTTGCGGCTAGCCCTCGTTCGGCTGGTAAACCTTACTGCGAGGCTGTAAAGAACCGCTGGCTGATTGGCGCTGAGATTCCAGCAGGAGTAGCAAATCTGATTGTAGAAGATGCTAACGACGAGAAAAAGGCTCTTGGAAAGTGTCAGTTTGTATTCTCTGCCCTTGAAATGGGAAAAGATGAGATTAAGGCTCTGGAAGCTGCTTATGCGGCAGAAGGAATCCCAGTTGTAAGTAACGCGAGCGCAAACCGCTGGACAGAAGATGTTCCAATGCTGGTTCCGGAAATCAACTACTCTCACCTGGATGTAATTGCTGAACAGAAAAAGCACCACGGCTGGGACAAGGGCTTTATTGCTGTAAAACCTAACTGTTCTCTCCAGACATACATGATGCCGCTCCACGCTTTGATTCAGGCAGGTTACCCTGTAAAGAGAATGATTGTAACAACTCTTCAGGCAACTTCAGGTGCAGGTTACCCTGGTGTTGCATCTTTTGATATGATTGATAATATCGTTCCATTTATTGGCGGCGAGGAAGAAAAGACAGAAAAAGAATGTCTTAAGATTCTGGGAAGCGTAAAAGACGGAAAGATTGAAAACGCAAGCTACCCTATCGTTTCTTCTACATGTACACGTGTTCCTGTTGTAGACGGACACACAGCATGTGTTTCTCTTGAGTTTGATTTGCCTGATGACAAAAAGCCAAGCCTGGAAGAAATTGAGCGCGTATGGACATCTTACACATCACTTCCACAGGAGCTTAAGCTTCCTTCTGCTCCAGAGCATCCTATTGTTGTCCGCCACGAGGAAAACCGTCCGCAGCCACGCCGTGACCGCGAAACAGAAAAGGGAATGGCATGTGTTATCGGACGCCTTCGCCCATGTAACGTATTCGACGTTAAGTTTGTAGCACTCAGCCACAACACAAAGCGCGGTGCTGCCTTGGGTGGTATTTTGAATGCTGAACTGCTTAAAGCTAAAGGTTTCTTATCGTAGATTCGTTAAGAAAAATTGCGAAAACTTGGAGCAATTTTTTTAGAATCTACCTATTAATAATTAAAAAGTTTTTATAAAAAAGTGAAAAGAGGACATTTCTGAGATGGAATGTCCTCTTTTTTTATATTTTTTAATTATTTATGCTATAATTCTATCAGGAGTTTCATTGTGGATAATCATAGAATTATGTATTACTGCACAGGCGATGGCCCCCATCGTTGTTATGAAGATTATCTTAAATATAATTTCATTTCCGCAGGTCAAATAGGCAAAGGCACTACACACAAAATTTTTAGCCAAGAAATTCGAAATCTAAAAGAAGGTGATTATTTTTTTGCATACAGAAAAGGCATTGGCTATTCTGCTTTTGGGCAAATTCTTAAATCAGCAGTCAAGATTGATGACTTCATTGTGGATTCCAGTCCAGGGAAAAAATTATACGAAATTGAAGATTTAAAACAAAAAAATATAAAAGAAAACCATGATAATGAAGGTTCTGAATATGTCTGCAAAGTAAAATGGATTAAATTATTTTCTGATAATGATTCTATAAATTTTAACGGGACAAAATATTCATCTGCATTTACAAGTGTGACTGTTGGAGAATTTAATACAGAAAATCGAAAATATATATTACAAACTCTTATAGATAAATTTCAAATACGTAATTTATTCTCTAATAATTTTTATATTAGTAATCAGGAGTTAAATAATATGACAAAAGCAAAGGAACTTGCAAAACTCTTAAAAAATACACATAACCTTATTTTACACGGAGCTCCAGGAACAGGGAAAACATATCTTGCTAAAAATGAAATTGCACCAGCTTTGGCAGAATTACTTGGGGCAAGTGAAAGTGAAGTTGGATTTGTGCAGTTTCATCCGTCGTACGATTACACAGATTTTGTTGAAGGAATTCGACCTCGTAATTCAGGAGCAGGAGCAACAGACGGATTTGAGAGAAAAGATGGTGTTTTTAAGGAATTCTGTGAAAAAGCATTAAGAAATATTATTGATAGTAAAAAAAATCAGAAAGAAATAGAAAAAGAAAAATCCATGGATGATAAAATTGATTTTTTCCTCGATAAATCAATTGATAACGGAACAGCTTTCGAAACAGTAACTGGCAATAAATTTTATATCACAGATTCAAATGAAAAAAATATTTACATTTCTATTCCTGCAAATGAAAAAACAAAAGAACTTGTTTTACAAAGAAGAGAACTTCTTAGCCTTTTAAACGCAGAAAAAAATATAGAAAATGGTAATGATATTAGGGAATATTTTGGTCGGAAATGGAGAACACAGCAAGATTCTTATAGCATCGTCTTATATAAAAAAATTTTTGAAAATGAAACAATTTCTAAAAAAACACAAGAAGTAGAGAAAATTGAACAAAAACCTTATGTTTTCATAATAGATGAAATCAACCGTGGCGAACTTTCAAAAATATTCGGAGAATTATTCTTTGCTATTGACCCTGGTTACAGAGGTTCAAAAGAATGTAAAGATTTAAGAACACAATATGCAAATCTTCAGGATTCTCAAAATCTTTTTGATGAAGTTCTTGGTGAAAAAGAAGAGTTCGGTCATTTCTTCATTCCAGAAAATGTTTACATTATAGGAACAATGAATGATATTGATCGAAGTGTTGAAAGTATGGATTTGGCAATGCGCAGAAGATTCACATTCAAAGAAATAACAGCTGTAGATTCTGCTGAAGCAATGCTTTCAAAAGATAATTCTGCAATTTCTGATCTTGACGATTCTACAATCGAAGAATTGAAAAATCGTATGGAAAATCTGAACAATGCAATTATCAGTGATGAGATAGGACTTTCTTCTGCTTACCAGATAGGAGCAGCGTATTTTCTCAAATATGCAATGTATAAAGATGAAATTTCACCATTTGATTGTCTTTGGGAATATAATCTTGAACCTCTTCTACAGGAATATCTTCGCGGACAAGGAGATATTTCAAATAAGATGGATAAATTAAAAGCTGCATATAGTTTGAATTAAAAACAGGTAAATAGATATGTTTACCATCAGATTAAAGGATAATGATTACAAAGGTAAAAATATTTCTCTTTCAAATTTTTCTGATTCTGAAAAATCCTGTATCAGAAAAGCTCTTGAAAGCATAAATAACCTTTCTGTAAAAGAATTAGAAGCAAGAGGGGCAATTATATTTCCTTCAAAATCAACAGAAAACGATTTAAATGACGGCGGTAAAATTGTTCTATCAGTTCATAATTTAGAAACAGATAATCCGATCATAAAAACCTCAAACGTTATGGGATTTTTCGCTATTGAAAATTGTTTGAATATTGAAATTCATTCTCGTTTTGATAGTGATGACAGACAGTTTTTTCTTCACTATATGCTTCAAAAAATCTGTAATGTTTCACCAACTGTTGAATTAACACACGTAAATAAAAATCCATTTTACGAATTCATTGTTTATCTTTTTCCTTCTTTTTTAAATCGAGCTATTTCACAGGGATTATTCCGCTCATACATTACTAAAAATTACAATGACTCAAATATTAGAGGCGTTATAGAATTTCCTCGTCATTTAAAAAATAATATTCCTTTTAATGGTAAGGTTGCTTATCGTACTCGCGAATATAATCAAGATAATTATGTAACACAGCTTATCAGACATACAATTGAATTTATTGCAGAAAATAAAAACTTAAGTAATATTTTAAATATCGATGAAGAAATAAATGATTCGGTTCAAATTATCAGAGGATGTACAGGAAGTTACAACAGATTTTCAAGAAATTTTATTATAAATAAAAATACAAAAACAATTACCCATCCATATTACACAGAATACGAACCTCTAAGAAAACTTTGTATTATGATTTTGACTCACGATAAAATATCTTATGGTGAAAAACAACAAACTAAACTTAATGGTATTTTGTTTGACGGGGCTTCGTTATGGGAAGAATATATTAATATGATAATGATAGAAAGGCTTAATGAACTTTCATTTCCATACATTCTTGAACATCCAAATAACAGAACTGGAAAAGGAATAAAGTATCTTTTTGAAACAGCAGAAAATCATAATTACACAGCAATTTATCCAGATTTTATAATAAAAAATCCTGATAAAAAAAATATAAAAATTATTGCTGATGCAAAATACAAACATCTGGAAGATGCTAGTATTCCAAGAGAAGATTATTTTCAACTTCTATCATATTTATTCCGTTTTGATTGTAAACAAGGTATGCTGATTTATCCTTATTCTCAAAAAGATAAAACATCAGATTCAAATCTTTTTCTTGCAGAACATAAAAAAGAAATTAGATTATCAGTAAACGGACTTGAAATAATAAAATATGATGATAAATGTGATTTCAAAGATTTTTCAAATAATATGAAACAAAAGGAAGAAGAATTTGTCATTAAGTTATTAGTTTAATTCTTAATACCTTTTTTTGTGATAAAATGACCTTTGTTTAGGGGGAAGAATGTCGAAAACAAATGCTATAAAACTTTTTGAAGATAAACTTGTTCGCTCTGTATGGGATGATGAAAAGGAAGAATGGTTTTTCTCAATCGTTGATGTTGTTGAAATCCTTACTGATAGTAAAGATGCAAAACAATATATAAAAAAAATGAGAGCACGTGATGATGAGTTAAATTTCAACTGGGGTACAATTTGTACCCCAGTTGAAATGGTTGGAAAAGATGGTAAAAAAAGGGAAATTCAATCAGCTGATACAAAAGGTATTTTCCGTATAATACAATCTATTCCATCAAAAAAAGCAGAACCATTTAAACAATGGCTTGCAAAAGTTGGAGCAAAGCGTCTGGAACAGTATCAGGATCCAGAGCTTTCAATAAAACAAGGTTTGGAAGATTATCGAAGACTTGGTTATTCTGATGATTGGATAAATCAACGACTAAAATCAATTGAAATCAGAAAAGATTTAACAGATCAGTGGAAGGCCCATAATGTAGAGGAAGGCGTACAGTACGCAACATTGACCGATATAATTTATCAAGCATGGGCAGGAAAAACTGCAAAAGAATACAAGCAGTACAAAGGGTTAAAAAAAGAAAATCTGCGTGACAATATGACTAACGAGGAGCTTGTTTTGAATATGCTGGCTGAGCTTTCTGCAACAAGTATTACAAAAGCAAAAAATCCTCAGACCTTAAAAGAAAATGCAGAATGTGCCCATGAGGGTGGAAATGTAGCTGCTGTAGCAAGACGTGAACTTGAAAGTAAAACAGGTCGAAGTGTTGTTACCTCACTTAATGCAAAAGATTATTTTGAAGCAAAAATTGAAGAAAAAGATAAATAATTCAACTATTCGATAAATTCGAATAGTTGAACGAATAAGATTACACCTCAAAATCCAGGCAGGTTCGGCTGGCGGTGAAAGGACGGACATTTCCGTCGGCAACGGCTACGTGAAGGGGATGTTTAGAGTAAACTTTCAGGGCATCTGCTGACTCGAAGGTAGAATCCAGCATGAGGTCTGCATTTGATGATGGAAGGCGGCCAGTTGCATTTACTTTAATATCGATAAGACCCGGGATTTTTCCTTTGAGCTCTTCAAGACCTTTTTTGATTTCGGATTTTACGCGGGATTTTTCTTCCTCGCTCATTTCTTTTAGTGTCCATAAGATAATGTGTTTTACCATTTGCGATTTTTCCTTTATGATTTTGGGTATGAAAAAGATTTTTATTCTGGCAATTATTCTAGCACTTTTTTCGGGCTGTGTATCTAATAAAACAAGCCCTGTTGATAAAAAAGCAGCGGGCAAAACTGAAATTATCAGCGTTACGGGAGGTGACATTCAGGGGATTTTAAATAAGGACGGTTCGGTTGAAATTTTTGCGGGCATTCCTTTTGCGGCTCCTCCTGTGGGAGACTTACGCTGGAAAGAACCACAGGACGTTATTCCCTGGGAAGGCGTTTTACAGGCTGACCATTTTGCACCGATGGCAATGCAGAATCAGGTTAACCGGCTTTACAATTTTTTGTTCAATTTATATACACATCAGAAGACCAGCCGAACTTACAAGGCTCCTATGAGAGAGGACTGCCTTTATCTGAATGTGTGGAGACCGGCAAGAACCGGAGGGGCTGGGTGCGGGGCGGAAGGTGATACAGCAGAAACTCCCCTTCCCGTGCTGGTTTACGTGCATGGAGGAGCTTTGACCGGAGGCCAGAGCTGGTACGAAAATTATGACGGGGAGAATCTCTGTAAGAGCGGAATTATTGTAGTGACCATTGCCTACCGGGTGGGCATTTTCGGCTATCTGGCAGATTCCCAACTTAGGGAAGAAAGCCCTTACGGCTCAACAGGAAACTACGGCCTCTTAGACCAGATAAAAGCCCTGGACTGGGTCTGCAAAAATATAAGTGCCTTTGGGGGTGATGCAAAAAATATTACGATTGCAGGGGAATCCGCAGGGTCATCATCTGTTAATGCGCTCTGTGCCAGTCCTTTGACAAAGGGAACCTTTAGACGCGCCATAGGGGAAAGTTCTTCGATTGTAGAGGAGACTCCACCACACACCTTCCGTAGCATGGAAGCAGCCCTCAAAATGGGAGAAGACATCAAAAAGGAATTCGGAGTAAACTCGATTGCGGAACTCAGAAAGATTCCGGCTAAAAAGCTTTTAAAAAGTCGTTTTGTAAATAATTCGATGACGGTGGACGGATATGCGCTTACTGAAATGCCTTTTGAAACTTACAGGAAGGGGGCAAATCACGAGGAAGCGCTTTTGAACGGCTTTAATAAAACTGAGGCAAAGGCATTTACCTTCTTTACCAAAGTGACAATGAAAAATCTTGCAGAACTTCTGGGGGGTACTTTTGGAGATAGAACGGAAGAGTTTCTGCAGGCACATCCTGTTAAGAATGACAAAGAAGCAAAGGCTTTGTATGACGATGTCTTTGCGGCAGTCTGCTTTACCCGGCCTCATCATGAATGGACTAAAGCGATTGCGGCTCAGGGGCGACCGGTATGGGAATATTATTTTACTCAGGAAAACGGAGAAATCGGCTCAAATCATTCGGGGGAGCTGATTTACGCCTACCGCAATGTGCCGCGAAGAAAAAACTATACTGAGCGAGATTTTGAAATTGAAAATATTATGAGTTCTTATTGGGTAAACTTTGTAAAGACTGGAAATCCAAACGGAAAGGATATGAAGGGGCAGGAGCTGCCGGTCTGGGAAGAAAGCTCAGCCAGCGGCGGACTCCTTATGGAAATCGGGGAAAAGAGCGGAATGCGGGAAGATCCCTATGTGGGGATTTACGAATTTCTGCGTTAGCGATGTGAAGCCCCGCAGTTCCGAAGCGCAAGCGAAGGAATGAGCCGAAGAGGCGAAGGGCGAAACGTAGCGACCCGAGCGAAGCGAGGGGAACACCCTACTTTTTTGCCACAATTACGCAGGTGGCGGCGTTCTGGTCGTAGGGAGCTCCTTCCCAGTTTCCGTAAACCGATGCAGATTTGAAGCCGTACTCAAGAATTTTGTCGCGGAGGAATGTGGCGGGATAAAGGCGCTGAATGAAGGTGTGGTCTACCAGAGGGGCGGCAGAAGGATTTTTTGAAAGATCTGTGCCGGCGGGGTAAAGGGTCCAGTGGGAACGAAGGCCTTCCCAGGCGCCGGTCACGCTAAAGTCTGTGACAACCTTGTAGCCGGCCCTTTCGAATTCTTCCCCCTTTGTAAAATACATGGCGGCAATTTCGCGGGTGGTGCCTTCAAAAATAAAGCTTCCGCCATCACACACGCAGGCGCACATATTTTTAAGATAGAGCATATCTTCTTCGACTGTATCACAATAGCCGAAGGAAGTGTAAAGATTTACCGTGCAGTCAAAGGCTTTTGGGCGGCACCACTTCCGCATGTCGGCTTTTATAAAATCAATTTCAACCCCTTCGTCGCGGGCAGATTCGGCGGCGGTATCAAGCTCTGCCTGAATAATATCTGTACCGGTAACTTTGAGGCCAAGGGCGGCAAGTTCAACTGAAATGCGGCCTACCCCGCAGCCGGCATCCAGAACAGCGTCACCTTCCAGGAGACCTGCCAGCTTCATAACGCGGTCTGCAATTGCGGGAGCTTCCTGCCAGTGGGCTTCGTCAAACATGATGGGGCCGTAATTTTTCCAGAAATCTTCAGATTCAAACCATTCCATATGAACCTCACTTAAGTGTCACATAAGTTTTTCCGGCGCCGCCGTCTTCGGCGGGGGCGTATTCAAAATCGGCGACGGCGGGACTGTGGGAAAGGTAATCGCGGACAGCCTGCTGCAAAACGCCGTTACCCTTTCCATGAATGACGCTGAAGTGGTCAAAATTATTGAGCACACACAAATCTATCTGACGCTCCAGAGCCTTTACAGCCTCTTCTGCATACATTCCAAGCAGGCGAAGCTCGTAAACCGGGCGGGCAGCTTCCTTTTCCACAATAACGTTGTCGCCGTATTCATAAACGTTGGGAGCCATATCTACGCTGTAAGAAGGCAAAAGATTCTGAGGAGGATTTACAAGCTGCAAATCCTTTTCCTTCATTGTCATTTTTATGCTGCCAAACTGAATCTGCCAGACGCCTTTTTTACCGGCCCCGATGATTATGCCGCTGTTGCCGCCGTTTTTAGACTTCACGCTGGCCCCGATTTCAAAAACCAGACGAGGAGCAGCAGCATTTTTGACCGCATTTACATTAGCGCCGGCCCCTGCTCCCCCGGCCGCGCCCTGCGCGGAATCATCAAAAGAAGAAGCTGTTTTCAAAGCCTCAGCAAGACTCAGCTTTTTCTTTGTAGTTTTATTGGAAGCCGGATGCTTTTTCTTTTCCTTAGCTTTCGCAAGCTCAGCCTCAGCCTTTTCCAGAGCTTCTTCCTCAGCCTCAATTTTTTTATCAAGGCGGTCAACGTCCTTTTCCAGCTGGCCGATAAAGCCCTTTACGCCAAGCGTTTTTTCGCGGGTAAGCTCCCCTTCCTTAATCTGGCGGACAAGATTTTCAAGCTGACGGCGGGAATGAACAAGAAAATCATGCATTTCCTGCTGGTGACCGTTTTTAAGCTCATGCTCCTTGCGGCGAAGCTCAACTTCCTTTTCGCGAAGCTTCAGCGATTTTTCCTCAGCCGCCTGCATTTCACTGAACATAGCTTTTTGCAGACGGTCAAGCTCCAGGTGTTTTTCATTAAGCCCCTTTATCAGAGAAGAAACATCCGCCTGTTCCTGGGCAATATAATTTCTTGCGGCCCGGCAGATTTCCTTTGGAAGCCCGGATTTCTGGGCAATATCAAGGGCGTGACTTTCACCGGGAACTCCCATCAAAAGATGATAAGAAGGTGAAAGTGTTGTCGTATCAAATTCAACGCTGGCGTTAACGCAGGCCGCATTCGTGTAGCCGTAATTTTTCAAAATGCCCTGATGGGTTGTTACAAGGACAAAAGAGCCCTTTTCAATCAGAGTGTCCAGCACGGCCATAGAAATTGCAGTACCTTCCTGAGGGTCAGTGCCGCTTCCAAGCTCGTCCAGCAGAATCAAAGTATCACTTTTTGCCGCATTTACCGCATGACTGATGTTTTTCATGTGGGCACTGAAGGTAGAAAGATTCTGATCAAGGCTCTGATCATCACCAATATCAGCAAAAACGTTAGAAAAAACAGGAAGTCTTGTTCCCTCGCCGGCCGGAAGCGGAAAGCCCGACTGATTGAGCATTGCAAAAAGGGCAAAAGTTTTTAGAGTAACAGTTTTACCGCCGGTATTCGGTCCTGTAATAATGAGCACCCTCTTTCCGGTCATAAAGCGGATATCTATTGGAACGCAGTTTTCCTTCAAAAGCGGATGGCGAGCCTGCAAAAGTAAAGGCGGCTCCTGCTCTCTTCCTTCATGATGGCTTTGACCCGACGCTTTCCCCTTCCCGCAAGTTAGAGCATAGACACATGAATGTTCCACTCCCCATCTGGCAGCGGCAAGCGTCGTGTCAAAAATCTTCATTACAGTCAGGGCATCGCGAAGAAGCGGTATTGACGGCTGAAGCTGCTCAGTAAGCTGCAGAAGGATGCGCTTGATTGCCGCCTGCAGCTCATATTCAGCCTGAATAAGCTCGTTACTGCATAAAACAGCCTCATCCGGCTCAATAAAAACCGTCTGGGCAGAGGCAGAAACATCGCAGATAATTCCCTTAATGCGGGTCTGCATGCTTGCTTTTACGGCAAGTGTCTGGCGGTTAGCCCGCAGAACGGGAACCGTAGACTCAAGGACAGAGGCAAATTTTGGATCTGTCGTATATTTTTTAAGGATATTTTTTATCTGATTATTCAGGCCGGCAATTTTTGAGCGGATTTCTATAATTTCCGGCAAATCCCGCATTTCGCCGTCCTTTGTGATTACGCGGAAAATCTTACGGGAAGTTTCTGCAAGGTCGGGAAGCTTCTGGCATTCGGAAGCAAGAGTTTTCAGACCAAGGGCATCGGAATGATTTGCAATATTCTCCCTCACAGAATCTGAGGCAAGGCAGAACTGGCCCAGAGCCTTAACCTGCTCCAAAGCAAGGGAAGCACCATTTGTTTTTATCAGGGGAATTAAATTAAAAACGGGAAGCCAGGGCGCGAAAGGGAGGGACTTTGAGTTTTCAAGGTAAGTCTGCCATTCGCGGCTGCATTTTTTTAAGAATTCAATTTTTGATGAATCTGTAAAAGGCTGGCGGATTAAAAGTTCATGACGGCCTTCTTCACTAAGACAATAGCCCGCAACTTCATCGCGGATTCTAAAATAATCAATTTCTTCAAGAGTTTTTTCGTTCATAAATTTTAAAAATTAATCTTCCCAGCTGCCGCTTTTAATTTCGTTAGAAATACGCATCCAGCTGTCATAACGTTCAGGCGTGATTGCACCATCTTCAACAGCCTGGCGCACGGCACATTCAGGCTCTGTAAGATGGGTACAGCCAAGGCCGAACTTGCATTTTCCTATAAAAGGCTCAAACTCGCGGAAGTAGAGGGCTAAATCAGACGACTCGATATCATCAAGCACAAAACGGCGGATACCCGGAGTGTCGATAATATCTGCGGTGCGACCCTGAACTCCATCCATAAGAGATTCGTTCAAGGAAAGATGAATCAAAGTTCCCTTGGTTGTAGTGTGGCTTCCCCGTCCGTATTTTTTAGAAAGACTTCCTGTTTTTAAAACACAGGTAGAATCCATTACATTTATAAGACTTGATTTTCCCACGCCCGACTGTCCTACAAAAGCCGAAGTGTGATTTTCAAGAAGCTCTGCAAACTCAGTCATACCCTCGCCTGTTTTGGCAGAAAGTCTTAAAACCCGGTAGCCAAGCTGGCCCCAGATTGTAAGGCGGCGGTCAATTTCATCAAATTCTTCAGTCCGGCCGTCATTCTGCATCTGTTCGGCAAGGTCATATTTATTGCAGACAACAACCGGCGTAATTCCCTGATGCTCGGCCTGAGCAAGAGCCCGGTCAATAAAGCGGGGACGGAAAGGCGGCTCATCAGGAGTCGTTACAAGAATAAGATAATCAAGATTACTTGCAAGCAGCTGAGGACAGCGGCCTTTTACATTCCATCTTAAAAAAGTATTTTTGCGGGGTAAAAGAGAAAGCACCTGGCCTTTTTCATCGTTTATAGGGTCAGCCTCAACTTCAACAAGGTCGCCCGGGGCAAGGGGATTATAAAACTGCTTATCCGACTTTAAAACCTTACCCTTAATAGTACAAAAACGCGTGACATCATCATCACATTCAACTGTAAAAGTATTGTTACTTCCAGCAAGTACTCTTCCCTGCATTCAAATCCTCAAAAAAGTGATTATTTATTTTAGCACATTTTACCGGCCCGCTTCTAGGGCTTTTTTTTAAGGAGGAAAGTGAAATCTTAATTTCTTGGGCGCTCCCGGCCGACTTCGGCGGCCGGTCAGGCTATCCGCGGTTCCGCTACCGCTCCATTCCTCCGCTGCGCTCCGGAACGGCTTCGCCGCCGCTCCTATCCTTAGCGCAAAATTTTCTAATTTTATTTCAAAAAATCTCCAAAAAATTGCCGGAATTTGCAATTTAGGGGGACTTTATATATGGAGGAAAAAAATGAAGAATTATACAGAACTTTCCCCTGAACAAAAATGGGAACAGGCAACACTTGCAAACAATTTCATCTTTTACAAGGTTATGAGACATCACCCTGATGCCTGCCAGCACCTTCTTGAAATGCTTCTTAACATCAAGATTGAAAAGATGACAATTGCAAACGAAGAAGTTATAGACATTGATCACGATGCTAAAAGCATAAGGCTCGATGTTTACGTAAAAGAAGCGGACCGGGTTTACGATATAGAAATCCAGCTCGCAGATACAAAAGAACTGCCAGAAAGAGCCCGTTTTTACAGTTCAGCTATAGATCTGGATACCTTAACAAAAGGTAAAAGCTTTAAAAATCTGCCGGAATCTCATGTTATCTTTATCTGCATGAAAAATATTTTTAACACTGCACTTCCTGTATACACTTTTGAAAATATCTGCATTGAAGACGGAACTAAACTGAACGACAGATCATACAAACACTTTTTTATCGCACCTACATGTGCTAAAATGATTGAAAATAAAGAAGTAAGAAGTTTTTTTGAATTCCTTATTTCAAACAAAGCTCAAACCGGTTACACTTCAGACCTGAGTAAATATGTGGCCGATGCAAAACACAACACTCAATGGAGGTTACAGTATATGACAGTTGAAACATTAGAACGGTATGCCTATGAAAACGGCCTCGAACAGGGTCTTGCAGAAGGTGCACAACAGAAAGCTGTGGAAGATGCTTTAATGCTCATAAAAGAATACAAGGAAACTCCGCAAGTTGCTGCAAAAAAGATGAAGGCTCCTCTGGATAAGGTTCTTGAGGCTTATAACACGATATCAGCAGCGCTTTGAAAATGATAAAAAAGTTGTCACACACAAAATCATTTTATTACTTTTATTTTGGAATTACGTTAGTAATTCCGAATCCGTGTGACAAATTGATCCGGGCATTGCTGCTATACTTTGTGCATTTTTCAAACTCCCAGAATCAATCTGTCAAAAGGAATCAGTCGCCGGTGTAGTTGCAGTTCCAGGTAAGGTTCGTAATGGCATCATTCCAACCATCAATATTAATAGACGATTTGTCACTTTCGGAACCTTTATAATTTACAGTCGTTAATGTAGAATCCAAATCGATAAATGCTCCAAATCCAACCGTATTTAAACTTGCAGGAAGCGTTACTTTTGTAAAATGAGAAGTAGCAAATGCCCATTTATATATTTCTTCTACTCCATCAGGAACTACAAGGTCAGCAGTTGAGGCTTTATTACCATAAAACCACAATTTTTTTCCATCACTTGAATAGACAACGTTATTAACAACCTTTACCGTTCCATTGTCGCCTGCAGGATCTCCACCTATGGTAACAGTTTCCAATAGAGGGCACAAATAACAAATCTGCTCAACACCAAAAGTTTGAACCGTAGAAGGAAGATTCAAGGTTTTAAGTTTAGACAAACCTCGCAAACATCCTGCAGGAATTTCAGTTATACCTTCAGGGAAAGTCAATGAAACAATATTAGGATTTTCATAGAAGAATTTATAACAGTTTTCAATAACTGTATAGCCGGTAACACCACTTAAATCGAGTGTAACTTCTACATCAGGCTTTGTAGTATTCAAAGCTTTAAGGGCGTCTTTCATACTTTGTATTTCAGCAGTAGTTAAAGCCCCAGTGTACTTAATTGTCCCACTTTCCGTCATTGCAGAAATTACACTTACAGCTTGACTACCAGAAGAAACATTTTCAATATTTGATTCTTTTATCTTCACTTCAAAGCCTGCGCTGTAGGTGCGCGCTTCTGACAGTGAGCCCTGGTAGACTGCCCTTGTATTGATTGTGTAATTGCCGGCCGGCAAAGAGTTGCCTAAGGTTACATAATCAGTGCCGGTATCATAATAGCTTGCCGGAACTGTTTCTCCGTGGTAAGTTACGCTGCCTATTGTGAGGACAAGCTGGCCTTCGCCGCTGCCTATAGTTATTGGGCTTGTGTTTCCTTCTGAGTCTGTGCCGGTAGCGGTAAAGGTGAACTTCTTTTCTGTAGCCGACTTTAATACAGAAGTTTTATCCACATTAACTGTTATATTTTCATAAATCGGCTCGATTGTGATGTTACCGCCGCTGACAGCAAGGCAGGCTTCGCCATCACTACCGGCGGCTACAGTCCACTGGTCGCCAGTAAAGTAAGTGCCTGGTGCAACGCTATTAAAAATTCCATAATTCGCAGTAAAGGCAATTGTGCTTGTAAGAGTAGGAGGATTTTCTGTTGAAATACCAATCTGTGCTTTTTCGTCTCCTTTTTTAAGAGCTCCGAATACATTTATTGTTTTGCCGGCCGGAAGATATACATTACAAGACTTGTTCGTATCGTTATATACCTTATTTCCAGAAACGACGACATTTCCGTTTACATTGAGAGTTGCTCCTGAAGAACTTACATATACTCCAGGACCATTATTTTCCTGAACAAGAAGGTCATCGCCAAGCGTTACATTTCTATAATTACCAATATGAATTCCAGCGCCCCCACTTCCTTGAGAACCACCTGTAATTTTTAGATTTTCAATTGTGACAGGTACAGAAGTCTCTCCAGCCAAAATATATAGAATTGATAAAGCAGTTCCGCTTCCTCCGGCATTTATGATATCTTTACGATCATCATTACTTGTAAAGCTGTTTGCACCCTTTAAAGTAATTGATGCCGCAGCAATTCCACTTGCAGGAAGTGTCTGACCTCCATTAAGTTCGCCATCAACTAAAATTGTATAATGCCAGTTAGAATCAGACAGTAATGAGCAGGCATGCCCAATTGTGTCAAAAGGAGCTGATTTTTCACCGGTTGTTTCTGCCGTATAAGAGCCAGGGTTTGTGCAGACTTTGTAATTGTTTCCTGCAACATAAATCGGAACATCAAGTACAAGTTTTGTATTATCGCTGGAAAGCTTCATGTTCCAGTCACCATTTGTAAGTGCAAAATAATCTTTATAAGGAGTTAAATCTGTAACATGTGTATTGTCAGCTTCTACTGCTACATGACCACGGCTCCAATCACTATCACCCCAGCTTAAAGCTATCGGATCAGTAGCTGAATGTCTTGAAAGATTTCCTGCAACTGTAATTTTTGTACCGTGCGCAGAATCATCCGTACCAAAATACACATCATTTTTTCCCTTTCCTGTAACACCATCTACCCCATAAGGAATATATGCAGAGCCACTTATAACAGGTTTACAAAGACTAAGGGCACCTCCATTATTGGCTGAGTTTTCGCTAATCGTTCCACCTGTAATTGTAAGCGTAGTTATAACGTACGTTAAAGACATGGCACTCGGTATGTTGGTACTATTATATAAACCTCCACCATAAGTAGATGCTGTATTTTTAGTAATAAGACCGCCTTTTATGGTAACTGTTCCAGTGTAATGAATTCCTCCACCCATAGAAGCAGAATTTTCTTTTATTGTACCGCCTTCCATTATGAATGTTGAATCTTTTGCTGTATATATTCCACCGCCAAAACAGTTTGTATTTTTATTATTAGAAATTTCAGCGCCTGCTTTCATCGTAAGAGAAGTTTCACCAGCAAGATAGACACCATTACCTTTTGCATAACTAATATCAGCATTATTTTGAGTAATAAAAGCACCGCTTCCAAGCGTTACAGAACCTTTTGCAATATTAATCCCCCCACCGTTTGTTGCTTTACCGCCGGTAATTTTAAGGTTTTTAATGGTTACAGGAACTGTGGTATTGATTTTAAGTGTAGAACCATCAGCGTTACCGTCAAGCACATCCTGCGGAACGCCGTCTGAAAGGCCTGTTAATCCGCAGAGTGTAATTGATTTTGCTTTTTTGTTATCGTCACTTGTACCGAGTGCTGCAGAAAGCTCACTACAGCCTGTTAAATGTCCAGAAATATAGATTGTATAATCTTTAGTCTTGTCACCTGCGGCCTCAATTTTTGAAAGGGCTGCCCCAAGAGATGCAAGCGGAGAATAGGCATGAGCAGAATTTGAATCATCTGCAATTACATCACTTCTTTCGTTAAGGACATTAGGCTTTCCAACATAAATGACTGTACTTGCAAAATTTGATATATGATCAGACTGCAGGGAAAAGAGTCCTGCTTCAGTAATCGGAGAATCTGAGCTTCCTCCGCTGCACCAGAGGTTTGTATCCATGTCATCAATGACATTTACTGTCTGGGGAATAGAATATAAAATAAAATCGTTTTCATCGAAAAACTTAATAATTATATTATATATGCCTGATTTGACAGTTTTTACATTTTCATCCGAACCGTCTCTTTTACTTCTGATATAAGCCCCTGATGTTCCTAATCCAGCTTCTATATTATCTTTCCAGTTTGTATCACTACATTCCGTTTCAATTTTCTTTACAGTTTCAGGCACTGTCATTGCCAAAGATACACTACCGGAACCGTTTTGACAGGGCTTAAGGATAAGGTTCAGATTGTTAAAGGCTGTTGCTGTGCGGCCTGGTGTGATTGGGTCAGACTCAGCAGAAAAAACAATCTTATCGGTGGAACCGTTTTTTCTGATGCCCGCAGTAATAGTCCAGGTATGATTGATTGCAAGGGGAATGGAAAAAGTAAGGTTTGGATTTACACCGCCTGTGGAAGTTTTTCCATCAGCTGAAGAAGCCTCTACAAAATATTCATAGCTGGAATCAATCTGAGGCAAGGCAGAACGGCCTTCCATTCCGGTATTCTGAGTTGAGGCTGAGGCAAGCTGCCGGGGATAAGCACCGTCAAGGCTGCAGCGGCCTGTAAAATTTATATATTCTTCTGTACCGGAAGGATTTTGAGAATAAGAATTATCGTCAGAATTAATAAGGTTGTTGCAGGAAATAAAGGCAAAAAGAAGGATAGCGAAAGAAATTATAAGCTGCAGATTAAATCTGCTTTTTTTAAGGCTTTCTGGCGACCAGAAAACTGTAACTTTTTTCATTATTATTCCCCGGAATTATTATTAAATAAGTATAAAATATATTTATACTTATTTAAACCCCGCGGATAATGCAATGCAAGTGCATTATAAATCTAAATTCACCGATTGCAGATGGACTTACGCTGCATTGTGTGCGAAAACACAGGTCTTCGCATTTTTTGTGAAAAAATCCTGCGACATTTCGCAAGCGAAAGTCTCGGATTTTTTTTCATGGAAGTCTCCAAAAATGCTCACAATGTGTTTTGCACCCAATTCCGCTTCCGTCCATCTGAATAGCTTTATACTTACTGTGCTGAACCAACTAAGCACATCCATTCAGCCTCACAACAGAGGGTGTCGTCTACGTAGAGCTTGCCGGCCTGTTTAATCATTTTCGGGCTGTTGCGCAAAAACTGGATTTCCATTCTTGCTTTATCGCCCGGGCGAACCTGATTGCGGAACTTTACTTTGTCCAGTGTGGCAAAGAAGAAAAGTCCGTCTGCGGGAACGATGTTCAAATAGCGGAGGGCTGCTCCGCCGGCCTGTGCCATAGTTTCGCAGAGGATAACGCCTGGAACTACAGGGTATTCAGGAAAGTGACCTTTAAAAAAGAATTCATTTTCTGTAAATGTATGCTCACAAACGCAGCCCTTTTCATCTGCAGAAATAATTGCATCTACAAACAAAAATGGTTCGCGGTGTGGAAGCAGTGATTTGATATCATCAGTAAGCATATTATCTCCTCAAAATAAAAAACACCGCTCGCTAGTCTCGCGGTGAGCCGTTTTCACGATAATCCTAAAGCGACCCGCTGTTGCAGCTCGTTTTTTAACGGATTTTCGATTATCGGCATTTCCTCAAAATAATCGCACCATTATGTCCGCCGAAACCGAAAGTAGCAGACATAGCGGCGTCGATGTTCATTTCGATACCTTTGTTTGGAACGTAATCGAGGTCGCAGCCGCCTTCTACGTCAACATTGTCAAGGTTCTTTGTGCAAGGAACATAGCTGTCCTGAATTGCCTTAACGCAAACCATAGCTTCGATGGCACCAGTTGCACCAAGACAGTGACCGTGCATAGATTTTGTAGAAGAAATCTTAAGCTTGCGGGCATTTTCTTCGCCGAAGGCAATCTTAATCATATTTGTTTCGCTTGAATCGTTCTTCATTGTAGAAGTTCCGTGAGCGTTGTAGTACTGAATCTCGCTTGGATCCATTCCGGCATCTTTAAGGGCGCGTGTCATACATTTTGAACCGCAGATTCCATCAGGATTTGGAGCTGTAAGGTGATAACCGTCGCAGCTTGCACCGTAAC
This sequence comes from uncultured Treponema sp., assembly GCA_947165895.1. Classification (GTDB taxonomy): domain Bacteria; phylum Spirochaetota; class Spirochaetia; order Treponematales; family Treponemataceae; genus Treponema_D. The sequence continues at coordinate 373,777 of CAMVCB010000001.1, forward strand.
CGGCAATTTCTGCATAAATCTTAGCACCGCGAGCCTTAGCGTGCTCATACTCTTCAAGCACCAGAATAGCTGAACCTTCACCCATTACAAAACCATTGCGGTTCTTGTCAAATGGACGGCTTGCTTTAGTCGGATCATCATCAAAGCCTGTAGAAAGAGCGTGCAAAACTTCAAAGCCTACAATACCGAACTGACAGATTGTAGATTCTGCACCACCGCTCAAACAGCAGTCAAGACGGCCAGAGCGAACCATATCAAAAGCGGCACCAAGAGCGTCTGTACCAGAAGAACATGCAGTTGCAATTGATTCAACAGGGCCGTGAACGCCGAACTGAATTGCGATGTTTCCGCCAACTTCGTTTGGAATAAGCTTTGGAATAGCCATAGGATTTGTCTTTACGCCGCCCATTCTTGACATTCCAAGAACGTCAGCTTCTGTTTCTTCAAGACCGCCGATTCCAACACCAAGAATAATTCCTGTTTCGTCAAGAACGGCTTCATTTCCCATAAGACCTGAATCTTCAAGGGCCATTTTAGCAGCCGCAACACCAAACTGAGTAAAGCGGGCCATTTTGCGGGCATCCTTTGAATCCATATACTGGGCAGGGTCAAAGTTTTTTACTTCTGCCGCATAGTGAACCTTGTTTTTTGATGCATCAAAAAGTGTGATCGGGCCGATTCCGCTTTTTCCAGCCTTAATTCCAGCCCAAGTTTCGTCTACTGAGTTTCCGAGCGGAGTAATCGCTCCCATTCCTGTAATTACAACACGTCTTTTTTCCATTTTAATTTCCTTATATAAAGTTTATGAAGGAGGGGGAAGTCTCCCCCTCGCTCGCACTGCGTTGCTCGCTACCCCTTCTAGCGGGGACACCCCGCAACGCCCCGTATTTTACTATCTGAGATTAGGCTCCGCGCCGCTCGCTAGGCACCCATTCCTCCGTCAACGCCCAAAACCTGGCCGGTAATGTAAGTTGACATATCGCTTGCCAGGAAGAGGGCCGCATTTGCGATGTCTTCTGTCTGGCCGGCACGTTTGAGAGGAACAGCGTCTATCATTGATTTTTTCAAATCTTCTTTAAGAACGGCAGTCATGTCAGTTTCGATAAAGCCCGGTGCAATGCAGTTTACGCGGATTCCGCGGCTTCCAACTTCTTTTGCAAGAGACTTTGAGTAGGCAATAAGTCCGCCTTTAGATGCGGCGTAGTTTACCTGTCCGCCCTGACCGTGAACGCCTACAATAGAGCTCATATTGATGATTGAACCGCCGCGTTTTGCCTTGAGCATTGCGTTAGAAACAATCTGTGTGATTACAAAGGCACCTGTAAGGTTTACGTTCAAAACGTTTGTCCAGTCTTCCATCTTCATGCGGAAAGAAAGTCCGTCACGGGTGATTCCGGCATTGTTTACAAGTACGTCAAAGCTGCCGGCTTCTGTTACAGCGGCTGTTACAACTTCTGTAAGCTGAGCAGCATCGCCAACGTTTGCACAGATTTCATGAAAGCTTGTTCCGTTTGCCTTTGCAATTTCTTCAAGTTCAGCTTTTGCGGCAGAAGGCTTAGAGCAGAGTCCCCAAACCTCGGCACCGTTTTTAAGGAATTCTTCAACAATTTTACGTCCGATTCCCCGGCTTGAACCTGTAACAAGTGCTTTTTTACTATTTAATAATCCCATTATTTTACTTCTCCAAGACTTTCTACTGAGTTTACCGGTGTACAGCTGTATTTTTCTGCGTAGTCTGTTTTTGCCCAGAGGCCGGCCAGAACTTTTCCAACACCAGGTTCAATCAGGCACCATTCGTTGTCTTTGTCTGCTTCCATCATGTCAAAGAGAACCTTTTCTTCGTCTGTCCAGCGTACCGGATTTGTAAGGTGAAGAACGGCATTCTTTTTGATTTCTGCACCGTCTGTGGCTTCTTTACCTGTAACGTTGCTGAAAAGTTTTTTAGAAGGTGATTTGAAAGTAACGTCTGCAATTGCCTTTTCAAAATTGTCAGCAGCTTCCTGCATGAGAGGGCTGTGGAAAGGTCCTGCAACCTGAAGGCGGAGGGCACGGCGGGCACCAGCTTCTTTTGCGGCAGCTTCAACAGCTGTAAGAGCATCAAAAGTTCCGCTTACTACAGTCTGAACAGAAGAGTTAAGGTTTGCGGCATAAGCATCAGGGATTTTCTTTGCAATTTCTGCAACCTGTTCCTGGCTGAGTCCGATAACGGCTGTCATTCCAGGTGCGTGGCCTTCGTTTGCCTTTGCAATATTTTCGCAGGTTGCCTGCATGATAAGTCCGCGCTGGCGGACAACTTTAATTACATCTTCAAAGCTGAGTACGCCTGCGGCATACAAAGCCGGGAATTCGCCAAGGCTGAAGCCCATAGCGGCAGAAGGCTCAATTCCCTTTGATTTAAGAACTTCCATAACGGCAAGGGAAGCTGTTGTAATTGCAAGCTGAGAGTTATCGCTGCGGCTAAGTTCAGCCTGTTCAGATTCCCAGAGGAGTTTTGGCATATCTACGCCTGTGATTTTTGTAACTTCGTCTACAACCTTGCGGGCTTCAGGATAAGCGTCGCAAAGATCTTTAATCATACCAGGAACCTGTGCACCCTGTCCCGGAAACAAAAAAGCATATTTCTTCATATATATCCCCCTGTTGGTAAGTCAAAATGACATTTTTTATATTTTTGTCATTAAGAGAATAGACAAATTTGCAGAAAGTGTCAAGTTGCCTCGTAGCCGTGCATACGATATGCATTTTTCGTGCGCTATGAAAACTTCCATGTTATACTTGACCTATGCAGATTCCTTCTATTAAAGATGGTATTCACGACGCTTTTATCGGCGTAATTATTGCCCTGGTTTCCATTCCAATCAGCATGGGTTATGCATCGGTGGCGGGACTGCCGGTGGTGTACGGTCTTTACGGTTCCCTGCTCCCGATTTTGATTTTTGCCTTTGTAAGTTCAAGTCCCCGCTTTGTATTCGGAGTTGACGCGGCGCCCGCTGCCATTGTGGGAGGGATGATTGCCGCCTGGGGGATTAATTCCGACTCTGCCGCGGCAAGCTCCATCATCCCCCTTATAACGCTTTTTGTTGCCCTCTGGCTTGGAATATTTTTTCTTGTGCGGGCAGACAGGATTATCAATTTTATTTCTGAGCCTGTGATGGGCGGTTTTATCAGCGGAATCAGTACGACAATTATTCTGATGCAGATTCCAAAGCTTTTTGGCGGTAAAGCCACTCACGGGGAAGGCCCGGAACTTATTCTGCATATTTTACATGAAGCGGAGGCCGGCTTTAACCTTCCTTCGCTCCTGCTTGGAGGGGGAACTATTTTTATCCTGCTTGCGGCAAGGAAGCTCTGCCCCAAGGTTCCGGTGCAGCCCATTCTGATGTTTTTGGGCGCGAGCATTTTTTACCTTTTTGGAGAAAGGCTTAGCGGGCTTGGAATTGCAACTTTACCGGCCGTTACAAAAGGCCTTCCCCGCTTAATCATCCCGGATCTGAGTCTTGTGCTTGCCCACCCCCGTCAGCTGATAATTGATACGGCGGGAATCGCAATTGTAATTCTTTCAGAAACTCTGCTCGCAACAGAAAACCTTTCCCGCAGGCACAGGGAAAAAATTACTGCCCGCCGGGAGGTTGCCGCCTACGCCCTGGGAAACTTTGCGGCCGCCCTTACTGGAACCTGCCCTATTAACGGAAGCATTTCCCGCTCGGGAATTGCGGACCAGCTTGGCGTAAAAAGCCAGATTATGAGTCTGACGGCCAGTCTGACCATGGCTTTGATTTTACTTTTGGGAACAGGCTTTATATCTTACCTGCCCCTCCCTTTGCTTACAGGAATTGTGATTGCGGCCCTGACAGGCACGCTGGAATTCCGCCTTGCCCATAAGCTTAAGCACCTGGACCGGGCAGAATTCTTTATTTTTTACGCAGCCTTCTTTGCGGTTCTGATTTTTGGAAGCATTTACGGCGTTGTTGTCGGCGTGATTCTTGCGACTGTTACCTTTATTATCCGCCTTTCAAAACCGGCCAGCGATTTTCTTGGAATTGTTCCGGGGATCAAGGGCTATTATTCGCTTACAAGGCGCAACACCCAGGCAAAGCCTCTCAAGGGTGTGGTAATTTACAGATTTCCGGCCCCGCTTTTTTACGCGAATGTTGAGGGTTTTTGCGGCGATATCCGAAGGGAGTGCGGACTTGGTGACCAGACGCCGGCAGCTGATTTCCGCAGCCAGCCTGTCCGCCTTGTAGTAGTTGACTCCAGCGGCATAAGCAGTATTGACGGAACCGCCTGCCAGAGACTTCTTTCCTTATATAAGGAACTTGGGGAAGCCGGAATTAAACTTGTACTTGCAGGCCATGTTGCCAGCGTAAACGATCAGCTGCGGGCTTTTGGAGCACGTCTTTTAATAGAAGAAAAAGCCGTCCGCCCCCGCATTTTATATGCCCTGCGCGATGCGGGCTTCACCCCGCCCTACACTGCCGATGACACAGAAAAGGAAAAGCCTAAGGTAAATCCGCCGCAAAATGAATACACCGAACACATTGCCGAAATAGAATGGGCTTACGGTGACGAAAGCGAAAAAATCTTAGCCGAACTTGCAAAAGAAATGCCCCAATCCGAACAAAGCGAACTGGAGCAGGAAATCTACTTTGAAGAGCTTGCCATGCTGAACCCGCAAATGGCAAAGCAGGTGGCAAGCATTATAAGTGAAATGGAAACTGCTGCGGTTAAAAATGGCAGCTACAAGCAGCAAATTACCTAACCGCAGCGGCAAGCATTTTTGTAATACAAAAATGTTTGCGTTGCAATTTTATTTCAAATGTTCTACAACCAGTTTACCCATCTCTTTAGTGCCGACAAGTTTTCCGGCAGCTTTAACTGCGTCGCGGTCAGCACCGGCAATGTCGCCAGTTCTGTAGCCTTCGTTCAAAACTTCCTGAACGGCATTTTCAATTGATTTTGCTTCTTCTTCAAGCTTAAAGTCGTAGCGCAGCATCATTGCGGCAGAAAGAATTGTTGCAAGAGGGTTAGCAAGGTCTTTACCCGCAATATCAGGAGCAGAACCGTGAATAGGCTCATAAAGTCCAGGGCCTTTACCGTTACCAAGAGAAGCAGAAGCCAGCATACCGATAGAACCAGTAATCTGAGAAGCTTCATCAGAAAGGATATCACCGAACATGTTAGAAGTTGCAATAACGTCAAACTGTTTTGGATTGCGCACAAGCTGCATAGCGGCATTGTCGATGTAAAGGTAGTTGAGCTCAACATCAGGATATTCAGGCTTTACGCTTTCTGCAACACTTCTCCAGAGGCGGCTTGTGTTCAAAATGTTAGCCTTGTCAACAACAGTAAGAATCTTGCGGCGGCCATTTGCGGCTTCAAAACCAAGGCGGACAATACGCTCAATTTCTTCCCATGAATATTTTTCTGTATCGTAAGCAGAACGTCCGTCAGAAGCAAATCCGCGGTCTCCAAAGTAAATACCGCCTGTAAGCTCACGGACAATCAGGATATCAAGGCCATCACCAACGATTTCGTCTTTAAGAGGGCAGGCAGCCTTGAGCTGAGGGAACATAACAGCTGGACGGAGGTTAGCATAAACTTTCATGCCGCCGCGAAGTCCAAGCAGGGCTTTTTCAGGGCGGATAGAAGGGTCAACATTATCCCATTTAGGACCGCCGACAGCACCAAGCAGAACAGAGTCTGCACGCAGACAAATATCCAGCTGATCCTTTGGAAGGGGATTTTTGAACATATCAATGGCACGTCCGCCGGCAATTACATCCTTATAAATCCAGGTATGATTATATTTTTTTGCAATAGCGTTAAGAACGTTTACAGCCTCTGCTACAACGTCCGGACCAATTCCATCACCAGGAATCAAAGCAATAGTCTTTTCCATAAGTACAACTCCCACTCTGCAAGCCACTGACCGCCCGCAAAGTTTAATAATATTTAATTTTCTTTAGTTATACTTAAGATAAAGATTAAAGTCAAGGTGTATAGCAGGAGGGGGAAGTCTCCCCCTCGCTCCAGCCAGCAAGCTGTCTTCCGCTACCCCTTCTCCTAGGGGCTCCGCCCCTAAGACCCCGATTTTTGCCACGGATGAACACAGATACACACGGATAGGACACGGATATCCCTATAACTGATGAATTGGACTTTCTGCATATAAACTTGCTCAGGCAATTAAAGTTCCAGCCTCCCGCATTCAGGATATTCTTCACAACCGCAGAAAAATCACAGTTGATACATCTTTGCGACTTGCAAAATTCTTTGGACTTTCTGACGGATATTTTATGTCGTTACAGGATGATATTGATATAAGAAATGCAAAACTGGAACTTGCACCACAACTGGAAGAAATAAAAACTTATGCCTTTGCATAAAAAAACGGGCGTTAGGAATCAAATCTTTTTAAGAGAGGCTGGGCAAAGTGTTCGCAGCACCACTGGGTAAAAGGTCCCATGCAGAAGGCTGTAATTACGGTTCCGATTCCTACATCTGCTCCGCAGACAAAACCTACGATAACGCAGATTAAATCCGTGAAGATTCTGCACCAGCGGAACTGGAAGCGGGTCTTTTCAGAAAGGATGATTGCGACTGCATCATAGGAAGAAACGCCTAAATCACTTGTCATGTAAAGCGAAGAAGCAAAGCACAAAATTACAAGGGCAATAAAAAGAAATAAAAAACGCTGCCACAAAAGGGGTTCCGGGAAAAAGTAATTCAAAGGCCTTATGGCAAAGGAAAAAACTGTTCCAACAGCAAAAAGATTGATAACCGTAACAATACCAAGCTTTCTTTTGTCCCAGAAAAAATCAAGAACAAGAAGAAGACCCGTTACGATAAGGAAGAAGACAGAATATGTGGAGCCAAAAAGGCTTGCAATTCCGGCAACAAAATCCGTAAAAGGATCTACACCAAGATGGGCCTTTGTTAAAAAGGCAACAACTACTCCAAGCAGGGCCGTTCCAATCAGACCCATAAAAAAGCGGCACCAGCTTTTAATAAAAATATCAAACAATGATTTCATATAAATACTAATTCAGTCTCTTGTATCTCTTTTCAATATCGCGGATCAGCTTAAACTCAAAGGAATCGCTGAGGGCAATCCAGCAGGCTTCAATCAAGTCGCCCGAAACCCCAACGGTTGTCCAGCTGGCCTCGCCGTCTGTACTTTCGATGATTACGCGAACCTTAGAAGCCGTTGCCGATTTTCCATCCAGAACACGAACCTTGAAGTCCACAAGGCGAATGCGGCTTACAGCAGGATAGAAGCGTTCCAGAGCCTTACGAAGGGCAATATCCAGAGCGTTTACAGGACCGTCGCCTTCGCCGGCGGTAATTTCGATCTGACCGTCAACTTCAACCTTAATCTGAGCGCAGGATGCAACGCCTTCTTCCGGTCTTGGGTTAGAACCGTTTGTCTGATAGTAGTGAAGCTTAAAGAATGGCTGATACTGGGCCAGCATTTTTCGAACCATAAGTTCAAAAGAGCCGTCCGCACCTTCAAACTGGTAGCCGTTCATTTCAAGCTCTTTCATTTTTGCGATGATGTCTTTTACTATAGGGTCAGATTTCTGCACGTGAGGCGCAAATTTCTGGATTTTTTCGATGATTGTGCTGCGGCCCGCAACCTCGCTCATAAGGAATACGCGGCTGTTACCCACAGTTTCCGGAGAAATATGCTCGTAGGCAGACGGATTTTTAAGAACCGCGTCGATGTGCATGCCGGCTTTGTGGGCAAAAGCGCTTGCTCCAACATATGGCAGCTGGGAATTAAGGCTGACGTTTGTAATTTCACTTACCCGCTTACAAATCGAAGTAAGATTTTTGATATTTTCTTCCGGAATACATTCGTAGCCCATCTTAAGCTGCAAATCCGGAATAATAGTAGAAAGATTTGCGTTACCTGTACGTTCACCAAAGCCAAGGAGAACGCCCTGAACATGAACTGCGCCTTCAGTCACGGCAACAAGGCTGTTTGCAACGGCAAGACCTGAATCATTATGAGTGTGAATACCGATTTTTACCTTATTTCCAAAAGTTTTTACAACGTCCTTTACTGCATCGCGAAGCTCGTCAATCATAAAGCCGCCCTTGGTTTCGCAAAGGCAGAGAACTTCCGCACCGCCGTCAACGGCCGCCTGCAAAGTCTTAAAGGCGTAGTCGTGACACTGCTGGTAAGCCGTAAAAAAATGCTCAGCGTCATAGAAAACTTTGCGTCCGTTTCCGCGCAAAAACTCGCAGGTTTCGCGGATCATATTAAGATTTTCTTCGAGCGTAGTTTTGATAATATCGGTTACCTGAAAATCCCAGGTTTTTCCAAAAATTACAACATAATCAGTGCCGGCAGCCAGCAGGCTCTGCAGGTTTGAATCTTCCGCACACTTAATATCCTTACGGCGGGTCGACCCGAATGCACAGAGCTTTGCGGTCTTAAGCTCAATCTTCTTCATTTCCTGGAAAAATTCCATATCCTTAGGGTTACTTCCAGGGTTTCCGGCTTCAATATAGCCGATTCCAAGCTCGTCTAAAGTCTGACAGATGTGAATTTTATCCTGTACCGAATAACTAATGCCCTCGCCCTGCGCACCATCACGCAAAGTCGAATCAAGAATCTCAATTTTTTTCATCAAGTGCATAGTAAATGGAAAAGCGATTTTTTTCAACCGCATGAGGTGGGGAAAGCCTTCCCTGCCGACAATAGAAAAAGCGTTAAAAACGACAGTCCGTTGTGACTGTCGTTTAGCTTTTACGATAAGATGGCTCGGCAAGCTATGCTTGCCGTCGCGCTTGCTACCCCTTCTAGCGGGGCTCAATCGCCGCCCCTGTTTAATATCGAAGAGCCGTTAAAAAAATTGCAACGCAATTTTTAGGCTCATCAAGAAAACAAACTCGAAACAATTAATTGTTTCGCAACGCCCGGCTTTTACCAATGAGCACTACTCTATTTATCTAAATTATAACTCTCCAAGATAAACTACATGAGCTTCAGTAACTCGTTTTAACTGTTTATCATTTGTAAAAAAAACATCACAGTTACAATCCAGGCTTGCTGCCATCTGTAAAGCATCACCAAGTTTTATATCATGATAATCTGCTCTTATTTTTGCAGCTCGTTCACCAATCTGTTCGCTGATAAAGCATTTTACAAACTCAAGCTTATTAAGATAGTCTCTATATCTTTCTGCCTGTTCATTATCTTTATCTTCAAAGGGTTTTACAAGAAACTCCGCATCTGTAATCGTTGAAGTATAAAATTCAACATCCTCTGCAATGCAGTCAGACATAAATTTTACTACTTTGCTGTAAAAAGGCTCCTGTTGAGCTACGAGGTAAATCAATGGGTTTGTGTCGATAAAGACTTTTTTAGCCAATTGTTCTTTCCTCTCTTAAGTTTTTCTGATATTCAAGAGGATCAACACCTTTCCAGGTTTCTTTCATGCTTCCGGCAAATTCAGAGAGTGCTGCCATTCTTTTTTGTTTTCGTGCTTCTTTCTGCATTGCTTCAGAAAGATTCTGTTGCTTCTGCAATAGATACATCATGAAATCATAAGCTTCCTGTTGAGCAGCAAGAGTCAATGTATCGTAAATCTCTGCAACTGGTCTTGGCATTTTTCACCTCCAATTATTTAAGTTATAAAAGATTATATCACATTAAAAGTTATCTGTCATTTTTTAAGGATATAATTACATTTCATCAATTACAGCAAAGTTATTTCTTTCTAGAACACACATAATGTGCATAAATTTTTGCAACTTCATTATAATCCTGACATCTGAGTTTCTGCCCACTTGTATAATTACGGAAGAGCATTGCAGACAATGCTGACTTTTGGTAAATGTGTTTTCCGAGAGAAAAGGCTATTTGCTTTGCAGCTGCCATTTCATGTCTTGCACAAACTATTGTACTTTCTGGTTCGTGCATAGTTTTAGAATCATATTTAAGCCCTACAAGACGATGAGTACAGCAATCATCTGACACTAAGAAATCTGAGGATTTGATTCCGTTTTGAAGTATTGTCACTGATACTTTACTATCATATTTAGGAACTGCAAATATCTGAAAATAATTAAGATTCAGCTTTATATTACCTTGAAGTATTTTTATTAATCATCATCCATTTGTTCTGAAAACTTTTCTTTAATACATTCTTTAAACTCTAAGAATTTAGATGCAGTTTCAGGAACTCCAAGCGCTACAAGAATATCATAAGTAGTCAATCTAGAATCAGATTCTGCTACTACTTCAAACAAATATCTAATTCCTGTATCTTCTGAATCTTCTTCATTAGGCGCTTCCTGAAGAGAAAACTCTAATAAAACGCGAGAATTATTTATATTAAGATTTTCTCGAATAATACTAAATTCTTTGTTACCTATCTGATAAATGAAATATATGGATGAAACAGTTCCATTTTTTTGATAATCATCTTCTATTTCTTTTAGCTTATTATACAAAGCTTGTTCTTCATTTGTTAAAGGGCCGGTAATTTCTTTCCGTTTATAATCACAGATTGTAGAATCAAAAAGGTCCATAGAATTTGGTTCTTGTTTACCATAACGGAGATAAGAAATTATGGCTTCATCATCAAAAGATTCCATCCAACTAAGTTCATCATCAGAGATAGCAAGAATAAAATCTCCTTCTTTAACTTTTTCATCATCAAAAATTTTATCCCAATCGGCTACAGCTTTTTCTAACTTAGCTTTATGTTCTACAATATCTTCTTTAAAACCTTTAAAGTAGAGATTTATTTGATTACCCATAATTTTTCCTTATATATAGATTATTATATTGTATCCGCAAATTGAATTTACGTTTACATAATTATACCACAATTTAACTCCATTCTCCACGAATCTTATATGGAGTAATTTCAATATTCCAGGGGAGAAGTTTTTCCCAGTCATTTTCAGTTTCAGCATAAGGGGCTTTTTCAAAAAGACATCTGAGATAATCTTCAGGAGCAATCCCATTCTGCTTGGCAGTTTCAATAAGGGACAGAATAAAACATGATGCTCTTGCTCCATGCTTCTGCAGATTTGTATTTAGTCACCCATGCAGACAAAGTATTTGGTTTAATGCCGTATTCTGGAGCGAATACTGTCTGTGATTTTCCTGACTGAATGTATTCCTCAACAATTTTCTGACGTTCTTCACGACTGTAATTTGATCTCATAATTTCTTCCACCTTGCGTAGAAGTTTAGTTCAAAGATTTATTTTTGGAAAATACATGAGAATTGACGGTTACAAAATAAAGAAAAGATATTGGTTATAAAAAATGATGAAAAAAACAGAAATGTTTTTATTAATAAATGGAAAATTAATGTTGAGTTTGAGGAGAAGCATCCTCACATAAAAAAACTCTCCTCGTTAGCACAGGGCGTTAGTGTCTGAATATCAAGGAGAGCTTTCGAAGGCTGTTTTTTTGATTAAAATTAAATCTTTTTAGAATGTATTAGTATCTACTACTCATTTTGTTCATAAACATATCAACTTCATGTTCAAAACGATTATATTTTTTAAGGATATTTAACTGATTATTATAAGCCTGTTTACTTCTATTATAATATTCCTTAGTTTTATATTCGTCTTTTTTTGATAACGCAAGAAGAAATACTGTTTTTCTAAAGAAGTTTTCTTCATTATCTATATATGAGCATAGTGTTCTACTATCTTTTATGCATGCTTGTTGATATGCTGGCCAAACTTGTTCAGCTAATTTTTTTGAAAATCCGTCCATCAAAGAACCTAAAATACCCATTTTTTTCTCCTATTTATTGTAAATTTTTATAATTAATATATAATTATATACTTAAAAAGGACATCTCGCAACAGTAATCATTGCGTATGAAGTTCTTTTTATTTTAATGATTCCTTAAAAGCTAAAGCTTCGTAAATTGAATCAAAAATTTTCATATCAAACTCTTTTTTTGAAACATCCATAGACTTTAGCATTTTTTTATTCTTTCTTAATGTTTTCCATAGAAGTTTTTTATCACGATCAATAAGTTCTATACTATATAAAAAGTTAGCTAAGGAAATAATGATCGCAGAATATTTTTCACAAATATAATTATCAGTCTTTCTTTCACTCCAATTAATATACTTGCTAAAATCTTCTTGAGTATATTTAGGTTGTAAACCAAGAATAGGATTCACCAACAATTGAGTTGAAGAATTCATAAGATTAACATAAGCTCCCAATTCATACTGTTGTTGCTCTGTCATAGCGTTATAATCAACACCAAATGTCTTTATGTTTTTAATTGCCACAGATAACTGCTTTGACTCTTCAACAATTCTTGCAATACGTTCGTTTAATTCAACTATAGCTAAATCATATAAACGAACATCTCTGTTGCTAATTGATGTAAATATACTTTCTATATGGCTCTGATTATTTTTTGTTATCCAAAGAAATACTCCGCTTGTCAATAATGCTACACCTGCGATAGCCCAACCTACAGGACCTGCAAGTGCTAAGAAAGCTTCACCCGCTGCCATTCCGCCACCACCCGCTGCAAGAGCACCACCCCCGAGCCATGCCAATGCAGCATTTGTAGCAGCTGCACCACTTAAGGCTGAAATAGCAGTTCCAGTTGATGCTACACCAAATGTAGTTGCAACCCCCATTGCGACAGTAGGGCCCATGGTAACAACAGCAACACCAACACCTGCGCCTGCAGCACCAGCTCCTGCATTTTTTGCCTCTGCAAGTTTATAATCCTTCTCAATCTTTTCAGCTTGTTGTTTCCAATTAAGACGTACACGTTTTAATTCTTCATATTCCACTTTTTTATCGCTCGGAACATTTCTTATATTATCAAAAGAAGCCTGTATTTCTGTTAATTGATTATAAAGGTTGCTTGTATTTTTTCCTAACTCATCTATCTTTTCATTAGTCTTATCAATTGCAGCCTGTGCTTCCAATTGAGCTATTTGTAATTTAGATTTTTTCTTAGACATAATTAATTTCCTCCTTTAAAATAATTGTCGATATCTACTTTAGATTCTAGAATATCTTCACTAGCAACTTTTCTTTTTTTTGCTAATTCAATAGATTTCATGAATCCAATTTTATATAATTTGCTGTTCAATAAATCTTCTGTAAATGTCAAAAGTTCTTTATCATCATAAGCTACTGAAAGAACTTTCAATCCTTCAATATAATTTTCTAGAATATTTTTTTCTCGTACGAGATAATAATGTTCCTCTTTAGCATGTCCTTTTTTAATTGCTCTTTTTCCTTCTCCATACAAAGAAATTGCAAATCTTCCAACACCAATAATGTTTAATCTTAATGCAAATTCCGTAACATTAAAATTGCCAGCACCTGAAATAAAACCACGAACCGTTGCGTCACTAATATCGACTAAGCAAAATACTCCATGAGCCACAGTAAGCATTCTTTTTACTGTAGCATTTGAAAAAGGTTCGCAAGTTTTCCACATATTCTTGAATGATCTATCTTTTTTTTCTGTAGATACAAAATAATTTATTAATCGTCGAACTGAATAGATAAACCTTACAATTAATTCATTAATAAACACAGGTATTGCCTGTGTTGTTTGAAACCTGACATCGTATCCCTGTTTATATATCTCCAAAGCAAGTTTATTAATAGCTTTGTCAAATTCTGATACAGGAATATTAAGTTTTCTTTTTATTGCAATAATGTCATTTGTCCAGCTCCAAAAAGGAGAGGGAATACCCATTCCTCTTCCTTTGCTACCAGATGATCCTGATATATCAGACATTAAATGACCAAACCAATTCTTAAAACCACAAAAGATTTTACTTGGTATATCATTACCTTGTAAATTAAAGTCATTTACAGCATCTTGAAGAGATATTAATTCACCACCAGTTACAAAAGTGGCAGTATTTCTAAACTGGTCAAGAATAGAAAAAAACAAACCTAGAATCGTTGGATTATGCCCTAATGATTTAAAATGATGGTTTCCTGGATTTAAATCAAATACATCTTTTGCAGCATCACCAGCTCCTCTTAAATCATAAGGTATCTTAAACTTTCTCTCTAAAAATCCAATAGCTGATTTAATTCCTTTATTATTTTTGTCTTTCCAACCACAAAGTTTTGCAAAGTCTTTTGTACGTTCCTCAAACCATTTATCAGTAATATTACCAAGGGGAGATTCGCCAGGTTTACCAACTAAGAAAATATCTATAACACCACATAAAGCACCTGAAGATGCAGACAAAATATAATCTAATTTATCACATTGAGGTGTTAATTCCTTTATTGTTTCTAAAGATTCTTCAATTTTTTCAGTCAAAACTTGCTTTTCTAATTCAGCACTTTCCATAGCTGTATATATATTAGATGCAAATTCAAAATGATTATCATTGATACATAAATCAGCAAGAATTAATTTTTCATTATCATCATTTTTTTTTCGAATAAAGAAACTCATGAAACCTCCAATTATTTAATACTAGATATTAATTTGCTTCACCATAACATATAATAACGAGTGATATAATTTGTCGAACCTTAATTATATTTTTCGATTGACCTTTTTAGTTCTGTTTTTATCTCATCAACCAATTCCTTCGGTTTAAGAACCTTAACAGTATGACCTTGTCCAAGTACCCAACGGACAATTTCACGTTTCTGTGTTGTTTGGAACTTTACATAGATGCTGCCATCATTGCGTTCTTCTACGGTTTGGTCGCTATGCCAGATGCGATTAAGAGCGTAAGTCCCAATTTCTTTATCCACAAGAAGCTCAACTGTAAAAGGTGTTTTATCAGAAAGCCAGACGCCCATTTCCGTATCAAAAAAATCTGATGGTTTGAAATCTTTTGGAATTGAAAACTTTTGCTTTAGGATTTTGATATTTTTCATTCTGGAGAATGAGAAAATTCGGACTTCGTTATGGTCGTGACATTTTCCCATTACATACCAGTTACCTCTCTGGCAGACAACATGATACGGATCTATTTGACGCTCCATGAAAGTTGTTTTCTGTAATGGGCGATATTCAAAACTGATGGTACAGTGATTTTTTAGGGACTCAAAAATGGTCTGAAAAAAAGACGGGTCTATTGTTTCTGTCTTGTCCGGAATGAATGTAATATTTGGATTTAAGAATGATGTATCAACAGAGACGTGTTCCGGAAGGCAATTTACAATTTTCTGAAAAACAGAACGCAGTTGATTTTCTAATGGCGTATTGCGGTATTGTTCCAGAAGTGGATTTAAAATTGCAACTGAAAATGCTTCTCCTTCTGTAAGTGGAATACTTTTTATAAAGAAGTTTGGTTCTGTATAACGATATCCTCGATAGTCACTTTCGATAGGCGCACGTAAAGTATCACGCATATATTCCAGATCGCGCTGGATTGTTCTTGGACTATAATCAGTCTTTTCGTTTTCTCCGTGGTCACCAATAAGTTTTGCAAGCTGGGCTGCAGTATATGGTTTTCCGCTCTGCAGGATTTCATCAATAGCAATAATTCGCCAGTTGTTTATCTTTATCTGCTTGTAAGGCTTAGCTTTTTTACTCATCTCTGACTCTCTTTTTGTGTTATTATAAATTATATCACACATTTGTTTAAATATGTTGAAAAAAGGCAATGCCGTGGGTGGGAAGGGAACTACGGCATTGCCAGGAACTCTGGATTATTTTAACAAGTCTCTGTTGCTATAGTGTTTTCTGTAGGAAGTTCTCCTGTAAAAACTCTTTTTGTAGCATCAAAAACTTCTTTGCAGTTTTCCGAAAAATCTTTTCCAGTTTTCTTAAGTTTGTCTTTTACATTTTTCAGTGCAGGTTTTGTTTCTGCATAATCTGAAACAAGTTTTCCTGTAACAGCAAGCACAGTGGCAGCTACACAAGTACCAATTAATCTCTTTATCATATTATCTCCTCAGAACCTTTTATCAGGTTCTTATATTTTGATTATAAATTCTAGCGTATGACAAGAAGTGTCGTAACCTCAAAACTTTTTCACTTTTTTTAAGCATCCATAACTGAGATTACGCTGATTCCTGAAGCAAGGTCTTTTTTGATTTTCCGTTTGGAGCCATCTGACATGGTCTGGACTTCTGTAACAAAACGTGAGTTCTCATCATTTTCTTTTGGATTTTTATAATTATAAAAATCACATTTGTTGATGAAATCTGACATTTCATTACATCTGCCTAGGAGGCTGTTGTAATCATTGACGTTTTTGTCGTATTCCTTTCGTATTTCATTTACGACATAACCAACGAGTGCAACACCGCCAGTGATAAGAAGTTTTTTGAACATAAAAAAAATCCTCCTCATTTATTAGTTTATGTACTAAGTATAATGTGGAGGATATGACAAGAAGTGTCGTGATGTGAAAAAAATTATTAGTGTAATGCCCCGCTCTTTCTATACTCCGCCGGCGTCACCTTATAAAATTCCTTAAAAACGGCGCTGAATTTACTCTGGCTTTCATAGCCTACGCTCTGGGCAACGTCATTTATGCTTTTATCACTTTCTTTCAAAAGCCTTGCCGCTTCTTCCATTCTGTGAATTTTGATGTGGGCCGCAATTGAAGTTCCGTAAACGTCTTTAAAAACGGTTTTCAGCGTTGTGGTATTCATGGCAAACTGGTGGGCAAGATCTTCTATAGTAATGCGGCGGGAAATATTTCTCAGCAAATAGTCGTGAACGCTTTTTATCGTTTCAACCTGATTTTCAAGATAGTCGGAATTTTCATTTATGGATTCGTGCTCAATCTTAAAATCAGGGCAGGTCATTACCATAAGCTTTTCAATAATTCCGTGAAGGATTTTTCCCCGCTCATTTTCGACAGCCGTATAAAAAACTTCCTTTCCATCGCGGTAACATTCAATAAGGGCACTGTCTTTCAAAAGACGCAGATGATGAGAAACCGCCGGCATGGTCATTTTCATAACCTGAGCAATATTAAGCACACATTCCTTTGAGTGGCACAAAAGCCAGAAGATTTTCAGGCGGGTAGAATCGGCAAGCAGGGCAAAAATATCAGAAACAGCTGAAAACTCCTTATCCTTTGAAAGCTCGGAGCATAAAAAATCAAGCTTAAAATATTCATCGTGGTTGTGAATCAGATTTTCCATTAAAACCATCCCAAACAGAAATAATAATATTCCAAAAAGAAATTTCTTGCGGCAAAAACTTGCGGATTTACACTTTGAATTATATTCTTTTTATAAAGATTAAACAAATGTTTAAATGATATAAAAAGAGGCATAAAATGACAAAAAAATATTCAATCGAAGTAGACTGCGCTAACTGCGCCGCAAAAATGGAAGAAGCCGCTAAAAAGACAGAGGGCGTTGCTTCAGCTACAGTAAACTACATGACTCAGAAGATGGAAGTAGAGTTTGCAGACGGCGCTGATGAAAAATCAGTTATGAAGTCCATTCTTAAAGCCTGCCGCAAGGTAGAGCCGGATTGTGAGATTGAATTCTAAAAAAACTGCCTGCTCTGACCGGCAGGCTTAGACAAGGAGCAATTATGACAAAGAAACAGAAAAAAATGACATGGCGTATTATCACAACTTTTTCTTCACTTGTAATTTTACATTTTATTCCCTTTGAATCAAAAATTGCTTCCCTTGTAAAACTCGCCCTTTACTTTGCTGCCTACCTTTTAATCAGCGGGGATATCCTCAGAAAGGCCGGTCAGGGAATCCTTAACCGTCAGGTATTCGACGAAAACTTTCTGATGACGATTGCTTCGCTCGGAGCCTTTGCCCTTGCCATTTACACAAAGAGCGGCGACTATGTTGAAGCCGTTGCCGTTATGCTTTTTTATCAGGTTGGAGAGCTTTTTGAAAATATTGCGGTTGGAAAAAGCCGTAAAAACATTTCAAATCTTATGGATATCCGGCCGGATTACGCAAATATCGAAAAAGACGGAAAGCTTGAAAAGGTTTCGCCCGAAGAGGTTGCTTTAGGCTCTATAATTGTCGTTCAGCCGGGAGAAAAGATTCCGCTGGACGGAATCGTAGTTGAAGGAAGCTCGTCACTTAACACCACAGCCCTGACAGGTGAAAGTCTTCCCCGCGACCTTTCAAAAGATGACGAGGTTATCAGCGGCTGCATCAACCTTACAGGCCTGATAAAAATCCGCACCACAAAAAAATTTTCTGAATCAACTGTTTCAAAAATTCTGGAGCTGGTTGAAAACTCAACTTCAAGAAAATCAAAATCCGAAGCTTTTATTTCAAAGTTTGCCCGCTTTTATACCCCGATTGTATGTTACAGCGCCCTCGCAATTGCACTTTTGTCGCCGCTTATCCGTACTTTTATTCTGGGGCTCTCACCCCTCTGGCAGACATGGCTTTACCGCGCCCTGACCTTCCTTGTCATCAGCTGCCCCTGCGCCCTTGTAATCAGCATTCCCCTCACCTTCTTTGCGGGAATCGGTGGTGCCAGCCGCAATGGAATCCTTGTAAAAGGCTCTAACTACCTGGAAACTCTTTCAAAAGTAAAAACAGTCGTTTTTGATAAAACCGGAACCTTGACTCACGGCACTTTTGAAGTCAGCGCAATACATCACTCAAAAATGGAAGAAGAAAAGCTTATTGAATATGCGGCCCTTGCAGAATGTGCTTCAAGCCATCCTATCAGTAAAAGCCTTCAGAATGCCCACAATAAGGAAGTGGACAGAAAGCGGGTAAAAGACATTCAGGAACTTTCAGGAATGGGAATTATTGCACTGGTAGACGAAAAATCAGTTGCGGTCGGTAACAAAAAACTGATGGATCATCTGAAGGTTGAATATAAGGAATGTCACAAGAGCGGAACAATAATACATATAGCAATTGACGGAGAATATTCCGGACATATCGTAATTTCAGACAAAATCAAAAAGAATTCAAAAGAAGCAGTTTCACAGCTGAAAAAGCTTGGCATAGAAAAAACTGTAATTCTTACCGGAGATGCAAAGAAAACAGCAGAGGATGTTGCCACAGAACTGGGAGTAGATCAGGTTTTCAGCGAGCTGCTTCCGGGAGATAAAGTAACAAAAATCGAAGAAATCTTAGCTTCTCAGAAAGATAAAAATACTTTTACAGCCTTCTGCGGAGACGGAATCAATGATGCCCCTGTAATTTCCCGCTCAGATGTCGGAATCGCCATGGGAGCAATAGGAAGTGATGCGGCAATAGAAGCTGCCGATATTGTAATCATGGATGATGATCCTCTGAAAATTGCAAAGGCAATCAGAATTTCAAAGCAGAGCCTCAAAATCGTTCATCAGAACATTACTTTTTCTATCGGCGTAAAATCAGCCTGCCTTCTTTTAGGCGCCCTGGGAATTGCAAATATGTGGATTGCAATTTTTGCCGACGTAGGAGTTATGATTCTTGCAGTTTTGAATGCAATCCGGGCATTAAGAGCCGGCTGAAAATCTTGTAAAAACAATCTTTGTAAAAAAAAGATAAAGAAGAACGCAGCCCACATAAATTCCGGCAACCAGCACAATTAAAAAGTGCACGGCTGTCAGAAGATAAAGGCTTTCAATTAAGGCCGGGCCCGCCATAAAGACAAGGGCAATTAACGACAGGATTACAGTCTTTTTGATGTTATTTGCAAAAAAGGCATTAAAAAGACTTGATGTAAGAAAGCCCATCAGAACCAGCATTGAGCCGTAAATAGCAGGCTTTAATAAAATCTCATAGCCGGAAAAAACTGATTCAGTTTCGCTTATCACAGTAAAAGGCAAAAAGACAGCATAAAAAGTAAAGATAAGCGGAACAAAGGCATCAGTTTTAAAGCTCAATTCGTCGTGAGAAACAGCAAAAAAAAGGCCGTATATTATTACAATTGGCAGGAAGGTCTGAGTCAAAAACAAAGAAAGAAATGTCCTCCAGAATGAATAATAAACAATTCTGTGGGAGAACATAAAAAATCCCTTAAATCCGCATAAAATCACAGCAGATGCAAAGCCGATAAAAATCAGCGGATAAACTGTTCTTAAAGGCTTTTTATAGAGAAACAAAATCAGAGTTAGCGGCATCAAAAGTAATAAAAATAACAGCATACTTAAAATTTACACTTTATTCATTTTTCTTGCAATATAGACAAAAGGAGTATCGCAAAGGGAAGTAAATACATAAATCACATAGCAGGAAATTGTGATGCTCAAAAGAGTTTTGATATCATAGATAAAACAGAAAGCACCAAAATTGAAAAGGGAAATATTGATGAGCTGAGAAATCAATGTTGAACCATTGTTACGCAGCCACAAAAATCCGCGGTGATTTCCGGTTGCTTTTTCTGTAAGCTCCCAGATTTTGTGATAAAGCTGAACATCAATACATTCAGAAACCGCAAAACCGATAAGACTTGCCAAAAGCATACGCGGAGTATTTGCAAAAAGACCTTTTACGCTTGGCATTGCCCAGTCGTTTTCTGACGGAGTGTAAATCTGCCAGAAGAAAGAGAAGAACATAAATACAAGCAGAACCATAATACCGATGTAGGCACCCTTCTGAGAATCCTTTTTACCGTAAACTTCGCTCAGAATATCAGTTGCAAGGAAGGTTGAAGCAAAAAGAGTGTTTCCAAGTGTCTGTTCCATACCAAAGGCAACAACAAGGATTGTTACTTCAATGTTTGCAAGAATCGTACTGATTCCAAGCCATACATAAAGACCATATTTTCCAAAAAGCTTGAAAAATGCTAAAAGAAGGCTGTAGGATACAAGCAGAGAGATGATGAGCAGTAACTCATTAGGCATAATGTAACCTCGAAAAAATAAAGAATTGACCTGGTTTTAATTAACGACTGGAAGGACCGCGAACAGTCGCCCTGCAGGAAGGATTTCCGGCAGGGAAGTGTTATTATATTAATTTTTGATTTTTATGAAAAGAGGATGCAAAAATTATCTTGCGGAGATTTTGAGTAATTCTGCCTTGCCTTCCACAGTAATCCGCTCGCCGGGAGCCAGGGCATAAATTTCTTCGGCATTGATTGTCTTAGAAAACTTGTCGCCGGAATTTCTGATTACAGCCTTGTCCGATGAAAGAACGTACAAAAGCATAAAATCAGACGGAGCGGGTCTTTCCCCAGAGCGTGGACACATTGAAGACCAGCCGCCTTTGACATCAATCTTTTCTATAGAAAAATACTGACATTCAAAATTTCCCGGGAAAGGTCCTACAGGATAATCCTTATTTTCCTTGATTACGGCAAGCGCCTTATCTACGTGGATTTCGCGACCGCGTCCCCAGTCATAAAAACGATAGGTTAAATCACAGGACTGCTGAACTTCCATAAGGCGAAGTCCGCCGCCAATTGCATGAACTGTTCCTGCAGGAATGAAGATAAAATCCCCCTGCTTTACGGAAACAAAATTCAAATACTGCTCAAGCTTATTTTTTTCGATTGCTGCCCGAAGCTCCCTTTCAGAAACTCCTTCTTTCAAACCGTAAACAAGCTTTGCATCAGGCTCGGCATCAAGGACATACCAGCATTCTGTTTTTCCACGGTTACCCTGACCTTCCAGCTCCACCGCAAATTCATCATCCGGGTGAATCTGAACAGAAAGAGTATCATCAGCCTGAATAACCTTTACAAGCAGAGGATAATCTCCGCCGCAAAAGCTTCTGAAATCTTCCTGGCAGCCGTTAGGGTGCGTAGAAGCAATCCAGAGCTCGTAGCCCCAGATTTTGTCTGATTTTATCGGGTTAAGCTTAAGCATTCCACAAAGACTCCGGGTAATAACCTGACTTAATCTTTGCGGCAATTTCATCCTTTACAAGCTGACGGTCTTCCGGATAAGTCATACCAAACCAGCTTTCTTCTGAACTGAAGAATTTAACAATTCCCTTACCGTGAGCAATAATATCACTTGTCGCAACCGGAAGAAGAGCTTCTTTTTTAGGCTCCTTTGAGTTCTTGCTCATAAAGTCATCCCAGTAAACATGGAATTCTTCAAAAGCTTTAAGACTGAAGCCAAAGAGGTTCATGCTGACCCATTCTTTACCAGTCATAATTTTCTTTCCGCCGTCAATTTCAGAAATGATTTTATCACCCTCGTAGTAAATCTTAAGATTTTCAACGATAGAAACAAGCTTATCATCTTTTACAGTGCAGACACCGCGTGAAACAGAACCGTTACGGCTCATTGTATTTCCAAGAACATAGCCTACAATAGCATGCTCAGTTGAATCAGCCGGGATAGAAGAAAGATACTTTCCAAGAACTTCAAAAGCCTGGCGGCCATAATAATCATCTGAGTTAATTACGGCAAAAGGAGTTTTTACAGCCTTTTCTGCGCACAAAACGGCATGGGCAGTTCCCCAAGGCTTCTGACGTCCTTCAGAATCCTTAATCTGCTCTGGTGTCAAAAGGCTTTCGTGCTGCTGGAAAACATATTCAGCATCAAAATTGCGGGCAATACGGTCAAAAAGACGGCTTCTGAAGTCAGCTTCAATATCCTTTCGGATGATAAATACAACCTTTCCGAATCCAGATTTTTTTGCATCAAAAGTCGCAAAATCAAGAAGGCATTCATCATGAAGGCCTACTCCATCAATCTGTTTTACTCCACCGTAACGACTTCCCATTCCGGCTGCTAACACTAACAATGTTGGTTTCATAGTTTTTCTCGCTTTTTTTTTTAGTTTTCTATAATTGTGTCGAGGGCAAGCAGCATCATTTCCTTAAATGTTGTCTGTCTTTCCTCAGCAGTAGTTTCTGGTTCATCTGCAACCATACTGTCACTCACAGTACATATTGCAAGAGCCTTGCGGTTGAACTGAGCAGCAAGTGTAAAAAGCTCTGCCGCCTCCATTTCAATTCCGATAGCTCCGTATTTTGCAAATTTCTTCCAGTTATCGTTATCATCATAAAAACGGTCTGTCGAAATAACAGGACCTACATGAGTATTAAATCCAAGCTCCTTTGCACGATGATAAGCCTTATCAAGAAGAAGAAAATCTGGCACAGGAGAATAATGAAGATATCCGAAACGGTTTGTCTGAAGAGATGAATCTGTGCAGGCTCCGTTTGCAATAATTAAATCGCGTACATGAACATCCTTATTTGTAGAACCACAGGTTCCGATTCTGATTGCCTTCTGAACATTATAGAACTGGAAAAGCTCCTGAACGTAAATTGCCATAGAAGGCTGTCCCATTCCGGTTCCCTGAACAGAAACCTTCTGCCCTTTGTAAATTCCGGTAAAACCGAACATTCCGCGAACTTCGTTATAGCATTTTACATCTTCAAGAAAATTTTCAGCAATAAATTTAGCCCTTAAAGGGTCACCAGGTAACAAAACCTTATCAGCGATAGCACCTTCCGGCGCATTAATATGTGTACTCATAAAAATTATTCTATCATAAAATAACAAAAACTACAAAAATAAAATGCCAAAAAGAGCCCCGGCAAGAATCACAAAAATAGGATGAAGCTTAAACTTAAAAAAAACAAAGACAAAAACAAAGTAAGCGGCAAGGTTTGTCCACTTAAAAAGATTAATAAGAGACTGAACTGAAAAATTAAAAGAAGAATCCGGCAGATTCAAAAGTGCAAAAACAAAAATCTGCAAAAAAGGCAGAAGGACAAGACCTGTACTCACCGGACGTAAAAATGCGAGGACTCCCTTCACATAAATATTATCACTGAATTTTTTTAAAAAGCCCGCAATAATAATAATACAAATCAGAGAGGGAAGAACTTCGCCTGCAGTGGCAATAATCCCGCCCGGAACTCCGTAAAGATTATAACCAATGTAGGTCGCCATATTGATGCCAAGCGGCCCCGGTGTAGATTCAGAAATCGCTACCATATTGTAAAAGGTTTGAGAATCAATCAGACCTTTATCAACGATAGTCTGCTGCATCAGGGTAAGGGCAACAACACCCCCTCCAATCGTAAAAAGCCCGATATAAAAGAATGTGCAGAACAGCATAAAAATGCTCATTTTTGGCCCCCTTCATTTTTTTCAGGATGATTCTTAAGCTGCCTTGCACGGACAAAAACCATCACACAGGCGATTGCTATAGCTCCAAGAATGATAATATAAGAAGGCAGCTTAAGTATTCCAACGCAAAAAAAAGCCGCCATCATAAAAATAAAATTTACGGGAGTTTTTATTGTTTTTTTTGAAAAGCTGTAAACAACATGTGTAAGGAGAGCCGCAACCGCAACATTAATCCCTTTCAATGCCTTTTGCGCCAGAGGATTATCAGAAACAGAATTGATAAAGCGGGCCAGCAGCATGATAATCACAAAAGAAGGAGTTACCATACCAAGAGTTCCTGCAATGCCCCCTATAATTCCGGCACGCTTAAAGCCCACAAAAGTCGAAACATTAACGGCAATTATTCCCGGGGTGCTCTGACCCACCGCATAATAATCAATCAGTTCTTCTTCTGTTATCCAGCCCCTTGAGTCAATTAGTTCGCGGCGAAGCATAGGCATCATGGCAAGACCGCCGCCAATAGTAAAGGTTCCAATTTTTATAAAGGTAATGTAAATTTCAAAAAGTTCCAGAAGAATATTTTTTTTCATAGTCTTATTCTACATTTTTTTCTGATTTTAGTTTATCATTGAATTGCAAAAACTATGACAATATTTTTGTGTTCAACACAGGCAGATATTTTCCGCTTTCTTGCAAGAAAAATCGAAAAGAAAGGTCATACATGTCTTCTTTTTGGAGATTATACTTCGTACCTGAAAACACTCAGTAATTCAAAAGAACTCCCTGATCTTGCAATTCTTGACTACACACTGGAAAACCATCTGATTTCAAAGAATCCCTATGAATCGCTCTGCGAAAAAAAACAGTATATGCCCCTAATTTTTTATAACGACCCTTGCATTGCAGAAGGTGCAAGACTTGAAGTATGGAAAAGTATTATTGAATCAACAGTAAGCAGAGACTATGCGCCAAAGGATAAGTTTTATATTCCCACTATTGAAGAACTTGAAAAAATTTTAATTATGGTTGTTGATTTTATAGAATCCAGAGAATTCAGGCCATATATAAAGCTTATGCAGCAGCCTGAAGAATTTCCAAAACAAATGACGCTGGATTTTCTTGAACAGTCATTTATCAAAAAAGAAAGATTTTCCCTTCTTGACCTGAAGGACCAAATAAAGCTGCCGGATAATCTTTATATTCTCTTTAAAATTTTTTATGAAAATGAAGGCAAACTTCTTGAAATTGAAAAACTTCTGGAGGAATACGCCTCACAAAAAGCTCAGATTTCAGAAAAATCACTATGCGTACTGATTTCCCAGCTTCGAAGTGCCTTAAAAAAAATACCCACCCGAAAATTTCTCATAAAGAAACTTCCGGGTGGATACACACTGGAAAGCGAATAAAGACTAAGAAAGAACCTTAGAAATTCTTTCAAGAACCTTCTTTCTGTCCAAAGGTTTAATAATGTAGCTCTTTGCACCTACCATAAGAGATTTCTTTACAAGTTCCTCTTTACCAAGGGCGCTGACCATTACAACCTTAGCGTTTTTATCAAAAGCAACAATCTGCTCAAGTGCAGTAATACCATCCATTTTAGGCATAGTAATATCCATTGTTACCAGATCAACGTTAGGACAAAGTTCCTTATATTTGTTGACACCATCCTGACCGTCGCCAGCTGTTGCAACAACTTCATAACCTTCACTGGTAAGAATCTGTCCGAGCTGCTTTGCAACGAACATAGAGTCGTCAACAATCAGAACTCTGTACGAAGTTCCATCATCTTTACGGCCCTCAGGAGGACGCTCATTAATTGTAGGATAATCTTGTGTTGTTTTCATAATTTAACTCCTCTTGATATTTATGCGCGTTCCCTGATAGAAACGTTTACTTCTATTTTACCGCAATGTGAAATTAAAGGAACGATAAGTGCTTCAACACTGTCTGTAGTTCCTCCCAAAGCAGCAATCTCCATTTTTTGACCAATAAACAATGCAGGTGGAGTTAAGTCGAACTTAAATCCTAATTCATGCAGTTTTGTTACAGCCTGTGCAGTAATAAGATTTGCCAGCTCACTGATTGTAGCTTTTGCCAAATCATCAAATTGTGCTAAAGTTTCGCCGTTCATAGCAGAAGCAATGTTCAATGCTGTTTCCATTGTCATGTCAAAAAGAACACGACCTTCAACATCGCCTGCAAGACCAACTAAAGCTGCAACACCCATAACTGGCATTGCGGTTGATTTCAAATATAAATCGCCTCGCTTTACTTCTGCACCACCCAAAACTTCCTGTAAAATACGAAAAGAAGTCTCAACAAACGGATTAATATACTCAACTCGCATTTTTATCTCCTTAATCTTTATTGTATGCTACAAGTGCACCAACTGTATTTTCACCAAATCTGAAGGATTCCGGCATAGCCTCATTTTCACCGATAATAGCAATTCCGTTTCCTTTTAACTTCTCCTGGAAATCTGTAACTACAGCATTCTGAGAAGCTTCATCCAGCAAAGAAAGAATATCGCGGGCGAATACAATGTCTATCATTGGAAGGGCATTCGTATTCTTACAGTCATGATATTCAAACATAATACTGTCTTTTATGTCCTGATTAAAAGTATATTCCCCATTTGCTTTTTTTGTCAAATAAGAACTATACCAATCATCAGCCAATTCCGCAGGAATATTCATCATAGCTGCGTTAGATACAGTCAGCAAGTCAACATCCTGTGCATAAACGCGGATTTTGCTTCTTGGATAGCGGCGATGGAGAATACATGCAAGGGAATAAGATTCCGTACCTTTTCCACAGCCCGGATTCCATACAACAATCTGCTTTGCAGAATTATCCGGAAGTAATTTTTCAACAGATTCTGCAAATTCTTTTGTCCACCATTTTCCGGTACAGCTTGACCAGAATGGTGTAAGAAACTGCTCTGCCTCAAGGTCATTCTGAATTTGAGTTTTACCTGCTTTTTTCCACTCGGTAAAGCGGTGGCGAACCCAGGATTCATTAACCGATGTAACATAGAATTTCTTATAATTTGCAAGAGATTCAACGATAAATTTAAATTCTTTCTCGTCAGTCTCACTCTGTTTCTTTTCTTCAGCCTTTACGGCAGCTTTTGCATCAGATTCTGCGGCTGCCTTATTTTCAACAGGCTTAGGATTTCTTTCCGGCGGAATATAAGTTGGTTTTGGACGCTGAACATTTTCCAAAGCCTCTTTTCCGGAAAAAATACGGGTAATATCAAGAAGTACATAAAGATGTTTGTTTGCTTCAACAACACCGTCAATATACTTAACGTTAATATCACCGAACAAAGGATGCGGCGGTTGGATTGTGCTCTTCTGAATTCCAACAACCTTATCAATCTTATCTACAATGACACCAAATTTCTGGTCATCAACAGACAGAATGATGATATTTTCCAGTTTTTTGCCTTTCTGGCCGGATACATCGATTCCGAAAAATATGCGCAGGTCAAGGATAGGAATAATCTCACCACGAAGGTTATATACACCACGTACAAAAGGTAATGTATTAGGGACAAAGGTAAACCTGTCTGCCTTTACAATTTCCTTTACGTGCATAATATCAAGAGAATAATCCCTATCGGCCAGAGAAAAGGTTACCATCTTAAAATCTATGACAGTAGCATTATCCTGGTCTTTTTCTGCAACCTGAACCTGAGTCTGACTAACTACCTGATTTTCTGCTTCCATATCCGACTCCTTCTATGCAGTCTGTTCCTGAGCCATCTGCTCCTGCTTAACACCAAGATCAAGCAGGGCGCTTACATCAATAATCAAAGAAACAGATCCGTCACCCAAGATTGATGCTCCGGCAATTCCCGGAGAATTAGTGAACTGATCTTTAAGAGGCTTAATTACAACATCCTCTTCACCGACAAGCGCATCTACCATTACACCAATCTTCTTATCCTGATTTCCTACAATGACGATATAACATTCTTCCTTCTGCTCTGCTTCCGGCATACCAAAAAGACGCGCAAGGCGAAGAACGGTAATGACCTCATTTCGGACATTCATTACTTCATAATTATCGATATGATTAATATCCTTAATGTTTACACACTGGCTTTCAATTACGTTTGCAATTGGAATTGAGTAAACCTCTGTTCCTACGCGAACCAGAAGTCCCTGGATAATGGCAAGGGTAAGAGGCAGCTTGATTACAAAGCTTGTTCCCTTTCCTTTTGCTGAATTAACAGTGATTGTACCCTTAAGGTTATTAATCATTGTCTTAACAACATCCAGACCTACACCACGTCCAGAGATATTAGAAATCTTTGCCGCTGTAGAAAATCCTGGCATCATAATGAGCTGGAAGGCCTCCTGCTCAGTAATCTGCTTATCCGGATGGATAAGACCTTTTTCAATAGCCTTCGCCTTTACCTTTTCAACATCAACACCGGCACCATCATCTTTAATTTCAATAACAATCTGGTTACCTTCGTTTGATGCTTTAAGGAGTACCGTACCTGTTTCAGGTTTTCCGGCAGCCTTTCGGACATCAGGCATTTCAATACCATGGTCAACTGAGTTTCGTACACAGTGCATAATCGGATCAAGAAGATCTTCTACTACCGATTTATCAAGTTCTGTATCCTCACCTTCAATTACAAGGTCAATTTTTTTGTTCAAATCACGCTGTAAGTCTCGTACAACGCGAGGGAAACGGCTGAAAATCTGATTGATAGGAACCATTCGGATTTTCATTACGCCTTCCTGAAGTTCACTGGCAATAGTACCAAGGTTCTGGGTTGTTGAACGGAAACGGCCTGTGATTCCCTTTGATTCTGCCTCATAAGCTTCAAAGACAGAGCCCAAATCACCGTATTCTGCAACAATTTCCTTTTTAACTTCAGCAGGATTTTCACCGCTCTTTACACGCTCCATATAGTCTGTAAGGTGATCAAAGAGGGTGTGAAGTCTTTCCTTATAATCGCTCTGCAAAGACTGGAAGCGGTTCAATTCGTTTGAAGTCTGAACAGCAAGCTGGTTGAAAGAAGCCTTTGTAATTACAGCTTCTGATACAAGGTTCAAGAGGTTATCAATTCGGCGTGAATCAACACGGAGAATTGAGCCCTGCTGAGCAGCATGAGACTGGGCTGCGCCCGCTGGTTTTGCTTCAGCTTTAGCTTCAGGCTTCTTATCGCCGCCGGCCTCTGCTTTAGCAGGCTGAGAAGCAGCGGGTTTTGGTTCAGGCTTAAGAACATTATCATTAAGAATATCATTCAGTAAGTCATTTTGTGCGGCGCTCATTGGGGCAGAAACCTCAGGCGCACTTGCAGCTGGAGCCGCAGAGGCTGGCTGAGCAGGAGCTGGCTGTGCTGGAGCTGCTGCCGGTTGAGCAGGAGCAGGCTGACTTGCAGCAGCCGCTGGTGCTGACTGTGAACCACCCTTGTAATTTGAATCATTCAGCTGATGAGCATCTGTTACAAGAGTAACATCACTAAGGAATGCTGCATCTTCAATTGCAGGACCATCCTGATCTGTTGCAATATAGTAATAAACCCATTCATAGAACTGATCTTCGTACAAGGCATCAAAATCAGGATTTGTTTTAAGGACATTTCCTACAGCCTTAAGGGCAGCAAATACCTGAATTCCACCTACGGAGTTCATAGGGTTACTTTCATCAAATTTAACGGCAATACACCAGAGTTTCTGATTTCCTTCACAAGTCTGTTTAAGCTCGTTGTATTCGTCTTCTGAAAGCTCTGGAAGAACAACTCCACCTGCACTTGAATCTGTTGCAGCGGCTGACTGCACAGCAGGCTGAGGAGCCGGTTCAGGAGCAGGAGCTGGTGCAGCGGCGGCTGCAGGTTTTGCAATAGGCTTTCCTTTTTCATCCTTAGCAGGAATATAAGCCTGAAGTTTTGCAACAATGGCAGAGGTATCTTCTTCATAAACAGAACCATTCTGCCTTGCTTCCAGCATTGCCTTTATTACATCGATAGAGGAAAGCAGAATATCAACGATATTTTCGTCTACCTTCACTCTGTCTGAACGTACTTCATCAAGAACATCTTCAACTGTATGTGTAAAATGAGTGATTTCAGTCATTTCTACAGTTGCAGAACCACCTTTAAGCGTATGTGCAGCACGGAAGATTTCATCAATAGCTTCGTGATTAGACGGATCGCCTTCAATAACAAGAATGTTACTTTCCAGCTGTTCCACCTGCTGCTCAGCTTCCGCAAAGAAGTCTTTTAAGAGTTCTTCATTATTTGGGTCAAGATAATCGCTCATACAGATTATTATATCCCTAAAACATCATATTTCAAGAAAAATATTTGATTTTTATAACGTATTTTTATTTAAAGTTTTTTTCCAAATTTTCCGATATATGAAATGGTATAGTTTAAATATTTTTGGGGTATATATGAAAAAGAAAATTGTTATCCTTATTACAGCATTATTTATACTGACTTCCGATTTTTATGCGGTTACCGCTTTTACAGGACTTGCCGGAGGAAAACTAAACTACAGCGCAAATCAGGATAAAGCAGATTATGAGCCTCAGCTGAAGCTTCAGGCTTTTTTTGCAGGTCAGTTCAACTTTGCCCCAAAAGTATGGAGCCACCTGGAATTTTCTATTGATACAGATAACTTCCTTACTGATTCTATTTTCAAAAGAACCTCAGCCCGCTTTAAGGTTGATGAAATTTCACTGACTACAAAACAGACATTTACAACTACAATCAACTATTTAAGTGCCTTTGTAGGAGAATTTGAATCAATCGGATCTGACATTCTTTTGAGAAGATACTTTGGAATTGAACCGATAGCCTCAAAAATTACTGACAGCTGGCTGGGAACAGGGAATTCTACACTTTATCCGCATTTCGGAATAGGTCTTGCAGATGTTCTGCAGTCACATCAGTTTCCGGCTCTTGGCGGTGTTTATCTTTACGTAAACAATGAAGATGAAGATTATAAGGTTATGAACTTCGATCTCAGGGCTGCTGTCTGCCTGCACTACTTCACCCTTGATGCTGCGGCTGGACTTGGAGCTCCCCTTGCAAACAAAAGTCAGGGAAAGGATGTAATTCTTACTATAAATAAGCTTTACTGGCACGCAGGAAGTACAATGCTTATAGGAAACAACTATACTTCAGCAGCTTTCTTTGCACAGATTGGAATTAATAACGCTTCAATAAAGCCTAACGAGCATACAACTACAATTACCCCGAAAACATGTTACTTTCTTCTGGAGCCACGCTTCTACAGGGACAGTTCACATTTCCACATCACTTTCTACAGCCTTCCAAAAGATACAATCGAAGAGCTTATGCTGATTGATAACAATTTTGGAATTAATATGTGTTTCTTCCGAAAACTTGAAACTAAACTTAATGTATTAACAATTGGAGCTCATTTAAATGCCGGCTTCAAGGATGTCTATTTTGATATTATAAAAGATATTAATTCCCTTGATTTTTCTGACATTGACGTAAGCTTTATTCCATATTTCTCAGTTCCAATAATGTCGGGAATTTTAAATACTTCATTGAAAATCAAGTTCAAAAAATTTGCTGACGGAAAACCGGAAAAGGCATTTTCTGCTGATATAGGATATAAGTGCAAGCTTTAGGAAAACTTAGCAAAAAAATGCTCCCGCGGGGGAGCATTTTTCTTATCTGAAAGTTTTACTTACAAAGCAAGGTTTGACAGACGTTTGCAGGCTTCTTCAACGTCGGCATGGTGACCGAAAGCACTGATACGGATGAAGGATTCACCGGCAGGACCAAAGCCGCTTCCCGGAGTTGTAACAACATTGCATTTGTCTAAAAGGGTGTCAAAAACATCCCAGCTTTTCTTTCCAGGGAATTTTACCCAGATATATGGAGAGTTTCCTGTAAAATAAACCAGGACTCCGGCTTTTTTGAAGTTTTCACCTTCAAAAGTCTTCTTTATTAGCGCAGCATTTTCAAGATAGTAATCAATTACTTCTTTCATTGCCTTAAGTCCTTCAGCTTCAAGACAGGCAAGACCACCGGCCTGAACTACGTTTGAAGCACCATTGAAAAGGGTTGTCATGACGCGGTTCCAGTCGCGGTTTACGCTTGTACCGTCTGCAAATTTCAAATCATTCGGGACAATTGACCAGCCCAGCCGTACACCTGTAAAGCCTGCAGGCTTTGAGAAGGAGTTAATTTCAATTGCACAGGTACGGGCGCCTTCAATTTCAAAAATAGTTTTTGGAAGCTCAGGATCACGGATAAACTCACGGTAAGCACCATCAAAAATAATGATACAGCCCTTTTTATTTGCAAAGTCTACAAGTTTTTTAAGCTGTTCTTTTGTTGCAACCGCTCCTGTAGGGTTATTCGGAGAACAGAAGTAAATCAATGAATTTGGTTCAACTACAGAAAGATCCGGGAAAAAGTCATTTTCCGGGGTACAAGGCATGTAAGTTACACCTTCATAGCCGCTTCCATTATTTTTACCTGCGGCACCTACAATTACAGAACCATCTACATAAACAGGATAAGCCGGGTCCTGAACGGCAATTTTTACATTGCGGCCGAAGAGAGTCTGGATGCGGGCAATATCACATTTTGCACCATCAGAAATAAATACTTCTGATTCATCTGCCAGCCCTTTATACCAGACTTCAGCAATCTTTTTGCGAAGCTCTGTATTACCCTGCTCGTCTCCATAGCCGGAATAACCTTCCGGGGTAGCAAGAGCAAGAGAATAATCAGCCATTGCCTTTGCTATAAACTTTGGGAGAGGCTCTGTTGTGTTACCGATTCCAAGACTGATGATTTTTGCATCCGGGTGAGAAGCTGCATATTCGCGGCGGCGTCGGGCAACTTCAGGGAAAAGGTAGCCGGCAGTAAGATTTGCAAATCCTTCGTTCCTATTTAGCATGTAAATCTCCTAAAAATTGTAGTACGCGACAGGAGGTCGCGGCGTACCTCTGGAGTTAAGATATGCAGGTTTTGCATGGCAAAACCTGCTGTTTTAATAATACATGGATGTATTATTAAAACAAGTCGTCCCAACCGTACAATTTACCCTTTGAAAGCTTTCCGGTTTTTACGGCTGATGAAAGCTTTTCCAGGGCTTTTACCGCACCTACGGCAAAACCTTCGCGGCTTCTTGCTGTGTGGGTAAGCTCGATTGTGTCGGCAGTTCCGTCAAAGAAAACCTTGTGGGTTCCGGGAATGTTTCCGCAGCGGGTTGAACTTACGTGAAGCTGATTAGCCTTTGGGCGCTCGTGAAAGGCATCGGTTACAATTTCTGTTTTTGTTTTGTTTCCAAGCATTACGCGGCGGGCAACTTCAAGAGCTGTTCCAGAAGGACTGTCTGCCTTCTGATTGTGGTGGGCTTCCCAGGTTGCAACATCATAGTCTGAATATTCAGCCATAATGCGGGCAGCTTCCTCTACAATTTTATAGAACATATTTACGCCGATTGAAAAGTTTGCAGAAGTCATGATGATTCCGCCGCAATCAGCTGCCATTTTATTTACTTCGTCGTGTTTGTCATTCCAGCCGGTAGTTCCAACGACAAGAGGAAGTCCAAGAGGAAGCAGAGCCTTAATGTTATCCATTACGGCAGAAGGATGAGAGAATTCAATTATTCCCTCTGCCCCGCTTGATTTTACGGCGCGCTTCAAGGCTTCTGCATCTCCGGCAGGGATTTTATTTGTAGCATCTTCTGCCATTACATCGATTGTTGCTACAACCTCGTGTCCGGCCTTTCTGGCACACATTTCAATCATGTGGCCCATTTTTCCATATCCTACTAAAGCAATTTTCATGTTTTCTAAGCCCCTTTTTTGATTTTGTATATTATCAAAAATGGAAAATTTATTCACCCGAAAAAAGAGTAAAATCGAGGGTTTTACAAATATTTAAACATTTCACTTTTACTAAAGTCAGCAAATCACTATAATCTCTTTTATGATAGTAATGAAATTCGGCGGCTCTAGTGTCGCAAATGCAGAAAGAATTAAACATGTTGCTTCAATTATTAAAGCATATCAGAATGACCGCCCGGCAGTAGTTTTGTCTGCTATGGGCGATACCACCGACCACCTTCTGGAAGCCGCAGATGACGCTGTAAACGGAAAGGTTGATATAGAACGAGTTGCAAAACTCCACCGCGAGACAATCTCAACTTTACAGCTTGATGGAACAGCAACAGAAGAACTTTTAAAAGAGCTTAATCAGCTTTTGACTGGTATTTCTATGCTAAAAGAGCTTACCAAACGTACCCGAGACTATCTTGTTTCATTCGGTGAGCGTCTTTCTGTTCGAATCATGGCAGCTTATCTTCAGAAAGAAGGAATTCCAGCCCGCTTTTATGACGCCTGGGACATTGGAATTGTAAGTGATTCATCTTTTATGAGCGCTGAACTGCTGGATGAAGTTTGGGATAATATTCCACGCTATCTTACAGACTATAAAAATGGAAATGATAATCAGATTCCTATCGTAACAGGCTTTATCGCAAAAGATAAAAAAGGAAACATTACAACTCTTGGTCGCGGAGGTTCAGATCTTACCGCAACAATTATCGGATCCGCAATGGCGGCTGACGAGATTCAGACCTGGAAGGATGTTGACGGTATTTTGACAACTGATCCTCGCGTTTGTAAAGATGCAAAACCAGTTCCTGAAGTTACTTACGAAGAAGCTCAGGAGCTTGCAATGTTTGGTGCACAGGTTCTTCACCCGCGTTCAATGGTTCCTTGCCGCAAGACAGGAACTCCTGTGCGCGTAAAGAACTCTTACAACATTCAGAGTCCAGGTTCAATCATCGTAGAAAAACACAGCGGTAAAGTTCCTCCAGTTTGTGCAATCACAACAGTAAAACACATCACACTTATCGACATTGTTTCTTCCCGTATGCTGGGTGCAGCAGGCTTCCTTGCCCACGTTTTCAACAACTTTTTGAAGTGGAATGTAAGCATCGATGTAATTGCAACTTCCGAAGTTTCAGTTTCCCTTACAGTAAATACAAAGGCTGACCTTTCTGGTCTTATTTCCGACCTTGAGCAGGCTAGCGAAGTTACAGTTCACACTGGAAAATCAATTGTAACAATCGTATGCGATGCAGCTCACTCTTCTGCTATTCTTGCAAGCGGATTTGCGGCTCTCTCTGATGAAGGAATCAACGTTCAGATGATAAGCCAGGGTGCAAGCAAGGTTAATATCAGTATGATTGTTGATGATGACGAAGCAGAAAAAACCGTGAAGATTTTGCACGGAGCTTTTTTTTCATAAAAGGCTGATTAAAAAAGGAGGCATAAAAATGAAAAAAGCAGCAGTATTTCTGGCAGACGGATTTGAGGAAGTAGAAGCACTTACTCCGGTTGATTATTTGAGACGGGCTGGAGTTGATGTTACTACGGTTGCAATTCCCTGCCCGACTACCAAAAAAGAGCTTCTTGTTACAAGTTCTCATAAAATCCAGGTTTTTGCAGATATAAGCCTTAAGGATTATCTTTCAAAATGCGGTAAAGACCTTCCTGATCTGGTATTCTGCCCGGGCGGCGGTAAGGGAGCTGAAAATCTTTCTAACTGTAAGGAGCTTCTTGACCATCTTGAAGAATGCTTTGACAGGGGAAAATTCATTTCTGCAATCTGCGCAAGTCCAGCCGTAGTTCTTGGAAAAACAAAGATTCCTGACGGCAAAAAATGGACCTGCTACCCCGGAATGAGCACAGAAAGTAACGAAGCCTACCAGCTTAATTACCAGGATAAAGTTTTCATTACTGACGGAACTTTGATTACTGCCCGAGCCGCAGGAGCCGCAGAAGAGTTTGCCATGGAGCTTATCCGCCTGCTTTGCGGAGACGAAACTGCAAAGAAAGTCCACGACGGAACTGTACAGAGATAAAAAAAATGCGTCAGGCGCCTCTTTCTTATTGCAATAAAAAGCAAAAATTGTAATAATAGGCGCCTGAAAGGGGAGCCTGGTTCAACCAAGCTGAGAGTAGACTATTGTGTCTTGACCCATAACCTGATTTGGATAATGCCAACGTAGGGAAACCATTCTGATTTGCCGTCTCCCGGCTGCATTTTATTCAAACAGGCAACTTAAAATTTTAAGAGGCTTGTTATGTTTTCAAAAATCATTTCAAACGTGCGGGAAAAATGCCCGCTTATCCACAACATCACAAATTATGTAACTGTAAACGATGTTGCAAATGTTCTTCTTGCCTGCGGAGGAAGCCCTATTATGAGCGATGACGAAGGTGAAGTTGAAGAAATCACTTCTATTTGCGCAGGGCTTAACATCAACATCGGAACACTGAACAAAAACACAATTCCTTCAATGTTTCTTGCCGGCCTTAAGGCTAATCAGCTTGGCCACAAGGTTTTACTTGACCCTGTTGGAGCAGGAGCTTCAAAACTCAGAACTGATACCGCAATCGACCTTATTAAAAAAGTAAAGTTCGACGTAATCCGCGGAAATATTTCTGAAATCAAAACCCTGGCTTTGGGAAGCGGGACTACAAAAGGCGTAGATGCTGATGTAAGCGACGCCGTAACCGAAGAAAACCTTGAAAAATCAATCAGCTTTGTAAAGGATTTTGCCGGAAAAATGGGCTGCGTTATCGCAATCACAGGAAAAATCGACCTGGTTGCAGATGCAAACAGCTGCTACGTAATAAGAAACGGCCGGGCAGAAATGGGAAAAATCACAGGAACCGGCTGTCAGCTCAGCGCAATGACAGCAGCCTTTATCACAGCAAATCCTGACAATATTCTGGAAGCCGCAGCAGCCGCAGTCTGTGCAATGGGACTTGCGGGAGAAATTGCCTGGTCAAAAATGCAGGCTGGAGAGGGAAACTCAAGCTACAGAAACAGAATTATTGACGCCATTTACAACATGGACGGAAAAGAGCTTGAAAGTGGTGCAAAATATGAAATCAGATAAGGACTTTGATTTAAGAAAAAGCCTGCTTTTGTATGCTGTTACCGACCGCCACTGGACGGGAGAAAAAACTCTTTACCAGCAGACAGAAGAAGCTGTTCTTGGCGGGGCAACTTTTGTTCAGATCCGCGAAAAGGAGCTTAACGAAGCTGATTTTGAAAAAGAGGCTTTGGAGCTTCAGACTCTCTGCAAAAAATACAAGGTTCCATTTATTGTAAACGACAATGTTGAGCTTGCCAGAAAGATTGATGCGGACGGCGTTCACGTTGGACAGGAAGACATGAATGCCTGCGAAGTACGCAAGCTTCTTGGCCCGGATAAAATTCTTGGAGTAAGCGCCCAGACTGTTGAGGAAGCCCTTCTTGCAGAAAAGCAGGGAGCTGATTACCTGGGAGTCGGGGCTGTTTTTCCTACCGGAAGCAAATCTGACGCAATTGACGTACCGCTTGAAACGCTTAAGGCAATCTGCCAGGCTGTAAAAATCCCGGTTGTTGCGATAGGGGGCATAACAAAAGACAATATCTGCCGGCTTAAAGGAAGCGGAATCGCGGGTATTTCTGTAATCAGTGCCCTTTTTGGCCAGAAGGACATAAAGGAAGCGGCCCGGGAACTTAAAAAAAGAACTCTGGAGATTCTGTGATTAAATTTAAGGCTGCTATCTTTGACATGGACGGAACCCTTCTTGATTCCATGCCCCTATGGCTTAACTGTGCAGAAAAATATATTTCTTCTCTTGGTCTTGAACCTGAAAAAAACTTAGGAAAAAAGCTTTTTCCAATGAGCATGAAAGAAGGTGCGGACTATCTGAAGAAAAATTATATACCGGATTTTTCTGAAGAGGAGATTTGCAGGGGCGTTAATCAGGTGATTGCAAAAGCCTACAGGGAAGACATCCAGTTTAAAGATGGCGCAGAAGAGTTTTTACAGGAGCTTGCTTCTGCGGGAGTAAAAATTGCCCTCTGTACCAACACTGACAGAGAGATTTTTACCCCTGCCCTGCAGCGTCTGAACGCAGAAAAATATTTTGATTTTATTTTTACCACATCAGAAATGCAGATGTCCAAGGCCCATACAGAAATCTTTCATAAAGTATGCAGGGAAATGAAGGCTTCCCCTGAAGAAAGCTGGATTTTTGAAGATTCCTTATATGCCCTGGAAACAGCCCGCCGGGCCGGAATAAAAAGCTGCTCCATTTATGATGAAACTTCAGAAAGTGATGCAGAAAAAATAAAAGAAATCAGCAGTATTTACTGCAAAAATTATAATGAAATAAAAAAGTATTTTTTCGGATGACAGGAGTTACTAAAGCTTCTGCCCCGTCGAAATAAAATCTTCTTGAGGGCACCGCCTGAAGATTTAATTAAACACCGCCCGCGGATGCCCTGCGGGCTTACACAGGAGTGTATTATGAAAACCGCATTAACAATCGCCGGAAGCGATTCGAGCGGAGGCGCCGGAATTCAAGCTGACATCAAGACCATGACCTGCAACGGCATTTATGCCATGAGCGCAATCACGGCACTGACAGCGCAGAATACTACCGGCGTAAGCTCAATCATGGAAGTAAAGCCTGAATTCCTTAAAGAAGAAATTAAGGCTGTAGTTTCGGATATTTTTCCGGACGCAGTAAAAACAGGAATGGTATCATCTTCCGCCCTTATAAAAGTCATTTCGGATTCTGTAAAGGAATACGGACTTAAAAACCTTGTTGTAGATCCTGTTATGGTTGCAACAAGCGGGGCAAAACTCATCACGGACGAAGCAATTGAAACACTAAAAACAGAGCTTCTTCCTCTTGCCAGGGTAATCACACCAAATATCCCGGAAGCCGAAGTTCTTACCGGCTCCAAAATCACAAGCGAAAAGGATATGGAAAAGGCCGCAAAAGAAATCAGCTCAAAGTTTGGCTGTGCAGTTCTTTTGAAAGGCGGCCACAGCCTTAATGACGCAAACGACTATCTTTACGATGAAAAAGAAAGTGACGGCGAAAAAAAAGGTATCTGGTTCTACGGAAAGAAAATCAATAACCCGAATACCCACGGAACCGGCTGTACCCTTTCCAGTGCAATTGCGGCAAATCTTGCAAAAGGACTCTCTCTTACAGAGGCAGTAAAAAATGCAAAGGATTACATCAGCGGCGCTCTGGAAGCAATGCTTGATCTGGGAAAAGGCTCAGGCCCTCTTGCCCACAACTGGAACTTAAAATAAAAAAAATTAAACGAAAACAAGGAAAATCTCATGGAAAATAATAAAAATAAAGGCACAGGCGTATTTTCTAATTCGCTCATCTGGTTTGGTGCTGCAGTTTCAATTGCAGAAATTCTTACAGGAACATTTTTTGCCCCCCTGGGCTTTTTTAAGGGCAGTCTTGCAGTAATAATCGGACACCTGATTGGCTGCAGTCTTCTCTTTTTTGCAGGCTACATAGGCTCTCTTTCAAAAAAATCCGCAATGGAATCTACACAGATGTCATTCGGCATCCTGGGCGGAAAGTTTTTTGCACTTTTAAACGTAATTCAGCTGGTGGGCTGGACTGGAATTATGATTTACGACAGCAGTCTTTCATTAAACGGCATTTTCAGCGCTCAGAAATGGATCTGGTCTGCCATTACAGGACTTTTAATTATTCTCTGGATTGCGGCCGGAATTAAAAACATAGGAAAGCTAAGCCTTGCGGCTATGATTGCTCTTTTTGTACTGACAATCGTTATGTGTAAGGTGATTTTCTTTTCTGAAAGCAGTAATTTTTCTGCCCAGGCTCTGGAAGCCCTGTCTTTTGGACAGGCGATTGAACTGGCCGTTGCAATGCCGCTTTCCTGGCTGCCGCTCATCAGCGATTACACAAAAGAAGCCGAAAAACCATTTGCGGCAACTCTTGCTTCAAGCCTTACCTACTGCGTAGTTTCCTGCTGGATGTATATAATCGGAATGGGAGCCGCAATCCTTACAAACGAAAGTGACATCGCACAGATTATGCTCAAGGCAGGACTTGGAAACGCGGCCTTAATCGTAATCATCCTTTCTACAGTAACAACAACCTTCCTGGATGCCTGGAGTGCTTCAATTTCTTTCAGAACCATTTGTTCCAGAGCTCCGGAAAAAATAACAGCAGTTATTGTTACAGTCATCGGAGCTGTCTGCGCTATCCTCTTTCCGATGGATAACATCACAAACTTCCTCTACTTTATAGGCTCAGTATTCGCCCCGATGATTGCAATTCTGCTTGCAGACTTTTTTGTGTTAAAAACAGATTTTTCATCGCAGAAAGTAAAAATCTCCCGTCTTGCAGTATGGCTTGCAGGCTTTATTGCCTACCGTCTTTTGATGGGCACCGATTTAATCACCGGCTGCACCATCCCGGACATGATTTTTACTTTTGTTCTGACAATTATTGCGGGAATCTTGAAATTTTAGTTTGAAGCTTCTTCCTGACCCTTGTCCAGCAAATCAGATTTTTCTTTAATCTGATTTGTAAGGGTCTTGATTTCTTCAAGAATTGACTCCACTTCAATAGAAGCAGCTTCAGGAAGCTCAATTTTTTTCTCGGTGATATAGCCGTAAAGTTTTTCACCCAGATTCTGATATTTTGTATTGCGCTTAATTTCAAGCTGTTTCTTTTCTATTTTTACAACGCTTTCATCTGAAAATTTCTGAACCTTGTCACCTGCTTTTTCAATCGCAGTTTTTGCATCTGCTGCACCCTTAGTAAGGATTGATTTTACCTTGCTGATAATTTCGTCTGTATTCATATTGCACCTCTAGCAAAAGTTTCTTTTTATACTATAATACTGCTTTTTAAATTTATCAAAGTCTTTTTATTGCAAGAAGAGTAAGATCGTCTGACTGTTCATCTTCCTGAACAATATTGTAGTCTATATAGTTGATTTCGCTGGTAGCCTCCCTGTTTGCGGCATAAAATCCGTAAAGGCTGAAATGCTGCTGCAAAAACTCATCGATTCTGCGGTCAACCCTGATATATTCGGTCGGAGGGACCTGATGAGTTTTATACATTCGGAATACTTTTTCCAGAGCCGCAAGGGCGATAATTGAATCGTCGATTTTTCCACGGCAGTCTGCAAAATTGAAAAGCAGATGCTCGTCTGCACGGGGATTTTCGCGCTTCATAAGCTCGTAGGATTTTCCGTTCAAAACAGCTTCAATAATTTCGCTGATTCGCTCAGAACCAAATTCTTCCTTTTCATCCTCAATTTTACCGTTCGCTTCTGTTGATTTTACGGCAAAGGCCTGGTCCCTGACCCGTCTGGTAGACTCTTCAATACC
The DNA here is from genome assembly GCA_947165895.1 of uncultured Treponema sp. Classification (GTDB taxonomy): domain Bacteria; phylum Spirochaetota; class Spirochaetia; order Treponematales; family Treponemataceae; genus Treponema_D. The sequence continues at coordinate 414,919 of CAMVCB010000001.1, forward strand.
GTCAGTATAGAGATAAAGAATGTCGCCCCGGTTGAGGGTAAGTTTTTCAACGGCAAAACCTCCCCTCATCTGCAGAAGGTCATTAGGGAAGACACCGGCCGTAGGAGCCGATTTTAAGTTTACGGTTTTCAGTTTTCTTGTAGCGGCTTCAAAAATATGGATTATGCTGTCGCCCGCATTGCAGGTGTAAAGTTCGCCTGTTTTAAGGTTGATAAGGCAGATAATAAGGGTGGCAAATTTTCCCTTAAGTCCCAGTTTTTCAATAAAATCATTAATCTGATCTACAACCCGGTTGATGTTTGAACCGTCATGCTTAAAGGTCCAGTGGTCAAAATAGCGGCGGAAGATAGTAGCAACAACAGTCATAATGATTGCCGCAGGGATTCCGTGACCAGAAGCATCACATTTAATCGCAACAAACCAGTCCTTATCCAGGCGGCGGAAGTCAAAATAGTCACCAGAAACGCCGGATTCACCCTCATAGTAACCAAAGCATTCCACCGTCTCATCTTTATACTGGGCAGTCGTTTTTTTATTGTTATGCTCATCGCTGGAAAGCGGCAGAAAGGCATTCTGAACGGCCTTACCGTCCATTGTAAGCGATTCTTCCTCCGCAACCGCAACAAGCTCATGGGTCATGTTATTTACCGCAAGTCCTAAACGGCCGATTTCATCTTTTGAGCGGATTTTTATATCCTTGCCCTTAAGATTGAGTTTATTTTTTGTACGTCCAATCATTTCTACATGGCGTTCAAGACGTTTTATAGGATGAACGATTACCATGGCAAAAATCGAAGCACCGATAATACCCGCAATCAGGGCGATAATTGAAATCATCATACCAAAAATCAGGATTCGCCTTGTTTCTGCAAGAATGGAATCAATAAGACTTTTTGTAGAAAGCTTTATAAGGACAACGGCATGAACATAATTATTTGAAGTTCCCCGTCTGTATAAAACAGGCTTATAGAAAACATAATCCGTATTTTTATAATCAAGATTTGAAGAGTCAAAATGAGGATAAGAACCAACCGCATTCTGAGCGATTGACAGTAAATCTGCATCAAGCTGATTACGCAGCGTTACAAGATTTTCTGAAATAAATTCGGCCTGCGAAAGAGAATCTTCAGAGCCGGCGGCATATAAGGTTGCGGCCTCAACCGTCAGCTCTTCAATTTTATCTGAAAGCACCTGCTCATTCTGGCTTACCCACATATCAACCGGGGAAAGCTCTTCAAGCATCTGAAGGATTCCCTCATCAGTAACCTGAGACTGTCCGTAAATCAGTTCTGGTGTGTCGATTTTTGAAAGAATATCAGGGTCATTTGTTGCCCAGACATAGCGGAGATTTTCGCTTGTAGAAGAATTTACCGGCTGTCCCAGAATGGTAACGTAAGCAACCTCGCTCATTGCATCCTTCTGGCGGGGAAGAGCTGAAAGCTCAAGAATATTATTCGAGGGGAAGAAATTTTTTACGCCGGTACAAAGGCTTTCCAGAAGTACGGTCGTTCTGTTTTCAAGTCCTTCAGCAAGAGTTTTTTCCTGCAGGGAAATAACGCGGCGGCCGTTTGAAAGAGAAACGCCCATTACCACCATCATAATCAGAACGAAAGTAAAGCCGATAAGTTTTTTTCGTAATGACGGCTTAAATGAAATGATTTTTGAAAGAAATTTCATGCGAATTTTTCCTCCGTACAGCAGTAATTTTACCTGAGCATTTGTCTCAGCTTCTTCATTTATAAGCAGAGCTAATTTTCCAAAAGCAAGGGTTACCGCAAAAGCAATAAAAAGCAGCAGAAGTGCGGCAAGAATAAAATAAATTGTGACACTATGTTTTACATCAGCAAAAGGGAAAAAGCGCTGAGGCTTCTGGTATTCTCCCTCAATTTTTATAGTACCGTTCTGCTGAATCTTCAGAATCGGCTTTGAAAAATACAAGCCGCGGTCGGTATGATAAAGTCCGATTTTGTAATTTCCCTCGTCAAGGTCACTTTCTGCCCGGCCAAGAAGGATTTTATTTATGAGGCGGTCATTAACCAGACGGTAGTGATTATTTTTCAGGAAAAGGGTCAGGTCGTAAGGCTCCTTTCCATCCCGGTCGATAATAACCTTAGAAACAGTGCCGTCAAAGGTAAAGCCTCGACCGTGAATTACCACTTCACTTTCGCCAAAATCAGCTCCCTTCTGCTCAATGCTTTCAATTATGGTTGAAGGCTTGTATTTATTAAGGATGATTAAAGAACTGGCCGGCTGGCTCATATTTCCGACATCATCTAAGGCAGCAAGACTGAAGACGTAAACACCGTTTTCCAGATTTGAAAAGCCTTTTGTATGCAAAAGAGAAGTCGCTTCTGCCCCGGCCTGCCTTGTCATGCGGCGTTTTTTTGCCAGCTGTCCGGCATACTGATTTTTTAAGGCTTCGATTGTACGAAGAGCGGTCTGCCGGGAAACTTTTAACGAATGTCCGGGTGAAGCATAGAGATTATGGGGAATGTCGCCGACAAAATCAAGGCGGTAAAGATAAGATGCTGTATCGTCGTCTCCAGCCGGCTTTTCTTCCCCATAGCCTGATGCCCAGGACAAAGCAAAATTATTTGAGTTTACAAAACCAAAAGAGTCAGAATCCGGAGTCTTGATTACAGGAGGCAAAGGAGGTTTCGTATCAAGAGTGTAAACAAGTACAGCAGGCTGAGACCAGTTTCCCGCATAGTCACAGGCAGAAAGTGAAAGATAATATTTTCCGTCCCCATCCCCGGCTGTCAGATTGATTTTTGTTTCTTTCGGAAAGTGTTCTATCTGCTTTGGCGGCTGAATGGCGGAATCCCGGCTCCAGCTGTATGAATATCCCGCAATATTTGAAGAATCCTTTGGCAGACTGATCTGGACGGAAAGCTTAAGCTTTGAAGATTTTCCGTTCTTTTTAAATGTAAGGGGAGTAAGAAGAGGACTTGCAACACTTCGGTCTGGCGACAAGAAAACAATGGAATTTCTTTTTTTAGGATTTGTCTGCTGCCAGACGTAAGTGAGCACTTTAGCACCATCATTTTCACTGTCATTAATGATAAGGGGATTTACAAACTGATTTATATTTGCGTTTTCTGCAAGAACGTTCTCCTCCCAGAAGCTGCCGTTTTTTCCTGCCATATAGGCAGATTCACGGCCTCGTCTTGTATCAAACCAGGAAAGCCAGAGCTTATTTTCATATTCAAAAAAAACTGCCCTGCTCGCCTCTCCGCTTGTTGTAATTGCTTCTGCGCTCATCGCTTCAATTCCGCTGCGGTCAAGAACTGCCACCCAGATTGAACTTGTTTTTTTCAGGCTGCGTTCCCATGCAAGATAATTTTTTCCCTCAAAATTAAAAAGGTTTGGCCTCTGATTCTGATAGGCAAAGAATTCATTTGTATCTCGCGGTGAAAGAGAAGGTCCGTCTGTTATTAAGACAGCTTCCGACCAGGGGCGAAAGGCAGAAGGTCTTGAAGTCATATAAAGCTGATATGAAATTCTGTTTGTAACAGGATTTACATACTGAGCCTGAAAAACTACAATCTCTCCGCCATCCTCTGTATAAAGCAGATATGGCAGGAAGGGGTTTCTCAGATTTGAAGAAGGCTTAAAGGCTTCCAGAGAAGTCCAGTTTTCGCCGTCAGAGGATTCTGTCGTATAAATTGAAAAGGAAGATTCATCCCCGGAAGAAACAAAGATTTTAAAACGGCTGCCGACTGCAAAAATACGGGGCGCAACCATAATGCCCGAAGTTTTTATAAATGAAGATTTCCAGCTGGCACCAAAATCAGATGAAGTAAATATGCTGATTTCTCCGCCTGCGCTCAAAACGGCAAGGGCGATTTTTCCGTTTTCCAGGGCGCAGGCAGTATAAATTGAAGGAACCTCATCACCCGAATAGGAAAAAGGCCCCGCAAACTTCTGATGAAGGGTAAAATTTTTCAGCGAAGTGTAGTCCCTGCAGGAAAGGTAAATCTCCTTTTTTGCAGTATCAACCGTCTGCCAGAAAACCATTCCGTGTTCCCCGCAGTTTACAGTCACAGGAAATCTTGAATCATCGCTTGTAATAGAAAGAGGATTTTCCCAGTAAAAATCCCGGGCAAAAGCAGGCTTACCCAAAGCCGCAAGAGCAAGCAGAAAAAGAGAAGTCAGATATTTTTTTACAAGTCCATAAGACTTTTTTAACAACATCATCATGATCTGGCGTCTATCTTAACCTTTAAATCCTTAATCTTCTGCGAATTCATATTCTGCGACTTTTTTAAGAGGCGAGAAACAATAGCATCCGCTCCGGCAATATTATTATTCTGAAGGCGCTGGATTGCAAGCTGGTAAAGCCTTTCATCCTCGGTAGAAAGAACAGTCGGTGCACTTCCTCCGATTTTTGTCGTAATCTGGTCTTTTAGCTTCATCGCATCCTTATCATCAGAATTCAGGGAAAGACTCTGATTGATTTTTGAAAGGGCAGCTTCAAGCTTTTTACGGTCGCTCTTAGCATCAGCATACATTTTTTTTGCCTCATCATAAAGAGAACGGGCCTTTTTACCCGAATTATTATCCAGAGGCTTCTGTCTTATTCCGATTTCAATTTCTGTCTGATAAATAAGATTTTTTAAGCCCGGATAATCAGGCTCAATCTGGGCATAGTCAAGAAGATTTGCATAGCCTTCCCTTCTTGTTTCCACTCCCTTACACATAAACTTTGCCGCTTCAATCTTCTGGCTGAATTCTTCCCGGAATTTTTCAGGATCCTTAAGCTTATTGATTTTTAGCGTGAGGATTGAAGCTTCCTGATTAAGCGGATAAACATACTGAAGCTTCTGAATGCTCTGCAAAGCCTTATTCAAATCAGCATTTCCCTCTTTTTTGTTGCCGGCCTCGTATTTTTCTTTTCCGGAATTGTAATACTGGTAAGACATATCCAGCAGCTGGGACATTTCCGGGTACTGGGGATAGCTTGGGAGAATTTCCCGGCCCGTATTCATGGAAACGGCCGTATTTACAAAGGTCATCAAATTAGTGATTTCCTGGTCTTCCGTAACGTTAGTATCGGCCCAGCGGCTTTTAGCCTGGGTCAGATATTTTTCAGCATCATCAAAGCGGCCGTTAAAATAAGCATCCTTTGCAAGCGTTTTTAAGTGACGCACTTCAACTACAACAAACTCGTTTTCTTCCCGGGTAATTCTTTCGCCAAGTGCCATAAGTTTTTTATCAACCTCCAGTCTCAGCCCTTCATCATTCTGATTATCAAGAGATTCATCATATTTTGTAAGGGCATCCTGAAGCTTTTTTCTGGCCAGCTGATATTCTTTACGTTTAAGGGCCGACTGAGCTTCTTCAAAACGAATATCACCCTCGTTTTTTGCAAGCACAGCCTGCAGGCTTTTTGACTTGGCAATGGAAATTTGATCCAAAGAAAGGTTCTTTAATTCAAGAAGTATATTACGGTTTATATTAAGATAATTTTTGTTTTCATTAAGAAGCCTTGTAATTTCTTCACTTTCCTTCCATGAAGCTTTTTTTTCATAGGAAAGGTCAAGGAAAGCAAGCTCAGAATTAATCCTTTCAAGACAGGAATCAATGTTTTCGCAGTTAAAATCAAAAATGTTCTGGGCAATCACCGGGTAGCGGAAATAAAGCCCCAGCTCCTTTGCGGCATTCAGCTCTTCTTCTGAGGGCTGATAAGAAGCTGCGTAATTAACAGCATAGGCCCGGCTGCCCTTGATTTTTGAGTAGTCAGCATCAGGAATTTTTGTAGAAAATCCGTCAAGATAAGTTTTTCCGGCAGCGTCAGTTCTTCTGGCTTCCCCTACATAAGAATCGGACTGCCTCATATAGCAGCCGGTAATTGCCTTCCAGCCCTCGACTTCCAGCGCCAGTGCCTGGGCAAAAACCTGATCAACAAGGCCTGAATAAATAAGGGAAAGCTCATTCCACTGCAAAGAGGCGCTGGCATTATAAGAAGCTGCCCATTCTGCAGAAGAAAGCTCATGCATTGCCCTTTCGCCGGTTGCAGCACCCACCGAATCAAGAAGTGCAAAAAGTTCATCTATCTGCTTCTGGTCTTCTGCGGCAGACCTTCCCAGCCTGCCGATAATCTCCTTCTGGGAAAGCATGAAAGTTTCCATCTGATTTTTCAGTTTTTTGAAATCTTCCGTGCCCCGGGTCAGGCGGGCAATATAATCGCAGAGGATTTTGTAGCTTTCAAGGGGATTTTCTACAGCAATCTCTTTAGTGCCGCTTCTGTGGAAGGCACCGCCCTTAATGTTGTAAAGGGCAATCACCTTTGCTTCAAGTCCTGCATAATTCAAAACAGGCTGATATGGAGCCTGGGCATCAAGAGCTGCAAGATGATAATTTTTATATACCTTTGTAAGGCGGTCAAAAACTGCCGAATTCATTGTTGAAACAAGATTGTCCCAAAGTCCGTCAATGGTTCCAAGCAGCCCGCTTTTTTCTATGCTTCCGATTCCATTTATAAAATAAATCATAAAGGGAAGATAGGATGCGTCAGTGCTGTCTGCATCATAAGCTTTAGTGCGCTCAAAAAGTTCCTCAAACTTCAGGCTGTTTCCTGCAATTTTCAATCTCAGACCCTTCATCTCTAAAAACTGCCGCTGAAGGTCAGAAAAAGTAAGTTCAGCTTCCCTGTATAAATCCTGATTAACCTGAGAAATAAACTTCTGCACTGTATCGCTGATTTTCTGTACATATTCCCGGCTTTCAAAAAGAGCAATGTTTTTTTCAAGGTCTTCTAGGACGGTCTGGCTTTCTTTTATAAACTGGGGATGTTTTTCCCAGTGATCATAAAAATCATCCCTGTAGAGCCAGAAGCCTTCCCGAATTTTTTCCATGGACTGAACATAAAGTTCTTTTTTTGTAAAGTCAGCTGCGGAATTCTGGATTTCTGTAAAAACTGCCCGGAAATAGTTAAATTCAGCAGATTTTTTTACATCTGCAATAAACTGAAGATTTGCATCTGAAGGATGACGCTCGTATTTTTCAAGCTGGGCAATGATTTCGTAAATTTCCCTGCTGTTTTCAGGTTCATTTACAATCATTTTAATCAGCCTGTCTGCCAGCGCAGCGTACTGAAGCCTCTGATTAAGGATTGTTTTAATTCGTGACTGGGCATTGTCAAAATTATCAGGATTTGAGGCAATATAATCATTTAAAAGTTCAAGAGCCTGGTCGTATTCTGTTTTTTTAATCAGGGCATCAATCTGGGAAAGAGAAATGCCGGAAGCATCCGGTGATTTTTTCGATTTTGCAGAAAGCTGGAACAAAATGAGAAAAAATAATAATGTCAGAAAAGTTAATTTTTTTATCAATTTGCCCGCTCAAAAAAGCCTGATTTATGTGCTTTTTTATAAGTATATTATAGCAGATTTCTTTATTATATTTTCGGAATTTATACTTATATAATGAAATAAAAAATCCGAGAAAAAAGGTGAAAATTAACAGAAATCATATATAATAAGTGAGGGTTTTATTTCAAAAACGGAAGATGAAAAGAGTTTCAAAACTGATTTTTATATTCAGCTTTCTCATAATAATTCCATCTTTCGGGCTGGAAGCCCTTGATTATTCCTCTGTAAGCTCTGCCCTTTCAGATCTCTTTCATTCACAGGTTGATTCTAACGAAGGAACAACAAGCTTCCGTTCCCTCTTGATTCCCTTCGGAGGCCGCACAGAAAGCCTTGGAAGCGCATACACAGGCCTTTGCGATGATGTAAGTTACCTGCAGTTCAATCCGGCAGCTGCATCTCTTCAGAAAGAAACCCAGCTTTCTCTTTTTCATAATCAGTGGATTGCTGACTCAAAAATGGAAACAATCGCCTTTACAACCAGAAAGAAAAACCTGGGACTTGGAGCCTATGTCAGCTGTTTTTATGTACCTTTCACAGAATACAATCTTTTTGGAGAAAGGACGGCAGGAAGCTACTACACCGAAACAAGCGGCGGCTTTAACCTTTCCTACAACTTTCTGGCCGGCTATAATTTTAAGGGGATTGCAGTCGGAACGACTGTAAAGGGCGGCTGGCGGGGAATGCCTGATTACACAGATAACAATTCCAACTCAATAATTGCTAATTCCGGTCTTGAACAGAGCGGACTTGCTTTGATGGCAGATGTCGGCGCCATGCTGCAGTTCAACTTTTTGAAATTCTATTCCTCGCGGGATGCAAACCTCAGACTAGGACTTTCCCTGCAGAATCTTGGACTTTCCTTTACAGGCTTTGGAAGTTCTTCGGGCATAAAGCTTGACGATGCCCTGCCGACAATGATTGCCACAGGGCTTTCTTTCAAAATCATAAAGCCCCTTCTTATCACGATGGATTTTAAAATCCCTGTAAATCTTCAGACAGGAAGGATTTACAAGCCTTATGAAGGGGCCGGCATTCAGATTCAGTTTACATCTTTTCTTTCCTGGCTGGCAGGCTTTCAGCTAAAGGGAGCAAACCCGGCCTTCAGTTCCGGCTTTGAATTTGAGTTTTTCAAAGTACGCATGAATTTTAATTATACCCTGGATTTTACATCTTCCTTCAATCCGCTTAACCGGGTAAGTCTTTCTGCAAAAATTCTTATGGGAGACAGGGGAAGAAGCACCATTCAGTCGCAGATCGATATGCTTTACCAGCAGGGACTTAAGCTTTATTCGCAGGGAAAATGGCAGGAGGCTATTGCAAAGTGGAAGGAAGTTCTGCAAATTGACAAGCGTTTCGATCCCGCAAAATTAGGAATCGAAACCGCCAGCCGCCAGATAGAAATGTACGAAAAAATCCAGGAAAGCCTGAAGTTCGAGTAAAAAAAACGCAAAAAGGTTTGAGCTTGCCGTAACTTCCCTGCAAAAATTTAATTGGCCTTTTTAAAGAGCCTTACGCTCATTGCAATACAAACTTTTTGCAATGCAAAAAGTTTGAGGTTGTCGTAGGTTCACTGCAAATTTGCAGGGGATTTTTTACGACAACCTATTTCTTTTTAGAAAATATCCTATAATTCATCCAAGGGAAAAGTGCATCCCTCATTTCAAGGGTTGTAAGCCATTCCGTACTTACAGTATTTGACCCCAGAGAATCAAATACAGCAGTAAAAGCCTCGATTGAATCCTTAAATCTCTTGATTGCAAAATCAGCATAATTCTCATCTTCAATATTTTTTGCAAGATTAAGGCTCTGTGCAATCATAAGCTCCTTGGCACCAAGATTCAAAAGACGGGTTTTTAGTCCTGTATCATTAGGGAAACGGTCAGAAAGGTCAATGATACGCTCACAGGCTTTTCTGATATAGCGCATCATCCAGCTGTTTCTGTTTGAAAGAAGGTTTTCGCCGTAGCCGGTACCGTTTCCTGCAGAAAAATAGGGAGTAATTTTTTCAAGTTCGTACTGTTTTTCCAGAAGTTCCTTACAGAAAACAAGATTTACTTCCGAAGCAGAGAATTTTCTTAAAACTTTTTCAAGCCAGGCAGCAGATTCATTCCAGCTGCGTAAATCATCAGAATTAAAGGTACAGACAAGGTTTACAAAATCAGAATCAGGAATTGCAGCGGCTGCTGAAGCAAGAATCTGCTCCCTTTTCTGAACAAAGGAAGCCGCATCTTTTTCTGCCTGTTCAAGAGCATCAGTCTTTGAGTAATAATTTGTATTATCACTGCCCTTTACAAAATCCTTATTCCAGTATTTGAAACCCGCTTCAAAACGAATTGAGTTTCCGTCCATTAAAGGAGAAAGCTTTTCCAGTGGAAGCTCAAATCCGATATCGCGTTTTTCATTTCTGTATGAATTCTGATTAACATAACCAGTTTCTGCTGCGAATACGTCATCATAACAATCCGGATCATTTGCAAAAACCGCCAGTGAATTTTCTGTGCGAACAGGATAGAAAATTCCCTTTGCAGGTAGTTTTTCAGAAAGGAGAAGAGAGCGGGCATCAGTAATTGTATAGGAAAATCCGTAGGCTTTGATAAGCTTTTCCACGCCTGGAGTATAGCCAAAATCCGGAAGCCAGAAACCTTCCGGTATATTTCCAAAGAACTGCCGGTATGAATGAAGACCGCTTTCTACCTGTGCTGAAATAATTTCACGCATATCAGCATAGTGAGGGAAGAAAATATCGGTTCCCGAAGTTCCCACAAGTTCTATATAGCCTTTTTTTGCCTTGTCAGCAAACGCCTTAAGCAAATCCTTTGAATAAAGGCTTTCAAAATCATGCTTGAGATTTTCGTTAGCCTCAATTTCTTCCCTGATTAATGCGGTGATTTTTTCATCACCCTTATTGCGCTCAAGCTCAGCAGCTCCAAGCTCGTTTTTCTGCTCAAGCCAGGTAATATAAAGGTCTTTTAATACGTCATCACTAAGCAGATTACAGAGGACAGGAGGCAGAACAAGTCCGATTTTTACTTTTAATCCTTCCTTTTCGAAGCTGTTCAGCATATTCAAAAGAGGAATATAAACCTTTGAAATTGATTTAAAATAAAGATTCAAAATCGGCTTATTTTTTTTGATGTCAGCTTCTGTATGTCTGATATAATCCTGGGTTGCTTTTATTATGATTGCTATGTTTCTGTTCATTTTGATGCCTGCCGGTTATGAAAAGGAATGTCGGTAATTTTTATATTGATTTTTCAGAATCTTACTCATGCCCGAAAGCTTAATGATTTCAGAAAAATTATCATCATCACGACCAAGCTGCAGGTCATTGATTACCGGCGCCCCCTGAGGAATTGAAACCACCGGGGAAAAGGCAAGAACCTTTCCTGTTGTTGCGGTAATGTAAACCAGCTCTATTCTGATGTATTTTTTGCCTGTAGGAAGAAGTACAAACTGCTCCTGAGATTCTGTTACAGTCTGAACCTCAAATGCTTCTTCAGGAACAGGATCTTTAGGATTTTCCAGAGAACAAACTCTGAGTTTCAGGGAATAAGAACCGAGACCTTTCAGCATATGAAGATCAGCTTCACCAAGGTTCCAGAAAACAAAAAGCCAGGCCGGATTTGCAAGAACGCAGGAAACCTGTGTTTCATTGTAATTTTTAGGAAGTTTAAATTCCTTTTCCTCTGAATCAGTTTTTGGAGAGAGGATCATTTCATCCTGCTCCTGATTCAATTCTTCATTAATCTCTAAAAGTTCAGCAATTAAAAAGCGTCTGTCCAGATCCATCGGAACATCAATTCCAAATCTGTCTGCCAGTGCACTCAAATCAGAAAACGAAAGAGTTTCCAAGTAAGCTCGACTAATCTGTTTTTCGTCCATAACGGAGTTAATCATCTATAATTTTTCATTATATGTCAATGGCAGATGAGTTAAAAAAAAATTAAAATTTTTTCATAAATCGCTAAAGTCGTTTTGCTAAAACCCGATAATAAAATTAATGGGGATGAACTTCGGGTGGGCAAGACATCCAGACACCTGATTTGCCTTATTCCTTTTTGTTTACTTATATGAAGGCTGGGAAACGTGTGAGGTTTTCCAGCCTTTTTTTTTATTTTTTGACGGTCCATCAGTTTACTTTTTTAAACATTATGCCGATAATAAAAAATGAGAAAGTATGGAAACAGTAACAATTGACTCTTTAAGAAGTAATATCTCTTTTACCGGCGACTTATTGATAGACAGCACCTTTGTACTGCTTCCAAAATCTGCAGATGTAACAGATTCCCTTATAAAAGCTCTTAACACATGGAAATTCGATTCTTTACTTTGTGACGGAAATGTTGCACTGGACGGTGATATTGAAATCACAGACAACAACAATCTTCCAGAAAGTCAGGAAGTCAAAAAAGAAGAAATCGGTCTGAACATTAAAAAGGCCATCGAAAACTCAAAGCAGCATATTTTTGACAACAGTGACCGTTCAAGAATGGAAGCCGTTGAAAATGTTTACAACGAATACATGAACTATATCGAGCAGGTATTTACCCGCTACACAACCCACAAGGAAATTGATAAGGACAATCTTTCTGATACAGTTCAGCAGCTTTGTATTTTTATTAAGGAAAACCGCCGCTACATTCTGCGCATAACTCCTCATCCTGATTTGAGTCCTAAAAATTACATTGTAAGCCATGCAATGCGCTCCACAGTTCTTGCAATCGCCATTGCAATGCAGCTCAGAATGCCCCTTTCCAAAATGATAGATCTTGGAGTTACCTGTATCCTCCATGAAATCGGAATGCTCCGCCTGCCGCCTCAGCTTTACAATACTAAAAAGAAGCTTACGCCGGGACAGCGGGCCCACATAGCAAAGCACACAGTTTTCGGCTACACAATCATCAAGGATCTGGATTTTCCTATTCCTGTTCAGCTTGGCGTTCTTGAACACCACGAAAAGGAAAACGGGATGGGCTACCCCCGCCGTCTTCCGGGCGAAAAAATCGAACCGATTGCAAAAATTATTTCGGTTGCCTGCTCTTACGAAGCCATTTCATCACCAAGAACTTACCGCGACGAAAGAACAACTTTTGATGCCCTGCTGGAAATGATTCAGAACAAAGAACACGCCTATGATGATTCTGTTCTTAAGGCTTTGCTTTATACAGTTTCCCTCTACCCTATCGGTACTTATGTTTACCTTTCAAACAGAAAAATCGCAGTTGTAGTAGATTCAAATCACGCAAATCCAAAGTGTCCGGTTGTACAGCTGCTTTCAGAAAAGGAAGCCGACGGTTCTCCAAAAACAATTCAGACTGATGAAAACCTGAACATTCTGCGCGTTCTTTCTAAAAAGGAAAAGGAAGATATTCTTAAAATTGTTGAACAGAAAGAAAGTGCCATGCAGCAGGCAAAGGATATTGCAGAAAATCCTGATACAGCGGCTGCAGAAGAAAAAGCTGAACACAATCCGCAGAAAGCAGTATCAATTGCCCAGTTAAAAAAAGAGACTCCTTCAAAATCTCCTGACGGAACGGAAGAAGTCGACATAAGCATTTTCAGCTAGAAATTTCTAAAAAATTATCAGTTAAAGAATTCCCTGATTTTTTCTACATCCTCTTTAAATTTGTCATCTATTACAGGCGGATGCTCTTTAAAGTATAAAATCTGCTCCAGTTCTTCCTGAGTCTGAATACCCCAGATTGGAATTACACTTTCATACTGATGTAAAAATCCGAAAGCCAGCGGAATATTCTGAATGATTCCACCGCCAAGAGGCTGCATTGCAATAAAGCCCACATCATGCTCTTCGCAAAGCTTTACGATTTCTACAGATTCATCAGGGCTTACCATGCTGAATGGAAACTGAATAGTGTCGTAAAGGTCAGATTCGACAGCTTTTTTTGCCAGGTCAAAGTTTGTGGTAACAATTCCAATATGATTGATTTTACCCTTTTCCCTTGCCCCGCATAAAAATTTGTAGATACCGTCATCCCCATCCGGCAGAGGAAGAAAATCCTCTGTTTCAAACTGATAAAGGTCAACGGTATCACAGTGGAGAGTCATAAGACTTGTTTCAAGGTCAGCCTTAATTGCTTCCAGGTCTTTTGATGCTGTAGTTGTAGAAAGAAATACGTTTTTTCTGATGTCATAAAGGGCATCTCCCAAAAGCTTTTCACATTCCGGAGTTTTGCGCGAAGTATCAAAAAAATTTATTCCCTCATCGTAGGCCTTGCGGACAATTGCACCGGCATTGTTTTCACCTTCGCTGTCCAAAAGTCTCATGGCACCAAAAGCCACGCGGGAAATTAAAGCGTTTGTTTTACCAAGTCTTATGTAGTCCAAAATCAATTCTCCGAAAGAATTGCCACACGGATTCGGAATTACTAACGTAATTCCATATTATTTTTATATGATTTTGCGTTAGCAAAATCGAATCCGTGTGATCATCGATATTATTTTTCTACCGGTTTATAGTTTTTAATAGCTTTCTGGATGAAGAATACAAGGTCATCCAGAGAAACGCGTTCCTGTTCCATGCTGTCGCGGAAGCGGACTGTAACAGTGTTGAAGAGCTCGTTCTTTGAACCGTCTTCCTTTGTTTCCTGAATTGTGTCGTAGTCTACAGTTACACAGAAAGGAGTACCAACTTCGTCCTGGCGGCGGTAGCGTTTTCCTACAGTTCCGGAAGTATCGTAGTCAGTTACAAAGTCTTCTTTAAGAAGATGCTGGATTTCCTTAGCCTTTTCTGCAAGACCGTCTTTTTTCATCAATGGCAATACAGCAACAGTGATTGGAGCCAGACGTGGATCAAGGTGAAGAACAGTTCTGTAATCATCTTTTCCGTCTGTACCAACGTTCTGCTCTTCATAAGCTTCGCAGAGGAACATAAGGAAGTTGCGGTTAAGACCTGCAGAAGTTTCGATTACGTATGGAACATAGCGTTTGTTTCCGTCTTCCTGGTCGATATAAGACATATCCTTCTTTGAATATTCCATGTGCTGGCTGAGGTCAAAGTCTGTACGGCTGTGGATACCTTCAATTTCTTCAAATCCAATCGGGAAGTTGTAAGTAATATCGTAAGCATCCTTAGCATAGTGAGCAAGCTTGTCGTGGTGGTGCCACTTAAGCTGCTTTTCCGGGATACCGTACTTGAGGTAGAAGGCCCAGCGGTCTTTTCTCCAGCGCTCGAATGTTTCGTCTTCTGTTCCAGGTTTACAGAAATATTCCATTTCCATCTGCTCGAATTCGCAGGTACGGAAAATAAAGTTCTTGAAAATGATTTCATTACGGAAAGATTTACCAACCTGAGCAACACCAAATGGTACTTTCATGCGGTTTGACTGAACGATGTTCTTGAAGTCTGTAAAAATACCCTGACATGTTTCAGGACGAAGGTAAATAAGGTGAGATTCATCAGCAATTGGTCCCTGATATGTTTTGAACATAAGGTTGAATTCGCGGACTGCTGTGTATTTTCTTTCCTTGCTTCCGCAGGTAGGACAGTTGATGTTTGCGTCAATGTACTCTTTCATTTCTTCGTGAGTCATTGTATCAACCGGCTTTCCAGGATCTTTGTCCGGGTTAGCTGCAACAAAGTCTTCGATAAGTTTATCTGCACGGTGACGAGCCTGACACTCCAGACAGTCAATCATAGGATCAGAAAAGTGATCTACGTGACCGGAAGCCTTCCATGTTGTGTGGTGCTGGAAAATTGCTGAATCAAGTCCAACAACATCATCATGAAGCTGAGTCATGTAATGCCACCATTCGTTCTGGATGTTTCTTTTGAATTCTACGCCAAGAGGACCGTAATCCCAGGCGCCGGCCTGACCGCCGTAAATTTCTGAAGCCTGATATACAAAACCACGTCTCTTACAAAGACTGATGATTTTGTCCAACGTACATGCATGTGTGTCTTTAGTGTCTGCCATTTTTTATTCCTTTTGCGACGCCGGTTTGCGCCGCGTGAATTAATTTAATGGAGAAAACATACCACAAAAAGTGATTTTATGAAATAGCAATCCTACAACTTGAGCGAAGCGAAAGTTAAATGATGGTTACGTCAATTCGGAAGTTGACAGGTGACATTACGACCATCATATTTCATCGACATTTTCAAGGTTGCCGAAATCAGAATCACCGTCAAAACTAATCTGAGAATTGCGGGCATCTTTTGCCATTGCGACAGCCCCCATATCGATTTCATCCTTGTATTTGGTAAAGTCCATTGTGTAGTTCTTAAGCTTAAGCTCAAAGGTTTTGATAAGGACAGACTGAACGAACCTTCTGATAGCTTCCTTATAGGCAAGCGGCATGGCACTTGTAAAAAGGAAAACCGCAGTATTTTCCATGATTCGGAAAACTACGGAAGGACAGACAATTGTATTGCGTCCGAAAGTAAAGGAAATATTATTGAAAACAGCGTTCTCTTTAAAATACTTTGCACTCTTTTCATCAAAGGTACAGGCAAAACCTACAGAACTGATGTTCTTGATGATAACTTCATAAAGCTTGTTTTCCTGAATAAAGCAGGCTGAAACAACCTTACTGTTCTGACAGTCCAGACGGATATATTTTCGGTTACCCTTTGCTCCGTTCAGTTCAAAAATTTTGCGGAAATTTTCAAGAAGTACGGCATTTGATATTGAACCTAATATCTGGAAGCCGCAGGGCAGAGGAAGATTTTCAAGGAATAGGGACTGATCTGAGCTTGTAGCACGCTCAGAAACAATACCGACAAAAATAGTAGAAAGAACAGGATGATCCTTAAAAGAAAAAATAAAGTTAAACCATTGCTTGAATGTCAGGGAATGGTCAATATTAATAAATATCATCGCATCCTGATTTGCCATGAGTATGGATTTTACAAGCTTATAATCCTGAATTACATAAATTTCGTATTCATCACCACGCAATGGTTCTATAATAGCATTGTTAAGAGTCAGAGGAGGATCTAAAAAAAATACTTTTCTTCCAAATCTAGGATTTTCTCTGGAAGGTGTCTGCGTTGCCTGTTCATTCATATTGTAATTCCACTATCAACTACTAATAGAAAATAATAACACATTTTTTATCCATGTGCAAAATAAATATCTGCTAAAGCTCTTTTTCAACTTCTTCCGGGCATTTTTCAAAAAAATCTTCAATTTTTTGCCGCAAATCTTCATTATCCTTTGCATTTAAAAACTGAGTCTGGGCATAGTGAGCAAATTTAAAATTCTGACAGAAGTATGTAAAAAAGCGCTGCAATCTTGTTTTCCAGAATTCTACAGGCTGATACTTTTCTATATCAGAAATATAGGAAAGGGAAAGTTCTTTCATGTTTACCTTCTGCTTAACAGGCTGACTTCCTTCCAGAACTGCTTTCAGTTCAGAAAATATCCAGGGTTTTTCTACACAGGCTCTGGAAATCATTACTCCCTGCACGGAAGGCGCCGCGGCAAGGGCATTTTTCAGGCTGGCATAATCCTTTACGTTTCCGTTCAGATATACAGGAAGACCAGGGAAACGCCCGCACACTTTCTGGCAGTAATAATAACGGGCCGGACGTGTCAGCTTTTCTTTTTTTGTACGGGGATGCAGGGTTAAAAGCTCAACGCCGTTAGAAACAAGCATATCGCAGAAAGAAAAAAAATCGTCATCAGTAAAATTATCATCCCCAAGACGCAGCTTTACGGAAAAACGCTTTTTCATTTCAGGACTACAAGTCTTATTCCATTCTTCCACTACCCGCCTCACGCCTTTTACCATTTCTTCAGTTTCTTCGCGGGGTTTCAGCATCCAGGCAATTCCCGCCCCGTAGCGGTAAATATCCGGCGCAGAACAGCCCATATTGATATCAAGGCCAAGGCCGGGAAGAGCGCATAAAAGTGCCGCCGCCCTTTTCATATTTTCCGCATCGTGACCAGTAAGCTGCCAGACTACTTTTTCCGGCACAGGAGAGGGATCAATATAAAATTTTTCAAACTGGCCGCCTGTAAGAAGGGTGCCTGCATTTATCATTTCTGTAAAATACTCGTCACAGGCTCCAAACTTTTCTATTAAAATTCTGAATGCCGGATGGGAAATAGTCGCCATTGGACCGCTTATCAATTTCATGCTGATATTGTATATTTTTTTTATGAATTATGAAATTGAATTAAAAGCCCATGTGTACGACACAAAAAACGTAACTGCCTGCCTTAATAAAATCGGAACCTTTCTTGGACACACCCAAAAATCAGATGATTATTATCATTTTGAAATGCCTTGCGGAAAAATTGCCCCTGACGGACGCAGCTTTCTTTCTGCCCGAATCCGCCATGAAAAAATAACTAAGGACAAGCAGATTTCAAACTCCTTTTTATTCACATATAAAAAGAAGGAAATCCTAAAAAATCAAGACGGAACCCAAATAGAAGTAAATGATGAAAATGAGTCCGAAATCTCCGATGCAAAAGCCCTTAGAACTTTTTTTTCAGATCTTGGCGCCACAATCGACCTTCATAAGGAAAAAAGCGTTGACGGCTGGAATGTAGATATTGAAGGAGAATGTGCCCACGCAGAACTTTGCCAGGTACCCCCGCTTGGATACTTTCTTGAAATCGAAATAATCAAAAATCAGAATGATGAAGAAACTGTAAAAAAAATGAAAAATATAATAATGAAGATTTTTGAAATATGTGGCATTAAAAAAGAGGATATAGAAAGCCGGTATTACAGGGATATGTTAAAATCGTTGTAAAATTCTATAAAATAACGTTACAATAATTTTAGAGGTATTTATGCTATTTGAAAGAAAAAAATACAAAAGTTTTGCACGACAACAGTTAAATGGCAGATGGACAGTTCCTGTTCTTATGACAATTATTGCGGGCCTTATTCTGATTGTTTTTTCAATTCCACAGACAGTTGAAATGCTCCGCTCATTTCCGGATATTTTTGAATATGATTTTTCTGATGTAAATTCTTTTTCCATTTTTATTAAAAGAGTTTCAGAAGAAAGTTCTTCATCTACCCTTCTTTCCTATATTCAGCTTGCAGTTGAAGCAATTCTTTATGTTGCGGGACTTAATGTTTACTTAAAGATGAGCCGTTCGCCAGAGCCTGTAAGCCTTTCTGATTTTTTTGAAGGAATGAATAACTGGTGGAGAGCTATTCTTGCCGCAATCTATAAATACATCTGGCTGCTTTTATGGTTTATGCTTTTCATTATTCCGGGAATCATCAAATACTTTGCCTATTCCCAGATATTTTTTATTATCGCAGAATACAAAAAAGTTTCGATTCCTCGGGCCCTCAACATATCAAAAATCATCACACAGGGGCACAAGATGGACCTTTTTGTAATGTACCTGAGCTTTTTGGGATGGGCAATTCTTGCTTCAATTCCTGCGGGACTCGGTTTTATCTGGCTAAGCCCTTATATGCACATGAGTTTTGTAAACGCTTATCACGCAATGCTTAAAGAAGCTTTGGAAACAGGAAGAATCAGACCGGAGGATTTACAGTAATGAATAAAGAAACAAAATCTGGAATTATTGTCTTTGCAGTTTTGCTTCTGGTAATTTTAGGAGTTACGGCAGCAAGTATTTTTGGAGGTAAAAGTTCTGCTACTTCTGTTAAGATTACAACAAGAGCAAAATCAAATCAGATTGTTCTTGATAAAGATTATGATAAGGAAGCTATAAAAAGCTATAAAGATGAATATGTGGCAGCCCTTTATATTCAGGGAGTTATCCAGCAGGAAAATCAGGATTACAACCAGACCTGGCTGCTTTCAAAAATTAAAGACCTTAAAAATGATTCCAGAAACAGGGGCATCGTAATTTATATGGAAACTCCGGGAGGAGCTGTTTATCAGGCTGATGAAGTTTATCTTGCATTGCAGGATTATAAAACTACCGGAAAAAAAGTTTTTGCTTATATGGGAACTCTTTCTGCTTCAGGCGGCTACTATATTGCCTGTGCCGCAAACGAAATCTGGGCAAACCGCAATACCCTTACAGGTTCAATCGGCGTAATTTCAGGCCAGTTTATTGATATTTCAAAGCTTCTGGAAGATAAAGGAATCAGAACAGCAATCGTTCATTCGGGAAAAAACAAGGCTATGGGCCATATGACAGAAGCCTTTACTAAGGAACAGCTTGATATTATGCAGTCAATCTGTGATGAATGTTATGAGCAGTTTATTCACGTTGTTACAAACGGAAGAAAAATGACAAAAGCAGAAGTTCTTCCACTTGCTGACGGTCGAATTTTCACAGCACGTCAGGCTTTAGACAACAAATTGATTGACCATATTGATACCTGGGAACACTGTCTTTCACATTTTACAGAAACTGTGCTTGAAAAACCGGGAATCAGGATTGAAACTTTCAAAAAAGAAAAGAAAACAAACTTCCGCGATTACCTGACCGGCCAGATTTCTGACCTGCTTACAAGGCAGACTGCCGCTCAGCTTGGAATTCCTGCAAAGGCAATGAAGGAAATAAACCAGCTTAGTGACGGCCCAATGTACATGTACATTCAATAATAAAGAGCCGCAGACATACACAGAAGAAGGCAGATAGAAAATCTGTAAAAATCTGAGTCCCGTCTGCGGCTAAATTCTTTTTATCAGATAAAGCGAAGCTTTCTTTCCATTAATTAAGGTGTGTAAGCTTTTTTCAATCATCAGCCCTTTTTCTGCTGCACTGGCTTCCAGCTCTTCCTTCCGCGCACTCAAAATCACCATTTTACCGTCAGTCTTAAGCACGCGCAAAAAAGAATCAAACATTCTATTATAAAAAGCTTTGATGTCACCTATATCTTCATAAAAGCCCCAGGGCGGATCTGTAATAACAGCATCAAGCTGACCGTCCCCGATGTACTCAAGCTTAAAGGCATCTGCCACCCGCAGATCCACGCGCTCGTCCGCCATCTGTTTTTTTGCGCGGATTATTTCCACCTGCTCAGAACTGATGTCACTGACATAAAGCTTTGAAGGATTAAATTTTTTAATCAGCTGAAGGGGAATCGAACCGTAGCCCGCAAAAGGATCTGCACAAACCTGTCCTGGTGTCAGTCCGCCAAAGACGCACATCATATAGGCAACTTCAGGACGCAACTCCCCTTTATTCAGATTTTTTTCCGTAAACTCCCGTTTAGAAATCAGCTGACCGCAGAATGAAAAACCTTCCCGGCGGATTGAATACCAGATTTCAGTGGAAGGACTTACGCGGTCAAGGGAAAGCCTGGAGTTCTGCAGAACAGATTCTTCTGCCCGGCGCGCCAGCGCCTTATCAACCTTTGCAAACTGATTTTCCTGGACAAAACGGACACGGAAGCTTCCCCTGTTAATCAAATAGTAATTTTTCTGACCTGCGACAGCATTCACCATGGTCTTAAAATTAGCGCCGCCTTTAAAAGTCTTTAAAACAAAGAATGTATTATTGAAATAAATTACCTTTTCCAGGTCGCGGGAATTGCCGTCAAAGCGGTAATGTACAAAACCATCATAAAGCGCTATTATTTTTACACCTTTAATTAAACGCGGAAAATCCGCCGCAACGACATCCTGAAAGCCCGTTGTGAAGCTTGAAATAAATTCTGCCATAGGGAAAATGTACTATAAATCCCCTTTTTGAATCTAGACACACAGGCCTAAAATCCTATATATTATTAGAATACGTTATATGTAAAAAGTGTTTTATAAACATAGTCTTGCGACCTTGTTATAACACCTAGGAGGATAATTGGCATACCAGAATGCAAACAACAACAACAAAGGACAGAGAATCAACGAAATGATTCGTGTTCGTGAGGTTCGTCTTATCGATGATGAGGGCAATCAGCTCGGAATCGTTCCGACAAATCAGGCTCTCAATATGGCTAAGGATAAAGACCTTGACCTTGTTGAAGTTTCACCTAATGCTAACCCGCCGGTTTGTAAAATACTTGATTATGGCAAGTACCGTTTTGAACAGGAGAAAAAGCTCCGTGACTCCAAGAAAAATCAAAAGGTATTGAAGCTGAAGGAAATCCGCATGCAGCCTAAAATCGGCTCAGGAGATCTGGATACTAAAGCCAAGCATATTCAGGAATTTCTTGACGAAGGCGATAAGGTTAAGGTTACAATCCGCTTCCGCGGTCGTGAGCTTGCCCATACCGAACTTGGTTTTGACGTTCTGAATGAGGTGTTAAAGCGACTTACCTCAGCGTACACCATTGATAAGCCTGCCGCTATGGATGGCAGAAACATGTCAATGACAATTTCAGCAAAAGCCGCAAAATAAAGGGGTTTAGAAATGCCTAAAATGAAGACAAAGAAGTCAGCTGCTAAACGTTATTCTTTAACAGGCACTGGCAAAGTAAAGCACAAGAAGCAGAACCTTCGTCATATCTTGACAAAGCGTTCACAGAAACGTAAGAGAAATCTTAGAGCAGCAGGTTATGTTGCAGAAGCAGATGCAAAGAAAATCAGAAAGCAGATGCTTCCATACGCTTAATCGAGGTAGAAAATGTCAAGAGCAATAGACGGAACAAAAAGAAAGAATCGCCGTGCAAAGATTTTGAAACTTGCTAAAGGTTTCATCGGCGACAGAAAATCAAACTACAAGGCTGCTAAAGATGCTGTAACAAAAGCATTGAATCACGCTTATGTAGACCGCCGTGATAAGAAACATGAATTCCGCGCTTTGTGGATTGCACGTATTAACGCAGCAGTTCGTGAAGAAGGTATGTCATACTCACGTTTTATTGATGGATGCAACAAAGCTGGTATTAAATTGAACCGCAAGGCTCTTTCTAATATGGCTATTGAAGATCCAGCAGCTTTCAAAGCAGTTGTAGAAGCTGCTAAAAAAGCTCTTAAAGCATAATTGTTTTAAGGAAAAGATATGATTTCACTTGATCAGGTAATTCTTCTTGAACAAAAGATAGAGAGTGCTGTTGAAAAGATTCAGCAGCTGCAGGCTGAAAACGATGCTCTGCGCAAAAAATGTTCAGAGCTCACAAATGCGCTTTCCAGCAAGTCGGAGCAACTCACTTCTTTTGAGACAGATCAGAGCCAGATTGAAAGTGGAATCTTAAAGGCGCTTGACCGGCTTAATCAGATTGAAAACTCTGTTCTGAAGGCTGCCGGTCAGGCTGCTTCAACTACCCCGCAGGTAAAAGTTCAACCAACAGTTGACATCCAGAGGGCAAATCAGGCTGCAGAAAAAGCAACAGAAACTGCACCACAGACAGCCCCGGTACAGGCTTCAGAACCTATTCAGTCTCAGCAGACAGTCTCAGCACCAGTTCAGAATACAGCTCCAGTGCAGGCACAGCCGCAGAATCAGGCTACTCTACAGAATCAGGTTCAAAATCAGAATGCTCAGCCACAGGGCCTAAACTCACAGTTCATTCAGACTTCTTCACAGAATAATTTTTATACTATGAACGATCTTCCCCCCCAGTCTTCAGATGCAGATTTTTCTGAGCCTGAAATGGAAGCAGAAGAAGAAAATTCAGACAATTTAGGATTCGACATTTTCTAATGGGTAAGCTTCATATTGATACATTAGGAACCTCCTTTACCATTCAGGCAAACGGAGATGATGAATACCTCAAAAAGCTTCTTACTTATTATAATAAGGTTGCAGAAGAAGCACAGAAAATCACTTCATTAAAAACACCTTTGCAGACAGCGATTCTTGCCGGCATCATGCTTTGCGACGAAGTGTACAAGGACAAGCAGAATAAAATCGCCATGGAAGCAGGCCAGATTGATCCGGACGTAATTCTTGAAAGCAACGAAATTGAACGTCACACTCTGGACATGATAGAAAAAATCGGAAAGGTTCTTTAATTGAAAGAAGTTCGTATCTGGATTGATGCAGATTCCTGCCCCGTTCCCGTTAGAAATCACGCAGTAAAAACAGCGGCAAAACTCGATCTTACAATTTTTTTTGTTGCCAATAAGCAGATTCCCTGTGATTTTTCTCCCTACGAAATGATTATCTGTAAAAATGAAAAAGACGCAGCGGACAGCTACATACTTGAACACGCATCTGAAAACGACCTGGTTATTACCCGGGATATTGTATTTGCGGACAGACTTGTTGAAAAAAATATCCCTGCCATAAATGACAGGGGAACAGCTTTTACAAAAGAAAATATCAAGGATCTGCTTTCTGACCGTGACTTTGACTTTGCCCTTTTTCAGGCAGGAGTTGTAAAACGGACAAAGGACGGCTATGACAAAAAAGATTTTGAAAAATTTGCCAACTGCTTTGACCGGGTTTTACACAAACTTATTAAGCATCAGGAATAGCATCCAGAATCGAACAGATACGGTCTTTAATCTGCATAAAGGCTTCTACAACATCCGGATCAAAGTGACTTCCCGAACACTTTTCAATTTCCTTAAAGGAATCTTCCAGAGACCAGGAATCTTTATAGCAGCGCTTGTGACTTAAAGCATCAAATACATCAGCAACGGCAACAATTCGTGCCGCAAGAGGAATATCCTCGCCTGAGAGCGGCTCTGTTTTTGGAACCTGGCCGTCACGAATATCAAAATCCGAAAGCCTGATTTTTCCAGGATAGCCGGAATCTCCGCCATCCCAGCGGTCATGATGATGGAGGGCAATATCCTGACAGATTGTATCAAGTTCACTTTCAGGAGGTTCAAAAAGCTGGGCACCAATACAGGTATGTCCCTTCATAATTGAACGCTCTTCATCTGTAAAGCGGGGAAAAACCTTTTTAAGGATAATATCAGAAATACCAACCTTTCCGACATCATGGAATTTTGCACCAATTTTCAGATAATCGCGGTATTTTTCCTGAGTTTCTTCATCTATGCGGTGATTAAAGGCATAGCGGTCATAAATTTCAAGGGCAAAGGAAGATACTCGCTCAACGTGAGGAAAAGTCTCTTTTGGATCGCGGAATTCTGCCATTTTCAGCATGCGTTTAACCATACTGCTTGTAAGATAAGCCCTCTGCAAAGCCTGAACGGCACTAGCAGCAAAGTGGTTAATAAGAAGCTCTGCCTCCTGTGAAAAAGAAACAATATTTCCTTCTTCATCCATGGCATTAATTATCTGAATTACACCAAGAATTGCACCGCCCTTAATTTTTAAAGGGAAAGTATAAATTGAGCGGGTTCTGTAATCAGTTGTGATGTCAGATTCCATATTAAAATGATAGGGTTTACCTGCCGGAATCTGATAGGCATCTTCAATATTAAGGGGGGTACCGGTTTTCGCTACATAACCTGAAATTGAAGACTCATTTATAGGAAAAGAGAAATATGTATATGGAAGCTTTTCACCGGGAGCAAGAAGTTTAAGCTGAGTATCATTCTGACCATATTTGATTCTAAGATTGTTTCCTTCAACAATATAAATCGAACCCGCATCGGCATTTACAATCTTGCGGGTTTCAGTAAGGATTCGCTCCAGAAGAATATCTATATCCTGAATTTCAGAAAGACTCTGAGCAATCTCGACAATCTGTTCCAGACGCTTATTGAATCTTGCATTTACAACTTTTCTATTAAAACCAAACACTTTTTTTTCTCCAGAAACCTGTTAATTATACATATAAATTAAGAAATTTTAAAGGTTTATAACAATGTATTATTCTTTTTTATTATCGAAAAATAAATAGGGCCCGCACCCTTTGCCATATCCGGAAGAATCTGAAAGCCGAATTCTGTTTTTTCGTATTCAGGCAGGGTGATTTTTGTAAAATCCTCAATTTCTGAAAGCTGAGGACAGGGGGACAAAAGTTCAAAATCATTGCCATTCTTATTAAATTTTTTATAAAGGCGGGAAATCATTCCGTCATTTTCTTCTGGACAGAGGGCGCAGGTTGAATATAAAAGAATTCCGCCCGGCTCAAGAAGACGGTAAGCAGAAGACAAAAGAGCCCACTGGGCAGTAGTAACGGTTTTGATTCGGGAAAGTGACCAGTCTTTAAGATATTTGGGATCAAGATATACGTGACGCTCTGATGAACATGGAGCATCAAGAAGTATTCTGTCAAAACATTCTGACTGACGGGTACACCAGGTCGAACCATCCGAGCAGGAAGTTTTTACACGCTCGGAGATTTCTGGAGGAAGACAGGTCTGACAGACCACGGAAAGCCTGTGCTTGCGTTCCGGAGAACGTTCGTTAGAGGAAAGAAGGGCATTACCATCCATACGGCTTGCAAGAACCAGAGTTTTTCCACCGGGAGCCGCGCATAAATCAAGAATGCGTTCTGCACCCTTTAAGGGAAGACAGAGAGCCGCAAGAACACTGGCAGAGTCCAGAAAATAGGATTTTTCAGCCCCCGGAATTTTATACTCCACAGGCTGATTTTCCTTATCAAAGCATGCTTTCAAGCCTTCCCAGCGGGAGGCATAAATACTTTCGTAATATTTATTAAAGCCCTCTTCTCCGCAAAGCTTTCCGGCTTTATCAGTTGACTTTTTTCCCATAAATCACTTTACCTCCCCTTCTAAAGGAAGTTCAAAAAGGCCAGCCTTAATTTTATAAACAAGGATTCTTTTTAAGCTCTGATTAATCCGGCTTTCAAATGCAGAATCTTCCAGAGCCTTCTGGTACAAAAGTTTTGCCTGTTTTGCAAAACGCTTTTCTGATGTCATAATGCAGTCTACCCCGGCTTCGATGGCAAGAACAGCCGCTTTTTCCGGCGGAAATCCGTTACTTGCAAGAGCCCCCATAAAAATATCATCAGAAAAAATAATTCCCTGATAGCCGTACTGACTACGAAGGACATCGCTTACCCAGGTTTTTGAAAGGCAGGCTGGAGTATCCGGGTCCAGGACTGAAGTTCTGGCATGGCTCATAAGAAGGCCGGCAGGCGCATGATGGCATACTTCCTTAAAGGGCAGTAAAAGCTTTTCAAGCTCATCCTTTGGCAGGGTGATTTCTGGAAGCCCGGTATGGGGATCTGTATTTGTATTTCCCGGGAAATGCTTGATTACCGTTGCAATTCCGTTATTTTCATAGGCATTTACGCAGGCGATTCCGTAAGAAGCTGTCTGCCGGCAGTCTCCGAAGCTGCGACCGTCAAGAAAGTCACGGTTATCATCAGTGCAGACTTCAATTACGGGTGCCAGGTTCATATCAAAGCCGATTTGAGACATTTTTTCAGCCTGAAGCGAATATAAATCATAGGCGCCCGCAATATCATAATTCCTTGCGACCTCCTCCTGAGAAGGAAGCTTTCCCGTAAGCTTTTTAAGACGGTTTACCCAGCCGCCCTCCTGGTCAATTGCAAGAAAAGGCTGGATCTGATTATTTTTTTCTGTATAAGTGCGGATTGATTTTATATAAGAAGCTGTTTCTTCCGCTGTATCTGAAAGATTGTAGGAAAAGAAAAGGTAGCCGCCCGCTACAATCGGAGTGTCGTCAGCTTTTCCTGTTATATCAGAAAAAGTTTCGTAAGAACGGAAGGTTTTATTTCCTTCAAGATTTTCTATAAAAAGCTGGGCAATTTTACGCTCCAAAGGAAGATTTTTTATGTAAGCCTCCAGAGCAAGGTCAGATTTTTTAACTTGAGGAAAAACATAGTCCTTATATAAGGTCTGGGCACCCTGGCGGCTGATTTTTTCTTTTTTAGACTGAAGTTTTTCTGCTCTGGAAGTACAGGAAATCAAAAGGGCAGAAAGCATGATAAGAAGAGTGGATTGTGCAAATTTCATAAAAATAATTATATCGCATTTCCCATAAAAATAATATAATGGAAGAATGAAGAAAATCGGAATTATAACAGGCGCAAGTTCAGGAATGGGAGCGGAGTTTGCCCGTCAGCTTGCCAGGACAAATCTTTGCCAGCAAATCTGGATTATTGCCCGCCGGGAAGATAAATTGCAGGCTTTAAAAGATGAAATTAAAGCCTTTTCGCAGGTTGAAATCATTCCGCTTGCGATGGATTTAACCGGCGCAAAAGGTGCTGAAAACTTCCGTGATTATCTTTCAAAGCAGACTGATTTTGAAATAAAAATTCTTGTAAACAATGCAGGATTTGGGACCTATGGACCTTTTGAAGAAACTCCCGTAGAGCGCGAAATGCAGATGCTAGATTTAAACTGCACATCCCTCACCGGAATCTGCGGATACGCCCTCCCCTACATGAAAAAAGAGAGCATTATTATAAATACATCAAGTCTTGCGGCTTTTATGCCTCTTGGTAACTTTGCCGTTTACGCCGCAAGTAAAGCCTATGTTTTAAGCTTCAGTCTGGCCCTGGCAGCAGAGCTGAAACCGCGGGGAATAAGTGTAACAGCCCTCTGTCCGGGAAGTGTAAGCACAGAATTTGCAAATGTTGCCTCAAACGGAGTCCGCAAAGAAGTAAAAGGGGGCCTTTCCTGCCAAAAAACTGTGGCCCACTGCATTAAAAGGGCACTTTCCGGCCGACACACAGCCCTTGCCTTTGCAAAATGGCGCATTACGGCTTTTTTAAGCCGCTTTGTGGGAAGATATCAGGTGGCAGACTTCACATATAAGTTCAACAAACGTCCCCATTAGTGGAGAAAGTCTAGTTTAGAGTCGGCTCGCTAGTCTCGCCTCTGAGCGTTTTTCCCGATGAACCTAAAACGAGTCACTGTCGTAACTCGTTTTTTAACGGATCTTCGATTTTACGCTTGATTTTTCTTAATAAAATCCAGTTTCAAATCCTTAAGCTTTTCTGTAATAGAAACCTTATAAATATGAGGATTCAAAATACGCTTATATGAAGCATCCAGAGTTTCAAGCTGACTCTGCATTGTTGTGCGGCTGAGGTTGAGCTGCTCAGAATCAGGAAGACGCGGTGTAAGGCGATTTCCATTTTCAATTCTCTTTTTCAAAAGAGGCTCAACCTTTGAAGCCTTAAAGGTGAACTGTCTGTAATCAACCATAGGATGATAGAAGCGGTATTCTTTTCCAGCCTCAAGACTTTCATCTTCAAGAGCAAGAATATCTGCACAAGCCATTCCGTTTTCATCATAAAGACGATAGATATTCTTAATGCCAGGATTTGTTGTTTTTGCAGGATTATCACTGAACTTCATTGCCGGAATCATGCTGTCATCTGCATTATTGTGACGGGCACAAAGCTTGTAAACGCCAGTGAAGGAAGATTCATTACCGCCTGTTACCATATGAGTTCCAACACCCCATGAATTGATTGGAGCGCCGCGGGCAACCAGAGTCGAAATAATTTCCTCTGTAAGTTCATTTGAAACGCTGATTTTTGCCTGCGGATAGCCGGCACGGTCAAGTTCCTTGCGTACTTCACGGGTAAGATAATCAATATCACCTGAGTCAAGACGAACACCAAAGTTATAGCCTTTTTCGACAAGTTCACCACCGGCAATAATTGCGTTTTTAATTCCGCTCTTAAGGGTGTCGTAAGTATCAATAAGGAAAACAGAGTTCTGAGGATAGATTTTTGCATATTCACGGAAGGCTTCAAGCTCGGAAGAGTGGCTCATAATCCATGAGTGTGCCATTGTTCCCATTACAGGAATACCGTAAAGCTTTCCTGCTAATGTGTTGGAAGTACCGGCAGCACCGCCGATAAAAGAAGCTCGTGTTGCGCTCATAGCTCCGTCCGGTCCCTGAGCACGGCGAAGACCGAATTCCATAATCGGTGCCTTTTTTGATGCAAGCCAGATGCGGGCAGTTTTTGTTGCTATAAGGCTCTGGAAGTTTACGTGATTCAATACAAGGCCTTCGATAATCTGAGCTTCAATCAGATTTGCATGAATGCGGACAAGCGGCTCCTGAGGGAAGATTACTGTTCCTTCGTCCATTGTATAAAGGTCGCCTGTAAAACGGAAGTCTTTAAGGTAGTCTAAAAATCCTTCTTCAAAAATTTTCTGGCTGCGAAGATATTCAATATCTGCTTCGCTGAATCTGAAAGATGTAAGGGCGTCCATCAAAGTTTCGTTTCCGGCAAGAACGGAAAATCCGCCGTTAAAAGGGTTTCTGCGGAAGAACATATCAAATACAACCTGCTGATTCATGTTCCCCTTCCAGTACCCCTGAGCCATTGTGAGCTCATAAAAGTCTGTGAAAAGCGCACTGTTAATTGTGCTGTTTTCAATTGGTTCGTTCATAAAAAAATCTCCATAAAAAATTGTCGCGGGATTTTTTTCGAGTCAGCGTCCAGCATCTGTCCGCAGTCTGCAGGTCCCATATTTTCTATATAATACCGTATTTAAAAAAAAAATGCACTCCCAGACGGAAGTGCATTTATATTAGCTCAGGCTAAACTTAGAATGAACCAGCTACAGCAACTGCACAGGCAACAGTGCAGCCTACCATAGGGTTGTTACCCATTCCCATGAAGCCCATCATTTCTACGTGAGCTGGTACTGATGAAGAGCCTGCAAACTGTGCATCTGAGTGCATACGTCCGAGTGTATCAGTAAAGCCGTAAGAAGCTGGACCTGCAGCCATGTTATCCGGGTGAAGAGTACGACCTGTACCACCACCAGAAGCTACAGAGAAGTATTTCTTACCAGCAAGGAGACGCTCCTTCTTGTAAGTACCTGCAACAGGGTGCTGGAAACGTGTTGGGTTTGTTGAGTTACCAGTGATAGAAACATCAACATCCTCGTGCCACATGATTGCAACACCTTCGCGTACATCGTCAGCACCGTAGCACTTTACGATAAGGCGGTCAGGATTGTTTCCGTATGGGATTTCTTTTACAACAGTAAGAGCCTTGTCTGTACCCTCGCCGTTGAAGTAGTCGAACTTTGTCTGAACGTATGTAAAGCCGTTGATACGAGAAATAATCTGAGCAGCGTCTTTTCCAAGACCGTTCAAGATAACGCGGAGCTTGTTCTTGCGAACCTTGTTAGCGTTAGCAGCAATCTTAATAGCACCTTCAGCAGCAGCGAAAGATTCGTGTCCTGCGAGGAATGCGAAGCACTGTGTTTCTTCAGAAAGAAGACGTGCACCAAGATTTCCGTGTCCAAGACCAACTTTACGGTCATCAGCAACAGAACCTGGCAGACAGAATGCCTGCAAACCTTTTCCGATGTTGCTAGCTGCTGTAGAACCAGTTTTGTCACCAGTCTTTTCTGCTTCTTTGATTGCGATTGCAGATCCAAGTACATATGCCCATTTAGCATCCTCGAAACAAATCTGCTGTGTAGACTGACAGATTTCGTATGGATCGAAACCGCGAGCCTTACAAAGGTCACGAGCCTCGTTCAAACCAGCCTCACCTTCCTTAAAACCATATTCTTTAAGAGCCTTATTCACCTGAGGAATGCGGCCTTCAAAATCTTCAAATAATGCCATAATTCTATATCCTCCTGTGATTTACTCTTTGCGAGGGTCGATAAGTTTTACCATACCCTGATCTGCTGTTACACGACCATAGTGTGTGCGTGCACCTGCGATAGCTTCTTCAGCTGGTTTTCCAGCCTTGAGAGCGTCCATAAGTTTACCAAAGTTGATACAGTTGTAACCGATAATCTGGTTGTCTTTATCGATAGCACAAGTTTCAACGTAACCTTCTGTCATTTCGAGGTAACGTGGACCAGTTTTGCGTGTAGCAAACATAGTACCAACCTGAGAGCGGAGATTCTTTCCGAGGTCTTCAAGAGAAGCACCAACTTTAAGTCCGTCCTTAGAGTAAGCTGACTGTGAACGACCGTAAACAATCTGCATAAAGAGTTCGCGCATAGCTGTGTTGATAGCATCGCAAACAAGGTCAGTATTCAAAGCTTCAAGAACAGTTTTTCCGATAAGGATTTCAGAAGCCATAGCAGCTGAGTGAGTCATACCTGAACAACCGATTGTCTCAACCAAAGCTTCTTCGATGATTCCGTTCTTTACGTTCAAAGAAAGTTTGCAGGCACCCTGCTGTGGTGCACACCAACCGATACCGTGTGTAAATCCGGAAATATCTTCAATTTTCTTTACCTGTACCCACTCTCCCTCTTCTGGGATTGGTGCAGGTCCATGATATGCGCCCTTTGCCAACGGACACATATGCTCCACTTCTGCAGTGTATGTCATATTTGCTCCTGAGTAAGCCCTGTGAGGGCTCTTGATTTATAGCAGGCCTGAAAAAAATTGCAAAAATTATTTCCAAGTCTACCTATTAATATGTTACTAAATAAAATATCACTAAATGTGGCTTTTTTCAATATTAAAAGACGACGGCATACCTTGACTCTTTTGTTAGTTTTTACTAACATTCTATAGTTAGTCTTTACTAACAATACATAAAAAGAGGTATAAAATGCTGAATAAAGTTGCGATTGAAAACGTAATTGGCCGCGAAATTATTGATTCACGCGGAAATCCTACTGTAGAAGTAGATGTAATTCTTGAAAATGGTATCATGGGCCGGGCTGCCGTGCCATCTGGAGCTTCAACCGGTGAAAACGAAGCCCTTGAACTGCGCGACGGTGATAAAAAACGCTATGGCGGAAAGGGCGTTCTTAAGGCTGTAGAAAATGTAAACAAAATCATTGCACCGGCCCTTAAAGGTGATAATGTATTTGACCAGCGGGCAGTTGATATGAAAATGCTGGCTCTGGACGGAACTCCGACAAAATCAAAGCTTGGTGCCAATGCCATTCTGGGAGTTTCCCTTGCCACAGCCCAGGCAGCCGCAAAAGCCCTGAACATTCCTCTCTACCGCTATATTGGCGGTGCAAATGCCCACGTACTCCCGGTTCCAATGATGAACATCATCAACGGAGGTGCCCACTCAGACGCTCCAATCGCCTTCCAGGAATTTATGATTCGTCCGGTTGGTGCAAAATCTGAAAAAGAAGCAATCCGCATGGGTGCAGAAGTTTTCCACGCTCTTGCAAAGCTTCTTAAGGCCCGCGGACTTTCAACAGCAGTCGGCGACGAAGGCGGATTTGCTCCAAAATTTGACGGAATCAACGACGCTCTGGACAGTATTGTTCAGGCAATCAAAGATGCCGGCTACAAGCCTGGTGACGACGTAAAAATTGCAATGGACTGTGCTTCTTCAGAATTCAGCGTAGAGCGCGACGGAAAATTCTACTACAACTACAAGCAGCTTTCTAACGGAACTCCAAAGGATCCTAACGGAAAAGAGCTTTCTGACGACGAGCAGATTGCTTACCTTGAAGAGCTGATTACAAAATATCCGATTGACTCAATTGAAGACGGCCTTGATGAAAACGACTGGGAAGGCTGGAAAAAGCTTACTGCAAAAATCGGTGACCGCTGCCAGCTGGTAGGTGATGATCTTTTTGTTACAAACGTTAAATTCCTTGAAAAAGGAATCAAAATGGGAGCAGGAAACTCAATTCTTATTAAGGTAAACCAGATTGGTTCTCTGACAGAAACACTTGAAGCAATTGAAATGGCTCACCGCCACGGTTACACAACCGTAACTTCTCACCGTTCCGGCGAAACTGAAGATACAACAATTGCCGACATCGCAGTTGCAACAAACTCAGGTCAGATTAAGACAGGTTCTATGAGCCGTACAGACCGCATGGCAAAATACAACCAGCTTATCCGCATTGAGGAAGAGCTGGGTGACGCTGCAACATACGGATATACAAAACTGCGCCAGGAATAAATATGAGTTTTGACCAGATGATGATTCACTACAGTGCGCCGACCCTGTGCGGCATAAAACCGGGAAACCTTTTCTTTATAAAAAGTTCTGATTTTTCGGAAAGTCAGCTTTTATTATGGAAGAAAAAATTTGAAAGCTGCGGATTTTCCCTTGCCTGTGCAAAATCGGCAAAGGACACTCTTTTTATTCTGGTTTACAACCCCCTCTGGCTTAGAAAACTTCTGGGCGACATTTTTGTTTCATCATACCTTCTGGGAAAGGGCTATAAAAAGCCCTTTGATTCAGCTTCTGTTATTGCAGAGCTTACAAGACGAATCAAAAGCCGCAGGACTTTTCCCCACGAGGTCGGAATCATACTGGGCTACCCCCTTCTGGATGTGATTGAGTTTGAGGCAAAAAACGGACGGGACTGCAAATACTGCGGTTACTGGAAATCATATTCAGATGTGGAAAAGGCAAAAAAATGCATGTGCAGCTACAAAAAGTGCAGCTGTATGTGCAAGGAATGGTTTGATCAGGGGTATTCGATTACTCAGATCATATCGGAATATAATAAGGCGGTAAAAGCCGCATAAATTGCCCCTGCCGGGCACAATCAAAAGTGAGGAAAAAAAAATGAAAGTAAGTGTTATTTATGCATCTACAACAGGAAACACCGAGGCTATGGCAAATGCAATCTGCGAGGCTGTAAAGGCAGCAGGAAACGAGGTAGTATTTGGCACTGCAGACAGCGCAGACCAGGCAGCAGTTACGGCAAGTGACGTAATTCTTTTAGGAAGCCCTGCAATGGGTGATGAAGTCCTTGAAGATACTATGGAAGAATTCTTTGTAGGAATTGAAACTTCTCTCAGCGGTAAAAAAGTCGGACTTTTTGGTTCTTACGACTGGGGTGACGGTCAGTGGCTTCGCGACTGGGAAGACCGGGTAAAAAGCGTAGGTGGAGTAAGCGCCGCAGAACCTCTTATGGTTCACCTTACCCCTGAAGATGCTGATATTGCAAAATGTAAGGAATGGGCAGCAGCTGCTGTAAAATAAAATCGGATTTTTGAGAGTTTATCGGACTTAGTAAACTGGTGAGTTTTGGCTCACCAGTTTTTTTTATATTTTTATAATTGCGTGGACTTTACAACTTCCAGGAAACTGCAGCCTTTCGGCTTTCAATAAAGCGGGCATAGATTCCCTTATTTTTTACAAGCTCATCATGAGTGCCATGCTCTGCAATCTTTCCCTTATCGATTACAAAAATCTGATCTGCATTGCGCACTGTCTTTAAGCGGTGGGCAATCATGATTACAGTCTTTTCTTTTGTAAGCTCATTTACGGCCGCCATAAGGTCCCGCTCGTTTTCCGGGTCTACGTTGGCAGTAGCTTCATCAAGGATGATAACAGGAGCGTCCTTCATAATTGCGCGGGCAATTGAGATTCTCTGACGTTCACCGCCCGAAAGATTTGCGCCCCCTTCCCCGATTACGGTGTTGTAGCCGTCAGGCAGGGCTGAAATGAATTCATGGCAGCAGGCTTTTTTTGCCGCTTCCATCACCTTTTCCATAGGGGCGTCCGGCTGTCCAAAGCGGATGTTGTTTGCAATTGTGTCGTGGAAGAGATAGACGTTCTGAAAGACAAAGCTGAAGTTTTTCATCAGGCTGTCCATATCGTAATCGCGGACATTCTTACCGGCCAATGTAACTGAACCTGAATCTACATCCCAGAAGCGGGAAAGCAGATGACAGAGGGTTGTTTTTCCGCCGCCGCTTGGGCCGACAAAGGCAGTAGTGCTGCCGGCAGGAATTGTAAGTGATACGCCGTCTATGATTTTACGTTTATCATATGCAAACGAAATATCTTGTGCGACGATATTAAGATTGTCACACTGATTCAAGGAGGCGGCGTTAGCGAGGGGAAGACTTTCCCCTCCTTCTTTACCATTAATATCCATTGTCGGCAAATCAAGAATTGCCTGTGCCTTTTTTACCCCGATATCAATGATTCTTAAAAGTGCAGAATAATTTCCGCCGGCTTCCAGGGCTGTAAAAAGCATAAAGGAACAGATAAGCATTACGGCGCAGTTTGCCAGCTCCATGCTTCCGCCAAGATAAAATAAAATAGAAGAAAACATGATTGCAACTCCTGTAAGCTTTGCAACAAGTCCCTGAAGGGCTGAAATCGGGATACAGCGCATTTCCATTGCAATGCAGTTTTTTATACAGGTATCAATTCTGTCATTAAGCTCTTTGCGGCGGCTTCCGGTAAGATTATAGGCTTTAACTTCGGCAATTCCCTGAATGTATTCCAGAATCTTTCCTATCTGGGCTTCGTCAGCCTCAATTTTTTTTGCAGAAATATTTTTTACGGCAAGGCGCATAAAAACATTTACAAACTGAAAGAGTAAAAAGCCTGCAAGGGCAACAAGGGCAATCCGCCAGTCAAAAAAGAAAATCATAAGGATAATCAGGGCGGAATCAAGAAGGCCCTGAGTAACCAGCATTACAGCCCGGGTAGCAACGTCCCCTACCAGCTCCATGGTATTCGTAGTTACGCTTGTTATCTGACCCAGGGAATTTGCATTAAAATAGCCCATAGGCAGATAGCGCAGATGCTCGGCAATTTCGATTCGCTTTTTTGCACAGGTGCGGTAGCCGCCTTCGGTCTGCAGCATAGACTCTGTTTTTTTTGTAATGATTGCAAAAACTGTACTTGCAAAAATTATTCCTGATGAAAGCCAGATTGTTCCGGCTTCAAAAGGCTGAGCCTCGCACAAATTTTTTATTACCGCCTGAACCATTACGGCAACAGCGGCAATCCTGAGAGCCATAAAAAATGAGTTTAAAACTCCAAGTGCAATTGAAAGATGGAATTTTCTGCGGTTTTCGGCATCGCAGAATTTAAAAAATCTAGATAAAATCTCAAACATATTGACCTCCCTTGTGTAAGCGGGCCGGTCAGAGCCCGCGGTGTTCTATAGCAAAGCGTTAAAAAAAATTGCGATGCAGCAATTTTTTAGCTTTACCTAATTATCTTTAGCACTTATATGTGCTTCCCACATATCCTTGTAAAGTCCGCCCATTTTAAGCAGCTCTTCGTGACTTCCCTGGCTGTCAATCTGGCCGTCTTTGATTACAATGATTTTGTCTGCATCAGAAATAGTAGAAAGCCTGTGGGCAATTACAATAAGCGTTTTTCCTTTTACAAGGCGGGCAACGCTCTGCTGGATGATTGCTTCATTTTCCGGGTCGGTATAGGCGGTGGCTTCATCAAGAATTACAATAGGGGCATCCTTCATCATGGCACGGGCAATTGCTATGCGCTGGCGTTCTCCCCCGCTCAAATGAGCTCCGCTTCCGCCGACGACTGTATTAAAGCCATTTTCAAGGCCCATGATAAAATCGTAGCAGCCGGATTTTCTGGCAATTTCAATAACTTCTTCGTCTGTGGCTCCGTTTTTTCCAAGGCGGATATTTTCCATTACGCTCAGGTCAAAGAGAAAATTATCCTGGCTGACGTAGGCTACGCGGCGGTTATATTCTTCCAGCGACAGATTTTTGATATTTACGCCGCCGATTTCAACTGAACCTGAATCGACATCCCAGAGGGAAGCAATCAGGCGGGCAAGGGTAGATTTTCCGCTTCCGCTTGGACCGACCAAGGCTGTATAAGACCCCTGAGGCAGGGAAAGATTAATACCGTGAAGAACCTCACTCGGGGGCGTTGCGGGGGCCTCCCCCGCAGAAGGGGTAGCGGAAGACGGCTGGCCGGCTGGAGCGAGGGGAAGGCTTTCCCCTCCTTTATAACTAAAGCGAACATCCCGCAGCGTGATTGAATTGTCTTTTGGACTTTCAGCATCACTTTCCGGGCGGTCAAGCTCCTTCATATCCATAATGCCGCCGACCTCACCAAAAATGACACCTGCCTTTGCAATGTCGTCGTGGTAGGAATAAACTGTAAGAAGAGGCTGAATGATACTCATAGAAAGAATGATGATTGTAATAAAATCGACGGCGGCAAGACTTCCTTTGAGGAAGAAAAGACCGCCAATCGGGAGGATTGCAAGCAGAGTTGACGGGGCAATTACAAAGGCAATGGTAAAGGGCCAGATGCAGTCCCGCATCCATTCAACATAGCAGTCAGAGCCTTCCTTTGCGGCTTTTGTAAACTTTTCATAGGAAGCCTTTGATTTTCCGAAGGCCTTGATAACTTCAATTCCGTTTATGTATTCCACAGCGGTATCGTTCAGAATCTTTGTTTTTTCGATTGCGTAATTAAAACGCTCCTGCATGTTTGTCATCATAAAGCAGGCGGAAATCATACCAACCGGAAGGGTAATCAGGGAAGCCAGTCCCATGCGCCAGTCCAGGGTAAAAAGATAAATGAACATCAAAAGCGGCAGCAGCAGGTTACTTGTCCATTCAGGAAGAATATGGGCAAGGGTTGTTTCCATGCTGTCTATGCGGTCGATTAAAATGTTTTTGAGTGTGCCAGACGGCATATCAAGGACGCTTCCAAGTGGAAGGCGGGCCAGCTTATCGCAGAGGCTCTTACGGATGTTTCCCAGCACATTGAAGGTTGCAATGTGGCTGAGACTTGTTGAAATCATGTGAAAGATTACGTTTCCCGCCCAGAAGGCCGCAACCACAGCTGATTCCTTTATGTAAAGGTCGAGCTCGCGGATGCCGCTTAAAAGCTGGCGGACAATCTGCGCAATCATAAGGTAGGGCATAATGGCGCAGGCAACACTAAGGACTGCAAAAATTATGCTGAAAACATACATGGGCTTTTTCTGCCCTGCAAACTGGAAAATCCAGCTTAAAAGACTTTTCTTTTTATCAGACATTTTTCTCTCCTGTGGAGGCGGGCCGGTCAGAGCCCGCGGTGTTAAAATTCAAATGTGGCCCAGCGGTCGTTCATTTTTGGAAGAAGCTTAGCAAAAAGCCAGCCGCCGAAGGTGTATTTTTTCATTTCCTCATTAAAGCTGTGTTCTTCTATAAAGCGAAGTCCGTCACACAAAGCGCACAGCTCTTCGCCGCTCCAGGTGCCGCTTTTGAATACGGCATTTGTTGACTTTACCGTATCGTGAAGCTTTTGATTTTTTACCATAAGGGGATTATTCATTTCGGCATAAAGAGTAGCCTGAGGGAAATACTTTTTTATGATTTTCAAACACTTTCCGATTTCTTCAAGGGACAGGTACATAAAAAGACCTTCTGCAAGAAAAAGCACTCTTGCATTTCTTTTCTGAATTTCTGCCGCAACCTGAGGGCACCAGGCTTCATCAAGTACACTGCCCGAAAGCATTACTACCCTATCACGTTCTTCGTAGACTTTTTTTCTCTGCTCAATTGAATCGGGAAGATCCAGGTCAAACCAGGAAATACAGCCATTGTCTACCCTGGAAAAGCGGTTGTCAAAGCCCGCCCCCATATTTACGATGACGCAGTCCGGATGCTTTTTGATAAAGTTCTTTACCATGCGGTCAAGCATTATTGAACGGGCAATTACACCTTCGTGCGACATAAACTTATCATAAGGCTTTGTATCAAGCTTTAAATGCTCAATGATTTTTACAGCCATTTCGTCCTGAAAACGGGATTTTTTTCGCAGAGTCTCGCCTGCTTTAATAGCAAGCGGGATTAAGGCGGTAGTTTCAACATCACCAAGTTCCAGTGTCATTTTTTTCATTTTTGATATCCTCTTTTTTGTTAGTCTTACATAACAAAAATATATATTTAAGAGGATTTAGTCAATTAGGCTGAACTAACATTTTTTAACCGAGGGCTACATCAAGAACCATCATCAGGGCAAAGCCGAAGGCAAAACCTATTGTACAGACATCAGTTTTTTCATCACGGGTTGCCTCAGGAATCAGCTCCTCTATTACGACATAGACCATAGCCCCGGCCGCAAAAGAAAGCAGATAAGGCAAGAATGGCAGGATAAGAGATGTTAAAAGAATTGTGATTATTGCGGCGACAGGTTCAACTGCGCCGGAAAGTGTACCGTATAAAAAGGATTTGAATTTGCCGTTTCCTTCTGTACGAAGGGGCATGGAAATAATTGCACCTTCAGGGAAATTCTGGATTGCAATACCTATGGCAAGAGCAAGAGCATCTGCAGATGAAAGTCCGCCGCCGTTCAGAAAGCTTGCAAAAACAACGCCGACCGCCATTCCTTCCGGAATATTATGAAGGGTTACGGCAAAAACGAGCATCATTGTGCGGCTGATTTTATTAACTGTAGATTTTGGGCCTTCCGGTTTTTCCGCCATAGCATGAAGATGGGGAGTAATTTTATCAAGAAGAAAGAGAAAGACAATTCCAGGAATAAAACCTGCCAGCGCCGGCAAAAATGCCAGCCGTCCCATAGACTGGCTCATATCCATAGCGGGAATCAAAAGAGACCAGACACTGGCAGCAATCATAACTCCTGCCGCAAAGCCAAGCAGGAAGCGCTGAACAGTATCATTCATGCCCCGCTTCATAAAGAAAACGCAGGCTGAACCAAACATTGTTCCTAAAAATGGTATTAATAATCCCCAGAAGGTTATATTCATATTTTTAAAATAAATGATTTATATCATGCAGTCAACAAAAAAAAATCCCGATTACCGGAAAGGCAGTCGGGATTTTCGATTTTAGGCGGCTCGCTAGTCTCGCCGCTTGAGCGGATCTCTCGATAATCCTAAACTGACCTGCTGTCGCAGCTCAGTTTTTAACGGATTTTCGATTGTACGCTTACTCTGTTGGTCTTTTCTTAAATGACTTGCTCTCTATAATAGCCTGTCCTTCTCCTACACTTTGCTCCATCATGGCGCGAACTTTTAACGGGAGGCCAAAGAGTGTAATAAAGCCTTCGGCATCTTTATGGTTGTAAAGTTCACCGGTTGTGAAAGATGCAATTGATTCGTTGTAGAGGCTGTATTTTGAGCCTGAACCGGCACCGCGGATTGCTCCCTTAATCAGCTTAACTTTTGCCCAGCCGGTAACAGTTTCTTCAGTCTTATCAACAAAGGCCATAAGGCTATCGAAGAGAGTTGTAAACCATTTTCCGTCGTAAATAAGCTCGCCGATTTTGATTGCAATCTGCTGCTTGTAGTGGTAAGTGTCGCGGTCAAGGCAGATGTGCTCCATCATGCGGTGAGCAAAGTAAAGGATTGCTCCACCCGGTGTTTCGTAAACGCCGCGGCTCTTCATACCAACACAGCGGTTTTCACAAATATCAACAAGGCCGACACCGTTTCTTCCGCCGATTACGTTAAGTTCGTTCAAAAGATCAAGTGCATTCATTTTTTTGCCGTTGAGGGCAACAGGAATTCCTTTTTCAAATTCGATTGTAACATACTCGCCTGCATCTGGAGCTTCTTCAGGCACAACAGTATTTTTGAGCATGTGCTTGTAGTTAGGCTCGTTTTCTGTCTTTTCAAGTTCCAGACCTTCGTGGCTAAGGTGCCAGATGTTCTCGTCGCGCGAGTAAGACTGGTCTTTTTTCATTGGAACTTCAAGACCGCGGTCTTCAAGATATTTGATTTCAGCTTCGCGGCTGTCCATGTTCCATTTGTCATCACGCCATGCAGCGATTACTTTCAAATCAGGAGCAAAAGCCTTGATTGCAAGTTCAAAACGAACCTGATCATTTCCCTTACCTGTTGCACCGTGACAAATTGCAACAGCACCTTCCTGGCGGGCATATTCAACAAGGATTTTTCCGATAAGAGGACGTGCAGTAGAAGTACCAAGAAGATACTCATCTTCATAAACTGCATTAGCTTTTACAGCAGGCCAGATGTATTCTTCAATATATTCCTGTCGTGCGTCTACAACATAGCAGGCAGATGCACCAGTTTTAAGGGCGCGAGCCTTGATTGCGGCCCAGTCATCACCCTGTCCTACGTCGATACAAACGGCGATTACATCATAATCATAATTTTCTTTAAGCCATGGGATGATAACAGTTGTATCAAGTCCACCAGAATAAGCCAGAACTACTTTTTCTTTTGCCATATTTTCCTCCTGTGGAGGCGAGCCGGTCAGAGCCCGCCATGTTCAATAGCAAAGCCTGATAAAATTGCTGTGCAGCAATTTTTTAGCTTTACTATTCGGCACTCATTTTTTTTGCATAAATATACAAAAATACTAGCGTTTTGTGCAATTTTATGCAATAAGATTAAGGAGGATTTTAAATTTGGGTAGCACCAACCTGATTGTCCGGCTTAAAGCTTTCAGGAAGGATTTCGTCCATTGTCATAAGGCGGTATTCAGTCTTACTTTTTGCAAGAATGAAGATAAAATCGCCGCCGCAGAATTCTCGCAGGGCCTGGCGGCAGACACCGCATGGAGAACAGTAATCGTTAACCTTTTTCTGGGGCCCGCCGACAACTGCAATCGCGGTAAAGTCCTTTACCCCCTCGCTGACTGCCTTAAAAAGCGCAGTGCGTTCAGCGCAGTTTGTCGGTCCGAAAGAAACATTTTCTATATTACAACCGGTATATATTTTCCCGTTTTTTGCAAGCAGAGCCGCCCCCACCGTATAGCGTGAATAAGGCACATAGGCAAAGTCCAGCATGTCAAAGGCTTTTTCGATTAGAGTCTGGATTGTAGATTCGTCTAAAGTTTTCATAAGTAAATTTTACGCCGAATTAAAATAAAAAACAACTTCTAATTGCTCAAAAGGGAATTTTTAGATATTATTAGAAAGTCTTTTGATCTTGTAGCTCAGCTGGATTAGAGCGGCCGCCTCCTAAGCGGCAGGTCGTGCGTTCGAATCGCATCAAGGTCAAAAAAAGGCTTCCGCGAAGGAAGCCTTTTTGCTTTAACTTTAATCTAGCCGCGATAAAAATTAATCAGACAGCCGGCCAGAATAATTCTGCGCTCGTCGTCAGTCAAATCACCTACAGAAAGTTCAAACTCATTTACGCTGCCGTCTGCCTTTACTGCGTAAGCTTTAATTGAAGGAAGCTTTTCTTCAATCATCTTTTTTACACCCGGGATAAATACATAATCACCGTTTGCAAAAGGAAGATTTTTATCGCCCTCTTTGTAGAGGAATGGCAGCATACCCCAGTTGATGAGGTTAGAGCGGTAGCGTTTTGTTGCGTATTCGTTTGCAATATTTGCAGAAGCGCCAAGGACTCTCTGGCAGGAAGCAGCCTGCTCACGGGCAGAACCGTCACCAGGTTTTACGGCAAAGATTGTAGAACCAGTTCCGGCGCTAGCTGCACGTTTTCCAAGCTCAGCATCTTTTTTAGAAAGATTTTCAACGGCAAGCTTGATTTCAGCTTTCACTTCATCAGTCAAATCCCGCACAGCCTTTGCTCGTCCAACGTAAGCCGGATCCTTGCGGCTCAAAGTGAACTCAGCAAGGCCAAGAGGATTTGAACGGAAGGATGAAGTTTCGCCTGAAGGAATAAGTTCATCAGTTGTAGTAACAGGGTCGTGAATCTCAGAAACTACCTTAAGCAGAAGATCGTCTGCAAGGGCTTTCTGCTCCGGCCAGTCCTTGATATTTGGACCAAACTGGATTTCAACTTCCGGATGAGCAAGACCCTTTGAATCGTAAACGCGTTTTTCGTAGATTCCCTTGTCAAAGAAGTATTTCTTTCCGCTGAATTCTGTGTCGAATTCTGTTGCGGCAGTAAGAAAGCCTTTGTTTGCGGC
Source organism: uncultured Treponema sp. (assembly GCA_947165895.1). Classification (GTDB taxonomy): domain Bacteria; phylum Spirochaetota; class Spirochaetia; order Treponematales; family Treponemataceae; genus Treponema_D. Next base: position 457,475 of record CAMVCB010000001.1, read on the forward strand.
AGTTGCGGCAATAGAGCGGGCATCCATAAGGGCAACGCTGGAGAGCTGACCGTTCTGAATCTTAGAACCTTCGCGGTTAGGGAAGTTACGGGTTGAATGGCGGATAGAGAAGGCTCCGTTTGCAGGAGTATCACCGGCACCAAAACAAGGGCCGCAGAAGGCAGTCTTAACGATAGCACCGGCATCAATCAAAGCGGCAAAGGCACCGTTTTTCATAAGTTCCATATAAACCGGCATAGAAGCAGGATAAACGTTCAAAAGGAACTTACCGTTACCGGTATCTTTTCCCTTCAAAATGTCGGCTGCGGCACAGATGTTTTCAAATCCACCGCCAGCACAGCCCGCAATTACACCCTGATCAACATAAAGTTTTCCGTCAATAATCTTGTTGTGAAGGTTGAAATTAACCTTGTCGCCGAATGAAATCTTAGCGCGTTTTTCAGCGTCAGTAAGAACGTCATCAAGGTTTTTATTAACCTCTTCAATAGTATAGGCACACGAAGGATGGAAAGGCATTGCAATCATAGGGCGGATTTCTGACAAATCAAGCTCAATTGCGCCGTCATAGTAAGCGCCGTCACCAGGATTAAGCTCTTTATAATCCCCTTCACGACCGTGAATTGAATAGAATTCGCGGATTTTTTCATCTGTAGACCAGATTGAAGAAAGGCAGGTTGTTTCTGTTGTCATAACGTCAACGCCGATACGGAAATCAGCAGAAAGCTTTGAAACGCCCGGACCTACAAATTCCATTACCTTATTTTTTACATAGCCCTTATCAAAAACAGCCTTGATGATTGCAAGAGCAACGTCCTGAGGTCCAACGCCGGGAACAGGCTCTCCAGTCAAGTAAACCGCAACAACGCCAGGATAAGCCACATCGTAAGTTTTGTTCAAAAGCTGCTTTGCAAGCTCACCGCCGCCTTCACCGATTGCCATAGTACCAAGGGCACCGTAGCGGGTATGACTGTCTGAACCCAGAATCATGTCGCCGCACTTTGCTAGCATTTCGCGGGCAAACTGATGGATTACAGCCTGATGAGGAGGAACATAGATTCCGCCGTATTTCTGGGCACAGGTAAGACCAAACATGTGGTCATCTTCGTTGATTGTTCCGCCTACAGCGCAAAGTGAGTTATGACAGTTTGTAAGAACATAAGGAAGAGAGAATTTTTCAAGACCTGATGCACGGGCTGTCTGAATGATTCCGACATAAGTAATATCATGAGAAGTGATTTTATCAAATTTTATCTTTAATTTTGCAGCATCACCGCTTGTATTATGCTTCTGCAAAATTGAATAAGCAATTGTCTTTTTTGAACCTTCAGCATCTTTTGACGCCGCAGGACTAAGTTTTCCGTCTTTATAAACTGCACCAGTTTCCCAAAGTTTCATTTAGAGAACCTCCTTCTCAAGTCTTTCTCTGATTGCCGCAATATACTCCCAGGAATTGAGAACTTTCTTAGCGGCAGGCTCTGCGATGCGGGCTATGTCGCCTGTCATGTAACCTTCTTCGATTGTAGCCAGGGTTGCTTTTTCAAGCTTCTTTGCAAAATCAACAAGTTCCGGAGTTCCGTCCATTTCACCGCGTTTTGCAAGAGCTCCCGTCCAGGCAAAAATTGTAGCTACAGGGTTTGTAGAAGTTTTTTCACCCTTAAGGTAGCGGTAATAGTGCTTCTGAACAGTTCCGTGCGAAGCTTCGTATTCAAAGTTTCCGTCCGGGCTGACGAGGACTGATGTCATCATGGCAAGGGAACCGCAGGCAGAAGCAATCATATCGCTCATAACATCGCCGTCGTAGTTCTTTGTTGCCCACATAAAGCCGCCTTCGCTTCTCATAACTCGGGCTACAGCGTCATCAATCAAGGTGTAGAAATATTCGATTCCGGCAGCTTCAAACTTAGATTTGAATTCTTCTTCGTAAACGCGGTTGAAGATTGCCTTGAAGTTTCCGTCGTAAGTCTTTGAAATTGTGTCTTTTGCACCAAACCATACGCTGATTTTGCGGTCAAGGGCGTATGTAAGACAGCAGCGGGCAAAGCTTTCGATTGAGGCATCAAGGTTATGAATTCCCTGAATGATTCCAGGTCCCGGCATGTCTTTAATCAGCTTGCGGATTTCTTTTCCGTCTGCACCGGTGAAAACAAGTTCTGCCTTTCCTGCGCATGGAGTTTTTATTTCTGTATTTTTGTAAACATCGCCGTATGCGTGACGGCCAAGAACAATAGGCTTTTTCCAGCAGCTTACAGTTCCGTGAACGTTGCTGACAAAAATCGGCTCGCGGAATACAGTACCGTCAAGCTCTGCACGGATAATTCCGTTTGGAGACGGAGTGAGCTGTTTAAGATGATATTCTTCTACACGTGCCTGATTAGATGTGATTGTGGCACATTTTACGCCGACATGAAGACGTTTGATTGCGGCAGCAGCCTCATAAGTAATCTTATCATCCGAATCATCGCGGCTTTTGAGTCCCAGATCATAGTATTCTGTCTTTAAGTCTACAAAGGGAGTAAGAAGTTCATCCTTAATCACTTTCCATAAAACACGAGTCATTTCATCGCCATCGAGCTCTGCGATGGCATTTTTCATCTGAATTTTTGCCATGACGGCATTATACATAAAATTGCAGGGAGTTACAATCTTTAGTATAAATATAATAACTTAAGTATTTTTTAAGTATTTATTCATCCCTTCGACCACCCGGTCGTGAACAATCTGGGCAATCTGAATGGAAGTCATGCCCTTATAATCCTCATAGTAAAAAGGATTCAGGAACACAACCTTAGTTTTAACGGGTGCAAGAGAGTTGATTTCAAAAGGCTTATAAGAATCAATCACAACAACCGGGACAATAGGTGCCTTTGCCTTTGTAGCGCACTTAAATGCCCCCGGCTTAAAATCAGAAATATTGTTATGATTGTGGTTGTAGCCGCCCTCAGGAAAGACAATGTATTTTCGTCCTGCCCTTACCTCGTCCGCAACCTTATTAATAGTAGCAATCTGTTTTTTGATGTTGGAAGCATCCAGGCCTTTACCGCGGATAATGGTCAAAAATTCCTTCATGATAGGAAGCTTTGACCGTTTTTTATCCATAAGAATTGTACAGGGAGATTCATGCCCGTAGATAATTCCAACAGCATCATACTTTCCCTGGTGGTTTGAATACATAACGTAGCCGCCTTCCGCCGGAAGATTTTCCTTTCCGATAACCTCGGTAGAAATTCTTCCGCGCTTCATGATTTTGAGCAGAGTCCTCTTGGCAATCTTATAGCAGAATTTTTCAGAAAGAATTTTTCTGAAAACGCGGATTACCCAGCTGATGAAGACAAAACTGAAAATTGAAGGTAAAGATACGATTACGATAAACCACAATCTAAGCATGACAGATTTTCTTTTCGCATTCCTTATAAATAGCGCTTGTTTTTTCTGCGACGTCAGCAGGGATTTCCTTGATGTTAGGATCTCCGGCAAGATTGTTAGCTTTAAGCCAGTCGCGGACAAACTGCTTGTCATAGCTTGCAGGACTTCCGCCAACCTGGTATTTGCTCAAATCCCAGAAGCGTGAGCTGTCAGGAGTAAGAACCTCGTCAGCAAGAACAAGTTCGCCATTTTCATCAAGACCAAACTCAAACTTAGTATCGGCAATGATGATTCCGTTTTTGTAAGCGTGCTCGTAGCATTTTTTGTAAACGGCAATAGCAGTCTTTTCGATTTTTGAACCAAGCTCTTCGCCAAGGTCATCCTTCATGTACTGGCAGGTAACGTTGATATCGTGACCTTCCTTAGCCTTTGTAGAAGGAGTACAAATCGGTTCAGCAAGCTTTTCAGCCTCTTTGTATTCTTTATCGAACTTGTGACCAAGGAAAGGCTCGCCCTTCTTGTAAGCCTCATACATAGAACCGAACATATAGCCGCGAACGATAACCTCGTAAGGAATCATCTTGAGCTTTTTAACAAGAATTGTGCGTCCTTCGTATTCAGGCTTCTGAAATTCAGCAGGCATATCCTTCAAATCAGAAGAAATCATGTGATTTTTTACAATGTCACCGGTGTACTCAAACCAGAAGTTAGAAAGAGCATTCAAAACCTTGCCCTTGTCCTTAATCAAAGTAGGCAGAATTACGTCAAATGCACTAAGACGGTCAGTAGTAACAATAACCATGCGTCCGTCTTCCAGATCATAAACTTCGCGAACTTTACCAGAAATAATTTTTTTCATAATTTCTCCTCTAAAAACTCCGCGTTAGCGGACGTGCAGGATGCACGGGATTGCAAAGATTACTTTGTAATCTTTGTCGTGAAAAAAATTACATGGATGTAATTTTTTTCACACTTCCTTTTTTTATATAATATTTTTGAACACAAGTCCAAAACGTTTGCAGATTACATCATACTCATTTTCATCTTTTTTTTCAGTAAAACCAGTGATGAATAAGGAGGGGGAAGAATCCCCCTGGCTCCAGCCCGTCGCAGCAGAGCTGCTTAGGTCTTCCGCCACCCTCTCTGCAGGGGCTCCGCCCCCGCAACGCCCCCAGACCTGGAGCGCATGATTCACTACCCCTTCCTTAGAGTCAACAACCTTAATGGAAGGACCGCATACCTCCTGAATTTCAGAGGCAATATTTAAAAAATGAGTACAGCCTAAAATAATAACATCGCAGTCTTCCTTACGGAAAAAGTCAACCGCAGGAGTAACTGCAGCCTTAATCTGCTCTTTTGTGGCAGTAAAGCTTTCGTGTTCAATAAAGGAAATTAAATCCGCATCGCCCCGGCATATCAGACTACAGTCAGCTGCAAAATCAGCCTTAAGCTTCTGATTATATGGATGATTAACAGTAGAATTTGTGGCAAGAAGCCCTATGCGGCGTTTTTTAGAAATGCCGGCCGCAAGTTTGATTGCAGGAACCGTTCCAACAAAATTAACGCCCGGAAAAGCCTTTCTTACCGCATCAAGGGCATTAACACTCATAGTGTTACAGGCAATAACGATTGTATTGGGATTAAATTTAGAAATTATTTTTTGAGTAATAGAATGGACGGCATTAACAATCTCTTCTGCCGATTTCTGACCGTAAGGGAAATTCTTTGTATCAGCTACATAGACACAATCCGCCCCCGGACACTTCTGCTTCAAATAATTCATATAAGGGATTCCCCCCGTTCCTGAATCAAGAAAGGCAAAATCGACAGACAAAACAGCCTCCAAAACTTTTCTCATATCATAGCGAAAATCCAGATAAATTGCAAAACGGCGATGTGCGCATTATAATAAACTTATGTTCACAATTAATAAATGTCTTGTAAACATCTGTAAAAACGATGCTCTTTCTACTTTTGACGAAAAGGGAAACATCATCGAAGGAAAGGGCTACTGCCTTGACCACATACCAGACCCGGCACTTGCCCAGTCAGCAATTTACAACTACATCAAAAATAATGAAAAAATCGTCGGCCTTAATGCCCACGGAATGATTTTTAAAGACATAGACTTTTCAAACAAGAAATTTTTCGGCTGTGATTTTTCACACTGTACCTTTCAGAACATAAAGTGGGAAAATACCCTGCTCCGCATTTCAGTTTTCGATTTTGCCTTTTTTAACGACTGCAACTTTATCAAAAACAACAGTCTTTTTACAACCTTTTCATGCAGCACCTTTACCCACACGCTTTTCAACGCCAGCGATATGCTTCAGTGCAACTTCAACGGAATTAAGGCCTTTCAGTGCTCATTTGATAATTCGGACTTTTTCAGCACCCGTTTTATCAACGCAATTCTTACAGATACATCATTTAATAACTGTAACCTGAAAAAGACTGTTTTTTCGGGCACAACAAGAGAAAACGTTTCATTCAAAATGTCAAATACAAGAGAGGCTGTGTTCGGTACGGCAAAGGATCCGCTGCGTACAGAGCAGAACGATGCCCTGGCATTTGGAAATTCAATCGTTGACGGAGAAATCAAATGAAAGTTTACTATCATCATAATCCGGGCGGATTTTCAAACTGCTATATAGTAGTAAATGAAGCGGTCAAGGAAGCTATCATCATCGACCCGGGAAAAGTCACAGACGACATCATCTCACAAATAGAAGACAACGGACTTACAATTTCAGGCATTCTCATTACCCACAATCACGGAAGCCACGTTCACGGCCTCAAAACCCTGAGAAAAATCTATTCGCCAAAAATCTATGCCGCCGACTGGGAAGTAGCAAAAGACGACACAACGGTAATTTCGCGGGACGGAAGCGTGAAGATTGCAAAGCTTACGGTGAACTATATGGCAGTCCCTGGTCACACATCAGATTCCATGGTTTACAAAATCGAAAATCTTTTGTTTACAGGTGATGTTTTGTGCGCAGGAACAATCGGTTCAACAAACTCCAGCTATTCAAAGTTCATTCTTGAATCAAATATACGCGAAAAGATTTTTTCTATGGACGACCGCATGATTATCATGCCGGGACACGGCCCCCTTTCATCGCTGGGAGCCCTGAAAGAAGTAATGAAGGGAATTGTTTAGCGCAGTTGGCCCGCCCCTATCGTCCTACAATCGAAATATTTCCGCAGACAATTCCATAGCGGTCAAAAACAAAGTCGTTCATCATGCCGGCCGCATCTTCAAAAGCCCGGGCCTGATTCTGGCGGATATAAGCACAGAGGTAAGGAGTTGCTGCCATCACAGTTCCCCGGCTTGCAAGGTGGACAAAATATTTTGAAACCTCACTTATAGGCTGCTGCATGATATAGGCCATAAATTCGTTGTGCATAAGATATTCATCGCTGGTGTCATAGCCTAAGGAAGGCTGAGAGCGGAAGTAATCAATCAAAAACTGGCGGGAATCATAATCGATTGTGCCGTAAACTGCCGCAACAAAGTTTCGGAATTCCTGGTCGCGGAAGAAAATTGTGTGCCAGCCTTCGTGGGCAAGGAGATTTTTGCGGCTCCAGTCAGGAGTTTCCCGGGAGATAGAAACAAGACCGCCGTCATTTGCCCGGACATAATCCCCTTCCAGCTCAAAAAAGCCGTTCACAATCAGAATCTTCTTTAAAAGCTCTTCCTCAGTGTTCAGCCGGAAGTTCAGATCAAGGGCTTTATTAAAAAACTTTGCCATACTTTCTGCACTGTAGTCGTGGGCATTGTAGCCGTGCATTCCCTTAAGCTGCTCGTTAGTAAGCAGAGTACCCTTGTAGCCCGCTTTTTCTACAAAATATGCAAGGCGGGTAAAAAATCTGTCCTGAACTTCATAATTTTTTGTATCAAAAAAGAGAATACGGGAAAATCTGTCCCACTCAAAAATCTCATAGTCAGAAGTACGCCACTTTGTCTGGTCATAATCAAGGATAAAGCCCGGATCTGCAGAAACCGGAATCAAAACTTCGCCGCTTGCCGGACGAAGCCCCTGCTCTGCAATAAAGCGGGCCTTTTTGTATGCGGAAGGAGAAACCTTCATATAAAGGGAAGAAACGCACATTTTATTGGAAGTAAAGGCTGCCATAGAGAAAGGATTTTTTATTCCGCCCAGAGGAAGAACAAGACGATTTGCAGAAGAAACGTTGTTTATAAAAAAGCGTTGGCCACCAATATTAAGCTCAACATTTACCTTCTCTTCAAGGCTTGAACGGTAATCCGGAATATTGTAAAGCCCCACGCTCAGCTCAGGAAGAGGAAGAGAGGCAGATCGCTGGCTGAAAACAGTAGCAGCCCCGGAAAAATCAAAGGACTTTGCGATAAAATCAATTTTTCCGCCGTTATAGGCAAAGCCGAATTTTGGAATTTCGGAAGACAAGTCAAAGCCCAGCATTGCATCAGTTATGCAGGCAGCGACAATACGGATACGAAGAGTTGAAAAAATAAAAAATCCCTTTGGAAACTTCCCGCTCAAAAAATCATCTTTATTAAGGGCAATCGAAATATCAAGAACTTCAGAGGCATTTTTCATGTTTCCCTGAACAATAAGGCGGCTGCCGGAACCAAAGGACTGGGGAATAAATTTTCCCTTAGCGGTAAAATCAGAAGAATCAAGAAAGCCTAACTGCAGGGGCAGGTCTACTGCATTTTCAAAAAGCTTTTTCTGCTTAGAAGTCGGGAGAAACTTTACGCGCACGGCAAGGGCAGCGCTTCCGTAGGCATCAAAAGACTGCATGATTTTTTCAAGCTGCTCGCCTGAAAATTTAAAGCTTGCATAATCAGCCTGTTTAATGAGGCCCTTGTGGGCAGGAGAATCCAGGGCAAAAAGTTCAGTTGCCGTGCGGTCAACGGTAAACTCAAGCTTTACGGGAGAAGTGTTTCCGTACATAAAAAAGTGCCAGAGCAGGTAAAGGTCAAAGAGAACAAAGGCACAAAGACCAACGGTAAAATATTTCATCGGCTTTTTAAGCTGGCGAAACCAGCGGGCCGTCTTTTTTACAGGAATATATACGCTTTTGAATGCAGATTTGAAAATATTTTTTCCACCCATAAGGGCATTTTAGCAGAAAAAAAAAGTATTGCATACTGCAAAACTATCCCCTATCCCCTATCCCCTATTCCCTATATAATACTCCTATGCTCGTTCTAATTCCCAACCCAAATCAGATTGCAGAACTTGTAAAAATTCAGAAGGATTTTATAGAAAAAGTAAATATCTGCGGCAATCAGAGCGCCCCTTCCCGCCCCATTTTTTACCAGAACACTCCGCTCTGGATTTTTCTCCCGGAAGAAAAATTTTCTCTTTCCGGCAATGAAAAAACAATAAAGAATGAACTGAAGGAGCTTTCACAGCGTATCAAAAAAGTAGAGCTTGAAGAGCCAGGCCTTTATTTTTCTGAAAAATTACAGCAGATGGTTTTGGGCGCCGCGGCGGACATAAGCACAGATTCAGGGCTCTGCAAGGCCGAATTAATTATCTGTAAAACGGCAAGTGTCGTAATGGAAACGGCAACTTCCGAATCTGACTCACACTTGCCTAACATTTGCTTCGCAAATGTTGCAGGAAAAACCGAAGGTGTAGTTTCCGACCTAACCTTCCCCCTCCAGTTAAAAATCTTCCGTCTTGCCGCCGCAGAAGAACTTTCGCCAGGCACATACGCAGTAAACGAATCTGTCTGGAGAAAAATTAATAGGGCACAGTAACCGAAACCTGAGTACCTTCGCCTTCTTCTGTGAAGAAGTTTACCTGGCCGCCCAGGCTTTTGGCGCGGGTCTGAATGTTTTTAAGGCCGAAGTGATTTTTCGTCTTGAGGGCGCTTTTTAAGTCGAAGCCTTTTCCGCCGTCTGAAATTATAATTTTGAAATTCTTTTCATCAAAGGTTCTGACCAGCAGGCTTATTGTTTCTGCGCCGGAATGTTTTATGGAATTTGAAAGGATTTCCTGCACAATGCGGTAAATATTCAGATTCTTTTCTTTTGGGAAATTCTTAAAGTTCTTATTGTTTTTTACTTCATCCTGAATGCAAAGAATAATTTCAAGTCCGCTCTGCTTTTTTAAGACTCCACAGAGGGAAACAAGGGCTTCAAAAAGACCTTCGTTCAAGTCTGTCGGAGTCAGGGCATAGCAGGAGTTACGGACATCGCCTGCAATCTTCTTACAGAGATTTACGGATTCTTCATCTTTAAGCTGGAACTGCAGTACCCGCAAATCCTGGCAGACAGTATCGTGAAGTTCGTTTGAAATACGCTCCCGCTCGGCTTCCTGAGTTTTAATCACCTGGGCAGTATAGATAAGGTTTTCCTTGCGGCGCCTGTAAGTTACAAGATAGAGAATCAAAAAGACAAGCGACATACCAAGCGTCAGAATAATTACCAGAATCAAAATCCTGTAGGAATAATAAAGCTGCTCAAGCTGAAAGCTTACAAGATTTTTCTGAAGAACTTCCCAGCGGCCGACATTTTCTGCAATTTTCTGCTTATCACCCTTTATGATTCCGTTAACCAGATTATCATGAATTACTTTTGCTTCCGGAAAATAATAAATTATAGTATCAGAGGGCTGGGCCTTCTTTATTTCAATCGCAAGTTCTTCAAGCCTGCTCTGGGCATCCTCCTCCCCTGCCGCCTCCCATTCCAGCCACTTTTGAGTAATAGCTTCGTACATAAGTTTTTCTGTCTGTTTCTGAGCCTTATGACAGAAGCCTGAAAAACATAAAAATCCAGATATTAAAAACGCAAAAATCTTTTTCATTACTAAAAATATAACACATTCTTCCATAAATATGGTATATTCTCACTATGAGTTTTCCATTTGATTTATCAAATCGGAAGAGAGTTTTATTTTTTATCCTCAGCATTATCTGCGGCTTTTTAGATTATATCATCTGTGATTTTGTAGCCTGGGTAAACCATCTGCCGCTTTTTTGTGACACAATTTTTATTATGGCGCTGAGTTTTCTTGCAGGTCCCTGGTGGGGAGTGCTTGCGGGATTTTTTTATCATCTGATTGATTTTTGCTTAAACAGAACTTTAGAACTGGGCCACTGGTTTGTAATCTGCCATTTTCTTGCGGCCCTTACTGCAGGATATTTTAAAATATGGTTTATCAAAAAAACAGACTCAAGCCTGGCACTTTTTATAAAGCTGATTATTCTTAGCCTTGTCCTCTGTCTGGTAATGAGCATTTCGGGCGGAATCATCGGCTACATCTTAAGATATGTTGAAGCCTACAAGGCCGCCAGCAGCCAGACAGATTTTCTTACCTTCTTATGGGATAACAAATTCCATTCAAAGCTCCTTCTGCAGATTGCCGTCCGCATTCCGGTAAACATTGCCGACCGCTTTATCTGCACCTTCGCCGCCTGGGGAGTTTTTCTGCTTGTCCGCCGTCTTCCTTTTTACAAATAGCGTCCCAGCTCGTAGCGGTTCTTTACGTTGAACTTGTCGAAGATGCGGGAAACATAATTTTCAACGCTGCGTTTGGAAAGGCCAAGACGTTCAGCTATTACTTCGTTGGGCAGGTGCTCGGCTATTAAATCTAAAAGCTCGCGCTCTTTTTTGGTCAGGGTGACAAGGATTCCGCTTACATACATCATGTCGGAAAGCAAATCTTTCTGGATGTAGGTTTCGCCGCGGGAAACGCTACGAATTGCTTCCATAATTTCAGACTTGTCGGCATTTTTTGTAATAAAGCCCTTGATTTTGTGCTCCATCGTTTTCACAATAAAGCCCACGTTGGAAAATGACGAATACATAAGGCATTTAATTCCCTTCCCAAGAAGAAAATCTGCACAGTCAAAGCCGCTTTCGCCTTCCAGCTTGATATCGACCATAGCAATCATATCTTTTAGTTCTTCTGGAGTTTTTGACTCTATAAAAGGTACAAGTCCTGCCTTTGTCTTGCAGGAGTGGCAGAGGCTGATGTCTTTTGTCTCTGAAAATAATTTTTCCAGCCCCAGGCTTATCATTTCGTGGTCGTCTATACTGATTACGCTAATCATACTTTTATTTTACTTCATCATTCAGCAGAAATATATAGAGTTAACTCACTAAAATAAAGTGAGTTTTCACTGACTACAGGGAAAAATTGCAGTGTTATACTCATATTACAGTTATTTTTCTAAGGAGATAAATAAATGAAAAAACTTACAAAATATGCGCTTTTGCTGGCGGCTCTGGCATTGGGATTTGCATCCTGCAAAACAGATGTAGATACAAAATACGTTACAGTAGAAAAAGAGGTTGAAAAGACCGTTATTAAAGAAGTTCCCACCGACATGACAAGCCATGAGGCAACAGCCGTCTACCACTATAAGCAGAACATAAGCGGTGTGGGCTACACAAAAGTAACCTACGAGGAAAACGAGGACGGCACGGTCAAAAAAGATGACGCGGACAATTCTGTCGCCATAGAGACCTCTCAAACTGTTGCCGCCGGAACAAAGCTTTCTGCCATCGCAAAGACCTTCTACGGCTTTAAGGCAAAAGGACTTGTGGAAAGCCAGCAGGCAGACGGCACTTATGTGGTACATGTCTACTATGACAGAAACCTTGTCACCATTACGGTTACAGGCGGAGTAACGGCAACCTTTACAGGACTTTACGGAAGCGGCATTGGTGATTTAACCAGCGTAAATGCGAAAGTTCCAAGCGGCTCTTTTATTGCTTCAACAACAATTCCTGCTACTTGCCCCGCAGAGGACTCAAGTTACACCGTAACACTGGGCACGGCAACTCTTGCAGAGTCAGACTCTTTTGTAAAAATTCCAAAAGGCTCATTCAAGCGCGCTTCTAGTTCAACTGGCACCGCTTACACTGTTACCCTCACAAAGGACTTCTACATGTGCGACCACGAGGTAACTCAGGGCGAGTGGGAAAAATACATGACTTACTACGGAGCGGAAAACAGCTCATCTTCAAGCATTCAGCCAAGCGACAAATACGGAAAGGGAGAGAACTATCCTGCTTATTACGTGAACTGGTACGAGGCCGTAATCTACTGCAATCTTTTGAGCATGGCAAAGAACCTTACCCCGGCATATTACATTACGGTTGGTGAAGAGAAAAAAACAGACCCTGCCGCTTGGGTGAACTCTGAAAGCCTTGCCACAAATATTAAAATGACGAGTGCAGGGAAATATTACTACGACGGCACTTCAGACAATTCACTCCTTGATTATAATGGCGACAGTGATACAGACGGTGGCATCCAGTTAGACAGTTCTGCAAACGGCTACCGCCTTCCTACCGAGGCAGAATGGGAATATGCCGCCCTGGGAAGCTACAAGGACAACGACAACTGGAACGGCTACGGCGACAGCTCTGACACAAGCACCAAAGTGTTTGCGGGCTATGACGGCACAAATGCGGGCGACACAGGAAAATATGCCTGGTATTCAAGCAACTCAAGCAACACTATGCATAGGGTAAAGGGAAAACTGCCGAACAGCTACGGTCTTTACGACCTGAGCGGCAACGTGAGTGAATGGTGCTACGACTGGTGGGATAATGTAATTTATGCAACAAGGGATGAAAGCGACCCGACGTGTGCGTCTGGTAGTGTTTGGCGCGTTAATCGCGGTGACTCTCGCTATTCGTACGCCTGCTCCGTTGCTAGCCGGGGCATGAACAACCCGTATCAGCGCAACATCGGCGATTACGGTATTCGTCTTGTTCGCAACGCCAACTAGCGTTGGCTGTTTTGTAAGCAAAGTATTATCGTCTTCCGCATTCGTGGAAATATGTTGGGTGAGACTGCCTAGTAAAGCCAGGCAGTGCACTATGTAAACTGCGTTAGGGCATGGAGCGGTGCGAAGCAGTCTGCGTCAGCAGACCGGCCGCCAGGCAAGCCGCGTAACGCCCGCCCGTCGGTGGCGGAGCCACCGACGGGAACGCCCAGAAAGATTTATTTCTCCTGATGATAATGAGTTCCGCACTGAACTATATAAAGATTATCGCCTTCAACCCTATAAACAAGTCGATTTGCCCTGTCAATTCTTCGGCTCCAATATTCAGAAAGCTCATATTTCAATTGCTCAGGTTGGCCACGCCCCTTATCTACACCATTCCGCTCAATATCCTTTATAAGTTCATGCACCATTTTTATTAGTTTTTGCTGGTGGAGTTCAAAGAAATTGCAATAATCATCCCAAGCGACATCAGCCCAGACTTTTATCATTACGACAACTCCTTCAATTCATGAACCTGCCCTTTTCCACCTTCTACCTGAGCAATTGCCTGACGAAGATATTTGAGATTTTCCTCCGAATAAATATAAGGATCATCTTTTGCTTTCAACTCAAATGGAAGGCCATTTTCGCGGATTACGGCTTTTACAAAGGCTGTTATTGCAGTCGTAACATTCAATCCAATTGAAGAGATTATATTTTCGAATGAATCTTTATCAGAATCATCTATTTTTGCAGAAATTGTAGTCATATTACCTACCTCCGACTAAAATATACTACCAAGAATTAAATATGTCAAATTTATGATTATTATTTCAAGATTTTTGTAAATAACAGCGTGAGGGATTGTAGGTGCAGCCCGTAAGGGCTGTTCCGGAGCGACGGTGGTTTACCACCAGAGCGCAGGAATGAAGGCGAAAGCCGGAACACCGAAAAGCCCGACCGCTTGCGAAACAAAGTGAAGCAAGCGGGCACGCCCGAATAATTTTTTTTACTTTTTTTCCATTTTTTTTCAAAAACATTGCCGGAATTTCAATTTTTTTTGAATTATATAGATACACGACAAAAAAAATGAGAGGTATCTATATGGGAGAAACAATTCAGGACAAGGAAACTTTGCGTCCATCACCTACAGCGCTTTTGAATCCGAGGATGGATCCGATTTTTAAGGCAATTTTTACACAGGAGACAAAAGAATCTTATGCAGCTCTGGAATCCTTTATTTCAAGTGTCCTTGGCCGTAAGATAAAAGACCTAAAACTCACGACAAATGAACCGCCGGTTGATAACACGACTGAATCAAAAATGTCCTTTGATGTAAGTGTTACATTTGACAACGGAGAAAAAGCATCTATTGAAATGCAAGGGCGAAACAGAGATTACACTTACGAAGCAAGAAGTGAAATACAGGTTGCACGGCTTTTGAATATCAATGCAAAAAAAAGTAATGACTGGAAAGCAGAAAAAGTTTATCAGATTTCGGTTTTGAACTTTCATCTTCCAAAAGATGACAACAGCGAAATGTCGTGGTATACTATGAAAAGTCAGAAGGGGCACGCGCTTTCAGGACATCTGAATGTTATTTACATTGATCTTCTTGTTCTAAAAGAACTTGCGGGAAAGCCTATCGAAAATTTAACCCCGCTTCAAAAATGGGGACTGTATCTGGCATATGCTGATTCAGAAGAAATGTCAGATTACATAGCGGAAATTGCAAAGAGTGAGAAAGGAATTATGGAAGCAAAGAGGATTATAGGAAGAATGAGCCTGGATGACTCTAACTGGTTTATCCAGAATTCGTATGATACAGCCATGCGCGACTATAATGACGGACTTCACAATTCAGAACAACGGGGCATTGAAAAAGGTCTTCGACAAGGCCGTCAGGAAGGCGCCCAGCAGAAAGCCATCGAAGCCGCAACCAACCTCCTGAAAATGAAACTTCTCACTGTGGAACAAATCGCACAAGCCCAGGGACTTACTGTTGAAAAAGTCCTTGAACTTAAAGCGCAGATTGAGGCTGGGAAGTAAGATCTGCGTGAGGGATAGAAGCAACACCGAAGGCGGCCACCGCAAGCGACCGAACAAAGTGAGGGAGTGCGGAGGCTGGAGCGCAAGCGGAACGGCGAAAATGAACTGAACCCCAAAAGTTGGACACTTTTGGAGGTTAGAAATATGAGTAAA
>CAMVCB010000002.1 GCA_947165895.1 uncultured Treponema sp.
CCGATTGACAAATATGGTAGCATAAAAACTGTCCAAAAAAGAGGGTTCAGTTCAATAGCCTGACCGGGCCGCCGCAGGCGGGCCGGGAGCGCCCTGAAATTAAATATTGTATTCTGCTTCGTGCAGCTGGCCGCCAAGATTGAGGACTTCAAGAATGCGGTTGCGGTAGAGGGTGAAGGTGTCCTGAACGCGGATGCGGGGGCGGGGAAGGTCGATGTCGATTACGGCTTCTACGCGGCTTGGGCGGGCACTCATCACTACGACTTTATCGCTCATGTAGATGGCTTCGTCTACGTCGTGGGTGACCATGAGCATTGTCATGTTGTTTTCATTTTTGATTCGGAGGATTTCATCCTGCAGATTCATGCGGGTAAAGGCATCCAGGGCGCCGAGAGGTTCGTCCAGCAGGAGAACTTTTGGATGGCCTACCAGGGCCCGGGCAAGACTGGCCCTCTGCTGCATTCCGCCGGAAATCTGATGGGGGAAGGAGTTTTCAAAGCCTTTGAGGCCAACAAGATTTATTATGTCCTGAACGTCCTGTTTTTTTTCACGGTAGATTTTTCGTGCCTTGAGACCGAATGCAACGTTTCCTTCGACTGTAAGCCAGGGAAAGAGATTTGAGCCCTGGAAGGCAAAGCCGCGGTCGCTTCCGGCACGGGTGATACGTTCTCCGTCAAGGAAAACTTCCCCTTTATAGGATTTTTCAAGACCGCCGATTATTCGAAGCAGGGTTGATTTTCCGCAGCCGGAAGGACCTATCAGCGAGACAAAGCTGCCCGGCTCGATATTCAGTGAAAAATTATTGAGAACTCTTACTTCGTCAAAATTTTTTGTAACATTATTAATCTGTATATTTCCAACATTTACCATCGTATAACCCCCTTCTGCCAAACCATGATTTTGTCACGGATTTTGAAAAGCAGAGTCAGTATGAATGAACACAAGACTGCAATAATAATCAGGCCTGCGTAAACTCCGTCATACATCATTACAGACTTCTGCCAGTTGATGTACCAGCCGATTCCCTGTGAGTTTCCGTTCATCTCCACGGCCATGAGTGTTGCAAAGGATGAAACGATGCCGTAGAAAAGTCCCAGAAAAATCTGGGGAAGGCTGGCCGGAACTGCCACACGGAATACCTTGTAAAAGGTGTTTGCACCAAGAGTTTCGCTTACTTCAAAAAAGGTTTTGTTTACACTCTGTATGCCACTCGCCGTCATCAGGGTTACCGGAAACCAGACTGCAAATGCGATTAAAAAGACGTTTGCGCCGTGGGTTGTAGGGAAGACGCTGAGGGCCAGGGGAATCCAGGCTGTGGTCGGAACGGGGCCCAGAAATTTTGTGACCGGATTGAGCCAGTAGCCGACCCGGCGGTTATAGCCCAGGGCAAGGCCTGTAAAAAATCCTGTGATAAGCCCGTAAATAAAGCCCTGTGCTAAAAGTCCAAGCGAAAATAACAGATTTTTTAGAAGAAAGAGCTTTTGTGTCCAGATGAGGCCGCAGACTCTGTCCAGGGAAGGAAAATAAAGCACCGGAAGGAGGCGGGTTTTGCTTACCAGGGTGTTTAGCAGGGCTAAAAAAGTAAAAAGGCCTGCGTAGAGAGGCAGTTTGCTTTTGAGCTTCGTGCCAAAATCCTTGAAGAAAAGACCGAGGATAAATGAAACCGCAAGAATGATTACCGCCGTTATGAGAAAAGCTATGTAGTAGGGATGGGGCATTTTCTTCTGCTTTCCACTTTCGGGGAGTGCAAAATACAAAAGAAGTGAAAGAAGGGCTGCCAGAAGGGGCAGCAGAGGAGTAAGGTAATTTTTTATCTTTTTGTTCATGTTATCCTCCGGTAAAAGGGCATGCTGAATGGCATGCCCTTTTTTTTATTGCTAGAGCTTCTGGGCCAGCTTTGTAACTTTTGATTCTGTGTAAATACCGTCGCTGTAAACGTATGAGTCCGGCACATCGTCATAGCGGACAAAATGAGAGTCAACAAAGGACTGCTTGTCGGCAACGTTCTGCATGATTCCCATGTCTACAACCTGATCGATGGCGTTGAAAAGTGTCTGGTAGGCAAGTCCAACGGAAGGTGTGTAGTTGTAGGTTTTGAGCATCTCGGCATTTGATTCAAGGTCGCCGCTTACGTGCTTGTTTTCAATCTGCAGGCGGGCAGTTTCGTAAGGCTGAGACTGGGTGAAGGCAGAGGCTTTGAGCATTGCGCGGATAAAGGCCTTTGTATGCTCAGGATATTTTTTTGCAACCTCGCTGGAAACGAAGGTCATACAGCAGTATTCCTGACTGAAGGTTGGATCTGATGTGGTGTCAAGAATGTTTCTGAAGCCGTACTGTTTCTCTGCAAGGTAGCCGACAGGGTCGTGGAGGCCGACAGCATCAACAGCTCCGTTTTCCAGTGCGATTGGAAGGTCTGTAAGGCCGTAGATTGACATTTTGAAGTCTGCCTCAGGGCCATAGGCTGTAAGGCCCAGCTCGTGGAATTTTCGCTGCCATACGATTGTTGAGGAATCCTGAACTCCGCAGAGGCCGATTGTTTTTCCTTTGAGGTCTGCGGCAGAGTAATATGGAGAGTCGGCACGTACGTAGAACTTTGTACAGCCTGTGTGAACGCCGGTAAGGAAGCTTACTTCAAGGCCGTTATCCAGCTGAGGGAGAAGGGAGCCTGCGAGTCCGAAGGTTGCGTCGATTTTTTTTGCGACTACAAGTGAGGTTGCCTGCATGAGGTCGATTTCTATTGCCTCGTATTTGAGTCCAGCTTTTGAGAATTCTTCCTCAAAAAGACCAAGGTCGATTGCCACGTGAAGGGGAGCCGGACAAAGGCTGGAATTTGCCGTTCCGATTTTGAAGGTGAAATCAGCATTTTTCTTTTCTCCGCCGCATGAGGTGAGGAAAAGCGAAGCTGAAAGGGTGAGGGCGGTGAGTGCTCCTGCCACGACTTTTGTTTTTGTGATTGACATAAGGCCTCCTGTGTAAACGGGGTGTTTAGATCCCGCGGTGTATTACCTATTAAGTTACTAGGATAATAGCGGGTAATAACCTAGTGTGTCAATAGGTAGAAACGAGCGGGCGAGCCAGAAGGGGCTTTGGGGCGCCTTATAAAGCTGGAGAAGTCTTTAATTCTTCCTTATATTCATCATAAACTAACTTTAGAAAATCATAGATATTTTGAAGTGATTTTTTTAGTTCCGTATCATCAAGGCTTTTTTGTGATTCTTCCAGATAAGTTTTGGCAATCCTGATATTTGTGTTAATGGTAGCTTCTTTGTATTGATGTAAATTATTATAAATCTCTACAAAATGCGAGAACATAATATAAATGAGATTATAGAAATCTTTTGAATAAGTTTGCAGGTTTTGATTTGACAGAGCTCTCGCAAAATCTAAAGCAATTGCTTTGTCATAATAATTTAATTCTTTTATCAGCAATTCGCGATAGTGAAGAAAATCTTTATTAGAGAGTGAGTTTGTTGAAAAGCCAATAGTTCTAACCTTTGTAAAAAGGTGTGCAAAAACTACAGGATTAAAATCTCTTTCCTTTGTAGTAAAATATTTTTCAATTTCTGTTTTAGTCATGTGATATATGAATACTCTAATACGGGCGTTCCGGCACTTCGTGCCGTCGGCTGTTCCGCACTTCGCCTCTTCGGCTCATCCTTCGCTCCGCTCAGGACTGCTACGCAGGTGCTCCATAGCCTAACGCGGGGATTAATTCTATTTATCCGAAATAAGTTTTACGACCGCTTCGACAAGTTTCTGATAGTTTTCTTCAGAAAGTTTTCCGACTTTTCTACCAAAACAAAATTTATTTACGGCACCTATAAGATGGATTACAGAAACTGAATCTTTTGAAAGTCCTGTTTCTTCTTTCTTAAAAAGAACATTAGGTTCATAATCAGCTCGATCAAGATTTGAAGTAAAAGGAATAACAACTGCTGTATTCAAATCTTTAATTCCAAGCAAATCATTTTGCATTATAACTGCAGGACGAAGTTTAGATGGCAGGCTTCCAAGAGGTTCTCCAAAATCAATAAGCCAGATTTCACCATGTGTCATCTTTTAATTCCTCCCACATTGCTTTCATGGAAGTTCTAGACATGTCTTTTTCTAATTCTGTGTAATCTTCTTCAATTCGTTTTGACTTCAATGATTCCAGCATTTTTCCCATCAAAATGATGGTCTGTTCATACGAAAGAGAAAGAACTTGTTCTGAAAAATCTGCAAAAGCTGAATCTGACATTTTGTACCTCCGCAATAATTATACCACAATTTTTCAAAAATAAAGCAGATAAACTTTAGTAATTAAGAATAATGATGTAAAACTGTGCAGTATTGATAAATTTTAAAAGTGGGATTTTTAATTTTCGGGCGTTCCGGCACTTCGTGCCGTCGGCTTGGAAAAGATTACTTTTTATATAGATTCTCATCTGTCAAAAGGTTTTTAATATCTTTTTCATATTTAACTAATAAAAAATCAGTTACCATTATAACATCGTTATTTATAAAGCTATATATTTTATAACAGATACCAACACCATCACTTATAGATATTAGAATATATCTGTAGCTATCATTCTCTAAATACGATTTTAGAATGTGTTTATCAATTTCCGTTGCCTTTGTAGATTCAATATCATAACTATCAACTGTCCATTGCCAAATTTCAAAGTCTTCGAAATTTGAATCAAAATACGAATTTGTATTATTATATTCCACTTTGATAAGACGGTTTACATCACTAATTGAGTTGCATGCATATACAAATAATTCATCAGAAGGTACATAATACGTTTTCCCCTCATGAAAATCGTTAGAATAGTAATTAAAATAAAAGAAGTCTGGCTCGGATTCTGGTATACGCTCATACAATTTCTTTTCACAGTGAGGCATATAATAATCTCGAAAATATTGGGTTAGCGCTTTATTTTTTACAGATTCTGAATACATTGAACCTATTATAAGTACAAAAAGAAAAGAGAATACAACTTTTTTATTCATCTCAACCCTCCTAAAAAGATTCCCATTGTGGGTGATCTCATAACTGTATTTATCTTGATATCTTAATTATATAATGACTCAGGAGAAAAATACATATTCTTATTTAAGAGCCCTTTTCATTAATCACGCGTTAGGCTATGAAGCACCGCCGAAGGCGTTCCGGAGCGGAGCTTGGCGAAGCGGAGGAATGAAGCGATAGCGGAAGTGCGGAACAGCCGACCTGGCAAGGTCGCAAACTGGTGTGAAAACTTCCGGATGGGCCGGACCTTGCCTTAACTCCGCAAGGGCGGTCTTGCAGGAACTTAGGTCCTTGCCGGGGAACGCCCAGAAAAACTACAGATTATCGTAGAGGTCTTCGGTGAAGGTCAGGCTGCCGCGGTAACCGGCGTAGGTGCGGTTGAAAACCAGGCGGTCGTTGAGGGGGAAGGTGGCGTTGAGGAACTGAATCTGCTTTTCAAGTCCGATTTCCTTTTCGTTGGTGCTTCCTACCAGAAGACTGATATCCTCGGGTTCATTGAGGATTGTCTGGTTGATTTCCCACTGGTCGCTTGCGAAGACAATTTTTGGAGGTGAGGCATATTCAAGCTGGCTGATGTTCTGGATTATGCGCTCTTTGTCTTCGGGGCGGTAGATATTTTCTGTAATTACTACGAGGACGGGGCTGAAGGAATAATCGTTGGCAAGATAGCGGGTCAGGCCGATTGCGCTTGAAGCGTCTCCTGCCACCGCAAATCTTTTCCAGCTGAGCTGGCCGATGGACTGGGCAAGGTAAGAGTAAACGTAATCTTCTTCCTCTGCTATGACACGGTCTACCAGTGCGGGGTCAAGCTTGAGGGCTGCGGCTACTTCGCGGACAAAGCGGCTTGTGTCTGTCGCTCCAACCGGTACAAAGGGGAAGCGCAGGCTTGGAACGCCGAACTTCTTTTCGAACTTTTTGGCCGGGCCGTTGAAAAGCCATGGATTTATGATGATGTTGAGGTCGGCTTCGGAGCAGTGTTCGATTACGTCGATTCCCTGGTGCTTTGTGAAGAAGGTGTTGACTTCGATTCCGAGCTTAGAAAGAATGCGGTCGATTTCTTCCAGGCTGCCGCTCCAGTATGGGTCGTGATATGGCACGATTCCGAAAATGTTTACCATGGGGCGGGGGCTGCCGGTGGAAGGTGCCCCTGCCGGAATGGAAGTGCCTCCTGACCGCACTCTTTCTTCTTTACTTCTTGGCGGCTGAATCACCTTGTCCAGAAAGGTATTCCAGACGGCTTCATAACCCAGAAGGCTGTCGCCTGCAAAGCCTGGTGTTTCGATTGCATAAACCTTGTGGCCTTTTGCCGTGAACTCATCGGTAACGCTTGCAATGTCATCTCCGATAATTCCCGCCGTACAGCCTGTGAGGACAAAATATGCGTCTGCGTCGATTATATCGATTGCACCCTGAATTGTGGTGCGCAGCTTGTTTACGCCGCCGAATACTACTTCCTTTTCAAGCATATTGCTGGAAGGAAGTGAAACTCCGCTTACAAAGCAGGCGTGCTTGTGGCCGCTGTTGCCCTGTTCGGCAGCGGTTGTCTGCATACAGCAGCCTGGACCAGAATGAAGGATAGGGCAGACATGATTGATTGCTGCCAGAACCGAATTTATACCGGCCAGCACACAGCCGCCGCGTGGATTTTCTGTAACGTATGACATTTTTATTCTCCTGAATTAAAGGATGCCCCGGGGGCACCTGCGCCCGGCAGGGGGCACTTACACATTTACGATATACTTGAAAGCATCCTGTTCATACCAGCTTTCGCGGTAAGGCAGCTTTACGTGTTCTGCAAGTTTCTTGTTGAAGCCCGGATTGCTCAGCTGATCTGCAATCTTGTTTCCAAGATACAAAAGTCCGTCGTAACCCATTGTAGGGCGTTTTCCGTCCAGAACGTGGGTTGTAGGGATTCCAAGCTTTGCGGCCCAGTCTGGAACACCGATAAAGGCATCCGGCTTGAGCTTCTTCACAAGATTTACCTGCTCAAAAGGCTGCATGTTTGCAATATCAACTACAAAATCTTTGTGTATTTCGTTCAGATATTCAATGTCTACCTGAGCGTCATCGTCGTATGTTGGAGTTTCAAGACCCACAAGCTTCATTCCAAAGTCGTCAATCAGGGCTGCTGCGGCAAAGGAACGTCCTGTTCCACCGCAGATAAAAACCCGCTTTCCTTCCAGTCGGGCTCGGATTTTGGCAACGAGCGGTTCAATTCGCTTGTGTTCGCGCTCTATGATTTCTTCAACCTCGGCTTCCTTACCCAGTACCTTTGCAATTCCGCGATACCATTTGTCGGTGTTGCGGATTCCAATCGGCATAACCGTGTGGGAATAAGGAATGCCGTAATCCTCTTCCAGAGTCCTCATAAACTCGTCTGCAAAAACCTTACAGATGGAAGTCGAAGCCACAGCCTGCGGAATGCGCTTAATTTTTTCCAGCGAGCTGTAAAAAGGAATGTAGTTTACCTCAGCCCCAATCAAAGAAAGCATGCGCTCCATTTCCTTCTGGTCGGCAAAGCTGACGGTTGTTGGCGCAAAAAGATTCACAAGATTAGGCACAGTTGGCAGCTTCTGCTTCTTCAAAATGTACTTATTAATAGAAAGAAAAGCTGCGTCAAAACCGCTGGCACAAACCTTACTCTTAAAACCTTCGCAGTGAATCGGAATAAAAGTAGTGTTAGGGTACTCAGCGCTCAAATCACTTGCAATCGAATCGATGTCGTCGCCGATAATTCCCGATGCGCAGGAAGCGTAAATAAAGGCAAGCTTCGGATTGTAGCGGGCAACAGCCTTCTGCGCTGCCTCCCTCAGCTTTGCTTCACCGCCAAAAACAACGCTCTTCTGGTCCAGGTTTGTAACGATAATCCGCGGATTTTTAATCAGCTTGATTCCCCGGTGAGCCTGACCAACCCGGTACATATCGACGGCCATAATGGTACAGCCAAGACAGCCCTGAGGTGAATGCGAAATAAAAACAGAGTCTTCAAGGCTCATAAGGCAGGCCATAGAGTTTATCTGCTGGCACTGCAAGCCCTGAGAAAAAGACCTGTCTGCCCGTTTAAGACATTTTCCTGCAAATTTTTTCTGAGCCTCCTGGCTTGAACCGCCAAAATCATTTACGCGGCCTTCCTTACTTTCCCGCACTCCACTGTACTGTATTGCCATTTTTTTGCTCCTATATTTGAAGGTGAGGGGAAAAGCCTTTCCCCTACGTCGCACTTCGTTGCGCCGTACCCCTTTCGCCTAGGGGGATACCCCCTAAAACCCCCGTTATTTTCTAAACCGAATATGATTATCTACGCTGTAAAAATACTTTGTAATCTTTTCCAGTGCTTCCTGCACGGGGCATTCAACATCAAAAGTTGCGATTGCCTTTTTTTCCAGTGCCTTGGTAACATTAAAGCCAATCTTTGCCGCAACAACTGCCCGCACATCGCTGATCTGCTCAACTTTTGCAGAAGGACCGCCTGCACCGCAGCCGCCTCCATTTCCGTTGCTGCAGCCGGAGGCACAGTCTTTTGGACCGCAGCCATGACCGGCTTCAGAGTCGGAAGTTCCTGCAGGAAGGGCTGCCTCCCCGGCAGGAACTTCCTCGATTTTTCTTTTTTCCGAAAGCTCAAAAGCTCCCTGATCATTTACGCTATAAATCAGAAATTCTGCTGCCGCTCCAAAGTGCAGGTCAACATTTATTCCGTCTGAGCTTGCAACTGCAATCTTATATGCCATCTCTTAATATGCCTCTTATAAAAATATAAACCTACAAGGTAGGTAGGTATAAATATACAGTTTATTACCTACTAATGCAATAGGGAATGTAAAGATAAAATAATGCCCATAATTCAACCTGAAAGAACCAGCTGAGCTATGGGCAATATTTTTCTTCTTATTAAACTAAATCTTAAGCTATATCCCTTCTGCAAAGGTAACCCGCTTTTCAAACTTAAAGGCTTCAAGGAACTTTTTGGCGCGTTCTGTTTTTGGGGCTGTAAAAAAGTCTTCAGGCTTTGCTTCTTCTACAATCACGCCTTCATCGATGAATACGATTCTGTCGGCAACGGCGCGGGCAAATTCCAGCTGGTGGGTTACAATCAGCATTGTTCGGCCTTCTTTTGCAAGGTCCATCATAACGTCCAGAACTTCGCGGACCATTTCCGGGTCAAGGGCGGCTGTTACTTCATCAAATAAAAGAACTTCCGGATTCATGCAGAGAGCGCGGACAATGGCAACCCGCTGCTTCTGACCTCCAGAAAGCTGGCGGGGGTAAAAATTCTTTTTTTCCAGAAGACCTACCCGGGCCAGAAGCTTTTCTGCCTCTTCTGTAACCTCGGCCTTATCACGTTTCTGAGCCTTTACCGGGCCCAGAAGAACGTTATTCAAAACTGTCATATTCGGAAACAAATCATAGCTCTGGAAAACCATTCCGACCTTCTGACGGATAAGATGCATGTCATTTTTACGGTTGCTGATAAGCTGACCGTCCAGAAGAATTTCTCCACCCTGAATTGATTCAAGGCCGTTTATACAGCGGAGCAGGGTAGATTTTCCGCAGCCGGATGGCCCCAGTATTACCACAACTTCACCTTTTTCAACGTTGAGGGAAACGCCTTTTAAAATTCCGCCTGCTTCCTTAAATGATTTTTCAAGATTATTTATTTTCAAAAGTGACATAAAAGGGCTCCTGTTTAATCCTTATTCTTTTTTTCAAGTTTGTCAGCGGCAAGGGAAAGAGGCCAGCAGACAATAAAGTACATCATAAAAATCACACCGTAAACTGCAATGGCAGCTGTGGGAATGGTAAGGCGGTTTGCTTCAATAATCTGCTGTCCGATTTTTACAACTTCAATTACGCCTACAAAGACAACAAGGGATGTTGTTTTAATCATTCTGGTAATCAGGTTCATGCTGAGGGGAACAAGCCGTCTGATTGTCTGGGGAATTATTATATAGAAGAAAATCTGTTTTTCTGTGAGTCCGATGGCCCTGCCGCTTTCATACTGGTGGCGGGGAATTGATTCAAGGGAGCCGCGGACTAAATCTCCCATTTCGGCAGTGCCCCAGAGTGTAAAAACTATGATACTTGCCGCTTCTCCCGAAATCGAAATGCCAAAAGCGTGAGTAATCCCAAAGTAAGCGAGAAAGAGCAGCACCATCTGGGGCATGATTCGCATAAATTCCAGATAAATATTACAGATGATCTTGATAAGACGGTTTTTACGGGTCAAAATGATTCCGAATACAAAGCCCAGCAGGATGGAAAGAAGAACAGAAAGAGCCGCAATCCAGATTGTAACCCAGAGGCCGCCCATGAGTCGGGGAAAGTTCTTTCCCTTAAAAAGAACGCTGAAGGCTGTTGAAATTGCCGTATAAAAATCCTGGTTTTCCATAGCGTGCTAACCCCGGTAAAAATTCAGCTTCTTTTCTAAAATCCGTGCGATTATAGAAACCGGAAGCAGAATGATAAAATATGCTATTACCAGAAGTAAAAGTGATTCTTCTGTTTTGTAATAAAGTCCGATTAAATCCTTTGCCACGTACATAAGGTCTGCAAGGGCAACTGCACTGAAAACCGAAGTTTCTTTAAGCAGGAAGATGATGTTTGCAACTACGCCCGGAACCGAAACTGCCGCCGCCTGAGGCAAAACGACGTAGCGTACAATCTGCACTTTATCAAGGCCAATGCACATTCCGCTTTCCAGCTGGGGGCGTCCTACAGTTCCCAGGGCACTTCGGAAGGTTTCTGCCATGTAAGAGCCGCCCAAAAAAGTGAGTCCGATAATTCCGCAGGCCTGGCTTGAAAGCTTAATTCCAAGGCGGGGAAGGGCAAAATATAAAAAGAAAAGCTGAATCAGAAGCGGTGTGTTCCGCGAAAGCTCTGTGTAAACTCTTACGATTACATTTAAAACAGGGATTTTCCAGTAGCGTATGATTGCACAAAAAATCCCTGTTACGAAAGAAAGAATTATTCCGGTAAAGCCAATCCTAAGGGTGAGGATACCTGCCTCAACGTACATCGGAATGACCTGTTTTATAAAATTGATATCCATAAACTTTTTTTGAAATGAAGTCAGCTTATTATTAAGCTGACTTCATTTCTTGTTTATCCTACAATTTTCCGCCTTCTACTACAAGACTGTCTGCATCAGAATCTGCACCGTAAACTGCGCGCAGGGTTGCCTCGTAGTCTGCGTGGAAGAAGTTTTCTTTTCCAAGCTCTACGATTTCGTTGTTGATCCAGTCAAGAAGATCCTTGTTTCCCTTCTGAACTGCACCCGCAATTGCATCAAGGCTTCCGATTGAGTCAGCACCTGCGCCTACAGCAAACTTTGGATTTTCAATAGCCCAGGCAAGAACCTCTGTGTTGTCTGTAGAAAGTCCGTCTCCGCGTCCGTCAAGAAGGGCGTTGTAAGCTTCTGAATACTGGTCGAACTTCAAAAGATTGATTTTTGGATAGTTTTTAGAGAAGTA
Organism: uncultured Treponema sp.; assembly: GCA_947165895.1. Lineage (GTDB taxonomy): Bacteria > Spirochaetota > Spirochaetia > Treponematales > Treponemataceae > Treponema_D. Next base: position 11,485 of record CAMVCB010000002.1, read on the forward strand.
GCTTTCTGCTGTTGTTCCCTTTGCAATAATCAGAGTTTTTCCGTTGAGCTGAGCAGGGTCTGTAACAAGAGCTGATTTTGGAGAAACGATTCCCAAAGCAACCTTCATGTAAGGAAGGGCGAAGTCAACTTTTTCTGCACGCTCAGGTGTTACAGTAAAGTTTGCAAGAACAAGGTCAACCTTGCCAGTTGCAAGAACTTCTACGCGGGCAGCGGCTTCAACCGGCACGTATTTTACTTTTACGCCAAGGTCTTTTGCGATGCGGTTTCCAAAGTAAACGTCATAGCCCTGGTACTCACCGTTTTCGTCAACATAACCGAATGGTTTTTTATCGCTGAATACGGCAATTTTGATTACCTTGCTTTTTTTGATTTCTGCAACTGTGCGGCCATTTTTGCCTTTAGCAGAAAGTGGTGAAAGTGCAGTGGCTGTAAGAGCGGCTGCAAGAATAAATTTTACAAATTTTTTCATATTGTTTATCTCCTTTTAGATTGTTTTTTTTTATTTTACCGCAGCAAATCCGTTTTCAAGATCTGCAATGATATCATCAATATGTTCAGTACCGATTGAAAGGCGGATTGTGCTCTGAGTGATTCCCTGATCTGCAAGTTCCGCATCAGTAAGCTGACTGTGAGTTGTTGTTGCGGGATGAATAACAAGAGATTTTACATCTGCTACATTTGCAAGCAGGCTGAAAATCTTCAGGTTATCAATAAATTTCCAGGCTGCTTCTTTTCCACCTTTTATTTCAAAGGTAAAGATACTTGCTCCTCCGTTAGGGAAGTATTTTTCATAAAGTGCGTGATCCGGATGTTCCGGCAAAGAAGGATGATTAACCTTTGCAACTTTCGGATGATTTTTCAGGAATTCAACAACTTTCTTTGTATTTTCTGCGTGACGGTCAAGGCGCAGGCTCAAGGTTTCTGTTCCCTGAAGAAGAAGGAAGGCGTTGAAAGGACTGATTGAGGCTCCCTGGTCACGAAGAAGAATTGCCCGGATGTAAGTTACAAATGCAGCCGGCCCTACTGCATCTGCAAAGCTGATTCCGTGATAGCTTGGATTTGGCTCTGCAATCGGTGCGTATTTTCCAGATTTTTTCCAGTCGAATTTTCCGGAATCTACAATTACACCGCCCAGGGTTGTTCCGTGTCCACCAATAAATTTTGTAGCTGAGTGAACTACAATATCTGCACCGTGTTCAATAGGACGGATAAGGTATGGTGTTCCGAATGTGTTATCAATTACAACTGGAAGTCCGTGTTTGTGTGCCAGTTCAGCAATTGCATCGATATCAGGAATATCCGAGTTTGGATTTCCAAGAGTTTCAAGATATACAGCCTTAGTATTAGGTTTGATAGCGGCTTCTATTTCTTTAAGATCATGAGCATTTACAAAGGTTGTTTCAACGCCAAACTGCTTAAGAGTATGGGAAAGCAGATTGTATGAGCCTCCGTAAATTGTTTTCTGAGCAACAATGTGATCTCCTGCCTGAGCCAGAGCTTCGATTGTGTAAGTAATTGCTGCGGCACCAGATGCAACAGCAAGGGCTGCAACACCGCCTTCAAGAGCCGCAATTCTTTTTTCAAAAACATCCTGTGTGGAGTTTGTAAGACGACCGTAAATGTTTCCAGCATCTGCTAGTCCAAAGCGGTCTGCGGCGTGCTTTGAGTTATGGAAAACATAAGATGTTGTCTGATAAATTGGAACTGCGCGGCTGTCTGTTACAGGATCCGCCTGCTCCTGCCCAACGTGTAACTGTAATGTTTCAAAGTGTAATTTTGCCATAGTTTGCCCCCTGACTCTTATTATTTTTTTATAAACCTACAAGGTTGATAGGTTTAATATACAGATGATTACCTACTATGTCAATAGGGAATTAAAATAAAAAAAGCGAGTTTTTGCAAACTCGCCTTTTAATCATATTAAATGAAATTAAGCGGATACATCTTCAGCTGACTGAGCATCAGCTTCGTCGCTTGGTGTGTGGGCTGCAAGGAATGCTGCGTAGAGGGCGCCTGAAATGTTGTGCCAGGTACTGAAAACGGCTCCCGGAATTGTTGCAAGAGGGTACTGGGCAAAGTGGGCTGCGGCAAGTCCTGTAGCAAGACCAGAGTTCTGCATGCCGACTTCGATAGAAAGGGCCCGGCATTTTGTCTGCTTGAGGCGGAGAAGTTTTCCAACTCCGTAGCCTGTTGCGTATCCAAGGAGGTTATGAAGCATTACAACAAAAACAATCATAAGGCTTGTGTTGAGGGCGTTCAAAAGCTTTGCTGAGCTTGCAGAAACAACGGCTGCTACGATTGCAACAATCGCCAGAGTTGAAACGGCCGGCAAAACCTTAACAAGGGCTTCTGTAACCTTGCCGAAAAAGTGGTTGATGATAAGACCGAGAACAATAGGGATAAGAACAACCTTTACAATAGAAAGGAACATAGCCATAACTTTTACATCAACAACCTGTCCGATGTAGAATTTTGTAAGAAGGGGTGTAAGAATAGGGGCAAAAATAGTAGAAACGATTGTCATTCCTACAGAAAGTGCAACGTCACCCTTAGACATATATGTCATTACGTTTGATGAAGTTCCGCCAGGGCAGGTTCCTACAAGCATTACACCAACTGCCAGTTCAGGAGGAAGGCGGAAGGTTTTGATAAGAACGAAAGCGATCAGCGGCATCAAAATGAACTGTGAAAGAAAGCCGATGATGATTTCTTTTGGACGGCTGAAAACTACTTTGAAATCCTGTGGTTTAAGGGTAAGTCCCATTCCGAACATTACGATTCCAAGAAGGTAGTTAACTGAACTTGTTTTAATCCAGTTGCAGCTTGCAGGCTTAAAGAGGGCAAGTGCCGCAACAACAATTACGATAAGAGCCATAAACTTACTGATGTAATGGCTGATTTTTTCCAAAAGGTCTAATGCTTTTGACATTTCTTTACCTCGCTATAATTACTTTAGTATTTATAAAGTATTTTAGTGAGATTAAAGAGAAATGTTAATACGGTAAGAAAATAATAAACAACCTATCATATAAATAGGGAATTGTCAGGGCGGATATGGTGTGCTATACTGTTATTATGAATGAAGTTTATGATTTTTTAAAAGATTGCGGAACTTATTTTCTTGCAACTGATGATAATGGACAGCCTCGTGTTCGCCCATTCGGAACTGTAAATATTTTTGAAGGAAAGCTTTACATTCAGACTGGAAAGTCAAAGAACGTGTCAAAGCAGATTCAGAAAAATGCCCGTGTTGAAGTTTGTGCTTCAAAAGGTCCGGAATGGATTCGCGTGGAAGGTGAACTTGTTCGTGACGACCGCCGTGAACCAAAAGCTGATATGCTTGAGCACTATCCGGATCTTAAAAAAATGTATTCAGCTGATGATGATAACACAGAAGTTTTGTACTTCAAAAACGCCACTGCAACTTTCTACAGCTTTACAGCGGCTCCTAAGGTTGTAAAATTCTAGCATCTGATTTTCTTTTGACGGAGGATGCTCCGCCAAAAAAAATTATTCCGAAAACAAATTAGTGCTTAAATAGCGTAATCCTGTGTCCGGCAGAATTACGACGATTGTTTTTCCAGCGTTTTCATCTTTCTTTGCAAAATCTGTGGCAACAGAAAGGGCGGCGCCGCTGGAAACTCCTATAAGTATTCCGTCTGTTTTGGCAAGAAGCCGGGTGGTTTCTACTGCCTTAGCAGGTTCAATCGTAACAACCTGATCAATGTATTCCCTGTTCAGGACTTCAGGAACGCGTTCTTTTACAACATCTGTAAAATTATGAATGCCCGTTACAATTCTGTCCTTAACGCTGCTTTCCGGATTAAAATATTCAAGTTTTGCAAATATTTTTGCTTTAAGATTTAGTTTTTTTTCGTAATTTGTAAGTTCGACAAGAGGTGTATTTCCAACTAACTCAGTAATTGATTTATAAACCTTTTTTGCCATAATCTTACCCTCCTGCCTGGTCTGCTACTTTGAGATTTTATACTGCCAGCTGAACGGAATGTTGAAGCCGTTGAAGCCATCCTTGTCATTAAAGAAGACTCTTAGGCCGGAACGGATTGTTCCAAGACTTGTGTAGTAATCAAAGTATGGATAAACCGTAAATGTATCAGATGTGCTTCCTGGAAGAAGTTTGTGTTTGAAGTCTATGGTTGTGTAAAGATCAAGTTTTTCGTTGGCCTTGTAATTTGCCCTTACAACTGCTGTCAAAGGAATTCCGCTTTCAAGTTCTGCAAAATCATCTACAGCTGTATTGAAGTTAGACTTGTTGTTCAAGCCGGCAAGAAGGTCTGCATAAAGAGAAAACTTTAATTCTTCAAATGTGTAACCAACAGAGAACTGAATTAAGTTCTGTGTTCCCAGAATGTAGTTTTCGTCAGTATTGTTATAAGTGTAACCGGCATTCAGAATCAGATTTTTTACAGAGTTAAGACCAACGTAGGCACCAAGGCTTCTTGTTTTTTCTGTGACATCCTGGGCAGTTGCAGAAATAGTTACAATATTTTTTATGCTAAATTCAGCACCAAAGTTCAAATCAAAACGACTCTGGTTTCCTGCGGCTGCTGCAAACTTAAAGCCGATCTCACTGTTTTTCGGGGCAAGGTTTAATACAAGACCTGCTCCGTTATCGTCTGCAAGCTTTCCGTGATTAAGATAGTCATCGATAGCTGGCAGATAGGCTGGTGCAGTTGCCCATTTCCAGAAGAACTTATTTCCACCAATAATGTTCAGTGGTTGTACAGGGCGGACATTTGCATAGGCCTGTAAGCCAGTTGTCCAGTTTTTGTCACCGGAAATATTAAGACGAATACGCCCGTCTACATTTTCAGAAGCAACATCCAGCTGAATGCGGTCGCCAACAGTTGCATCCTTTTTGTTTGCATCTTTGTCGAACTTTAAGAAATCACTTGTTCCCACGTTGTCAGAGTTTCCACCAAAAGTGTTTGTAAGTGATACATTCTGTGCGCCTGCAGTAGAAGCCAGCAATAAAGCTGTAAAAACAGAAATAATTGATTTTTTCATAAAATACCCCTTTTTTATTTTTTAGCAGAGTTCTATACAAGGCTGTCTGAACCTGCCATGCAATATGTATATAGATTTTGCAGAACTTTGAATAATACAAAAATCTGATAGGAGCTATATGAAAAAGCTATAACAAAAAAAGGGCTTCCCAGTAAAAAAAGACTGCCCGGAACTAGGAGGAATTCCAGACAGTCAAATGGCTTTTTTGTGTAGTTTTAGAATGAGCTATATATATCTTCAAGAAGCCGCAGTGCACCGGAATATCCTGCAATGCTGCTGTTTATGATAAGGCGGCTTATTACCGGGTAGGAAACATTAACATATCGACCCTTAATTTCTTTCGCAAGTTCTCTTTCCCAACTGCTGCCGATAATCAGAGGAATTCCTGCAAAATCAAACTTTTTGATTTTTTGATGAATATCATTTCCATCGATATTCCATTCAACTTCTGCCTGAATTCCATAATTAAGCTTTTGAAATTCAGTTTTTATTTCTTCTCGATATTTTGCCGGTGTATCATCAGTTATAAACTGGGTGAGGGGAAAGCTTCCCATGTCATTTACCAGAAATTTTGTGATGGCAAGGGCATATTGGGCTTCCGAAACGACTGTAAAGTGTTTGCCAAGAATATTTGTTTCTAGAAAGGTATCCGCAAATCTTTCCAGGTAGTAATAAAATTCTTCTTCATTTTGTTTTATGACTTTTTCAACGAGCGCCTTATCTGCATTACAAAAATCTCCGACTGCGCGAAGAAATTTTCCGCTTTCGCAGGCACCAATTGGTAAAACCGGATACTTTAAAAGTGGAATATCAAAGGTTTTTGAAAGATATTCTGCACTTTCGCTGCCCTGCCATGGCGAAACAAGGATTGTGCATTCTGCCTGCCTGATTTTTTTTATGTTTTCAACAGAGCGTCCGGCACCAAAAATTGTATTTGGGATAAGTCCTATCGATTGTACAAGCCTTTCCAGTTCACGGAGGTTTCCCAGCCAGAAGGGGTCCTGCTGCGGAGTTCCTGAAAAAATATTTACAAGTCCTTTGATTTTTGGCAGTGGCTCAAGTTTTGTCAGATACTGCTCAAAAATAGATTTTAATATCCAGTCATGGCCAAGATAGTTATTCCCCTTAAAGCCGGGTGTTTTTGCCCAGACCACAGGTTTTTCGTTCGTATAAAAATCCTCTGCAACTTCCTGAATGTCATCTCCGATGATTTCTGTCGTACAGCCCGAGATTACAACGTAAAAATCTGCATCAATTGCTTTAAGTGCATTTTCAACAGTGCTTCTAAGCTTTTTTATTCCGCCGAAAACTACTTCTTTTTCGCCAACCAGCGTGCAAGGGTAGGCATTTGCGGCAAAATGTCCGCTGCTTCCGCTGTTATCGTTTAATTTACTTGCACAGCCGGGGCCTGAATGTAAAATCGGAACTGCTCCAGGAATTGACTGAATTGTCTGCATAGCCGCAAGGGCACATTTGTATCTTGGCTGATCTAATACTTTACTCATTTTTATCCCCGGTTATTTTCCTGAATTATCAGCAGCCACGAAATCTTTTGGACCAAGACCAAATTCTTTTATCCATTCATCTTTCTGCCAGACCTTTTTTACCTTGTAATGAAGCCAAAGTGCTCCAGATGCATCATCAACTTTTACTTCTACGAATTTAAAGGAGACAGGAATCTGCTCGTTCAAGCCTTCCTTTGTCATAAATACCTGAGGTGTGCTTGTGCTTCCGTCTGCACCTGGAATCATTACAAAACCAACTTCATCCACATATCCTCTGCGAAGGAAAGTCCAGTTCAGCGTACCGCCTCCGGCAACCGACAAAACTTTAACACCAAATAAATCGACCATCTTTTCAAACAGAATTTCAAAGTCAATATCATTTTTTCCGCAGATTATATAAGAAACGTTTTTCCGGCGTAGAAAATCTTTATATTCATTAGATACACTTTCTGTAATGACATCAACAAAATGAGAATGTATGCCGGCATAAAAAAGTTCGTTGCTCTGGTAGCCCAGAATACCCTTACGGTCAAGCACAAAGCTGTAGAACTCTGCATCTTTAACAGCAATAAAATCTCCTTCCGGAACAGGCTCTGCATCCGGGTTCAGGTCTGGCTCTTTATGATAGGTATAATCATTGAGGGCTGTGTTTGTTCCGCTCAAATTTGCATCAGTTTTCCAGTATTTTTTCGTAAATCCGATTTCCTTAAAAAAAGGGGCAGCAGCAGCTTCTTCAGGGAGTTTTGTGAATTCTCCCCAGATTTTTCCATCCAGGCTTGTAAGCATATGAATGTAAATAAATGGTCTTTTCATAATTTTCTCCAAATACCTATTGAGTTACTAGGTTATACTTTTTGCCAAACTATATATTTTTTCTTTTATTAAAGTCAATTCAATCTGCCGTTTTCAGATATATAAGTTTTCTATATCAGTTATAAGAAATTTGTATTGGTAAAAAAATTTAAAAACTAATATGGTTGCCTTAAACAGTTTTATTCCTAGTCATTTACTGGGTTATAACTGAAAAATTAATCAATTTTTCATGGGGGTATTTTATGAAAAAAGTTTTAGTTTTATTACTGGCAGCCGGAGTTATTGTTTCATCTTCCTTCTGTAAAGCAAAAAATAAGAGTGGAAAGGAAGTTGTCCGCATTGCTATTGAAGGTGGCTGGAAGCCTTACAATTTTGTTGATGAAAATGGCAAGATTACAGGTTTTGATGTTGATGTTGTCAATGCTATTGCTGAAAGAATTCCTGATATCACACTTAAAATTGAACCGACTCCATGGGATGGAATGCTTGTAGCTCTTGCTGCAGGACGCTTTGATGTCGCTGCAAATGAAATTAAGAAAAATGCTGCGCGTGAAAAGCAGTTCCTTTATGCAAGCAATCCTTACAATTATGATTATCCAGCTCTTATCTTTAAGAACACAACCGTAATTAAATCTGCTGAGGATTTATTTGGTAAAACTGTAATTGTTGGAGGAGGCTCTTCTTATGCTGAATGGGTTGAAAACTTCAATAAAGAGACTGGTGGAAAAATAAACATCGTTTATGCAGGGGATACAGCAACTGCCGCTGTTTTTGCTGAAGTTCTTTCTGGCCGTGCAGACGTTACAATCGATAGTCCGGTTGCTGCAGGAATCTTCATTAATGAAAGAAAAGAGCCTTTGTCATATATTCCGGCTGATCCAAATCTGCTTAATCCTGCTTACCTTATTTATACAAAGAATAAAAAAGGTGAGCGTATAAAAGTTTTGTTTGATAAAGGCCTTGAAGAAATCCGCTCTGATGGAACTTTGTCTAAACTTGCCGTTAAATGGTTTGGCTCTGATACAACAGTAAAAAGTAAATAAAAAGAACAGGTTAGTAATATGGAAAAATTGATTAGTGACATTACTTATATATTTTCAACAATTCCTGAGATAGTAACAAAATTACCAATAACTTTATTCATTGCTTTCAGCGCTACTATTATTGGATTCTTATTGGGAATATTGATTGCCCTGATACGTTTTTTCCATATCAGAATCCTTTCTCAGATAGCGACTGTATTCATTTCCTTTATCCGCGGAACCCCAATGGTTATCCAGCTTTATCTGGCATACTATGGAATCCCGCTGATGATTTCCAGAATTGTTGAAGCTTCCGGCAATGAATTTGATATAAATGCCTTGCCAAGCACCTTGTTTGCAATTATCGCTTTTGCCCTTAATACAGGAGCATATATGTCTGAATCATTCCGAAGTTCTCTCATTGCCGTGGAGCCAGGCCAGTTTGAAGCCTGCAAAAGTCTTCACTATTCAACATGGGATTCATTAAGAACTGTTATTCTGCCCCAGGCATTTGTAATCGCAATTCCAACACTTACAAGTTCCCTGCTGGCAATGATAAAGAATACATCACTTGCTTTTTGTATTACAGTTGTTGATATTATGGCTCAGGCAAGAATTGTTGGTTCCCGCTCTTTCCGCTATTTTGAAATCTATATTGCGGTTTCATTATTGTATTGGCCTGTTTGTGCTCTTCTGGAACGGATTTTGCTTACATTTGAAAAGAAACTTTCCAGATTTAATAAAAAAGTTTTTTAATGAGGCGTGACTATGATAGAAATCAAAAATCTTAAAAAATCCTTTAATCAGAATGAAGTTCTCAGAGGAATAAATCTGTCAATAAATGATAATGAAATTGTTTCAATAATCGGTTCCAGCGGCGGCGGAAAATCTACACTTCTCCGATGCCTTAATTTCCTAGAAGAGGCAGATTCAGGAAGTATAAGGATTGGGGATGTCAGCCTTGATTGTTCAAATGCAAATAAAAATGACATTAAAAAAATAATTTCAAAAAGTACAATGGTTTTCCAGAATTTTAATCTTTTTAAAAATAAGACTGTTCTTGAGAATATTACCGATCCTTTGCTTATAAATACAAAAATAACGAAAGCAGAAGCAAAAGAAATTGCCCTGAAATATCTGGCAAAGGTTGGACTGGAAAACAAACAGAATGAATATCCTTCAAAGCTTTCGGGCGGACAGCAGCAGAGGGTAGGAATTGCCAGGGCTCTCGTTCTGAATCCGGAAGTAATTCTTTTTGACGAGCCTACAAGTGCCCTGGATCCGGAAATTGTAAGTGATGTCCTTAAGCTTATTAAGGAAGTTGCTTCTGAAAAAAGAACGATGATTATCGTGACCCATGAAATGGCCTTTGCAAGAGAAGTTTCTGATAAGGTTGTTTATATGGATAAGGGTGAAGTTGTAGAGCAGGGAAGACCTGAAGAAATATTTACAAGACCAAAAGAAGAAAGAACCAGGCAGTTTTTAAGCAGATATCTTCAGCCTGAATACGTAATTTAATTTTTTCAAAAATGCAGGAGAAAAATATGCCTTTTGATTTATCTAATTCTGAAATTTCAATGCGGGAAAGCAGATTAAATTCTGTAGTTTCATATAACGGTACAATAAAATCTTTAATAAGTGATACAAGGAATTGTAAAGTTAAGAGCTGTGAACGCTGCTTCAGTCAGAACAATACCTGTCTTTCAATTATGGTAATGGATCAGCTCAGTTGTATCCGGAATCTTACTGTTGTATATCACACACCAATAGGCTGCGGAGCCTTTATTCCAAGATGGACAGCCTTGTATTCTGGAATTTCTGCAAAAACCGGAAGAACATGGAATACAAAATATGTCTGCACAAACCTTAATGAAAGCGATACAGTTTTTGGTGCCGCTAATAAATTAAGACAGACGGTCCAGGAAGCTTATGACCGTTATCCTTCTGATGCAATTTTGATTTGTACTGGCTGCGTTACCGGAATAATTGGTGAAGATATTGATGCTGTCGCTGAAGAATTTGATAAAAAACTGCCAATACCTGTTATTCCTGTTCACTGTGAAGGAATCAAAAGTAAGGTCTGGGCAACCGGCTTTGATATTGCAGATTATATAGTCCTGAAATACATTGTAAAACCGCCTAAACAGAAACGAAATACCATTATTTTTAAGAATTTCGAAGAAGCGGTCAGACCCTTTGTAACAAGAATATTCAAGCGTTTTGATGCTGAACCTCTTTTTGTTTATGCAAATTCCACAATAGAAGAGCTTTCTCATATGAGCGAAAGTCTTGCAACTGTAAGTTCCTGCGGTGCCTTGAGTCCTTATCTTGGAAATGCTCTGGAGGAGTTGTACGGGGTTCCATATGTCAGAACAATCAACGGTAATGGAATTGAAGGATTTGACACCTGGCTTCGGGATATTGCAAGAATTCTTCATAAGGAAGAAATTGCTGAAGAAATTATTCGTGAAGAACGTGAAAAATATCTTTCAAAAATTGAGGAATTAAAAAAGCAGTTTATTGGAAAAACTGCTGTAATTGCTGCAGGCCCAGGCTTTACATACGAGGTTGTCCGTGTTCTTGATGAACTTGGAATTAGTGTAAAGGCAGCCCTTTCCTGGCATCATGATTCAAAATATGACGATCAGAAAATTCCTGATACCCTGACTCATATAGAAAATACTCATCCCGATTTGAAGCTTTCGATTATTGATTTACAGAATCATGAGCTTTTGAATATCATCAATAAAGAAAAGCCTGATCTTTATATTGTACGCCACCCGGGAACCCGTCCTTTTGTAACAAAACTTGGAATCCCAGTTGTTCAGCTCACTGATGAATATCAGATGTTTGGTTATGAAGGTCTTTATAATTTTGCAAGAAATATTGCAGATCTCTTTAATAACAGAAGCTTTACGGAAGGTCTGAAGGCTCACTCTTCAATTCCATATACTGCCTGGTGGCTTGAACAGCCTTCAAACAAGTTCTATTCATAAAATTACAAAACTGTCTTTTACTATTGCAATTAAGAAAGCTTTAAAATCTTTTTAATTACTGACTATATTTATTACAGATGATACTCCTGAAAAATATCGTGATTCTATAAGGGCTGAATTAAATAAACTTAATTATGATATTAAGGCAGAAGTTGAATGGAATGTTGATGGAAATGATATATATAAAAAGATTAAAGACTTTAAAAAACTATGGGCTTCTGCTTCAGGAAGCTCATTTTTTTTCGCAGATATAAAATCTGGAGTGCCATTGTGAAAGGCCAGGAAAATGGGTAGGCCAGAGCGACTAAAAGGGCAGAAGAAGTTATATGTGTGATTACGAATAAATATGTTTGACGAAGAGCGACAAAGCCCAGAAAGGTGAAGCTTGTTGGAAGAACTGTATAGCCTAGTCCCTGTGAAATCTGTCCAAAAAGCATTGCACAAAAACAGAAAACATAAAAAGAAGCAGAACATCTCATAAAAAGGCTGCCGTAACCTACAACGCCAGGGGTGGAATTAAAGATTGAAATCAGGGGCTGGGCAAAAATTATGAGCAGGAGAGAAATCAAAAATATGACTGAAAGACCTAGCAAAAGGGAGATTTTTATTCCTTTTTTTACCCTGTCGATTTTTCCTGCTCCATAGTTTTGTGCGGTAAAGGTTGTGGCTGCCATGCAGATGCTTACCATTGGAAGAATTGTCAGCTGGTCGAATCTTGTATAAACTGCCCAACCTGCCATACAGTCGGAACCGAATACGTTTATGTAGCGCTGCATGAAAGTGTTGGAAAAATTTAATATGCTGTTTGAAATTGCACTTGGAAGGCCAAGTTTTAAAACTGAGCGGACTACAAATCCCACACTGTATATTTGATTTGATATGGCAGAAAAAATTGCTTCGGCTTTTATTCGTCTGACTAAAATAATAAAGGCAAAAATTGCGGCGATTAATTCAGAAATGATTGTTGCCCAGGCAGCTCCTTCAAGTCCTGCCTTAAATTTTAAGATAAATATAAAGTCCAGAATTATGTTCAATACGACGGAAATCGAAAGTATGTAAAGCGGACGTTTTGAATCGCCAAGAGAACGGAGTATGCCCGTACAGATTCCGTAAAAAAATATAAAGGTGAGGCCAGCAAAAAAGATACGGAGGTATGCGTCGGCCTTTGGAAAAACATCCTGCGGAACGGAAATCATCTTAAGCATTAAGGGGGCAATAAAAAATCCGGCAGCAGAAAGTATGATTCCCAGTCCAAGAGAAAACGGCAAAATTGTATGGATTGTTTTTCTGATTTTGCATCCTTCTTTTGCTCCGTAAAGGTGGGCTACAAGAACTCCTGCTCCGTTTGCAAGTCCGTTAAAAAAGCCTGTAAGCGTAAAAATAATGTTTGCGCTGGCTCCGATTGCGGCAAGGGAAGGTGTGTCGCAGTAGTTTCCTACAATCAGGATGTCTGTAGTGCTGTAGAAAAACTGAAAAAGGTTTCCAAGCAGAAGAGGCAGTGAAAATTTTACAAAGACCGGAGCAATTCTTCCGCTTGTCATATCCATAAAGCTTTTCCTGCCTTATGCGGCTAAATATTGTATTCGCCGATTGGAAGAATGCGGTGCAAAAATTTTTTGGTGCGTTCTTCCTTCGGATGATAAAAAATCTCTCTAGGGCTGCCTTCTTCCACTATAACGCCGCCGTCCATAAAAATAACCTTGTCGGCAACTTCTTCGGCAAAGCTCATTTCGTGGGTTACGACAATCATCGTTATATTTTTCTGGGCAACCTTTTTAATAAGCTGAAGAATTTCTCCTACAAGTTCCGGGTCCAGCGCGCTGGTCGGCTCATCAAATAAAATCACTTCTGGATTTAAGGCTACAGCACGTGCAATTCCAGCTCTCTGCTGCTGTCCACCCGAAAGTTTACACGGATAATAATCAGACCGGTCAGAAAGATTTACCCATTCAAGGGCTTCTCGGGCAATTTTTTCGGCTTCTTTTTTATTTACATTGCGGGCAATTGTAAGTCCCGCCATAACGTTTTCCAGCACGGTCATATTTGAAAAAAGATTATAATTCTGGAAGACAAAGGCCGTCTTTTTAGTAAGATTAAGCACATCCTTTTTGGAAGGTTTTGCACTGTCAACTTTTATTCCCGCAACCTGGACTGTGCCGGAATCAGCTTTTTCCAGAAAATTTATTGTACGGAGAAGGGTAGTTTTTCCGGATCCGCTTGGGCCAAGAATTACGGTAACTTCTCCTTTTTTTACTTCAAGACTTACCCCTTTAAGGATTTCTTTTTTATCAAAACTTTTTCTGATATCTGTGATTTTTAATAATGGTTCGCTCATACAAAAGCTCCTTTTCTGAATTTTTTACTGTAATGCTCGTATTTTCTAAGCGAAAATTCCACGATTATGTTTATGCCCCAGTAAATCATTGCGGCGGCAAGATATGCTTCAAAATATGAATAAGTAATGTCTGCAGGCTTTGTACAGCCTACCATAATGTCCACAACTCCAATAGAAATTACAACCGAAGAGTTTTTTATAAGTCCCAGAGTCAGGTTTGTAAGGTTTGGCAGGGCAATAGGAATCAGCTGAGGAATAATTACATGCAGAACTATCTGATGCTCCTTCATTCCAATGCTTTTTCCGGCTTCCCACTGTCCTTTTTCAATTCCCAGAAAGGCTGTTCTCATAATTTCTTCCATACCGCAGATTTCTGAAAGTGTGAGGGCAAAAATAGCAATCCATAAAAGGTTTATATCCTGCAGATTTCTCTTCCAGTGAAAAAAAGCCTGCCAGCTTGAATAAAACAAAAGAAAAATCAGATTGTAAATGAGCATGGCAATTATAACCGGCACGCCCCTGTAAAAAGTTACAAAGGCTGTGATAGCCTGACTTGCAATTTTTACTTTTTTGTAGCGCAGATATGCCAGGAAGGTGCCAACTAAAAATCCAATAACAAGCGGAATTAGAATAAGCTTTATTGTATTTGGAATATAAATAATTCCGTTTTTAAAAGAGTCTGAAAATGCCTTAAAATCAATATCCATTTCTTGCTCCGCTTAGTGCCATTTTTCAAGGCGATTTTCTATCCGTTTGAAAAGAAAATTCAAACTCAAACTTATGACAACGTAAATCAAAAGTGCCACAAGATATGGTTCCAGAAAATGACCGCTGCTTGTTCCTACAGATTTCGCTCTTCCCAAAACATCAAGGATGCCTAAGAGGTAAACAAGCGACGTTCCCTGAAAGAGTCCCACAAAATCGTTTCCAAAGGCTGGAAGCACGATTCTTGTCATCTGTGGAAGAACAACGTAGCGGTAAGTCTGGAGTTCCTTAAAGCCAAGACTCTTTGCGGCTTCAAACTGGCCGGGCGGAATGGCTTCTATAGAACTTCTAAACATCTCTCCGACGAAGGCTGCCTGATTTAAGCCATAGGCTATATAGGCAAAAATCAGTTTATTCCAGCGGTTCGCATTTATTCCAAAAATATCTAAAAATTTTGGAACAAAATAATATGCAAGCATGAGCTGAACTATAAGCGGAGTGCCCCGCATAAATGAGATGAACACTGTTGAGAGGTGATACAAAACAGGTGTTCTTTTTATGCGGATCTGACTCTGCAAAAATCCAAGTATAATTCCCGTAAGTGTTGCCCAGAAAACTACAAGAAGAGTTATCCAAAGGCAGGGAATTATCTGAACGAAGGCAGACCAGACTCTGCTCCACTTAAAGTAGTCAACCATGCTTCCCCTCTCTTTACTCCGATTCTGTGTAATCGCCGCCAATTACAGCGATTGAAATCTCACGAAGCTTGCCTGATTTTTTAAGTTCGCGGATTGCACCGTCAAATGCATCTCGAAGTTCTGTATTTCCCTTCTGAAAAAGGAAGTAAGTGCTTGAAGTCTGAACCGGTTTACCTGTGATTTTAAGGATATCGCCATATTCCTTGTTTCTTGATTCAACATCACGTTTTGTAGAAACTGTAAAATCCCAGCGGTGACTCTTAAGACCAGCCATTCTTTCGTCTGTAGAAAGGTTTCCTGTTTCAATTTTGATTTCTTTTCCAGGATGTTTTTTGTTGAAATCTTCAAGATACCAGAGAGAATTGTCTCCGTTTGAAATATAGGCAGTTTTACCGCTCAGATCTTCAAGAGAATTAATTCCCTGAGTTTCTTTCAAAACAGTGATGTAGGTAATAAAAGTTGTGTAAGTTTCTTTTGTAAACTCGTAGCGTTCATAGCGGTCAGGGTTATACTCAATCTGCTGGGCAATAGCATCGTACTTTTTCTGAGAAAGACCGGAAAAAAGGCTGGTGAACTGAGTTGGTTCATATTCGAATTCATACTGAGGCAAAAGCTCATCAATTGCGCTCAAAACTTCATACTCGTAGCCTGCAAGTTTTCCTTTTTCGTCAATGTAGCAGTAAGGCTTGTAAGCGTTACCAACTGCAACCAGAATTTTCTTTGCTTTAGGCTTTTTTGCCTTTGCTGCAAATACCGAAGAAGTCATTGTCGCTGCAATAAGTGTTGCAATAATAATTTTTGTGATTGATTTTTTCATACGTTACCCCCGTGTTGGTTTAATAAAACCTAGTGATACAGTAGGTATATATTTTTTACTGGAGTTTGACTAATATAAAGTTTTTATATGAGTTATAGGAAAAAGCTATAAGTCTTTTTTGCTATTCCAGCTTCAAAATCTTTTTAATTACCGAAATGTAGTGAATGGCAGTTTTATCCATTTTAACGTCTTTTTTTGTTATGTAACCAAGGCTGAAGCTGTGGGAAAGGGTATCATCCGGGTTTTTGAGGGGAATGGTTACAAAATCTTCGGTTTCTTCCTTGCGGGTTTCGTCGGAAAGAACGCCTGAAAGGAAGGTGAAGCCGTTTAAGTTTTTTAAGAGGTTTAATTCTGTGGCGCGGTCGGCAACGGTAATGGGCTGGTCCAGGTTATAGTTTTTGATTATATCATCTGAGAAAAAGGATTTTACGTCGTCAGTATCAAAGGTAACAAAGTGATAGGGAAGCAGGTCTTTTAGAGAAATCCATTCATTCCTGGAAAGAGGATGATTTTTGTGGATGTAAACAAAGGCGCTGCATTCTGTAAGGTGAGTAAAAGTCAGGTTGTTTTGTGCCAGAGCCCTTGTAATTTCTTCCCGGTTTTTGTCGCTCAGATAAAGGATTCCAATGTCGCTTTTCCCTGTGGCAACGTCGTCTATTACGCTCAGAGCCCGCATTTCGCGGAAGGAAAAATCGTACTGACTGCGGGTGAATTTATTTACTACTTCTATAAAGGCAATCCGGGCAAATTCGTAATAAAGGGCAGATACTGAAAAGCTTTTCTTTACAGTGCTTGTGTATTTTTTTACAAGGTTTTCATAGTTCTGAAAAAGAGCTTTGGCATCCGAAAGAAACTCGCTTCCTTTTTCGGTCAGGCTTGTTCCCCGCGAGGTTCGTCTGAAAATTGCAAAACCAAGTTCTGCTTCCAGGTCATGAACGCTGCTTGTAAGGGAGGGCTGAGAAATAAAAAGTTTTTCGGATGCCTTGTTAAAGGAGCCGCAGTCTGCGACTCCCAAACAATAGCGAATCTGCTGAATTGTCATTTAATGATTAATTAAATCTCTGTACGGCAACCGAATAGATATCTTCTATCAGCTTAATGCCGCCGCGGTAGCCCACGTAAGAAGTATCCATTACGACGCGGTCCTGGAAAGGCCAGGCGATGTTCAGAAAGTTTCCTTTGAGTTCGCCGGTGATTTCCTTGTCGAAGTAGCTTCCGAGAACCAGAGGATAACCGTGGTAATCGTGCTTTTTGATTTCTTCGTGAATCAGATAGCTGTCGGTGTTGAAGTCGACCTCTGCTTCAAGGCCGTAATTGAGCTTTTTGAACTCTTCGCGGATGGCTTCCTGATGCTCCTTTGGAGTGTCGTCGGTTACAAACTGCTTTGCCGGGAAAAGTCCCAGGTCATTTACAAGGAATTTTGTTGCTGCCAGGGCATACTGGGCATCTGCCACAACAGAAAACTGCTTGTTGATTACGCGGTTTTCAAGGAAGAGGTCAGCGTAGCGTTCAATAATATAGTAGAAATATTTTTCGTGCTCGGTGATTATTGCCTCAACTTTTTCTGACGGAATCTTTGCAAAAGCTCCCACTGCGCGAAGGAATTTGCTGCTTTCAGTTGCACCTATTGGCAGGACAGGGTAGTGGAGGTATGGTGATCCGAACTTCTTTTCCAGCTTCTGAACGTTTTTCAAGCCAACCCATGGAGAAACCAGCAGGTTGAACTCTGCCTTTGGAACCAGGTCAATATTTTTAATTCCGCGCTCGTAGCCGAAAATCGTATTTGGAGTAAGCCCCAGTTCGCGCACAAGATTTTCCAGCTCGCGCAGGTTTCCAAGCCAGAATAAATCCTGGTAAGGAACGTCTGACCAGATGTTTACAAGGCCTTTGATTTTTTCAGTGTTTTTTCCGTCAACGCCTTCTACCTTTGGAAGGTACTGGTCGATGATTGCGTCAATAACCTGCTCGTGTCCCCTGTAATTGTTGCCCTTGAAGCCCGCAGTATTTGCGTAAACTACAGGCTTCTGGGCATCTTCAAACTGGCTTACGATTTCTCCCGAGTCATCACCAACGATTTCCGGAATACAGCCGGTAAGAACCACGTACAAATCTGCATCAATAACCTTGAGGGCATTTTCGATTGTGCTCTTAAGTTTTTTTGTTCCGCCGAAAACTACATCCTTTTCATTAATGCTGGTACAGGGGAAGATGTTTGGAGAAAAATATCCCGAGCTTCCCGTTCCGTCTGAAAGCTTCTGGGCACAACCAGGTCCTGAATGAAGAACCGGAATTGCCCGTGTAATTGCCTGCACAGTCTGCATAGAAGCAAGTGCACATTTATATCGCTGTTTATCAAGTAATTTTGCCATAGGAACCTCTATTTATTTGTCTGATCAAAGAATTTGTCTACGTTCTGTTCATACCACCAGTCGGTGTAAGGCAGCTTTACGCGTTTTGCAAGATTCTGCTCAAAGCTGCGGTTGCGGATTGAATCCAGAATCGATTTTGCAAACTCCAGTGTGTGCTTGTAGCCGAAAATCATGTATTCGTCGGCAACGTAAACAGCCGAAGTTCCGTTTTTAATTGCCCATACAGTGGAACCCGGATGGCGCGACAGATACAAATCCGGCTTGTATTTGTGAAGAATATTCATAACCTCGTAGTTCTGCTGGTCAGAAACGCTGGCTTCAAAGTTGATGTTATTCTCCAGCAGATACTTCATGCTAGGAGGAACATCGCCGTTTTCGTATTTTTTGTCGTAGTGCCATGCCAGTGCCCACACAACTTCAATTCCAAGCTCATTAAGAACGCGGCTTACTTCAAAGGTGTAGCCTGGTCCCATTCCGATTACTGCGCGAAGGCCTTTCAATTCCTTTTTGATTTCTTCAATCTGAGGAAGGTAAATTGCCCTCTGCTCTTCAATGTATTTTTCAATTTTTTCGCTTCTGCCTGTTACCCGGCCAATTTCGCGCAGCCAGCTTTCAAAGCCCACAATACCGCACTGGTTGATTGAGCGCACGTATGGAACGCCGTATTTTTCTTCAAGTCCGTTTCCAAGGTAATTTCCCAAAGTTCCGCAGATACAGGTTGTGGCAAGGGCTTCCGAAATGTGGGAAAGCTCTTCCACAGTGGAGTTACAGTAAAGGAAGGTTGGCTCCAGGTCGAAATTCTTAAAAATTTCGATGATTTCCGGACGGGCACTTTCGTAGAAGTTTTTAAAGTTGATTTTATTTGATTTAACGCCCTCCCGTGGCGGCTGAACGATTGAGCTCAAAACCGCGTGGTCCGCAATATCAAAGCCTGTTGCCCAGATTCGCGATTTAAAGCCTTCGCAGTGAACTGCAACAACCGGCACGCTTATTTCGTCTTTTACTTCTTCTACAACGCTGTCGATATCCTCACCTATAATTCCTGTGGCGCAGGAAGACGAAACAAAAATCGCCTTTGGTGAATAGCGGCGGTTTACTTCGCGGATAATTTTTGCCAGAGCCTGAGTGGAACCGAAAATTGTGTCCTGCTCGTTCATATCTGTTCCGACATAAACTGTGCTGGTTGTAACGCCGCGTTTTTTTGCCATTACCTTGTCCAGATAGTAGTTTCCCGCAGTTGCAACTGAACAGCCCGCCGGTCCGTGGTGAATTACTGCCACATCACGAATTGCCGCAAGCTGGCCGAGTCCGCAGGAAGAAAGACAGGTACTCGACTGGCTGAAGCAGCGTGAACAGCCCTTGAGGCTTCCGCATTCAGATTTTTCTGCCAGATCCTTTAAGCTTCCAACATAGCCTGTAATCGACCCGATTCTGTTTTCGCGTGTTGCCACGTTTGAACTATTTGTATTTATGCTCATTATTTAATCCTATTAATTAATTTTAGAGGAGGGCGGAGCCCCGCCCTACGTCCGCACTTCGTTGCGGCCTACCCACCCTGCGGGCTCAGACGCCGCCCGCAACGCTGGCTTCGGTCGTAATGCAAGCTACAATTTCTAGTGGCACTAACCGAAGCATCAACTTTTGCCTTGCAAAAGTTGACATTCAAGGCTGTCTAAAAACTTGCCTTTTCTTCTACGTCCGCTCTTACTTTCTGTAAATCTTCACTCAAGTATCTTTCACCGTTGTCCGGCAGAAGCGGTACAATCAGTTTGCCCTTGTTTTCATCACGAAGAGCCTGTTTGATTGCGATTGCAAGTGAAGCACCGCTTGAAGCTCCAACAAAGATTCCTTCATAGTGAGCCAGCAGGTGAATTGCCTTTAAGGTATCTGCATAAGTTACAGTTTCGTATTCATCCACAACATTTTCGTTAAAGTTGGTAGGAGCCATAGGATTAAGCCCATTTTCGTCATGAACGGCATGAATTCCATGGAAGCCGCCATCTTCTACACCTTGAACAACAGGATGTTCAACATCAGCCTTGTCCGGCTGGGCAATCACCACCTTTACTTTTTTATTCTTTTCCTTAAGAAATTTTCCAACCCCGTGAGTAGAACCGCCTGTTCCGACACCGCCGACAAAAATATCAACCTTACCGTCAGTATCTTCCCAGATTTCAGGACCTGTGTGGCGGTAATGGGCGAGGGGGTTATCAGGATTTGAAAGCTGGCGGGTAGACCAGCCGCCTTCTGTGGTTTCAATCATCCAGTCGTAAACGTCGTTAAAGGCATCAATTCCTTTTTCGAATACTCCTTTAATCAGTTCTTCCGGTGGAGTAATAAGCTCTGAGCCATAAGCTTCCAGAAGCTTTTTGCGTTCAATAGAAACACCGTTCTGAATTCCAACTTTAAATTTGTAGCCTTTTGCAGCCGCGATTGCCGCAATTCCGATTCCCATATTTCCCGAAGTAAACTCCAAAAGTGTTGTTTTTTCCGGGCTGATTTCGCCTCTTTCCTCAGCACGTTCAATAATTTCAAGCGCCGCTCTGTCCTTGTGAGAGCCGGCCGGGTTAAAGTATTCAAGTTTTCCTGCAATACGACCCTTAAGACCAAGCGCTTTTTCAAGCCGGTGAAATTCCACCAGAGGTGTATGTCCAACAAGTTCCGTTATCGAGTTATAAATCTTTCCCATAAAGACTATCTCCTGCTACAAGTTTTTTTATTACCTACTAAACTAATAGGTAAGGCTAATGTAATGATATTAACCTACTTAGTCAATAGGTAATAAGAAAAAAGTTACTAGTACAGAGAATATTAAATAACTGGTCATTCCGAACTTGATTCGGAATCTCTGAGTCCAGATACTGAAACAAGTTCAGTATGACAGTTTATTATTATTTCCTATACTAGAGATATTTCGTATTGTTTTAAAAGCTCTTCTGATGTTTTAAATTTTTTTTTCGTTGCAAAGAAAAAAAACAACATGTTATAATTATTTATATGGGAATGATTACAGAATTCACGAAAAAACAAATCATTGACATTGCGATTACCGCTCTGGCAGCTATGTTTTCAGTGGGCGCTATGCTATATGGCGTCCGTCATTTTGGGATAGGCGAGGCCTGGCAGGAACTTGTGCTGAATCTCTTCTATATTTTCTGCCTGGTGATGATGGGATTGCGCTTCTTCAATATTCTCGGCACTCAGCGCTTCAACTATCTGTGTTCGGTGAGCCTTGGCTTTACGGTACTGTTGCGTGACATTCTTTTTGCGCCTCCGCTGTCCATATACCCCTTCCGCCTGTCATGTCTTACTTTGTCTGTGCTGCTTTTACTCATGCTTACTTTTTTCTATGCCCGCAAAGAATGGAAGATTTATTCCCGGCGCAGTTTGTGGATGATTTTTATCGTTGATGCGCTCATCGCCATGCTCTACAACATCGACATTTACCTTGAACCATCCAATGAATACACCGCTTATCTGCTCATTGAAATCTGGATTCGTCCGACCCTTACTTACGGGCTTGTAGCCTGCTTTATAGAGGAATAATTATGGAGGAAGATATGAAAAAGAAACTGTTATTTGCGCTGACCTGTTTGCTCTTGCCTGCATCCTATGCAGAAGCCGCTGAAACTGAGCCGCTCACATTCAGCATTGCAGTCGCAGGCAATTATTACTTTGAATCGTCTCACACGACAGAAAGCGGCACTCACTTTGAAGGTCTTTCAGGTTTTTTCCAGGCAGTCTCCTTCAGTGTAACACCCAAGGTTGAGTACACAATCCCATGTTTGACAGCCGACAACGCGCTTATGAAAGACAATCACCTGACGGTTAACGCAAACCTTGAAATTACACCGGTAAGTCTGACTCCGAACCTCTCGCTCAGTTTTACGCCTCTTGCCCTGCTTGAATTAAAAGCTGGCAGCAAAGCAGGAAGCGGCTGGCTTGGTATGTCGGAATACTCGTTTGAAAAGCAGGAATATGAGGATTTAGCGGCATTTAATCATTGGTATTTGTATAACTATGCATCTGCAACGCTTATGTTTGATTTTGGGACAATTTGGGAAGGAGACTGGCATCATATAATAACAACGGCAAGCTACGAAATCGCTTATCAGAAACTCACCGGAACAGACAGAATCTGGCGTTGGCTGGCAAGCAGCTATCCAATGGCAGACGGCTGGGTTTACACGCAGCACTATTATCTCGGTTATATGATGCCTGTACGGGTTTCAATGATTGGAGTGGACTGCGCACTTATGGGGAATTACAAATCTTCAGACTTCGGTGTGATTGATAAAAGCTATGAAGGTGATTTTATGACTATAACTATATCGCCTATGGTTCAAATAGAGCTCGGTTCTTCTGGAAAAGACAAGCTTATTTTATATGGGTATATCGTAGGCCGAAGAAGTTTTGCAGAAAAATGGGAAAACTTTGATAAAGAGCCACTCTATACAAAAAACGGTCGTGAATTCTACTTTGACAACATAGGTGCTGTGTGGAAGCACATTTTTTAAGGCAGGAGGAATTATGAAAGATTTTTGGAAGTCAAAATCAATTTTATTTGAGTTTCTACTAGGTTTATTCCTGACGATGCTTTCCTATGGTAGAGAAGCGGACATCTTTATAAATCCATCGTATGACTGGAAGGCTTTCCAATACTTTACCTCTTACGGCGTACAGGCCCGAGCCATTGAATGTGGTTTTTCAGTCCTCAGAAATCCTGTAAACGGCAACATCATCCTTTATGATGTATATGGCCGCCCTCTGCACATGGCAAACGTAATGAACGTACATACAGGCATGATTTATCTGGACATTCCAAAGAAAGGAAGACAGACAATTTACGGAGCTACCGGAAACTGGTTCCCGTGGCTTTGTGCAGTCTATTCACTGTTTGCAATAATCAGCGCATTTGTATTGAAAAAAAATACTAGGAAAATAGCAGGAGGAATTGCGCTATGAAAAGAATAATGAAAGGGGCGTTTGCCTCAGCTCTTTTGGTTTTAGCATTAGCAGCTTGTGGCAAAGGTTCTGCAAATGCTGACAAAATCATCAAAAACGCAAAAATTTTTACTGCGGACAAGAACAAGCCGATGGCAACAGCCCTTGTTGTCAAGGACGGTAAATTTGTCTATGTTGGCGACGAGGCGGGGCTCTCAAAGTATAAGGGAGAGGTCACCGACATGGGTGGTAGGTTCATAATGCCCGGTATCATCGACAGCCATATGCATGTGACCATTCCGGTAGGTTTTGAGTATGCGCCTATGGGAGAACGCATTGAGCCTGACGGCAAAAATGACGCGCTGCGCATAATGGCGAAATATATCAAGGAAAATCCCGGAGAAGAACGTTACAGGTTCCTTTTGGAAAAAAAGTTCCTGAAAGAAGGCGAGGATTTTGTAAAAGAGGAGTTGGACGCTATCTGTCCGGATGCTGAACTTCAGATTCAGGAAGGTGAAGGACATAGTATCTGGGTAAACTCTAAGATTCTTCAGCGCCATGGCATTACGGACGAAACTCCGGACCCGATACCGGGACTTTCCTATTATGTTCGTAAGGACGGACACGTGACCGGAAATATGTATGAAGGCGCAACGGAAATCCCAATCATTCTGGACAGCGCAATGGAGCTGACTGACGAGCAAGTTGATGCGGCTCTCCAGCGTTGGATTGATTTTTCTGTTGAATACGGAATATCCGCGGTATTCGATGCCGGTCTTCCCGGGGACATGCAATTTCATGAGAAAGTCTATAAACGCCTGTGCGAACTGGATAAACAGGGAAAACTGCCTGTTTATATTGAAGGCAGTCTTGTAGTTAATTCAGAGAGAGATGCTGAAGAAGGTATCAGACAGTTGAAGCGTATGCAGCGTGAGTATAACACCGAGCACGTGAAGGTTCGCACCATGAAGGTTTTTATGGACGGCACCCAGAGAATCCATACCGCGGCCATGGTCACACCATACGCAGATGTTCATACTACAGGCTCTACCGCCTTTTCGGCTGAGGGAATCGCAGCACTTTTGAAGCAATTCAATGAGGCAAATCTGAATTTACACCTGCACACTGTTGGCGAGCGCGCGTCCCGCACAGTTCTGGATGGCGTGGAAATGGCTAAAAAAGAGCTGGGAAACAAGTTCCATGTAAAGGTTACCTGTGCGCATCTGGAAATCCAGGACGATGCAGATCTGGATCGCTTTGCAAAACTTGGCGTAACTGCAAATTTTACTCCATGGTGGCATTCCGATGACCCGACGGTCAGCGCTGTATGGCTGGGTGAGGAGCGCTCCAGAAAGCAGTTCCGCTGCAAAACCATTTGGGATAGCGGTGCCCTGGTAACCTGGTCGAGCGACAACATTGTCTTTGAAGATTTTACGACATGGAGTCCTTATCTCGGTATGGAAATCGGTATGACACGCAGTTCAACCGAAAAGACCAAGATTCCTGAATTTGCCAGAATTCCTGAGGTATTTCCTCCTGAAAACGAAAGAATGGGTATTGAAGAAATGCTTTTGGGCTATACCATCAATGGCGCCAAGCAGCTGGGTATCGAAGCTAAAAAAGGTTCCATTACCGTGGGTAAGGATGCCGACTTCCTAGTGTTTGACAAAGACCTTCTCATGGCTGAGCATGAGGGCTTCAGCTACAACAAGCCGGCTGAGGTATATTTCGGCGGTAAAATAGTAAAAAGAGAATTCAAGGATCTGGTCAGATTCGAGTCTTATGATAACTTGAACAGTGAAATCAAGGGAAATTATGACAAAACTCATGCCGTGAAGTGCGTGAACGGTACCTTCGTCGGAACTGAGGAACACGGTGTTGCATCGTGGCTAGGAATTCCATACGCGAAGCCACCTGTGGGAAAGCGCCGCTTTAAGGCACCGGAGTACGTGGATAAAAGCAATCGGGTTTTCGAAGCCAAATACTATGGAAAGGGCGCTTACGGCTCACTCGGTTATGGGGATACCGTTCAGAAGCTGGAATCCGAAGACTGCCTCTATCTGAACATCTGGGTTAATGAAGACGACAAGACTAAGAAGAAGCCTGTTATGGTCTGGATTCACGGAGGGGCTTATGTTGTCGGATCGGGTTCTGAGGCCTCATACAGCGGAGCCAATCTTGTTCAGGCGCATAGTGACATTATTATGGTGAACATAAACTACCGCCTTAATATGTACGGTTTTATGGACTTTTCGTCTGTGCCAGGCGGTGAAAATTTTAAGACGGCGCCTTGCAACGGCCTTCTCGATCAGGCTATGGCGCTCAGATGGGTACACGAGAACATCTCGGCATTTGGCGGCGACCCCGACAACGTTACTATCTTCGGACAAAGTGCCGGCGGCGGCTCAGTTTCCTTTCTGCCGGTTATGAAAGAGGCAAACCAGTATTTCCAGAAGGTCATCGCCCAAAGCGGTTCCGCCAGCCTGGCATTCCCGGTCGACTGCGAATCTGCGCAGGGCAAGACCAGAGCTCTGCTTGAGTACACTGGATGCAAGACTATGGACGAGATTATGGCGCTGAGTGAAACTGAGCTTCAGAAGGCATATGTTGAAGCTGTCGGTCAGTTCACATCCTGCCCATACTACGGAACCGAAGTTCTCCCTGAGGCACCCATCGAGATGTACAAGAAAGGCTACGCAAAGAACATCTCCATCATGGCAGGCAGCACAGCCGACGAGGCCAGACTGTTCATGGGCGAGGGTGTGGATTTGACTCTGGAAGAGCAGAAGGTATTCGCTCAGCGCGCAGTAGGTGACGCAGCCAAATACCTGAAGGAAGAGGATAAGAAGTATTACGAGGAATTCCGACGGGTCTGCAGAACTCAGGAACCTGGACTCATCGAGACAGAGTTAATAAATGAACTTATGTTTAGGGTTCCTATGCTTCAGCAGCTGGATGTACAGAGCGCTTTCAACAAGACTTTCTGCTACTACTGGTCGTATCCGGGAAGTAACGCGGATGTCGGAGCAGCACATTCCGTTGAACTAATTTTCGTTTTCAACCTTCGCGGCATCGGAGATAAAAGCGCTTTTAACGGCACGAACACCCCAGATGAGATTTTCACGACAATTCAGCAGATGTGGACAAATTTCGCCCGCTACGGCAACCCGTCTACAGACAAGGTTGAATGGAAGGCCTACTCGGCTGACAATCCTAACGTTATGGTCATCGCCGGACCAGATGATTGGCGCAACGAAAAGGGACTGCTGGCCGCCCAGTACAAGGCCGTACGCCCTCTGGTCAACTATTATCAGTTCATAGATAAGTACTTTACGCCTAACTACCTTTTAGGAATCATTGCTGAGCGCAAGCAGTAAAGAAGTGTAGGTCTTGTTCTGCAAAACGGTAAAAAAGCAGCAAATACAGGAGATGACAGGAGATTCGCCGGTGGCGGGGCCTTGTCATCTCCTGCTTGCCAGCTCCTTCGGGGGTTAAAGAAACAGACATTGAGTGGCGATATCAGCAAAGTTGAGTTAAAATAAGATTTATGGCTGAAGAGGAAAAGAATGGACGCAAGGATGTTTCAGGTTTCTACATTGCAATCACTGGCACTTGGATATACGCGTGCAGTGATGACGGTTGGCGAGCTAATGCAGCATGGGGAAACAGGGCTTGGCACGTTTGAAGATGTGAATGGCGAGATGATAGTCATTGATCGAAAATGCTACCGTGCGATGGATGACGGAAGGGTTACAGAAGCGAGCGACGAGCGGGGAGTGCCCTTTGCCTCCGTAGCGTACATGGACAATTGCCGGGAATTCGAGCTTTCCGGCGATTATACTATGGAAAGCCTTAAAGCCGAATTGAACAATCGCATAGAAGAAGTTTTTGGGCTGAACAGTATGCATGTCATACAAATACACGGCACTTTTGAAAAAATCTATGCCCGTTCGGAATTACCCTACCGTGCGCATCATGTAACGCTCAAAGATATGCTTGATATTACGCAGACTTCTTTTGAATTCTCGAACATTAGAGGAAGTCTTGTGGGAGTTTATTATCCTGACTATATGGACGGTATAAATGCGGCTGGCTGGCATCTGCATTTTGTGAACGACGAGCGTAATAAGGGTGGACATGTGTATGAAATCAAGATGACGAGCGGAAAAGTGCGGCTTGCAAAGAAGACCCGCATAGATATTCAGCTTCCCAAAGATCCTGCATTTGACACATATTCTCTAAAAAGCGCCTCGAAAGACGAAATCAAAAAAGTAGAGCAGGGATAAAATGTGACGAAGTTGAAAAACTCTAAAACAGAAGTAACTAATATTTCTCCTTTCGGAATCTGGATTTTTAAATTTGAATATGTCGCGGGGGTTTTAGGGGGAAGCTTTGCGTCCCCCTAGGAGAGAGGGTAGCGCGAGACAGCAAAGCTGGCTGGCGCGAAGGGAGAGACTTCTCCCTCCTGCTTTTTTTAATTAAATTTTATAATCGTCCTCAAGGGCATCCATCAAACCGTACTCAAGCAGAATCTGCTCAAGACGTTCCTGAGTCATTGGGGTAGGGATTGTGAAGGTCTTATTGTTGATTACTGCCTCGGCAAGGTTTCTGTATTCCTGAGCCTGAGCTGAATCCGGCTTGTATTCAATTACAGTCTTTCGGTTGATTTCGGCACGCTGAACGATGTTATCGCGTGGAACAAAATACAAAAGCTGGGTTCCAAGCTCCTTTGCAAAGGCTCTCAGCAGGTCAAGCTCTCGGTCAACGTTACGGCTGTTACAGATGATTCCGCCAAGACGAACTCCGCCTGCCTTTGCATAGCGGCTGATACCCTTTGCAATGTTGTTTGCCGCATACAAGGCCATCATTTCGCCTGAAGCTACAATGTAGATTTCCTTGGCTTTACCTTCGCGGATAGGCATAGCAAAACCACCGCAGACTACGTCACCAAGAACGTCATAAAAAACAAAGTCCAGGTCGTCTGTGTAGGCGCCAAGATTTTCCAGCATGCTGATAGAAGTGATGATACCGCGTCCTGCGCATCCGACTCCCGGTTCCGGGCCGCCCGATTCAACACAGCGGGTTCCGCCAAAGCCTGTTCTCATGATGCGGTCAAGTTCAACGTTTTCGCCCTCGTCACGGATTGTGTCCAGAACGGTTTTCTGGGCCAGGCCTCCAAGAAGCAGACGGGTAGAGTCAGCTTTAGGATCACAGCCTACAACCATTACTTTTTTTCCGTGCTCAACAAGTCCCGCTGTAAGGTTCTGCGTTGTCGTGGACTTTCCGATACCGCCCTTTCCGTAAATTGCAATCTGTCTGATTTCTCCCATTGTCTGCTCCTGTGGAGGCGGGCCGGTAAGAACCCGCCTTGATTTATAGCAAAGCTCTCTGGCTCTGCTTTGTTTTAGATTTATTACCTATCAAACTAGTAGGTAAAGGAAATATAATTTTATTTACCTACTTAGTCAATAGGTTTTAAGAAAAATTTAATTAAATTTAAGAAATTTAATTAAGATAAAAATTAGAGAAAAAGCCCCTGGACCCGGTTGTATTTCCAGACCTTGAGGATTGCATCGTCGATGCTGCCGGGAAGCTCCATGCTGATGATTCCTGCGGAGGTCAGAATTTGAGCGGCTCCGGGACCAATCCTTGAGGCAATCACATATTTACAGTCCCTGAATTGTTTTACGCTTTCTTCCATTTCTGATTTTACGTGACTTCCGTCCTGACAGACTGGAACGACGCTGCGTTTTTCAATCAGGGCATAGCCGCTTTCATCATCAATTGAATATATATAGAAGAAAGATGATTTTCCGAAGTGGATGTTAACGCTTTCGCCGTCGCTGGAGGCAATGGCGATTCGGTATTTTGAGTTTGCAGTCTTTTCTGTATCAGCCATGAGAAAAATGCTCCTCTACATTTACGCTTTTGAAATTCGCATAAACCTTATTTGCAAATTCGCTTTTTCCCGGCACACCGATTGCGTCGGCCCTGCAGTGGTTACAGTGGAGAAAGAGCTCGATGTACTGACTGGCCGCCATTCTTGCTTCTTCAATTTCCCCGCAGTTTGGCGCGGACTCGTCCTTTAGCTTTGCATTTGGAATAAGGGGGATGATGTTATATTTATCGGCTCCCAGCTCTGCAACTGTGCGGGCAATTTCTTCTATGTGGCTTCCGTTAATGCGGGGAACAAGGACAGTGTTTACTTTTACGGTGATTCCTGCATCACAGATTTTTTTGATTCCTGCCAGCTGATTTTCTATCAGGATTTTTGCCCCTTCCACGCCTTCGATTTTTTTGCCATGCCAGATGATGTAGTCGTTGAGCTGAGCTTCAATTTCGGGATCGACGGCGTTTACGGTTACTGTAAGGCTGTCTATGCCTGCCGCAATAACTTCATCTGCCCTTTCATTCAGCAAAAGGCCGTTTGTACTCATACATTTAATCAGCTGGGGGAACTTTTGACCGATAAGGCTAAAGGTTTTAAAAGCATTGCTGCCGGCAAGTGTGTCGCCAGGTCCTGCGATTCCGCAGACTTTAATTTCCGGGCTGATTTCCAGGGCTTTTCCGACAATTTCAAGGGCTTCTTCCGGCTGAAGAATGCGGCCTGTAACTCCGGGACGGTTTTCCGTGGTATTTATAGAGCGTTCGCAAAATCTGCAGGCAATATTACAGCCCGGGCAGACAGGAAGATGAATGCGACCTGTGCTGGCTCCGTGACTTCCAAAGCAGGGGTGCTGCCTTTCTAATTCAGAAAATGATTTTGCCATATGCTGCCTCTTGTTTGTATAACCTACTAAATAACTAGGTATTAATTTTGATACAGTATTCATGTAATAACCTACTTTGTCAATAGGTTTATAAAATAAAAAAGAATATATTTTAATTCCTCTGGTTTATGTGCTATAATTACTCAATTATGGAAGTTTTTTTAGGTGTGCCTGCTGCCGAGGGAACAGGAATCGGAACAGCCTTTGTTATACCAGACCCTGTAAAACGTGCTATTCTACAGCATCGGATTAAGATTGATCAGATTAACCGCGGGTGGGAGCGCTTCGAATTTGCCTGCCAGACTGTAATTCAGGATATTTCAGAACAGCTTGAAACGCTTTCAAAAACAGATCCAAAAGATAAAATTCAGCGTGAAGTTTATGAAACCTATATCCTCATGCTTGAAGATCCTGTTTTTAATAAGGAGCTTAAGGATTTTTTCCAGCGTGAATTATTTAATATAGAATATTCAGTAAATTTTAAGGCAGAAGAATATGCGGCCCGTCTGCGTCAGTCGGGAAACGAATATCTTTCTGAACGTGCTCAGGATATCACTGATATTTTTGGCCGTGTTCTTGATGAAATGCTGGATATTCATCCTTTTGACATCAACTCTGTACCTGACGGAAGCGTAATCATTGCAAATTCCCTCTCTTCTTCAGATACAATCGTTCTTTCCCGCCGAAAAATTGCCGGTCTTGTTTTGAGCGAAGGCGGTATTTCAAGTCACGTTGTAATTCTTGCCCGCAACTACGGCATTCCGACAATTCTTGGAATTAACGGCATTGTAAAAAAGGTGCATAATGGCGAAACTGTTATTGTTGATGGAAAATCAGCCGAGCTGCTTATAAGCCCCGATAAATCAACAATTCAGGACTATAAGAAAAAAATCCGGGAAGAATTTACCCGCAAGCAGGCCCTTAAAGAGTATCTTGATAAGCCTGCCCTTACAAAGGACGGAGTTCAGTTCCAGCTTCTTGCTAATATCGGAACGATTGAAGAAGCAAGAATTGCAAAGGATGAGGGGGCTGACGGAATCGGCCTTTTTCGTACGGAATTCCTTTTTATGGCAGAAAACGGAGCTTCTTTGAATGCGGCTGCCCGTTCCTTCAGCGAGCAGACACAGTTTGAAGCCTATAAAGCGGTTCTTGAAATTATGGGCGACAAGCCTGTTACAATCCGAACTCTTGATGCGGGTGGAGATAAATCCATTAACTCGGTAGATATTCCTGTCCTTGATGAAAAAAATCCTCTTATGGGACTGCGCGCCGTCCGCCTCAGTCTTGCAAATCCTCAGGTTTTTAAAACTCAGCTGAGGGCTTTGTATCGCGCCAGTGTTTACGGCAATTTAAAAATCATGTTCCCTCTGATTTCCAGCGTAAGTCAGGTTCGCCAGTGCCTTGAGCTTGTAAAAGATGTTCAGCAGGAGCTGACGGCTGAAAATATTCCTTTCAAAAAAGATATTCCGGTCGGAATCATGGTAGAAACTGCCGGTGCCGCCCTTGTAAGCGACTGCCTGAGTAAGCTCTGCGACTTTTTCAGTCTTGGAACAAACGATCTTACCCAGTACACTCTGGCCGTTGATCGCGAAAATCCTCATGTTGCTGACCTTTACAACGAGTTCAACCTTGCTGTTCTCCGCCTTATTCAGATGACTCTGAATTCTGCCCAGGACGCAAATATCCCGGTTTCTGTCTGCGGTGAAATGGCCGGACGGGCTGACAGTGTTATGGTGCTGGGAGGCATGGGAATCCGCACTTTAAGTATGAGTCCAAAGCTGATTTCCAGCACGAAAGAGCTTTTATCACGCTTTTCGATTAAGGAACTGGAAGCAATCAGTGCCAAGCATTTGAATGAGCTTAGTCTGATAGTAGAAAAATAGGGGAATTTATGAAAAAACTAATTTTGATATCTTGCATTGCCCTTACTTTGCTGACTGGCTGCGCAAAGAAAAACGCCCATTACTACGCAAAAAAGCAGGGGCTGGATTTTGGATTTGCCCTTACCAGCGCCGACATTCTTCAGGAACCAAATATGACTATCGTTAAGGAAAATGCCACGATGGTTGTTTCTGAAAATAACATGAAGAATGCCAATATTCATCCCAGCAAAAAATTCTGGAACTGGAGCGACACCGACCACCTGATTGAGTTTGCAAAAGAGAATGATATCAGCGTGAAATTTCATACGCTCTTCTGGCACCAGCAGAATGCGCCTTTTATTCTGAACCTGAGCAGCCGGGAAGAAGCCCTTGCCGCAATGGACGAGCACATCGAAAAGGTTATGGCCCACTACAAGGGACAGATTAAGGTTTATGATGTTGTAAACGAAATGTTTAATGAGGACGGCAGTCTGCGTCAGTCCCTCTGGTACAAGCTTATTGGTCCTGAATATCTTGAGCACGCTTTGATTAAGGCCCGCGAATGTGACCCGGATGTTAAGCTTTATTTCAACGAGTATAATAACGAAAATCTCGGCTATGCAAAGGCGGATGCCATGTATAATCTTGCCAGGGATTTTAAGGCCCGGGGGATTCCGATTGACGGAATTGGTATGCAGCTGCATCTTGATGGTACACAGCCTTTGAATGAAGAAGCAATCCGTGCCAATATCCGCCGCTATGCAGACCTTGGCCTTGAAGTTTCCTTCAGCGAAGTTGACGTCCGCATTCCAAACGATAATCCGCAGGCCTGGGAGCAGGCTCAGCAGGATATTTACTGCACCCTCTTAAAAATTGCCCTTGAAGAGCCTAACGTAAAAAGCTTTATCATGTGGGGCTATTCTGATAATGGCAGCTGGGTTCCGGGCACTTTCCCCGGCTATGGAAAAGCCCTGCCATTCGACTTCGACCGCAATCCAAAGCCAGTCTGGAATGCAATGGTGGATATCTTGAAAAATTATAAAGCAGGAAAATAATTAAAGGCGGCCTTTTGAGCCGCCTCTTTTGTTCTTATAAAGCTGATTTTAAATCTATTTCGCCAGTTCGCAGATTACATCCACGCACTTGTCAATGCCGATTACAGATGAATACAAACATACATCGTAATATTTTGCCACGCCGAATTCTGTGTTTGTAAAATATGAGCAGTATTTCTGGCGGGCTTTGTCGATTTTCTGAAGTTGGGCAAGGATTTTATCTTCGCTCATGTCCTTCATTTTGTCGGCTTTAAGGTATTTTACGCGCCAGTTTGGGTTTGCACTGATAAAAACGTGGAGGGTTGCGTCAAACTCTGCAAGAATGGCATTGGCATTTCGGCCTACAATCACGCAGTTTCCCTTTTCGGCAAATTTGCGGATTACGTTTTTCTGGGCATTGTAGAGCTTTTCATCAAGGGGAGATGAGTAAAGGTTAAAGAGGCTCTGTCCAAAGCCAAAGCCGTGACTCAAGGTTTCGTCCAGCTTTATGGCTTCGTCAGGGGTCAGGTTTGCTTCTGCGGCGGTTTTGAAAATCAGATCCTTGTCGTAATACTCATAACCAAGACGCTCGGCAACTTTTTTTCCGATTGTTCCGCCTGCCGAACCGAATTCCCTGCTGATTGTGATAATTTTTTTCATAAAAATCCCCCTTACAAAAATCTTTGCACCGGCAGTTTAACTACAATACCTTTTCCAGGAAGCTTTTTGTTCTTTCCTGTTTAGGATGCTTAAGAACCTCGTCTGGAGTTCCTTCTTCTATAATATAGCCGCCGTCCATAAAAATAACGCGTGAAGCAACCTCGCGGGCAAAGCCCATTTCGTGGGTAACAACAACCATTGTCATACCGCCCTTTGCAAGCTCCTGCATAACGGCAAGAACTTCACCAACCATTTCCGGGTCCAGGGCAGAAGTAGGCTCGTCAAAAAGCATGATTGAAGGATTCATTGCAAGTGCGCGTGCGATTGCAACACGCTGCTTCTGTCCGCCCGAAAGCTGCTGAGGATAAGTATCAGCCTTTTCTTCCAGTCCAACGCGGGCAAGAAGCTTAAGTCCTGTTTCGCGGGCTTCTTCCTTAGTCATTTTTTTAAGTTCAACCGGAGCCAGCATGATGTTCTGCAAAACTGTCATGTTAGGAAAGAGATTGAAGTGCTGGAATACCATTCCGATATTTTCGCGGGCCTTGTTGATGTTAATTTTTTTATCACTGATGTTTTCGCCGTTTACGATTACAGTTCCGGCTGTAATATCTTCAAGACGGTTGAGGCAGCGCAAAAATGTTGATTTTCCGCTTCCTGAAGGTCCGATAACTACGACTACTTCGCCTTCGTTAATATCAATATTTATGTCTTTTAATACCTGGAGCTGTCCAAAGTTCTTTTTGAGGTTTTCTACATGAATCTTACTGCTGGTCATTTATCTTAATCTTCCTTTCAATGTTTTTTGCGACTTTACTGAGTGTAACAATTACAATCATATACATAATTCCCACAATGGCCCAGGTCTGGAGGCTCTTGAAGGTGTTGCCCGAAATAGTTTTACCCATATTTGTAAGCTCTGGGTAACCGATAACAGACAGAATCGAAGTATCCTTCAAAGTGATGATAAACTGGTTGATAATAGAAGGAATCATAACGCGGAAGGCCTGTGGTAAAATTACCTTGCGCATTGAAACTCCGTAGCTCAAACCAAGGGAACGGCTGGCTTCCATCTGGCCCTTATCAATACTCTGGATTCCGGCGCGGAAAATTTCTGCCATATAGGCACCGCAGTTCATAGCCAGGGCAATTGTACCAGCCTGTAAAGCCGGCAGACGGAAATTATTTACTCCAAGCAGGCGGAAAGCCTGAGGAACGCCGAAATAAATAAAATATGCAAGAACAATAAGCGGAACGCCACGTATTGCATCAACATAAATCGTTCCGACTGCATTCAAAGTTTTGTTGCGGCTTACGTTGCAAAGGGCAAAAATAAGACCGATTATCATGGCAAAAATAAGCGCCAGCAGGGTTAAAATCAGGGTGTAGCCTAAAGACCGAAGAAGCATTGACCAGTAGACCTGAAAAATCTGTAACATCTAGGTGATGCCTCCAAATAACAATTATCAATTCTATTATTATACTATATATGAAGATAAAAAAAAAGAAGGGGGCTGCCTCCCTGTCTCAGAGACGCAGCTCCCTTTCTGTCCTGCGAGGTGCTTTACCTTAGAAGCGCCATGAAATTCCCACTGCAGGAATAACCTTGCTTCCGCCACGGGTGATTGAACTTGTTTTTACATTGCCTGTTCCGTCATCATACTCGTAGAAGATTTTTGTAGGGCAGGAATATGCAACAGTTGCTGTTGCAAAAAGTGAAAAATGCTCTCCGGTTGGTGTCCAGATGAAGGTCGCATTTACGCCCGGCAAAAATGCACCGTAGTAAACCTTTTGTGTTCTGTGAACTTTTGAATCAGATGGCCAGAAAGCATCTGTGTCGTAATAAAAGGCCGCATAATCAATACCCAGCATTCCGTAAAAACCAAAAAATAGATGTTTGTTTCGCACAGGTGCCCAGCCGGCTCCCACAAGAATATCACCGGCAAAGCCCGGGAAAGAGCTCAGTCTTGAATCAGGATCTGAAATTGTAAGATTACTTGCTGTAAAGCACTGGTCAACAATGGCGCGAACCGAAAATCCGTTCGACATAAGCACGCCTGTATAAGAAAGATTGAGACCAGTCTGCCAGGTCAGTTTCAGGTTTTCATAGCCTTTTGTTTCGTTGTGAAGAGTTGAGCCGGTAGGAAGCCTCCATCCGAATCCCAGGTGATTGTTCCAGGCCTCGCCCGCAAAAAGTCCCGCAGAAAGCATAAAAAAAGCTAAAATAAGGCAAATCTTTTTCATATAAGTTAACTCCTTTTTTCGTTCTTACTTATATGACACCTGAGGTTAGGAAATCTGTTACTTTTTGTTAAAAAAAAGGAGGGGGAAGTCTCCCCCTCGCTCCAACCGTCCGCTTTGCGTCCGTTTTCCGCTACCCCTTCGCCTAGGGGCTTACGCAGCCCCTAAAACCCCGGAGTAACTTTACTTATGTGGACCAATAAATTTGTCCCCATTAAAATGAATCATATGAGTTGGATTGTCTGCAATCCAGGCTTCTGTTTCCCATGCAATTTCTGATGCATAATGTGTAAATGTTTTCTTGTCCGGAAAAGCTGATATATAAACCTTATCTGCTGTCACATTTGAAAATAATTCTTCAAGTTCAAGATATCTTTTGCTATCAACAGGACCATGCGAAGTTACAGACTCAACAAGTACAAGCCATCTCTTATCTTCAACATACAAAATTACATCAGGCATTTTGCCATGTTGCTGAACATTGAAAAGTAAATTACCTGCAAGTTCCTGATCATAATATCCCCATTTTTCACCTGTATCACCTACATAAATAAGCGTACTGTTTGGTAAAAATCTTGGAGCCATTTGTTCGATTATATCTCTAATCAGTTCACTGTGCTTGCCAGGTGAAATTTGTATGCTGTGGTTATTCTTTATTTTTACCGAAACCATATTCAACTCTCTTTCATGCGCATATTTGGCAGAAAGAGTAGATTGATTCTTTATAAAATCACTAAGCAATGATTCAAAAGCATTTGTTTTGTATGCTTTTATAACATTCAAAGCAGCTGGAGATATCTGATATACAGCTTTAGGACTGTTTACTGGACGGTCTGGTTGGTCAGGATTATAAAGAACAATTCCTGCCTGAACCATCTGATGAGTACTAAAACGTCTGAATGTTTCGCGAGTATTTGGCGCATATTCTTTGTTATAGTAATCTTTTGCAAAAGTCATCATTGGGGTAATTCCAACAAGCGGTCTTTCTGCATTTTTCCAATCTTTTTCTGGGGTAATATTCAAAAGAGAAAGCAAGCAATATGCAGTGCGTTCGTTCTGCTGTTCAGCTGGCATCCCAAATTTCTTGAGAATATCTATTGCTTCTTCAAGCTTCTGTTTAATTTGCTCGTCAACTTTCATTTCGATACCTCTTCTGCAAGTTTATCAAAAAGAGTTTGAGTCCAAAGTCCTTCAGATTTTAATTTTTTACCAAGCTGAACAAGTTGTTCTGATGTTGGATACGGAAGATTTCTTAAATCTGTTGCATTTACCTGTGTATGTCCGCTGAACAATCTGAATTTTTCGTCAATATAAGTTGAGTTTAGCCAGCAAATCAAACCGTATGCAATATTTTCTTCAAGTGATGACTTATTTTGATGAAATACGTTCAAATGATTTTCAAAAGCAATAGTATTCTCAATAAAGTTATTTGGAGTTATAAGGGAAGCAACAACACGTTTTGTTTCTTCTTTTGTTGAAAATCGCTTTACAAGAACATAAAAACCTTTCGGAAAAAGTTGTTTTTCTACTTCTTCCGAAACAATAATAGCATTTGGCTTTTTTGATTCTTGTGGCCATGCAAGACGGTGATTTTTAAGATGTACTGAATAAATAAGAGGTACAGATTTTTCTATATAATCTTTTAGAAGAAGATTCTTCATTCGGAAATCTACAATTGACCCCGTTGACACTTTTATATTTAGGGCTTGCAGATTCGAATAAGTTGTTACATTTTCCTCGCCCACCTGCTGTTTTGTAGGAATATTAAAATATTTTTCTTTGTCATTTTTATGTAGAATTTGATTGAAAGAAACCTCAAATTCAGAAAGTCCTTCAAAAGAATCATCATTACAATAAGAAATCTTTACATTTTTCTGTTCGGCATTCTTTTGAAGCATGATGATAATATTTTCCTGCAATACAGCTTCATCTTTAAAAGCTTTATCACGAGATTCAAAAAGATGAATATGTTTAATTGCACAATTTTTTAAAATGAACTCACGGAATGGCTTATAATAAACGCCGTTACAAAAACTGCGAGGAACAATTGCTACAATATATCCATTATCTTCTGTAAGAGAAATTGCCGCCCCCATAAATGCCGAATACAAATTCACAGTTTCAAGACCAAATGCCCGAGCTGACTGACGCTCTTTTGAATTTGTTAAAATCTTTTTGTAGGGGGGATTCATTATGACATGTGTGTAAGTTTCGTTTACTTTCCATGTATATTCAAATGATGTTTTTTCCAAAAAATCTTCTGAAAAAATTTCATAATCTGATTTTTTAAATGCAGAACTTGAAGAGGCAATATTTTTACTTAAAATATTATAAACATCTTTATCAATATCATAAGCAGAAACATGAATTTCTGGAGTATCCCATTTTTCTTTTAAGATTCTTTCCATAAAGGAACACGATAGAGTTCCAATTCCTGCTCCAGGGTCTAACAGCTTAATCTTTTTATTTGTTGCAGGAAACAATGAAGACATAAATTTTGCTATTGGATATGGTGTAAAATACTGACCTAGAACCTCTTTATGATTTAAAGAAGTCTGGATAGCGTGAGATTTTCGTTCGTTTTCAAGAGTTTCCGCAACTGAAAGCATAGTCTTATTATACTATATTTTTGTTTTTAAAACTATTATGATACTGTATTTATAATTTGTGAACTTGCTGGTGTTTTATAATTTTTTAGGAAGTGTATTAAAAGGGGGCGTTACGGGGGAAATCCCCCGTAGAGAGGGTAGCCCGCAACGAAGTGCGGGCGCAGGGAGAGACTTCTCCCTCTTTTAGAAGGGGCTCGCTAGTCTCGCCCCTTGAGATGTTTTCATGTAGAAGCTAAACAAACCCGCTGTCGCAGCTTTGTTTTTAACGCTTCTGCTATTATCATCTTACTTCAAATATTTATCCAGAATTGCCTGGTATTTGCCGTTGGCGCGGATGTTTGCAAGACCCTTATTGAATTTATCAAGAAGCTCCTGGTTAGCAGGATTCATGATTGCAAAGCCGTATGGAGCACCGTCACTTTCCATTCCTGCAGGAATTTTAAGAGGAAGCTTTGCAGTTTTGATGTTGTCTGCCATAATTGGTGTATCTTCGCAGCATGCAGCTGAGTTTCCAAGAATTACATCCTGATACATTGTAGGAGAATCTTCAAAAACTGTTACTTTGAAGCCATATTTATCTTTGAGGCTGTTTGCAAAGTCCATTCCGGCTGTACCGTTTTTAACTGCAACAGTTTTGCCCTTCAAATCTTCATATTTTGTGATATTGCTGTTTTTTGCAACAACAAAAGTCTGTGTAGCATTGTAGTAACCGTCAGAGAAAATCCAGCCTGAATCAATACGGCTCTGTTTGATTGTAGCACCGGCGATAAGACCATCAGCCTGACCAACCTGAACTGCTGCAACACCTGCATCCCAGCCCAGTGACTGCAAGTCATAAGCAAATCCCTGATCTTCTGCAATTGCGGCAAGCAGGTCAACGTCAATTCCTACAAACTTGTTCTTTTCGTTTGTGTACTCAAAAGGACGGAAAACTGTATCAGTTGCGATAATCCATACCTTTCCCTTAGCCT
The DNA here is from genome assembly GCA_947165895.1 of uncultured Treponema sp. Lineage (GTDB taxonomy): Bacteria > Spirochaetota > Spirochaetia > Treponematales > Treponemataceae > Treponema_D. Next base: position 50,863 of record CAMVCB010000002.1, read on the forward strand.
TTGATTTTTTTGCCGCAAAAGCTGATGATGTAAGAAGCATTGCTACTGTTGCAAGAGCTAAAACCAATTTTTTCATTTAACAAATCCTCCAATGATTTTTAATAAAACTTTAAAAAAATAGCGAAAAGCAGAATTCCTTTTATAAAGCCTCCTTACCTTTCGCTATTTATAAGTTTATTGAAAAATAAAGCACTGTTCAAGATATAAATTTAAAGTGAAAAAATCCTGCGGGCAGACAAACGGCAAAATGTGACTGGGTGTAGCAACTCGCCCCCATATTCCTATATAATAGAACAATATGGCAAAGAAAAAGCAGAAACCGGATTTTAGTAAGCCTAAGAGCAGTCCGGAAAAAAATCAGGATTTTGAGCAGAATGATATTATTATAGAAGAACCTGATTTTATTGATGACAGTGCGCAGGATATTAAGTTTAAGAACGGAATTGCGCCGGAAGATATGGAATATGAAGGCCTGCCGACAGTTGTAATTGCGGGCCGTCCTAATGTTGGAAAATCGACACTTTTTAACAGGTTTTTGAACCGCCGCGTTGCAATTGTAAATGATCAGCCGGGCGTTACCCGTGACCCTGTAGAAACTACAGCCATTATTAACGGCCAGCCTGTTCATCTTGTTGATACCGGCGGTTATAAGCTGACCCGTGACATCGGCAGTAAAGAGGCTGAGCTTGATGATTACGTTGTTGAGCGTTCGCTTGCAATGATTGAAAAGGCTGACCTTGTAATTCTTCTTCTGGAGGCTGGAGTTATTACAGGCGAGGACGAAGAGTTTATTTTGAAAATGCGTCCTTACTGGAACAAGCTGATTGCCTGTGTAAATAAAACTGAGGGCGGTAAAAACGAAGCTGAAGCCTGGAACTATGCAAAGTACGGCTTTGAAGATCTCCTTTTTATTTCGGCAGAGCACGGAGACCGCATTTCTGACCTTGCTGATTTGATAACCGGCCGCTGTGATTTTTCACACGTGAAGGTGCTTTCTGCTGACCGTCCGATTAAAATCGCAATTTTGGGAAAACCAAATACAGGAAAATCTACTCTTTCTAACCGGCTGACTCACTCGGAAGCTTCTATTGTATGTGATTATGCCGGAACGACCCGCGACGTTGTTGAAGGTGACTTTGATTTTGGCGGAAAGCATTTTAAGGTTCTGGATACTGCCGGAATCCGCCGCAAGGCCCGCGTAAATGATGATGTTGAATATTATTCAGTAAACCGCGCCATCAAAACCCTTGATGAATGTGATATTGTTTTTCTTTTGATTGATGCTGTTGAAGGACTTGCCGAGCAGGATAAAAAAATCTGTTCTCTTGCCTTTGAAAAGGGCCGCGGAATTATCTTTGTTTTGAACAAGTGGGATTTGCGCGAAGAGCAGGGAAGTAAGGCAGAAAAATCTGTAAAGGAATGGATGAACATTATGTTCGGGCAGATGGATTTTGCCCCGATTTTGACTTTGAGTGCCCTTTACGGAAAGGGAATTAAGGAGCTTTTAAAGACAGCAATCGGACTTTATGAGCAGCTGACCCGAAAGATTCCTACTCCGAGCCTTAATAATGCCCTTCAGGACTGGCTGGAACGTTATCCGCCTCCTGCAAGTAAAACAGCTCATTTCAAAATCCGCTATATGATTCAGTCAAGCACAAATCCTGTCGGCTTTATTATTTTTGCAACACGGCCGGAAGTTGTGCCTGAGCCTTATATCACCTACCTCAAGAACAGAATCCGCGAAGACCTTGGTTTTGACCAGATTCCGGTTCAGCTTGAAATGAAGGGCAGCCGCCAGAAGTGGGAAGAAAGAGAGCGCTAAGTGGAATATACAATAGGCCAGGTTGAAGAACTTACAGGTGTAAAGCCTCATGTTTTGCGTTACTGGGAAGAGGTTGTTCCCGGTTTTACGCCTCAGAAGGATTTGACCGGCCGGCGTTTTTATACTCAGCATGAGGTTGAGCTTATTTTCCGTCTGAAATATCTGATTACAGAAAAAAAATTTACTGCCGAGGGTGCCGGACGCCAGATTTTAGAGGAAGCTCAGACAGTCCAGAATAATTCAGAGCTGATTCATTTAATCCGCCAAACCAGGGCTGAACTTTCCCGGCTTTACCTTGCCTTAAAAGAGGGCGGAAAAGGAAAATCTAAATGAAATTCAAGACATTAAATTCTTTGTTTGCAAAAAGTCAGTTTTCTAAGCAGCAGATTGACCTGCTTGAAAATTTTGACAAAATAATTCAGTCGGTTCGTCCTTTGAACAGCCGCCAGCTTCAGGCTTTACCTGACAATATTGCAGCCCTTTCCCATCAGCTTACGGACGAGAGGGGAAGCCGCCGCCTTGGCTACATGAATGAAAACGTTCAGCTTTCGGCTTATGTCCGCTATTTTACCTGGTGGAATCTTGTAAGGCTTACAAGGCTTTTTGCAAATTTGCCGCAATCAGCTTTTCCGCAGCAGGCTGCTTCTTGCCTTGACCTGGGAAGCGGACCTCTTACCCTTGTAACAGCCCTCTGGATTGCCCGTCCCGAGCTTCGCAATCTTCCATTAACCTGGTACTGTCTTGATATTTCCCAGGGAGCCTTGACTCTTGGTGAAGATATTTTTATGGCGGTTGCCGCAAAACTCCCGCCGGCTGATCAGAACGCTGCGGCCCACTGGAAAATCATCCGGGTAAAAGGTCAGTTCGGAACTTTTATAAAGGAAAAGTGCAGCTTTGTTACCTGCGCAAATATGTTCAACGAGCTGGATCAGGGAAGCAAAATGCCGCCGGAATTCCAGACAAAAAAATATTTTGACCAGCTTTCTGCATACGCTGCCCCGGACGCAAAGTTTCTTCTTGTTGAACCGGGTGTACCTAAGGCTGCAAGAACACTTTCTCTTCTTCGCGAGCGGTTTATAAAATCCGGCTGCAGTCTTATTGCTCCCTGCCCTCATGCGGGTGACTGCCCTATGAACGGTTTTAAGTCTTATACGGGAAGTAAAAACAAATGGTGTAATTTTGCTTTTTCTACAGAGGATGCTCCTGCCAGACTTCAAAAGCTTTCTGCCGCCGCAAAGCTTCCTAAGGAAAGAGCGGTGCTGAGCTTTATCAGCCTGGTCAGAGGGGATGCCGGCAGGGCGGAAGGTGATGCTAAAGCTCAGGCAGGCGATTCAAAAAACATTCTTCTCCGCATTAATTCCGACCCTTTCAGGCTGCCTAAGAACAGAAGTGGTTTTTACTGCTGCAGCCGTCTGGGGCTCACTCTTGCCGCAAGCGAAAATCCGGATGCTCTTGCTTCCGGCGACTTAATCAGCGTGGAATTGACAAAAAATCCTGATCAGCTTCCAGAGGATTTTAAATCAGGCGCAAAAATTATCCATCTCTAAAATCCGCCTGCTTTTATAACAAATTTTTATTAAAAATACCCGTTTCTATCGATAATAACCTTGGTTATTTTTAAAATGACCTTGGTTATTTCACTATCTCCGCTATTGAAAAAACTCCATCATCTGATAAGATTTATATAACTTTTGAAAATATATTTAGAAATAAATTAAAAAAGTCGGCGCAATATACAATTAAATATGTTTTTGCCAAATAGATTTAGAAATTGTTGGGAGAGGGTTTACATATAAAGAGAGAGTTTGAGGAACTTTATCCTCAGAGAGAGTTGAAATCCGGATGCTGCTACGGCGGCTCCGGATTTTTTTTCTTGCACCTTAATTTTAGTCTGTTATAATTGAAATTATGAAAACTACTGCTGTTAAAACAATCGGAATCCTTACTTCCGGCGGTGATGCCCCTGGCTTAAACGCCGCAATCAGAGCTTTGTGTCTTTCTGGAAAACAAAAATACGGCATGAAATTTATTGGCGTAAGAAACGGTTACCGGGGACTTATTGACGGTGACTGCTTCAAAATGGACGATATGGATTTTTCAGGAATGATTAACCTTGGCGGTACTATTTTAGGTACTTCTCGTGTAAAGCCATTTAAAAATCCTCTTCCGGATCCAAAGACCGGACTTTTACCTGTTGAAGGAATCAGGGAAACATTTAAAAAGTTCAAGCTGGATGCCCTTGTCTGTCTGGGTGGAAACGGAACAAACTCAACCGCTGCCCGGCTTAGTGAAAACGGCTTTAATGTGATTGGACTGCCAAAGACAATCGATAACGACATTGCCGAAACAGAGGAGACCTTTGGTTTTCATACGGCAATTGACGTTGCAACTGCCGGAATCGAAGCAATCAGAACTACAGCCCGCAGTCACGGGCGTGCCATGGTTGTAGAGATTATGGGGCATAAAGTCGGCTGGCTTGGCCTGCATTCTGGAATTGCCGCAAGTGCAGACGTAATCCTTTTGCCGGAAATTCCTTATGACATCAAAAAGATTGGAAAATTCATAAATGCAAAGCGTGATGCCGGACAGAAATATTTTATTATTGCCTGCTCGGAAGGCGCTTTGAATCTTGAAGAAGCAAAGCTTGGCAAAAAGGACTTCAAGGCTGCCCGTGCTTCTATGTCTCAGTCAATCGGCTTCAGGGTCGCAAAGGAAATAGAAGAAGAAACCGGTTTTGAAACCCGTACTTCCGTTTTGGGATATTTGCAGCGTGGTGGTGCTCCGGATGCCCATGATATGCTGCTCGCAACAAAGCTGGGATCTGCCGCCGTAGATTTTCTTGCGGAAGGTCGTTTTGGCAACCTGATTGGAATCCGCGATGGCCGCGTTGCAGGAATTCCTCTTACTACTATTATGGACCGGGTTAAGCCTATTCCTCTTGATGATGATATGCTGGCTTCCGGCCGTGCCCTTGGCATTTGCTTTGGTGATTAAAATCATCTAAAATAAAAACATGACCAGAGGAACTCTTAAATGCCGCCGTTGTCCCGAATGTCTTGGCTACGGATGCCTGGACCAGCTTCCGGGGCTGGGCGGTGTTTTTCATAATAAGAACTTTCAGCTGAACTGCTCTGCCTGGAAAAATCTGCAGGCGGACGGGGAAGCTGACGGAACAATTAAAAAAATCAGACAGATTGAATTTTCTCCATCGCAGATTATGTGCGCCCCGGTTACCGGCAGCGTAGAGAACATTGGCTACGCGAATGAGGCGGATTTTTATTTTCCCTATTTCAATGAATCGCGAAAGGCGGGCTTTGGAGTTTGTGTCGGGGACGGCTATCCTGACGAAAAGCTTGAGTTTGGAATTGAAGCCGTAAAGAAAATCCGGGCGGACTTTGACCCGGATTTTAAGGCGGCCTTTTTCCTCAAGCCCTATCCTCAGAATATTTTATTCAAAAGGCTGGAAAAGGTCCTTCCTTACGCAAGCCATATCGGCCTTGATATCGACGCCTATAATATCGCCACCATGCGCAATAAGGTTCACTTGGAAAAGAAAACTGCCGAAGACCTGGAAGCCCTGCGGGATTTTTGCCGCCAGCAGGCAGGCGGGGCGGCACTTCCATTTGTAATTAAGGGCCTTTTTACCCCGGAAGATTTGCAGCTGGTAAAAGATTTTCGCCCGGAAGTTGCCCTTGTTTCAAATCACGGAGGCCGGGTAGAAACCCTGCAGGGAAGCTCGGCGGATTTTCTTCTGGAAAATGCAGAGCTGCTTCACAAATGCTGTGACCAGGTCTGGGTAGACGGCGGAATCAGAAGCGGACTTGATGTTCAGACTGCAATTTATTACGGCGCCGACCGGGTGCTTGCGGCCCGCCCGATTATTCAGGATGTTTTTGACGGACAAACAAAAAATTTAATAAAACTTAAAAATTGTGATATAATTAAAAAATAAGAAAATAATAAAAAACGAGGAAAATAATGCCTGTTACCGACTTTCTGGAAAGAAACGCTAAATTATATCCTGATGAAATTGCCCTTGTAGAGCTAAACCCTGAAATCCCTGACGGAAGACGCCTTACCTGGAAGGATTCAGATTTGATTGAATCTACAAAAAACGCACCTTACCGCCGCGAAATCAGCTGGGCAGTATTTGACGAAAAGGCTAACCGTTTTGCAAACATGCTTATCAACCGCGGAATCAAAAAAAGCGATAAAGTTGCAATCCTTATGTATAACTGCCTTGAATGGCTGCCAATTTATTTTGGTATCCTTAAGACTGGTGCCATTGCCGTTCCCTTCAATTTCCGCTACGACTCAGATGAAATCCTTTACTGTGTAGACCTTGCCGACGTTGATGTTCTTGTATTCGGCTTTGAGTTTATAGGCCGCATCGAGCAGATTGCAGACAGGCTTATGAAAAAACGTCTTTTGATTTATGTAGGAGACGGCTGTCCTGATTTTGCCGAAAGCTACCGTGAGCTTGCTGCCGACTGTTCAAGTAAGGCGCCGGACATAAAAATCACAGATGATGATTTTGGCGCAATTTATTTTTCTTCGGGAACTACAGGCTTTCCAAAGGCAATCCTTCACAAGCACCGCAGTCTGACCCAGGCCGCCGAAATGGAACAGGTTCACCATCAGACCGGCCGCGACGATGTTTTCCTTTGTATTCCGCCTCTTTATCATACCGGAGCAAAATTCCACTGGATGGGCTCTCTTGTTGCGGGAAGCCGGGCCGTTCTCCTTAAGGGAGCAAAGCCTAAAACCATTCTGGATGCCGTTTCTAATGAGCACTGTACGATAGTCTGGCTTCTGGTACCCTGGGCCCAGGATATTCTTGATGCCTTTGACAGGGGCGAACTTAAAAAAGAGGATTTCCAGCTGGATCAGTGGCGCCTTATGCACATTGGTGCCCAGCCTGTTCCTCCTTCTTTGATTAAGCACTGGCATGAATATTTCCCTGATCAGGCTTACGATACGAATTACGGACTTTCTGAATCTACCGGCCCCGGCTGCGTTCACCTTGGAATGGAAAATACCCACAAGGTTGGTGCAATCGGCGTTCCCGGCTACCGCTGGCAGTGTAAGATTGTTGACGAGCAGGGAAATGAAGTTAAACGCGGCGACGTGGGCGAACTTTGTGTAAAAGGTCCCGGCGTTATGACCTGCTACATCCACAATGCTGAAGCAACTGCCGATACAATCAAAGAGGGCTGGCTTTTTACCGGCGATATGGCAATGCAGGATGAAGACGGATTCTACTTCCTGGTTGACCGCAAAAAAGACGTTATTGTCAGCGGTGGTGAAAATATTTACCCGGTTCAGATTGAAGACTTTTTGCGCACAAATCCAAAAATTAAGGATGTTGCCGTTATCGGCCTTGCAGACCGCCGCCTTGGCGAAAAAACAGCTGCCATCATAGAAATAAAAGAGGGTATGACAGCCACAAAAGAAGAAATTGATGACTTCTGCCAGGGACTTGCCCGCTACAAACGCCCTAAGGAAATCATTTTTGATTCAATTCCGCGAAATGCCACCGGCAAGATTGAAAAACCTGCCCTCCGCAAACGCTACGGCGCCGACCAGCTTGTTGCCCAGGAGAACAGAGCTTAGGTGATAAGGTTATAGTTATAAGCAAATAGCTATTAGCGGTTTTAAAGGTAGGATTGCAAAAAATACGCGAGCGAAGGTGCGGATTCAAACTGCATCGTGGGGGCGAGCGAAGCGAGTCCAATTTCCAAATATCCCACGCCCGCAGTTTGCAAGACGCACCACAGCGGGAGTGTTTTTTGCAGTTTTAATTTTGGAATAGATATATGAGCGATAAAAAGTTAATTTCTTTAAGTTTTGACGACGGACCAAACCTTACCGGCCCGGTAATGAACGATATGCTGGACCTGCTTGAAAAACACGGCCTTCCCGGCTCTTTTTTCCTGATTGGAAACAAAATTAATGATGAAAATGCCCCCGTAATCAGGCGTGCCATGGCTCTGGGCTGCGATATCGAAAATCATTCCTGGTCACATCCCGATGCCGTAAAGGAAGGCCTTTCCAAAGCTCAGATTGAAGATGAGTTCTGGCGCACCGAAGAAGCAATCTTTAAAGTTACCGGCCGCCACACAGAATTTTACCGCCCGCCCTATATTTCCGTAAATGATTTAATGTACCAGGCCGTACCCCGTCCCTTCATTTGCGGCCACGCCTGCGAAGACTGGATTCCCGAATACACTGCCGATATCCTGCTTGAAAAAATGCTTTCCGGCACTCAGGACGGCGTAATTTATCTTCTTCATTGCGGCGAAAGCAACCTGCACAGCGTAGAAACCGTCAGCCGCGCCATCCCCATCCTCAAATCCCAGGGCTATGACTTTGTCACCGTTCCGGAGCTTTTTAAGCGCAAAGGCATTCACCCTGCAACGGGTAAGCTCTGGACGGTAGTGGAATAAATTCCTGAAAAATTGCAATGTTACTATTGACAGTAACAATAACTTGTAGTAGTCTGTTTCTACAAACAGAAACGTTTCTGTTTGTAGAAACAGGAGAAACTATGAGTTCACGTACAGATTCACTTTATTTTACACTTCCTTGTGACCGTTATACGCCTTTTTCACTTGCGCGAAAAATCGGGGCAAAGGCTATTCTTGAAAGCGCAAATTTTGCCCGGGGAAAAGACCGTTATTCAATTTTAATGCTGGAAGAGGCTTTTCATATTATTCAGGATGATGAAGGAGTTGCCTTTCTGATTGACGGCCGCCGTCTTCCTTATCACGGAAAAAACACTACAGGTGAAACAATTGCACCGGGAAGCCGTGTTCTCCATACGCCGGACATTCTGGATGCCCTTTTGTATGTGGCCCAGCAGAATGATATGAGTGTTCTGCGTCATGCTGATGGCTCTGAAACTCCAAATTCAATTCCTGTTCCTGCAAGCGGACTTGGCTACCTCAGCTATGAATTCTGTGCCCGCTGCGACACAATCACCATGCAGACTCAGACCGACGAGCTTCACATTCCTGAAAGCGATTTTATTGCCGGTCACATCTACGTGATTTTTGACCACTTTACAGAGCAGCTTCACGTTTTTGCCCTCAACTATAACGAACATCAGATTGATCTGGAAAAGGCTGTTGAAGATTTGAAAAAACGCCTTAATGATATGGATTTTACCTACCTGCAGGGGCCTGAAGAACCTAAGCCTGTCCGCACTATCACAAATCTTGAGCAGAGCGAGCGGGAATATAAGGAAAAAGTTAATGCCATCAAAGAGCACATTATTGCGGGTGACCTTTTGCAGGCTGTTCCAAGCCGCCGCCTTCAGGTGGAAAATGCAAACTCCGCCCTGGAAATCTACCGCCGTCTTCGTTCAGTGAATCCTTCGCCATATCTTCTTTACATTGATTTTGGAGCCATGCAGCTTGTGGGCTCTTCGCCGGAAAGTCTTGTTCGGGTTCGTAAGGGCCTAGCTTCCATCCGCCCGATTGCGGGTACCCGCCGCCGCGGTAAAAATGATGCAGAAGATGAGGCTTTGAAAAAGGAGCTTCTGGAAAATGAAAAGGAAAGGGCAGAGCATCTTATGCTGGTTGACCTTGCCCGCAATGACCTTGGCCGCGTCTGCGAAAACGGCAGCGTAACTGTTGACCGCTTTATGGACGTGGAGCTTTTCAGTCATGTAATGCACATTGTCAGTGACGTTCAGGGTAAGGTTCGCTCTGATTTTAAGCCGATTCAGGTTTTGCGTGCTGCCTTTCCGGCTGGAACGGTTTCTGGCGCACCAAAAATCAGTGCCATTCAGATTTTGAGCGGCCTTGAAAAAATCAAACGTCGTTTTTATGCGGGCGCAATCGGCTACATTCAGAGTAACGGTGATTTGGACTTCTGTATCGCAATCCGCTGTGCCATGAAGCAGGGCAAGGTCTGGACAATGCAGGCCGGCGGCGGAATTGTCTATGATTCTGACCCGGACCGCGAATGGGAAGAAACAAACGAAAAATTAGGCGCTTTGAAGGCCGTTCTGGAGGGTAAGTAATATGATAGCTTTTATTGATAACAAAGATAGTTTTACATTTAATATCGTACAGTCGCTGGAAAGAGTGAGCGGCGATCAGGTTTGTGTTTTCCGTTCTGAGGAATGCTCGGTAAAGGAGATTGAAGATGCTAAGCCTGATTTTCTGGTTGTGGGACCGGGACCTGGAACTCCCCAGCAGGCCGGAATCAGCATTGAGGCAATCCGATATTTTGCGGGAAAGCTTCCAATTCTGGGAATCTGTCTTGGTCATCAGGCAATTGGTGCAGCTTTTGGTGCAAAAATTGTTGGCGCAAGATATATCCGCCACGGAATTGTGGAAAGCATGAATGCCGACGGAAAGGGACTTTTCAGAATCATCGGAAAAAGCGGAACTTTTACCCGCTATCATTCCCTTGTAATTGACGAATCGACGCTGCCGGAGGAATTTGAAGTGAGCTGCCGGGCAAAGGACGGAGACATTATGGGAATCCGCCACAAGTCCATGATTATTGAAGGCGTTCAGTTCCACCCGGAAAGTATTGCCAGCCAGCTGGGGGACAGCATTTTCAAGGCCTTTTTGAATTACCGCCGCGAAAATCTTGATACTGCGGCTTACATCAACAAGCTGCTTGCCGGAAAAGATTTGACTGAGGAAGAAGCTGCCAGTTTTATGGATGTTGTTACTGCCGGAACTATGGATGAGCGCATTATGTCTGCAATTCTTGTGGCTATGGCGGCAAAGGGAGTTTCAACCGGCGAGATGGTTGGCTGTGCCCGGACTCTTTTGAACAAAAAGACAAAGCTCCCGCTTGAGAAAAAGGGGCTTGCAGAAATTGTAGGAACCGGCGGCGATGGTAAGGGAAGCTTTAATATTTCTTCAATGTCAGCCCTGATTGTTGCAAGCTGCGGTCAGCCTATGGCAAAGCACGGAAACCGCGCTGTAAGCTCAAAATCCGGTGCAGCTGATTTCTTTGAAAATCTTGGCTTAAAAATTATGGCTAAGCCTGCCGAAACTGCAAAGCTTATTGAAAAAACCGGTTTCGGATTTTTGATGGCGCCGGTTTACCATTCTGCAATGCGTTTTGCGGCTCCTGTCCGCAAGGCTCTTGGTGTAAAAACAATTTTCAACCTTCTTGGACCACTTTTGAATCCGGCTGGGGCAGAATATGAGCTTCTTGGTGTTTATGATGTAAACATCCTGGAAGATTATGCAAAGGCCGCAAAAGGGCTTGGTGCAAAGAGGGTAATGGTAATTCATTCCCGGGACGGCTATGATGAAATCAGCCCATGCGTTCCTACCGATGTTTACCAGATTGACGAAAAAGGCAACGAAAACCGCTATGTAATTGACCCTGCCAAGCTTGGAATTACAGGCTGCGATGAAGATGAGCTTATGGGTGGAAACGGTGCCGACAATGCGGCCCTTGCCATGGAAGTTCTTAAAGGCGGCGGCAGAAAAACCATTAAGGAAGCTGTCTGCCTGAATTCCGGTGCAGTCCTTTACCTCAGCGGAAAGGCAAAAAGCATTAAGGAAGGCTACGATATGGCCCGTGAAGCTGTTGAAAGCGGAAAAGTCCTTGCCAAGCTTCAGGAGATTCAGGAAGTAAGCCGGGAATTTGCGGCGTAAAAAAAAATGGGGCGTTGCGGGGCCACCGGGGAAGGTGGATTTGCCCCGCAGAAGGGGTAGCGCGCAACGGAGTGCGCCGGCAAGCATAGCTTGCCGAGCCATGTTAATCGATGAAGCTAAAAGACAGTCACGATGGACTGTCTTTTAGCTTCATCGATTTTTGGCAGGGAAGGCTTTCCCCTCCTACAGCTTGCTGATAATTTTTCTGTTAATTCTTCTGTAATACAAAATTGAAAGTGTAACGGCAAAAACTTCGGCAACAGGGAAGCAGAGCCATACCATATTCAGGTTGCCGGTAAGAGAGAAAAGGTAAGCAACCGGCAGCAGAACAAAAATCTGACGGATAAGGGAAACTGTCATGCTGTAAACGGCTTTTCCGAAGGCCTGGAAAACGTTGGAAAGGGAAATTGCGATGGCGGCACCCATAAAGCTTGGGGCAATCAGGCGCAGGGCCGGAACACCAATCTCAAGCATTGAATCTGAAGCGCTGAAAAGCTTTAGCAGCAGGTGAGGGAAAAACTCAAAAATTGTAATGCCCGCGAACATGATTGTACTTGCCGAAATAATCGAAAGAAAAACGGCACGGTAAATGCGGTCTTTGTTTTTTGCTCCGTAGTTGTATGCAATAATCGGAACAACACCGCTGTTGAGCCCGAAAACAGGCATAAAGATAAAGCTGTTCAGCTTGAAGTAAGAACCGTAAACGGCAATCGCAGTTGTGCTGAAGGCACCGATAATCAGGTTCATAAAATATGTCGTAACCGAAGTTACAGAGGTCAATATAATAGAAGGAACCGCAATTTTGTAAATGCTGGCAATAATTTTTCCGTCCGGGCGGAAGCCTTTAAGGCTGAAGTGGACTTCGTGGTTTTTCAGCAGGTTTGCGCTACAGGAAACGCAGAGGCTGGCAAACTGTCCGATGATTGTTGCAACAGCCGCACCGTAAACTCCCATCTCCGGGAAAGGTCCAAGACCAAAAATCAAAACCGGGTCAAGAATGATATTTGTGATTGCACCCGCCAGCTGAGAAAACATTGTGTAAATCGTTTTTCCAGTCGACTGAAGGATGCGGTCAAACATAACTCCAATAAAACAGAAGGTACAGCAGTAAACAATTACATGCATGTATTCAAGGCCGTACTCAATAATCTGCTCGTTTGAAGTCTGAGAATGCAGATAAACAGGAATAAAAAAGAAGCCCAGAACAATAAAGGCAATCGAAGTAAGGAAGGAAATAAAAAGTCCGTTTATTGCAGTTTTATCTACAGCTTCCTGATTGTGCTCACCAAGACGGCGCGAAAGAATTGCGTTTACGCCGACTCCGGTACCAATAGAAAATGACATGAGCAGGTTCTGAACCGGAAAGGCAAGCGAAAGTGCGGTCAAAGCTTCCTCATTAATCATTGCAATGAACATAGAGTCCACGATGTTATACAGCGCAAGAATAAACATGGAGAACATCATAGGAAGCGACATATTAAGAATTAATCTTCCAACCGGCATCACGCCCATTTTGTTTTGTGTCTGAGGTTTATTTTCCATAGTTCGGCTATTTTATTCTGATTCAGTGGATTTTTCAATAGAACAGTAAGAAATTACAAGGATTTCTAAGATTATGCCGCAAATGTCTCTTTCCCAGACGCACTTCGCAGTTCCCTAACGGTCAGTTCCCGCCTTTCAGTCGGGAACCGCTTCGCGCTGCTCAAGGCTTGTGCGGAGTGCCACCGATAAACCGGCAGTATTAATACCCGGCATGCAGTCGCCGTTAGAAGGTCTTCATAAGATTGATAATTGCCTTCTGCTGATTTTCGTTCAGCCGGTTCCAGTTCTGGATTAAATCGGCCTGGTCCTGTGTAAGGGATTTTATTTGGGTCATGTCTTCGGTAAAGAATTGAGAAAGCGTAACGTTAAAAGCCCTGCAAATTTTAGAAAGTGAAGGAATTGTTGGCAACTGATTTTTTCTGTACCAGGAAGAAATAGTTGACTGAGGCAGCTCAGATTTCTCTGCCAGCTGATATTCCGTCCAGCCCCGTTCAATTCTGTATTGTCTAATCTTTTCTAAAATATCCATACTGATACGCTTTAACGTAAATAATAGTGAATATTATCCTTGTAAATTAATTATTTTAGACGTAATATTTTAACGTTAATAATTACTAAGTTTTCAGGAGAAATTTATGAAAAAATTATTAAAAGAAGTCTTATTTCTTGCTGCCGGCATGATGCTGTGTTTTACATCATGCAGTAATAGTTCGGATGACCCGGCTGTGCCTAATCCGAATGTAAACAGTAATGGCTCGGGAGTTATTAATGCTTCGGCCGGATTAAAATTTGATTTTTCGGGAGCTAAGGCCCTGGCAGCTGTAGATGCAGGTGCTCTGACGCAGGGCGCGGGAGAAGAAAGCTCTGCTGATTCACCGCTTATTAAATTTCTTGAGGATGGAAGTGCAGTTGCGGCTGTAACTAAGACAGGAAGCGGTAATCTTTCCAAAATTAAGAAAATATATAAATCTCCTGTGGCTTCGTCTAAAGATGTTTTTGTGGTTTTTGAAAATCAGAGCTGGTTAAATGGTTTTACTTTGGGAACTTTTGTATGTGTTCATGAGGATGGAAGCATAGCAGATATTTTGAAGAAGACAGAAAATACAAATAACGGAAATAATTATTACAGTCTTTATAATAACGGAAACAATGTGGATATTAAGTTTGATGGTGCAGGGAATGCGTATTTTATGATTTCGGACTATAGTTCCGGGGCAAGTACAACTCTAATCTGTAAGTTTAATCCGAGTGATAACAGTATGACCAAGTTGACAGCTGGAGTTAGTGGAATTGAATACAAAAAATTTATGATTACTTCTGACGGGCAGCTTATACTTGTTAGTGGTTACAGATGGAGTACAGGTTCTTCTTCTACTTATTTTTTAAGGGCAATTCCTGTTTCAGATCCAAATCATTTTACAAATATTTATTATAGTTCAAATGGTGGTGGTGTTGATTGGGAATATGATGATGCAAATGGCATCTGCTATTTTTCTGCTGGTGAATTGTCGATGTGTGTGCGTAAGGATAATACTTTTTCAGAGGCAAAAAAAATAGGCTCGTCAGTTTATTGGGACTCACCAATTGGATCGAAGACTAAATATGAAAATGGAAACTATACTAGTTATTATGTCTGGTATGACAGTTTCTTAAAATCTGATGGTTCTGTAAATGCTTCCTTAGTTTTGCAGAATATGTTTAACCGCTGCTGGACTTCTGGTGAAAAAGAATTCAGACTGGATTATTTTCAAAATCACCAGAATTATTCGGCTTTATATTCAGAGTTAAAAGATGAAGATGCTATTAATTTTATTTCATCAAATTCTGAACGTATGCAGCTTTTTTGTAACTATATAAACGATTATTCTGAAGGAAATATATATAGTGCTAACGCTTTGAAAAACATAATTTTCAAAAAAGGAACTTCTATATCTGCCTACAGAGAATATACAGAGGATGATAAATATATAAATTATAGTTGGTATAGTAATGATTCCTATTTTACAAATAATGAAGGACTTTGGAAAACTTATACCTACAGTAATAATGGAAATAATGTATTCTATATATTTCATGTTACGGATGCTTCCGGTACTCCAATCTGGGAAGCAAGAAAAATTCCTCTTCCTAATGGAAAAATGGTTTCATCACAGCAGTACAAGGGCAATATCTATATGTCTTATGCCCTTCTTACTTCAAGTGGTGCTGAAACAGGCTTTCATCAGATTTATAGTGTAAATCTTGATACCGGCGACTTCAAAAATCTTTTCCAGAATGTTCCGAATAACTCAATGCTGGAAGTAATTTCTTATTCAGTCGGCAGTGATTTGCTTTATTACAGTGCTGTCCGTGGAACTGCCGTAGAAAACGGTGTAGTAAATGTAACAAGCGGTGAATACAATCCTCTTACAATTAAAAAGAAGCTTACCGCAATTTATACCTTCTAAATATTTTGTTTGCTGCTTTTGCCGCTCCTTTTCGGGGCGGCTTTTTTACAAAAAAGCATTATAGCAAAAAGAATCCAGGGAGGTCATAAATATGCTTTGTGCAAAATATGATTATAAAACTGATATAGCCGTAAAGCAGGAAGAGGCATTTGAGCGCGGACAGGAACAAAAGGCAATTGAGGATGCCCGGGCATTTTATGCAAACGGTGTTTCTATAGAATTGATTGCAAAATCCTTAAAAATGACTGAAGAGCAGGTAAAAGAAATAATTTCCACAGAACAGGCAGATTTGAATTAAAAGAAAAGTTCTTGCTACTTATCGTTTCTATTGACAGAAACGTTTCTTTAGTATATTGTTACTACATATAGAAACAAGGGTTTTTGCGATGGGTAAGGATATACTTAAAGAAATTATTGAAAAAAGAAAAGCTGATATAGAGAGGCTGGGGCTGGATTTTGGCTGCGGAGTTCCAGAGAGCCGTACCCGCAAAGTTCATCCTTTTCTTGAAAAAAAAGGGGCGATTCTTGAAATAAAACGTGCTTCGCCGAGTAAGGGCGATATTGCCCCTGACCTTGATGCCGCAAAAACTGCCTGCCAGTATGCAAAAGCCGGGGCATCTGCCATTTCCTGTCTTACCGAAATGAATTATTTTAAGGGCTCCCTTTGTGATTTTATGAAAGCGGCTGCTGCCCTTGATAAGCTGGAAGCTGAGGGCCATGAAGTTCCGGCTCTTTTGCGCAAGGATTTTCTGCTTTCTGCTGACGAAGTTGAAGTTTCTTACCGGGCCGGCGCAGATGCTGTGCTTCTTATTGCCCGCATTCTTACAGCCCAATCTATGTGCGAAATGGCAAAAAAGGCCGAAGAACTTGGAATCAGCGTTTTGATTGAAGTCCGCAAACCTGAAGACCTTGAAAAGCTTTCTTATGTGATGGCGCGGGTAAATCACAAAAATATTGTCTGCGGTGTGAACAGCCGCGATTTAAAAGATTTTTCCATTGATATGCTGGCTCCCTGCGCCCTGCTTTCTGAAATCAAAAAGATTGCGGCTGATGCCCGGGTGACTTTTGAAAGCGGAATTCTTAGTCCGGATTCGGCAGCCTTTGCGGCAGGTGCGGGCTTTTCTGCCATTCTGCTTGGAGAGGCGGCTGCAAAAAATCCGGAAGAGGCGGGCCCTTTTGTTAAGGCCTTCTGCGAAACTTCTGAAAATAAAGCGGGAAAAAGCTGGTGTGATTATGCTGAGAAAATCCGTACGCGCGGCGAAGGGGCGCGTCCACTTGTAAAAATCTGCGGAATTACGCGGAAAGAGGATGCCCTGCTTGCGGCAGAGCTTGGCGCAGACTTTTTAGGATTTATTTTCTGGAAGGGGTCAAAGCGCAATGTTGATGCTGATAAGGTTTTTGAAATTGTAAAGACTGTTCGCCAGGGAGCTTATAAATGCGGCTTTGTCGGTGTGATTGTTAATCCTGAGGATGAAGAGGCAAAGGCTGCCTTTCGTCTTGTTCGGGAAGGAATCCTTGATAAGATTCAGTTTCACAGCTGTAAAGTTCCGGGGCCTTCGGATGCGGCCTTTTCTGACATTCCCCGCTATGGAGCGGTAAACATCAGGTCGGAAGAGAATCTGGCAAAGCTTGATGATTTGATTTTACACGGTCAGCCCCGGGTTTTGATTGATGCCCAGAGCGGAAATGCAATCGGGGGAACGGGAAAAACTGTGGATGCTGACTTGGTAAGGGCGGCTTCTAAGAGGGCAAGGCTCTGGCTGGCAGGTGGAATTACGGCAGAAAATGTCTGCCAGATTATAGAAGATTTTCAGCCGGAACTGATTGATGTGGCAAGCGGAGTGGAAAGTGCGCCTGGAATTAAGGATGCAGAAAAACTTAGAAAATTTTTTGGAGAATTGAAATATGTCTGATAATGGATTTTTTGACAGATTTGGCGGAAAGTATGTGGCCGAGGTTTTGAGACGGCCTCTGGATGAGCTGGAGGTGGCCTTTAAAAAAGCGATGGCTGATCCGGAATTTCTTGAGGAATTCCGCACAATTCAGAGAGATTATATCGGGCGGGAAACTCCGCTTTATTTTGCGCCGACGGCAACCCGCATTCTTGGCGGTGCAAAGATTTACATAAAGCTGGAAGGGCTTGCAAATACAGGTGCCCACAAAATCAATAACGCAATCGGTCAGTGCCTGCTTGCAAAGTACATGGGAAAAAAGCGCATAATTGCGGAAACCGGAGCCGGACAGCATGGTCTTGCTACTGCCGCAGCCTGCGCAAAGCTGGGGCTGGACTGCACTGTTTACATGGGCGAGGTTGACGTTCGCCGCCAGCAGCCTAACGTTGCCAGTATGGAAATGTACGGGGCAAAGGTGCACGCGGTAACAAGCGGAAGCCGTACCCTTAAGGACGCTGTAAACGAGGCAATGCGGGACTGGGCTGCAAACCCGGATACGACCCACTACGTTCTGGGCTCGGCTCTGGGACCATCACCTTTCCCGGATATTGTACGCGAGTTTCAGAGCGTTATCGGCCGCGAGGTTGAACGCCAGTGCGAAGAGCGGGGAATCAAGCCTACTGCCCTGATTGCCTGCTGCGGCGGCGGTTCAAACTCAATCGGATTTTTTGCGCCCTTTATCGATAAAAAAGAGCCTCGTCTGATTGCGGTAGAGGCGGGCGGAATCGGGCCGGGGGTTGGCGAAAATGCCAGCCGCATGACGGGAAATGCCAGCCGCGAAGGAATCATGCAGGGCTATAAGTCGCGCTTTCTGCTGGATGAGGATGGTCAGGCTCTTCCGACCCGTTCCATTTCTGCCGGGCTGGACTACTGCGGAATTGGGCCTCAGCTTGCGGCTCTGGGCATGAGCGGACGGATTGAGTTCACTTCTGCCCTGGACAGCGAGGCATTGGATGCCCTGAAATTTTTTGCGAGCAACGAGGGAATTCTTTTTGCCATGGAAAGCTCGCATGCGGGCGCGGAGGCAATTAAGCTGGCGCCGAAGTTGAGTAAGGATGACGTTATTATTATAAATATGAGCGGTCGCGGCGACAAAGACGTATTCATTACAAGTCCTGTTTTCCGCCGCAAGAAATGGCTGGACTTTCTGCATGCCGAAATCGGGCGTCTGGAAGCAGAAAAGGATGTTCATGAGTAAGTAGAAATTATTAAAAAAAAGCACGAAGGAGAGTTGTGGGGTGCAAAAACACTTTTTTGTGCTGCCGCGTAAGCGGCAAACGTCTATAGTTCCAAGTCACAAAAACGTGTAGCACGCTAGCGTGCGGTTTTGAACCCCACAACTTGACTGGGAGCTTTTTTTGAGGAGAAATTATTATGTCAAAAATAAAACTTATGTCACATCTCGTTGCCGGTTACCCGACAGACGAACTTGCACTTACTGCTGCCCGAGCCCTTGTGGACGGCGGTGCAGATATTCTTGAAATCCAGCTTCCTTTCAGCGATCCGAGTGCAGACGGTCCCGCAATTCAGGGGGCCTGCACAAAGGTTCTGGAGCGTAAATACCGCACTGCAGACGGTCTTGCCTTTATTGCCAGGCTTCATAAAGAATTTCCGGACGTAAAAATCTATCTTATGAGCTACGGTTCTCTGATTTACACACCGGGCCTTGAAAATTTCTGTAAAAAGGCTGCTGAATGCGGAGTAAAGGGTATGATTATTCCAGACCTTCCTTTTGATTTTGATGAAGGCTTGACCGCTGCCTGCAAGGCTAACGGCATGGAAAATATTCCGGTTGCGGCTCCAAGCATGAGCCCTGAAAGGCTTGAAAAAATGGCAAAGTCAGGTTTCCCTTACATTTACGCAGCCCTTCGTACAGGCATTACAGGAACTCAGACCAGCGTCGATCAGGCAACTCTGGATTTTATAAAAAAGGTTGGGGCCGGCGGCAGCAGGGTTTACGGCGGTTTTGGCATAAGCAGCGGAGAGCAGTCGGCACTTCTGGGGGACAAGGTTGAGGCAGTTGTTGCCGGTTCTGTCTTTGTCCGCCTGATTACAGAGCATCAGAAGGATTCTGACGCTCTCTACAAGGCTGTTCGGGCAAAGGCGGCAGAGATTTGCGGCCAATAATAAAAAATAATTTTACTTTTTCTTAGTTTACGTTTACAATTAAATGTAACGATAAACTAAGGAAAAAAGTATGCTCACTCTCAAAGACATTGCGAAAGAAGCCGGCGTCAGCGTGATGACGGTTTCCAACGTTATTAACGGCAAAAATTCGAAGGTTTCAAGGGAAACTATCGAGCGGGTTCAGAAAATCATCAAGGAAATGCATTATACCCCCAATCTTAATGCCCGTTCTCTTGCAAAGCATGAGTCTAAATTGATTGCGGTCTTTGTCAGCACTTTTATTTCTTCCAAAAACGTTTTTAAAGATCCTTATGTGAGCGATTTGTTCGGCGAAGTCGAAAGCTGTATTCACGAAAAGGGCTATTACACTATCATTCAGTCGGTGGAAGAGCCGCAGAATGCCATAAATCTTTTGCAGAACTGGCAGGCTGACGGGGCGATTTTCCTTTCCAACCAGTCGCAGGAGAACATGAAGTTTCTTTCTGATTACTGCCAGTGCCCCCTTGTATTTATAGACAGCGCAAATAATGAAAAGTGCGACTTTCTGACTGTGGAAATTGATGATAAAAAGGGCGGTTATCTTGCAACAAAATATCTGATTGAAAACGGTCATAAAAAAATCGGATTTGCGGGCTTCCTTGATGAAAAAGAATCAGTTATCAAAGAGCGCTATAAGGGCTATGTTCAGGCTATGGAAGAAGCCGGTTATTCAAAATTTATAAATCACATTCAGGTGGCAACCAGCTATGAAGAAGGAATAAAGCTTGGCAAAAAAATTGCAAAAAAGAAGATAGATGTGACCGGCATTTTTGCGACTGCCGATTTGTTTGCTCTTGGTCTGATTGAGGGGGCAAAGGCAAACGGAATGAATATTCCTAAAAATCTGTCGGTTGTCGGCTTTGATAATCTTTCCCTGTGTCAGTATGTTTCGCCTCGTCTTACAACTGTTTCCCAGGATATAGCCCATAAGGGGCGGGTTGCAGTTGAACTGCTTTTAAAGGCTATCAAGAAAGAAGATATTTCTTCCAGAAGAATTGTCTGCGACGTAAAGCTGGAAGAATATCAGACTGTACGTGAGCTTTAGCGGTGGCGGGCCGGCTGCCCCTTTTTCTGCAGATTATAAATATTTTTCTATAAAATTGAAAACCCTTGTCCAGTAAAGTTCAGGTTCCGCAATAGCTGCCCGGGCATGATTAGCGTCTTTTATGACAAGCTTTTCTTTGGGACAGGCTGCCGCATTGTAGAGCTGGTCCAGCATATAAAATGGAACGTAATCGTCTTTGTCACCGTGAATAAAAAGGGTTGGAATTTTTGATTTTGCAACTGCGTCCAATGAAGAAGCCTTTTTACAGTCAATTTTAAGATGGCGGCTGATATAAGGCTGAAAGTGCTTCATCAGGAATTCTCCCGGAAGATGATAAAAAGTATCAATCTGATAAACAAATTCGTCCCAGATTGAAGTAAAAGCGCAGTCTTCTACGCAGCAGACAAGATTTGAAGGAAGCTCAAGAGCCGTTGCCTGCAGAACTGTCGAGGCTCCCATAGAAATGCCCCACAAGATGATTTTTGCCTGCTTATCTTTCTGACAGATGAATTCCGCCCAGGATTTTACGTCATAAGGAGTAAAGGCTGCCATGTCGACAATCTTGCCCTGGCTCCAGCCGTGTCCCCTCTGTCCCGGAACAAGAATATTAAAGCCTCTTTCATAAAATTTCTTTGCATACATGGAAACATTCTTTGTTGAATCCCGGTAGCCGTGCATGATGATGACATAATTGTGATTTTCAGGCTGAAGGGCAATGCGGGCATTAAGCCTGAGACCATCAAAACTTTGAATGGAAACTGTTTCGCTTACGGAAAGCAGCCAGGGGAAGCATCTTTCCTTTTCTTCATGATTTTTTACAGACAGGGGATTATCAGAATTGTAGCAGCTTTTCGGGTCAAAAGTGAAGGCTGGAGAATCCGGGCAATGTTCTGATTTTACCGGCCCAAAGCCTTTGTAAACAAAAAAAATATTTACGGTTTGAACAATGGAGAAAAATATTAAAATGATTATGCCTGTGATGACAGAAACTTTAAAGGCTTTCGTATTTTTCATTTTGTCTATTTTACTAAAGAAAAAAGTCTATTTCAATCTTATGTTTTTTGGTATATTTTAGCCATGAATAAACACAATATGCAGCGCCTTCAGGAACTTGCGCTTAAAAATGGTCCACTTTGCGTTGGTCTGGATACAGATCCTTCTTATATTCCGGAAAATATCCTCAGTCAGTATGCTTCGCCTGCCGCCGCAGTGCTGGCCTACAATAAGGCATTGATTAAGGCTGTTGCCGCAGAAAATGCTGCATGCTGCTTTAAAGTTCAGATTGCATATTATGAGGCTATGGGGCTTGAGGGTATGAAGGTTTTCTCCCAGACTTTGCAGGCTGTGCGTGAATCAGGTCTTATAGCGATTTCTGACATTAAGCGCGGTGATATTGCGGCTACTGCATCTGCCTATGCCCGTGCCCACTTCAGCGGGGACTTTGAAACTGATTTAATTACCGTAAATCCATATATGGGCTTTGATACCCTCAAGCCTTTTACAGAATGGTCTTCTCCTGAAAAAGGCGGAAAAGGAGCTTTTGTTCTTTTATGTACGTCAAATCCCGGCATGGTTGATATTGAGCACCAGAAGCTTGCCGGAGCTGATGGCCGCGATGGCGGACTTTTGCTTGAGCGGGTAGGTGATGAGCTTGCCAGAATCAGCGATGAGTTTAAGGCTTCCTATCCTGAGCAGACCTGCGGTGTTATTGGAGCTGTAGTCGGCGCTACCCAGGAAAGTGATGCAAGGTGGATTCGTGATAAATATCCTGAAATCTTCTTTTTGATTCCTGGTTACGGTGCTCAGGGCGGAGCTGCAAGAATTGCCGCAACCCTTCTGGACAAGGCCGGCGGAACAGTAAACTCTTCCCGCGGCATTTTGTGCGCCTGGAAAAAGGATGAAAAAATTGCCGCTGCCCGCGACTCCGGAAAACTTACGATGGAAGATATCGTTGCTGCTGCCGTAAGGGCAAGTATTTTCAGTAAGGAAGATTTGCTTAAGGCTAAGGCTGAGCTGTAGTAAAACTGTTTTATAAATTGTAAAATCCTAACTTTATAATACAAGAAAATATATAACGCTTTACCTTGTAAGGAAAAAATGCGTAGCAGAGGTTCGTGTTTTGCGACGCATAGAGCCTGATAATGTTGATATAAGGCGTAAGGGAAATACAGAGCGAAGCGTCGAAGGCTCTCGGCAGAGCAAAACATGGTTCTCTGCGGGAGCATTTTTTTTATATGTTGTAAAAGTATTCAAAATTCAGTAAAGTTAGTTTTAACTAACACTGTATTTGTTATTATATTATTTTATGAAAGCAGCCTACTGGTTTAGTAGGAAAAAATCTATAAGGAGAATTTACAATATGGACTTAGCAGAAATTGATGAAAACGGAAAGGGTTTATTGTTCTTTGGAAACACAAAGGTTGAACGACTTGAAAAAATTGAAGGTCAGCCTAATGTCTATCTTTTGCAGACAACAATTGAACTTGAACGACCGACTCAGCTTTCTCCTAAGTCCGGACAGTTTTATCTTATCCGTTCGGCAAAATCAGCCGTAAACTATAACCGCCCTATAAGCGTTTATCACGCAGAAGAATGGACAAACAACGAGGGCAAAAAGAAGGTAACGGTTCAGTTTTTGATGCTGGAAAAGGGCAGGGGAACTGGTGAGCTTTGCCACATGACTCTCTGGGATGATATTTCTGTAATCGGCCCTTTAGGAAAACCCTGGCCGGTAGAAGAGTGTCAGGAAATTGCCAGAAAAAATCCCGGTAAGGCAAAAATCTGTATTGTGGGCGGAGGAATCGGCGTTGCGCCGGTTGCAAATCTTGCCCACTGTCTGCCGGACGGCTCTTATGATTTTTATGCCGCCTTCAAATCCGGCTCTTACGGGCTTGAATACGTAAAGGCAAATAAGCTTGCAGTTACCACAGATGATGGTTCCTGCGGACTTAAGGGAATGCTGCCCTGTGCCCTTTCCAAAGAAGCAGTTAAGGAGGCGGGCTACCAGCTGATTCTTGCCTGCGGTCCCACACCTGCCCTTGTTTACGTAAAAGCCCTTGCAGAAGAACTTGGTATCAAATGCTATATCAGCATGGAACACAGAATGCTTTGCGGTCTTGGAGCCTGCCTTGGCTGTACCCTTGAAACTACAGAGGGCCTTAAACGCTGCTGTAAGGACGGCCCTGTTTTTGACGCTTCTAAAATCATCTTTGAAAAGCCATACCGCCGCCGTCTTCCTCTGGAAAAGAATGAAGAGCCGGATTTGAGCGTAAAGATTGCGGGCGTTGAGTTTAAAAATCCTACTATCGCCTCTGCCGGCACCTTCGCCTTCGGACAGAACTTCCGCGGTGTCAGTGACGTTGCGGCCTGGGGAGGAATCTGTTCAAAAGGCTGTACATTTGAACCTCGGGAAGGAAATCATGGTGAGCGTTCTCTGGAAGTTGCGGGCGGTAACATGAACTCAATCGGACTTCAGAATCCCGGAATCCCGACATTTATAAAGGAACTGCTGCCGGGTATGATAGGGCTTGGGCCTGTTGTAATCGCAAATCTTGCCGGAAGTGATATTGAATCTTATGTAGAAGGAGCAAAGCTTCTGGACAAAACTGACTGCGATATGATTGAGCTTAATATTTCCTGTCCTAACGTTAAGGCCGCCGGTCTTGCCTGGGGCCTCAGCCCTGACACGGCATATTACTGCGTAAGCTCCGTCCGCGCCGTAACCAGAAAGCCCCTCATGGTAAAGCTTTCTCCTAACGCGCCTGATAACCGCCCTATTGCCCTTGCCTGCATTAAGGCCGGTGCCGATGCCCTCAGCATGATAAACATGGTTCATGGAGTCGCTATCGACATAGAAAAAGGAAAGCCTTTCTTTAATAACGTTCACGCAGGATATTCAGGACCTGGACTCAAGCCTCTTGCCCTGCGCATTGTTTACGACGTTGTGGAAGAAATCAACAAGCTGCCGCCTGAGCAGCGCATTCCGGTTGTGGGAATCGGAGGCATTTCCACCTGGCAGGATGCAGTTGAGTTCATTATGGCGGGTGCAAGTGCAGTTGAAATCGGGCAGGCAAAATTTACAAATCCAAATGTCGCAATCGATGTGGTAAAGGGCCTCCGCACCTTTATGAAAAGTCACGGCTATCATAATATTGAAGAAATGAGGGGAATTGCCCAGGTTAAGCACCCCACAGTGCTTGGTCCCGGCGACGAGCGGGCAAAATATGCTGAGCTTAAGAGCATGATTCTTGCCGACAAGCCTCTTGTTTCAAATCTGAGCGGTTCTAACGTGTGCATAAATTAAAAAATCTGCTACAATGTCCCCAAAAAGGGGTCTAAAATGATTAAAGATTGTCACGGAAATCCCCTGCCGCTTTATAGCAGGGGTCTTGTTTCTTATAATAGGTATGTTGATGGTGCTGTTCCTGAAGGCAGTGTTACTCTTCTTAAGGTGATTTTGCCTTCTGCTTCACCCCGTCCTCTTCCGGGGCAGTTTTATATGCTGCATGCGGAACGCAGTAATTTTCTGCTTCCACGACCGATCAGTGTTTATCATTCTGAAAAAAAGCCTGACGGCGACATTGAAATTTCATTTCTTATTCTTTTGAAGGGACAGGGTACCCGCGAGCTCTGCGATTTACAGCTGAAGGATAAAATCAATCTTTTAGGCCCATGCGGAAACCGTTTTGAAGAGCCTGCCGGAAAAAAAATATGTATTATTGGAGGCGGAATTGGAGTTGCTCCTGTTGCGGGTTTTGCCGAATCCCTGCCTGAAAGATCTTATGATTTTTTTGCTTCATTTAAGAGCGGCTCTTACGGTCTTGATTATATTAAGCCTGCAAATCTTACAATTACAAGTGATGACGGTTCTGTCGGCGTTCACGGAATGCTTTCTGCCGCTTTTACTGCAGATACAATCCGACAGCGGGGCTATGAAGTAATTTATGCCTGCGGACCGACCCCTATGCTGGCCTATATTCAGGGCGTATGCCGCGAAGTCGGTGTAAAATGCTTTTTGAGCATGGAAGCCCGCATGGCCTGTGGTGCCGGAGTCTGCCTTGGCTGCGTAATCGACACTACAAAAGGTAAGCTCCGCTGCTGTAAGGACGGCCCTGTTTTTGACGGTGACATTCTGATTTTTGAAAAGAAAGATTCTGTTGCCGGAATAAAAGTTCAGCCCCGCCGCCAGCCTCTTTCTGATGGTGTGGAGCCGGATCTTGGCGTAAATATTGGCGGAGTACATTTTGCAAATCCTGTAATCGGAAGTTCCGGGGCCTTTGGTTTTGGAACAGAATATCAGTCGGTTTTTGATGTAAATCGTCTTGGAGGCATCGCAAGCAAGGGTCTTACCCTTGAGCCTCGCCAGGGTAATGATGGAATCCGCCTCTGGGAAACACCTGCCGGACTTATGAATTCAATCGGCCTTCAGAATCCAGGAATTCCTCACTTTATAGAAAATGAACTTCCACAGATGATGGCGCTTAAGCCTGTCGCAATTGCAAATCTTTCCGGCTCTTCGCTGGAAACTTATGTGGAAGGAGCAAAGCTTCTTGATAAAACAGAAGTCCCGGTGATTGAACTGAATATTTCCTGCCCTAATGTAAGTGCCGGAGGTGCTGCCTTTGGAATGACCTGTTCTGCTGCCGGCGATGTTGTCCGTGCCGTTCGTGCTGCGACTTCAAAGCCTCTTGTCGTAAAGCTTACACCTCAGGCTCCAGATTTAATCGGTGTTGCAATGGAATGTATAAAAGCCGGCGCCGATGGAATCAGTCTTTGTAATTCCTTCCAGGGAATTGCTGTTGATATTGAAAGGGGAGTGCCTGTTTTTGAAAAGGTAAAGGCCGGGGTAGGAGGTCCTGCTGTTCGTCCGATTGCCGTCCGTCTGGTTTACGAGCTTGTTGAGGCAATTAATAAACTGCCGGAAAGTCAGCGCGTGCCGGTAATTGCAATTGGCGGAATTGCCACCTGGCAGGATGCCGTGGAATTTATTATGGCCGGGGCTGCGGCGCTGGAAGTGGGCACTGCGACCTTTGTAAATCCGCTTGCTATGGTAGAAATTATTGACGGGCTTGCAGCCTTTATGAAGCGTAAGGGATATAAAAGTCTTGCAGATTTCAGAGGCTGTATTCAAAACAAATAGTCACAGATGGGACGCAGATTTTCACAGATAATGAATTTCACTCTGTGAGTTTCTGTGTGCATCTGTGGTAAAAAAAAAGACTATCAGGATAACCTGATAGTCTAAACCTCCTAATTCGCAAGTGGT
This sequence comes from uncultured Treponema sp., assembly GCA_947165895.1. Classification (GTDB taxonomy): domain Bacteria; phylum Spirochaetota; class Spirochaetia; order Treponematales; family Treponemataceae; genus Treponema_D. Next base: position 77,734 of record CAMVCB010000002.1, read on the forward strand.
AAACTTGCCAAGAAAACCGCAAGTCATACGGTTTTCTAATGAATTATCAAATTAAATTAATTTCCTGTAAGCCAGCCGTAAATTGCAGCAATCCAGCCAACAAGAATTACATAAAAGCCGATGTAAGCATGCTTTATGAAGCTTTTTCCGGCTGCGCGCCAGAGACTGCCGCCTATAGAAGAGTCGCTGAGAACTCCTGTAAGAAGAAGGCAGAGAATTACTCCGCCGGCAAGTGTAATGCAGAGCGCAATAAGCTTGTGACCTTTTTTGAAATTGTTCATAAGTGAAAAAAGGATTCCAAGTGCAGCGCCAATACAAATCATAAGGATAGCTACGGTTGATGTGCCGAAGTTCTTTAAATTAATGAATTTGAATGCATTTGGTGTCTGACCCATTACTTTAATAATCGGCAGAAGCAGACCAACGATTACAAGAACCATTCCAACGAAATACAAAATAGAAGAATTAAATTTTTTTCCCATTTTTTTCCTCTTTTTTTAATAATTAAATTATATCACAGCTTTTTTAAAAGCGAAAACTTATTTTTTGTTATTTTTAAAATAAGTTTTCTTCTATATAAATAGCTGTGTTTTATACAAACAAGGTATTTGTATCGCGGCACAATAGCTGGACAGCAATACGGCCGGAGTAGGCCGCAATCGGAAGTCCGCCCGGCATCATAGTCCTCTGGCCCGCAAAATAAACTCCATTTATTCCGGGAATTTTCTGCGGATAGTTATACTGTTTTGTGCCCTTTTCCCATACGCTCATCCAGCTGCCCTCGTAAGTTGAACAGTAGCGCTCGTAAGTGCATGGAGTTGCAACATCAATAACTGCAACATTATCCTTTACTTCCGGGATAAATTCAGAAAGCGCTTCTATAAACTTCTTTCCAAGCTCATCTTTTTTCTGCTTGTATGTACCGTCTTCTTTAGCCTGCTTCCAGTAGTAGTAGGAAGGACCAAGAAAAAGACTGGTCAGGGAAGTACAGCCTTCCGGCGCCCGGTTCTGGTATTTTGCGTAATTGTAGATGCGAAGATCATTGTATTTTACACCGGCAATTTCAAAGGGCTCCTTCAGCGGGAAAATCATTGCCTGAGGAAGCCTGCTCAAATCAGCTTTTACGCCAAGGCAGACAAAGACATTCTGTTCAGAAACAACGTTTTTACGGATTTTTGAAGCAAGAGGATTGTCAATCATCCTGTCAAAAAGGTTATCAATTGCGTTTCTCATATCCTGAGTGACGATTACGGCATCACAGGGAAGAATTTCTCCGTCAATCTTTACACCACAGGCATTGCCGGCTCCGTCAAGTTCAATGTTTTCGATTTTTTTTCTGAACTCGATTTTTCCGCCAAGTTCCCTGTAAGTATCCAGCATATTCTGTCCCATTGTTACAGAACCGCCGTCAGGATATCCGCAGTCACCGCTTGCAAAACTTGCAATAGTATAGATAAAACTCATCGCATTGTAGCGGTAGCCTATTGAATTTAAAAGAAGCCGGCGGACATCTTCGTTTTTAAACTGATTTACGTATTCTTCGTAGCTCATGTTTACAAGACGACCATAATTCAGTCCTGCCGGAATCATTTTAAGAAGCTCGCCCAATCCCGGGTGTCGGGGATTTTTTGCCTTCAGGCCCATAATGTCATTTACAACAAGATGAACGCCGAGAAGTGATTTTACATCCTTACGGAATTTTTCAATCATCTTCTTATCTTCCGGCGCAAATTCCTTCAGCTGATTGCAAAGCTTATCAAGGTCACGCCACATATAAAGACGCTTGTCACCATTTATATAGACGTAATAAGGATCGCGGTTTTCGATTGGATTGTTTTCTTTGAGGGCGCCAAGTTCCTTCCAGACCTGATAAAGAGGCATCTTTGGGGAAGAGCCTGTAAGCCAGTGCATACCGCCTTCAAAATAGAAGCCTTTGCGGCTCCAGCTTGTTGAGAGTCCGCCAAAAGTAATATGCTGTTCAAAAATTGTGACATCAAATCCGCATCTTGCTGCATAGATTCCTGCACTCAAGCCTGATATTCCTGCTCCGACAACAAAAACCTTCTTGCTCATGTTATTTATTATACATCAGCTTTTTAAAAAAAACTAAAAATACCTGAGATTTTTGCAAAAAAACACAAATATTTTTGCCCACTTGATTTCACTTCAATTAAGAATTATCATAGAAAGGATGAGTTTGTTTATTATTCTGGCTTTTGTGCTGTCTGCACTTTCAATGCCTTTAATTATAAAAGTTTGCGCAAAGCTTTCACTTTACGATTATACAAATGCAAGAAAAATCCATTCAGGAAATATTCCTCGTCTTGGCGGTATAGGAATTGCCTTTGCTTTTTTTCTTACATCAGCTTTATATTTAAAACATAATACAAGTATCAGTCTTATGGCGAATCTCCCGGTTCTTCTTGCGGCCCTTATCGTTTTTGTTTTTGCCTTCCTTGATGATATTCTTACATTTCATGCAAGTATCAAACTTGTTGCCCAGCTTACAGCCTGCGGAATCGTAATGTTTAATAATTACCGTTTTACACAGATTTTCAGCTGGCAGCTTCCAGCGGTATTGAGCTATATAATGACCTTTTTCTGGATTTTAGGTCTTATCAATGCCTACAATCTTATTGACGGAATGGACGGATTGTGCGGTTCTCTTGCCTGTACAGTCGGCATTACAATCGGAGTTATAAACTTAATTTCTAAAAATCAGATTGCGGGCTTGAATTTTATTTTTGCCGCTTCGATTATGGGATTTCTTTTGTTTAACAAGCCTCCCGCAAAAATCTTTATGGGAGACTGCGGAAGTCAGTTCCTTGGATTTATCATAGCTATTCTTCCATTGTATCCTACAACAAAAGACATTGAGTTTAACAAAGTCCTTATCATGATTGTACTTACGGCTTTTCCTGTTTTTGATACGATTGCGGCAATATGGCGCCGAATCCGGGACAGAAGGCCAATTATGGAAGGTGACCGTTCTCATCTTCATCATAAACTTTTAAATCTGAATTATTCTAAATTTAAGGCACTGATTCTGATTGATTTTATTCAGGTTTTTGTCTGCGTAAGTGTTATAATTTCTACACTTCTGGAAAGACACAGGGCATCGGCACTTTTGTTTGAAACTATGGTGCTTCTGGCAATGTTCTTTTCGATTATTCATTTTACAAACCGCAGCGTGATGAAGCAGCGAAGTATTGAAAATAAATAAGTCCCTGGAAAGAATCTGAAGTTTTCAGAAGTTTTATACAGAACGTATATAAATTGTTATAAAGTTTTTGTTGAATTTTCGTTTGTATTTAAGAAGCGATTGATTAGCCTCAAAGATTTTATCCCTCATGTAATCTTCACTTTCGGCATTGTCTGTGCTCATTTCTATCGGATTGTATTTTTCACCTGTCGAGGTGAGTGTAATTGAAGTTCTTCCCCAGCGTCTGCGCAGATGGGCTGTAATTACCTGGTCTGTATGCTCATGCATTTTCATTGTTATTTCTTCAAGAAAGAGCAGGGTTTTTGAAGACAGTTCGTCATCTACCTTGAGTTTGTTTAAAATTCTTTTTATCTTTTCACTTTGCTCGCTTAATCCATCTTTTGAAAAAGTAAAAAAAGTACCTTCGTAATTTTCTTTAATCTTCCAGAGCCAGATACACAGGATAACAATTGCAAGGATGATGGCAAGCCCGGAAAGTATTGCGGTGATAAAAGTATGCATTATTTAAATTATACACCAGCACTTTCTAAAAAACAACAAAGCTGAAATCTAATAAGATTATGGTTTGCAACAGTGAATTTTAGTTTGCTGGTGCTTGCTCATTTGTTTGAGAAGTCAGTCGAAGAGATTGTAATTCAGCGCATGATTGAAGTCGAAGTTTCATGCGTTTCAAACAAGATTGAAAAGCTCTGCAACAAGAATTGTAACGATTGCAAATTGCGCCTGAGTGCCTAGTCTTTTTTCACAAATATCCAGAAGTTTAAGATGTCCTTTCTTAAAGACTTTGTTCTGGAAATATTCGCTTTCAAATTCATCCTTTTCATAGCAATCCCAATAAAAAAGATTATTTCTGAATTCGCATCGATAGCTTTTTAAATTGCATAACCTGAATGGCATATCAGAAAACCGAAACCATGAAGTAGATGCGGCAACAGCTTCTGCAAGACCATCATCTCGATTTTTAAATGAATCTACAGGAATAAGCTTGATTCTATACCCAATAAGCATTCTGGGAATTTCAATATAATTATCTTCATCATCCTTACGATTGGCTAATTCGTTTCTTTTTTTATCGATAGCAAGCAGATGTTTATAATAGGCCAGCTGTTCTTTACTTTTTGTAGGACGCATATATAAAGGGTAGCACTGATTTGGATGGAAATCTGTAAACTTGTAGTTTAAAATGTGATATAATAAATGCATCGTATGGGAAAAATCAAAATTATCAAAGGCGATATTACAACTTTGGCTTGTGACGTAATCGTAAATGCTGCAAATTCCAGTCTTCTTGGTGGTGGCGGCGTTGATGGTGCAATTCATTATGCCGCTGGTCCTGAACTTCTCTCTGAATGTCGTACACTTGGTGGCTGCAGAACTGGCGAAGCTAAAATCACAAAGGGATATAATTTACCGTCCAGATTCGTAATTCACACTGTCGGGCCGATTTACTTTGAACATTCACCAGCAGAGGCCGAGTCACTTCTTACTTCCTGCTATGAAAACTCTTTGAATCTTACAAAAGAAAAAGGGCTTAAGACAATTGCTTTTCCTCTGATTTCTGCCGGCGTTTATGGTTATCCGCAGCGAGATGCTATTAGGGTAGCAATTGAGACGATGAAACTGTATCAGGATGATTTTGATGAGATTACGCTGGTGCTGTTCGGGGAACGGGAGTTTGGATTTGCGAGGGAGATGTTTCCAGAGTTTATTCTTCCATTAGTTTAATATTGAAGTTTATTTTCCGTAGTCTGAAGTTGTTTCTGCAACTTTTAGATTACCATAATCATCATTTATAGAATATAAAACTGTATCTTCATAATCAGCAACATTATCGGTCCATAGTTCGCACTGACTGATTACAGTTTTCAATGCGTCTTCCTGTCCTTCTGGTGGATATTTATATTTCTTCAGAAGCTTCTTAACAATCATTCTCATCTTGGCTCTGGCTGATTCTTTTTTCTGCCAGTCGATTGTTTTATTCTTGCGAAGAGTTTCTGTCAGTTCTTTTGTAAGTGCTACCAGATCTTCGTTGGAATAGAAATCTCTTACAGCTTCTGGTTTTGTGAGTGCATCATAGAAGGCAAGTTCTTCATCTGTGAGGCCGAGTTTGTTTCCTTCTTCGCTTGCATGAAGCATTTCTTTTGCGAGTTTCAAAAGTTCCTGAATTACTTCTTCATTGGTGAGCATTCCGTTCAGGTAGCGGTTCAGTGTTTGCTGGATGCGTTCACTAAAAGCTTCTGATTTTACAAGGTTTGTACGTTTGTAAACTTTTACCTGTTCTTCAATCAATTTCTTGAGCATTTCTACGGCGAGGTTCTTTTCTTTCATTTTTGAAATATTTTCGAGGAAGGTCGGATCAAAGAGATTTACTTTTTCACCAACATCAGAGAAAAGATTTATAACGCCATCTGATTTAACTGACTGTTTAAGAAGTTCGTTTATGCGGTCGTTGATTTCTTTGAGGGAGAATTTCTTGCCAGATGGATTATACAAAAGACGCATTACAAGAACGCGGACAGATTCAAAGAAGGCTGCTTCAAGACGCATGTGCTCTTTTACCATAGATGAACAAAGTGAAAGTGCTTGTTTGAGCATTAAGGCTTCTTTTATGAATGCCTGTTTCTGTTCTTCCTTATCTGGAGCAACAATAAAGTTTACAGCACCGCTGATTGTCATACCGCGCTGTAAGTCTGAGCCTTCGTAGAATGGAGTGTAATCATATCCAAAGAAAAGATTACGGCAGATTTCGAGTTTTTCCTGGAACTTAGGGAAGGCGCGTTTTGCAACATCCATCTCACCATAATTCTTTCGGTCGCGGACGGTGTAGTCGTTCATTGCCTGCTTGAGGGCACTTGCGATACCAATGTAATCTACAACAAGACCACCTTCCTTATCTTTGAAGACACGGTTTACACGCGCAATGGCCTGCATAAGGTTGTAGCTTTCCATTGGTTTGTAAACATACATTGTTGCAAGGGAAGGAACATCAAAACCTGTGAGCCACATATCAACAACGATTGCGATTTTAAGAGGGCTCGTATCATCTTTGAAGCGGGTTGCAAGTTCCTGCTTGTGGTGTTTGTTGCCGATGATTGCACGCCACTCTTCAGGATCCTTGTTGCTTTCGGTCATCACAACGGCAATGCGGGCATCGTCACCTGGAACTGTAATCTGCTTTGAGCCGACTGTGACCTGTGAAGTTGTTCCCGCCCAACCCGGCCTCAATTCCAGAATACGGTTAAAAATTTTCATCGCAATAGAGCGGTTATAAGCAACAATCATTGCCTTTCCAGTGTACAAATACTGGCGTTCGTTTTCGTAGTGATTAAGAATATCATCAACAAGCGAGTTGATTGTTTTTTCGTGCCCGAGAATTTCTTCCATCTTGCCAAGTTCGTGCTTACTTTTCTCGATTACTTCTTCATCAGCATTATTGGCAAGAACTGAGTATTCTGCATCAATCTGGGCAAGCACTTTATCATCAAGCTTAAGTTTGATAACACGGCTTTCGTAATAAACAGGACGGGTTGCACCATCTTCAACAGCCTGTGTCATATCATAAACGTCGATGTAGTCACCGAAAACTTCGATAGTGCTGCGATCTTCGCGGGAAATTGGAGTACCGGTAAAGCCGATATAACTTGCGTTTGGAAGACTGTCGCGGATTATGCGGGCGGTTCCAATTGTTCTGTGAGCAATCAGATTTCCTTGTTCATCGCGACTTGTTTTTATTTTCTCTGTAAGTCCGTACTGTCCGCGGTGAGCTTCATCCGCCATTACGATGATATTTTTTCTGTCACTAAGCGGTTCATCGCTTTCTTCAAACTTCTGCATAGTTGTGAAGATGATACCATTAGCTTTTCGACCTTCAAGAAGCTGTTTCAAATGCTCGCGGCTTTCTGCCTGAACAGGTTCTTGGCGCAAGAAATCCTTACAGTTTGAAAACTGAGTATAAAGCTGATTATCAAGATCGTTGCGGTCTGTGATAACAACAATAGTCGGGCTGTCTATTGTCTGCTGCAAAAGGTGGGCATAGAAAACCATAGAAAGCGATTTTCCGGAGCCCTGAGTATGCCAGAAGACACCAATTTTTCCATCGCCATCAACCGCAATTCTTGTACGCTCAACTGCTTTACGAACTGCAAAATACTGATGATATCCCGCAAGAATTTTATATGAGTTCACACCTTCATTATTAAAGCAGATAAAGTTTTTGATGATGTCCAGCAGGCGCTCTTTCTGAAAAATGCCTTCAAAGAAAGTTGTAAAATCTGCAAAAGCCTTAGATTCCATGTTGCCGTCTTTTGTCTTCCATTCCATAAAGCGGTCTTCACCACTAGTGATGGTTCCCGCCTTACTCGTAAGCTGGTCGCTCATTACGCAGATACAGTTGTAAATGAACATAGAAGGAATTTCCTGCATGTAATTGCGAATCTGTGTGTATGCTTCGCTTGCATCGGTCTGCTCACGGCTTGGAGATTTCAATTCAAAAAGACAGACAGGAAGTCCATTCAAGAAAAGAAGGATGTCCGGCCGCTTATTTGAGTTTTCTATAAATGTCCACTGATTTGCAAGTATGTAAGAGTTCTTGTCGCCTGGTTTTCCGGCATTTTCAAAGTCTGCAATATAGATGATGTCAGATTTAGTTTCGCCATTTTGATGGTAACTTACTTCAATGCCATTCTGCAGGTAGTCCATAAAAAGGGCATTTTTCTTTTTAAGTTCAGCATTTTCAAAGTGTCGGAGTTTAAGAAGAGCCTCGTCAATTGCAGAAGGTGCCGCCTTTGGATTAAGACGCCTGATAGAATCTTCAAGAACAGAATCATAAAGCGGAGAATGCCAGTCGCGTTCAACATCCGGCCCATAAACATGCTCCCACCCCATATTCTGGAACAACTCAATCAGAGCATTTTCATAGGCTTCTTCGTTGTAATCGGCGGACATAACAGACTCCTTTCATACAGTTACGTCTATTCTATCACGATTTTGGGGTTTTTGCATTTATTTATGGAGTGCTAAAAAAATTAAGCTCCCGACGCATCAGGAGCCTAGAAGGTGTCATCCGAAGACTACCACCGCGATTCGTTAAATATAGTATATATTATTTATACTCCACATTCAACTAAAATCTTCTTGATTACACAATGTACCGACAAAGCTGGATTTTTATCAAACCATTCGTAACCACAGGTTCTTATTGGATTACCTTCAGACATCCTTTGCTTTGTGATTTTTTCAGCCCTTGCAATAGCTGCTTTTACATCATCCAGAGTAATCTTTGAAAGAATCTGGGAAAAGTTGCGTTCAGTTTTATATTCACGCAAAGCTTCAATCTTTGTTCCAAATATCTGATTTATACTTTTAAGATACTGCGCTTTACTTCCAACGTTGCCAAACAAATCTTTTTTATGAAGAATAATCCACAATTCAAAATCTATATTCGAATAACCTAAATCAAATTTAATTGACTTACCAATTTTTTCTGCCACACTCATTTCTTTAAGAGTATTTTCAAAACGCTTTCGATGGTCTGCATCCGCATCTTCAACATCAAAAACGGCAGTAATAGTGCAAGGTAAAATCATCGGGAGTTTTTTGGCAACTTTTGCGGGAGAATCTTTTTGAATAACAAAAACTGGATTTGCAATTCTTTCTTCTTCTGCAAGAATCAGTTTTTTGAGATGCTTAAAATATAATTCTTCTGTTTCTCCTTCCACGGAGAAGAAGTATTTATTATTTTGTAATCGGCGCATCTCCATTCTCCACAAACTTCTTGAAGATATCAGATAAATCAATATCCCGTATGGCCCCATATTTACTCATAAAATAATTGTTCATGTAATCTTTTCCTTTTCGGGCATTTGTTCCCTTGGTGCCAAAATCAGAAAGAGAATATAATTCACTGCAATTTGTTTCGTCGCTTCGTTCAACAAATTTTATTTCATCGCGACGGAAAAGATTATTATTCAAAAAAATAGGATTCTGTGTATTAAAAATGAGCTGGGCATGATTTTTGTTAATCTCATCATTATGGAAAATATTAATGATATCCATAACAACCATAGGATGCAGTGAAGTATCAAACTCATCCATTACAATGGTTCCGCCCTTTTTCAAAACCTGAGCGAACATAGGGAGTGTATTTACAAATCGTACAGTTCCATAAGATTCAAAATTGATAGCAGGAATAAGCCTGCCGTTTTCCATGACAGAACACAAAATAGGCTGCTGGTCATAAGCGTTTTCCTGGCGAACAAAAACCAGTTTATTTGAATTAATTCCAAAACTCTTTGCCGCTTCATTCAAAAGAGTATCTTCATAAAACTTATTCATATAAGTCGGATACATATTTACAACAAAAGTCTGATAGTAAGTTTTGAGCTTAGACATAAAAAAGTCATAAAAGAAAGTTGAAATATCTGAGCTAACCATAGTCTTAAAACCGTTAATGATATACAAATCAGTCTCTTTCAAACTCTTTTCAGAATAAGACAAAATCAAATTGAAGTTCTTCTTAAAATCCGGCAGAAGATACTGCTCTATAGATTTCAGACTCTTTTCAAAAATCTCAAGCTTGTTTTCAGTTCTGGCAAAAATATCTTTTTCATTTATCTTTAAGATTTCAGATTTAATAGACCTCTTATAATCAGAATCAAGAAATGCCCCCAAATCAATTGCCAGAGAATAATCAAATAACAAATCAGAATCAATAAACTTAATAGAAAAACAAACCGGCTCAGGCTTATCGGCAGGTAAAGAATTATTAGGAATAAGCTCAAGCGTATTTTCTGCCGCATTTGGAAAGTTTCCCGGCACATTGTTTATGTTTCCATGAAGAACAATGCTCTTAAAAGTCTGAATCGCACTTACAATGTTAGATTTTCCCGCAGCATTTGCACCATATACAACAGAAGAACAAAGAGCCGTATAATCCTTTTTACCTGCAACCTGAGTCAAAAGACTGTAATCCAAGCCCTTCTGCTTAGGCGCAGGCATCATAGAGAAAACTGCTTCATCCTTAAAACATTTGTAATTCTTAGTCTTAAACTCTAAAAGCATGATTAGCTCCTTTATACGTTAAAATATAAAGGAATTTTTGCGAAATTGTCAAGAAAATTGAGTAATTTTGCATGATTTGTGCAAAATATATAAAAAAATAGATATAAAAGGGGAAAGCCTTCCCCTCGCTCCAACCGCCTGCGGCGTTTTCCGCTACCCCTTCTCCTAGGGGCACAGCCCCTAAAACCTGGTAGTTTGCAGGTGGGTATAAGTAAGGTCCGTAATACTTGTTACAAAGAAGAATTCAAAAAATAAATAATTGCTTTAGTGTTAATTAGTAATAAATGAATATTATACCTGGGGATTATTAATGTTAGAAAACATATTTTGAATTTTCAAGGGCTTTAGCAATACTTTTAAATTCATCATCATTTACTGTCTTAACATTATGAAAAAAGATATCATATCTAGAAAAGCCACCAATTAAAAAAGATTTCCCAGCTTTTTTTGCTAAAGTTGTTTTTAATGCATAAATACTATTTTTCGCTTTATTATAAACTAGAATATAATTAATATTCTGTTTATCAAAAGATATTGTTTCTTCCAAGATATCATTCAAAATCCATAAACTTTCATTTATCTTACTTCTTATTTTTTCATGCTCAAATTCTTCATGATAGACTTTATCCAAATTACCATTTTTAAATTCGATAAAAATGAATTTTGTTTTTTTTCCATCATTTAAAAGAACTAATGCATCATTTGAACGTAATTCTTTGGAAGAGATTCCTATTTTCTTAAAAATATATTTTTCTTTTACTTTATCAAAATGAACAACCTCAAAATGTGAATGAGTCATATATTGAGAGTTAGTTTTATCATAGGAGGCTTCTTCTAAAGTCGTTAAATTATCTGTTAGAATATTCTTTTTACTTAAATCAATCATCTTCATGTTCCTCAAGATGTTGAGCAATTCTATTCTCCATCTCTTGCATAGGTTCATAAAGTAAATCAAAAACTCCAGATAAGTCTTCTGAAACATCCATTAATGTAGACGATTCTTTATTTTCACTTTCTTTAGTTAAATAAAATTTGCATGTTTCCCTAATTCCATAAATTTGTGAAAATTTATCAATAGCGTCGATAAAGTATGGGCTATGAGAATTTATTAAAATATGCATGCCATATTCGACTTGAATAAGAACTATTATTTCTGCAAGCAAATTTTGCCATTGTGGATGTAAATGAATTTCTGGTTCATCGAGAATAAGAGTTCCATTAGTTTCTAGAGCCCCATTTAATAACAACGTCTTTATAATTGAAAAAGTTTTTAATCCTGTAGATAAATTTACAATACTTAAGCGTTTTCTTGAACCTTCAAGCTGATAAGTAAAACCTTTTCCTGAATTTGAAATAATATTTCCATTACAAGCAGAATCAATTTTTTCATATATATTTTGTAATTTTTTAGTGCTCAGAATTTCTTGAATAGCCGTATCTATATTGATATCTTCCTTAAAAGAAGCCCTTAGCTTTCTATAAAGACTTCCTTTATGACCGGAAAGGGAATAAAACCGATATTGAGGTGTTAAATAATCAATAATAAATGGGTCATCTATATATATTACTTCAGTTTTTAAATTCTCAAAATTGTTAATTTCAAAAACATTGTTATTCTTAATAATTACTTCTATATCTTTTTTTGCGACTGTCAGTGTAACATTAGAGTCCTTTTTATTAGAATAGATGTTTTGAATTTGCTCATTAAATTCAGAATATAATCTATTTTGCAAAATATTCTTATAAATCTCGTCATCAGAAAGGTATAAAATATCATAAATATCAGAAAATAGATTTTCTTTTTTTCCTTTTATGTATTTTTCACCAAGAAAATGTACGATAATAGTTTTTATTTCCGTAATATCAATATTTCCGCGTTTATCCAACAATTCAGTAATACATTCATCGGTTCCTTCAGGTTCGTTAAAGAAAATATCGTCCTCAAATAATTTTCGTTTTAAGGTTGATGCAATTCGCTCTATAGATTCCTTTTCAATATTATAAAAACTATTAAAAATACTGTATAACAGTTTTCCAACAGTACTTTTTCCTGTACTGTTAAGTCCTGCAATAAGAGTGATTGTATTGATTTCTACTTCCGCAGAGGATAATTTACCTATGTTTTCACACTTTAATTTCATAAGAATTTAATCTCCAAAATGACAACAATCCAATTAAATTATCGGAGAAAAAGTCAAGTGTATTTAGTCTATAATATAGTAGGTTTGGACGAATTTTTCAATATTCAATCTTATTAACCTCAAGCTCCCCATTCATCAACTTTGGTAGCAAAGTATCTCTTATATTTTTGAGTCTATCATTTTCTTCGCTTCTATTAAAGATTTCGGTATCGAGAGTAGATACTATTTCTTCAAATTTATTCATGTCGGTTTTTGATGGAATTATTACTTCCATATTATCTAAAGCGTCTCGGTTTATGCATCCAAAGACTGTACCTTCTCCATTGAAAACATCTAATTTTAAACGAAGGGCTAAAACTGTGTAATGTACAAATGATTGATGGTTATCTTTTGAATGAATTGCAGTGAGTCCCCGACCAATGCAGCAATCTTCGTTTGCAATGTTCAGATCTCCAACTGGAGCTCGAACACTCATTAAGGTATCAAACTTTTTGGCTATTCGTTTTGGTTCTGTTGTGAAAAGGCGTCTTGTTGGGAATCTTGTGCCAAACTCTGCTCGGCCTTGATAGAAAACAGTTCCTGTTCCGTCTTCGTTATAGCTTTTCCCGTCTGGAGATTGCCCCATTGTTATTTCTGCTACATCCGACAATTTTCCAACTTTCCACCCCTCTGGCATCTTACCGCCGAATGGTTCGAAGTCTACAAACCAGTTTTTGAAGAGGGCTTGGTCTTGCTGTTCGAGGTTGGTGTTTATTTTGTTGTTCAGTTCGATTTTGTCGTCGAGGGAAGAGAGGATGGCGGCGATTTTTTGCTGGGTGGGGAGAGGGGGAAGCTTGATGATTGTATCAGCTATAGTATTTGTTGAAATATTTGCTTGACTTGCACTACCTGTAGCTTTGGAAGCTAAGGCATAAAAGTTCTCCCATTGTCGAAAATAATAGTACAGAAATTTATTATCAATTCTTTCTGATTTTTTTATTTTACAGGTTCGTTGATTAAGCAAAGCATTTTCATCACTTCTATAAATTGATACCCTTCCTACCCAACTTAGCGGATTAGGTTTACTTACAGGGTCTCCAGTTAAGGCGAAAAGAACATCATTTCGGTAGATCTTATATTTTTCAAATTCTTTAATGTCTTGAACATCTACACTTGCAGAATCATCAAAAAATTTAACAAGGCCATCTTTTAGTTCTTTGATTTTGACAATTTTATATTCACCATTAGTTTTGAATTCTGAAGATTTAAATGCGTAACCGTTTTGAAAATCACAATAATCTCCAAGTCTATATTCTTTCCACTCTTCCATTTTCATTCCTTTCTATTATAGATTCCGAAACAAGTTCGGAATGACGTTTTGTCGTTTCAAATGTCAGTTGTCTGGAATTGCGTTAGCAATTCCGAATACGTCGCTTCGCTCCGTTTGCATGAGCGGAAATTATTAAACCGCCGCTCACGCGGCTTGCGCATCCGTGTGGCAACTTCTACCCGCCTGCGAGCTACCGGGTTTTAGGGGCTGTGCCCCTAGGAGAAGGGGTAGCGTAAGACCGCGGAGCGGGCTGAAGCGAGGGGGAGACTTCCCCCTCCTTATATCTTAAACCCAATCCCTGCAAGATTTTTCTTTATCTCTTCTTCGAGCTCATGGCTCTTTGCAAACATTCCGCCAAGTTCGGTTGTCAGGCGGGTCATTTTATCGGCGAAGGGTTCGTCGTCTTCGGCTTTTTCTTCAATGCCAACGTAGCGGCCGGGGGTGAGGATGTAATCTTGGGCGGCGATTTGGTTTGTGGTGGCAACTGCGCAGAAGCCTTTTACATCTTCGAGGGAGCCGTTCTGGAAGGCGGTGAAGGTGTCGGCAAGGCGGGCGATGTCTTCTTCGGAAAAGTCGCGGTGCTTGCGGTCTACCATGTGGCCCATGTTGCGGGCATCTATGAAGAGTGTTTTGCCGGTCTGCTTTTTGCCGCGGGTGATGAACCAGAGGGTTACCGGAATTGTTACGCTGTAGAAAAGCTGAGTTGGCATGGCGACAATTCCTTCTATTAAATCTGCTTCGATTATCTTACGGCGGATTTCTCCTTCGCCAGAGGTCTGGGTAGAAAGGGCGCCGTTTGCAAGTACAAGGCCGATTTTTCCGTTTGGAGCCAGGTGGTAGATCATGTGTTCTATCCAGGCGTAGTTTGCGTTGCCTGCGGGTGGAAGTCCGTATGCCCAGCGAGGGTCGTTCTGCAATTTATCCTGTCCCCAGTTGCTCAGATTGAAGGGCGGATTTGCCATGATAAAGTCGAACTTTTGTGTTGAATGAAGGTCGTTGAAAAAGGTATCTTCGGGATGGTCACCAAAGTTTGCGTCGATTCCGCGGATTGCCATGTTCATTTTGGCCATTTTCCAGGTGTCGGCGTTGGCTTCCTGTCCGAAGACTGAGATGTTGCTTCTGTTTCCTGCATGCTCCTGAATGAACTTTACGGACTGAACGAACATTCCGCCTGAACCGCAGCATGGGTCGTAAACGCGTTTTCCTTCTGTGGGCTTTAAGATGTTTACGATTGTTTTTACTACGCTTGCCGGTGTGTAGAACTCGCCGCCTTTTACTCCTTCGTAGGATGCAAACTGTGCGATGCAGTATTCGTAGGTGCGGCCCAGCAGGTCTTTGCTTGCTTCGGTGTCGCTCATATCCATGTTGGTGAATACGTCTACTACGTTACCAAGAACGCGTTTGTCCAGTTCTGGGTTGGCGTAGTTTTTTGGAAGAACACCTTTGAGACTTTTGTTGTCGGCTTCTATGGCAATCATGGCTTTGTCTAAGATTGTGCCGATTTCCGGTGTATGGGCTGCTTTTGCAATTTCTGACCAGCGGGCTTCTAGCGGAACGAAGAAAATGTTGTCTGCTTCGTAAGCATCCGGGTCGTCTTCAAAACCGTCACCTTCTGCAACGAGCTCTGCATATTTTTTTTCGAAGGCAGTTGAGATGTATTTTAAGAAGATAAGTCCTGTAAAGATTTTGCGGTAATCTGCAGCGGGAATGTGTCCCCAAAGTTCGCAGGCTGCATCCCAAATCTGCTGTTCAAATCCGATTGTTGCGGAAGATGATTTAGATTTTGGGGATTTTGATTTTGCCATGATGATGTCCTTTCTTTTTGTTTATTCTATTATAACACAGGTTATGGCAAAAAAAATAGGCTTACACTTTGATGTGTAAGCCTATTGTATAGCGGGGGCAGGACTCGAACCTGCGGCCTCCGGGTTATGAGCCCGACGAGCTGCCAACTGCTCTACCCCGCGTCGTGTTCGAGTATAGTACACCCTTAATAAAAAATTGTCAAGCGATTTTCGCACAAATTTTGTAAACTCAGGTATTTATTCTGACATTCGATGATTGCAAGAAGAATTACTACAATCGAAAAATATTTGAGCGGATTCTGGAAGCCGACAAAGAAATCGTAGGTTCCATGAAGGAGAACTGCAATAAAGAAAACTGAAATCTTTACGGGTTTATTTCTGCAGCTGAAAAGGAAGAGTCCGCAAAGGCCTGTGCAGGTCATGTGAATTAAATCCGAACTGAAGATGCGGAGAAAAATCTGGGAAAGCAAAAGCTGGGCACCGCGCGAAGCAGCAATCTGCATGTGGTCAAGGAAGTAAACGGCAGATTCAAAGCAGCCTAAAACCAGACCTGTCATAAATGAAAGTAAAAGGTATTCAAACTCAGAGAGATTTTTGCTTGGAATTGGGATTAAAAATAAGAATTTCACCAGTTCTTCAATAAATCCGTATATGATGATTGATTTGAGCAGGGTCTGTAAAACAGGAATCTGTTCAAAAAGGGTAAAGGGAGGTAAAAAATACTGGATTACAGAGATTGGAAAAACTGCTATTAATCCCAGCAGAGTTGCAATCAGCTGATTTGTGATTTTTATTTTCAGACACAGGGTATAAATCACAAAGCAGAGAATCAATGGTAAAAAACAAAGTGCTATCGTCATAAAACCTCATCTCTAACAATACAACAAAGACTAGACTTTTACAATTCAAATGTTATAATTTTCTCTATGGGTGATTCTATGAACAATTCCATCGTTTTGATGGGCCTTAAACATTGCGGTAAAACAACTCAGGGTAAACTCCTTGCAAGTGAACTTTCAGTGCCTTTTTTTGATACTGATGAGGTAATCGAAGAAATCGTTGGAATGTCATTCAGAAATTACTATGCGCAGAAAGGTCCTGCTGCCTTTTATTTTGCGGAAGAAGATGCCTGCAAAAAGATTATAACCGAACATCCTGATGAACGGATAGTTGTTGCTACAGGCGGCGGAATTTGTGATAATGCACCTGCCCTTAATATTTTACGAGATCTGGGAAAGTTTGTATTTTTGCGTCTTGATATTCAGTATTCAGTTATGCGCATTATGGCAAAAATCAAAACATCTCCTTTCGGGGGATTTGACGGCGCTCCTGCCTGGGTAACTGCGGAAAATCCAAAAACTATTAATGATGTAAAAGATATTATTATGGCCCGCTTTACAGCCAGAAATGAACAGTATAAAAATATTGCGGATGTAATCGTGGACATAAAAAATGCTCCGAAGGAAGAAAATTTTAAAAGCATCCTCGGAGCAATTTAAGTTTTATTCAGATTTTTGCGGGAGCTTTAGTTTCCGCAGCCGCCGCATCCACCGTCTCCGCATCCGGAACAGTCGTCACCGCAGCCACCGCCACAGCCTCCGCATCCTCCGCCGCAGGCACAGCCTGGATTAAGTTCTTCTTCTGTCGGCTCGCGTACTTCAACTACTTCTACGTCAAAAGTCAGAACCTTTCCTGCCAGCTCGTGGTTTCCGTCAATTTTTACAGTCTTGTCACCAACTTCAACAACGCGCACGATTGCAGGGCCGCCCTGTGTCATCACCTGGAACTGCTGTCCGATTTCAATATTATCAATTCCTTCGAACTTGTCGCGCTCTACGTCCATCACCATGCGGGGATCAAACTCGCCGTATCCGTCCTTTGGCTGAACAACTGCTGTAAATTTATCGCCAGGTTCTTTTCCTTCAAGCTGAGCCTCAAGACCCGGAATAAGATAGCCGTTTCCGTGGATATATCCCAAAGGCTGGGAACCGACTGAAGAATCAATCTGCTTTCCGCTGTCATCTGTAAGTGTGTAGTGGATTGCAACCCATTTGTCTTTTTCGATTTTCATTAGTAAGGCATCTCCTCGCCGTAGTTAGGGGCATTGTCCTGAACAACTTCTGTTACTTCAGGGCAGGCATCCTTAAGATAGCGTTCGATTCCCATTTTTAAAGTCATCAGTGCCATAGGACAACTTCCGCAGGCTCCTGTCAAATTAAGATGAACTTTTCCCTCATCATCAATTCCAACGTATTCCATATCACCGCCGTCAGCCTGCAGCTGCGGACGGAACATTTCCAAAGCTTCTTTTACAGTAGCTTCCATTGCTTCATTTGCCATGTTAATCTCCTGTGTAAGCCCGCCGGTCAGAGCGGGCGGTGTTGTATAGCAAAGCGTGAAAAAAAATTGCGATGCAGCAATTTTTTAGCTTTACCTGCCATAGGCCCGCCGGTCAGAGCGGGCAGGGGTACTTTTGTCCCTATAAATGTACTGAAATATTTGCAAAAAGTCTAAAAAATTTGCAGAAACTTTCTGTTATTTGTGATTATTTGCACTTTTTCTGACAGGATTTAGAAAAAGAGGACGCTTATATCAGAAGAATTGTTGTAGAGCACGTCATACATGATGGCGGCGGAAAAAACTTTTCTTCCATAGTCGCGGGTTTCCTTAAATGGAACTGTTTCCAGAAATAAATCCTTCGGCATGTCTGCTTTTTTATTAAAGCCGATTAATGAACTTTTGAGCCACTTGCGGACTCTTGTGATTCCGGCGTTGTAAGAAAAAACGGCCGAAAGATAATCGCCTTCACATCGCCTTACAAGATCAGAAAAATAATAGCTTCCAAAATTGATGTTAGTCTGGGCATCCTCAAGGTTAAAATCCGGCTTTTTCAGGCGGCGGGCAATGTCGGCGGCGGTTCCCGGCATAAGCTGGGTCAAGCCGACTGCTCCGGCATGACTTACCGCCTGGGTATTGAAAAAGCTTTCTGTTCTGATAAGGCCGTAAAGGATTTCCGGCTTCATCCTGTATGTGTCTGCCGCTTCATTAATGTATTCTTCAAAGCCCTGGGGAAAGAGATATTTTAAATCTGATGGAGTCAGCTCCCGGTCTGCATAATCGCAGGCTTTTACGGCTAGTCTTATGCTCTGAACGTAATAGGAATTATTTTCTGAACCGCAGCGCTGTAAAAAATCACAGAGATAAAATGCTGTATCTGCTGATATTCCCTTTTTGTAGAGGGCATTATATTCGGGGAAAATCATCTGGGGAAAGCCGAATGTTGCATAGCCTGTAAGAAGTTTTTCTGCGGCAAGAGATTTTTCCTTATCACAATGTGCCGGATTTTTTCTTGCATGATTTTCAGAAATGATTTTTTCTATATGAAGGTGATCATAACCCAGTCTGCAGGCTGCAAGAAAAGAGTAATAAAAGGAAGCTCCGCTTTTCATCGCCCTTACCAGTGCAAGCTTTTCTTCCTCTTTTGAAGCAGAAACGAGCTTTTCTTCTATTAATCGGGCATAGATATAGGCATACTGTGCGACAACCTCATCAGAAGCATAACCGTCCATCCTTTTGTAGAGGCTTCCGAAGGCGTCAAAGTTGCCCGAAGCAAGTAAAACCGGCGCAAAAGAATCAAAAAAATCATCAAAATAATATGGATTTGACCACTGGCGGCAGCATTTTTCAATTGCCGGAATAATCTGGGGAACAGAGTCTTTTAGGGAAATATCAAGATAGTACCAGAGGGCGTTGTCCTTCTGGCTGTCTGTCCGGGCTGCCTTTGCCGCATTCAAAAAGCAGGATTTTGCAGAACTTTTGTAATGGGGCGCTTTTTCATAAAAACGTCCCGCATAAAACCAGAAATAGAAAGCCGATTCAGAGCTTCCGCTTCCATTTGCCAGGGATTTAAAATATTCCGCATTTGAAAGAAATTCCTGACTTCCGTAAAGATAGGCTTTTCCAATATCAGAACAAAGCTGGGGAAGGGCAGAAAGACTTCCCTCTTTAAAGTAAGAAAGAAGAGCTTTTGAAAGCTCCAGTCCAAGCGTGTAATTTCTTCTATATATAAGCATCCGTAAATTAAGCGCATCAATCTGTGCCTGGCTGAGTCCGTCCTCAGGACGATTTTCTTTCTGGATGCCGGCAATTTCAGAATCGGCAGGGGCAGAATCAGAATTTTCCTTTGCGAAATCATCCGAAAATAAATCATCTATGTCAGATGCGTTTATAATATCCTCTTCACTTTTTTCAAGTTCCGGCTCAATGTAAAGGTATTCGTAAAAAAAATCCTTATGAAAGGGAGAAATCTGTCTTTTTGTAAACCAGTCGAATACAGCTTCAAGATAGCGGGAATCACCGCGTTTTCTCATTGCTTCAAGGCGGATTTTTATAAGCTCGTTACTGCATTCTTCTGTGTCACACTTTTCTGTAAGCTCAATAACCTTACTGATTTCCTCTGCAGAATAAAGCTGTCTTGCGGCAATCAGAAGATTTTCCTCTTCAGGGTAGTCTTTTGCAAGCTTGAGGCAGGCAGCATTTTTATCCTGCACTGAACCGATTAAGCAGAGATTCCGGGCGCTTTTCATTGCGCAGTAATAAGAGCCTTTTTTTATGCAGGATTTGAATTTCTGGGCTGCCTCGTTTTCGTTTCCGCTTTCCAGAAGCTTCAGTCCGATGAAATAGTTTGCATCTGCTCCGAACTTTTTCTGACCCTGACCCCTTATGCTGATGTCTGTACAGGACGAGAGCATAAGACTTGAGAGGAGAAATAAAAAGGAAAGTGATTTTTTGCAGGACAAAGGACGCTCCAGAATTTTTTTTACTCGGCCGGAATTGTGATATATGTTCCCGAAATGATGTAGTCAGGATTTTTAATTCCGTTATAGCGGGCGATGTATTTATATCTCCACGGATTTTTATAATATGTGTCAGAAATATCCCAGAGTGTATCGCCCCACTTAATCTTGTAGCTGATATCCTTTGGTTTTACAGGTTTTACCGGAGGAGGAAGAGGAACAACATCTTCTGCATTTTCGATGATAAGAACTTCTTCTTCTTTTGATTCAGGGACTGGAGGCAAAGGTTCAGGCTTTTCAATAGGCTCTGGCTCAGGTGCAGGTTCAGCAAGCTGTTCGTGAACCTCTTCTGCAAGGGCAGAAGCGTTTTTTTCTGCCGGAAGCTCTGTTACTGCAAGTTCTGTTTTTGCCAAATCTTCTTTTGCGGCTTTTTTATTTCCAAAAATATTGAACTTTGCAGGAATTACCATGATTACAAAGAGGGTTGCAAGAAGACAGATAATAGCACAGAGAATACAGATGATTACAGCAGGGCGGGTGTTTTTTGCTTCTCCTTCTGAGGCTGCAGAATTTCCAAGTTCTGTTTCCTTGTCATAAAGGCCTGTAAAGCTGATTGGTTTTCCTGTGCTTTGAGAGGTTTTAGTGCTTGTATCGAGATCATCAAAATCCAGGTCATCAAGATAAGAATTATCATCTGCCGGGCTTTCTGTTTGAGAATATGTGTCCAGATCAGAAAGATCAAGATCACTGTTGAAAGATTCAGTTTCTGCAGCTGATGATGAATCACTTGCGAATGTAGTTTCTTCTGCCGGCTCATCAGGGATTGAATCAAAATCCGGCAGGTCAAGGTCGAGATTAAGGTCTTCTTCTTTTGTTTCTCTTGTATCTGTTTCTGTCAAATCTAAATCTCCTGATGAATCAGAAATGCTTGAAAAATCAAAGCTTGGAAGGTCTGATACAAAATCTTCAGACGGGTTTATTTCCTCTGAAGCACTTGTATCGTCTGAAAAACTTATTTCCTCAGAAGGATTTACTTCTTCAGAGCTTTCTTTTTTTTCACTGACTGATTCGTCATCAGAATTCTGCACTGTATCATCGGGAATGTCAAATGTAAAATCAACTTTATCAGAACTTTCTTCAGGCTGTTCGGCCGGCTCTTCTTCTATTTTTTCTTCTGAGTTCTCTTCTTCGTCTTTCATCTCTTCTTCGGCACTATTGTCATTTTCACCATTAAATTCATCGATGGCAAGGGCATCGTCTTCAAGAATTGGTTCGTCTAGCGGGTTAAAATCAGAGATTTCCGGGATTTCTACATCTGCCGGTGCAGTATTGTCCTCAGTAACTTCTTCTTCTACACCAACTGAAGTTTCATCAACAGGCGCTTCAAATTCATTGATTACATCTACGGCCGGCTCTGAATCTGCATCAGCGAAAGTCGGATTAGGTTCAGTTTCAAAAGAAAAGTCTACGAGGGGATTTTCGTCATCAGCTGGATCTTCCTTATCATCATTACCAAAAAGTGAATTCTCTTCTGTCTCTGTAAGGGAAAGACCTTCGACGGTAGGATCCTTAATATCATACTCGTCCGGTAAAAGGCGTTCTTCAAGGGTTCGGGAAACAAGGGTGATTGTGGCATTACTCTGGAGGCCGGTTTCGTTATCTACCATTTTTGCAGAAAGCTTGTTGTTTTCATCAATTGAAACTGTAAAGGTGAGGGTAGGCTCTCCGTTGGGATGTTCATTCAGATCTTCAATCTGCAGGGAGTCAACATATTCTGCATCTTCCATCGAGCCGAGTTCAGAACGGTAAAGATCAACCATTACCTTAGTCTGATTATTGTGGGCTGTTGTAAGTTCCAGAAGACGTTCTGAAGGCGCACCCTCGTTCAGAACAGGATAGAAAGAACCGTCTGCAAGTTTAATTCCAATAGTTTTCATGTTTTTCCCCGAAACAAAAAAAGAGTATTCACTTTTTTATCGGAAAAAACGAATTTTTATTGAGAGAAAATTTTACTTTTACTTGATTTGCATTTATATTTAATAAAAGCATATTAAATGTAAAGCTAAAAAATTGCTGCATCGCAATTTTTTTTAACGCTTTGCTGTTAAACAACGCCCGCTCTGACCGGCGGGCTGCACAAGGAGCAATTATGGCAAAAGAATTGAAGGGAACGCAGACAGAGAAAAATCTGCAGACTGCATTTGCAGGTGAATCACAGGCTCGCAATAAGTACACTTATTTTGCAAGCGTAGCTAAAAAAGAAGGATATGAGCAGATTGCGGCCTTGTTTCTTGAAACAGCCGATAATGAAAAAGAACACGCAAAAATGTGGTTCAAGCATCTTGGCGGAATCGGTGATACAGCAGCTAACCTTAAGGCAGCCGCAGATGGCGAAAACTATGAGTGGACTGACATGTATGCTGAATTTGCAAAAACAGCCCGCGCAGAAGGCTTTGATGCAATTGCCTTCCAGTTTGAAAAGGTTGCAGAAATCGAAAAGCACCACGAAGAGCGCTACCGCAAGCTTTTGAAGAATGTAGAAGACAAGCTTGTTTTCTCAAGTGAAGGCGATGCAATCTGGCAGTGCCGCAACTGCGGTCACATCGTAGTTGGAAAAGAAGCTCCAAAAGTATGCCCTGTATGCGCACATCCACAGGCTTACTTCCAGATTGAAGCACAGAACTACTAGTATAGTAAAGTAAAGGGACTTTTGCATGGCAGAAGTCCCTTTCTGTTAGGAAGGAAAAAAAATAGCGCGAGTGAAGGACAGCGGCAAACACAATCTATGGTTTGAGCGAGCCTGCGCTCCAAGCGGCGCCGCCCATAGTCCTTGTGTTTGACCGCTGGACATAACGGAAGCTATTTTTTCTATTTATATTCGTAAGCAAATTCAGCTATAGAAATAAGTTCATTTACTGTAGTTCCAAACTTATCCGCAATATTATATTCAGAAATCCTGCTGATATTTCCCTTTTCATCATATTTTACAAGAGTTCTCTTTACAACCTTGTCATTTTCGTAAGTTGTAACCTCTGCAAGAAGTCCTACATCATCATAGCGAAGGCTTTCAATCTTTGCTTCCTTCAGATCCTTGTCGTAATAAGTGATGGCGTCCAGAACTCCTTCCACCGTATATGCATATGTCTGTTTTTCGCGAAGGCTGCCGTCAGCAATATAGTTGCACAAGGTTGCAATCTTTCCTGTATCTGTGTAAGTACAGATTGTTTTTTCAACAAGGGCACCGTCCCCGTCATAAAGGGTTTTGTCTGTCAAAAGACCGTCGGTGTAGGTATAGATTGTACGGTTTTTAAGGCTGCCGGTGCTGTCGTATTCTGAGTGATCCTGCTGAACGCCGTCCTTGTAAGTCATGGCTGTCTTCCATTCCAGGTCATTTTCCGCATTTGAGCAGACCTTTTCGCTCAGGTTTCCCTGCTCGTCGTAGTTCCAGATTACCTTTCTGATAACTACATCGCGCGGTGTAAGGTGGATTTCTTCAGCTTCCTTACCATCTGTAAAATTATGTGTTGTTTTGGCTGATGGAGTTCGGAAGTAATTTCCGAATTTTGTTGTTACAGTGTAATCAGTCTGAGTAAAACTGTTGATATTGCCTTTTCTTCCGGCAACGCTGAAAATATCAACGGAAAAAGCAGAAAATGTGAAAAGTGCCATTGCACCAATACAAAGAATTTTTTTCATAATTACCCCTCGAATGGTTTCTGAATTTATTCTATATTATAACAGAAAATGAATTTTTACGAGATAGAAGCCTTTTTAACTCTTTCAAAACTTCTTCATTTCGGAAAAACCGCGGATAAACTGAATATGAGTCCTTCTGCCTTAAGCCGTGTGATTTCCCGCCTGGAAGAAGAAACAAATACAATTCTCCTCGATAGAAATAATCGGCAGGTTTTGCTCACGGAACAAGGAAAAGTTTTTAAAAAATACGCCGAAGCCCTGTTGGAAAAAGAACAGGAGATGAAGGAACGTCTTTCTGATATCGGTGATGAAATTGAAGGAACCCTCCATGCTTACGCTTCTGTTACCGCCTGTTATACAATTCTTCCTGATTTTATAAAAAAACTGACAACCCGCTATCCGAAAATCCATTTTTCGGTGGAAACCGGAGACCCGGCAGGGGCTGTTTCAGCAGTAAAGGAAAACCGCGCCATGATTGCAGTGGCCGCAATCCCCGAAAGCGGCCTTACTTCAATGGAAACAAAGGCTGTCGTAAAAACTCCCCTTGTCTATGCCGCCGCAAAGGACGGTCCATATACCGCTCTTCAAGGCTCTCCTCAGGACATTCTTTCTTCTGTGCCTCTTGTTCTTCCAAAAACCGGACTTGCACGAATCCGCTTTGACCGCTGGATAAAGTCGCGCAACGTAAAGCCGACCATTGCGGCCGAAACAGAAGGAAACGAGGCTGTTCTGGCTCTTGCGGCTTCAGGACTTGGAATCGGACTTGTTCCCCAGATTGTTCTTGAAAACGGACCATATAAAAATGCCTTCGAAATTTTTTCTGCGGGAAATATTCTTGGTTATTACAATGTCGGTTTTATCAGAAAATCAGACTTTTCTGGTACGATTTCTAATAAAAAAATCTTTGATGCAATGGTAAAGGTGTTAAATTCTTATGACTGATTATCAGTGGAATGCTTTTTGTGATTTTAAATCCGTATTTAAAAAGAAAATTGAAGAGTGGCTTAATTCAGCGCCTGAGCTTCCTGCCCTGCAGAAATCGGCGGCAGAAGCAGCAAAAACTCCTCTTTATCCTTTTGAAACTGCCGTTGTTTATAATAAAGACCTTGATAAGATAACAAAGGAAGATGTCATTCATCTGATTGTAATAGGAGATAATCCCGGCAAGGACGAGCAGCTTGCCAAAAATAACCGCTACCTTGTCGGTCAGGCAGGAAAGCTTGCTGACGGCTTTTTTAAGAAAAATCCTCAGCTGCAGACAGATTTCAGAAAAAACGTAATCATTTTGAATAAAACTCCGGTTCACAGTGCCAAAACTGCCCAGCTGAAAAAGATGATGAAAGATGGCGGTAAGAAAATCTGTGAGCTTATAGAAGAAAGCCAGCTCTGGATGGCTGAACAGACTGCAAAACTGCATTGCGAATTGTGCCGGGGGGCCCAGACTGCTTCTTCCAGAACTGACACTTCTGCCTTTCCGCTTCCGGAAGTCTGGCTTGTCGGTTATTCTGAGCTGAAGGACAGAGGATTTTTTATTCCTTATAAAAATAAACTCTTCCAGACTTACAGTCAGCTTAATCCTTCAGTCTGGGATAAGGTTTATGTATTCCAGCATTTTTCGATGAACCGTTTTACAATTGATCTTTCAGCTTATTCTGATGAAGTCAGCCTTGAAAAGATTCATGAGCTTGGAAGTCTTCACAAAAAAGAGATTTTTAGCCAGGGTGAGCGTACTTAAACAGGAGACACATTTTATGAAATTTGAACACGTATTTTTTGATTTAGACGGTACTTTGACAGATTCCCAGGAAGGAATCCTCAATTCTTTTAGAAATGTTTTTAAGCATTTGAGCCTTGAAATCCCTGATTATCAGACCTTGTGTACCTTCATCGGGCCGCCGCTTTTTGTCACTTTTACAGAAATTCTTGGTTTTTCTATGGAAAAATCAGAAGAATGTGTTAAGGTTTTCAGAAATTATTATGAAACAAAGGGCTATCTGGAAAACCGGGTCTATGAAGGGATCCCGGAACTGCTGTCTCAATTAAAAAAGGTAGGAGTAAAGCTTTCTGTTGCAACATCAAAGCCGGAAGTGACAGCAAAACTGATTATTAAACATTTTGACCTTGAAAAATATTTTGACCACATCTGCGGCAGCATTTCAGATGATGTCCGAAGTAAAAAATCAGAAGTGATTGAATACGCAATCGAAACAAATAAGATTTCTGACCGCTCAAAAATCCTTATGGTTGGGGACAGAAAATTTGATGTGGAAGGCGCTGCAAAAACCGGGCTTAAATGTGCCGGAGTTCTTTACGGCTACGGAAGTGAAGAAGAATTTAAAAAAGCAGGAGCCGCATTTATTGCAAAAACTCCTGCTGATATTCTAAAAATTGTTTTATAGTGCTGTCATTAGCCGGGCAAGGGACCTATAAATTTGCCATTATGTAGGCACAGATTGAGTTGTCCCAGGTATTGTTTCCCCGCGGCAGAATCTTCCAGTACATTCCCAGTGTCGGATAGTAGCGGGATTTTCCGTCGTGGGCAAAATTGTATTCTGCAAGGATTTTTATTCCGTTTCCCCAGGCTGATGTGTCAGAAAATTTTGATACTTCGTCTGTTTCCACAAAATCAGTGCGGGCGCCCAGAACATAGGCAAGTCCCGTGCAGAAGCCTGCAAGGTTAGGGAAAACTTTAATTCCCAGGGAAAAATCATAGTTCAGGTGATTTGAATACTGCGAGCCCTTCCAGATAAAATCGCAGATTAAATCAGAGCCAATAAAAAATGTTGCATTGTCAGAAACGTTGAAATTTGCAGAAGCAAGAGTTCCAATGATTATTCTGCTTGGATCCGACATGCTTTTATTACAGTCATTTACATAGGCTGAGCCGTAAAAGGGAATACCCGAAGCAAGTCCGATTGAAAAGCCGAAAAAGCTCTGGTAGGCAAAAGCACAGTTTGCGGCAAGCAGAATAATCAGTGATAGAAATATTTTTTTCATTTTTGTCCTCATATTATTATTAACGGTAAACAACTTTAAATGTCTGAAAAACAAGCTTTATATCAGGTGTAAACTCAAAGCCGACTAGGGCTCCTTCATCCTCAAGGCTTTCCTGCTGGCGTTCCTTCCAGGCGCCGAGGTTTTCGTCCTCTCCCTCCTGCTTTGCCATTTCCCAGGTTACCTCATTAAAAGGAACGATTTCTACGCTTTCAAGCTCGATTACACACTGAGGTTTATTTGCCCGGTCAACAACAATGTAAAGCTCTCCCGAAACAGGAAGAGGCTCCATATCAATAGAAAAAGTCGGCCAGCTTGCAAAAAAGGCAGTTTTCTGTCCTCCAAGAACAAGGGCAAGCTTTTCATTTCCTACAAAGCCCTTTGCTTCAAAGTTCAAATCGCCCGAGCATTTGTCATCTTCGTTCAGGCCGCTTGCCTTTATGAATTTTTCCCAGTATTGGTCCAGTTCTGTCATTGAAAAATCTCCTTAAAAAATCATCCTCAGCGCTTGCAAAGCATGATTATAAATCCCAGCATAAAAAATAATGCCGGAATGACAAGGCAGGCAAGGGAAATTACAGGAATTCCGAATAAAAGTATTCTGCCTTTAGAAAGAATTCCCAGTTCTATCAGAATTTCGCAGACTGTGCCCGCATAATTAAATAAAAATCCGCAGATTACGCTCATCCAGGCTGGATCCCTCAGCTTAGACATCAGAAGGATGGCTAGAAAAGTGACAAGTCCGTAAACTGCAAGCTTGATAATATAAAATAAAATATCTGGATTCATCATTTAATTTTCGACATTAAAACTCAAAAGGTGAGTTTTTAATTGCCGAAAAATTTCCTTTATCTACCTTGTAAGGCACAAAGGATTGCCCTTCAAAAGAGGGATTAATGATGATGTGTTTATCCAGACAGTAAAGGACAAATTCATCGTATTTGTCCCTGGGAATTTTTGGAATAAGGTGGCAGCCTTTTCTGGTAAAATATTTATTGAGGAAGGTGTCGTAAATAAACCAGTCCTTTTCCTGCCGGATTTTTTCCTCGGCCAGATAGTCGTAAATGCCTCTTGTAATGGCAGTTTCAAGGGCAAAAGGAAGCTTGATTTCACCCGGAAGCTGCTTGAGATTTTCACACTTTTCCATGCAAATGTTTTTATCTACAGCCAGCAGAAAAACGCTGTTTGTCCAGCTTAAAGGAGGGCTCAAAATTACAGCTTCAAACGAAGAATAATCAATATCTTTATTAAAAGCTTTCCATACCGCAGAATTATCTTTAGAAAAAGAAAGTGAGGCCGTAAGTGCCGATTTTTTGTCTGAAAAGGCGTAAAAATTTACTTCTTTTTTGAGAAGGGTAGAAAGAGCTTTCTTCAGGCGGAAAGCTTCTTCTGTCCTGAAGCTTCCAGTAAGACCGCGGGAAAGAATGTTTTTCATATGGGTAAAAGCGGAGCCTGCCTGCCAGCCAAGAATGGCCCGGCCATCTTCAAGAAACATGTCTGTAAGGCGCACACCTTTTTTTGTATAAAGGAAATAGCCTCTTGCTCTTGTAACGGCACCGTATCTTTTATAAATCTCTTCTGAAAGTTCTTTTGTGGTCATCGTAATTCCTTATTTGTAAATCTCTGATTTTGAATGGAAGCCTGAATTTATAATTATCTCTTCTATGTTGTTTTTGTCAACCAAGGTCGGCTTGAGCCAGAAAACCGGGACATCTTTTGCTCCGTTATTGATTTTTTCAGAAATTCCTTCGATTTTATCCGCGCTTTTAGATTTAGCCAGTTCAACCGCAAGCTCCGCAGATTTTTCTGCCAGCTCCATAATCGGCTTGTAAATCGTAAAATCCTGTGAGCCGTTCAGAATGTTCTGGCAGGCTTCTATGTCGGCATCCTGACCGCAGATTGGAATATGTCCGTTGTACTTGCATTCCCGCAGGGCCTGCAGAAGGCTGGAAGCAATGGCATCGTTTCCGCAGATAAGCACTTCAGGAATCTTTTTTGAGCTGATAAGTTCCAGCATGTGCTGGTAGGAAAGATCGTAATTCCATCCGTCTGTATAAAAAATATTATTGATGTTTATATGACGGCCTATTATTGCCTGACGAAGTCCTGTCGAAACCATAGTCATGTTAAAATCTTCTTTTGCGCCAAGAATACAGTACCAGTTCCTTTTTGTCGTTCTGTTCAGCATACCGTTTGCCATAAGGCGGCCAACCTCATAGCAGTCAATCGTAACGTAAAGGTCAACGTCGCAGTTGCGGATAAGCCTGTCATAGCTTACAACCGGAATATTTTTTGCCCGGATTTTCTGAACTGAATCCGAAAGCTCTTCAGCGTCCTTTGGAACAATTACAAGAACATCAATTCCCTTTTCGCCAAGGTAGTGAATCTGTCGTTTCTGTTCGTCCAGGTTGTTTCCGGCATTCTGCACTATGATGTTTGCCCCCAGTTCATTTACAGTGTTCATAAAAACATCAAGATCGCGCTGCCATCTTTCCATTGCAAGTGTGTCGATTGAAAAACCTACGGTGATTTTTCCGGAAGTCTGGGCATCTTTTTTTGCTGATTTTATTCCGCCCAGAACTTCAGTTTTTTTGTTGCAGCCGGTAAGGGCAAAAGTTCCGGTAAGAAGAATTGTATAAATAATTTTTTTAAATCCATTTTTTTTCATAAACTGTCCTAGTTATTCCTGAATTCCGACGGTGAAATTCCGAATTTATTTTTAAATAATCTTGAAAAATAATTCTGGTCGTTATAGCCGGTAAAGGCTGTGATTTCCTTTATGGAATATTTTGTTTCGCTGAGAAGCTGTCTTGCCCTTTCAAGCCGTTTGTTTGTCACAAAGTTTACGATATTTTCCGATTTTTCTTCCTTAAAAAGCTTACTCAGATAGAAGGTGCTGACTTCTGCAATGTTTGCCAGCACATCAAGCGACAAATCCTTATCAAGATTATTATCGATGTAGCTGCAAACCTTTTCAATAATAGGATTTTCCTTCTGCTTTTTTTCAGATGATATGGCACTTACGCAGTCTGAAATAAGCAGGCTGACAAAATCTTTCAGGGCAGAATTACTGTATTCCGCCGCAAAGAAAGAAAATAAATCATCAAATTTTGAATTTGAATAGGAAGGAACTGCTTCAAAAGTGATGTTTTTTGCATTTACTAGAAATTCAATCAAAGCTGATTTTAATTTTGTCTGATTGAGGCAGCTTTCTTCCAGTGCAGTAAAATATTCATCAAAAAGTGAGCGGACGCCGGTTAAATCTGCAATCTTAATGCGGTTATAAAGCTTTTTCTCAAGTTCAGGCAGCTTTGTTCCGGGCGTTTTGTTTTCTTCATCACTTCCAAAAAAGTTAATACCGCCGTCTGCGGCAACCTTATTTAAGGCATGAAGAGAATCCTTGTAAGACTGAATAATCTGATTTTTTTCGCTTTCAATTTTACTAACTCCGATTCTGATTCCGCTTCCAATCTTATTGCTGAGAATGTGATAAATCCTTTTCATCTCCTGCTGAAAATCCTGATAGTCAGAATAATCTTCCGGCAGAGGAAAGAAAACCGCAATTCTGTTAATAACAAAAGAAGAAACAAGAAAGCGGTGCTGTTCGTTCAGAACAGACCGTACATTCATATAGGTGTCCTGCTGGTTGCTTTTTGTAACACGGGGAATTTCCATGGTAAAAAAACACCAGAGGGGATTTTCGATATTAAAGTATTCAAGGTAGGATGATAAATCGCTGTTCATCTCGCCGTTGAAAATCACCGAATACATAAAATCGTTTTCAATCATAGGAGAGAACATATCCAGCTTTCTTTGCAGGGCATCTTCGTCAAAATGCTGGCCCCGCCTGTTATCCACAATGTTCATGGATTCTCTGACAGTCTGAATGATTACGTTTCGGTTTACCGGCTTTGTTATGTACTTAAAAACGCCAAGATTCATTGCTTCCTGTGCGTACTGGAAGCGGTCGAAGGCACTGATAATTATGATAACAGTTTCCGGCCTCAGTTTGTTGATACAGCTTACAGTATCAAGACCCGTAAGGCCTGGCATGTTTATATCCATAAAAACAATGTCAATTTTTTCCTGATTTATTATCTGCAGGGCATCGGTACCGGACTGGGCGGTAAAAAGAGTCACGTTTGAATCAAAATTCTTTGAAATGATGAATTTAAGAGAATCTATGGCTATCTGTTCGTCGTCTGTTATAAGTATGTTATACATTTGTCGGAATCCTGATTATAAATTTTGTTCCCTGTCCGTCATCGTTTTCTGTGATGTCAAAAACATCGTTTCTATGAAAATACAGCTTAAGCCGCATAAATACGTTGATTAAGCCGGTTCCGTTTCCGCCTTCCTCTTTTTTTACTGCTGTTGAATCCAGCGAAACAAGGACATTCTGAAGTCCGTCCTTATCGGAATTCTGAACGGCGTCAAAAATATTTTTCCGGATTTGCGCCGGGAAACCGCTTCCGTTATCAGAAACAGAAATCTGAATGAACTTATTTAAGCGTTCGATTTTTAATACAACCCGGCCGATAGAATTTTTCAGTCCGTGCTTGATGCAGTTTTCTACCAGAGGCTGCAGGGTCATAACCGGAATCTGCTCTGTAAATTCAGTTGCCAGTCCGTTTTGCGGCAGAACCTTTTCAAACTGAAGGCGGTTTCCAAAGCGGACGCTCATTATGTAAACAAAATTATCAACCAATTTAAGTTCTTCGTCAATTGAGACTGTCTTGTTCTTCTGCTGTATGTTATAGCGGAAAAAATCTGCTGTCTGTTCGATGAAAAAACAGGTTTTATCGGCTCCCTCCATCATGGCAAGCTGGGCGCCGGTGTTCAGAGTGTTAAACAAAAAGTGAGGGTTAATCTGATTCTGCAGGGCACGAAGCTGGGCATCGGCATAAAGGGCCTGCATTTCAACTTCCTTTTCCTTGAGTTCAGCTTCGGTTACAGCCTTTTCCCAGATTGCGTCGATGTATTCCCGGATACTGATAATCATGCGGTCAAAAGCATCACAGATATTTCCGATTTCATCGTGTTTTTTTGCATAGAAAAGAGGTACATTAAAATCTCGCTGGGAAATTTTGTGAGCTACACTGGAAATCTGCTTGAGAGGCTTTACAATCTGCGAAACAGAGAAATACATGACAGTCACAATAATAGAAGAAACTGTTAAAAATAGAAGAAAACTCAACTTGTAAAGGCTGTTCATCTGGTCCAGGTTGTGATTGTAATTCATGGCGTTCTGCTGCAAAAGAAGGGAGTTGAATTCAGAAAGCTGGGCCATCAGCATATTGTAACAGCTGATTGTACGTGAATAATAATCATTAAGCGAAGCAAAGTCGTTTGCCCGCCTTGCGTAAATTGCTTTTCCGCTGTAAAGAAGGAAGGTCTTGGTAAACTGTGATACAAGATATTCTTTTTGCAGAACAATGTCCTGGGAAGGTCTCATCTGCATTTTTTCCTGATATTCAGAAACCTTATTTTTTGAGCTGTAATAAGAGTCGATACTGTCAAAGGTATGGAAGTTGATGTAATTTTCCAAAGCCTTTTCTGTCAGATTCAGAGAGTCTGTAAATGATGTAAGCTCCATATTGGATTTATAGGCGCTGCCGATTATTTTTACTGAATAATATTCGACCCTGTAAACGATAAGAAGAGTTACCATCAGGATGAAAATCGAGACAAAAATTGAAAGCATGATTCGCCATCTGAGACTTTTGCTCTGAAAATACTGAATTATTCGGATGAAAAACAGAAGGCATTTTCCTATCATTTTTTTGCCTTCCTTATCTGAATTTCTGCGTTCAGATAGTTGTTGGAGTTGTGCAGGGCAAAATATTCAAAAATCTCTGAAATTGCAAGCTGCCCGATTCTTTTTGGATCCGCCGCAATGATTTCAGTTATTTTTCCACGATTGTAAAGGTTTTCCGTAATTTCCGAGTTTCCTACGCTGATGATATCTGAGCGCACATCATTATATGCAGAAAGAATTTGCGAAGTCTGGACGGCGTCATATTCGTTCAGGGTGATAAAAACAATTTTTTCCCCGGCCTTAATGTTATATTTTTCCATGAGTTCAAATTCGCGGGGTACACTCTCCGTGATATTCAGGGTAAAATTTGAATCTGCTTCCTTTGCAAGTGCTGAATAAAAACTGTTCATAAAGCTTGAATTCTGGCTGCTGTTTCCAATGTTCCCCTGCAGCAAAAAAATTTTCCCGTCAGCTTTTGCAAGCATGATTGCTTCTTCGGCAGTTTTCTTTCCCATTTCCGAATAGTTAATACCGATGTAGGCAACCTGAGGAATCTGCGGGTGGTAGTTTCCGATTGTAATAACAGGAATGGGCTGCGAATCATTTTTCTCGGGCATTGTAATATCATTAAGTTTTTCATTCTGTGGTAAATATGCAATCACTGCATCCGCATTTGAAAAAGAAACATAATCAAAAAGATGCTGAAGACTTTCATTCTGGGCGTAAGAATTTGGAACATAAAGCTCTACGATAGAATTGTAGTTTTCACTGATGGAATCAGCGCCTTCAAAAACCTGGGAAAGAAAAAGGGCATTTTCATAGTCGCCGGTTACGACAATATGATAATTTCTGTCCTCAAGGACATTTTCAAATTCCAGAGCCCGGTCTTTCAAATAGGAAGCAAGCGAAATGCCGAACAGGGTAATAAAAAAGAGGGAGATTGAGACAAAGAGAATGGAAAAGAAATTAAATTTAACTTTTTTAAGCATTTTTTTAATTTATGTTAAATATCAGCTTGTCTTCTTCTGAACTGTAATCAACCTGGCATTGTCCACCTTTTTCCAGTTTTCCAAAAAGAACTTCGTCTACAAGCTGGTCGGCAATTTTATCTTCGACTGTGCGGGCAACGTTACGGGCTCCGAATTCCTTTGAGTAGCCTTCCTTTGTAAGGTAGTCCAAGCAGGAATCTGTAACTGAGAGCATAACTTTTTTTTCTGCCATGCGTTTTGCAAGACGGGAGATTTCTTTACGGCAAACCTTTCTTACAATTTCCAGATCCAGATAGCCGAATGGAATTACTGCATCAAGGCGGTTTCTGAATTCCGGCGGGAATTCTTTATCAACTGCTTCCTTTAATGAAGCTTCAAGATTATCATTGTTTTCTGACCCAAAGCCTATTCCCTGCTTTTCCAGATCGCGGGCACCGGCATTACTTGTCATGATGATTATACAGTTTCTGAAATCAGCCTTTCTTCCCTGATTGTCAGTAAGACTTCCGTAATCCAGAACCTGAAGAAGAACGTTATAAATGTCTTCGTGAGCCTTTTCAATTTCATCAAAAAGAACGACTGCCTTAGGATTTTTGCGGATATCCTTTGTAAGCTGTCCGCCTTCCTCAAAGCCCACGTATCCCGGTGGGGAACCCACAAGCCGGCTTACCGTATGCTTTTCCTGATATTCACTCATATCATAGCGGAGCAGAGGTTCGTTTAAAATTTTTGCGAGAGTTCGGGCCAGCTCTGTTTTTCCGCAGCCTGTCGGACCGACAAAAAGATAGCAGGCTTCTGGTTTTTCAGGATTTCTGAAACCGGCCCGGGCTCGTTTTACAGATTTTCCAAGGGCGATAATTGCCTTTTCCTGACCGAAAATCTCCTTACGCATGGAAGCTTCTATCTGGCGCAGGGCTTCTTTGTTTTCCCCCTGAACTGAATCAAGAGGAAGCTTTGCAATCTTTGCAGTAACCTTACGGATTAAGGCAGGAGTTACAAGAGGGCAGGGAGCAGACAGAGTTTTTTCCTGCATGGCTAGCTCGTCATAACCCGAAATTGTTACAACCTTCTTATCTTCCGAAATTTTCGTGCTTCCCGTAAAACCGCCTGTTTTTGTGATGTGGAGATAGGCTCCGGCTTCATCAATAATGTCGATTGCCTTATCCGGCAGACGTCGCTCCGCAAGATACTGAACCGAAAGTTTTACTGCGTCTTCAATTGCAGCCGCGCTGTATTTTACATGGTGATATTCTTCGTATTTTTTCGAAAGTCCCTTAAGGATTTTTATGGTTTCCTCGGGTGTAGGCTCCGGAATGTCAATCTTCTGGAAGCGGCGGGCAAGGGCCCGGTCTTTTTCAAAGTTCTTTGAATATTCTTCAAAGGTTGTAGAGCCTATGAATTTTACTTCGCCGGTTGCAAGAACAGGCTTGAGAAGGTTTGCGGCATCCATCTGTGAATTACCGTTTGTTCCTGCCCCCATAATCATGTGGATTTCATCAATAAAAAGGATTACCTTTTTCTTCTGCTTAAGTTCATCAATAATAGAATGAAGCCTTTCCTCAAAATCACCGCGGAATTTTGAACCCGCCAGCAAAAGTCCGATATCAAGAGAATAAATGGTAAAGTCTTTTAAAGCCTGGGGTACGCGTCCTTCAATAATTCTCTGGGCAAGTCCCTGAGTGATGGCTGTTTTTCCAACTCCGGCGTCTCCTACATGCAGCGGATTATTTTTTGTACGGCGGCAGAGCACCTGAATGGTTCGTTCAAGCTCTTCTTCTCGGCCGATAAGCTGGTCAAAAGCGCCTTTTTTAGCAAGCTCGGTAAGATTTGTTGCAAAGCGTTCCAGTCCGCCCGCGTTATTTGAAAGAAGGCCTTCTGGAATTCCAGCCTGATTTCCCTGCGTTTTTCTTCCGTAAGGATTGTCAGTGCTTTCCCGGCTGACAGGCTTGTTTCTGCTGATTATTTCAAGCAGCTTGAGACGGTCAACTCCGCTGGTTTTCAAAAAGTAAGAGCAGTAATTTCTGCCTTCGTCATACATGCTCACAAGAACGTCTGTAATGTCGATTACGTCACTGGAACTTGCTACGCAGTGGAAAACCGCCTTGTTCATCATGTTCTGAAAACCAGCAGATTCTACAGGCCCTTTTACCAGGTCAGGATTTGCCTGTTCAGAAACCAGTGGCATTTTAGTGTTCAGATATGAGTGAAGATGAGATTTCAGATATTCAAAATCAGCACCGCTTGCCGACAGAAGATTTTCTACAAATTCATTTCTGATTGCAGCCGCCAGAACGTGTTCCGGCGTAAAAAACTGGTGATGAGACTGCTTGGCATTTAAAAGCGATTCAGAAAGAATTTTTGTAAGCATTGGGCTTACTTTCATCTGTCTTACAACGCCCTTAGAAAAATCTTCCTTATCCGGCATAGTTTTATCCTGTTATTCTACTTCTACTCTGAGAGGGAATCCGTTTTTGCGGGCTACCTGCTTTGTAAGGTTCGCTCTGGATACAGCAATGTCAAAAGTATAAATTCCAACTACTGTTGAGCCCTGCTGGTGAACGGCATTCATGAGGGCTTCTGCTTCATCATGAGATTTGTTAAAAATGGAAACCAGAACGTCAACTACAAATTCCATAGTCGTAAAATCGTCATTGTAAAAAACGACCTTGCGTTCTGGTGGCAGCTCAAAGCTTGTATCTTCTGCAAATCCGCTGCCTGTATTCTCCGTCTGATTATCAATACTACTCATACCGATAAATATACCACAAAATATCAAAGTAGAAAATAAAAAAAACTCAATGTATAATGAATATATGGCTAATAAAAAATCTTTTTTCGGACTAAAATTTATTTACGACGCTCCGGCGACACTTTCATTTGCATTTATCTGTATCTTCCTTTTTCTTCTTGATTCCCTGCTTTTGAAGGGACTTCTTTCCCAAAAGTTTCTGCTTTCTCCGACTACAGCCTCTGGAAATATGGCTTTTATGGCTTCTGATCCCCTTTCTTATCTTCGTCTTGTTTTATATTCCTTTGGTGCTGCCTCTGCTTCAACCTTAATCTGCAATATGATTTTTATTCTCTTGCTCGGCCCTTCAATGGAAGAGCGCTACGGTACCCTTGTGATTGCAATTATGATGGCAGTCTGCATTTTGTTTTCCGGCGTTCTTACAGCCTGCTTTTCAAAAACTCCGCTTACCGGTTCTTCTGCAGTGATTTTTATGATGATTTTTCTCAATTCTTTTGTTTCCCTTTCCAAAAAGAAGATTCCTGTAAGTTTTCTTGCCGTTTTTTTTCTTTTTATTTTCCGGGAAATTTTTGAACTGAATGATGCTTCGGTAACGGACGGTATAAAAATTATAATTAATATTGCGGGCGGACTTTGCGGCAGCCTTTTCGCCTTCCTTACCTCGCCAAAAGCAAAAAGTTCGAGAAAATCGCAGTCCTCTGAAGCTCCTGCTTCTTCTGATGAAACTGTCCAGAAGCGGACAGGCGGACTTTTCAAAAAAGCCTCTGCCTATAATGATGCCGATGAAACTATTGTTTCCAGCATGAAGTTTGATGATTAAAAAAAAAAGGCCGCCGTGTAAGGCAGCCTTTTGGTAATTTTTAAGTGCATTTAATCGCGAGTTTTGCTTGCAAAACTCGAAGATAGAGTTAGCGGCACTAACAGTTGTAACGCCGATTTTTAACTCTATCTAGCATAATTCCAGTCGCTTTGCTTAATAGAATATGCACTAACGTGCATATTCGACGATTCGTGTTTCGCGAATCATTGTCAGCCTGATTCTTCCAGGGTAGCGCAAATCAGTTTCAATCTGCTTTGCAATGCTTCTTGCCAGGTCTTTTACGTCGCTGTCAGGAATCTTCTCGTTATTAACAAGGATTCGAAGCTCACGGCCGGCCTGAATTGCATAGGCTTTTTCAACGCCAGGGAAGGCCTCTGCAATTGCTTCAAGGTTTTCAAGACGTTTAACGTAGTTATCGATAGTTTCGCGGCGGGCACCAGGACGGGCAGCTGAAATTGCATCGGCAATCTGGACAATAACCGCTTCTATTGTTTCAGCAGCAATGTCGTTATGATGGGCACCGATTGCATTTACAACGCGGGCATCTTCACCCATCTTGCGGGCAATTTCAGCACCAACTTCTGCGTGGTTCTGGTCGCTGTCGTTTTCAGCACCCTTACCAATATCGTGAAGAATGGCTGCGCGTTTTGCAAGCTCTCTGTCTGCGCCGATTTCTGCGGCCAGCATTGCTGCGGCTTTTGCAACTTCCTTTGAGTGGTTAAGAACGTTCTGTCCGTAACTTGTGCGGAAGTAAAGACGTCCAAGGGCGCGGACACCTTCTGTGTTCATATTGTGGATTCCAAGATCGAAGAGAGCTTTTTCGCCTTCCTCATAAATCTTGTTCTGAACTTCATGAGTAACCTTCTGAACAATTTCTTCGATGCGGGCAGGATGAATGCGTCCGTCCGAAATAAGGCGTTCAAGCGATTCTTTTGCGATTTCCTTGCGTACAGGATCAAAACATGAAATTACAACTGCTTCCGGAGTATCATCGATGATAATATCAACACCGGTCAGTGTTTCCAGAGTTCTGATGTTACGTCCTTCACGACCGATAATGCGGCCTTTCATTTCATCGCTTGGAAGTGAAACTGTTGCAACAGTAATGTCACTTGTTGTTTCAGGTGCGATTCTCTGAATTGTTGTGATTAAGACGTCTTTCGCTTTTTTCTCAGCTGTAAGCTGTGCTTCCTGCTCAATCTTATTGATGAGAGCCTGAGCATCGTGGCGAGCCTCATTTTCAAGATTCTTGATAATGAGTTCTTTTGCTTCTGCTTTTGAAAGACCTGAAATGCGTTCAAGTTCCTGGCGGTAATGCTCTTCCTGTTTAGAAAGGGCTTCCTCGCGTTTTCCCATTGCAGTTTTTCTGTCTGCAAGTTCCTTTTCTGCTTTTTCAAATTCCTGAGCACGCTGATCAAGAAGTTCTTCTTTCTTGTTTACTTTAGCCTCGTAACGCTGAACATCTGCCCGGCGTTCGCGGTTTTCTCTTTCCTGCTGATTTCGTTCCCGAATGAGCTCATCTTTTGCATTTAACAAAATTTCTTTTTTCTGTGCTTCTGCTTCCCGAATAGCGTCCTGTTTAACGCGCTCGGCTTTCTGTTCAGAAGCTGTTAATTGAAATCTGGCATAAATCCAGCGAATAATCCATCCAAGAACAATTCCACCTGCAGGGAGAGAAATGAACCAAACTACATTTGGCATACTTTTTCTCCTAGCATAAATTTTTAGAATGTTCCTATTAATAATAACGTACAATAGAACAAAATGCAAAGGCTTTTTGGGTATATATGAAGAAAAAATATAAAATTGTGTTAGTGTGGCAGCAGGGCTTTTAATCCTGCTTTTTCATAATAAAGTTACCCTTGAGCATTTTTGTCTGCAGGCTGTTTACAAAGGCTCCCGGATCGGCTTCCTTTATTGAGCGGACCAGCTTAAACTCTTCATCACTGGAAATTACAGTGTAAAGCATTTTTCTTTCTGCCCCCTTGTAGCAGCCAACTCCGGTAAAAAGCGTTGCGTCATGGCCCGTAACATCGCGGATAACTTTTATCAGTTCGTCTGTGTGGTCAGAAATAATAAAGAGGGTGGATTTCTGATAGCGTTTGTAAAGTGCATTTAAAAGCTGGGTTGTTGCAAACTGAAAAACAATCGAATAAAGGGCTCTTTCCCAGCCGAAAAGCAGGCCGAAAATTCCCAGAACGGCAACGTTAAAAATCAGAATCATGTTCCAGATACTTCTGCCTGTTTTTTCCGAAACGTAAATTGAAATAAAATCCGTTCCGCCGCTTGTTGCCCCCGCCAGCAGACAGAGGGTAATCGCAAAGCCGTTCAGTAAGCCGCCGAATATCGAACAGAGGATAGTATCGTCAGTCATAATAACTGTAATGTCCGGAATAAGGTCAGTAAGAATTCCCGAAAGAATAATCATCCAGATGGAAAGAAGGGTGAACCATTTTCCTACGTATTTAAAGCAGATTATTGCGGGAACCAGATTGAGACCCCAGTAAAAAACTGTGAAGGGAATTTTAATTCCGGCAAATTTAATGAAAATTTCCTGAAGCAAAAGGGTAATGCCCGTAAATCCACCCGGAAGAAGACCGCCGGCCTGAACAAAAGTCTTGATGTTTACAGCCATCAGGGCAGCCGCAATCGAAACAATCAGAAAACGGAAAAAAAGCTTCATTTTATGCCGCCATTTTTACAGAGTGATTTTGATTTCCCTTCCGCTGCTTTCATAGTGAATATATTTAACGCCGGCCGCATCAAACATTTTTTTTGAGGCAATTACACTTGGAGTTCCGTCGTATTTATTGTCATCATAGATTACAGTTTTAATTCCGCTCTGTATGATTGCCTTTGCGCATTCGTTGCAGGGAAAAAGGGAAACGTAGATTTTTGCACCTTCAAGACTTCCGCCCCTGTAGTTCAAAATGGCGTTTAATTCACTGTGGGTAACGTAAATGTATTTTGTTTTAAGGGGATCATTATCTTCGCGAGACCATGGAAAATCATCATCACTGCAGCCCCGCGGAAAGCCGTTATAACCCATAGAAAGGATTTTATTATCTGCCGAAACAATGCAGGCTCCCACCGGAGTGTTAGGATCCTTTGAGCGCAGGCCGGAAAG
Source organism: uncultured Treponema sp. (assembly GCA_947165895.1). GTDB lineage: Bacteria > Spirochaetota > Spirochaetia > Treponematales > Treponemataceae > Treponema_D. The sequence continues at coordinate 118,200 of CAMVCB010000002.1, forward strand.
CTTTGCAACTCCCATAAAATATTCGTCCCATGAAATGTAATCAGCTCTTTTTGGTGTAATCATAAAAATATTATAACATTAAAAAACTTTACTGTTAATTATTCTGTGTTATAATTTACCTCAAACAAAAAAGTTAGTGGGAAGGGGCAGCAGATTCAGGAGGGTTTTCTATGACTGATGTTAAGAGTCACGGCTTTTTTGGAAGCTTGAAGTTTAAAGTTGGCGGTTTTTCGGTAATCATTTTGCTTACGGTTGCCGTTACATATACCTGTGTTGCCCTGCGGACTATTATGTCACTGCAGAAGTACACGCTTGAAAAACAGCAGGGGCTCATGCTCTCTGCCTACGACGAAAAGATTCAGTGGCAGGTTCAGAATGCCATAACAGTAATCAAAACTTATGATGAAATCTATCAGAAAGAAGGCCTTTCTCTTGAAGAGCGTCAGGCTCGCGTAAAGGAAATTATGCGCGGAGTGCGCTACGGAAGTAACGGTTATTTCTGGATTGATACCTTTGACGGTGTGAACGTTCTTCTTCCTCCTAAGCCGGAAACTGAAGAAACAAACCGCCTTGACTGGACTGATGAAGACGGAAAGCACATGGTTGCAGACTTTATTGAAATCGGAAAAAACGATGCCGGCGGTTTTACAGACTTTAAGTTTCCTAAGCTAGGAAGTGATAAGCCGGAGCCTAAGCGTTCTTATACTGCACCTTACAAGCCTTATAAATGGGTAATCGGTACCGGTAATTATATTGATGATATTGATATTGCAATTGCTGCAGAACATAAGGAACAGGAAAGTATATTTAATGTAATTCTTGTTAAGCAGATTCTGATGGGACTTGTTGTAATTGCAATTGCCTGCATTATTTTTGTACTTGTCGTCGTAATTATCTTTGTACGTCCAATTTCCCGCATTACAGAAAACTTTAAGGATATTTCTGAAGGTGAAGGCGATTTAACTGCAAAACTCCCTGTTTCCGGCAATGATGAAATTGCGCGTTTAAGTGAATATTTCAACCGTACTATTGAAAAACTTCGCGCAACTATTTCGCATATTAAAACTCAGGCAGGAGGTATGCATTCACTTGGTGAATCTCTGGCTCAGAATGCTTCTGGTACTGCAAGTGCGATTACACAGATTATTTCTCATATTGATAATATTAACGGACAGATTTCTGAGCAGAGTAATGGTGTTCACCAGGCTGCTGATGCTGTTGATACAATTGCCACAAATATCACTCAGCTCGACAACATGATTGAGAGACAGTATTCAAGCGTAACTGATGCTTCAAGCGCCGTTGAAGAAATGATAGGTAACATTGCCTCTGTAAACAATTCTGTTGATAAGATGGCTGGTTCCTTTACCCTTCTTGCAAAAAATACCGACACTGGTGTTACAAAGCAGCAGGATGTAAATGCCAGAATCCAGCAGATTGAAGAGCAGAGTAAAATGCTTCACGATGCAAACATTGCGATTGCAAATATTGCCAGCCAGACAAACCTTCTTGCGATGAATGCGGCTATTGAAGCGGCTCATGCGGGTGAGGCAGGTAAGGGCTTTGCGGTTGTAGCTGATGAAATCCGTAAACTTTCTGAAACTTCAAGCGCTCAGTCTAAGACAATCGGACAGCAGCTTAATAATATTAAGGATTCAATTTCCAGCGTAGTAGTTGCTTCTACAGAGGCTAGTGAAGCCTTCTCTGTCGTATCAGAAAAGATTACTGAAACAGAGCAGCTTGTAACTCATATTAAAAATGCCATGCAGGAGCAGAACGAAGGTTCCATGCAGATCAGCAATGCCCTGCGCGGTATGAATGACAGCACCGGCGAAGTTCGTAACGCTTCAAAGGATATTGCCGGACGTAACGAACTTATTCTTGGTGAAATGCAGAAGCTGAGATCGTCTACTGAAACAATGCGACAGGGGGTCGAAGAAATATCAGGCGGCGCCCATCAGATTGGAGAAAGCGGTTCCGTTCTTGCCCAGAACTCTTCCGAAGTGCGGGATGCGATTGAAGAAATCAACTCGCAGATAAGTATGTTTAAGGTTTAAAAAGAAGAAGGCTGCCTTTCGGGGCAGCTTTTTTAATTTTTGCCACAGATGAACACAGATAAAAAAACATCTGTGTGCATCTGTGTCCCATCAGTGGCTATTTTACTTGTTACACATTAGTCGTCGTCTGAGGTTGCCTCATGATGGACAGCCTGATCTGCAAAAATCGGTCTTACGCGGTTTACAGTGTCGCAGGCAGCAAGCTTTGCGATGATATCATCTGTTACCTTGCCGTCTACGTCGATGATGTTGTAGGCAACGTCACCGCGGGCCTGGTTGATGAATGACGCAATGTTTAGTTTTGCTTCACCAAGAATTGTAGTGAACTTAGAAATTGTATCAGGAATGTTTTTATGGCTGATGCAAAGTCTTGTTCCTCCCTGTGGAATAGGGTTATCTGTAACAGTTTTAGGGAAGTTTACAGAGTTTGTGATGTTTCCGAATTCAAGGAAGTCCTTAAGCTCTTTTGCGGCCATAACAGCACAGTTGTCTTCTGCTTCCGGAGTAGATGCACCAAGATGCGGGAGACAGATTACGTTTTTGTGGTTCAAAAGCTCTTCTGCCGCAAAGTCTGTAACAAAAGCCGAAACTTTTCCGCTGTCCAAAGCCGAAATAATGTCAGCATTATTGATAAGACCACCGCGGGCAATGTTTATGATTCTTACTCCATCCTTCATTGTTTTGATTGAAGAAGCATTAATCATTCCCTTTGTGTCATTTGTCTGAGGAACGTGGATAGTGATGTAATCAGATTTTGCGTATAATGTATCCAGAGTTTCTGCAATTTTTACATTTTTATTCAATTTCAAGGCTGCACTTACAGAAAGGAAAGGATCGTATCCGTAAACTTCCATTCCAAAGTGAAGTGCAAGGTTTGCAACCATAGCACCAATTGCACCAAGACCTATAACACCAAGAGTTTTTCCCATAAGTTCAGGACCTACAAACTGGCTCTTTCCTTTTTCAGCAAGTTCAGGAATAGCGTCGCCTTTTCCAGCCAGAGCGTTTGCCCATTTGTTAGCTTCAATTGCGGGACGGCTTGAAAGCAAAAGTGCCAGCATTACAAGCTCTTTTACTGCGTTTGCGTTTGCACCCGGAGTGTTGAATACAACAACGCCTTTTTCTGTAAGCTCTGGAATTGGAATGTTGTTTGTTCCGGCACCAGCGCGGGCTACAGCCTTTACATTGTCAGAAAGCTGCATTTCATGCATGTCAGCCGAGCGTACAAGAATTGCATCAGGATTGTTGATATCCGAAGCAATTTCATAAACGTCTCTTTCCAGCTGGTTAAGACCAACTGCAGCAATTTTATTTAATGTCTGAATCTTAAAACTCATAGTTATTTCCTTTTGATTATTTGTCACACGGATTCGATTTTGCTAACGCAAAATCATTTTATTAATATTGAAATGCCGTCAGGCATTTCGAATCTGTGTGATATTTTTTTATTTATTTTCCTCTGCAAACTTCTTCATAAATTCAACAAGTGCCTTAACTCCGTCCAGAGTCATGGCATTGTAGATAGAAGCGCGCATACCACCAACAAGGCGGTGGCCCTTAAGGTTTACAAGACCTGCGGCAGCGGCAGCCTTAACAAACTTATCGTTGATTTCCTTTTCTTTTGCGGCAGCAGCTTCATCATCTGCAGCGTGGTCAGAATATTTTGTAAGGAAAGGAACGTTCATCAAAGAGCGGCTTCCAGTCTGGGCTGTTGCGTGGTAGAAGTTTCCTTCGTTGTTATCAAGGTAGCTGTAAAGATAATCAGCCTTTTCCTTGTTGCGTTTGAGCATGCCTTCAGCACCGCCGTTAGCTTCAATCCAGTGCAAAACCTTTCCAAGCACGTAGATTGTGTAGCAAGGCGGAGTATTGTACATAGAACCGTTATCAGCGTGAGTCTTGTAAGCAAGCATAGTTGGAGTGCCTGGAAGACAGTTTTCAGGCTCTGGAATCAAATCTTCACGGATGATTACAAGAGTAACTCCGGCTGGAGCCAGATTTTTCTGAGCACCGGCAAAAAGCAGACCGAATTTGCTTACGTCCAGAGGTTCGCTCAAAACACATGAAGAAATATCAGCTACCAGAGGAATATCACCTGTGTCAGGAATGTACTCGTAGTGAGTTCCCATGATTGTGTTGTTAAAACAGATGTAAGCATAGTCATAGTCGCCGCTGATTTTTTCAACTTTAGGGATGTAAGAATAATTTTTATCCTTGCTTGAAGCAATTACATCAACCTCAATTCCAAGCTTTTTAGCTTCTGCTGCGGCTTTCTTTGCCCAGACACCAGTTTCGATGTAAGCAGCCTTTTTATGCTTAATGCCAAGATTTTCTGCAACCATAGCGAACTGAGTAGAACCGCCGCCCTGTACAAAAAGAACCTTGTAGTTTTCCGGAACCTTCATAAGCTTGCGAACCATAGCTTCAGCGTCTTCAATAATCGGTTCATAAGCCTTTGAACGATGGCTCATTTCCATTACCGACTGGCCTGTTCCATTGTAATCCAGCATTTCTTTTGCACATTCGTTCAGAACTTCTTCCGGCAGGCAGCTAGGACCTGCGCTAAAGTTGTACACTCTTGACATAATCGACCTCTTTGTCATTTTATTATTTTAAGCGCGTTTACCACGCTTACGTTTTCCACTTTTACATTTTCAGGTACTTTCAAAACTGTATCCGTCATGTTCACAATGCCCCGGACTCCCGCTTTTGAAAGTTTTTCTGCCATTGACTGCGCGTTCTTCGAATCTACGGTAAGAACTGCGTATTCAATTTTTTCTTTTTTTATCACAAAGTCCATCTGAGTCGCAGGGTAGAGGGGAAAGCTTGACCGAAGGATTTCAACCCTGTAAAGGTTGGTATCAAATCCCGCCTTAATCGTAAAGCCGCTTTCAGAAAACATATTTTCATCAAGCAGGGCAGCTCCCAGTCTGTTTAGCCCCACAATGCAGAGCTTTTTTTCAGGCTTTTCGGCATCAGTCTTAAGACCAAGCTTTTCCTCCAGCTCCTGCCTTAGTTCAGCCGTAAAATAGCCGTTTGATACTCCCTTTTTCAAATCCATCAGCCAGAAGTCATGTCTGATGGTAGAAGCCGTCCACCCCGTAAGAGCCTTAATCTCCTGCGAAGTGATTTTTGCCTTTGAAAAAGAAGCAAGCAGCGTACAAAGCTGAATCATTCTTTTTTTTACAATTTCAGGAACCTTTAATTGTGATGACTGCATTATAGAAGTCCTCCGCCTGACGGGCAATAAATTCTGGCAGAAAATTCAGTTAATTTGCCAGAATTTAAGCCGGATTTATCGAATTTACGAGTTTATTGTTAAATATTTAACAGAATTAAAATAGAATGAAGGCAAAAAAAAAGCAAGACCGAAAAAAAACTAAAAAAACGGTCTTGCTTAAAAATTAGGAGGCTGTCTCAAAGGAAGTTTCGGATAGTTTCTGCGTTCAGGCAAAAAGCTCCGAAACTTCATTTATGAAAAAGCTATTTGCGGCCAACGTAAGCAACTGTAATTGCAGGTGCTGTTTCGTTTTCAAAATAAGGTGTAACCTGCTCAGCAAATAACTGTTCCAGCATTCTCTGGTATGCCAGAATTTTTCCGACATAGTTTAATGTTGTGAGAGGCGTTTTGTTAGAACGTACTCTCTGTGTACCTGCATTGTACATTGCAAGGGCTGAAACCTCAGTTCCTGCATATCCAAGGCAGAACTTCAAGTGTGAAAGTCCATACTTAGCACTGATGTTCGCATCGTAGAAATCAGTCTCATTAAGTCCCGGAAACGAATTGCTGTTCAACTGAAACAAACCTCTGTCAATAGAGTTGTTCGTATTCCGGTTTATGGCCCTCGCATTGAAGGAGCTTTCTGTATGCGCCAAAGCGAACGCTAAAGAAAGCGGTATATCATTGGCATCTGCCTGCTCAAGAATGGCAAGCGCTACCTCACGATTTCCTGTTATCTGGCAGTAGAACCATTCTACAGCCGCTTTTGACAAAGGCTGTCTGTAAAGAATCAGGCCTGTGTCTGTATTATCATTCAACTTTTTCACAGTGTATTCAGAAAAATAATCCTGAAATGCAGCTGAAAAGTCTTCTTCGGTTTCTTCCGAAAAGTTTGTAATAGTAACAATCTCTTCTGCCTCTGTTGTTTTATCCGATGGTAAAAGGAAATAAACCAGAAGCGCAACAGAAACCAGGATAAGGCTAAGAGAAGCAAAAAACATTGAAGAAACTTTAAAGTTTGATTCGTTGTTTTCGTACATCTTTTACACCCGCTGCGAGTTTTTAGCCCGCTGACTTTTTGTATGAACGGCAACTCAACATCTAGTGTTGTTTTGCTGAACGAGGGTTATAATGCCACAATCTGAAAAAGAATTCAAGTGATTTTTACTGAAAATTTCGTTTTTTTTGCATTTTTTTTAGAATAGGTTTGCAAATAGTGTAATATATCGCATTTATTACGGTTTTATTGTATTACAACGTTGTAGCTTGAGAGATTTTCTGTCAGATTGAAAGTGTCTGCGTCTGATTTTTCTGCAAAATAAACATATTGAGCATGTTTTTTTGCCAGAGTTTCAATAAAATCACCCTGAATTTTTGCTTCAAGAAGCTTTGCGGGAAGTTCAAAACCGGCAACGCTTATACAGTCCTTTACCCGGCGGGCGGTGTGATTCATTGCATTAATAAAAGCTTCCTTCTGGTCTGAAGTTTCAAAAGCTTTATCAATTTCAGGAATGAGAATTGCGAATTTGTTTTGAGCTTCAAGAGCTTTCAGATTATCACGGAGTTTTGCCAGAAGTTCTTCATTATAAACTTCGTCATCAAGCTCTACCTGTGACCATTTTACAGGGATTTTTTCAAAATCGTCAGGATTTACTGCTGAATCATCTTTTGCGAGAAAAAGTTTGTTCTGTTTTACTGTAAAAAGGGCTTCAAGTTTCATAGGGCCAATATAGCAAAAAAAAGACCTTTACGCAAATGCATAAAGGTCTTTGTAAGATTCAATTTTATTCAAAAACTACTCTGTAAGAATTCTGATAACTTCAGCTTTATCCTGAGTGTTTAAGATTTCCTGACGTTTTTCAGGGCTCTTGAACAGAAGGCTTACTTCAGCAAGAAACTGAAGATGTGGTCCTGTTTTGTTTACAGGAGACAATGTCATAATAAAGATGCGGCATGGTTCCTGATCCAATGAATCGAAATCTACAGGATTGTCAGAAATACCGATGCAGGCTACCAAGTCTGTAACAGTATCTGTCTTTCCGTGAGGGATAGCGATTCCATGCTTCATACCAGTAGACATTTTGCGTTCACGGTCAAGTACACATTCACGTGCAGCGTTTTTATCTGTTACTTTTCCTGCCTTATAGAGCACGTCAAGCATTTCGTCTACGATTTCTTCTTTTGTGGTTCCTTTCAGATGAAGGTTCACTGTGTCTGTTGTTAATACTGTTCTCAAATCCATAAGTTAAATAGTATTTCTAGATGTCGAAGTTGTCAAGAAAAAACGGGTCAAAAAAGCCTGTATTTAAAATAAAAAAAAGTGTTATAAAACTTGCAATTGTTTTTTGTGCGTATTTTATATATATTTATTCCATATTATTTATTAGAGGCAATATATGATTAATTGGACAAATGCAGATTCACTTTCTGCCTGGAAAAAATTACAGTCACTTAAAGGTATGGTTTCTGTTGCAAAGGAGCTTTCATCTTCTGATGCCGCAAAACGTGTTGCTGACTATTCTGTAAAAATGGGCGGTGGCCTTACTTATAATTATGCTGCTAAACAGGTAAATGAACAGATTCTTAAAACTCTTGCAGAGCTTGCTGATGAGGCTCAGCTTGTAGAAAAATATCAGGATTTGCTTAACGGTTCTGTAATCAACACAGGTGAAAAACGCATGGTTCTTCATCAGCTTACACGCGGCCAGCTTGGAAAAGATGTTATTGCTGACGGTGTAAACAAACGTGAATTCTATATTAATGAAGTAAAACGCATTGCTGATTTTGCAAACGATGTTCATTCTGGAAAACTCGTAAACGAAAAGGGTGAAAAATATACAACTGTTTGTCAGATTGGTATCGGCGGTTCGGACCTTGGTCCACGTGCTATGTACCTGGCTCTGGAAAACTGGGCAAAGAAAAACAATACTTTCAAGATGGAAGCACACTTCATTTCTAACGTTGACCCGGATGATGCTTCTGCTGTTGCAAAATCACTTGATTTGTCTAAGACAATCTTTATCCTTGTTTCTAAATCAGGAACAACTCTGGAAACCCTTACAAACGAAAGCTTTGTAAAAGACTATCTCAAAAAAGCCGGTCTTGATACATCAAAGCACATGATTGCCGTAACAAGCGAAACTTCTCCTTTAGCTCACAACCCTGACTACATGGCAGCCTTCTATATGGATGATTACATCGGAGGCCGCTATTCTTCAACTTCAGGAGTAGGTGGAGCAGTTCTCAGTCTTGCCTTTGGTCCTAAAGTATTCCAGGACTTCCTTGACGGTGCCGCAGAAGAAGATAAGATGGCTTTGAACAAGGACATCACAAAGAATGCAGCTTTGCTCGACGCTTTGATTGGTGTTTACGAGCGCAATGTTCAGAACTTCCCTGCAACTGCAATTCTTCCATATTCACAGGCTCTCAGCCGTTTCCCTGCTCACCTTCAGCAGCTTGATATGGAATCAAACGGTAAATCTGTAAACCGCTTTGGCGAAAAAATTGACTATGTAACAGGTCCTGTAATTTTTGGTGAACCTGGAACAAACGGTCAGCACTCATTCTATCAGCTTTTGCATCAGGGAACAGACATCATTCCTTTGCAGTTCATTGCATTCAAGAAAAATCAGACAGGTGATGATGTTGTAATCGAAGGTTCAACAAGTCAGGTTAAACTCTGCGCTAATGTAACAGCTCAGATTATCGCTTTTGCCTGCGGAAAATCTGATGAAAATCCTAACAAGGCATTTGCCGGTGAACGTCCTTCAAGCCTGATTTACGGTGAGGATTTGAATCCAAAATCACTCGGAGCTTTGCTTGCCCACTATGAAAACAAAGTAATGTTCCAGGGCTTTGTATGGAATATCAACAGTTTCGATCAAGAGGGTGTACAGCTTGGTAAGAAGCTTGCCAAGACAGTTCTTTCAGGAAATATGGACGGAGCTCTTAAAGCTTACGCAGACTTGCTTATAAAGTAACAGGCGCTTAATAAACCCCTGATTGCCACAGATGATTTTCGTCTGTGGCTGTTTTTTTTTACGATTGTATAAAAATAAAAAATAATGTATATTTTTTGTATATTTATGCAATTTTTGGGGTCATGAAATGAAAGAACGTCAGTCACGTCTTAAGCAGATTAAAACTCTTATTAAAAACAACAGTATTGAAAGTCAGGATGTGCTGCTTTCGCTTTTGCAGAAGGAAGGCTTTGACGTTACTCAGGCTACCCTCAGCCGTGATCTTAAACTTTTGAAGGTGGGAAAGGTTCCTGACGGAAAATCAGGCTATATGTATGCCCTCCCTGATGATGAAGAAAACAGCGAAAGCCAGTCAATTTATATTCAGGATTTTTTACGCGGCTATGTAAGTATTGATTTCAGCGGAAATATCGTTGTAATCAAAACTTTTTCCGGCCATGCAAACACAGTCTGCAATGCAATCGACAATCTTAATCTTGATGATATTATCGGAACTGTTGCCGGCGATAACTGCATGTTTGCCTGCCTTCGCGAAGGTGTTACCGGCGAGCAGTTTATGGAGCATCTTAGAAAAATTATTCCGGATCTGGAAGATTAAAGTTCTTGTGTCTTTCTAACAGATTGTAATATTTGTCATAAATACCCTAGAAATCAAAGTGTCCTCGTGCTATATTTAACTATATGAATTTTACAAGTACGAGAAACGATAAGCTTTCGGTAAAATTTTCACAGGCTGTAAGAGACTGTATTCCTGAAGACGGCGGAGTTTTTATTCCGACCGGAATTGAAGATTTACGCCGCTGGATTTATTATATAGATAAACATACAAGTTTTACGTCTCTGGCTGGTACTTTAACTTCGGCTTTTATTGGTGATGAGTTCAGTCCGATTATCTGTAATAAGATTGCCATGGACGCCTTTCCCTTTGAACCTGTAGTAAAACAGCTTGATGACAGGCTTTTTTTAATGGAGCTTCATAACGGCTATACAGGCTATCACCGCGATTATGGAGTTTCTTATCTTTGTTCTTATCTTGAAACAACCTTTGAATTAAACGGCGGAAATGCCCTCTTCCTTGATTTTACACACGGTGGACTTGGTGCGGTTCTTGCTAATACCTTGCGGGGCAAAAAGCATGTTAAGGCGGTTCTTGTTTATCAGAAGGGAAGTGTCCGTGGTCTTGAAGAAAGTGATTTATTCTGGAACGGCGGAAACATTTACCCTGTAGAGATGGAAGGAAGTGAAGAGAATATTAAGGCAGAAATTGCAAAGCTTTTCAGTGACAGAGCTTATGTTCATGAAAATTGTCTGACTGTTGCAAATACAACAAATGTCTGCCGCCTTTTAGGTCAGGTTTTCTTTTATCCTTTCAGCTTTGCAAAAATTAAGGAAAGAATTTACGGCGATTTGTATTATGCCCTTGATGCCGGTAACTATGGAACTTTGATGGCAGGTCTTATGAGCTGGCGTTTTGCCTTGCCTGTAAACGGTTTTGTGGTTCCTTCTACCAATGCCTTATCACGTGATTCTGCAGGAAATCCGGTAATTCTTGATTCTTTTGTTTCTGCTTCTAAACGAAGTGCTGTTAATCCTATTTATCCTGCCAATCTTGAACGTATGGAGCACTTTTTTGGTCAGAATGAAAATATGCTCCGTAATTTTGTTAATCTTTCTGATGTCAGCGAAAAAATGGCGGAGGAAGCCGCAAGAGAGCTTTATATCAAATACGGTGTTTATGTTGATGAAGCGGCTGCCAGGGCATATTCTGCGGCCATGGTAAATGTTCAGGAAACGCTGGATGAAGATACTGCTGTAATTCTCTATTCTTACAGCCATCCTTCAATTCACAGTGATTTCAGCCGTCACGCAATTGGTGAATCGCCGGACATTCCTCAGATTATAAAATATTCACTTATTCCAAATGAATTAAAGCGCCCCCTTGCTGCAGGCGCTGAAGATTTGCGAAAAATCATAGAAGAAGTAAACCAGGGGAAATAAATCCCCCTGGTTACTGGTATCTGGATTATTTTATTTTTTAGATTTTTTTGCAGCGCTTACCGGCTTCTTTACTGCCCTTTTTTTTGAAGCAGTCTTTGCTTCTGCTTTTGCAGGACTTTTTACCGTCTTTGCTGTGTCGCTCTTGCGGCGGGCAGCAGCCTTTGGCATAAACTGCTTGAGGAGAAGCTCGCATTTGTAGGCAGCCTTAAGCTTTGCAGTCTGCAAGGTCTTGTAGAGGGCCAGAATTGCCGTAACTTGAGCAGGCTTTGCATCAAGAAGCATAAAAAGCACAATCTGGTTAAGGCTTGCTTCAATTACTTCCTTATTAAACCACTTGATGTTATCAAATGTGTTTGCACCGCTCAAAGCTCCCGCATTCTGACTGTTTACAAGAAGCTCTGCAATATTCAGGGCAAGTTTTTTGCTGTCTTTTTCAATTCCGCTGCTTGAAGAAACTGAAGCCAGAATGAAAAGCTTAATAAAAGCATATCTGTCTTCGTTTTCAACAATCTGCTCAGCTTTAAGGAAGTGACTCAGCTTACGTCCGAAGGCCCACTTAGCCGCAAGGCCGCTTTCTGCAAAATCAGCTGTTAAAGCCCAGCTCAGAAGGGCAAGTTCAAGACCTGGAAGAGCAGTTTCCATTGTTTTTGCAAAACTAATGCTGTCTTTACATCTTGCAAGGCTTGCAGTTATGTCTTTCGGCATTTTTACGGCTTTTTCATTGTGAATTTTTGCAAGAACTTTTACCCGGCTTTCAAAAAGGGCAAATGCTTTTTCCGGCGCAAGAGTTTTTGTTTCGCCTGCAAATTTTTTAGCCTCTGTAAAGAAGGTAAGGGCGCTTTCCTTGGCGTCTGCAAAAATTGTCTTGAGTTCTTTATCTGAAATAAGGGAAGGCTTGTCTTCTTTTTTAGCTTTTGTCTTTGCCTTAGAAGCTTTTACTTCTTTTTCAGATTTTTCTGCTAGGATTTCCGGTTTTTTGTATTCAAGGCCGAAGGCCTTTGCAAGCGGCTTCAGGGCTTTTTCTGCAAAGGCATTGAGGGCGGAATACAAATCCTTATAGATGATTTCCTGCCATGCAATTTCTATGTCTTCACAGCCCTTTCCGTTCAGACTTTCGCACAAAATCTTATAGCGGTGGTCTGCAAAATCACTTACCTGGTGAACGTCCAGCAGAACCTGATATTCAAAGCCGTTTAAGGCAACGTACATACCCTTTTCGCAGATTTCGCTTGATTTTCTGATGTACCAGAGCTGACTTTTATGTTCGCGGAAGATCAGGTATTTGTCATCTTCTGCGGTAAGGTTAAGTCCTTCTGAAATTGAACGGCTTCTCATCTGGATTCCGTCTGCAGTTTTTACAGCATAAGGATCTGACTGTTTAATCCAGCCCGAAGCCCGGTCATATTTGTTGTTGTAGAAAACTACGGCATATTCGTTTCCGCATGAGTTTGAATAGGCAAATACGTTTTCGTTTACGTGGCCGTTATCCCACAAATCATAGAAAAGGAAGTTTTCTACGTTTGCAAAGATGTGGCGCTTGTGCATAAGAGGGAAGATTTCCCTCCAGTGACGGTCTACCAGCCACTGGTTTGGCTTTTCATCCTTATATGCCTTTGTATATTCCATTCCGTATTTTTCTGTGTAGCCTTCAATCTGTCCGTGGCCGAACATAGGAAGACCCGGCATTGTTACCATGAGGGTGCAGACACCAAAGTATTTGTCTCCGTCACCAAACTGGGCAATGGCAGTTTCTTCATCCGGGTTATTCATAAAGTTTACATAGCGTTTAAGAATCTGCGGATCAAAGGTGATTGTATTTTTTACAGTGTCACGGTACTTCTGGTTTTCCTCTTTTTTAAGCATGTTCATAAAGGCCGAGTTGTAAACACGGTGCATTCCGAGAGTTCTTACAAAGAATCCTTCCATCATCCAGAAGGCTTCCGCCAGAAGAAGGGTGTCCGGTACTTCCTGGGCTACGCGGTCAACAACTTCACGCCAGAATTCATTTGGAATTGCGTCGTTGAACTGCTGGGTAGAAAGACCTGTTTCAGACCTTGTTGCAATGTCTCCTCCGTGTCCCGGCTCCGGGTACCAGAGGCGGCGGATTGATTTTTTTGCCAGAACCATAGCCGCATCAAAGCGGATGATTGGGAAGTTTCTTGCGACATGTAAAATCTGCTGGATAACTTCTTCCCGGGTCTGAGGATTCAGATAGTCCAGCTGGGCTGTATCGTTCCATGGAAGGCCTGTTCCGTCGTTTCCGTGGTAAATATAGCGTACATCACCAGTCTGATTGTCTACCCGCTTGAAAACTACGGCACAGTCATTCTTTGAATAATAGTGGTCTTCAAGGTAAACGCTGGTTCGCGGGTCGTGGGAAAGGTTTTCGCCGTTGAAAGTGTAGGTAGGGAAAGGACAGTCGCGGCGCTGAACAAATAAATCTGGTTTATTCATAACCCAGTCGCTGTCCATGCCAGTGTGGTTTGGAACCATGTCCGAAGCAAGACGGATTCCCCTCTGCCAGAGTCTCTGGCGAAGGTTTGCAAGGGCATCCCAGCCTCCGATATTGCCTGCGATGTTATAGTCAAAAAGTGAATATGCTGATGCGGCTGCTTCCGGGTTTCCGCACAGCTGCTTGATTCTTTTTGAAGCGTTACTGCGCTCCCAAAGTCCAATCAGCCAGAGGCCTGTAAAGCCTTCGTCTCTCAGCTTATCCAGTTCAGCATCAGGAATCTGGTCAAGGCGGGTGATTGGATATCCGTACTGTTTTGTAAGCTGATCCAGCCATACAAGAACGGTTTTTGCCATAAGAATAACCTTTGGCATCCAGTCGCGGTCAGGACTGAAGCGCTCGTATTCTTTTGTAAGCTCTTCAAAGCTGTAAGGCTGCATGTCAGGCAGGTCACCGCCGCCAAAGCCCTTCCAGCTGGCCTTTTCCTCTTCAGAAATCAGGTCGATTCCGGCAAGAAGGCGCTTGAGCCATTCTCCTAGAAGGGTTGCCCAATGCTTTCTGATGTATTCAAGCTGACCCCGCAGGCTGTTTGGACTGTAAACAACCGGCTCTCTCAGCATGGAAATCAAATCGTGATTGAAAGGGCCGAAATTTGGCTTTGATTTTGCATAGGCCTGAATTACTGCCCATGCTTTATTGTAAAGAGGATTTTTCTGAAGTTCTAAATCATTAAAAAGAATGGCAAAAGGCTTGAAAGCAGGGTTTTCGTTTGCAAGGTGAAGAAGAATCATTTCTTCGAGTGTCTGTTCGCGGTTAGAGCGTTCAAGCCCTGTTCCAGCATCCAGACATTTTCTTGAAAGGTATTCTTTAGCCGATGTTTTTTCCTGATAAACTTCAACAGGAGGAAATTCTTTCATAAAATCCAGAAGAAGTCCGTCAACCTTTTGACTCGTAAACTGCTTATCCAGGGTGGCCAGCATTTCCTGCATCATTGAACTAAGTACATCCCGGCGGTAAAGCATGCAGACATAATGGAAAATTTCGTCCAGAAGTCCCATGGCGTTCAGCTGGCCGGCAGAAATCTGTTTATCTTCCTGTTTACGGCTCTTAAAAACGTCATTTATAAGCATGGCAAATTTACGCACGTTTGCCATATTTTTTATTACTACGTTTCCCGAAGAGGAGAAAAGTGCCGCGTCAAAATTACATAAATCACGGATTTTTCTTCCTACGTGAAACTCATTGTAAGAAATGTTCATTTTGTTTTTTTTCCTTCCTAACTTTATTAATTTTATTTTCTGGCTTTTGAAAGAGCCTTTATTTTTTCTGTAAGATTGTCATCTTTCGTAAGTTCTTCAATATCAAGAGGAAGTCTGTAAGTCCAGTTGAATTGAGAAACAGAGCCAGGAATATTGATTCTTTCATCAGCAGCATTATCAAGCCAGTAGCGTTTTTCCATATAAAGGAAATCCTGAATTGGAACTATCAGCCACATACTGTTTGCTTTTGTGCAGGCTGAAAGAATTTTCTGTGCAAGCTCCGGTGTAAATTCCTGTGCAGCAAGTTTTTCTGCTTCGGCCCAGTCCTGTTTAATTCCAAAATCTCCGGCATTTTCAAAAACAAATGCTTTAATACTGTCTTTTTCATCATTCCACCACTGGCGGATAGTAGAAGAATCATGAACTGATGTTGTAGCAACAGAAAGCGGCGAATAGTCTGCAAAATGCATGTATGGCTGTCCTGCTTCTTCCCATTTTCGGCTCCAGCGGATTACGCGAAGACCCAGAATTCCGTTTTTCTGCATGATTTCAGGCACGCATCTGATGTTTACACCAAGGTCTTCACCGCAGGGAGTCATTTTTACTGCTTTTGTCAGTTCTGAAAGAATTTCATCTGACTGCTTTTTCCACAAAGCTTCATTTTTAACGTCCAGAACATCAAATTCCTTTTTAAGCAGGTCTTTTTCGCGGTCTGAGAGGGTCTGCCATGAAGTTGATTTGAAGTAAATCCATAGAGGAACAAATTTGTTTTTTGCAACTTCAAGAAGGGTGCGGTTTGACCAGTATTCAACAAGCTTCTGACGGATTCTGTTAGCGGCGTCATCATTGCAGAATTCAGAAAGGTTGGTCCAGTAAATCTGCTGTGAGCCCTTTACAGTTTTTTTGAAGCGCCATAGCTCTTCGTTTTCGATTTTGTCACAAAAAACTGAAAGAATTTTGTGGGCGCTTTCGTGGTTCCATGTGATGTCTTCGATTACTCCTGTTGGAATATGGGGCTGGCTGAGCCAGCGGATTCTTTCATCATCAAAGCCAAGCTTGTATAAATCATCGATTTTAAGGGCTGTGTAAGGCTCTGTGTGGCCGTTGATGGCATTTGCGTCTGTGTCCGGTATAGCCCAGATGCGGAAAAATCCCAGAATGTGGTCTAAGCGGTAAGCGTCATAGTATTTTTCTGAAAGGGTCAGGCGCTTTTTCCACCAGGAATAACCGTCAGCCTTAAGGTTTTTCCAGTTATAGGTTGGAAAGCCCCAGTTCTGGCCGGTTGGGTTCTCATTATCAACAGGGGAACCTGCCCTCAGACTCTGATTAAAGAACTGAGGAAAAGCCCATGCATCACATGAATCGTCATTCATCAAAATAGGCATGTCGCCCTTGATTTTAATTCCAAGCTCATGAACTTTTTTTGTAGCGGCAGAAAACTGCTGGTCAGCAATCATCTGGCACCAGGCATGGAAAAGGTGTTCCTTTAAGAAAGCCTTTGTGTTCCAGAGCTTTTTTATTTCTTCAGGAGTCTTCTGCTGGTCGTCTTTGTGCCAGCTTTTCCAGCTTGCCTGCTCGTAATTATGCTTAAGGTTTTTATAAACTGCGTAGGTTTTTACCCAGTCATTTTCGCTGATCCACTTTGCAAGTGCGGCATCTGCACTGCCTTTTTTGTAGGTTTCGCTGTTGGAGTAAAGGTCAAGAAGAAGAAGCTCCTTTGCCTTTGAAATTCCGCTGTAGTCAAAGCGGGCTGCGCCAGAGAATTTTGCAATGAATTCGTCGTATTTTTCCTTGAAGCGGGAATCTGAATTATAAAATTCGTCAAAGCCAGGAATGTCTTTTAATCTGATATAGATTGGATGAAGGGCATAAGCCGACAGACCTGAGTATGGAGAGCTTTGAGTTCCTGTGTCGTTTACAGGAAGCAGCTGAATTATATCAATATCTGATTTTTTGCAGAATTCTGCAAAAACAGCAAGGTCCGGGTATTCACCGATTACAGGGTTTTCTTTTGTGTACAATGCTCCAAGTGGAAGAGCAATACCAAGAATTTTTTTATCAGTTTTATTCATGCACAAAATTATAACATAAAATTGCATAAAATGAATAAAAAAACGCTGATTTTCGAAAAAATAGTTTAAGGTTCAACTAATAAAAGAGCAAAAAAATCCCGCCCAAAAATTGGACGGGAGATAAAATCAAGAAAAATAATTATTCATTGATTTCGATTGATGCAAGTCCGCCTTTGTCTGCGCGTTTTACATCTCTAATAGTTCCTTTTACAGTATAAAGAGGATCTGATGTTGTTTCATTTGTGTAAACTGTTACAGGAACGTATTCAGCCTTAGGCATTCCTCCGACACCAGTTTTGTAACCGCAGAATGCTTTTCCTGTGATTACGTTAGCGTAGTCTCCGCCTGCTGCCTCAACCTTGCTTACATAAATCTGGAATTCAGCCGGTTTACCGATGATTTTGTTGTCAGAAACGAACTTCTTGAAAATCAGGGCAGTCTGTCTTGAGATGTTGCTCATGATTACAGGAGATGTAAGAGCCTTGCTCAATTTTTCCTGATATTCCTGATCACCCCATGAAATAAGACGTTTTGCCAGGTCTTTTTTGATGATGGCTGCAAGTCTGTCAGTAGATTTCTTTGTGTTGGATGTTTGAGTTGCAGTTTCCAAAGGATTTCCGTCTTTGTCAGAGCCAATTGTTGTCATATCAGATACTGCTACAACAAAGTCTGTTTCTGTTCGCGAAATTGCTACAGTGTAATCCTGTCTGATGTATCCTACTGTGTGTTTCTGAACATTGTAACCTGTAATTACATATTCATTGTTTGCAATATCTGCAATCTGAAGTTCACTCTCTTTGAAAGATTCGCTGTCATTTGCAAATTCCAGAACTACTGGAAGAATATCTCTTGAAGCAGGGATTTTCTGAGCAAATAAAGATGTAAAACCAAGAAGCATGCTTGCTGTTAATACGATAAGTCTTTTCATTTTTTTTGTTCCTCCTGATGAAAACTAATTAAAAAATGTTATTATTATTATAACCCAAAAAAGAAAGCACGCAAGAAAAAAATACAATTTAGAGATTAACAATGAAATATTGGTTTTGCCAGTTTATTTGAGAATGGCTGAGGGCGGCGGAAATCAGGCAGCCAGCTTGTGTCGTCGGAAAGTTCCTGATAGAAAAGATAATCAAAGTCGAAGGCTTCGATTAAATCCTGAATATCGCCGTCTTCCTGGGCGGTTACAAGGCGGTTTTCTATAGAAGAAAGTGATTTCTGGCGCTTTTCTGCCCGGTCTTTTTCTTCTTCAAAAGGAACAGGCGTGTACTGGTTCATAAGAGAGATGACTGCGTCCCCGTCTGCATTTTCCTTGAGCCAGGTAAGAACATCTGCGGTTTCCTGAAAGTGGCCCGGAAGGTAAAGGTGACGGATGATTACACCCTGAAGCATTTTCTCTTTAGAACAGAGATTGCCACTTTCCCGGTCGATGCCGTTCTTTTCTTTGATTCTGAAGGGATGATTTTTTATCATCCAGCTGATTGCTTTTTTTGCGGTCTCAGGATAATCCTCTGCGGCAAAAAGATTTTTTGAAAGCTGGGGATTTAAGGTTTTGAGGTCCGGCAGCCAGATTGTAACAAGGCCTTTAAGGAGTTCCAGCATTTCTACTGATTCATAGGCTGAAGAGTTCCAGCAGAAGGGGAGGGAAATGCCGTCTTCTTTTGCGTTACGGATAAATTCTGCTAAAAGTGGAATGTGATGGCTTGGCGTTACAAGGTTGATATTTTCTGCACCGGCCTTTTCTAGGTCATGGCAGATTTTTGTGAAATTTTCTGAAGTCAGGGGGGCTCCTAAACCGTCCTGGGAAATCTGATAGTTCTGGCAGAAGGCGCAGCGCAGGGTACAGCCGGTAAGGAAGATGGTGCCGCTTCCTCCGTGTACGGTGATTAAGGGTTCTTCGCCAAAGTGAAGTCCCGCAAAGGCGGCGCGAAGTTCGGAAGTTTCACCGCAGACGCCTCTTTTACCTTCCAGACGGTTGACGCCGCATTTTCGGGGGCACTGAGTACAAGATTTATAATATGATGAAATATTTTCTGGGATAGGCATAAGCTTAAGCTAATATGCCCCCTTACTTACAAGAGTTGACATGAGGGTCTGGAGGGAATCCATCGGAAGGTCATCGGCCTCGTAGCGGACAATGTCGGCGAGTTCGGTCCAGTCGTTAGCGGCAAGGGAATCTGTGTCGTCATCGCCTTCAAGAAAGGAGAGCATGGCGGCAAGCTTTTCGATATTACCGGAAGACGGCTCGTTTGCAAGGTCTGAAGAATTATGAATATATTCGTTTTCCCAGTATTCAAAAACAGAGTTTGCAAGAGTTTCCGGGACGCTGGTAAATCGGGCAAAAAGCTTCTGAAGATCCGGAGCAATGCGCATAAAATCAGATTTTCCGCTGTTAGTCTGGCGGTCGTGCTTAAGAATGCGCTGAATATCGGCTTGAAATTTTGATACGTCGGTCATAGGGGGTATTATATAGCAAAAAGAATAACTAAGAAAGTGATTTACAAAAATAGCAGGACGTGGGACGCAGGCGGAAATTAAGGGGGAACCGCTGTGCGGGGTGATACCTTGATTTTCGCCGTCGCTGGGACCCGCGGTCTGCTATTTTTGTAGAGCAGGAGGATTTTATTCGTTATACTATTTGCTATGTTCAGCGATACACACTTTCACTTTCAGAATATGACAGAAAACCGTGGAATTGACGGGGCTGCAGCTTTGACTGCCATGGCCGGCCGTAACTGTGCCTTTGGCCTTGATATTGGTACTGAAGCGGATGACCTTTTGGAACGTCAGGCCTGCGTAGAAAAGGCGGTAAGTCAGATGGATTTTGATGCGGCTTCTAAGGCGCGGAACTTTCTTTATTTTTCTGCCGGAATCTGGCCAAGTGTAGATGAAATTCATGCGCGGACTGAGCGAATTGAAGTTTTGAAGGCCCAGATTGAGGGCGCGTCAAATGATAAAAATCAGGATACACTGCATCGTAAAATTGTAGCTCTTGGGGAGTTTGGTCTGGATCATCACTGGAATCCGGCTGGGGTTGACGGCCGGTCTGAAAGTGATTTTGATGATAAAACCTTTTTTGGCGAGCAGGAGCTTTTTGAAATGCAGCTTAATCTTGCCCGGGAAATGAAGCTTCCTTCTATAATACATAGCCGCGATGCCTTTGACGATACTCTTGCCTGCATCAAGCGGGTTGGAAATCACGACGGAATCATTCACTGTTACAGCTACGGTCTTGAAGAAGCAAAAAAGTTTCTGGATTTGGGCTGGTATATCAGTTTTAGCGGAAGTGTTACCTATACCAAAAAATCTAAAATGGAAGATATGCTGGCGCTGCTGCGTTATGTACCGGAAGACCGTATTTTGTGTGAAACTGATTCTCCTTACCTGGCGCCGGTGCCTTTGCGCGGTCAGGCCTGCTCTCCGGTTTTTGTGGAGCATACCTACCGTTTTATTGCGGATGCCCGCGGTGTGACTGCGGAAGAGCTTAGCGAAACGGTGGATAGAAATATAGAAAACTTGTTTTTTAAGCGCGGATAGTTTTGAGTTTTTTATCCGTGGCCTATCCGTGCTTATCTGCGTTCATCCGTGTCGAAACTTCTTATTTCTTCTTCACTAAGTTTCCTCCATTGGCCTGGGGCAAGATTTTCATCCAGGCTTATTGAACCGATGGAAATCCTGTGGAGGCTTACAACTTCGTTTTCCAGCGCAAGAAAGATGCGGCGGACTTCGTGGAATTTTCCTTCGGTGACTGTGATTCGGCAGCTGTCTGGGGTCAGCCATTCAAGCTGAGCGGGTGCGGAGGTCTGTTCCGGGGCTTTGTGGTCCGGGGGCAGGAGGATGCCTGAGGCGCATTTTTTGATGCAGGTCATCCGGCATTCGGGACTTTCGACCGGACTTTTTAAGCTGACCAGGTAAGTTTTTTTAATGGCAGATTCCGGCGCAGTCAGACGGTGGGAAAAATAGCCGTCGGTAGTCAGAAGAAGCAGGCCTGAACTTTCGGCGTCCAGGCGCCCTGCCGTGTGTAAGCGGCAGCCGCGTGGGGCAGAGAATGCCTGCTTCTTCATATCATCATCCAGAAAAGAAAAAACGGTTGGATGCGAATCGCTGGCGGTGGCACAAACGGCACCCAGAGGCTTATTCATCATCAGGTAAAGGTGAGGAAAATCGGGATTTCTGCGGGCGCTTTTTCTCATAGGCGGGCGGTAGTGTTGGCTGTGTTTCGTTCCCAGAAGACGCCGTTGGCATAGCCCTGAATTGAAGAGTCGCTTTCTGCCAGAGTCAGGCGTTTTTCTGCCAGCAGGGCATATTCTTCATTTAATTCTACGCCCACGTAGCGGCGGCCCAGTTTTTTTGCAACAACGCTTGCGGTTCCGCTTCCCAAAAAGGGGTCAAAAATTACGTCGTCAGGCCGGCTGCTTGCCAGAATCAGCTTTGCGTAGAGTTTTTCGGGCTTTTGGGTCGGATGGTCGGTGTTTTCGGGCATGGACCAGAAAGGAACGCTGATGTCGTCCCAGAAGTTTGAAGGGCAGGTGTCGCGGAAGTTTCCCTTTTCTGTTTTTTCCCAGTCTTTGGGTTTTCCGTCCTGCTTGTAGGGCGCAATTACCCGGCGGCGGATTTTTACTGCCTCCAGATTAAAATAGTAGTCGTCCGGATTTTTTACGGCAAACCAGATGTCTTCCATGCCGTTTTTCCAGTTTGATTTTGCGCCCCGGCCTTTTTCCCTCTGCCAGGTGATTCGGTTTAAAATTGTAAGTTCTTTCTGGACGGCCCGCTGAAGGGAAGATGTGCATTTCCAGTCGCCGCAGATGTAGAGTGAGCCTGTTGCTTTAAGTTTGCGGCAAACATGCGGGAACCAGCCTGCTAAATATTCGTCGTAAGCTTCTTCTGAGCGGGCATTAAAATGAAGGCCGTTGAAATTGCGGGAAAGATTGTAGGGCGGGTCGATTATAATCAGGTCGGCAAAGGCATCCGGAAGGCGGGGAAGAACTTCTATAAGGTCTGAGTTTATTGTGCGGTTTAAAAAGCTTTCCGGGGCGTCTGCTCTGATATCATTTGCACCGGCAAGTTTCCCCTTTAATTCCGTGATTTCATTTTCTAAAAGTGTTATAGTTCTGTTTCTTGGAGCACGAGTTTTTTCCTGCATAATGTGATAGTATAATTGAAATACGGATAAAAAAAAACTTATCTGTGTTTATCTGTGCCATATCTGTGGCTATTATTGAGGAATATA
Organism: uncultured Treponema sp.; assembly: GCA_947165895.1. GTDB lineage: Bacteria > Spirochaetota > Spirochaetia > Treponematales > Treponemataceae > Treponema_D. Next base: position 140,462 of record CAMVCB010000002.1, read on the forward strand.
TGTCAGACTGTATTTATAAAAACGGACTTAATTTTGAATGCCAGCGCTGTTCTTTCTGCTGCGGGCATTCGCCTGGCTTTGTTTATCTTTCTCACCGGGATTTAGAGGCTTTCTGTGCTCATTTTGGAATGAGCGAAGTTGATTTTGCCCGAAAATATTGCCGCTGGGCCGATTATTATTACGGGAAACAGGTGCTGGCGCTGCTGGAAAAAGAAAATTTTGACTGCATTTTGTGGGAAAAAGGCTGTTCTGCCTACCAGGCCCGTCCCCTTCAGTGTTCAACCTATCCCTTCTGGAGCTGGATGGTAGCTGACCAAAAGACCTGGAATGAATGTGCGGCAGACTGCCCCGGCATGAATAAGGGCCGCAGGTGGACTTTTGAAGAAATTGATGCCCAGAAGCGGCGTTATGACGCAAACATTCCGCTTGAAAGAGGGCAGTTTGAGACCATGTTTAGCGGCGGTCAGAGGATTGAACTGGGAGATTAGTTACTGCCGGTAAATTTCCGGCGCGAGCGACAGTGAGCTTACAATTGAAGGGGCGCTGTGGTCGCAGGAAGTGTCACTTACGTCCCCCGCGCTGCCGGTGCCGGCTCCCGCCTGTTCAGCTTTCTTTACCGCGCGAATCAAAATATTCTTTGGCGTGTGCTCCATATCGATGAATTCCATAAGCTGAACCGAATATCCCTGATCTTCAAGCCACTGGCCGCGGAGAGAATCTGTGAGCAGGGCAGAAAAGCGTTCCCTGATAAGGCCGTATTTTAGAAGCGGCGCAAAGTCTGAACTTTTGAGTTCCGATTTTTTTTCAGCCGGAAGATTTTGCAGCTGGCTGTTTATCTGGTGCTGGCAGCAGGGAACGCTTAGGATTGCTTTTGCTCCCCGCTGACAGGCGTATTTCAGGGCAAAATCTGTTGCTGTGTCGCAGGCGTGAAGGGTGATTACGATATCCGGGGACTTTTCGCCGGAATAGTCGCTGATGTTTCCGGTGTGAAAAATAAGATTTTTTAAGCCCAGCTTTTTTGTGATTTCATTGCAGTAGGCAATTACGTCTTTTTTTAAGTCCAGACCTTCTATCTGGCAGGGAATATGTCGGATTTCTGTAAGAAGATAATGTACCGCAAAGGTGAGGTAAGATTTTCCGCATCCGAAGTCTGCAATTCTTACGGGGCTCTGGTCGCCGCCTGCATTTTTGAGCTTTGTTACGTCAGTTAAAATATCATCGATGAATTCAAGAAAGCGGTTTATCTGGCGGAATTTGTCGTATTTTGATGAAATGACTTTTCCTTCCGAATTCATTACGCCCAGCAGAACTAAAAATGGAACGGGACTTCCTTCTTCAATAAGGTAATTTTTTTTCTTTTCTGAAAGAGTTTCTGTTTTTGGCTTTAATTTGATGGCCAGCTTCTTTGAAAGCCTTGTGATTTTTCCTTTTTTATTTGCAAGTATTGTGATTTCTTCGTCTTCGGTACGTTTTACGCAGTTTTTAAAAGTTTTTCCTGCCTGTTCTTCTATAAAATCTTCTGCTTCTTTTTCTGAAAAATGCCTGTGAAAAACCTGTTTGTCTGTAAAAAACTCGGCGAAGTAAGTGGCGCCGCCTGCACCCGAGCTTGCTGTAATTTTGATTTTTGTGTATGGCTTTCCAAGGACGGATTCTACGGTAGAAGATGGTTTTGATAATGTGGCAGATATAAGCATTCTTCTAATATACTAATTTTACAAAAAATGTTATACTAATTTTATGGCTAAGACTATTGTTTTTGTAAATCAGAAGGGTGGAGTTGGAAAAACAACTTCTGCCATAAATATCGGGGCTTATATTGCTCTTGCCGGAAAAAAAGTTCTTCTTGTAGATTTTGACTCGCAGGGAAATATGTCCAGCGGTGTAGGAGTTTCTCAGGATAAGCCGACTATTTATGAACTTCTGGCTGGTCAGATTGATGCAAAAGACGCTGTAAAACACACGGGGATTGAAAATCTTGATGCAATCAGTGCTTCGCTGGATTTGTCTGGTGCGGCAATCGAGCTTGTAGATCAGGAAAACCGCGAATTCTTCTTGAAAAATGCCCTTGAGCCTTTGAGAGCTTCTTATGATTATATAATGATTGACTGTCCTCCTTCTCTGGGAATCCTTACTTTGAATGGTCTTGCCGCTGCTGATACTGTACTTGTTCCGATGCAGTGTGAGTATTTTGCCCTGGAAGGTATTACCCTCCTCCTTCAGACTGTTGAAAAGGTTCAGAAGGAAATAAATCCGTCGCTTACTATCGGCGGTATTTTCTTTACTATGTATGATTCACGCACCCGCCTTGCCCAGGATGTAGTAATGCAGGTTAAATCTTATTTTAAGGAAGTTGTTTTCAATACAATTATTCCGCGCAACGTAAGACTTTCCGAAGCCCCTTCTCACGGACTTCCAATCTGCAAATATGACCCTTCCTGTGTAGGTGCCCGTAGCTATGAAAAACTTGCGGAAGAGGTAATCAGACGTGGCTAAACCAACAGGATTAGGAAAAGGACTTGGAGCTCTCCTTAAGGAGACTTCTGTTTCACCGGCCTCAGTAACTTCGGTCGGTGCTTTAAAGACAAAGACTGCATCTCAGGGGAATCTTCCCGATTGTATTGAAGTTGATGAAAACGGTGGTCTTTGGATTGACCCGGCCCTTTTGATTCCTAATCCCCAGCAGCCTCGTGTTGAATTTAACCAGAAACAGCTTGAAGAGCTTGCTGAATCGATTAAGGTGAACGGCATTTTGCAGCCTATTATCATTGAGCAGGCTAACGAAAAAGAATTTTATATTATTGCGGGTGAACGACGAACCCGTGCTTCCCGTCTTGCGGGCCTTACAAAAGTTCCTGTTCAGCTTAGAAAATTTGATGAGCAGCAGAAGCTGGAAATGGCTCTTATTGAGAACATTCAGCGAACTGACTTAAACCCTATAGAAGAAGCCATGGCTTACCGCAATCTTGTTCAGATGAGTGATTTGACTCAGGAAGAGGTTGCAAAGAGGGTTGGAAAGGCGCGCACAACTGTTGCAAACTCTATCCGTCTTTTGAACCTGCCGGAAGATATTCAGAAATCCCTTGCTGCAGGTCAGATTACTTCCGGTCATGCCCGTGCCCTTTTAATGGTAAAATCAGATTCTGATATGCGCGTTATGTATGGAAAGATTCTGGGTTCAGGACTTTCTGTACGTGAAGCTGAAGCTATGGCTGATGCCTTTAATAACGGTGGTCGTGCAAGTGCGGCTAAAAAAGCAAAAAAGGCTGCCAAAAAGGATCCTGATGTAGCTTTGTTCGAACAGCAGCTGAAAAATCTTTTTGGTGTGCGCGGAATTACGCTGAACGGTACAATCGATAAGGGCAGTATTGTGATTGAATACAGCTCGAAAAATGATTTTGACCGCATCTGCGATATATTGAAGCTGGAAAGTAATTAGAAATTAATTGATACATTATAAAAATGCGCGAGGGAGAAAAGCGTGGGGCAAAAACACTTATTGTGTGGCTGCCGCGTGAGCGGCAGGTCTGATAGTTACTTTACCACACAATACGTGTAGCGCGATATCGCGCGGTTTTGAACCACGCTTTTCGACCGGGAGCATTTTTATAAGGCAGGTTATTTTATCTGCAGGAAAGCCTTATAGCCTTCATACAGCTGGCTTAAATCTTCCTTATTTGTAATTTCCCATGGGGCGTGCATGCTGAGCACTGCAATTCCGGCGTCCAGAACGTTCATTCCGTATTTTGCGGCATGGTAGGCAATTGTTCCGCCGCCGCCCTGGTCTACTTTTCCAAGTTCACAAAGCTGGTAGCTTATTTTTTTATCGTCCATAGCGGCACGGATTTTTGCGATGAACTCAGGGTTTGCATCGCTGGCACCTGATTTTCCCCGGCTTCCTGTAAATTTCTGGAAGGCAATTCCGCCGCCCAGAAGGCTTGAGTTTTCCTTGTCATAAAGGCCCGGATTCATAGGGTCGTATGCGGCATTTACGTCGCTTGAAAGCATATTTGAGTTTGCAAGACAGCGGCGCAAAGTAAGCTCGCTGTAAGAATCTTCCGTACGGGCAATAATTTCCGCAACAAAATTTTCAAAAAGATTGCTTGCCATGCCTGTTGCACCCACACTTCCGATTTCTTCCTTGTCTACACAGAGACAGCAGTTTGTGCGCTCGTCTGCCTGGCTGTCCAGAAGGGCCGCAAGGGAAGTAAAGGCGCAGGAACGGTCGTCCTGGCCGTAGCCAAGAATCATTGAGCGGTCAAGACCAAGGTCGCGGGAAAACCCTGCCGGAACAATTTCCAGCTCGGCAGAATTGAAATCATTTTCTTCAATGCCGTATTTTTCTTTCAGAAGCTCAAGAATAAGCTTTTTGCTCTTTTCCTTTGCGTCTTTTTTTTCATCCTTGCTGGCATCTTTTTTTACCGGCACAGAAGAACCCATAATCAGATCCAGGTCTTCGCCGGTAATAAATTCTGAAGCCTTTTTCTGAACCTGTTCCTGGGCAAGGTGAGGCAGAATGTCGGAAATGCAGAAAACAGGATCTGCTTCGTCTTCCCCGATTACAACATTTACGATGCTGCCGTCTTTTTTGCAGACAAGACCGTGAATCGCAAGGGGCAGGGTTGTCCACTGGTATTTTTTAATGCCGCCGTAGTAGTGGGTGTTGAGATATGTGATGTTGTCTTTTTCGTAAAGGGGGTTCTGTTTTGCATCCAGACGGGGAGAATCAATATGAGCTCCAAGAATGTTCATTCCCTCTTCAATTTTTCCGCTTCCAATCTCAAAAAGGCCAATAGCCTTGTTCATCTTTGTGATGTAAACCTTGTCACCTTTTTTAAGCTTTTTAAATTCAGAAATATCTTTATAGCCTTTAGCCTTTGCACTCTCAATAATCTGAGCTACACATTCACGCTCAGTTTTTCCCTTATCTAGGAAAGTTTTGTAATCACTTATTAATTTTTCGTTCATCGTATCCTCTAAAAAATCTTTGTTAGTCTCTATTAATATAGAAAAAAAAGAAGGATAGGGCAAGTAAAGTAAAAAAAATGTAAAAACAGACAAAAAAAGTTGCGGAAGTGCTTTTTTTTGTATAGTGAAAATTAGATAAGAAATATTTATTCTTTTTCTTATCCGGGAAAAAAAACAGCGCGGGAAAGAATTTAAGCCCGCGCACACAGGAGTTTATTAAATGAAAAAGTTTTTAAAACTTTGTCTGGCCGTAGCCGCTCTGGCTACTATGTTTGGTTTTGCTTCTTGCTCGAATGGCAGCAGTGATGATTCAACAACGACACCTGCAACAAAAGAAGTTTCAGTTAAGACAAGAACTGTAAAAATCGGTGAAACAGAGTATGTTTATACTGAAACTGATGGAAAAGTTGATGCAACTGACAAAGTAAAAGTTGGCGAGGACGGAAGTATTACAGTTACAACAGCAGACGGAAGTAAGGTTACCCTCAGCAAAGACGGAAAGACAATTACTTATACAGATAAAAACGGTAAAGTTTACACTGGTCAGCTTGGTGGAGAAAGCATTACCTTGAAATCTGAAGATGGAACTGAAGTTACAGCAAGTGCGGCAGAAAAAACAGAGAAAAAGACTGTGCCTACTACAACACCAGCTGTAACTCCTGCTGCAACAGGAACTGCAAGTGACGCTGCTGCAACTCTTACAATTCCAACACGTGCAGAACTTACAGGAAAAATTTTTATAAAATCTGACAGTGGTAAGCCTAAAAAGACATATACATTCGCAGCCGATAGTATTACTGGAGTTTATCATAAAGATGGAACTACAAATACAAATGTATATTTCGATGAAGCAAATGCTGTATTGGACAGTTCTTATACAATCCGTAAAGCTGGAAAAGTATATGTAATGTTCGATGCAAGCAAACCTAAACAGGAAAGAGTTTCTGGAACAGGTCTGTTTACAACTTGGAAAAGATCAGATAAAACTGATACTGTAACTCTTAAAGCTGATGGTACGTTAATTGCAACTCATGATGGTACACCATTTACTGGAACATTTAAAAATGAAAATGGAATACTTGAATTTACTGTACCTGGTCAAAGAGTATGGACAAATCTTTATGATGGCACAAATATCATAGACATTGAATGTAAAGTAGAATAGATATTTAATAATAAAATCTTAAGCATTTAATTCAGCCGCACGGACTATGTTCCGTGTGGCAATTTTTTTCCCCTTTTAAAAACAGGAGCCCGTTAGGGCGACCCACAATGCTACGCACCTGCTTGCATTGTGCGTGTGACACCTCATCTTCCCGCTCTGCCCACTCTCCCCAAAATCCGCTATAATACCCCTATGAAAAACGACTTCAACCTCTGCCCTATGTGCGGCAGTAAAAATATCCAGAATAAAAATGACCGCAAATGGTTCTGCCCGGACTGCGGCTTTGACCTTTACTGCAATGTTGCGGCCTCTGTTGGCGTCCTGATTTTTGACGACGACAAGAACTTTCTTTTTGAAAAACGCGCCAAAGAACCAAAAAAAGGCCTCTGGACCCAGCCTGGCGGCTTTATAGATGCAGACGAAAGTGCCGAAGAGGCTGTAGAGCGTGAATGCCTGGAAGAGCTTGGCGCCCGCGTCACAGATATCCGCTATCTTGGTTCTTACCCCAACACCTATGAATACAAAAACATCACCTACAAAACCTGCGACATGTTTTTTACGGCAAAAATCGCCGGAGAATCAGCTGACGGCGGGGAAAGGGGTGCTGTCAGGGAAGGTGACGGATGCAATGCAGGCAGAAGGGGCCTGAAAAGTCTTGCTGCAAAATTAAATGCCCAGAAAAGCGAGGTAGAAGAGGTAGTCGTTCAAAAAATAAGCTCTGCCGCCGAAATAGACTCCCTTCCCCTTGCCTTTATTTCCACAAAAAATGCCCTGCGGGACTTTTTTGCCCGGGATAGCGGCAGGGAAGGTGACTCAGAAGTTTCCACCCGCGGGAGAGATTTTTCAGAAGGAGATGAACTTTTATGGATTTAGTTTTTATTTTTATCGCCGCATCTTACGCGCTTTCCCTAATTCTTTTGCTTTCCATTCCTTTGCGCCGCCGCGCGGTTGCCCTTCGTGCCGGTGACAGGCTTTTTGCAATTCCCGCAAGGAAAATGACTTTTGTAAAAGCAGCCTTTATAGTTTTTCTCTGCGCCCTGATTATTTACGTTACCAATTCCCGCCTTTTTTCTATTTTTGTCGATGCCGCCTTCTGTGGAACGGCAGTTTTGGGAATTGAGTTTGCCGCCCGCCAGTTTGCCCTTATGACCATGGGCGGGGCCTGGCAGAATGCTGTAATTGTGGATACAGAAACTCTTCTTTATGATGAAATTGAAGTTTTCCCGGTTCTGCAGCTGCCCCCTGATGAACAGAAAAACTACAGTGCAAATGTCCTCATCGCCCAGACTAAAAAACGCGGCAGTGTTCAGCTGATTTTTCCTGACAAAGAAACCTGCCGCAAGGTTCTTGAAGTGATTTTTACCCAGAGACCCGAGCTTAAGCCTCAGGCATAAAAAAAGGCCAGTCCCGAAGAACTGGCCTGGTATATATAATCATCACGGGGCTTTGCCTCTGCGTGATGGAAGGTGCCGTTCCCTGTAAAAGGAGCGGCATTTTCTGTTTTTGGGCAGTCCCGCCGCAAGCGGCGGTCGCTACGTCCGCCCTTCGCTGTCGCTCACCGTCCTCACTCACTTTGTTCGTTGCGGTCGGCTGCTTCGCAGGGGCTCCCATCGCTACTGCGTTTACCAAAGTAAAAACTTTTACTTACAGTTGTAAGTTGGTCTCTAGCTCAAGGTGTATTAGGATCAGGAATGCATTAGAATTTGGTAAAAAAATAAAAAAGCTTTGGACAAGCTTTTTTATTTTTGGGCTATTTCATCAGAGCAAAAAAGGACAGTCCACTGGACTGTCCTTTTTTGGCTTCTCAGGTGTGGATTGGAGTTGAACCAACCAATGACGGTTTTGCAGACCGATCCCTTACCGCTTGGGTACCACACCAAAAATTGTGTTGTAAATATAGCATGGAAGTAAGGTTTTGTCTAGAGTAAATTATGAATAATTTCAGCAAAAAATCAGAATTTTGGAAATTCATATCAATATAAAAAGAAATTTTAGAAATTCGTAAAATTTTAGTTTACCGCTAATCTAAACCGTGCTACAATAAATTTATTAAAATTGTATTTTTTATTGTAAAATAAAAATTGACACGTGTTGATTAACGTTGTAAGATTTATTTATAAACTAAAAAATACTAATTCATTTATCGGGCTAAATGCCTGACTTGTTCAAAAATAGGAGGATATATTTATGAACAAAAAGATTTGGGGTGCAGCTGCATGTTTAGTTGCTGCAGGATTGGCTTTTACTTCTTGTGGTGGAAAGAAAGCTTCTAAAGAGAAGGTAGAACTTACAGTTTGGGAATCAACAAACGGTCCTGATGAATTCATCAGACAGGCTGGTGAGGCTTTCACAAAGAAGAATCCAAATGTAACTGTTAAATTTGTAAACGTAGAACTTGGTGATGCAGTTACTCAGATTGCACTTGACGGACCAGCTGGAGTAGGACCTGATTTGTTTGCCGCTCCTCATGACAGACTTGGTACTCTTGTAACTGGTGGACACGTACTTCCAACAAATAATCCGGAAGCTGTTAAAAAAGAAGTTCTCGGTGCATGTTCAACAGCCCTTACATACAATGGAAAAATGTATGGTTATCCAGTTTCTGCAGAAACATATGCTCTTTTCTATAATAAAGATCTTATTGATGACAATGATGTTCCTACAACATGGGAAGGAATTGCTGAATTCTCAAAGAAATTCAATGCTGAAAATCCTGGAAAATACGGATTTGTAATGGATGTTGGTAACGCTTATTACACAATCGTATTTACAACAGCTGAAGGAAACCGCCTCTTTGGACCTTCTGGAACAGATACAACTTCTACAAACATCAACTCAGATGCTTCTGTAAAAGGTATGACATTCTTCCAGTCACTCAGAAAAGCTATCAACATCCCTGCTGCTGACTTGAACACTTCTACCTGTGACTCTAACTTTGCTGCAGGAAACGCTGCTATGCACATCACAGGTCTCTGGAACATCAAGCCTTTCGAAGATGCTGGTATTAAATTCGGTGTTAAAGCTCTTCCTTCACTTCCTGGTGAATCAAAACCATGTTCTTCATTCTCTGGAACACGTGCTATGTTCGTATCAGCTTATACAGAACATGCAGATGAAGCAAACGCATTTGCTGAATTCCTTCTTACTCCAGAAATGCAGAAGCTCCGCTTTGACCTGACAGGTACTGTACCATCAGTAAGCGTTCCTGTTTCAAGTCCTTACCTTGCAGGTTTCATGGAGCAGTTGAACTATGCATTCCCAATGCCATCTATTCCTGAAATGGGTATGTACTGGGCAGCTATGAATGCTGCTTCTGTAAACATCTGGGAAGGTGCACCAATCAAAGCTGAACTTGATGCTTGTAACAAAACAATCCTTGGCAAATAATTTTGCATAATTCTTACGGAGCTGTTAAAATTAAATTAGCAGCTCCGTGTTTTTCTTGAAATAATTACATTTCAACATTTTTTGGGGGACACTAATGTCAAAGGAATTACCAAAGGATGGCAGTTCTGAAAAAAAAGTCAGAATTACTGCATCCTGCTTTATGGGACTTTCCCATCTGGTTTATCTGCATGATTATATTAAAGGCATTTTTTTCGCTTTATGTGAAATTCTTTTTATTGTTTTCTTGCCTGATACCATCAGAAAACTCGTTAATCTTATCACATTGGGTACACCACATCCCGATCTTCCTATAAAACAACGTGATAATTCCGTATTTATGCTTATTGACGGCATTTTAATCATTGCTGTTGTTGCTTTTTTTGTTATTCTTTATTTTCTTTCGGTAAAAAGTGCGACAAAAGAATACAAAGACTATTGCCGTAAAGGATATTTCGGCAAACAGAAAGAACATTTGAATACCGCACTTGGAAAATCCTTCCCGATTTTCGGACTTGCTCCAAGTTTTATTATAGTAGTAATTTTTGTAATTGTTCCGCTGCTCTTTTCAGTTTGCGTTGCTTTTACAAACTATTCAGATCCTTCACATATTCCGCCTGCTAATACTGTAGACTGGGTAGGCTTCCAGAACTTCCACGAGCTTATGGGTGGTAACGCAACCTGGTCAAAAGGATTTGCCCGTGTTGCCGGCTGGACTCTGGTATGGGCAATTCTTTCAACCTTCACCTGTTACTTTGGTGGTTTGATTGTTGCCGTTCAGCTTAAGGAAATCAACGTAAGGATTGCTCCGGTCTTCCGTTTTATCTTTATTCTTCCTTATGCCGTTCCTGGTGTAGTAAGTCTTCTGGTATGGAAAAATCTTTTGAACGGAACCTTTGGTACAATCAACAGAACCTTGCAGGCTATCGGTCTTCTTCGTCCTGATGCAACAATTCCATGGCTTGGAACTGCAACAATGGCTCAGATGACCTGTGTACTTGTAAACCTCTGGGCCGGTTTCGGTTACTTTATGCTGCTTTCTATGGGAACAATGACTGCTATCCCTGAGGATATGTATGAAGCTGCCCGTATTGACGGTGCAAATAAAACTCAGATTTTCAGAAAGATTACGCTGCCTCTGGTTATGTACCAGACCCTGCCTCTTATCATCATGAGCTTTGCCCACAATATCAACAACTTTGGTGCAATCTACTTCCTTACAGGCGGTGCGCCAACAGTATCAGATACAACAACAACCCTGGCTGGTGGTACAGATATCCTTGTTTCATGGATTTATAATTTGACTGTAACCTTGATGAAATATAACTATGCATCTGTAATTGCGGTAATGATCTTTATCGTTCTTGCTCCATTTGCAGTTTTCAACTTCAAAAATACAAAAGCCTATAAGGAAGGAGAAGTATAATGCAGGATATTACAAACAGTAAAACAACAGACCTTATTAACAAGGGAATTATTTATTTTGTTTTTACAATTATTTCTTTTCTTGTAATTTATCCTCTGGTTTATGTTGTCAGCGGCTCTTTTGCGCCGGGAAATAACATTGCCCAGATGAGTATTATTCCTTTTGCTGATGGTTTTACCCTTAAGCACTTTAAGCATCTCCTTTATAAGACACACTATGTGAAGTGGTTTTTTAATACCCTTTACATTGCCTTCTGGACTTCCTTCCTCACTGTTATTACAGCTTCTTTGAGTGCTTACGTGTTCAGCCGCTTTAAGTTTGCCTTCAAAAAGCCTATGATGCTTTCTCTTTTGATTCTTCAGATTTTCCCGTCATTCGTAGGAATGATTGCGATTTACGTAATTCTTCTTCGAATTAAGGGCTATGATACCTTGTGGGGACTTGTTCTGGTTTATACCGCCGGAAACATTCCTTATAATACCTGGCTTGTAAAGAACTATATGGATACAATTTCAAAGAACCTGGATGAGGCTGCCCGCATTGACGGTGCTTCAAACCTGCGTACCTTTGTTCAGATTATCCTTCCTATTGCCCGCCCGATTATTACCTTCCTTGCCCTTACAAGCTTTATCGGCCCATGGATGGACTTTATCTTCCCTAAGATGGTTCTTCGTTCGCCGGAAAATCAGACTCTTGCTCTGGGACTTTTCAGTTTTGTAACAGACAAGAAAAACGAGTTTACAACTTTTGCATCAGGTTCGCTGATTGTCGTAATTCCGTTTGTAATCTTCTTCCTTTTGACTCAGAAAACAATGATTACAAGCTTTGGCGGCGCTGCTGTAAAAGAGTAATTTTTCTTTTTGGCTGCCGGTGGGGCTTCTGCTTCCGGCAGTCAAAGGTTTATCAAAAAAAATAAGAATTATTTTCTTAATAAATAGACGGATTTTACTTAAAAAAATCCGCCAGGGGTTATTATGTCTGCATTTTCATTTGATGAAAAGTCGCTTTTCCGAAATGGAAAACGCTGGTTCCCGGTTATGGGTGAAATTCACTATTCGCGTTATCCTCACGAGTACTGGCGCGAGTCTTTAAACAAGATGAAAGCTGGTGGAGTTGATATTGTTTCGGCTTACACAATATGGATTCATCACGAAGAAATTGAAGGTCAGTATGATTTTACCGGTGACCGCGATCTGCATGGATTTTTACAGGCCTGCCGGGACTGTGGCGTAAAGCTTTTGCTCAGAATCGGACCATGGAGTCATGCAGAGGCAAGGAACGGCGGTTTCCCAGACTGGCTTTTGAAAAAAGATTTCCCGCTCCGCGAAAATGACGAGCGTTATTTCGAAACTGTCCGCAAATGGTATGCCCGTCTTTATCAGGAAGCTAAGGATTTTCTATGTGCGCCTGATAAGGATGACAATGTAATTATTGGTGTGCAGATTGAAAATGAATACGGACACTGCGGCGGTCTTAGTGACGAAAGTGGAGACCTTCATATGAAGCGCCTTCAGCAGATTGCAAAGGAAGAGGGCTTTAATGTGCCTTTGTACACGGCAACCGGCTGGGGTGGGGCAAGGACAGGCGGAATGCTTCCTGTAATGGGCGGCTACTGCGATGCTCCATGGGATCAGAGGGTTACAAAAATTGAGCCGAGCGGAAACTTTGTTTTTACTTATGAGCGCAACGACCATAATATTGGAAGCGACCATGGCCTTGGCTATGGAATTACATTTGATGCATCAAAATTTCCTTATCTTACAGCCGAGCTTGGAGGCGGTCTTCAGGTAACTGCCCACAGACGTACAATTGCAAGAGCAGAGGACGTAGGTGCAATGACCCTTTCCAAAATGGGAAGCGGCTGTAATCTTCTTGGCTATTATATGTATCATGGCGGTACAAACCCGGACGGAAAGCTTACAACCCTTCAGGAATCTAAGGCTACCGGCTATCTGAATGATTTGCCTGAAAAAAACTATGATTTCCGCGCTCCTGTCCGCGAATACGGTCAGATGAGTGATACTTTGCGCGAAATTAAGCTTTTTGCAAGCTTTGTTCATGATTTTGGCGAAGAATTCTGCGGCCTTGGCGCTGACATTCCTGCTGACAATCCTCTTCAGCCTGATAATCTTAAAGATTTGCGCTATTCCTTCCGCACTGACGGAAAAAAAGGCTATCTTTTTGTAAATAACTATGTCCGCCTTTATGACATGGCTGAGCACAAGAACTGTAAAATTACAGCTCCTGACGGTACTGCTTTCCCGGCTTTTGACCTTAAAAATAAGGATTACTTTTTCCTTCCTTTTAATATGGAATTTGGCGGGGTAAAAGTAAAAACTGCAATGGTAAGTCCTCTTTGTAAGCTTGCAGATGGGTTTACAGTTTTCTATGCCCGCAAAAATCAGCAGGCTGGCAAAGATTTCTTCCAGTTTGAAAAGAGAGAAGATGCCGCTAAAGCAAAATATCTGGTTTTGAGCCGCGGAGATGCTCTCAACTCATGGAAAATGAATGACGGCACTTTGATTATTTCGGAGGGCGGAGTTTTCACGGACGAAAATGGTAAGCTTCATCTGATTTGTCAGGGGGATGCTAAATTCTATGCTTATCCTTCTTTGAAAAATATTCCTCAGGGCTTTACTGAATGCGGTAAGGTAAATAAAAACCTTGCAGAAGATTTGCCTGCTGTAGAATTTACCTGCTATGAAGCCTGTGCAGAAAAATTCAATGCAAATATTCTTGTAAAGGAAGTTGAAAGCGCTTCTGATAAAACTGTTTACACTGTTGATGCTTCTGCTCCTGCTAAGCTGCTTAAAGAAAAAGGAAAAGGTGACTGTTTTATTAAGTTTAATTATCTTGGTGACAAAGCCCGTCTTTACGGTCTTGTAGACGGTAAAAAAATGCTGCTTGATGATCACTTCTTTATGGATGAAAAGCTCAGCTGGGATATTGGTCTGAAGCGTTATCTAAAGCGTAATATTGATTTTTCAAAGCTGGAGCTGGAAATCTATCCTGTGCAGGATTTGAAAAAAGTTTACCTTGAAGAAAAACCCGATCTTTCCGGCGGTGACTGTAAATTAACCTCCTATGCAGTTACCTGGGAAAGTGACTACGTGATTATGTAGCCGGCTTCTTTCTGAGTATAAAAAATTAGCCCTTTTCATCATATCGATTGATGTGATAAAAAGGGCTTTTCTATTTAACCTGTAATCTTAAATTACAGTTTTGGATACTTATCGAAGTAAGCCTTTGTTTCTTTTGCGACAAGGCCGCTGAGTACCAGAAGAGATACGCAGTTAGGAATTGCCATCAAACCGTTTGTGATGTCGGCGATTGTCCATACTGCAGAAATTGTCATGTAAGGTCCGATTGCTACTGCAAGAATGTAGAGCCAGCGGTAAAGCTTTACATATTTCATTCTTCCGCCAGAAAGATATTCAAGACATTTTTCTGAGTAGTAGTCCCAGCCGAGAATTGTTGTAAAAGCAAAGAATACAAGACAAAGCATTACCAGGAACTGTACGGAGTGACCGTCACCGCCAAGAATTGCACTGAAGGCTCTTGATGTAAGGGCAGCACCTGTTGCGCCGCTGTTCCATACGTCACCGCCGGCGAGTACGATTGAAAGACCTGTCATTGTACAGATGATAAGAGTATCGATGATTGTACCGGTCATGTTTACCATACCCTGTTCAACCGGCTCGTCAGTCTGAACGGCTGCTGCTGCGATTGGTGCAGAACCGAGACCTGCTTCGTTAGAGAAGATACCGCGGGCAATACCTTTCTGCATAGCCATTTTGATGATTGTTCCGGCTGCGGCACCTGCAATTGCGCGGACACCAGTATCAAAACCAAATGCGCCTTTGAAAATCAAAACAAATGCAGCCGGAATGCGGGTTGCGTTCATGATGATTACAGAAACACCAAGGAAAACATAGATGATAGCCATTACAGGAACAATTTTTTCTGCAACGGCAGAAATGCGTTTAAGACCACCGATCAAAACAAGGGCAGTTGCGATTGTGATTACAGCTCCGCCAATAACTGTTGCCCATGAGTAAGAGTTGCCGCCGATTGTAAATGCGATGTTTGTTTTTTCAGGGTCAAATGCGTTCTGGATGGCACCACAGATACCGTTTACCTGAGTAAATGTACCGATACCAAAAAGACCTACAAGAGTTCCAAAGAAAGCAAAGAGAACTGCAAGCCATTTCCAGTTTTTGCCCATTCCTTTTTCGATTGTATAGAAAGGTCCGCCGAGTACGTGACCGTCTGCTTTTACTTCGCGGTATTTAATTGAGAGCATACATTCAGCGTATTTTGTTGCTGTTCCCAAAAGGGCTGCAACCCACATCCAGAAAAGGGCACCAGGTCCACCGGCGAGAATAGCTGTTGCAACGCCGACAATGTTACCAGTTCCGATTGTAGCAGAAAGCGCTGTACAAAGTGCAGAAAAGCCCGAAAGCTCACCTTTACCTTCGTTTTCCTTAAAGATGCTTTTAAAAGCACGGCCGAATTTTGTAAACTGGATACCGCGTGTAGCGATTGTCATAACGATACCAGTTACCAGAATGAGGGCGATTGTTGGGATTCCCCATACAACGTCATCGATTTTGTTAAGGATTTGTTCAAACATGTTGTTTGTCCTTTAAAATAAAATAGAGTTTGCGTCTTTTGTCAGCTGACAAGTTAGCAAACTCTCCAGAGTAGGAATGGAACTTTTATTTTGCCCTGTCCTTTGTGCCTGAGATATCGGCTGGAATAGCCTTAACCCTTCGGCGTCCCGCATCGTCGCAGGAACTCTCCAGAGAATCAGCACTTCAAAACACGTTGATGTACTGATTTTTTAATACTATATAAAGTAACGATTTTTTTCAAGTATTGAATTGGCCTTAGTTTTCATTGTATAATATTTGAATTATGACAAGATGTTTTACAATGTTGAAACCGGGTGTTGTTAACCGCCGGCTGGTTGGCGAAGTTATTTCTCGCCTTGAAAAAAAAGGATTTAAGTTAGTTGGGTTGAAAATGCTCCATCCTACAAAGGAAATTGCAGAGGCTCATTATGCAGAGCATAAGGGAAAACCTTTCTATGATGGTCTGGTAGAATACGTTACATCTGGCCCTGTAGTTGCAATGGTATGGCAGGCAGATAACTGTGTTGAACTTATCCGCAAATTCTGCGGTGCTACAAAACCAGAAGAAGCAATGCCGGGAACAATTCGTGGTGACTACTGCACTCACACAGCCCGCAATATTATTCATGCATCAGACAGCGATGCCAGCGCCGAGCGCGAAATCAAGCTCTGGTTCAAAGACGAAGAAATATACGACTGGAAAGACGCAGAGGCTGGCTGGTATTAGCCGATAATCGAAAATCCGTTAAAAAACAAAAGAAGGCGATAGTAATGAACAAAAAATCTGTTGGCGTAATCGGAGGCGGTGCCTGGGGTACAGGACTTGCACAGGCACTTGCACGAGGAAATCACAAGGTTCAGATCTGGGCTTTGGAACAGGACGTAGTTGATTCAATTAATAATGAGCACGAAAACAAGAGATTTTTAAAAGGCTTTGCCCTTTCTGAAAATCTTACAGCTACTAATGATATTATCGAAGCTGCATCAAAAAAGGATTTTCTTATCATTGCATCTCCTTCTTTGTTTTTAGCAAGCACAATTAAAAAGATTGTCGATGTTCCTAATATTAAAAACGGAAAAACAATCATCGCATCCCTTACCAAGGGCTTTGTGCCTACTCCGGAGGGCCCTAAGCTGATTCTGGAAACAATGGAAGAAGCCCTTCCTGCCTGCTATAAAAACAATACTGTTTATGTTGCGGGCCCAAGCCATGCAGAGGAAGTTGCCATGGGAAAACTCACCGGCCTTGTTTCTGCATCAATGAATCCCCGCAATTCAATCAAGGTTCGCGAGCTTTTACGCGTTCCGGGCCTCATGGTTTATTCAAGCTTTGACGTAATCGGAGTTCAGATTTGTGCAGCTGCTAAAAACGTTGTTGCCGTAGTTTACGGTGCAATGGACGCAATTGCCGAAACTTCTGATACCTTTGGCGACAATACAGAAAGCCTTTTGATGGCAGCAGGCCTTAATGAAATCCAGATGCTGGGCTTTGCGATGGGAGCAACTCACGCAGAAACCTTTACTTCAATTTCGGGAGTAGGTGATCTGGACGTAACCTGTAAGAGTAAATACGGACGCAACCGCCGTTTTGGTCAGGATTTAATTAAAACTGACATGCTTTCAAAATTCAAGGATATTGATGATCTGATAGCAAATGTTGCAAAAATCGGTTACCTTCCTGAAGGTGCCATTGCCTGTAAATATGTTCACGAAATTGCAAAGAAAAAAGGCCTCAAGCTTATAATTTGTAACGGACTTTACAGAATTTTGAACAAGGAAATTACCCCTGAAGACTTTATGAACGAGCTTTATAATCAGGGAAAAAAGATATACATAAGACGAAAGAATACTCGCAAGATTACACCGGATAAGCGCTAATCCGCGAGTCAGACAATTGTAGAAGGAACAAAAGTATGTTAGAAAAACTTTCAAGTGCATTTAGCGGAATTGTTAAAACTATTAGTGGTAAGTCTACAATTACCGAACGAAATATTGAGGATTCAGTTGAGCAGATTAAAATGGCTCTTCTGGAAGCCGATGTAAACCTTCGCGTTGTCCGCCGCTTTGTTAATTCTACTATTGAAGAAGCCAAGGGTGAAAAGGTTCTTAAAGCCGTAGATCCGGGTCAGCAGTTTGTAAAAATCATTTACGACAAAATTGTTGCCATGCTGGGTGATACAAAGGTTGACCTTCATCTTAAAGGCCCTGATACCCAGTCTGTTATCCTTATGCTTGGTCTGCAGGGTGCCGGTAAAACTACTGCTGCCCACAAGCTTGCCGCAAAACTCCTAAAAGACGGAAGAAAGCCTCTTCTTGCTGCCTGCGATTTAGTCCGTCCTGCCGCTGTTGAACAGCTTTCCCAGCTTGGAGAAAAAATCGGAGTTCCGGTTTTCAAGGAAAACTCAAAGGACGCCGTTAAGAACGCAAAAGAAGCTATTGATTTTGCCCGCCGTAACGGAAACGATACAATCATCATCGATACTGCCGGACGCCTTCAGATTGATGAAGAAATGATGGCAGAACTGGTAAAAATCAAAAAGGCAACAAATCCTGTTGAAGTGCTTTTAGTTGCCGATGCAATGACCGGTCAGAATGCCGTTGATATTGCAAAGAGCTTTGACGAGCAGCTGGGACTTACCGGCGTTATCCTTACAAAGTTCGACTCAGATGCCCGTGGTGGTGCGGCACTTTCCCTTAAAACAATCACAGATAAGCCGATTTTGTTTGTGGGAACCGGCGAAAAAACAGAAGATTTTGAAGTATTCCATCCTGAACGAATTGCCAGCCGTATTCTTGGCATGGGTGATATTGTTTCCCTTGTTGAAAAGGCTCAGGAAACTGTTGATGCTGAAGCGGCCCTCAAAATGCAGAAAAAGCTGCAGCGCAACGAGTTTACCCTGCAGGATATGCTTGAACAGTTCCAGCAGGTTAAAAAGATGGGCAGCATGAGTAAGCTTCTGGAAATGCTTCCTGGTATGAACGGAATTGATCCAAGCCAGCTTGATATGAGCGGCATGAAAAAGAATGAAGCTATCATTCAGAGTATGACATACAAAGAGCGTCTGAATCATCTGATTATCGGGCCTAGCCGCCGTAAGCGCATTGCCAAAGGAAGCGGAACCTCCGTTGCAGACGTAAACAAGCTTATCAAGCAGTTTGAAAAGACAAAGCTTATGATGAAAAAAGTAAGCCGTAACCGCGGACTTCAGGGTAAGATGATGAATCAGCTTGGTCTTGATCCGTCTATGATGGGCGGTGCCGGCGGCATGGGCGGTCTGGACATGAATGCCCTTAAGGGAATGGACATGTCTAAATTGCAGGCTATGGCGAGACGTTTTAAATAGGTAAAATCCAACGCGCATTCTGCGTAAGCAGAAGGCGAGCAAAGGTTATGTTTATTCGGAAGTTGGTGTTTGGATTACGACCTTTGCTAGCTTAAAGCTCTATTTCCAGAAGGATTGGTGTATGATCCTGTCTTGGACCTGAATCAATCATTTCGGATTTCTGGATTTTGTCTTTAATGCGGTCACTGACAATAAAATAATCAATACGCCAGCCCGAATTATTGATTTTGCTGGTTTTAATTCTCTGGCCCCACCAGGAATAAATGTCTTTTACATCACCGTGAATAAAGCGGAAAGAGTCGGTAAAGCCGCGGGCCAAAAGCTTTGTAAAGCCTTCCCGTTCTTCATCTGTAAAGCCTGCAGAAAAATGATTGGCGGCAGGATTTGCAAGGTCAATTTCCTTGTGGGCAACATTAAAATCACCGCAGGCAATTACCGCTTTTTTCTGGTCGAGGGATGAAAGATAATCTGCGTATAAAGAATCCCAGATCTGGCGTTCCTTAAGGCGTTTAAGTCCGTCCCCGGAATTCGGGGTATAAACGTTTACAAAATAAAAATTGTCGAATTCAAGGGCGATAAGGCGGCCTTCGTCATCCATCGTATCGGGAGCTCCCAGTTTTGGCACGATTTTTTCAGCCTTAAGCCCTTCTTTGTACAAAATCATCGTGCCGGCATAGCCTTTTTTGGCAGGGGGCACAGAAGAAACCCATTCAAATTTGTATCCGGGAAAGTAAGATTTTAAAAGTTCGGTATGTGTGGCAGATGGCCCTTCTGCAGGCAGTTTTGTTTCCTGAATGGCAATTATGTCTGCATCACAGGCTGCGATTTTTTTTAGTACATCCTGTGACAAAAGTGCCCTTGCGGATGTTGAAGTTAAAGCTGCGTTCAATGAATCTATATTCCAGGAAATAAATTTTGCCATATATTAATCCTTCTTCTTTGCTGTCCTAATTCACCCTGATTACGCTGGCGCTGCGGCCATCAGCGGTGTAAATTTTTTCCGGGTTAGTGTTGTCCAGAATGGGTGTCAGACCCAGGTAATAGTTGTAGTAATAGGTGCCGGTAGTCAAAGGCAGTTCAAGCTCGTAAAGACCTGGCTGTATTTCTTCAAGCTGGTAAATCCAGGGATCCCAGTTGGTAAAGGTTCCTGCAAGGTTAAGCTTGAGTCCGCTTTCGCCCTTGTAAATAAATTTTACGCTGTCATTTGAAGTTGCTTCTGTGGCAATTTTTATCTTACCTAAATTTTCCAGTTTAGAAAAATACAGGTTCACCTGTTCGTCGTATTCTTTATTTGGATTCAGGGGGTCTGTTGTCCAGAGTCCGTCAATTACAAGGCGATATTTTAGAGAATCAAAAAGGTGCTGGCGCTGAAAGCAGTAAAAAAGATGCTTGCGGGTGGAATTTCCTTCTTCGTCGCTGCTTGTGAGCAGCTGGAAGGGATGGACTACCTGATAATTTTCAAAATCAAAGGCAATTCCGACAGAGCGGTTCTGTACGGGGGCAGTAAAAATGATGTAATCATCGGTTATAATCGGCTCGCCGGGCTTTTCGATGTTATGCAAAAGGGTATCGAGCTCGTAGTTCTGGAAATTCAAGGGAGCCGCACAAAATGCTTTTCCTGCCAAAGCAGTAAAAATGGCTAACGCCAGGAGAATTTTTGTCTTTTTCATACTGTGAATATCGGCAGGGCAGGCGGGACTTTTAGGATTTTTTTTCAAATATAAATAAGAAAAAAGTGTTAAAGTGACCCTTCAAAAATTCCGTTAAACTAATGAAGAGTAGGGGAAAAACAACTCTCTTGTAATATTGAAGACTTGTGGGGTAAAATTATCTTATGCCAGGCTTAAATCAACTAAAAAAGTTTAACAGCGATATGCTCTCTCTTGGTAACGAAGTCAATGTTCGTGCATCGCGCGGAGAAAAGCCTGTCAAAATAGATATTCCTGCCTCTATTCCTGATGTTGATGATTCTGAAGAATTTGTTCTTGGAATGCCTGTTAACGAAGTTGAACAGGAAGCTGCCCCTGCCGAAGAAGATTTTTCTGATATTACTGGTACTGGTGCTCCTGCAGCAGAAGCAAACGCTGATGCCGGCGAAGAAAGTCCCCAGCCTGCTGTTCCTGATATGTCCGACCTTTTGAATATGGGTGCTATGGCTGCTGACGGGGAAGGTGGTGGCGAAGATTCTATGCCAGACCTTTCTATGTTTGAGGATCAGCCGGAGCCAGAACCTGAGCCTGAGCCGGAACCTGAAGTTTCCATTGCTGATATGGGACTTGATGCCCTGCTTGCGGGCGCTGGATTTGATGAGCCTGAAGATATGGAAGAGGTTGGTCCTGAGGAAGAAAATACTCCTTCTGAGCCTGAGCCGGAACCCGAGCTTTCAAGTGCGGATTTTCCTGAGCTTGCAGAATCAGAAGCAGATAACGAAATTCCTGATATTAATAAAGCTGATATAAATGACCTTGGAGATCTGGACCAACTTGTAGGCAATAAGCCTCTTCCAGGTGCTGATGGTCTTGATTTTCCTAATGATATTTCTGATCTTTCTTTTGATGACGCTACAGATTTGCCTTCGCTGGAAGGTGATGAGTCTGATGCTGCTTTAGATATACCGTCAGATGATACAGATTTGCCGTCTGCCGGCATGGATATTCAGTCTGATGACGAGCTTATCCCGCCTGCTGACGATGAAATGTCTCCTGCCGACCTTGAAATGCCGCCAGCCGGTGACTTTGATTTACCGGGCGCTGCAGATGAAGCGACAGCTGACGACCAGCCTGCCCCTGAGACAAAGGAGCCTGAAGAAGATCTTCCTGAGCTTGATGAAAGCGGGCTTATTGAGCCTAAGCCGGACGCAAAAAGCGAAGTAGAAGTTTCTGATCTTGAAAATCTTAATCTTGATGATATCCCTGACATGGGGCTGGATCTTGATGAGAGCGTTGCCGCTGCAAATAGAAATAAAAGAAATATCGAAGGAATCGGTGAGTATGACTACGACGATGAATTTGATTTGAGTGCGGGTTTTGATGATGATGAAGAAACCAATATGCACCCGGATCAGAAAAAGAAAAAGCCTGCAGAAGAAAAAGAAGAAACTCCTGCCCCTGCCCAGGATGCTTTTGAAGTGACAGATGAAATGCCTGCTGCGGAAGAAGCTGAAGCTCCAAAGACAAATCCGGCAGATATTAATATAGAAGATTTGTCTCTTGATGCCCTTGATATTGATGGTTTTGATATGGGGGATTTGGGAAATGAAGAGCCTTCTGCCGGGGATGGTGCTACAGATGTAAGTGCGAGTGTCCCTGTGGAGGATGCTTCCGCTGATGATTTTTCTCTTGATGAGCCTGCAGCTGATGAAAGTCCACTTGATGAAGCTTTAAGCGCTGATATTCCTTCTGACGAAAAGCCTGCATCAGATGATATTTTTAATCTTGATGACATGGATAATTTCAGCTTTGAAAGTGAACCAGCTGCTGACAATCTGGAAGAAACTCAAACAGAAGAAAATCCTCTGGCAGAGGCTCCTGCGGAAGAAAGCTCAGTAGATGAAACTCCTGCCGATGAAATTTCTGAAGCCGAAACTCCTGCAGAGGCAGCAGATGATTTTTCAACTGACGGTCTTGACGATTTTTCTACTGATGGACTTGATGACTTTTCGACAGACGGCCTTGATGATCTTGCTTCAAGTTTGAACGAAGCTCCTTCTGATGAAGAATTAGCTGAACAGGCTCCGGCAGAGGAAGATTTTTCTGCTGAAATGCCGTCTTTAGATGACCTTTCTACAGAACTGCCGTCTATGGACGATATGCCATCAATGGATGATATGCCATCTATGGACGACATTTCGGGTGATGCACCGGCGGAAGAAGGTGCAGAAGTCTCTGATAGTTCAGAAGATGCCGCAGAGATGCCGTCAATGGACGACCCTTCTGCCGATACTCCATTTGCTGGTGATTTTGGTCTTGAGGCCAGCAATATTCCGTCTGGTGATATTCCATCAGCTGATGATTCGATTCCAGACACTTCTTCATCAGAAGATTCAGGACAACTTCCTGCCGAAACCTTTAATCTTGATGACATGGATGGATTTGGGGCTGAAACTCCAGATTTTACCGACTCAGTTGCTGAAGATTCTGCTGATTTGCCTGATGGTGACTCTTTTGATGATGTAAATTCCGATGAGCCTCTTGAAACCTTTGATACAAGCGGCATGGATGACGTCGACTTTGGTATTTCTGATACAGACAGCCAGCTGGACGGTCAGCTTGATGATGACCTGTCTTTTGATAACGATTTTGAAATTCCTGGAATTACAGATGTTGCTGTTCAGCCGGAAGAAGCGTCTCCAAAAGCTAAGACAAAGTCGTCTAAAGCCGCTGAACCTGCTCACGAAAAGCTTGATACTCCTGATTTTTCAGAGGCACTTCCGGGCGAAGAGCTTCCTCCAAATACTCTTTCTGACGAACAGTACAAGACCTTCCTTAAGAATTTCAGTGAATATCCTCTGAATGTCCGCCTCGCATTTGAAAATTTCATCGTTCAGGATGAATTTACAGATGACGCTGAGTTTGAAGTAATTGAAAAGATTTTAAATAAGGCTCCTGCCCGTCAGGTTGCCGGTATGCTCGAAAAAATGATGGACATTTCAATTCCTGTCCCTCGTGATTTTGAGCACCGTTCAGCTGAAGAATACGAAGCCTATAAAAAATCACTTTCTTATCAGCTTAGAAACAGGATAATTCCGGCCTTTATTGTAGGCTGTGCACTTCTTCTGGTAGGAATCGGGCTTTTTAACTTTGGAAAGAACTGCATATACAAACCTCTTAAGGCAAACAGCCTTTATAAACAGGGATATGCCCTTTTACAGGCAGAAGAATATCCTCAGTCAGAAATTAAATTTGACGAGGCTGTAAAATACCGTCTGGACCGCAACTGGTTCTTCAATTATGCCCGTGGTTACAGGGAACATAAACAGTTCCAGCGTGCAGAAAAAATGTATCAGAATATCCTCATGTGCTTCCGTCATGATAAGGAAGCCGGTCTTGAATATGCCGACATGGAGCTTGATGATATGGTGAATTACGAAAAAGCTGAAGAAATCGTTCGCCGCGAAGTTCTTGATTACCATATCAATGATCCTGACGGAATCTTAAAGCTTGGTGATGTTTACCTTGAGTGGGGTACAGAAAAGGATCCTGCAAAGCTTGAGCTTGCCCGCGAGCAGTATGCTTCACTTATTCAGCTTTATAAGCCGAATAATCTTTATATGTCGCGAATGATGAAGTATTTTATCCGCTCAGACAAGCTTCGTCAGGTTCTTGAAGTTAAGCAGAATTTTGATGGAAATCCAAAATCCCTGGCAGCCCAAGACTGGACGGAACTGAGCGGCTATCTTCTTGAAAAATATTACGGTCCTCTTCCTGCGAGTCAGGAATATCTGCGCTTCCAGATTGACGGATTAAGAAAGCTTTTGCTTACTGCCGCCCACGCGGATCCGACAAATCCGATTGCCCTTTACAATCTTTCTAAATACTACATTTTCTCCAAGGAATATGAGCATGTAGAAAAGACCTTGCAGAATACCCTGAAGATGTTCGACGCGGCAGACTCACTCAAGCGCCGGGATATTTACAAATATATCGACACTTACAGACTTCTGGGCGAATATTATGAAAGCAATGATGAGCATGTTCAGGCTCAGGAGCAGTTTGCCGACGGTATTTCCCTTTATGCGAAGGAACGCGACAATGCCGGCTTTGAAGGTAATCAGCAGATTGGAAAGCTTTATGAAGATATGGCTGATTTGAAATATTTTGTTTCTGCTGAATATGATGACGCCCTTAAAAATTACATGAGCTCTGTTGAGCTGAATAACGACAGCCCGAAAATCCGCTACAGAATCGGATTTATTCAGTATAACAAGGATAATCTTACAGAGGCTCTTGGTTCATTTATGAAGGCAAGTGACGGAAATGTAAAAGAGCCTAACCTTATGCTTGCTATGGCAAATACACTTTCCCGCCGTGGAGATGACTATGCGGCAGAAGGTTATTATAATCAGCTGGTTGCATATCTTGATAACGAAGTTGCTGACAGGGGAATGGTCTTCCCTCAGGTTAATGATTCAGATAACGATATTGTAAATACATATTTGTATGCTGCAAATAACTACGGAGTAACACTTCATCGTCTTGCAAAAAGAACCGGAAATAGCAGTCTGAATGCAAAATCTATAGTCCAGTTTCAGCAGTCAGTACGAGCCTGGGATGCGCTTACAAGAAATCAGGTTTCTATGCTGCGTCTTGGCGGCACAAACCTTGCCGAGCAGAATATAAAATATGTAACTCACAATTTTACAGAATATGAGCCGGCAATTTATACTCAAATCCCAAAAACTCTTACCGATAAGGAAAGAAAGTAGCCTCCGGAGGAAGCCATGAATACAAATATAAGTGCAATCCAGTACGGCATTTATTTACGCCAGAAAGCAAACTCAATTGCAAAGGAGCTTTTCAGAAAAAGCATTCATATCTGTTCCAGCTTTGTGCCCTTCTTCCTTAGTCTTGCTTTTTATACGACTATCGCAATGCTTCTTTTTGCAGTTTGCGGATATTCTGTATGTGAACTTTTGCGCTTAAAAGGCGTTACAATCCCTCTTATTTCAAAGGTCACCGAGGTTGCGGCAAGAAAGCGCGATGAAAACCGTTTTGTTCTTGGGCCGGTTACCCTTGTTTTTGGAATAATATTAGCAGCTATTCTTTTGCCGCCGGAAAGTGCCAGGGTTGGAATTTTTGCCCTCGCTTTTGGGGACGGACTTGCAAGTCTTTCGGGAAAATTAATAGGAAGAATTACAATTCCAGGCTCACATGGAAAAACTGTGGCAGGAAGCCTTACCTGTTTTCTTGCGGTTTTTATTGCCGTCTTCTGCTGCTCTACAAACTGTTATGTAAGTCTTGTAACTGCCCTTTTTGCAATGCTTCTGGAAATGCTGCCGCTTTCTGATTTTGATAATCTTATCATTCCTCTTGCAATAGGAGCTGTTTTTGGAATGATGATTTAAAAAATCAGTTGTTCCAGAGATAGCGGTTGTGAAGTTCCTTAATATAAATAAAGGTTCCTGCCATCAAAAAGACCATCGAAAAAATCAGCTGCAGGAGAGAATAGCATTGCTTGATAAGTAATGCTCCAAAATTCATAAGAAAAAATCCCAGAGTCATAAGCTGACTGATTTCATCTCTGAAATTTTTTATAAAAAGCGAAAAGACCGCAATCAGTGTGAAGATTATGTAAATTGTCCAGATGATTTTTTGAAAAGAGCAGGCAAGACTGAAATTGGGAAGAAGAATAGCTGTATTTAAGGGCACTGCAAAGGCAAAAAATGCTGATGCAACAATAATGATAAGGCAGTTCTGTTCCAGGTTCTGCCGGTAAAGCTCTGTAGAAAAAAGCACAAGGGCAAGAAGTGAAATCGGAGTAAGAATTGTTCCTGTAAGAATTATATTTGAAATGGTTACCAGCTCAGATGAATAGGTATTAGAAAGCTGCAGAAGGGGAATTAAAATTCTAAGGCTGTCTAAAAGCATGGAAAGCAGGAAAAGCAGAAAATATCCAAGTTCACCGGCCTGAGTTTTGAAGAAGGCGAAAAGAACCAGAATGCTTGTTCCGCTTACAAAAAACATCTGCAAAAATATAGAAAGAAATGTAAAAAATGGTCTGTAGCCTGTGAGAATGGAAGTTGACGCATCCTTGGGCAGGTAGACTTTTGGCAGTACAAGTGTACCTGTAAATTTCTGATAGTGAAAGAAGATAAGGGTCAGGGCCAAAAGAATAAGAGAAAAGGCAAAAAATATAAGATAAAAACGGTTTCTGGCTTTAATTGTCATATTTAAAAAATAACGTGAACAAAAATAATAGTAAAGTGCCGGAGTAAAAATGATAAAGTCTTTTGTTAAAATTCCGAAAATAAAGATGTAGGATAAATTTTATGGAATCATTGGGAGGATTCATGAAAAAATCACTTTTATGCAGTTTTATTTTTGCATTTGCCATGCTTTCATTGAATGCAGGTGACGTAGCTTCTCTTGTAGATAAAGGCTTTTCTGCTGACGGAAAATATTACGTATTCGGCCAGTATGGAAAGACAGATAAAAAATTTCAGGGCTGGGCAGAAATCTATCAGGTTGATATTGCAAAGAATGATTATGTAGATTCCGGCGTTTTTAAGACAAAAGCTTCTGCCGCAACTGCTTCTAAAAACGGAAAAGATTTATATAATGAACTTGAATCAAAGAATTCCTCTTATCTGAATGCTTTGAAGTGTAAAACAGCAAATCCAGATCACGTTCTTTACATTCTTGATGACGTTAATAAAAGAGGAACAGATGAAATCGTCTTTAAGGATTTTAGAAGTGCCCCTGTAGACAGTCAGATTTCCTACAGAATTACCCTTGTGCCTTCTGTCAATGGCAGCGGGAAAAATGCGAAATCTTCTTTCTATATAAAACTGGAAAAATTTGATGCTGACGGTTATCTTGTAAACACCCAGAGAATAGGCTCTCCAGACATTGTACGACATGGCGTTACAAATTATAAAATTGAGCGTATTTTCTGCGATGATTCAGAACAGAATCTCATCTTTGTAATTGAAAAACATTTTGAAGATGATGCGGGCCTTTCTGTACGCTATATGGTTGAAGCTGCAAAAATAAACTAAAAAAAATCAAAAATTTTTCTGAAACATTGCCGGAATTTGAATTTTTGGGCAATTATATAAGTAAGAACTTAATTAAAACTCACGTTCAAGGACGTGAGTTTTTTTTGTCTAAAAATACTTTAGGAGTGCTTATGTGTTTTAGAAAATTCAGGGAAGTTGCCGTTTGTTTTATGCAGGCGGCTGTAATTGCGGGAATTACGATTTTTGCAGCGTCACCTTTTTCATGTAAGGTTTCTACAGAGGGAATCCAGATTGTGGGAGGAGATTATACTGCGCCTGTAATGGAAGAATTAAAAGTTATTGATGAAAATTCCCTTCAAATTACTTTTTCCAAAAAGGTAAAGGTGACTGGGGCCGTACTTTCGCCTTTCATTGAGGGAATTTCAGATTCTTCTGCTCATTCTGAAAATCAGGAGCTGTCCGGGGCAATAAAAGCTGCTTACGGAGATTTTGGAAAGATTCCTGTAGATGTAGAACTTTCGGATTCAGAAAGTGAAGTATTCTTTAAATTTCAGAATCCTACAAGTGTGGGTAAGGCCTATGAGCTTTATGGTATTGTTGAAGACGCCTGTGGAAACAGCCTTACCTTTACCGTAACGTTTACGGGCTTTAATCCTAAGGTTCCATCGCTTTTGATAACAGAGCTGCAGATAAAATATGCAAAGGCAAAGCTGAAAACTGGCGATGAATACAGAAGTGAGTTTGTAGAAATTCTTGCACTGGAAGATGGAAATCTTGCGGGGCTGAGGCTCGTGAGTGCCAGTGACGGAGAAAAAAAGGCTTATGACTTTCCGGGAATTGAAGTTCACAAGGATGAGGTGATTTTAATTCACCTGCGTAATGCCGGAGAGGGCTGTATAAGCGAGCTTGATGATAATCTTGATGCGGCTAAGGGGACTTACAGTGCGGACGGAATACGGGATTTGTGGGCAGATGAAAATTCTGCGCATTTTCATGACATTGACGACGTTATTATTATAGAAGATAAAGCCAGCGGAAAAATCATAGATGGTTTTATGTATTCAAATGGTGAAAGTGAATGCTGGAAGGAGGCTCCTGCTGCTTTTGCAAAGCGTCTTTATGAAAGCGGATTAAGTGACACGGATGATATTTCAGCTGCGGTTTTGAATGAGGGAACTACACCAAAAAAATCCTTTCAGCGAAAGCTTGAAAATACTCAGGAATGGGAAGTTAAAGATGTCAGTCCGGGACGTCTTTAATAACAATCTTCTGCGGGTTATAGCGGCATCTTAAAATATATGTTATCATTTAAGAATGGTCGAATTATTAGCTCCTGCGGGAAATATCGAATCTTTGGACGCTGCCATCGGTGAAGGTGCAGATGCTGTTTATTTAGGATTGAAGAGCTTTAATGCTCGTTTACGCACCACAAATTTTGCCTGGAATCAGTTTGAAGCGGCAGTAGAAAGTCTTCACAGACAGAAAAAGAAGATTTACGTTACAGTTAATACTGTCAGTGAGGAAAAAGAAACAGAACGTCTCTATCGTTTTTTGTCATACCTGAATGAGGTAGGCCCGGACGGACTTATCGTTCAGGACTATGCCGTTATGCGCATGGCTCAGCACTTTTTTCCAAATCTTGATCTTCATGCCTCTACCCAGATGAATATTGAAAGCACTGCGGCTGTTCGTGTCCTCCAGAAGGAAGGTATTAAGCGAATGGTACTTGCCCGTGAGCTTGGACTTGATGAAATTCAGAAAATCAAGAGTGAAACTGGTGCTGAGCTTGAAGTTTTTGTTCACGGAGCTCTTTGTGTAAGTGAATCTGGACTTTGTCTTTTCTCAAGCTTCCTGGGTGGAAAGTCTGCAAACCGCGGAATGTGTACACAGGCCTGCCGTCGTTTTTATTCAGCAGAAGTTCCCGGCGGTGTAAGGGAAGGTTATTATTTTTCTCCCTGTGACCTTCAGCTTATTGATCAGATTCCTGCCCTTATCGAAGCCGGTGTTGATTCCTTTAAAATTGAAGGCCGCATGAAGAGTGCGGAATACGTTGGCAGTGTTGTTTCTGCTTACCGTTATGTAATTGATCATTATAAGGAAGATAGAAAGGGCGCCATTGCTGCCGGAAAACGCATGCTGGCCTCAGACTTTGCAAGAACAAAAACCAGCTACTGGTACGGCTTTAAGAGCCTTGAAGAAGGGGTAGAGGGCGCGGCCGAAAAGATTTTGAATCCTAATCAGGCAGGCGGAACAGGTATTTATCTTGGAAAAATTTCTGCCATAAAAGCGGCTCCCCTTGAACTTGCTCAGGCAATCCGTGATGCGGCAAACCCGGATACTCCAAAAGAGCAGCTGAATATAAAAATGGCAGTTCTTTCAGGCGGTTCTTATGATCCAGATCCAGGTGATTCAATCCGTATTCACCGAAAGGATGATACTGGCCGCGTAAGTCACAAAATCCGTTCTGTTGAGGTTGATGAAGAAAATGGAAAACGCTGGATTGATATTCCAGGCGGTTTTTCTACCGGCGACGAGGTTTACCTTTTGCAGATTAAGGCAGATTCAAAACGCTACCCTCATGTGCTTCCAAATGATATTGGTCGTTACAGAAAACAGCCTAAGGATGAAATTCTTCCAATCCTTGATCTTACTCCGGTAAAGCCAAAGGAGCTTGCATATTTCCCTGAAGGCATTTATGCACAGGTTTCATCTATTCCGGATCTCTTCTCTGTTCAGGGACTCAACCCGGTTCGTGCAATTGTTGAATACAATTCAGAAACCTCTTACGACCTTTTGAACCATAAGACTGTACTGCCTTTTTCAAAAAAACAGCTTTACATTTCTCTTGATCCATTCTGTTCTGCGGCTCAGGAGGATAAGCTGAGAACTGAA
Source organism: uncultured Treponema sp. (assembly GCA_947165895.1). Lineage (GTDB taxonomy): Bacteria > Spirochaetota > Spirochaetia > Treponematales > Treponemataceae > Treponema_D. The sequence goes on from CAMVCB010000002.1 coordinate 170,949, forward strand.
CTTTTGCAGCTTGTTAATGACGGCTTCCAGAATTTTGTCGTAAACAATATTGCCCATATTCAGATGCTCAAACAGACCTCTGCCAATATGATTGCGGGGCCTTATTTATATACCTTTAACCGCTGGGCAGTTTCATGGCTTGAAAACCTCAATATTGGTGCTTTTATTTCTCCATACGAAAACTCCCGAAAAAATCTTGAAGCAACCTACGAAGAAAATGTCCGCGCAAGGGTTCTCGTTCCTGTTTTTGCATATCCGGCACTATTCCGCATGCGCTTTAAGATGCCGAAGGATTATGATTTTACCTTCTTTGCAGATAAGGAAGAAAAGGTTTTCAAACTCAGTTCTACAAGAGACGGTTCTTTTGTTATGCCGGAAGAGCCTTTCAGTATTGTAGACAAAGTAAAGCTTCTTCAGACAGCTGGCTTTAAGAGACTTCTGGTAGACTTTTCTAAAACTAAGGTTACAAGAAGCCAGATAAAGGCAATTATGACCTCCCTGATAAAAGCTCAGCCTTTACAGGGAGTTTCCAGATTCAACTGGAAAGACGGTTTCTATTCCCCTGAAAAAATTGAGGAATATAAAGCGGCTAATGAACGGGCTGCACAGGCAAAGGCAGCAAATCAGACTTCTGAAAAATCGTCCAAAGCTTCAAAAGCCCGCCCAAATAGCCGTGGAGGAAAAAAGAATGCCCCTCGCAGAAAGCGATAGACATTCATAAGCCGGCCTAGAATACTGTTTCTTCAGCCTCTTCTGTTGCGGCAGTTACCGCTGCCGTTTCTGTTTCAGCGCCATCTGCTTCCTGTGCGGGAGCAGGGGCTTCGTTGAATTTTGGTTTGTACTCAATATGTTCTGCAATTACATAGCATTTGCTTTGAGTTTTGCCATCCTTGTCCTTCCAGCGGTCCTGCTTGAGGCGGCCTACGATTCTAAGCCCGGTTCCCCGGTCAATTTTTTTATTGCAGGTTTCGGCTACCTTTCCGTAGGCTTCAACATCAAAGAATGAAACTTCTGAAACGCCCTCGTTGTTTTTGTTTTTGTACCAGCGGTTTACTGCCACTGGAAACCTGCACACATAAAAACCTGTTTTTGGTTCCGAAAAATCTGCTTTTCTAACGGCATTGCCTTCAATAATCAAAGAGTTTAACTGATTCATAAATACCTCATAATTTTTGAAATTGCTGTTCTCTGGCCAGGAGCAACTTTGCCAGGCAAATTTTTATTCGCCCGACACATATATAATTCAAAAAAAATGCGAATTCCGGCAATGTTTTTGGAAAATTCTTTAAAAAATTTGAAAAATTTTCAAAATTTCTGAGTTTTATCTGCTTTTTATAGTTTTAGCGGTTAGAAATCAGGCGCAGCATGTAAAGGGCAACGTATTCTTTAAGCGCTTTTGGATTTCCAATTCTCTGCATATTAGGAGTCTGTACAAGATTTTCCGCAAGATTCTGAAGTCTTTCTTTTGTAAATGTGCTTTCAGAAAGTGTGCGGAGAACGCGTCTTGTATAGTCTCGGATTAAGGAATTTACATCCTCAAGCAGCATATTGTATGCTTCCTTGGAAAGACGCTTATTCCACTGTTTTTCAAGATAGTTTAATTCGCGATCAAGGGTTGAACCTTCCGGAATAAATTCCGAGGCAAGTGATTTTGCCTTTGATGAAAGAACCTCGGCACGGTTTTTCTTCTGTGCAGGAGCGCTTTCTTCTTCAAGATTTTCAAGCGGATCTTCTAGCAGTTTTCGTGAATTGTTTGCAGGTTCCTTGTGCTTTTTACTTGCAAAAAGTGCAAAAATCCAGGAAATAATTGGCATTGTATAATAGAAAGGCAGTCTTGCCTTTGCGTTTGCAAGGATTTTTGAATTTTTCAGCATTAAAAGGTCATGGTATGGAAGCAGCTGACCATTTACAAAAAGCCTGAAATCCTTTGGAATACTATCATCGTGCTCGTAAGCAAGAAGAGTCATGAAATTGGATGTCAAAAGCGCATGAAGAACCGGTGAGTTTGACTCAACCAGCTTGTGAAGCTCATTTTCAAAATGAGGAGCGCTTGTCATCTCCATCAGCTTTTCGTGGTTCATCAGCTTGTTATACCATTTGTCTTCAAGGTATTTTTCAATCGAATCGTGGCCTTCATTACAGAGTCGCACGATTACCTGCATTACATTCTTCTTGTAAACAAAATATCTTGTTCCAGAAGAAACTTTAAATACAAGAAGAGGGGGAAGCTCGTTAGATTCTCCTTCCGTCGTCAGCCTCTGTAAAGTCTGTTTTAAATCTTCTTCTGTGATAATGCCGTATAAGTCTTTACCGGACTTATCCTTGAATTTCAAAATCTGATTCATTGAGAAGAAGTATGGAGGACGGCCCAGATTGCCTTCCAGCTCCGCCAATGCCTCTTTCTTTTTCTGATTGTCCTGGAATTTTGCTTTAAGGTAGGAACTGTGAATTTCGGCAATTAAAACCGACTGTAATAGACTTGTATCGTCCTGAGTTCTGTCCTGAATCTTAATATAATCCTGTTTTATAAAATAGAGAAGCTGGTTCCAGAAGTAATAATCATCTCCGTCTGCAAGCTGGGAAAAATTATTTTCGTTGGCATCAACAAAGCGGGCGTAAAAATTTTTTATGGTCATTTCCTTGTTTGCATTTGAAACACGGAGCTTTTTCAAAAAGTAGTCGTGCTGATCTTCTTTTTTAAGAATTTTTCTGATTTTCTGCTGGGCCGCTTCAATCAAAAGCATCATAGGAATTTTTGACGGAATCAAAAGGGACGGAATATCCTGTCCGAATTCAAGAATATAAAGCTGATTTGTCTTTGAAGTATCCTTTTCGATTAAAGAGGGAATGTATGCTGTTGCTGAACGTCTTTCAATTGCATTTACAGGAAATAGCTTTGGAAGGTCAGAAACAAGAGGGAAGGGGAAAGAATCATTTTTTAAGATTTCATTGTAACGTGCTGTAAAATAAGCAATGAAATAACTGAAAACGACAATGGTCCTTTTGTTTCCATGTGTAATTATTGCCGCAAGATGTTTTTCTGAAAGTCCCTGAAGCTCTGCATTTACAGTACCGGCGGGATCACCTAAATATTTGACGAGTTCGCTCTGCTCTTCAACATGATGTTCTGCGTATTTTTTGATGTAGGTACAGAATTCCTTAAAGTCTATAAACCCTGATTTTTGTTTCTCCGCATAATACTTTATAATTGAACTCAGATTTGCTGTGGTCGCCATAATATATCCATTTTACTTTAGATTCATTTACTTTACAACGGAAAATCACTATAATTTTTTCTTATGAAAGCAATTGAATTAGAGAAAGCTTACGAGCCTAAATCTTTTGAGGATCGTATTTACAACGAATGGGAGAGCAAGGGATACTTTAAACCTGCTTCAGATGAAAAATCCCCGGTACACGCACAGTACAAATGCCAGTGCGCTGAATGTAATAATAAAACAAACACATATTCAGTCGTGATTCCTCCTCCAAACGTAACAGGCGTGCTCCATATGGGTCATGGTCTTAACAATACTCTTCAGGACATCGTAGTCCGCTATCACCGTATGAAGGGAGATAATACTCTCTGGATTACTGGTACAGACCATGCCGGAATTGCTACTCAGAATGTAGTTGAACGCCAGCTCAAAAAGGAAGGTCTTACCCGTAACGATTTAGGACGTGAAAAATTCCTTGAACGTACCTGGAAGGTTAAGGAAGATCATCATAATATAATCGTTAAGCAGCAGAGAAAGCTTGGAAACTCTACAGACTGGGAGCGTGAACGCTTTACATATGACGAGGGACTTTCGGCTGCAGTCCGTGATGTTTTTGTAACTCTTTATGAACGCGGCCTTATGTACCGCGGAAAGCGCCTGGTAAACTGGTGTCCACGTTGTGGTACTGCCCTTGCAGATGATGAAGTAGACCACGAGGATACACAGGGTGCAATGTATCACCTTTATTATGAATATGCTGATGGAAGCGGAAAAATTGAAGTTGCTACAACCCGTCCTGAAACCTTCTTCGGTGATACTGCCGTTGCCGTAAATCCTAAAGATGAACGCTATAAGTCAATTGTTGGAAAGAAACTTAAGCTCCCGATTACTGGCAAAGAAATCCCAATCATTGCTGATGATTATGTTGATATGGAATTCGGAACCGGTATGGTAAAAATTACTCCGGCTCATGACCCTAACGACTGGGAAGTTGGTAAACGCCATAATCTTGAAGTAATCAACCTTCTTACTCCGGACGGCCGCCTTAACGAAAACGTTCCTGAAAAATACCGCGGACTCAAACCGGAAGCTGCCCGCAAGCTTGTTATTGAAGATCTCGAAGCAGCAGGACTTTTCAAGGGGGAAGAAAAAATGGTTCACTCTGTTGGTCACTGCTACCGCTGTAAAACAGTAGTTGAGCCATATTTGAGCGACCAGTGGTTTGTAAAAATGAAGCCTATGGCAGACAAGGCTCTGGCAGCATGGAAGGCTGGTGAAATCAAATTCTTCCCTCAGAAATGGGAAAATACCTACGAGCAGTGGCTTGTAAATATCCGTGACTGGTGTGTAAGCCGTCAGATCTGGTGGGGTCACCGTATTCCTGTATGGTACTGTCAGAAGTGTGGTGAAGTAATCGTAAGCCGCACAGACCCTGAAAAGTGTCCAAAATGCGGATGCGGTGCAGCAGACCTCAAGCAGGATCCGGATGTTCTTGATACCTGGTTCTCTTCATGGCTCTGGCCTTTCTCAACTTTGGGATGGCCTGAAAAGACTGATGACCTTGAAAAATTCTATCCTACAAGAGCTCTTGTAACTGCATATGATATTATCTTTTTCTGGGTTAGCCGTATGATTATGGCCGGCCTTGAATTTACAGGAAAGGCTCCTTTCCACGATATCTACATTCACGGACTTGTACGCGACAAGCAGGGCCGCAAGATGTCAAAATCTCTTGGAAACGGTATCGATCCTCTTGAAATCATAGACATGTATGGTTCTGACGCCCTTAAGTTCACACTCGCATTTATGTGTGCCCAGGGACAGGATATTCTCATTGATAAAGACAGCTTTAAGCTTGGTTCACGCTTCTGTAATAAAGTATGGAACGCAAGCCGCTACCTTCTTGGAAACCTTGAAGGCCGCAATCTTGTACCTGTTACAGACGCTGACCTTACAGAGCTCGACAAGTGGATTTACGTCCGCCTCAACTACGCCGCAAAAACAGCCCGCGAAGCCCTGGATTCTTACCGTTACAACGATGCCGCTTCTGCCCTCATGGAATACTTCTGGAATGAATTCTGTGACTGGTATGTTGAGGCCACAAAGATTAACTTTAAGAATGGTGATGATAAAGAAAAAGACCGCCAGGCTTCAGTTCTTATGAACATCCTGGAAGAAAACCTGCGTCTTCTTCATCCTTATATTCCTTTTGTTACAGAAGAAATTTATGCAAAGCTTCCGCTGGCAGAAATTGCCGCTAACCGTAAGTCAGCCGGCGCTCAGAAAATTGCATCTAACAGCGAATATACAGGAATGCTTATCAACGCACCTTATCCTGAATATTCAGCAGACCGTGATAATGCAGAAATTGCGGCCCGCTTTGATGTTCTCAAGGAGCTTATCGGTAAAACCCGAGCCCTTCGCGTAGACTGCGGAATTGACCCTGCTGTAAAAATCAACATCGCCATTCTTATTGAAAAAGGCAGCAGCGCTGAAGTTGCCCGCGAAAAAGTTGAAATGATTCAGCTCCTGGCCGGTGTTGCAAAGGTTGATTTTGTGGATGCAAAACCTGCTTCTTCAATCGGTACTGTAGGACTTGGTTTTGAATCCTTTATTCTTGTTGACGAAAGCATTAATAAAGAGCAGCTTATTGCCCGTTTCCAGAAAACTCTGGAAAAAGAGCAGGGATATGCTAGAATGAGTCAGAATAAGCTGAACGGAAATTTTGCACAGCACGCACCTGCAAATCTTGTTGAAGAAGAAAGACAGAAGCTTGCAGAAAGTGAACGCAAGATTGCAACTCTTCAGAGTTATATTGACGGCTTAAAATAACAGGTCGTGGCAATTCTGCGCTAGGAGGAAACAATGGCAAAACAGAAGTATGAGATGAGAATTGACCGCTCAAAGGATATGGATCCTCAGCACATGCAGCAGTTGAAAGACATTGTTCTTGCTCCTTACATGCAGCTTGCTACAGGATTGATAGGTAAGGCCCGTCACGCTGGTGGAAATATGTTCCGCCACCAGATGGACACCCTTTCAATCCTGATAGACTACGGCTACATTGATTCAATCCTTTTGAAAGCCAGTGTAGTCCACGATACCGTTGAAGATATTCCGGGGTTTGACCGAAATCTGATTATAAATTGTGATGATGAAGGTCAGACCGTTCTGAACCTTGTTCTTGAAGTTACCCGCCGCGAAGATGAAGATAAGCGCCAGTTCCTTCGCCGTATTCTTGATACAGGAAGCCAGAAGGCAAAAATCCTTAAGTGCGCCGACCGTATTTCCAATATGATTTCGCTGGGCTACGTTACAGACCCTAAATTCATTGAGCGCTACTGTGACGAAACAGAATTTTTCCTGCTCCCAATGGCGCTTGAAATTGACTACAATATGTATCAGGAGCTTATCAGCCTGATTATGACCCGCCGCCGCTATCTTGAGGACGGCGGATATTTTGACAACCGCAGAAAAGAATCTACACCGCCGGTTTCAAACTAAAATCCGAAGCCTTTTAGCAGGTTTTTTGCCTGTTTTTCCATTTCCTTCTTAGCGGCCTCTTCTGCTTCTCTCTGCAGACGCTCAGCTTCTTCTCGTGCCCGGGCTTCTGCTTCAGCACGTAAACGTTCAGCTTCTGCCTCAGCCTGAGCACGAGCCTGTGCCGCCTGCGCTTCCGCCTCTGCCTTCTGTCTGGCAGCTTCCGCCTCCGCCTGCTGCATTGCCTTGCGGGCTTCTTCCTCAGCCTGCTTCTTAAGCCTGTCAGCGGATCCGTTTACAAGATTTTCCAGCTCCTTCTTTTTATCTGTCAGTTGTTTTTTCATATCCTGCAGACTTTTGTCATAATTTTTAATCAGATTTTCTATATCTGTAAATTCCCTGATTTTTTCCTGAGAAATGCCGGTCTTTTCCGCAAGCAGTCTGGAAATTTCTTCTTTTGCCTGAGCCGCAATTTTTGAAGCCGCCTTATTAAATGATGAGGCAAAGGCCTTCTGGAAAATATCTGCGGCATCTGTGTTAAGGTTAAGACTTAGTCCCTCATTTTCATTCCATTTGTAGCCGAACTTTACCTGCATTTTTTTAATTGAATCAATCGTTTCTTTGTAAATGTCATAAATAACGGCAGGTTCAAAGACCGGAGTGATAATCTCAATGTCAGAAAGATTCATAATTCCCTGACCGTAAACATCCCCCTTTTCCCCCGAAACAAGGGCTGAACAGTCAAGAGCAGCTCTAGATTTCATGCCGTAGCCTTCAATTACAATGTCTGATGGAATGTTTTTTCCATTATAAATGGCATTTACAAGAGGATTTGATGTCTGACTTCTTGCATCGATTACAGCCGAAAGCTTATTTTCAATTCCGGAGATTTTAAGCGAAGCGTCCAGAAGAGATTCTTTTCCGCGTTTATCTGCATCGCTTGAAAACTCCTCTGCGTTAAAGCTCCAGCCTTCCCCGGAGCCATAAGCCTTTTCCAGAAGAAATTTAGGCACTTTATCTTCTTTATAATAAACAAAACGTCCTGCCGCACGCTGGGCAATTCGCTTTTTCATTTTGATTTTTTTTGCTTTTTTTGCATCACTTTGCTTTTTTGCCGCAGAAGCGTCATGCTTTGCCTTTAATTCCATTGCCTTATCGATGATTTTTCTTCCGTGAGGTGAATACTGGTCAGCCATTCCGTAAACAAAGGCTGTAATCATATCATTGAAAATATTTTTAATTCCCTTATCCTTGAGAGAGGTAAACTTACTGATTTCTGATTCAAGAATTTTTTTATCTGAGGCGATGGCTTCGCTGACTTCCTTTGCGTATTTTTCGACAGTTTTTCCATCAGCTTCAACATCCCTGACCAGGCTTTGAGTTTTATCTGCAATTGAGTTTCCTGTCTGAATGCCAGAGTTTACAAGTTCGAGCATTTCCTTGATTTTTGCCGGCTCATTCAGCTGCTGCCAGTCAAAATTATTCAGGTCATTTACAATCTTTTGAACTTCATTTATGTAATTCTGAATGTTTTCCGGCTCTTTTTCCCATTTTGCGATAAAGTCTTCTGTAATTTTCTGGGCTTTTTGGGCTGTGGCAGGAGATTTTAACTGAGCCTGCATATTCTCATAAATGTTCTGAGGATTGTAATCAGCAAACATCGAGTTCAAGGTATTCTGAGTTTTCTGCATCAGGTCATTCTGTTTTGCTGCTTTTTCAGTAGATGGATTTTTTGCCTTAGCTTTCTTTTCTTTTTTCTCCTGCTCTTTTTTTGTTTTTACAGCTTTTGCAAGCTTCCCGGATTTTTTTCTGTCCGTATTAATCAGGACCTGTCCCAAAGTAATATTTTCAATATCAACCTTTCCCCGAAGAGCTTCGGTTAGATTAAAATCAACCGTCAAATCTGCAATCTGGAAGAGGTTTTTCATTTCTTCATCACTGCTTGCCTGGGCAAGATTTTTTACCTGAAGCTTTGAATTAAAAATTTCAAGGTGTATATCATCAATATCAGTCTTTGCATCAAAAATTGACTGCATAGAGCTTATGATTGCTTTTTTTACAGCGATATCCTTAAAGAGAAAAACTCCGATACACAAGGCAGATATAAAAATTACGACAGCAGCAAAAGGAAGCAGCTTAAATCCGAATTTACGGCTTTTTATGTCTTTTGCAATTTTTTTATATTTTTTTAAAAGTTTTTTTTCGATTTTTACAGACAGGTCTGCCGCAAGAAGTCCCGGCTTTTTTTCATAAGGTTTAAAAAGCTCTTCTACAAGCTGACGGTCAGCAGGAATATCAATCTTTCTGAGGATTTTATGCTCAAGATTTTTCTGATTGTATTTTTTCTTAAAAAGGCCCGGAAGCTTTTTTGCCGTCACAAGCTTTATTTTTTTCTCTTTCTTTACTTTTTCTTTTTTCATGATAAACCTCTCTTAAACCAGTTCCAGTGATGCATTTCGGAATTTTTCAGCAAGCGGAAGCTTATAGAAGAATTGTCCGATTTTACTGTTATTCCAGAGAGCAGTGATTTTTGTACGCCAGATTTTTACAAAGAATACCAGAAGTATAAAAAGCGGAATGTAAATCAGAAGGCTGAAGGCAAGGGCGCCGCACACGATTGTATTATTGATTTTTGTAAAACCGACAAAAGGGATATCAATCAGCTTTGCAAAAAGGGGCGACAGTCCATCTGATGTCAGAATTTTGTATCCCAATGAATCAAAAAATCCGTCCAGCCCGGGCGCCAGAAATGATACAGCCAGAGTGACGAAAAAATATGCAGTTTTGTTGATGCGTACAAAAGAGAAGAAAATAAAAAGAATGTACCATAAAAGGTTGTTTTTTGGCACAAAGCCAAGCAGAATTCCAAGGCAAACCGCATTTGCAATTTCCCCGGGCTTTGAATTTGAATTCAGTATTTTAAATAACGATACAATTTTTTTTATCATGTCTTCTATTATAGCATAGTAATATTGTAATGTCGCTAATTTTATTAATGGCGCAGTGCCTGCTGTTCAGATAAAAAAATGACAGAAATTTTCCAAAACATTGCCGGAATTTGCAAAAAAAATCCATATTAAGGTATGGAGGATTTTGAATGACTGATAAACGAATAATTGATGAGCGGCTGCTCACACCGGAAGAAAAATGGGAAAGGGCTACAATTGCAAACAATTTTATCTTTTACAAGGTAATGAGGCATAATCCTGACGTCTGCAAGGAGCTGCTGGAACTTCTTCTGGAAATAGAAATAGACCGCATCGAAATGCGCGGGGAAGAAGTAATTGAAACAGATTTCGGCAGCAGGGGAATCCGGCTGGACATTTATGCTAAGAACGAAACCAATGCCTATAATATTGAACTACAAGCTACCGATACAAAAGAACTTCCTGAACGTGCCCGTTACTATCAGGGTACGATTGATGTGGATTGTTTAAAATCCGGGCAAACGTATAAGGAACTGAAAAACTCATACGTTATCTTTATCTGTATTCCCGACATTTTTGAAAAAGGGCTGCCATGCTATCATTTTGAAAATATCTGCCTGGAAGATAATTCTCTGTGTCTTAACGACCGGGCTTATAAAATCTTTTACATTGCGGATAACTATGATAAAATACTGAATGAAAAACAGAAAGAGTTTTTAAAGCTGGTTGCCGGACAAAAAGCAGGTGATGATTTTTCAAAGAAAGTTGCCCGGCTGGCAGAAGACGCAAAGCATAATACGCAATGGAAGAGGCAGTATATGGAATGGGAAAGACAGAGAGCTTATGATTTTGAAAGCGGCAAAGAAGCTGGTATAGAACAGAAAGCTGTTGAAGCTGCCCGTAGTTTTTATGCTAACGGAGCCTCAATAGAGCTGATTGCAAAATCGCTGAACATGACGTCTGAGCAGATAAAGGAAATCGTAAAAGACCTTGTGCCGATGGTGTAGTGGGAGATAACTTTAAAAAAATGTCACACGGATTGGAAATGACTAACGTCATTTCTTTTGTTCTGTAAAAGTTATTTGCAACATAAAAAAAGCGGGCTTCCGGGGAAGTCCGCTTTTTGCTTTTCAAGCTGGTCTAACAACAGAGGATTGTGTTAGACGAACGAATTAGAAGTTGATGTCGAGTACAAGTGGAACTCCAAATGTGAAACTCTGAACTTTTCCTTCGTCTGTAAGGTGTCCACGAACTGTGCTGTTTGTTTCTCCAAGGAAGCCAAGTTTGAGGTTAGCATTTGTAAGGTGGTGTTCAATTCCACCATAGAGAATAACATGATTTTCTTTATCCAGCATTTTGTCATTGATGAAGCGTACGTCTGCAATCAATGTGTATGCATCGCTAAGAGCATAGTCTACACCTGCACCAATTGCAAATCCGAAATCCTTATATTTCATTTCTCCTGCATCAAGAGCTGGTTTGATAGCTCCATTGAAGTAAGCGTGAAGTGTGATTGCATCCAATGTATAGTTTACACCAGCACCAATGTTGATATCAGGATTTTTAGCATAAGGATTAAAATCAATTGGAGCTCTTACACCAAACTGTGCATCAAGACCTTCTACACCTGTAAGCTGGAATGCAACGTTTGCAGAACCTGAGAATTTAACTTCATCACCATCTTTATTAACATATGGATCAGCACCGTAAACCTGTGCCAAGATTTTACCTACACCTTCGATGTTGTAAGAAACACCATAGCGAGCATGGTTCCATAATTCATCATAGATTTTGTACTCATCTTCTGAAGTATAGTCATATACAATTTCAAGTCCTTCTACAGGTGTAAGCAATACCTGGAAGTTTGGCTGATGTGGACGGTAGAAAGCCAAGTCATCACCTGCTCCATCAATATGAGAAGGGCGAAGTGTGTTCCAAGCACCGTATCCAAATCCAAGACGTGTCCATGGACCATCCATTTTACCAGCAGAAACTTTCAGGAAGCTGAATGGTTTTACCCAACCATAAGCATTATCGAATGATTTGTCTTCATTGTGGATATCTGTTACGATTCCTGCAACATCATTTCCTGCACTGAAAGAAAGTCCAAGACGTCCTGTCTTATTGCCAGAACCTGTTCCAGTTTTCTTTGCATTCAATCCATCCCAGTTAGCAACAGGTCCAACAGTTACGATGTCATCACCATCATAAGCGATTGGTGCGAATGCCTGATTTGCGCCCAAACCGATATTTACTTCTGCGAATGCAGATGTTGCCAAAGCAGCAGCTGCAATAATTCCAACGATTTTTTTCATTTGAAAAAATCCTCCCTTTAAATTGGAGGTCACTGTTTCACGGAAATGCGTGAAACAGCAAAATCTTGAGATTTGTATCAAAATATTGTTGTCGGATTTTGAGAATATTTAAGTAATAAATTGAGAATGTTTAAAAATTCAAAAAAACGCCCTGAATGCAGTGTGTGTACTCTTGCATATACGGCTGCAGACCAACTTTTGATGAACATTTTTGTCATATAGTAGACTATTTGTTAAAAATTCATTATTTTTAACATATAAATTCTAATCTAATTTTTAGGAGATATAACATGGCAGTTAGAGTTGCTATTAATGGTTTCGGCCGTATTGGTCGTTTGGCTTTCCGTCAGATGTTTGAAGCTGATGGTTATGAAGTTGTTGCAATCAACGATTTGACAAGCCCAAAAATGCTTGCTCACCTTTTGAAGTATGATACAGCACAGGGTGGATTCATGGGCCGCATCGGAGAAGGAAAACACACTGTATCAGCTACAGAAGATTCTATCATCGTTGATGGAAAAGAAATCAAAATCTCTGCAGAAAAAGACGCAGCTAACTGTCCTTGGGCAGCTAACAAAGTAGACGTAGTTCTTGAATGTACAGGTTTCTATACATCAAAAGACAAGGCTGCTGCTCACATCAAAGCAGGTGCTAAGAAAGTTGTAATTTCAGCTCCAGCTGGAAACGACCTTCCTACAATCGTTTACAATGTAAACCACAAAACTTTGACAAAGAACGACAACATCATTTCTGCTGCTTCTTGTACAACTAACTGTCTCGCTCCTATGGCTAAGGCTCTTAATGATGCATATCCAATCCAGTCTGGTATCATGTCTACAATCCACGCTTACACTGGTGATCAGATGATTCTTGATGGTCCACAGCGCAAGGGTGACCTCCGCCGATCACGTGCCGGAGCTCAGAACATCGTTCCAAACTCAACAGGTGCTGCTAAGGCTATTGGTCTTGTAATTCCTGAATTGAACGGAAAATTGATTGGTTCTGCTCAGCGTGTTCCAACACCTACAGGATCTACAACTCTTCTTTTCGCTGTAGTTAAGGGTAAGGACATCACTAAGGAATCTATCAACGCTGCTATGAAGGCTGCTGCTACAGAATCTTTCGGATACAACGAAGACGAAATCGTATCTAGCGATATCATCGGTATGCGCTATGGTTCACTCTTCGATGCTACTCAGACTATGGTATCTAAGATTGATGACGATACATATCAGGTAGAAGTTGTATCTTGGTATGATAACGAAAACTCATATACTAGCCAGATGGTTAGAACAATTAAATACTTTGCTGAAAACTGCTAAGTAACACTTAATTGATATAAGGGGCATCTAAGGAAACTTAGGTGCCTTTTTTTTGTTTGGGGCCAGTGCAAACACCCAGGCGCCTTCCGGGCTCCACTACGTTCGGTGCTGACGCACGCGCTTGCGCGCCCCTCCACGCTTTGGCCATGTGCCAAATACCAGTTATTGCAAGTTTTGTAATCTTTCCGCCACTTCCGCACCTTTATTTTCCATCAGCAGAAAATAAAAGTTCAGTTCTTCGCCATCTTTCTCTGCGCTGACAAAAATCGTGCGTTTTTCATCCGGATTCAAAAATGAAAAAATGGATTTTTTTGGAGTTTCAAAATGCAGCTTCTCTAATCCGCTAAGGTTTACAAACTGGTCTTCTGCCGGTGCGTCTCCGCTGTTCTGGCGGAAAAAGAAATCAAACATGCCTTCCGTTGCAGGATAATAGAAGAAAACTTCACTTTTTGAGCTTTCATCTTCCCCGCTGAATAAAATCAACCCCCAGGCGGTCCCCAGTCCTGATTTTGGGTAAATGCCCAGCTTATTTAAGACTTCAATTCTTCCTTTTAATTCTGCCAGTTCCCAGCCAACTATCTTTTTCTGAAGATTTTTTTCTATTTTTGCTATTAATTTTTCCTTTTGAATTTCGTTTTTTTTATTTGTATGCATATTAATAATTTACTTTATAAAAAGAAATTTGACAAATATTATTACGCATGATAAACTTAGTCAACTTGACTAAGTAATTTTAAGGAGGCTTTTCATGTGTAAAATGAATGTTTTAGAAGCCAAAACCAATTTTTCTAAGATTATTGCAATGCTGGAACGGAAGGAAGAAAAGGAAGTGATTGTTGCCCGTGCCGGTAAGCCGGTGGTAAAAATTACCCTTTGTGAGGAAGCTAAGACTTTTGACAGTATTTTTGGAATTGCAAAGGGAAAATTTACCCTGCCTGATGATATCGATGAATATAACGATGAAATTGCCCGCATGTTCGGCATGATTGATTAAGGAGGCGTTCTTATGAGGCAAAATGAAATAATGCTGGATACACATATCATCCTCTGGATGCTGATGGGAGATGAAAGGCTATCTTACAAGGCAAGGGATATTATAAAAGCTAATATCGGGCGCATCTACTACAGCATCGCCTCCATGTGGGAAGTTCAGATAAAATATATGGTGGGCAAAATGCCCATTTCCGGAATTGAGTTCATGCATTACTGCGAGCAGTCCGGCTACCACAAGCTTCCTATTGATGATTCCCATGTTGTGGAACTTGCAGGACTAGAGCGGGATGAAAATGCCCCTCCTCACAACGACCCTTTTGACCGCATTATGATTTCCCAGGCAAAGGCAGAAGGCTTTTTATTTTTAAGTCACGATTCTATGCTTGAAGCCTATAATGAGCCCTGTGTAATTCAGGTGTAAAAACTGCACACAAAATCGCAGAAGGAACAGATGTCGCCGCATTTTCCTTTTGGAAGCTTTTTTCCATTTTCTTTAAGGATTTTTTTGAGGCCGTGGCGGCGGAAGTGGGAAAGTCCTTCCTTATAGCAGATTTTTACCATTTTGTTTTCACCGGCATTTTTCATAAGCTGGTCAAAGCTGTCATTTATGCTTCCAATAAAAAGAGCCGGATTTTCATTTGCAAAGCCGCAGCATGGTGCAATTTTTCCGTCGGCGTGTACGTAAAAAATGTGGCCGGGGCCTTCGCAATAATCTTCCTTGAACCACTTTTTGTAATTCCAGGCCCGCTTATCATCAGAAGGAAAGGAACGCTGAAGATGGTAAACAGGCGGCATTTTCGGGGGCGTTGCGGGGGGGAGAGAAGATAGCCTAAAATCTGCTGCCGCAGATTTCTTAACGGCTTTCGATTCATCAAGAAGCAGCCCAGCTGCTTCACTCACCCCGCTAGAAGGGGTAGCGAGCAACGAAGTGTGAGCGAGGGGAAGGCTTTCCCCTTTTTTGTTTTCGTCATCTACCGTCTGAATGTTAATTGCATCTTCACCAAAGATTTTATGAACTGCGCCGATAAATGTTTCCATGCGTTTAGTATTCTGTCCGTGGTAAGAATCCCAGGAAAGTCCGATTTTTCCGTCGTAGCCGGCGTCGTAAAGAGTCTGAAGCTTTTGAAAAAGGTCGTTTTCATCCTTCCACCAGTCTCCGTTAGTCATAATCTGGTCGAACATAAAGTCACTTTCGATGGCAGCGCGGGTAATTTCGCACAAAAAATCCATATACAAAAACGGCTCTCCGCCGCTGAAGCCGATTTTTTCTATAGAAGTGCCCTTGCAGGAAAGCAGCAGTTTTTTTGCTGCGTCGATTGAAATGCGTTTAGGCTCGCGGTTTACAAAACAGTGCTCGCAGTGCAGGTTGCAGGCGGTCGTGCAGGAAAAAATTATTTCGGTTGGTGTAAATGGGCTTCCTTTCTTCATAAGGATATTTTAATAAGTGTGAAAAAAAATAGCCACAGATTGACGCAGATAAACACAGATATAACTTTATATTTGAGAAGTCAATATTGCAAATAACTTATCTGTGTGAATCTGTGTCCCATCTGTGGCTTATTAAAAACATCCTTTTGATTTTCGCCATCGCCGGGACCCGCAATCTGCTATTCTTGCAGGGTAGAAATTCTATTACAAACACATTATTATATTTTCGTAAATCATTATTAGGAGATTCGCAATGATTAAAACAGTAAAAGATGTTGATCTTAAAGGCAAACGCATTATCATGCGCGTTGATTTTAACGTACCAATGAAGGACGGAGTTGTACAGGATGATACTCGTATCATGGCTGCACTTCCTACTATTAAATACATTCTCGAGCAGAACCCACGTTCTCTCGTTCTTATGAGCCACCTTGGAGACCCTAAAAAGGACGTAAAAAAGGCTCAGGAAAAAGCTGAAAAGGCTGGTAAAACCTGGACAGAAGCTGATGCAGAAAAATTCATCAACGGAAAGAACCGCATGAAGCCGGTTGTAGAATATTTTGCAAAGAAACTCGGAAAGCCAGTTACCTTCCTTCCAGATGCACTCGGACAGAAGGCTGCTATCGATGCTCTTCCAGAAGGAGCTGTTGCAATGCTCGAGAACGTTCGCTTCCACAAGGAAGAGACTTCTAAAGATCCTGCAGAGCGCGATGTAATGGCAAAAGAACTTGCTACATACGGAGACATCTTCGTAAACGATGCATTCGGAACTGCTCACCGCGATCAGGCTTCTACAGCTTCTATCGCAAAATTCATGCCAGTAGAAAGCGTTGGCGGCTTCCTTATGGAAAAAGAAGTTAAATACATTCAGCCAATGGTAACAAACCCGGAAAAACCAATGACTGCTATTATCGGTGGCGCAAAGGTTTCTTCAAAAATCGCTGTTCTCGAAAGCCTTATGAAGAACGCTTCTACACTCATCATTGGTGGTGGTATGGCTTATACATTCCTCAAGGCACAGGGCCACTCAATCGGTAAGTCACTTGTAGAAGATGACTTCCTTGATACAGCAAAGGATCTTCTTGCAAAGGCAGAAAAGGCTGGAGTTAAGATTCTTCTTCCAGTTGACCATGTTGGTGGTGCAGAATTTGCTGATAAGGATCCAGTTGCTGTTGATGCAGTTGATCTTCCAGATAACCTTATGGGTATGGATGTTGGTCCTAAGACTGTTGAACTTTACAAGAATGCTATTCTTGCTTCTAAGTCTATCGTATGGAACGGACCAGTTGGAGTATTCGAGTTCGAAAACTTTGCAAAGGGAACTGAAGCTGTAGCCCGCCTGGTTGCAGAAGCAACTTCTAAGGGTGCTATGACTGTAGTTGGTGGTGGTGACTCTGTTGCCGCTGTAAACAAGTTCAACCTTGCAGACAAGATGAGCCACGTTTCTACTGGTGGTGGTGCTTCCCTCGAATTCCTCGAAGGAAAAACTCTCCCAGGTATCGCTATCTTGGCAACAAAATAAGGCTAAAAATCTTAATACCTTAATATAACATATTACATGCCGCTCCTGCTGCGCGCCGGGGCGGCATTTTTTTTAACTTTTTCCCATCTTTTTTCAAAAACATTGCCGGAATTCGCAATTTAAGTCCATTTTAACTATAGAGAAATGCAAAATTTCATCTGGAGGAAAATATGCAGAAAACAGTTTTCGACAACATTAATCCGGCCGTGCTTGAACGTGTAAAAAGTTTACGTCTAATAGATGATGAACTTATGACAGTGGTATTCAACGGTGATGTAAGTGCGACAGAATTTCTAATCAGGATTCTATTAAATCGTAATGATCTGATAGTTAAAAAATCAATGACGCAGGTGCAGAAACAGAATCTTTTTGGACGCTCAGTGAAACTTGATGTAGTTGCTGAAGATATCTTTAAAAATGAATATAACATCGAAATTCAGCAGACAAAGAAAGGAGCTGGTGCCCGCAGAGTGCGCTATCATCAGGCAATGCTGGACTGTCATAGTCTGCAAAAGGGAACAAAATTTGAGGATTTACCGAATTTATATATTATTTTCATTCTTGAACACGATTTCTATGGAAAAGGTGAGCCAATATACATTGTAAATAAAACTCTGAATATAAAAGATGAAGACGGCACTAATTTGCCATTTAATGATGGCTGTAATATAATGTACATCAACGGTGATTACAGAGGCGACGATTCTTTGGGAAAACTTATGCATGATTTTTCAACACCAAACGCCGATGAAATGTATTATGATGAACTTGCGAAAAAAGTTCGCTTTCACAAGCAGGATGAAAAGGGGGTTCAAATGGCGAGTCAAATTGTAGAAGAATATGGAGATGAGCGTGCTGCCGATGCAAAAGAGGAAAAATCTATCGAAGATGCCCTTGTTCTCATAAAAGATTTTTCTGTATCCCCTGAACTTGCTGCTGAAAAGATGAGGGCTCCATTAGATAAAGTTCTTGAGGCAATGCAATCATAATTTAGTCATTAAAAATATCTTTTGGAAGCTCTTCCCACCTAACTAACGTTCATTTGCTTAAAAATAAGGTAAAATCTTATCAATTTCATAGCCTTTTCAGGGCTTCGGACTGCAGGTGTACCGCAGGGAATACGGCTAAACCTAATCGAAAAATCAGTGAAATATTATCTATTGGCAACCGATTGCAGAGTAAATTGCAATCGGTTGCTTTAAGATATAACAAAACTTTAGCGTTTAACCTGTCATAAACCATATTAAACCAAAAAGTTACTGTTTTTTTATAAGAATAAGTAATTTTTTAATTTTTTTTCTTGACTTGCCATTTTGGGTGTGCTAAGATTTTTATATAAAAAGGTATCAAATAAAAAAGTCGTTGACTCTTTTGAGGCCTAAAAAAAAAGGAGGATTTTTTCAAATGAAAAAAATCGTTGGAATTATTGCAGCTGCTGCATTGGCTGCATCTGCTTTCGCTGAAGTAAGCGTTGGTTCTTGGAATAGACAGGACTATGTACCATTGGCATACAATGGAACCGACTTGGTTCATGGTGGAATGGTAAACTGGGATATGTGGCGTGGTGCTAACCCAGGTGTAAATCAGGGACGTATTGGTATTGGATTTAACGCTAATGCTGATGATGTTGCAGGTTTATCTGCAGATTTACATGGAAATAATGGTCAATTTGAACTTGGTGATAACGCATACATTTGGGTTAAGCCATTTAATTTCATGAAAATTTCTATGGGTAAAATCGAAAACAACTGGAAGAGAGGAAATCTTTGCTATGGTTTCTTTGATCACACAATCCGTATCGGTGGTGGACGCATTGGTGAAGATTTAACTTTCCAGAAAAAAGATGCAAACTTCTCAGTTCTTCTTACTCCAGTTGAAGGACTTGAAATTGACTACTCTGTTTCAACAACTTCTGGTGGAACATATTTCTATAATTCAGTATGGAATCAGGCTCGTTTTGGTGTTGCTTATGCAATTGATGGTGTTGGTACAATCAAAGCTCAGATTCGTGGTAAAGACAATGCTACAAACAAAGATGGTGACAAAGTTGCTTGGGGTGTTGCAAACGTTGCATTTGATTTGACTTCTGTAGAGAATTTATTCTTGACTGTTGGTGCATATGCTCCAACAACCTTTGCAGCTCTTGGAAGTGACAATAAACAGGACGGTGATTCAACTGTAAAAGTTGCTCTTGGTGTAAACTATAAACTTGATGCTTTGACTCTCCATGCATTTGCAGATACTCGTCTTTTGGTTGCAGATGTTGAATCTGCAAATCCACTTAAAGATGCTAACAAATTTGGATTTGCATTTGGTGCTGGTGTAGATTTCGCTATTACAGATGCTTATACATTGATTGCTGATGTTCGCTATAACGATGCTTGGTATAACACAGTTGGAAATGACAAAAAAGCAAAAGACTGTCTTGCATTCTATGCTGGTATTGCACACCAGATTTCCAATGCAACACTTGACATCGGTTTTGAAGGATCTACAAATTCTGTAGGATGCTATGTTGATCCATCAAAAGCAGATGCATTCACATTTGCTATCCCTCTTCAGGTTACAGTTGGATTCTAATTCCACCTTCTGGACTTAGAAACCTAGCTTAAAAAGCAAAAAGCGGTTGCCTTTTGGTAATCGCTTTTTTTTTATATCAACATAATAAATAATCCAAATAACTTAAAGCTTTCCCTTACAGCTCGCCATCCGTGTAAATCTGTGTTCCATCTGTGGCTAAAATCTTATCTCTTCCACTACACTACCGGCATAGGAGTTTTTACAATTTCTTTTATCTTCTCAACAGGCATATTTAATGACTTTGCAATAATTTCCAGCGAAACTCCATTTTCATATAAACTGCGGGCAGCTTCAACAGCCTTTTGCTCTGCACCAGCTTCTTTGCCGCTTTCAAAATCATATGCTCTCTGTCTTTCCCATTCCATATACTGCCTCTTCCATTGCGTATTATGCTTTGCGTCTTCTGCCAGCCGGGCAACTTTCTTTGAAAAATCATCACCTGCTTTTTGTCCGGCAACCAGCTTTACAAAATAAAAGAAATGACGTTAGTCATTTCCAATCCGTGTGGCAACTTTTAATTTTACTTTTCCAGTGCTTCCAGCACCAGTTCCAATGGCGCATTCATATCTTTAGCAGCAATATCTGGCGATGCATTATATTTTTTTACCAGCATTACGGCATCTTCAACAGCTTTCTGCTCAGCACCAAGAGAAATTCCAGCTTCCTTGCCAATTTCTATACCTGCTTCCTTGCCGCTTTCGAAATCATATGCTCTCTGTCTTTCCCATTCCATATACTGCCTCTTCCATTGCGTGTTATGCTTTGCATCCTCTGCCAGCCGGGCAACCTTCTTGGAAAAATCATCACCAGCTTTTTGTCCGGCAACCAGCTTTAAAAACTCTTTCTGTTTTTCATTCAGTATTTTATCATAGTTATCCGCAATGTAAAAGATTTTATAAGCCCGGTCGTTAAGACACAGAGAATTATCTTCCAGGCAGATATTTTCAAAATGATAGCATGGCAGCCCTTTTTCAAAAATGTCGGGAATACAGATAAAGATTACGTATGAGTTTTTCAGTTCCTTATAGGTCTGCCCGGATTTTAAACAATCCACATCAATCGTTCCCTGATAGTAACGGGCGCGCTCAGGTAATTCCTTTGTATCCGTCGCTTGAAGTTCAATATTATAGGCATTGCTTTCGTTCTTAGCATAAATGTCCAGCCGGATTCCCTTGCTGCCGAAATCTGTTTCAATTACTTCTTCCCCGCGCATTTCGATGCGGTCTATTTCTATTTCCAGAAGAAGTTCCAGCAGCTCCTTGCAGACGTCAGGATTATGCCTCATTACCTTGTAAAAGATAAAATTGTTTGCAATTGTAGCCCTTTCCCATTTTTCTTCCGGTGTGAGCAGCCGCTCATCAATTATTCGTTTATCAGTCATTCAAAATCCTCCATACCTTAATATGGATTTTTTTTGCAAATTCCGGCAATGTTTTGAGAAATTTTTGTAATTTTTTTTGAAAATAACTTCAAAAAAAATATGCAAGATTAGTAAAACTTTTACCAAACAAAAAAGCACCTGACAGATACGGCAGGTGCTTTCTTGCAGGTTATATTTTGTCCCTTTTATTCTTCGTAAACGTCTTTTTCAGGGCCATTATACTCTTCTTTTTCCTGGATGATTTTGTTCTGGAAACCCGAAATTTTTTCTTCGTATTCAGCCTGGAGGGTATTAAGCTGATCCTGATTTAATTTTGCAGCAAAATCTTTTGCCTGAGCACGTGTAAAATACATTGTTACAGTAGGAAAATCTTTCACTGTATATTTTGGCTGGTTTGGAGCTTCATCTTTTGCTCCCTGAACTGAAATTACAAAATATGGAGATTTCTTTTCAAAACGATATCCTGTTTTAAAGGTTGTATTTGCTTCGTGATTCATCATAAGCTTTACAGTTCCAAATTCTGCAAAACATTTGCCTTTTCCGTACATTTTTGTTGTCTTGTTATTGTTGCGGATAAGTCTTTTGTTTGCAAAATCATCAAGATATAAATCAACAGCTTTGATTATTATCTCTCTGTCTGCTTCTGAAAAGGAAAACTTAAAAAACATTGTTTCAAAATATGTCGAAACTCCGGCTCTTTTGGCAACAGGATCATAAATCATTGTTGACGGACGCTGTTTCTGCTGCTGAAATACATTGTTTGTCTGAAGTTCAACATCGTCGTATTCTACATATTTCTGTTTTCCAACAAAAAGCTCTTTCCAGAAGCTGACACTTTCGCCATTTGCATCATATTTTGTTTTTGCAGTAATTCCGGCTGCAAGCACAGTGATAAGGATAGCTGTAAAAGCGGTAATTTTTACGTTTTTTTTCATTTTTAAATCTCCATGATTAACAATTTTAAAGAAGAAGGCTTTCTTACTTATATAAAATAAAACTGTTTATTTATGTTTTCGTTACAAATTAATTTTATCAAAAAAAAAGGATAAATACCACCTGTGATTACGGGTAAAAAGTCAATCCCTCAGAAGCAGGAACTGAAGCTTTCTGATGCCTTTTATGAAAAAGACGACAGTAAACTGGAGCTTGTGGTAAAAGTCAAAAACTGCTCGGACTATATGAATTTGCCGGTTTTCAATAATTGTGATATTCTTAGGGAGTACTGCAGGTTTATTGAAATAGTCGAACAAACCTACAGCAGGCATTTTCCAAAACGCTCGATAAGACGGGCCATTGAAATCGCGAGAGACGAAGGCATTCTTTCTGAATATTTAGACCGGAAGTCGCGGGAGGTAATAAACATGTTATGTGCAAAGTATGATTATAAAATGGACATTGCAGTAAAACAGGAAGAAGCCCGTGCAGAAGGCATTGTAGAAGGTCAACAAAAGAAAGCTGTTGAAGATGCTGAAAGGGCTATAAAGCTTGGACTTACTGTTGAACAGGTTGCTGCTATTACATCTTTACCTGAAGATAAAATCCTTGAACTGAAAGAAATGATTGAAAATTAATAGTCTCAAATGGCTTAACGCTGCTTGCCGACTTAACGAAGGAAATATTGTTTTAACCACAGATGGAACACAGATTTACACGGATGGTGGATTGTAAGGGAAAGATTTTAGTTATTTGGATTATTTATTTTAATATGTTGATATAAAAAAAGCGGTTACCAAAAGGCAACCGCTTTTGCTTTTTAAGCTAGGTTTCTAAGTCCAATGGGTTGGAATTAGAAGCTTACAGTCATTGTCAAAGGTACTGCAAATGTGAAGTCATCAGCTTCGTGTTTAGCATGCATAGCGCGTTTTCCGAACTGAGCACCAAATGCGAATGTTGCATTTGTAAGCTGCTGCTGGAGACCAAGGTAAGCACCGAATGCTGGATCTTCCCATTTAACATCTTTTCCTTCTTCTTTTGGCTTGTCTGAGTATGTGCTGAAGCGAACGTCTGTTACAAGTTTCCAAGCATCAGAGAATGCATAGTCTACACCTGCACCAACATAAGCTGTGAATGCACCAAGTTCATAGTCTCCGTCATCATTTTTTGATTTTGCACGGATTCCGAGGTCTGTCTGTGCATGGAGTGTAAGAGCGTCGAGATTGTAGTCAACACCAGCACCAATTCTGATAGCTGAATCTTTCTTTGTAAGAACTGTAGGAATAGAAGCACCTACTTTCAAAGTAAGGTTTTCGATAGCTGTGATATCAGCAGCAAGACCGATTACAGCAGCTGGTTTTGTGTCTGTATCTTTTGCTTTGTATGTTGTAGCCTGCTGACCATTGATGATTGCACGGATGAATCCGAAATCAGCCTGGTAACCAATCATTGTAGAAGAAGATTCCCAGAGTACATCATAAGCATGGTTATCTTTTCCTGCTGTTGCAGCATCATCATCAGTAGTTTTGAAGTTAGCTTCATAGTCAATTACAAGACCTTCAACTGGCTGCAATGTAACTTCTGCACCAAGACCCTTCTGGCGTTCTACACCAGCAAGACCTTCACCAACCTGGAGAACACCAGCGAAACGTGAGTAATCCCATGTTCCGAAGCAGTGATCAAGACGACCCCAGTTGTTATCCATTTTACCAAATTTAAGAGTAAGCATATCTACAGGTTTTACCCATGTGTATGCGTTATCACCCATACCAATAGAAGCACCAGGATTTCCATGGATATCGAATACTACACCGGCATTCTCTGAAGAAGCAGAGAATGAAAGTCCTGTACGAACACCACCTTTGTCACCTACGTCCCAGCTTGGACCTTCGAAAGAACGAACTGTATCACCATCATAATAAACTGGTTCGAATATAGCTCTGTTCCATGTACCTACATTTACTTCTGCGAAAGCAGTTGATGCCAATGCAGCAGCTGCAATAATTCCAACGATTTTTTTCATTTGAAAAAATCCTCCCTTTAAATTGGAGGTCACTGTTTCACGGAAATGCGTGAAACAGCAAAATCTTGCGATTTGTATCAAAATATTGTTGTTGGATTTTGAGAAAATTAAGGTATTATCTTGAGTTTTTTGTGGTTATTATGCAGCTATAATCTGTTTCTAAAGACAATTCCGCGGCGTTTTAGAAAGTTTGTCAGTGTCTGTGTGTTTACGTTGAAGGTTTCGCTGATGTATTTTTTTGAATATCCACATAAAAGCATATTGATTATTTCATTTTCGTAGGGGGATAGTTTGTATCTTGTGTTCAGTTTACCGCGGGGGCGGCCAAGTACAACTCCTTCGGATTTTTTACGGCGCAAAGCTTCTTTAGTGCGGTCGGAAATCAGTGTGCGTTCAATTTCTGCGGAAATGCTGAAGGCAAAAGCCAGCACTTTACTTGTAAGGTCGCTTCCGAGTTTGTATCCTTCTTTGACTGTGTAGACAAGTACGCCGTCTTCCATCAGTCGGTTGAGAATTGACATAATCATAAACATGTTTCTTCCCAGGCGTGATATTTCTGAACAGATTATGATGTCACCTTTTTTTACTTTGCCTAATAATTTTCCAAGATTGCGCTTTGACGGTGCAACCGTGCCGCTTATAGTTTCTGCAATCCACTTATCAATTTTGATTTTATGACGTTTTGCATAGCAAGTAATTTCGTACTTCTGATTTAATACAGTCTGCTTGTCTGTACTTACCCGTATATAGCCGAAAATCATATAATCCTCCTTAGGAAATCTTCGGCATATACACTAGCTAAGTATTATCAGCTGGTAGAGGGCTTACATATTAGAAAAGAAGTTTTTTACTTCATCAATAAAGCCGGCAGTGTATTTTTTCAATGCTTTTAAGAAGGAGTTATTAGCAAGCTGTCCAAGAACGGCTTCCATTTCATCCTTGCTGCGGTAAACCATTGTGCGATAGTAATCAGTGTAATCTTTTTCGCGGGATTTTACTGATGAATCGTAAATCTGCTGGGCACATTTTGAAACGTCATTGATGATATCTTCAAAGGTCTCTGAGTTAAAATCTTCAAATTCTCTTGAGTAAAGGTATTCAAGCAGGTAGATGGCATAGCGGACTTTATACTGGCCGTAAGAGCACTCGCAGAGATTATAAAACTGATGGACAGATTCCCAGTTGTTGATTGAACCGTCCTTTATGCTGGCAAAAAGTTCTTCAACTTTTGCATGAGGCATAATCTGGCCGCCAACGTTTTCCCATTCAGTAAATAAAGGAATTTTTTTGATGCGTTCCATAATCTCGTTTGTAAGAACGGTGGAATTCAAAGTTTTCGTGTATTCCATCAGGGTTCGGACTGCAAAGTATTTTACAATCTGGCGGTAAGTTTTATAGGCCCGGACAGGCTTGCAGATTGTAGCGCCGTATTTTTTCTGACACTGTGAATCTGAAAGTGTAAAAACTGCATCCGGATTTTTGTGAAGAAAATCTTTTGCATACTGGTAGCGCTTGCTTTCTTTTGTGATTTCCGTAATTTTTTTATCGCCGGATTCCGCAAGATAATCGGCTGTAAGAGAAATCAGTCTTTCCAGTGCGTGGGCAATTTCTTCCATTGTATCAGGGGCAAGCGGGTCAAATTCAATGTTCTGAATCTTTGTGATTCGCTTGTCGCGGACAGCAAATTTATCTTTATTGCGCATAACGGCGAACATGTCGTACATGAAAAGCCAGGCAGGAACAATGTGTACGCTAGGATCACCGTTTTGTCCCGGTGCAACAAGGGAGAAAGGATATTGAATATCCAGCTCGTGCTGGTAGCTTCCCTTTGAAACCAGAACAAAGCTTGCAAAGCGGGAGTTGTGTTTAAAATCGCTGCAAAGTCCCGGCCAGAAGCCGCGTTTTGCAAAAATTTCGCCGTCCGGACTTCGGGAGTTGTGGTTACTTCCGATTGTTGCGCCTGAGGCAATATTGCTCTGTCCCATAACGGTGGTGGCAATCAGGAAGGAAGAGTTATGATGCTGTTCGTGGAAAGGATAAATCAGATTGTTCAAAACTTCACAGCAGGAAATTGTTGAATTGTCACCGAGAACTGAGTTCAAAAGTCTTGCGCCGTACTTTACGTTACAGTTTCTGCCTATAACAAAGCGGACTGCCATTGCACTGTAGAAGACGTGGGTACCGTAGCCCATAATTCCGTTTACCAGAATTACACCCTCTCCAATCTGACTTGGTTCTTCCTCTGTTGAAAGAATGGTAATGTTTTTGAGCTTGAGGGCGCCTTTAATATAAACGCTTTTTCCAATCTTTGCGTCTTTTATGATGTTTGTCTGTTTGATAACAGTATCATCATCAATAAATCCTATGGTGTCCAGTTCGCCGGTATTGCCGTTTTCTGTGAGTTCAACGAAACGCTGCAAAAGCTCGCTGTCGTCACGGTAATGCGACCAGAGGTAGGCGTCCCCCGCAATCATAGATTCAAAAGGCAGAATACGGCGGCCGTCGTTTTCATTTGCAACGCCAATCCACATTCGTTTGTCTTCTGTTTCGCCCTTTTTGAGGATTCCGTTTCCAAATTTTGAGTGATTTGTACAGCAGATTTCGCTGATGTTAAAGAGAATTACACGGTTGCCAAGACGGTAGTTTTCAAAATAATTAACATTATAAATTACGCAGTCATCACCGATTATAATATCCTTGAGCTTGGAATTTCTGATTCCGGCTCCCAGACGAAGGTCGTTCCAGTGTAAAAAGACAAGACGGAGCTTCCCGATAACAATGTAGCCCGAAAAAAAACAGTTGGCAATTAAGGTCGGATCAAAATTTCCTTCGCCTTCTTCAACAAGGATATTCTGCCAGCTTTCATCAAGATTGTGGTTTCTGTTTTCCTTTAATATTTTGATTTCATCTTTTGTAAGGTGACGTTTTCCCGTCTTATATTCTGACGGAACTTTATATGTAAAATCATTTTTTGATGCTAATTCAATTTCAACCATAAGTTTTATTATACTATTAAAATTGTCTGTTTACTATAGTATTGTTATAATCAAGTTATGAGAAAAAATATGAAAAAAAACTTTTTCGCGCTTTTAGTTTTTGCCGCATTTAATTTTAATTCTTTATTTTCAAATCCAGCCAGTCAGATAAATGAATATATTCTTGAAAACGGAATGGAAGTTTTTCTTCTGGAAGACAGCTCCGATGCCCTTGTTCACGTTGAACTTTCCGTAAAGGCCGGCTTTTCTTCTCAGACTCAGCAGACAAACGGATTTTTTAAGCTTTACACAAATCTTGTAAAGGCCATGTATTCAAATCTTGATCAGGCTGAATGTAATTCTGACTGGTCATCTTATAAAATTACTGCAACTTCCGGCCAGCTTGAAGAGGTTTTGCAGCGTCTTTCCGAATGTACATTTTCTCTCCAGTTCAGTGATGAGATGCTTGCCAGCGGGCTTTCGGCAATAAAAACTGAATCTGAAGAAAATGCTGCATCAATGGCAGGCTTTATTAATTCTGCTATTGATTCCAAAGTTTTTTCTGCGGCTCCCTGGCAGCATGATTCGGGGATTTATCCTCAGATTTTCAAAAAAACGACCCCAAAAAATGCCAGAACGATTTTAAATGCCATTGCCCAAAAGTGGTACATTCCAAAAAACTCTGCGCTTTTTATTAGCGGAAACTTTAATAGCGAAAAAACTCTTAATCTGATAAAAAATTCTTTCGGCCGCTTTTATTCTTCATATCCGCTTCCTTCTTCAAAGCCGGCTCTGCCCATTAATCTTAAAAAGCGTTTTGTTCTGCATAATCCGGAATTTTCGCCTGAATTAACCCAGATTGTAATTCAGTACACAAAAATGAACCGGGAGCAGGCTGAGCTTACGGCGGCCGCACTTAATATCCCGGGTTCTCAGCTTAAAAATCGGCTTTTGGAAGATGCAAGCCTTAATATTCCCGGTGATGAATATATTCACGTGGCGGCGGCTCATAAAAAGGATACTTCCCGCGTGATTATCCAGAGTCTTTTGCAAAAGCCGGAAGATAAAAAATCAAAAATCACCAGCTGCCAGCAGGTTCTTTCTTTTCTTGATAAGGTTTTGCAGACTCCTCTTCAAAATGATGAGCTTAATCTTGCAAAACAACAGCTTTTTTATGATTTTGAAACGATTTCTTCCAATCCGCAGGCCTTTATGCAGAATCTCTGCACCTTCTGGAATGTAAGACAGTATCAGAAAAGTGACTACAGCAGACTTACTATAATAGAAGAATTTCAAAATCAGCCTGAAAGTCTTTCTAAAATCAGCTGTACGGAGCTGCAGGAGCTTCTTGCGGCGGAAGAGCCTTTTGTTTTTGTGATTATCAATTCAGAGGACTATAAAAAGCAGAAGGCCCAGTACAAGGCTGCAGGTTTTGAAGAAATCACGATTGATAAGGCTTCCTGGTATCTGCAGGAAATGTACCGTGAAATCAGAAATCAGCTTAAGCCTGATGAAGAATCTTATTTTACTGCTTCTAAGGATTCTCCTGACAATGATTATTTTGAGCGCAATGTCGTTCAGATTGAAAATTCCCTGCTGGATAACGGGATTCCTTTGACTGTCAAAAAAAATACAAACACTTCTGATGTTTCCCTTTTAATTTCGATTAAGGGTGGCGAACTCAATTCTTCGGCAAATCACGGTTTTGAAGAGGTGATGATAAATATAATGGCGGGAATGATTCAAAAGGAAGTGCTTTCACAGCAGATTAATCATGTGATTTTGGGAAATGTAACAATAACTCCTCAGACAAAACTTGCGGCAAGCTCAATTCTTGTAAGCTGTATTCCTCAGGATTTTAATGCTGTCTGTGCTGCCTGTGCAAAATCCTTGATTTACGGAGAGATTCCGCCGGCTCTTGCTGACAGGGCCGTTTCTTCCCGCCAGTATAAAAAACGCCTTGAAAACGGAAGTGCAGTGCGACAGTTATATTCGAATGCAATTCTTGCAATTTTCGGAAAGAGCGCCATGAGCGCGGTAACAAATACTGAAGGCGATGTTCTTCAGACTACGGATTATAAAAGCATTCTGCAGGCTTATCCGGCTTTTCTTGACGGTTCAAAATTCAGCCTGATTTTGACCGGTGATTTTGAAGAGGATGCTGTGGCGCAGGTAAAAAAGGAATTCGGACTGCTGGCTGTAAAAAAGAAGGCTTTTACAGTTAAAAAATGCAGTCCCAAATCTTTTGATAACAAAACTCTTTCTGTAAAGATTGTGCATACGTTTCTGACAGACGTTCCTGCTGAAAAAGCAGGGCCTATGCCTGCGGTTTTGATTCCAACGACAGAATTTTTAGATCCTCTTATTTATGCTTACAGGGCGCCTGAAGCCGGAACAAAGGATGCGGCTTTGTTTAATGCGCTTTTGAATTATCTGGAAGGGGAGATTCAGCATGAAATTGATTCTGTAATAAAGGACAGCCGTCAGAAGGTTGAAATAAGACTTCCATGTTATAGTCTGGATTACGGATTTATAATTATTCAGAATGCAGCTCATCTTCGTGATAGTGAAAATGCCATAAAAAGAGCCCTTCAGAATCTTTCTGCTAAGTTGACTTCGCCTGTTGCCGGTAATACGGTAATTCCTCAGATAAAAAATGAGTGGACAAAAAAGCAGATGGCAGAAACAGCTTCGAACCGGGGAACGGCCCAGCTGATTCAGAAGGGCACAGAACTCTTCCCTGATAACCCAAGACCAGAATTTTATCTGACTGAATATAAGCAGATTCAGGATGCCGGTCCGCAGGATTATATAGAAGCATTTAAATATTTTCCGTCTCTGCCTCAGCTTAGGGTGCTTTCAAAAGATTCAAAAAATTAGAAAAAAAATGAAAAAATCCTTTTATAGCTGTTGACACAAAATAGTGATTTCATTAATATAATATTCACGTTCAGCAATGAATGACTGGTTCCTTAGCTCAGTCGGTAGAGCAATGGACTGTTAATCCATGTGTCGCTGGTTCAAGCCCAGCAGGAGCCGCGAAAGACCTCTGGTAATTTCCAGAGGTCTTTTTTTATTTTAAATCGAAAAATTGTACTTTGTATGTAAAATTAAAACCGGCTCCTGCTGGGCTTGAAACGAAGTGAGCGCGCCGTCAGGCGAAGAGGCAACAGGATGTTGCCGGAAGCGAACGGAGGCGGCCGCGAAGGGAACAGCCATGGAGGGCTGTGACCGTAGCGGCAAGCCCAATGGGAAGGTGACATTTACATTTTTACGTTTCCCCTGCGCCGAGAAACGAACAGCGCGAAGCGGTACACGCCGAAGGCGGGTACTGACCGTAAGGGAACTGTGAGTTGCGACTGGGAAGGTTTCCCTGCGCCTGGTAACTTGCGCCAAATCTCTTTAACCGTTAAAATAGAATACTATGGCAGAAAATGAAATTATCCCATTGCGAATGGGTATTGATGTCGGTTCTACTACAGTAAAGGTAGCGATTCTTGATCATGATGATAAGCTTATTTACGGAGATTATCAGCGGCATCGTGCAGATATCCGCAGTACAATTATTAAGGTTGTAAATCAGGCATTAGACGATATAGAAAAGAAATTTGAGGCTGGCGAAAATCAGACTTTGACTGTTAAGGTTACTGGTTCGGGCGGTCTTTCGGTTTCGCACTGGCTTAACATTCCTTTTATTCAGGAAGTTATTGCGGCTACTACGGCTGTTAAGAAAATTATTCCCCAGACTGATGTTGTAATTGAGCTTGGCGGTGAAGACGCTAAGATTACATATTTTAAAGGCGGCGTTGAGCAGCGAATGAACGGTACCTGTGCGGGTGGTACGGGTGCTTTTATCGATCAGATGGCGGCTTTGCTTGAAACTGATGCCAACGGTTTGAACGAGCTTTCTAAAAACGCTAAGCAGATTTATCCGATTGCGGCCCGCTGTGGTGTATTTGCTAAAACTGATATTCAGCCTTTGATTAACGAGGGTGCCCGCAAGGAAGATATTGCGGCTTCTATTTATCAGGCGGTTGTAAACCAGACTATTTCGGGGCTGGCCTGCGGTAAGCCGATTCGCGGTCATGTTGCCTTTTTGGGTGGTCCTCTTCACTTTATGGATCAGCTGCGCTACCGCTTTATTGAAACTCTTAAGCTTAAGGAAGATGAAATTATTGTGCCGGAGGATTCGCAGCTTTTTGTTGCCAGCGGTTCTGCTTTTAGTGCCGAGCGCAAGTTTACCGGTGATTCGGCTGAGAATTTCCACTTCCCGACAATTAAAGAGTTCCGCGAGAGCCTGAAAAATCTTGTTGGGGCTGAACTGAGCGAGGTTCAGCGTCTGCCTCCTCTTTTTAAAAATCAGGCGGAGCTGGACGAGTTTAAGGCCCGACATGCTCAGGAAAAGGCTAAGCGCGGGGATTTGAAATCTGTAAAGGGGCCGGTTTTCCTTGGTCTTGATGCCGGTTCTACAACTACTAAGGCTGTTTTGATTGACCAGGAAGGTGCAATTCTCTGGGATTTTTATGCCCACAATCAGGGAAATCCTGTTGAGCTTGCCGTTAAGGTTTTGAAAGAGCTTTATGCCCAGCTGCCATCTGATGCTTATATCGGCCGTGCGGTTTCTACCGGCTACGGTGAAGTGCTTTTCCAGTCGGCCTTTAATGTTGATGCGGGTGAGGTTGAAACTATTACTCACTTCCGTGCGGCTGACTTCTTTGTTCCCGGGGTTGAGTTCCTCCTCGATATCGGTGGCCAGGATATGAAGTGCCTTCGCATGAAGGACGGAGCAATTACTTCCATTCAGCTGAACGAAGCCTGTTCTTCGGGCTGCGGTTCCTTTCTTGATAACTTTGCCCGCACAATGGGTATGGATGTAAAGGATTTCAGTAAGATTGCCCTGATGGCAGAAAAGCCGGTAGACCTTGGCTCACGCTGTACTGTATTTATGAACAGCCGCGTAAAGCAGGCTCAGAAGGAAGGTTCTTCTGTTGCTGATATTTCGGCAGGTCTTTCTTATTCTGTAATCAAAAATGCCCTCTTTAAGGTAATTAAGCTTCGCAAGGCAAGTGATATTGGAACTAAGGTTGTAGTGCAGGGCGGTACCTTTAATAATGATGCCGTTCTGCGTGCCTTTGAAAATATTTCGGGCGTAAAGGTATTCCGTCCTGATGTTGCGGGGCTTATGGGTGCCTACGGTTCGGCTTTAATTGCCTACGACCAGTGGCGCGATTTGACCGCCCCTCAGCCTGGCGAGCCGGAAGATACAGTTCACGAGGTTCATTCTAACATTGCAACTTTGGCTGACCTTGAAAGCTTCCATGTTGACCTGGAGCTCCGCCGCTGCGGAAAATGTCAGAATAACTGTCTTCTTACAATTAATACATTTAAAACAGACTCCGCAACCCGTACCTTTATTACCGGTAACCGCTGTGAAAAGGGTGCCGAAATTGAAGGCGTTCAGATTCTTGCCGCAAGTGACAAAAACAAGTCTCTTGATGATGATGCGGGTCCGCTTCCAAATCTTTTTGAATGGAAATATAAGCGTCTTTTCAGCTATGTTCCGCGCAAGGCAGAAGATGCTCCAATGGGCGATGTGGGAATCCCCCGCGTCCTTAATATGTATGAAAATTATCCGCTCTGGTTTACCTTCTTTAATGAACTGGGCTTCCGCGTAAGACTTAGCCAGCGTTCAAGCCGCAAGGTTTACGAAAAAGGAATTGAAACTATTCCTTCTGAATCTGTATGTTACCCTGGAAAAATCAGCCACGGCCACGTAGAGAGTCTTTTGCAGCAGGGAATTAAGTTTATTTTCTATCCTTGTGCGCCTTATGAGCTTCAGGAAGATTCAGGGGCAGGAAACCACTATAACTGTCCGATTGTAACAAGCTATCCGGAGGTTTTGCGCAACAACGTAGACGCCCTTCGTCAGGATGATTCTATTTTATACATGGATCCATTCCTTCCGATTTACGACAAGCCTCGTCTGGCAGAACGTCTTTGCGAAGAAATGCTGCCTCATTTCCCAAGCCTTACCCGCGAAGCAATTTATGATGCTGTAGAAAAAGCCTGGGCAGAGCAGGAAAAATTCCGCGCTGACGTACGCAAGGCCGGTGAAGATGCTCTTGAAGAAATCATCACAAAGGGTGGAAGCGGTATTGTACTTTCCGGCCGTCCTTATCACCTTGACCCGGAGATCAACCACGGAATTCCTGAACTGATTAACGGTCTTGGACTTGCAGTTCTTACGGAAGACTCTGTGGCTCACCTTGGAAAAATTGAACGCCCGCTGCGCATTATTGACCAGTGGGTTTACCATAACAGACTTTACCGAGCCGCTCAGTTTGTAAGCGAAATGGCAAATCTTGAGCTTGTTCAGCTTACCTCATTCGGCTGCGGTCTTGATGCCGTAACAGCAGATCAGGTTGATGAAATTCTCCGCGCTAAAAACCGCATGTACACCCTTATCAAGATTGATGAGGGAAGTAACCTGGGTGCGGTTCGAATCCGAATCCGTTCTCTGATTGCGGCTGTAAAAGCCAGAAGAAGAAACCGCCGTCACCTTGAAGAAAGAACATCGGCTTATAACCGCGTGGTATTTACAAAAGAAATGAAGTACACCCACACGATTATCGGCCCTCAGATGTCGCCTATCCACTTCCGCATTTTGCAGAAGGCCTTCCGCAGCGGCGGCTACAATTTTGTTGTACTGGATGCTGTTGACCCTAAGGCAATTGATGCCGGACTGCGCTATGTAAATAACGACGCCTGCTATCCGTCGCTTCTTGTTGCCGGTCAGATGATTTCTGCCCTTGAAAGCGGAAAATATGACATTGATAAGGTTGCCCTGATTATTACTCAGACTGGTGGCGGTTGCCGCGCGACAAACTACATTGGATTTATACGGCGCGCGCTGAATGACGCGGGCTGGGGCCAGGTTCCGGTTCTTTCTTTGAGTGCTCAGGGCTTTGAAAAGAACCCGGGCTTTAAGCTTACACCGCGCCTTGTTGATAACCTTATTAAGGCTCTTGTTGTAGGTGATGTTCTTATGCGCGTTCTCTACCGTGTTCGTCCTTATGAGGAAGTTCCGGGCAGCGCAAACCAGATGTATGAAAAATGGAATGCCAAGGCAGAGGCAATGTTTGAAAAGCATGTTTCTTTTGCCCGCTTTAACCGCCTTGTGCGCAATATCATAAAGGATTTTGATAACCTTCCGCTTAAGCCTATTAAAAAGCCTCGCGTTGGTGTTGTCGGAGAAATCCTTGTTAAATTCCACCCGACTGCAAACAATCAGATTGTAGATACAATCGAAAAAGAGGGTGCAGAGTGTGTTATGCCTGATTTGCTGGACTTCTTCTTCTACACCTTTGCAACTGGTATTTTCCGTCATCAGCAGCTGGCTTTCCCTAAGAAAACTGAGCGCAATGCCCGTCTTCTTGTATGGGGACTGGATCTCTATCGCCGCAAGATGAAGAAATATTTGAATAAGAGCCGCCGTTTTGAAGCGCCTAACTCAATCTACCAGATGATGAAGGGTGTAGACGATATTGTTCAGATTGGAAATATCACCGGTGAAGGCTGGTTCTTAACTGCTGAAATGGTTGAGCTTATCAACGAGGGAGCTCCAAGCATTGCCTGCGTTCAGCCTTTTGCCTGTCTTCCAAACCACGTAACTGGTAAGGGTATGATTAAAGAGCTTCGCCGCCGCTTCCCGGATGCGAATATTTCCGCAATCGACTACGACCCGGGCAGCTCGGAAGTAAACCAGCTTAACCGTTTGAAGCTGTTGCTTTCTAATGCGCCGGTAGGACGTCATCCGGATGAAGTAGGAAATGACGGAATGATCCGCATGGCAGACGGAAGCCTGGTGAAGGCAGAAGTTCGCGCCGCTGAAGGAAATACCGGCTTTACCGATACGGATCCGGCAGAGGAAAGCTCGACTAAGTAGGGGAATGTGCGGGCGCCGGGAGTGCCCGCCATCGGCCAGGGGGATTTTATGAAAAAAACGTTTTTATCATTTTTGATTCTTTTTTTCGCCGGCTTTACAAGACTTTTTGCCGCATATAATTCGCTTGGAATCCCCGATTCCGCAGAAATCCGTAAAACTCTTATAGAAGAATGGTTTGAAGCTCCTTTGCAGACTGTGCGGACAAACAATGCTTTTGAAACCCGCAATCAGATTGGAGAGGAGTTTCAGGTTCGGCTTGAAGAGGATGACCAGTATTTTTATATTTTTGTAGCCCCTCATTCAATCCTTACTGTTAATGTTTACACAAGCAAAAAATCCTATACAGAGCAGCAGGATTATTACCCCGGTGACCTTGCCGGAAGCTTTGTTCTTATCCGTGATAAGAAAACCGGGGATGCTCTCTGTGCCCGTTATTATTTTTTGAAAGACAGCGGAGTTTATGTTCAGTTTACTCCATATGGCAAGGCCGCCCTGGCTGACCTTGTGATTTTTGATAATTATGCGGCCCGGGGAGTTGCAACAGGCCTTCCTTTTTCTTATTTTTATTCCGCTTCTATAGAAGAAGTGATAAGTGTCACAAAAAATAAGCTTCCATGGTCCTATGTCCTTACCGCTCAGAACGAATATCATTCTGTCCGCCAGATGATTACTCTGATTGATGAAGCTCTGCCTGCCATCCTTTACTGCCCCGACGCAATGTATGATGAGGAAGCCAAGCTGATTCATGTTCGCGACGGAAGCCCTTTCCTTTATGAACAGCTTCCCCAGACAGAAATAAATAAATCAATTTTCCTTTCTTCTGCGGGATTTTTAAAATGGATTTGTGACGGTCTTGTTGAACCGATTGCAGGAAGCCTTTTGAAGAGGGAGCCTCTGGTAAAGGAAACAATTTCTTCCAAAGAAACCGGCCGGAAGGGTGTTTTAAGTCAGAAATATGATTTGTACTTTGGCTTAAACTGGGTAAGAAATCTGGCATCGGCTGTGATTTCGGTTTATGCAAATAAAAATTACATGTTTAATCAGTCTGGCGTTGACGTTACAATCAATCCTTTTGCAGCTTCCATTACGAGTCAGGGAATTTCCAGCACTGTAACTTTTATAGAAAATACTGGTTATAAAATAGAGGTATTAAAATCACTTCTTTATGTGCTTGCGGCAGAAAATCCGGATACCTTTTATCTTGGCGCAATCAGGGAAACTGACCGTAATGCAAGTCCTGAAGTTTCGGTATTTAATCAGAATGCGGCTTTCTTTCCGTATTTTAATGATAACGGAGCCTTTGACTGTGTAATTTTTATGAACGGTCAGAAAATGACACTGGATTTCTTCCTCAAAAATTATAAGGACTGCTTTGTTTACCTGACCCGGGTTAAGGCAAGTGACCAGTTCTTCCCTGTAAAATAGAAGAAAGATCTGAAAAAGAAAAACTATGAAAAGAATAAATAAAAAAAATATTTTGATTTTTGCAGCTGCTGCGGCTTTCTCCAGCGGCGCTTTCTGTCAGACTCAGAATGTAAGTGAGTCATCCCTTTATAATGAAATCAATTCTGCTTATGCAACAGGCTTTCTGCCGGGCGTTATAGAAAAAGCTTCTGATTTTGAAAGAAAATATCCCGAATCAGCCTATATTAATGATATCCGGATGCAGAAGGCCCGTGCCCTTGTAAGTGCTAAGCAGAATGACGGGGCAATAGAAACTCTTGAACAGCTTATTCAAGTGCTTTCTCAGAATAAGGAAAATACTTCCGCCAAAAATGATATTCCTGAATGTTACTTTCTGATGGGGCGTGCTTATTATGAAAAAGGGCAGTATAACAGGGCCCTTTCAGCTTTTTATACGGCCGCAAAGATGTTAAAGAATGCTAATCCCAGGGCGAATTTTTATGCCTACAGCATTCTTTATGCGGGCCGCATTTATTTTAATCAGGATAATTTTGCAGCTGCAATTCCTCAGTTTGAATTTGCAGTTTCTAACGGCGACCTCTTTGCCCGCAGTGACTTTAATGAAGCCCTGCAGAAGCTGGTCATTTCCTACAATGAAAGCGGAAAGTCAGATAAGGCAACGGCTCTTTTTAAGACAATTTCTGCCTCTAAAGAAAATTTTGACCCTCAGTTTTATTATACGACTGCGGTTTATGCGGCTCAGGGCTATGAAAAGCTGAAAAATTACCAGAAGGCCTATGATTTGTATTGCGAGGTTATCGATGCAAAAATCGAAAGCCTTTCTGTTATTGCCTTGAAAAAAGCCTATCTTCTTGCTGACCAGAAAAAAGTTCCAGTAAATCCCGGGGAAGTTTTCAGCAGAAATACCTCTTCCTTTGATAATCAGAAGGAACTTGTGCTGGACTTCTGGATCCGCCTTGGAATAGACGAATTCGACGGAGGAAATTACAGTCTTTCTGAAAAATATTTTGATAATGCGGCTCTCCTTCTTGAAGAGGGGGTAAAGGGTGAAAAGGCACTTGTCTGTCTTTACCAGGCAAAACTCCAGCTGAAAGAAGAGCCTCTTGATAAATCAAAACTTGAGCAGGGAAAAAAGACTTTGATGAGTAATGAAGCTTTATTCAAAAAGTCAAATCTGCAGGATATTATGGATTCATATTATTCTACTCTGATTCAATTTGACCAGCTTCTTGGCAACTGGAATGATGTAATTTCTAACTACGAAAAACTAAAAAATCCGGATTCAAAATCGGCCTATTTTGCCGCATCATATTTTTATAATAAGAAAAATTATGCACAGGCTGAGAAGCAGCTTGAAGGCTTTTTAAGTGACCCTTTATGCAAAAAGCTTTATGCTTCCTGCTGCCTTAATCTTAAGGATGCAAAAAAAGCCGCCGCCCTTTATTCTGAGCTGGAAAACGATGGAAAACTTGATGATTTATCTGCCCTTGAATATGCCAAGGCTTTGTTTCTGAAAAAAGACTATTCTCTGGCTTATGAAAAAGCCGGAAAGGTTAAAAGTCCTCAGGCTTCATATATCAGCGGGCTTTGTCTTATTAACCTTAAAAAATGGGCGTCTGCTCGCGACAGCTTTAATTCCTATATAAAGGAGGCCTCGGCGGGGGCTGATTTTTACAGGCTTTCCTTCTTTTATAAGGGCTACGCTGAATACAATCTGGGGGAATTCAAAAATGCTTATGCCTCTTTTGTGCGCTTTAAAAGTGAAGCTTCTGATGACATGAATACTTATCTTCGTCAGGCCTGTGATTTTGCGGTTAAGAGTGCCCTTCAGAATGGTGATATGAAAAATGCCTCTCTCCAGGCAGAAAAACTTGTACGGATTTCTCAGACACGCGAAGAAAAGCAGGAAGCTCTGCTCCTGAATGCCCAGATTTATGCGGATTCTGGTAATGCACAGAAGGCTGTTGAAGTTCTTACTCCCTTTACCGGTGAAAAATCTGATTTTGCCCTTCAGGCTCTTTATCAGATTGCCCAGATTTACGAAAAAGAGGGCGATTTGGGACTTGCCGAAGCAAATCTTGAAAAAATCATGTCAAAATCACCGCGGTCAACTTATGCAGAAGAAGCCTGCTATCATGAAGGCGAAATGTATTATTCAAAAAAAGAATATTCTGCGTCAGAAAACCGCTTTAATAAATACATTTACAAATATGCAGACGGAAAATATGCTGATGCGGCTTTATTTTACTGTGCCGACTGCAATTACCGTCTATCTTCTTATGAAAAAGCAATCATGCTCTGCCTTATGTTTACGGGAAAATTCCCTCAAAGCATTTATTCATACGGAGTTTACACAACACTGCTGAATGCTTATAACGATGAGCAGGATTACGAAAACGCCCTTGCAACGGCAAATAATCTTCTTAAGCTTTTCCCGGAACAGGCCGCAAGTGACGGAATCGGGAAAAGGGCCGCTGAGCTTAAACGGCTTGTTTCAGGGGCTGACAAGCAGATTGCCCAGAAGGTGAATGAATTTGAAAAACATGGAAAAACTTCTACCAGGGAAGGAAGAAAAATCGCTTCTGAACTTGTAAAACTCTACCTGAGAAATCCCGAAACCGAGGAAGAAGGAATTAAGCTTGCAGAAGAAATTCTTCCTTTACAGACTGGTGATGATGAAAAAGAGCTTTTTGCCCAGAATACCAGCCTGATTGCTGAATATGCTAGAAAAAATAATGACAATAAAACTTCTGCCCAGCACTATCTTGATGCGGCCGCTGCCTACCGGGCCTGCGGTAATTCAGAAAAGGCGGCAGAAAGTCTTTACAGCGCTGCGGAAGCCTTTGCTGCGGCAAAATTAAAAGGAGATGCCCGCGAAACTGCAAAAACCCTTAAGGAATTATATCCTCAGAGTCATTATGCAGTTTCTGTAGACAGAATTACAGGGAATTAATTTATGAAAAAGATTAAAAATATGAGTAAAAAGACGCTGCTTATTTGTGCGGCAATGGGATTTTCAATTTTTGCGGGCGGCCTGACTGCCCAGGAAGCAGAAAGCATTGAGCTTGATGATTTGACTACTGTCGTAAAGTCTGGAAGCCTTACTGTGAGTGAGGATGCCCTTCCTGATTTTGCTGATGTTGTAGAAAAGCACGAGGGCAGTGAATATATCACACCAAAGCTGCCTGACGTTACCGTTCAGGAAAAGCCTGTTCTTTCTGATGCAAATTCCGGCAAAAAGGAAAAATCTGTTTTTGCGGAAGGAAAGGTTGGCGGCGGCTATCCTGCTTTGTTTTACGGAGATTTTTCTGTTTACCGTTTGAGCGGTCAGAATCCTTTTTTTATCGGATTTAATCACGATTCTGCTGCCGGATATTCAGGACATTCTTTGAAGGACGGTTACAAGGACAGTAAAACAGGCATTAATCTTAAAAAGACAATTCAGAAAAACCGGGCGACTGTAAACCTTAAGGGAGATTATGAGGTTCTTGTGAACGGACTTCAGTCTAAGGTAAGCAGTATCAGCGATATTACACAGAATGATATCAGCGGCGGCGGTGATTTTACCTGGCAGTTCAATGATATTTTTTCTGCCGGAGCAGCTTTGAATGCAGAATTTTACAACCGCTATTCTGCAATCACAGGTTCAGATTCCTATGAGGATTTCTTAAAAAGCGTTTCCCTTCTGGGACTTTCTCCTTCTGTTTTTGGAAATGTCCGGGTAAATGCCTTTAATATTGATTTTTCCACAGCCTACTGGCTTGATGCAAATACAGACGGGGCAATTGCCTATAACACAAAGCGTCAGGAGGCGGGAAAGCTTGCAAACCGCGGGCAGTTTAAGGTTGGAGTTTCATGGAAAAATCAGATTTTTAAGGCCTATGCCAATGTCGGGGCAGTTCTAAGTGATGCTATGAACGACAATTATATTACGGCGCCTTTTGCTGTGGGCGGCGCTGCCGTTTTCCCGGTTAAGTTTTCTAACAGGAAGGCAAGTATCGGGCTGGAAGGAGGACTTTCTTCTTCAAGAAGCCGGGTAAGCGAACTTGAAAAGAAGTTTAAATTTACAAGCCTGACTTTTATTCCTCAGGAGGTTACCGACTGGTATGCTCAGCTTGAAACTTCCCTCCCGGTTGGCAGCGGCTTTACTGTAAATGCAAATCTTTCTTATAAAAAGACAGCCTTTGAAAACGGATGGTGGCAGCCTGATTACAGCCTTCCTTCTTACAAGGGCTTTTACGGCTATAAGATATATGATATGAGTGTCCTTTCTTCAAATATTGAGCTTACTTATATCTATAAAATTCTTTCCCTTAAAGCGGGCTTAAAATCCAACTGGATTGATATTCCTGTCCTTGATTACAATCAGCTTGTAACGCTTGGAATAGGACTTGCAAAAGAAAACGGAAAATACGGAGTAAACCTTAATTCGGCATTTGGTCTTGATGACAGCAGCTCCGCAATCATCCCGATTTTTAATCTTGATGGTTTTGTAAAAATCACAGAGGCTGTAAGTATTGGTGCTGAATTGACAGATATAATTAAACTTTTATCTGGAACAACAAGAACTTATGCAGGAGATTACATTGTAAGAAGCGGAACTGCTTCTGTAATGGTAAAATTCTTCTTCTAAAATAAATAAAACGGAAACGGAGGTTTTTGAAAATGTTAAACAGTTTGAAAGCAGGTGGAATTTTAATGATTCCAATCATTTTGTGCGGAATTATTGCAACCTTTATTATTATTGAGCGATGTTTTTACTTTATGAATATTAAAAAACGTGATGAAAAGCTTTTGAATGATTTACAGGGCTCTCTAGGCTCTCAGAATTTTGATGCCTGTGCAGTTGCCTGTACTGAAGCCGGTACTCCAATGGCTCAGGTTCTGAAAAAGGCTTTTGACTGCCGCCGCTATCAGGAAAAGGATTTACGCGAGCTTGTTGAAGCAGAAATGGATTTTGTTGTTCCTCGTCTTGAGCATCTTTTAACTCCCCTTGGAACAATTGCAAATATCGCAACCTTGTTGGGACTTTTGGGAACTGTAACCGGTAACATTAAGGCATTCGGTGTTCTTGGTGCCGGCGGTACTATGGGCGATCCTGCTCTTCTTGCGACCGCAATTTCAGAAGCTCTTGTAACAACCGTTGCAGGACTTATTGTTTCAATTCCTTCAGTTGTATTCCATAACTATTTTATTTCGCGGGTAAATCACCGTCTTGTAGAAATGGAAGCTAAGGTTACTGAGGTTCTTGTTCGCCTGACCGGCCGGGTATAAATGAAAGCTGCGGACTTTGACAGATCCGCTTACAAAGAGGATGCTTATGAGATTAAGTAAAAACCGTAAGAGAATAACTTCAAATGTTGATATGACTCCGATGATTGATATCGTATTCCAGCTGATTCTTTTCTTCCTGGTTTCTACAACCTTTGCCATTCTACCGGGAATTAAATTAAACCTTCCTGAAAGCACTACAAGTGAAGGAACTTCGATGAAGGGCATTACAATTACTGCCGAAGCAAACGGAAGCCTTTACTTCAATGAAAAAGAAGTGAATATGAAGACTCTGGGTAAGGAACTTGTGATGTATGATACAGGTGATACAAAGAAAATAGAGTTTCCTGTTTCTCTTGAGGCAGACAGCGAAGTTACAAACGGAAGAATCGTAAAGCTTTTTGACGTTATCCGGGAAAGCGGATATGCGGTAATAAATTTGAGGACAACATCCAGAAAATGACAGAAAATTTATGGACTAAAATCCAGAAAATACAATATAAGGGAACTCCGGTCTTTGGCAGGGACAGTAAGCCGCAGAATACAAGTGAATTTGTGGCGCTTACAGGCACTGTCTTATTCTGGCTGCTGCTTTTTCTTTTTTTGATTTTTGCCCGGCCATTTGCAAAAAAGCCTGAATATAAAACCGTTCAGATTGTACTTTCTTCAACTCCGGTGGCAAAAACTGAAAAAAAGGAAAGCGCGGCTTCTTCTGCGGCGGCTCAAAAAGCTCAGAGTACCGAAAAGAAAATTGAAAAGCAGGATGTAAAGACTGTAAAGGAGCAGGCGGCAAAGCCGAAGGATGAAGCTGCCAGTCAGAACAGGAAGATTGCAGATACTCCCAAAAAGGCAGCTTCAAAGCCTGCGGAAAAACCTGCTGCAAAAACTCAGGCAGCACCGGCAGAGAATAAAAAAGCTGCTGCTCCGGCTAAAACTCCAGCTCCTGCGGCACCTGTGGAGTATGCTAAGAGCGTAGAAGACCTGATGGCAGAACAGATGAATAGGCAAAAAACGACAGCACAGGATTTCAACTGGGATGCTTTTGGGGATTCAGATGACGGAAGTTTGTCTTCTGAAAATCAGTCCACAAAAGTTGGAAATAAATCTACTATTGAAAATGTTGCAGGAAAAACTTCTAATGGAAGTGATAAGGGGCTTACATCTGCTGCTGAAAGTGATAATCATGCGGTGATAAATACTGTTGGTTCTGAAACAAGTAAAGCTCTGGAAGGAATTAAGGCTGTAAAATCTGGAAG
Organism: uncultured Treponema sp.; assembly: GCA_947165895.1. Lineage (GTDB taxonomy): Bacteria > Spirochaetota > Spirochaetia > Treponematales > Treponemataceae > Treponema_D. The sequence goes on from CAMVCB010000002.1 coordinate 213,943, forward strand.
TGCGGGGCAATTTACAACAAATGTAAAAGATTCTAATGGAAATGGAGCCGCAGTATCAGTTACAGATGGATTTGGTCATTCCGGTCGATATATTATAAGTTCGGAACCTATTGATATTTCTGAAAAAAATGCAGAATCAATTACTTCAAATTTGACTTTTGAAATTACTTTTAAAATACAGCCAAGTGGAGTTGTTTTAAAATCAGATATAGAGTTTGAATCAAAGGCAAATGTAATTTTGACAAATGCTGTTATTGATGAAATAAAAACAATAATTGCAAGATGGACATTTTCATCGGCAAGTAATATTTCAATTGCAAAATTCAGTCTTGCTATTCAAAGAAAATAAGGAAAAGTTTTATGCCAAAAGTAATCACATTCGGGGAAATTATGCTGCGTCTTGCGCCGGAGGGCTTTCTGCGTTTTGTTCAGGCGGATAAATTCGGGGCAAGCTACAGCGGGGCAGAGGCAAATGTTGCTGTCAGCCTTGCAAATTTTGGAATTGATACTGCTTTTGTCACAAGACTTGCTGAAAATGAAATTGGTCAGTGCGCTGTAAATTATTTACGGCGCTTTGGCGTTGGAACGCAGTTTATCGTAAGGGGCAGCGGCAGAACCGGCCTTTATTATTTGGAAAAGGGAGCCGGAAGCAGAGCTTCTAAGGTGATTTATGACCGTGCCGGTTCTGCCGTATCACTTTCAAGTGCCAGGGACTATGACTGGGACCGTATTTTCGATGGCTGCCAGATTTTCATGCTGTCAGGAATTACTCCTGCCCTTAGTGAGAGTCTGGCGGAAATCTGCCTTCAGGCCTGCAAAATTGCTCAGGAAAAAGGAATAACTGTCGTTTTTGACCTGAATTACCGTAAAAAACTCTGGACTGCAGAGGCTGCCGGCAGGACCATGGGCCAAATCTGCCGCCACGTTGATATCTGCATTACAAACGAGGAAGACGCTTCTCTGCTCTTTGGAATTAAATGTCCCCAGAAGGATTTTGACAATCTGAATCTGGAAGGCTACAGAGAAGTTGCGGGCCGGCTGCAGGAGCTTTTTAGTTTTAAAAAGGTCTGCATTACCCTTCGCGAATCAAAATCTGCCTCTGTAAACGGCTGGGCGGGCCTTATGCTCAGCCATGAGGGCTTTAATCAGAGTAAAAAATATGAAATCCACATTGTTGACCGGGTTGGGGCAGGCGATGCCTTTACTGCGGGAATTATTTACGGCGAACTGAATAAGATGACTTCACAGAATCAGCTTGATTTTGCGGTTGCGGCAGGCTGTCTTAAGCACTCAATTGAAGGTGATTTTAACATGGTAAGCGCTGATGAGGTGCTTGCGCTTGCTAGCGGACAGGCCGGCGGGCGTGTTCAGCGTTAGTTTTCAGTATAAATTAATATAAAAATCTGTTTTATTTTTACCCTATTTTGCAATTTAAAGTTTTACAATTAAAAAATAGTGGTTTATAATTTTACTTATGTTAGAAGTACTTAATGACGCAGACTACGAACTTTTCCGAAAGGTCATTTACGACGAAAGCGGAATCACCTTTTCTGCAACAAACAGATCTATTCTCGACAGTCGAATAAAGGAGCTTCTTCGCAAGAAGAATATGTCAACTCCTCAGGAATATTACGCATTAATCACTAAGAGTACGGAAGAAATGAAGGAAATGCTGGATGCGGTTACAACAAACCTTACCCGCTTTTTCAGAAATCAGCCGCATTTTGATGCTTTTATTAATTACGTTATTCCTCAGATTATCGAATATAAGAAGAGCAAAAATTCTTTTGATAAGACTATTAAAATCTGGAGTGCCGGATGTTCTACCGGTGAGGAGCCTTATACTCTGGCTATGATTATGAAGGAAATCTGTCCTATGGGCTGGGATTTTCAGATTACAGCTTCGGATATTTCCCTTAAGTGCCTTATGACTGCCCAGACAGGTTTCTATGCTGACAACAAAGTTGACGGTATTCCGGAAAACTACCTGCAGAAGTATTTTACCAAGGTCGATGGCGGCTATCAGGTAAACAAGGATTTGCAGGCTAAAATCAAATTTGACTACCATAACCTTAAGAATGATTCCGGCGCCCGCAATCTTGATGTTGTATTCTGCCGAAACGTTCTTATTTACTTTGATGAACCGGCTCAGCTTAAGGTAATCGATAATTTCTGGAACTCAATGGCTGCACATTCATATCTTTATATAGGACATTCAGAGTCCCTGTTCGGTATGAATACTAAATTTGAATTCTTAAAGACTCAGTGGGCATGTTTGTACCGCAAACTGCTTGCTAACTAGGATTTTTAATCAACATATCAATTTTTCAATCTGAGAGGTGTCTGCTATGGATGATATTTCGGTATTGGTTTGTGATGATTCCGCTTTGATGCGAAACCTTATTGGCCGCATTGTTGATGAGACTACAGGTCTTAAAGTATGCGGAAAGGCTGAAAATGGTCAGGATTTGCTTGATAAGATTCCTCAGTGTAATCCTGATGTAATTCTTCTTGATATTGAAATGCCGGTAATGAACGGTGTTGAATTCCTTAAGAAGCGCAAGGAACTTAAAATAAAGGTTCCTGTAATCATTCTTTCGAGTGTTGCTACAGAAGGGGCAAAGGTAACAATCCAGTGTCTTGAACTTGGAGCATCTGACTTTATTACAAAGCCGGGCGGATCTTCTGTTACACTTAAAATTGCTGATGTTTCCAGTGAAATTATTGAATATATTGCTTCTTATGGTGGAGCATACGCAAGTGCTCACGGAAAACAGATTCCAGAAGCTGATTATTTTACACAGCAGGTAAAGCTTCGCGAAGCTCAGCGCCAGGTTGTGCTTAAGAAGGGTGAAGAAGCTGCTAAGAACTTTACAATTCAGAAGACAGATTTGCCTGCCTCTTCTTTGTGGTCAAAACCAAAGATTAAGGAGCCTGTTACTGTTACTCCTCTACGTTCCGGCGGAAAAATTGAAATTATCGCAATTGGTATTTCTACCGGTGGACCAAATGCCCTGCGCGATGTATTTAAGATGATTGATCCACGCTTAAAGCAGCCTGTAATGGTTGTTCAGCATATGCCGGCCGGCTTTACTAAAGAGTTTGCGGCAAGTTTGAATAATATCTGTCCGCTGACAGTTTCTGAGGGTGTGGACGGAGAAAAGATTGAAGGCGGACACGTTTACATTGCTCCGGGCGGATATCATATGTTCGTAGAGCATCGGCCTGACGGAAATTATGTAAAGCTCAGTCAGGATGAGCAGAGAAACGGCCACAGACCTTCTGCCGACGTTCTTTTTGAATCGGTTGCAAAGATTTACCAGAATAACGCTCTGGGTGTAATTATGACCGGTATGGGTCGTGACGGTGCCGCTGAGCTTGCAGAAATGCGTAAACAGGGAGCATGGACTTTAGGTCAGGATCAGGCTTCAAGTATTGTTTACGGAATGCCAAAGGTTGCATTTGAGCTTGGCGGTGTTCAGAAGCAGGTTGGTCTTATGCAGATGGCTGATGAGATTTCAAAACTGGCTAGGGAACATTGCTAAGGTCGTAATGAACACTACAACTTCCGGATGGGCGTAACCTTAGCAGCAAACTTGCATGCGCAAGTTTGTTTGGATGTATCGGAGATTTGCTAAGGTCGTAACGGGCGTTACAACTTCCGGATGCACGTTGCCTTAGCAGCAAACTTGCTGGACGCAAGTTTGTTTGGATGCAGCTGATGTTTGAAGGCCGTAACGGGCGTTACAACTTCCGGATGGGCGTAACCTTAGCAGCAAACTTGCGCAGGCGCAAGTTTGTGTTGGAAAGGCTGTCCGATGGGGCAGCTTTTTTTTTATGCCTGAGGGGGCTCTTCAGGGGATTTTACGCTGATTTTCATAATCGGATTTGTGCCTCGGGAAAATATGAAAATAATCAGGGTCGGAAGGGCAAAGAAAAACAGAGTGAAGATAAACTTTACGCTTTCTGTGATTTTTTCATCAGAAATCTTTGAGTAGAGGGAAGGCGCAAAATACCAGCCTGCAAAGGCCGATATAATCGGAATTATCAAGCAGAGAGTGTGGCCTATGCGCTGTTTCCATGTTCTGTGCAGGTTTTTCTCGATTATAAAGCCTTTTATTTTATGTTCAATTCTTTTAGCTTTTTTAAACATTCAGCTTCTCCTGCGGCATTTTTGAGCACGTTGTAGGTATCCTTAAGGTTATAAAGTGCGTCATCGTAATAAGGATTGATGTAAACTGCCTGCTCAAAAAATTCTGCCGCTGCTTCGTAATCTTCGGTCTGGAAGCATTTTACTCCCAGAAGGTTCCATAAATGCGTATTAAGCGGGTTAAAATCCAGTTCTTCCTCGCAGATTTCCTGAACAAGATGATACTGCTTGAGGGTCAGGCTTATCTGCGCGTAGGTTTCTGCTACGTCATCATTGTGAGGGGCAATATCGTAGGCGCGGGCAAGACAGTCCAGGGCAGATTTAAGCTTGCCCATGTCGCGGTAGGTGACGCCCATATTAAACCAGAGAAGATAGTTTGACTGGTCGATTGTCAGGGCACGTTTAAAGCAGGCAATTGCTTCGGGAAAGTGACCCGCAGAGGCCAGGTGAATTGCTTCGTTGTTGAGTTTATCCGGCTGTTCTATCATTTGTATGCCTTCGGAATCATTGAGGTAAAGAGTTCTGTAATCAAAGATGAATTAAAGAAGGTGCAGTTTTCGGAAATGAGTTTTTTTCCTTCTTCTGCCGCTTTTTTTATACAGCCGCTCTTTTCCAGAAGTTTTATGCATTCTTCAACTGCAGGAGAGTCAATTCCTTCTTTTGAAGCCTGCTCCATCAGTCTTGCAATTTCCCTGGAATCTTCCGGGCAGCGTTCAAGGTGAATTAATACAGGAAGGCTCTTCTTTCCTTCTACAATGTCGTCTCCACGTTTTTTGCCGGGATTACCACTTGTAAGGTTGATTACATCATCAATAATCTGAAAGCCCATGCCTATATTTGCAGCTTTTTCGCCGGCTTCTTCAGCTTTTTCAGGGCTGGCTCCTCCTGCCACATAGCCGATTTTAGCTGCCATACTGGCAAGGGTTCCTGTCTTACAGCGTACCATTCCCTGGTATTCTTCCTTTGTAGGAAAAAGGCTTGGCGTTCTGTGCCAGAAAATATCCATTGCCTGACCCAGGTGCAGGCGGCGCAGTTCGTTTGTGTAAACCTTGTAAAGTGTAAGCTTCTGCTCTTCTGTGATATCTGTAGTGTTTATGCAGACTGGTGCTTCAAAATAAAGCCAGCTGGCAGCGTTCAAGGCTGTGTCCAGTCCGTAGGTGATGTGGGCTGCAGGTTTTCCCCGTCGGAGGTCTGCTGAGTCTTCTATATCATCGTGAATAAGGCTTGCAGTGTGTACGAATTCCACAAGCGGTGTAAGGGCATATGCCTGCTCAGGGGTAAGGGCTTTATCTCCATTAATCGCCTTTTGATTTTCATAGCAGAGAATGAGGAGAAGGGGACGCCATCTTTTTCCGCCAAGGTCAATAAGGTTTTTATTCGGTATAATCAGGTTCTGAATAAAGTTTTTTGTAATGGCCTGGGCAAGATTTCCAAAAGAATCCTTCTGCCATTTATCTGAGAATTCCAGACTGAGTGATTTGTTCAGTGCTTCCTCTATTTTTGTAAGCCTGTATAAAAATTCATTGTTCATAAGAGAAGTATATAAAAGAATTGACAAAAAAACAAATTCTTGAATTTTTAAGGTTATTCACACTTTATTAACATCAATTCACGGAAATTCCACAAGTTATCCACAATTAATTAAAAATAATGTGAGTAAAATTTGTGTCAATAGATTTTTTTAAAAAATTACAGAAAAATATAAAATTTAAATATAAATCTTGTAATTATTGATATTATAAATAATTACAAGATTGAAAAATTCTTAGTATAGTAGTTTATGCCTTAAACTTTGCAAAATTAATGTTTCACATGTTATATTTGTGAAACACTTTTAACTTTTTATCCACAAGTTATCCACAATTTAAAAATACATATGTGGAAAAAAAAGGCGTCCTTCCGGTCTGGAAGAACGCCTGTAATGATCATTTTTTCTGCTAGCCCAGTGTAACTTCACCGCTTTCGTTGATTGCAAGAATCGAACGACAGCCTGAACATCTGAAACGACCGGCTTTTGTTGCACGAAGCTTTTTGTTGCAGACAGGGCAGGAAATAATCAGCGGAAAAGATGATGCTGTTCCCGAGCTGTCTCCCGCATTGAAGTAAGAAATTGCTTCTTCTACAGTATTTTTAATATTAAAGAACTGAGAGAATCCAAGAAGCTGGAAAACCTCATATACTTTTGGCTGGATTTCCAGAAGAACTACATCTCCGTTCTTTGGTTTTACAATTTTAAGGAAAACAGTAAAAGAGCCAATACCTGTTGATGATACATAGTTCAAAGCAGAGCAGTTGAAAACAAGATTGATATAACCTGCTTCAATTACCTTGGTAATCTGCTTCTGGAAAAAACTTGAATTGTAGGTGTCTATGTATCCATTCAAATAAATAAAAATTCCGCGGTTAATGCCGTCAGCTTTTTTGAGTGCAATTGAAAGACTGTCGTCTTTTTCATTGTCAAAACCTGGAATGATTGAATTATTGCTGTCCATCTAAAACCTTTCCTGTTACAATATTCTAACTATAATTATATCTAACAATTATAATTTCTGTCAAATTGTTTTAACATTATTCAAAAGTCAACCGATAATTAATGAAGGAAATTAGCGGATGAAAAAAGCATTAACCTTTATACTTATATATATTGTCATTCTTTTTACGGGAACCCTGCTTTCTACAATACTGTATTCTCTCTATCTGAATGTAACAGGCTTTACAGCCGGCAAAGCGATTAAGCTTTTTAATACCCCTGATATCCTCAAATCTTTTTTTTATGTTTCTGCATGTTTTTGTTTTTTAATTTGTCCCCTGCTTTCATATTATAGAATCCGTCACAGCTATGGAGTTTTACAGACCTTCGCCTATGTTCTGATTTTTCTTCTGACCTGGGCTGTAATTTTTCCCGCTAATGCAAAGCTCAAGAATTTTGTGAATAGAAATTTTTCCTATGACCAGCAGAGGGAAGCTTTGACCGGCGGCTATTTCAGAAAGGTCGGCGATAAAGTTTATTATCTTGTGGAAGATTATAATTTTGATAAGGCCACAAGACTGATTGAAATTGATACAGATGAAGACCTGCCTGTAAAATACGGGCTTGTTTTTTCTGAAGATGATTTTGAACTTTTGACAGCAGGAAAAAATTACCGGGACGTAATAATCAAGAGTACTTTTGTTGATTCAACTCTTCCTCATATTATTAATTTCCGTTCTCTTGTTGACTACGGGGAAAGGGCACTGGAAGGAGGGCTTTTATCTTATCTTTGTTTTTTGGCCCTGGCTCTGGCTCTTTCTTCTGTTTACGGAATTACAGCATTTTTTGAATGGCACCTTTTGAGTGTTTGTGCGGTTGCTCTTTTTTCAGCCGGAATTCTTTCAATAAATACACTTTATTTTTCACCAGCTTTTACCTCGATAAAAAATCATATTTATGACATCAGTCTTTTTAATTTTTTGAACGGATTTATTGATAACTCCTTCCTGCTTGTTGCCAATTGCGCAATTTCCCTGTTTTTTATTGCTTTTGGCATTGTTGTATTTATACTTCATAAAAGTTCGGTAAAAAAGGAGGAGGAAATTTAAATGAAAAAGATTATTGGAATTCTGTCTTTTTTCCTTGTTGCCGGATTGATTTTAAGTCTTGTTTTTGGTTTTATAGGAACAATTCCGGATTCTGTTCCTGAGGCTGCAAGAGGAAAATATAAATTTCTTGTAGGACTTGGATATTTTCTTCGCTATATTCCCAGCGTAATTACATCCGGTTTTATAGTAAGTTTTTGTGTATATTTTGGAAATAACTGCGAAGGAAGCATGTCACGTTTTTCATCTGCAATGCTGACACGCTTTAAGCTGATGATTATTTTCGCGGTTTCCTGCTCATTTATTTTGACCCTAAGTTCAGAGGTTTTTTATCCTCTTACCAGCCGTGTAAAAAAATCAATAATCAACCGGCCAAAACTGATTAATCAGTACCTTAAAGCCGGTGAACAGTTTTTTGCTGACGGTCATTATGACAGAAGTTATGTATATGCTGATGCTGTTCTTGCTCTTGATCCTAATTCCCGCCAGGCTGCTGATTTGAAAGACCGTTCCGATGTTGAAATCAACCGGGAAAATACCTCTAATATCCGTTTTGAAATTTACCGTTCGTCCAAGGAAAATCATGATGATACTGCAAAGATTCATATTGATGAGCAGAAAATTTCTGATGCCTACAGATGTTATCTGAAGGCTAAAGAGTGTTTTGCAAAAGGCGAGTGGATTAATGCACATTATTATGCTCTGGAAGGCCGTAAACTTTCAACTCCAAAGGATCCTAATGTAGAAGAGCTTAGAAACATAGCAACAGAGGCATGGAACAAAATCACAAGCGAGCATGATCTTTCAAAAAATGATGATCAGAAGTTTTTTGACGCCAAGTTCCGCGGTTATCTTGCCCTCGTTCAGAATGATGATTTAACTGCCTATTATATATTCCGTGATTTGTATCTTTCTTCCCGAGAATATTCTACAGACCCTGATGTTCTTTTCTATCTTGATGTTGCCGCAAAAAGAATTGATGAGCGCTGTTTTTTTGACGACGAAGTTTTCCAGCTTAAGAGCTTTGAAAATGTAAATGACATCTGTTTTTCCTATACATACAATGATGGGTCAAAGGATATTATCTATTTCCGCGGTATGACTTCCGTAAAGGAAACCGGGCGGACTGTTCAGTATCTTAGAGATTTAACAATTCAGACCTTGAGTAATACAGGAAGCCTTTACAGAACTATGACAGTTCCTTACGCAAAGGTTCTGCCTGTTTCGATAAAGTCAATCAATGAAAAAACAAAGGAGCTTTTAGGAATCGGAAAGGACGTTACAATCATTCCTTATATCATGCTGAACTCTGTGGGACGAAACAGCCCGGACATCAGAATTGAACCTCTTTATGTTTATGAATCCGGGGAAATTGCCCATGTTCCTGAATACATCCTGCTCCCAATGAATTATTCTGATTTTACCATGCTTGAAACTCAGACTAACGAGCCGGAACGTATTCCTTTTGGCAATCTTTTCAAGCTGATTAAAAAGGCAAGTGACTTTGGATATTCTTCGGAAGTTTATTGCGAGGCACTATTAAATAGAATATTTTATCCTTTCTGGATTGTAATTCTGCTTATCGGTTATGCTTCTGTGGCCTGGAACTACAGAATTGGCTTTAATAAATACTTTAAGATGACCTGGGTTTTCAGTTTCCCTTTTATCATCTTTTTGACCCACATTATGAACAAATGGCTTTTGTACATTTTTAAACTCTTTAATTATGTAATTGTAGGCCTTGTTCCGTCGGCCCTTGCGGTTATTGCGGGATTTATTTTATACAGCCTTATTCTGCTGTCTATGTCGATTTATTTTCTTGCAAGACATACTTCAGTGTAGGCCGCTTACCGTCAAATCCTCTACTTGCTCTTAATCAAGTTAAGCATTAAAATCCTACTGTTATGAGTTTAGAATTACTTGACAGTGCGGTTCGCCGCGTTCACGACTTCCCAAAACCGGGAATTCTTTTTTATGATATTACAGGTGTTCTTGTAAACCCTGAGGCATTCAAATTCTGCCTTGATAAAATGGTAGAATTGTACAAGGATGCAAATCTTGATGCTGTAGCCGGTGTTGAATCTCGTGGTTTTGTTTTTGCAGCTCCACTGGCAGAAAAACTTGGCATTCCTCTTATTCTTATCCGCAAAAAGGGAAAGCTTCCAGGAGATACTTACAGCTGTAAATATGCCCTTGAATATGGCGTTGCAGAAGTTGAAGTTCACAAGAAGGATATTAAAAAAGGTCAGAAAATTCTTGTAATTGATGATTTGATTGCAACAGGCGGAACTCTTGCCGCTGCTAAGAACCTTATTGAACAGGGCGGAGCTGAGGTTGCAGAATTCTTTGGAATTATCGGACTTCCTGAATTAAACTACGAAAAGGCACTTGCACCTTGCAAGGTAACAACTCTTATCAACTATCAGGGCGAATAGAAGGCATAAAAATGATTACACTTCCTCTTACTTACAAAAGCATTTTGAACAACAAGGAAACAGAGCATGCCATTGTTGCGATTAAGGATTTTTTTCAGCTTGCTCTTTCTACAGAATTGAATCTTACCCGTGTAACAGCGCCGCTTTTTGTTCCGGCTGGAGTTGGTATCAATGATGATTTAAACGGCGTTGAACGTCCTGTATCTTTTCCTCTCAAGGCTTTGAACGAAAAGAAAATGGAAATTGTTCAGTCGCTTGCTAAGTGGAAGCGCCTTAAGGTAACAGAGCTTGGACTTGAGCCTGATTTTGGTATTTATACAGATATGAACGCTTTGCGTCCGGATGAAGATCTTGATCCAATTCATTCTATTTACGTTGACCAGTGGGACTGGGAAATGGCAATTGATGAAAAGGACAGAACTGTTTTCTTCCTTCATGAAATCGTAAAGAAGGTTTACCGCTGTATTCAGCGCACAGAATTCTTCCTTTATGACCGCTATCCGGAAATCAAACCGATTCTGCCAAAGGACATTAAGATAGTATTTGCAGATGATTTGCAGAGAGAATATCCTCAGCTGACTCCAAAAGAGCGCGAAGATATCGTTGCAAAGAAATACGGTGCTGTATTTATTACCGGAATTGGCGGCAAACTGGATGACGGCACAATTCACGACGGCCGTGCTCCTGACTATGATGACTGGATTACAGAATGTGGTGACGGCCACCGCGGATTAAACGGTGATATTCTTGTATGGAACCCGGTTTTGAATTCCGCATTTGAGCTTTCTTCTATGGGTATTCGTGTCAGTCCTGAATCTTTAAAGGCTCAGCTTGAAGAGCGGGGAATGATGGAGCGTGCCAAGCTGGACTTCCACTCAAAGCTTTTGAATGGAGAACTCACTCAGACTCTGGGCGGCGGTATAGGTCAGTCACGTCTTTGTATGTTCCTTTTGAGAAAGGCTCACATCGGAGAAACACAGGTAAGCATCTGGTCCGATGAAATTATTAAAGACTGCGAAAAACGCGGAATAAAGCTTTTGTAAAGTTTTTTGTTTATCGAGACTTTTGTAAATTTTATAGTGAAAGAAAAAGAATATAAATTCAGCACAAATCAGATTGAATCTCAGATTCCCCTTCTAAGCCAGAAGGGGATTACTGAATTTTCGGTTCATGATGAAAAGCTTGCTTGCGATAAAAACTCTCTTTTAAAACTCATGAAGCTTGCGGCAAATAAGGCGCCGGAAGTTTATTTTTCTTTTTATATTGAAGCCTCCGCAATTGACCGTGAAATTATTGCGGCACTTCAGAATCTTTTCTGTTCAATTGATATTCCTTTGAGGCCTGCTTTCAAAAACGGTAAGCTTTTGTTTGATAAAAAGTTTTATGCGGGTAAGGCAAATCTTTTGAATGAAGCTGGAATTGTTTTTGGTTTTCACCTGACATATGCAGAAATTGAAGGCGATAATCTGAAAGCCTTCATGGACAGACTTGATTTTGCGGTTAATCAGTACCCCAATCATATTGATTTTCCCCAGACTGAAAGCGGAGGAAAGGAAGACCTCTTAAACGGGGATTCTGCAAAGGTAAGCGGAATTTTCAGCGCAAAGGATATCCGCTATGCGCGTGACCTCAGCTTTGCCTGCCGGACTTTTTATTCTTCCGGCCGGGCTGTTCCATGGTTCTTGAACCTTCTTCGCCCACTGAAAATCTATCCTTCCCGTTTTTTTGCCGATTTTGCTGAGTGGCAGCGCTGCAATAACTGTGATTTTAAAAGCGGCTTTCTTCCTGAAGCAGAAAGTCATGAATCAATTGAAAAGATGCAGCTTTTGTTTTTGCAGGAAAAATATGAAGAAAAAAATCAGCATGCACTTTTTGAAATTGCGGCAGATATTGTCCGTCTGAATGGTGCTATTTCCCGCCTTGAAAAAGAAGGTGATAAGGCTGAAATCGATCTTTCTTATTCTGCGGACGAGCTTTTAAGCCCGGAAGTTTTTAATCTTGAAGCATTTGCAGAAAATGTCTGTATGGAACCAAGTCACCTGAAGCTTAAGATTGAAGGCGGCGAATTAGTTTGGAACTGAAATTTTCCACCAGCATAAAAGAACGACTCGATGATTTTTTGCGGAGGGAACTGCCTGCGCGTCTGCAGGCCAGCTTTTCCGGCCAGCTTTCCAATTCAAAAATCCGCCGGCTTATTTTGAGCGGCAGTGTTTTTGTAAACGGCCGGGAATGTCGTCGTCCCGCCTTTGAAATCCGCGGGCTTACAAAAATTACCGTCAACTTTGAAAGCGAAAAATTTTTTTATGAAAAGCAGCCCGATGACATTGATTTTGTCATGACTGATTCTGATGTACTCTTTGAAGACGAAAATCTTATTTTTGTAAATAAACCTGCCTTTCTGCCTGTCGAACAGACAATTACTGGTAACAGAAAAAATCTTCACGATGCATTAGTTGATTATTTATGGAAGAGAAATCCAGGGCTTCGTAATCCCCCTTACGCGGGCATTATGCACCGTCTTGACCGCGAAACAAGCGGCGTGATTTTGTTCACCAAAAACAGGAGTGCCAACAAGGCTGTTCATGATATGTTTGAAAGCCATAACTTTACAAAAACATATCTTGCGGTCTGCCAGAAGCCTGAGACTGGCAGGGGGCGATATCCTGTAAGAAATTTGTGCGACACCTTCACCGTAGAAATGTTTATGAACCGGATATCAAAAAAATCGGAAGCCGCAAAGTGGGGCAGGAGCAGTGAAAGGGAAGGAGTTTTATATTCAAAAACTGACTTTAAAATCTGCGGCGAATATACTTATCGGGGAAAATCTTATTTTCTTGTAGAATGTAATTTGTTTACCGGCCGCACCCACCAGATACGCGTTCACCTTTCAGATGCCGGAATGCCCCTGCTTGGTGACCAGCTCTACGGCGGCCCTCCCGCCGACCGCATTTACCTGCACGCCTGGCGTCTTGCATGTGACGAAGGTGAATTAAAATTTGATGTAAGAAGCGAGTTTACACTTCTCGGGTAATCTTTTTCATCGCTTTTTTTGCAGCCTTTGTATTCGTATTTAAAATTTTAAGAAAATCCTTTCTCATAACCTTAATCAGCTTACACTGGGTCTGCGCAATTGCCCTTGCTCCCCGGGTCTTTCCTAAAATACAGTTTGTTTCGCCGATAAAGCTTCCTTGATTTATCAGCCTTACACTCTTCCCGTTTTCGTTTATGATTGTAACGAAGCCCTGGCAGATAAAATAAACGCAGTCACTCATATCATTTTCATCGTAGATAATCCGGCCACCCTCAAAATAAATTGTGTTTTTATAAGCTTCGTTACTGACAGGATTGATAAACAATACGCGGCGGACTTTTTTGAAAAAGCGGTTTTCAAATAAATCCGGCAGCAGGTAAAGTTCATTTAGAATCAGGGTATTGAAAAACTGGGAAACGTAAATCATCTGGGCTGTAAAAAGAAAAATTACAAAGAAGAAATAAACCTTGAGCATAAGAATGATAAGGGTGCTGATTGTGCCGTAGATGATATTGTAATTTGAGACGTTCAGAAATCCGTTCAAAAGCTGGGACAAAATGAGGGTAGCAAGTGTATTTAATATAGAATAAAAAATGCAGATTCTATAGGCTGGCTTTGTTCCTGAACCGACACGGAAGTAGTAAAGGGTCAGGGTAAAAAGCATGATGTAAACGACTGCCGAGAAGAAGAGATTTGAGCTCTGGCTGAAGAGCCGCGGAAAAACTTCCCTCATCGTATCAAAAAAAGAAAATTCAAGAATCTTATTCATCAGGAATGCAGAAAGAATTACAACAGCAATTATGATTACAAGTACGAATTCCGAAATAAAACTGACAAGCTGATTGATTGTAGTTTTCCGGTGGGAGATTGAGCGGAAAATTCTGTTCATGGCAGAAATAATTGAAGCAAAAAGCTTTCTTGCCATCCAGACAACCCAGAGAGCCAGAAAAATATCAAAAAAATGGATGTACTGGATTTTTGTGATGTTTGAAAGGGCAAGTTCAACGTCAATTACGGAATAAAACTGGGCTGTGTAGTTTATTATGTAGTTTTCAATTTCGGGGAAAATGCGGATTATGCTTGTAAGAAGGGTAAGGATAATCAGCGAAACAGGGACGAAGGAAAATACAAATCCGAAAGAGCAGGCCGCTGCACTTTCCCAGAGATTATTGGCGGCAAAATTGGAGAGGGTCAGGTAGAGAAATTGAGAAAAATGAAGGATCTTTTCAGAAAGATTAAAGGGATTTTTCTTCATCTGTTAACATTAAAACATTTTTTTTATCAGATTGCTACTATTTTATTATAGATGTATTGTAATTGTAAAAAAACGCTCAAATCATTAAAATATCTTCTATATTTTATTATAGAGGACGTACACATATGGTACCAACACTTATCAAAGATTTACTTACATCTTCGCCGGACGGTCGTAAAGTTACTGTTTCGGGCTGGGTTCGCACTGTTCGCGACTCTAAAAATCTTGTTTTTATTCAGGTTAATGATGGAAGCTGCTTTGCAAATATTCAGCTTACTTTTGACCGCAATGCTCCTTCAAATAATGCTAATGTAAATAATATTGAAAATGAACTTAAAAAACTCAATACAGGTGCTTCTATCCGCGCTGAAGGTATTCTGATTCCTTCTCCTGCAAGCGGACAGGCTGTTGAAGTTACTCTTGAAGACCTTACCTGCATAGGAAGCTGTAACCCTGAGGAATATCCTTTGCAGAAAAACAAAATGAGTATGGAATATCTTCGTGATAACGCTCATCTTCGTGCAAGAACAAATACTTTTGGTGCTGTTTTCCGGGTTCGTAACCAGATGGCCTTTGCCGTTCACTCATTCTTCCAGGAAAGAGGCTTTGTTTACATCAATGCACCGGAAATCACCTGTTCTGACTGTGAAGGTGCCGGAGAAATGTTCCAGGTTACAACTTTGAGCATGGAAAAAATCGCTGAGCTTGGTGTAAAAGCAGGCCAGGGCGGAATGAAGATTGAAGATGCCCACAAAATCGTTGACTACTCTAAGGACTTCTTTGGTAAAAAGGCTTCCCTTACAGTTTCTGGTCAGCTTGAAGCAGAAACAATGGCAACAGCTTTAAGTCGCGTTTATACATTCGGACCTACTTTCCGTGCTGAAAACTCAAATACTCCGCGTCACCTTGCTGAGTTCTGGATGATTGAACCTGAAATGGCCTTCTATGACCTTGATGACGATATGGATATTCAGGAAGATTTTGTAAAATATCTTTTGAACTGGGCTTTGACAAAATGCCGTTCAGACCTTGAATTCTTTGACAAGCGCATTCAGCCAGGTCTTATTGAAAGCCTTACAAAGGTTGCAAATGCAAAGTTTGTCCGCATCAGCTACACTGACGCAATTGCAAAGCTGGAAGAAGCAGCCGCTAACGGTGCCAAGTTTGAGTTCAAGCCTTACTGGGGCTGTGATATTGCAACAGAGCACGAACGCTATCTTACAGAAAAGATTTTCGGCTGTCCTGTAATGGTTTATAACTACCCGAAAGAAATCAAATCCTTCTACATGAAGCAGAATGATGACGGAAAAACTGTAAAGGCCGTTGACGTTCTTGTTCCTGGTATTGGTGAATTGATTGGTGGTTCAGAGCGCGAAGAGTCTTATGAAAAGCTCTGCGCAGAAATTGAGCGCCGCGGTATGGATAAGAGTATTTACAACTGGTATCTGGATTTGCGCAAGTTCGGAACAGTTCCTCACTCAGGATTCGGTCTTGGATTTGAACGCCTTATCCGCTACGTAACTGGTATGGAGAACATCAGAGACGTAATACCTTATCCTAGAGCTCCTAAGCTGGCGGATTTCTAGTTTGGGAAAATAATTAAGAATACAGTATAAAAAAGCATGTTGTGGGACGTTCGCAATGGGCTCTAAAATGTTCTTGTTTTTGGAACAATAATTTAGCCCATTGCACTCGCTGGGGCCCGCAACATGCTTTTTTTGTGTGTATTAATTTTCCGTTATTAATCAAAATTTTCTTGCCTTTTGAATCCTTTCAAATTACATTAATTCTTATGAAATCAAAGATAGTCGATATGACAAGTGGTTCCCCACTTAAGCATCTGCTGGCTTTTACCTGGCCGCTTTTGATTGGTAATGTTTTCCAGCAGTTTTATAATATGGTGGATTCTGTTATTGTCGGAAACTTTGTAGGGCCGGCGGCTCTGGCGGCGGTAGGAACCTGTGGTTCTTTCGGATTTTTATTTTTTTCACTGGCAGGCGGACTTGCAACAGGTATTGGAATCCTTGTATCGCAGTATTTTGGTGCAAAAAATGAGAAGGCTCTGCGTGCCACAATCGCAAATTCATTTTTTATTCTTACAGTTTCATCGTTTGCGGTAACGGTTATCGGGGTTTCTTTGTGCAGGGTAATTCTGCGTTTTATTTCATGCCCTGAATCTATTCTGCCCGATGCGGCCCTATACCTTCGCCTTACAACTTTTGGAATCATCTTTATTGCCTTTTATAACGGAATTTCCTCTATATTAAGGGCGCTGGGTGACTCAAAAACACCTCTTTACTTTCTGATTCTTGCAAGCCTTGTAAACGTTGTTCTGGATCTGCTTTTTGTAGTTTATTTTGGCTGGGCGGTTCTGGGAGTTGCCCTTGCTACAGTAATTTCCCAGGCTGTCAGTGCGGTTGCCTGCCTTATTTATGCCTTTGCAAAGGTTCCTTATTTTCGTTTTTCCAGAAAGGATTTAAGGCCTGACACAACTATTGTTGCAAGATCCTTTAGAATCGGTATTCCGGTTGCCCTTCAAAGTTCATTGATTGCAATTTCCTGCATTATGCTGCAGGGAGTTGTAAACTCATTTGGTGAAATTGTAATGGCAACCTTTACTGTTGCAAGCCGTCTTGAACAGCTGATTCATATGCCTTTCCAGTCACTTGCCGCCGCAATAACAACTTATGCGGGACAGAACTACGGGGCTCAGAATATTGAACGTGTCCGCAAGGGAATGCACCGGGGTATTTTCCTGGTTGCCCTTTTTAGTCTTCTGCTGGTTCCGGTAGTTTTTGTTTTTGGACGAACAATGATTGCCTTCTTTGTAAAAGACCGGGATGTAATCGAAATGGGCTATGTTGCCCTTAAGCTGACCTGCTTTTTCTACTTTCCTCTGGGAATGATTTATATTCCTCGTGCCAGCCTGAACGGCTGCGGTGATGCAAATTTTGCAATGATGAACGGCCTGGTCGAAGTTGCCTGCCGAATTGTATTTGCCCACGTACTTGCAAGTATTGCAAGCGTTACTCTGTTCGGACATACCTTCCCAATCGGTTACTGGGGCGTCTGGCTCACCAATTCCTTCACCTGGACCGTAACGGCAATTGTCTGTGTGTGGAGGTATAAATTCGGTAACTGGCGAAAAATGATATTGTAACAATTGCCAGCTGTGGGACGCAGGCGAAAATTAAGGGGGGGGGGACCGCAGTGCGGGGTGATACCTTAATTTTCGCCGTCGCTGGGACCCGCAGCATGCAATTGTTACAGGTAAGGATAATTTTTATGATACGTATATTATTTGTCTGCCACGGAAATATTTGCAGAAGCCCCATGGCAGAATTTGTAATGAAAGATTTTGTGCATAAAGCAGGCCTTGAAGAAGCTTTTTATATTGATTCTGCCGCTACAAGTACAGAAGAAATCGGAAACGGAATGCACCGGGGAACCCTGCAGAAGCTTCGCGAAAACGGGATTTCATTTACCAATCATCGTGCCCGCCAGATTACAGCCGCCGATTACGAAAAATATGACTACATGATTGGTATGGATGAAGAAAATATTTTTAACATGAAGAGACGCTGGCATGGAGACCCGCAGGGTAAGGTTCACCTGCTGCTGGAATACTGCGGCTGCACTGATGAGGTTGCCGATCCCTGGTACACCGGCAATTTTGATGAAACCTGGGCTGATATTACGGCAGGCTGTGCGGCAATGCTGGAATTTCTCAGGCAGACAAAAGGTATATAGTTTTTTGTAATACTTTTAATCTAATTTAAAGCAAATTGATTTTTAGGAATAAATTCAATCTTAAGTTTCATTCCTAATCCGTCTGCAAGGCGTTTTAAAAGCTTGATTGTAGGATTACCAGAGCCATTTTCAATTTTACTTATGTCTGCCTGGGCAATTCCTGTTGTTTCAGAAAGTTGCTTTTGGGTTACATGGCAGGATTTTCTGGCATCAATAAGAGAAGAAATTATTTCATATTCAGGTGCGAGAGCGTCATATTCTTTTTTGAAAGATTCATCTTTCATTTGTTCGTTTAAGGCTTCTTTTAGATTCATTTCTTTTCCTCCTCTTTTTGATGTCTGGCAATGTAATCTTTTCTATAGTCTTTAGCTTTCTTAATCTCTTCCGGCGGTGTTTTTTGAGACTTTTTTCTAAATCCGTGTGTAACAATTATTTTGCTTCCAACAAAGAAGAAATACAAATTTCTTACAATATTGCTGCCTTGTTTTGTTCTAAGTTCAAAAATCCCGTCATCAAGATGTTCTGAATATGGCAGACGAAGTTCAGTTCCCTTTTCTTCCAGAAGATTTAAATCACGAAATGCCTTAGCTCTGAGTTTAATTTCAAGAGAATTTAGAAATTCAAGGCAAGGAATATCTCCTGATTTAGTCTCATAGAATTCCACTGTAAACTTATTTGCCATAATTATATTTTATGGGATAAAACCTATATTTGTCAATATTAAATAAAATTACTTCCCAATTTTCACAATTAAATCTCTAAGTGATGTTCTTACATCTGGAGAAAGTTTTTCTATTGCAGTGATTATATCCTTATTTTTACGGTATAAAAATTGTTCTTGTTTTATTTGCGCTTTTGCTGTTTGAATTGAAGAATTGTATTCATTATTTCCGAAAACCAAATATTCTAAAGGTGTGTCCAGTTTTTCTGCAATTTTTAGGGCGATGTCGGCACTTGGAATGCTGCCTAAAGCTTCGCCGTTATGAATGCTTGAATAAGATATTCCGATTTGAGCTGCAAATTCTTTTCGGGAAATATCCTGTTTTTCAAGAAGGTCTAAAACTCTACCCCAGAAATTATCATTCATAAGTATAATAATACAATTATGTTTTAAAATCTTCTTAAATTTGATAATAATATATTATCATGATATAATTATATTATAAAAGAGGTGATGTATGGATAAACTAATTGCTTGGCGGGCATATTTTTGATTAGTAGGTTTGTATATGAAAAAACGAAGTGTTTTATTAATAATATTTTTTATTTTTAGTGCATATCTATTTTCTGAAAGTATGTATTACTATGGGAATGGATTTTCTAGTGCTGAATATAAAGGTACAACATCAACTGTAAGAGCATATAATCTTTGGCAATATCAAAAACAGCGTGCTCATGCAAGGTTATATAAAGTTGAAAAGCTGACGGAAGAAGAACGTACTTTTCTGTGGGGCGCATTAAAAAAATATGATTATCGTTATGGCGAGGTATATTTCATTTTGATTTCTCCAAGTGCTTTTCAACAGATATTTATTTATGCGGAAATACAAAAAGATAAATCTCTTTCATGGTATGGTTGGAGAAATTAATTATTATAAGTAAAAGGAACGAGATATGAAAATTAAAAAAATAATATTTATTTTTGTATTGTTTATAGGTTTACTTATATCTATAAGTGCTACTGATATAAGATTTCACTCTGATTCGGGAAACGGATGGTATGGATATTCAGGTGCAGATTATGTTGGAACAACAAAAACTGTTAATCCAAGCCAATTTGCAGAAGAAGCTGAAAACCGTGCTGCAAGATATTTTAGAATAGTACGTTATTGCGAAAAACTTTCAAGACAGGAAAATTTCTTGCTTTGGTCGGCATTGAATCAATATAACTATTCTAACAATGAAGTGTACTCTGTAATTATACAACAAGGTGACGAATGTTTGAATCTCATTGTTGTTATTAAAGATAATGGAAATAGTTGTGATTGGTATGGCGGTGCTTATTGGAGATATTAAATTAAAATTAGGAGTATTCTATATGAAATTAAGAAAGATTTTTTTATTTACATTGTTTTTCTTTTTTACACTTAATTCAATTTTTGCAGCAAAAATTTACGAAGATAGAATAAAGGGGTACTCTGGTGCTTCTGGTGCAAACTTTGTTGGAACTAATAAAGATTACTCTTTTGATACGCTTTGCGAGTTCAGGGAAAATAGCCTTAGAGAAGAAAATAATTTTGGAGGAATTCGGAAAAAATTGACGGAAGAAGAATTTTTCCTTGTAGAGTCAGCGTTGGGTGAATATTCAGTTAAAAAAGGTGAAATATATGAAGTTATCGTTGTACTTTCGAGAAAAGCGAATAAGGTATTGTACGTAGAGGTTGAAATAGCTAATGCAAAAAAAGGTGGCTATTATTATGTAGCCTTAGAATCGATTCGAGGATGATAAATGAAAAGACTTTTTGCTTTAATTTTCCTTTTATTTTTAATCTCTTTTTCCTTCGCACAGGAAATTACCTCAAAACTCTTGTATCGCACTGGAGTTTACGGGCAGACTTTTGAACTTGCAGAATATACTGACGGGAATAATTGCCGGCTTTTGCTTTATATGAATGATAATATGAGTAAACAGGTGCAAACTTATGATTCATCAATGCAGACTGTTTATTGTATCTGGTCAGAATGGTTTTTAAGTCCGGGAGAGTATTCAAAGGCGATAGAAGCAAGCAAAAAATTTTTTGATACTGATTTGAATTACATTTATCTTTCGGATATGAAGGATATTTGTGATATTGCACCCTGCTGTAAATCAACGGATTACAGAATAAAACAGTGGAACAATAGCAAGCAGAAATATATCTATATCGAATACGAATGTTCGGATTTGGAGCTTTTGTTTGAAATAGCAAGATTTTATAACGCAAAAGGCCGCGATTACGTTTTTGAAAAATATATAAAATAATTTCTATGAATATCCATAGGATTCAGAGTTTAATTTCTATTGTTCTTTCTAGTGTAATTTTTTGTTTAAGCTTTTATGCCTACTTTTTTGTATTTCCCTGGGAATTCGCTAAAGCCTGCTTTTCTGAACATCATGATTTTACGGAGAAATATAACAAAATTAATTCTGAGCTGAATTCTCGAATAACTTATGTAATGAATTTCGTACATGATAATATCTATGATTTAAATGATGACGGAAAAGAAAATTGCATGGATTATTCCATCCTTTTTAAGCTGGTCTGGGATGAAAAGTATCCGGAATTAAAATCTGAATGTGAAATTGTACATAATCTCAGACCTGGAAAAATGAATCATCTTTTTATTCGTGTGACTGATGGAAAGTCTGAAGATATAGAAATTGAGCCATGGGCTTATAATCCGAAGTTGTACCTGATGGAAGATAACTGGATTAAAGTTTATAAACCTGAATTTAATATTTATGGTGAAACAGATTTATGGCTGGAAGAAATAAAAGTTCCTTTTAGTCTGGGAGTTTCGAATAAATAGTTGCAGGGGGCACCGTGCCGAGCGTGGAGGGGCGCGGAGCGCGTGCGAAGCACCGAACGTAGTGGAGCCCGGAAGGCGACTTGGAAGGTGGAACTGCACCCAAATTTTAAATGAAATTGTGTGAGCCGGTGCCTTAAACTGCGAACTTGCGAAGCAAGGTCGTGGAAACGCCTAAGTAAACTTACGCTTTTAGATAAAGTTAAACGGCGTTTCCTGGTAAACATAATAATTCAGCCAGTTTGAGTAGAAGAGATGGGCTGTGCTGCGCCAGTAGCTGGAAGGCATTCGGTTGGCGTTGTTGAGAGGGAAGTAGTTCTTTGGAAGGGGAACGTCCATGCCCTTGTCGATATCGCGGTAGTACTCGCCGGCCAGAGTCATTGTATCGTATTCCAGGTGGCCGGTCATGAAGATTTCGCGGTTGTCGTTGGATTTGATGATTGAAACTCCGGCTTCTGCTCCTTCTGCCAGAATTGTGAGGTTCGGATTTTTGAGGACGTCTTCCCTGCAGAGGGTTGTGTGGCGGGACTGAGGAATGGGGAAGGTGTCGTCAAAGCCGCGGAGAAGGGGCTCTGCTTCAGTGCAACGGTGGTTCATGAAAACGCCGGAAAGTTTGCGGTCGAGACCGTGTTTCTGGATTCCGTAAAGGTGGTAAAGGCCGGCAAAGCTTCCCCAGCAGACATAAAGTGTTGAGAAAACGTTTGTTCTGGCGTAATCCATAATTGAACAGAGCTCTTTCCAGTAATCAACTTCTTCAAATTCCAGCTGTTCGACCGGAGCTCCTGTAATAATCATGCCGTCGTACTTATTTTTAAAAAGTTCACTTGACGGAATGTAAAACTTATCCAGGTAGGATTCGTCTGTGTTTTTGCTTTCGTGATTTTCCATGCGGACCAGGGAAATTTCGACCTGTAGAGGTGAGTTTCCTAAAAGGCGGAGGAGCTGAGTTTCTGTAACTTCCTTAGTCGGCATCAGATTTACGATTGCGATTTTAAGCGGGCGGATATCCTGATTGGCAGCGCGTTTTTCTGTCATTACGAAGATGTTTTCTTTTTCCAGTGTGCGTACAGCCGGCAAATCTGAGTTAACTTTAATAGGCATAATATGGCTCCCCTGTATTTAGGAAATATTTTTATCTTGTAGGAAAAAAATGCGTAGCAAGGTTCGGGATTTGTGAAGCATTGAAGGCGATAAGGAAAAATACAACGCGGTGTTCTGATTCAGAGCGAAGCGTCGAGCCTTCTCGGCAGAGCAAATTGCGGTTCTCTGCGAAAGCATTTTTTTAATACTTAGGTAAACTTATACCATAATTTCAAAAATCTTGCTATAATATGCCTTATGGAAAAGGAATATCAGAACGACAGAAAAGCCGCTGTTAAAAAACTTAAACTTCTTGCCTATAACGGAAAAAATGATGTTGAAACTTTCAGGAAGAAGATGGATGCTGCTTTTTCTACGGTTTTCCTTCCAAACGGGGTTGAACGCAGTGATTATAAATACGGCAACATAAGCTGTGAAGTTCTTTCTCCGGAAATTTATGCTTCCAACCGGGTAATGCTTTACCTTCACGGGGGCTCTTTTGTGGGCGGCAGTCTTGCGGCATACAGGAGTTTCTGTGCTTCTCTGGCAACCAAGTGTTTTTGTCGTGTTATTGTGCCGGATTTTCGTCTTGCCCCTGATTCACCCTATCCTGCGGCAAATGAGGATATTCAGTCGGTTTTCCGAGCCTTATATACAGAAGAGCAGATTGCCTGTTCCCTCAATGCAGAAAAAGGAACTGCGGCTGCTCAGTCTGAAATTATTATTGCGGCTGACGGTTCTGCGGCTCCTCTTGCCTGTTCTCTGATTTTTAATCTTCGCGAGAGATACCGGGCAAACATTAAAAAGGTGATTTTATTTTCTCCATGGCTTGATATTTCGACTACATCACCTCTTTTAACTTCAAAAAAACTGAATGATGAGATTTTTACTCCTGAAGTTTTTAAGAAGTGCAGCACAATTTATACTTATGAATCAAACACTCAGAATCCTCTTGTTTCTCCGCTTTATGCTTCTAAAGAGGATTTAGTAAATTTTCCTCCTCTAATCATTCAGATGGGGGAAAAAGAAGTTCTTCTGGATAATGCCCGGGAGTTTGCAAAAAAAGTTTCGGAAGCAGGAAATGAATGTCAGCTTGATGTCTGGCCTGAAATGATGTTTATGTTCCAGATGGCAGACGAATATCTTCACGAATCACATCTTGCCCTTGACCGCATTGGAAAACTGATTACAGGTGGTGCCAGCCTGCAGCGTCAGAAATTTGAAAACAAGCCTAAGCTGGAACGCGGTCTTAACAGCGAAGCTTAGATTTTAAAGGAGTCGTTACGTTTATGAGTATGGAATTATTGTCTCCTGCGGGAAATGTTGAAAAATTAGCCTATGCCTATGCTTACGGTGCTGATGCCGCTTATATCGGATTAAAAAAATTTTCTCTTCGGGTAAAGGCTGATAATTTTTATGAGGATGAGTATAAAAAGGTTGTAGAACTCAAGCAACGTTATCCGGGAAAACGCCTTCACTGTGCCCTCAACATTTCTTTTCATGATGAAGAAATTGATAATCTTCGTGCTAATATTGATTATTTCCGCCAGTATCCTATAGATGCCTTTATCGTTCAGGATATTGGAATTGTGCCTTTGCTTCAGAAGGAATTTCCTAATGCGGAGCTGCATCTGTCTACCCAGGCTTCCTGCGTGAACTCCGAAGCAGTAAAAATGTACAAATCAATCGGATTTAAACGCGTAGTTTTAGGTCGCGAAATTTCTCTGGCTCAGATTAAGCGCATAAAAGATGCCGTTCCTGACATGGAACTTGAAACTTTTGTTCACGGTGCCATGTGTATTGCCTATGCAGGCCGCTGTCTTATGAGTGCCTATCTTACAGGCCGTTCTGCCCAGAGCGGATTTTGCAGTCATACCTGCCGCTGGAACTTTAAGCTGAGTGAAAACGGAAGAGCCGGGGCTGACGACGGAAGGGGAGACGGTGCTCCACATATTTTATCAGCAGAAGAAGCAAGAGCCCTTGCCCAAAGCGGAAAGCTTTTGATAGAAGAAGAGCAGAGAAAGGGAGAATACTTTCCGATTTTTGAAGGTGATGATTTTACCGCAATTCTTTCTTCTAAAGACATCAATATGATTAATCACCTTGCGGATATGAAGGCTGCCGGTCTTGATTCATTAAAAATTGAAGGCCGCATGAAGAGTACCTACTATGTTGCCATGGTAACCCGCGCTTACCGCAAGGCTCTGGACGCCCTGGAAGGAAAAATTACTGCTGAAGAAGCCGCTCCTTATATTGCGGAGCTTGAAAATGTAAGTCACCGCGAAAGTACGACAGGTTTTTACTATAATAAAGCCGATGCCGACAAAACTACCAGCGGGGCCAGCGACAGTAAATATCAGCTTGCGGCTCAGATGGGAGCAGAAATTACCGGTGCTTCTTTTGATGCAATCTATAATGAAGGTCAGAAGCGATGGCGCGAAAACGAAGAGCTGCTTGCCTCAATGCACCCGGATGCCCGCCAGGCCCGCCTTAAGGATTACGAAATTCACCCTGACCGCCGCATTCTTCCTTTTGAAAAAAAAGAGGGCTGGCACCTTTACGAGTGTACTGCAATGAACAAAATTAATGCGGCTGACGAAATTGAGTTTGTTTCGCCCTCTTTCTGCAATCTTTGTGTAAAAGCTGATGAATGGGAACTTATTTCCAGTGAAACAGGATTAAAACTCAACTGGGTTTGTGACAGTCACCCCTGCGTAATCTACACAAAATACGAGCTTCCGCCGGCAACACTTCTTCGCACTCTGGATCCTGATTATATTGAAGGAAAAATTCGCGACAATGGCCGGTAAGTGGTTTATAATACATTGTTAGGATTATGAAAAAATCTTTTGTATTATTCTGCACTATTTCTCTTTTTTTCTGTGCGGTATTGCTTTCCTGCAATGTAACGCCGGAATCCTTCTGGAGCGGTGATAATAATGTAAACCACCGCTATCGTCCCATGAAAAATCTTACTGCTTCTGATTCTGAAATCGCTAAATGGGCTGAGGAAGTTTCAGGAACTTACGAGGTTCTTATTCTGACTGATGTTCATAAGGGGGCGGGGTATTATAAAAGCGGTGTAGATGCTGCTTTTGAAAAGTGGCTTAATTCCTATGATTTATCAAAGGTAAAGTTTGCCCTTGGACTGGGTGATTTTGCTGACGGTGCAAAAGAAGGCCAGATGCGGGATTATTCCGCCCTGATTTCAAAAATTGAAGCAAAAGGAATAAAAGTTCTGAATGTTGTAGGAAATCATGATCTTTTCCAGAGTGACGGCTATGAGCTTTATTCAAAATACTGTTATCCTCATACATCCTTCTATAAATTTTATACTAAAAATCTTGCCTGGTACGGACTTGACAGCGGTTCCGGAACTCTGGGATCCCGCCAGCTGGAAGCCTTAAAGACGGCAATGGCTGCCGAATCAAAAAAAGTGATGGTCTTTACTCATGTTCCTCTTTCTCATTCTGAACTTGCCCAGTGGTTTCTGCCATTCTGCTTCCGCGACACAACCGAGCGCAATGTTCTGATACAGCTTTTTTCTGAAATGGGGATTCAGGGCTATCTTTGCGGACATTATCATCCTGGGGGAATTGATACTTTTGGTAACTTTACCCAGTATAATTTTAAATCCTTCGGGGAAAAGGGTGTCTGGTATATTTTGACCGTCAACGAAGATGCCGGAACAGTCAGCATAAGGGATTACAGATAATTATTCGTCCTTCTCCCAGCTTACCTGTACGCTTCTTTTTTCCTTTTCCGGAATGCGCTGGTAAATCAGACAGTCGGCGCGGTGGATTGTTACACCCTTTGAACGGGTAACATAGCCGCAGATAACATCCGGGTAATAAGGATTGCAGCACTGGGCAAAATTGTAAAGCACGTTTTTTTCACCCTGAACCAGAATCTTTTTGCGGATTCTTGTTGTTTTTTCCGGGTGCTCTTCATCCTTTTTATAATGCTTTTTTCTCTGTCTTTTTCCGCTTGCCTGAATGAGGCTTGCCGCAGCCTGAGCATCTGCTGGAACAGCTTCCACGGAAGTGGCTGCCGCATTCTGCAGGGCAATGCGCTCGCTGAAGGTCGGGTCATTTGCCATGAGCCAGGAGTGAATTTTCTGGTGAGCCTTTGAGGTTTTTACATTGCCAAGCTGGGCTTCGGTCGGGTGAGCCTGAGGATTTGTAATTACTTCTATAATCTGAGTGTTCTGAAGAGCTTTTGTAATAGGGATGATTTTTCCATCAGCCTTAGCCGCAACAATTTTTTCACCGATTGCGGAGTGAACTGAGTAGGCAAAGTCGATTGCTGTCGCGCCTGCCGGAAGTTTTTTTACATCACCTGCCGGAGTAAATACAAAAATTTCATCGCCCAGAAGCTCGTTTTTCAGGGTTTCAAAATCTGCATCGTTGGTGAGAAGACTTTCCTTAAGTGACTGCAGCTTGTTGAAAATTTCAAGTTTATCTGCTTCTACAAGGTCGTGGTTAGTGCCCTTTTTGTAAAGCCAGTGGGAAGCAATACCGTGCTCGGCCATATTGTGCATTTCGTAAGTACGGATCTGGATTTCAAGAGGCTTTCCTTCGCACATTACGGTTGTGTGAAGGGACTGGTAGCCGTTAGCCTTTGGAACAGCGATGTAATCCTTGAAGCGGCCGTCCAGCGGAGTCCAGAGGCTGTGAACAATTCCAACCAGGGTGTAACATTCTGCGTTAGTTGAGCACAAAATGCGCAGGGCAAGAAGGTCATAAAGCTCGCTTGCGGACTTGTTTCTCTTTCTCATCTTCTGATAAATAGAATAATAATGCTTTGCCCGGCTTGTAATTGTAACCGCAATGCCTGATTTTTCTGCCTTGAGCTGGATTTTTTTTACGGCTGAGGCAAGAAAATCTGCCCTTTCTTCCTTTGACTGGGCAACAATTGCTTCAATCTGAGTGTAAGCCTTTGGATTTGTGTATTTAAGGCTGAGATCTTCAAATTCATTTTTTTCAGTCTGCATACCAAGGCGGTCTGCAAGAGGAGCCCAGATATCGATGATTTCTTCGGCAAGAATGCGCTGCCTTTCAGGCTCCAGGTTTCTGATGTTTCGGATGCGGTCAAGACGGTCTGCAATTTTTATAAGGATGATTCTTACGTCGTCTGTCATTGCAAAAATCATCTTTCTGATTGCATCTGCCTGCCTCAGGGTTTTAGAATTTATAGGGAGGTACATGATTTTATTAGTACCCTGAATGATTTTTTCTACCTGTTCGCCGAATATTTTTCCACATTCTTCCGGGCTTATTCCAAAATCGCGGATTGTGTGAAGAATACCGGAAATTATTGTGTCCGAGTCAAGCTTAGATTTTGCAAGAATGGAAGCCAGTCTGAGAGGATGGAGATAATAAGGCATACCGCAGCTGCGTTTTTTGTCACCGCACTTTTCGATAAGCAGCTGCCAGGCTTTTTTAATGCGGATTTTATCATCATCGTTGAAGTAGTCTTTTTGCGCTAAAAATTCATTAATGAGCGCTTCTGGATCATTTATATCTGAATGAAAAATTGCCTCATTTTCCATAATTCCCACCTTCTATAAAAGTATCAAAAAGATATGAAAAGTAAAAGAGATATAAATCACTTCATAACAAAAAATTCTTAAAAAAGAATGTACTATTTGATATGATTTAATGGTTATAATTGTGTATAAGGAAACTGATATGACAAAGAAAATTTTTACTCTTGCCCTTGTTTTTTTTATTATGACGGCAGTTTTTTCAAAGACACAGGAAAATACGGATGCTTTTCTCCGGCTTACAGTTGATGATGCTGTAAAATACGCATTGGAAAATAACGTTTCAGTCAAAAAAAGTCAGCTTGCCCTTAATCTTAAAAAGCGGGCTAAAAACTCTTCCTGGAATGCAATTAGTCCAACCTTAAACCTTTCCGGCACTTTTAATGATGATTTTGAAAAGGAAACTTATTCAACAGGGCTTTCCGGGACAGCAGCAATTTCACTTTCACCTTCGCTTTTTTCTTCTATTAAATCGGCCCTTATTGCATATGATGCGGGCGAACTTTCTTATGAAGAGACAAAAAGAAAGGTAGAGCTTAATGTCAGAAAATCCTTCTATAATATTCTCTATCAGAAGGAAAATCTTCTTGCCCAGGAACGCAGTCTGGAAACTGCCCAGCAGACTTATGATTCAAACCTGGCAAAATACAACCGGGGTCAGCTTTCTGAACTTGATTTACTAAACTCTCAGTACAACGTGGAAAGCAAAAAGCCGGTAATTACCTCTCTTAAAAATACCTATACAAACGACATGGCAAGCTTTAAGCAGGTTCTGGGAATCGGTCTTTCAATTCACATTGAACTTGACGGTGACCTTGATGATGTAATGAAGAATATAAAGCTTTCGGAAGAAATTCTTCACGGTGATATTGAAGCGCTTCCTTCTGTAAAAGCTGCTCAGAACTCAGTGGATGCGGCAAAGGCAAAGCTTCTTGCAACCCGCTTTTCAGCCTATGGCCCCAGCCTGACAGCTTCTTATTCTTACGGAAAAACAAAGGAAAAGAATGCTTCTGATCCTACAACAACAAATCAGCTTTCTCTTGGTGTAAGAATTCCTTTAGACGGCTGGCTTCCCTGGTCGACAGGCGCCCTGAGCGTTGCAAGTCAGAAGGAAAGTCTTGAAGAACTTAAACTGCAGCTGGAAGATGAAAAGACTACGGCCGCAATAAATGTGCGCAACAGCTATAATACGATTTTGCAGGCTCAGAGTCAGCTTGAAACTCTTGAAAAAAACGTCAGTCTTATGCAGCGCTCTTATGAAATGACCCGAATTGCCTACAATAACGGTTCAAAGGATCTGCTGACCCTTCAGAAGGCGGAAGATAATCTTTTGACGGCAAAAACTTCGCTCCAGCAGCAGGAGTTTACCCTGATTTCAAATGTTCTTACTCTGGAAAGCACTCTGGGGCTTCCCTTCGGAACATTTTCTAATGTAACAAATTAAATCAAATATAGGACGATTAAAATGGCAGGAAAAAAATTAAAGACAATCATTATTGTAGCAGGGGTAATTCTCGCTACGGTTTTTGCAATTTTTTTGATTAATGTGACTAATAAGGCCGGTAAAGGCGGCAGGGGCGGCAAGCCCGGCAAGGGAATGTTCGGCGGGGCAGGTGACACTGTAACTTCGGTCAAAACTGTCCTTGCGGAAAATACTGTCCTTCATGACTACATTCTTACAAACGGTGATGTAGAAACCCAGAGTTCTATTGAAGTTTTTCCTTCAATCGGTGGAAAGGTTATTCAAACTCTTGTTTCCCTGGGGTCACAGGTAAAGGCCGGAGATGTTATTGCCTACGTAGATCCTTCCGAGCCTGGCAGCTACTACGCAAAATCTCCTGTTACGGCGCCAATCAGCGGAAGCATTATTTCAACTCCCATGAAATCAGGTCAGACGGTTTCCACAAGCTCTGTAATTACAAAAATCGGTGATATTGCAAACCTTCAGATTACGGCTTATGTACCTGAGCGTTATATAGGTGACATTAAGCTTGGTCTTAAGGCAGAGGTTACTTTTGAAGCTTATGACGGCCTTGTTTTTTCTGCAACTGTCGTTCGAATTTCACCGGTTGTTGACGCTTCAACCCGTACAAAGGAAATCGTCCTGCATTTTGACCAGAAGGATGACCGTTTGAATGCGGGTATGTTTGCAAAAGTAAAGCTTTATACTGTTGATTATGACGGGCAGATTGCAATTCAGCAGGATGCCCTTGTAAATCAGAATGATAAATACTACCTCTACGTTACCACTGACGGCGCGACTGTTCAAAAGCGCGAGGTTACTCTTGGAAAAAACGTAGCCGGTTATTATCAGATTTTGTCTGGTGTTAGTGAAGGTGAAAGGGTTGTAACTGAAGGTATGCTTACTCTGGCAGACGGCGGAAAAATCAAAGATATTACAGAGGTGAAATAATGAGTTTAAGCCGTAAAACCATGGAGCACCCTGTTCTGGTGCTTATTACTTTTGTCCTTCTTGGCATTCTTGGTGCCTTCACCTTCAGTAAGATTGCCATTGCCCTTATGCCGGATGTTGATAACCCCTACGTTATGATTTTTACCAGCTATCAGAATGCGGGGCCGGAATCAGTTGAGCAGACAGTTACCAAGGTAATAGAAAATGCCGTTGTCAGTGTTAACGGAGTAAAAAAAATCAGCTCTACATCGTCAGAAAGCTCTTCCATGGTTCAGATGGAGTTTAACTACGGAACTGATATGGAAGCGGCTATGAATAATATCCGCGATAAGCTGAGCCGGATTACTAACGCCCTGCCTGATAACGCGGGAACACCAAGCATCATGCGCTTTTCAAGTGATTCAATGCCGATTATGCGAATCTTAGTGCGGGGTAACCGTTCGGTAGATGATATTAAACAGATTGCGGAAGATAATATTACAGATATTCTTGAACAGGCAGAAGGTGTTGCCGAAGCCGCTGTCCGCGGAGGACGAGCCAAGCAGGTTAATGTTGAACTCGACCAGAACCGCCTTGCCGCTTACGGCTTTACAATTCCGACTGTTGTAAGCGCCCTTGCAAAACAGAATCTTGAGCTTGGCGGCGGTAAAGTTCAGGAAGGTCACAAAAACTATATTGTTCGTACGACAGGTCAGTATTCTTCAATAGATGAAATTAATGACACAGTAATTTCTACGATAAACGGATATTCGGTAAAGCTTCGCGACATTGGAAGAGCGACTATGGGCTATGCAGATGCTAGCTCTGAATCTTATATCAACGGACAGCGGGGTGTTTACATCAGCATTACTAAAGTTTCCGGCTCAAACTCGGTTACTGTTGCTAACAATGTTTACAAAAAAATGGAAGAGCTTTCAAATCAGCTTCCTGCGGACATTGCTCTTGAAATTGTATGGGATACAACCGACTCAATCCGCGAGACAATTGACACCCTGATTCAGTCGGCCTGGCAGGGACTTTTGCTTGCCGTTTTGATTCTCTTTATCTTTCTGCAGAACTTCAAAAGCACAATCATCATTTCAATTTCCATTCCGCTTTCCATCGTTATTACGCTTTTTGCAATGAGTAACCTTGGAATCACCCTGAACATGATGACTTTGACTGGTTTGATTCTTGGTGTTGGTATGATTGTAGATGCTTCTATCGTTATGATTGATAATATTTACGCCTACCGTCAGAGGGGAACCAAACCTAAGGTAGCGGCAATTCTCGGAAGCCAGGAAATGCTGATGTCGGTAATTTCTGGAAACCTTACGACAATCTGCGTTTTTATTCCTTTTATCTTCTTTATTTCTGATTTGGGAATGATGGGCCAGATGTTCAAAGGCTTGATTTTTACAATCGTAATTGCCCTTGTATCATCACTCCTTGTTGCAATTTTCCTTGTACCTGTTCTTGCAGGAAAATTTCTGCCTCTTTCCAACAGGAATGAAAAGCCTGTAACAAATCCTGTATTGAAAAATCTTTATGCTTTTTTTCAGGCCGGAATGAATAAGCTTACGGACTGGTACGGAAAACTCTTAAAGCTTTCCTTGAACAACCGTCTTGTTACCCTTGTAGTTGCGGTCTGCCTTCTTTTTATTTCTTTTGCCATCATCCCTACAATGCAGATTAATATGATGCCGTCTGGAAGTGATGATTCAGTTACCCTTAAGCTCACAATGCCTGTCGGAACTCCGCTTGATGAAACCGGAAAAGTTCTTTTGAAGTTTGAAGATATCATCAAAAATGAGGTAAAGGGCTACAAAAATATTACTACGACAATCGGTGCAAGCGGAAGAAACTCTGCTACAAATACCGGTTCCATTGAAATCTCCCTGCCGGAAACAAACAAACAGATTGATAATGCCGCAAGTATTCAGCAGAAGCTGCGCTCTCATTTTGCAGAATTTTCCGGGGCGACCTTCACCTTTGGACAGGGCTTCCGCGGTCAGATGATGGGTAGTGATATCGATATTGCAATCCGTTCAGACGACCTTGATAAGGCAATGGATGTAGCAGAAAAAATCGGTGATATTATAGATAATCTTGGCGATACTGGAGAAGCCAGCATAAGTATGAGCCGGGGACTTCCTCAGGTAGAAATCGTGATTGACCGCCAGCGCGCTTACTCCTTTGGCGTTGACGTTACAACCGTCGCAAAGGAAATCAACTATGCCATCAACGGAACTACAGCCTGCGTTTACCGCAATAACGGAAAAGATTATGACGTAGTTGTTTCTTACCGGCCGGAAGACCGCAAGACAATGGATGATCTGGAATCGATTTTTGTAAAGGGAAGTAACGGAAAGGTCAGCGTTGCGAATTTTGCAAGCCTTAAAAAAGGGGTAGGTCCGGTTTCTATTGCCCGCGAAAGTCAGACCCGAATCATTCATGTAAAAGCTGATATTTTGACGACTACAAATGCCAATGTCGTAGAAAATATGATTAAGGAAAAAATCAACGAAAGCTTTATTATTCCTGAAAGTGTTAGCGTAAGTTATGAAGGTTCCTGGAAGGATACAACCGAGCAGATGAGGCTTTATTTCAAGATTATTGCCATGGCCATTTTACTGGTATTCGGCGTAATGGCGGCAACCTACGAAAGCTTTAAGGCTCCTCTTATCAACCTTGCAACCATTCCTTTTATGATTATCGGCGTTGTTTTCATCTATAAGGTTATCGGACAGGCACTTTCTATTATGTCTATGGTCGGCCTGATTATGCTGGTCGGAATTGTTGTAAATAACGGAATTATTCTTGTTGACTATACGGGTATGCTGAGGGAGCGGGGCGTTGAATTGAAGGAGGCTTGTTTTCAGGCTGGAAAGAGCCGCTTCCGCCCTGTTTTGATGACAACCCTGACAACAATTCTTGGTATGCTTCCTATGTGTTTTGCCAGCGAAGGTCAGGCAATGATGGTTCAGCCGATTGGTATTGCCGTTGTCGGTGGTCTTACTTCCTCTACCTTTATTACTCTGCTTGTAATTCCGGTTTTGTATAGTCTTGTAATGTGTGGAAGGCCGCTGGCGGCCGATGTTCAATAGCAGACCGTTAAAAAAATTGCGAGAGCAATTTTTAGGTCTACTTACTTAAAAAAGAGGTGGTTTACATGGAAACAGAATACCGCGCAGAAATAATCAGTAATCAGTCGGTGGAAGATGATATCATTGAGCTTCTTGAAGAGGAGATACCTGACATTCAGTACACTCTGATGAACGACGTCCATGGAAAAGGACTGCATACAAAAAAATTAGGTTCTGCAGCCTGGCCTGAACAGAATTTTGTTTTGTACGCCTACGTGGATAAAGCTGCGGCAAAAAAGATAAAAGAAATTATGGCAGCCGTAAAACTGAAGTTCCCTAGTGAAGGCATATCCTTATTTTTTACAAAGTGTGAGGAGATTGAATAGAAAACGGCACTTTTATCCAAAAAACTGTCGAATCAGATAATTCTGTGTTATAATTTAAGCTATGAAGCAGATTTTTACAGCTGATAACACAGGAATTGGTAATGCGACAGACTATATCCGTCAGGTTTTGAATGACGCTGGCATTAAGGGAAATGAAAACAGCAAAAATCTCCTTGCGGCTGAAGAAGCGATGGGTGAACTTGTAGCCCATGCTGATGAAGACAGTCAGCTTCTTGTCCATGCCCGCACTTTTTTAGGCACGACAGTTTTTGAACTTTCTGCTGCCGGTCAGCCTATAGATATTCAAAAAAACTTTTCCCCTTCAATTCCAGATTACTGGGCAGAATCTGAT
The DNA here is from genome assembly GCA_947165895.1 of uncultured Treponema sp. Lineage (GTDB taxonomy): Bacteria > Spirochaetota > Spirochaetia > Treponematales > Treponemataceae > Treponema_D. The sequence continues at coordinate 248,488 of CAMVCB010000002.1, forward strand.
ACAGCAATAAATGCAGGCCTCCGCAGTTTGATTTTGAGCAGCATGTGGAGGAATTTAAAATACAAGTACGTAGACGGCAACAACGTTATGCAGCTGTCTGTTACAAGCTCAACCCATGCCCTCTTTTTGACTCTTGGCGCTCTCTTTGCGGCTCTTCTTGCAGGAATCATTCTGACAAAGCTTGCACCTGAGGATTTTCTTTATGCCCTTAATGATAATTTTCTTGCTCCCGTAAAGAATATGTATATGAACGCTTTAAAGATGTTGGCGGCACCGGTTGTTTTCTTTTCTATTGTGGTCTGCTTTTCCAAACAAAGTAATCCTTCTGGTCTTGGAAGAATTGGCGGAAAGATAATAGGTCTTTATATGTTTACCACATTAATTGCAACGGCTGTAGGACTGGCTGTATTTTTTATTTTCCGCCCGGGAGATCCTTCCGCGGCTGCTGGGATTACAGACGGGTTTTCAGGAAGCTTTTCAAAAGTTGAAGAAATATCCTTTATAAAAATGATAACTCAGATTGTTCCTGCCAATTTTCTGTCGCCCTTCCTCGAAAGCAATATGATTCAGCTTCTTTTTCTTGCTGTCATTACAGGACTTGCAGTCGGACTTATTGGAGATTATTCCACCAGAATGTCATCATGGTTTGAAGCCTGCAGTGAACTATTCATGAAAATAGTATCACTTGTCATGCATGTTACACCTCTTGCGGTATTCTGTTCTATTCTTTCAATGGTGATAAAAACCGGCCCTTTATTACTGCTTTCCCTGCTGGGCATGATAGGTACATTTTTGTCAGGTATGGGCATAATGATTTTTGTTTATTGTATGCTTATGCTTCTTGCCGGAATTAATCCCCTGCTTTTTCTCAGACGTTATCTTTCTTACATGCTCCAGGTTTTTGCCATTGCCTCAAGCAATGCTTCCATTTCCCTTAATATGGAGGCCTGCAAAAAAGAACTGGGAATAGATTCAAGAATTTACAGTCTTTCAATTCCTCTTGGCGCAACTATAAATATGGATGGAACCTGTGTTCTCCTGGCGGTCCAGAGTCTGATGCTGGCTCAGATTTATGGTGTTACTGTTCCTGCCGGTGCAATAGCAAGTCTTGCTTTTTCTATTATCGTCATGTCGGTAGGGGCTCCTGGCGTTCCCGGTGCAGGGGCAGTTATTCTTTCTATGCTTATTTCCATGATAGGTGTCCCGGTCGAAGGCGTTACACTTATTCTTGGCGTTGGGCCTCTGGTCGGTATGTTTATTACCATGTGTAATTGTCTTGGTGATGTAGTAGTTACAATGATTGTTGCAAAAAGCGAAAAGATGATAGATTTGAATGTTTACAGAAGAAAATAAAGCTTTTAAAACAGGCTAATGCTTTTCTGCATACAGCACGCGTTCTTGCCCTTCTAAATCTTCAAAGACCTGCGAATTGCGAAAGCCGGCCCGGTATGAAAGATTTTCGGCGCCGCGCATATTGTATTCTCCGGTTTCCATCAGGAAAAAGCCGCCGGGGGCAATGTGTTCGCCAAGCTGGGGCATTAAGTTTCGGATGATTTCAAGACCGTCGTCACTGTCAGATCTGTCGCCGGCCAGTGTTACATCTCCGTCCAGGGCAAGACGGGGTTCCGAGCGGCCGTCGCGCAGCAGTTCTTCTGTAAGGGAAGAAGGGACATAGGGCGGATTTGTAAGAACTACATCAAACTGATAAGGCAGCATTTCAAAAAGATTGCTCTGAACGAAGCGGACCCGCTCGCGGAGTCTGCTTTTTGTCGCGGCGGGGGCGGCAGGTTGCGCTTCCATGCCGGAATAGGGCACTTTTTCGCCAGAAAGCAGCCTGTCTGCATTCTTACGAGCAACTTCCAGGGCAGGAGCGCTTATATCAACCAGCGTGAACTTTGGCAGGCGTTCAGAAGGAATCTTTTTTTCTTCAGATAATGCTTTCAAAACAGAAATACCTATGCAGCCGCTTCCGGTACACATGTCGCAGACGGTAAGAATGCGGTCCGGGTTCGCCTGGATTTTTTCTTCCAGAAAGATAATGGCTTTTTCTACAAGAATCTCTGTGTCTGGCTTTGGAATTAAAACCGCAGGGCTTACAAAAAAATCGTAGCCGTAAAATTCCTTATGCCCTGTGATGTAGGCAACAGGGAGACCGGACTTTCGGCGGGTCAGGGCATCCTCTAAAAGTGACAGCTTCTCCGCCGGGATTTCTTCCTTTGCCTTCATAAGTATCTGTGTTTTTGAAAGTCCTAAAAAGTGTGAAAGTAAAATTTCTATATCAAGCGCTGCAGAAGGAGAATTTGTAAGAAGATTTTTTGCCTGAAACTTAAATTCTTGAATGGTCATAAAATTAATAGCCACAGATAGCCCAAGAACTTGCGCTATGCGCAAGTTAAGCAATGGTTATGTACATTTGAAAGTTGGTGTGACTTACTTTTAACCATTGCCAATCTGTGTGCATCTGCGTCCCATCTGTGGCTAATTCCACAAAAAATATTACAACTCAGTAATATCCGCTGCCAGCTGCTCTTCCTTAGCGTAAACGTTGAGGGCGTCCAGCATTTCGTCCATGTTTCCCATCATAAAGCCCGGAAGGTTGTGGAGGGAAAGGTTGATGCGGTGGTCAGTTACGCGGTCCTGAGGAAAGTTGTAGGTGCGGATTTTTTCGGAACGGGCACCAGAACCAACCATGCTTGAGCGGGCTGCGGCACGTTCTTCCTGCTTTTTGCTTTCTTCAAGGTCAAAAAGGCGGGCACGTAAAACGCGGAAGGCCTTTTCCTTGTTTTTAATCTGGCTTTTTTCATCCTGCTGAATAACAACAAGACCTGTCGGAATATGGGTAAGTCGAACGGCAGAGTCAGTTGTGTTTACACACTGTCCGCCAGGTCCGCCGGCACGCATAACGTCAACGCGAACATCGCCCGGTTTAATTTCAATTTCAGTTTCTTCGGCTTCAGGCAGAACGGCAACAGTTGCAGTAGAAGTCTGCAGACGGCCCTGCGATTCTGTCTGAGGAACGCGTTGAACGCGGTGAACGCCGGATTCCCAGCGCAAAGTACCGTAAACGAATTTTCCGCTGATAGAAGTAACGATTTTGTTGAAACCGCCGACCTCAGTTTCCTGAGCTTCCATGGTTTCAGTCTTCCAGCCCTTGCGCTCAGCAAGGTGAGTGTACATTTCCCAAAGGTCGCGTACAAAAAGCGAAGCCTCGTCACCGCCGGCAGCCGAACGGATTTCCAGAATGATGTTCTTTTCATCAAGAGGATCAGGCGGAACCAGCTTAAGCTTAATTTCCTCTTCAAGTTTTGGCTGTCGGTCTTCCAGCTCTTTGAGCTCTTCGCGGGCCATTTCCTTCATTTCGGCATCATCTTCGTTAGTAATCATTTCTTTAGCATCTTTAATGCCTGTCAGGACCTTTTTGTATTCGTCATAAAGCGCGCAAACTTCACTCAAATAACCGTGTTCACGCATGGTGTCCTTGTACTTTTTGGCATCCTTTACAAGATTCGGATCCATTACCGCTTCGCTCACAACTGCAAAGCGCTTTTCACATTCGTCAAGTTTCTTGATTAAATCCATAGTAGTACGATTATAACGAATTTAGGTTTTAGGTTCTAGGTGTCAGGTTTTAGGAATCTGGAGCAGTCCAGCCACCCACCCGCTTTGCGCGGTTCCGCTGCCGCTTCAGCCTCCTCGCTCACAAGGTTCGCTGCGGTGGCCGCCTCCGGCGCCGCTACAATCGGGGCTATGCTGCCACCTTTATTTTTCAATTTTATTTTAACTCATCAGCTTAATTACATCCGCCGGCTTTTTTGCAATTACGCTGGCACCCTGCTTGCGGAGAAAATCTTCGCCGCGGAAGCCCCAGTCGCAGCCGATAAAATCTATGCCGGAATTTTTTCCGGTCATAAAATCTACATCAGAGTCCCCGATGTAAACGGCGTGAACGTCTGCCGCCTGCAGGCCTTTTTCTGCCGCAAAGTTTTTCATGATTTTGTGAACGCCGTCCGGTGCCGGTTTTACGGGAATGTCAGGAGTATTTCCCGCAATAATATCGAACAAATCCTTAAAATAAAGATCGCACAGCTCTTCAGCTGCGCTCTGTATTTTATTAGTGTTTACGGCAACAGTAACCCCGCGCTCCCTAAGCGCTTTCAGCAATTCTGGAATTCCGTCATAAGGGCGGGTTTTGTCCGCACAGTGTTTGTTATAGTATTCAATAAATTCTGCAAGAATTTTAGAAATGGTTTCAGCATCAGTTCCGGCCGGACAGGCTCTTTCCATCAGTTTTTTAAGCCCGTTTCCTACCATAAAGCGGATTTCTTCTACCGTATGCAGGGGCCATCCGTGTTTTTTTAGAATTACGTTTGTGCTGTCACAAAGATCGTCAAGGGTGCTTAAAATTGTACCGTCCATGTCAAAAATTGCTAAGTTATATTTCATAGCAACAGTATAGTTAATCGGGGTGGAAAAGCTCAAGGCAATTTTTAAACTTGAAATAAAATAAAGGAGTGTTATCATTTAAATACTTGTGAAAGACGCTTTTTTAAAGAAATTTCATTTCAGACGCCGCTTTATAGTGATTTTTATATTAACGGTCTTGATTTCCGTGCTGGCTGTAACTAAGGTCTTTTTAAATTTTTACAAGCTTTCCAAAGAAAATATTCAGGCAAAATGGGGAAATTATACCTACATCGTCGCTGATGAAATGAATCATTTCCTTAAGATGCCTATGGATGCAATAACTTTTTCTTCAGTTACCTTAAACGACATGCTGCGCTATAAAACACCACTTCCTGTTGTTCAGTCATACCTTCAGCAGCAGACTATGATTTATTCTTCTATTATAAAGAATAATTCTACGGGCGTTTATTCATATTTTAACGGCAAGTATCTGGATGGCAGCCACTGGACTCCTCCTGAAGATTACATTCCTAATATCCGTCCCTGGTATCTTGCGGCAAGAATGGCAGGCGGAAGAGTTGCCCTTTCAAAGCCTTATTTTAATCTCCAGACTTCAAAACTGATGATGTCGGTAAGCAAACTCCTGACTGACGGACGCAGCGTTATTTCTATGGATGTTTATCTTGATGATTTTGCAAGGATTATAAAAGAACAGTCTGAAAATGACGCTGTTAAAGAGATTTTTGTAATGACTGATGACGGCTTTGTGATTGCCCACTCTGAACAGGAAAAAATGGGAACAAATCTCTATAACAATGGAGATGCAGATGATACAAAGCTCCTGCGTGAATATAATGGAGAAAAATCAAAATCATTTTCCCTCAGCCTGAAAAACAAAAGCTGTACTGTTTATACCGAAAAAGTTACTGATGACTGGAATGTTTTTGTCGTCCTTGATAATTCCAGTCTGTATCAATCCTTTAATCTTTTGTATCTGACCTTTGCTGTCGTGCTTATTTTTCTTCTTGGAATAATCGTATTTGTATTTTTCTTTATGGATAAAAAGTTTTCCGAATCTGAGCTTTTGACCAGGGATGTAAGGGCGGTTGCAGATATTTATGTGGCAGTCATTAAGGTGAATCTTCTTAACGGGGACATGCAGCCAATCCGCAGAAGTAAAAAGCTGGATTATGCTCTTGGCGGCAGCTACAAAAATTACGGGGGCAGAATTCTTAATTTTGTTGATGTAATTGCTTCAGATAATTATAAGGCTATTGTAATTGAATTTATGGAACCCCTTACCCTGGAAGTCCGCCTGAGCGAAGTAAAAACGGTTTCCCTTGAATATGTTGACCGCGATGGAAAGTGGATGCGCCTGCGCTATTTTGTAATCGACCGGACACAGACAGGTGCCCTTCACCACGTTATGGTGGCCTTTGAATCGATTGATGAGGACCGGCGCCAGCAGGAAGCTTTAAGACGCCTTTCTGAAACTGATTTGATGACCGGAGTTCATAATCGTGGCAGCGGTGAAGAAAAAATCCGCGAGGCAATGCGGCTGGAAAAGCACGGCATGTTCCTGCTTATTGATGTGGATAAATTTAAGTCGATTAATGATAATTACGGGCACCAGGCGGGTGACGAAGCCCTCAAGCTGATTGCGGATGCCCTGAAGAATATCTTCCGCGAAAGTGATATTGTATTCCGTCTTGGTGGTGATGAATTTGCGGCCTTTGCAGAAGGTGTTGAAAAGGAAGGGGTTGGAAAGCGCATTCTTGACCGTTTCTTTAAAAAGCTTGAAGCGGCTGATATTCCGGTCCTCAAGGGAAGAAAGGTTACTGTGAGCGTGGGCGCATCCTTCTTTCCAAAAACAGAGGCAGACAGTTTTGAAGCCATTTACCAGAGGGCAGATAAGGGTACCTACGAAAGTAAAAAGCACGAAGGTAATTGCTATACTTTTGTTTTGTAAAGCCTTTTTTCAACCTCTTGTATAATCTGGTCAGGGGTTGAGGCTCCGGCAGTAATTCCGATTGTTTTTAAGCTGAAAAATTCCTGAGGTATGTCATCTGCACTCTGGATGTGGGCAGCTTTCGGGCAGTTTTTTGCGGCTGTCTGAAAAAGTCGGATTGTGTTGGCGCTGTTTTTTCCGCCGATTACAAGAACTCCCTCAACCCGGCCGCAAAGCTCAAGCAGGGAATCCTGTCTTTCCTTTGTTGCGGGGCAGATTGTATTACAGATTGTAAGCTTTTCGTATTTTTGCCCTGCAATTTTTGAAATTTTTTCAAAGAGAAGGGGACTGAAGGTCGTCTGGCTTAAAAGAACTGCTTCTCCGCTGCCTTTTGAAAGTGATTCTGCATCCTTTTCGGACTGAAGCAGAATAAAGCGGCTCTTTGCATAGCCCGCAATTCCCTTTACCTCCCCGTGGTTTGAGTCTCCCGTCAGAAGAATTGTTCGTCCGGCCGCGGAATTTTTTTCTACCATTTTCTGGCTGGCGTTTACGCGCGGGCAGGTGGCGTTTACGATTGTGCAGTTTTTATCTTCCAGGACTTTTACAACGTCCGGCGAAACTCCGTGGGCGCGGATTATAACTACGCTTTGGGGAATTACACTTTCCAGGTCATCTTCAGAAAGAATGATCAGCCCCTTATCCTTGAGATTCTGTAAAACAATTTCGTTGTGAATTAAAGGGCCCAGTGAATAGACTTTTTTGTCTTTATTTTCTTCCAGTGCTTTCAGCGCATATTCCACTGCACGACGGACTCCAAAACAGAAGCCCAAAACATCCGCTCTAATAATCTGCATGCTCACATTATAAGAAAAGAATCGTAAAAAATCACTGCTATTTTCCAAAATCTTGTTTTCTTCTATAATAAATCACTTATGTCAGGTTTTTATGATTTTTATGATGTAGCAGTTGTTGGGGCTGGGCACGCAGGAACCGAAGCTGCCCTTGCCTGTGCCCGAATGGGACTCAAAACTGTTTTAATAACTCAGACTCCAGATGCCATTGCCCGTATGAGCTGTAATCCCTCTATCGGCGGAATTGCCAAGGGAAACATTGTCCGGGAAATTGACGCCCTTGGCGGTGAAATGGCAAAACTTATCGATAAAACTATGATTCAGTTCCGCATGCTCAATAAAAGCCGTGGTCCTGCAGTTCAGGCTCCGCGTTCTCAGGCTGATAAGATTGCTTACTCTCAGCTTGCCCGTCAGACTGTCGAGCAGACTGAAAACCTCTATACTCTGATGGATGTGGTAATTGATATTCTTACGACTTCTTCCGAAACTCCGCTGCCACCCAACAGTGATTCTTCTGCTGAGCGCGGTACAATTCCTGGGGAAAAGCGCAGCTCTTTTGGAAGCAATATTGAAAATGAAAATTATACAAGCGAAGCTGCCAGAAGCGGAATGCGGCAGAAGGTAACAGGAGTAGTTACTGAGCGCGGACGTATTATTCCTGTCCGCGCAGTTGTTCTGACAACAGGAACCTTCCTTGGCGGCCGGATCTTCATCGGTGAATATGATGCTCCTTGCGGCCGTGTAGGGGAGCCTGCCGCTTACGGACTTACCGCAAGCCTGAACAGGCTTGGCTTTACAACCGGTCGTCTTAAAACCGGAACTCCGCCTAGAATCCTCAAAAAAACAATTGACTTTTCAAAGCTTGAATATCAGGAAGGAGACGAAGAAGTTATTCCTTTTTCTTTTGATACAGAAAAGGTTGAACGCCCTATGCAGCCCTGCTATGTTGCATACACAAACGAAAAAACACACGAAATTATCCGTGCCAATATCGGACGTTCTCCTTTATACTCTGGTAAAATCAGCGGAATCGGCCCCCGCTACTGTCCTTCCATCGAAGACAAGGTTATGCGCTTTGCAGACCGCGACCGCCATCAGATTTTTGTTGAACCGGAAGGACTTTCCACAGAAGAAATGTATCTGAACGGACTTTCTTCATCGCTGCCGGAATGTGTACAGGATGCCTTCCTTCACACAATGCAGGGCTTTGAACATGCTGTTCAGAGCCGCCCGGGTTATGCCGTTGAATATGATTATGTTGAGCCGACCCAGCTTTTTGCCAGCCTTGAAACAAAACGTGTAGCCGGTCTTTTTAATGCGGGTCAGATAAACGGAACTTCCGGTTACGAGGAAGCTGCCGGTCAGGGCCTTATTGCCGGAATGAATGCAGGTCTTTATGCCCGTTCCCACAAGGAGCTTTGCGGTCCTCTTGCCAAGCTTTCTGAAAACATGAATGGCGTCCCTTCCAGCATGGAAGCCGGTGCCTTTATGCCAAAGAACAATATGTCTGCTCAGGAGCTGCGGGAATTTGCAAAAATCAGCGAGAGAGAGACAAAGGAACTTAACGAATATATAAGCGGCGCTCAAAAAGCTGCCGGATTTGATGCCTTTAAAAAGATTCCGGAATACGAACCGGTAATTCTTGGCCGTGATGAAGGCTACATCGGTGTTTTGATTGATGATCTGGTAACTCTTGGAACAAAAGAGCCTTACAGAATGTTCACTGCCCGTGCAGAATACCGCCTTAAGCTTCGTCACGATACTGCTGACCGCCGTCTTGTAAAATATGCCCTTCGTACCGGCTTAAAAACACAGGCTCAATATGATAAGGTTGAAGCAAAATACGCAAAGCTTGCAGAAATTGAAGCCCTTCTTCTAAAAAAGCCTGATATGGAAAACCCGGGCTACAGTCAGGAAGAGTGGGAAAGCGCAAAAATTGAAGCAAAGTATAAATATTACATCGAAAAGCAGGATAAGCGCGTAGAAAAACTTCACAAAATGGAAAACTGCCGCATTCCGGAAGATTTTGATTACGGTTCAATTCCATCCCTTTCTGCCGAAAGCCGTAACAAGCTGGAAAAAGTCCGCCCTATGACCTTAGGTCAGGCCAACCGTATCAGCGGAATCCGCAACAGCGATATAATGCTTTTAATGGTATATTTGAAACGTTAATGCAAACTTCGCATAGCGAAGTTTGTGTGTGGCATAAGTGAACTTGCAATTGTAATAGTAATTTTTATGCCACACAAGTTTATTTGAAACGTTAAAAGTCAAGTTTCGATTTCAATATAATTCCCCTTGCAAGTATGATGTATGTGTGATATAAAAATACTACAAGGGAGTTTATAAAAATGTCAAAAAACGATTTATTAACAGATCTTAATCTCGAAACCTTACGAATTGTTCCTACCCTTTATGAAAAAATGCCGGATTGTTGTCTTATTACACTCGAAGGTTATCTGGATACTTACAATTCCCAGACATTTAAAGATAAAATCATGGAACTTTTTACCGGCGGTTTTAATAAATTTATTATTGACTGCCAGGCTGTAAAATATATTTCTTCAACCGGAGTCGGCTGTTTAATTACAATTCTTAAAGATATTCGGGTTGAAAACGGAAATCTTGTTTTAATAAAAATCCCTGATGAAGTTTATCAGGTTATTCAGATTTTAGGATTTTCAAAAATCATCAAAAGATTCGCTAATCTTGAAGAGGCTGAAGTTAATTTCGGTCTGATTGAAAATTCTTTTTCTTTCCCTGCAATAGCTGCCTGCCCTGCATGTCACAAAAAGCACAGGGTAACCCATGCCGGACGCTACCGCTGTACCGACTGCAAAATTGTTTTTTCAGTTATGGAAAACGGAGATATTATTCGCCAAGGCGCATCTTCATAGCTTCCAGCAGGTAAAGTGTATTCATGCCGGTCTGCAAAGTTGATTTTAATTCTGCTTTGCCGTCCAGAAAATCAACTGCATTCTGAATCATATTAGAAAAATAGCGGGTCTTTTTGGGGCGCTTTATTTTTTTATCCGCAGCAAGAGAATAAAAGCCTGTGTAAAGTTTTGACTGCTGGCGGCGGGTAAAGTCAAAAATACCGTTTCCGATTTTTATTCTGCCTTCTGTGCCGATTACATCAATTTCAAAGCCAAAATAACGGCTTCGTCCCGATATGCTCACATTTACGTCCGGGCACTTTTCGCTTTCAAAGTTAGCCGTAACATTGCGGATAACATCAGCTTTTTCTTCATCCCTGACTATGCTTGTAATCTTCATGTTTTTAAGCAGGTCTTTCTGACCGGAGCTTTTTTCCAGTAAAAACATGGTGATATCTACAAGGTGGGTTCCGTCATGAAGCAGGCTGTAGGCTCCGCTTTCTTCTTCAGATTTTGCATAAACCCTGAGTCCTGAATCAAGGCGGGCATTTACAGTCTGAAGCTTTCCGATTTTACCTTCATCAATATATTTTTTTGCAAGCTTATAATCTTCGCTGAAGCGTCTTTCGTGATTTACAAGCACAGGTACATGGTTTTCTTCTGCGGCTTTTACGATTTTATTTCCCTCTTCTGTGTTCAGGGCCACCGGTTTTTCAAGAATTACAAGACGAGGCTTTGAGCCAATTACATCCAGGGCTGTCTGCAGGTGGGAATCTTCGTTTACGGCAATTACAACGATGTCATATTTCTGAGCTTCAAGTAGTTCTCTGGTGCTTGAATATGCTTTTACATCCCTGTTAAACTTTTTTACGTATTTTTTCCAGAGTTCAAGATTATCTTCAAAGGTGTCACAGCCGGCTACAATTTTTATTCTTCTGTTTTCCAGCAGGACCATTGTATGACTTGCGGGAGCTTCCCTTTTTTTATCAAAGCCCAGACTAAAACCAATTCTTCCGCAGCCTATTATTGCCGCAGTGTATATGCTTTTTCCTCTCATTTTTTTACCCTGACAATATCAACTGTGTGGCTTCCAGCTCCTGCCAAATCCGCTCTTTCCGCAATAGCCAGCTGAAAGTCGCAGAAGGCTTTAAACTCCTCTTCGCTCATTTCGTTGAGTTCCCGGCGCATAAAGTCTGCTGCCCCGTCAGCCGAAATAATTTTTATCCGCTCTAAGCCGGCTTTTTTATTCAGGCGGTCAATATCTGAAATGCGTACATAATCATAAAGGTCTTCTTCTGTCGCATTGATGTGAAAATCCGGAGTCAGTCCGCCTTTTGCGGCAACTTCAGCCCACTTATGCTCCTTAAAGCAGTAGGAAATTACACTGTATTCGTTCATCACGTAGGCAACAAGTATGATTCCGCCGTTTTTAGTGACCCGCCTGGCTTCGGAAAGTGCCTTAAGCTTGTTTTCATCGCCGTGCAGATGGTACATAGGGCCGAACAAAAGACTTACGTCAAAGCTGTCACTGTCAAGAAAGTGCAGGTCGCGGGCGTCCCCCTGCCAGGTTTTTACGTTTTCGTGTTTTGCGCGAAGGATTTCCAGATTATGCTTTACAAGCTCTACTGCCGTTACGTCAAAGCCTTGTCGGGAAAGTGCAAGTGAATAGCGGCCGGTTCCGGCTCCGATGTCAAGGATTTTTGCAGGGGAGGCGGGCCGGCTAGCAGCCGGGGCGGAGGCTGAAAGTTGTGAGGCGGCACTGGTGTCCGGGCAGGCGGCACTTCCGCCGGCAGACGACATTTCCACTGCCTGATGAATATATTTCATCGAAGTGTTAAATTCCACAAAGCCGTGCCGGGTTTCCAGCCGGTGTTCTTCGTGAAATTTATTGTAGTATTTTTCGAGTTTTGAATTAAAGTCTGATTTTTGCAAGAAAGTCTACTCTTTGCAGTTTTTGAAGGCCTCATCAACCTTTGCAAGATAGGCTTTTTTGTCTGAATCCTGCATGAATGATGAAGTAAAACTGTAATCAATAAGTTTTTTAATGTCGCTCATAGACATTTTCTGATCCTTGTAGCAGATGTAGAATTCATCAAGAAGACTTGTCTTAAAGAATACCGGATCATCAGTGTTGATTGTAACAACGATTCCTTTTTTGAAGTATTTTCCGACTGGATGCTCTTTTGCCTTTGTGATTACTTTTTTAGTGAAGGTATTGCTTGTAATGCAGATTTCAACAGGAAGCTTTGTAGATGCAAGTTCATCCATCAGTTTTTCGTCCTGCATGGCAGTTAAGCCGTGTCCGATTCTTTCTGAGTGAAGATAGTTGATTGCATCCCAGATTGATTCTGGACCTACATCTTCGCCGGCGTGGGCAACAGCGCGGAAGCCGTCCTTGTGAGCCTGAGTGAATACAGCTTCAAAATCCTTTGCAGGACCTTTTGCCTCAGCTCCTCCAAGTCCGATTCCTATGATATCTTCGCATGGGAAGTCTTTCAGAAGATTATAGTTTTTCATGGCATTTTCGCAGCCAAAGGTTCGGCTTACGTCCATGAGCATTTTGATGATAATTCCGCGTTTTTCCCTGATTTTTGTGATGTTTTTATGGAAAACCTCTACCATATCAGAGTATTTAAAGCCCATTTTCAGGAAAGCTGACGGAGCAAAGAATACTTCCGCATAAACGATGCCGTTTTTTACAAGGTATTTTTCAAGCTCGGCAAAAACAAGATTGAAATCCTTTACCGAAGAATAAAAGCCCTGGATTTTCAAAAAGGACTGGATGAATCCGTTTAAATCGTTATAAGAAAATAATGATTTCTGCTCATCTTCCGGCATTTCTTTTGCAAACTTGTTTTTGTAAAGTTTTTTTACGCCCGCAAGTGAAATTACTGCCTCAAGATGTAAGTGAAGCTCGGCTTTAGGCACACTTTTCAAAAACGATTTAAACTCTGCTTTTTTCATACAAATCCTCTTTCCTGATTTAATGCGGATACAATATCTTCCTTTAATTATCGGAAGAAATTCCCCCGATAATTAGCAGAATTTTATCCGGCGATTTTTTTATAAAAGTTCCTTGAGCTGATCAAGGATTTTCTTGAACTCGTCGCAGGCAGCCTGAACAGGTTCTGTTTTTTCCATATCAACGCCCGCAATTTTAAGGCTTTCGATAGGGTAGCGTGAGCCGCCGCTCTTAAGGAACTTAAAGTAATCCTCACGTTCCTTATCGCCGCCCTGAGTTACGCGGTGAGCAAGGGCAAGAGCCGCAGAGATTCCTGTTGCATATTTATAAACGTAGAAGGCTGAATAGAAGTGAGGAATGCGGAGTCCTTCCATGTCAGAATTGTCTTCAAAGTGCATTTCAGGACCAAAATAAAGTTCCAGAAGCTCGCGGTAAGTTTTGCGAAGGTTTTCTGCTGTGAGCGGAGTTCCCGATTCAACCATCTGATGAGTTTTAAGCTCAAACTCGGCGAACATTGTCTGGCGGTGAAGGGTTGCAAGAATATCATCTGCCCTCATGGCAAGAAGATATTTTTTCATATCATCGCTTTCAGCATTTTTCAAAAGATATTCAAAAACAAGCTCTTCGTTAAAGGTTGACGCAACTTCAGCTTCAAAAATTGTGTATTCGTAGCACATAAAAGGATTGTTGTGAACTGAATACCAGCTGTGCATGCTGTGTCCGCCTTCATGGGCAACTGTGAACAAATCACGGATATTATCTTCCTTATAATTCAACAGAATAAAAGGATCACCGATATAGCAGCCGGAAGAAAAGGCTCCGCTTCTTTTTCCAACGTTTTCGTAGCGGTCTGCCCAGCCGTTCAGAAGTCCGTTACAAAGGCGGTCTGTATATTCCTTTCCAAGAGGAGCAAGAGCCTGACGGCAGATTTCTACGGCCTTGTCGTAAGGTGTGTAAGTCTTTACTGACTTTACAAGAGGCACATAAACGTCGTAGTGGCGCAGTTCCGAAAGTCCCAGAGCCTTTTTACGCAGGGCATAATATTCGTGCAGGGCCGGAAGATTTTTGTGGATGCAGTCAATCAGGTTTGTGTAAACTGATTCCGGAACCTTGTTTCCGTAAAGGGCAGATTCAAGGCTTGATTTGTAGCCGCGGGCGCGTGCATAAAAAACATCCTGATTTACAGAGCCTGCATACAGGGCCGCAATTGTATTCTGATTTTCTTCAAATTTTTTGTAATACTGTTTGTAGGCAGTTTCGCGAACCTGGCGGTCATGGTCATGCATAAAAACAGAAAAAGTTGATTCTGTAAGCTGTTTTTCACCCTCAGAAGTTTTTACAGAGCCGAAGGTTTTATTCATGTCAACGTTGGTCAGCATGCTGAAGGCAGTTTCTGAAGTCTGTGCTGACTGTCCCTGTAAAGAAAGAATTCGCTCTTCCTTTTCGCTCAGAATGAATTTTTTGAAGTGCAGGGATTTTTCAATAAAGATTTTATAATCAGCAAATTCAGCAGCCTTAATCCACTCCCGCAAAAGCTTTTCATCAATTGCCTGAAGTTCCGGGTCAAAAAAGCTGAGCTGAGCCTGCATGTCAGTATAGGCCATCAGGGCTTTTCCGTCTCTTTCTGTTGCTGCTGAATCATCTTCGTCGGCTTCATGCATAAGGGAAGCATAGTGGTAAACAGTTTCCATTTTAAGGTCTGCTGCTTCAAGAGCTTTAAGGGCTCCCAGAAGACTTTCCGCAGACTGTCCCAGCTTTCCCTTGTATTCAAGAACTTTTTTTGTCAGTTCAGGTATTTCTTTGAGCGCAAGCTCCCATTCATCAATAGACTTAAATATAGAAGACAGGTTCCATTTATCGCTTTCAGGAACGTCCTTTCGTGCAGGAATTGTATTTTTGTTCATATAATAAGTATAAAAATTTGAAATGTTTTCGGCTACCCTTTTGTAATCCTAAAATCAGCCAGTCTGCCGTTCATAAAGGTCTGCACTTTGCATGGTTTTGGTTTTACCTTCTGGCAGAAGAAGGGCAGGTCGGTGGCATATTCGCTGGCCAGGTATTCGGCGTTGTAGGTCAGGGAAAGTGTTTCTGATTTTCCGGTGTCCTGGGTGCGGCTGATTGCACCGTTCAGGGCGATAATGTCCCGGGCGGCCTTGTATAGGCGGTCCAGGCCTTTTTTTGAGAATAATTTTTTTACAAAGTCCAGCTGCAAGGCTTCAATTTCTTTGTGCTGCAGGCTGGAAGGTTCTGGAAGGGGGCCGATTCCCGCGCCGCCGCAATTGCCGGCCTTTAAGTAGTCTGCAAACTGTGAGAAGACTTGCGAGGGGCGGATTTTTGCCGCATGGCAGATTGTATTGAACCAGGGTACGGCGCGGCCGTCGTTGTAGAAGATATTGCAGGCGGCTGAAAGGGATGCGGCGCGGGAAATATCATCCTTAGAGAAGCGGTCTGTGTGCAGAATGTGGTAGGGCGGATTGGCGTCGAAGGTAAGGTGGAGCTCCTGGGCGCGGTCGTAGAGATCGGTGCCCGGAAGAACGGACAGGCAGAAAAGCTCAAGATTGTTGGGGTAAAGTGAAATTGCAAAGTCGATTCCATCCTTGAAGCCGGATAGACTTTCGCCGGGCAGGCCGAAAATCAGGTCAAAGCCGAAAATTACTCCCTCGCGGTTGAGAATGCCTATATTTTTTACGAAGACCTTTTTGTTGAAGGGGCGGTGAACCAGGGCAAGTACGTCCGGGTTTGCGCTCTGAAGACCAATCTGGACGGCGCAGGGGAGGCGGGCAAAGGCTTTTGCAAGTTCTGGCGTGATGAATTCGGCCCGGGCTTCAAAATAATAGAAGGTATCGGGCGTTTTTTTTGCCATCAGTTTGAGGATTTCCAGGGCGCGGTCCTTGTTTGCGTTATAGGTCGGGTCAAGGACAAAAACCTGAGGGATTTTTTTTGCAGCAAAAAGCTCCAGTTCGGCGCGGATTCTTTCCATGGGGAAGAGGCGGACGGTTTTGCTTCCTTTTGATTCATAGCAGTAGGAGCATTTGAAGGGGCAGCCGCGGGCCAGCTCCCAGAGTGCGCCGCCGTATTCTGCGGGGTCGATTGTTCCGTCCAGGTAGGGGGAACTGAGGCTGGCAAGATCAATCTGGGCGGCGGTCAGGGGGCATTGCGGGCTGGAAGGTGATGCCTGCGAAGTGGCGCTGCCGCTTTCTCCGGCTTTTGAACCAGCTTCCCCGTCTTCAGCCTTTGCCAGAATTTCTGCAATCAGGGCCGGGACTTTTATTTCCCCCTCTCCGGTTGCAAGGTAATCGAAGGCTGTAAAAACTTCCGGGTGAGCGGTGATTTCGGGGCCGCCGGCGATTGTGACTATGCCTTTTTCGCGCAGGCTTAGGGAAACTTCTTCCAGCACAAGGCGGTTCCACACGAAAACCGAAAAACAGACGATGGCAGGATTTTCTGAGAGCAGTTCATTTGTAATGTAAGCTGCCGGGGCGGAAGGCAATGTATCCGAAGCTGTGGCTGCCTCTTTAATGTCCGGGTCTTCGGCCGAAAAGGTTGTCAGCTTTACCTGACACAGGCTTTTGGTAAGCGGACTCTGCTTAATTGCTGACGCAATGCAGGCAGCGCCCAGAGGCAGGGCCTGAGGAGATTTTTCTACAAGAAGTGTTGTGCAGATTACAAGAGGCTTCATAAGCTAGATTTTTTCCAGCATCTTCATTACTTTGTTTTCGTCGATTTTGCCAGGGTAAGCTTTTATAACTTCTTCGTAAACTTTGATTGTCTTTTTTACGTGACTTTCTATTGTAAATTTTTTAGTGACTTCAAGGCTGCGGCGCGAGAATGCTTCACGCTTTCTGCTGTCGCGGGCGAGTTCCAGTATGCGTTTTTCCATTTCAAGCTCGTTATCACAAAGATAGCCGTTCTGTCCGTCGTAAACTGAATCAAGATAGCTGTCATCGCGGCGGAGGACAACCGGCAGGCCTGTAAGCTGGGCTTCGAGAATGGTCATGGAATGCATTTCGGAAAGGGATGCGGTTACAAAAATATCAGCAGTTTCGTAATATGTGTGAACCTTCTGCCAGTCAACAAAGCCCGTAAAGATTATTTTCTTTTCCAGAATCTGAGCCTGGGCAGAGTAGATAAGCTCGTCGTATGCCGGACCGTTTCCGACAAGAACAGCTTTTATTTTTGGATTTTTCTGGGTTACGTTCTTAAAAAGCTGCAAAAGCTCAATAACGCGCTTTTCTTCACCGATTCGGCCGACAAAAAGCAGCATAATGTCATCTTTTTCAATGTTGAGCTGGCGGCGAAGTTCAAGCTTTTCCTCTTCTGTTGCGTGTTTCGACATAAACTTTGCGGCATCAATGGAATTCGGAATGATTACAGAAGGAACCTGT
Source organism: uncultured Treponema sp. (assembly GCA_947165895.1). Classification (GTDB taxonomy): domain Bacteria; phylum Spirochaetota; class Spirochaetia; order Treponematales; family Treponemataceae; genus Treponema_D. The sequence continues at coordinate 265,914 of CAMVCB010000002.1, forward strand.
GGAATCATATCAGGCTGCTTGTAGTAATTGCGTGCTTTTACAGAAACTCCAATCAGCGCATGAAATTTTCTATAAAAGTGATTCATAAAACTGACTACCATTCCCGGTCTCATGATTTTCTGAACATGAGGAAGATAGTATTTATAAAAATCAACCCACATTGTGTGAGTTGTACAGATTGCGGGGATTTTCAGAATGCGGGCAGCCCGGAGTCCTGCCTTTCCCACTCCAAATTCAGTGTGGCAGTGAATGATTTCAACATGCTGATCACGAAGATAGTGAACAAGAGGATGCATGGCAGGAAGAGCAAGAAACTGATCTGTGCCAAGTCCAAGAGGAACGGAATGAACCCGGTAAATATCCGGGTCATTTGTTGTGTAGTCTTCTGTTGTATTTACGGTCACTAAAATTACGCGGTGACCCATTTTTATAAGCTGCTCTCTCAGCTGAACAACCACAGTAACAATACCGGATTTTGTCGGTAAATAGCTGTCTGAAAATAAAGCAATTGTCATAACATTAATTTTACATCAAAATAGAGAAAATTGGTATTGGAAGTTTTAAATTATGAATATAGAAGCAAAAAATTTTTATAAGTCTCTCTTTAATGTTGTCGGACCTATCGCCCTGCAGAACCTGATTTCTGCAGCTGTAAGTTCTGTCGATGTAATTATGCTGGGCTATGTAGGACAGACCGCAATTGCGGCATCTTCTCTTGCAGGTCAGGTGATTTTTATTCTTTTTATGATGACAATTGGTCTTTCTTCGGGGCTTGGAATGCTTTGTGCCCAGTACTGGGGTAAAAAGGATCTTGAGTCAATCAAAACCCTTACCGGTATTGCCCTCAGGATTTCTTTGACTGTCGGCCTGCTTTTTGGTATTGCCGCCTTCTTTTTTCCGCATCTTTTGATGAGGATTTTTACAAATGATTTAAACCTTATTCAGACCGGAGCTGTTTATCTTCGCGCTGTAAGCTTTTCTTATGTCTGCATTTCGATTACTCAGGTTTTCTGCGCCACCTTCAAAAGTATAGAAAAAGTCAGAATATCAACTTTCCTGACTTTTTTGGCCCTGGGACTGAATATGTTTCTGAACGTTGTATTTATTTTCGGACTTCTTGGCGCACCAAAGCTTGGCATTTTTGGTGTTGCGATTGCAACTTCGATTTCCCGCGCTGTAGAACTTGCAGTCTGCCTTTTTTACGGGGCTGGTCAGAAAGTTCTCCGCCTTACACTTTCAGTTTTATTCAGAAGAAGTAAGGAACTCACTTATGATTTCTTTAAGTATTCCCTTCCAGCCTTGGGAAATGAGCTTGTCTGGGGGGCGGCTTTTTCTGTTTACTCGGTGATTTTAGGTCACCTGGGCGAGGATATTGTTGCGGCAAACTCAATTGTAGGTGTTGTAAGGAATCTTGGCTCAATACTGTGTTTTGGTATGGCCTATGGTGGCGCAATCATTCTTGGAAAAACAATCGGCTCCGGCGATATGGCTCTCGCAGAAAGAAACGCTTCCCGCCTTGTAAGGAGCACCATTCTTGCAGGTATTGCGGGTGGACTTGCCATGATTTGTCTTTATCCCCTTATGCCTCATCTTGCAAAGCTTACTGAAAGGGCTTCTCATTACCGTAATATTCTGCTTTTTATCAATTCCTATTCGATTGTAGGGGCCGCAATAAATACAGTTTTAATTTGCGGAGTTTTCCGTGCCGGGGGCGATTCGAAGTTCGGTTTTATTCTGGACGCCTTCTTTATGTGGGTGATTATGGTTCCTGCAGGACTCATCTCGGCCTTTATCCTTAAACTTCCGCCGCTTTGGGTTTACTTTATTCTGTATCTGGATGAATATGTAAAGATGGCACCTGCTGTAGTTCACTATTTCAAGAAGGGCTGGCTCAGAAACATAACCAGGTAGCGTCGTAAGCCAGGATTTTAAGAGGCTTATTCCAGAAAAATATAATCCGTAAAGTTAATGCTCTTTATTTTCCCGAGTGAAAGACGGGCATTTATTTCATCTAAAATTTCATCTGTGATTTTTTCTTCTGTTTTTCCAAGAAGTTCTCTTTTTGAATAACGGGCAAAATATGAAGAAAAAATTGCCTTGAATACGTTCCTCTTTTTGGAAAGTTCTTCGTAAAATATATCATCGCCCTTCTGGTAAGAAAGCCAGGGGGAAATAACCATAACGCTTCCTTCGGATTCCTTTCCTTTATCAGCTTTGTCTGCGGCTGTCAGAATGCGGATACTTCCCAGTTCAAAATAACCTGTTTCATCATTTTCTACGGGAGCGTTAAGTGCGTGGGCCTTTCCTTTTGCAATAAGGTTCTGTGCACTTTTAGAGCCTGCGTCAATGTTTTCCATGCTCTTTTTTTTAAGACCCGCAAAGGTTCCAGCCGCAATTATAACAAGGAGTCCAATCGCAATGCCTGTTAAAATATTTTCTAATCTGTGAATTGAATTCGGAGTCATAATGCTGATTATAGCACAAAATAAGCAAAGAAATACACAGATAAAATTTCTGCGTATTTCTTTGCTCTATCCGTGTCTCATCTGTGGCTATTCAACAATGAAAGGTGATGCCAGTGCCAGCAGTCTTCCTACCGCACGGGCAGAAATATGAACTCCGTCATCCAGCCATTCCTCTTTCAGAATACAGCCTGCCTTTCGCAGTTCGTTAATCAGAATAACCTGACTTACCGGAATAATGTAATTACAGATTTCTCCGTAAAGCATGTTGTAAATCTTATCCTTTAAGTCAACAAATCCGATTTCCTCTTTTGCGCTGATACAAAGTGCATCCGGAAACTTCAGACGCAGTTTTTCCAGCTGACTTGTTTCGTCATCACACTTATCAATCTTATTCAATAGAAGAATACGCGGATTTTCGTTTGCTCCGATTTCATCAAGAACGTCGCAGACAGTTTCATACTGGTTTTCTGCATTCGGATCTGAAGCATCCAGCACAAGCAGAAGTAAATCTGCCGTGGCGGCTTCTTCAAGAGTTGATTTAAATGCATCAATCAGGTGGTGAGGAAGATTACTGATAAATCCGACGGTATCGGTAATCAGAACTCCCGCACTGTCATTAAGGGGCAGCTTTTTGGTAAGCGGATCCAGTGTTGCAAAAAGCTTATTTTCTACAAAGGCGTCAGAACCCGTAAGCGCGTTCAAAAGTGAAGACTTTCCGGCGTTGGTGTAGCCTACAAGCGCGCAGGAAGGCTGTTTTCCCCTCTGTTTGCGCTGTGTCTGCCGGTTAAGCTCAACTTCTGCAAGGTCATGCTTAATCTGGGCAATTTTTTCGCGGATTCTTCGCTGGTCAAGCTCAAGCTGAGTTTCACCCGAACCCTTTGCTCCGAATGCTCCACCACGCTGGCGGGCAAAGTCATTACGCAGATGAGCAAGACGCGGTAAAGAATACTGCAGGCGGGCAAGTTCTACCTGCAGCGTAGCTTCCTTAGACTGCGCTCGGCTTGCAAAAATGCGGATAATTACTTCCTGACGGTCAAAAACAGAAAGCCCTGTAAGCTCCTCCCAGTTACGCTGCTTTCTTGGCTCAATATTAAAATCAAAAATAATGCAGTCGGCTTCAATTTTGTGGGCAAGCTCGTTAATCTCCTGAGCTTTACCTGTTCCAATACCATACTGCGGCTGAACTTCCATGCGGTTCAACGTGAGCCTCTGGATGATGTCTAATCCTAATGTTTGAACGAGACCTTTTAATTCCTGTAAGTCGTTGCCTGGTTCCCCCACCAGTAAAGCACGAGGAACCTTGTTCTGTTCTTTCTCTACTTCAACCATGCTTTAATCTTACACCAGATATGATAAAAACTCAAAATAAAACATTTTGTAATATTGTGTTTTTTTGAAAAATTTGCCGATAATATAGGGATAGTATGACTTCCGGCCAGAAGATATCCTTCAGCATGCTGATTTCTATGCTGCTCTTTGCTCTTTTTGTTGTGGAAGCGAATCTTAAGCTTTTTTCTAAGCTTGAAACCCGCTTTTACTCACAGGCAAAAATTGCAGAAAAAATGCATCAGCTTGATCAGACAGGCGAAGAATTAGACTCATACATTTCAGATCTTCTCTCTGTTTTAGGCGATTATGCACAAAAGCCTGAGGTTTTCTCGTATCATGAGCATAATCCGTCCGAAAAATCTGTTACAGCCCGCCGTAATGTTACTGAAAATCTTTTCAGACAGCTGCCTGCACTGAGCGGAATCAGAATTATTGATGTAAACGGACGTAATGTTCATTATTCAAGCTTTGATGAAAGTGATTTGCTCAAGGAAAACGGGCTTACAAAAATCTACAAGAATTACAATGACATCATAAAAGACAGTGATGAGATTGATTTTTCCCTCTTAAAAACGGGAAACGGCGAAAAACCAAAATTATTTCTGGATGCTGATCGTAACCGCCTTATAATTTCACAGCCTTTTTTCTGGTTCGAAAAATATCAGGGCGGAAATATCATTTTTTATTTTGATTTTATTTCTCTCCGTCAGATTTTTGTTGATATGAATATTTTCTCCTTTACCGAAGAATTCAGGATTTTTTCTGATTCTGACTACAAGGGGGGACTTGTTCTTGATCTTCCAAAGGCTTATGAAAAGGAATTTAAGGCTTCGATTCTTGAAAAGTGGACAGAAGATAAAAATTATTCTGATAATCAGGCACCAAAAATAATCCTTACTTCAACAGATGGAAATTACTGGACTCTGCTTACGTCAGCTAAATCAAAATACTTTAAGGTAAGCGGAGTCTGGCCAAAAAGCTCCTTTGAACTTTCAAAGGATTTAATCTGGCTTGTTTATGTCTGTGTATTTATTACGATTTTCCTTGTGACTTATCTGCTTTTTAGTTTTTCAAGTGACCCGGTTACTGTCACAAAGAAAAAAATCCGCAGTATTCAGCTTGGAATTATTCAGGAATATATTGCAGAAAAAAAAGAAGTAGACTGGAACAGGATAGGCGAGCAGATTCAGTTCAGAAAAAAAGAAATTCTTGACAGTCTCAAAAAAGACCTTCTGAAAAAATCCGGCAAAAACCGTGAAAAAATCGAAGAGCTGCTGGAAAACGGCTGGAACGATTTAGTGAATGTTTTTACTTCCCGCAGTCAGAAGTCTCAGACAAATAGTGTCCAGGCTCAGGTACCGGGATTTAGCATGGAAGAGCTTCGCCGCATGATAGAAGACGTTTTGAAAAATGTGAAGCTTCCTGTTGAAAGTGTCGTACAATCACCTGCGGTAGAGCCTGCTGCCGGCGCCGCAAGCCCGGCCGACGAAGTTGAAGAAATAGAAGAAGTTGAAGAAGTTGATGATGCCGAACCGGCCGAAGAAGTTGAAGAAATAGAAGAAGTTGAAGAACTGGACGACGCTGAGCCGGTAGAGGAAGTTGAGGAAATAGAAGAGGTTGAGGAACTGGACGATGCCGAACCGGTCGAAGAAGTTGATGATGCCGAACCGGTCGAAGAAGTTGAGGAAATAGAAGGGGTTGAAGAGCTGGACGATGCCGAACCGGTAGAAGAGGTCGACGAAGTTGAAGAAATAGAAGAGGTTGAAGAACTGGACGACGCTGAGCCGGTAGAAGAGGTTGAAGAAGTTGATGATGCCGAACCGGCCGACGAAGTCGAAGAAATAGAAGAAGTTGAAGAACTGGACGACGCCGAGCCGGTAGAAGAGGTTGAAGAAGTTGATGATGCCGAACCGGCCGACGAAGTTGAAGAAATAGAAGAAGTTGAAGAACTGGACGATGTCGAACCGGTAGATGAAGTCGAAGAAGTTGAGGAAATCGAAGAGGTTGAAGAGCTGGACGATGCTGAGCCGGTAGAAGAGGTTAAAGAAGTTGATGGTGCCGAACCGGACGACGAAGTTGAAGAACTGGACGACGCCGAACCAGTCGAAGAAGTTGAAGAAATAGAAGAAGTTGAAGAACTTGACGATGTCGAACCTTTAGAAGAGGTTGAAGAGACCGAACCTCTTGAGGAACTTCCCGAATACGATGAATTCGGGCCTGATAACGATTCCCCGCTTGAAGAAAAGAAGAATACCTTCTATTCTGTTGAGAACCTTTTTCCGGACAAACATGAATACTTTGAAGACGTGGAATCCTTTATCCGTTCAGACCGCTTTGCCTCGGTTGACGATTTATTTGCAGAAGAAATTGCGCTTGGATCAGGCGTTATACAGGATAACAATCATTCATCAAAAATTATGGATTTTAAAATTACAAAAGTTTCAGAAATATACGATACACTTTCAGAATTGGAGGAAGTTACAGTGCCCGAATCAAAGCCGTATTTTGCCATGACTGAATTTGCTAAAAATGACAGGGAAATTAAAGATCTTCAGGCTGCAGAAGCTGATACAGAAGTCATTAAAGAAAAAGACGGGGTTTTCCAAATCTCAGAAAATATGGATTTTTCAAGCCCCGTTTATGATAAGTCTTTTAAGGCACTGGTAGACAGCGTTCTTAAAAAGTAGCTTCCCACAACTTGCACGAAGTGCATGTTAAACGAAGGTTACGTGCCTCTGGAAGTTGGTGTTAAGATTACGACCTTCGTTAGTCGCTTTGTGTCAGATACTGCTGCATAAGCTGTACAAAAAGATAAATCTTCTTATAAATGCCTACACTGAAGTCTTTCATAGGCTGTTCGATGTATTTTTCAAGTTCCTTCCAGTTCTGAACAAGAACAGGCTTTGAAAGGGAATAATCTTCAATCAGCTGTTTGATTGTTTTTCCTATTGTTACAAGATTCTGTGATGAAGTAAGGATAAATCCCTTTGCTGCATCATTTGCATCAGAAATTACGCGGTTGATAATGCTGATGGCAGAGTTATCGTGTCCTGTTTTTGGAAGCAGAGTTTTTATCTTCATGCCCATTGCGCCTTCTTCTGCAAAGCTGTCATCAAAAGCGGTGATTGAATCAGAAACTGTAAGAAGCTCCTGATAAGCGTTGGACATTGGTGCTGAAAGTGAAGAATCCCACTGGCCGCGGATAACTACAACGTCGTAGAATTCCCGGATGTCACGCTTGAGGTATTCTACAAGGAAAGATTTAAGATAGTTCAAAGGCTCCGCATAAAGAATCTGATCCAGGTTCTTTTTTACCATCTGCTCATTGAATGAAGGAACGTAATGGCTCAAAGACTGAGGTGATGCGGTTCCAAAAATCTGAAGACAAATGTTATTTGCCTTAGATTCTTTTTGCTGTTCGCTGATTTTATTTACAAGAGAAATGGTTTCTGATGTAAGGCTGTCTACATAAGGATCAAGCAGGGATTCAACGCTTGTCTGATATTCAGAAACATATGACGGATCCTGAGAAATCATCTGAATCATCATGTCGAAGGTTCTTGTTGCCTGAATTGAACGTATTCTTGCAATGATTTTTTTCCAGTTGCCCTGAGATACAAGCTCCTTTCCTGTTGTCTGCTGGAAGAATTCGAATAAATCTGACCAGACAATTGTTTCATCGGTGATAGGGAAGGCAACGTCAATAAAGTCCTTGATGTTATCTACTATATAATCACCGGTGATTTTATCAAAATTAGGGCTTCCCTCAAAAGAGAACTCTTTTAAGCTGCCGTTGAATTTTCTTAAAAGCACATAATAATCGTAGCTGCAGAAGTCACGGAAAAGGCAGAAGGCCTTGTAAAGATTTTCTATCTTGTTTGCGCGTTCTCCTTCAAATTCTCCCTTAAAAGTAAGAAGCTCCTGTTCAATCTGAGCCTTAAGCTTTGCAATAGGAATCTGCTTTGACATCTCCATGATTTTGCCTTCATCGAAATGCTCAAGTAAAGCAGCCTGATTTTCTGAAAGAGAATAGGTGATGAGTCTCTGCTTATTCTGATTCGGGTTAGGTGAATTTCTGAAGAAAACCTGCCCCTGAGAAGTGGCCTTGTAAAAATCATACATCATCTTTGCAAAGGCAGATGTTACTTCGAGAGTATTAGGCTTATAGAACATGTGGAATTTTGTCTTTGCAAAGGCTTTCGCAATATTCTTAAGTTTACGTTTTTTATCAGCTTCTGGATTTGAAGACTTAAAAAGTGAAGCGAGGAGGTTCTGGAAAAATCCACCGGAACTATTGTTTTTACTAGATGAACTCATATCTATAATAATAAGAGAAAAAAATTGATATTTCAAGATTGATTTGTTACAGCTTTTCACACTTTACGGTCTTATGAAAATTGATGTATAATTATTACAAATATTTATGCATTTAAAATGGGAGAAAAATGTAATGAAAAAACTTGGTATTGCAATTGCTGCATTTGCCCTGATTCTTTCTTCGGCAAGTGCTTACAATCCTCCAGAGCTGGCGGAAGGTCTCTATTCTTTTTCAAGTACAAGAAATCTTTCCGGCCAGAATTCTGTAGCCGGAGGTGGTACTTTAGGCTGCAGTCCTGATTCAATTGTTGTAAATCCGGCTCTTATTGCGCAGGCTCAGCGCGTTGCCCTTAATGTCGGTTATACAGCTCTTATTTCTTATGATCCTGACAGTGATTACGGTAATGCTTTCCAGGCGGGAATCCTTATGCCGTTTAAAATGTTTAATTTTTCAGGAATTGCAAACGGAGTATTTACTCCATATTTGAAGGACAGCGTAAACTTTAAAGCTGGTCTTGCAAAGGAAATCACTCCAAAACTTTCTGTTGGTGCAAATGCTGATTTCGGTTTTGCCTGGGGTGCAGGTTCTGACCTAGCAATTGGTGCAGGTCTTGGCTTTGTCTATGATTTTGGCCCTCTTGCCTTTATGAAGGACTTCAGTTTTGGTGCTTCTTTGATTAACCTTGGTAAGTATTATAAGAATGATGTTTCTGGAACAAAGGTTCTTGACAGCGTTACTGCATGGCCTTCACTTGCAACTCTTAAAGCAGGTGCTTCGGCAACCTTTATCAAAAATGATACATTTGATTTCGGTGCTTCACTTGATGTAACAGTACCTTCCTTCCAGAATGCAATTTTTGACATTGTTCCAAAATTTTCTGTAAAAGAAATGCTTTACTTTACACTTCCTGTTTCAATCAACTGCTTTGAAATGGCTGAAGCACACAACAAGGGCTTGTCTTTTGGAATTGGTGCTTTCTTCAAATTTACATTCAACGTAAAGAACAATCAGTATCTTGAAAGAAACGGCTGGAGTGAAAGTGAAATGGTTGCTTCTGCTGCTTATAAAAATCTTGACGCATCTGTTCATGCTCTTTCTGCAAATCTTGACGTAAATCTTGGTATGAAGGATAAGACACCTCCAGTTATTAAGGTTTGGCCGGATGATGAAGAGGACGACGAGTAGGAGGATAGCATGGTAAAAATGAAATCTGTAAAAATTGCTGTATTAGCTCTTATGATTCCTGTTTTTGCTTTTGCAAAAACACGATATATTTCACCGAATAACGACGGTGTTCAGGATGCTCTCGAAATTCCGCTTCGTATTTCTGATAAGCGTTATATTCAGGGCTGGAGCCTTGTTATCATGGACGAAAATAAGAATGTAGTCCGCACAATCGAAAACAAGGTTTCACTTCCAGAAAAGCTTGGATTTAAAACCTTCTTCAAGCAGCTTATTACTCCAAAACACGGAGTTGAAATTCCGGCTTCTATTACATGGAACGGAACAATGGATAATGGTGAAAATGCTCCTGATGGAACTTATTACTATTATATTACTGCTGTTGATGATAACGGAAATAAAGGTCAGACAAAAGATTTTAAAGTAGTAATTGATACTGTGCCTCCTGAGGTAGAAATTGCCCAGACCGCAGACAAAATCTTTGGCGAAGGTGCAAAATCTTCATTCAAGGTTCGCCAGTCTGGTTCAAAAGAAGATTTGTGGATCGGAACATTCCTTTCTGCTGACGGAAAAACTGTCCGCACTTATGAATGGAAAAACTCTGAGCCTCTTGAATTCAGCTGGAAGGGAACTGACGACCTTGATTCTCAGCTTCCTGACGGTGTTTATTCTTATGACATTACTGCTACCGACCGCGCCGGAAACAAGGCTCCAAAAACAGGTATTTCAAACATCATTTATTCAGCTGAAAAACCTGCTACAAACATTTATCTTGCATCTTCACGCTATTTTTCACCACAGACTAACAGCGCCTATAAAGATGTAAACTTCAACATTACAATCCCTGTTCCTGAAGAAAAATCAGGTAACAAGCTTGTTGAATGGTCTTTGACAATTGAAGATAAACGCGGAAAGGCTGTTCGTGTCTACAATCAGGCAAATATGGGTCCTCTTCCTCCGTCAGAAATTATTTTTGACGGAACAAAAGACGGCTCTGTAAAGCTTCCTGACGGTGAATATCGTGCCGCAATTACTGCAAAATATCTGAACGGTTATGTTCCTTCAACAATCTATTCTCCTTATGTAGTTCTTGATACAGAAAAACCAGCCGCAAGAATCAAACCTTCTGAAAAGACTTTTGGTGCCGGTTCAAAAGATTCTGTAACATTTGCCGTAACAATTGCTCCTGCCGCTGAATACTCAGCTCCTGTTCAGAACTGGAAGGCAGAAATCAAGAATAAAGCTTCTGGCGAAGTTGTCCGCGCTTATGATTTTGGTGCTTATCCTCCTGAATCTGTTATCTGGAACGGTATTAATGATAACGGTCAGATTGCAGACAAGGGCGAATACTTCATGGTTATGAATGCCGTTGACCTTGCCGGAAACGAAGCTGAATTAAATCCTTCGGAATCTGTAACTTTCGATACAACAGAAGCTCAGCTGCTTCTTGCAATGTCTGATACAGCCTTCTCTCCAAAACCGGACGGAAACAGCAAAAAGAAGACAATTACCTTCAGTCCTCTTACTCAGGCAAAAGAAATCAAATCTTATACATTTACTGTAAAAGATAAGGGCGGAAATTCTGTTTACACTGTATCCGGTGAAAACTCACTTCCTGCAAAAATTGTCTGGGACGGAAAATCAGATTCTAAAGAGCTTTGTCCTGACGGATCTTACTTTGCCCAGCTTTCTCTTGAAGCTACAAACGGGTCACAGGCCACAGCTTCAACACAGAACTTTGAAATTGATACAGTTGCACCATATCTTTCTGCTGAAACTCCATATAAGTTCTTCTCTCCTGACGGAGACAGCAGCAAGGATACAATGCCTGTTACAATCAAAGAATGTTCTCCGGAAAAACTCTGGACTGCACAGGTTCGCAATGCTAAGAACGAAGTTGTAAAAACTTATACATGGAACGGAACAACTTCTTCTATTACATGGGATGGTTCAGATCAGAGCGGAAATACGGCAGCTGACGGCATTTATTCTATTGTATTCACATCAACTGATGATGCCGGAAATACATTCACATCAACTATTGCTGGTCTTACCCTCGATAGCCGTGAAACTAAAGCTTACCTGACAGCTGATCTTGAAGGTATTTCTCCAAACGGAGATTCTAAATTTGATACACAGAAGTTTGAAATCACACTTACAGTTGCGGATGGAATTAAGAGCTGGATTTTCAATGTAAGAAAAGAAGACGGTTCAAGTGTTTTTGCTCTTTCTGAAAAAGACAGCGCAAATCTTCCTGCCGTAATCAACTGGAATGGTGCTGATACTGCCGGAAATGCCTGCGAAGGAACCTTTACAGGAACTCTTGATATTGTTTACGAAAAGGGTAACGTTGTAAATGCAGTTTCTTCTCCATTTGTATGTACCGCAACACCTCCTCAGCTTAAGGTTCAGACAGCGCCTGAATACTTCAGCCCTGATAACGATGGTACAGACGATGATCTCTTTATCAAGCTTTCATGTGCAACAAAGGCTCAGGTTAAGAACTGGAGCTTTACAATCAAAGATCCTAAAGGTAAGGATTTCTGGGTTCAGAACGGTAAAAATGCAATTACAGAACGCCTTATCTGGGACGGCTTGAGTAACGTTCAGAAAGATTCAGCAGGACGTGCAGAACGCGTTCAGTCTGCTATGGATTATCCTTATGAATTTACAGTAACTGATAATCTTGGTATGACAAATACTGTAAAAGGTCAGATTTCTGTAGATGTTCTTGTAATCCGTGACGGCAACGTTCTTAAGATGGCAGTTCCTTCTATTATCTTTGAAAGTGACGCAGCAAACTTCCAGTCTGCAAATGCAAAACTCAGCAAGGATAAGGTTGATAACAACATCAAGATTTTGAACCGTATCGCAGAAATCCTCAAGAAATTCAAGGATTACAAGGTTACTGTAGTTGGTCACGCTAACAAGGTAACAGACAATCCTGAAGAAGAGACTGTTGATAATATGAGCCAGTGGGGCCGTGCTTCTCAGCCGCTTTCTAAGGAACGTGCAGATGCTATCCGTGCATACCTGATTAAGAAGGGCGTAAGCGGATCTAACGTTTCTACAGAGGGTATGGGTGGTACAAAACCTGTCGTTAATCCAAAAGATAAGGATAACAACTGGAAGAACAGACGTGTAGAATTTATTTTGGTTAAGTAGACCTTATCAAAAAAAACTGGCGCGAGGGAGCAGAGTGTGGGGCAAAAACACTCTGATTGTTGCGACCGCGTGAGCGGTCAATTCTATAGTTACTTTGCAACAATCAGCGTGTAGCGCATTATTGCGCGGTTTTGAACCACACTCTGTGACCGGAAGTCAGTTTTTTTTAGGTAGACTGTACTTACAAAAAATTAAAATACTACAGCGTCCATTCTTACATCGCCTTCATCGCAGGGAATGCTTTCTACAATCTGCTGTGGAAAGCATACTCCAGCAAGGTGAACGCGATTTTTTTTGTCCTGAGGGATTTTTGAAAGCCAGATGTCGTAAAAGCCCTTTCCCCGGCCAAGACGGCAGCCTTCTTTTGTAAAGGCCCGGCCCGGGACAAGTATTAAAGTTCCGTCCGGTAAAGCGTCAGGTCTTATAAGATTTTTTTCTTCTGCTTCAGGCTCCATTATTTCAAAGCTGCCTTTTTTTACGCTAAGCTTTTTATCTGTCAGATAAAAGTCCATTTTGTTTGTGGCTGGAATAATTCTTGGCAGGGCAAGCTTTTTGTTCAGCTCAAATACTCTGGTAAAAAGAGGGCTTAGATCTACCTCGTCATTAAGGGCCATGTAGGCCAGAATCAGGGGCGCTTTTATAAAACAATCACTTTTTTCAAGTTTTCTGCAAATCTTTTCAGATAATTCTTCTATTATAAAACTGTCTGCTGGAATAATTGATTTTATATATTTTCTGATTTCCGCCTTTGTCATAATTTTATGCCCCGTTAAATGCCTTGAGAACCTTTAAACTGTCTACCGCTTCCTTTACGTCATGGACTCGTATCAGGCTGGCACCGGCGAGAACTGAAAGAAGGTCTGCGCTTACACTTCCGCAGAGTCTGTCAGCTGTTTCGCGGCCGGTTACTGCGCCAATGCAGGATTTTCTGGAAAGGGCCATCAAAACCTTGTAGCGGCCCTGGCAAAGCTTTCCGCAATTTTTCATTAGTAAAAAATTGTCCTCAACTGACTTTCCAAAGCCAATGCCCGGGTCAAGAATGATTTTTTCTGATTCAATGCCTTTTTCTTCTGCCAGCCTTGCCCGCTCAGAAAGGTATTTATCTACTTCCTCGAAACAATTATTGTAGTCGGTGTTTTTCTGCATGGATGAAGGAATACCTCTTTTGTGCATCAGAATTACGGGAATTTTCGTTTGTGCGCAAAAATCAAAAAGGCGGGGATCATCCTCCATTGCAGAAATATCGTTTAATATATCAGCTCCTTCTTCAAAGGCCGCCTTCATAACTTCATATTTTCTTGTATCAATGGAAAGAGGAATGTTACTTATCTTTCTGATTTCCTTTATTACCGGAATAAGACGGCGGATTTCTTCTTCTTCACTGATGTAATCACTTCCCGGACGGGTAGATTCTGCTCCCAGGTCGATAATGTCGGCTCCTTCTTCAATAAGTCGTTTTGCAAGCTCAATTCCGCCCCTGCTTTTTTCATGGAAGGAATCTGGAGTTACATTCACGATGCCCATTACAAGGGCGTTAAGTTTTGTTGATATCATACGGCCTGAAAGTTTTAATTCTGTCATAAGAGATATTAAAGCGTATTCTGTAAAATCTTGCTATAAAAATATTGCACAACAAAAAAATCTAGATTAGCAAGGCTTTTTAAACTTTAAAAAACAAAAAAAATGCGTAAGAAACTAATTTTGTCTAGAAAATTGATGAAAAATTCCTGCCGCAATCTTATATACTGAACCTAGTAAGAAACAAAAATGTTTCAAATAAAAATGGACACCGCTTAGGAGGCGGAAAGGAGTTTTTTATGAAAAAAATTACAAAAGTTGTGCTTGCAGCATGTGCATTCGCTGCAGTGTCTTCTTCAGCTTTTGCTGCTAAAGCAAAGAAAGCTAAAACTGAAGTAGGTATCGTTCTTCCAACAAAAGATGAACCACGCTGGATTCAGGACGAAACATCATTCACAAACCTTCTTAAAAACAATGCTTCTGTAGAAGTTTTGTTCTCACAGGGAGATTCAAACAAAGAAAAACAGAACGTTGAAGCTCTTCTTACAAAGGGAATCAAAGTTCTTATTATTTGTCCACAGGACGGTGCTGCTGCCGCTGCTGCTGCTGAAGCTGCACGCAAAGATAAAGTAAAGGTTATTTCTTATGACCGTCTTATCACAGATACTGCTGCTGTTGACTATTATGTAACATTCGACAGCTTCTCTGTAGGTGTTGCTCAGGGACAGTTCCTTATCGACAACCTCAAAGACAAATCAAAGAAAGGAAACCCATTGTATCTCTATGCAGGTGCTGCATCAGACAACAACGCTTTCATCTTCTTCGAAGGTGCATGGTCAGTTCTTCAGCCAAAAATTGCTGACGGAACATTCGAAATCAAAAACTCAGACAAAGCTAAGGCTGTTTCTTCAAAGAAAACTCTTACACGTGCTGAACTTTCTGACATCATCGGTCAGGTTACAACTGACTGGAACTTCGATGTAGCTAAGAGAAAGGCTGCTGATAACCTGACAGTTGCTAAGGCTGCTGATAAGGGTGATGTTTCTATCCTCGCTCCAAATGATGGTACTGCTCGTGCTATTGCTGACGAGTTCGCAAAAGACCCGGCTGTTAAATCATACGTAATCACAGGACAGGATGCTGAAAAAGCTTCTCTCCAGTACATCCGCGATGGTAAACAGACAATGACAGTATGGAAGAACACTTCTGTATTGGCTAAGGCTGCAGTTGACCTGGCTACACAGCTCATCAACGGTAAAAAACCAGCTGCTTCAGCAAGCTATGATAACGGAAAAATCAAAGTTCCAGCTATCCAGGCTGATGTAACTGTTATCACAAAATCTAACGTTGATATCGTAAAATAACTTTTGTGGTAAAACTTAGTTAATCCGGCAGGCAGAGGGTAACTTCTGCCTGTCTTTGAAAAATAAAAAGCATTTAAAAAGTAATTAATAATAAAATTAATAATACCAAATTTAAAAATAGTAATTTTTACGTAGTCGGGAAATCCCGAAAAATCTTCTAATTCAAAAATGGGGGTAATAACAAAATGGGCAAGACAATCCTTGAAATGGCTCATATTACAAAAACATTCCCCGGAGTTAAGGCTCTTGATGATGTAACATTTAAGGCTGAAGAATCGGAAATCCTTTTCATCTGTGGTGAAAACGGTGCCGGTAAATCAACCTTGATGAAGGTTCTTTCTGGAGTATATCCTTTTGGATCATACAAGGGAGAAATTCGCATCGACGGAGTTGTTCAGGAATACAAAACAATTAAAGACAGTGAAAAAGCAGGCCTTGCAATTATTTATCAGGAACTTGCATTGATTCCTGAATTGTCTGTTTACGAGAATATTTATCTTGGACACGAAATCCGGAACAAAAATGGAACAATCAACTGGAATGAAACTATCATCCAGGCTAAAAAACAGCTCGAAAGAGTAGGACTTGATGTTGACCCGAGTACAAAGATTAAGGATCTTGGTACAGGTAAACAGCAGCTTGTAGAAATTGCTAAGGCTTTGAGTAAGAACGTTCGCATTCTTATTCTTGATGAGCCTACATCTTCTTTGAATGAAAACGACAGTGAAAATCTGCTTAACCTTATTGTTTCGCTTAAAAAACAGGGCGTAACAAGTATCATGATTTCTCATAAGCTTAAGGAAGTAACTGCTATTGCTGACCGCGTAACTGTATTGCGCGATGGTAAGACTGTTGCCCAGCTTGAAAAAGATGAAATCAACGAAGAGCAGATTATTAAATATATGGTTGGTCGTGAACTTACCAACATTTATCCTAAACGTGAGCACATCAACATTGGTGACGTAGCTCTTGAAGTAAAGGACTGGAAGGTTTATGACTATGCGGTTTCACGCCAGCTTTTGAAGGGCGTAAATCTTACAGTAAGAAAGGGTGAAATTCTTGGTCTTGCAGGTCTTATGGGCTGTGGACGTACAGAGTTTGCTTTAAGCCTTTTCGGTAACCCTCGCAAATACAAGGTAGAAGGTAAAGCTTACCATAATGGTAAAGAGGTTAACTACAAACACCCGGCAGATGCTATTGCGGACGGAATCGGATACGTTTCTGAAGACCGTAAGGGTAATGGTCTGCTTCTTCAGCAGGATGTTAAGCAGAACATTACAATTGCTTCACTTAAACAGCTTGTAAAGAACGGTATTGTAGATAAGAACAAGGAAATCGTAGTCAGCACTGAATACGTTAAAGACCTTAAGGTTAAGACACCATCTATTGATACAAAGGTAAATAATCTTTCTGGTGGTAACCAGCAGAAAGTTGCCCTTGCAAAGTGGATGATGACACGGCCTGAGGTTCTTATTCTTGATGAACCTACCCGCGGTATCGATGTTGGTGCTAAGTATGAAATCTACTCACTTATGAATCAGCTGGTAGAGCAGGGAATGGCAATCATCATGATTTCTTCAGAATTGCCTGAAGTTCTTGGTATGAGTGACAGAATCTGTGTTGTATCTGGTGGTGTAATTGCCGGAGAAATGAGTGGTGCAGAAGCTACGCAGGAAAAAATCATGCGTATTGCTACTGAAAACTAAAATAGGAGAAATTGAAAAATGGGTACATTAACTATAATTAAGCGTAACATGCGCTCTTACGGTATGTTCATTGCTTTGCTTGCCGTAATGTTGTTCTTTACACTTACAACGGAAGGTCTTTTCATGACTGCCCGTAACTTAAGTAACCTTTTTGATCAGACTGGTTATGTTGCAGTTCTTGCAATCGGTATGACTTTGATCTTGATTGACCTTCAGATTGACCTTTCTGTTGGTTATGTTTGTGGATTTATTGGTGCTATTGTTGCTCAGATTATGCGCGTTGCTCCTGGTGTTCCGGTAGTAGTTCTTGTTCTTGCGGCAATGGTAATTGGTATTCTTGTTGGTGCTTATCAGGGCTTCCTTGTTGCAAAATGTGAGGTTCCTCCTTTCGTTGTAACTCTTGCCGGTATGTTTATTTTCCGTGGTGCTTTGCTTCTTGTAACTGGTTCTACAGGTACAATCATCATCAAGAACGAAACATTCAATGCTCTTGGTAACGGATTTATTCCTGATATCGGTGGTGAGCATGATATTCATATCCTTACAATGATTCTTGGTATTCTTCTTGTTGGATGTCTTATCGGTTCTGAAATTAAGGCTCGTGCCAACAAGGCAAAATACGGTCTTTCTGATACACCAAAAACTTTGTTCATTGCAAAGCTTCTTTTCATTGCAGTTTTGATTTTGTTCTTCACAACAAAGCTTGCTCAGTATCACGGACTTTCATGGACAATCGTAATCGTTCTTGTTGTACTTGGTATTTACCACTTCATTACAAACAACACAGTTCTTGGACGCCACATCTACGCTGTAGGTGGTAACCGCGAAGCTGCTCAGCTTTCAGGTATTAAGGTTGAAAAGATTTTGATGTTCGTATTCTGTAACATGGGTATGCTCGCTGGTCTTGCAGGTGTATTGTTCGCTGCCCGTCTTCAGTCAGCTACACCAACAGCTGGTAACGCATTCGAAATGGATGCCATTGCTTCAAGCTACGTTGGTGGTACATCAGCTTCTGGTGGTGTTGGTAAGGTTACAGGAACAATGATTGGTGCTCTTGTAATGTCTTCTTTGACAAACGGTATGAACCTTATGAACGTAGGTATTTCTTATCAGTATATCGTTCGTGGTGCAGTTCTTATTGCTGCCGTATTGTTCGACGTTCGCGCACGCCGCGTAAAGATCTAATCTTGATCCAAATTCTCCTCTAATAAATTTTCCGCAAGGCTGGAAACGGTCTTGCGGTTTCTTTTTTTTTCATTATAATTATAGATAAATCAATTACAGGAGGCATATATGGACGCTAGCTCCGGGTATCCCATATTTTTACTAATTAAAAATCAAAGCCTTCTGGAAAAATCCTTCTAAAAATTTCTTTCCCTCATTTTTCCTCAAGGCGGTATCAGTGAGGAATTAATATGATTACATACTGGCAGCAGGAAGAAGGCCGCTTTTTTAAATGTAAGAAAGATGATGTCGTAAAAACAAAACCACTCTGGATTGACGCAAGAAATGTAAATCACGATGAAGCCGAAACTCTTCAGAATGAATATGAAATCGAGCAGGACCACATTCTGGATATTCTTGACCCTGATGAGCTTTCACGAATTGAGGACGGTGAATCAGGCTATATTCTTACCATTGTAAGGGTTCCGGTTTATGATCCTTCGGCAGAAACTCCTTATTTTACAGTTCCTGTCGGAATCATCATTAAGGGGAGTACAATCATTACCCTCTGCTGGACAGACAGCGAAGTTCTTAAGGACTTCGGTTCTAACCGGGTGAGAAACGTCCGCCTTACAGACTTTCCTTCGTTTATAGTGCAGATTTTGAACCGGGCAAACCTGAACTTCCTTCGTTACCTTAAGGAAATCAACCGCCGTTCGACCGGAATCCAGAATGAAATGAAGCTGGAGATTGAAAACCGCGAAATCATGCAGATGATGAGTCTGGAAAAATCTCTTGTTTATTTTACTACTTCGCTCAAAAGTAATTCCCTTCTTTTGCAGAAAATGAGGACAACCCGTCTTATCAAATTTGACGAGGATGATATTGATTTTGTAGAAGGTGTAATGATTGACAACAGGCAGGCAATCGAAATGGCCGACACCTATTCAAGCATTATGTTCAATGTAATGAATACTTACGACTCAATCATTTCAAACAACCTGAACAACGTGATGAAAAAGCTTGCTATCATCAACATTCTGATGATGTCTCCTACCTTTGTTACAAGTTACTTTGGAATGAACGTTAAGCTGCCCTTTGATACATTGCCGCGATACATCCCTCTTATCTGTATTTCGATTTGCTGTGTAGTTTCTGTAATTTTTACCCATCTTGCCCTGAATATTAACAAGGAAAGTATTTCAAAAATGAGGGCAAGAAGGGAGAAAATCAAAAAGCAGAAAAAGTCTTCACGTTCTGAAAAGAAGTCTAAAATCCGCTGAATCTGTTAAGTTGTAAGAAAGCCATAAATTCAATAAAATAGGATAAATCTTTTTTATTCAGGAATTAATATGGCAGATGCAAAATCAGTATGCCGCAAGCTTGTTTGTGCGGCTCTAAACGAATTCATAAAATCAAAGGCTTTGGAAGCAGAGCCCGTAAAAGAAGAAAACATTCAGGTTGTAACTCCTCCAAAACCCGAAATGGGAGACCTTGGAGTTCCTCTTTTTGCATTTGCAAAATCACTTCATATGGCACCTCCTCAGATTGCCGCAGAGCTTGCAAAGCTTATTACAGATAAATCAATCGGTGAATTTATTGCCGTTGGCCCTTATGTAAACGTAAAGCTTGATAAGGCAGGAAGTGCGGCAGGAATTCTTGATGCAATCCGCGCACAGAAGGAAGAATATGGTTCTTTCGGCTCCGACGGTAAAAAGCCTCTTGAAGGCCGCCGCGTAATGGTTGAATATTCTTCTCCAAATACAAACAAGCCTTTGCACCTGGGCCATTTGCGTAATGATGCCCTTGGTGAATCTGTAAGCCGTATTCTTAAGGCAGCGGGTGCAGAAGTTTACAAGGTAGACCTTATTAATAACCGCGGTGTTCACATCTGTAAATCTATGCTGGCTTATAAGCTTTTCCACGAGGCAAAGGGTGATACACCTGAAAGTCTTGGCATGAAGGGTGACCACTTTGTAGGCCAGTGCTACATTGAATTTGACCGCTATCTTAAGGGCGAAAAAGACAAGCCTGAAACAGCTCATCCGGAAGCAAATCAGATGGCAGAAGATATGCTTATTAAGTGGGAACAGGGGGATCCTGAAATCCGCGCCCTATGGCAGAAGATGAACGACTGGACTCTGGAAGGCGTAAAACAAACTTATGCCAGAACAGGAGTTTCTTTTGATAAGCTTTATATGGAAAGCGAAACCTACCTTAAGGGTAAGGACGAAATTCTTAAAGGCCTTGAAAAAGGCGTTTTCTTTAAGGCTGAGGATGGTTCTGTGCGAATTGACGTTACAGACGTTGTCGGAAAGGGAAAAGACGAAGACAATCACGAAAAAGTTCTTCTCCGCAAGGACGGAACTTCTGTTTATATTACTCAGGATATTGGTACTGCAATCAGCCGCCACGACGACTGGGCTTTTAATCAGCTGGTTTATGTTGTTGCAAGCGAGCAGAACTACCACTTTAAGATTCTCTTCCACATCCTTAAAAAACTGGGCTTTGAGTGGGCAGACAAGCTTTATCACCTGAGCTATGGACTTGTAAACCTTCCAAGCGGACGAATGAAGAGCCGCGAAGGTACAATTGTTGACGCTGATGATTTGATTGATTCCCTCCATGCTCAGGCTCTGGAGGCAATTAAGGAAAGGGGCCGCGACGGTGATGTAGGGGACGCAGATGATGTTGCAGAAAAGGTAGCCCTTGGAGCCTTGCATTATTATCTTTTGCAGGCAACACCAATTAAAGACATGCTCTTTAATCCGGAAGAATCTTTGAGCTTTAACGGAAACACAGGTCCTTACCTTCAGTACATGGGTGCCCGAATAAACTCAATTCTTGGAAAGGCTGCAGAAGCAGGACTTAAGGCAGACTATTCTAAAGATGCCGTTGCCCTTTTGAAGGCAGAAGAAGAATGGGAGCTTATTAAGCAGCTGGGAGATTACCCTGCAACTGTTCAGAAGGCTGCAGAAAATCTTGATTCAAGCGTAATGGCCGCTTACCTTTACGAAACAAGTAAGCTTTTCAGTAAGTTCTACCAAAACTGTTCAATAATGAACGCAGAAGACAAAAAGCTTGCCGCAGCCCGTCTTTACCTTGCAGAATGTACTTTGCAGGTAATGAAAAATGCAATGAATCTGGTATTGGTTCCATATTTGGAACGTATGTAAGTGCCGTTATCGGCACGTTTAGGAGACACTTATGCTAACATCAAGCCGTATGCAGGGCCTTCACCCTTATGTTCCGGGTGAACAGCCGAAAGACAGAGACTATATAAAAATTAATGCGAACGAAAATCCTTATCCGCCATGCCCTGAAGTTCAGCAGGCGGTAATTGATTTTGTCCAGAAGCATCCGGAAAAGCTTGGAGTTTACCCTGACCCTGACTCAAACGAGCTTCACGCGGCAATTGCAGACATGCTCAATAAAACAGGCGGAGTTCTCTGCCGTGCAAAGGTAAATGGCGGGGAAGTAAGTCCTTCCGGCGAAGATAAAATTCCTTTTACCGTTACTCCGGACATGATTTACAG
Source organism: uncultured Treponema sp. (assembly GCA_947165895.1). GTDB lineage: Bacteria > Spirochaetota > Spirochaetia > Treponematales > Treponemataceae > Treponema_D. The sequence goes on from CAMVCB010000002.1 coordinate 287,661, forward strand.
CGGAAACGGCAGTGACGAAGTTCTTTCTTTTGTATTCTATGCTTTTTTTGACTCTTCAAAAAAGTTTGTAATGCCTCAGTTTACCTACAGCTTTTATCCGGTTTATGCAGGCTTTTACAATATTCCAATGGATAATGTTCCCCTGCGTGCTGACTGGACTCTGGACACAGATGAAATGCTTAAGCGTGCCAGAGATAACAGAGGCGGAATTATTTTTGCAAACCCTAACGCTCCTACAGGCCTGGGCCTTAGCCGGGAACAGGTTCGCCAGATGCTCAAAGCATCTTCATCAGATGAAATCTTTATTGTAGACGAAGCCTATGTTGATTTTGGCGGTCAATCCTGCATTCCTCTTCTTGCTGAATTCAAAAATCTTGTAATTGTAAGAACCTTTTCTAAGAGCCTTTGCGGGGCAGGGCAGCGCCTTGGCTATATTGTTGCAAATCCTGAGCTTGTAAACGTGGTTACAACCGTAAAAAACAGCGTAAATCACTTCCCGATTGATGCCCTTTCTCAGGTTAGCGGAAAAGCTGCCTGTCTTAATCCTGCTTACTACGCAGAATGTGCAAAAAAAGTTGCGGATGAACGCGACTCGTTTTATAATTTTCTTAAAGAAAAAGGTTTCTACGTTTTAAAATCTCAGACAAACTTCCTCTTTGCAAAAAAAGACGGAATTGCCGGAAGCGAGCTTTACAAAAAAGTAAAGAAAGAAGGCATTCTTATCCGTCATTTTAATACAGCTGGAATTGAAGATTTTGTGCGTATTACAATCGGAACCAGAGAACAGATGGAGAAATTAAAAAACGCAATTGAAAAAATCTGCTTTTAAAAAACAGAAACTCAAAAATCTTTCGGAAGTTCAGGCTTCTGTAATAAAGGATTTCATATTTGAAGCCGGATATCAGGTTAAGTTTTTAACAGGTACTCCGGGCTACCTTAAGGAAATTCCTTTATTATTCAAGGATTCTGATATTACGATTATTGATGTTGCTGAGGATTTCACTCCGCTTTCTCCATTTTTATCAATTCTTTCGCATTTTAAAGTCAGCGATTCAATTCTTGATGATTACTGTTATTTTCCCCAGAAAAAAACTTTCAGAACTTTTCTGCGGACAGGAACTGCGGAGCTTCGTCATGATATTTTTGTTCTGGACGACATCAATTTTGAAAAGAAGACCATCCGTCAGACTATAATTTCCCTGCTGGAAGAGCTTTCAGAGGGTCACTTCCTGGTTTTGAATGCCCAGCAGCTTTGTGAAGAGGCCGCAGATATCCTTCATGATATTGAAAATGCCAACATTAAAGCTTCAATCACTTTCTGTATCGATTCTCTGGATGAGGATAATTCAATTGCCCCTCTAAAGGCCTTTTTTAATGAGCACAGAAATGATTTGAACTTCCTCAATATCAGTGATGAAAGTGACCGAACTCTGACTTCAGATTATATCAAATCAAAATTTGACCGTGAATTTTCATATTCTGAAATTATGGATATCTTCCGCAATAACAGATTTTTCCTTTCAATAAGTGAAAATAAAAAATTTGCGGATATTTTTAGCAAATCAAAGAGGAATCTGACCTATTTTCCTGAGCAGCTGAGGGGCATAAATAAAGAAATCGGACTTGCATATTTTTACGCCGGTGAAGCTGATGAATCAATCCTTTATTTGAACAATGTAATTGAAACCTCAAAGAATGACTGTACAGCTGCCGAGGTTTACCTTTATCTTTCAAAGGTATTTTTATACAAGCGAAATTTACGACAGGCCTTAAAGTATTCCCTTCTTGCCCAGCAGGTTTGTGATGCAATCGGATACAAAGAGCTTTATCCGATTGCCGTGATGATGCAGTATCTTACTACCGAGTGCTATGACGGTGTGAGTGCAATGGAGCTTTACCGCAATGCCCTTGATGTGCTTAAAAAAGCCGGTTATACAGTAAACTTTATTTATACAACAAATCAGGTGGCCTTCTTTGTTGCGGCAGACACAAAGTGGAAGGATATGATTCTTTCTGCCCTTGATGAAGCACTTGCTCTTGCAAAAGAGATAGGGGATATTCCTGAAATTGCCGCTACAACTCATCTTGAGGCTGTAATTTATTCTAACCTTGGAGAAAAAGAGCAGGCAAAGCTTTTATATAATGAAAGTAACAAGCTGAGAACTCAAATTGGCGAGCTTCCTCCTCTTTTGAAAATCAGAAACGGACTTTATTATGAGGCTATGTTCAGGGCTGATTATTATGAAGCCTACACCCTTATTAATTCAATCATTTCCAGGCTTTATGAAATTACTGATTATTCGCTGATTGTTACTACGATAAAAAACTGTGCCTTTGCATATTTCTTTGGCAGGCATTTTGATAAGGCTTACGAGCTTTTATCTCAGATTTTAAAATTTCTTCATATCATTGAATCAAAAGAAAATACATTTTATTCGGATCTTCCTACCCCGGGAGATTTAATCCTTTATAAGGCTTATATAGAGTTTGATAACGGGGATTATGTTCACGCAAAAAATAACTGCAGCAATCTTCTTAAGGTTTATAAGGAACTTTCCGATGTAGAAAAACCTTTTTTACATTTTCTCCAGTCTGTAATTTTCCTTTCTGAAGGAAATATAAAGCTTTCTGAAGAGGCCTTTGAAGAGGCTGCTACTGCTTATGAGCAGATTTTTGTGACCCAGCAGTACAGAATTACCTTCATGTATTATGAATATGCCTGTACTTTAAAGCGTTTCGGTTATTTTGATAAGTCCCTTACATATATGCAGAAGGGCTTTTCCATAGCACTGAATAATAAGTTTACCTTCTATACAAAAAACAAGACATCCATGACTCCGGAAGAGTATATCAGGGGGGGAATCGATTTTGAACCTCTGAACCTGAACATGGAATATCTTGAAGAGAAGATTGAAAAAGAATCACTTTTAAATCAGCTTCACAACAGAATTTATGAATATCAGTTCTTAAACAAGATTATGACCTTTGGTGCTGAAGCGGCAAATCTTGATGAATATTTAACTCCCGTTGTTCATCTTTTGATGGATTACATTCTCGCAGACAGTATTTATATTGCAGAAAGGACTGAAAGCGGCTGGAGGACTATTGCCTGTTCTGCCGGAAATGACGGGGCAGAAATATATCCGTCCCGCTGGGAAGAGCTTTATTTAAAAAGTATAGAAGAGAGAACTCCCTTTTTTATTTATGATAATCTTTTCCATCAGTATTTCAGAAATATTTCAAGATTTGATTTTATTGGCGGAATTATCATAATTCCAAGCCGTCATGCCCAGTTTTCTATGGAAATGCAGAATGTTTTGAATCTGGCGATTACGAACATTCAGGCTCAGATTGTAATGATTAAGCAGGAAGAACATCTTCTCTATCTTTCATCAACTGATCTGCTTTCGATGCTTAAAAACAGAAGGGCTTTGCAGGAATTTATTTCAAACGAATCTGAAAAGCTGCAGCGCTATACTCCCCGCCGCCGCTTTACACTTGTTGAGTCTATTGCCTTTATCGATCTGGATAATTTTAAATATTATAACGATCATTTCGGACATGAAGCAGGAGACCTTTTGATTGCCTGCTTTGCAAAACTGCTTAAAAAAATCTGCCGTGCTGTAGATTTTGTGAGTCGTTTTGGCGGAGACGAATTTGTTGTGGTTATGACAGATACGACTTCTGAAAACGGAAAGATTATGGCTTCAAGGCTTTTCCAGGGTCTGAAGGAAGCAAATTTCTTTATTCCAGAGCTGGAAAAACTTTTAGGCGGTAGCCTGGAAATCCCTGAATCACAATATCTTGGTTTTAGTATGGGACTTTGTTCAAATCTTGATATTCCGGAGCATCACGACCTTGCAACAGTTATGATGAATGCAGATCATGCTCTTTACTATGCAAAAAAGCACATGAAGGGTTCTGTTGCTTTATGGAAGGATGTTGTGGAACTTGAAAAAGAGGAAGAAAACTAATATAAAATCAAACAAAAAATAAAGGAATTGCATTATGAAATTTTTAGTATTGAGCGATTTGCATGCAAACAATTCAATCCTGGACAAAATGGACGAACAGTTTTCTAAGGCTGACGGCGTTATTTTTGCAGGTGATTTTGCTGAATGCTTTAAGCCTGAAACCGGTAAGGCGGCCCTGGAAGCTTTGTGCAGAAAGCATGATTCGATTTTTGCCGTACTGGGAAACTGTGATGAGCCTGAATTCATAGAAGAACTGGAAGAACAGGACATCTGTATTGAACGAAGCCTTGTTTTTCATGAAGGTCTTGCTTTTGCCGGAAGTGGCGGCGGAACTTACTTTACGGGAAAAACTGCAAATGAGCGCCAGGAAAATGAGATTTTAAGTGATTTTAATATTGTGGAAAATTCTGTAAAGGATACCGGCGATGCTTCTTTGTGGAAGAGCCTTATTCTTGTAAGTCACAATCCCCCTAAAGATACAAAATGTGATGCAGTAAATGAAGAACTTCATGCGGGAAGCCAGCTGTTTACAGATTTTATCAAAGAAAATCAGCCTCTTGCCGTAATCTGCGGACATATTCATGAGGGAAGGGCAATTGATAAGATTGGAGAAACTGTGGTAATTAACCCGGGCCCGCTTCTGGAATCAAATTATGCCTGGCTCGAAGTTGAAAAGAAAGACGGAGAGTGGAAGGTTATAGACGCCAGACTTTGTAAAGTAGAATAGATTTTTATTATTCTTCAGCCTCTTGCTGAGAGGCTTCTTTTACTGTGCAGGCAATCCTGAATCCAAAGTAATTATAACATTCGTTAGGATCAAAGCTGTAGCGGTCGCCGCAATAACAGAAAAGTGTGTATTCTGAAAAGCTGCCGCCGCGGCTGATTCTTTCATAGCCTACCTTTTTGCCGTAAGGCTCTTCATCGCTATAAGCTCCATACCAGTCCCAGCAGAATTCCAGTGCGTTTCCGCTCATGTCATAAATTCCGGCGCTGTTTGCATTACCCGTTCCCGGAAGAGAAATATTTTCAGGGTCAAAAGGAAGTCCTGCTGTTCCTACTGTATGGGTTTGTGAGGCATTGGCAGAAATCCATGAGTACAAAAGCTCTTCATCCGGATCTCCGCTCCCTATTGCTCCGCTTACAGTGTTTCCTGTCTGAAATCCTCTTCTTGTGCGTCTTGCCGCATATTCCCATTCAGCCTCAGAAGGAAGTCTGAAGCCGTCATTATTCCAAAGACATTCTGCAAGGTCACAGGCAGCTGTATCACTTGAATCCCTCAAAACATTTCCTTCATAAACATAACAGGGATTTCGGTTCTGCAGCTCGCTGAGGGCATTGCACCAGACTATTGCATCATACCAGCATATCATTGTTACAGGCTGATTTGAATTTTCTTCATTGGGGATTGCTGCCCTTCTTCCAGAGGAGCCGGGCTGTCCGGGATTTGCAAAATTATATCCGAGCTTTTCTGCCTGAGTCCTTACTTCATACCAGAGGGCATAAGTTGTTTCGTATTTATTGATTGAAAAAGGGGAAAGCTCACGCACAACCACATATGACTGTGTATCCTGTCCCTGAACGAAGGTTAGAGTAGATTTAAATGTCACAAGGCTTATCGGAGTAAAGGCCGTTAGTGTTGCACAGCACAAAGCCAACAGCAGAATGACAAAACTTTTTTTCATACTTTTCTTAATTTTACAACCTTTTTATAAAAAGTGCAAAGGCACCATAAAAAATAGATAAAAATCATAAAAAAACAAAAAAAATCACAAATTTTTGAAGAAATTTTAAAAAACATTGCCGGAATTTGAATTTCAGGGGGACTTTATAGGTGTAAGGAAAAAGTCTGGAGGATAAAAAAATTGAAAAAAGTATTATGCCTGCTGCTTCTGCTCACTTTCTGGTATTCGGTATGGGGACTTGGCGGAGAAAAATATTACAGCTGGGATTTTTCTGACTGTGATGTAAAGGATGTGCTCTTTGCGGTTTCTATGGATACCGGGGTTCCTATTCTTGCTGATGACACAGTGAGCGGAAAATGTGACCTTCGTTTTATCGGTAATGATTTTTCAAAGGCTTTTGATGCTTTTCTGGAAAGCTGCCGCCTTTATGCGGATAAGAGCGGCGAAGTCTGGAAGGTGAGCCGGGTTCGTGTGACCGTAGAAAATTCTATTTACTCTATTGATGCTTATGACGTAAGTCCTGTTACTCTTCTTGAAAAGCTTAGCGGAAAGACAGATGCAGTTATTACTTATGATTCCCTTCCATCTTCAAAGATGAGCATACATTTTAAGGGACTTAGTCTTACAGAGCTGATGAACAGTCTTGCACGCAGCTTTGGTGCCTATGAATCGGTAAAAAGTGAGAAGGGCTTCCATTTTGTAAGGAAAAATGAAAATCAGCTGAGACATGGCGGAACGGACGGCTTTGTGCGCATTACGAGAAACGTTTCCGGCGGATTTGACGTGGATGTGCGGGAGGGAACTTTTCTGGAGGTGCTTGACCGTCTTTTTTATATCGCAGACGAAGGGGAAGGGAGTTTTTGCCTTTTTTCTAACGGGGAAACAAAGCTTTTGAGGACTGTTTTTTCCGGCAGGGATTTTGAAGATACTCTTGAAAAGCTTTGCAGTCAGAACGGATTTAAATGTGTATTAAGTGACGGAATATATTACTTTGCAGGGGATTCAAATGCAAAAATGGACCTGGTTCACGGTAAGCGTAACTGGGAGCGTTTTGATTTGAAATATTCAAAGGCAGATACTTTTATTGCCCTCGCAACCCGTCAGCTGGGAAAGTTTGAAAATTTTTGTCTGCCGGATAAGAGCGGTTTTTATGCCTTTGTAAATACAGAAGAAAAAGCCCTGATAGAAAAACTTGTGGAAGATTCTGATAAGAAGCTTCTGACCCATCTTGTAAACCTTAAATATTTAAAACCGGATGAGTTTTTAAAGCATCTTCCTCCCGATTTTAACCGGGAAAGTTTTTCTCTTGCGGATGATAATTCCTGCCTTTACTTTACAGGCAGTCAGAATGCTTATGAAAGTCTCTGCTCTCAGCTGATTTTATGTGACCGCCCGGTTCAGAGAATCAGTTATGATCTTTTGATTCTGCAGTATGACGAGGGTATGCAGAATTCCTGGACGCCTGTTTTTTCTGCGGAAAAAATGTCTATGGGAGACCGAACCTCAGCATCAGCAATTCTTGGAAACGTAATGAATCTGAACATGAATGTTGTCGGAGTTTTTGGAATGAATTTTGCCGCCAGTCTTCAGGCTTCAATTGAAGAAAATAAAACAAAGGTTTTTGCAGATACAAGCCTTCATGGGGTGAACGGAAAGAAAATCAATTTTCAAAGTACAAATACCTACCGCTATCGTGACAACAATCTGGATCCGGAAACAGGCAAGCCTGTTTATTCTGGTGTTACCAGGGAAATTACTTCAGGAATAAAGCTTGAGGTTCTGGGCTGGGTTAGCGGTGACGGAATGATTACAAGCTCTGTTACGGCAAGTCTTTCACGACAGGGAACCGATACTTCTTCTTCAACCGGAAATCCGCCTCCAACAAGTGAAAAAATTGTAACGACTGAAGTCCGCGGAAAGAGCGGTGAACCTGTGGTTTTGAGCGGACTGGTCCAGAATCAGGAAAGTAAAGAAGAAAAAAGAACGCCTTTTATTTCAAAAATTCCATTAATAGGAAGGCTCTTCAAAAGCAGTGCAAAAATAAGTGAAAAAAGCCAGATGGTTATTTATCTTGTGCCGCATCTTGAGGGCTATGAAAAGAAAAGCAGGCTTTATGACCGGGAGTGGGCAGCCAGAAAACTGCTGGAAATTGAAAGCTGATAGAGCAAGGGGGCTTAAATTATGAAGGATTTTAAATTCAGACTGACACCTGCCTACTGTCTGTACAATGGTGTCGCAGTAATCGAACAGAAGGGAACCCAAATCAGGTTTTTGATTGAAAACGACAGGGATTTGATTTTACAGCAGAGGCTTAAAAATGCATTCGATTCTTTTCTGGAATCGGTAACAAAGCAGAAAGACTGTCCTGAAATTTACAGAAGGCTTCCTCTTGTTGAATTTGAAAGGGGGAGCAGAAAGTCTTTACGGAAAATTGTCTCTGAGCTTTATCAGGCGGATTCTTTTTCTCCTGCCGGTGAGGCGAAATCTTCTGAAGCGGCTCTTTCTGCAGATAAGGAAGCTGCTGCAGTTCTTCTTCTGGATAAACTTCTGGAAGACGGACGGACAAAAAAGGCTACTGATATTCATATTGAAAATAATGTTGTCCGATATCGTGTTTTTGGGCGGATTGAGAAGGGGATGGAGCTTATTTCTGAGCGTGCAGAAGAGCTTGTCCAGAGAATCAAACTTCTTTCCGGTATGAACGTGCTTGAAAAAAACAGAAGTCAGGACGGACATTTTATATATGGAAGAAATAATCCGCTTTTTGTAAGGGCCTCTACAATGTGCGTAATTTCCAGCGGTATGCAGACTACAGAATCTCTTGTGCTGAGGCTTTTAGACAGCAGCCGTATTCCTCTTAATCTTGAAAAGCTGGGCTTTAATTCTTTTCAGCTGGAAAAGCTTGAAAAATTGTGCGGGCTGAAAAACGGTTTAGTTCTTGTTACAGGAGCAACAGGAAGCGGAAAATCAACAACGGCTGCTTCGATCCTTATGGAAATTGTGAGGTTACGGGGCGGAGGCGTAAAAATAATTTCGCTGGAGGATCCCCCTGAATATGTGATTCCCGGTGTCTGCCAGATCCGCCTTGATGAAAAAGTAGAGGACAGTTTTGACAATGCCCTGAAGCACCTTTTCAGACAGGATCCTGATGTAATTATGATTGGGGAAATAAGGGATGAAAAAACTGCCAGAACGGCTGTACGGGCCGCTCTTACGGGGCACCTTGTTTTTGGAACGGTACACTCCTCTAGTGCCGGCGCCAGCTTTCTTCGTCTTAAAGATCTGGGGGCTGATGAAAAGGTGCTTGCTTCGGTTCTAAAAGGGGTAATCTGTCAGGAGCTTGAATATGATGAAAAGCTCAGGGAGGTTTCTCTTCTTGCTGATCTTGCTCTTCCGTCATTTGACTTTTCGATTCTGGCAGATAAGGCCCTGACTGAAAAAGGACTGGAAGAACTCTTTAATCATTATGAAAACTACGGGGATGCCGTTTTACGTTCTGTTGAAAAACTCAGGAACAGAGTTCTTCCAGTTATCAATCATAAAAAATCAGAAAAGAAAGGAGCCGGCTATGTTTGATAAAAATATGCACCGCTTTCTTAAGATTCTGCATCATCTTTATGCGGAACAGGGAATGGGGCTGACTGATTGCCTTGAGATTATCGGGAAGATGAAGAAGTCAAAGCCTTTGAGTAAGACGGCTTTATATCTGGAAGGAGAATTGAAGAGGGGAAACAGGCTTTCTAATGCTCTCAGAACCTGCCCTTATGTTAATTTTGACACTTTAACGGTAGCTTTTGTGGATTTTTCACAGAGAACCGGAAATTTGAGTGAAAGTCTTGGATTTTTGAAGGAAAGATGTGAGAGAAAAGAAAAGGCAGCTTCCAGGGTATTTGAAGCTTCCATCTATCCTGTATTTGTAATTCTTTTAAGTGTTTTTGTATCTGCCCTGATGATTTTTTACGCGAAGTCTCTTCTGGGAGAAAATTTCGTAAAAACTTCGCTTATCAGGACTCTTTTTTATGATTTATCTTTTCTTTTTGCTTTTTGCGGACTTATGGTCTGGGTGTTAAAAAGAAATCTTTCTGACAGTCCTTTATATGAAGCCTTTCTTTCCACCGGTTTTTTAATCCGCTATGGAGTAAATGCCTCTGTGGCTCTTGGACTTGGCGCAAATATTCTTGGACTGGAAACGAAAGCCGGGCAATCTTTTTTGAAGGCGCGTCGGAGGATGGAAGATGGAATAGAACTTGATAAGGCTTTTTGCGGTGAAAAAAAAGGAATTGGAAATTATAGCAGGGAAATTCAGGAGGCATTTTACTATGCCGGGAAATCAGGAGGAAAAAATGATGTGTTTGAAAGAATTGCGGGGATTCTTGGAAAGAAGCTTGAAAGAAAAACCGCCTTATTACTTTCGCTGGTAGAACCGGTCTTTGTCGGAGGAACCGGAATCTTTTTGATTCTACTTATGGCTAACTTTTTGATGCCGGTTATAAATGGACTAAATCTGGTCTAAGGGAGGAATTTTCATGAAATCAAAAAAGAAGGAAATAAAAAATGCGAAGAATAAAAAAACAAAGAAAAAACAGCTTGAAGCAGAAGCTTTTACCTTTGTCGAGACGCTTGCAGTCCTTGCAATCGGGGCAATTATTACGGCAGGCAGCAGTATGTCGGCAACAAGACTTATCAGCCTTGCAAGAAAAACGGCGGCAAAAAATCAAATCAGCCAGTATTCACAGGCCCTGCAAAGCTACTTTCTTGATTGCGGAAGATTTCCGACGACGGAGCAGGGAATCGATGCGCTTTGGACAAAGCCGGACTTGTATCCAGTTCCTGAAAACTGGAAAGGGCCTTATCTCGACCGCAAACCGGGAAAAGACCCCTGGGGTGGAAATTTTGACTATATCAGCGCTGAAAGTTCAGCCTTGCCGTCAGAGGTTTGTGAGAATCTGCCCTATGTACTTTTATGCTATGGGGCGGACGGGAAAAAAGGCGGCAGCGGCGAAGGAGAAGATATTGTTTCCTGGGAATAAATTTATAAATACAGCAGTAATGACAGCTCTTGTTATCTGTTTTGCCCTCTATTTTACGACTGCAAGATCAAAGGCGGCTGGAGAAGTTATGAGATGGCAGAAAGAAGCTTCTTTTGAAAGATGCAGACTGGAATTGGATAACCAGAATGAACTTTCGGATATTAGTGAAATCAAGATAAGCTGGCTGCCATGAAATTTACAAATGTAATCATAAGTTTTTTATTTTATGCATTTTTCTCTATTGAATCTGTTCAGGCTCTTAAGGGCCTTTTCAGGATGGAGCAGAAAAGGGATTTCTTCAAAAATGAGGCCTTGTGCACGCGTTTTCTTTCTCAGAGTTTTAAAAATACCTGCATGAATTGTGGATTTGAAAATCTTTCTGAATGGAAGAAATGCTGCCGGGTCTTGTGGAAGCTGGACTACATTGATTTCAGAGAGGGGGAAGAATTTTTGTGCGGAGTGTGGACTTATGATTGCAGACGTTATGAGGTTTATTTTCGAAAAAATAAAGTGGAGTGAAAATGGAATTAAAAAAGAACCTGATCTGGAAAAAAGATTATGAACGCTATTCTGTAAGGCTTCCCTTTCGTGTTTTTTTGAGCCGGAAAACAAACCGCAGCCGTTTTATGTTCGGTGAACTTGAGAAAATGCATCCCTGTTTTTCAGACGAGTGCACTTTTGACTCAAAAATAAAAGTCGGAAGAAGAGGCCTGGTTTCTGATGTTGTTGTGATGAACAGCCTGAAACTTTCTGAATATAAAACGAGATATCTTGGAAAAAAGCTTTTTCTTGAAGGAAATCCGGAAAAATGTGTATTCAAAAAGAAAGGAATAAAGACCCCGCTTTCTGCAGCTCTGATTTTATTTGCAGTGCTTGTGACTTTGATTTTTACAGGAAGAAATCAGCTTCAGACTGTGAAAAATGAAACTTTTGTCAGAGGGGAAAAGGAAGCTGCCGGAGAAGAAAAAATTTCTTCTTTTGAAAGTGATATTCAGACTGGAAAACTTCCGGGTGAACTAACAGACTGCTTTCTTTCAATTATTGAAGCAGAAAGTGCATTTTTGAGCGGGCTTGAATGGACTTGTGACGGTATGAATGAAAGCTTTTTTGCTTCCGCTGCTTATATTCATCCTGACCGTTTATTGAAGAATGCTGAAATTGAACTTTCTGCGGTGACTTACAGGAATAACGTGCCTTATTTTACGGCTAAAGGAAAATGCAGAGTGAGGAAATCGAATATGAATCAAACTGAAATTGTATGGACAAATGGTAAAACCGGGATTTTTGATGCGGATGAAGAAGTTTATGCAGAGCTTAGAAATATTATCGGGCGTTTCGGGGCAGAATTTCTGGAAGAAAAGTTCAATCCCTGGAAAATCCGTTTTATTTTGAAAAATGCCACACTTAATGAAACGGAATCTCTTATTTCTGAAATGGCAGCTTTTATTTTGAAAACCGGAATAGCAATAAGGCGGCTTGTAATAAGAAAGGGCGGCTTTGATGACTTTGAGCTTGAAATCGAGACAGCGCCTGAGCTCGAACCTTTTATGGGGGTAAATCTGAGCATACTGGAAAAGCGTTTCAGACTTTTCGGACTGAAAAATAAAAGAGAAAAGGTTCAGTCATATCAGATTGCTGTTGAAAAAAAGACTCCTGCAAAAGAAAAGAGTCTTCCTGTCGGGCAAAGTCTGAAAAAAATAGGGGAGATCCGGCATAAGGACGGAAGTTTTGTGGTTTATTTCAAAAATCAGCAGGGAAAAATTATAAGCGAAGTGGGGAACTGACATGAAAAAGAATATTTTACCTGCTCTTTCATTTATTTTATCTTTTCTGTTCTTTTCGTGTGCTTCAAATCCTCGTTTTAAAGGAAGCGGTGATTTTTGCGGCATGGTAGTTGACGAACAAAATCAGCCTGTAAATGAGTACCTGATAAACTGCCGGCGGGACGGTGTCATTTTTGGCAGTGCGCTTACAAATCAAAGCGGAATTTTTGTAATTCAGAATCTTCCTGCCGGTAAATACAGCCTGGATGGTCAAAAGGAAAATTATTCGGATATAAAAAATCTGAAAGTTGACTTTTGCTTTAGGGATAAGTTTTTCTGCTGTTCTGTTTTTTCACCAGACGGAATGTTTGAGCATCTGAGAAGCCTGATAAAAATAGAAGATTATGATACAGCCCTGAAAGAGCTGGAATTGTTACGGTGCAGAAAGGATTCCTGTGTTGCAAAAATTTGTCTCTGTTATCAGGCCTGGCTTTATGCCTTAAAGAAGGATAGAAAGATGACTTTTCTATTTTTGAAAAAGATCAGGAAATCGAAAGATTCTGATTTTGACAAATTCGCAGACAAAATGGAGGTGCTTTTGAATGGAAAGAATGATGAAGAAATGTAGTTTGTCAGGAAAAATCGTTATGAGCTTTTTTCTTTTGATTATGCTTTTGCTTTTGCCGGTATCCTGTTCATCAAACCTTGGAATTAATGCCTTTGAAAAACAAAGGGTGCCATATGCTCTGACTGCAAAAATGGTGACGGAAAGCTCAAACGTTTATGAAGTGGCAGGAATTGATTTCAGTTTTTTGAATCGGAGCGGGAAAGCTGTCAAATCCTTTACTATGGTCTTTTTTATGTACGATGAGGATGGAAATCCACCGGGAATCGGTAATAACGGCGTAAAGCTTGAAATCCAAGTCGATGTTGCAGCCGGCGAATGTGAAGAAGATCTTATCAGTATGGATCGTTTTTTATATGAAATCCCTGATAGTCCTTATCAGCTGGATTATCTTTATGTGAGCCGCATCCTTTACGAGGACGGCTCTGAATGGAGTGACCCTTATGGCATGTATGCAATTAACTAGAAAAGTCTTTCTTTTTGCAGCCGGCTTTTTCATCTTTTTGCTTCTTTTTTCCTGTTCTGCTTTGACTGGGATTTTTGATTATGAAAGGGGAGAGCCCTTTGTCATAAAAAAGGAAGCTTCCCCTCCTGTTGTTGAAGAACCTGAGCCTTCTGCCATTACTCCACCTTCCCAGCCTGCTGTGAAGGAACGTCTGTGGACGATTCTGCTTTACATGTGTGCAGATAATGATCTTGAAGCTTCTGCTATGGAGGATTTATGTGAAATGGAGTTTTCTTCCCTGGATACACAGGCTGTTACCCTTCTTGTGCTCTTAGACAGGAGTCCTGCATACGACACTTCTTATGATAACTGGTATGGAAGCAGGCTGTATAAGGTTCAGAGCGGGCGGACGGCTGATTCCAGATTTCTGATTTCACAGGAAATTGAATGCCGGGATCTGGGACTTGAAGTCGGGAAGGAAACAGAGCTTGATATGTCTTCAAGTTATGTGCTTTCTTCAAGCCTTGCTTATGCCAGAAAAAAGTTTCCTGCAAATAATTATGGACTTATTATCTGGGGACATGGAACCGGCTGGAGGAGCGGGGATTTGACTAAGCCTGAAGAATCTGTTTTTGATACCGGATTATTCAAGGGCTTTGCATATGACGGAAGTTCGGGAACTTATATGACGCTTTATCAGACTGGGCAGGGAATTAAGGCCGGTTTAAACGGTATGAAACTTGATTTTCTGGGATTTGATACCTGCTATGGGGCAGAATTAGAGGTTTTATACGAGCTTAAAGATTATGCAAAAATCTGCGTTGGCTCTGAAGGTTTGATTTCTTCAAGCGGATGGAATTACCAGGAGCTTTTTACTTTATTTGAAGAATCAGAAAAAAGCCCTTCTGATTTAAGTTCCGCAGTTATAAATCAGTTTAAAAATCAATATGCCTATAAAACCGGAGCTTCTGTAGTCTGCCTTGATATGGAAAATGTACAGCCATTTTTTGATGCCTGTAATTCTTTCTGGAAAGCATGTGCCCTTAAAATTGACAGCCGTAAAGTTCGTGATGATCTGATGGGGCTTTTATATTCGTCATCATCCTGCCCTGTAAAACGCTATAGCTATGGAACTGGCGGAAGTGATATTTACCTTGATCTTCCCTCTATGCTGACGGCTCTAAATGCTTATTTTTCGACAGCTGAAATTACAGAAAAGTATGAAGCTTTTACCGGGGCAAAAGATGCTTTTATTAAAGAAAACTGGGCTTCTGACGGAAGCAGCGGGGGAGTCGGGATTTATTTTTCGACTTTGAGTGACAGTGCAAATCTTTCTGTCAGTCATCCAGCGGCCTATAAAAAAGGGACCTGTGCAGATCAGATTGCTTTTGTAAATGACTGTGAGGGCTATGTGCCGGCTCAGAATGATGGAAAAAGTTTTTTGACAAAGCTTTTTTATACTCAATTCTAAAAAAAAGGTGAAATATGAAAAAAATAAGGAAAAGTTTTATTTTACTCTGCCTTCTTATGGCAGGTCTTTCAAATATTTATGCTAAAGGTGGTTCCGGCTCTGGAGGAAGCGGATCTTCAGCTTCCGGCGGAAGTTCGTCCTCTTCTTCCGGCAGTTCATCTTCCGGGGGCAGCTCTTCCTCATCAGGAGGCTCTTCCGGCTCTTCTTCAAGTTCCTCTTCCTCATCATCAAGCTCTTCCTCTTCGTCAAGTTCTTCCTCCTCTTCTTCTGGCACAGGAAGTTCTTCATCTTCATCAAACGGCGGCTCGTCATCAGGCTCTAATTCCTCATCGTCTTCCTCAAATTCGACTTCTTCAAATTCTGCCGGCAATTGTCCTTCAACAATCGGTTATTCAGGTTATCCCGGAAGCGGCAGAAACACTGCAACAGGAGAAGGTTATGCAGCGCATTACAGCCCTCCTTCGAAAGCAGGTGTTACAGGTTCTGCTATGGACGGGCATATTTCTCCTGAGCAGGAGGCGGAAACTGCAGCTTCCTTATGTCTTGCAAATATTGCAACAATGGAAAATCAAATCAGTGAGATTAATGGAAAAATGGAAAATCTTAGTCCTGACGATCCTGCTTACGACGCCCTTGCAAATGCGGCTGCAAAACTTTCCGCAGAAGTTGCCGCAATCCGCAGCTGGCAGGAAGAAAGTAAGAATGTGGCAGATATGCGAAATGTTCATTTTAAGGATACTGAGGTGGCAGGGGATCCTGTTCATATATTTACAGGAAATTTTCTTGCGGATTATGTTGATTTTAAGGCAAGAGACGGAATTACAGGCTTTGAAGTGAAGAGAAAGTATTCTGCGGCTCATAGTGCCGAATCCTTTGGCAGCGGCTGGATATGTCCTTTTGATTCCAGAATCATCAGGGCAAGGCCGGATGATGTTATGGATTGCAGGGATGACATAAATAAGGCTATTGAGCTTTGTGATAAGGGTATGGAATCTGCTTCAAAATATATTTCTACTTATGGAGACAGATTCCCTTCTGAGAAAATAAATCAGGCCTTTGAAAGAATGAAAGGCGAAAAAGAAAAATACGAAAAGCTGAAAGAGGCGATTGAAAAGCAGCTTGCGGAAAATGCGCTTATTGATGAATTGAACAGCTTTGTGACTTATGGGGATTATGGGGATAGAAGTCAGTTTAAGGGAGCCTTTAATCAGTTTATTTTTGTAAATGAAAAGGGAGATTCAATTCTCTTTCATTATGCCGGAGGCGGATTGTGGATTCCTTACGAAACTGCAGCGGCGCAAAAGATGACAGTTTACGGACTAAAAGAAAACGGCAGTCCTTCAGACAGCATTGATTGTCCGGGCGGATATAAAATTCTTTTTGCAAGCGGAGATCAGACCTTTTATTCAAAATACGGGCTTATGACAAAGAAAATCTGTCCCAATGGAAATGTTACAATTTTTGATTGCGGCGCAAAAAAAGATGGAAGTATAATCCTTCCAACCGGTGAACAGCTTAGGGTAAGCCGAAACAATGATAATTTAATTGAAAGAATTGAAGGCAGTGTTTCTGGTTTTACAGAGTATGTCTATTCAGAAAAAAAACTTGTCTCAGTGCTTGATAATGAGGGAATCCGGGTAAACTTTTCCTATGACTCAAAAAATAATCTGAAAGAAATTCATAAGGCTGATGGAAAATCTGTAAAGCTTATATATGAGTTTAATTCAGCATTTCAAAAGGAAATGTGTGTCTGCGTTACTGATGAAAACGGCAATTCAGAATATTTTTCATATAATCCCGCTGCTGGTCAGGTTACTCATAGAACTGTTGACGGAGGAAGTGAAGTTTTTCGTTACAATAATAAGGGGGTAACAGTATATAAGCGGGCCGTAGACGGAACAGAAAGCTATTATTATCCAGATGAAAAAGGATGTATAGAAAGAAAAGTTGAAAACGGTCTTTCAAAAAATTATTCCTATGACAGTTCTTTTCGCATATCCGGTGTTACTTATGGAAGCGGAGGCTCTGAATCATATTCTTACAGCAGTAATGGTAAGGTATCAAAAATTACAGACAGTGATGGTTTTTCAAACAGCTGGAATTATGATTCAAGGGGAAATCTTACGGAAAGCTATTTTAATGAAAAAAGAATTTCTTCCTGCTCTTATTATTCCAACGGACTTTTGAAAAGTCTTGAGGAAAATTCAAAAAAAACGGAGTTTTCCTATAATCAGTTTGGTTATATAAGTTCAAAAACTATCCTTGCAGATGGAAAAAGCTTAAGTGAAAGCTGGGAATATGATTCAAAGTGCCGTGTATCAAAATATAGGGATATTTACGGGGTGGAAACAAAAATTACATATCCCGATTTATTTTCCAGAATCGAAATTTCCGGCAATCAGAAAAAGACTGAAAGACATTTTAACGAAAGGCTTTTTGAAATAGAAACTATTGAAACTGATTTGAAGAGCGGTATTTCCTATAAAAAAAATGTAGAGTATGACGGCCGGGGAAATCCCTTAAAAATCTGGATGAATGGAAAGTTACTTTGTGAATATGAATATATGCCGTCTGGGAAATTGAAGGCCTATAGTGTGCAGGGGGTTCGAACTGAATACCTTTATGATAATGCCGGCCGGATTCTGGAAGAAAAGCGTAAAATCCAAAATGGTGAAAAAAGCGGTCAAAAAAATATCCTCCCGGGGGAGTATATTATCTCTTCTGCTTCGTACAGAAAGAGCGGAAATAATCTTGTTGTAAATGTGATTAAAAATGGAAAAGCAATTCAATATATTTACAATAACAGGGGCTTTCTCATAAAGGAAAGTTTTCCGGGCGGGGCATATCGAAATTATTCCTATACGGCCTCGGGACGTCTTGAAAGTATAAGTGACAGCTGCATGAATCTTTACCGTCGTACATATTTTCGGGATGGAAGCTATTCTGATTCCCAGAAAAATTATCTGCAAAACTCACGGAAGCTGGACTTTTCTCAGAGGGGATTATTAAAGGCTTCAAGAGATTTTATGGGAAATGAAACTTATTATAAATACGATTCCTTCTGCAATCTGCTGGAAGAAAGCTCCCCAGCCTGCCTGAAAAAATATACTTATGATAAATACAGTCGTCCATCCGGCTTTTCAATTATTGATTTTGACGGAAGTGTCTGTCTTGAAGAAGAGTACCTGTATAATTATGAGCAGAAATCTCTGTTTGAAAAATGCGGCGGCAAAAATAAGAGGACTCTTTTTTATGACTGCTGGGAGCGGCCTGTAAAAATAATCAGCGGGGAAGGCGAATTAAGTCTGGATTACGATGCTCTTGGAAACTGCATAAGGATTTTTGACGGAAAAAGGGAAGCTTTATATGAATACAGTCCTTTCGGTACTCTTGCTTCTAAGGTGATAAAGAGCGGGGAAGGGCGGGAACTCTACCGCATGGAAAGGTCATACAATCTTCTGGGAGCTTGTGTAAATGAGAATCAAATGGGAAATTCTGTCTTTTCCTGTGAATTTGATTCTGCCGGTCGTGTAAAACTTTTTGAAAATAACTTTGGTAACTCCTTTCAATATGATTATGATGATGATGGAAATATTAAGTCTTTAATTTCCGGCAGTGGTGGTAAAACTTCATTCAGTAAAAATTCATATGAGTTTTCTATTATTAACGGGGAAAAATCAAAATATTCCTATGTCTTTAATCCTTCTGGCAGTCTTTTGATGGAGGAATCCCCCCTGGGAAAGAAAAAACAGTATGAATATGACAGGAACGGAAGACTTATGTGGCAGACTGGCTTTTCCGGTAATAGGCAGCTTGTAAACAGAAACTATTCTGATGGAAGCTGTTCAATAGACTTTTATAATGGAGAAAAGTTTTTTATCAGAAAAAATCCTCTGGGCTTGATACAAAAAATAGATTCTGATTTTTCTTCTGTTGAATATGAATATGACAGAGGGGGAAGACTTTCCTCTTTTCGTGATTTGAAGAATAATATTGAAGTTTTTTACGCTTATGATGATTATGGACGCTGTATTTCAAAAAAGACAAAAAACAATGAATTTTCATATTTATATAATTCTGAAGGACTTGTAAAAGAAATCAGCGAAGGTAATTCTTCTTTTTATGTTCAGTTTTTTTATGACGATTTGAAAAGGGAAGTATTAAGGCATTTTTCTAATGGTGTGGAGATTAAAAGCGCTTATAATGATAAAGGCTTAAAAAGCTTTTCCGAAAGCAGGGATTCTCTTGGAAATTTGATTTGTGCAGATTATATAATTTATGATGATAAAAACCGTATTCAGTATGTCTGTGATAAAAATTGTAATATAAAGCACTTTTCTTATGATAATAAAGGCCGTCTTCTTTCAGCGACATTTCCTTATAGTGAAGAGATTTGCCTGATGGCAAAAAAAGAAGTTTTGGATTGTGGACTTTATTTAAAATCTGATCATCCGGACGGCAAAAATGTTAATTTTGAAGGTGAGGGAATTGCCAGTATCAACAGACTTTTGCAGACCGCGGGAAATTCTGCCAGAGTTCCCCAGATTCAGTATTCATGGATTGAAAAATATGACTACACGGCTACGGGTGCTGTAAAATCAGTGGAAAATCCCTTTGGAAAAATTAATTATGAGTATGATGCCTTCGGACGTCTTATGAAAAAATACAGTTCAAATTCAAAAGATGAAGGTATGTCCTTTTTCTGGAATGAGGATAACTGCCTTGAAAAAATCTCAGGGAAAAATACAGAAGTTCTCCTTTCTTATGGGGCAATGTTGAGACCTGTCATAATAATCCAAAGAGACAAAATAAGTGGAAATGCCCTGTCTTTTGAATACAGATATGATGCTCTGGGAAGACGTATTTATGAAAAAACTGCTTCAGGTATGGAAACTGCCCTTTTGTATGACGGCAGTGGAAATAATCTCCTTATGAAAATACCCCTGCGCCAGAATGGAGTAAGTGATTTTTCGGGGCTTTATGCAGCAAATAATATTGCAGAAGGGGCTTATGATTTTTCCGGCTATTCAGAAGGGGAAGGTGTAAAGACCGGTATATTTGAAAATGCACATTCCGGTGCCCGGGCCGGTTATAATCTGTCTGAAAAAGTAAAAAATACAGGCCGGATAAATGAAATCGAAAAATCTTTTCAGGAAGATAACAGAGTCTGCCTGTTTCTGAATCTTTGCGACGGCTCGTCTGTTCGTTTTTATACAGGAAGCGGAGGGCTTTCTGATATTGATTTAGTAACTGCAGATTTCAGGGGAAATGCCACTGCTGTTTTTTCAGGCAGTTCGGAATGTTCTTCCTTAATGGAATATGATGTCTGGGGAAATACGATAAAATCAGGTGGAAATGAAAAATTCAGCGGGTCAACAGGCAAAAATCGTTCTGCATTTCTTTTTTACAATCTTTCCAGCCGGGATTATTGCCCGGAACTAAAATGCTTTACATCCATGGATGCCGCAAAAGACGGAGCAAACTGGTTTTCTTTCTGTTCCTGTGATCCTGTAAACTTTTATGATTCTACAGGTTTTACAAAAAACAGTCTTACAGATAAAGAAGCCTATGATTATGCCTGTGCAATTATCTCTTTAGCATATGAATTTTCGGTGATGAATTATTATACCGAAGGAAATTCATATTTCATTCCCTCATCCTTTGACTGTGCGGATGTTTCCTATGCAATGGACTGTCTCGCTTCTATGTATGCAGGGCTTGAAGCCAATTCGGAAAAAGCCGCTGCCTTCAGGTCTGCATTTGCTAAAGGTGATGTAAAGGGTGCTGCCGCCGCTGTCTGTTCAAGTGATTTTTTCGGCGCTGATTCAAATGCCTTTATAAAGACTTCTGCCGGTTTTGACCGTGACCTTCTTGCAAATTTTAAGACCTATTTTAATGAACACGGAAATTATAAGGATGTTCCGGCTTATATTTCTGAAATGAGAAATCGTGCAGATGCCATCAGTGCTTTACGAAATCCCAATATTGTTACACCGGGAACAGTACTTGTCTGGGCTAAATCTGATAATCCTGCAGACAGGAATAAAAACTGGGTAGGGCATACTCTGACTGTTGTCGCCAGAACTTTTGATGATAAGGGGTATGTAACAGGCTTTGCATATATTGAAGGGCATACAGGTGGTGGCAAGACAAGAATTGGATATATGAATATTACGACTGATTATGCTGTTTGTGATTATGACGGTAACGTTTATACAATTGATTCCTGGTGCGGAAATTTTCTTGGAACTTATAAAAGAAAGGGCGGGGAATATGTAAAAACGGGCTGCGAAAAATAAGACGGGAAAAAATAGCAAAGAGGATGAAAAAAATGTAACCCTTTTTCATATTTTTAATTATATTAATAGATATAACACAGTGAGGTATTGATATGAACAAATATGTAAAACGAATTCTATCTTTTGCTGCTGCAGCTTTTGTTCTGACAGGACTTTTTGCGGCTCCAAATTCAGCTTCACAGGCACAGGCTTTGAGTGTTGTGGAAGCTTTTCAGACAACCTTCCGTTCTATAAGTGATACACTGCTTCCTGCAGTCGTAGAAGTTGACGTAACAGAAAAAAAGACTTACACAGATCCTTTCCAGGGATTTGCAAGTCCATTTGAATTCTTTTTTGGCCGCCCGGAGCGTCCTGATTCTGGAAATGACAAAAAAGAAAAACAGGATGACGGTAAGCGCGAATATGAGCAGAAGGGACTTGGATCCGGCGTAATCGTAAGAAGAACCGGGGACACCCTTTATGTTCTTACAAATAACCATGTTGCCGGTGCCGCTACAAAAATCAACATCAAGCTAAATGACGGACGCTCTTTTGAGGCAAAGCTTGTAGGAAGTGATGAGAGGATTGATATTGCCCTTGTTTCCTTTGAAGCAAAGGATAAAACAATCCCTGTTGCAAAGCTTGGTGATTCAGATTCTGTAATGCCTGGTGATATCTGTATGGCCTTTGGTGCTCCTTTGGGATATGCCCAGTCTGTAACTCAGGGTATTGTAAGTGCTACCGGCCGTTCTGAAGCCCACATGTCCAGCATCAGTGATTATATCCAGACAGATGCCGCAATTAACCAGGGAAACTCCGGCGGTCCTCTTGTAAATATTTATGGTGAAGTAATCGGAATTAATACATGGATTGCTTCCCAGTCAGGCGGTTCTCAGGGACTTGGATTTGCAATTCCTATCAATAATATTAAGAACTCTATTGATGCCTTTATCAAAGACGGAAAGATTACTTACGGCTGGGTAGGTGTAAGCCTGCTTGAACTTTCTGATGAATACAAAAAACAGCTTGGTGTTGAAGGTATTGACGGTGCCTTTGCCGCTCAGGTTTATTCTAATGCTCCTGCATTCAAGGGAGGTCTCAAGCCTGGTGACTATATCGTAGAGCTGAACGGAAAGGCTGTTAAGAATGTGAGCCAGCTTGTCCGTGAGGTAGGAAGCCTTGCTGCGGGAAGCACTGCAACCTTTACTGTAATCCGCGGTGGAAAGCGCCTTCCTATGATTAATGTTAAGGTTGAAGAACGCCTCAAGGATGTTTCTAATCTTAACAACAAGCTCTGGCCTGGCTTTATTGCCGCTCCTTTGACTGATGAAATCAAGGAAGACCTTAAGATTGATGACAAAAAACTCAAGGGTGTAATAGTAACCGGCGTTATGGAAAAATCTCCTGCTGCTGCACTCCGACTCCAGAACGGTGATGTAATTACTGCTGTAAACGGCAAGCCTGTAAAAGACCTTTCTGAGTTCTACAATGAACTTGCAAATGCCCAGAAATCTGTAAACTTTGATGTTTACTCAAACGGCGGAACAATTACAACTGGTACCTATAAGTTTTAGTCAGATAAAAACATTGCAGACCTGTGATTACTGCAAAAATGACGCGACCGGAAGTCATTTTTGCAGGTAAGGAAGATTAATAATACGTTTGCCTATAAAGGCGATTTTTACTATAATGCTTCCATGTATCGCTTATATGTAGAAAGACGTGCCGGCTTTGAGAATGAAGCCCGCCGCTATTTGTCTGAAATCAACAGTTTTTTGGGAATTTCCAGCGTTACTGGAGTTCGTTATTTCAACCGCTATGATGTTGAAAACGTGAGCGACGAAGTTGCAAAAATTGCTGCAACCCGCGTTTTTTCTGAACCGCAGAGCGACCTTTGTTTTGTCGAAAAGCTTGATGTGGCTGCTGACGAAACAGAAATTGTATGGGAATATCTTCCCGGCCAGTATGATCAGCGTGCTGACTCTGCTGAGCAGTGTATTTCTTTGCTGCGTGCAGGTCTTTCCGGCGTAAAAGTGAACTCAGAAGCTCCTGTAGTCCGCTGTGCAAAAATTGTTCTGCTTAAGGGTAAGGTGTCTGAAGCTGAAATTCAGAAGATTCAGAATTATCTTGTAAACCCTGTTGATTCACGCCTTACAGACGAGACAAAGCCTGAAACTCTTAAAATGAACCTTGAAAATCCCGGCGACATTCCTGTCGTTACGGGATTTATTTCTTTTGATGACAAGGCTCTGGAAGACTACAGAAATAAAATGGGTCTTGCCATGGACCACGCCGACATTAAATTCCTGCAGGATTATTTTATCGGTGAAAAACGCGATCCAACCGAAACAGAAATCCGCGTACTCGATACATACTGGTCTGACCACTGCCGTCACACAACTTTCCTTACAGAACTTAAGGACATCAAAATTGAAGACGGCCCTTATGCTGACCTCTTCAAAAAATCTCTGGAAAATTACAAGGCTATGCGTACAGAAATGTATGCCGGCCGCACAGATAAGCCTGTCTGCCTGATGGATATGGCTGTAATCGGAATGAAGTACCTGAAAAAGCATGGAAAGCTTGAGGATATGGAAGTTTCCGAAGAAAATAACGCCTGCTCGGTTTACATAGACGTTCATTACACAGCAGATGAAAAGGGTAAGCCACTTGCTGCCGATGATCCTCGTGCTACTGAACGCTGGCTTATGATGTTCAAAAACGAAACTCATAACCATCCGACCGAAATTGAACCATTCGGTGGTGCCGCAACCTGTCTTGGCGGTGCTATCCGTGACCCTCTTTCTGGCCGCAGCTGGGTTTACCAGTCAATGCGAATCACTGGTGCCGCAGACCCTACAGTTCCTTTGAGTCAGACTTTAAAGGGAAAGCTTCCTCAGGCAAAAATCTGCCGCGAAGCTGCCCAGGGCTTCTCTTCTTACGGAAACCAGATTGGTCTTACAACCGGTCAGGTAGAAGAAATCTATCATCCTGGCTATGTTGCAAAACGAATGGAGCTTGGTGCTGTAATTGCTGCCGCTCCTCTTGATACTGTTATCCGTGAGCGTCCTGAGCCGGGCGACATCATCATTCTTCTTGGCGGCGGTACTGGTCGCGACGGTATTGGTGGTGCTACAGGTTCTTCAAAGGTTCACACTGTAAAATCTGTTACAACTGCCGCTGCCGAAGTTCAGAAGGGTAATGCCGTTGAAGAGCGTAAGATTCAGCGCCTTTTCCGTAATAAGGAAGTAAGCCTTATGATCCGCCGCTGTAACGACTTTGGTGCCGGTGGTGTTTCAGTTGCCGTTGGTGAGCTTGCTCCTGGCCTTGATATCAATCTTGATGCTGTTCCTAAAAAGTACGAAGGTCTCAACGGAACTGAGCTTGCAATTTCTGAAAGCCAGGAACGTATGGCTGTTGTTGTACGCAAAGCTGATGTTGACCGCTTTATCAGCGAAGCTAAAAAAGAAAACCTCAACGCAGTTGTTGTTGCAACAGTTACAGATACAAACCGCCTTGTAATGAAATGGCGCGGTAATACAATCGTAAATATCGGACGTGACTTCCTTGATGCTGCCGGTGCCCACCACGAAGCTACAGCTTTGATTGAACAGCCAGCCGCTCCTGAAAAATCACCTCTCCTTAATCCTCTTGATTCAGCCGCTGCTGAATTGAACAAGGGCGTAAAATGCGAAGGCTGTGTAAAAAATCACCTGCAGGCCGCATGGCTTGCCAATATTTCTGACCTTGCCTGCTGTTCTCAGCGCGGTCTTGGCGAACGTTTTGACGGTTCTATCGGTGCTTCAACAGTTCTCTTCCCGTACGGAGGAAAATATCAGAATACACCGGAAGCCGGTATGTCTGCCAAAATCCCTGTTGTTTCACCTCGTGAAACTTCAACTGCCAGCCTGATGACTTACGGCTTTGACCCTCGTGTCGGAAACTGGTCTCCATGGCACGGAGCAAAAACTGCCGTTCTGAGCTCTCTGGCAAAAATTACCTGTATCGGCGGTAAAGCCCGCACAGCCCGTCTTTCCTTCCAGGAATTCTTTGGACGTGCTGTAAACGAAAAACGCTGGGGCTATCCTGTTGCAGCCCTTCTGGGTTCTGTTGATGCTCAGGTTGAATCGGGCTGTGCTTCAATTGGTGGAAAGGACTCAATGTCTGGAACCTTTGAAGACATCAACGTTCCCCATACTCTTGTAAGCTTTGCCGTAACTCACGACGAGGCAAAAAATGTTGTAAGCGGTTCTTTCAAAAAGGCTGGAAACAGCATTTATATGGTAAGCGTTCCATATTCAGAAGTTCTTGCTCCAGACTATGAAACCTTCCTTAAAAACAGCGACCTTCTTTACGAATTAAATAAATCCGGTGCAATCTGCGCAATGTACCCTGTAAGTGCCGGAGGTATTGCCGAAGCCGTAACAAAAATGGCTATGGGTAATATGATTGGTGCTCAGATTGATGGCGGAAAGGATGTAAAATCACTTTTCCTTCCTATTTACGGAAACATTATTGTAGAAGTTGCGGGCGGAAAAGAAGCTGATTTTGAAAAAGCCGGCTTTGTTGCTGGAACTTTGACCCGTCTTGGAAGCACATGTGCAGATGCAAAAATCACTGTAAAAAATGCTGAACTTGGCGGAGTTACTAACCCGGCTGTTGAAATCAGCCTTGAAGACTGCCTTAATGCCTGGGAAGGAAAATTGAGTGAAGTTTACCCTCGCGTAAGCGGTGCGGCACTTCAGCCTGAACTTCCTGAATGGGCAAAAGCAGTTCACAAATCTTTGAGCGATGTCCGCAAGGCTCCGGCTTTTGTTCAGCCAAAAACCTCTCCAAAGGTTCTGCTTCCTGTATTCCCGGGCACAAACTGTGAATTTGATATGGCCCGCGCCTTTAATCTTGCCGGTGCAAATACAAAAATTCTGGTTCTGCGCAACAAGAATCCTGAAATGCTTAATGAATCTCTTGATGAACTTGCCCGCGAACTTAAAGACACTCAGATTCTCGCCATTTCAGGCGGTTTCTCTGCCGGTGATGAGCCGGACGGTTCGGCAAAGTTTATTGCCAACGTTCTGAAGGCTGGAAAAATCAGCGAAGAAGTAATGAATCTTCTTAAAAAACGCGCAGGTCTTGTTCTTGGTATCTGTAACGGTTTCCAGGCACTTGTAAAAACAGGCCTTGCCGTAACAGGCGAAATCTGCGATATGACTCCTGACATGCCGACCCTGACTTACAACAGAATCGGCCGTCATATTTCCCGCATTGTCCGCACCCGCATCGTAAGTGCTGCAACGCCTTGGGCAATGCACCCTAGCGTTGTAGACGGACGCAATCACCTTATCGCAATCAGCCACGGTGAAGGTCGCTTTGTATGTGATCAGGCTACCGCAGAAAAACTCTTCAAAAACGGCCAGGTATTTAGCCAGTACGTTTGCGAAAAGGGAATTCCTGCAATTACAGAGCCTGATAACCCTAACGGATCTGCATTCGCAATCGAAGGTATTACATCTCCTGACGGTCATGTTCTTGGAAAGATGGGCCACAACGAGCGCGGAATCGGTCTTGAAAATGGCGGCGCAAGCTTAGACCTCTTCAAGAACGTTGGAGGAAATCCACTTACCAACGCCGACGAAAGCACCTGCGAAAATATTTTTGCAGCCGGAGTTGCTTACTTTACAAAATAAGTTTTCTTTGCAGGGGGGGGGAAATACTTCCTCCTGCAATTTTTAACTGAGGATTATTTATGAAAAATAATATTTTAAAAAGACTGCTAAAAAGCCTTTTTATTTCTGCTTTAGTTTTTGCCGCAGCGCCTGTTTTTGCTTTGGATAATGCGGACTTTCACCCGGATATGGATTCCGGACTTGCTGCGGCAAAAAAATCATCAAAGAATATTTTGATTTTTATTACCCAGGAGGGGGAGGACGAGCTCAGCTCTTCATTTATGAAAACTGTGACTTCGGACCAGCTTTTGAGCCAGATTACTCCTTCCTATGAGCTGGTCGGCATGGATTTCAGCCAGAAGGCTTTTGAAAAGACTGTTGTGCACGATGTAGACAGCCCTGAAAATCAGCAGGCTGCAAAGGATGCCGCAGATAAAATGCAGAAAAATTCCCGCTTTGCGGCCCTGATTAATCCTGAGTTTACACCGGCCGTTTACCTTTTTACAGGCGAGGGCTATTATGTCAGTCATCTTGTATTAAAGGGCAGTGAGGATGCTGCGGGCTTTATGACCGCCCTCAAGGCTGATGAAGAAAAGCTTACAGCCATCCGCCAGATGATAGACAGGACAAAGACTGGAAAGCCTCTGGAAAAAGTTGCTGCCATCGATGAAATTTTTGAAGCAACTCAGCCTGAATACCGCTTTTTTATCATTGATCTTGTAAATACAGCTCTTAATCTGGATAAAAAAAATAAATCAGGTTATATGAACAAGTATGTCATCACAAAAACTGAATATGATGCGATGATTGCTTTTTATGACAATGACCCTAAGGCTGCTATGGCTGCCTACGAAGCTGCCGGTAAAAACAAAATGCTTACTAAGGATGAGCGCCAGCAGGCATATTATATGGCCGCCCTTGTTCTTGTAAAATCAAGCGGCCCTGAAACTATTCCCCAGGTTCTTGATTACCTGCAGAAATCTCTGGATGCGGCTCCTGCTTCAAAAAATGCACCTCAGATTAAGGAAAATATGGAATATTTCAAAAACTATAAAGCTGAAGGCGGTAAGACCGAGTAATGAACGAAGGCCCGTCCCTCCATCTGATTATTCTTCTTGTAGTTCTGATTGTTCTTTCCATGCTCTTTTCCATTTCGGAAAGTTCGATTCTTGGAATGAACAAGCTGCGGCTGCGAATTCTCAAAAAAAATAAAAATAAAAAGGCGCTCAGAATTTCAAAGCTTCTTGAACACCGTGATCGCCTTATAAATTCTCTTTTAGTTTCCAACGACATCGTAAACATTCTTGTTTCCTCGATTCTGGCAACCCTTGCCCTTGGCATGTTCGGGGAAAAAGGAGTGGGACTTGCAACCCTTATTGCCACCCTCCTTCTTTTGATTTTTGGCGAAATTACTCCAAAGACTATTTCCACCCGCTGCCCTGACCGCATTGCATATTTTTTAAGCGGCTTTGTAAAGCTGATTGTTTTTATCATGACGCCGATTGTTCTTGTGGTAACTTTTATTGCCCGCCTGACCCTGCGCATTTTTGGAATCCGCACAGACTCAAAGAAAAAATCCTACACGGAAGAAGAAATCCGGACTTTTTTTGATTTGAGTGAGGAAAGCGGCGTTATCGAAGAAAATGCAAACCGCTTTATGAATCAGATTTTTAAGTTTTCTGATCTTGAAGCCCAGGATATTATGGTGCCCCGGACAAAAATCAGGGCAGTCAGCGAAGATGCCAGCTGGAAGGAAATTATTGAACTTTCCCAGCGTCTGGGCTACACCCGTTTTCCTGTTTACCGCAAGTCAATTGATGATATTACGGGTATTGTCTATCTTAAGGACCTGCTTTTTTACAAGGATAAGCAGGCTGAATTTGATGTGCGTAACGTTATGCGTCCTCCGCTTTTTATCATCGGTACAAAAAAAATGTCTTCGGTTCAGACTATGCTTTTTGAAAACCGCCAGTCTATGGCAATTATCATTGATGAGTATTCAGGAACTGACGGAATTGTGACCGAAAAGGATATCTGCCGCGAAATTTTTTCCCTGCCGGGCGACGTCGGACTGCGCGGAAAAATTTTTGATTATGAAAGTGTTGAAAATAAAAATGACTTTACAATCAACGGACTTGTTCTGCTTAAGAGCCTGAAAAGCGCCCTGGGAATAAACCTTGATTCAAACATAAATGAAACAATCGGCGGCTGGATTTGCGAAAAACTCGGCCGCATTCCGACCAGCGGGGATTATGTTGCTTTTGAAGGATGGATTTTTCAGGCAGTAAAAATCCAGTCTCACAGAATTGAGCGGGTGAGAATTTTTAAAGGAAGGCGAAGAAAATGAGTAAAAATCTGATTACCGTCGCAGTCCTTATAATCCTTATCCTTTGTGTCGGCTTTTTTACTTCTTCGGAAACGGCTTATCTTTCCCTGCCAAGATTAAAGCTTCGCAGTATGATTGAACGCAAGACAAGACATGCAAAGCTTGTTGCAAAGTTAAAGCGCAATATGGATTCTCTTCTGACCGTCGTTCTTGTCGGAACTAACTTTTTGAATTCCCTTGCATCTGCCATTGCCACCGCCTTTGCAATTGAACTTTTGGGAAAGAAGGGAAGTGGTATTGCTCCTTTTGTAACTGCCTTTTTTGTTACCACCTTTGCCCAGATTGTCCCAAAAACTGCCGCTGCCCTGAATCCTGAAAAATTCTGCTCTAATTCGGCACCTGCCCTTTTTATTTTGCAGAAGCTTTTATTTCCTATTGTCTGGCTTTTTACAAAATTGTCTCACATTGTAGTTGCGATTGTAGAAAAAATCATAAAGCCGGATGCAACTTCAGTTACCCAGGAAGAGCTTAAAACTCTGATTGATGTGGGTGAAAAGGAAGGAACGATTGAAAAGGATGAGCGCAGAATGCTCAATAAAATCATCGAATTTAATGACATTACCGTAAACGATATCATGCGCCATCGTTCTTTTGTCAGTATGGTTAGTGAGGAAGCCGGCTATGATGAAGTTATTGCGGAGTTCAGAAAATCGGGCTTTTCTACTTTGACCGTTTATAAAGATGCACGGGAAAATGTTACGGGCGTTATAAATTACAAGCAGATTTTATTTTCTGATTATGAGCATACAGATAAAAACTTTGCGGCTAAAGTAAAGCAGAATGTATCTTTTATTCCGGGAACTCTTTCTGTCCTTGAAGTTCTTCAGAAATTCAGGCATCAGAATCACAAATTTGCTGTGGTTCTTGATGAGCAGGGAGTAACAAGCGGCATTGTTGCCATGGAAGATATTATCCGCACTGTTTTTGGCCGCATGACTGATGAAAACGGCTATAACAATCTGCCTGCAGAAGATAAAATCAAGATGGTTTCTTACAATACCTTCCTTGTGCCGGGCGAGCTTAAAATTGAAGATGTGAACGAATTCCTTGGAATGAATCTGGAAAGCGAAAATATGAATACAATCGGCGGTTTTGTACTTGAAAAAATCGGGCATCTGCCGTCGGTAGGGGACGTTACAAAAATCGACGGTAAAATCTTTATTGTTGAAGATGTTCTTCTCCGTCGTATCTTGAGCGTGAAAATCATCCTTTAAAATTAAAAAACGGAAGGTAAAATAAAACCTTCCGTTTTTTTATGTCCGTTTCTGGGACTTATAATTTATTTAGCAAGACAGGCATCCAGATCTTTTTCAATCTGTTCGCGGTCAAGGTGCTGGCCGATAATTACCAGTTTAATCATGCGGTCTCCGACCTTTTCATCCCAGTCCTTTTTCATCTGAGGCTCTTCTGCAAGAACTCGTTTCTGCTCCTCTTTAGGGCAGGCAGCAAGCCACTGGCCTGAATAGCCGGCAGAAATCTGGCGTCCGCTTGTTTCCAGAACGTAGGCCATTTCTTCTTCATCACTGAACCAGACAACACCCTTAGAGCGGATGATGTTTCTTGGCCATTTTGAAGCAAACTGATCAAGCTTTACGCGGTCAAAAGGCTTACGGCGGTAGTAAACAAAGCTTCCGATTCCGTATTCATCTTCGCTTTCGCCTTCGTGGCGGTGTTCATGGTGGTGGTGATGTCCGTGCTCGTGTTCATCATCGTCATGGTCATGGTGTCCATGTTCGTCGTGATGTTCACCATGCTCATGCTCGTCGTGATCGTCATCATCATCTTCTTCTTCATCATGCTCTTCAAGGGCTTTTACCCAGCCGGCAGAAGCATAAACTGTTTCAAAGTCAAAGCGGTTTGTTCCGATTACGTCTTCTACAGGAACTTCGCAGTGTGATGTTTCGATAACCTTTACGCTTGGCTGAATCTTGTTGATTACGGCACGTACAACCTTCATCTGTTCGTCTGTTACAAGGTCCCGCTTGTTGATGATAAGGGTTGAACAGAATTCAATCTGCTGAATCAAAAGTGATTCAATATCTTCTTCGCTTTCTTCGGCATCTTTTTTGAGGGTTTCTTCAAGAGCGTGACCTGAATCAAACTCTTCTACAAGACGGCTGGCATCTACAACACCTACAACGTTATCAACATAACCAATTTCAATCTGTTCCATTGCCTGGGCAATTGGCATTGGTTCGCATACTCCGCTTGCTTCTACCATAATATAGTCGAATTTTCCTGTTTTCATCAGGTTTTCAATCTGCTGAACCATGTCGCTCTTAAGGGTACAGCAGATACAGCCGTTTGTAAGAGGAACCAGGCTTGAAGAATCTTTAATCTGAGCTTCTTTAGAAATAAGGCGTTCGTCAACGTTTACTTCGCCGATGTCGTTTACAATTACGGCAACCTTATAGCCTTTCTGATTTGTAAGTACGCGGTTCAAAAGGGTAGTTTTACCCGCACCAAGATAACCGCACAACAATGTAATTGGAATTTTCTTATCTGACATATTAGCCTTCCTTAAATATTTGTCATTGTAAATATAATGAAAAAAAGACTAAAAGGAAAGAAGAATAATCAGCCACAGATAAACGCAGATAAAGGCAGATGATTAACAAGTTGCGTAAAGCGGAAGTTAATCAATGATTATGTTAATCTGGAAACTGGTGGATGCGTTATAAAACATTTCAAATCTGCGTAAATCTGTGTCCCATCTGTGGCTATTTTATATTAATATAAGTTTTGCCTTTCGTGTCTGTGCTTGTAGTGTAGGCAAGAGTAGAGCTGCTGTCTGTCTTATAGAAGGTAAAGGACGGTTGATTCTTATAGATTACAAAAGCAAGCGGAGCCGCCCCTGCCGCAATTTTATACTGCATTACATTTTCTTCTTCTGTTTTTGTTCCGTCTGGAATTGTGTTTGCGTAAAGAAGGGTATTAAGCTTAAAAGTAACTTCCTGGCCGGAAGAATTAGTGATTTCATAGGCATTCTGCTTTTGATCTGTGATGAAAAGTGCCTTTCTTGCAGAGCTTTCCTGATAATTATATGAGCTTGTGTAATCAACGTGGTAAGATGCTGCAATTTCATAAGTCGCATCAGATTTATGATTAAAAACAGCAACTTTTGGAGTGATTTTTCCCTGGTTTACACTTGCCGCACCGATTGTTTCCGGAATTTTTGAATCATTGAAGGTAATGCTGATTTCCTGTGTCGAAGAGTTTGTTACAACCCATTTATCATCACTTGAATTCTTAAAATCAAAGCTGCAGGAAGTCAGTCCCAAAATTACAGCTGCTGCATAAATTGTTTTTACAAGTTTCATTATTATCTGGCTCCTTTCTGGTAACTTGCCTTTACGGCTGCGGCGAAAAGCTTATTCTGGTCAGATCTTGTTTCGACTGTAAACTGCGGCTTTCCATCCGAATTTGAAATTCTGTAAATATCCATAGGATTTGTTGTGTAAGCAGGACTTTCCGGGTTATTTATGTACCAGTCAAGAACCGCCACAAAACAGAGGGTATATTTCAGAAGGTTTGCATTTGTTGCATTTGTGTTCGGCCCATGGTTTTGAGCTCCAAGCAGAACATCAAGTCGTTTTGAAACTTCATTCTGAACGTCAAACTTGTAATGCTGCCATGGGTTTTCTACTGACGAAATCTTGCCCCGGTTTTTTGCAGCCTGGTCACACTGATTTACTACCTGAGTAAGGTATTTTCTTACAAAATCAGTCCTGTGGAAAAGAGGCTTATACTTGCTTTCGTCGGCAGGATGTTCGAGTATCAGTTTATCAAATTTGAACATTGGAAGGAAGTGATAGGTTGTCTGCCACAAAAGATTTGTGATTGTTCTCTTTCCTATGTGGGATTTGTCAAAATCAGGCTGTGAATAAATTGAATTTGTCAAATCCAGTAAGGGCTCGCAGTAGAGGCGTCCAAAAACTTCCTCACGGTAAGCAGACCAGTCGTCCAGAACCTTATAGATTGTGTCCTTATCATCTTTTTTATGCTCGTCATCAAGTATAAAGTTGATGTTTCGGCAGCCCTGGAAGCAGTATTCGATTATAGTCTGCAAAATAATGATTGCCTGAATCGGGTTATTTGGCGAAAGACTGTTGAAACCGTCTTCATATTTGAACAGGGGCTGAAAATAAGGGTACAAATCCTCATGACTTTCAAGCTTACTCAGTCCTGAATCCGGGAAAAGCTGTTCTAGAAGCTTAAGGCCTGTGATAACAGTCTGATCTTTTAGACCACGCTCCGGCGGCGCAGGCTTCTTAGGTGCTTCTTTTTTCTCTTCTACAGGCTTCGGTTTTTCCGGAAGCAGAAGGTCATATTTATGAAGATCAAGGAACTTTAAAATTTCTGCAACCTTTGAGTTGAAAAAGCCTGGATAGGGTTCTACAGTGTCACAGCACATGCGCATTAAAAGAGGATAGAGTTTTTTGATGATTTCAGTATCAAGGTAAAGCCACTCTGTAATAGCTTCTTTTGCCATTTTTGAAAGCTTTTCTCTTGGAGCTTCCGGGTAGGCCGTCTCATCTGTATAAATCTCTTTTATCAGCTTTGGAATTTTGTTGTTTCCATAGTAGTAAAGGGTAATCAGATTTCTGTAAATTGCGCGGACAATTGGTACCATGTCGGCAACAAGCCATGGCTGGGGAAAACTCTGCATATTAACGTATTCCACCCGGATATTCTGCATTGTCCAGCCGGCAACCATTCGCAGCAGCTTGAATTTAGGTTCAGTATCAGCGGCGATTTTTGATTTATAAGTCGCAGGAGCCATCTGAATAAGCGTTTTGATTACGGTGATAAAGGCTTCCATGTGGTCAATCATTGCTTTGACTGTGTAAACTACAAATTCCGGAGAAAGCTTTTCGGTTCCGTTTTTCTGCAGGGAACGCATAAAATTAAAAAATCCGTAATTTGGCTTGATTTTATAGTCAGGCGACATCATAAGCTTGTCAAAAGCTGCTGCGGTTTTCTTGGAAATTGAAGGAAGATTGTCTGCTGTACGCTTTTTTTTAGGCTCCGGGGCTGTCGCAACACCAGTTATTTTGTTAGCCTGAGAGCCTGCTCCTGCGCTGCCGCCAGCTGCAGTCGGTCTTATGATTTTTCCGGATGATTTTTTTGAAAGGGTATCTGTTGTTGATGATCGTTCATACATTACCTGTCCGCCAAGCTTTTTTGCCATCAGTTTTGCTTCTTCGCGGTCAATTGCTCCTATATTTTTTCGGGTATTATCAAGTGTACCAGGTGCCCAGTCGGCAGTTTTTACGTCATCAGCCATCTTTCTGCTCCTTTGATATTATATTCTTATCAGATTTCTGTATAAAATGCCGGGGAAATTCTTCAGCGTAATTTTTTCACCGTCCGCTGTAAGTAAGACTCCGTCATATGTTCCGTAAATCATATTATCAGTTGAACGCAGCGCAATTATGTTCAGGGTTCTTGAATTGGAAGACAGCGGTGTAAAAGAAAGGTCTACCATGCTTTCTGTATCCTGAATAACCCAGCTTTTGTCTATTCCAAAAGGATGTGTCATGTAAACCGGCGGAAGAGCTGTCTGCTTTCCGTCAACGACAAGTACATTATCGTTGTATCTGTCTGAATCGGCCGCATCAAGGTTTGAATTTTTAAGCTCAAAGGCGATTTTCTTTTCCTTATAAACTCCGATTCCGTATGCCACCTTAATTTTTGAGTGCACCTTTATATAGGCCCGGTTCAATGTCATGATTGCAAGACCGTTCGAATCATCGGCCTGTTCACCATTAATTGTAATGTGCCCCTTTATTGCCATGGTAGTAAACCAGGTTACAGAGCAGCGGGACTGGGTAGGGGAAGGATTTACAAACATGCAGTCTGTATGAAAATCATCATCAACCTTGGAGTAAAAATAGCCTTCTGCTTTTGGACGGGCACTGTCTCCTTTTACAGAAAAAGTCATTGCCCCGTGCTTATGATTGCGTCCCCAGGAAATTTTTATAAAACGGGATTTCTGATAGGTTGCGCAGATTCCCCTTTTTGTGATAATTGGAATAAAGCGGCGGCGGGGCGGCATGATTGTGTGATAAACATATTTTTTACCGTTTTCCTTGTTCCACAAAATGATTTCTGCAAGTCCAAGGGCTTTAAAATCAATAATCTGGGCAAGTCCGATATAATTATCAAGGGTAAAAACGTAATTTATGCGGCTTTTTATTCTTATCTTAGTGATGAAGGTAGGAAAGGGAATTCCTGCATAAGGTGCCCGCATGCCCCGTATATCTATTCTTGGAGAAACGCTGGAAAAAGTTCCAAAGTGAGCTTTATGCTTTTCTATTATATTTTCAGGCGGGTCTTTAAATTGCCTGCAATACATCTTCTACCTCAAAAATCAATTTGATTTATTTTCCATTTTAACTGAAAACTGCTTCTACCGCAACTTAAAGTTTGGTAAGGTTTTTTGCCATCTGCAGACACTTTTTCTTCTTTTTTTGATTGAAAAATCTTTTTTTATGTTATAATTAAAGGACATTTTTCAGGAGGCTTTATGAAAAAAACTCTGATTGTATTGGCTTTCTTCTGTGCTGCCCTTAGTCTTGCAGGTGCAAAAGAGAAAAAATTAAAAAATAAAGCAAAGCAGAATGTCCAGAATGTTATAGAAAAAGTTTCTGACTTCGTAGAAGAAGTGGAAGATATAGAAGATATTGATATAGAAAGCATGGATGCCGAAATTGTCAGCCGGGATCAGATTGAAACAATGTTTTCCCTTGCAGACCAGCTGAATATTGACCTTAAGGCGGCTCTTGAAAATAAAGAAGCCTCAATGGCAGAAGAATTTGATTATCTGATTGCGGAGGAAAAAGAGCAGCTTGATATTCTTATTGAAAAGGTAAAAAAATCTTCAGACTGGACGGCGACTGACGAAGCAAAATTGAAGAAATCAAGGGCTGAATTTAAAAAGCTCAGCCGTAAGTATAAGCCTGCTAAATAAAGATAGTTTTAGAAGGGGATGCTCAGGGTGGTGAGGGTTTCTGTTTCGTTTGTGTCGATTGCAAAGCATTCAGAGTCCAGTCCCATCTGAGCCATCAGCTTTTTAATCATGACAATTCCAAGTCCTGAGCCTTCCGACAGGTCAACACTGTCTGCAAAAAAGTTGTCCGCCTGATCATGTTCGCTCAGCTTCATTTTCTCTTTAATGCGGATTTTTTCTTCCGGCGTAATTACGCAGTTATTTATGGTAACAATCTTAAATTGATTTTTAGAGACAGAAAATTGGATTTTTACGTAGTAATTCATCTGGCGGATTTCTGCCGCAGTCTGCTTGTTTTTTAGAAGACCCAGACCTTCATCATGGAAGGTTTTCATGCCAATCTGATATTCATCAGGATTATTAATATCAAGCTTATTCAATATAAAGTGTGCGCGTTTTAAAATTGCTTTAATGGCATTGGAAACAATTTCACCCATGCAGATTCCGACAAAGGGGCTGATTTCCTGTTTTTTGATTTTTTTTAGGAAGTGGTCGGTAACAGTGGTCAGATATTCAGTATTGTATCTTGCAAGATCTGTGAATTTGTATTCAAAATAATTTGTCTTATCAATTTCTGCAAGATCAAAAGCGGCAAGCCCCTGATTGCCAAATACCTTAGTCATAACAATAATTCTATAACATTTTGAAAAAAATATAACCCCTATAATGCGGCTAAAGGGAAATTTATTTTCCTATTTCAACAAATCCTTTTCAATATATGATTCAACCCAATATTCATATTTAAGGTTATTTATGCTTACAAGAAAACTGATTGTGTCCTGCAGGGCTTTCTGATCCTCTTTTGTTACATTTACAGAATAATCATACTTTTTCATAATTGATTTAATCTGAGCTTCTGTAACATTGAGTGCCAGGGAAAGTTTATGAAGAATTTCTGCGTCCAGATTCGAAAGGGATTTTGCAGCCCTTTCATACTGAAGAAGAATTTCTTTTATTATGTCGGCATTTTCTTTAAGATAATCTTCGCGGACAACAAAACCGTTTGTGCCCCTTAAATCCGTTTCATGCCCCTGGGCAACAATTTTTGCAATTCCACGGTCTATTATCCGGGTGATGTTGGGCTCCCAGATTATCACCGCATCCGCAAAGCCTTCTGAAAGAGCTACTTCTGCTTCTGAAGCTGAAATATTTATGAATTCAATATCCTCAAAAGACAGACCTGCCTTACCCAGAAGTTTTTCTATAAAATTATGACCGGTCGAACCAAAAACGGTAGCAATTTTTTTTCCCTTCATGTCTTCAAATGAATTGAAGGAAGAATCGTCTGCGCGGGCAATCATAGCATAGGCATCTGGCCCTCTCGCCGGAATGCCGACCAGCTTCATTTTTGTTGTGCCTGCCAGCGCCAGAACGGTCGGTACATCTCCTATAACGCCTATATCAGTCATCTCTGCAGAAAGGGATTCGTTCATCGGTGGTCCCGATTCAAAATCCTGCCAGACAAGGGTAACATTCTTTTTTTTGAGGGCATTTTCAATTGCATTCGTATAGCGGGCAATGTATAGAGGAATGAAGGCTGCTGATGGCTGGATTGCAATTCTTACGCTTCTCTGAGCCGGTTTGCAGGCTGTAAAAGTAAGGATCAAAGTAAGAATCAGTGTTAAAA
Source organism: uncultured Treponema sp. (assembly GCA_947165895.1). GTDB lineage: Bacteria > Spirochaetota > Spirochaetia > Treponematales > Treponemataceae > Treponema_D. Next base: position 325,617 of record CAMVCB010000002.1, read on the forward strand.
GAAAAAAATGCGACTTAAAATTGCGTCCAAAATCCATATACTGTAAGCCTCTCTTCTATATTATATTATTATACAGCCAGCTGGCAAAAATTAAAAATATATTTTGTTAAAAAGCGAATTTGGATGTAAAATTTACTCTATGGAATTTAAGCAGATTCGGAGAAATGCCTTCATTATCGTTGCGGTCTTTGTACTTGCCATTATGATGACTGCATCGATTGTTGTATTCCATCACAAAATCAACGATTTTTTGTCAGATCTCTCCATCAGTAATATTACTGAAGTTCAGGAACTTGTTACCCAGACCCTCCGTGCAAAAATCACTGATCAGCTCAATATGCTTGAGGCTCAGACCAGATATTTTGAAGATGTTGATATCAATGATTTTTCCCAGCTTAAGAAAACCATAATGGAAACTAAGGGTATCGGTGATTTTAAAAAGGTTGCCGTTGCCAACAAGGAAGGAATGTGCGTAAGCTACAAGGGGCAGCTTCTTCCGAATATCAAAAATAAGACTTTTTTCTATAATACAATCAGAAGCGGTCAGCCGCAGATTGCCAGCCGGATTGAAATGGATGATAATCTTCAGCCTGTTCTTTCCCTGACCTATCCCATAAAAAGGGGAGATGAGGTTGAAGCCATGCTGATTGGAACTCTTTCCTACAAGGTTCTGATTGATTTGTTTTCAATTTCCATGTTTTCGGGTCAGGGCTATATGTATATTATCACCGATACAGGAAATACAATCCTCTGTAACAAGAATAAAGATAAACCGATTTATAATATTAATTTTTATGATTATTTTAAGTCAAATGTGAGGGTGCAGACCATACTTCTGGAAAAAATGCGGGCTGATGTTTTAAGTTCCAGAGCTGGAGTTATGTTCTATCCTGGAGATAACGGAAAGAAGCTTGCAAGTTATGCTCCTCTTGGAATAAATAAATGGAGCATTATTTCTGTACTGCCTTATTCATATATTACCCAGCAGCATTTTAAAATCAATTTAATTGTATTTGTCCTTCTGGGGGAGACTGTTTTCACAATCGGAGTATTTCTTCTGCTTATCTTCGTGCTTTTCCGCAAGGGCAGTCTGATTGAAAAGGATAATCAGCGTCTTTCAATTGTAACAACTCAGTCTCAGGTAATGATATTTGAGTATGACATTCAAAAGCAGGTGATTACTTTTTCAGGGGAAAGCCGTTTTATTATTGGAAATGACAGAAAAACTTTTACGATTGATTATTTCAGAAGGGAATATTATAAGCGCATTCATCCCGAAGATTCTGCCGTTATGGAGCAGGTAAAGCGCGAGGTGGAAGGGGATTGTGATGAATTTTCTGCTGAAATCCGCTATAAGAATTTTTCTGATGAATATATCTGGATTCATCTTTCAGGGCGATTAATTAAAGATGATGAAAGTAAAAAAATCATCGGAAGCGTAAGAAATGTAAATGACCAGGTTATTTATGAGCAGAAGCTTAAGTCTCTTGCTGAAAATGATAATCTTACAGGCCTTTTGAATAAGGTTGAGATGGAAGCCCGGGCAAAACAGTTTTTTGAAGAATGTGATGACTCTATGCGGTCAGCCCTCTTTATAATCGATCTGGATAATTTTAAGAATGTAAATGATACTCTTGGTCATATGACTGGCGATATGGCAATTGAAGATGCCGCTAAAAAAATCTCCCTTATTTTTACAGAAAGAGATTATATCAGCCGTTTTGGTGGTGATGAATTCTGCATCCTCCTGAGGTTTAAGGAAGATACTGAAAAAAGTATCGTAAAAAAGATTATAAGGGATAAGGCAAAAAATCTCTGTAAATTTCTTTCGGAAGATTATTTTGATGAAAAAAACAGAGTCAGCGTAAGTGCCAGTGTGGGAATTTCCCTTTATCCGGAGCACGGCCGTGATTACGAAAGTCTTTTCAAGCATGCTGATGCAGCTCTTTATGAAGTAAAGCAGGGCGGCAAAAACGGCTATAAAATTTACGACAAAAAAATGTAACTTTGCGGGAGAAATGAGAGCTGGCGCGGCTTGAAATAATTAAAAGATTGTAACCTGCAAAAAAAAAGACTTCTGCGAAACAGAAGTCTTTTGTGAGCTACACTGGATTCGAACCAGTGACCCACGCCTTAAAAGGGCGTTGCTCTACCTACTGAGCTAGTAGCCCAACTCATTCTTGCGAATGCTTGATTAATATATTCTTTATGCGAAAAAGTGTCAAGTGCATAAAGCTGGAATTTCGAAAAAAAAATAAAATATTTTTCCTGATGATTTTTTTTAAGTTATGCATTATTCTGTTAATATGCTTTGACTGGCTTGTCCGGTCTTCTGGAGGCTTTTGAATATGATTTCTATTATTGTAGGTTTGATTTTTATTGCGTTTACTGTTTTTGCAGTTCTTCCATCTTGTCCTTTGAACTGGGGCTCTGATGTAGTTGCCTTCCTTAAAGGCTTTGCTCCTGTTCTTGCAGCCTTCCTTGGCTTTATCTGCCTTTTTATTGGTGCCGCTGACATTAAAGATAAGAGCGAGGCAAAAAAAGAAGACGCTGAAAAGGTAGAAGCTTAGCAGCCTGAAAAGGTAGAAGCCTAAAAATGGTGCCTTAAATTTGCAGTGCTGCCATTCTTCATTTCAACTTCGCATAGCGAAGTTGAAATGAAGAATGGATTGCATGTGTGTAAAAGCAGGCGTTGCGGGTGCAACCCGCAGAAAGGGTAGCACGCAACGAAGTGCGGGCGTAGGGAAAGGCTTTTCCCTCCTCTTGATTCTTTTGAGTAAATCTGATATTTTATAGTACCCCGTATGAAAATCGGAACCGCTCATTCTGATTTTCGCGACTTTTGAACAAGATGCAAATGTTCTTAAATCGCAAGATAAACTTTTTAATTTCAAGGTATTATCATGGATACAATTTTCGTTAAGGAAAGTGAACAGGCTCGCAAATGGTACGTTATTGACGCAGCCGGAAAACCACTTGGACGCGTTGCTGCTAAAGCTGCCGCAATTGCTCGTGGAAAGAACAAGGTAACATATACAAAGAACCAGAACATGGGTGACTTTGTTGTAATCATCAACGCAGAAAAAGTTGCTGTTACTGGTGGTAAAGAACAGAAAAAGATTTATCATCATCATACAGGATTTGTAGGCGGTCTCCGCTCACAGACATTTGAAAAACTTTTGGAAAAACATCCAACTGATCCACTCGCACTGGCAGTTGCAGGTATGCTTCCACATAGTCGTCTTGGCCGTAAACTTATGGACAATGTAAAAATCTACGCTGGTGCAGAGCATCCACATACAGCTCAGAAACCAGAAGCAATCGAACTTTAAGGCTAGGAGAAAATCATGGTAAAGAATATTGCTATTGGTACAGGAAGAAGAAAGACTGCAGTTGCTCGCGTTTTTGTTCGCGACGGTTCAGGTAAAATTGTAGTAAACGGAAAAGATGTAAAAGATTATTTCGATTCATTGGAGCAGCTTCAGGTTGTTCGTCAGCCTCTTCTGGTTACTTCAAATGACGGAAAATATGACATTCTTATCAACGTAACTGGCGGTGGTATGAACGGTCAGGCAGCTGCCTGCTTGCACGGAATTTCACGCGCTTTGGTTCAGATTGATCCAGATGCACGCACAGCTCTTAAAGCTAACGGATATCTTACTCGCGACTCTCGTATGGTTGAGCGTAAGAAGTACGGTCAGAAGGGAGCTCGCCGCAGATTCCAGTTCTCAAAACGTTAGTCGAAGGCTTTCGCCTTCTCCTTCGAAGTTGCTTGAAAAGATTTTTCAAGCAACGTTCGCTAGTTTTTACTTTCGTTTTACAAAAGTGCCGGTTATGGCCGGCACTTTTTTTATTTTAAAATTATTGTATAATCATCTTATGAACATGAATGATTTACGGGCTATGGCTTACGGCAGGCAGCAGAATATGGGAAAGGTAGAAAGTGATACAAAAAATGTAAAACCTTTTATCCCTCAGACCTTTATCAAAAGTGAAAAAGAAGAAGAAAAGCAGCAGGCGCCTAAAAACGTAAAAGCCTTTGTTCCTCAAAAGCTCAGTAAATCACCTGAGACTGAAAATCAAATCCGCCAGCCTGAAGTTAAGGCATTTAAGCCAGCAGCTTTTATAAAAACATCGGAGTCTTCTTCCGCAATGAAGGAAGCTGGGAACTCTTTTGCCAGTTCACGTGCAGAAAAATCTCTTGATAATTCAAAGCTTCTTGATCAGGCGGCTTCTTACCTTAAAAAAGGCGGACTTATTAAAGTTCCGGGCGAGTCTAAGACTCCCGACGGAAAGGACTCCGTTTACCGCCGTGTTGCAAAGTTTCTTCTATTAATAGGTGAGGATGAGGCCGCAAAAATTCTTCCTCATCTGAATGAAAAACAGATTGAGCGCATTATCCCGGAAATTGCTTCTATCCGCACTGTAAACAAGGATGAAGCAAACGTCATTCTTGCAGAATTCAATGAGCTTCTTGCCCAGACTAAATCTTCCGGCGGAATAGAAACTGCCCGTGAAATGCTGGAAAAGGCCTACGGAAAAGATAAGGCCGACCAGATGCTTTCTAATGCCGTTCAGTTTGACGGTGAAAGACCATTTGAATACCTTCGTGATTTTGAAGAAGAGAGAATTTATCTTCTTTTGAAGGATGAAAATGTTGGCGTCCAGTCTATGGTTCTTTCTTTTTTACAGCCGGAAAAAGCCGCAAAAGTAATCAACCAGATGTCGGCCGAAGAAAAGCGGGAAGTTGTAATGCGCCTTGCAAAAATGGAGCCTGTCAGCCCCGATATTATCCGCCGTGTAAGTCAGGCTCTTCATGAAAAGGCCGAAAATCAGGTTGTGGAAAAGGCAGAAACAATAGACGGACGAAACGCACTGGCTCAGATTCTAAAAAAGATGGATTTTGATACTGAAGCTGAAATTCTTGGTGAGCTTTCTGCCAATGATCCTGATCTTGGCCAGGATTTAAAGCAGCGTCTTTTTACTTATGAAGATGTTGTAAATGCGGACGATAAAATCGTTCAGTCTGAGCTTAGAAATCTTTCTGACCAGGACATTGCTTATCTGATTGCCGGAAAAAATGATGATTTTTGTGAAAAAATCCTTTCAAATATTTCTGCCGGCCGCCGTAGTGAAGTGCGGGCTCAGGGTGATATTTTAAAGCCGATGAGAAAAAGCGACGTTGACCGCATTACCGGTTCTTTTGTTGCCCGACTTAGAAACGAGTTTGAAAGCGGAAATCTTATAATCAAAAACAGAAACGAAGATAAATTTATTTAATTTATATTTAATTTTATGATGGACAAAATAATGAAATTTTACGAACAATATCCTGAAGGAAGCCAGTATAAGGACTTTGCTGTAGTCAGCGTTGACCAGCTCAAGGATTTTAAGGCTGTGGGAGTTTATCTCCGCCACAAAAGTACAGGACTTGAGGTTTATCATATTATAAATGATGATGAGGAAAATCTTTTTTCCTTGAATTTCAGAACTCTTGCCAAAAATTCATACGGCGCCGCCCACATTATGGAGCATTCCGTTCTCTGTGGTTCAGAAAAGTTTCCCCTCAAGGAGCCATTTACAACTCTTGAAAATCAGAGCGTTAAATCTTTTTTGAACGCAATGACTTATCCCGATAAAACCTCTTATCCTGCGGCTTCTTTGATTCAGTCGGATTATTTTAATCTGATGGATGTTTATGCAGATGCGGTTTTCTTTCCAAAGCTTTCGCGCCACACTTTTATGCAGGAAGGCTGGCGCCTTGAAATGGATGATAAGGACAAGCTTTCAATTCAGGGCGTTGTTTACAATGAAATGAAGGCGAAATTTTCAGCCTTCAATCAGGTTGCAATAGACAGCATGATTGATACCATGTATCCGGATTCTGTTTACTGCTATGAAAGCGGCGGTGATCCTCTTGAAATTCCAAATCTTAGCTACGAAAACTGGCTGGACTTCCATAAAAAGTTTTATTCACCTTCCAACTGTCTGCTTTTCCTTTACGGAAACATTCCGACTCAGCTTCAGCTTGATTTTATTGCGGAAAAATATATTCCCCGTCTGGAAAAAGCATACCCCGCACCTGTAATTTCGGACCTTTATTCAAAAACGCCTTTTATTTCGGACGAAATCAAAAATCTTCAGAAAACTGCCTGCCTGGAAAAGAGTGTCAGTCTTAAGGCTTTTGCTCCAGATAACGGCGCAACCGGCTCTATGGTCTGCCGCGCCTGGTACACAGGAAGCTATGATATAGAAAACACTTATCTTTCTGAGGTTCTTTCCGGCAATGATTCTTCCCCGATTTCAAAAATTCTTCAGGAATCCAGACTTGGTGATGATCTTGCCCCGGTCTGCGGAAACTTCGGCTATGTTCACAACAACAATTTTATGGCATGGGGACTTAGCGGAGTAAAAAAAGGCAATGAAAAGAAGGTTTTTGACCTGATTCAGTCGGCCGTTGAAAGGGTTTATCAGGACGGCCTTTCTGAGGATGACATTAATTCTGCAATCATGGGAATTGATTTTAATCTGCGCGAGGTTGGACGGCACTTCGGACCTTTTTCAATCGTTCTTATGAGTAAGGCTCTTGCCGGCTGGACAAATGGTCTTGAACCAAAAGCCCATCTTTCTCCGATTTCTGATTTTGAAATCGTAAAAGAAAAGCTGGCTTCGGATCCGGATTATACAAAGAAGCTGATAAAAAAATATTTTATAGATTCTCCTGTTCACGCAGACCTTGTAGTTGAACCATCAAAAAAATATTTTGAAGAGCGTAATGCGAAGGAAAAGGCCCTGCTTTCTGATTTTGAAAAGAATACCGACCGTGAAAAGCTGAAAATTGAGCTGGAAGCCCTTCATGCCTATCAGGCAAAGGAGGAAAGTCCTGAAGAATTAAGCTGTATCCCTCACTTAAAGCTTTCCCAGCTTACTGCAGATATTAATCACATAAAAACAGAGCTTTCCAGCGTAAAATCAGATGATGGTGATATTAACCTTGTTTTAAGCGATGAGGCTACAAATGGCATTGTTTATGTTGATGTTGCTTTCCCGATTGATAATGTTGCGCCGGAAGATTTTAAATATCTTCCGTTAATGATAGATTCCCTTACCGACTTGGGCTGGAACGGCAAAAAATGGGACCTTTGTACTACTCAGATGGCCTGCGTAATGGGCGATGTAGGAACTCGAACCATAATAGGCGAGCTTCCTGATTCAGATTACAGCCGGCAGACTGCCGCATCTTATAAAGATAAAAATATTGCCGGCCGCAGCTGGGTTTCTATTTCTGCAAAGTTCCTTTCTCACAAAACAGAAGAAAGCCTTAAAATGCTTTCGGAAATAATTTCGAAAATGTCTTTTGATGATGTTAAGAGGATGGAAACAATTCTTGCTGAAAATCAGCTGGATAAAAAGTCCAACTTTATCCATCATGGAACTCATTATCTTTCATTGAGAGGGCGGGCTTATTATAACAAGGCAAGCGCAATGAGCGAGCTTTTTTATGGAGTAAGCCAGTATTTCTGGATGAATTCCTATAAGAAAAAGGATGTCGCTTCCCTGCTTAAAAAATTCAAATCGCTTTATGAAGATATTTTATCTCAGGGCTGCGTAATCCACGTTACTTCGGATTCTGATTCAATAAAAAAAGTGACTTGCGGCCTTGAAAATTTTGTAAAAGAAGCCGGATTGAAAAGCTTGAAGGCGTCAAAAGGCTATTCTTTGAAGGATTATGTACCATTTATTTACCAGTCTGAGCCTGAAAATCAGCAGATTGAGGCAATGAAAATAAAAACTCAGACAGGATTTGCCGCAGCCTTTTTCCCGTGTTCAATCTGGCTTACAAAAGAAGCGGCTGCAGAGGATATTCTTTCAACCTGGCTTAACGGTCATCAGCTTTGGGAAAAAATCCGCATGACTGGCGGAGCTTACGGTGGTTCATGTTCCCCTGACTCAACTGATAAGATTTTTTCTATGATGAGCTGGCGGGATCCGACTCCCGTAAAATCTCTTGATTTGTTTATTGAATCTTTGCAGGAGGTCTGCGAAAAGAAATTCACACAGGAAGAAGTCGAGTGCTGTATCATTTCAAATTACAGTGATGAGATTGTTCCTGACAGTCCAAGTCAGAGGGGAGTGAGGGGCTTTAACCGCTTCCTCTTTGGTACAAGACCTGAAATGATTCAAAAACGGCTTGAAGATACCCTTAAGGTGACTCCGGAGGATGTTCATCAGGCTGCTGTAAGGCTTCTGGAAAACAGTAAAAAGTGCCGTCGCCTTATAATTTGTGATAAATCAACAGAATTTTGTGGAAAAGTAATTCAAATATAGGTATAATACTTTAGTTGTATAACGAATTTTTATTGTGAGGCGGATAGAAATATGGATAAAAAGGTTCTTGAATGTGTAAAAATGCTGCGCGGTCTTGTTTCTGATGTACAGGGTGCTCCATTTCCGGGCGAAGATATAAAAACAGAGCTTTATCAGATCTGGTATGAGCATGCTCAGAAGGCAGCTGTTCAGTGTTTTGAATATCTTAATGACAACTTCCCTAAAGAGCAGGAAGAGCTTAATAAAGCAATCGGACGCATGATTCCGTAAGCTTTTTCCCGGCATTTTTTTACTGTAAAAAGATATTTTTTGCTTAATAAAATCCTTGTTTTACCGAAAATTGAATTGAGTAAGTAGAATAAGGATTGTTTTTTAAATGACAAATACTTCTAAGGTTTATAAACTTATTAAAAAGGGATTTAAAAATCCCAAAAAAAAGACCGGTGTAAATTACTGGCGTTTTGTTTTTAATGCAATCGCTGAAGGTACCGGTGCCGAAAAATCTTTTTTCATTGAGCTGGAATATATTAATCCATCACTTTCTCCGTCTGCTCCCCGCCTTGGATTTAAGCCCCGCGTTAAAATTTCTGAAGCTGATCTTCAGTATGTTCTTGCCGGAACAAACTCCGCAAAAAATCTTGAAACAGAAGCTATCATTCAGCCGTCTTATTGTTCTGTCCGTGTTGGAATGGTCGGTAAGGAATCTAAACAGATTTGTGAATATCACGGATTAAAAAGCTGTAATGTCCGCAATAATCCTTTTGAAATCCAGATTGGAAATTCTTTATTTGCAGAAACAAAACTTACCGGCTCTGTAGAACTTTCTGAGCAGGATGTAAAAGAGCACCCGGAATTTCTCTGTAATTCGGGAAAAGCTGCCTGGAATATTGATTATAGTCTTGAAACTGTATTTCTTGAAGGTTTTAAAAGCCGTAAAGCCCACTGGTTTCCCTGCGGTTGTCTTGCAAAGTTTTCAGGCACGATTCTTTTTGACGGCGTAAGTTATCTTATTGATCCAAAACGTTCTTACGGATACTGTGACCGCTATATTGGTTCTTTATTCCCTAAAAAATGGTTCCATCTTTCTTCCAGTAATCTTACAAGTAATATTTCTGGTAAACTCTTGTTTGGTTCAAGCTTTTCCGTTCAGGGGGAATTTAACGACAGAATCAGTTTTCTGGGAACTTTTGAAGGTCAGCCCCTTGTTTTTAAAGCTGATATGTCAAAGAGAAACTATTCCTGTGTCTGGGATTGTACCCAGGCACCTGAAGGTTCTGAATATGAGAACAAACTTCACTGGTCGGTCAGCGTTCATAACAAAACCTATGTAATCGATATAGATGTTTACTGTGATTTAAAAGAACTATACAATCGTAAACTTGAATTGCCACAGGGAAAGCGAAAAATCATGGATTTGATTGAAGGCTTTGGCGGTACAGGTGAAATCAAGCTGTATAAAAAGAACAGAAAAAATCTTGAGCAGCTGGAATTTGCAAAAATTGAAAAAGCTGTCTGTGAGTTTGGAGAAATTGAAGAGGGCGGCCTGTAAATCCTCATAAATTGCATCAAAAAACTTGCCAAAACCTCCGCTTCGTTATTATTTTAATTGTGAATTAAAAATCGCGAATCGGAGGTTTTTTTTATGGATTACGAAAAATTTACGATTAAAACTCAGGAAGCCTTACAGGAAGCTTCAAATATCGCCTTGAAAAATGACTGCTCGGAAATCTCCGGGCTTCACGTACTGACTGCCCTTCTTGAGCAGAAGGATGGTCTTGTCGGTCCGATTGTTGACAGAATTGGTATTCCATCTTATGAGCTTGCAAAAAAAGCAAGAGATGCCTTGTCTTCATCTCCAAAGGTAAGCGGTGCTGCCCAGGTAACTCTTTCCAGCGAAATGCAGAAAATTCTTGCAAAGGCTGAGGGAGAAATGTCGGCCTTAAAAGACCAGTTTCTTTCTACCGAGCATATTCTTCTTGCCATGAGCAAGAGTGACGGAGAAACCGGCCGCTTTTTGAATCAGAACGGAATAAATCATAAGGCAATCATAGAAAGCCTGAAATCTGTGCGCGGTAACCAGTCGGTTGATTCTCAGGATCCGGAAAGCAAGATGCGTTCCCTGGAAAAATACTGCCGCGACCTTACTGCTCTTGCCCGCCAGGATAAAATTGACCCGGTAATTGGCCGCGACGAAGAAATCCGCCGTGTAATGCAGGTACTCTGCCGCCGTACAAAAAACAATCCTGTAATAATCGGTGAGCCGGGAGTTGGTAAAACTGCCATTGTAGAAGGTCTTGCCCGCCGAATCGCCAGTGAGGATGTGCCTGAATCTTTGAAAAATAAGCGGCTTCTCGCCCTTGATTTGGGAAGCCTTGTTGCGGGTGCAAAATTCCGCGGCGAGTTTGAAGAGCGTCTTAAGGCTTTGATTACCGAAGTTCAGAAATCTGAAGGTCAGATAATTCTCTTTATTGATGAGCTTCATACTCTGGTTGGTGCCGGGGCTTCCGAAGGAAGTATGGATGCTTCTAATCTTCTTAAGCCGGCCCTTGCCCGCGGTGAGCTTCGTGCTATTGGTGCGACAACTCTGGATGAATACCGCAAGTATATAGAAAAAGATGCAGCTCTGGAGCGACGTTTCCAGCAGGTTTACTGTGCCGAGCCGACTGTGGAAGATACAATTGCCATTTTGCGTGGACTTCGCGAAAAGTACGAAATTCACCATGGGGTGCGCATTGAAGATGAGGCTCTGGTTGCTGCGGCTACACTTTCTAACCGCTATATTACATCCCGCTTTTTGCCGGATAAGGCAATCGACCTTGTTGATGAAGCTGCCAGCCGCCTGAAGATGGAAATTGAAAGCCAGCCGGTTGAACTTGACCGTCTGGAGCGAAAAATCCTTCAGCTTCAGATTGAAAAGCAGTCTTTGAGTAAGGAAGATGATGCTGCTTCAAAAGAACGTCTTTCTAAGCTTGAAAAGGAACTTTCAGAAATCACTTCTGAACGTGATGCAATGAAGCTTCAGTGGCAGAATGAAAAGTCTACTATTAATAAATCGCGCGGACTCAAAGAGCAGCTGGAAAGTGCAAGGTTCAGCGAAGAAAAGTTTACCCGCGAGGGTAATCTTGAAAAAGCCGCTGAATACAAATACAGCATTATTCCGTCTCTGGAAAAGCAGCTGGACGAAGCTTTGCAGGCTGAGGCCGCTCGAAAAGACAGCGGAAGTGACAGCCTGCTGCGACAGAGCGTAACTGAAGAAGATATCGCAAAGGTTGTAAGCAGCTGGAGCGGAATTCCTGTCGCAAAAATGATGACTGGCGAAAAGCAGAAGTATCTGGAGCTTGAAAACGTACTTCACAAGCGTGTTATCGGTCAGAATGAGGCTGTTCAGGTGGTAAGTGATGCCATCCGCCGTAACCGAAGCGGACTTAACGATCCTAACCGCCCTCTTGGAAGCTTTATGTTTATAGGACCGACCGGAGTAGGTAAAACAGAGCTTGCAAAAACGCTTGCTGACTTCCTCTTTAATGATGAAAAGGCTTTGACCCGAATTGATATGAGCGAGTACATGGAAAAGTTTTCCGTTACCCGCCTTATTGGAGCGCCTCCGGGATACGTTGGCTATGATGAAGGCGGTCAGCTTACTGAGGCAGTCCGCCGACGTCCTTACAGCGTAATTCTTTTTGATGAGGTTGAAAAAGCTCACCCGGATGTTTTTAACGTGCTGCTGCAGGTGCTTGATGACGGCCGTCTGACAGACGGTCAGGGACGGGTAGTGGACTTTAAGAACACCATCATCATCATGACAAGTAACCTGGGAAGTGATCTGATTCTTGATGCCGGGGAAAAGATGACCGGCGCCTCGGAAGGTGATGCCGGAAAAATTCAGGCAGAACTTCGCTCAAATATCGACATGCTTTTGAAAAAGACCTTCCGGCCTGAATTCCTCAACCGAATTGATGAAATTGTAATGTTCAGTCAGCTTGGTAAGGAGCATATCGCAGGTATTGTACGCAATCAGCTTGAGCGTGTTGCGGCCCGCCTTGCCGACCGCCGTATTACCCTTAAGTTCGATGATTCGGCAGTCAGCTTCCTTTCTGAAAAAGGCTACGAACCGACAATGGGTGCCCGCCCTGTAAAGAGGGCAATTCAGACTTACGTTGAAAATCAGCTTGCCAAAGAGCTGCTTGCAGGTAAATTTGGAGAAGACTCTGTTATCAGCGTAAAGGCTGCTGCCGGTGGTGAAGGGCTGGAGTTTACAAAGGCTTAATTAATCTTCCAGGCGACAGGCCTCTCGATTTATGCTAAAAGTCCTGAAGCTGCTGATTTAGGTTAGTAGTTTCAGGGCTTTTTATTTTAAAAAGATTGTCAAATTCGTGGCAAATTTTGGTTAAAGTATCGTCAAATTCGTGGCAAATTTTGGTTAAAGTATCGTCAAATTCGTGGCAAATTTTGGTTAAAGAATCGTCAAATTCGTGGCAAATTTTAGGTAAAGTATCGTCAAATTCGTGGCATTTTTTCGAAAAAACTGTTAATATACTTTTAGAGGAAATTCAATGCTTAAGAGAAAGTTTTATAATACGCTTCTTGAATGGAAAAAATCAAAGAAAAATGAATGTCTTCTTGTAAATGGTGCAAGACAGATTGGAAAAACTTTCATCATTGAACAATTCGGAAAGGAAAACTATGAAAGTTATATTTATATAAATTTCATAAAAAATCCGGAGCAGATTAATATTTTTGAAGGAACTTTAGAACCTGATGAAATTTTCAGACGAATTTCTCTTTATGTATCTGACTGCAAATTTATAGAAGGAAATACCCTCATTTTTATTGATGAAATACAGCTAAGTCCAAAGGCACGAACAGCGCTGAAATTTCTTGCAATTGATTCCCGTTATGATGTTATTGCATCCGGCTCTCTTCTAGGAATTCATTATAATAAAAGTAAGGAAGATAATGAACTTGAAAAAGAAGTGTCTATTCCTGTCGGCTATGAGCGTGAAGTTTTGATGCACAGTCTTGATTTTGAAGAATTTCTCTGGGCAAAAAGGATAGATGAAAAGACTATTTTAATTCTAAAAAAATACTTTGACAAAAAAGAAAAAGTTCCTGCCGGTACAGAAGAAAAGAATTATACGGACGGGCTGAATGAAAAGTATCTTTCGCTGCTGCGGGAATATATGGTTGTTGGTGGAATGCCTGAAGTTGTAAACAAATTTCTGGAAACATCAAATTATCAGGAAGTTTATGCAACACAGCAGAAAATTTTCAAAAGTTATGAGGATGATATTGAACATTACGCTAAAAATATAGAAAAACCGAAAATTAAAGCCTGCTATAACTCAATTCCGCGTCAGCTTGCAAAGGAATATACTAAATTTCAGTACAAAACGGTAGAAAAAAACGGAACGGCAAAAAAGTATGATAATTCTATTTCCTGGCTTGAAGATGCTGGGCTTGTTGTTACTGTGAAAAACGTTTCTCTCCCTGTTCTTCCATTAAAAGCCTATGAAGAACCGGAAAATTTTAAGCTTTATACAACAGATATAGGTCTTACAACGAGTATGTTCGGTTTTGAAACTCAGGCCGCTCTTATAAAAAAGACATTGAAAGGCCCGGCAAAGGGTGGAATATATGAAAATCTGATTTTTGATATGCTTTATAAGAGGGGATATGTTTTGAATTACTATAAAAAATCAGATAATTCCCAGGAAATTGAATTTCTCTTTGAGAAAGATGGTGCCGCAATACCTGTTGAAGTAAAATCAAAGAAAGGGGATACGACTTCTTTGAACAGCTTTATATCCGAATTTGAACCACCCTATGCCTACAAACTGATTGATGGTAATGTGGGAGTAAACGAAACAAAGATAACGCTTCCTCAGTATATGGCGATGTTTATTTAGAAAATCTAGCAGGTGTTACATAAATCTCTGAATTAGTTCTATTATAGTCTCTTTTGCTTTTTGCTTATTTGTGTCATTTGCTGGAAATAAAACTGCAGGGCTGATTCCCATTGCATTACATAATTTTAATACAGTTGTGATTGTTGGAGCTCTTTTTCCGTTTTCTATATAAGTAATCATATTTTGCGAAACTCCAGATTCAAGTGAGAGTTCCATTTGAGATAAATTTGCTTTTTCTCTTTCAGCTTTTAATCTTTTACAGACAAATGCTTCCTGTTCTTCAACTGTCATATATTTATTTTTTAATAAATATTGTGTGATTACAAATAAATAAAGTGTTGATTTAAAGAAATATAGTATGTAAAATGTACACAAAATGAGCATAAGAGGTTAGTTTTGACCCGTTACGCAATTCTCTGTGGTTCTGCCCCGGATGATTTCAGACAGAAAAAACTTAATGATTTATTTAATTCTCTTATAGAAAAAGCCGGCTGGCACGTAACCTGTCTTGCAAACGGTATTGACGAGCTGATGCTGGAATATGCCTTGAATAATATTTTGGATGGTAATGCAGGGGAAGAGGCGGATAGCGTGATGCTTTACTTTTGCACGGAAACTCCGGTAATGGATGCGGATGAAAGCTTCTGGCTTTGCGGGAACGAAATCAGAAAAGATGTGATTGATTATTACAGTCAGCTTGCAGAAAAGTGCGGAATTGATTTTCAGGTTATTTACGATTGTGACCGTGAAATTATAAGTGAAGATGAACTTGGTTACGAGAAGGTCTGCTGATGTCGGAAGTAAAATTGACTGCAAGTGTAGTTTTGTTTAATACTCCAAGAAATCAGATTTCTTCTCTCTTCAATTCTGTAATTAATTCAAAATGTGTTGAAATCTTCTATATAATTGATAATTCTCCAAATGACAAATGGCGAATTCTGCAAGAGGAATACGCTGATTGTGGAACAAAAATCCGCTATATTCACAATGCAAACCTGGGCTATGGAGCCAGTCATAATCTTGCTATGCATGAAGCAATAGAGGCGGGCTCAATCTACCATGTTGTTTTGAATCCTGATATTTATTTTGATCCAAATGTGCTTCCAGAACTCATTCTGTTTATGGATAAAAATACTGACGCTGGGTACGTTTTGCCAAAAGTAATATATCCGGATGGTGAACTTCAATATTTATGCAAGCTGCTTCCTACTCCGTTTGATTTGATTTTCCGTAGATTCCTGCCAAAAAGCTGGGGCGTAAAACGCAATGACCGCTACTGCCTTAAATCAAGCGGATATGACAAGGTTATTAATCCTCCGTGTTTGAGCGGCTGTTTCATGTTCATGAGGCTTGCGACTTTGCAAGAAAATAATATTTTCTTTGACGACAGATATTTTATGTACTGCGAAGATTTTGATTTGATTCGCAGACTGCATAGAGTAGCAAAGACTTTGTATTACCCCGATGTAACGATTGTACATAACCACGCTCGGGAGAGTTATAAGAGTAAGAAGATGTTGGTTGCACATATAAGGAGTGCTATCAGGTATTTTAATAAATTTGGTTGGGTGTTTGATAAGGAACGCCGAGTGATGAACAGGAAAATCCTTGGGGAAATTGAGAAATGACAAGCCTAAAACTGAATTATAGTCTCACAACTGTAAGAACAGTGTTATCATTTTTTTTCCCTCTAATCATATTTCCTTATGTTAGCAGAATACTAGAACCTTCAGGTATCGGAAAGGTGGAATTTGCTAATTCGATAGTTTCATATTTTGTTTTATTTACTGCTCTAGGAATTCCAACTTATGGAATTAGAGAAATCGCAAGGGTGCGTGATAATAAAGAGCAATGTTCTAGAGCTGTCTTAGAATTGAGTTTTATTCTTTTTGTAACTACGACAGTGGGGTATGTTATTTACTTTGCGTTAATAAACTTAGTTCCTTGTCTTAACAGTCAAAGAAATATTTTTCTCATAATTGCACCAACTATATTTCTTTCTTCTTTCAATTATGACTGGTTTTATCAGGGAATTGAAAATCAGACTTATATAACAGTTCGCTTTATAATCATAAAACTATTACAAATAATTTCAATTTTTTTACTTGTAAAAAATACAGATCATTATCTTCGTTATGCGGCTATTTTTGTAGGTCTAAATGGTATATCATCTTTATTCAATATTTTGTACCTAAGAAAATACATTCATTTTGTGCCATATAATACTCTTAATTTTTCACGCCATATAAAATCCGTGCTTATAATTTTTGCATCAATCGTTGCTGTGAATGTGTATATGCAACTTGATGTTACAATGACAGGTATCTTCTGTACAGATGCTGAGGTTGGGTTATATACAGCTGCAAATAGAATTATTCGCATTGTTATAGCTGTAGTAACAGTTTTTAGTACTGTTATAACTCCAAGATTAGAAAATTGTCGAAATAACAATGATGTAGAAGCTTATAATCGATATTTAAATCTATCTTTGCATTACGTTTTAATTTTTGGAATTCCTTGCTGTTTAGGAATTATATCCATATCAAAAGATGTTATAACTCTTTTTGCTGGTGAAAAATACTTAGCTTCCGTTATAACAATAAAGCTTCTTTCTCCAATTATTATTTTTGTAGGATTGGCAAGTTTTGTTGGTTTACAACTCTTATTTTTAAATCGTGAAGAATATAAATACACAATCGCAGTCTCAATTGCAGCTGTTGTAAATGCTATATGTAATGTAATTCTTATACCGCGATATGCTCAGAATGGAGCTGCATTAGGTACTGTTATTGCTGAAGGAATTGGACTTATTCTGCAAATAGTTTTTGCAAGAAAATATTTTAGCAATGTTGATTTTTTTAGTTTTAACTCTTTGAAGTATGTAATAGCGGGGCTTTGTATGTATTTCATTTTACAATTTGTACCATACATAAAAGAAAATGTAATGCTACATTGTTTGCTTTGTATAACCATAGGAACTGTTGTTTATGCATCTGTACTAATACTTCTGAAAGAAAAATTAATTTTAGAACTGATTTCTCAATGGAGATATAAAAAAATAACTGCAAATAAGCAGTGAAAGTGTACCTTGAGTTGCAAGGTGCGGATTATAACATTTTTTCTTTGACCATCTTTACTTGATAAAGAGGGTCAGATATATAGGGTAAAGAAATGGATGTTTCTGTCATTATCGTCAATTATAACACTATAGAACTTACTCGAAATTGCTTAATATCAGTTTTTGAACAGACAAAAGATATTGATTTTGAAGTTATTGTCTCTGATAACGGAAGTACCGATGGCTCTATAGAAATGATAAAAAATAAATTTCCAAACGTAGTGTTAATAGAAAATAATGCGAATCTTGGTTTTGGTGCAGCGAATAATAGAGGCTTAAAAATCGCTAAAGGTAAATATATTTTCTATCTGAATAGTGATACTGTTCTTCTCAACAATGCAGTGAAAATATTTTTTGATTTTTGGGAATCATATCCTGAAAAAGAACAGTTGGGTGCACTTGGTGCCTGGCTTATAAATGACGGAAAAATAATACACTCCTATGGCTCTTACCCTTCTTTTTGTAATATGCTACAAACATTATTGCGAGCAGCCATTTCTGATTTATTTGGCAGCCTGAAAAAAAAACGCCATAGAACAATACCTAAAAAAAATTACGAGTCTTTAACGAAAGAAATACAGGGGTATGTAACTGGTGCTGACTTATTTGTGAAAAATGATTCAACTGCCTTATTTGATGAAAGATTTTTCATGTATTTTGAAGAAAGTGATTTGCAGTTAAACAATTTCGCATTGACTGGCAAAAAGACTTTTATTCTTTCAGAACCAAAAATAATTCACCTGGAAGGAGGAAGTGACAAAAAAACTGATAAATATAGTTTCAGCAAAAAATCATCATTTTTCTACTGGCGTTCATGTCTTATTTACTTTTCAAAGAATTATCATGCTAAAAAGTTTTACAGAGCCATATTAAAATTTTTTATTATCTTGGTCTACTTATTACCTAGGAACGCAAAAATCGGAAAAGCATATTTCAAGGAGTTGATTTCACTATGAGAACCCCTTCTTTATGTTTTTATCCATATTTTGTTCTTGTCTGGTTTATGGTAAGCGGTCTTTTCAATGGAATATTTGTTTTCTTTTTGGGGACAGCAACAAAAATTGCAATAGACTGCTTTTTGATACTACTTTTGCTATTGGTAAATAAAAGTCTACATACTTTCTCTTATAAACAAATCTTGTTTATATCATTTTATTCTTTTTTGACGCTATTCTCTTTGATTATATGTTTTGAAAATAATCATTATGGATTTGGTAAATTGTTGAAAAACGTGATATTGACCGCTCTTGTTTTTTTTAACTACTTTATCCTTTATCAGACTTTTAAAAATCGTTTCTTCACAATCTGTATAAGAAAATTATTCATATTTCAAATCTTATTAGAATCTGTACTATTCTTTTTCTGGCTGTTTTATAATAAAAAGACAGGACTAATTGGACATACAAATATTCAATTGCTTATTCTTCAAGACTGGGAAGGAAGATTTCAAGGAAGTTTTTCAGAACCGAGTTGCTTGGGCTTATGGCTTGGAAGCTCAATATTTATTTTGCTTATCTTGTTTCAGAGATATACCAAAAGAATCTGTGCTATATTTTTTATTTTTATTCTCTATTCTGCTTGCAAAGCAAAATTTGCATTACTAGCTCTTCCTATTGCTTTTATAGTGCCACTTATAAAATCGTACAGATTTTTTTCTAAACAGCACATAGAAATAATTTTCTTACTCTTTATTTTCTGCTTCATTTCTTTATTTTGGTATGATTTTTGCAAAGCTTTTTACTACGGCATAAGTATTATTTTTCCTCGTAAAGGCTCTGCGACGTATGTTACGCGTTTTGGATTCATGTGGAGCTCGATAAAAGATATTTGCTTTTATCCATTGGGACATGGCTTTGGACTGAATTATGAAGTGTTTCAAAATATTTTCACTGACATTATACCTATTGTTGATAGTGTAAATCTTGAAACATGGGAACTTCAATCTTACGGATTAAATCCAAATAATATGGGCTCAAAAGATACTTTAAGTTTGATAATTTCATCCTGTGGCTTTTTGGGAATTACTTTATATTTTTTGTATTTCAAAAGAACAATGCAAGCAAGATACCGTCATTCTTTTTATGCACACGCTCTCATTTTTTTCATATTCATAGAATCAATCATCACAGGAAATATATTTGCAGATTCTAGTTTTTTTATACTCATATTTGCAAAAATGGCTCTCAACACAGATAGAACAAAGGTGAAAAAATGAGGTCAAAATTATTGTATATAGGTCACAACCTCGAAAAGCCGAAAACAGGCGGTGAAATTGCGTCTAAGAATATGCAGATTGTTTTGAAGATGATATTCGAAAAGAACTTCTTTCGATATGATTTGAAATATAATTCTAAAATTGAAAAGATTTTCAGCAGATGCATTTTCTTTTATCCAGGATTATTGATTTCTGATTTCAAAAGAATCAGTAACTACATATACGCAGTGAGACCAAATTATGTTTTTATAGAAACTGCTCAATATGGAGCTTTGGTAAAATATATTAAAAAACATTTTCCTCACATAAAAGTATTAACTTTTTTTCACAACATAGAAATTGAATATGCTAGAAGCTATTTTTCACTTAAAAATATAAAGTCTTGGTATTTCTATGTTTTAACAAAATATAATGAAACTTGCAGCATTCGTTATTCTGATTACTGTATGACAATAAATGAAAATGATTCAAAACTCATGGAAAAAGTTTATGCAAAATCGGCCGATTGTGTTTTCCCTTTTTCAGTAAAAAATACACTTTCTGAAGGGGAAGTAATAAAACTTGAGCAGGTTAAACAAAAAATACACAATCATAAATGCCTTTTTGTGGGAAGTAATTTTTTTGGTAATACAGATGGACTAAATTGGTTTATTCAAAATGTTTTGCCAAAAGCTGTTAGAGTTCATCTGACTATTGTTGGGAACGGAATGTCTAAGGCGTTTTCAAATTCTGAGAAAATAACAGTTTTTGATTATGTTGATGATTTATCAGTTTTTTATAAAGAAACAGATTTCGTTTTGCTTCCAATTATTTCTGGTGGTGGAATGAAAACAAAAACAGCAGATGCTCTAATGTATGGTAAAGCCATTATTGGAACTCCTGAAGTTTTCTTTGGATATAAAGTTGAAAATTTACATGGAATATATATTTGTCAATCTGAAAATGATTTTGTTCAAGCTATAGAACAAATCTATAAAGATAATGTTTATAATTTTAATCTGCTGATTCATAAAAGATTTACAGACTGCCATTCTATAGAATCTACAGTTCTGCACATAAAAACATTCTTTGAAAGAATATCCAAGGAGTCCTCATGTTAGTTTCCGTAATAATTCCCGTATATAATTCAGAAAATACAATTCACCGCTGCATTGAATCTGTCATTATATCTCTTGAAAGAGTTACTAAGGACTATGAAATCATCTGTGTAGATGATGGTTCTACGGATAATTCTCTGCGTCTTTTGAATGAAATTGCATCAAATAATCCGAAAATCGTTGTCGTTCATCAAGAAAATGCTGGCGCTGCGACTGCCAGAAACAAGGGATTGGAACTTGCAAAAGGCGAATATATTGCTTTTAACGATTCTGATGATGAATGGTTGGAAAATCATTTTGAAATTTTGCTTGAAGTTTTCAAGAAGTATCCCTACTGTGATTGTATTTCTGCTAATCATGATATTGAAAGACAAACAACTTTTTTCTTAAAAAAGATTGATAACAATCTCTATAAAGTTTCCTTGAATGCACAACAGTTCAAAAACAGATACTCTCCCCCAAATTCAATGGTTTCAAGAAAAATCATTGAATTTGGGGTTAGGTATAATTCTTTACTACGTGGAAGCGAAGAGTTTTATTTTTATAACCACATTCTTCATGATTTTGAATGTTTGTTTCTTAATAAAAAAGTCTCACAAAGTATTCTTCATAAGCAACGTTACGGTCAATGTGGATTGAGCGGAAATTTAAAAGAGATGGAAAAGGGAGAATTGTTTTCAATCACGGATTCTCACAAAAATCTTGGAGTTAATTCTTTTATTTTTTTTCTGGCTTACATTTTTTCTGTCTTAAAATATTATAAACGTAAAATAATTGTAAATCTGCGGAAAAAAAAGTTTTGATTTTCGGAAATGATGTTCAGATAAATGATTTCGTTCACATTGCTGCGGCTGAACATGTTGAAATTGGTAATAATGTTTTAATTGCAGGAAAAGTTTTTATCAGTGATATTTGTCATGGAAATTATTCTGATTCAGAAAAAATTTCCGATCCTTACGAGCATCCTAAAGACAGAAAACTTTCTGCAAAACCTGTGATTATTCACGATGATGTATGGATAGGAGAAATGGTCTCTGTTCTTCCTGGTGTTGAGATTGGTAGGGGTGCAATTATTGGTGCAAATAGTGTAGTGACAAAATCTGTACCTGAATATTCAATCGTAGCAGGTAATCCGGCAAAGATAATCAAGAGATTTGATTTTGAAAGTATGGAATGGAAAAGGTGCTGAATAAAATTGAAGAATCTCCACATCATACAGCGGAATATTTGAGAGTAAATAGAACTATATATATCAGGTTAGAAGAACAAATATACTAGCTTGGAAGATACAATATACTAACCTTGTAGGTAAAATATACTAAGCTGGATGATATAATATACTAAGTTAGTAGACACTGGTTAAGTGCGTTTATTATCCACAGGTCGTGGAATGGCCTTTCCACACACCCTCTACCGAACGTAATTGTGGTAGTGTAAAGCCCGTAATAGGGGTTGTGGATAATACAGTATCGTAAAAAAATATTAATTCCTCTTAAGTTTTCAATAATTTAAATCTATGCTAAAATATTTTTATTGGAGACTTTTGGTATGGAAGAGAAGGCATTTATTTCAAATGAAGGCTCATATACAATTTTCTCTTTTCGTGATAAACGATTGAAATTTGTTGCTCCGTATTCTCTTGAACGATATGAATCAGTCGTACAATGGGATAATGGCTATCTTGTTGTAATGGCAAAATATTCACATAACAAAGAAGCTGAAGAAGAGTACATAGATTTAATTCCAATATTAAAAAATCTCTATATAAATCCAAAAAACTTTTTAAATCCTATTAAATCTGTGGAGGTAAAATATGCCTGATTTGAAGAAAATTTCTGATGAAGCAGATATGATAGTAAACGGTTTTGCTTATAAAAAATGTGAAGAAGAAAATAGTAAAAAAGATTTTTATTTTGGAAAATAAACTTATGAATTACGGCTTTATTCGAGGGGCCTGCGTTAGCCCGGAACTTGTTCTTGCTGATTGTGATTTTAATGCAAAAAAGATAATTGAAGAGGCGAAGGCTGCGGCTGGAAACGGGGCTAAAATCATCGTTTTTCCGGAGCTTTCTCTTACCGGCTATACCTGCGGAGATTTGTTTTTTCAGAAAAGTCTTCTGAAGTCAGCTGAGCAGGCTCTTTCTTCTATAATTAAGGAAACTGCCGGCCTCAATAGTCTGATTTTTGTGGGATTGCCGCTGGCTCAGGGAGAGGGGATTTATAATGTCGCCGCTGTCATTTTTAAAGGCCACCTCCTGGCTCTGATTGCAAAATCCTTCCTTCCAAACTACGGCGAGTTTTATGAGCGCCGCCAGTTTACACCTTTCCAGCCGGATATGGAGACCCGCTTTATCTCTTTTGCGGGCTTTGATGACCTTCCTTTTGGGACGGACATCCTTATCTGCGACCGGGATAACCCTGAGCTTAAAATTGCCTGCGAGCTTTGTGAAGACCTCTGGACTCCCTTTCCGCCTTCAATCCGCCACGCCCTCAACGGAGCTAACGTCATCGTTAATCTTTCTGCGGGTAACGAAATTATCGGCAAGGCTGATTACCGCCGCAATCTCATAAAAAATCATAGTGCAAAGCTGATTGCGGCCTACCTTTATTCAAATGCCGGAAAAGACGAATCGACTCAGGACATGGTTTTTGCCGGTCACAGGCTGATTTGTGAAAACGGCAGCATTCTTGCCCAGTCAAAGCTTTTTGATGATGAGCGCGCTATTTATGCTGATATCGATATAGAACGCCTTTGCCAGGAAAGACGCCGCACTACAAGCTTCGGCTTTTCGGTAAATCATGCCCCCTTTGCGCAGAATTATGTGACCGTCCAGGTCAATTTGAGCGGGGACGAGGCGGCACTTGCCGGGGCAGGGAAGTCTTCCGTGGCAGCGGGCACTTTCGCCGGGGAAGGTGGCATATTAAAACGCTTCATCGACCCTCATCCTTTTGTTCCTTCCGATAAATCTGCCCGTACTGCCCGCTGTGAGGAAGTTATTACACTGCAGGCCCAGGGCCTTGCAAAACGCCTGCGCCACATAAAATGCCAGTCAGCCGTTATCGGTCTTTCAGGCGGCCTTGATTCAACTCTGGCCCTGCTTGTAACCTGCCGGGCCTTCGATCTCTGTAAACTTGACCGCAGCAAAATCACCGCGATTACTATGCCCTGCTTCGGCACAAGTGACCGCACCTACAATAATGCCTGCACTCTTGCCCGCCAGTGCGGTGCCACCCTAAAGGAAATCCCGATCGCAGACTCAGTCCGCCAGCATTTTAAGGATATCGGTCAGGATGAAAGCCTGCACGACGTCACCTACGAAAACGGTCAGGCCCGAACCCGAACTCTGGTTCTCATGAACTACGCAAATAAAACTAATGGAATTGTAATTGGAACCGGCGACCTTTCTGAGCTGGCTCTGGGCTGGTGTACCTACAACGGCGACCACATGTCCATGTACGGTGTAAACTCTTCGGTTCCAAAAACTCTGGTACGCTATCTTGTCGAATGGTTTGCGGACGAAGCCCGGGGCGAAACTGAAGCTGTCCTCCGTGACATTCTTGCAACTCCCGTAAGCCCGGAGCTTCTTCCTCCGACAGAAGGTAAAATCAGCCAGGTAACCGAAGACCTGGTAGGCCCTTACGAGCTTCACGACTTTTATCTTTACTATCTTCTGCGCTTTGGTTTCAGTCCGAAAAAGATTTTCTTCCTTGCAAAAAACGCCGGCTTAGGAGATTTATACACCGACGAAATCCTCCTAAAATGGCTGCGCACCTTCTACCGCCGCTTTTTCAGTCAGCAGTTCAAGCGTTCCTGCATGCCCGACGGCGCAAAAGTGGGTACAATCAACCTTTCTCCGCGCGGTGACTGGCGTATGCCAAGCGATGCCTCTGCTGCAGTCTGGCTTAAGGAAATCGACCAGCTGGAAAGCGAACTTGAGGGCGTAAGCGGCACAGGTACAGGTACAGGCGGCAAGCCATGTTAAGCTATCAGCACGCCTTTCACGCGGGAAATCACGCAGACATTTTAAAGCACCTAACTCTGACCGGCGTTCTTACCTCCCTCAACAAAAAGGACAAGCCTTACACCTATTTTGATACTCACTCGGCCAGCGGCCTCTACGACCTTATGGATAACCGCGCCGAAAAAACAGGTGAAGCCGCCCAGGGCATAATGCGCCTTATGTCTTCATTTCAGAGTGAACTTTCTGGTTCGCATCCCTTACTAAGCGCATATTTTGCCTTAATCCGCCAGTACACCTCAAAAAGCTTATATCCGGGCTCGCCAGAAATCGGGCGCCTCCTGCTACGCCCGTCAGACTACATGATTCTTTCCGAGCTTCATCCCCAGGAAATTGAAAATCTCCGCCGCAATATGATAAAATCACCATTTTGTCAGACTGCCTGCTCCCAGATTCAGATTCACGCCCGAAACGGCTTTGAAATGCTTAAGGCCCTTACTCCGCCAAAAACAAAGAGGGGAGCTGTCCTCATAGACCCAAGCTACGAAGAAGCTTCTGACTATCTCGATGTAGCTGAGACAATCTGCGCCGTAAATAAAAAGTGGTCAAACGGAATCATAATGCTCTGGTATCCGCTGCTTGCCCACCGTGAGTCAGAAATCAATCAGATGCTTAATGACATTCAGTCTTCTGCCCGTTCTGTAAATCCAAATATAGAAATCTGCGATTTGCGCCTGGAAGTGGCCGCCAAAGACAGCCATCAGGAAATGAGCCTTAAGGAATACCAACAGAGCGAAAAAAATCCGCCTCGCCTTTACGGAAGCGGAATGCTTGTATTAAATGCGCCCTGGCATCTGAAAGAAGAAGTTTCTAAAGAAATTGAATATATAAAAGAAATGCTCTTTGTAATATAAAAAAATGCTCCCGCATAGAACCGTAATTTGCTCCGCGGCTTTTCGCTCGACGCAAGCTTCGCTTGCTCTGTAGGCTCTTTTACGCGTTGTATGCCCGTTATCGCGAAAAAAGCTTCGCAAATCACGAACCTATGCTCCGCATTTTTTGCCTTCAAAAAAGTAATTTATTTCGACTGTTTTTTCTTTCTCTTTTTAAGCCAGTCTCTAATCTTCTGAATCAAATGCTTAAAGAACAAGTATATTCTGTAAAAAAATCCCGGGTTTCTCAGTCTTTCCAGTCTCATGTAGCCCTGCAGAAGCTCCTGATCTGTAAACTCTTTACGCTGGTTGTTTTCTTCAATTTCCATTTCCAGCTGTTCAACTTCTGTCAGGTTATCGATTATGTTCGCCTGAATATTTGTCCAGCCCAGCTGCATGGCGGCTGTAAGGCGGCGTTCCCCGGCAATCAGCTCGTAGCGGCTGTTAAGTGTAATCGGATTTAAAAGACCGTAAGTGCGCAGGCTGTCCTTAAGATTTTCAAGGTCACCCAAATCCCTGCGAACTCTTTTCTTTATCTTAATATCCTTAATTGCTATTAACATTCTCTCTACTGCCGCCTTTATCTGATTATTCCATCAGATAGTTATAATCATATTCTACCTTCTGATTTGCTTTAGTGCCAGTATTTTCTGTTTCTGAAGGAAGCAAATCTTCCGGCCTTCGTTTTGGTGCCACGTAGTTAGAATTTAAGAAGTCCAGATTGAGTTTCAGAGGCTTTGCTTCCGGCGTAATATTATGACGCTGACCGGACTTGTACATTTCCATTTCAAGTCTGCTTATAGCAAGAATCGAATTAGACTGATTTGAATGAACAGGACAAATCTCTGTAGGCTGGGTTCCTTCCAGATACCACTGTGTTGTTTTATGGTCTCCGCAGCCCTCTGTAAGGATTTTTCCGCTCACAGAGCAGACTGTTGCTTCAACTAGGCCTTCAAGAGGCCTTGTGAACTGTTTAAGAGGCAAATCTTTGTGAACCTTATCAAAGTATTCACCCCAGGCATATCCGGCAAGTGTGGCACCAGTAATTGTTAATCCAAGTGACTGTCCCGGCTTGTCAAATCCGAACCAGAAGGCAGCCGCATAGTAAGGTGTAAATCCACAGGCCCATGCATCGGCCCAGTTCTGGGTTGTACCGGTTTTACCGCCTGCAGGCATGGTATATTTCTTTCCTTTTTCGTCATGATAATCAAAATGCCAGCTCTGGGCGCTGAGTGTACCGCCGTTAAATACTGTCTGCTCAAGAAGCTTAACCATAACGTAAGCAGTCTGAGGTGAAATAACCTGAATCTTTTCACCCTTAGCTGCCTGTGCCTTTCTTATTTCAAGCTCAGGATTTAAGATAACGTCGCCGTTTTTATCTTCAACGGTTCTGATAGCCATTGGAGTAACTTCCTTTCCTCCGTTGGCAAAAATTGCATAAGCGCGGGCCATCTCAACAGGGCGGACAGAACATACTCCAAGACCAATAGGATAGCCCGGAACAAAGGCACGTGTCGGTAATTCTTCCTTTGAAATACCAAGAAGGGCAACTGCACGGCTGATGGCTGCTTCAAATCCGATTCCGTCAAGAACCTTAAGGGAAGGAACGTTCATAGAACGGGTAAGGGCGTGGTAAACTGTTACATCACCCTCCCATTCACCCTTGAAGTTCAAAGGAATGTAAGGCTTTCCGTCTGCTGTATGGAAAACAACCGGCGAGTCAGAAATTATGGTTGTCGGTGTGAACTTGCGTGAATCAATGGCGGCTGAATAATAAAGCGGCTTAAATGTAGAACCCGGCTGAACCTTTGCCTGGGTTGCGCGGATAAACTGGTTTTCCTGATCAAACTTGCTTCCGCCTACAAGGGCATCGATGTAGCCGTTTTCGTGATCAAGGGCAATCATTGTACCTTCAATAGTTGTCTTTTCATCGTTCTGCTTGGAAATTGCAACGGCGCGGTTAATGATGTTGATTTTCAGCTTTTCTGAACCGTTTATCATGGAAATTACGTCAAGAACCGGGTTTACCTTATTGATGAATTCGTTGTTGGCAACAAGCTCTGTTCTCTGCTCACTTACCTTTAAGCTTGGAATATTGAAAAGCAGGGCAATCATTTCAGAAATTGGCACATAAGTTCCGTAAGCAACTCCGGCTTTTGCAGAATGTTCCCTCTTGTAGCGGGCATTTGCATCCTTAATCCACTTTTCCATTACTTCCTGAGCAATCAGCTGGTGGGAAAGATTTAAGGTTGTATTTACTGTAAATCCGCCTGTGTAAATATCGTCAGAACCGTAAATCATGCTTCCAAGCTCGCGGCGTACATATTCGCTGAACCAGGGTGCCTTGTCGTCACGCATCATGTAAGCTGATGTTGAAGTTCTTGTGTAGTCAAAATCTGCCCAGAAGTCATTGAAAGATTCTTCTGCGGCATCCTTTGTGATAAAGCCCTGGGCAACCATAGAATCAAGTACGTTTTTCTGTCTGTCCATAGCCCGGTTAGGATGGTCAAAAGGATTATAAAAGGCCGGGTTTGAAAGCTGGATAACAAGGATTGCGGCTTCTGCCGGTGTGATTTCTGTTGCTCCGTGACCGAAGTAATATTTTG
The DNA here is from genome assembly GCA_947165895.1 of uncultured Treponema sp. Classification (GTDB taxonomy): domain Bacteria; phylum Spirochaetota; class Spirochaetia; order Treponematales; family Treponemataceae; genus Treponema_D. The sequence continues at coordinate 353,778 of CAMVCB010000002.1, forward strand.
AGGCTGCGTTTACACCGTAAGTACCGCCGCCAAAATAAATCTTGTTCAGGTAAAGCTCAAGAATTTCATTTTTGGAATAGCGGCGCTCCATCTGAATTGCCCACCAGAGCTCTTTAAGTTTTCGGGTGATGGATTTATCGTTACGGTCGCAGTAAAGGGTTCCGGCAATCTGCTGGGTCAGGGTTGAACCACCACCAAGTGAACGGCCAGTAAGAATACCTACAACTCCGCGCAGAATAGCCTTAAAGTTAAAGCCGCCGTGGGCAAAGAAAACCCGGTCTTCGCGGGTAATCAGGGCGTCTACCAGATGCTGGGGAAGGTGACGGTAATCGATGATTTCGCGTTTTTCATCTGATGCGAACTCTGTGATTACTTCACCGTTGATGTCCAGAAGCTTTGTCGGTAAGGCTGTTTCAAATTCCGTGATATATTCTGAATCAATTATATTCTTTGTTGATGCAAGTGCCGCTCCAAGGCCTGCGCCAGTGCCTAAGGCACACAAAAGAAGGAGGCCTGAAATAATAAGGGGAGCTCTCTGATTTTTTTTCATAATTTCTGATTATAGCGTTTTTTTCTATTATAGGAAAGTATAGGAAACTGAGGGGATTTGGGCAAAAAAAAGGCGCTGAAGAATCAGCGCCATGCCTTAATCAGGCAGCCAGGGACATGGGTGGGAGGGGAAAATGTCCCTGACATTTATAATATCGGGAGTATGGTGCAAAATCTTTAGCTTTATATTTAAATTTTATAAAAATTTTAAAGATTTTTTATTCTTCTGTGATTGTAAGGTCTACCGAGCAGTTTACCCTGTAGGTTTTGCCCTTGATGGCGTTTATTGTACGTACAATTTCATAATCACCGACTGTAAAGCGGATTTTATGCTCACCCTCTTCAATGTAGCTTTCTTTTCCAAAAAGGGTGAAGATTTTATCATCGATGAAAGTTTTTGTTCCTTCCGGTGCCGAAACAAAAAGAGAAGGTTCAATGCTCTTGAGCTCAATCTGAAGCTCGGTAGTTTTTGCCCGGTCTATTCTCAAGGTTCTTACTTCATTCCTGAATGAAGGTGATGTTACTGAAAGGTTGTGAACCCCAGTATCAAGGAATATTTTTCCTGCCTTTGAAAGGGTAACGATTTTGTCATCAACGTAGATTGTTGCATTCTCCGGCTTTTTGCCGTCAGCCCCTGTAAGACTCAGCTTTAATTCGCCCTGATTAGAAAGAATAGGTTTTACCGTCAGCTTGATTTTTGATTCCATTGCTTCTTCGGGCACGCCTTTCATAACAGGCTGCAGGCGGAGGAAAATAGTGCCGTCTGCAAATTCAACCACAGAATCCATCAGAGTTGTGTACTGATTCTGTTTAAGACTGTTTTCTTTTTTTAGCGGCACCTGTAAAACCCAGGAAAGCCTTCCCGGCAGGGTGCTTACAAACTGGCGGGAGCCTGAATAGTCAATCTGATTTTCAGAAGGGGAGGGGGAAATCTTATTATAAACCGAGCAGGCAACGCAGTCCTGCCAGTAGGCAATTGCCTCCGGAATATCCATCTTGATTTCTATGCCTTCTATAAAGGTTTTGTCTTCCGGCAGCTTCATAGCAAGCGATTCATTTGTTCCCAGATGCAGCTGCTCTTCAAAATCAACCTCCTGCTTTACCGAAAGAAGGTGCAGCTTTCCCGTTCTGAAGGATTCTCCAAAAAGGAAAGCTGAAAACGTCAGCGCAAAAGAGAAAATAAAGCCTTTTTTAATAAATCTTGCAGTCTTCACTAAAAACCTTTAAAAATTCAATTTATCGCGGGGGTTTTCAACCTTGCCGCCCTGTCGGATTTCAAAGTGCAGGTGGTCGCCGGTTGCCTGACCTGTATGTCCTACAAGTCCGATTATAGTTCCTTTTTTTACAGACTGATACTGGTCTACATTCATCTTTGAAAGATGGGCATAAACGCTTGTCTGTTTTCCGTGATCATGACTCAGAATGATGTAATTTCCGAATACTGGATCATCAGGAACTGCGTAAGCAACATCACCGTCCTTTATTGCATATACAGGGCTTCCTTCTGCGGCTGCAAGATCTATTCCGTTGTGATTCTTAATCTGTCCCGAAAATGGATTTTTCCTCTTTCCAAATTCAGAAGAAACCGTAAAAGAATCCTTTGTCAGCGGAAGCATGAAAGCGGAATCAAGATAAAAAGCTCTTTCTGTCGGCTCAAATCTTTTTCCCTGTATGAATACAAAATTCCGTCCTTTAATTTTATAGTATAAGGTGCCTTTTGTTAAGTTTTGATTTTTGTAATTTTGAAAAAGAAGGGTTTCTATATCATTTTGGCCGCCGTCAAGGGCAATAAAAATCCCCTGAACTGTCGGAACTATGATTGTCTGTCCTTTTATGTTATCGTCCTTGCTGGCAATAGAATTTAGGGTTGCCATTGTATCTATGTTGATGTTAAGTCTTGCGCAAAGCTGTAGAAAATCAAATTTTACGCTGTCTGAACCGGGGCTGTAACGGAAGAAGGTATATTCAGGATTTTGGCCGGCAAAGACCCTGCGGGAATTTTTTTCAACAATTTCATTGAACTGCTGGAAAACTACATTTTCTCTTTTTGGGAAAAGACTTTGAATTTCAGGAAGCTTTTCTATGTCGATTTCAATTGCTTCGTCTATGTTCATGCCCTGTGCAGTCAGGCAGGCAGCTGTAAAACTTCCCAGAAAGATTAAGGCTAAAAGTGATTTTTTTGCGGCTTTCATTCTTAATTAATAATAAAGCAAGTATTTAAAAAATAAAAGACAGATTCCTGCCAGAGAATCTGTCTTAATCTGAAAGAAAGAGATTCAGAAAATTACTCTTCTGAAATTGCTTCAGCAGGACATTCAGCTGCACAAGTTCCACAGCTGATGCATGCTGCTGCATCGATTACTCTTTTATCTCCGCTTTCAGAGATAGCTCCAACCGGGCAGTCCGGTTCACAAGTTCCGCAGTTTACACATGCGTCGTTGATTTTGTATGCCATATTTGCTCCTATAAAAAACCTGGTTGTATTTTGCCAGACAAGTCTTTCTATAAAATATACAATATGAATTCCGTTTGAGCAACTATTTTCGGAGTCAAATTGACAAGAGGTTTACTTCTTATATAATTATATTTATGACTAAACAAGAAATAGCGTCTATGATAGACCACACTGTACTGGCTCCTCAGGCTGGAGTCAGCGAAATTGAAAAGCTTTGTAAGGAAGCTGATGAAAATCATTTTGCCTCTGTTTGTATTAATCCCTCTTATGTTGAGCTTGCTTCTGAGCTTCTGAAAGATTCTTCTGTAAAAGTTTGTACCGTTATCGGTTTTCCTCTTGGTGCTACACCTTCTGCCGTTAAGGCTTTTGAAACAAGAACCTGCATTCAGAATGGTGCTGATGAAGTTGATATGGTTATCAATATCGGTGCTGCCCGCGACGGAAGATTTTCTGAAGTTGGAAAAGATATTGCTGATGTAGTTGATGCCGCAAGAGACGAAGGTAAAAAGCTTAACAAAACAATTGTTGTAAAAGTTATCCTCGAAACCTGCTTCCTTTCTGACAAGGCAATTGAAAGCTGCTGCCTCTGCGCTAAAAAAGCCGGAGCAGATTTTGTAAAGACTTCTACAGGCTTTGCAAGTCCTAAAGACAAGGATGGAAATCCTCTTCCTAACGGTGCTACAGCTCATCATGTTGCCCTTATGAGAAAGACAGTAGGACCTGACATGGGTGTAAAAGCATCTGGTGGAGTAAGAACTTCTAAGGCTGCCCTTGAAATGGTTGAAGCCGGTGCTAACCGCATTGGAACTTCAAGCGGAATAGCAATTCTTAAGGATTTTCAGTAAGGATTAGCAAAAGGGCTGATAAAGTCTGAGTAAAAGGGGGCCGCATGGCTCCCTTTTTTTATAGCCGCCTGCTTTATATATACCAGAAAAACTGGTTATTTTCGATGATAACTTTAATCAGCTTCATATCGTGAAGAAGAGCAAGGTAAGAGCGCAGGGTACTTCCTACCAGCACAAAATTCCCGAAGCCCAGCTTCATATCATTCATATCGGCTACAGCCTTCAAAAGCTCTTCCGAAGTTTTTCTTCCCTTTGAAATCAGATTTAAAAGCATTTCCTTAGTTTCAAGGATTGCAAGCCTGTTCATTTCAATGGTTTCTGTAAGGTTTTTGCTTATACAATCCCCGTGGCTTGGAATGCAGTATTCAATGTTTTCGATTTTTTCAAGCTTATCAAGAGACTGCATAAACTCAAAGGGGTTCTGCATGTAGGGAATCCAGTATTTGGAAAGTTCTCCGCGGGTAAAAAGACCGTCCCCCGCATACAGGGCCTTTTTACCGTCCGGGCATGTATAAATTACTGCTGTCATTTCAAAGCAGTGGCCCGGCATGGAAAGAAAGGTGATGGTACTGCCGTCAGAAAAGCTGATTTTATCGGCTTCTGATATTATGCGGTCAGGTTTTGTAGGGGTTGCCTTAAAATAAGATGTCTGGATTTCGTGGGGCGGAATACCTCCCCAGATCTGGGTTGCCTGCAAATAAGGATTTTCCATCATGGCACATTCTAAAAGGGGCGCCCAGACCTGGCAGCCTGTCTTTTTTGTGATGAAGTCGTTTCCGCCTATATGGTCAGTATGCCCGTGGGTATTTATGATTGTTTCCAGCTTCCACTCTTCGCCTTTATCTTCAAAATAATCTGTAAGGATTCCAAGAATGTATTCTGCATCAACTTCAGTCGTTCCGGAATCAATCAGATAAACTTTGTCGGCGCGGGCCTTTTTATCATCCTTTTTTATGATTACTCCAATATTGGTCGGGGCAGGGATAAGAAAGGCTCCCGGTAAAAGTTCTATAATTTTTGTTGAAATATCTGACATGAAAAATCCTTACAGGCAAAAAGTATAAAATGATTATAGCAAAAAAAAACGGCTGTTCAATCAATATTTTAATATTAATCAAACAGCCGCCTGGATTTATCAAGAAAATAAAAGCTTATTTAGCTGCAATTGCGGCTTTTTTAATAGCTTTTACAGTGTAGTTGTTCTTGTTCTCGTTGATTGTAAATACAGCTGTATCTCCAACCTTTTTGTCCAGAATGGCGTTTCCGAACGGTGACATGTAAGAAATGATGTTGTTGTCCGGGTCAGATTCCCAAGGTCCCAGAATTGTGTAAACTTCATCTTTTCCTGTGTCGTTGTTTGTAAGGGTTACGACTGTAGCGAATGAAACAACCGATGTTGTAGAAGTTGTAGGGTCGAAAATAACTGCGCGGTTGATTTCTGACTGCAAAGTCTGAACCTTGAGGTTGAGCATATGCTGCTGTTCGCGGGCTGCCTTGTATTCTGCGTTCTCCTTCAAGTCTCCCTTTGCACGGGCTTCTGCAACGTCCTTTGCGTTTTCCGGAAGAAGTACATTCTGGATGTTTTCAAGCTCAGCTTTCTTTTCCTCAAGCTTTTTAGCTGTAACAATCATACCCTTAGCCTGTGCAGAAGCTTTTTCTTCTGATACACGGAACTTGAAGTCAGGGTATTTTTCAAGAATCTTGTTACGGATCTTTGTCTTAGCGTCAGGGATTCCCTCACGGTTAGGAATATCGTCGATAAGAGTGTACATCTTCATTACAAGCTTTTCATCGCCCGAGAACATGTGGTTGAAGAGTGCATCGTCCTTGAAAAGAAGGAGGGTAGCGTTCTTGTTGATTTTCTTATTCTCAGTTGAGTGTACGTGGTTATCGATTTCACGGAATGTAAGCTGGATGATGTTAATCAAAGTAATCAGCTGCTTTTCAAATGAAACGCCCGCATTCTGGAACCATTCCTTATCCTGGCATTCCTTGAAGAGGAAGAGAACTGCATCGCGGTAGTCCTTGTACTGCTCGAATGCAACCTTGATGAATTTCTGAACGTCTTCTGTGTGACCTTCTTTGATAAGGGTGTCCAGCATCTTCATATCAAGAACTGTAGGGAACATTCTGATGTACTGGGTGTACCAGTCCGGAAGAAGTCTGATGCAGCTGATGAAGTCTGCGCGCAGGCTTGTGTTCTTTGTATCCTTCAATTCTTCGTAAGCAGCACGAGGGTCTTCAAGACGAGAGTAGATTTCTGCAAAAGTTTCTTTTGTCTGGAAAGCATACTGCTTGTCTGCGGCTCCTATGTGTTTTACAACAAGGTAAGATGCAAGAACCTGAACGTCAACCTTGTTGATGTTCTTGAGGTAGCTTGTGAAGTATGAGTACATTTCAGCAAAGTAATCACTTGAGTTGTCTGTGATGTCATTGTCGAAGTACTTCATGAGAATATCAACGCGGGCAAAGAAGGCTTTCTGAGCCTTGAATTCGTTAGAAAGCTTTTCTTCAGCTGTGATTTCGTTTTCACGAACTGTGTACATGTTGATGTCGTTAGGATCTACGCCGAATTCAGCATTTTCTTCAAGGATTTTCTTTGCTTTTGCGTTCCAGCTTGTCCATTCTCCTGCTGAAAGGATTGAAGGAACAAGTTCAGCCTTGATGTGCTTGAAGTCACAGTTATTGTTATAGCTCTTGATGATTGTTTTAAGAGTCCATTCTGTACCGTATTTTTCTTCGCCGTCTTCCTTGTAGCCTTTTACCATCTTAACAAGAGTTTCCTTGTTTTTAGTTGCCTTAAGAACCCAGATGTGGTTCTTTGCAAGCGGTTTAAGGGCTGTTACGGCCATAGAAAGCTTCATATTTTTGATTCCGACAACTTTACCGAAGTTGATTTCGATTGAATCCCCTTCCAGCTTGCGGATTTTTCCTACACCCCAGTTGCGGTGGAAAACAAAGCTTCCTTTATCAAATGCAATGTGCTTTTCAAAGTCGTTGATTGCTTCGAATACGTTGCGGTATGACTGACCAAGGTTTGAAGAGCGGATGTATTCTTCAAGCTGAGAGTGACCTTCGTAGCGGCCGCGGTAACATTCGATAATCTGATTTCTTGCCCATGTATCTGTAGGGTCAACTTCAAGATTCTGCTTGAGGATTGTAATGGCAATCTTCCATTTTTTGTTTTCCTTGTACCATTCATACAAATCCTGCATGAGGTTTGTAGTCTTATTTTCGCCCATAGATTTTGCAATCTTGCGGCGGAGCAGCTGGAAGAAGTCAAATTCAGAAGGCATAAGTTCGATGAGCTTTGCCCATACTTCCTTTACGCCGTTATAGTTGTTCTGGTTGATAAAGCGGAGAATTGCTTTTTTGTAGTATTCGATGGCAGTTTTAAGAAGAACCTTCTGATTTGCTTCATCAGTTTTTGCTTCAGCTTCAAAGTGTTCACCCAAAGCTTTTGCAAGGAGGGCTTCTTCAAAGTCGATTTTTACAAGAGTTGCGTAGATTTCCCAAACCTTGTCTTTCTGGTCAGGATCTGCAGCGTAGCAGTCAGCAAGAGTTCTGAGGGCAAATCGGTTTGTAGAGTCGTCAGCAAGAATGTCCTGACAAAGTGAAACTACAACATTTTCCTTGTGGTTCTTAAGGAAGATATCAACAAGTGTTTCAAGGTTAGAGTTGTCAAGAACACCTTTTTTAAGGTCTGTAACACCGCAGACATAGAGAGCAATGATGCTGTCTTTTGAATGTACAAGCTGTTCGGCACAAATGTCATAAATCTGATCAAGACAGTTTTCCTTGTTGGCCTGTTCGACAATGTTAGCCAATGCTTTGATATCACTCTCTTTGTAATTGCTGATAGCGGCACGTGTCCATGTTGCCTCTTTAAGCATGTCCTCTACTGACTGAATTAAATCTGCCATGGTATTACTCCTGTGTAAGCCCGCCGGTCAGAGCGGGCAGTGTTCTATTTAATGTACGCTTCGTAAATTGAAGAGTCCAATAATTTTATCTTTAAAAGAACCTCATTAATCTTTGCGGCATTCTCGTGGGTAAGAATGTAGTGGTCAATGAGCCAGAAATAGCTGTTGAGCATTTTTGGAATCAGGATGCTTTCGTTGCAGGAAGGATCCTTAAACTCATTTTCCATCGCATAGATGTTTTTTCTAAGCTTTCCGACTTCCTGGGAATTAAGCTCGCGTTTTACATTAAAAACACCGTTCAAAGTTCCATAAACCGGAATCCAGTAAAGCTGTTCCTTTCCTGAAAAGCCTTTTTTTCGTGTCTGAGAAATCAGGCATTTGATAAGCTCAGAATCAAGAAAATCAAGATCTATAAACTCAGGGGCCAGGAAAAAAGCTTCCCTGAATAATACTTTTCCAACCCTGTCATTTCCGCAGAGGGAATAACAGTCTGCAAGCTCTGCCAGAACAGAAGCCAGATTAGGATGTGCGTTATTTGCTTCGGTAAGACAGGCCAGAGCATTTTCAAAATCACCCAGCTTCTTGTAGCAGATGCCGGCTTTTCTGTAGATGTCTGCCCTCTGAAAAGACTCTTTTATACCGTCAACGATTTTCAAAAAATGAAAAAGTGCGGCAGAAAAAAAACCTTTTGCAACTGCAAAATAAGCCTTTTCGTAAACAAATGATTCGTGAGAAATGAAGTTCTGAAAAGCCTTCCATTCCTGCAGAATATTTTCGCTCTGTACGTAAATATCATCTGCGTTTTTCAGGCGGTTCAGGGCGTCAATCCAGAAGTTACAGCAGCGGTTGCAATAAGCGACTTCTTTGGAATCCAAGTCAATTTCAAAGAGTCTGGATATTACTTTTTGTGCCTGATCCGGTTTTCCGTCTTCAAAAAACTGAAGGACTTCTTTAAGGCCGGCTTCTGTTTCTATCTCCATAATCCTAATAAATTCATTTTATCTAAGAATAAAAGTTTAATCAACTAAAAAAAATAAAAATTGGGACAAAGTTTATACAGCACAATGAATGATATGTCAAGAATAATTTTTAAGAAAATCCTAAAAAAATGATATGAGTTAAGAAGTGGAAAAAGCGGGTAAAAAATTATAAAATTGATTTCAAATGAATACACCAGTTTTAGCGCCGTCACTGCTTTCGGCAGATTTCTCAAGCCTGGAAAAGGCAATAAAGCAGATTGAAGATAATAATGGTTCTGTAGTTCATATTGATGTTATGGACGGTCAGTTTGTGCCGGAAATCACATATGGTCAGCCGGTTGTACGTTCAATCCGTAAGCTTACAAAACTTCCTTTTGACGTTCATCTTATGGTTGAGCATCCTGAAAATCAGATTAAGACTTTTGCTGAAGCAGGGGCCGACTGGATTACCTTCCACATTGAAGCCGCCGTACATGCCCACAGAATCATCCAGCAGATTCACGAGCTGGGAAAAAAGGCCGGAGTTTCAATTGTGCCTTCTACTCCGATTTCTGCAATAAAGGAAATCCTCGAATGTGCCGATATTATATTAGTGATGACCGTTAATCCGGGATATGGCGGTCAGAAACTTATTCCATCCTGTTTAAAAAAGGTTAGCGAGCTGAAGAGATTAAGGGAAGAGAATAATTACAATTATCTGATTTCGGTAGACGGGGGCGTTAATAACGACACCTTAAAATCCGTTATCGATGCAGGTTCAGATGTAATTGTTTCCGGTTCTTCATTCTTCAACGGCTCTTTGAAGTGGAGTTAGAATGATTAGCAGAAAAATCGCAGTAATTGCAGTTTCATTGGGATTGTCTTTATTTTCAGCGTCAGCTCTTTTTGGGGCTGCCGGCACAAGTGGAAGCGGAAGTGCCGCTTTTATTGAAGGCTGCAGGGCTTATTCCGAAGGTGACTGGACTACCGCGGTTTTTATGCTGAAAAAAGCTGTTGCCTATCCTGAAAACTCTACCGCCGATTCTTATTTTATGCTGATTTCTTCAGAAATCAATGCCGGCCAGGATAAGAGCGCGCTTGATGACTGTGATTTTTATCTTGAAAATTATAAAAAATCCGTATATTACCCGCGGATTCAGTTTTACAAGGGAAAGCTTCTTTATTCCCTGTCAGAATATGATAATGCAATCATTACTTTGAGTGATTTCTGTCATCAGAATGAAAAAAATGATTTGTACCCTCTGGCTCTTTTCTATATTGCTGAATCCCTGTATGCCGGCTACCGCTATAACGAGGCCCGCCCGATTTATGAACGTATTGTAGAAGAGTTTCCCGACTGTACAAAAAAGCCCGATGCCCTTTTCAAAATTGAATCGATTGCCCAGCGACAGAGGGAAGAAAAGCTTCTTTATCTTTTGAAGCAGACAGGCGAAGAATATCTTTCTGCAAAGGAAGATTATGAACGCCAGCTGAGAATGTATAATCCTGAGGCAATCAGTCAGACCCGTCAGAAGCTGAACGAAAGCCAGCAGCAGAACGCCGATTTACAGCGCCAGGTGCGTGACCTTGAAGGTCAGCTTGAAATGCTCAAGGGGTCAAAAGCCTATTCGGGGGCTTCCTATAATTCTATATCACATAAAGAAGGTGTTGACGTTCCTAACGCAGAGCCTTTTAATGAAACAAGAGATCAGATTCGTCTTCTCCGTCAGAAGGCTATTGATGCCCAGCGGGCCCTTACCCAGCAGAATGCGGGGGAAGCTGCTGAGTTTATAGAGGAGTAATCATGAAGATTTTAAAATCTGCCGCTTTTGTCAGCATCTTGCTTTTATCTTCTCTTTTAATGTTTTCCTGCAAAACAACCAGCGTAGAGGTTACTGATGCCGCTGCCGTGGAAGCCGCTGCCGCCTCAGGTCAGGAAGAAAATTCTGAAAAGCCGGTAGAATATCCGGTAAAAAAAGAAAATGAAGTATGGACGGATAATTCTGGCAAAGCTGAGCCTTTTACCAGGGGAATCGTTGCTCTCAGATACAAAAAAAAGGTAGGAAGCTTTAATATTGCCGTTAAAAACAAGGCTGATAAGCTCATTCCTGTTCTTTCGACCGTAGAAGAATATACAAGCAGCGCCTTTTACTTAAAATCAAATAATAAAATCATCAAGCTGATGAATGACAGTAATGTAAAAACCGGCTATTCAAAAAATGATGAAGCCTTGAGGGTGACTTATTCTGTCCCTGATATAGCCGACGTTGTGGTTGAATTTTATGTGATGCCGTCGGTGGAAGGCGGCGTTGAAGACATGGTAAAGGTAACTGCCACCGTGATTAACAAAACTTCCCAGCAGAAAGAACTTGGCTTAAAAGCCGTTCTGGATACTGTTCTTGGTGAAATTGATGCCTATCATTTTTATACAAGAAACGGAGTTCCGATTACGAATGAAGTCCTTTATAAAACAATGGCAAATGAAAAGTGGATTGTAAGCCGAAATCCTAATGCCGCCATGCAGATGTTCTTTTACGGGGCCGATTGTACTCCTCCGGAGGCTCTTGCCCTTGGAAACTACGGAACCTTTGACAAAAAAGAGTGGATTCCCAATATGTACAGCTTCCGTCAGTTTGATTCTGTTTATGCCTACAACAATTCTGCCCTTGCCGTTGTATGGCCCAGCTTCAAGCTTAATCCAAATGAAAGCGGTAAATGTGTATTTTATTTAGCTTTTGCAACCGATTATGAAAATCCTCAGGGGGAAAAATATCTCTTCCCTGAATCAGAAGATGAAAATACCGAAGAAGTTGTACTTCCTCAGACTCCTGCAGCTGAAGACAAGATTGCTACAAGAACAATAGAGCCTTATAAAGAAGCTGAACCTCAGGCTCCTGAAAAAAAACAGATTCAGAAGGTAACACCGCCTTCTGTTCAGAAAAAGAAAAAGCCGAATGTAAATCAGTTTTCTAACCAGCAGCTTACCCCGGAATACGTTCAGAATCTTCTGGACAGAATTATTGCCCTGGAAGAGGATGATGCAAGCCTTAATCGGGCAGAAATTTTCCAACTTAACGCAGAACTCGATGCAATTCTTGAGGTTTTAGGTTTATAATCACTGCCGAAGATGCTATAATATTTTCATGCGTCAAGATACTCTTACAATTGCCTGGAAATATATGTGCCGCCGTCAGTTTTCAACGGCTATAAAGCTTCTGGAAGATAAGGCACAGACTTACGAGGAACATTTTGATTATTACGTTGAACTGGGAACTGCCTGCCTTTATATAGGTGATATAGGGGCGGCTTCCTCATATTTTCAGCGTGCAAGACGCATAAAGCTTACAGATTCAAATCTTCTTCTGGGCCAGGCAGCCATTTTTTTGCGCAGGGGAGAAACCGACCGGGCCCTGCAGTATTATCTTGAAATTAAGGAAAACGACCCCCAGAACAAGGTTGCAGATGCGGCAATTGAATTTGTGCGTACTCACGGGGATTATGATACAATCTGCCGCTGGGTAGATACCGGCCGTATAGAAGAATTTTATCCGCCTCTGGGCCTGAATACTGATAAAATCTGGGGCCTTGTAATTCCGCTTGCGGCCTGCCTCCTTGGAGTTCTTCTTTTCTTTGTAATTTTCCCTGTAAAAAAGCCTTATCTGCCATCCCGGGCAGATCTGGGCGCTCTTGAGCTTTCTGATGATGAAAAAAAATCGGCAAAGGAAGCCGACCTTACTTCGCAGGTTTATCAGTACATTCTTTCTGACAGGGAAATCACAAAGCTTTATTCTCAGGCTATTCAGTATTTCCAGGAGCACAGGGATAATGCTTCCCAGGTTGAGGTAAACCGCATTTTGAATTCCAATGCTAATTCCGCAATCAAGCAGAAGGCAAAGGTTTTGACCTCTTATTATGAAATTCCTGATTTTGATACCATCCGCGATGTGCCGGATTTTGCCTCTGTAAATGCGGAACCTCATCTTTATGATGACTGCTGGATTTCCTGGGGCGGCAAGGTTTCTAACGTAAATGTTTTTGAAGACGGCACTTACAGCTGTGATTTTCTTATCGGTGACGAAGAATTCAGGCATTTTGAGGGATCTGTACTTGTTAATTTTGAGGCGGTTCCGGGAATTGAAAGCGACCGCTATGTAAAAATTCTTGGCCAGCTTGAGGTTAGCGGCGGAAAAATCCTTGTAAAGGGTCGTTCTGTTTATCAGAGCGTACATAAATAGCACAAATTTCAGCTTATAAGGCAAAAAAGGTTTAAAATTTATAAAAATTTTGATAAATTTTCTAAAATTTTTGTCAAAATTGATAAAAAAAAGCCATATTAACAGTGGGAGGAAGGTGGCTTAATGGCAGTTAATACAAATGCTCCGATGGATAATGCGGAGAAAATGAAGGCTCTGGAGGCGGCTCGTCTTCAGATTGAAAAACAGTTCGGACAGGGTGCAATCATGAAGCTTGGCGACAAGGCTAATGCTTCTGGAATTGACGTTGTTCCGTCAGGCTCTATTCTGCTCGATGAGGCTCTGGGAATCGGCGGTTATCCGCGCGGCCGAATCATCGAAATGTATGGTCCTGAAAGTTCGGGAAAAACAACCCTTGCCCTGCACGCAATTGCGGAGGCTCAGAAGCTTGGCGGGGTTGCAGCTTTCGTAGATGCAGAGCACGCTCTGGACCCTGTTTACGCAAAAAATCTCGGCGTAAATATTGATGAGCTCTGGGTTTCTCAGCCGGATACAGGTGAGCAGGCTCTTGAAATTACAGAAAATCTTGTACGCTCTGGTGCTGTTGATGTAATCGTTGTTGACTCTGTTGCGGCCCTTACACCGGAAAAGGAAATTGAAGGTGAGATGGGGGACGCAGTTATGGGTATGCAGGCCCGCCTTATGAGTCAGGCTCTGCGTAAGCTTACTGCAATCATCGGAAAGTCAAACTGTATCGTAATCTTTATCAACCAGATTCGTATGAAAATCGGCGTTATGTTCGGTAACCCTGAAACTACAACCGGCGGACAGGCTTTGAAGTTCTATTCATCAGTTCGCCTTGAAATCCGCCGTATAGAAACAATCGACGGTAAAGGTGACGATGATGCAATCGGAAACCGTGTCCGCGTAAAGGTTGTTAAGAACAAGGTTGCGCCTCCGTTCAGAAAGTGTGAACTGGACATTTACTTCGGTAAGGGTATCAATGCAACTGCATCACTTCTTGATTCTGCCGTAAAACACGGAATCGTAGACAAGCGGGGTGCCTGGTACACAATGGGTGAAGATAAAATCGGTCAGGGTAAGGAAAATTCTGTTGCCTTTATCGAAAATAATCCGGAGCTTGCCGCTCAGATTGAAGAAAAAATCCGTGCAGAAGTTTTCCCGGGCCAGGTTCTTAAAAATAAGGACGGTAATCCGGTGGACTCTGCCGCTAAGGCAAAAAAGCCCGCAAAAAAGGCAGAAGCAGCAGCTCCTTCTGCACAGGAAGGATTATTCTAAAATGACCCGCGTTTTACTTGGACTTGGATCAAATAAATCTTTCGCAGGAAAAACTCCGCTTGAACTTTTGAGCGGAGCCGGAAAACGTTTGTCTGAAGTCCTTGTAAACGCAAAATTTTCTTCTGTTTACAAAACCCGTGCCATGTATGTAGAAGATCAGGATGATTTTTATAATATGACGGCTGTGGGCTTTGTGCCGGATGATACGACTCCTGAAAGTCTTTTAAAAACAACTCAGAAAATCGAAGCGGAATTCGGACGTGACCGTTCAAAAGAAATCCGCTTTGGTCCCCGCTCGCTTGATATTGATATTGAACTTTTTGGTAATTCAAAAATAGATACTCCAGATCTCCAGATTCCGCACCCGCGCGTAAAAGAACGTGCTTTTGTTCTCGTTCCAGCTATTGAGATTTTGGACCAATCTTCCGATAAATCAATAAGGGATGAATTTATTTCATCTCCGGCTCTCCAGAATACAGCTGATATTGAAAAACTGGGGAAACTGGATCTTTTATTGGGAAAACAGGCGGTGCGGAATGGAAGAAAATCAAAGAAATGCTGATGTAGCGGTTGCTGTAAAGGAAAAACGTGAGTACAGGGCAGGGGAGTTTGAAGGTCCTCTTGACTTGCTCTGGGCCCTTATCCGCGAAAGTAAGGTAAATATTTACGATATCCCTATTGCGCAGATTACCGACCAGTACCTTGAATATCTTGATTACGCCGTTCAGACTGACCTGGGCGACCTTTCCGAGTTCTACAGTTGGGCCGCAAAATTAATCTACATGAAAAGCCGCATGCTGCTTCCTGTTGAAGTTGCCTACGATGATGAAGATGAAGAAGACCCTCGCGCAGAGCTTGTAGAAAAACTTATTGAATACCAGAAGTTTAAAAAGCTTACCTCCCTTATGGAAGAGCAGGAGGATGATTCTGAATGGAATTTTGAGCGCAAAAAGATTCAGCGGGTTCTGCCATTTGATGATTCTGACGCAATGTGGGAAGAAGTTGATACCTGGGAACTGCTTCAGAAACTTCAGTCCATGTTCAAATCGGTAATGCGCCAGTATTCAAACGAAAAAATCCTCAATATGTATGAGGAAATTTCGGTAAACGAAAAAATTACCCTGATGAACGAGCTTTTAGAGGACAAAAAAGAATGTCTTTTTACAGATCTGATTACCCGCCCGGGAAATCCTATGGACGTAATCTGTGCCTTTATGGCCATTCTGGAAGCCGTAAAATTTAAGATGATTACCATCTTCCAAAACCGCCATTTTGGTGATATAAAAATATGCGCCCGCGAAGACAACGCCGGCTATGTTCCAACAGAAGAAGAATTGACTACAAAGTAAGCCTATAATCGAAAATCCGTTAAAAAATGAGCCGAAAGGGTCATTTTAGGATTATCGTTAAAACGGCTCAGAGGCAAGCTGTGCTTGCCGACTTTTTATTAAGGTAAAAGATATGGATTTTTGTAAAGAAACCGCATTAATCGAAACTATTTTATTCCTGGAAAGCGAACCCATTGCACCCAAAGTGCTTGCCCAGAAGGCTCAGCTTTCCGACGAAGTAACCGAAAAATGCCTTGAAATTTTAAAAGAACGCCTGAGCGGTGAAGAAAGCGGACTTGAGCTTTCCATGATTACAGGCGGTTACTGCCTTACACCAAAAAAAGAATACTGGGATGTTCTTAAAGAACAGTACGGCTCTAAACGCGACGGAAAACTTTCTAAATCTGCAATGGAAACTCTTTCCATCATTGCATATTCCCAGCCTATTACCCGCGCCGAAATTGAACAGATCCGCGGCGTTGGCGTAGACAATATGATCCGCCTGCTTGTAGAGCGCAACCTTATTAAGGAAGTCGGCAAAAAAGAAGTTGCCGGCCGCCCGACACTCTTCGGTACCACAAAAGAGTTCCTTAAGCTTTTCCGCCTGAACTCAATTTCTGAACTTCCAAAACTCGACGAAGACGAACAGGAGAGATTCGAACTTGCCCGCTAACGATTTTCTTAAAAATAAAAATGCCGCAGCTAAGAAGACTTCAAAAGCTGATGGTCGCGTCGGCTTATCATCTGCCCAATCGTCAGAGCCCCTGCGCCTGCAGGTTTTTCTTGCCCATTCAGGAGTCGCAAGCCGCCGCGCCAGCGAACAGATAATTCTTGACGGCCGTGTAAGTGTAAACGGTCAGATTGTAACAGAGCTTGGCACAAAGGTAACTGCTGCTGATGAAATCTGCGTAGACGGTAAAAAAATCAGCCTTGAAGAAAAAAAACGCTACGTAATTTTGAATAAGCCTGCAGGTTTTGTCTGCTCCCTTTCTGATGAAAAAGGTCGCCCTGTAGCCGCAGACCTCCTTAAGGAAAAATACTCAGAGCGCCTCTACAATGTCGGCCGCCTGGATATGTATTCCAAGGGTATGATTATTTTCACTAACGACGGTGATTTTGCAGCCCGGCTTTCTCATCCTTCAAGTCAGGTTGAAAAAGAGTACATTGTCGAAACAAGCCAGGATGTAAGCCAGGAAACTGCAAAATTATTTGAACACGGCCTTCGCGTAGATAACGTTTTTTACAAATGCCTGCACTGCGACGTTTTAAAAGCCCGTAAAATCCGCATTGTACTCATAGAAGGTAAAAACCGCGAAATCCGAAATATGCTGGAAAGCCAGAATATCGGAACAAAATCACTTGTGCGGGTGCGCATCGGTAATGTAAATCTTGATGACCTGCGGCCGGGTGACTGCCGCGAGCTTACGCCGGATGAAGTAAAAGGCCTGCTGGCCCTTTGCCGTTAATTTTTTCATGAAGAAGGCTTGTAAAATCATTTAGTTTGACAGAAGTCAAAACCGGATATTATAATTTTTTCTTATGCAAAATCTGAAAGCATTTTATCACAAATACTATTATATTTCGCCTTTAGACCTTGCTGACTCAGCTGAAACCAACCGCCTGCATATTTATTATTTGAGCATTCTCTTCTTTTTCTTTGGTTTTCTGGATTTGCTTGCGCTTTTTATTATGTATCGGAAAAATCTTTCTTCCCATATTGTTTCCCTGCTTTATTTTGCTATATGTACCGTAATAAATCTGCTGGCCTTTATTCTTTCCAAAAAATTCAAGGATGTAGAAAGGGAAAAGGCATATTATTTAAAAAATATCCCCTTTTATCTTGTCTTCTTCTGGGGGCTTATGGCTGGTACCTATAATTTTTATGTTCTTGGACAGCCTTTTAACGGAATGCTCACTTTCCTTATTACCGAATCAATTGCTATGGCGGCCTTTTCTCTGCCGCCAGCTGTCTATTTTTTGACTTTGCTTGCAGGGCTTACCCCCATGCTTCCCGGCATTTACAAAAATTTTCATATTACTGGAACCATGGATGCAATTTTTATTGCTCTGGTATTTTTCTGTCTTTCCCTTTATAAGAGAAGTACGGAAAAGAAATACATAATGCTGCTTAAAAAGCAAAAGCAGAATCTTGAGGTTAAAACCTTCGGAAATTTTACAATTCTTTACAATGGAAAGGTAATAAAATTTTCCCGCTCAAAATCAACCGAGCTTCTGGCTTATCTCATTTATAAAAACGGAAGCTCTGTTCAGACAAAAGAGCTGATAAACGTCCTTTACGGTGAGTACGCAGATTCTGCCCGTTATGGTGCCAGCATCCGCAATCTGATTTCTGATATACGCCACACTGTCAGTGAGCTGGAAATCCAGAATTTCTTCATTGTTGAATACAATAACTTCCGTATTAATCCGGAAATAGTTCATTGCGATTACTACGATTTTCTGTCCGGCGATAAGAATGCCGTTAAAAAATTTAACGGCGAGTTTATGAATCAGTTCAGCTGGGCAGAAGACGTTACGGCCTTCCTCCAGCAGAAGATTCTTTTTAAATTTTAAAGATAATCATAAGAAACTGCATGATAAGCATTGCAATTACCAGTGCAGCTATAATCTTCAGGTAATCCATTCTATTTTATGTCCAGTAAGACCTTCCACATGAGGGGAATCGAAATGCTAAATATGTCATCTGTAAAGCTTATTTTTGCGCCAAAGCGTAAGTTCGACTTTTCAGAAAATTGCCAGTCACAGTAAGGATAAAATGAATGTATTTTTGTTATAAATGACTCATAGGCGTAAACTAAATAAATGGATGTATTCTTTGTTGCAAACCAGCCGCCCTTGATTGCTAAGTCCCAGGGAATTTCATCATGTATTCCGATTTTCCAGTCATAAATTCTTTCGGGGGGAATAATCATGCCGGCTTCTTTTAAAACGTCGTATGCAGCACGGCGTTTTTTATAATCTGTGGTAACTACATATTCCTTGTTCAGACCTGTAATATAATCTGCTGCAATAATAAAGTAGTCGTTTTTGTAGCGGCCGGAAAATTTGAGCACATGTGTAGAAACAGCAGGCAAAAATGCCTGATACCAGTCTACATTTGGATCAAAGGTGTTTATTTCAGTATTATTGTAGTTATTGATGTATCCTGCTGAAAAATCCATACCCGGCAGGCTGAGACAGGCGAAAATACTGTAATGGTAGTAATCGTTTTTGTTTGTGATGTTCTGTCCTACTAGCTGCAGGGATGTATTCAAAAGGTCATTTTTATAAGTTACATCAAGCCCTGCGTTTATGTAATAGTCCTTTTCGGTATCAAGGTTTGCAATAGCAGTAAGGTCAAAATTTCCAAACTGATGATTAAGAACAAGACCGACTCCCTTTTGAAGAGGATTTGCCTGCAAAAGGTAAGCTTCGTTGAGGGTGTAGAGTTCACCCCCGGAAAAAGTAAATCTGTCTCTTGTGTCGTTACCGGCTGCAATAGAAAGGAAAGACAGGGGTTTTATAATTCCGTAGCCGCCATAGCCTACTTCCGGATTGCCTGTATCAGCATCATCTTTTCCCTCGCTGCTGTTAAAGTGTAAATATGCGGTAATTTCTGCTTTTTCCCAGCTGTATCCGAATTCTGCATAGTCGGAAAAATGCATGGCGGATTTTTCATTATTGATGATATCGATTAAATCATATAAGCTTTCCGTTCCGTCAGGATCGCTGCATGCACCCATCTTGTTTAAAAAGTAGCCTTCGCCGAAGGCCTGTCCTGCAAAAAGCAGAGCCACAGCCAAAATAATATTTAATTTTTTCATAAGTTTTTCTCCTTTTTTTATCAATTTGAACTTTTATTTATAAATTCTTTGCAGAAATTTTCCCTGTTATAAACTCTTTCTCCAAATTCATCTGTAGATATGGTAATATCAACGTCTGTTCCTTCGTCAACGTCAACAAAACTTCCGTTCATAAGACTGCATATCTGAAAATCTGATGATGTTGCAAAAACAGTGCCGGACAGGGTGCTTATGAATATGACTACGCATGAGCCGCCATCGGGTTTTTGACCAAGAATGTGAATATTGTCTTTTTTCCGCATTTGCCATTCAAAGATGTTTGCGGCAGAAAAACTGAATCTTGACGTGATTAAATAGCGTCTGAGGTTTGTTATGTTGTCGTCCGGGTCAATTGTAAAATCATAGGGGGTGTTAAAGTTGCCGTCAAAATCTATGTCATATACAGTTGAATGAAAAGTTTTTGTTCCGCTGGCTTTATTGTGGTAGCCAAAATCGGAAGATCCTGCAAACCAGGATGTCAGACATTTATTGCAGGCCATTTCTCCACCGGGGCTCTGACTAAGGTCTAATACAACATTTTTTATAGCCCAGTCTTTATCTTCCCCGTCTTCATTAAGTTTTTTTATAATGTAATTTGCTGCACATGTAAGTTCAAAGGTTTCTGGAAATCCTGAAATTCCATAGCAGATGTTCTTATTTTCTTCTATCTTCTGATTTTCTTTTATCTCTTTAATAATCTGGTTGAGTGTTTTCCCATCTGGCTCATTGAGCTCGCCATCAGGGCCTGTCGTCTTAAAGAATGATAAACGCCATATTTCGCCAATTGAGTCTGGACTTAAATGCGTCTTATAGTAAGTATAGTCCCAGGAAGATAGAAGAAACTCTCTATGGAATAAAAAAATAGTCTTGTTTTTTGGAGAAATATAAATATCCATTAGATTATTATATTTAGGATAATAGCAGGATTTAATTTCTTTTTCCAACATTTCATCCAGTTCTAGTGCAATAATTCTTCTTTGAGACCAGGAAGGAGAAGTTTCTATATCAATAGTATTATCATTTATTAAAAGCTCTTCATTTCTTCTGCTGTCGTATTTTAGCCCCAGAAGGGGGCTTGCATGATTAAGATAAGTATGGCCATCTGCAATGTCTTGATAAATTACTTTAAAAAGAGCCTTCTCTGCGGTTTCAATATTTGTGGACATGAGCTCTTCTTTTATACCCGTTGCGCTGAACCAGTCGTCAAATTTCTTTACTCCCAGATATTCCTTACGGCCATAATGCATGTCCAGGGCAAGACATAAATAATTATATGAAAAGGCGGCAAATGCTTTTGACCAGCTTTCTTTTTTGTTTGTCATTTTCTGACTATAAGATGGATTTGTGTAGGCATCTGGAAAATCAATAAATACATCCTGAAAGTTATATATAAAATAGACTGAAAAAAAATTAAATAAAAAAAGTCTTAATAGATTAAGGGGCAGAAAACCATAGCCGTTTTCAAATTTCATGGGAATTGAATATTCTTTAAGGTTTATAGAACAGGAGTTTTTACTGCCCTGCTGTCTGATTATTTCTGTAGTCCTGCTAAAATTGTTTATGAAGTCAGTTTTTTCGCCTGGAACATCTGTTTGCATAAGATCGTAGTCTGAATAGTGTACCTGGCCGTCTGTAAAATTAATTGTAAAATAAGCCTCAGGAAGATCTTTTCTTGTTATTTTATAAACTGAGTCATTTTTACTTACATCATAATATATTGCATATTCTGTTATTTCAAAATAATAGCTTACTTCGATAAAGGGAATGTCACTGTCGGGGCTTCCTTCCGGCGTAAAGAAAAGGTCGATGTTTCCTGCCTGCACAGGATTTCCTGTGTCATCCGGTTCATATAAAGCTAATGTTTTTTTTACAAGGCTTTCAGTCTTTATTTCCTCTTTAAGCCGCCAAACTTCATTTTTATAGCTTTCGTCATCTGCAAGGTTTCGGCAGGAGAATAAAAAAGACAAAAATGCCGGCAAGGCAATTAGCGCGAGAACTGGCTGGACTGCTTTTTTGTTCATATGTTATTCCTTTTTTTTATAACAAAATTATACCCCCGTAACCGTACAAAATCAGTACAAAAGTGCTTTAAAAACAGTACGGAATCAGTACAAAGTTTGTTTTTATTTGAGATAGTCTGCACAGAATGTATAACGGTTATAAACCTTGTTAAAATCATCCCGGGCAATTGGAACGTCAACGTCAATTCCGTCATCTATGTCTACAAAGCTTCCGTTTACAAGTGTACTGATCTGCATGAAGGATGAAGTTGAAAAATAGCTTCCAGACGGCATAATGATGTTTTTTACAGCACAGGTTCCTCCTCCGCTTTTTCTTCCAAAGCTTTTTACACCGTCATCAAATCGCAGCTTTGAAGGCAGAAGATTCCCGCATGAAAAGCTTGCGAGGGAAGTTATGCAGTATCTTTTAAGGTTTGCTATGTTGTCCTCTGAATCAAGTTTACCGTCAAAATTTACGTCGCAAATGTATTCCACGGCACTTTTTGAGCCGCTTGTCTTATTTTCAATGGCAGAAATTGCTTTTCCAAGGAACCAGGAAGAAAAGAAGATTTCATCATCGTTGGCGCCACCCCCATTGAGGCTCAGGTCAAGTACCACATTGTTTATCGGACGTTTATCGTTTGAACTGTCTTTGTTCAGCTCCTTTATTATGTAGTTTGCGACTACTGTAAGGAGGATTGTGTCCTTCTGATTATTAAAGGCAAGACCGTAACCATTTGTACCGTTTTTTACGGCAGCAATAAAGGCATCTATATCTGCAATTTCTGTCGCTGCCACTTGATTAAGCTCTCCTGTTCCATTCTCTGATTTAAAGAAATACACTCCATCATCTTCCTTCTGTCCCTTGCTTCCAATTGCTTTATATTTCCAGTTTTCAAGGTAGGTCTGATATCCCCTATCTGACTCAAAATTGGTAAATGTTAAAAAGATTGTCTCTTTGGTAGAATCACTTCCTTTTTTTGGAATAAAAATATTCATATATTTTTCTGCTGATGGTGAAACGGATGAGTTTTTTTCAGCCGTAAATTTTTCAGACAGTTTTTTGAGATTTTCATCAGACCTTATTCCGCTTGGTCCGTCAAAGGGGATTCCGCTTTCCCTTGGAATAATAGTGGGAGAAGGAATTAAAGTTCCCTGATTTGTAAGTCCCAGATATGGTGTCATAAAATGGTAATAGGTATGCAAATCGCCAATGTTTGTTAGAAGAAGAGTTGCCAGAGCTTTTTCTGAATTTATTATATTAGTAGAGAATAAATCCTTTTTCAGGCCGGTATCTGTAAACCATTTGTCAAAGCTTGTAACACCAAGATATTCCTTGCGGCCGTAAAACATATCCATGGTAAGGCATAGGGTATTGTAGGATAAAGCTGCAAAATCCTGACTCCAGCTTTTTTTTATGTTGACAGCCAGGGAACTGTATTCTATGCCCAGGCTGTTTGTACTGTTAAAGGAGTCTGTGTTTACCAGAAAGGCTGTTTTACCGTTGTATAATATGTAAAGACCGGTTTTTGTCAGATTAAGAATTGTATAGAGAGGAATAAATCCGTAATTATTTTCATATTTTAGAGGGATGTTGTAATCTTTGAGATTTACAGAATAAGAGGCATTTGCACCCCTTATGTCTACAAGGACTTTTCGGCTTAGTGTAAGGCTTGAGTCCCCGAGAATATCTGTTGCAGCTTTGGCCTCAAGTGAATTTGCAAAAAAATAATCAAGATCTGAATAAAATACTTTACTGCTTGAAAAATCTATTGATATATAAACATCCGGAGCATCGTTATATGCCATTTTATAAAGGCTTCCTGTATGGCTTACAGTGACGTTATCTGTTCCAAACCACCAGTTAAGAAAGCTTTCTGGCTCTACATATGGAATGTCTCCGTCCGGGGTAAAATACAAATACAGGCTATCGTTCCCTGTATCGCATTGTATGCTTCCGTTTTTCTGATAATAAAAATCTGTCTTTTTCAATATCAGGCTTTCCGCCTGAACCTGACTGCTGATTTTTTTTACTTCGTCTTTATAACATTCGTCATCGGTAAGGTTGCGGCAGGAGTTTAAAAAAGACAAAAATGCCGGCAAGGCAATTAGCGCGAGAACTGTTTTTGCAGAAATTTTCTTCATTTTTATTTCCTTTTTTAATTATGCAAAAAATCCCCCGGAAATAAGTCCGGGGGAAAGGAGGATTGTTTTATCAGTTACTAAAATCTACTTCAAAGCTGTCCTGCCTGTCTGTATCACTTTTCTGGATGTAGAAGGTGTATTTGCCATTGAAGCCTGCGTCATGGAAAACACTTTTGTTGTTTAAGATTTTATTCTTTGCAAGTGTAAACTGGCTTTTAGCTATAGAATCCATAATACTCTTTTTTTGTTCGTCAGAGTCTTTATTTCCTACAACTCCATAATAGCTTGCGCTGCCTATCCAAAGCTTTCTGTCTTGTTCTGCACATTTTTCCTTTAAGCTACCGTCCAGTGATGCAAACTCTACTGAGTTTAATTCATATGGTGGAGTAAAGCCCATTACGTAGGTTTCACATTTATTGCAAGGCTTTTTTATATGGATATCGAAAAACTTTGACGTGCCAGAGTGACATATCCATTCACTATATTCATAATGGTGCTTGCTGTATTGTCCGCATAGGATTTTTAACTGTGTAGTAGTATATATTTTTAATTTTATATGATCCCGGTCAAGTGTGTCATCACCGCTTGGAATTGTATAAAGAACGTAGGTGTCAAATACTGCATCTCTTGTTTGAATTGGCCGAGGTCCTGAGTAAGACATATCATATTTGAAAATACCTTTATCTTTAGACCATACATCAGGGGTAGAAAATTTCCATTTCTGTCTCCTGTCCGAAACGTTTGTGTAGGTAATATCTACATCAGGAATTGACATTGTACTTGATTCTGAAAATGATATACCAGTTGAAACTGTTCCGGAACCGGATAATGATGGACCGGATGCTGAAAAACCAGGAGTTAATCCTCCTGAAAAATTAAGGTTTGTTGTAATTCCGGAAGTAAGAGTTGTAACACCGGTTGTTGTCTGAGGGCTTGCCTGATCTGCTTTTCCTGCTTGAGCCTCCAGTTCCATATCAATTTCATAAAAGTCTAAATGAGGTGGTGAATATGGATATCTTCCGCTCCATTCACTATTCCAGTTAAGCTGACTGTTGTTGCAGGTTGCAGATGTTTTTATAAGGTAATAATCCTTTTGAGCTGCAATATCACAGGCTGTCCAGACGTATGTGACAAGCTCAACTATTTCCTTTCGTTTTCCATTGTATCTTCCGTCATAGTAGCCGGTTTTTTCATGGTTAAATGCAACTGTATAATTTCTTCTTTCAACCTGAGCTGTCATTTGGAGTTCAATGCTTGAATTAGATGCCTGCTTTACATTATCCTGCAAAAGCCTGTAAGCTTGTGTATCCAGACTTCTGGTTGTTGCATCCAAAGATTCTGAATTAGAAAACCAGGATGCAAATTTTTCTGCTGAATCTGAAATTAAATGCTCGTAACTTTCATGGGAACTTTGATCATAAGAAATATTTTCATCCCCTTGCCACCCTTGTTCCATAGATATTTTATTTGATTTATCGTTTGTTTTTTCTGAAACTTCAAATGGCAAATCAACATCATAGACTATGTAAACATCATCCTTACGTGTTGCAATTGCGTCATAAGGGTGCTCGTTTTTTGAAGTAAGTTGAAAACTATCCTTTGTATGTTCTATTTTATCAATAAAATCATAGGGACTGTATTTGTGAAGTTCGCATTCAGCTTTAAGGTGGGCATTTTCTTCTTTGGCAAGAAATGTATCTACTCGTGTCTTGAATTTTACAAGATCATCGATTTTTGGATAATCAAAAATAAGAGATTTACCCTGAAGACAGGTAAGGATTGCGAGTCGGATCTGGTCATCTGACAAGTTTGCTGATTCGCTTCCTGAAACTATAAAGGCATCCGGTGCAATCTGCCTTGAAGCTGAACAGTCTTTTGTGTATGAACTGTTTTTTATTAAAGACAAGGTCTTTTTTATGTAATCTGATGAAGAAGATGATGCAAGGTATATTTCTTTTGATGTTTTTGAAACAGAATCATCAGGGTCACCACTTCCATTTGAACAGGAAACAAAAGTTAATCCAAGCGTTAGGAAAAATATTGCTGGAAAAACTTTAGTTAATTTGTTTTTTTTCATATAAGCTCCCTCGCTGATTTTGAAGCAGCGATACTTTTTTTTATATAAAGTAAAGCCCACGATTTTTTTTTCGTGGGCTTATAAACAAGAACTTAATTAGTTAGTTGCAAAATTTGCTTTTACAACCTTATTAAGAAGTTCTACTGTGCCAGACTGAGCTTCTGTATTTTCAAGTCTGTTATTGATTTCATCAATGTTTTCATCGTAAATCTTACGGAAGCTTGCATCATTGCTTTTTGTTTTTGCAGGTAATGAGAGTCCCTGTTCGTCAGCAATGCTTCTGCGAATATTGTTTCTCAAATTCATTACTATCATTGTGTAAAGAGGGCGACCAAGTTCATTAAGATATACTCCGTTTCCACCATCGTCAAAACGAACCTGCTTATCACCTTCAAGAAGTACACATTTTACAGGAGCACCTTCGCTCTTTTCTGTATAAAGAGTTCTGGATAAGACAGTTCCATTAAGATTTACACATGCAACCTGAACATTTGAGCCGTCATCGTAATATTCTTTGTAGAAGAAAGCAAATCCCTCATCAGACTTTGCGGCAAAATAATTGTCGCTGTCTTCAACTACTTCCATATCCATTGAATCTGCGACTTTAACAACGCTCTTTAAATTAATTAATTTGTCGTCAGAGACCTTTACAGTCTTTGCAACGCCTGCAGAAACCATTGACAAAAGAACTAATGTCAAACCAATAATTTTTTTCATTTTTTTCTCCTCTCTGATATTTATTATCAGACCATTTTTTTCCCATACAGGGTATTTATATGCAGTAATTTTATACTGTGCAAAGTATCAAAACAGTACAAAAAACAGTATCAAATCAGTACAAAGTATTAAAATATGAAATGTTTGTGAAATTGACATCATTCAAAGATAAGTTTTATAATTTCATAATGAATCTGAAAGTTTTGTATCGTCAATATTTAAGTATTTCACCTTTAGATTTTGCAGATTTTGCAGAGAAAAACCGAATCAGAAATTATTATATGAGCTGGGTTGCGCTTTTTCTTGCTTTTTTGACAATCATTCCTTTTATTTTCTTTTCCATCAGTAATTTTAATGAAAATATTATGCAGATTATCTTTTTTCTAATCTGCATAATTATTCTTATTTTTTCCATTATTATTTCTGCATTGGTTAAGAATGTTCCCCGCGAAAAGGCTTATATCTTTAAGAATATTCCTGTTTATTTTGTCTTTACATGGGGAATGGGTGCTTCTGTTTTTAATTTTTATCTTCAGAAAAATTCCTTTATTGGAGTACTTACTTTTTTTAATGCTGTTCTGATTCTTCTTTGTGTTTTTTATGTTTTGCTTCCGCCTTTTATTATTCTTGTTTTTGCAGGAATCTGCGGCATGATTCCAGGTATTTACAAAAATTTCGATCTTTTAGGGACTTTGTATTTTTCTTTTATCTCTTTTCTTCTGATTGTTCTTTCTGTATTTTTGCGCTACCGGGATAAAAATTTTATAATGGCACTTAAACGGCAGAAAAAGAATCTTGAAATAAAGACTTTCGGAAATTTTACTCCTTTATACAATAAAAAAGCTATAAAGTTTTCCCGTTCAAAATCAAATGAACTTCTTGCCTATCTTGTCTACAAGGATGGAAGTTCTGTAAATACAAAAGAACTTATTACGGTTCTTTTTGGCGAACGTGCAGATTCTTCCCGCTATGGTGCAAATCTTCGGGTCTTGATAGCAGATTTAAAGCATACTTTTTCCCAACTGGAAATTCAGAATTTTTTCATTGCTGAATATAATAACTTCCGCATTAATCCTGAGGTTGTAAAATGTGACTATTATGATTTTCTTGCGGGTGACCTTCAGGCTGTAAAAGCTTTTTCCGGTGAGTTTATGAACCAGTATAGCTGGGCAGAAGAAAAAGCAGCCTTTCTCGAAAGAAAGATTTTGAAATAATTACTGCCAATTTTGATTTTTTCCAGTCTTAGCTTTTCTCCTTGTTTTATCAGTTTGAGCCTTTATTTAAAAATTCCTTGCAGAAGTTTTCCCTGTCATAAACCAGGTCACCAAAATCAGCCTGCGAAATGGCCTGGTCTACTTCAATTCCGTCATCTATGTCCACAAAGCTTCCGTTAATGAGTTTTGATGACTGAAAAAATGATGAAGTGCAAAATACAGTTCCCGAAGGCATGAGAACTGGCATTACAGAACAGGTTCCGCCGCCGCTTTTTTGCCCGAAAAGCTTTACACTGTCACTGGATTTCATATAGGACGAAAACAGGTTTCCGCATGAAAAGCTTGTAAGGGAAGTTATACAGTATTTTCTTAAGTTTTTGATATTGTCACCAGCTTCAGGTTCTTCAGGTGAACCTTTACCGTTGAAATTTACATCTGCAACAAAGCTGATTGAAGTTCTTGCTCCGCTTTTTGTGTTTACTATATTGCTTTCACATTGTCCTAAAAGCCATGATGCTAAAAAAACTCCGCAATCAACCTCTCCGCCAGAATTAAGGCTCATGTCTGTGATAACATGTTCGATTTTACGGCTGCTGGTACTTTCTTCAAGCTTTTTAATAATGTAGTTTGCAACTACTGTGATTACGATTGTTTCATTAGTGTTGGAGCTTTCCTTTCCGATTCTGATTCCATAGCCTTTTGATGAAGTTGCGTCATCGATTATTATTGCATTAATAAATTCATCAACATTTGTAATTGTTGTGGATTCTGTAAAAGAGCCTGAGGAAGCTGATTCATAAAAGTACAGACCGTCATCCTTTCCCTTTGTTCCAATTCCATTTTTTTTTCCTTCCTCAGCAGTATATTTCCACTTGTCTCTGTATTGCCAGCCTTGCTGCAGGCTATTAAACTTGTCAAAGCATATAAATAAAGCGTGAAAGTCCTTGTCTGAGCCGGCAGCTTCTTGCCTTGGAATGTAAATATTTACAGGACAGGACTCTTCACTGCCTATGCAGTATTTTTTTCTTTGTTTTTTAAGTTCATTTCTATTATTGATAAATCTTTGCTCGCTTACGCCTCTGCCAGCACCTTCAGGACTGTCGTAGAGTATTTCGCCATATTCCTCAACATTATGAGTTCCCATAAAGGGAGTAAGATGTATATAGCCTGTGTGAATGTCTCCTATATCCTGTACAAGAATTTTTCCCAGAGCGTTTTCTGCCTTTTTTATATCTGTAGAAGAAAGCTCATCTTTCAAGCCCATGCTGGTAAACCATGTGTCAAAATTTGTGATGTCCGTATTTTTCCATAAGTAATCCTTTCTTCCGTAGCGCAGATCCATGGAAAGACAAAGGTGGCCATAGGAATAATCTGCAAACTGTCTGGAGTAAGAATCCTTTTTGTTTGACATTGCCAGACTCCAGGATGATTTTAAATAATCTGTCTGCGAGTCAAAAAAAGCATCTTTTCCGTTATATATGAAGGCCGAAAATGATGCAAAAGAAATCAGAGAAAATATGGTAGCAGGAGGAATAAAGCCATAATTGTTTTCAAATTTAAGGGGAATATTGTAATCTTTAAGATTTAAGGTGAATGTCTCGTTATCTCCTGGTATGTTTACCAGAACTTTCCTGCTGATAATGTCAGGATTGAATATAACGTCTGGTGCGGTAGAAATATAGGGATTATTGTTTACAAAATAATCAAAATTTGAATATAAAGCAGAGCCTGTTGAAAAGTCCAGTACAAGATATGCATTTTCATGGATGGTGCTGGATATTATATAGAAATAACCTTCATGTATGACTTCAAACACTTCTGAACCAAAACAGAAGTCAATAAAATCCTTGACTTCTACAAAAGGAATGTCTCCGTCTGTAGTAAAATAAAGCTCAACATGACCTATATTTTCAGGAATTCCGTTATTGCTGATATAAGTATCTGTTTTTTTCTGTATCAGGCTTTCCGTTTTTATTTCCTCTTTCAGGCGTGAAACTTCATTTTTATAGCTTTCGTCGTCGGTAAGGTTGCGGCAGGAGCTTAAAAACGACAAAAATGCTGACAGAAAGATTAGTGAAAGAACTTGCAGGACTGTTTTTATATTCATATGATTTTCCTTTTTTCTGATAAAATTATAACCCTGGAATCATACAAAATCAGTACAAAAGTGCTTTAAAAACAGTACAGAATCAGAACAAAATGCGATTTTTATGTTATAATTTGGGGTCTTAGGGGTGAAACCCCTAGGAGAAAGGGTAGGACGCAACGAAGTGCGGCCGCAGGGGAAGGCTTTCCCCTCCTAAGGAGATAAAAAATGATTATTGCCATTGACGGACCGGCTGGAACCGGAAAATCTACTATTGCAAACATTATTGCAGACAAATTAAAGATTACTTTTTTGAACTCGGGGGGATTTTACAGAACCCTGACTATGGCACTTCTTGATGCCGGAATTGACATAAAGGATGAAAAGGCTGTCCTTGACTTCTGCAAGAAACAGAATATTGAATATACAAAGGAAAGTCATTTTATTTTGAACGGGACTGACGTTACTGCCCATCTTCACGATGACCGGGTAACAGCGAATACTTCTCAGGTCAGCTCTATTGTAGAGGTTCGCCACCTTGTAAATGACCTTATGAGAAAGATTACTGCCAGCCTCAGCATTGTCTGTGAAGGCCGGGACATGACTACTGTCGTTTTCCCAAATGCTGAATACAAAATTTATCTGGATGCATCGTCTGAGGTTCGTGCCCGCCGCCGCTTTGATCAGGGGGTCAGCGACATGACTCTTGAGGAAATTAAGGCTGCCATCGAAAAGCGTGATGAAATGGATAAAAATAAGAAAGAAGGCTCTTTAAAAATTGCTCCTGATGCCCTGTATATCGATACATCTGACTTGACCATAGATAAGGTTTGTGAAATAATACTAAATAAAATTTCTTAAAAAAGGGTTTACTATGGACGAAATGGAAGTGGAAAAGGAAGCAGCTCAGAACTCCAAGAGCGATTTCCAGACACAATTAGAGGAATCCCTCAAAAACTTTGATGCACCGCAGGCTGGTCAGCTTGTAGAAGGAACTGTAATTCAGGTTACAAGCGATTATGTTTACGTTGATGTAGGTGACAAATCTGAGGGTTTAATCTCCGCAGAGGAGTTCGCAGATGATCTGCCGAAAATCGGAGATAAGGTTCAGGCATTGTTGGTAGGACACAATAATAACGGTCCTGTTTTATCAAAGAAGAAAGCTGATTCTAAACGCTACCTTAAAGACATTCAGCAGGCATGGAAAGACAAGACTCCTGTTGAAGGTACAATTGCAAAGGTTGTTAAGAGCGGATACGAAGTTAATCTCGGAATTGACCGCGCAGCATTCCTTCCAATCAGCCAGGCTGACAGTGAAAAAATCGAAAAACCTGAATCATTGCTTGGATTGAAATCTAAGTTCTATATTGAGCGTCTTTACACAGATAACAAATTGAATCCAGTAGTAAATCGCCGTAAATATCTTGAAGAGCAGATTGATACAAAGCGCGATGCTTTCTTCAATTCTGTAAACATCGGTGATACTGTAAAGGGAACTGTAAAATCATTTACAAGTTTCGGTGCATTCATCGACCTCGGCGGATTCGACGGTCTTCTCCATATCAATGATATGAGCTGGGGACATGTTGCCCGCCCTAAGGACTTTGTTAAGAAAGGTCAGGAAATCGAGCTTAAGGTTATCCGCCTTGACCCAGCAGAAAAGAGAATCAATCTTTCTCTCAAGCACTTTGCAGAAGATCCTTGGATTCACTTCGAAGAAAAATATCACGTTAATGACATCGTAAAGGGTAAGGTAACAAAACTTACTGAATTCGGTGCATTTGTTGAACTTGAAGAAGGCATTGAAGGTCTTGTTCACATTTCTGAGTTCAGCTGGACAAAGAAAATCAACAAGCCTGGTGACATGGTAAGTGTTGGTCAGGAAGTTGAGGCTATGATTCTTGGTTATGATATCCAGGCTGGCCGCGTATCTCTTGGTTTCAAGCAGGCTACAGAAAATCCTTGGGATTCAATCGGTGAAAAATTTGCTGTTGGAACTAAGGTAAAGGGTAAGGTTGTAAAACTTACAGCTGCAGGTGCTTTCATTTCTATTGATGAAGGTATCGACGCTTTCCTCCATGCTGATGATATTTCATGGACAAAGAAGGTTAAACATCCTGGAAGCGAGCTTACAGTAGGTCAGGAAGTTGAAGCTGTTGTAATTGAATGTGATCCAGAGGCTCACCGCATTAAGGTTGGTCTTAAACAGGTTACAGACAATCCTTGGACAGCATTCGCTGAAGAATATCCTGTTGGTTCAACACTGGAAGGCGAAATCACATCAATCACAGACTTTGGTGTATTTGTAAAGGCTCCAAACGGAATTGAAGGTCTTGTAAACAAAGCTAACCTTAGCGATGACAAAGACGTTCCATTTGAAGAAGCTGTTGCAAAATACAAGGTTGGCGACAAGCTCAACGTATATGTTGTTGATGTAAACACAGATAAAGAAAAGGTTGCATTCTCTGTTCGCGAATACAAGAGAAAGCAGCAGCGTGACGAAATCTCTCAGTATATGGATTCTGAAAGCAAAGATGACGGAGCCTATACTCTTGGAGATATGATTAAGTCAAAGAAATAAATCTTAAAACAGTGCGTAAAACGCATTCTTAGGTTTTAGACTTATAAAACGCATTGTATGTTTTTACAGCAATGCGTTTTATTTTTTGACCTTGGTATTCAGGAAAGTTAATTGGCAGAGATTAATACAAGCGGAAGTCAGGCAGAAAAACAGAGCTTTTCTTCCGAAATAAAAAGATTAATTCCTATTCTTGCACAAACTACAGCTTCGCTTCTTCTTTCTGGAGAAAAGGGCTGCGGAAAAAGTTTTATAGCATCTTCCATTCATCGTTGTGTAAGTAAAAATCCAGATAATTTTTTTGAAATCAACTGCAAGTCATTTGACCAGGCAAAATCGGCAGAAGCTTTTTCAAAAATAAAAGCCGGAATCGGGCAGCTGGCCGCTGATGAAAGGGCAACTTTCTTTATCGGCTGCATAAATCTTATGAGTTCTGAACTTCAGGCTCAGCTTCTGGATTTTTTGAAGGTTCTTTTGCGGACAGGAAAAAAGGTCAAGCTTGTCACTTCAACTGAGGAAAACCTTGAAGGTAAGATTGCTTCCGGCCTTTTTATAGAAGAGCTTTTCTATAAAATAAACTCTGTTGTGCTTAATGTTCCGCCTTTAAGACAGAGAAGGGATGAAATTCCTTTGCTTGCTGAATATTACCGCCGGGTTTACTCTAATCAGACCGGCTTTAATTTTACGGGCTTTGGTGACGGGGCTTTAGCGGCTCTTGAGAATTACTTTTTTGCCGGCAACATAGATGAACTTAAAAACCTTGTGCAGCATGCTTTTATTGTCGGACAGCCTCCTCTTATTAAGGCTGATGATTTTGGTATTCAGGCAGGCGGCAGCTTATCTGAATCGACTGCAAGAGATCTGAACCTTCCTGACAAGTCTTTAAAATCAGCCCTGGACGCTTTTAAAAAAGAATACGTTACCAGGATTCTGGAAGAGAACGGCTGGAATCAAACAAAAACCGCCAAAATACTAGGAATTCAACGCACTTATGTGATAAGATTAATAAACGAATTACATATACAAAAAAAATAGTCCTGCGGGCTTATAAATTGAGGTTATTAAAATGTCAGAAATCGAAGTAAAAACAACTGCTGGTACAAAAACAGCGAATTTTCTGGAAAAAAATAAGAAAGGATTGACAGGTATTCTTTGTGCAGCAGTAATCATTCTGCTTGCTTACATTGTTTTCACTGCAGTTTCTTCAAATGCGAAGGCTAAGAATCTTCAGAAAATTGATGAGATTTCCTATGCACTTACAAACGGTTCTTCAAGTCTTTCTGAAGATGAACTTAATTCACGCCGTACTAAGGCTGTGGAAGACCTTTCTGTTTTCCTTAAGAAGGGTGGAGTTGTTGGTGTCCGCGCTAATCTTCTTGCGGCTGAGCTTGCATATCAGAAAGATGAAAAAATGGAAGCTGTAAATTACTGGAAGGCTGCTGCAAATGCAGATAAAAAAGCCTATACAGCTCCTCTGGCCTGGGCTAATATGGCTGCCGCTTATGAAGATTTGAATCAGCTTGATGACGCTGCTGCCAGCTACAAAAAAGCATGGGAAGCAAAGGACTTTGTAATGAGAGCTCATGCAGGCTTTAATTACGGCCGCCTTCTTGAATCACAGGAAAAATATGCTGATGCAAAGGCCGCTTATGAAGCTTTGAATGACCAGCTTCCTGATGATACTTTTGCTAAGCTTGCAAAAACCCGCCTTATTCAGTTAAAGATTGACGGAAAAATTGAGTAACCTGTAAGATAAGGTTTTTGTTTAATTAATATGAAAGCACGCGTAAAAAACAGATTGATTGGTTTTGTTCAGATTGTTTTTACCGCGTGCTTTATTATTTTAAATACTTCATGCGGACTGGATAATATTATGTATTTATACGGTCCAAGCGTAAATGCACCACCGGTTTATTCTGCATCAAACACAATTCCTTATACAAACCGCTTTTTTCAATTTACTACTAACCCCAGGGATTCAAGTCAGGGGGATTTTGCCGTAATTGGAACTGATGTTTATTACAAGCTCTATGCAAATCTTACAACCTGTGCCAATGAATACAGTGCCTTAAATACTATGGCAAATTCAGAAAGTACAAAATATAATTCCGCTTCCTCTCTTATAAACAGCTATAAATTTCAAAAGCTTGCAATTGAAAGAACTGACGGCGGACGAAATGATGAGGCCTTTATTGAACATGACGGAAGTTTAAATACTGTAACAATACGGCTTACAACCTATCTGCAGCAGCCTACCTCAGCTGATTTTACTGCCTTTGTAAGATTTAATGATACTGCTGTTGGCATTCCAATCAGATATTATGGTAACCGCTATTTTGATTTTAAGCGTCATGCAACTAATTATAATGCTCCGCTTCCAAATACAAGCTCATTTGAGGATGATGTAAGCACAAATACTTCCGCTACTGAATCCGGAAAATGGTATATTACTTTATATGCCGTAACTGTTGGCCGCGATAATGCCTTTACTTCAATGTACAGTCCTATTGTTCACCTTGGAACTCTTGCAATCGACGCTAACAGCTATGATAACTAGATAATTCTTTTAGTTTACGGCAACAGAAATCTGGGAAGAGAAGAAGGAAGTAACAGCTCTCTTGATTTCTTCTGCGGAATTGCTTTTAAGAATGTATCCGTTTGGGTGAAGGCCTACAATACTTTTGATTGTTTCCCTGTCATTTTTTGCTGTAAGGAAGATTACCGGCAGATTCTTTTTGTCGTAGGAAGTTCTGATTTGTTCAAGCACCTGCCTTCCGTTCATCATTGGCATTTCATAATCAAGAAGTACCAGGTCTACATCGTTCATATGAAGGAATTCCAGGGCTGCGTGGCCTGAATTTGCTGCGTGGATGTTATAGTTGTCGTTAAGCCAGTTGTAAAGGCTTCTGAGCATCATCGGGTCATCATCAACAACAAGAATGTCTTTGCGGGTCTTTTCAATTTCTGCAATCAGGGTTTTTGCAGGTACAGGCCAGTATGGAAAGCGGACTCCTGGAATACCAGAGCTGTGTTTTTTATCATTCATTGAAAGGCCGCCGATTTTTCCTATCAGGTAGAGGTACCAGCCCTTGTCTGTAGAACCTTCGCGAAGACATTCCATTACGTCGGCAGGCATTGTGTCATCAAAGCAGACCGCAATATGAATTGATTCCTTCGGAAGGGTCGAAACACTTTCGTACTCCGCAGGCAGAAAATGAACAATCAGCTGGGCGCTTTTCAAATCATTAATAAAAGAGCGCACTACCATACGTTTTTCATCACCAATTACATAAATATCCTTTACTGACATTTCACTACTCCTTTTCTTTTTCATTACGATATTCTGAAATTATTTTTGACAGGTTTATATAATCCATTTGACGGGCAAACTGGCTTATATTTTCAAAGATTTTTATAAAGTCTTCCGGCAGTTTGTAGCCGGAAAGCTTTTCAACGACTGAGTCCGCAAGCTCAGGATTAAAGTTTTTTGCGGCTTTATCCAGCTGGTCAAGCTCCTGATTCAGCATTTTTTTAGAAAGGCGTTTTTTGCCGGTTGAATCCTTTTTAGCAGCCGGGGCGAAGTCCTTGAGGATTTTCTTAAAATTAAAGAGATGCTCCATTAAGGCCGGATTTTTTTCTATAATTTCTGCTTCCTTCTTTGCGCCGGCAGCTTCTTCAAGCTTGCGGGCTTCTTCAGAAAGCTTGATTGCACCGATTAAACGGCTTTCACTTTTGAGGGCGTGAACCTTTATCCTGTAGTTTTCAAAATCTGAAGCGTTCAGAAGGCCTGTAAGCTCTTCTTTTTTTGCATCGATTTCGCTGTAAAAGCTTGTAAACATTTCCCTCAGCAGCTGGGCTGAACCGCAGTTTTGCAGGGCTGTTTCAATGTTTATTTCTTCCATTTGCGGAAAGCTTTCTTTTTCCTGGTCGATTTTGTCCTGTCCGCCGGAAGCTTTTTGATTTAATTTTCCCCCTTCTGGCAGATTTTCAGGCACTTCTTCAATATATTCCGCCGGAAGATATTTTATAATCATATTTTCAAGCTCTGCGGGAACAACAGGCTTTGAAAGATAATCTGTAAAGCCTTCCTTGATGTAAAGCTCCCTGGCTCCTGAAATTACGTTTGCAGTAAGGGCAATGCAGGGCTTTCCAAGGCACTTGTTTCCGGCAAGCTCATTTATGGCGTGAAGGGTTTCGATTCCGTCCATAACTGGCATTCGGTGGTCAATAAAAAGAATGTCGTATTCTTTCTGCTGAACTTTTTCAAGAGTTTTTGCTCCGCTTTCTGCTGTATCCAGGGTAATTCCAGTGTGTTTCAAAAGTCCCTGTACGACCTGCAGGTTCATAGGTGTATCATCAACAAAAAGAATTTTTGCCTTTGGCGCATAAAGACTTTCCCTGTATCTGCCGGCTTCGGCAATGCTTTTTTTATGGGCTTCATTGAGATTGCCAAGAGGAATATTTTCTGCGATTTTCTGTTTTACTTCAAAAGAGAAGGTTGAGCCCTTGCCGTATTCACTTTCAATGGAAAGTCTGCTTCCCATCATATCAAGAATACGTTTTACAATGCTCATTCCAAGGCCTGTGCCCTCTATGCTTCTGTTGCGTTTTTCTTCAATGCGTTCAAAAGGGCTGAAAAGCTTCTGGATGTCATCTGGCTTGATTCCGATTCCTGTATCTTTTACGCTGATTTGCAGCATAACTGAACTGTCATCATCCTTTACAGATGTAAAATCAACCGAGAAGGTAATTCCTCCCTTCTGGGTATATTTTACGGCGTTTGTAAGAAGGTTTAGGATACACTGCTTGAGCCTCATGTTGTCGCCGTAAAGAAATTTCGGCATGGCGGGATTTGCCTTTAATTCAAAGGTTAAATCCTTCTGTTCTGCCCGTTCGCTTATCATAACCCTCAGCTCTACCAGCAGCAGGGCAAGGTCGTAGCGGACTGGAATAATTTCCATTTTGCCGGCTTCGATTTTTGAAAAGTCAAGGATATCACTGATGAGGGAAAGCAGGGTATTTCCTGCGTTACGGATGTTTACCGCATAGCCGCGGATATTGTCGTTTTCTGTTTCGCGCAAGATAAGCTCGTTCATTCCGAGAACTGCATTTATTGGAGTGCGGATTTCGTGGCTCATGTTGGCCAGGAAGTCGCTTTTTGCTCTGGAAGCGTTAATTGCAGTTTCCTTTGCATTTCGCTCGCTTTCTGTCTGGGTTCTGATGTATTCAATGTATTCCTTGAGCTGTTTTTCCATCATTCGGATGCTGTCTGCCAGAAGTCCGATTTCATTGTCTGCCTTATATTTGATGATGATACCAAGCTCTCCGCGGGAAAGACGTCTGGAATCTTCAATAAGTTCTGAAATAGGTTTTATGATTTTTCTTGAAATAAATAAAACAAGGAAGGAAAGTATAAGGAAGATTGTAAGGAAGAGGGAAAAGCCCAGCATTGAGATTCTGAATCTGGCTGTTTTTGCAACGCTGTCATCAATTGCAATTCCCAGTATTGAACCGTTCTGCAGCTTTGTAAAATTAACGTGCTGGATTTTTCCCTGCCACTTGCATTTATAAATTTTCCCCTGATAGTTGTCATTACCCGCATGGGCGGCAATCTGACTCAGCTCATGGTCAAACATTACGGATGGCAGACCATTCGGATAATCCTGATGGTAGATGAGGTTGTAATTGGAGTCCATCAGAAAGGCAAGGGCATTGGGCATTTTTACGTTGTCTACCAGTCTTTTAAGGTAGGCAAGCTCAATATCCATTCCTACAACCCCAATAAAATTTCCTTTTCTGTAAAAAGGAATGACATAGGTAATCATTTTGATGTCTACGTTGCGGTTTTCATAGGGCAGCATCCAGATTGGTTTTCCGGCCACAAGAGGCTCATAGTACCAGCCTACGTGTTCCCTGTCATTTTCTGAATATTCAGAAAGATCTGTCGGTTTTACGCTGACAAAGCCTCCGTAACGGTCACCTGTCATAAAAACACCGGTTGTATTACCGAACTGTTCCTTTTCCAGCCTGAACCAGGAGGTTGCGGCACCGGGGGTAAAGCGGGCTATATCTTCAAACCAGTCTTCTGCACGGTGCAGGTAATCTTCCCTGTAGTTCTGGTCAGTGACAAACTGTTTTTCGTCCAGGGTTGAAAGGAGTCTTTCTTCAAGTACGCTTACTGAATGTTCAACCTGGGTAAGTATCGGGTTGATTTCTGCCGCTTTTCCTTCTGCCAGAAGAAAGGCTGTCATATTTATGCTTTGAGTAATGGCATTTTTCTGAAAGTGAGTTGTGAGCAGGGCAAGGGGAGTAAAAATTACCAGGGCAAAGCAGAGTGTACGGATTGTAAGCTGGGAGAGGAGGGATCTTTTTACATGGAAGGAAAAATTCTTTGTCATTTATAAGCTTTCTCCCTGATGAATTATAGCCTTGTTGCCGCCTGCAAATTTTGCCGCATAACATCCCTGCATTGCTGCGTAATAGTTTTTCTTGATTGAATCTGTGAGGACTATTTGGGCAAGGCCTGCAGAAATTGTAATGCCCAGCTCTTCAAGCACCTGCTTACTGAAGTTTCTGCACAAATCCATTGCGCTTCCGATTTCCTGTTCAGAAAGAACTACAAAGGTGTCGCTTCTCCAGCGCAAAAGAAGGCCTGTTAAATCAAAATACTGCTTGGCAATGTCTGCTGTCAGCTTTATAAGCGGGGTTTCGGGCCTCTTTTTCTGTTCTGCCGCAAAATGGTCGATATCAAATACAATAAAGCATTTATAGCGGGTCGTATTAAAGATTCCATTTTCACCATAGGCTTCGGTAAAGTAAAGGCGGTTAGGAAGTCCCGTTAATTCATCAAGGGGATTAGGAGCTGATTTTTTTTCAAGACAGTTTTTTTCTTTGAAATATATGCCAAAAAAATAAAGAAGGACCAGGATTACCGCAGAAATAGAATTAAGGATAATCAGAGGAATAAGCTTTGAATGGGATGCCCGTCCCCCTGACTGAACTACAAGGTACCAGCCCAGTTCCTTAAGATATTTTGAAATGCGGTATTTTCTCATGGTCTGCCGTACAGAGTAGTTGTCGCCTGCATCGTCAAGTTCAATGTTGTTCAGGTAGGTTCTCTGAATGTCTGAATAATCAACCGCCATCTGAACAAGGCCGTTTGAATCTACAAGGTTTATTTTTACCCCGTACTGCTTTTCATATTCTTCCATAATCTGGCGCAGGTGATCCATTACAACGCCGACACCGCAAACTCCAAGAAGTCTTCCGTCAGGGGCTGTAATCCTGCAGTTGATGAAAATTGTCCAGTGGTTTCCGTTTACCTGATCAGTATCGGCATTTAATTCAAAGGCTATGTTCTGTTTAATAAAGGTGGGGTACCATTTGTCGTGGGGGTCATTTAAAGGATTCAGGATTTTGTTAAAGCCCCGGTAGGTGTAGTAGGCGCGGCTTTTTTCTGAAATCAGGAAGGCTGTCGTGTAGCCGAATTCTTCTTTGAGGCGGGAAAGATAGGTCTGCATGCTAAGAACATTTTCTGAAAGCGTATGCTCTTCCTCATGCAGCAGCCATTCCGCAAGAAGATTGTCATTAGACATGGTTCGGGAAACAAGAAGGGGACGGAGGATTTCGTCCGTTACTACATCGTTTACCCTGCCGGCCAGCATAAGACTGAATTCCCTGTCTCTGTCGTCAGGATGCTCCATCAGAAAAGAAGAAAAAACAGTAGAAAGAATAAATGCAAGCAGAACTGCAAGAGCTCCCAGTGAAAAAAAACTTTTTTTCATATTACTCATCTCCTTTATTTTGCCAGGAACTTTTTTCTTATATAATAACTTTTCTTTACAGCTGATATTCTATACACTTCTGAAAAAAAAAACTACAATCTGAAGTATGAAAAGGATTATTTTACTTCTTTTGTTTTTGTCTGCCTTTACTGTAAAAGTTTTTAGCGGCACTTTTAAGCTTCTGGGAAGCCAGGAGCTTTTTCATCTTACCTTTGAAAGGGAAGCCCTTATGCTGGGGGGCGGTGCAGCTGTGGCAGGAACTGGTTTTACACTTAAAAATATTCTTAAAATCAATCAGGATGAATTTAAGGGTGATTTAAAGGCTAAAAATACAATTCCCATGTTTGATCAGATTTTTATGACTTCTTACTCTAAAGGGCTTGAAGTTACCTGTGATATTGCCCGAATAGGTATGCTTGCGGCACCTGTGGCTCTCTTTGGATTTACCCTGCCTAAGGAAGAATGGTTTACAATCGGAACTATGTACGCAGAATCTATTTTGTGGACTTACGGACTTACAGAGATTCTTAAGGTCTGCGTGGACCGTGCCCGTCCTTACATGTACTATGACGGCGCTCCTTCCAAAGCTCTGGAAAACGGGGACTGGAATAATTCATTTCCTTCGGGTCATACTTCCATGTGTTTTGCGGCTGCGGCTTTTTCAAGCTATGTTTACGCAATGTATAACCCGGATAATAATATGAAGTGGGTAATTACCGGCGCAAGCTTTGGCCTTGCTGCGACTGTGGGGGCGCTTAGAATTGCGGGCGGGGCACATTACTTTACTGATGTTTTTACAGGTGCTTTGATTGGAACTGTGAGCGGCTTTATAATTCCATGGATTCATACAATCCAGCCGCGGCCTAAGAAAAACCGGGGACTTGAAGCTGTAGTCAGCCCTGCCGGATTTTATTTTACCCTCAGAAAGTAAGTCCTGAGCTTTTTCCTGATTTTTTCTTATAGATTATTTCTTCTCCTCTCGTTAATATTTATGCTATGAGTATTGATATATTAAAGTTACAGAATGGCAGTGACGTTCGAGGCGTTGCTCTGGAAGGTGTTGAAGGGGAGCATGTGAATCTTACAGCTTCCATTGCTTTTAGAATCGGCTTTGCATTTGTAGAGTGGCTGTCTGGAAAAACTAAAAAATCTGCAGACCAGCTTCGTATTGGAGTGGGAAGAGATTCCAGAATTTCCGGCCCGGATTTATTAAATGCCCTTTCCTGCGGTATCTCTGCTGCGGGTGCTAAAGTTGTAAACTGTAATATGGCGACTACTCCTGCCATGTTTATGTCAATCGTTTTTAATCAGACAAAATTTGACGGCTCTGCAATGATTACTGCAAGCCAT
Source organism: uncultured Treponema sp. (assembly GCA_947165895.1). GTDB lineage: Bacteria > Spirochaetota > Spirochaetia > Treponematales > Treponemataceae > Treponema_D. The sequence goes on from CAMVCB010000002.1 coordinate 395,122, forward strand.
CTTCCATTTAATAGAAACGGAATTAAATTTTTTAATGTTGACGGCGGCCTTGAGCACGAAGATATTACTGATATCCTTAAGATTGCCGCAAAAATTCCGGAAGGAGATGCTGATGCCGCTCTTTCAAAACCTTGCGCAAAATACGAAGAATTTGATTTGATTTCCCTCTATGCTGATTATCTTAAAAATAAAATTAAGGATGGAATCGGGAAGGGGGATAAACCTCTTTCTAAGCTTCATATTGTTGTAGACAGCGGAAACGGTGCTTCGGGCTTCTTTGCAGATAAGATTCTTGCTCCTTTGGGTGCAGATGTAAGCGGAAGCCAGTTCCTGGAACCGGACGGAAGCTTTCCTAATCACATTCCAAACCCTGAAAACAAGCAGGCAATGGAAGCAATCCGTTCAGCGGTTTTGAAGAACAAGGCTGACCTTGGCTTGATTTTTGATACTGACGTTGACCGCATGAGTGCCGTTTTGAGCGACGGAAGCGAAGTAAACCGCGATTCAATCATCGCCATGATTTCTGCAATCCTGGCTCCTGAATACCCGGGCAGTACAATCATTACAGACAGTGTTACTTCTGACCGTCTTACTTACTTTCTTGAAGAGGTTCTCGGCCTTAAGCACCTCTGCTATATGAGAGGCTACAAAAACGTAATCAACAAGCAGAAGGAGCTTAATGCAAAGGGCATCGTTGCCCCTCTTGCCATGGAAACTTCCGGTCACGGGGCTTTGAAGGATAACTTCTTCCTTGATGACGGTGCCTTCCTTGCTGTAAAGCTTGTGATTGCCCTTGCAAAAGCCGCAGAAGAAGGAAAGAAGCTTGACAGCCTTATTGAAAAGCTGCCTCCTTTAGTTGAAGAAGGTGAGTACCGCTTTAAGATTTCAGGTGATGATTTTAAGGAATATGGAAACAAGGTTCTTGAAGAATTTAAGGCCCGCGCAAAGGCTGCCGGCTACACAATGCCTCAGTCTTATGAGGGTGTCCGTCTTTCATTTAAGGGGGAAGATGTTCAGGGCTGGATTTTGCTGCGGCTCAGTCTTCATGACCCGGTTATGCCTTTGAATATTGAAGGCGCCCGCAAGGGAGATCTTGCAAAGCTTGTTAAAATTGCAGGAAAGCTTACTGACGGTTTTGACCGCCTTGACAGAAGCTGTTTGAAATAAAAAATCAATAAAAAAATCCGAAGCCTGTAATATGTCGGCTTCGGATTTTTTTTAAGGACTAAGTGCTAGTTAAAATTTCCAGGGTATTTTTCCTTGAGTCTTCTGTAAAGATTTGCGTAACGGCATTCTCCTGAATAAAAATCATCGTAAGAAATTTCATAATCTACAGGGACTCCGGCATCTATGCAGATGTAATTTCCATTAGCATCCAGAGCGCACATTTCTGCTGAAGCGGATGTTTTGAAAATGGCGCCGTCTGAGCTTTGTGTTTGCTTAACAATTCCACCACCGCCTCCGCTCTGCTGTCCTACTACAGGGATATTCAGCTGATATTTACACACTGAAGGGAAGAAGTTTCCGCATGAGAATGAATAGCCGCTGGTCAGAATGTAAAAGTTGTAGTTCTTTTTTATTGATTTATAATGCTGAGTTGTTTCTATATTACAGTAAAACTTTGCAATGGAATTATCCAGATGATTTTTTTCAGCCAGATAAAAACGATCAGGGTCTTCCAGATAGCAGAGGGCAAGCATACATTGCAGTACTGCGCCGCCATCGTTACAGGAAAGGTCTATGACTACATTTTTGACAGTAGCATCATATTGTTTTATGTCTTCAAAGGCTTTTTCAAAAAATGCATAGGTGTTTAATGCTGCAAGCCCTTCTAAAGAAGTTGCACTTCCGGGGTTATTATTTTTAAAGCCGTCAAAACTTATTATTGCCATCTTGTTTTCCTGGCCTTCGCTTATATAAAAGAGTCCTTCACTTCCACCTGCAGTCTGGCGGCGTAGTTTCATCTCTTTATAGATGCTGTCAAGCGATCTGTCTCTTGGGCCCTGTACTGATTTTGCAAACGTATAAAATTGTGAAAAGGAAGAATAATTCTGATAGAGGGAAGGTTCGTAATAACCTGTGTGTCCGTCGTCAATATAATTTACTAAAAATTTTACCAGGGCTCTGTCATAAACAGCAGTGTCGGTGGAAACAAGGTCAAAACCAAGTCCGGCTTTAAAAATACTGTCATTTATATAGGCTCCGATATTGTCTTTCCCAATCTTACTTCGCTGATCTTTTAAACAATAGTTAAGATCAAAGAGAATACAGAGATTCCTGTAGTTGTATTCAGCCTTGAGTCTGCTTCTTGTGGACTTATATTCTCTTCCATAATTATAGCCCCAGAATACTGCATTTGATTTGTCGTTTGGAGTAAAATAAAGATAATAATCCTGACTATTGAAGCTGCACACAGTATAACGAAAGCAGGTGTCAGCAAGAACTTGAAAAGGAATAAAAAGAGATTTTTCCGGTAAACCATATTCTCTTCCATCAAGAAGAAACATTTTAAGTCCGTAAGCTGCAAGATTGATGCTGGTTCTTTCCTTTTCTTTAGCATAGCATGTATTACCACTAAATTTTATTTGTGGACAGGATGAAGATGCCTGTTTAACTTCGCTATAATATAAGCAGCCGATTCCATTTGCAAGTGTATTGGTATTTGTTATTATGCGGGTAAAATTATCACTGTAAATGGTCTGATTTTTTACGTCAAAATACAGGGTATCGTCTTTGATTTCTGCAGGATAGACAGTTCCGGCTTCCGGCTGGTAATACTTGTAATAATACAGACCTTCACTTTCTTCAACGGGGCCGTAATTATATCCGCGAAAATTAATATAGGCCAGAAGCTTTGCAGCATCTTCAAGATAGAGAAAAGGAATGTCTTCCCAGCCTTCAAGATTATATGTTTTGACTGTGTTTAAGGCTTTTCCATCATCCCCGTAAAGATAGGAGTCAAAAGCTTTTGAAATACCGCCTGCCTGCGGAAACTGATAGCCGCTTCCAACTATATTGTCATCATCAACCTCATTTACGCAGGCTGAAAAAAGAAGGCCGGCGCAGAGGGCAAAAGTCATGAAAATAATATTTTTTCTAAAGAAAAGTTTCATTTAAATCCTCCGAAAGTTCCTGAAAAGTTTAGAATGTCCAGCAGGCGCCAAGGGTCGGCGTAAAAATAATGTTTCCCCTTAAGTTCTGGGAATTGTCATAATCTCTTCCGATTTTACTTCCATTTTTCCATAAAGTTCCTCCGTCAATAAAGCGGAGGGCGCAGGAAGCAGAAAGTGAAAGCTGGTCAGTAAGGAAAAAACGGGCCAGAACTTCTGCTCCGATACCTGCAAAGAGGGCATCATCTGTCTGAGTCCAGTCTGCAGTTGCATAGCCTTCGGAAATGGCGGCCTTAAACTCTTTTTTGTAAGAGAAGCGGAGCCAGTCGAGGGAAAGGGAGCCAAGAGCCGCTAGAGTCAGCCTTTGGCTGAGGGGAAATTCATAGCCGGCTCCAAGGACAAGGTTCATTCCAAAGCCTTTTGCTGTGGCAGATTCGCCATTAAGGGTAAAATCTTTGCTTATAGGAAGACCTGCTCCTATGGCTGCCGAAAGACAGAAGCCGTTTTCTGCAACTCCGTAATAACGGGCCTGAAGGGCTGGTTCAAAAATATTCTTGTTTCCGTCATCATTTGCCCTGAGTGATATGCATGGAAATCCTGCTTCCAGACCCAGGTTGTGTTCCCAGGCGGAAAGAGACATGGCAAATGAAAGAAAAAGAATGAAGGTCAGTGGTGTTTTTTTCATAGTTATTCTCCAGTCTATATATTGATAGAATAAGGATAACCCGGGGAAAGTAAGAGTGCAAGAAAAAAACAATATGTTAAAATAAAAAGGCCGTCTTTTTCAGACAGCCTTTCTGATGCTGGACGGGCTCGAACCGCCGACCCTCTGCTTAGAAGGCAGATGCTCTAATCCAGCTGAGCTACAGCACCATAAGTGAAAAATAATATATCACAAATCTTATTTTGTTTCAATACTTGGAGCTGGCGAAGGTGCGCCGCTTGCCGGTGCAGCTGGCGTAGCCAACATCTGCTTTACAGTTCTCCAGCCCAGCATTGCGCATTTTACGCGGGCCGGCATGTGGGAAATATCCTGAAGAGCTGCGGCTTCATCAAGTGCTTCAAGCTCTTCGTCTGTTACAGAACCTTTAATCATGCGGTCAAAAATGTCTGCAAGTCTGAGGGCTTCTTCCTTTGTTTTTCCGATTACAAGGTCTGCCATCATGTCGGCGCTGGCTTGGCTTACGGCACAACCGCTTCCGATAAAGCTTGCGTCAACGATTTTATCTCCGTCCATTTTGAGCTGCAGTGTGATCTGGTCGCCGCAGCTTGGGTTTACGCCCTCAAGGCAGAAGGAAGGATTTTCCATATTCTGCTTGTGAATAGGGTTGAGGTTATGTTCGTTTAATATTTCGCGGTAAAGTTCTTTGGTATCCAAAATTAATCCTCCAAATGTGTGCTGTCCGGGGCGTTGCGGGGTGTCCCCGCTGGGTGGGGTAGCGAGCAACGAAGTGCGAGCGTAGGGCGGGGCTCCGCCCTCCTGCTATTTGCTAACAGCTTATAGCTAACTGCTAGTCACTAAACCCTGCCCAATGCCGAACCTGGGCGATTTTTTCAAGGAAGGTGTCGACCTCATCTTCGGTGTTGTAAAAATACAGGCTGGCACGGGCTGTTGCTGTCTGACCAAGATACTGGCCCAGAGGCTGAGCGCAGTGGTGGCCTGCACGAATGGCAATGTGCTCCTCACTGAGAAGGGTTGCTATATCGTGGGGATGAACGCCGTCGATTGTAAAGGTTGCAATTCCGCAGCGTTTGCTTCCGTCCTTACTTCCTATGATATTAATATGAGGAATTTTTGTCATGCCGTCAATAAGGCGGGCGCAGAGGGCGTTGTCATGCTCAGTGATGTAGTCAAGGCCCACTGACTGAACGTAGCGGATTGCGGCTGCCATACCAACGGCGTCGCCTGCGCTTACGGTTCCGGCTTCAAATTTGTGGGGAACTTCGGCCCAGGTTGCAGTGTCGCGGGTAACGTATTCAATCATTTCGCCGCCGCGCAGGAAAGGATCCATTTCTTCAAGAAGGGCTTTTTTCCCGTAAAGGGCTCCGATTCCCATAGGTCCGCCAAGCTTGTGGCCGCTCATAGCAAAAAAGTCTGCGTCCATGTCCTGAACGTCCACCTTGATGTGAGGGGCGGACTGGGCTCCGTCTACAATAAAAATTGCACCGACCGCGTGGGCTGCCTGAGCAATCTTTTTTACCGGGTTAGTTACGCCCAGAACGTTGCTTACGTGAACTACAGAAACGATTTTTGTGCGCTCATTGATTTTTGAGTTGATTTCTTCGTCGCTGATTATGCCGGTCTCTTTGTCACATTCCATGAATACAAGTTTTGCGCCGGTTTTCTGGCATACCATCTGCCAGGGAACGATGTTTGAGTGGTGTTCCATGATTGTAACGCAGATTTCATCGCCGGCTTTAAGCTTATTGAGGCCCCAGCTGTAGGCAACCAGGTTCAGACTTTCTGAGGCGTTGCGGGTAAATACGATTTCAGAGGCTTCCTTTGCGCCAATGAAAGCGGCTGTTGTTTCGCGGGCATTTTCGTAGGCAAGGGTTGCGCGCTCGCTCAGTGAATAAAGGCCGCGGAGGGGATTTGCGTTTTCCGTGGCATAAAAGTGAGTCATGGCGTTCAGAACGATAAATGGACGCTGGGCGGTTGCCGCAGTGTCAAAATATATCAGGTCTTTGTTTTCTATGGAAGATTTTTCATCAATTGCCTTGAAAAAAGGAAAGTCTTTTCTGTATTTATTCATAATAATTACCCCTACCACAGAGTCTTGTGCTCCAATAATCCCGGACAAGCTCCGGTAAGCCTTATCGGGCCGGTTATTTTGGCATAAACGGCTTAATGTCGCTTGCCTGTCTTATTTCCGCACAAGCCTCTGTTGATCAAACTTTATATATTTAAAAATGCGTTAATCTTTTCCTTAATTTCTTCATCCGGGAGCAAAGAGGCGGCGGCCTGAATCTTTGCGCGGGACATGATTTTTTCGGCTTCGGCTTCGCTGATTCCGCGGCTCTGCATGTAAAAAAGAACTTCCTTAGAAAGGCGGCCGATTGTTGCACCGTGCTCTCCTTCTACGTCTTCTTCATCACACAAAATTACAGGAATTGATTTGTTTACGGCTTTTGGTGAAAGAAGAAGAACTTCTTCCATTTCATTGCCTTTTGCGCCTGCACAGCCCTTCTTAAAATCGATTGTGCCCCGGTAAGTTTTTGAGGCTCCGTCCAGAAGGGTGCCGTTTACCTTCATCTGACATTCAGATTTTTTTCCTGTGTGATAAACGATATGATTCATATCCAGAAGCTGGTCTTTTTTACAGATGTAGGCAACTTCGCTTGTGAATTTTGATTTATAGCCTTCAAGAATTACGCCGAGTCCTGAATCTACGTGACGGCCGCCAAGCTCAAGCTGGGTAAAGCGGACTTCAGCTCCGTCCTTTGCGATTACCCCTGTATCATCCAGATGCAGGCTTTCTTTGCCTGAAAGCTGAACCTTTGCAATGTGGATTTTTGAGTTTTCCTTTGCAAGGATTTTTGCCCGGAAAATTGATTCGGGAGCATTACCTTCGTAAAGAAAAACGACTGTGCTTTCAGAATTTTCTTCCGCAATTATATAAGTAAGATTTGCCTGACTTTCTTCTTTAGAAAAATTGATGATAAGAGGCTTTTCCTGCTTGCCTGTAATTCTTACGGTTTTAGAATATTTACTGTCTGCAAAAAGTGCTTCTGCAGGATGATTTTTATCTTCTGTTACAAAATCAAAATGAGGATGACCGTCTGTAAGCTTTGGATTTTTTGCATTAAAAATTCCGCTTGCAAAGTTCAGTCCTGCGGCTTCGGACGGTGAGCCTTCTTCAACTCTTATTCCCTTTTCCGCATTCAGAATTTCTGCCTGTGCCGGGCAGAAGGCTTCATTAAGGGTGATTTTGTCGCGGTTTAATTTCATCCAGTTCCAGGTGAGGCTAGGGATTTCGTTTATTGTTATATCTTTCATTATAAGCCTCCCTTCATTTCCAACTTAATCAAATTATTCATCTCGACTGCGTATTCCAGAGGCAGTTCCTTGCTTACAGGATTTGCAAAGCCCGAAACTATCATGCTGCGGGCTTCTTCCTCGCTGATTCCCCGGCTCATAAGATAGAAAATTGCGTCGCTGCTGATTCGGCCGATTTTTGCCTCGTGACCAACGTCGCTTGTGTCGTTCAAAATCTCCATGGCAGGAACTGTGTCCGAGCGGCTTTCGCTGTCCAGCATAAGCGACTGGCAGGAAACACTGGCCTTACTTTCGCCTGCATCCTTTGACATGTAGATTGCTGAACGGTAGGTACTCATGCCGCCGCCCTTGGAAATCGACTTTGTGGTAATCAGGCTTGAGGTGTGCGGCGCCAGATGAACCATCTTTGCGCCTGTATCAAGATTCTGACCGTTACCGGCAAAGGTAATTCCCGTAAAATCAGCCTTTGCATTGCGGCCGACAAGGTCACTTTCCGGATAGAGGTAAGAAACGTGAGAACCAAATGAGCCCGAAACCCATTCGATGCTGGCATCTTCTTCAACCCTTGCACGCTTTGTGTTCAGGTTGTACATATTTTTAGACCAGTTTTCGATGGTCGAATAGCGCAGGTGGGCACCTTTTTTTACAAAAAGCTCTACCGCGCCCGCGTGCAGGTTTGCTTCGTTATATTTTGGAGCAGAACAGCCTTCAATAAAGTGCAGGTCTGCGCCTTCATCAACAATAATCAGGGTGTGCTCAAACTGGCCGGCACCCTTTGCGTTCAGACGGAAGTAAGACTGAAGGGGGAAACTCAAATGCACGCCCTTTGGAACGTAAACAAAAGAACCGCCCGACCATACAGCGCCATGCAAAGCCGCAAATTTGTGGTCGCGGGGCGTAATCAGAGTCATAAAATATTCTTTTACCATTGGTCCCCATTCAGGAGATTTAAGGGCATCTTCAAAGCCTAAGTAAACAACACCTTGCTTTGCAACCTCTTCCTGAACATTGTGGTAAACAAGCTCAGAATCGTACTGGGCACCGACACCGGCAAGAGATTTTCTTTCAGCTTCCGGAATACCAAGCTTTTCAAAAGTGTCCTTAATATCCTGAGGAACGTCTTCCCATTTTCCGCTCATCTGAGTTTTGGGGCGGACGTAAGTTGCAATATCTTCTATATGGAGGCCTTCGATTGAAGGGCCCCAGTCGGGCACTCCAAGTTTATTGTATGTTTCAAGCGATTTTAAGCGGAACTCTTTCATCCATTCCGGGTCGCCCTTTTCTTCACTGAGCTTTTTTACGATTTCCGGGGTAAGTCCGCTTTCAATACGGTAAAAATCCTTCTCAGATTCTTCATAGCGGAAATCATAAAAATCGCGGTTTATGTCGTTTATCTGTGTTTTTTCTTCCATAGGTTATTTGATGAATTCCTCAAAGCCTTTTTCGTTAATCTCCTTAAACAAGTCCCCGTCGCCGGTTTTGGCAATGTGGCCTTTTACAAGGATGTGGGTTTTATCTACGTTCAGACCGTCAAGAATCTTTGTTGTGTGGGTAATAATCAAAAGTGCACCGTTTGTAAGGCGGCGGTATTCCTCAAGCCCCTTTGCAACAAAACGCACGGCGTCAACATCAAGTCCCGAATCAGTTTCGTCAAGAATTGCAAAATCAGGTTTCAGCATCAAAAGCTGGAGGATTTCACTCTTCTTTCGCTCACCGCCCGAAAATCCCACGTTCAAATCGCGCTTTGCATAATCAGGATTCATGTTCAAAAGCTCCATGCAGCGCTGCAATTCCTTCTGGAACTGGAAAAGCTTTACCCGTTCGCCGGTCTTCTGCTGAAGGGCAGAGCGGATAAAGGTTTCAAGAGAAATGCCAGGAACTTCAAGCGGTGCCTGGAAAGACATAAACATTCCCATTTTCGCACGCTTGTCAGTGCTTTCTTCAGTAATATCAGTATCTTTGAAAAGAATCTTTCCGCCTGTAATTTTGTAAACCGGATTTCCCAGCAGGGTATTTCCCAAAGATGATTTTCCGGCTCCGTTTGGTCCCATAAGAACATGAGTTTCGCCAGAATTTATAGTAAGGTTCAGGTCGTTGAGAATCTGCTTTCCGTCCTCAAGTCCTGCGTTTAAATGTTGAATATCAAGTAACATAGCATAAATATACTAAAAAGATAGGTTAAAGGCAAATAGGTATATTTTTTTTCTTAAATCCGTTATCCTTTATTTATGAACCACAAGCAATTTGTTTTTTTTGACTGCGAATGTGCAAATACTTTTGAGGGAGTGGGGAAAATCTGCTCTCTGGGGTATGTGATTACAGATGATGATTTGAACGTGATTGAAAGCGAAGATGTTGTAATGAATCCGGAGTGTGATTTTGACTGGTATCTGCTTTCGGCAAAAAATGAATGTCACCTTGCATATTCAAAGGATTACTTCCGGGCAAAGCCTAATTATGAAGCCTATTATAAGGATATAAAAAAGCTTTTTACTACCGGAAACCGCTTTATTGCAGGTTTTGCGGTTGGAAATGATATTGGTTTTGTGAACTCTGCCAACGAGCGCTATAATCTTCCATATATTAACTTTCGTGCCTTTGACCTTGAAAAGCTTTTGAATAAGCATTACGAGACAAAGAAAAAGCTTAAGGAATGGGCTGAGTTTTTTGGCGTAAACGTAGCAAAGTTTCAGAGCCACAAATCGGTTGATGATGCCATGATGACCATGCTCTGCCTTAAAAAATTCTGCATGGAAAGCGGCAAGGCCTGTGAGCAGGTGATGCAGGAAAACAGGGACTTTTTTATTTCTTCCGAGCAGATGATTCAGGCGGCAGAGGAACGGGCCTACCGTAAGGAAATGCTTGAAAAAATCAAGCGGCTCTATAATAAAAAAAATCCTATGCCGCGTCACAAGGGACTTTTGGGAAAGCACCTGGAGCTTGACGGCAAGATTCTGAAGGATGTTGATTACGCCTTTGAGCTTGTTAAGCGCATTTACGATAACGGCGGAGTTACCCACGAGCACTGTACGGGAAGCGGTTTTGTGGTGTTTGAGCTTGAAAGCGCTGACCAGGTGAATCCTGGACTGGCAGAAAAAATTAAAAAGCGGGGACTTGAAGTTCTTACGCTTGGGCAGCTGGAGCAGCTGCTTGGTTAGGGGCACTGCGCCCGAATTATTGTAATAGCATTAAATTTTCATTATAATTGCATAAATATTTAAAAACTTTCGTCATACTAAAGAGCGCCCTTTGCGGGGCATGACGAAAACAGGGGTACAATATGATTACATTGAAATTTGGCGGAACATCTATGGCAAATGCCCGCCGCATCCTTTCGTCTGCGGACATTATTATTGGTCGCGCAAAAGAAGACAGACTCAGCGTTGTTGTAAGTGCTGCAGCCGGTGTTTCTAACGCACTTCAGGCTGCAATTGACGCTTGTACCACCGGGACCCCTGCCGGGACATTCGTTTTTGACATTAAGAAAATCCACGAAGAAATCTGTTTTGAGCTTCAGTCTAAGCTTAAGGGCTTTGATGCAGAAAAAGTTCTGGCTGCAATTCAGCCAAATTTTGACGAGCTTGAAAAGCTGCTTGCGGGTGTAGGCTCATTCGGTGAGTGTCCTGATACTGTTCACTGCCGCATTATGGGTATGGGTGAGCTTTGTTCTGCTCCGATTATGGAAGCAGTTCTCCGTGCAAAAGACCAGAGCGTAATGCTGCTGGATTCCCGCAAATACGTATTTACAAGCGGCAATCAGAAGGAAGGCGAGGCTGATTACGGCCGTTCTGCCGAAGCCTGCAGACCTTTCCGCGACGGCGAATCAAACAGCCAGACCCGCATTCTTTTGTTCCCGGGCTTTATCTGCTCATGGATCAAGGGAACTGGGGCTTCTCCTGTAATGGGACTTCTGGGCCGCAACGGTTCGGACTTTTCTGCCGCAATTATCGGAACCTGCTTTGGCGTAAAGAGGGTTGAGTTCTGGACTGATGTTGACGGTGTTTACACTGCTGACCCTCGAGTTGTAAAAGACGCAATTCTTGTTGATGATATGTCTTACGAAGAGGCTATGGAGCTTTCTTTCTTTGGTTCTAAGGTTCTTCATCCAAAAACTCTGGCACCTTTACAGGCAAAGGGAATTGAAGCCTGGTCTTTGAACAGCCACAATCCTTCTGCCCGCGGTACAAGAATCGGAAAAGGTCCTTTTGACAGCCGCAAAAAGTTCAGCATCTGCGGTATTTCTTCTTTGAAGCACGTTTCTATGGTTAGCGTGGGCGGAACTGCAATGAGGGGCCGCACAGGAATGGCAAGCCGCGTTTTCAATGCGGTATCTTCTGCAGGTTCTTCCATCCTTTTGATTACCCAGTCTTCTTCTGAATATACAATTTCTTTCTGCGTACGGGACAGCGAAGTTGATACAGTCCGGGATGCAGTTGCAAAAGAGTTTGAGCTTGAAATTCGCGAGCGCATCATCGATGAAATTGAAGTTATCAAAGACTGTTCTATTGTAAGTGTTGTCGGCGACGGCATGATTAAAAACCGCGGTGTTGCTTCTAAGTTTACAAACGCCCTTTCTTCTCAGGATATCAATATTATCGCTCTGGCTCAGGGATCAAGCGAACGCTGTATTTCTGCCGTAATTTCTGGTGAGTTTACAGATACTGCCGTTAAGGCCGTTCACCGCTTCTTCTTCCACACAGCCCAGAGCATTGAAGTTTTTGCCTTTGGTGCGGGAACAATCGGCGGTACTTTAATCGACCAGATTTACCAGCAGCACGACAAGCTTTTGAGCGAAAACGTAGACATCAAAGTTCTTGCAATCACAACTATTGACGGCATGATTTTGAATGAGGACGGAATTGACCTTTCAAACTGGCGCGACCAGATGAAAAATCCGGAATTCCCTTTCAATTCTGATGCAAACGTTGACCAGATTATCAGCTTTGTAAAGGAAAAGAAGCCTCTCAATCCTGTTTTTGTTGACTGTACTGCCTCTTACGATTTGCCGGACCGCTATCTTGATATTCTCAATGCCGGAATGAGCATCGCAACACCAAACAAACGGGCAAACTCTAAGAACATTGAGTTCTACCACGAGCTTCGCCGCACAGCAAACAAAATGCACCGCCGCTTCCTCTACGAAACAAACGTTGGTGCAGGTCTTCCAATCATCGATACTTTGCAGAACCTCTATAAATCAGGCGACAAGCTTTCAAGCTTTAACGGAATTATGTCCGGCTCTCTTTCCTATATTTTTGGAAAACTGGACGAAGGCGTTCCTTTCAGTAAGGCTGTTTGCGAAGCCCGCGAGCTGCGTTACACAGAGCCTGATCCACGCGATGACTTGAACGGAATGGACGTTGCCCGCAAGGCTCTTATTATTGCCCGCGAATCCGGCTATGACATCGAGCTTGATGATATCACTTTGTATAAGGTTTTCCCGGACAGCTTCGATTCAACCGGAACTGTAGACGAGTTCCTCAAAAAGCTTCCTGAAGTTGACGATTACTTTGCAAAAAAGATTGCCGACCTCAAAAAAGCTGGCAAAGTTCTGCGAATGGGTGCTACAATAAAAGATGGAAAAGCAAGCGTTGGAATGATGGAAGTCGGCCAAGATGATCCTCTTTACGGAGTACGCGGCGGTGAAAACGCCTTTGTATTCTATACAGAGCGCTACCAGCCGATTCCTCTTACAGTCCGCGGATACGGTGCCGGTGCTGGAGTTACCGCTGCCGGAGTTTTCGGCGATATTCTGAGAACTGTTAGTTTTAATCCAGAGCGCTAATGCAAGCTTTACGGAGTGAAGCTTGCTGTTTTGCCTGACTAAACTGCCGTGTGTAGTGGAGATTTTCAGGCAAAACAAGATTCAACCCGGAGCGATAGGAGACCTTTATGAATAAATTTGTTTTGTCAGTTTTAGTAGAAAACCACGCCGGTGTTTTGAGCCGAGTTTCAGGACTTTTCAGCCGCCGCGGTTATAATATCGATTCCCTTACAGTGTGCGAGACAAACAAGCCGGGACAGTCCCGCATGACAATCGTTGTAAACGGCGACGAATACATTCTTGAGCAGATTCAGAAGCAGCTTGCAAAGCTTGTAGAAGTTATTTCCATCAAAAAATGTGAAAAATCTTCTTCAACCCAGCGCGAAATGGCTTTGATTAAGGTAAAGGCCGAGGGTACAAACCGCGCCGTAATCATCGAAACCTGCGAAATCTTCCGCGCCCACATCGTAGACGTTGGAATTGATTCTGTAATCGTAGAAGCTACCGGTAGTGAAGATAAGATTGACAGCCTTGTACGCCTGCTGGAACCTTACGGAATCCTGGAATACGTAAAGACCGGCCTTACCGCAATGGACCGCGGTTCTACAATAATGTAGTGCCGCAAAGGTCGTAAGGCCTTCTTACTTCCCAGACTCAAGCTGAGCCTTAAGTTCAAGAACTTTTTCTACAGGAAGGCCCAGCGCCTGCGCGATCTGTTCAACAGTGAGCAAGTTCATTTTCAGGAGGTTGTTTGCGGCTTCGATGGCACCTTCTTCTTTTCCCTCTCTTCTGGCGGCTCTTTGAATGTCTCTATCATGTAAATTCATAGCAGCGTAATCACTCCTGAATTTTTCGTTATCCTTGATTTTCTCGACAAGCTTTGAAAGACGGTTGGTAAAATCATCTTTTCCCGGCTCATTAGTGCTTATAAAATGCAGAAAGGCTTTTATCTTTTCATCCTTTTCTGATTCATAGGCACTTGCATTATAAATCACAGTGAGACTTTTGTCATTCAAATTAACCCGGGCATTTTCCTTGCAGATATTCTGGAAGGTGTAACAAGGCAGTCCGTAAGGAATCTTTTTCTCTTCATCAATAAAGAAAGGATCCTGCTTGCAGATAAACAGAATGTAACTTTCCTTCAATTCTGGATAATCCTGTCCTTTCATAAGACTGTCCATATCAATCATCGATTGATAATATCGCGTACGTTTGCCTAAAGCTTCCTGAGGGTAGCACTGTAATTCAACGTCGATAATTTTGTCATCGTCTTTCAGGTAAACATCAAGGCGAACGCCCTTCGTCGTGTAAAAAGGTTTTATTGCTTTTTCAAGTTCAGGATATTCAACGTGTCCTACTTTAATGTGAAGCAGCCTTTCTACAAGCTCAGCACTTATTTCAGGATAACGCATAACTTCCTGAAACATACCGTCGTCGGCGAAAGTCAGTTGATCTACCGGCTTTTTGTCATAAATTGTGATTTTGTCAGTCATATTTTCTCCAAATTTTAATATTAACTCTCTACAGTTAATATGGCCCTGGAACTATCATTTTTGACAAAAATTTGGAAAAAATCTTAGAAAATTTAGAAGAAAATTTTAATAAAGACTATAAAGTATTATAGATGTGTAAATGTTTAAGATTAAAAAAAATTGGGCGCATCCGCCTGCCAGCGGCAGGCGGTCGGGCTTTTGAACTGAACCCTCTTTTTTGGACAGTTTTTATGCTACCATATTTGTCAATCG
>CAMVCB010000003.1 GCA_947165895.1 uncultured Treponema sp.
TTTACTCATATTTCTAACCTCCAAAAGTGTCCAACTTTTGGGGTTCAGTTCATTTGCGCACTTCCGCTTTCGCTCCATTCCTCCGCTTCGCTCCGGAACGGCTCCGCCGCCGCTCCTATCCTTAGCGCAAAAATTCCTCACTTTTTTCAAAAAAATCTCCAAAACATTGCCGGAATTTGCAATTTAAAGTCCATATTAAGGTATGGAGACGTGATAAAAATTACTTCCCTGTAATTTTTATCACTTCAGTTCTGCCTTCGGCAGAACTGAAAATATCGTGCATCCATGCACGTCCGCTAACGCGGTGTTCTTATAGGAGGATTTCATGAAAGAAAACAGGGAAATTAAATCAGGGGTATTTGCAGACCTTTTCGGAGATGATGAAAAAGTTGGAAAGAAAAACTTTCTTTCACTTTACAATGCAATTCACGATACAAATCTAAAATTAGAAGATACCGTCATTGAACAAAAGAAGATACCCCAGGCAGTTTACAAAACCTTTTACAATGACGTAAGCATGCTTATAAACGGCAGATTAATCGTCCTTATTGAACATCAGAGCACACCTAACAAAAATATGCCGCTGCGCTGTCTTGAATATTACGTGCACCTGCTTTATGGAATTGTTCCGGCAAAAGCACGCTATAAAGAAAGCCTTTATAAAATTCCGACTCCTGAATTTTATGTATTTTACAATGGAGAAAAACAAGTCGAAAAAGAATGTGTCATGAAGCTCTCAGAAGCTTTTCTGGAAAGTCAGGAAGAGCCGGCATGTGAAGTAAAAGTAAAGTTTACGAATATCCGCGGCAAGGTAGGCGAAAACTTGCCCGTAGTTCAGAAGTGTGATATTCTGAAGCAGTACTGCGAGTTCATGGAAATTGTTTTCCGCCGTCAGGCAGAACTTAAAGAACAGCCGACAAACGAAGAAATGCAGGGCTGCTACGAAAAAGCAATTAACGAAGCAATTTCAAAAGATATACTTGCAGATTATCTTTCCCGAAAGGGCACGGAGGTTAGAAATATGTTCTTTGGAGAATACGATTACGATCTGGACATGCAGGTAAAAGCCGAAGAAGCCCGCGAGGAAGGCCTTGCAGAAGGCCAGCAGCAGAAAGCGATTGAAGCTGCAAAAAATATGCTTAAGAAAAATTACCCGACATCTGATATTTCAGAAATTACAGGACTTCCACTCGATCAAGTGTTGGAAATGCAGAAGCAGATTTCAGTAACAGCTTAGGGGCATAAATTCCTCACAGAGGGCACAGAGCCCACGGAGTTTTTGAAACGGGCATCGCTTTGAAAATGTGGCGTAAATCCGCAAAACTGGTGCCTCAAGTTTTTTAGCAAAGTGTAGGCGGAGATTGCCACACGGATTCGAACCAGCTAACGCTGGTTCTGGTTAGAATTCATGAGATTTATTAGATTGTAAATTATCCGTAAATAATGTATAGTATATTAATTGGCATTCGCAGTTAATGGCGGTCTTGCTTCCTAAATTCGACTGCCCGCAAGGGTAGATTACTATTTCAGGAGGCAGCTATTGAGTCTATATGAACTGCTCGATCTGGTACTTCGTGCCATCGGGCTTCTCATTGACTTTATTACGCGCCTTCGTCGCAGACGGAAAAAAGGTAAACGAATAAAAAAATAGCCCGCCGAGTGTTGACACCACTATAGACGGGCTTTGTCCTAAAAGGACATCAAAATCTACAGAGGCAAGACGCTTAATTGCGAATGCCTTTCTTATTTAATATAAAACACATACCTGTTTTTTTCAAGTAATTTCTAATGCCTTTATTATTCGGCAATTCAATGCTATTAGAATTTTGGATTGAAAATGTGGCGTAAATCCGCAAAACTGGTGCCTCAAGTTTTTTAGCGAACAGAGGCGGATGGTGTCACACGGATTCGAACCAGCTAACGCTGGTTCTGGTTAGAATTTGTGGGTGGCACGAAGCACTTTTACTCTCTTACTGGCACCCATTTATATGTAGTTCCATTTTTATAAAACTGAGCAGGAGTAAATTCTCTGTCAGCAGCTTTGCACTCGTAGTCTACAAGAAACCAATTATCTGTTGTAGGATCTGATATACAGTATGCATCTACAGCTACTGTTTCTCCTTCAGGGCATAACACAAGCTTCACATCGGTAGCTTTATAACTAGCAAATGTAGTATCCTTGAATGATTCCATCTTATAAAGATGAATATAGGCAAGATTCGTACAATTGAGGAAATCACCGTAACCAAAGTCAGTGTCACTTGTTGTTCCAAGATAAATCTCATACAGTTTAGTGCAGTCACTAAATGTATTATTACCAAGAGAAGTATTGCTGACATTGCTGATATCCAGTGAAACTTTTGTCGCACTTGTATTTTTAAGGGCTGAATTAAGTGCTGCATAATCAACTTCGCCGCCGGTGCAGACAACTTTTAGAACGCTGGCGCTGGCTGGTAAACCTGTAATAACGCTTGCCAGATTTTCTGCTGATACACTGTAACTTACACCAAGTTTTCCTTCAGAATCAATTGTCCAGGTTCCCGAATCACCTGTCTTCGGTGTAATCGCAAATTTCTGGTATTCGGAAGCCAGCAAGCCTGTGGTATTCTCTGCCAAAATCTGCTTACCGGATTCATAAGTACTTGGAGTAATTTTTGCAACTGGTGCTTCAGCGGTAAGTTGACTATCAATTGTGATGTACTCAGTTTCTGCGTCGTTTTTTAAATATACATCTTGCTTTCCATCTGCACCTGCCGGAATAAAGGCTCCTCCATCCATATGCAAATACGACCTGCTTCCTGCATATGAATAACAGTAAACTGCACCACCATTTTCAGATGCTGTGTTATCCTTGATATTAAAGTTGTCATAAAGGAAAGCAAAGCATCCATAGTCAATATAAATACCACCACCAGAAACCGCTGAATTGTTATTAATTGAACCAGACTTCATATATATACCAGCTGAAGTTTGAGAATAGACACCTCCACCCTCTTTTGCAGTATTGTGGTTTATGCTGCCAGTCCATTCTGCTTCTGTTAATGGCTCTTTATTCTTATATCCCAGATATACATAAGAACCTTCAGAGAAAATTCCACCACCACTATACTTTGAATTTCCATTATTTTTTATAACTGCTTCACCATAAATATATACAGTTCCATAACGGCTGTAGATACCACCACCTCTACCAGATTTTTCTACATTCGCATTACTGCTTATTTCACCGCCTTCCATATATAAAATACAGTTTTTATTATAAGAGTTTATACCATTAAGATAAATTCCGCCGCCATAAAGAGCATAGTCGTCTGTAGAATATTCATTTTGCGTAATTGTTACATATTTTTTTACAGTGAGGGTAGATTGATTACAGTAAACTCCAAATCCAGATGTACCCTTATTTTCTGTAATACTAACAGCACCTTCCGGTGTACCATCTCCAAGCGTTACTTCTGCACCTGTTTCAATATTAATTCCGCCACCTTTTCCCTTACAGTATCCACCGGTAATCGTAAGCTTTTTAATTGTAACAGGAACTGCGGTTTTTATGTTAAGTACGGTATTATCAGTACCGGCTTCTGTAAATGCTCCATCCAGTTTGGCATCCGCAGTATCACCCATAATCGTAAGCGAGTTTGCGTTGTAAGTTCCGCCGCTTTTTTTGAGGGTGTCGGGAATGGTCTGAGTTCCAGTTAAAGTTCCCTTAATTATAATCGTGTAGTCTTTAGACGAATTATTGAGCTTTTTAATGGCATCTTCAAAACTAGTAAGGGGATTGAACCAGCTTCCGGTTTTAAGAGAAGCTGGAGCACTGGCAGGATCGGTAACATAAATTTCATCAAGGGCAAAGCCGTCTACCATTGCCTTTGTAATGCGGCAGGTTGTTGTCTTTGAAGTGCCTGTGCCAGTTGTTACAAACCAGGGCTCGCTTCCGTTCTGTACCCAGGTGTTTGTTTTCATACCGGAAATGACATTAATACCAGTATCATTAAACTTATAAAGAAGCTCATCATTACTGCTGTAAAAGGAAAAATCAGCTGAATAGGCATCGGCATCAACATCACTTTTTGTTACTGTGATTTTATTTGATGACACTGTAAATTTCTTTGGACCTCCATCATCATCAAAAATCAGATTGTCATCAAGCTTTACAATACAATAAGAAATTCCACTTTCTGCAACGTCAATTTCAAGTTCAATACTGCCGTTGCCAGACGAAGAAAGAACCTTAAGGATGAGCTCGGGAACCGTAACAACCGGATTCTCGCTGCTGATTGTAAAAGATTCGCTTTCGCCGGAAAAAAGTGTCACATCACCACTTAGAATTTTGGCTTCAACAGTACAGATCATAGCTTCAGACTGCACGGGAATTGAAACAGTATAAGATTTTTTATCGTCAGAAATATTTCCAGGGAAGAAGCTGCTTCCGCATTTTGCAGTTATTGTATAGGTAAGGCTTGTGTCTGTCGTCGAAACTGCAGGAAAAGCTGATCGGGATGAATTTTCTCCACCTGCAGGCTCTATGAAAGACTGGACAACTTCTTCAGGATAAGCACCAGAAGGAGCAAAAGTTCCTGAAAGCGTTACATATTCTGCCTGGCCGGAAAGCCTGTCTGCTTTTGAAGCTGAAGTTTCTGTTGAAGCAGACTCTGAATTATTTGCGCAGATTGGTTCAAGAATGTTTGAACCGTTAAAATTATCGCAGGAAGTAAAAATAAGAGAGGATATGGCAAAAATTCTAACTAATCCATAAATAAACTTTCTCATCAGCTTTTACCTTTTTTTTAATAGAAGATTAATAATATTTTATCACATTATACAGCTAATGTCTTGCCGTAAAAGGATTTGCAGATAAAAAAGCCGGACAGTCAGATGGAAATCACTGAATTTTATTACCTATTGAATTAGTAGGTAGTATATGCTATATTATATATACCTATCTACCTTATAGGTAATTAAAATATAGAATACTTTATCCTGTCATCTGGAATGGAGGAAGTTGAAATATGTCACTCAGCTTAGAATCAAAATGTCTGCATCTGGAAAATAAGTCAGACGAAAGGGATGACGGTAAGCCTGCCTGTAACCACTACGGCTCGGTAAGCTTTCCAATCTATCAGACTGCAACCTACGCTCATCCGGGGGCCGGCCAGAGCACCGGCTTTGACTACAGCCGGCTGCAGAACCCTACCCGTGAGCAGGTAGAAAAAGTGGTCTGCCAGCTGGAAGGGGGAATTGATGCCTTTGCCCTTTCAAGCGGAATGGCAGCCATCAGCCTTTTGATGGAGCTTTTTGCCCCGGGCGACCATATAATCGCGGACTGTGATTTATACGGCGGTTCCATAAGACTTTTTGACAATGTTTCATCCAAAAACGGCATTTCTTTTACCCGCGTAAACTGCGCCACAGAAAATCTTGAAGCCCTGATAACAGAAAAAACAAGGGCAATCTACATTGAAACGCCGACAAATCCTATGATGAACGTAACAGACATTGCCGCCACAGCAGCCCTTGCAAAAAAGCACGGGCTTCTTCTGATTGTAGACAACACCTTTATGTCACCTTACTTTCAGAATCCCCTTGAACTTGGTGCTGATATCGTAATTCATTCGGGAACAAAATACCTTGCCGGCCACAACGACACTCTTGCGGGCTTTATCGTAACAAACCGGGCCGACATTCAGGAAAAGCTCCGCTTCCTAATAAAGACAACAGGAGCCGGGCTTGCTCCCTTTGACTGCTGGCTGCTTCTTCGCGGCATTAAAACCTTAGCGGTCCGTATGGAAAAGGCTCAGGAAAATGCTGAAAAAATCGCAGAATGGCTGAAAAAACAGAAGGCCGTCATCCGCGTAATCTATCCGGGATTAAAAGAGCATCCGGGCTACAAAATCATGAAAAAACAGGCCCGGGGCTTTGGTGCCATGCTGACCTTCCAGACTGATACGACGGAGCGGGCCCTTTCAATTTTGAGCAGAGTCCGCCTGATTCAGTATGCGGAAAGTCTTGGCGGAGTAGAAAGCTTAATCACCTACCCTACCACCCAGACCCACGCCGACGTGCCGGAAGAAATCCGTTTGAAAAACGGAATTACGCCGGCAACACTCAGACTTTCTGTCGGCATTGAAAATGCTGATGATTTGATTGCGGATTTACAGCAGGCTCTGAACGGCTAATTAACAGGGGCACTTTCGGCCCCCTTTTTCAGGCAATTTCTAAAATTGAATCGCAGTCTTTTAAGGCCTCTTTATCGTGGCTTATCAGGATAACGGTTTTTCCGCTGTCCGCTAAGCCACGGAATATTTTTACAATCTGTTCTGTACGTTCAGCGTCAACTGATTCGGTAGGCTCATCTGCAAGAATGATCTGAGGGTCATTCATGAGGGCGCGGGCAATCAGAAGCCTGTGATTTTCGCCGCCGGAAAGCTGGCGGGGAAAGCTTTCTGCAAGGCCTGCGATTCCAAGGCTTTCCAGAATGGAAAGGGCGCGGACGGAAGGGTCACTGCCGGTATCAGGGACACTAGCTGCTGTAGAAACAGCACTTTCACTTTTCAGTGCCTCCTTCCTGCCGCCAAGATAAAATGGCAGCCTTACGTTATCAAGCACGGTAAGATTTTCAAGAAAGCTCTGCTCCTGGGAAATAAAACCGATGTTTTTATTGCGGAAGGCAGACAAGTCCTTATCATTCAGAGAAAGAATATTTCTACCTTCAATTAAAATTTCCCCACTGTCAGCCTTCTGAAGTCCTGCAATCAGAGAAAGTAGTGTAGACTTTCCCGCTCCAGACTTTCCGCTTACACCAAGGAAAGTTCCCTTTTTCACAGTCAGATTAAAATCCTTAAAAACTGTAATTTTTCCACGTGGAGTGGCAAAGCTTTTATTAAGATTTTTTATTTCAATCATTTTACTTCTCCGTAAGGCTCAAATCTGTAAATGCGGAGCAGGCTGCCGGCAGAAGAAAGCAGGCAGACCGCAAGGGTAAGTACAAAAATAATTGCAGAAAAAATCACAAGCTGAAATGGACCACTCATGGCAAAGGGCAGGGCAATTTTTTCAGAAATCAAAAAATTAAAAGGAAGGATTATCAAAAGGGAAAGGAAAATCCCCACCGCACCTCCGGATGTCGCAAGAAGCAAAGCCTCATCAAAAATGATTTTTCCAAGCTCTTTGTGACTTGCTCCCAGTACCCTCAGAATGGAAAATTCCCTGAGCCGCTCACTGAGGGAAAGTGAAAAAACAAGAGAAAGGGTCAGAAGGGAAATCACCAGAACCAGAAAGCAGATGGCATGCAAAAATACCAGAATTGAAGAAAGCTTTCCCATTAAATCAGAAATAAAGCTCTGACTCTGAATGATTTCAACCTTCTGGCTGCTGCCGGCATTCTCCAGTGCCCGCCTTATCCTCAGGGCAGTGCTGTCGGGCCGCTCGCCGGGGGCAAGCTTTACATAAATCACGCTGACCTTACTGTCAAAATCATCACCGGAAAGAAAGCCGTAGCCCCTTTCTCTGGCATCCAGATAGATTTTTTTCAGCGTGTCCATATCGGCATAAATGACGTTATCCATACCAGAGCCGCTTTTTGCAAGCCTGGAAAGAATTTTATGATACCGGCCAAAAAATTTTACGGTTTTCTTTTTCGCTTCAATATTACAGCCGGCAAAAAGAATTTCTTCGGCATGGCTCCCGTCTCCGGTATTAATAAGCCTTTTATTAAAATGGTCCTTTGCCCAGCTTTGCAGGATAAAATCACTCTGGGGATTAAAACCGATAATCTGCACGGGAAAATCACAGCAGCTTTCGGTAAGGGTGGCAAGAAAAACCTGACTTGAAAGCCTTTCAATTCCCTGCACCCCGTTCACAATTTCCTCAAGGCCCTTATCCATGTAAAAATAATTTGGGCTGCCGTTCAAAAGAAGGCCCTGCATTTTCTGTTCAGCCCCCTCCGGCACAATCATAAGGTCGGCACCAATCCGGGATTGAATGCCCCTTACACCCTTTTTCAAACTGGAGGTCAGAATCAGGCTTCCCAGAAGAAGGGCCGAGGACAGGGCTATCAGAGCAAGCAGAGCCGCACTTCTGTAAGGCTTTTTTTTGAGGTTTGAAAGTGCCAGATAAGAAGGTGTTATCTTTTTTTCCATAAAATTACGCTTTGAACAAGTCCGGTGACAAGAATCAGAATTCCGAATACCACTAATACAGGCTGAGCAACAGCATGACAGTGCATTTTTTTCATTGCGCAGACGCCGATTAAAAGAGTCGGTGTCAGGAAAATACCTGCCGCATTAATAATTATTCCTATATTCACTCCCAGCTGAAGAGCCGGAGCCCGGGTAAGGACCTTTACAAAGCCAAGCAGAGCTAGGGAAAGCCCCAGAAAAAGTTCTACCCTGGCAGTCCAGAAGCATTTCATGATTTTTTCACCGGCCTTGCAGACATGAGCAAAGGAATATGGAGCGGCTGCCGTCAAAAGGCCAAGCAAAATAAAGAAAAAAGCAAAAATTAAGTTAGATTTTTTCATATAAAATCATCTCCTGAAAAAAGTATTACCTATTGATTTAGTAGGTAATCTAAGTTATAATATTAACACCTAGTAAGTCAATAGGTAAATCAGGAGATAACATGAGTTTTAATTTTGATAAAGTTATAGACAGAAAGAATACCTTTGCGGCAAAAACTGACCTTGCAGAAAAACGCAATAAGCCTGTGGATGCCCTGCCCCTCTGGATTGCCGACATGGATTTTCCGACGGCGCCCGCAATAAATGAAGCAATAAAAGAAAGGGCTGAGCACGGAATTTACGGTTACAGCCGGCCGGACGACCGTTACTACAGGGCAGTAAAAAAATGGCTTAAAGAGCGTCATGATTTTTCTGTTTCTGATGAAGAAATTGTAAATACTCCGGGTGTTGTTTTTGCAATCGGAACTGCAATCCGGGCCTTTACGGAAAAAGGAGACGGAGTTCTGATTCAGAGGCCGGTTTACTATCCTTTTTCAAATGTGATTAACGTAAACGAACGCAGGCTGGTAAACAATCCCCTTGTTTTCAAAAACGGCCACTATGAAATTGATTTTGAAGATTTTGAAAGGAAAATTGTAAGCGAAAAGGTAAAGCTTTTTATTTTCTGTTCGCCCCACAATCCGGGAGGAAGGGTCTGGAAAAAAGAAGAGCTTGAAAGGATTTCTGCCATCTGCTTAAAGCATAAGCTTCTTGTCGTAAGTGATGAAATCCATTCGGACATAACCTTTGACGGTCATAAGCACACTGTTTATGCAAGTCTTTCAAAAGAGGCGGCAGAAAATTCGATTATCTGCACTTCGCCAAGTAAAACCTTTAATCTGGCTGGGCTTCAGTTTTCAAACATCATCATCAGAAATAAAAAGCTGAGGGAAGAATTTCAGAGGGAAATTGACCGTACCGGCTATGATGAGCCCAGCCTTATGGGACTGATTGCTGCCACCGCGGCCTATGAAAAGGGCGGGGAATGGTTTGACCAGGCAAAAAAATACATTCAGGAAAATATTGATTTTACCGTGGAATATGTGGCAAAGCACTGCCCGAGAATTACCGTGCACCGGCCGGAAGGCAGCTATCTTGTCTGGCTTGATTTTTCGGCCTTTACGGAGCTTTCTGACCTTGAGCTTTCAAAAAGAATTCTGAACAGGGCAAAGGTCTGGCTGGATTACGGCGCTATGTTCGGACCGGAGGGAGAAAAATTCCAGCGCATAAATGTTGCAACGCCCCGCAGCATCCTGGAAGAGGCTTTAAAGCGAATTTGTAAGGAGTTTACTAATGTATAAAATTTCAACGCGGGGTCAGTATGCCCTGCTGGTTATGACGGATCTGGCCGAAAACAAAGACGGCTCCTACACGCCGCTCAAGCTGCTTTCCCACAGGAGGAATCTTTCGGTAAAGTATCTGGAGCAGATTTTGATTCAGCTGGGAAAGGCGGGACTTGTGACCGGAAACCGGGGAAGCAACGGGGGCTATAAGCTTAGCCGGGAAGCGGAAAGCTATACGGCGGGGGAAATTCTTCGTGCCATGGAGGGGGAGCTTTCGCCGCGCAGCCCTTCGGAAAGCCCCTATCTGACTTCGCATGCAACAGAAAGCTTCTGGAGTAATTTTGAGGACACGGTAAACCGCTATGTTGATTCGGTGACGCTGGAAAAGCTTGCCAGGGAGAACCGGGAATTTACGGGCTTTGATTACTGTATATAAAAATGCTAAAATCAGGCTATGGAAGATTACAAAAAAGAATTTATTGATTTTATGCTTGAATGTCAGGTTTTGAAGTTCGGGTCGTTTACGCTCAAAAGCGGACGACAGTCACCTTTCTTTATGAACGCAGGCGCTTATGTTACCGGAAGCCAGCTTGCCCGTCTTGGTGAGTTTTACGCAAAGGCAATTCACGACAACTTTGGAGATGATTTTGACGTACTTTTTGGCCCGGCTTACAAGGGCATTCCTCTTGCAACAGCCTGCACAATCGCCTATTCAAAGCTTTACGGAAAGGAAATCAAATACTGCTCTGACCGCAAGGAAGAAAAAGATCACGGAGCCGACAAGGGTGCCCTGCTTGGTTACAAAATCAAGGACGGCGACCGGGTTGTAATTATTGAAGACGTTACAACTTCGGGAAAATCTATAGAAGAAACTTATCCAAAAATCAAGGCTCAGGAAAATACTCCGGGAGCAATTAAAATTGTTGGTGAAATAGTAAGTCTTGACCGCCGTGAAAAAGCGCCGGACACTACAAAATCGGCTCTGGAAACAATTTCAGAAAAATACGGATTCCCGGCACGCGCAATCGTAAGCATGGATGACGTAATTGATGCCCTTTACACAAAGGGCGATAAAAAGGTTATTACGGAAGAAATAAAAGTACAGATTGATAAATATTACGAAATATACGGAGTAAAAAATTAACATAAATCCATAAAAAAGCGGGTCCCAGCGACGACGGAAATCAAGGTATCACCCCCTCTCGGGTTCCCCCTTAATTTCCGTCTGCGTCCCGCTTTTTTACAATCTACTTTTCTTCTTCGTCTTCCTTTTCGCGGAATAGAATTGCGACGTTTCCGATAATGCGGACAAGAGTTGCGTCGCAGTCCTGGCAAAGCTGATTTACCAGTTCTACCTTTTCGTCTTTGAATTCATTAAACTTAATTTTGATTAATTCGTGGGCGGCAAGGGACTGGTCTACCATCTTTGTTACTCCGTCAGTAACTCCGGCGCCCCCTACAATTACTACAGGCTGCAGATCATGAGCAGCCTTTTCCAATTCTTTTCTCTGTTTACTGCTTAATTCAATCATTGGGATATTTTACAACGTTATTCAGCTTTTTTACAACAGGTTCTTTCTTGTAAAGATATTTCAGCGGATGAAGGTCAAAGGAATTTGGTGCCCAGCCGCCGACTTCTGCAAGATTGAGGATATTAAAGGAAACCGGATGATAAAGGGGAATAATCAGACCGTTATCCAGCAAAATTGTTTCAGCTTCGGCAAGCAGTTTAAGGCGCTCACTTTCACCGACAACTGCCGCCTTTTCCAGAAGTTCATCATAGCGGGAGTTTGACCAGCCGGAATCATTGAGGGTCGAAGTTGATGAAAAAAGCTCCAGGAAGGCAAGAGGGTCAGCAAAATCACCAATCCAGGTATAGGCAAACAAATCTGAATCAGATTTTTTAACTCCCGGAAGGTAAGTCTGAACCGGAACCTCCTTAATAACAAGCTCAACTCCAAGAGGCTCCAGAGCCTTTCGGAAAGCTTCAATTTTCTCCTCTGTCAAAACATACTGGGTCAGCTCAAAGGTCAGCTTAAGCTTCTGGTCGGCAGGGATGTCGTATTTTCTGCGGGCTTCATTCATTTTATTGAGAGCTTCCCTCTCGTCTGTGTAGTCAAAGCCCTGTACGGTCGGATAGCCGGGCAGCGGGTAAACAAAGGTTGTTGCCGGAACAATCGGGTTGCCCCGCAAAACGTCCCAGGGTACCGCTTCCAGAATGGCATTTCGGAATTCAGGATAATCCCAGACTGAGGTTTTCTTTACGCCATATTCATCTGCCGCTTTAGCACGGGAGGTTTTAAAGAAGTAGTAGGCTGTACCAAACTCTGCATCCATGCGGATTGCGGACTTATTCAAAAGCTTTTCCGGATTCAGGTCGGCAATTACCCAGTCAACCTGTCCGTCATTAAAAAGCCAGGTTGTTTCATCTGCCCCGCTGGACTGAATAAAAGTTATCTGTTCAATATGAGTATTGGCGGCATCCCAGTATTGCGGATTTTTCTTCAGTACAATCTGCTTTTCATTCATATCATCAAGGACAAAAGCCCCTGAATAAACGTCCGGGTTTCTGTGAATCACAGAGAAGGCTGAATGACACAAAACCTTGGGAAGGTAATTTGCCGGACGGTTAAGATAAACAGAAAGTGTATTTTCATCATTTGCGTAAATTCCCACTTCGCCGGCAGGAATCTCGCCCCGGCGGAACTCAGCCGCACCGCGGATTATATCAAGCAGGGAGGCATAAGGAGCCTGAGGGGTAGAAAGCAGGGAAAGCCAGGAATCCCTGACATCCTGTGCGGTGATTTTCTGGCCGTTACTAAAGCGGGCATCCTCCCGGATAATAAACTGCATTCTTTTTTTATCGCGGCTGACCCTGTAATCCTTTGCAATTGCATACTGAGGCTCAAGTGTCAGGGGATTATAGGAAAAAAGTCCCTCGTAGAGGCCGGTTAAAATCTGTGAATCAGAAGCGTAAGAGGTAATCTGGGGATTCAGCTCATGAATTCTTGCAGGTTCAACAATGATGAAATTTTTCTGCAGCTCGGGATTTACTTCAGGCTCAGCAGTCTCCTGCAAAAGCTCCTCGTCACCCTGATCCTGCGCCGCATCCTGAGAAAAACACAAAGCAGCGGCAAAAAATGCTGCCAGTGCAAAGGCTATAAGCTTTTTATTTTGCTTCATTATTTGCAATTCCTAATTTCTGCATCTGTTCACGTTCTTCCTTTACAGAAAGATATTCACCGCGTTTCTTGTTGATGGCAACAATCGAATTACGCAATGCAGAAAGTTCAATCTGAAGGCCTTTTAGTTTAGGGCGGTTGATGACATCAACTTCCTTCTTAAAATGAATATCCAGAGCATTTATAATAGAAAACAATGATTTTGCTTCCGAAAGCTGCTTGGTTACAAAAGCCAGAATCGACTCTTCGTTTGCAGAAATAATCTTATTAAGCTCAGGGCCGCGGTTTGCAATTCCGTTGTAAATGCGGGATTTCTGGGCAAGATTAGTCATAAAATCATTAACGTTGATGCTTTCAACCCTTCCCATCTCGCTTTTTGCATCCTTAATGGAAACGTCAACCGTCAGTTCCTTTTCCTTAAGCTTAAAAGCCTTTCTGATTGCGGAAATCAGGGCTGAAATTAAGTTCTTTTTCTTCATAAACAAAAGCTTAAAATCATCCTCAAGCTTCTGATGCAGAGTCTGAATTGTAGGAGCAAGGCCGCCGACCGCAAAAACACTTTCCAGCACCAAGGCTTTAGTGTCCGGCCCCTTCTTTTTAGTCTCCTCTTTTTTCTGAACCTGACGGATTTTAAGGCGCTGGAAAATTGCAGCCCGTCTCTTATCCCTGTCCTCTGCAAAATCTTCCTGGACAAGGTCGTTTACAAGGTCAGTATAAAGAGGCATTTTTCCCATAGCCTTAGGGAAAAGACGCTTGATTTCGCCGAATTCACCGTCCGCAGTCGAAGCCGCTTCCTTATTAAATGACGGATTTTCAAGCACACACTTACGAATCTGCCCCTTGTACATTTCCTTCTGGAATTCAACAAGCTCAGCCATCTCTGAGTTGATTTTTTTAAGGCAGTCCGCGCTCTTCTGAATGGCATCAGAAAGCATGCTGACCATAACCGGCTGAGCAGCTCCCTTTGCATTCGAAATTACAATTCCAAGAGCCTTGGTATTAACTTTTGCGCTGTTAGGACTAAGGCTGTCCCACTCAAAAGCTCCGTTAAATTCGGTAAGCTTTTTGATTTTTGGCAGGGTAAGATTATCAAGCGAAAATCTGAAGTTAGTACAGATAAAATCGAGCATGAGTTCATAGTCTGAAAACCTCAAACCCAGCTCTTTTGCAATATCACCTTCAGGAAAAGGCTTTGATTCAGGAAGAACGATTTCAGAAATACGCTTATCAAGTCGGTATGGATCCGGGATAATAAGACTTTTCTTTGTAAGCAGCTCAAACAAATTTTTTACGATTGTATGAAGCATTCGGTAATCACCGAGCGTCTGAGGCAGCTGTACATTATTAAACCATTCCGCTTTCTGAGTTAAAGCTTCCTGTAATTCCTGCTGAAAATTTCCTGATTCTTCCATAAGGTTAATATCGGCAGGATATGTGGAATTCTTCACAAATTTACACTATTCTTTATTAATCATGTCAAAAAACGAAAAATCTAAATCACTTTTAAAATCCGGGCTGGTGCTTTCGGTAATGACCCTGGCCTCACGCATAATGGGCTTAGTCCGCGAAATGACCCGGGCAAGCTTTCTTGGAACCTCCATGTATTCAGACGCTTTTACGACATCCTTTATGATTCCAAACCTGCTTCGCCGACTTTTTGCCGAAAACAGCATTTCGGTGGCTTTTATTCCAACCTTCAAAGACTATCTTGAAAAATCAAATGACGAAAATAAATCTGATGATGAACGTCTTACAGCCCGCAGCCAGACTCAGGAATTTTTAAAGGCAACCTTTACCCTGATTTCTTTTCTGACAGCCTGCGTTGTCGTTCTTGGAATTATCGTAACTCCCTTTATTGCCCAGATTTTCTGCAAAAAGCCTGCAGACCCTTCTGCCGCAGATTTTGCCCTGCAGATGGACGCCTGGCTTTTGAAAAAGCAGGAAGTGACAATTCTTACCCGCATAATGTTCCCTTACCTCTTTGTAATTTCCATTGCGGCATTTTTTCAGGGAATCCTCAACGGCTGTAAGATTTTTGCCCCAAGCGGCTTTACCCCGGTTCTTTTTAACGGAATTGTAATTCTTGGAACTTATATTTTGTCGCCTTTTACTGAAAATCCTGCCCGCGCCATGTCAATTGGTGTAATTACCGGCGGCTGCGTTCAGGCACTTTTTCAGCTGCCCTTTGTAGTAAAAACCGGCTGGAAGGTAGGACTAACCTCCCTCAAAAAGACCTTTTCAAATCCGGGAACAAAAAGGGTAATCGCCCTGATTGGCCCGACCATCATAGGAATGGCCGCCTACCAGATTAACGATTTGATTTCCACAGCTCTTGCAAGCCGGGCAGAAGTGGGCGTTGTTTCCAGCCTGCAGTTTTCCCTCCGCCTTCAGGAACTTATTCTGGGTATTTTTGCGGTCAGCATAGGAACCGTAATTCTTCCAGACCTTTCAGGCCTTGCCAGCAAAAAAGAATGGGACAAATTCAATTCCATGCTGCTTCAGGCAATCAAAATCATCACTTTGATTACAATTCCGGTAACTTTTTATTCCCTGATTTGCGGAAACGAGCTGATTACCCTGCTTTACCGCAACAAACGCTTTGACGAGCATTCTGTAATGCTGACTGCCGGCGAATTCCGCTTCCACATTGCGGGCCTTTTCTTTATTGCGGTAAACAGAATCATTTCTCCGGCCTTTTACGCTCAGGGAAACACAAAGCTTCCGACCCTGGCCGGCATCATCAGCATGATCTGTAACATGATTTTTGCAATCATCCTTGTAATGCCGATGAGCGGAAACGGAATCGCCCTTGCCCTCAGCCTTGCCAGCGCCGTAAACACAGTCTTCCTCTTCATCTTCCTGGGAAAAATGCAGTCAATCAACATAAAAAAGGTGACTTTTGACACAATTATTTATATTTTTAAAATAACGGCTTTTTCGCTTATCGCGGCAGCCCCTTGTAAACTTCTGCGGCCTCTTCTTCTGGAAAAATTCCAGAGTTTCCCGCGCCTTATTTCACAGGGACTCCCGGTTGTCCTTCTTGCAGTGATTTTTGGACTTATTGGAATTCTGCTTCTTATCATCACAAAGGACGATATGGCTGTAGCTTTGAAAAACAAAATTAAACGATAGTAAAATTAAGGACTTACAGAATGAAAGAATACTCAAAAGAAGAAATGAAAAATATTTATGCTGCCCGCCGCTCAAAGCTGGCTGCTTACCTTCGCGAGCACGAGACCGGGGCCGCAGTTTTTATTGATAACGAAGAGCACCGCGACCCTTCCCTTCCGTATTATACAGGCCATCCAAGCGACGCCTGCCTTATCATTTTCAGCGACGGATTTTCTTACCTCATTCCATGGGATGAAAATCTTGCAAAGCAGGAAGCCTTTTACGACAAGCTGATTCCATTTACCCGCTACAAAAATAACGACATTGACGCTGTAAGGGCAGTTTTGAACCTTGGTTATACTCACGGAGAAAACAGCAAAGTGGAGCTTCCTCCTTATCTGACATATCCAAACTACCTGAAGTTTATTGACGCACTTGCAAGCTATGACTGCCGCTGTAAGGAAGACGGAGCCTACAGCTTTACGGTAAAAAGCCGCATGATTAAGGACGAATACGAAATTGAATGTACAAAAGAAGCGGCCCGCGTAGGCGACCTCATCATAAATCAGATAGAAGAAAAAATTAAGACAGGCGAAATTAAGACAGAAATGGATGTTGCCCTTTTAATTGAGCGCGAACTGAGGGCAAACGGCTGCCAGCGTACAGGCTTTGATACTCTTGCCGCAGGCCCTTCCCGCAGCTTTGCAATTCACGCCTTCCCCGGCTACACAAATGCCGATTGGCCGGCTCAGGGACTTTCAATTCTGGACTTTGGAGTTGTTTACAAGGGCTATACCAGCGACACAACCCTGACAGTTGCAAAAGGCCGGCTTACAGAAGGACAGGAAAAAATTCTGCGTCTTGTTCAGAAGGCCGCAGACGAATGCCTTAAGCTTTACACCAAGGACCACACCATTGTTGAGGCCGCAAAAAAAGCCGACGCAGTATTTGCCGCAGAAAAAATGAAAATGCCACACACTCTGGGACATGCCATCGGGCTTGAAATACACGAGTTCCCGCGGGTAAGCACAAAAATGGATTCTGAGCTTCACTTTACTCCGGGCATGATTTTAACTCTGGAACCGGGCCTCTATGATTCTAAGCACGGCGGCTGCCGTCTGGAAAACGACGTCCTCATCACAGAAGATGGCAATGAGGTAATTACGCATTCGAAAATTATCAGGTTAGACTAAGCGGGGGCGTTACGGGGGATTTCCCCTCCTCTTAGAAAATCTCCGACTTGCGGGTTTTCATTTCGATTTTTTCAAGGGTACCGTCTGCGCAGGCGCGGAGGGCAGATGCAAGACCGAAATCTTCCAGACTTTCAGAAAGCTTTTTCATGTAAATCAGGACACGGCGAATCATTTCGTTGTTCAGCTCATCCTCACATTCTGAAATCAGCTGAACGCGGTATTCTTCACCAAGAATTCCGGACTTCAGGAGGGACTCGGCTGTAAGAAGGAGTCCCGGACGTCCCGACATTTTTGAAAGCAGATAGTCAATCAGCATGCGTATTCTTCCAGAGGCAAAGGCGATTTTTTCGTCATTCGGGAGATATTCGCAGAGCACCTTAAGATGCTTAAGCAGGCTGATTTCCTTTGAATATTTGAGGGCAAGGTCATCATCACTGAGGATTGCCTCGATTTTCTTAAGCATTTCTGCCACTTCGGAAAGCTTTGCGGCATTTTCTGAACCGATTGCCGGAGCTTCTTCGGGTGCTTTAAAATCAGAGGCCGGATTTTTTTCCGGCTGCATTTCTACAGGAGTAATTTCGCCCTCTTCAATTTTTTCAGCAAGAGTTGAAAGCTTTTCGGCGGCATCGGAATCATCAACATCACCGATTTTTGAAAGCAGCTCAGAATAAAGTTCATCAACAGAAACAAAAAGACTTGTACTGAGATTACTTTCCATTTCCGCAGCAAAGGCGGCGTCAAAATCTGAATCAGAAGCGTCGCCTGCAGGGGCCGGAAAATCGTCTTCTGCAAGCACATCGTCTACGCTTATAAATGAGTCTTCGGGATAAATGTCGTCATTAAAGGATAATTCTTCTGCCATTGGTAAGTCGTCACTTTCCTCCTCAGAATCAGTATCGCCTCCAAAGCTCGCCTCGTCAAGCATTTCATCAGCAGCGAAGAGCTCTTCGTCGGTTGGCGGAGTGTAAGGGTCAGTATTCTCTGCGGGGATGTCGTCTTCCGGTATCTGGGTGTCGTCTTCCGGCACAAATGCATCCTCCAGGCTGTCTGCGTCACCTTCCCCGGCGTCAGGACTTTCTTCCGTGTCAGGGGATTCTTCCGCTTCGGCAAAATCTTCTTCCCCGGCAGGCGGCATTTGTCCATCAGCAGACATTTCAGCATGAGCAACTTCCCCCGCTTCAATTTCCTCTTCCAGCTGCTTCTGACGCTCCTCCATCTCATCAACACGTTTTCCAGCCTCCTGGGCAAGACGCATTGCTTCCTGGGCAGTTTTAGTCGCGTTAAGAATAACATCAAGTTCAAGAGCTGAAGGAGCAGGATTTGCAAACTGAGCAGGCTGTGGCTGATATTGAGGCTGAACCTGAGTTTGAATTTGAGTCTGATTTTGAGGCTGATTTTCTACAGAAGGTGTCAGGTCTTCAGTAAGGATAGAGGACTCTTCTTCACTTGCTGTGATTTCCTCACCGGAATCATCCCCGAAGGAATCCTTCAGAATATCATCAAAATTATCGTTATCCTCCGGCTTGAGGGTATTTTCCGGCTCCTGACTGTCAGCCGATTCCGCCGCATCCAGAAGCTGGTCCGTAGAATAATCGTCTTCTTCTTCCGGCATGATAAGAGCCTCGCCGTCATCCTCAAGCTCATTTTCAATCGCACTCATTTCGTCCAGAGGCTGCTCTTCCTGGTCAATTCCA
Organism: uncultured Treponema sp.; assembly: GCA_947165895.1. GTDB lineage: Bacteria > Spirochaetota > Spirochaetia > Treponematales > Treponemataceae > Treponema_D. Next base: position 18,961 of record CAMVCB010000003.1, read on the forward strand.
ACGTCATCACCAAAGGAGGTCACATCAAAAGCCTCATCCTGGCTGTCAGCTGATAAAGAAGCTTCGGCAGCTGCATTCTCATCTGCAGGCGGAGTTAAATCCTGGTCAGGAAGCTCTTCAACCTCCCCGGCCTTAGCCAGTTCATTCTGCAATGTAATAATCTTATCACTCTGCTTTGCCGCATAAACATTTGGCTGGGCAACAGTCATACCCTTTTTTAAGATTTCGCGGGCTTCATCAAGGCGGCCGCCCTGGGCATAAATCTTACCCAGCATGTTGTAGCCTTCACCGCGGGAAGCCCGGCTTTTTACATATTCCCTGGCATATTTTTCCGCATCATCCAGCTTTTTAATCTGAACATAACGCTTGGAAGCGCCCAGAAGATAGTTTTTATAATGATGATCTTTTTTCTTTATCTTTTCATAATATTCTTCTGCCTTTTCATTCTGGCCCTGAGTGATGTAATACTGACCGTACAAGTCCATCATCTTTACATCAGGCTCAGAATCAGCTTTTTTCATCGATTCAAGGGTTTTAAAAGCAGAATCATAATCACTTACCGAAAGCAAAGTATCAACATACTGCATGCGGGCATCAGTATTCAAAGGCTCAACATCAATTGCCGACATAATGGTTTCCAGAGCCTTATCCGATTCATCAGCCTTTTCATAAGCAGAAGCAAGAGCCGTAAGGATTTTTACGTCGTTAGTTTTAATCTCGCTGGCCTGTCTGAAGCTTTTCTGGGCATTATCAAAGTCAAACTGATTGAGATAAACCTGACCGAGTGCATAGAGCAGCTCCGGGTCATTAGGATGAATCTTAATCGACTGCTTTACGATTCTTGCCGCCTCTTCCGACTGCTGACAGTTAATCAGCAGGTTACTGAAATTTTTAATTGCTTCCGGCCAGTTAGGACGGGTTCGCAGGGCCGCTTCATAACTTCTGATTGCATCAGGATAATTTCGCAGCTTAGTATAGGTTCTGGCAAGATTGTAATTCAAAATCGGATGGTTAGGGTCGATTTGAAGACCGCGCTTAAAGGCCGCAACAGCCTTATCAAGCTCATTTGTTTCGTGATAAATCGAGCCAAGATGGTTGTGAGCCAAAACGTCACGGGGATTCATGGAGATAACATTTTCAAAAGCATCAACCGCATCCTCGTAATTTTTCATTTCCTTAAAAGTAAAGCCAAGATTATAGTAAACAGCCTGCTGATCCTTTCCTCTTTCCAGAGCCTCCATCAAAATTGCAATGGAATCCTCATAGCGGCCAAGCCGGCGGTAAATAGCGCCAAGGGAAGTCATGGCTTCAATGTTATCTGGATGGAAATCATGAATCTGTTCAAAATAAGGGATTGCCTTTTTATCATCACCAGCGGTAACGTAGATTTTTCCGAGAGCCGTAAGATATCCGACGTTTGTCGTATCCTGAGCCAGAAGCTCCTTGTAAAGCCTTGCCGCAGTAGTAAAATCATGGGCCATTTCTGCACTTCTGGCGCGCTCAATAATCATTTGATTTGACATAAACTTTCCCTTTTATATTTCCCTTTTTTAACTGTTTACCTGAATTATATAAACTATTTTAATCTTGCTAAAGGTCGCGCAAATACTTCCTTAGAAAGCTTTCCGACCACGCGGTCATCATAAGCAGACCAGGCCGCAACCGCAAAATAATAAATCTGACCGTTTTCAAGGCCGGTTAAGGTAAAGGAAGTTGTGTTGCCAACATTGACAGGAGACTCCCCTTCCACCGCCATTCTTCCCAGATATTCGCCAGGACGGGTTCCGTAATAAAGATAATAACCGCCCGCAGTATCATCCACCGAATAATTCCAGCTGACCGTAACAGTTCCGTTTCCGGCCACCGCATTTACAACAAAAGGCGGAATAGGTTCCGGCAGCTCGTAATAATCCAGTTTAATAGAAGTGATTGAAGGGGTATGCTCCCCGTTTCCGTCCGGGTAAAGCTCAGCCGCAACCTGAAAATAAAGCCCCGTAACACCCTCAATCTGACTGCCGTTTTCCACAGGCTTCCATTCAGGGTAATCGTCAGTCCAGTTGTAATAATTTTCGCCCGAGCGGACAAAAAAGAGAACCGCCGTCTGGGAAGGAAGGCTCATTTCGGCTTCAAGAGAATTCAGCTTTGAGCCGGTAGAAACCATAATCGGCTTTGTGATAAAGCTGCCGCCCTTAGGCACATACTGAACATGGCCGACAATTCCGGCATTTTCGGGCGACTGGAAATCCTGCACGGAATAAGGACGGCGCACAATCCGGATGTCGTCAATTTTGCCGGTATAATCAGGGCAGAATACAACTTCGGAAGGGGTTCCTAACTGAAGCAGACTAACCTGTCCGTCCTCACGCCCGTTGGAAGTATGATAAACAAGAGCCTCGGTAATTCCGTTGACAATATATTCAACAAGGCCGTTTTCCGCATTATAGGAAAGAGTATGAGAAGACCAGGTGTCAGGCACAAGAGTTGAAGTCCCCTTAAGCACAAGGTCATGAGATTTATTTGGATTAACGTCATCATCAAAAAGGTTAGAAAGAGTCCATTCGAGGTGGCCTTTATTAAATGCGGCATTCAAAACCTGATAAACAAGACGGCCGCCAACTTTCTTGGAAGATTCCCACTTGAAAACAGTTTCGCCGTTTTCCGCAACAGAAGGACAGAGCCAGAATTCCAGGGAAAAGCTTCCCGGCAAGCCTTCAGTTCCAAAAAAAGTACCGGCCTCACCTGAAATAGAAAGACCGCCCGGCCCGCGTGAAAGACCCGCATATTTTTCAAGCTTAGTCTGATTGGTAGCTTTCAGGTTATTGCGCTTGATTTTATAATTTCCGTCGCTGACAGGATTTTTCAGATTTTCAAAATCAATAAGAAGATCAGTCTGCTGGTCAGCCACAAAAGAATTTGGTGCAAGCTCAATGCAGGGGTAGCCGAAGCGGCCGGTACCGGTAGTCACATTTTTAGACAGGGCAAATTCCGTCCAGCCCTCCTTACCGCCAAGCACAACTTCCTTAGCCCAAAGACTGCCAGCCGAAAACGACTGTCTGCCCCCGGTCCGCCCTGCCAGCACCCCGCAAATCATCACTGTAAAAATTGCAATTTTTCTGATATTATTCATACCAATGACAGACAAAACTGCTGACAAAAATCCGCCTGCCCAGGCGCGCACGCCCACAACCCGCGAAATCCTCCATCAGACAGCCCTGAAAGCTCCTTTATCCAGCGGCGTTTACCTCTGGCGCAATGCCGAAAACACCGTAATTTATGTGGGAAAGGCAAAAAATCTTAAGAACCGTCTGTCCTCATATTTTTCCGGTCAGAAAAACATCAAAACCCGGCTTTTAGTTTCCCACGCCACTTCTATAGAATATATCACAACAGCCAACGAGTACGAAGCTCTGCTGCTGGAAAACAACCTGATAAAAAAATACAATCCGCGCTACAACATAGACCTCAAGGACGGAAAATCATATCCTTCGCTCAAAATCACCCGCGAGGATTTTCCCCGAATCTTTAAGACGCGGCACATAGTTCAGGACGGAGCCCGATACTTCGGCCCCTACCCCGACGTTTATGCACTGGATACCTTCATTGAAACCATTTTCAAGCTGTATCCAGTGCGCCATTGTAAGACCTTGCGGAATCGAGATGCACCATGTCTTTACTATCACATGAAACAGTGTAAAGCCCCATGCTGCAAAAAAATCGACAAGGAATCCTACAATGAATACATCGGAGAAATTGCCGGCCTACTTGAGGGAAAAGGCGAAGAAACAATTACAAAACTGCAGGCCCAGATGAAGGCCGCCGCCGCCGAACTCAATTTTGAAAAAGCAGCCCGCCTGCGCGACGGAATCAAGGCCCTGATGATTATGCAGAACCAGAACGTGGTAGAAACTTTCGATTCCGACGACCGCGACTACATTGCCTACTGGTCAGAGGGCGAGCTTGTAAGCTTTACCGTCCTCAAAATCCGAAGCGGAAAGCTCCTTGCCCGCGAAAATTACCGGGCCGAATCCCTCAATGATGACGACGACCTTATTGGCGAGTTCATGGCGGTTTACTACGACAAGGAAAATATCCCGCCCGCAATTTACGTAGCTCCTACCGAACAGTATGAAATTATTGAACACTGGCTTTATGATACGTTCCCGCAGGCAGAGACAAAGCTTTACCTTACAGCGACAGAACACACTGCCAGAGAAATAATCAAAGCCTGCGGTAACGCGGCCACCTACGGAGCGGGCCGTGAAAGCGGCAATCCACCTTCCCTGCCAGGCAGTTCCCCTGCCACCGCCAGCGGGCCGGAAGGTGATCTTACAAATGACACTTCCACTTCCGCTCCTGCCATCTCCACAGCACCCCGCGACATCGCCGCAATCCAGATGGCAAGGCAGAATGCCCACGAAGACATTATCCGCCGCCTGCGCGAACGAGGCGACACCCCCGCAATGGAAGAGCTTAAAAATCTACTTGGGCTTCCTAACCTTCCGGTCCGCATAGAAGGCTTTGATATCGCCCACATCGGGGGAAAATTCCCGGTTGCCTCCCTCATCAGCTTTTACAACGGCAACCCAGATAAAAAAAATTACCGCTACTTCCGCCTGAAAACCACAGACGGACTCATAGACGACTTCCAGTCCATGCGGGAAGCCGTAAGCCGCCGCTATTCCCGACTTTTAAACGAAGGCCAGGAACTGCCGGATTTACTTTTAATAGATGGTGGTATCGGCCAGGTAAACGCCGTAGACGGAATCTTAAAGGCTCTGGGAGTAGAAATCCCGATTGCAGGCCTTGCCAAGCGCGATGAAGAAATCTGGCGGCCTTATGCAAGCGAACCGATAAAGCTCCCCCGCCGCAGCGACGGCCTCAGGCTTTTGCAGCGGGTCCGCGACGAAACCCACCGTTTTGCAACCAGCCGCAACCAGACCCTGCGCACAAAAGAAAATACAAAATCAATCTTCCTGGAACTGCCCGGCGTCGGCGAAAAACGCGCCGTCCAGCTGCAGAAAGCCTTCACTACGCTTGAAAACCTGGCCGCCGCTCAGGAATCCGCAGTTGCCCAGGCCATCCACGTACGCGCCCAGGAAGCCGCCGACATTTTACTTTCTGCCAAAAATCTCCTGACCCTCCGCCAGGAAAAACAGGAGCTCCAGCGCCTCTCCCTTGGCGAATCCGGCACCACAAAAGAAAAAGCCGCCCAAGCCCAATACCTTTCCGACCTTGCAGCCCAGGCCCTTCAGGCCGCCGAAGACGAGCCGGAATACAAGTCAGATCAGAAAGATAATAATATATAGGTTTTCTAAAAAATCCTCATTTTTTCCTCAAAACATTGCCGGAATTCAGCATTTCAAGGCCATTTTAACTATAGAGAATTCATTACAAATACGAGGTAACTTTATGGCAGAGACAACTTATCACCAGAAACCAGTAGATGAACTTACTTTTACAGACGACGGTATGTTTCAGGCAGTTTTGCGAAACAAAGAAATCTGTGCGGAACTGGTAGAGCGACTTTTACACATAAAAGTGGGGCACATTGAATACCCGGAGCTTGAAAAGCCAATCAAACCTTTTTACACAACAAAGGGGGTTAGACTCGATGTTTATTTGAAAGACGAAGACAAAATCATTGATGTTGAGATGCAGTCATCTCCTCAGGAAGCTCTTGGAAAACGTACCCGCTATTATCAGAGCATGATAGACATGGACAGCCTTATGAAAGGACAAGATTATACAGAACTAAAAGAAAGTTACGTTCTGTTCATCTGCAAAAATGACCCATTTTTCAAAGACAATGAGAAAAAGAATCCCTATGGACTTCCCTGCTACACATTTCAAAACATCTGCAAGGAGAACGCTATTGTAAATTTGAATGACAAAAGCCTTAAGGTAATTTATAATGCAAGTGCTTACAGGCAGGAAAAAGATGAAAAAATTAAAGCATTCCTGCACTATATAAGCACAAATGAACCTGGTGAAGATGATTTTTCTAACCGTCTTTCAGACCTTGTTGAAATTATTAAGGACAATGAAATATTCAGGAGTGACTACGCCGCTATGAATTTACATGACCGTGATATTATGCGACTCGCCAAAAAAGAAGGTCTCGAAGAAGGCGCTCTGCAAAAAGCAATTGAAACCGCAACTAATATGCTGAATGATAAGATTCCTGTTGAAAATATTGCCCGTTATGTAGACCTGCCTCTTGAAAAAGTAGAGGAACTGGCTGACAAACTTGATATAAATGAAAATTAGACAAAAAATCCGCAGAATTTGCCTTCTGGTTACGAAAGAAGCGCCTGCGGATTTTGCATGATATAAGTTCTATGACAAATTAGAATTTTTCCTATTCTCCTAAACAAAAGTCATTTTCATGCTATAATTCCCCTATGGCACAAAAGTTTTTTCTTTCACCAGACCAGCTGGGGTCTTTTTTCAAAAAGGAACTTGCTGACCCCGACAGCGTTTTTGTTTTTTCTACCGACGTCGTAATGAACTCCTGGATTGACTGGGCTATCACACACCCGGAAGAAAGCGGAACCGACTCTCTTCCCCTCGAACGCTTTATGGCCTGGGATAAATTTAAAGGTGAAGCCGTCCGCGCTAAGGAAGAAGGAAAATCAAGTATTCCTTCAATTTTAAGGAAATTTTTTGTCCGTTCCCTGATTGCAGAAAATGCCGCCAGCCCGGAAGATGCACCCCTTTTCAAAAAAATCATAAATCCCGATTACCGCCGGGAAGCCAGCTCCTTTACCGACTGGATTGCAAAAATGCTTCCGTCACTCAAGCTCTGGCACGATAAAATCACCGCCGCAAAAAACTACAGCCCGGACGAAGAAGACGCCGACTACCTGGCACTCTACGACCGTTATTCAAACTTTCTGGAAAAGCACAATCTTTTTGAGCCAAGCTGGATTGAACCCGATTTTTCTTCTGACGGCAAAAAATACATAATTTTTTACCCGGAAATTCTTAGCGACTACGCAGACTACATCAATATTTTTGAAAACTGCCCCGAAATCACAATTGTAAGTCTGCCGGAAAATCAGGCGGACTCTAAGACAAGTCAAAATCAGATTCTCTGCAATAAATATTCAGATTCCCGCAAGGAGCTGCGCCGTACAATCCTTCAAATCAGAAAGCTTGCCCGCAAAATCAGCTGGGATCAAATCACTTTGAACGTACCCGACCTGGAAACTTACCGCCCCTACCTTGAACGAGAACTCACAAAATACTGCGTTCCTTTTGTAATCCGCGCAGGCTATCCCCTTATCAAAAATACAGCCGGCCAGGTCTTTGCAGAAATCCAGAAGTGTTATGCTTCCGATTTTTCCTACGATTCTGTCCGCGCCTTGATTCTGGACGAATATATTCCCTGGAAAGAAGAATTTTCACAAGTCCGTCAGAATCTTATCCGGGCTGGAAACGAACTGCGCTGTATCTGCGGTTTTGATGAAAAAACGACAGGAAGCTCTACAAAGCACTTTGACAGCTGGGAAAGCGCCCTCTCGCTTACTGGCAGCGAAAACACCCGCGAGCTGGATTTTTACCGCAGCCTCAAAGCCGATATCTCCGCCATCTGCAAGTCCTCAGGCTTTTCTCAAGTCCACGCCGCCTGGCTTATCTTCCGTGACAAGTATCTGTCACCGGGAGATTTTTCCGAAAGTGCAAACGCCATCATAGGCCGCTGCATCACAGAGCTTAATAAGCTGATTGAAATTGAAGAATCCTTCTGCACAGGCCCAGATGCCAGCCTCAAAATCACAAATCACTTTGATTTTTTTATCAGCGAGCTTAATGGAAAAACTTACACTCCACAGAACAAAAAGACCGGAGTGCAGGTTTACCCTTACAAGCTGACGGCGGGAGCAGCCTTTAATCACCAGTTTGTAATCGATTCAAACCAGAACAATCTTGAAATCCAGTATCACAGGCTGGGCTTTTTGAATGCAGAAAAACGCAGGGCACTTGGACTTGAAGATGATGATAAAAAATTCAATGCTTCCCGAGCCTTTATCCGCCTTTACGCTGCCACAAATGACAACAAATACATTTATTTCTCTTTTGCAGAAGAATCCTTTGCGGGCTTTGCAATCTGCCACAATGCCCTTAAGGAAGTAAATGCCTCAAACGAAGACCTCGATGAAGAAGATTTTATTCTTGCAGAAAAAAATTACATGCTGGGGAAAAGTCCGGCAGACGGAAATCAGACTCTCAGGCTTTCTGCGGCCCAGAAAAAGCAGATAAACTGGTGGCAGTTTTTTAATGCACCCGAAAAAGATTCCCGGGAATATCAGCCCGGCGAAATTATTAAAGAAAAAATCCGCCAAGTCCTGATTGAAAAGCGCGAAAAGAATCTGGAGGAAAAAGACGGAAAAATAATCATCACCCAGTCTGACATGAAAAACTTTTTCCCCTGTCCGCGAAAATGGATTTTTTCAAATGTCATCAAGCTGAAGGAAGATTCCCTGGACACAGATTTAATGGGGCCTTTTGACATGGGAACAATCAATCATAAAATTCTCGAACTTTTTATGAAGGATTATCTCAAGTCCCAGGAGCCACTTCCAACAGCTGCAGAGGGCAATTTTGAAAATGAAGAGGAAATCAAAGCCCGCGTAAAAGAATATTCTCAAAAAGCAATCAGCTGGAGCGGTCAGGCCTATTCAAAAAGTCCTCTGACCCGGAAAATGCTTACATCACAGCTGGATGGAATTGCAAATCACATAATGGATTTTCTTCACGCATTTTTGCAGGCGAATATTACTCCGGCAACTATAAGCACCAGATCTAAAACTCCAGGTTATGGAGGCTGCAGGGTAAAAGGCGTTGAGCTGAGTCTTTCTGCACAAAACCAGGAAGAAGATTACAATTATTCTGGAACCCTGGATTTACTTTTAAGCTCCTCTACTCAAAATTCAGAGGCAACTGCCTGGACAATCATCGATTACAAAAACACATCGATTCCGGGCTCAAAAAGCATTACGCTTGATGATGAGGGTAAACTGGCCAATTTTCAGATGCCTATGTACATCAGCCTCATCAAAAGCAGCAAAAGCACAGGCGAAATAGATGTTGCGCGTTTTTATTCCATTAAAGATGCATCTACCACAGCCGCCATCGACCGCTGCACAAAAGAAAAGAACGAAGAAGATTTTGCACCGGTTATGGACGCCTTCAAAAATTATTCAAAAAACTTTGCAGACGCCGTAAAAGAGGGAAGGCTTTCCCCGGATTCCAGCCATGTTGATATTTACAAAGACTGCATAAGCTGCTCTTTCAAATCAGTCTGCCGCTACAATTATGAGGTTTCAAAGAGAAGCATGCAGAAAACATCTGACAGAACAGAGGAACAATAATGAGCGCAAATTTCGATTACCTTGATTTACTTGAAAAAATAAATAAAAAACTCGACCCCAAACAAAGAGCTGTCTGTTGCCGTACAGAAAACACGATTGTTGCCGCAGGTGCCGGCTCGGGAAAAACCCAGGTACTTGCCACCCGCTTTGCCTGGCTTGTAATGAGCTGTAACATTCCGGCATCAAAAATCCTTACCCTGACCTTTACAAAAAAAGCTGCCGGCGAAATGTACAAGCGTATTTACGAAACTCTTTCCTTTTTTGTGGCACAGGAAGAAACTCCGGTCCAGGAAAAAAAACGCGCTGCCGCCGCCCTGGAAGATTTTTCTAACGTTCATATCCAGACCCTGGATTCCTACTGCAAACGCATTGTAGAAGAGGCAGCCACCCGCTATGGCATTACCCCGGATTTTTCGGTAGGTTCGTCAGATTCAGAAAGTGACATAAAAAATCAGGCCCTGCCTTTTGTTTTTTCAAACCGCAATTCTTCCGCAGTCACAGCTTATGCCGGAATCGGTAACTTCCAGAACTTTGCAGACAGCATTCTTTCAAACACAATCATAAAGTATTCTTCAATTGCCGCTTCTCCTTCCTTTTTTACTGATAAGCTGGAAGCACAAAAAAAAGAAGTGGTGCGCGCCTGGAACTATCTGATTTTTGGAAGAGCAGAAGGAAAGTCCTCTCTTCAGGGAGACTGCTCTCCACTATTAAAGGAAGATTTATCAGAAAAGCTTAAGGATGCCCCTCTTGCCAGCTGTCTTCGCAATGCCTTTGACCTTTTCAGAAATGAATTTGACAACACACAGGGAAAAACTGGAACTCCATACTATTCAAACTGCGAAAAAGCCATGTCCGCCATGGAAAATCTTGATTTTAATAATCTCAGTCTTGATGACAGCTTTGATTTTGAAAATCCTGACTCTCAGAAATCCTCGGATATAAAGGCTTTTTCCCGCGCAATCAGTCTTTTTGATTTTTCCCAGTCACTGGGCGGCTACACAAAAGAACTCAGGGCTACTATAAAACCAATTAAAGAAGTTTTTATTCCATATATAAATGCCCTTTCTTCCTACATCACAAACTATACGAGCATAAAAAATCTTCAGGAGCTTTTTGATAATTTCAAAAATCGGATTAACGCTCAGAAGCGGACTTCAGGTAAACTGACTTTTAAAGATGTCAGCGAGCTTTCTCTTGAAATTCTGATTCATAACAAGGATATCCGCCGGCAGGAAAAAAATGCCTACGACAAAATTATGATTGATGAATTTCAGGATAACAACGGCAAGAACCGCGACCTGCTCTTTCTGCTTTCGGAAAAGGATTTTTCTGAACAGGGACAGGAATACGGCTGCAAAGACGGAATTCCGGGGGTTGAAAATATACGAAGTGACAAGCTTTTCTTTGTAGGCGATGAAAAACAGTCTATTTACAAATTCCGCGGCGCCGAAGTTTCGGTTTTTAACCAGCTTAAGCAGGACCTGGGCGAAGAAAACTTTCTTCAGATGGAGTACAACTACCGTTCAGACAAAGAACTGATTACTTCCTTCAACAGGCTCTTCGGTAAAAATGATTACCTTTTTGATTCCAGGACAGATAAAAATTACGAGGCAAAATACGAAAAATTTGCCGTTAAATACGACCCTAAAAATCAGCTTGAGCTGCCAGAGGAAAATCTCAGTCTGGAAAACATCCGTCTTCATGCCTGCCTTCTGAATACAGACCTTATTGACAGCAATGACCTTCTGGATGAAAAAAATCAGCAGGCCTATTTTATTGCAAAAAAAATCTACGAACTTAAAAATACAAGCCGGCCGGACGACACAAAGCCTTCCCTTTCAGAATTTGCAATTCTTGATAAGTCCCGTCACAGAAGCCAGCTTTTGCAGTGGCTGAACTTCTTCGGCATCTCCTATCAGCTTGATCAGAACAGCGACCTTTTTTCAGAGGGACCGGTAAATGATATTTATGCCTTCCTCCGCCTCTGCGTTTATCCGTCAGACAAAAATGCCTTTGCAAGCTTCCTCGCATCCCCATTCTGCGGCTTAAATCAGCAGGCTCTTGAATCTCTCCTTGCCAGTGCAAGTCTTGCAGAGCTTCCCGACAGCGAAAGTCAGCTGGTTCTTACAGCCGAAGAACTTCTTTCAGAATGCTCACAGACTCAAAAAGAGCGCTTTATCAGCGGAATCTTCTATATTAAAAGCCAGCGTAAAGCAATTTTAAGTCAGCCGCTTGCAAAAACTGTCTCTAACCTCTGGATTCAGACCGGCTATCAGTATGCCACAATGGAAAACCTGAAAACGGACCTTTATGCCGAACAGTTTGACTTCCTTTTTGAGCTTGCCCGTCAGAGTGACCAGAATCAAAAAAATATCTCATGGTTTGTTGACCAGCTGGCTCTTGTAAAAAACAGGGAAAACAGCAGTCAGGATGAGGAAGAAATCGACGTAGCAGAAGTATCTTATCCTCTAGAAAAACAGGATGCCGTTCAGGTTATGACAATTCACAAGAGCAAGGGCTTGCAGTTCAATTACGTTTTTGTATGCGGATGCATTTCTGCCCGAAGCGGCTCAGACCGCGATGCAGTTTTCTTTGATGAAGACTTCGGAGCTTCTATCAAGCCGGACAGCGGGACCGGCAACTACTTTTCAATCATTCAAAGGATGGCTGCAAGAAAAAAGGATATTGCAGAATTCCGCCGCCTGATTTACGTTGCAATCACCCGGGCTATCCGTGAAGTTTTTATAGTCGGAAAATGGAGCCCGCTGCCTAAAAAGGGCCAGAAAACAGATTCTAATGAAGAAAATTTTAAGCTTCTGGAAAAGTGCATTAAATTCTATTATCCCGAAACTGAGGATGACAATAATTTTGCTCTCGGAGAAGAAAAATTAAGCAGCATCGAAAGCGTGCCATTCTCTTACAGCTCGATTAAACCTGTCAGCAAAAAAGAAGCCTACTCCGGCATGGGGGAAAATCACCTTTCATCAGGAAGCAGGATTTTTCAGCCCCTGCCTGCCGGCACAGAAGAAATTCCATACGATGAACCTGTATCAAACCGCAGAACGCCAAGTTCTCTGGAACCGGGTGTCACAGCCCCAGTCGCAGACGGCACCAATTCCACTTCAGACGCTCTTCTCGACCAGAAATACGACAGCCCGGACGACACCCTCAATTCAGCAGCCTTTACCGCCGCCGACTTTGGAACTCTCGTTCATGATTATCTTCGTGCCCAGGCAGAAGGTCTTGAGCCGGAAGAATATCAGGCACCGGTAAAGCTTTTCAAGCAGCTTACAGAAAAGGAAATCGCCGCAAGAAAAGCCGAATGCATCAAAATGTGCCGCGACTTTGCCGCCAGCGATTTTGGGAAGGCCGCCTACGCCGGAAATTCTTCCGCACGAGCCGCAGACCGCCTTTTAAAAGCAGAGTGGGCCTTCCGCATGTTTCACGAAGGCTTTATCTGGACCGGTTCAATCGACCTGATTTACGAAAATGCTGATGGAACTTACACCATAGTCGATTATAAATCTGACAGTGAAATTGTCCCGGAACGCTACACAGCCCAGCAGGAAACTTACCGCATAGCCGCAGCAAAGCTTCTTGGCATACCGGAAGAAAAAATCAGCTGCCACCTGTGGTATTTACGTCACAATAAATCAGTTGAAATAAAATTTTGATTTTTAGACTTTTGATAGTAAAATATTTTTGATGAATTTAAGCTATCGAATTCTTGACTGTGACATTTTTGAATCTTACATGGCCCTTGAAGGCTGGGACAGTTTTCCGCTTTTAAAATCCTATACTGAGAACGGAGAATTTTCCTTTCTTCTGCAGGATAATAAATACATGATTTTTGACTTCAAGCCTTCAGGCGGATTTCTGAAGGCAGTCTGTATTTATAAAATCATCGGTGACACTCTTTATATTGATTTATTCGAAGTCAACAAGGATTACCGCCACATGGGAATAGGACTTCGTGCCATGGAAAGGCTGATGCTGGAAACCGGAGCAAAAAAAGTCTGGCTGGACGCAAAGGACAACAATGCCGAAAAGTTCTGGAAGGCCTGCGGCATGAAAAAAATCGATGAGCAAACTTATGTTTTTGACTAATTATTCCAGAATTACCTTATATAGACTTAAGATTCCATCTATCTGTTTATTTGATAAATCTTTGAATGGCTCTGACAAACTGCTTCCATAATATTTTGACATGGATGCCGAGATTTTTATATAAGAAATACTTGCATCAAGCTTTGCGCTTGCCTCCAGCTGGCCGGAAGAAAATTTTGATTGTGTAATTTCGGAAACAGTGGTTTCACTTTCAGCACCCTTAGGCAAATATGAAACCTTAAATTCTGTAAGTCCCAGAGGTGTCTTAGAGCTTGCTTTTTCCATGTATGAGTTTTCAGGCGCTGTATAATTCGCCTTTATCGAAACAGAAGACAGCTTTCTTTCCGGGAAGGAGATTTCAAAAGTAACTGAATTGGTCGTCATTCCTCTTGCGTCAGTTCCATTTGATTTGATTGAAAAGCAGGAATCATCATTTTTTACGATTGATGCCAGATCTCCTGAAGAATAATCCCTTATTAACTGACCGTATGAACCATAGCCGCCATAACTTGATTTTGTCCCTGAATAAAAGGAAATTGTATAGTCCCCGCTGACAGCTGTCATTTTACAGGCGTAATATTTATAGTTATCATCCTTTTCATCAATAAAATTAAATTCATCTGTGACTCGCGCGCAGGATATAAATATAGAAGAGAAAATCAGAATGAGGATAAAAAAGCGCCTGTCCATGACTTCATTATAGCAAAATCTCTATCATTATTGAATAAAAGGCCGGAATAATATAATATAAAGGCAGACAAAAGCTCTTCAATGAGTTCAGGTGCTATGCAAATCATCGCTGGAAAACCCCGTCAGAGGAGGAATCCAGCAGCGGTATTCAGATGATGGTTGTGCCGTAGATTACCTGAACTCTTTGAAGGGCTTTTTTATTTATCAGGCGGGCATAAAAAAAGGCTGCTCCGAAGAACAGCCTTTCATCATAATTGGTACTCGGCAAGCTCAGCTTGCCTCTGAGCCATTATTTCGATAATCCTAAAACGACCCTCTCGGCTCGTTTTTTAACGGATTTTCGATTATCGGCTTACACCAAACCTTGAGCTACCATTGCGTTTGCCACTTTGACAAATCCCGCAATATTCGCACCTGCGACATAGTTAACCCAGTTGCCTTCTTTAGCACCGAATTTAACTGCTGTGTCGTAAGCGTTGTTGTGGATGTTAATCATGATGTCATGGAGTTTTTCATCAACTTCTTTTGCAGACCATGAAAGGCGCTCTGAGTTCTGAGACATTTCAAGACCTGATGTTGCAACACCACCGGCATTAGAAGCTTTTCCTGGAGCGTAGAGAATCTTTGCAGCAAGGAATTTGTTTACAGCGTCGATGTTAGAAGGCATGTTAGCACCTTCAGCAACAAGTTTTACGCCGTTATCAAGAAGCTTCTGTGCATCTTCGCCAAGAAGTTCGTTCTGTGTAGCACATGGGAATGCACAGTCACATTTAACTTCCCAAACTTTTTTGCCTTCAAAGTATTTAGCAGATGGGAACTGCTTAGCATATTCAGCAATGCGGCCGCGGCGAACTGTTTTGAGCTCTTTAACCCAGTCAAGTTTTTCCTGAGTAATACCGTCTGCATCGTAGATGTATCCGTTTGAGTCAGAAAGTGTAACAACCTTTGCACCAAGCTGGATGAGTTTTTCTGCAGCATATTCTGCAACGTTTCCTGAACCAGAAACAACACAAACCTTACCCTTGAAGTCGTCTCCAACTTTCTTGAGCATTTCCTGAGCAAAGTAGATAAGACCATAACCGGTAGCTTCTGTACGAATCAAAGAACCACCGAATGTAAGACCTTTACCTGTCAAAACTCCAGTATATTCATCGCGGATTCTCTTGTACTGTCCGAAGAGATATCCGATTTCGCGTCCGCCAACGTTTTTATCACCGGCTGGAACGTCTGTATCAGCTCCAATATGGCGATAGAGTTCTGTCATAAATGACTGGCAGAAGCGCATAACTTCTTTGTCTGATTTTCCGTGAGGATCGAAGTCAGAACCACCTTTACCACCACCCATTGGCAGTGTTGTAAGAGAGTTTTTAAGAACCTGTTCAAATCCAAGGAACTTCAAAACTGAAAGGTTAACTTCTTTAGAGAAACGAAGACCTCCTTTGTAAGGACCAATTGCAGAGTTGTACTGAACACGGAAACCACGGTTTACATGATAGTTACCTGCATCATCCATCCAAGGTACTCTGAACTGAATTACGCGCTCTGGCTCAACAAGACGTTCAAGAATTGCGTTTGGCTCAAGTTCCGGCATTTTTTCTACAACTGGATCAAGAGTTGTAAGAACTTCTTCCACAGCCTGCAAAAATTCAGGTTCGTTGGCATTCTTTGCTTTTACTTCTTCCCATACACGGTTTACGTAAGCATTTTTCATTTCGTTTTACTCCTTTTGAAATGTAAAAAGGGATGCATTCAGCAACAGCATTCTGCATATTTATACATTCCCGGATAATAAATATACCAAAATCACCTTTTTTTATAAAGTAATTGAGAAAGAAATTTTAATAAAATTAAATATTTTTAGTAAGAATAAAGTGTTATATTTTCTTTGATTTTATGTACCACATCATAGAAAACTGTGTTATAATTATGGAGTGTTTTTAAAATCAAAAAAATTAAAAATACGGCAATTTTTTCTCTTTCTATTTTTAAGTTTGTTTTTCACATCCTGTGGTCCTCGTATTCCCGGCGCTGAAAATAAAATTGAAGTAGGTGATTCTTTTTATTACTGGGAAGCGGGCGCTGAATCAAATCCCGGTGATGTGATGAAAAACCTTGATAAATTCAAAAAACTTGAAGATAAAACAGTCAATAATTTGCGTAATGTTCTTGGAAAAGGTGAACATTATGTCTGGGTAAAATTTGATTTTACAATTCCTGATTATTTCAGAGGCCAGCCTTTAATGCTTGTCATCCCTCACATGAAGGTTGCAGAACAGCTCTGGCTCAACGGAATTTTTATTTCTCAGGCAGGAAATTTTCCACCAAGAACCCAATCAACACTTTTTAAAGCTCACTTTTTCAGTTTCCCTATAAACCTTCTGAATAATGAACCGGGGGCAAAAAACACTGTTTTAATTAAGATTTTCTGTATGGGAAAAAGCGGCATTTCAAGTCATTCCTTTATTCAACCGCCTCAATTTGCTTTCCCCGCGCAGGAAATCATAAATTTCCACCACACCCGAATTTACATGTTCCTGGTGGGAACCCTGATTTTTACCTTTATTCTTTACATCTGCCTTTTCTTCAGTCTTCCAAAGTTCAAGGAATTCCGTGATTTTGCCCTGATGAACCTTTTTACAATTTTCTTCCTGATTCCTTTCTTTGCGACAGAGCTTCCTATTTATAACAGCGGAATAATTCCATTCCTTCTGTTTACAAAATTTACCTATTGTATTCCGGCCTTTTTCACAATTGCATTTACAGCTCATTTTGCCTTTAACTTTATGCATACCAGACAGCCGCTCTGGATAAAAATTACACGAACTATAATCCTTGCCATCCAGATTATCATTACCCTTTCTATTCCAACTTATCAGCAGCTGGTTGATACAATGCCTCTTTTATTCGGACTGCTTATTGCCCAGGGAATGTTTGCCGTTGTTCTTGTCATAAGAAATTTTATAAAAAAAGAAAACCGCAGACTTTCCATTCTCTTTACATTGGGCTTTACACCACTCTTTTTGACAGCAGACATAGACATTATGAGACGAGTCCATGACCACACACAGACTTATACTTTCATATCCCTTTTCGGATGGCTTTTCTCCATTACTGTGTTTATCATCGTCCTCAGTGTCCGCTTCGCTAAAACCTACGCAAGCAACGAAAGACTTACAAATCATCTGCAGGATGAAATTGAAAAACAGACCCGTGAAATTAAGAGTGCAAACAACGAGCTTTCTGTTTTGAACGAAAGACTTGAAAGAGAAAAACTGATTGCTGATATGGATTTACAGATGGCATCAATTGTTCAGCAGAGATTCTTTCCCCGTCCAAACAAGCACTTCCGAGGCTGGGAGATTTCCGTTTACTATTCTCCGCAATCAAAGGTTTCCGGCGACCTTTACGACTACTACAACTACAACGAAATTCTGAACGGACTTTCTCTTTTTGATGTTTCAGGCCATGGTATTTCTGCCAGCCTTGTTACAATGCTTTCCAAGAGTATAATTTCTCATACCTTCCAGAAGGGCTTCCGTAACAAAGAAAGTATGGACGCAATTCTTTCAAGAATTAACAACACGATTCTTTATGAAAAAGGTGATATTGAAAACTACATGACAGGTATTCTCTGCCGCTTCGGAGATCCTTGTAAAAATGAGGCCTGCCAGGTAGAAATCGGAAATGCGGGTCATCCTTATCCGCTTTTGTATAGTGCAAGAGATAATGATGTAAGAACAATCCGGGGAACTGACGGCAAAAAGCATTACGGCGCAATCGGAATGAAGGGAATTGCCGTAGCCTTTGCAACCGCAGATTTTGATATGGTGGAAGGCGATATCCTCATGTGCTACACCGACGGTCTCACAGAATCAACCGACAGGCAGCTCAATCAGTATGGAACAGACAGAATCAGACGCCTGCTTGCAGAAAATAATTCTAAATCTGCCTCAGAACTATTAAAAATTATTACTGAAGATTTCTATAACTTTACGGAAAACAAACCGGTTGAAGATGACATTACAATCATCATCGCAAAAAGAACAAATCCTGATGATTATGTAGCAGATGAAGAGCGCGAAGAAGAGGAAGTTCTGATTGAACCTGAAGAAGAACTTGAAGAACTTCCTCCTTCTGAATATTAACCTTATCCGCGAATCTTGTTATTCAAAGCATCAAGCGTAGACTGAACGTCGGCTCCATGCCAGATTTCATTCAAGGCAGCCCCTGTTTCGCCCCAGAATTTTCCCATTGCAGGAATAGACGGCATAGGAAAGGCGTAATCAAGCTGTTCAAGAAAGCCCGGCATATAAGGACTGCTGACCTTTGTATTTATGGCAGGCATGGCACCTGTAAGCGAAAATCTTAACTGCTGCATTTCCGGAGTAAGCATAAAGGCCGCAAAATCTGCAGCTTCTTTCGGATGTCTTGATGCCGCCGTTACAAACATTCCCCTGGTTCCGCTGAAGGAAGCGGCCGGCTTACTTTCTCCCGGTAAGGCTGGAATGCAGGCAACACCGAAATCGATTCCGGCTTTTTCAAAGGTATTTACGTTCCAAAGCCCTGTAATGTGCATTGCGGCATTTCCAGAAGAAAACATACCGTCGCAGGAAGCTGTGCTGAGTTCTACATTTTCAAGCCCAAGACTGGAGCGCAGGCTCTGGAAAAACTTCAGTCCCTTTACAGCGGCAGGAGTGTTCATATTAGGATTATTTGCCTCTGTTCCGCTTTCACCGTAAAGACGGTTGCCGTTTGCAGTTGTAAAAAGAATCGAATAATAGCCGCTTGTCACATCCATTACAAAGCCATACTGTCCCGGATGACTTGCATTAAAATTTTTTACCCAGGTTACAAGCTCTTCCCAGCTTTTTGGAACTTCCCGCTCGCTGATCAGATGCTTATTGTAAAAAAGGGCATAAGTTTCTGCACTCGCAGGATAACCGTACATTGTGCCGTTGTAAGTAAGGGCCTTTGAGCAGGCTCCAAGCACCTGCTTTGAAATATCCTTTGGATTTTCTGTAGGTAAAATAAGCTTCTGAGAAACAAGGCTTCCCAGATTATCATGAGGAGCCGCAATAATATCAGGCGCAAGGCCGTTAGGAGCATCTGCTGTAAGGGCTGTCACCGTGTTATGAAGCTCAACATTTATGAAATCAACAATAACATTGGGATGAAGAGCCGTGTAAGCCTTTCCTGCCTTTTTTATAAATTCATCAATTCCGTTTTTTGACTCCCATACGCGGATGTGAATTTCCTTTTCGTTTTCGACAACAAGGCCCGACCTTCCTTTTGTACAGGCTGAAAACCCTGCTGCCGCAAGTGCTATAAGTGCAAAACCTAAAAATCTATGTTTCATATTAGCTACCTCTTAAAATCTCTGATAAGACTTAAACCTGGAACTGGTCAACCTGACCACCGATTTCATTAATTGACTGGCCCATCTGTGACGAAATCTCAGAAAGGGCATTTCCTGTCTGCCTGATTACTTCAGCTCCACTTTCCATAGTATCCATACTCTGCTTGAGCTCCATTGTAGAAGACTGAAGAGTCTGAATTTCCTTGAGAATTGCGGCATTTCCTTCCGACATTTCCTTTACGGCAGAAATTACAACCGAAGTCGAGTCGTTCATGCTGTTCAGGGAAAGATTGATTTTTTCAGAATCACGATTCTGCTCATCCATGGCAACAGAAATTTCCTGAACAAGATAATCTGTAGACTGGATTTCCTGACTAACATCCTTAAATGCAATCCGCGATTCATTGGAAGCGGAAATAATTTCGCTGATAGATTCCTGAATGTTTTTAAGCTGCTCTCCGATTTCCTTTGACTGAGCCGTAGAAGTTTCTGAAAGCTTACGGATTTCATCAGCAACAACACTAAAGCCCTTACCTGCCTCACCTGCATGAGCCGCTTCAATAGCCGCATTCATGGCAAGCAGGTTTGTCTGACTGGCAATTTCACGGATTGTCTTGTTGGCATTTCCAAGCATCTTTGACTGGTCACCTACAATTTCAATCTTATTGCTTACATCATCCTGCTTTTGAACACCATTCTGTGCCTTAAGCTCAAGATTCTTAAAGGAATCTGCCATTTTTGCGACAGAATTGTTTACCTTTTCAATATTCAAAATCATTGCAGAAACCGCCTGACCGGCAACCTTAACACTGGCACTTTGATTTTCAACCATGCGTTCAAGGGATTCAATATTCGAAGCAATTTCATGAACGGCTGTTGCTGTCTGATCTACGCTGGCAAACTGCTGGGTGGTTCCATCCCGGGTAGATTTAATATGCTGAAGAATTGATTCTATTGAAGAAAGTGTGTTTTCCGTATCCTGTTTAAGGAGATTTCCTACCTCAAAAAGGGAATTCTTAGACTCCTTCATAACCTTCATAATGCTCTGCAGCTTTTCCGTAAAGGTATTAAATCCGTCCACAACTTCGGCAATTTCATATTCAGTTTTGATTTTGATTCGCTGGGTAAGGTCAGCTTTTCCAGATGCGATTTCATTAATGCTTGCACTTACCTTTCTCAAAGGCTTTAAGCTTCGGGCAAGAATGAGTCCGCTCAATGAACCCAGAATAATTGAAACAATTGTGATAAGCATCATACGGATAAGAACCGTATTCAAAACAGCAAGGGCTTCATGCTTATTCTGTATGATTCCCAGGTGCCAGTCACCATTATTAATTGTAACAAATGACAGATAATATTCCTTTCCATCCATAAAGAAGGTTTCAAGTCCCGATTCTTCCTGAATCATCTTAATCTGAAGCTCACGGAACTGACCGAATTTTCCTTCCGGCGCATAATAGGCATCATGGATATTGTTTTCAAGAACAGTTCTTCCCTTGTAATCTACACCGGCCATCTTTTCACCTGCATCATTGATAATGAAAATAAAGCCGTCATAATCAAGTTCAATGGAAGAAGTAATTTTATTTGTAAAGGAGGCATCTGCCACACCCGAAAGAACACCTACAACTCCGCCATGTTCATCACGCAGAGGGCTGCTGACAACTACAACCATCTTATTATAACGCTCATCGTAAACAAGATCGGAAATATTTGCCGTACCGCCAAGGGCAATTCCGTAATAAGAACGGCCTCCTACCCAGATATCAGCTCCCTGAGTTGAGTGGGCCATACCGTTTACATTTCCTACCTCAAAGGATTCAAAGCCGACACGCTTTGCCTCAGCCTGCAGAATCGGCCGCTGAATATCCCAGTCCATACTCCTGATATCATTTCGCTGGGCAACGGCTTCAACCTCGCGGATGTATGCTTCTATGGAAAGTTCAATAAGCTTTCCCGCATCATCGCGGCATTTTGTCATTGTACTTACAACCTGTTTTGTCTGAACTCTATACAAAAGAACAACTGAAAAGCCGGTCAGCAGAATACAGATAAAAACTACAAGAAGTGCAATTCTTGCAACAATTTTAAAGGACAAGGTATTTGTCTTCATAAATATTACTCCTAGCGTAAATTATAGGGGAGATTTTTTATATTGGAAATATTTTCTTTAAAAATATTAGATTTTTTATTTGACAGTCCGGCGTCCAGGGTGTATTCTGAATACAGGATTGCGTGTACGTTCACGCAGTTTTACAGATATTTTGGGAGATTTTTAGTGACTGTAACTGAAATTGCAGAAATTGCAGGCGTTTCAACCGGAACTGTAGACCGTGTAATTCATAACCGGGGCAGAGTTTCTGAAGAAACAAGGGAAAAAATCAATAAAATTATCTCTGAAAACGACTATACTCCCGACCCTATTGCGAGATTTTTAAAGAAAAAAGGTGATTTTAAGATTGGAGTTCTCATTCCGGCCATTTCTGAAGAAAGCGGCTACTGGAAGGCTATCTATGACGGCATTTTAAATGCGTGCGTGAACGATTACGCAGCTTTCGGCTTCCAGATTGAACTCTTCGGCTTTAAACGCCCGGATGTACCTTCCCTGAAAGCTCAGTTCAAAAAAATGATTAAAGCGGACTGCTCGGCTTACATCATAGCGCCGATTATGCAGGAAGAAATTATGTTCCTCTTAAGTCAGGAAAAGCTCACAGCCCCTTACTGCTTTATTGACTCGCCTCTGCCGGAAGCCCTTCCAATCACAACAATTGCACAAAACCCTTTTAAAGCCGGCTTTATGGCAGGAAAACTGACCCGCCTTTGCTCAGCAAGAAGCGGAACCTTTGCCGTAATCAAACCCTTTTCAGAAAGCTATAACCTGAACGAACGGGCCCGGGGTTTTGCTTCCTACTTTTTACAGACAAAGGACTGCAGAGCGATTCAGAAAATTGCCAGGGGCAGCCGTCAGGAAGAAATTGCGGATGCAGTTTTTCAGCTTGTTCATGATTCGGAGGATTTGCGGGGAATCTGCCTTGTAAACTCGGAAGTTCACTTTGCCGGACAGAAAATCGCCGAAATGGGCTTAAAGGATAAGATTGCCGTCGTAGGCTTTGACCTTGTAGACAGCAATATTGAGGCACTCAAAAATGATAAAGTCGATGCCCTTATTTCACAGGATCCGCACGGACAGGGCAGCCTTGTGATGAAGGAAATCTACAAGAATCTGGTGCTGGAAAAAGAGGTTGAAAAGGAAGTAAATATTCCGCTCAACGTTTTCTTTAAGGAAAATATTGATTTTTGATTAAGAAAGGAAAATCGCTGAATACGATTTACTCAGGAGGATAAAAAAAAATGACAAAAGAAGAAATTGCAAAGGAGATTTCCGGCGGTAATGCCGTTGTGGGAATTGAATTTGGTTCGACACGTATCAAGGCAGTAATGATTGACTCTGCCAGCGAACCGGTTGCGGGCGGTGCCTTTGACTGGGAAAACTCACTGGTCGACGGTGTGTGGAGTTATTCACTTGAAGAAATTGCAAAGGGACTTCAGACCAGCTTTGCAAACCTCAAAAAAGACGTTTCAGAAAAATACGGCGTAAAGCTGACAAAAATCAAGGCTCTTGGAATCAGTGCCATGATGCACGGTTACCTTGCCTTTGACAAAAACGATAATCTTCTTGTTCCATTCAGAACCTGGCGCAACACAATTACAGGTGAAGCTTCATCAAAGCTGACAGATGAATTCAATTATCCGGTTCCTGAGCGCTGGAGCATTTCTCATCTTTATCAGGCAATATTAAACGGAGAAAAACACGTAGGAAGCGTTGCATTCTTTACAACTCTTGCAGGCTACGTTCACTATAAGCTTTCGGGCAAAAAGGTTCTTGGAATCGGTGATGCTTCGGGAATGTTCCCTATTGATGAAAAAACTAAGAACTACGACAAAAAAATGCTGGGCCAGTTCGATGCACTGATTGCGGACAAAAAATTCGGCTGGAAGGTTGAAGAACTCTTGCCGGAAATCCTTCTCGCAGGTCAGCCTGCCGGAACTTTGACTGCTGAAGGCGCAAAATTCCTTGATCCAACAGGAGAACTTGAAGCCGGAACTCTGCTTGCTCCGCCGGAAGGTGACGCAGGAACCGGAATGGTTGCCACAAACAGCGTAACAAAAAGAACCGGAAACGTAAGTGCCGGAACTTCGGTATTTGCAATGGTAATTCTGGAAAAGGCACTTTCTAAAGCTTATAAAGACTTAATCGATATCGTAACAACTCCGGACGGCTCAATGGCAGCTATGGCCCACGCAAACAACTGTACCGGCGAATATGACAAGTGGATTAAACTCTTTGGAGAAGCAATTGCGGCTACAGGCGGAAATGTTTCAAAGCCAGTACTTTACGATACACTTCTTGGTCTTGCCCTTAAAGGCGATCCTGACTGCGGCGGAATTATTCCATATAACTACATTTCAGGCGAATCAATGACAGGATTTAAGGAAGGTCGCACTCTGGTAGTCCGCCAGCAGAATAACAACTTTACCCTTGCAAACTTCATGCGTGCCCAGCTTTTCACAGCCCTTGGAGCCCTCCGCACCGGCATGAATATCCTCTTTGACAAGGAAAATGTTGCCATCGACCGTCTTACAGGACACGGCGGCTACTTTAAGACAGCAGGAGTTGGAATCAAAATTATGGCGGCTGCCATGCACACTCCGGTTTCTACAATGGAAACAGCCGGCGAAGGCGGACCATGGGGAATGGCACTGCTTGCAGCCTACGCCGCAGACACAAAAGGCATGAATCTGGGTGACTATCTTGATAAGGTAGTTTTCAAGACTGCAAAAATCACAACAGTTGCCCCGGACAAGGCCGATGTAGAAGGCTTCAACAAGTTCTTTGAGAACTACACAAAAGCCCTGCCGGTTATGAAGGCCGCAGTGGAAAACGTTGATTAGCGCAAGCGATTGGAACACCGCCGCAGGCGTTCCGGAGCCGGCAGGCGAAGGAATGAAGCGAAAGCGGAAGTGTGGAAAGCGCGGTTTGCCCCTGCGGGCAAATGCGCCAAATATAAAAACAAAAAATAGCAGGTGGTATTGCCGGAACGTAGAGGAAAACGGATTTCCGCGAGAGTTCCGGCAGTGTAGATGAGATTATAATTTTAGGAGACATAAAAAAATGGAAAACTTAGCAAACTACGAATTCTGGTTCATCACAGGAAGCCAGGACCTTTACGGAGAAGAAACCCTCAAACAGGTAGCCAAAAATTCAAAGGAAATTGTTGACCGCCTGAACAAGAGCAAGGCTCTGCCATGCGAACTGGTATGGAAGCCTACCCTTCTTACTCCGGAAGCAATTCACCAGACCCTTGAACAGGCAAATGCCGACGACAAATGTGCCGGAATCATCTGCTGGATGCACACCTTCAGCCCTGCAAAAATGTGGATTGCGGGACTTTCTGCATACAAAAAGCCGCTTTTGCAGCTGAACACACAGTTCAACGAAGAAATTCCATATGCCACAATGGACATGGACTTTATGAACCTGAACCAGTCTGCCCACGGCGACCGCGAATTCGGCTTTATCACAAGCCGCATGGATTTGCCGCGCAAGGTAATCGTAGGACACTGGAGCCACGAACGCACACAGAAACGCATCGCTGACTGGATGCGCATTGCCCGCGCCGTAGCAGACGGAAAAACACTCCGCTGCCTCCGCTTTGGCGACAACATGCGCGAAGTTGCAGTTACAGACGGCGACAAAGTAGAAGCAATGATTAAATTCGGCTGGAGCGTTCCATACTATGGAATCGGCGACCTGGTTGCTTATATGAACGAGGTAAAGGACAGCGACGTAAACGCTTTGTTCGACGAATACAATCAGAAATATGAAATCGTTTACGGTTCAGACAAGGATTTTGTTACAAAGCAGATTAAGGAACAGGCAAAAATCGAAATTGCCCTCCGCCGCTTCCTCAAAGACAAGAACGGTAAGGCCCTCTGTACAAACTTCCAGGACCTTCACGGAATGAAGCAGCTTCCAGGACTTGCAATCCAGCGCTTGCTGGCAGACGGCTACGGCTTTGGTGCAGAAGGCGACTGGAAAACTTCTTGTCTGGTACGCACCTTCAAGGCAATGACAGCTGGCCAGGTAATTCCTGGTTCAAAAGGTAACGCCTTCATGGAAGACTACACCTACAACCTGGTTCCAGGCGAAGAACTCAACATGGGTTCTCACATGCTGGAAGTTGACCCTGAAATCGCAGTTTCAAAGCCAAAAATCGAGGTTCATCCTCTTGGAATCGGCGACAGAGAAGATCCGGCCCGCATGGTATTCAATACAATCGAAGGCCGCGGACTTGTTTCTGCAGTTGTCGACATGGGTAACCGCTTCCGCTGCGTAGTAAACGAAATCAACGTAGTACCGCCAAAGGCTCCTCTTCCAAAGCTGCCGGTTGCCCGCATGGTATGGCAGCCGCTTCCTAGCCTTGAAACTTCGGCAGAAGCATGGATTCTGGCAGGCGGCGGTCACCACACAGCCTTCTCTAACATCATCACACAGGAAATGCTTCAGGACTGGTCAGAAATAGTAGGTATCGAATGCGTTGTAATTGATGAAGGAACAAAAATCCCGGCCTTCCGCAACGAACTTCGCTGGAACAAAGCTTACTGGGACGGAAGAAAATAGAAGAAAAAACCTGCCGGGCCACCCCCGGCAGTCTCTCACAGGAGGTAAAAAATGGCAAGCGAATATCAGGAAATAAAAGAACTCGCCTACGAAGCAAACATGCAGATTCCAGCCCAGCATCTGGCCCTCTACACATGGGGAAACGTTTCTGCAATCGACTGGACAAAGGGAGTATTTGCAATCAAGCCGTCCGGAGTTCCTTACCCGGAGCTTACACCAGACTCAATGGTCGTACTTGATTTAAAAGGAAACCGCGTAGAAGGCATGCTCAATCCTTCAAGCGACACAAACACCCACATCGTACTCTACAACGAGTTTGCAATGAAAGACGGAGCAAAAATCGGCGGAATCATTCACACACATTCCACCTATGCAACTTCATGGGCCCAGGCCCTGCGCGAGGTTCCGCTTTTTGGAACAACCCACGCCGACCACATCCAGAAGGCAATTCCATGCACTCCATATCTTTCAAAAGAAATGGTTGAAAACAACTATGAAACTGAAACAGGAAATCTGATTGTAAAATACTTCCACGAGAACAAAATCAATCCTGCAGAAGTTAATATGGTACTCGTCGGCGGACACGGACCTTTTGCCTGGGGCGAAACTCCCGCAAAGGCTGTTTACAACGCCGCCGTAATGGAAGAAGTAAGCAAAATGGCTTTGCAGACCCTTATGATAAACCCGGATGCAAGCCCGCTTCCAGATTACATCATCAACAAGCATTATATGCGAAAGCACGGTCCTAACGCTTACTACGGACAGGGCAAATAAAATTAATTACAATCAGGCGGTTATCTTTCCGCCTTGTAATATCCTCCAAGATTTTTACTCCGCCTTCAATTACCACAGCATGCAACCTGAAGGCGGAGTTTTTTTTTATTGGCGCAGACCAGTCACCCACTCGCCTTCCGCCACTTGCTTACGCGCGGCCCTTGCGGGCTGCCTGCGGCATGGCTCCAGCCTCGGCGCTGCTGCCACCCTTCAATTGTTAGAATTCATTTCCCGGAAAACGAGGAATTCCGGCAAAGCCCTTGGCAAGATCTTCATCTGTTGGAATATAATCACTCATAGTTCCGTCATTGAAAGCCTTGTAAGCATACATATCAAAGTAACCGGTTCCAGTAAGACCAAAGAGAATTGTCTTTTCTTCGCCGTTTTCCTTGCACTTAAGGGCTTCGTCAATTGCAACCTTAATTGCGTGGCTTGATTCAGGAGCCGGAAGAATACCTTCTACGCGGGCAAATTCCTGGGCAGCGCGGAAAACTTCTGTCTGTTCAACAGTGCGGGCTTCCATAAGACCGTCATCATAAAGCTGGGAAAGAATAGAACTCATACCGTGGTAGCGGAGGCCGCCTGCATGGTTTGGAGAAGGAATAAATTCACTTCCAAGAGTGTACATCTTTGCAAGAGGACAAACATGACCAGTATCACAGAAGTCGTAGACAAACTTACCGCGGGTCAAAGAAGGACAGCTTGCAGGTTCAACCGCAATAAACTGATAGTCAGCTTCACCGCGGAGTTTACGTCCCATAAATGGAGAAATAAGACCTCCCAGGTTAGAACCGCCGCCTGCACAGCCGATAATTACATCAGGCTTAATACCGTATTTATCCATTGCGGTCATAGTTTCAAGACCGATTACAGTCTGATGAAGAAGAACCTGGTTCAAAACACTGCCCAGAACGTAGCGGTAACCTTCCTGGTGAGTTGCAGCTTCTACAGCTTCAGAAATTGCACAGCCCAAACTTCCGCCAGTACCAGGGAATTCGGCAAGAATCTTGCGTCCAACTTCTGTTGTTTCGCTTGGTGACGGGGTAATTTTTGCACCATAAGTGCGGATTACTTCCCGGCGGAAAGGCTTCTGCTCGTAAGAAACCTTTACCATATAAACCTGGCAGTCCAGTCCGAAGTAAGAACATGCCATAGAAAGAGCTGTTCCCCACTGGCCGGCACCGGTTTCAGTTGTAACACCCTTCAAGCCCTGCTTTTTAGCGTAGTAAGCCTGGGCAATTGCAGAGTTGAGCTTGTGGCTTCCGCTTGTGTTGTTTCCTTCGAATTTATAGTAGATTTTGGCCGGAGTTCCCAGTTTTTTTTCAAGGCAGTAAGCGCGGACAAGGGGAGCCGGACGGTACATCTTGTAAAACTCCCGGATTTCAGCCGGAATTTCAATGTAAGGAGTAGTATCATCAAGCTCCTGCTTAATCAGTTCATCACAGAATACAGGACGAAGCTCTTCAAAAGTCATAGGCTTGTGGGTTCCCGGATTCAAAAGGGGTGCCGGTTTATTTTTCATATCAGCACGAACGTTATACCAGCTTGCAGGAAGCTCGTTTTCTGACAGATAGATTTTGTAAGGGATTTTTTCTTTACTCATTTTTATCCTCGTGTTATTATTTATAGAAACATTCTGTTCTTTTATATAGTAACACAAACTGACAGACTGGGCAAGGATAATAAATTGTTCTAGGACTTTTTATTCATGCCGTGATAAAATAATTCAAAGAGAGTAAAAACTGCGGGCTTTAACCTGTCCGCTGACAGAGGAGTTTTAATATGTACAAAGCAGCTGATAATCGCTACGAAACTATGCAGTATAACCGCTGCGGAAAGAGCGGGCTTTTGCTGCCGGCTGTATCCCTTGGATTCTGGCACAATTTTGGAAGCAAGGATGTTTACGACAATATGAAGGCAATGTGCTTTACAGCCTTTGATAACGGCATCACTCACTTTGATCTTGCAAACAACTACGGCCCTGAAGCCGGTTCAGCAGAAGAAAATGCGGGAAAAATCATCAATCAGGAAATGAAGGCTTACCGCGACCAGCTTGTAATTTCTACAAAAGCCGGCTA
Source organism: uncultured Treponema sp. (assembly GCA_947165895.1). Taxonomy (GTDB): domain Bacteria; phylum Spirochaetota; class Spirochaetia; order Treponematales; family Treponemataceae; genus Treponema_D. The sequence continues at coordinate 48,019 of CAMVCB010000003.1, forward strand.
CTACATGTGGGAAGGCCCTTACGGCGAATGGGGCTCACGCAAATATCTGATTTCAAGCCTGAATCAGAGTCTTAAGCGCATGAACCTCGACTATGTTGATATTTTCTATCACCACCGTCCTGACGACAGCACTCCAATTGAAGAAACCATCTGTGCTCTCGACCAGATTGTAAGAAGCGGAAAAGCCCTTTACGTGGGACTTTCAAACTACAGCACAGAACAGCTTAAAAAAGCCCTTCCTCTTTTGCGAGAGCTTCACACTCCATTTATAATCAATCAGAACAGCTATTCAATTTTCAACAGAACTATTGAAGATAACGGCTTTAAGGATTACTGTGCAGAGCAGGGCTACGGAATTATTGCCTTCTCTCCACTGGCACAGGGACTTCTGACAGACAAATATCTGAACGGAATTCCGGAAGACAGCCGCGTAAAACGTGACGGCCGCTTCCTCCACGAAGCTGATGTTGCGGCGCGCCTTCCGCAGATTAAAGCCCTGAACGAAATCGCTGCCAGCCGCGGACAGAGCCTTGCCCAGATGGCATTAAGCTGGGTTTTGCGCGACGGCAAAGTAACCAGCGTCCTTATTGGAGCAAGCCGCCCAGAACAGATTCTGGATAACATTAAAATTGTTGGAAAAACAGCCTTCACGGCAGATGAACTTGCCCAGATAGAAAAGATTTGCGGCAGGTAAGTCTCTATAATATTATAAATTCCTGTAAAACGGAAATCTTACATAAAAACTCATATTCTTAGTTAAATAAAGCAAACTCCGTCTTCTTGGTTGCTCTTTTGTAAAAGTTGGCGGAGTTTTATTTTACTGCTTTTATTAGTATTTCATGCTATAATGAAATTAAGGAGTATTCAATGCCGGTTATTTCTATGTTTTATGGAATTATCATTCGCATGCAAAGTGAACATGGTGGAAAACATCACGTGCCCCATATTCATGTAATTTGTGGTGATGATGAATCTGTTTTTTCTTTAGATGGTGATTTGCTTGAAGGTGAAATTCCATCAAATAAACGAAAACTTGTAGAAGCCTGGATTGAAATTCATAAAGAGGATTTACAGGCTGATTGGAAATTGCTTGATGAAGGCGAGCAATATTTTAAAATTGACCCATTGAAATAGAAATATGTTAAGACCTACCGTAATCAAAGTAATTCCTCAAAACGATTTTTCTCTCCTTTTAGAATTTGATAATGGGGAAAATAAAAAATTTGATGTTACTCCTTATATAAAAGGTTCCTGGTTTGGAAAATTAAAGGAACTTTCATATTTTAAGTGCGTTCGTACAAACGGTTTTAATATTGAATGGCCAGACGGACAGGATATCTGTCCTGACGATTTGTATTTTTGTTCAAAGTAAAGAATCCTACATTAATTATAAGTTTTACTAAACTCGAAATTCAGACTATTTACACAAATTGAAAAGATTTGCGGACGGTAAATATAAACTGATGAGCGGTATGTAATTTTTGAAGTTGGAAGTAAAAAATGCGGAGCGTGGGTTCGTGATTTGCGTAGCTTTTTTCGCGATACGGACCTCACAACGCGGAAGGGTACCTACAGAGCAAGCGCAGCTTGCGGCGAGCGAAAAGCTGCGGAGCAAATTACGGTTCCACGCGGGAGCATTTTTCTTACACTTCAACAAGCTGCACCAGCGCGCTTATATCGTCTTCATTCAGCTTGCCGTTACGCACTCTCTTCACAATTTCTTCTGCACTATACCTATCTTCCGGGTAAAGCACAACTACGGCCTTGTCGCCATTCTGCAAAAAGTTGTGCTCGCCCCAGTCTGTGTAGCAGGTTGCGCCTATCGAAACCAGAATGCGCTCTGGAAAGCCGCACTTTGTAAGATAAGCGTTTACGTTTTCTGCTGGGCCCTCGTCCTTCTGCTGATTCAGGCGGTCCATTATCCATTCGGTCAGCTTATTGTAAATGTAGCTGTAATCGCGGACTGCGCTGTCCTCACCATAGGCAAAGGCCTCTCCCCCGCGCACAAGAAAGCTTGCAATGCGGTAGCGGTTCAAAATCCCCTCTTTATCAAAACGGTCAATTTCAATTGTATGGGAAGAAAACCCCTTGGAAGCCCTGCCCCAGTTCTTTTTCAGGCTGATTTTTTTTGCCCCTTCCTTTCGGATGGAACAGTCGTTTGAAGCCCCGAATGCCACAGGAGTCAGCCCGACAACGCGGCCAGCCTTCCATTTTACATCACAAATCAAAGCACATTCCGGCTCAATCTGCAGCTTCTGCTCGCCGGCCGGAAAAATAATTTTTTCATCATCAAAGGGGAAATCGTGCAAAAACATTGGTACAGAAGCGTCATCAATGGTCATACCGGGAGCCAGCGGAATATAAGTCGGAAAAAGAGCCTTTGGCGCATTTACTTCGGCAGTTTTTACGTTTTCAAAGTCCTTTGCCTCGCCGGCCTGTTCAAGGTGGCCCGTAAAATTACCGGCAACACCAAAGGTGGGAATATTATGCAAATCGTAAGTCATTAGTCATCATCTCCAAGCCAGGTTTTAAGAAGGTTTACAACAGTATCAGGATTATTTTTCATCATTCCAAGAACTTCATTCTGCTTCTGCTGGTAAAAGTCCGGTTTTGGAGGCGGCAAAATGCCCTTATAATCGCCGTAATTCATCACTTCCTGCAAAACCTGAACTTCACGCAGGGCTTCAAAGCGGCTGTGAGGATTATATTTTCCGAATTTCTTAAAGGCCGCATTAATTGCTTTTTTTTCGCGTTCAGAAAGTCCAACACGTTCTATAATATCATCGCTCAAAGCCATTCCAAGCTCACCAAGCAGAATTGCAGTTTTTTCTGCCCCTGTCAGCTTAATGTCAGCCTCTGCCGTCGCAATAAAATTTTCCATTCCCCACCTCATCTTCAATTATAAAGATATATCAGGCGAGTCACAACACCAAGTCGCCTTCCGGGCTCCCCTACGGTCGGTACTTCGGCCTCATCCGGCCTTCGTACGCGCTCCGCGCCCCTCCACGCTCCCGCCTGCTGCAAATTAAAAGTTTAAGAAAAAAAATATTAATGTTTTTTAGAAATTACAGTGATTCCCGCCAAGAAAAAGTCCTTCAACCTTTCCTGTCAGTTCGCGGCCTTCAAAAGGAGTTGCCTTTCCCTTACTCTTAAAAGCTGCCCCTGAAACAGTCCAGCCTTTATTGCAGTCAAGAAGGACAAGGTCGGCGTCGTAGCCTGGTTCAAGGAGGCCCTTTTTAAGGCCCAGTATTCTTGCGGGATTAGCGCTCATCAGCTGAGAAAGCTTTTGAGGAGTAAAACCGAACTCTTTTACGAGTACTGTATTGCAAACTGCAAAGGCGGTTTCTGCCCCGGAAAAGCCTGGTGCGCCTGCTGCCTTATCCTCCAGAGTGTGGGGAGCGTGATCTGTGGAAATTACATCTGCAGTACCGTCGCGCAGGGCTTCTATAAGGGCAAGACGGTCTTCTTCGTGGCGGAGAGGCGGATTTACAAGGGCGCGGATCATAGGCTCTGTATCGCCTGTAAGGGCAAGGTGATGAGGGGTTACTTCGCAGGTAACATTAAAATGTGCGTAATCAGGATTTTTATTCAGGCGGCCTTTTTCAATTTCCTTTTTTGCCTGACGGACAATTTCGATAGAATTTTTTGTGCTGCAGTGGGCAATATGAACGTGGCAGCCTGCTTCTTTTGCAAGCTGAATATTTCTGTAGGTGGCAGAATCTTCAGCAACGGCAAGAAGACTGTTTGCCTGAGTTAAAGCGCTGTCAATTTTTTCCAATTCCTCGGCCGGTACCTTTGCAAGCTGATTTTCATCGCTGCCCCAGGCTGAAAGACCGTATTTTTTCATAATTTCAAGGGCAGCCTTGCGGTAAGGGCGGGCTTTTTCTGCAAGAGTCGGAGCCTCACTGTGACAGCTGACAAGAATTTCCTTTTCTGCGGCAATCTTCATTCCGTCCAGCATAACAGAAGATGAAAGGACATCGTGACCGTCCTCTGTGATTACAGGGATTGTCTCACGGTCAATTTCTTCAAGGTGAGAAATGTCCTCTCCTTCAAAATTTTTTGTGATGCTGACTGTCTGAAAAACCTTTGTAAGGCCGATTTTTTCTGCTTCTTCATCAATCTGAAGGGCAAGCTCTGCGCTTGAAACAACAGGATTTGTATTTGGCATGGCAACGATTGTTCCAAATCCGCCGGCCGCAGTTGCGTGAAGCCCGGAGTTCAAATCTTCTTTTTGTGTCTGACCAGGATAGCGCAGGTGAACGTGAAGATCGATAAAAGCAGGTTCAAGGACAAGACCTTTTGCGTCAATAAGTTCTACAGGCTCGTCGTCGTCAGAAAAAATGCCTTCCGCAAGCTTTACGGCACTTTCTTCGGTGCAGAAGTCGCTTTTGCATACAGAATGGATTTTCCCCTTGGAAACAAGGAGGGCACCGTAGGCGTCGGTGTATTCGTCGACAAGACGGGCATTGTAGATTACTAAGTTTGACATAAAAAATCTTCTCCTGAATATTTTCTTAAAACATGCTCCCGTTTCGTAGTCCAGCAAAGTCAGGCTAAGGGCAGATCTACGCAAAACTTCGTTTTGCTTTGCAAGCTCGCCCAAACCTTAGAATGACTTTGCAGTCCTACTCCACTTGCGCATGTATTCACCGACTATAAACAAGGCTTTTTTATGCCTACTTCTTTTCGCCGGCAAGGTAAAGGGTGTCGCAGTATTCGCACTTGTAGAGGCCTTTAGCGCGGTCGGTTAAAATCAAAGTCGGTTTTATGTAGTGCTCGGTCTGGGTTATGCAGCGGGGATTTTTGCAGGTGAAAACTCCCTGCACGCGGCCCGGCAGCTCCATGTTGATTTTGCGGACGATTTTTTCGTCTTCAATTACGTTTACGCAGATATTAGGGTCAATAAAGCCCAGAACCGAATAATCAATGTTGATGATGTTATCAATTTTGATTATGTCCTTTTTGCCTGATTTTTCTGAAGGCACATTCTGAATAAGGCAGGATGTGAATGGTGCCTTATCTAAGCCCAGCCACTGAAAAATCTGCCAGCCGGCACCGGCACGAATATGATCTATTACAAGTCCATGTTTTATAGTGTTAACATTAAGCATAAAATCTCCTTAATTTACAGCAGCGGCAAAACGCAGTTTTGCCGAGCCATTTTCTCGATGAACCTAAAACAACCCTTTCGGCTTGTTTTTTAACGGTTCTTCGATTATAGGCATCCCGTCAATTTTGCAATCAGCGCCATTCGCGCATACATTCCGTACTTTACCTGCTTGAAGTAAGCCGCACGCGGATCATCGTCAACCTCAGGTGTAATTTCGTTTACGCGTGGAAGCGGATGCAGGACAATCATGTTTTTGCGGGCAAGCTTCATGCGCTCTGTGTCCAGAATGTAGCTGTCCTTAAGGCGGATGTAATCCTGTTCGTTGAAAAAGCGCTCCTTCTGAACGCGGGTCATGTAAAGGATATCAAGCTGGTCGATTACGGCATCAAGGCTTTCTGTAATTTCGTATTTTATGCCGGCCGGTTCCAAAATGTTTTTAATCAGATAATCAGGAACGGTCAGCTCCTTAGGGCTGATAAAGATAAACTTGTTTCCCTTGTAGTGACGCATTGCTTCAGCAAGGGAATGAACGGTGCGTCCGAACTTAAGGTCGCCGCAGAAGCCGATAACGTGATTTTCAAGTCCGCCGGTAAGCTGACGGATTGTTACAAGGTCAGTAAGAGTCTGGGTAGGATGATAGTGGCCGCCGTCGCCCGCATTAATGATTGGGACCGGGGAATATTTACTGGCAAGAAGGGCCGCACCTTCCTTTGGAGAACGCATTGCAATTACATCTACATAGGAAGAAACTACGCGGATAGTATCGGCCAGAGTTTCACCTTTTACGCTGGAAGTGTTGTCGGCATCGGAAAAGCCCTCTACCGAACCGCCAAGGCGCAGCATGGCCGCCTCAAAAGAAAGCCTTGTTCTTGTGCTAGGCTCAAAAAAAAGTGTCGCAAGAATTTTCCCGCGACACACATCTTGAAATGATTTAGGATCTACAATAATCTGCTCTGCTAAAGAACAAATTTCATCGATTTCTGATACAGTTAAATCATCAGGCTGGATTAAATGACGACCAGTTAGCATTTTTTACTCCGTAAGAATTTTTATAATTATAATATTTTTACGGAGTTGTAACAACTAGATTACGTCCATGCGAGGAACATCAGCGGTGTAGTCTACGCCGGCAACGTCGAAGCCGTTTGTAGCATAGAAGTCGTGCTTGTAGCCGTCAAGGTCACAGATTTCGGCAATGTTGTCGTTGTTTACCTTTGCCATAAGCTTATCAACTTCGGCCTGAACATCAGGCTGCATTTCAAGGTCGTCAACGCGGATGCGGTTTTCTTCATCAACAGGAACCTTTCCTGCAGAGCTGTTTTCGCCGGTATAAAGACGTTCAGCAAAAAGACGCTCCATCTGTTCAATACAACCTTCGTGAGTTCCCTTAGCCTTCATAACCTTAAAGAGGATTGAAAGGTAAAGAGAGATAATAGGGATAACGGCAGAAGAACGTGTTACAAGTCCCTTGTTTACAGAAACGTAAGCGGCACCGCCAAGTTCTTTGCTCAATTTTTCGTTCAAAGTGTGGGCAGTAGCTTCAAGGTGCTTTTTAGCCTGACCGATTGTACCGTCGCGGTAGATTGCGTGGCTCAATTCAGGTCCAATGTAAGAGTAAGCAACAGTGCGACAGCCATCAGCCAAAACGCCTGCAGCAGACAGCTGGTCAATCCAGAGCTGCCAGTCTTCACCACCCATTACCTTTACAGTGTTGGCGATTTCTTCTTCGTTAGCAGGCTCAGCAGCAGATTCCTTCAAAGTGTTTGTAAGAATGTCGATACCGTTTCCTGCGTAAGTCTTTCCAATAGGCTTAATTACAGATTTATAAAGCACGTGAGCACCAGTCTCGCTCTTAGGATCGATTTTATCTGGATCAGAGCGTACAGGAGAAGCCAGAGAATAAACAATAAGGTCAAACTTCTTTCCGGCCTTTTTTGCCTCTTCAATAATCATTTTGCGTGTTTCGTGACTGAAAGCATCAGCAGAGAAAGTTTCAGTAAACAAACCTTCAGCCTTTGCTGCGCGGTCAAATGCCAGGTTGTTGTACCAGCCTGGAGTTCCACCCTTAGTTTCTGTACCGGCCTTTTCAAAAGAAACACCAATTGTATCAGCACCATATTCAAAGGCAGCCGAAATGCGGGAAGCAAGACCGTAACCTGTAGAACATCCCAGAACCAGAACAAATTTAGGACCATTTCCGCCCTCTTTCAAGCTCTTAGTTCCGCGTTTAGCCTTCTGAGCCTTCACGTATGCAATCTGATTTTCAACTTCCTTAGCACATCCAATCGGATGAGCGTTAAGACACATGTTCGAACGAACCATCGGTTTAATTACCATAGTTATAATATCTCCTCTAGGATTTTTGTCACGGATTATACGGATAAGCACGGATTTTCACGGATAAAAAAACATCCGTGTCCCATCCGTGTTCATCTGCGTTCATCCGTGTCTAAATTTTTCTCAAAATTACGCATCCGTTATGACCGCCAAATCCAAGCGAACAGCTTGCAGCAGCCTTTACTTCGCAGGCTACACCTGTTTTTGGAGTGTAATCCAGATCACAGCCATGCTCCAGATCCGGATTATCAAGATTTGCAGTCGGCGGAATAAAGCCTTCTTCCATTGCCTTAATGCACATAATTGCTTCAATTGCGCCTGCGCCGCCTACCATGTGACCTGTTTCACTCTTTGTAGAGCTGATATGCAGTTTTTTTGCATAATCGCCGAAGACAGTCTTTACCATGGCAGTTTCGGCAGTATCATTTGCGCTGGTAGAAGTTCCGTGGGCGTTGTAATACTGAACGTCTTCCGGCTTCATTTCAGCATCCTCAAAAGCCGCCTTCATTGCGGCAACACCGCCCGCTCCGTCCGGGCAAGGGGCTGTAATATGGTAAGCATCGCTTGAAGAACCATAACCTGCAAGCTCACAAAGGATTTTTGCTCCCCGGGCTTTTGCGTGCTCGTATTCTTCCAGAACTAAAACGGCGGCACCTTCAGCCATAACAAAGCCGCTTCTGTCCTTATCAAAAGGACGGCTTGCGGCTTTTGGATTATCATTGAATTTTGTAGTCAAAGCAGAAAGAGCCTGATAGCAGCCGATATTAAAGCCTGTAACATTGGCATCTACACCACCGGCAAAGCATAAGTCAAGACGTCCGGCACGAATCAAATCAAGGCCAATGCCAAGAGCATCAGTTCCCGAAGCGCAGGCTGTAGAAACAGTGTAAGAAGGTCCGTGAATCTGGAAGTGCATTGCAACCTGAGCCGCAGCTTCGTTATTCAAAACAAGGGGAGCGGTAAGAGGCGGAATGCGGGTAACGCCGGCAGCCGGGTCATAATATTTTTTGTAGGCAGTTTCCAGATCATCAGAAAGTCCGATTCCAACACCGGCAACAATTCCCGATTTTACACCGGTCAAAGTTTCTGCATTATATCCGGCCTGATTTCCAGCCTCAATGCTGGCAGCAAGCAGGAATTTTGAAAAGCGGGACATCTTTCTTGCAAGCTTTCTGTCTACACCGTAATTTTCAAGAGAAAAATTCTTTACCTCACCGGCAATCTGAACAAGATGATTAGAAGCATCAAAAAGAGTAATTTTATCAATTCCGCTTTCGCCGTTTTTTACTTTATTCCAGGTGTCCGAAACATTATTTCCACAGGAAGAAACACAACCAATTCCTGTTACTACTACCCGTCTTCGAGTCATCATCTACCTCATTATAAATTGAATATTATAATAGTATATTATTATGACAAATTAGTCAATTTTGTCGAAATAAAACTAGAGTTTTCCTTCTGCCATGCTGCCATCCCGCATCATCGAAAATTTTTCCATCGGGTAATTTTTCAGATTCTCCAGAACCTTTCGGCCGTCAGCCTTACTCAAAAGAGCCTCGCGGGCCTTGGAAATTTCAACTTCAGTCTTATGACGGGAAGGACCTCCTACGCAGCCGCCCGAACAAATCATTCCTTCAATAAAATCTTCCTGCAACATGCCAAACTTAAGCTGACCGATTGCCTTTTTACATTCCATTCCGCCCGCGCATTTAGAAAGCTTAATATCGCTAACATCTTCGCCGCGCTCCTTCATACATTCCAGAACGGCATTTGCAACACCACCGCTGGCCGCAAAGCGTTTCCCCCAGACAGAAGCCTCCTGGTAAGAATCCTCAACGCTTTCAAAATCAAGGTTGCGGCTGCGCATAAGGGAGCGGAGCTCACCGTAAGTGATAACGTAGTCGGCATTATCAGGAATTGTCTCATCATTTGCTTCTGATTTTTTGGCGATACAAGGGCCGACAAAAACAGTAACACAGCCGGGATGAGTCAGCTTAAGGTAGCGGGAAATTGCGCACATAGGAGAAACCGTATTCGACATATTCTCCTTAAAGATTTCAGGATAGTGCTGGCGCAGCATGTTGATAAAAGCCGGGCAGCAGGAGGTTGTCATCTTCTTTCCGGTTTTACGTGCCTCTGCCCATTCAAGAGATTCGTAAGCCGCAGTCATATCACCACCAAGGCCTACCTCAACCATATCGGCAAATCCCAGCTTTTTAAGGACAGCCTTTACGGCCGCCATACTGATATTTTCACCAAACTGACCTTCTGTGGCAGGAGCGCACATGGCAATCACTTCTTTTCCGGCAAGAATATCGTTAATGATATTTACAAGATAAGTTTTTGAGCCGATGGCTCCAAAAGGACAGTTATGAATGCACTGACCGCACTGGATGCATTTTTCTTCGTTTATGCGGCAAAAACCGTATTCATCGTAGGTAATTGCGCCGACCGGGCAGGCTTTTTTGCAGGGACGCTCAATATGAACGATGGCACCGTAAGGACAGGCCTTGGCACACATTCCGCATTCCTTACATTTTGCGGAATCAATATGCATGCGAACATCACCCGGAGTAATCGCGTTGAAACGGCAGGAATTGATGCAGGGACGGCCCATACAAAAGCGGCAGCTGTCAGTAACAGAAAAGGCCGAAATAGGACAGTCATCGCAGGCCGCATTGATTACCTGAACAACACATTTACTTTCAGGATTATCAGACGGACATTCGGCACAGGCAAGCCTGATTCTCTGCCTTACAATTTCGCGTTCCTTATAAACACAACAATACTGGGACTTAGGGCCGGGAACAATTTTATAAACCAGTTTATCCTTTTCCTCATCATTTAATTTTCCATCCCAGGCCAGCCGGCAGACTTCTTCCATGATTTTGTGCTTAAAGGAAACAATCCCCTTATCATTCGTTACCATACGATTCCTCTTATAAAACTTACTAAAATGCGGCGCAATTATATCATAATTGTTAATTTCTCCCAATTGTATTAATATAGAAAAGTAATTATTAATATTTTTTATATCGAGGTTATAAACTATGGCATTTGTTGATGAATTGCTGAAAAAGGCAAAGAGCGCAAACAAAACTATCGTTCTTTGTGAAGGTGAAGATAAGCGCGTTGTTGAAGCCGCTTCAAAAATCGTAAAAGACGGAATCGCAAAAATCATTTTGATTGGAAGCGATGAAGACATCAAGGCCAGCGGTTCAAACGCTGATTTGTCTGGTGTTACAATCGTAGATCCTGCAAAGGATGCAAATGCAGATAAATATGCTGAGCTTTTGTTCAAGGCTCGTGAAGGAAAAATCAACAAAAAGACAGGTGCCCCGGAATATGCTGATGTTGCCGCAGCAAAAGCCGCAATCCTTAAAGACCACACAATGTACGGTGCTTTGATTTTGAAGGCTGGCGATGCAGACGGATTTGTTTCTGGTGCCTGCCACTCAACAGCAAACACACTCCGCCCTGGTCTTCAGGTTATCAAAACAGCACCAGGCTTCAAAACAGTTTCTTCATGCTTCATCATGGTTGCTCCAGAGGGCGGAAATGCTTACGTTCCAGAGGGAGTTGCCGTATTCGGTGACTGCGCTATCAACATTGAACCAAGTGCAGAAGAACTCTGCGATATCGCACTGGCTTCTGCTGATACAGCAAAGAAAATTGCAGGAATTGAGCCACGCGTAGCAATGCTTTCTTTCTCTACAAAGGGTTCAGGAAACGACGCAAAATTCTACGACACAGTTTCTAAGGTTCAGAAGGCTACAGAGCTTGCAAAGGCCGCAAAGCCAGAGCTTGCACTGGACGGAGAATTCCAGTTTGATGCCGCAGTTGCTCCAGAAGTAGGAGAGCTCAAGGCTCCAGGCAGCAAGGTTGCAGGTCACGCAAATACCTTCATCTTCCCTAACATCAACGCCGGTAACATCGGTTACAAAATCTGCCAGCGCATGGGCGGCTGGATGGCAATTGGTCCTGTATGCCAGGGCTTTGCAAAACCTTTGAACGACCTCAGCCGCGGCTGCAACGTAGATGACATTGTAGCAACTGTAGCTGTAACAGCACTTCAGGCATAATTATTGGGAAGAAGATGTATTTCCCGAGGCTGGTAAAATAATACTAAAAAACTGACGCGAGGGAGCAGAGTGTAGAGCGAAAACATTCTGTTTGTGGAGCGTCGCGAAAGCGGCGCATCTTATAGTTACTTTGCCACAAACAGCATGTAGCGCGATATCGCGCGGTTTCGACTCCACACTCTGCGACCGGAAGCCAGTTTTTTTAGGTAGGTAGACTTAGTCACTGTCAAGTGCCTCAAGAAAATCCTTTGAATCTTCCCTTTTCATTACAATAATCGTTATATCATCCTTGCGGTCGCCTTCACCAACATACATTTTTACAGTACGGGCCAGCTCAGAAACCAGGCGGTGGGCATTTTTTGTGTGATTTTCCATTAAAAAGTCCATAATCCGCTGCTTTCCAAACTGCTGGTGAGCAAGATTTTCGGCTTCAGTTACGCCGTCGGTATAGCAGACAAGAATATCATCCTTTTGCATAGTAAAACTTACATCGCGGTATTTTACATCGATATTTGCCATTCCGATTGCGCCAAACTGTTCAGCCTCGGAATCACCAATAATTTCTATACAATCATCTGTTGCGGCCCGGTAAAGAATAGGACGGGGGTGTCCGGCATTTGCAAAATCAATCTTACAGCAGTCATTTTCATCAAAATTACCGATGCGCATCATAATACCAGTCATATAGTTATCAATTGTGCCCTTTGCCACAATCAGATCGTGGTTTACATCAAGAAGACATTTAGAAATCGGAACATCGTAAAAGCGGTTTTTCTGAAAGGCATTATAAACAATATTTTTAGAAAGCATGGTTATAAGGCTGGCCGCAATACCATGACCGGAAACGTCAAAAAGGGAAATACCGTCAAGCTTAATGCCAAGGGCATAATAATCAAAAAAGTCGCCCGAAACTTCACTCAAAGGCTCGTAATTAACAGCCAGATCCCAGCCCTGATAGTTTTTCTTCGGATAAGGGAAGAATTTCTGCTGAACTACCGCCGCCATCTGCAAATCAATATTGGAACGGTGGATTCGGTCAAGAAGACGGTTATTTGCCTGATGAAGATTTTCCGTCTGCTTCTGAACCTCTTCCTTAAGATTTGTGTTCAGATATTCGTTGTTTATAATCGTCATGGCGTGATTATGCGACAGAACGACAAGATAACTTATGATAGTAAGCTGCCAGCCATAAAAACTGAAGAAAGGCAGGGTCGTAATCTTAAATCCCATTCTGATAATCAAATCAATAGCCAACATTATAATAAAAGGAATAAGGCTGACAGTCAGAATTAAAGAACTTTTTCTGAACATTTCAATCTGAAATCCGCGAATAATATACCAGGCAACTATCAGCATGTGGAAAAATGTCAGACAAAGTTCAGGAATAGAAATCCTCATCAGCTCATCATAATTTCGGGTGCTCAAAAGCATAAAAAGCTGAACTATAAAAACTACCAGCCTTATAAGCTCCAGAATAAAATTTTTTGGAAGGGTAATCAGCTGACGGACAAAGGCGACAAAAAGAACAAAGTTCAAAATGCCGGTAAAACACATGATTGTCCGGTAAAATTTATAGTAAGGAATGCCAAGTCTGATGTAAAGCGGACAGACAGGAATGTAAAAGCTCGAACTGAAAACCATTGCACAAAGGCAAAGGAGGGCATACCAGAGATATTCCATGCGGTTTTTCAGCATAAAAAATAGGAAAGAAAATATGAACATTGCGGCCAGCATGGAACCCGCAAAGAACATATAGGCATAAGTGTTGAAAAAGCTTTTTATGATTCTTTTGTAATTTACGTGATGCTGATCAGAAATAAAGGCCTGACCAGAAATTTCACTTTTTCCATGGCAGAAAACCTGAACAAGCAGGGTATTTTTCCCCTCCTGATTTAATACGCTGGAAGGAAAATTATAGCCATGGGCAAGATTCATCGGCGTTGTTTCAAAAGGCGGAAAGCTTCCTGAATAACCTACCAGCTGGTCATTAATCCAGACCTTATCAGCAAAATGGATATAAGTAAAATAGACTCCAAGATCCTTACCCTTCAATTCTTCAGGAAGAGTGAAGGTAGTCTTAAGCCAGATATAATGAGAAGAGCGGCCTGTTATTTTTTCAAGGTTTCTTTTTCCGAACTTAATGGGATAAATAATTTTTGATTCTATTTCAGTTTCAGAAGGATAGTCTTCCTTATCAACAAGTCCCCAGGTAAAACTGTCGGTAAGGTTCAGTTCATAGTAATCATGTTTTACTCTTTCACCACCAATCCAGGATTTTAAGATAAAGAAAGCAGCAAAAACGGTGATAAAAGCATAAACGATTCCCATCGTCCATATTGTTTTTTTCATAAAAGTTTATTCAGTACAATTATACCATATCTTTCAGATATTTAAACAAATTTTAAGATTATTGAGTAATGTATTGTTTTTCATTAAAATATTTAGACTTATTTATAGAAAGAAATTAATTTTTTAGAGGATTTATATGGCAGAAAACGAAGTTAGAGTAAGATATGCACCTAGTCCAACTGGAATGCAGCACATCGGCGGCGTACGTACAGCCCTTTTTAATTATCTTTTTGCCCGCTCACAGGGCGGAAAATTCATTCTTCGTCTTGAAGATACAGACCGCACACGCTATGACGAAAAATATGTTCAGAACCTTTATGACACAATGGCATGGCTTGGAATCGACTGGGATGAAGGCGGTTCAAAAGGCGGTGATTATGGTCCTTACGTTCAGAGCGAACGTTTCGAGCTTTACAAAAAATATGCAATGAAGCTGATTGAAAACGGAGAAGCTTACTACTGCTTCTGTGATGCAGAACGCCTTGACCGCATCCGCAAAATTCAGACAGAAAATAAAATGGCTCCAGGTTACGACCGCAACTGCCGTCACCTTACTTCGGAAGAAGTAAAGGCAAATCTTGATGCAGGAAAGCCATACGTTATCCGTCTTAAGGTACCTCTTGAAGGCGAAACAAAATTCCATGATCACCTTTTGGGCGACATTGTCTGGAAAAACGAAGATATTTCTCCGGATCCTGTTCTTTTGAAATCAGACGGATTTCCGACATATCACCTTGCAAACATCGTTGATGACCATTTGATGAAGGTAAGTCACGTAATGCGTGCTCAGGAATGGATTCCTTCTACTCCGCTCCATGTTCAGATGTACCGTTCATTCGGCTGGGAACACCCTGAATTCTGTCACCTTCCAATGGTAAACGGTGCAGATGGAAAGAAGCTTTCTAAACGCCACGGCTCAACTTCCCTGAACGAATTCCGTGCCCGCGGTTATCTTCCACAGGCAATCGTAAACTACGTTGCAATGCTGGGCTGCTCTTACGAAGAAGGAAAAGAATTCTATACTCTGGAAGAGCTCGCAAAGGCATTTAAGCTTGAGCATTTGAACAAGGCTCCTGCAGTATTTGATTACAAAAAGCTTGAATACTTTAATGCAAACTACATCCGCCAGCTTTCTACAGAAGATTTGTACAAATGGACACTCCCATTTATTACAGGAACCGGCGATGCTACGCTTGAAATCAACCCGGAAAATCCTCAGCCAAAACCAAATGTCGGCCCGGAATTCTCTGGCGTTGCACTTGGCGAAGACGGCGAACCTTACTGCGTAGACAAGAGCATGAACATGACTTCTGCAGACGTAAAGAAAACTTTGATGGGTCTTATGCCTCTTATTCAGGAAAGACTGAAGTTCCTTACAGAAGCAGCAGAAATGGTTCACTTTATGTTCACAGAACCAGCCGTTCCACCTGTAGAGCAGATTATTCCAAAGAAACTCGACCAGGCAAAAACAAAAGAAGTTCTTGAAAATGCAAAAGATTTCATTGCAAAAGTATTTGAACTTGACCACGAGGGTGCAGAAGCCTTTGCAAAGGCAAAAGCAGAAGAGCTTGGAATTAAGCTGGGTGATTTCATGATGCCTGTTCGTATGGCAGTTACAGGAAGCCGTGTTTCACCTCCTCTTATCGGATCAATTCTGGTACTTGGAAAAGAGCGCGCCCTTGCCCGCCTTGAAAGAACACTTGCAGCCTTTTAATCAACCTAAATGAAATACGTCGAGTCAAGGCACGCGTACGCTTAAAGCCTTGACTTCGCCGTTTTTAGGGTTTGTAATAAACCCTAAATAAAAAGCCCCTTTTCAGCATTTAATTGCCGGGAAGGGGCTTTTTTATTAATTTACTATATTAACGTTTAGACAAACAGAAAAATAAATTATAAAATTATATTGTATCCTACATTTTTTCTTTGACTTTCTTTCCTTTCACCTTTATATTAATTACAGAAGTGCTGAGATAAAGGCACTTAAAAGTACCGCCAGAGCGGACAATCCCATAAGCGAGGTAAAACTATGGCAGAAATTAATGTAACAAATGCAAGTTTTCAGAAGGAAGTTCTGGAATCAGACAAACCAGTTCTGGTAGATTTTTGGGCACCATGGTGCGGACCATGTAAAATGCTGGGTCCTGTTGTAGCAGAAATTGCAGAAGAACACCCGGAAATTAAGGTTTGTAAAGTTAATGTTGATGATGAAGATGAACTGGCTCAGCAGTTTGGTGTTATGAGCATTCCATTTGTAGCAGTTTTCAAAGGCGGAAATCTTGTAAAATCAACAGTAGGATTTCAATCAAAAGAAAACCTGTTAAATCTCATTTAAGTTCTATCTTAATCTGGTTAAAACTTTTATTATTTCCTTAAATGTGCTATGCTATTGATAGTAACGCTATCAGTAACATAGCACAAAAAGGAGATTCTCTATGACAATTTACCAGAATATCAATCGTCTTACTTCATACGCCCTTATTAATTCACTTATCACAAAAGAAGATGTAATCTACACAAAAAACAGACTGCTTGAGCTTTTCAAGCTGGATGGATTTGAAGACCTGCAGCAGGCTCATGAGCTTCCTGGTGTAAAAACTGAAGAACTGGAAGAAATCTTAAAGGAAATGCTGGACTGGGCAGGAGAAAATAAGATTTTTGATGACCAGGGAATTGTTACCCGCGATTTATTCGATACCAAAATCATGGGACAGCTTGTGCCTCCTCCAAGCGATGTAATCGATATTTTCCGTACTATTTACGAAGAAAGAGGCCCGGAAGCAGCAACTGACTGGTACTACAAATTTTCAGGAGACACAGACTATATCCGCCGTTACCGGGTCTGCAAGGATTTGAAGTGGAAGACCGCAACTGAGTACGGCGACATTGATATTACAATCAACCTTTCAAAACCGGAAAAAGATCCAAAGGCAATTGCCGCAGCCCGTAACGCAAAACAGTCAGGCTACCCGGCATGCTTATTATGTAAGGAAAATGAAGGTTATGCAGGACGCCTTAACCACGCTGCCCGCCAGAATCACAGAATCATCCCTCTTACATTGAACGGCGAAAGCTGGAATCTTCAGTATTCTCCTTATGTTTACTACAACGAGCACTGTATCGTTTTTGATTCCCGCCATATCCCGATGAAAATTGAGCGCGCAACCTTTGCCCGCCTGCTGGACTTTGTAACAATCTTCCCACACTACATTCTGGGAAGCAACGCAGATATTCCTATCGTAGGCGGTTCAATTCTTACCCACAACCACTTCCAGGGCGGCCGCTATGAATTCCCGATGGCAAAAGCCCCTGTGGAAAAAGAATTCAAGCTTAAAAAATTCCCTAAGGTAAAGGCCGGAATCGTTAAGTGGCCTATGAGCGTTATCCGCATCACAGCAAAAAAGGCAGCTGACCTTATTGACTGCGCAACTTACATTCTTGATACATGGAGAACTTACACAGACAAGGAAGCTTTCATTTTTGCAGAAACAGATGGCGAGCAGCACAACACAATAACACCTATTGCCCGCCGCCGCGGAAAGCTTTTTGAACTCGATCTTGTACTGCGCAACAACATCACAACTGAAGAACACCCTATGGGAGTCTACCACCCTCATGCAAACCTTCACCACATCAAAAAGGAAAACATCGGTTTGATTGAGGTAATGGGACTTGCAGTTTTACCAAGCCGTCTTAAAAAGGAACTTGCAGACCTTGCTAAAGCAATGTGCAATAAAGAAGACCTTCGCAAAAATGAAGAGCTTTCAAAGCACGCAGACTGGGCAGAAGATATCCTTAAGCGCTACCCTGACTTCAACAGCGCAAACGCAGAGGAAATTCTCCGCAAGGAAACCGGAATTGTATTCAGCAAGGTTCTTGAAGACGCCGGCGTTTACAAGCGTGATGAAAAAGGAAAGGCAGCCTTTGACAGATTCATAGCAGTATTATAAAGGAACAATAATCCCGCCGAAATATTCGGGATCTCCATCCTTATCGCTTAATACAAAGCCCCTGGTAGACAGTAATACATAAGTACCGTCTGCCTTCCGGGCTCTGTACTCAAGCGGAATCATGCAGGCATCTGAATGAGAGAAAATCTTATAAACCGCTACCCTGTAGGCTTTTAAATCATCCGGATGAATATGTTCATTCCAAAGCTTATCTGCCTGATACATATATTCAGAAGGCATAGCAAAATCTGTTACCAGAGACAAGGACCATCTTGAAAAATCATAGCGCATATCATTCAGATAAAGATAGCCGCCGTCACTGACTGTACACAAAACCTTAGAAAAGGACTTGTCTGAACCGGCTTTATATTCTGCCATACCGGCTGCAATTACAGGGCCGGAACGGGATTTTTTATTTTCAAGGCTTTCAACAATAAGAAGATTAAGCAATTCCCTGCGGTTTTCATAATCCTCTCCTGTCAAAACAACAACAAATTCATCGCCGCCAATTCTGAAAACCGGACTATGGGTAAAAATATTACAGATTATGCGGCTGGCCCTCTGAATGTATTCGTCTCCAAAGTTATGACCCCGGGTATCATTCATCAGTTTAAGGTCATTCATATCGCACAAAATAAGACCAAATGAAAAATTCTTTTCTCCGCTTTTGATTTTATCATCTATTGATTCTGAATATTCCTTAAAGGCATTTTTGTTACGGACACCTGTCAGCTCATCAAATCTTGCCATACGCTCAGCCGATTCAAGATTTTTTTTCTGGATTTCCTTTTTAATAAAGTCTTCCTCAATATTTTCAAGACAGCAGATTGCATGATCCCTGTCAGGACACAAGAAGAGGGAACGCTTCATGTGAACGACATTTTCATTGATTATCATTCTGAAAATAATTGAATAAACTTCGCTTTTAGAAAGAGCTTCTATTATTGTTTTTTTATCACAGCTTTTTTTTATGATTTCCAGATCATTTGGATGTACACATTTGTTTAAAATCTTTACAGAATCTGTATAAAAATCGTCGCCGGTATAGGGCGCATTCAGTTTTTTTAACCCTTTCAAAGGAACAAGGGCTGTATAATCCCCTGTTTTAATATCCACATAATAAGCTCCGTCATAATGGTTTAACAGAGTAATGGCAAGCTGACTGAATCCTTCCTGTTTTTTTTCCATTTTACTTTTTTCCGTACTTTTTAATAAATTCATCTACCGGCAGCGGCTGGGAAAAATAAAAGCCCTGCAGGTAATCGCAGCCAAGTTCTTCCATACCCTTGGCCATTGCCTTACTTTCGATGCCTTCTGCAGTTACGGTAAAGCCTGAGTGCTTAAAAGCCTGAACAAGGGCAGGCAGGATTTCTTCTTTTGTTTTAAAATATTCCCAGACAACCTGCATATCAAATTTTATATTCACAAAAGGATATTTATTCAGACGGGTTACATTGGAATAGCCGGCACCAAAATCATCAAGAACAAATTCAAAACCGGCATTTTTTATGTCAAAAACCTGTTTTTTAAGAAGAGCATAATCAATCATTGCTTCTTCCGTAATTTCAAGATGGATTTTTTCAGGATCAACCTGATATTTTTCAATAATTGAAGTAAAGCGCTTTGACAAATCACGCTTTAAAAACTGCAGGGGAGAAAGATTTACGTTTATCCATGAAAGGCCCATCTCTTCAAGACTCCTGCTGTTCATAAAATCACAGACTTTTTCCAGCATCTGTTCACCAAGGCGGTTAATAAGTCCGGTTTTTTCGGCAATAGGAATAAAAACAGCCGGCGAAATAATATTTCCTTCTTTATCATAGATTCTTGCCAGAGCCTCTGCCCCTACAAGCTCATGATTTTTTGCAGAAACAATAGGCTGAAGATACATCTCTACATTTTTATTTTCAACAGCCTTCTGAACGATACGCTTTACTTCAGTTGCCTTTTTTATATTATTAAGGGTTTCTTCCGAAATTATCATATCGGCATCAGAAAGTTCACTGATATTATTAAAGGCAGAAACAATTCCCTGAAGAAGATTTTCAGCACTGTCAATTGTCAGATGCTGGCAGACTTCCATAAAATGCACGTCAAGATAAACTTCCATATCCCTGCTGTCTTTTTCCCAGGGCTTTTTAAAACGGTCTCGGATTTCCCCTTTGACTTCTTCGTAAGAATAGTCAGAAGTATCCCCTACCATCACAAATCTTCCGCTGTTTATATAAAAATAGGAAAGATCCGGGAATTCTTTTTTCAAAAAGTCAGCAATCAGGCCCAGGGCCTCATCAATTTTGGGGCCGGTGTAAATTTCCCTCATATCATGATAATTGTGAATCTGGATTCCAAGAATAAAAGACTGTTTTCCAATCAGTTCTTCAAGAAGAAGTGAAAGGGCTTCAAGACGAAAGGCCTGGGTTCTGTTTTCAAGATAAACCGCAGAATCTTCAAAGGACAGATACATTATGATGATTGCGAGCAGACAGAAAAAATCCATTATCAGATAACGGGGGAAGAGAAGGCGGCAAATATAACCGGCAAATAAAATCATATTGAAGGTGATTACACTGATAAATAAATTTTTTCGTAA
Organism: uncultured Treponema sp.; assembly: GCA_947165895.1. Taxonomy (GTDB): domain Bacteria; phylum Spirochaetota; class Spirochaetia; order Treponematales; family Treponemataceae; genus Treponema_D. Next base: position 68,437 of record CAMVCB010000003.1, read on the forward strand.
TTTTCTTCTATTAATTATCAGAACCAGAAGGGAAACACCAACATAAAAGAAGGAACAGATATAAAGAACATTATAAAATATGTAGCGGTGGTAGCCGGACTCATCAAGGATAAAGAGAGTCGGGGTAAAAAAGTTAGCAAGGGCAACAAGAATACAAATTAAGAAAACGCTGTAAGTTGTAAGGAGATTTTTTGGCGTTCTTTCCGCTTTTGGGGTAAAAAGAACGTAAGTAAAATGAAAGAAAAAAGCAGAACGAAGAAAAAATGCGATAAAAAAGATGATATTGCAGACAAGATGAAAACGGACAGAATAGGAATTATAATTTTCCAGGGCCCTTGAAGAAATTATATCTATAAAAATTATAAATATTTCAATCATCAGGACGCGGAGAAAAGCCCTGTTTTTACTTATAGGAATATGCGGCTGCAGAAAATAAAAAATCAGAAAGGTGATCAGTAAGCTGATATTCGGAACTACGAAGGTATAATTCCACATTTTAGTCTCCATAATTTATTAAATAAAAAAAACTTAGTTATAATTATGGGGTCAAAATGTGGAATTAGCAAATTTTATTTCATTAATTCCTTGTACTTCTGGGCAAGACGCTTAGATTTAACGGCAGCCAGACCGCAGTAGTTTGCAGGATTTTCAAAAAAGCTTGCTGGATTTTCTACACCGAGTTTTTCGAGCTGGGCTGTAATGTCTGCAAATTCCTTCTGGTGGGTTTTGAGAACTTCAAAGAAGGTTTTTCCTGTCTGCTCGGCTTCAAGAGTAATCTTACGGATAACCTCGTGACCGTCGTTGTAGCCGGCCTCGCCAAGAAGAATATAAGCTGGTTCTGCAAGAACGCCGCCCTTAACCTTTCCGCCGGCATTCTGAAGATTGCGTGCCATGCCTTCTTTATCTGCCTGAAGCCCTTTAACAACAGAGTTCATGCGGGCAACGGCCATTGTAAATCCGCTTACATAGTCAGCAATAAAGCGCTGTGAAGCAGAGTTTGTAAGGTCACGCTGATGCTCAGAAATCTGATCCATATAGAAAGTAATTACGCGGGGACACATAGCCTTCCAGAGGGATTTTACGTGCTCGCTGTTCCATGGGTTACGCTTCTGAGGCATTGTAGAAGAACCAACCTGGGTGCTGGCAAAATATTCAAATACTTCACCGATTTCTGAGCGCTGAAGGTTACGGAGGTCATCTGCAAGGTTTGCGATGATACCGAATGCTACGTTCATTTCCAGAAGAAGGCGGAGTACGTGCTCAGGCTCTACAAGCTGATTTGAATATTCAGACGGCTGAAGGCCTAAGAATTCTGTGTAGATGCGTTCAAGCTCTTCAGGATCTTTTACAATCATGGAAGGACCGTTGTAAGAACCAACCGGGCCTGCAAGCTTACCAACAAGCTGATTGCTGAGTTCTTCAATGCGGAGGATTGATTTTCCGAGTCTGCTTACAAACTCAGCAATGCTCCAGCCGAAAGTGATAGGAACTGCGTGCTGACCGTGGGTGCGGCCTACCTGAGGAGTAGCACATTCACGTTCTGCAATGTCGCAGAGATAGTTTTCAAGTTTTTTGAGTTCTGGAAGTACAACATTTTTAGTAACATCACGCATGCGGCATGAAAGGCCGGTATCAAGAATATCAACCGATGTAGCGCCAAGGTGAATAAGAGGGCCGATTTCTGCATCAACCTTTGTCTTCATTACGTTTACAAGGGCACGGATATTGTGCTTTGTCTTTTCTTCCTCAGCATAAACTTCCTGAGGGTCGATATTGTCAGCAACTTCGTCCAGCTTTTTTGCGATTGCGTCAGTAAGCTGACCGCGCATCTTAAGATGAGCCTTTACAAGAGCGGCTTCACAACGCGCATGCGAACGAATGCTTGCCTCTTCAGAAATATACTTAGAAAGACCGGCAAAAGCGTCAGCCTCCGACAAAGAGTATCGGTGATCGATACAAGACAGGTTTTCAAAAATGTTACGAGTTTCCATGTGGAAAATATAGCAGAATTGGGAAAAGTTTTAAATATACTTAAGAAATTTTAAAAAGCTGAAAGGAGCTTTTCTACGTCAGCCCGGCCTGCAAGCTCTTCAAGACCAGCGCTGGCAGTTCCCGTGCAGATTCCCATTTTGAGCGCCCCTTCATAAGCAGAAGTCTCCATAAAGCCCGCAATAAAGCCCGCTACCATGGAATCCCCTGCCCCGACAGAATTGACCACATGACATTGGGGAGCCGGGCTCTGGTAAATTTTTCCGTCAGCCGCCGCAAGTACAGCCCCCTGTCCTGCCATTGAAACAAGAACATTCTGAGCTCCCATTTCCCGGAATTTTTCAGCGTAAGGAATAACTTCTTCCCGGGTATTCAGACTTACGCCAAAAATCTCACCAAGCTCAAAATTATTGGGTTTTACAAGGAAAGGCTTATATTCAAGGGATTTTTTCAGAAGGTCACGGGTCGCATCAACAACAAAACGCAGTCCCCTGCCGGAAAGTCTTGCCATAATGTCGCTGTAAAAAGTCTGGGGAAGAGATTTTGGAATACTTCCGGCAATAACAAGAAAATCGCCCTTTTTCAGGCAGTCAAGCTTTGAAAACAAAGCCGCAATGTCTGCCTCTGTAAGCGCCGGCCCCTGAGCGTTAATTTCAGATTCTTCTTTGTCAGAACGCAGCTTTACGTTTATCCGGGAAAAAGCCGACTTATCTGCCAGGCGGATAAAATCACTTTTTACACTCTTTTGCGCCAGCAGCTCTTCAATCTCATTTCCGGTAAAGCCCGCCGTAAAGCCCAGAGCGACGCTTTCAAAACCAAGATTTTTCAGAACGATTGAAACGTTGATTCCCTTTCCGCCCGCAAATATTTTTTCTGCGCAGCTGCGGTTCACACAGCCGCTTTTAAAATTTTCAAGGTCAACAATGTAATCCAGAGAAGGATTAACAGTCAAAGTATAAATCATTTTAGTTGAGCAGGAGTGACGGATTAATGCTCTTTCCGTTTTTATAAACTGTAAAGTGAAGATGAGGACCTGTACTCATTCCGGTTGAACCAACGCGGCCAATCATAGTATTGGTATAAACAAAATTGCCTTTTCTACAGGTAATCTGACTCATATGACCATAGAGGGTTTTGTAGCCCGAATGATGGGTAATGATAACGTAATTTCCGTAGGTGGCATTGAAGCCTGTAGTTGTAACCTTACCGTCAAGGGCGGCATAAATTGGAGTTCCCGGACTTGTTGCCATATCAAGACCACCGTGGAAGGTACGCTTTGAAGCATTAAAAGGAGAATCACGCCAGCCGTAGCGGGAAGAAACCCAGTAACGTCCGTGAAGAGGCCTGTGGAAGAGGTCGCCGTTGATTTCCTGGCGGGTCATCCAGTCCAGCTCTGCATCCGGAACAAAAAGTGAAGTTCCAGCCTTGAGGGAAGCATCAAGGGCAAGGGCATTTGCAGCCGCACACTGCTGGGCGCTGACTTTATAGTTTTCTGCAATTGAGGAAGGTGTTTCGCCGTCCTTTCTTACTGTATAGATGATGCCTGTCATTGAAGGGATTTTCAGATACTGACCAACCTGAATCAGGCGGGACTGCTTGATATTATTAACGCTGATAATAGTATCTGTAGTGACATTGTGCTTTTCTGCAATGAAGCCAATCATGTCACCGGGTTTAACGCGGTAAGTCTGATATGTAATAGTAGATTCGGCCGAATCAAGCTTGCTGCTTTCAAATTCAGAATTTTCCCCTTCACTCAAAAGAGCTTCCAGGTTTTCTGTGTATTCAGGAAGGCTGGAAGTTTCAAAACCTCCGACAGATTTACGCATTCCGAGTACTTTTACAGTTTTTACAAGAGTTGCGGTAAGTGCAAAACTTGCAAAAAAGCAGGCAGCAGAAATTACAGCCAATCTATATTTTTTATCTGTTATCATAGTTAGAAATCTATTAAAAATATTTTTTATTATCATAAATTATATCCCAACCCTTTCTTATCCGCAATTAATTTATTTTTTTCCGATTCCCACAAGATAAGTTTCAAAGCTTTCTGCGCGGCAGGCTTCGGGCTTAAATCCCTTTGCCGAAGTAAAAATTTCCCTCATGGATTTGAGGAATTTCTGCTGATCACCGTTCTGGAAGATTTTTACAGTAAAATTACCGCCCTGTTTGAGCATAGTCTGGGCATACCAGATTGCCATTTCAACAAGCTGTTCACTGCGGGCTGTATCTACAGTGCGGTTTCCGGTTGTTTTTGGAGCTGCATCGCAGACAACAAGGTCATAAGGGCCGTTTTCTTTAATCTGCTTACGGATTTCAGGAGCATTCAAATCTCCCTGAATAAAAAGAAGATTGTCACCCTTTACGATTTTTGAAAGAGGATTCAAATCGCAGGATACAACCTTTCCGCTGCCATCCATCTGACGCAAAAGGAAGGTAGTCCAGCTGCCAGGAGCTGAACCTAAGTCAAGAACCGTGTAGTTCTTCTTTATCATACCGAATTTTTCATCGATTTCTTTTAATTTATAAACTGAACGTGCCGGATATCCTTCAGAAAAGGCCTTCTGCGACCAGAAATCCGGCTTTTCATAACTATTTCCTGATTTTCCCATAATGTAATTTTCGGAATTCCAAAAGTCATTCTTTACTTAATTTTGATGTTGAAAACTCCGTCCCAGTTTTTTTCGGGCGGAGATTTTCGGAAATGACGGATACGGTCAAGGAAGATTATAGACGGCATATCGTTATAAAGGGAAACACATTCCTTAAATGAAGCTTCTGCCTTGTCCCAGTTCTGACGGCGGTAGGCATTTAATCCGCTTTCAAACTTATCCCGGATATCATAGATTTTTAGGGAAGCATCTTCTTTTTTCTGAAGAATTTCATAAATGCGGACAGGCTCTGTTTTTCCCTTCACAGTAATATAATCAAGTTCACGGCAGATAAAGGCTCCGTTTAGTTTTTCAAAAACTGCCTCACTGATAATCGCCTTTGAACCATAAGCCTTGTTCACACCTTCAAGTCTGGCCGCAAGATTTACGGCATCTCCGATTGAAGTAAAATCCATGCGGTTTTTAGAACCTACAGAACCGAAAGTCACCTTACCACTGTTAATACCAATTCCCATAGAAACATAATCGCTGCCATCCTTGAGGGAAGCCTTCTGAGCTTCACGCATTGCGGCACGGATTTCCATAGCAGCCTTACAGGCGTTGTATTCTTTTCGCGGGCCTGCAAAAAAAGCCATGACCTCATCGCCCACAAATTTATCAATATCACCGTGATTTTTTATAATAATTTCAGATTCCAAATCCAGATAGTGATTTAAAAGGGAAACTACATCTTTTGCCGGCCGACCTTCGCACATGGAAGTAAAACCGCGTATATCTGTAAAAAGGAAGCAGAGCTCTTTTGTGACGCTGAGCTTTGAAGCAGCTTCCCGGTCGGCATATTTTAATGTTGAATTTGAAAGATAAGGAATTACGCCGCGAATCAAAGAAACAAGATCCTTAATTTCTACAGAAAGCTCACCTATTTCATCCCGGGACTTTATATCATCATTAAAAGCCAGAGATTCATAACCGACTTTACCGCCGCCACTTAATATAGAAGAAAGCTGATTTGTTGATTCATGAACATTGGCACGAAGATAAATAAGAGGTGTAGCAATAAAATCACTGAGTAAAACTGTAATGATGATTACAATATAAAGGAAGATTGCGGACAGCGTAAAAACGAAAACCTGGGTCTGAAAGTAGGCTTTCATAAGGATTTCAGTTCTGTAGCGTACTATAGAAAATCCTTTAATTCTCTGACCGGCCTTTCGTGAAAAAGTAACAGGATGAATATAAAGGCAGGTCTTTTTTACCTTATCATAAACCGGCTCTTTACGGTAACTTCCGTTCTGGTAGCGTTTTACATATTCCAGAGCCTTTTCAGAAGATATTGATTTTTCATCTTCCGGAACCTTGCCGGGATTTCCCGTAGTATAGGCAAAAACATCGTAATCCGGCAGTTTTACCGATGAATCAATATTTTCTATATAATAGGGAGTCGAATCATTTGTGATTATGATATCAATTCGCTCGTAAGGAGTATTGGAATATTTGTTAGACTCCCTCTGTTCATCAAAAAATTTCGAGATTTTATCATTCATTCCATCGGCAGAATCATAAACTGCCGCCGCCTGTTCTGCCTGAGCACGACCTGTGTTACTTACAGATTCAGTAATCATAGAATGATAATCGCGCAGAATAAAAAAAGTAAAAGCAGAAAGAATTACAATAATTGTAGAAAGAATTGTTACAAGAACCTTTGTTCGGATAGAAACAAAAAGCTTCTTTTTTGAATTACGGCTTTTTTGAGTCTGTCTGATAAGGTCATTCATACGACTTCTTCGTGTACGGTAAAAATTAATTACAAAACCAGTAATTCCCACATGGCAAAAAAGTGCACTAAGAGCACAAAAGTAAACAAGCGGATTAAGTTTGAGAAACCACCTTATTGTATTTGCAAACTCAATCATGCAGGCAACAGATGTGACAAGATAAAGGGAAATAATGATAAAAATTACTATAAGACAGATTTTCCTGCTGATTTTCTTAAGAAAAAGAGAAATAATCAGAAAAACTGAGCCTGCCGGCAGCAGAAGCAGGCATAAAAGAAGGATTGTAAGGGGAAAATTTTGAAAAAGCTCCTTCCCCTTTAACAGCCCTGCTGCAAAGGAAAGGACTGAAAAAGTCTGGGGAATGGAAGCTTTGTCAGAAGGAAGGGAAAGAGGCAGGGCGGAAATGGGAAGAAAAAATAAAGCTCCCAGATAAAGCGCCGAAAAAATCCTGAAACATAAAGCTTTTATGTTATTCAAAGGAATGCCTCCTGCGGTCTTTAGTTTCAGAGCCGGCTATTTCTTAAAGAAAGCTGCAAAAGGATTGTAGGTTTCGCCGTCGTCCTTCTGGCTTGAAAGATAACTTGCGGCAGTTGTATCCTGTTCAGCGCTCTGAGCCGGTTTCAGGCTGATGCGTTTTGCCTGGGCATCAACTTTTTCTACAACAACGCTCATGCTCTGGCCAACAGAATAAACCTTTTTCAGGTTTGTTCCGGCTTTTACGCCTTCAAGCTCGCTGATGTGAACAAGGCCGTCAATTCCGCTTGCAAGATTAACAAATACGCCGAAGTCCGCAATGCGAACGATTTTTCCGTCGATTTTAGTTCCAAGAGGGAAAGCTTCTTCCGCATTTTCCCATGGGTCAGCAATCAAAGCCTTAAGGGAAACAGAAACGCGCTCGTTTTTCCAGTCAGTTTTTAAAACTTTTACGGTGATTTTATCGCCGACAGCTACAATGTCAGCCGGGTCGTTTACGCGGTCAAGTGACATTTCGCTAATTGGAAGCAGAGTTTTAAAGCCAAGAACGTTTACAAAAGCACCGAACTTTTCAATGCTTTCTACAGTTCCTTCAAGAACTGCGCCCTCTGTAATCTGATTTGCAAGGGAACCAAGCTTGTTTGCATATTCGCTTTCGCCGATTTTACGGTTAGAAACGATTATGTTTTTTCCTTCATTTTTGAACTCGGTAATTACAAAGGTCATTGTGCGGCCGATGTAGTAAGCAGGCTCTTTTTTGTCTTTGAATCCCATCTGAGAGTAAGGGCAGAAAGCCCGGCTTGAACCGATTTTTACTTCAAATCCGCCTTTAATTTCGCCCTGAACGCTTCCTTCTACAGGAATCTGATTCTTATATGCGTTTTCCAGCATTGATGTATCGGCTTTCTGGCCTGCAAGTTTTGCTGTAAAGTGCATTTCGCCCCGAACATCAGCTGTAAAGTAAACGGTAACTTTATCACCTTCTTTTACAGTGCAGTTTCCGTCTGCGTCGGTAAAATCAGCCTTGTCTACAAGACCTTCCGACTTTGCGCTCAAATCAATAAAAACTGTGTCGTTTGTTACGGCAACGACTGTAGTTTCAAATGGTTCTCCAACTTCAAATCTATTAATCATAAATCTTCCTTAAATAATATCTACTTAAATCTTGGCTCCCGGTCGCAAAGGGTGTTGCAAAATCGCGCAATAATGCGCTACACGCTGATTGTTGCAAAGTAACTATAGAACTGACCGCTCTCGCGGTCACAACAATCAGAGTGTTTTTGCATCACCCTTTGCTCCCTCGCGCCAGTTTTAATTACATTCTTTCAATTTATTTTACCTGAATACCACAACCTTTGTGGTCATCTTCCCAACTCTGTGCTACGCGCAGAATCTTTGCTTCATTAAACATGGCGCCGGCAAACTGGATGCCGACCGGCATTCCGTCCTTACTTGTTTTTCCGGCAGGAACGTTAATAGAAGGAATTCGGGCAAGGTTTACAAAAACTGTGTACATATCGCTCAAATACATTTCAAGCGGATCATCAACCTTCTGGCCAAGCTTAAAGGCTGTTGTTGGACAGGTTGGGCTGATAATCAGATCATAATCTTCAAAAAGCTTTGCAACTTCACGCTGAATGCGGGCACGAACTGTCATGCCTTTTTTGTATGTATCGCCGGAGAACTGTTCAGAAAGAACGTAGTTTCCGATGATGATACGGCGTTTTACTTCAGGGCCGAAGCCTTCTGAACGGGTATCAACATAAAGCTCATCATAGCCTTTAGAATTATCAACACGTCGGCCGTAACGGATTCCGTCAAAACGGCTGAGGTTTGAAGCAGCTTCTGAAAGGGCAATTACATAGTAAGCGGCAATTGAAGCATCAAGAATCGGAAGGTCAACTTCTGTAATTTTTGCACCCTTGCTTTCGAACCAGGCACGGGTTTCATTGAAAACTCTGATAACTTCAGGGTCAGCACCTTCAGTTTTCATAAACTGCTTTGGAATGGCAATTTTAAGAGACTTGAATTCATCATCGCTCAAAGCCTTAAGATTACGGAGGCTTGCGGCATCTGGCAGGTCAGCAGATGTATCATCATACATATCTACGCCGCTCATTACAGAAAGAGGCTCTGCAATATCAGCAGGAGTGTGACCAAGAATACCAACCTGATCCAGTGATGAACCGTAAGCTACAACGCCCCAGCGGCTGAGAACACCGTAAGTCGGTTTAAGTCCGTAAATTCCGCAGTAAGAAGCAGGAAGACGAACTGAACCACCTGTTTCTGTTCCCAATCCGAACAAAGCCTGATTTGCAGAAACAGCGGCAGCTGAACCTCCCGAAGAACCTCCCGAAACGTATTCGCGGTTGATTGGGTTACGGGTCGGGCCGTAGCATGAGTATTCGGTAGAAGAACCCATGGCAAATTCGTCCTGATTACAGCGGCCAAGAGGAATTGCTCCGGCAGCTTCAAGACGGTTGATTACTGTGGCACTGTATGGCGCAACATAGCCTTCAAGGATTTTTGAAGCACAGGTAAGGCGGTTTCCCTTGCAGGAAATATTATCCTTGTTTGCAAAAGGTATTCCCAGAAGAGGCTTCTTTTCATAAAGGGCATCAAGACTGCCATTTGCCTTTGCTTCTGCAATTTCCTTATCAGCGGCTTCTGCCTTTGCTGCAGCATCATCATACATTTCGATGAAGGCATTCAAAGGAATCGCAGCAGATTTATCTTTGTTAAAAGTTTCTACAGCGTTTTTTACAAGCTCAAGACTTGTTGTTTCGCCTTTTTTTAGGGCGGAACGGGTTTCATTTATTGTATAGAACATAATTTATTCTCCTGAAAAATGCGTTAGCGATGGGAGCACTGAGGCGCCACGCGCCAAACCGACCGAAACGAAGTGAGGACGGTGAGCGTCAGCGAAGTGCGGACGTAGCGACCGGCCGCGAAGCGGACGGGAACGCCCTATGCACCGGCTCTTGCAAATGTCGTAATGCTTCCTAAAGCTCTAAGCATACCGCACATTTGCATCAGCATTGCATGCGCAATGCTGACATTTTATGCACCGGCTCCAAGAACTTTCGGAACCTGGAAATATCCGTCCATAAAGTCTTTTGATACTTTCTTTACGTCTGTGATTTCAAGACCTTCCACAACTTCGTCACCGCGAAGCTTTTCAACCTGGGTAGAAGGATATGCGTCATAAGGATTTTCGCTGTCGTCGTATTTAGAAAGGATTTCAAAGTATCCTACGATATCATCAACCTGTTTTTTAAGAGTTTCCATGTCTGTACTTTCCGGAGAAAGACGTGACAAATAAAGGAGATTTTCAAGAGTCTCCTGATCAATCTTTTTATGAGTAGTAGCCATAGAGAATATTATAGTAGAAAGCGGAATTTTAATAAATAGTTGGGCAAAAACCTTTATTTACAAAGCAAAAGGAGTCCTTCCACAATAGCCTTGTGTTCTTCGGGGGCGATGCGGGCATAGAGAGTGTCGGGGGTGTCGCCGGGCATAACAGGAACTTTTTTCTGGATGAGGATTTTTCCGCCGTCACATTCGCTGCTTACGAGGTGGATGGTACAGCCGCTTTCTTTTTCGCCGGCGGCTAAAACAGCTTCGTGAACGTGATGGCCCCACATGCCGACTCCGCCGAACTTTGGCAGAAGGGCCGGATGCAGGTTTATGATTTTGTCTTTGTATTCTTCAAGGATTTTTCCGCTTAAAACAGTGAGCCAGCCGGCCTGAACAATAGCCTGAGCGCCGAACTCGCGGCATTTTGCAAGAACGGAGTCAGAAACTGCAAGGCGTTTTTCGTCCCGGGAAGCAGCTTTAGCCACTTCCGCTCCCATAACGGCAAAAGGAGAACAGATTAGGCCTGGAATGCCAGCCTTAGCGGCCCGCTCCAGTGCGAAGGCCTTTTTTGTATCTGAAATGACGCAGACAATTTCATAAGGGCAGGCATCACCCTGAGCAGTCTGATAATCAATCAAAGCCTGAAGGTTTGTTCCGCCGCCACTGACAAGCACGGCAACTTTAGTTTTTGGCATAAAATTTTCCCCTTATGATTAGCCACAGATGGGACACAGATAAACACAGATTATGTGTTTATAACACGTTGAATTTCGACCTTAGGTGAGCCAAAATTTATAAGCAATCCGATTTTCTTTTTTGTAGCTTTTAAATAATTCAACAACAAGAGCATTTTCATAAACTTTCTCAAGAAAGCCGCTTCCCAAAGTATTTGCAACATTATAAGAAGCTCCGATTATTTTCTCCGTTATTTTTCGTTAATCTCCAAAGTTTCTCCTTATCTGTGTCTTATCTGTGTTCATCTGTGGCTATTAATCTAATCTTCAAACAGAACGCTGTCTTTCTGGCCTTTTACTTCGCCTTTTGCGTATTCTACGCGGCCGATTTTGTAGGCTTTCATATCAGGGCAGTAGTCTTTGTGGTATTTAGAAGCGTTTGCGTTGAACACAGCAAGAATATCATCAGCTTCTTTTGCACTTACAGCAAGCACAAAACCAATTCCCATGTTGAAAGTGTTGTAAATAGAAGCAGTATCAGCGCCACGGCGGATAAGTTCGCCGAATACAGGAGGAATATCCCAGCTTCCGCGGTTGATAACAGAAATCAGCTGCTTTTTGCCTTCTTTTGCTTTTGGATACATGCGAGGAATATTTTCGTAGAAGCCGCCGCCGGTAACGTGAACCATTCCGTGAACAGACTTGCGGTATTTTTTCAAAACTTCCATTACAGGCTTAACGTAAATGCGGGTTGGAGTAAGGAGAACTTCACCGATAGTTTTTCCGGTATCTTTTCCGTCAATCTGGAATGGATCATCAAAATTCTGAACAAGCTTGCGGACAAGGCTGAAACCGTTCGAGTGAACGCCTGTAGAGCTCAAACCAATCAGAACATCGCCTTCGCGGATATCCTGGCCGGTAATCATTTCTTTCTTTTCGCCAACGCCAACGCCAAAGCCGGCAAGGTCATATTTTCCGTCATCATAAAAATCAGGCATTTCGGCAGTTTCGCCGCCAAGAAGGGCACAGCCTGTATCAACACAACCGTCAGCAACACCCTTTACAAGGTCAGCAGCAACATCAGCATCAAGCTTTCCGCAGGCAACATAATCAAGGAAGAAGGAAGTCTGAACACCAGAGCAGAGAATGTCGTTTACGCTCATGGCAACACAGTCAATTCCAACAGTGTCATATTTTTTCATTTTGAAGGCAATGTCCAGTTTTGTACCAACGCCGTCAGTTCCGCTTACAATTACAGGATTTTTATAACCCTTTGGAACCTCAAACATTCCGTTAAAACTTCCAAGTCCTGTCAAAAGTCCCGGAATTGCAGTTCTCTTTGCGTGTTCCTTGTACTTATCAACTGCGCGATAACCTTCTTCTACGTCTACACCTGATTCTTTGTAAGATGCCATGTCGAATTCTCCTGTGTTTATATTTGGGCGTTCCCCTCGCTGCCGCTCGGGTCGCTACGTTCCGGGTTCCGCTATCGCTCCAGCCTCCTCGGTCGCTCTTTTCTCGCTCCCTGCGGTGGCCGGCTTCGCCGCCCTTCACATCGCTAACGCATTTATTAAAATTTAATATCAATTCCTGATGCTGCCGCATCATCTGCTAATTTTGCTCTAAAAGCTTTAAGTTTTTCTGCAAGAGATTTATCCTGCAAGGCAAGAATCTGCAGGGCTAAATAAGCTGCATTTTTTGCGCTGTTAATACCTACGGTTGCAACCGGAATCTGAGGAGGCATCTGAACAATGCTCAAAAGAGCGTCCATTCCTCCAAGACCGTTTGATTTTTCGCTTACGCATTCAAGCGGCACACCAATTACAGGAAGAGTTGTAATTCCTGCAATCACACCAGGAAGGGCAGCCGCAAGACCTGCACCGGCAATAATTACCTGACATCCGTCTTTTTCAACCTGCTCAACAGTCTGCTTTAAAAGAGCACCGGCTCTGTGGGCAGAAATGATGTAAGCTTTGTAATCCACACCGAATTCAGAAAGAACATCGGCAGCCTTTTTCATTGTGTCTTTGTCAGACTTAGACCCGAAAAAAATCGCAACTTTCATGGTAGAGTTATAGCATAAAAGAGGCCCTTTTTGGAAGATATTTATAGAAAAGCTTTGCAAAACTTACGTTTTATTAAATAACTACCACATTTAAACAAAATATGATAAACTCATTTGCTATGAATGCTAACGAAGTAAAATCGATTGTTGACAATATTCGTTCTGAAGCTGCAAAGAGACTTGTTGGTCAGGAACAGCTTGTTACAGATATGTTTATGGCTTTTGTTGCCGGCGGACACGTTCTTGTAGAAGGCGTACCTGGTCTTGCAAAAACTCTTGCCGTAAAAACCCTTACAGAAATTCTTGGACTTGATTTTAAGCGAATTCAGTTTACCCCGGATTTACTTCCTGCCGACGTTACAGGAACCCTTATTTATGAACAGAACAAGGGAAGCTTTTCTGTACGCAAAGGCCCTGTTTTTGCAAACGTAATTCTCGCTGATGAAGTAAACCGGGCACCTGCAAAAGTTCAGTCGGCTATGCTGGAAGCAATGGAAGAAAAGCAGGTTACAATCGGGGAAGAAACCTACAAGCTCCCTGAACCTTTTTTTGTTCTTGCGACACAGAACCCGGTTGAGCAGGAAGGAACCTACAATCTTCCAGAAGCAGAGCTGGATCGATTTATCATGAAATTAAACGTAGTGTATCCGACTGCAGAAAACGAAGTTAATATAGTAAAAACCTGCGGAAAAGCACCTTCAGTTGCCGTAAACAAAATCCTGAAGGAAGGCGACATTGAACAAATCCGCAGCCTCTGCGATAGCGTCACCTGCGATGACAAGCTGGTCGAATACATTGTTTCAATTCTGAACGTTACCCGCTCGGAATCAAACAAAAAAAATACAGCCCGCCTTTCTGTAACAAAGAACAATGACATCACAAGATATATAAACTTTGGTGCCTCTCCCCGCGCCGGAATCGCCATTCTCCAGTGCGCAAAGGTCAACGCGCTCTTCAGCGGACGTGATTTTGTGCTGCCTGAAGACATCAAGGCCGTAACACCAAACGTTCTGCGCCACCGTCTCATTCTTTCCTACGAGGCCGCCGCAGACAGCGTAACAAGTGATGAAATCATCCAGCGAATTCTGGATTTTATTCCGCTGCCGTAAAGACAAGAAATAACAAAGCCGCCTATGAGCTATTTTTCTGAATCCACCGATTCTCTTGTAAAAAAAGCCTCTTATCTCAGAATTGCAGCCGCAGACCTTGCCGAAGGAATGAAAAGCGGAAATTTCCGCTCCCTCTACCGCGGTCAGGGCATTGAATTCAGCGGTGTGCGGGATTATATACGCGGCGACGATATCCGTTCGATTGACTGGAACGTTACCGCGCGGATGGGACATCCTTACGTAAAGGTTTTTGAAGAAGAACGCGAGCTTCAGATTTTTGTCGTAGTAGACACGTCTGCTTCCATGCACGTTCAGACCTGGAGCCGGGACGGCGGCTTAAAGGATTTAAGACGGACAAAATATTCAGTCGCCGCAGAAACTGCCGCCCTGATTACAATTGCCGCAGAAATGAACAGCTGTCCCCTGGGAGCCGCTCTTTTTGACGGTCAGATTCATTTTTCCTGCAAGCCTCAGTTTGGCCGCGAGCAGACAATGCTTGTCCTCACCCATCTTGATAAAAAGCCGGAAGAGCTGACTCAGGGCTCAGTTTTGGGAAACGCCCTCACAGGAACAGGCCGCCTTTTACGCAAGCGCTCCCTGATTTTTGTGATTTCTGACTTCAGAAGTGCAGATTACGAAAAACCGCTTATTTCCCTGGCCCAGAAAAATGACGTTATTGCAATCAGAATGGAAGATATTTTTGATCTGGAGCTGCCTTCGGTGGGAACAATTCCTTTTATCGATGCTGAAACAGGAGTTAAAATGCGTCTTCCAACCAATTCTGAGAAATTCAAAAAAGAATGGAAGGATTTTTATAATCTGAATGAAAGTCACTGGCAGAATCTCTGTGTAAAGCACGGAATTATGAGCGTAATCATGCGTACCGGTGACTCACCTCTTCAGGTGCTCACATCAATTTTTGGACGGAAGGCAAAATGACAGGAATCGATACTCAGCAGATTCTTCTGCCAAAAAAAGTATATATCGGTGACAGCGCAGAATTACGCTGTACCTTCAACTCAAACTCCCTTTACTTAAAGGACTTTGTCGGCAGCGAAAGTGTCAGCTTAAGTCTGAATGCCTTTACCCAGGAGCTTAATTCTCAGGATTATAATATCCAGAAAATCACACTTTCCAGCGCCGGAGTAGATTACTATCAGCTTTCAATCACCTTTGTTCCCTGGAAAACCGGCACGATTATTCTGCCCCCTTACAACGTTTCTGCCAACTTCGATACGTCAAATCCCCTTACAAGCTTCAGCCTTGCGGATCAGATTGAAATCAACTTTGAACCGGTAAACATCGTTTCGATTGTAGAACAGAATCAGGTGCAGGGGCTCAGTCCAAGCGCGCCTCCAATGCTGCTGCCCGGCACAAGCTACAAGCTTTACAGCGCACTGATTATCTTCGTGCTTTTTATCCTGCTTTTAATCCGTTCAATTACAAAACGCGAGCAGATTGCATTTTTTATAAGACATAAAAAGCTTTTGTGGAAATATAAAAAGAACCGCAGGCTTACCATCCGCGCCCTTGAGAGCCTTTTAAAACCGGTATCAAAAAAGAATCCGGCAAAAAATGATAAGGAATTCGCAGAGGCTATTCAGAAAATCCTCCGTAACTATCTGGAGGTCCGCTTTGAATATCCATTTTCAAAAACCGTTACAAGCGGATTTATGGGCGCCTTTCATAAGATTTTTGGCGGAACAGAGGATTTTTCAAGCCTGATGAGTGAAGAAAAGGAAAATGCCTGCATTAAAATGACAGGAATTTTTACAAGAAGTGACTATATCCGTTATTCTGCGGGCGCTGCCCTGGATGAAGCAGAACGCAGAGATTTAATAGAAGAATCTGAAGAAGCTGTTGCACAACTGGAAGGCGACAGCCCTGATGCACAGACAGAAAGGGAGGCCTCAAATGTTTAGTTTTCAAAACCCGGCAGGCTTTCTTTTATTTCTTCTGCTTCCTCTTTTTTACATTTTAAGAAAGACAAAAATCCTCAAGCAGACTGTAGTTTATGCAGTTCTTGGTGACTGGGAAGGCAAGACTTTTATCTGGAAGGGAAAAATCCGCAAGTTTCTTTCATTTTTAACAAAATTGATGCTTGCCATTGCCTTTATCCTCACTGTCGTTGCCTTTGCTGACCCGGTAATTTCCATTCAGGAAAAAGTTTACACAAGCATTGGAAACGACGTAATTTTTGTAGTTGATACAAGCCCTTCCATGGCAGCAAAGGACATTGACGGAGACAGACGAATTGATTCTGCAAAAAACGCTATCACAAGTCTTGTAAAAAGCTATGACGGCTACCGTTACGGAATTGTTGCACTGGGCTCAAATGCCAGCGTTTCCGTGCCGCCTACCGCCGACTCATCCATCTTTGCAAAAAAGCTGGACGAAATCCAGGTGGGAATGCTGGGAAATGGTTCGGCTATTGGAGACGGACTCAGTACCGCAGTCTGCCACCTGGCATCTTCCTCTGCACCTAAAAAATGCATTATTCTTTTGACAGACGGCGAAAATAATGCGGGCGAAATCCACCCGGAAACAGCTGCCCGCCTTGCCGCCGACAATCAGATTAACATTTATGTGCTTGGAATCGGTTCAAAGGGCCGGGTTCCAATCGAATATACCGACCTTCAGACAGGAAAGCTTTATTCAGGCTACCTTGAATCTGATTTTAATGCAAACTCCCTCAAAAAAATTGCCGAAATCGGTAACGGCCGCTACTTTGAAGTCCGCACTCTTGAAGAACTTGCAAGAACCCTTGCCTCTGTTGCAAAAACTGAAATTGTTTCGCAAAGCTTTACCTATAAAACAATCACGACAAATTACTATCAGCAGGTGCTTTTCTTTGCCCTGGTTCTTTTTGTCATTGCAGCCTTTTTCAAACGCGTTCTTCTTCAGGAAATCATTCCTTTCCGCTTTAAGAAAATTCTGATTTTACGAAGCGCCCTTCAGCTGCTGGCCCTTCTTATGGTCTTTATTGCGAGAACCGGCATTTCATGGGGAACCTACCTGGCCCCGATTCAGAAAAATAAGGCCGCCGTCAGCTTTGTTTTTGATATTTCAAACTCCATGCTGGCAAAGGATGTTGCTTCCGGCTATTCTGGAAAAAACAATCAGTACAGGACAAGACTTTCGGCAGCCAGCCTTTATGCAAAAAAGCTTCTTGAACGTATGGATGGCACAAGCGTTTCTGTCGTACTCGCAAAGGGCGACGGAATCAATGCAATTCCTTTGACAGAAGATTATGCCATGATTGAATCCCTTCTTGAAGTTATGAATCCCGCCCTGATGACAGTTCCGGGTTCCAGCCTTGGAAAAGGAATTTTATGCGCAAAGGAATCTTTCCCCCAGAATTTTTCTGCCGCAGGCCGAATCTGGCTTTTTACGGACGGAGAAGAAAGCGACGGAGCCCTTTCCAGTGCAATTCTTGAATGTATGAGAGTGGGAATTCCTGTCAGCATCATAGGCTTTGGCGATTTACAGGAAAGTGAAATTCTTGCGGGAGACGGAAAAACAAAGGTTCGTTCTGCCTTCAGAAAGGAAAACCTTGAAAAAATCATAGAAGCAGTTGAAGAAAAGGTCAGCTCTTACAAAAATCAGACCCCGGTTCTTTTTGTCGAAGCTTCTGAAATCGGTTCAGCCGCAAAACTGCTCAGCCAGATTTCAAATCGCCAGGAAAATACCCAGATTGTTTCTTATGAAGCCCGCCCGCTTCCCCGCTACAAGCTCTTTTTGATTCTTGCCTTCATTTTCTTTGGAGCAAGCTTCTTTGCAACTGAATTTGATTTTTCTACTTTCAGGAATCAAAAATCACCAAAAGCCGCTTCTGTGCTTATGATTTTTTCTCTGATTTCGATTATGACTCTTTCGGGCTGTTCTTCAGATAAGACTGAAAAAACTTCAGGAACTTCAGAATCTGTAAAGATTTTAAGGGGCACCTGGGAATGGCACAAAAAGAATTACCGCAAGGCAGTTTCTTTTTACCTGGATGTTGCCCAGAATACGGCTCCGGAAAAAAATCAGACTATAAATTATTCGCTTTATGATTTAGCTCAGGCCTATTCTATGACCGGGGAAGACAAGGCTGCCCTTGAACGCTATGCCCAGATTTCTTCTGACGCACCAGCTATTGTCCGCTACAAGGCTTATTACAACGCTGGAATTATTGCCTGCAACAACGGTGATTTTGAAGGAGCAACCTCCTATTTCAGAAAGGCTCTGGAAATCGACAGCTCCCGCATTGAAGCAAAAATCAACATGGAGCTTTCCATTCAGATGACTGCTGCAGAATCAAAGCAGAACGAAAGTCAGGCTCTTCCAGCAAGTCAGGAAAACCAGCACAATCAGGATCTGGAGAATACCGTTTTTAACCACATAAAGGAGAACGATAAAAGACAATGGAAAAACAGCGAATCAAACCAGGCTCAAAATCTTTCCGACGATTATTAAAAATCGGATTTCTGTCGGCTCTTTTATGGCAGACCGGGGGCTGGCAGGGGGCATACGCCCAGTCAATAATCACTCAGGCACAGGCAAACGCCCTAAGCATAAGTCCTGCAGAAAATCAGAGCCTCTACACAAAATCTGACATAAAATTTGAAGTCCTCATTCCAAATGCCCAGTCAAATTCAATAATTTTGCAAAGTGCCCCGACAATTCCGAATGTTACGATGAGAACCATGCGAAAAACCCAGGAATTCGGCGAAAATGAAGGCACAAAAATTGAAGTCTGGTTTAATTTTGAAAAAAAAGGTGATTATAAGCTCCCGCCACTGTCACTTTTAATCAGCAACAGAAGGCGGACAATCCCCTTTGCCCCTGTAACAATCACTGATAACCCGGAATTTCTTTCACCCCGCGTTGTTCTTCTTTTTCCGGACGGCGTGACCTTTTATTCTGATGAAATCCCCGGTCCAAAAGATAAAAATTTCGGCAAAGCACTTTTTGACTGGCATAAGGGAGAAACAATTCCCTTTTCCGTCTGCCTTCAGTATGCCGTTCAGCTGGTTCAGTTCAACTGGGAAATCCCGACCGAATCAATTTTTACCCAGACTAAAACCTATGACATTCTGGAAATCAAATACCGGGAAAAACGCTATTCGGACGAACTGATTCCTGTTGCTGATTTTGAGTGGACTTCTCTTGCGGAAGGAGAAAAATCCTTCCCAAAAATCAGGCTGACTGCCACCGCCTACAACGGCTACAGAAATGAAATCAATATCCCAGATTTTACAATCAATTTTATTCCAAAAGAGGAAGCCGAAACAGATTCCGGCGAACCTGATATTTTTGCAGCAAGTTTTGATGCTTTTGATAATGCACAGAAAATCTCTGAAAACGAAATTGCAGCAGGCAATCTTCATGAATCAAAAATTTCACTTTCGGAATGTCAGCAGCTTGCTGAACTTCGCCGCAGGGAAAGAAATGACATTTTGGGCTGGAAGTCAAACATTTCAAAACGCACTGAATATGAGGCAAAAATCGGCATAAATACTTCGATTGCGGAGTTTTATATGGGTGCTTTTTACTTTTTTGCCCTGATTGTTTTGCTAAGTCTGTCACTTTTTATTATATTTTTAAAGAAGCGTATGGTTCTTGCGGCCTGTTTAAGCTCTGCGGCCCTGTTTTTTGGACTTATTTTTTTCATCTTTGTTTCTGTTCAGAAAGTCAAAAAATACGGAATTTCAACCGGATGTAAAATCTCTTCAATTCCGGAAGAAAACGCAAAGGCGGAATCAAGCATCGGTGCCGGAAACCGGGTTCAGATTACCGAAGATGCCGGCCAGTGGATTTACATTCAGCTGGGCGAAACCGGCGGCTGGTGCAAACGCGACGAAGTTATTTTCATAAACTAATTTTTTTGACTAAAAGGGGGCTCAAAATGGATATGGGCGATATTTTAAATCAGTGGGATTCATATCAGGCTGATAAAATCAGAAAACAGAAGGAAAGCGGCAAAAATCAGGTTTCCCACAAAAAGGCAAACGCCCCTACCCCTGAAGAAAAAGCCCGGGCCGCAGAAAGAGATTTTGAAGCTCAGATGCGTAAGGCTAACGAACAGAAAATTAATCCTATGGAGCTCTGGCTGCGCCGTTACGGTACAATTGATAAAGATAAAATAGCAGAAGAAGACGAGCTTAAAAACCGTGAGAGTGACAGAAATTATCTGATTTCCATGCAGCCGGAAGCAAGAATTGATTTACACGGTCTTCATCAGGATGAAGCTTATGAACGCCTCAACAATTTTATTGCTGACTGCAAGCTTCGCGGACTTAAAAAAGTTCTGATTGTGCACGGAAAAGGAATCCATACTCATGGAAGTGATCCTGTTTTGGGTGAACTTGTCAGAAAATTCATTGAAAGGGATAAGCGCTGCGGAACATCTGGTCATCCAAAAATGAAATCAGAGGGTGGAAGCGGCGCAACCTGGGTAATTCTTAAATAAATCCTATTTTTTTTTACTTTTTTTTATATTTTTTTCTCAAAACATTGCCGGAATTTGGAGTTTTTTGCCTATATTAAGGTATGAAACAATTAATTTTACTTTTCTGGCTGCTGACATTTTTAAGTTCCTGTACCTTGAGTGATTGCGGCGGTGAGGGAGTCTCATCTTCCAGCGCCTCCTCCCGCAGAGCAAGTGACACCACAGGCGGGCCTGCACTGACAGACTCACAGGCATTTTCTCTTGTAAACTGGAACGTCCAGACCTTTTTTGACGGCGTTACAGAAGGCTGCGAATACAGTGATTTTAAATCGGCGGCAAAATGGACTAACAGCAAATATTACACCCGTCTGCAAAGACTTTGCGAGGTTATGGCACATCTTAATGCAGATATTTTTGTATTTGAAGAAATTGAAAATGAGGGTATTTTACATGACATTGCAAATCAGTTTGCAGGTAACTCCTGGGATTCATCTAAAAACTGGACTTACTGCGCTTTTTCAAAAGAAAAAAATTCTTCAATAGGCTGCGCAGTCCTGTCAAAATTTCCCCTTTTTGGACTTAAAACCCATTCATTAGATATCCGCAGTCAAAAAGAAAAGCAGCCTTCAATGCGCCCCCTGCTGGAAATTTCAGTATCCGTCAAGGGCCGGGAAGTCCGTCTTCTGGTAAATCACTGGAAGTCAAAGACAGGCGGCGAAGAAGAAAGCCAAATCTGGCGTGACTGGCAGGAGGCTAATTTATGTTACAGGCTGGGAAAAGTGGCGGAGGAAGGACAGCTGCCCTGTATAATCTGCGGAGATTTCAACCGGGATATAAGGGAATTCTGCCTGGTAGAAGACGGCTCCCGTACGGAAGGAAATATTAAACTACGCGGCAAGCAGCCTGTAAGAATTTATTCTCCCTGGCTTACAGAAGGCGGAGGATTTTCATCCGAAATCGGAAGCTACTACTACAAGGGAAGCTGGGAGCGAATCGACCACATTTTCAGCTTTGGCAGGGCAAGAATTGCGGCCTTCTCTCCCCGCTCCCAGGCCCCCTGGGCAAACGAGGACAAAACTCCTTTCGCCTATAAAATCTATAACGGCAGCGGCTATTCCGACCACCTTCCGGTCATGGCAAATGTGGTGGTGGAGTGATTAAAACTTCCTTACCAGAAACAAATATTCCTTTACGTGGATTTCGCGGGCTTTGAGGTTGCGGCTGCCGCGGAAGGTGTTGTACCTGGATTCAAGGACCTGAACAGAGCCTACCTGAGAAAGAAGGGCTATCATGTCGTCTTTGGGGATGAAGCCTTCGGAATTAAAGGAAACCAGAACATAGCGGGCGCGGACGTTTTTTACCAGCTCCAGAAAGGAGGCGGCAACCTGGCGTTTTTTGTTGTAGGCAGAGCGGTTCCAGTTGCGGGGGATGCCGGAAACACGACTGATTGCATCTTCGTCGGGTTCTTTGTAATCTGCGACAAGGTTGAGCATAAAGTAATTTGAACCGTAAGGATGCTGATTGTAAGGCGGATCAAAATAAGCCAGGTCATAGAGGAGACTGGAAGAGGCAGAGCCATTTGAAGAAAGTTCTTTCAGCGGAGCATACAATTCCTCTGAAGTTACCAGCTCGTTGGCATTACAGTTAAAAACCTGACTCTGGCAGGAATAATTACTGAATACAGGAAGCTTGAGTTCAATTTTACCTAAAATTCGGCTTAGGGCATCCTTTCCATTGCCGCCGAACTGGCCGACCCCGGTTCGGGAATTTTTGTAAAAGCCCTTGAAAATGCCTGCCGTATTTGCGTGAATGCTTGCTTCAGAAAGAAGGGGGGCAATAAAAAAATGACGGAGCTCTGCAGGCACCATTTCATCTATCAGCTGTCTTGCATAGTCCAGGCAGGCGGCATTATATCTGGTGTAAAAACAGCGGTCTGTTTTCTGTATGTTATTTTCATCATGCGGAGCGTAGAGGCGGCTTATAAATCCAGGCTGGCAGGGGGCAGCTCCTGACGCCCGCCCCAGCTCAAAAGCAGCCAGGCGCTGCTGAAGGGCGGTGACCAGACTTTGATAAAGCTGTGTGATGCGGGCGGCAGGAATATCATCCTTGTCGGAAAGATAACAGCGGTTGATTAAAACCGAGTAGGCTTCCATGTCGTTTGCGGCAATAAAAGTTGCAAACTGCTTGAGATAGCGGGAAACAATACCGCTTCCGGAAAATAAATCCAGGCAGGTAAGTTTTTCCTTGCCAAGCTCGCGGCGGACAAGCTCAAGACCCTGGCCGATAAAGGGCAGGAGGGCCCGCTTGTTTCCTATGTAGGTGATGAGCTGCTCTGTGAGAAAGGCCGGATTTTCTGTCATACTTCTTTAAAACCCGCGCCGATTCCGTTCATTACTTCAAAAAAGCCCGGGAAGGAAACGCTGCAGCATTCGGCATCATTTATGATTACGCTTTGTCCGGCCGGAAGACCAAGGCCAAGGCAGGCAAGGCTCATTGCAATACGGTGATCTTTATATGATTCAACTTCGCCGCCGTGAAGGCCGGCTCCTCCCTCGTGACCGTTAATAATAAGGCAGTCATCGCCTTCTTCTATGTCGGCACCAAGTTTACGCAGTTCTGTTTTCATTGCCCAGATTCGGTCGGTTTCTTTTTTTCGGCAGATTTCTACGTCTGTGATAACAGTTCTGCCTTCTATAAAGCAGGCTGCCACCGCAAGGGCACAGATTGCGTCCGGAAAAGGAGAAATTGTTACGCGGAATTCAGCGCCCGGAAGTTTTTTTGCGGAAAGACCTTTGCCGCCTTTGTGGCCGCGGACAGTCAGAGTACAGTCCTTTTTATTCCATTCAATGTCGGCGCCGACGCTTTGCAAAACTTCAACGATTTTATCATCGCCCTGGCTGCCGGAACCGTCAATTCCTTCTATTACAACTGTGCTTCCGCTGACAAGGGCAGCTACCAGAGGAAAGGCTACGGCTTCCCAGTCAGATGGAACGGTTTTATCAAAGGCTTTGATTGCGACTGGGCCTGTCACGGAGATTTTTTTGAAATCATCGCTGATTGTGCATGGGACGCCTACGCTTTCAAGCCAGATTTTTGTCATTGTAAGATATGGCGTTTCTTTAGGGTCTGTAAGATTTATATGAAGAGTGCCGTTCAGCCGGCTAGTTGCCATCATAAAGCCGCTGATGTACTGGGAAAGCTTTCCGTCTGTGGTCAAGCTTTTATTTACGTCGATCGGGCCGCAAAACTTAAAAGGAGGAGTTACGCTGCCTTCCTCAAGACAGCTCGCCTGGCCGCCCAGCTGATTTAATGCATCAATAAGATGATTTACAGGCCGCTTGCAGATTGATTCGTCGCCCGTGAAGGTACATTGACCCGCCAGAGTAGACAAAACCGGACACAAAAAGTACATGAGGGAGCCGGAATTTCCTACGTCGATTACGCCGGCCGGCAAGTGAAGGTTTTTGCCGGCACCGTGAACGGTCCAGACCGCCGGGGAAGAAGCCCCCTGCCCGCAGTCAGAAGCAGACATCCCTGCCCCACCGGAGCCTGAGCCGCTGCCAGTTTCCGGCAGAATAACCTCGGCACCAATCTGCTTTACAGCCTGAACAGTAGAAAGACAATCGTTACTTGGAAGGGGATTTTTAATATGGGAAGTACCCTCTGCAAGAGTTGCTAAAATAAGCGCCCTGATTGTGTGGCTTTTTGAGCCCGGAACGCTAACATGGCCGGATAAAACAGAATTCTGCGAGCTGATTTTCATAGTAAATTCAGTTTATCAGATTTCAAATTTCTGTGAAAGTATGGAAGATAAAAGAAACATTGCGACCTTCGCAAATATCTGTTAAAATCTTTGTTATGACAAAAAGGGCACTTATACATGTTGATGATACCGAAAACATTGTAGAATTCGCACAGTTTTTGACATCAACAGGCTGGACAATAGTTTCTGCAAACAAAACTGAAGAGCTGCTTAGAAAAAATCATGTCACAGTAACACGAACTATGGCTCTTTCTACCGACGTTGCTTACGCCCAGGATATCACCAGAATTATAAATGATGTTGTTGCAACCCGAATTCCAGATGGTGAATATCAGGCATCCTTCCAGCAGGAAGAACAGACCAACAACATCTTCATCGTCTGCATAAATATTACTCCTTTTTACGATATAGACGTAAGCAGTTTTGACATTAAAACCTGTGATTACAGGATTTCTTCTATTCTGCGCTATGCTTTTTACAATTACGAAAATGTTCTTGTCTTAACAGACCCTAAGGATTATAAAGAAGCAATTCTTCAGCTCAGGACAGATAACATTTCCCCGGATTTCAGGCTTTACCTTGCCCAAAAGGCACTGAACCTTGTTGCCGCCTATGATTCTGGAATTTCACACTCACTTGCAAAGCAGACTCCTCTTGCTTCAAATTTTCCGCTTTATGCAACCTACCCCCTCAAGCTTCAGGCTCACCTAAAGCAGGGCTCTAACAAGCATCAGCTTGCAGGATTTTACACCCTTCCGGGCAGTGCAAATCTCCCTGTTTTTGAAAACTGTTCTGCAAGTGATCTTGATTACCTCTGTCTTTGCGATGTTACAATGTGCTGGGAAATTCTGAACACCCTCTACGGGCTTTTGAAAATTCAGTACACGGTAAAATCCACCAATGCAGATAATTATGATTTTACGACTCAGTTTACCCCGCTTTCCGGCAAGGTTTTCACTTTTGCAGTAAAATTTAATAACCTTTTGAGCGCCTCTCTGGGCGGAAATATCCTTGAATCTTTTGCAAAAACTTACACTTATGATTTGCCTCATATCCGTGATGCAGTTTTGGGAAGTACAGCCGTAATTGACGGCCGTGCCGCCGAAGCAATCATAAACGGAAGCTTTATTGCTGTAATTGCTCCTGATTTTACAAAGGAAGCAAAAAAGATTTTTACACAGCGCCCCGGAATCAAGCTGATTTATTCTTCAAATGAATCAAAAAACCGCTTCGAGGCACGTTTTGTCTACGGCGGATTTTTAATTCAGCAGCCTGACAAAACGATTTTTGACCACTGGTATATCAAAACAAGAACCCGTCCGTCACAGATTAAATCTGATCAGCTGGCTTTTGGTATGCTGCTTGCACTCAAAACCCGCTCCTACAGCGTAATTCTGATTAAAGACAATTCGATTGCCGGAATTGCTCAGGGCTGCGTTTCGGTGGAAAAGGCTCTGGGCGAAGTTCTCTATTCAGCCCGGGAGCATGCAGTATCCTGCGGACGAAGCACAGATTTTAATCCGTCCGACAATCCTGTTGCTGACGTTCTTATCTGCGATGAGAAGATTCACTTTGGAGTGGAGATTAAAGCACTTATAGATCTGGGAGTTTCCGCAATTATTGAAACCGGGGGTACCCTTGAAGATAATGAATTTATCAACTATTGTGAAGAAAAGAATGTTTCTTTAATTTTTACAGGTATTACACATATAAGTTTATAAGGATTTTTTATGCTTTTTTATTTGGGTCAATATTTAAAAGAATTTTTTGGACCGGCAAGACTTTTCACTTCATTCACTGTTCTGATTGTTGTTGCCCTTTATCTTGGATTTTTTCTTTCAGTAAATCTGATTCCAAAATTTTACAATCTTTTACCGCATGACCGCGGCCGTGAATTTACGATTAAGGAAAATGCCGAAGCCGCAAAAGGAAAGCCTACAGGAGCAGGAAGTGTTTTTATCACGACATTTGTGCTCCTATGCTTTTTGCTCATACCTATGTCTTTTACTCAGATTTCAGTAATGGTTCTTACCTGGATTACTATGCTCACTGGTTTTCTTGATGACAGAAGTACAAGCTCCTGGGGAGAATACCTGAAAGGTTTCCTTGATCTTGTAATTGGAATTGTCGCTTCAGTCATACTTTACAATGAACTTGCAAAACTCAGTCCGAATGGAATTGTAAATTTCTGGCTTCCTTTCTTATCAACCCCTGTTGCGGTAAACAGAATCGTTTTCATTATCATCAGTACTATAATGATATGGGCCTCTATCAATACAACAAATTGTACAGACGGTGTTGACGGACTTTCAGGAACCCTTGTTTTGATTGCTCTTTTGACTTTAGGCTGCGTATTCTACTTTATTCTTGGTCACAAGGATATTGCGGACTATCTTCTTGTTCCTCATTTTTCATTTGGTGCCCGCTGGGCGGTTATGATTTTTGCCCTGGCCGGAGTTGTAATGGGTTACCTCTGGCACAACGCATTCCCAAGCCAGTGTCTCATGGGTGATGCAGGAAGCCGTGCTCTTGGATTCTTTATCGGAATCTGCGTTATGGCAAGCGGAAACCCATTTCTGATACTTGCAACATCATCAATCATCTTTATTAACGGAGGAATGGGACTTTTAAAAGTATTTCTGCTTCGTTTCTTTAAGATAAAGATTTTTTCTACGATAAGATTTCCTCTGCATGACCACATGAGAAAAAATCACGGCTGGTCGCCAACTCAAGTTCTTTTGAAGTTTATGATTATGCAGATTTTGATTTCAATTATTCTTCTTGGAATGTTCTTTAAAATAAGATAAAAAAAGGCTGTCCCTTTTATGACGGACAGCCTTTTTTACCGGAAACTAATTAAAAAGTTCTACCAGAGTCATTGCATCTGCAAGAAGATTATCTACCTTACAGTATTCGTTAGGCTGGTGGGCCTGATCATCAAGGGTGCTCCATACGGCAGCATCAATTCCAAGACGTCGCAGCTCTGCGGCAACCGTTCCGCCACCAATTCCTATGCACTTTGCATCAATTCCGTGAACCTTTTTAAGGGCTGCGGCAAGTTTTTTTACAACCGGTGCATCTGACGGTGTCGCAGGAGATTCCGAGTGCTGAGGCAGCTCGTAATCAATCTTTACTCCATACCTTTCTGAAACTTCCTTACAGATTTCATCAACCTTAGACTGAACTTCCTTAAGTGTATAACATGGAAGGATGCGGCAGTCAAAGCAGCTGATGTCTTCACCCGGAATGATGTTTATTCCGTCTACATTCTTAAAGCGCATTGTTGGCTGGAAGGTTGAATATGGCGGTTCAAAAAGAGGATCCCTTTTATCAAATACTTTTTCCAGACCGTTTATGCGGAGGGCCAGATCACTTGCCGCAAGGCAGGCATTTGCACCGCTGTCAGGACGGGAACCGTGAGTCTGCTTTCCAAGTACCCTAACCTTAAGCCACATAAGATTTTTTTCTGCAATCTCAATCGTTTCGCCCTTAGGATCACCGCCGTCAGGAATCAGGATTAAATCTTCTTTTTTGAAAAGCTTTGTATTATTCAAAAGCCAGATCATTCCGTAATCACTTCCGCACTCTTCGTCAGCCGCAAAAAGCAGCTTGATTGTGTGAGAAGGCTTAATCTTATTCTGAATATAGTAAAGGGCCGCAAGTACACCGGAAACAAGTCCCTGCTGGTTATCCTCTACACCGCGTCCATACAGAATGCCGTCTTTTTCCACACATTCCCATGGATTAGTATTCCACAGCTTCAAGTCACCGGTCGGAACAACATCCATATGGGCGATTGACCATACAGTGTATTCATCACTCTGACCAGGAATAGTTGCAACAAGATTAGGACGAAGGCCGGAAGATACCCGCGAATCAGGAGCATCAAACTGTTCAAGGTGCTCAAAACCGTGATCAGAAAGCCATTTTTTAAGAGCAGCACATTTTTCACTTTCTCCGTCTCCGCCGCTCTGAGGTGCCATTGCTTTTACAGATGTCAAAAGCTTTTCAAGTTCGATTGCAAGGGCACGATTTTCATTCATAAATGTTTTTACATCAGTCATAAAATCCTCAAAAAAATCAATATTATAAAGTTACTAAGATAAAGTTCATTTTTCAATCAAAATAATAAAAAAGATTACAAGCCTTTAAATTTCAGGATTCTTAAAACGCTTTCATCCAGTCTTTTCTGACTGATTTTTCCATTTTTTACGGCGGCTAAGAATCCGTCATAGGCCTTAAAAAATTCCGCCGGCATAAGGATGATGTCATTTCCCGCATTAAAGGCAAGAACAGCCGCATCACCGGGACTGTAATGTTTTTTGATGGCTCCCATTCCAAGAGAATCCGTAAGAATCAGGCCTTTATAGCCAAGCTCCCCGCGAAGCTTGCCGGCAATCATCTCCATGGAAAGTGAAGCCGGAAGTCCGTCGCCGGTTACATTATTTACAGTAACGTGGGCAATCATAATGCTGTCAGCTTTTGCAAAATTATCCACAAAAGGAATAAGCTCGCAGGCCTTAAGCTGGCTCCAGTTTTTATCGACAGCGACAAAATCCTCATGGGTATCATCCTTTGTGTCGCCATGCCCCGGAAAATGCTTTATGCAGCCCTTTACTCCGCTTTCATGAAGTCCGTCAAGAAAAGCCCCTGCCATGTCAGAAACAAGCTCCGGCTCGCTGCCAAAGGCCCTGTCCCCGATTACAATATTTTCGGGATTTGTATTTACGTCAGTTACCGGGGCAAAATCCCAGTTAATCCCATATTCATTAAGATAAGAACCGATATAGATTCCCGCATCAAAGGCCTGATTTACATCTCCGGTATTTCCGATTGCTTCCATGCTGGGAAGATTTTTCAGTCCGAAGGCTTCCTTTTTGGCAAGGCGGGTAACACGGCCGCCCTCTTCGTCTGCGGCAATAAGAAGGGGAATGTTACTTAAACTTTGAGCCGTAGAATTAAATTTTTTAAGCTGATTTTTATCCTTAAGGTTTCCGCCAAAAAGAACGATTCCTCCCACCTGATATTTTTTCTGATTTTTTGCAAGAATGCCGGAAAAGCTTTTATGATATTTGAAGCCCCTGCGTCCGAATGCAGGATCCAGCTGGTCAGGCTGAATTACAAAAATCTGGCCGGCCTTTTCTTCAAGCGTCATCTGGGAAAGAATCTGTTCTGCAGATTGACCTTCATATTTACTTACCGGCTGGATATTTTTTGTTGTAGTACAGGCAGCAAATAAAAAAATAGCCGCCAGAGGCAGTATATAAGTTTTTTTCATGCTTATATTATAACCGCTGACGGCGATTTGTTTAAGCAAAATCACAGATTTTGCCTGTGCCATTTTCCCGATAATCCTAAAACGACCCTCGCGGCTCGTTTTTTAACGGATTTTCGATTTTAGGCCTTATAAACTTCCCAGGTTGTTTTAACCAGAGTATCTACGTCGCTGTATTTTGGTTCCCAGCCTAAAAGCTCCTTGGCAAGCTTTGAAGTTGCGTAAAGGCTTGCAGGGTCACCAGGGCGGCGAGGTGCATCCTCAGCAGGGATTGGCTTTCCTGTGATGCGGCGGGCAGCGTCAAGGAGCTCTTTTACTGTAGTTCCCTTTTCTGTTCCCAGGTTTAATTTAATGCTCTTGTCATTCTTTGCAATGTAATCCAGAGCCATAACGTGAGCGCGGGCAAGGTCTGTTACGTGAACATAGTCACGGATACAGGTTCCGTCGCGGGTGTCGTAGTCAGTTCCGAAAACTTTCAGCTCGCGCTGGCCAAGGGCAGCTTCCATAATGCGTGGAAGGAGGTTTTCCGGCTTCTGTTCA
The DNA here is from genome assembly GCA_947165895.1 of uncultured Treponema sp. GTDB lineage: Bacteria > Spirochaetota > Spirochaetia > Treponematales > Treponemataceae > Treponema_D. The sequence continues at coordinate 98,497 of CAMVCB010000003.1, forward strand.
AGACCGCGGATCTTTCCTTCCGGATCATAACCTGCTGCATTGAAGTAGCGGAGGGCTGCAAAGCGCATTCCCTTAAGCTGATCGTACCAGCCCATAAAACGCTCGATTTCAAGCTTTGTAAATCCGTAGTAGTTGATTGGATTCTGAGGATGATTTTCGTCCATTGGAAGATACTGAGGCTCTCCGAAGGTTGCGGCAGAAGAAGAGAAAATCATTTTTTTGCAGTTGTGGGCAACAGCCGCATTCATGATATTCAGAGTTCCTGTGATGTTGTTTACGCTGTATTTTTCAGGAGCAATCATAGATTCACCGGCTGCCTTAAATGCGGCAAGGTGAACAAAAGCGTCAAATCCGCGGGCAAATGCCGCATCAAGATCTGACGGAATCAAAATGTTTCCGTAAATAAAGTCATTCTCCGGGAAAAGGTTTACCCTCAAGCCTGAAGAAAGGTTATCAAATACAGTTACCTTGTGGCCAGCTGCCATCAGCTCTTTTACAACGTGGCTTCCAATATAACCTGCACCACCAATTACCAATACTTTCATTTTATATATCCTCCTGTGTAAGCCCGCCGGTCAGAGCGAGCCATGTTCTATAGCAAAGCGTTCTAAAAAATTGCAATGCAGCAATTTTTTAGCTTTACCTTATTTTTCATATATCAAAACCGTAATATAGGGTTCATCAGTCTTATTTACCTGAGTATTCAAACGAACCCAGAATCCGTCAATCAAAACCCGCTCTGAATTACGCTGTATTTTGTCTTCCGAATTATCTACATTTATTCCGCTTGAAGTTACAATTTCAATCTGATCTGCCGTATATCCCGGAAAAAATTTTACAACTTTATCAGTTTTACCTTCAATTGCGGGCTGAACCCACTGGGGAAGAGCCATTCCAAATCCCTTGTATTTCCAGTCATCAAAAGTGCTGTTGTTTTTTGTGACAGATTTGTCAGAGCCATGTGCAACCGAAGATTTTACATTTGAAGAAGGCGCAGATGCACAACCAAGTGAAGCAAGACCAAGAGAAGCTGATACAGCACATATTAGCAGATTTCTTTTTTTCATCATTATTATCATATCATACCTGAAAACCCTTGTTAATTGAATTGCTTTCAAAACTCAAGATTATACCGATGTATTATCAAAACTGTAACTTTTTTACTTAAAAAAAGTTTTTCTTTATGATAGGATAAGCCATATGAAAAAGATATTTATTATTAGCCTTTTTGCGGCAGCATTCAGCCTGCTTTCATGTGCAACAATAAAGGAAATTCCAGAAAACCTTACTTCGGCACAAATCATCCAGATGGGACAGAACTCACTCGTTGCCGGTGACTATAAATCAGCAGAGTTCTGCTATGAAACTGTTATTCAGAGATTTGGTTCAAATCCCGCAACTTTCGTAGAAGCAAAATATGAGCTTGGAAATGCCTACTATAAGGCAAAAAAATACCAGGAGGCCTATGACACATTCACAGAGCTCCTGGATATTTACGGTTATTCTCAGGGAAATCTTCCGGGCGCCTACAAAAAGTTAGCTCAGATCGGTCTGGATAAAATCCCTGAAAACAAAATCAAAAAAGCAAACTAAAGGGATTCAATTTCCGTCAAAAGCCTGCGCTATTTACTTGGTAAGAGGATAGCGTGGGTTTTAATTCCTTTTTCTTTTGCAATTCCCATTACATATTCTTTAGAATACTTTCCTGATCCACGAGGGAAAGGATGAGGTTCGGCATCACCAATCAGAATTATATTTCTGTCCGCTTCTTCCCGCCAGGTAAAATACATGCAGCTTGCAAAAAGTGCCTCATAAACAGCTTCAGGAACGTCACCGCCTTCAGTTCCGCGGATATAAATTGAATCCAGATTTTTCTGGAAATTATCATAATTCTGGGTAAAGCCAAAAAGCCTAACCGGAAGATTCATATACTTGTAAGTATCACCGTAATCGCGGTAGAACAAAAGACCAAAACGGGCATCAGGGCTTTCACCAAAAAGCTTGCGGAGGGCAGGCTTTAATCTTGCCTTAAGCTCATCAATATCATCTTTCATGCTGCCAGTGGCATCAATTGCAAGTACAAAATCCAGGGGCTTTGTCTTATCAAAACCATCAATAATCTTAAGAATATCATCTACGATTGTTGCGGGTCCCTTTGAGTAAATCATTTCATCTTTATCTTCGATGATTTCCTTGAATTTTTCACTGGCAACCGGATTATAGTCATCTGTAAGAATAACTTCAGGCTCCTGAATTTCTTCCGGCTCAGGTTCTGGTTCTGGAAGAGGCTCCGGGGCCGGGCGGGGAATCTTTTTTGTTACAAGATCAAACATAAAAGGATTATCTACATAATCACCGGTATAATCGGCATAAGGCTTAGAATAGGCACGGATACTGATAAAGGTTCCCTTACCGATTTCAATTTCGCCGTGGCGGGTCCATTCGTAACCGTAGACAAGCTTTTTAGGAATATAGATATGAAATGCCGGTCCAAAAAAATCTGTATCTTCCGGCGTTGAGTCCACAAGGCTGTATTTTGCATATTGTGAATCCAGTTTTTTTCCATCAAGAATACGGATTTCATCCCCGTTTACAGGATTATATTCTGTTGCCCTGTAGGCATAGTTATCAATCTTACCATAGGGATCTTTTGTAGTTTCTGTAAGAAGGATGGATTCAATACCAGGCAACTTTTTTACATACAAATGGTAGCCGCCCTTTTCAGCATCCTCTTCCGGAATAAGCTTAACGTTTTCGGCAGAAATCAAAAGCTTCTGCTGAGCCGGAGTATAAACAAGCTGCTGACCTCTCTGATCGACTCCGTCCGTACGCTCCTGCGAATTAAGCGGCATAAAAAAGAGACCGCCCAAGGCTAAAAAAATAAATAAGTTTTTCTTTAAAGTCATACTTCATTATCGGTTGAAAAACAAAAAAAATGATTTATAATTATATGTAATGGAGTAGATTTTTAATAATACTTAATTTAATAAATCTACTTTAAATTGATTCAATAATGCTTTACTATATTCATCCCGGTGTAACGATAAAACTATGGAAGACAAAGAGACACAGAATTTTGAAAAAGTAGACATTAATACCTTCTTCAATGCACAGGAAGACAGCGAAGCCAGCAAGGTTGTTATTTTTACAACCAAGCAGCAGGCGCTGGTTAATGAAATTATGCCTATTATTCAAAAAAACGACAGTGATACCGGCGAAAATTTCAGAAACAGAATTTCTGACCTGGAAGCGCTTGCTTCCGCAATTAACAGATTTCCTTCCCTGCTGGAACGTCATTCAATAATCGGTGACATAAGAACGCCAACATCTTTGATTGACTCCCTTATTGAACACCTGGACAGCGGTGATTCAACACTGCAGCTTCCGTCAAAGGCTAACCTTGGTAAGGGACTTCTTATTGCTAAAATACATACCCTTTCAAGTTTTACCCGCCAGGCAAATCATCTGGGCGAAGAAAAGCTTTACAAGGAGTTTGAAACTGAAACAATTTCTTCCATGTTTTCCCTGCTGGTAGAGGATGTTTACCTCAACCTCATCCGGGATGCATCCCAGCCTCTGGAATTTCGCCGCGAATGGGCAATGTCCCTTCTTCTTTTGTGGGAACACTGGAGCGACCAGAACATCGAAGATGTAGCGCCTGTCCTTCAGTCGGTATGGACAGCCCGCCGAAAGCTTGCGCCCGCCTTTGGAACTATGATGGGAACCTCAGAGCTTATGATGATTTCCATGCAGATGGACGAGCAGTGGATTCAGTTCATCAAAGAAAAGATGGGAGAACCTGGAGTTACACAGGCTATGGAAGAGTTCCTGTTCGGAATCTCATACGAGCAGATAAAAACCTTAAAAAATACCCTGCGGACTAAGGGAATTTCGGCAATCGGACGCGATGAAGTTTCAAAGTTCCTTGGCGAACACGTAAAAGCCGATGCCGGACTTGACTACCGCGACTTCTATTCCCTCTACACCGTAAGACGGGACAATGCGCGCTCAAGGAGACGCTTTAAGGCAGAAGGACCTTACAAAACACTTGAAGATTACTATATCCAGTTTGTAACTGAGCAGAACAAGGAGAAACAGAAAAATGACACCTTTGCAAAATAATAACACTGACGATTCAACTACTCACAAAAAGGTGCCTTACCATTTTGGCGAAAAACTCCGCCAGGTTCGGGAGCACAAGGGCTACACCCTCAAGGTGGTTGCCCAGCAGGCAGGCGTGAGCGAAAGTCTTGTTTCACAGATTGAACGCAATCACGTTTCACCGGCAATTGATACACTGCTTGCACTGGCAGATGTTCTTGATATTAATCTGGAATTTTTATTTGAAGAGTACCGCAAGGAAAGACCTGTAAAAATCATCCGTTCTAACGAACGTCCGACCCTTGCCGAAGAAGAAATCATATATGAAGAGATTTCAAAACCGGAGGATGCCGACAAGCAGAATTCCTTTGAATCTTATATGGTACGCATTCCTGCCCACTCCCATACCCACCGCGGTTCTTACGGACACATCGGTAAAGAAATGGGCTACATTCTTCACGGAAAAGCAAAGCTTACCTACGAAAGCAAGGAATACATTCTGGAAGAGGGCGACAGCGCCACTTTCTCTTCCGGAGTTCCCCATACTCTTGAAAACATAGGCGAAGACGAACTCAAAGCCATCTGGATCGTTACACCCCCTCAAAGATTTGTAAATTAGATATTACGGCAGCGAAGCTGCCAGCGATGGTTACGTGCATCTGGAAGTTGAAAAGCTGTTTACGACCATCGCAGATTTGTAAATTAATTCCGCCACTCTCTCGGGCTCATACCTGTTGTCTTTTTGAAGATAAAACTGAAATAATGAGGGTCCCCAAAGCCGCACTCGTAGGCGATATCAGATCCCTTCATGTCTGTTTCCTTCAAAAGCTTCTTGGCCGCTTCAACACGTACATTTGTCAGAAATTCAATAAAGGTAATTCCACATTCCTGCGAAAAAATCGTACTGAAGTGGTTTGGACTCAGGTGAACGACATCTGCAACTGTAGAAAGACAGGTGTCCTGGCTGGCATAATTCTTTTCAATATAATCCTTAGCCTTGATGATAACGTCGCCATATCGTCCCTGAATGCGTGAATCACGATAATCCAGAAGACGGGTAAGAATATTCCGGATATTTTTTACAAAAATCTCTTCGTTCTGAATGGATTTCTCAACAAAACTGTGCTGCAAAATTTCCGGCATAATTTCATTTACCTTACCGTCCAGCTCTTCAATCAGCTTGGAAACCGCCATAATTACATCTACCAGAAGATAGGAAGCAATTACTGTAAAGCTCTGGGAATTATCATTCAAAATTTCAATATAATGACTGATAATCGAATCAATTTCATTTTTTCCGGCATATTTCAGATTATCAACAAGGGGATCCTTATCCTGCAGGGAAATTTTTCCGTCAGAAGAGTTTTTAACATCATCTGAACTCAAAATACGGCTCTTATTCCAGATTCTTGTCATCTGAAGAATTTTATCTGCATCGTTATAACATTCACCAATCTGCGAAAAATGATCTACTGTCTTACTGATAGAAGAAATAACATTACAATCCAGATGTTGAGTCACAATATGCTCGATAGCTTCAGCATAATCAAAGCTGGAATTATCAATATCTTCCCTGGAATTTCCCTTGAGAATACAAACACAGCGTTCCGGCCCTATAAAAAAAGAAATTACATCAGGCCAGTTTTTTACAAGGGAATTAAGTCGTACCTTTGCTTCCTGAATTGCATTGTGATTCTGCTTTTCATTCCGCAAGTCATTAATTATGATTTTGTAATAGCGGGAAATAAAATCAAGATTGAGAGAAGAAGCCTTCTGCATTGCCTCTGCATGGTCGATATTCCCCAAAACAAGGTCAGAAAGAAATTTATTTCTCATTAATGTAGAGTTTGATTCCAGTTCTTCCCGCAGCTGGGTCATATCTGAAAGCTGTTTTTTTTCCTTATCAAGATTTGCCGCAACCTTGGTAAGACTCTTTATCAGATCCTCATGAGTAAAGGGCTTAAGAATATAATCTTCAACGCCGATTGAAATGGCCGCCTTTGCATACTCAAATTCATCATGCCCAGAAAGAATAATAATACGAATCCAGGGCTGAATTTTTTTAAGGATTTTTGCCAGCTCCAGTCCATCCATAAAAGGCATTTTTATATCAGTAATGAGGATATCCGGCTTCATTTCATGAATCATAGAAAGAGCAAGTTCACCGTCGCTGGCTTCCCCGGCAAAGGTAAACTGAGAATTATCCCAGTCAATCGTATTTCTGATTCCTTCAAGAACGATATGCTCATCATCAACTATAAAAACGCTGTACATACTTTCACCCCAAAAATGTCATTGTCTGAGCGGCAGGGCCATTTACAATTCCTTTGCGTCTACAAGACAGGGAATCGTAAAAGAAACATTTGTGCCCTTCATTTTTTCGCTGGAAATATTCAATCCGCAGGCTTTATCATTATAATACAGAATCAGTCTTTTATTAACATTATATAGCCCGTAAACTGAGGCTAGATTTTTTCCGTCCTTTTTATCAAGCTCCTTACGAACCTGCTCCAGCCTTTCCTCAGTAAAACCCGCTCCGTCATCAATTACACAGATTTTAATTAAGTTATGACTTTCATCAGCAAACTGGGCAGTTACATTGATATGCCCCCTGCCCCGCTTATTTTTAATTCCATGATAAATAGCATTTTCTATAAGCGGCTGAAGGCTGAGCTTCAAAATCATAAAATTATTTATGCGTTCATCAACAAAAAACTCGTAATTCAAAATATCGCCGTAGCGAACCTTCTGAATAGTAAGATAATTTTTTACGTGCTCAATCTCCTGCTCAATTGTAATCCAGTCATGGCCCCGGCTGAGAGAAATGCGCATAAAGTTTGAAAAAGCCCTGGTAATTTCAATTACTTCATCAGTTTTCTTTGCTTCGGCAAGCCAGATTATAGTATCAAAGGTATTGTAAAGAAAGTGAGGAGTAATCTGAGCCTGAAGCTTTGCCATTTCCTCCTTCTGCAGATTGATTGACTCTTCAATATTCTGCTTCATAAGGCGGTCAATCTGCAGGGCCATAGAGTTGAGGTTTTCTACCAGATGCGAAAATTCCATAATTTCCGGGGTCGAAATCTGAGCCTTGAGGTTTCCCGCTGCAAGCTCAGTAGAAAATTTTTCCATTTTTGTAATCGGAATCCTGATTTTTTTTGACAGGGTTTTAAAATTGGCAATTATCAAAAGTCCGACCATCAGAATAATCAAAACCTGAATCAAAAAGAGAAAATAAGATGAGTTCTGAATATTATTATTTGCAATTTCCGCCGATTCAATTTCTGAGACAATAAAATCCCGCATAATCTGGGCAAAAAGATTGGAAATGCTTCTGATTTCATCAAGCAGACTTTCACTTTGATCAACACCCGCATCCTGCTCAATCTGCCTTTCCAGCATTATGATATTACGGTTCATTGTCTGATAAGTACGGTAAGCCAGCTGAAGATTTTTCTTTACCTTTTCGCTGTCACTTTCAGACATCATTTCATTCAAGCCCTGCTCAAGACCGTAAAGCATAGAATGATGACTGCCTTCCCTCACATTTTTACGCCCCGAAACAATATCCCAGAGCTCATCGGGAATATCTTCACTTCCAACCTTAAGAATGGAATTTGCCTTTCCTACATTTTTGATGATTTTGTCGTAACGGGCACGGTTATACTGCCAGATAGACATGGAATAAATGGTAGGAATTATCATAATCAGGATAATAAGAAAATAAGAAACAGCAATATACTGGTAAATACTGTTTTTTTGAAAGAGCTTTCGGATTTTTTTGAAAAACATTTTAGAAACCTTTACCTTCTAAAGCTTCCGGTGAATCAAATTCTGAAAAAACTTTTTCATTTACGTAGGTTACGCGGGGGATTTCAGCGCCGGCGGCAAGTTTTTTAACCAGATAGCAAAGCGAAGGTCCAAGATTAGGATTACACTCAACTACACAGTTAATAATTCCGTCTTTTATTCCTGCAACCGCCCTTTTTTCACCGTCAAAAGAAATAATTGTATAGTTACGGGGATTGATATTAAATTCTTCCATTGCTTCAAGGATTCCCCAGGTCATAGCATCATTATGAGAAAAAATAATATCAACTTTATTCTGCCCGATAGTAAGTCCGTCATTGTAGGTTATGATTTTATTTGTGATTTCACGGGCCCGGGACTTCATAAAATCCCCGTTTTCTGAATGAATTATCCTGAATTTAGGGTGTAAATTCATCACCGTTCTGAAGCCGGATGCCCTTTCATAAGCTGCCGAAGAATTTTCCGTACCGGCCATCTCAAGAATATTCAGCGGCCCCGGATGATTTTTAAACTTTTTCAAAAGAAAATAAGCAGCCCGCCGGCCCTCTTCATTAGTATCCTCACCAATCAGGCCTGCATAAAGACTGGGATCCGAAGTCTGAATATTTCTGTCAACAACTATAACAGGGATTCCGGCATCCTTAGCTTCCCTGAGAACATTATCCCAGCCGGTTTCTACAATTGGAACAAAAGCAATTACATCAACCTGGTAAATTATAAAAGAATGAATGGCCTGCAGCTGATTTTCCTGCTTCTGCTGGGCATTATCATAAAGAATCTGGATTCCTTCCGCCTCTGCCGCTTCCAGAATTGATTCAGTATTGCGGATTCTCCATTCGCTTTCTGCACCAATCTGCGAAAATCCCAGAAGTATTTTATTTGATGAAGCTGTTTCTGTTACCACAGCTGACTTCTTCTGACATGAAAGAGCAGCTGCACAAAGAAAAAGTAAAAAAAAGACTTTTTGGGCTTTATAAAACTTATTGAAATTGCGTGTTCGACCACTCATATTTTAATTATAAACTAGTAAAGTAAAATGAGAAGATAAAACTTTGTTATGGATGAGAAAAATTTTAGAAAAAATTCATTTTCTAGGACAGCAGGGCGATTTCTTCTTCTGTCAGGGGGCGGTATTCTCCAGCTTTCAGACTTCCATCCAGGGCAAGCCTGCCCATACTAAGCCTCTTCAAAAAGACAACCCTGTTTCCAACCGCTGTAAACATTCTTTTTACCTGATGGTATTTTCCTTCCGTAATAGTAAGGATTGCAAAACGGGCAGGACGAAGAAGCCCTTCTATCCCCCCTCCCTCTTGCCTGACTGCGTCCGCTCCTTTCACCGTCTCTGCTCCCGCGAAGCCGGCGTCGCGGCCGCCCTTACACTCTGCAAGGCTCTGGACTCTCTGCAAAATGTCATCAAGGCTGGCATTTTCTAAAGCCGCCTTAATTTCCCCTTCCCCCGGAAAGCGCACCCGGGCGGGCTGGCAGGTAAAGCCCGGGTCGTTGTCATCAGGCCCTACTGCAATGCCTTCTTCAAAGCGGCGGGTCACATCAGCCTGCTCTTCCGGTGTAAATTCCCGCTCCAGCATTACAAAATAAGTTTTATCAATATGAGATTTTGGCGAAATAAGGCGGTGAGTAAGGGCGCCGTCAGTAGTAAATAGAAGAAGCCCTTCCGTATCCATGTCCAGGCGGCCCACCAGATGCAGCTTTTCCTGCAGATAAGGAGTGCGGTATTCCGGCGCAAGCAGGTCAAACACAGTCTGATGCTCACCGTCCTTACTGGCACTGACTGTATGGGCAATCTTATTCATCATAAGATAAACTTCGCGCTGAAAGCTTACCCTTTCGCCGTCAAGGCTCAGTTCATCCGAATCCGGGTCAATTCCCAGGCTGGGGTCATAAATGCGCTTACCGTTTAAAAGCACCTCTGCCGAGCGCAAAAGGCGTTTTATATCCTTACGGGAACCAAAGCCCTGATGAGAAAGAAGCTTGTCTATACGTTCTTTTGGCATGTAAAACTAGCCGCGTTCTGCAATAGGCACAAAAGGACGCTCTTCTGAAACGTTCTTGTATGCAGGGCGGTAAATACGGCCGCCGCTTACAACTTCCTCAATGCGGTGAGCAGACCATCCGGCAATTCGCGAAATTGCAAAAATCGGAGTAAAGAGCTCGCGAGGAATATTGAGCATTGAATATACAAAACCAGAGTAAAGGTCAACGTTTGCGCAGACCTTTTTGTCTGAATGGTGAACGTCACAGATAATGCCGGGAGCCAGGCGTTCAATGATGTCGTAAAGACCGAACTCATCCATACAGCCCTTTTCTTTAGCAAGCTCCTTTGCCTTTGCCTTCAAAAGCTTTTCACGAGGATCGCTTACAGTATAAACGGCGTGTCCCATACCGTAAATCAAACCGCTGTGGTCAAAAGCATCTTTCTGAGCAATCTTTCTAAGGTAATCGCCAACTTCTTTTTCGCTGGACCAGTCTTTTACGTTTGCCTTGATTTCGTCCATCATCTCAACTACGCGGATGTTGGCTCCACCATGGCGGCTTCCTTTCAAGGAACCGATTGCTGCAGCCATTGAAGAATAAGTATCTGTATCGGCAGAAGAAACAACGTGAACTGTCAAAGAAGAGTTGTTACCACCACCGTGCTCTGCGTGAATGATAAGGGCAAGGTCGAGTACCTTAGCTTCGAGCGGACTGAATTCCTTGTTCGAGCGGATAAGGCGGAGGAAGTTTTCTGCGGTAGAAAGCTCAGGCTTTGGATTGTGAATATACATACTTTCACCGTCATAATAGCGGCGCTTTGCCTGGTAACCGTAAGCGGCAAAAGTAGAAAAGCGTGCAATCAGCTGAACGCTCTGCTTGATGATGTTTCCAAGGCTGCGGTTTTCAGGATCCTCATCGTAGGAATAGCTTGCAAGTACACAACGGGCCATCTTATTCATGATATCCTTAGAAGGCGCCTTCATAATCATGTCTTCTGTAAAACTTGGAGGAAGGTTTCGGATTTCTCCAATGTAGTTTGCAAAGCGGTCAAGCTGCTGCTGGTTTGGAAGCTCTCCAAAAAGCAGAAGATAAGCGCACTGCTCATATCCAAACTGATGATTTTTTTCTGCATCAGCAATCAAATCTTCAACATTGTAACCGCGGTAAATAAGGCGGCCGGGAACAGCAACCTTTTCTCCATCATGAATTTCATAACCGACTACATCACCAATTCTTGTAAGACCAACAAGAACACCAGTGCCGTTAGCGTTACGGAGGCCGCGTTTGACATCAAATTTTGAATACAAATCAGGATTAATCGGGTCATTATGAACCGCAAGGCTTTCAAACTTCTTAAGGATTTCAGATTCGTCTTTGTAATCAATCATAATAACGCCCCCATCAGCTTTTTTGCTTTTCGATTTTTTTGAAATCTAATGATTTATACATTAATTTGCATAAATATGCAACTTTCTCAAATCAAAATTACATAATTATACGAATTTAAGTCCAGAAATTCAATAAAATTTAAGAAATTTAAGTCATAGTAAAAGAGTCTTGTTAAAAAAGACAGGCAGCCGGTAAAAACTTTACCAGCTGCCCGGGAAGGAGTATTTTATGTGTGGGGGGGGTGCGCATCCCCCCCGCTTTGCTTATTTATTTCTGTTCTTTACGATTACAAACACGCTCTGCAATACGATGAAGAAACAAAGGATTGCAGAAAGAACGATTCTTGCCCACCATGAAGAAAGTGTTCCCTGGAAGCGGATCAAACTTTCGATTGTTGCCTTAATCAGAACACCAAAGAAAGTTCCCACTACAGTGCCAACACCACCGGTCAGCATTGTTCCACCTATGACGGCGGACGAAATCGCTTCCATTTCAAATCCTCGCGCCTGCTCAACAAAGCCCGAAGTTGTGTTCAGACAGAATACAAGACCACCGAGGGAAGCAAGGAAGCCTTCCAGCATGTAAGCCATGAACTTTGTCTTTTTAACGTTGATACCCATCAGGAGGGCAGACTGCTCGTTTCCACCAATAGCAAAGAGATTTCGTCCGAAGCGGGTATATTTAAGCATCCACCAGATGATTACAACAGTAATCAGGGCGATGATTACACTCGGGTGAACAAAAGGGAACATAAGAACACCGCGTTTGTTGTGATATGGCGCAAACAATACACGAATATCTTTATTTGCAAGACCCAGGAAGAACTTACTCTTTGTAATTGCAATCTGCTGTGAGCTGATAATGGCAGTCAAACCGCGGCAGAAGAAGAGCCCCGCAAGTGTGATTACGAAAGGCTGCAGTTCCATGTAGGAAATAAGCCAGCCCTGGAAGGCACCAAAAATCACGCCAAAAGCAAGAACAATCAGAATTGCAATTCCTGCCGGCATTCCCATTTTTTCCATATAGAAAGCCAGAATCATACAATCCAGACCAACTACAGAACCTACGGAAATATCAATACCACCGGTAATCATTACGACAGTCATACCTGCCGCAACAATCAAAAGACCTGCGTTATCAATCAGCATATTAAGGAAAGTCTGCATTTTTCCAAATCCCTGATCATGGAAAACAACAAGACCAATAATATACATAAGGGCAAACAAGCCAACTGTAACCATCAGAAGGAAGTTGCTGGAATCAATCTTTTTCTTTTGTTTACTAAGTAAACTTCTAACACTCAACATCTTTATCCTCCCTATCTAGCAGCAACTGTTGCAAGAGCAGAATTTGCACGGTTAAGCTTTCTCTGTGCAATCCATTTTTTGAATGCAGGAGACTGGAATACTACAATCAGAATTACGACTACAGCCTTGTAAACCGGCAGCTGATCAGCACTAACACCAACGGCATACAAACTTGTTGTAAGAGCCTGAATTGTAATGGCACCGATTACAGAACCTGCAAGGTTGAACTTACCGCCTCCAAGACTGTTTCCACCAAGGGCAACCGCCAGAATGGCATCAAGTTCCATATTCAATCCGATGTTGTTTGCATCACATGAATAAATACGGCTTGAAGCAATAAGACCTGTCACACCTGAACAGAAGCCTGAGAATACGTAGCAGAAGAAAATTACCAGAACTGAGTTGATACCAACAAGGCGTCCAGCCTTAGGGTTGATTCCGACAGTCTGAATGTAAGTGCTCATTGCAGTTTTTGTTGTTACAAAATAAGTAATTGCAACAAAGGCAATGGCAATAAAGATTGGAGTCGGTACAATACAGCCTGGAATAAATCCACCGATATATTTGTAAGATTCCATGCGGACATAAAGAATTACACCAGTTGCAACATCACCATTTTCCAGAACCTTAGAACTGATAAGCTGGGCAATACCGCGTCCTGCAGTGTACATAATCAAAGTTGCAACCATAGGCTGAATGTTCAGTCCCGCAACTAAGAAACCGTTTACGGCACCACACACTACACCAAGCACAAGTCCAAAGAAGATTGCCAGAGCCGGTGTCATGGCATATCCGTCATAGCTTGAACCAAGCAGGCGGACAATCAGGGCAGCCGAAACTGCGGCAATTGTACCAACCGAAATATCAGTACCGCGCGAGCTGGCAGCAACAAAGGTCATACCAACCGCAAGAATGATAAGTTCACTTGAACGGTTCAAAATATCAATAAGGAAGCCGTAAAGAACTCCGTTATTAATAGAAATTTTAAAGAAGCCCGGAGTGATGATTGCGTTTACAAAGAGCATTACAATCAGAGCACAAATTGGCAGCATAAGCTGGCTTTTTCGAGCTTTATTCCAAAGTGCGTAAAAATTAGCCATTTGATTTTCCTCCCGCAATTGCAACCATTACATCCTGCTGTGTAAGATTGTCATTCTTAAGTTCTCCTACCTTCTGTCCGTCGCGCATTACGCAGAGGCGGTTTACAGTACGGAGCATTTCATCAATTTCAGAAGAGATAAAGACAACTGTTAAGCCTTCTTTTGCAAGCTGAATTACAAGCTTCTGGATTTCAGTCTTTGTACCAACGTCAATACCGCGGGTAGGTTCATCAAGAATCAGGAATTCAGGATTTGTAACAAGCCAGCGGCCGATAATTACCTTCTGCTGGTTACCACCCGAAAGAGCTTTAATCGGAGTTTCCATAGAAACTGTTTTTACATTCAGTGCCTTTACATATTTTTCTGTCAATTCAATCTGCTTGCTCATTGGAAGCTTTTTGAAAACACCAGTTTTAGCCTGCAGGGCAATCATCATGTTTTCGCGGATTGAAAGGTCAGCAATAATGCTTTCAGCCTTGCGGTCTTCCGGCAGATAAGCCATGCCGCGTTTAATTGCATCAAGCGGGCTGTTTACACTAAGAGGCTTTCCGTTGAACTCAAGAGTTCCTGCATCAGGACGATCAGCACCATAAAGAGTTCGAACCAGCTCAGAACGGCCGGAACCAAGAAGACCTGTCAAACCGATAACTTCACCTTTTTTAATTGTAAGCTCAAAAGGTTTGATTGTACCCTTGTGGGTAAGGCCGACAGCCTTCAAAATTACAGGAACATCATCTCTCTCTTCAATAGAGTTATCAGCGTGCAGGTTATCAAGCTCTGCAACTTCATGACCAAGCATGGCCTGTACAAGCTCAAGTCTCGGAAGCTCAGCAACTGTGTACTGACCTTCAAGCTCACCGTTACGAAGAACAGTAATCTTATCGCAGACAGCGTAAACCTGCTCAAGGAAGTGGGTTACGAAGATAATGCCAACACCCTTAGCCTTGAGACGGTTCATAACCTTAAAAAGCTCATCAACTTCTTTATCATCAAGAGAAGATGTAGGTTCATCAAGAATCAAAACCTTACAGTTAAAATTGATAGCCCGGGCAATTGCAACCATCTGCTGAATGGCAACAGAATAATCACCCAGACTCTTTGTTACATCTATATCAACAAGACCAACTTCACTAAGAACTTTTTTGGCCTGTTCATTCATTAATTTCCAGTCAATTGCAAAATGTCTTTTTGGTTCGTGTCCTGCAAAAATATTTTCCGCAACAGAAATATTCGGACACAGGTTAACTTCCTGATATACGGTACTGATTCCGTTTTTCTGTGATTCCTCTGGAGAATGGTTGTTTATTTCCTTACCCTCAAGAAAAACTTCTCCAGAATCTCTGGTGTAAATACCTGTAAGAACTTTAATCAATGTTGATTTTCCCGCACCGTTTTCACCCATCAAAGCATGTATTTCACCCTTACAGAGAGTAAAATCAACATTTTGAAGAGCTTTTACGCCAGGAAATGTCATTGTAATGTTTTTCATTTGAAGTAAAACTTCATTTGCCATTTTTCTTTTCCCTAAGTTTTTTTTCTTAAAAAAAAGGCTGGAGAGTGCAGGGTTATTTCTACCCCTGTGCAACTCCAGCCTATCCAGCTAAATCACTAACTTATAATTAGTATTTACGTGTTGGAAGTTTTGCTGCAGCATTTTCCTGATCAAATACTTCCTCAACTACATACTGAATCTTGCTCTTAATTCCTTTAGGACCCTTAGCTTCAATTGTCTTGATGATTTCATCAACACGTGGACCGTGGAGTGGGTTACATTCTACAGCACAGTTGATTTCACCAGCCATCATTTTGTTGAATGTTTCGTGTACAGCATCGAAACAGATGATGATGATGTCTTTTCCAGGAACTTTACCAGCAGCTTTGATAGCGTCGATTGCACCCCAAGCCATGTTATCGTTTTCTGCAAATACTACATCAATTTTTGGAGTTGATTTAAGGATAGACTCCATAACTTCCTGTCCCTTAGACTGTGTGAATTCACCTGTCTGCTGAGCAACAAGTTTCCAGTTTTTGTGAGCATCGATACCTTCCATGATACCCTGTGTACGTCCGATCTGAGCAGAAGCACCAATTGTACCCTGGAGGTCTACAATGTTGATTGTATCTTTATCGCGGCCTGTCTTCTTGAGGTAACCTTCAAGCCATTTTACACCGTCGCGTCCTTCCTGGAGGAAGTTTCCACCAACCCAGCAAAGATAAAGATCATCTACACCAGTCATCTGGCGGTCAGAAAGAATTACAGGGATTCCTGCTTTTTTAGCTTCCTGAAGAACTGTTTCCCAACCAGTTTCTACTACTGGAGCAACAACGATGTAGTCTACATCCTGCTGAATAAAACTTCGGATTGCCTTAATCTGGTTTTCCTGCTTCTGCTGAGCATCATCAAAAATCAATTTGTAGCCGTTAGCTTCTGTGAAAGTCTCTTTGAAAGATGTTGTGTTTGCAAGGCGCCAGTCTGATTCAGCACCAACCTGAGCATAACCAACTGTAATAAGCTTCTTTGCAGGAGCTTTCTTTGATTTTTTTGCAGCAAACAAAGAGCTTGCAGCTGCAACCATAAGACCTGCTGCAATCAAAGTCTTAACTGTTTTTTTCATATCCATTTCCTCCTAACGATTTGGACTGTTTTTTAATATACCTTTATGTTAAATCTCAAATAGTCAGAAGTACATGAGTTTTTTTACGGATTTTGTTAAATTTTTTTTGTATTTTTTGCAGGATTTTTTCAAAAAAGCGGCGGGAAAAATTAAAAAGTTATGTTTTTTTATGATTAAAGTTAAGATTTTTTTTGCAGGCCAGAAAGGAGGGGGAAGTCTCCCCTGCCGAAAATCGAAGAAGCGTTAAAAACGACAGTCCCTTGCGACTGTCGTTTAGCTTCATCGATAGAAATGGTTCCTTCTACAGACTGAATCGCAGGCTGAAGGCACCGCCAAAAATATTTGATGGTATATCGTAGCTTGCACTGAATGTCAGATCGATTACACCAAGGTCAAAGGCAAAACCACCCTGAAGCAGAGGACGTACCTTAAATCCGTCAGCTCCGCCATTAATATTTGTCGGAAGGAATCCATTCTTTATTGCCTGATTCATTAAAATAGAAGAATCGTCCAGAATTGAAGTCCAGTTAATATTCTTTACATACCAGTCAACTTTGGAATTTGTAAACATAAGTCTTGCGCCAAGGAAAGGTCTGAAGAACAAAAGCTTTGTAGAAATCTGGGCATTCAAGGTAAAGTTGGTTGCTGCAAAATCAAGACCAGCCTTTGCATTTTTGCTGTCAACATTTACACTACCCTTTGTATAATAAAAGCCGGCACCAACGCTGACCTTCGTATCAAGTATATGAGGTTCCCATACACAGTAACGGACATCAAAACCAATCGAGAAGAAATCAAACCTTACATCCTTCATCATGTTATCAAGACCAAGCTTTGAAGAATTCAAACCGCTCAAAGTAAAGCCCAGATCAAAAGGGAGGGCCAGATCAAATATTTTTAATCCGCCAAGGCGGGCGTCTACAGTAATTGTAGGAATTGCCAGTGTAGACGGAAGGCCGCCTAAATCAAGCTTAAATGCATCACCCATATCTTTTAATGCATTCATCTTAATTGAAGCCGCACCGACATTGGCACCAATTCCAAAATGAGGAAGGAAAGGACCGTTTCCAACCTGAACAAGATGACCAATCCATGAATCAGCCCATACATTCTGCTGAATCTGAGTATTCGGCAGGGTATTTCTTAAGTCATCACTAAAATTGTTCAGGCCGCCTGTTGCCGTACTATATGGATTATGAATATTAATTGATCCATAAGCCTTATTAACTTCACCTGCATATTTATTAAGGTCTTCAGCTGATACATTATTTGCTTTAAGAACCTGGCCAATTTCAGTCAGATGAGAATTAATAAGACCCGCAATATCATCAGGAACTGTAACAGGGTCATCATAGCCTGGAATTTTTACTGTTGCAGAAAAGGCTGGAAGAATCAGCATAGCGGTCATTCCCAAGGCAAGAACTATTTTTTTCATTTTTTTTATCCTCCGAAAATAATATTCAGTTATATTTTCAATCTCCTTGTAGTATATGCGACTATATAGAAAATTTAAAGGAAATTCGACATAATATCTTCCAATATAGATAATAGTTTTAGAGGACTTTCATGACAGATATCGAAATCGCCCAGAAAAACAAAATGATTCCAATTAAAGACGTAGCCGCAAAAATCGGAATCACAGAAGACAAACTTGAGCTCTACGGACCTTACAAGGCAAAAATCACTTTTGACGAACTTAAAACCCTGCAGAAGAAGGCCTGCGAAAAGCCAGGAAAGCTTATTCTTGTAACTGCAATTACACCTACCCCGGCAGGCGAAGGAAAATCCACAGTAAGTATCGGACTTGCAGACGGTCTTAATAAAATCGGAAAGAAAACCGTAGTTGCCCTGCGTGAGCCTAGTCTTGGACCATGTTTTGGTGTAAAAGGCGGTGCCTGTGGCGGCGGTTATGCCCAGATTGTTCCTATGGAAGACATTAACCTGCACTTTACGGGAGACATTCACGCAATTTCAATTGCAAACAACCTGATTGCAACTTTAATCGATAATCACATTCAGCAGGGAAACCAGCTGGAAATTGACCCGCGCACCATCAGCTGGAAACGCTGCATGGACTTGAACGACCGTTCCCTGCGTAACATCATCGTTGGACTTGGCGGCCGCCTGCAGGGAGTTCCGCGGGAAGATCACTTTACAATCGCAGTTGCCTCAGAAATTATGGCAATCATCTGTCTTTCAAAAACTATCAGCGAGCTGAAAGAGCGCATTGACCGCATAGTAATCGGCCAGAATTACAAGCGCGAAAACGTAACATTTGGCCAGCTTAAATGTACCGGAGCCGTTGCGGCCCTTCTTAAAGACGTAATCAAGCCTAACCTTGTTCAGACTCTGGAAAAGAACCCGGCTTTTGTTCACGGAGGCCCTTTTGCAAACATCGCCCACGGCTGTAACAGCGTTAACGCCACAATGTGTGCTCTTGCTACCGGTGACTATGTAGTTACCGAAGCAGGCTTTGCCGCAGACCTTGGCGCAGAAAAATTCCTGGACATTAAATGCCGCTCGGCAGGACTTAAACCGGATGCAGTTGTAATTGTCGCAACAATCCGCGCCCTTAAAATGCATGGCGGAGTGGCAAAAACAGATTTGTCAGCTCCAAATACAGTTGCCCTTGAAAAAGGCTTTGAAAACCTCAAAACTCATATAGAAAACATTGCAAAATTTGGACTTCCGAGCGTAGTTGCAGTTAATAAATTCATTACCGACAGCGATGAAGAAATTAAGCTTCTTCAGGATCTTTGTGAAAAAATCGGGGCAAAGGCCGTACTTAGCGAAGGCTGGGAAAAAGGCGGAAATGGAACTACAGAGCTTGCAAAAGCTGTTGCAGAGCTTGCTGACAGCGGAAAGGCAGATTTCCATCATCTTTATGAAGATAATCTTCCGCTTACAGCTAAAATTGAAAAAATTGCGACAGAGATTTACCGGGCAGAAAGAGTTGATTTTGACCCGGCTGCCCTCAAAAAGCTTAAGGATTTTGAAGAAAAAGGCTACGGAAAGCTTCCTGTCTGCATTGCAAAAACCCAGAACTCAATCAGCCATGATCCAAAGCTTATCGGAGCTCCAAAAGGCTTTGTATTCCCGGTTCGCGACGTTCAACTTTATGCCGGCGCAGGCTTTGTAGTTGCACTGGCAGGTGACATCATGACAATGCCAGGCCTTCCAAAAGCACCGGCTGCCCTCAACATTGACGTTGACGACGACGGAAAAATTACAGGGCTTTTTTAATAAAAATTAATTAGAAAGCGAATGGCATAAAAAATCGCATGGCGTGGGACGCTAGCAAGAAGCAAGGAACATTATCCTTAAAATTATAATAAATGCTTCTTGCTATCGCTGGGACCCGCGACATGCGATTTTTTTTGGTAGGATTAATTACCTGTTAGTGTTTATGCCTTAAAAATTTTCTTGAACTTTCCAAGAAGCACATCTGTTTCAATAGAAGCATCCAGATCTGTGATGGCTCCCTTATCGCGGTAGAACTTGATTAGAGGTTCTGTCTGCTCGCGGTAAACGTCCATGCGGTGAAGGATTGATTCCTGTTTGTCGTCATCGCGCTGATAGAGCTCGCCGCCGCATTTGTCGCAAACGCCTTCTACTTTTGGTGGAAGAGTAAGAACGTTGAAGTTTGCACCGCAGGCCTTACATACACGGCGTGTAGAAAGACGACGGATAACGATTTCGTCCTTAATTTCAAAATTTACAACCTTTACATCATCACAAATCTTTGTGAACATTTCTGCCTGTGGAATTGTGCGTGGGAAACCGTCAAGAATATAACCGTTCTTGCAGTCAGGCTGTGAAAGGCGGTCTTTTACAAGCTCGCAGGTCAAATCATCGCTTACCAGAGAACCTGAATCAATGATAGCCTTAACCTTTACTCCAAGCGGTGTCTGATTTTTAATATTTGCACGGAAAATATCTCCGGTAGAAATATGCGGGATTTTGTATTCTTCTGCAACTTTTACAGCAAGTGAACCTTTACCAGCTCCCGGTGGGCCTAAAAAAATGAAATTGTTCATTAATGTCTCCTAAAATATATAATAAAATTATTATATATCAAAACAGGCATTTTACAAATGGATTTTTCTTGCCGAATTTCATAAATTTTATTATTTTAATTGTAAAGCTAAAAAATTGCTGCATCGCAATTTTTTTTAACGCTTTGCTATAAAACACCGCGAGCTCTGACCGGCTCGCTTAAACAGGAGATAAAAATGAAAGTTAAACCTTTAGCAGATCGCGTTCTTGTAAAAAATGACAAGGCAGAAACAAAAACAGCTGGTGGACTTATCATCCCTGAGGCTGCTCAGGAAAAAACTCAGACTGCAACTGTAGTTGAAGTAGGACCAGGAACTGATGATGTAAAAATCACCGTAAAAGCTGGTGACCGCATCATGTACGATAAATATTCTGGAACACAGGTAAAAATCGACGGCGAGGATCACCTCATCCTCAAAATGAGCGACATTATTGCCATTATTGAATAACGCGGATTTTTGTTCTAAGAAGAAATGCCCTTTCGTTTTCCGGATCTATGCTGCATGCATAATCAGCTGAGCGCAGGGCATTTTTTGTATCCCCGCTGGAAAGATAGATATTTGCCAGTCTGTAAAAAATCTGACTTCTAATTCTATTGTTTACTTCACGTCCGCTTGCCTTTCCATATAACTCCATTGCCTTCTGCTTATCGCCCTTTGCAAAATACATATCAGCAAGATTCATACAGGCCGCTGTTCCAACTCTGGTAGAAACCTGACCGTCAGCATTTATTCCGCCGCTTTCAAATACACAGAATTCATAAATTCTAAAGGCTTCTGACTGTTTTTTCTGTTCACAGGCAAAATATCCGGCAAATTCAGCCAAAGGAAGATTGATTTCCTTTACATGCTCAGCAAACTGAACAAAAAAATCTTCTTTATCATTAAAATGATATTTGTCATAAACATATTTGTAGAAAAGATGCCAGGCGTCATCATACTGCTTTGTCGACAAAAGGAAGTTGAGGGCATACTGAACCAGAAGCTCTTTGTATTTTTCTCCATCCTGATAGTTATTCTCAAGAATACGCCATAAATCACGGGTCTTTTCTTTCTGAGTAATCGACTTATCTGCCTTATACTGAAGGTCAAGCTTTTCAAGTTCAAGGTAAGGTTCCTTTCCATGGGCCAGACACTGATTAATACGGTAAAGGGCATCACTCAAAGGAATCTTTCGCCTGCTGTCATATTTTTCCATTGCAAGTGAAGAAATTCCAGCCCGTCGTAAAGCCTTTATTTCATCATCCTCTTCGCGCTCAAGGCTTGATTCCCAGGCAAAATCAGCATACAAAATCAAAGCCGGAACAAAGTAAGGGTAATTATTTACTGTATCAAACAAAAGATCCGCTGTAGTATTATCATCCTTTTGACTTTGAGCCCAAATAGCACTGTTAGTCATAATTACAGGAATCAGCTTTTCATCACCACTTTTTTTAGGAAGAGAAAGCAGTTCGTCAAGGATCTCCTGCCGTATATTTTCTGCCCCCTCAAAATCAGAAAGGGCCATATAAGAATCAGCTTCAAGAGCAATCTGCGCAATTTTACTTGTCTTAAAAAGATTAGAATCAGGATAATCGCGCAAAAAAGCCTTTGATTTTTCTACAGCAGATATTGCTTCGTAATATTGGCCGCCGTCGTAAAAAATACTGGCCCAGAAATAAGCGTCATCTGCATCCGCATAGGCTTCCGGCCTGAGAGCAGCAGCCGCCTTGTAATCCCCCTTACAGAGAAGATTGACGGCACAGTTTTTCAGCCAGATTGCATTGTGACTGCCGGTATAGGCATCATAAAAAATCGAAAAATACTGATCCTGGCGGAAAAAGTTAAACTTTTCTTTTACATTTTCCGGACTTTCGGCTTTTCTCAAAACAAGCTCTGAAAAAACAGAACCATATTTTGTTCCCCTAAGCTTTTTCGCAAACTTCTCGGCATCCTCAATCCTATTCTGTGAAATCAGATATTTTGAATAAACTGCAAGAAGCTCCAGATTTTCAGAATTTTTTGAAAGAGCTTTTTTCAGGAGATTTTCTGCCGCTCTAGTTTCGGCAAGCTCTTCAAATCTTTTATATATACCAAGATAAGACCAGGAATCCACAGCCTTTTTCTGAAGCTTTTTCAGCTCCTTTACAGCCTGTTTTTTCTGATTCTGTAAAATGAGGGAATCAATAATTTCAAGACGATTCGTTAAAGACTTTTGTTCTGCCTTCATCCGGCAGGAAGAAAGGCAGAACAATGATAAAAACTGAAGAATTAAAAATGATAATGCAACTTTACGAGTTTTTGCCCAGTTCATCTTTTCCTATTTTATCAAGCACTGCATTAATAAATTTATAGGAATCATCGGTACCAAAATCCTTGGAGATTTTTACAGCCTCATCAATTACAATCTGGGGGCTGGTTCCGCTCTGGTACTTCATTTCATAAATACTTGTTCGAAGAATTGCAAGAGTAACTTTATTAATTCTCTCAAGAGTCCAGTCCTTTGAAAGATGAGTTTTAATCATTTCATCTATTTCAGAGATATGGTCAACAGTTCCAGATGCAATAAGACTTGCAAAAGCCTGTTCCTCTTTTGAGCTTTCCTTTACTTCTTTTACAACATCAGCGGCTTCTTCGCTGCCTGTAAATTCAGCATCTTTCTGAAGCCATGAAAATGTCAGCAAATCTTCTAACTTTGCCTTTGTCGCTTCCCAGGAAAACAAAACCTGAAAAGCAAGAATTCTACCTTTTCTTCTGGACACTCTAGTTCTCCCAAGCTAAAAGCTTATCAAGAGCAGCATCTTTTTTCTTCATCTCAACATTTTCCGGAGTATTCAAAGAATCTGCAAGCTGCTGAGCTGCATACTGAACATACTGCATCTGCTTCTGCTGAGCAAGGTTTCCGCGGATGTAATCGTAAACGGTTACAGTTGTGTCAGGCTGAACTACATCGCTGATACCAAGCATTTTAGCTTCATATTTTTTACCAAACTTCATGAATCTGAAATCCTGTGAAGTTTCTTTAATGTCTGTTACAAAACCATCCTTCTGATTAAAGAGATTTCTTAAATCCTCAAAAGAATAGCCCAGTCTCTGTGCGTTAGGCTCAGTTTTAGAAATAAGAAGCTCCCCGGCCTGGAAGCCTGAGTTTTCCTGCTTTGACTGAGCAATCAGCTGATCCTTTGTGATTTTGTTATCAACAAGCTGATTTCTGAAAGAGTTAGCTTTATTGCGGGCAGCATCCGCATTATCACCCTTTGCAACGATTACAACAAAAGCCTTCATCATATCATTCCAGACAAAAGATGCCTTGTTGCTGTCATAAAAAGCCCTGATTTCATCATCAGTTGGAGCAACAGCCTGGATTTCTGCCTGCTTTGATTTCAAAACATACTGCTGCAGCATAAGCTGATTTTTTAAAGTCTGCTTATACTCACTAGTGTTCATTCCAACCTGTTTCTGTAAAAGCTCATCAAGAGAAACGCCCTGTGTCTGACGAACGATATCATCAAGCTCCTTTTCAGAAACATTTACACCCAGCTGCTGGCTCATTCCCTGAATAAAATACTGGTCAACAGCACTGTCTGGAATTGAAACTCCATCTTTCTGAGCTGCCTGAAGCATGAGCTTTTCCTTGATTATTGTATTCAACACTTCTTTTCTTTCTTCAACCGTAAGTTTACGACCAAGCTGCTTTTCATAAGGAGAAACACGGGCCTTTACCTGCTTAACAGTGATAGACTCACTTTTATTAAGCTTTACGATTGCAAGCGGCTGCAAATCTGACTGCGCAAAAGCACCCCCCAGAGCAGCAAAAATCATAAAACAAACCAGAGCTATTTTTTTCATTTATATTTCCTTTTTATAGTTTTCTACTTTATTAAATAACAAACAAAGCCGGTTAAGGTTACGCTACTTGTCCAAAGGAAGTCCTGTTCCGGCAACAATTATTGCGCGGATACGGCGAACACCAGCTGAAGAAGACTGTTCCTTCTGAATCTTGAACTGACCAATCTGAGCTGTGTGCTGAACGTGAGGTCCACCGCAAACTTCCTTGCTGAACCAGTCGTTTTTAGGGTCACGGCCGATTGTGTAAACCTTTACATCTTCACCATATTTGTTTGTAAAGAGGGCTCGGGCCCCTTCAGCCTTAGCCTTATCAAGAGGCATAACTTCCATTGTAACAGGGAGATCTTCCTGAATCTTCTTGTTTACAATGTCTTCTACCATCTGAATTTCATCCTTAGTCATTGGACGTTCAAATGTAAAGTCAAAGCGCATACGCTCATTGTTGATATTTGAACCTTTCTGAGCAACCTGATTGCCAAGAACGTTAACAAGAGCCTGCTGCAAAAGATGAGTTGCTGTGTGATATTTTGTTGTGATTTCTGACTGTTCTGCAAGACCACCCTTAGCGGCACCTGCGTCAACAGTTTTCGATGCTTCCTGATGCTTGCGTTCAGCTTCCTTAAAGCCTTCTACGTCAACTGTAAAGCCGTTTTCAGCACCAAGCTCCTGGGTAAGCTCAAGAGGATAGCCGTATGTTTCGTAAAGATTATAGGCAACCTTTCCGCTGATGATTTTTTTAGGATTTTTCATCAGGTTTGGAAGAAGCTTCTGGAATTCTGCCTCACCCTTCTTAAGTGTAAGACGGAATTTTGCTTCCTCAGCAATAAGCTCGTGATAAACCTTTTCACTGTTGGCTTCAAGCTCAGGATAAGGGCCTTTGAAGTTTTCTACGACAGTTTTTGCAACCTCTGCCATGAAGTCTTTTTCGATACCAAGCTTCATTCCGTGGCGGACTGCACGACGGATAAGGCGGCGGAGAACATAACCGGCACCTACGCGGTCCGGAGTAACTCCACGCTGGTCACCAAGGATGAATACAGAAGAACGAGTGTGGTCTGCAATAATGCGGACAGACTTATCTTTTTCTTCGTCTGTACCATATTTATAGCCTGAAAGATTTTCGATTGTCTTAATGATTGGCTGGAAAACTTCTGTAAGGTAAACCGAAGTTTTTCCCTGAAGGATACAGTTTGTACGTTCAAGTCCCATACCTGTATCAACGTTTTTCTTTTCCAATGGGAGAAGAGTTTTTTCATCTACGCGGTTGTACTGCATGAAAACATTGTTCCAGATTTCCATCCAGTTAGCGCTGTCTGTACCCTTGTTTGAACCTAGAGGAGGCAAGCCTTCACCAACCCAGTAGAAAATTTCTGTATCAGGACCACAAGGGCCTGTAGGACCAGCTGCCCACCAGTTGTCTGATGCAGGAAGATATGCGATTTTGTCTTCCGGCATTCCGTTTTCTTTCCAGTAACCTGCTGCTTCTTCGTCGCGAGGAGCGTTTTCATCACCTGCAAATACAGTTACAGAAATCTTTTTAGGATCAAGACCAAGCCAATCTTTGCTTGTAAGGAATTCGTAAGAATATGCGATAGATTCTTTTTTGAAGTAATCACCAAGTGACCAGTTACCAAGCATTTCAAAACAGGTAAGATGAGAAGGATCACCTACCTCTTCAATATCGCCGGTACGAATACATTTCTGATAGTCAGTAAGACGGGTTCCCGCAGGATGCTTTTCACCAAGAAGATAAGGAACGAGCGGGTGCATACCTGCCATTGTAAACAAAACAGAAGGGTCGTTTTCTGGAATTAAAGACTGACCCGAAATTTCAACATGATTTTTACTCTTAAAAAACTCAATATATTTTGAGCGAAGTTCATTAGCGTTCATAAATTGAAATTATATTGAAAATATTAGTTTTTGTGAATATATGTCAACTTTCGAAAGGCTCTCGCAGAAATCGTTATTTGTTCAGCGGTGAACGCTCGCCGCAGGCAAAGCCTGCTCTGTATTTCCCTTACAGTTTTCATCAACCTCATCGCGTTCAATGCTTCGCAAATCCCGATTTCTGCTACGCCTTATGTTACTTTCCTGTTATTCACCTAGCCAGTATTTTCAATCTACTTCACCCGCGAAAGCTGATAGCTTCTTCCTTCTGTTGCAAAGCAGTCGGTCGGGGAGATTTTTACCGGGGTAAGGGTCAGAGAATCGTAGTCTGTAACTGTTTTTTCAATTGTTTTTCTTTTTACGACCTCGGTAATCTGTTTTACGCCGAATTTTACTGCATAGCAGTCATTAAGATAGGAATCTTCAGAATCAGGGCGGAACTGAACTACAACATCGTTGCCAGTCTGAAGAATCGAATAAACACCGGTCTGTTCAGCATTGATTGCAGCATTATCTTTTAAAAGATAAGAAAAATCCCTAAAAGTAAAAGAAATTTCCGAATCTGCTGTTGCCCAGGCTTTTGCGGCTTTTAATTCCTTAAGATATTCTTCGCCGGTGGCAGTGTGTTTATTATTTTCAAAAGTATTCTGCAGGCTGAGTTTTTTGTAATTTCCGTCCCACATGGTGCTTTCTTTAATAATCAGGTTGATGTCATCGCGGATTGTAATTCTGATTTCATCAGCCTTAATCAGCGAAATGTCAAAACGGCGGTGCAAAGTCAAAATGTCGGCATTGACGGTTGTAAGGTAGATTCCGTTATGACGAAGCTTTGAGTTATCCCACTGATAAACTTCCTGAGAATCATCAAAAAGATGAATAATTTCCTTATTATTATAATCAAAATACAGATAGCGGATTTTACCGTCGGTATTCGAAGTTTTGTACCAGAGACCGTTCAAAAAAGCCGCAAAGGATTCAACAGTACCATCAAGAATTCGGGAAAGCTCCTTTGCCATAAGGTGACTTGCGGTAACCTTAATCTGCTGGGCAAGCTCATAGCGCTCAGTAAAGGGATTCCATTTATATTCCTGCTGGATCTGATTTGAATCCACATTCTTTTTTGCGCCGTCAGCTTCACTAACAGGCTCAGAGCTGTAAACCCAGACAGAAAAGCTTTCGCCGCGGGAAATTCCAAGCTCGTAATTTTCTGAACGCTCAGTCTGCTGAATAAAAACCGTTCCATCAGAAGAAAAGTTTCCTATATTAACAACAGTCGGCTGACCAAGAGGATTTTTCTTGCAGTTGAAAATCTGCATTACATAGTTTCCGTCGTCATCCACACCCTGATAGATGATAGAATTGTGATGGTCACCAATCAAATCCATGGCGCTGAAAGAAAAGGTTCTTGTACGGGTAAATTTTGTCTGGATTTCATCAAAACGGTTGTATTCGTGAGAAACCGAGTTATAAATACCAGGCACAATCCACAAAAATTTTGAAGTATTTTTGCGCACAACGATGATTTCATCGTCATAACCGTCATTATTGATATCTATTGTAAGAGTTCCGATTAAGGTTTCGCCCGGCAAAAGAGGGACAAAAGTTTCGTATTTTTCGTTTTCGCTGGTAGCGGGGATTTTTACATTTTCCTGCTCGTTTTTGCGTTCTGCTTCAGTCGTGATTACCTTGGCCCGGGTAAAAGAGTTTTCCGACTTAGCGGCAAACTGCCTTGAGTAAAAAAAGAAGCCAGCAAGAAAAATTGCAACAAGAATAAAAATCAGCGGAATCGCTTTTGTTTTCATATATTTAATATAACGGAAAAATATTAATCCTACAACGTAAAAACAGGCTCCCGGTCGCAGAGTATGGTTCGAAACCGCGCAATAATGCGCTACATGCTGTTTGCGGTTAAGTAACTATAAACGCGCCGCTATCGCGACGCTCCGCAAACAGAATGTTTTCGCCCCATACTCTGCTCCCTCGCGCCTGTCCTTCCATAATATTGCTTTTTACGCAATAATAAAATTAAAATAAATCACTTTACGCAATAATATATCACCATTATACTAACCACGTAAAAACTTTTATAAAGAGGTCATAGGAAAAATGGGAAACAACTATTTTAATGCTATTCCTTGGCGTGAAGCACGCCTTCAGCTGGGACATTGCCGTTCAATGTCAAAAGACGAGTTTGCAGACGGAGTTAACGCTCTTAAAGGCAAAAAAATTGTAATCGTAGGATGCGGTGCTCAGGGTTTGAACCAGGGTTTGTGTCTGCGTGACTCAGGTCTGGATGTTTCATACGCCCTTCGTGAATCGGCTATTACAGAAAAACGCCAATCATGGAAAAATGCTACAGAAAACGGCTTCAAAGTTGGTACTTACGACGAAATGATTCCAACTGCAGATTTAGTTGGTAACCTTACTCCAGATAAACAGCACACTCCTGTAATCACAGAAGTTATGAAAAAAATGAAGAAGGGTTCTGCCCTCTGGTATTCACACGGATTCAACATGATTGAAGAAGGAATGCAGATCCGCCCTGATATCACAGTTATCATGTGTGCTCCAAAAGGACCTGGTACAGAAGTATGGCACGAATTCCAGCGCGGATTTGGTGTACCTGATCTTATCGCCGTACACCCTGCAAACGACCCTGAAGGAAAGGGCTGGGCAATGGCAAAAGCTCTTGCTGTAGGTATGGGCGGAAGCAAAGCCGGCGTTCTTGAATCTTCTTTTGTTGCAGAAGTTAAATCTGACCTTATGGGCGAACAGACAATCCTCTGCGGTATGCTGCAGGCAGGAACAATCGTTTGTTTTGACAAGATGGTTTCTGAAGGAATCAGCCCTGAATATGCTACAAAACTTTTGATGCACGGCTGGAACGTAATTTCTGAAGCCCTCAAATGGGGTGGAATTACAAACATGATGGACCGTCTTTCTAACCCTGCAAAAATTAAGGCTAACCAGCTTTCTAAAGATATCAAAAAGCTTCTTGCTCCACTTTACCAGAAGCACATGGACGACATCATTTCAGGTAAATTCTCAAGCACAATGATGAAAGACTGGGCAGCAGGAGATAAAGACCTTCTCGCATGGCGCGAAGACACAGGTAAACTTCCATTTGAATCAACAAAAGAAGCAGCTGATGAAATCACTGAACAGGAATACTTTGACAAGGGTATTCTGATGGTTGCAATGGTAAAAGCCGGCTGTGAACTTGCATTCGAAACTATGGTTGATGCCGGTATTAAGGAAGAATCTGCTTACTATGAATCACTCCACGAAGTTCCTCTTATCGCTAACCTGATTGACCGCAAGCGCCTTTACGAAATGAACCGCGTAATTTCTGATACAGCTGAGTACGGATGTTACCTCTTCAGCCGCGTTGCCGCTCCAATGATGGCAAAAGACCTTATGCCAAAACTCCACACAGACGTTATCGGAAAGGGTCTTGATGTAAAAGACAACTGCGTAAACAACACAGAGCTTGTAGCCGTAAATGCCGAAATCCGCAACCACCCTATCGAAGTTGTAGGACGCAAGCTGCGCGCTTACATGACAAGTATGAAACCTGTGCTATAACGAAAATCCGTTAAAAAAAGTTGTGCGACAGCGCAACTTTTTAGGATTATCCGACAAACGCACTCGCCCCGAGACTAGCGAGGGGCGGTACTATAACGAAAATCCGTTAAAAGAAGAAGGCCTCCCGTCCGGGAAGCCTTCTTCTTTTTAACTTAGAATTCTATCTCCTTAGTTTTAGGCTGGGTTCCACTTTCCTTGTTCTGAATATAGAAGGTGAATTTACCTGAGAAACCACGGTCATGGAATACATTCTTGTTTGTTTCGATTGTCTGCATAGCGGCATCAAAGCGTTTTGCAGCCTCATTGTCAAGATTACCTGTGCCGACAGCATAATAATCTGTTACACTGTTCCAGTCAGAAATATATTCCTTAACAATGGCATAAAGCCTGTCCTGATCAGCAGGTGAAACCCCTGATGGCGGAGTAAAGCCCATAATGTACTGACGTTTTACATTACATGGCTTAAGGATAGAATCTGTGAAAGTCTGTATCGCACGTTCATCGTAAGTTTTCCACTCACAATCAGCACTAACTGTAATTCCAGCTATTTTATGCTTATTTTTCCATGCAGTTTTCATAGTAATTTTAGTAGTACAATGTGTCTCTACTTGTATAGTTGCATCGGTATTATCCTTATCAGTTGTTTTTACAAACAGTGCATAAGTATCGAATACTGCAGCACGTATCTGAATCTCTTTAGGCTTGTCAAACGATATATCCGACCCACTATCGTCTCCATGTCCTCTCAACTCTGGAGTAGTAAATTCCCATTCAGCCGCACTCTTGTCAGCCTTAGGATAGAAGCCAATTGAAATATCAGGAATAGAGCGTGTGGTTGATTCTGACCATGATAAGCCTCCCCCCACACTTGCCTGAGGACCACTCATAGCCAGACCTATATTACCAGAAAGGTTGACAGTAGTTCCTGAAGAATAGCTAGTTGAACCTGTGGAAGTTTGAGGTGAACAGTCACCTGATCTAAGGTTTGTACCTTCAATTTTTGTCTGTATCGTGGAGTATTCAAAATATGGCGCTACATAATATCCCGAATCCCAGTCGTCAGTCCAATTTAACTCCTGATTGTTACAGGTCATGGAGTTACGGACAAGATAAAATTCAGTTCCGGTATCAAGTTCACAAGCCGTCCATACATCAGTTGTAACTTCGACATTTTCACATCTGCCTTCATAGCGTCCGTCATAATGCTCCCTTAAGGCAGTTGAGAATTTAGCTGTAAAGTTATGATAGAATGTCTGAGCTTTTTGAGCATCCTCAAGAGCACTGCGGGCGCTTCTGTCTGCATTTACCTGATCAAAAGCGGCTGACTCAAGACTTCTTTCTGGAGTTAAACCCCTGAGCCATCTGGAAAAACGTACAATAGAAGCAGTCTTAAGCAAAGAATAATCAGCCTTAGAAGGGTTGTCTTGTGGATTTTTAGAATCTCTTTCATCTATAGCTCCTTCAGGCTTAACAGCCGTAGCACTGTCATCTTTGATACTTTGCTCTATTACTGCCACTTCCTCAATATTGTGAACATAATAAACCTTTGAATCACGTACAGCTACCGCTTCAAATTTTTTGTTCTGCTCACCTAAAGCCTTCACATCATGCAGCATAGCCCGAATGCCAAGAGGTTTTGTTTGAATCGAAAAATTTAACAGCCTCTCTATACCAAGGAGAGTTTCAATCTTACTTCCAAATTCTTGAATTTCTTTAGCAGAAGGAGCATCAATAATAAGTGTTTTACCTTCACTTACGGCCCTTAAAATCAGCTTGAGATCTTTCTCCGGAAGACTTTCTGAAGCTTTTACAACAATGATATCTGGAACTGTACTTCCATCTGATTTTACCTTAGGAACTGCATCTAAGGCTCTTTGAGTATAATCAGACAAGCCAGAGGAAGCATAGTAAACCGACTTTATTGTTTCAGAAGAGTCTGACGAGCCGTTCGAACAGGCAGTAAACGAAGAAAGAAAAAGCCCTGTTACAAGGCTTAAAAGAAGAAACCTGAGGGAAGTTTTATACCCCCCATACAAACTTAAAGTAATTTCTAATCATATATCCTCCTAATCAAGAAATTTAAAAATAAGTGTAACAAAAAGTTATATTTAATTATAATTCAAATTTCTGTGATTGCAAGAAATATATAACATTTTATTATTTAAAACTGCTGTTTAAAACAAAAAAAATCCACAGCCCTGAAGCCATGGATTTTTAATTTCAGGCAAAAACTGTTTATGCCATTTTTTTCAAAACAGTCATTTCTACAACGCCGCCGCGAATCGCAACTTTGATGTCATCGGCAAGCTTGCGGAGAACTGAGCGTTCATATCCGTCATATTCAGTATCAGAAATTTCATGATTAGCAAGATCACCCATAATATCTTCAGGAATATCATCCGAATGATCCGGGTCAGCAAGCATAGCATTTTCAATAATATCACGAAGTTTTCCAAGGAAGCTGTTTGCGGCTTCATTTTTGCGAGATGTAGATGCAGAAAGAAGTGCTGATTTTTTTTCCTGATCCATAACAGTTTTTGTTGAAAGATGGAAAGAGAATTTCTTTCCGTCTGTTTCAATCCAGAATGAAGAGTTTTCTGCGCCAGTTACAATACGAGAAAGGCTCAGCATTTCTTCTGTAATCAACTGAACGTGAAGAGAACTCTGTTTTGAAAGTCCTTCATATTTTGTAGTTTTTTTAGCGGCTTCAAGTGCTTCAGAGAAGCCTTTTCCCTGGTCGTCTACAATTACAACATCAGATTTCATAGTTTTTCCTCCTGTGGTTACAATGCTAATAGAAAATTACTCAACAGTAAGAACGCTCATAAGACCTGTAACGTCCAGTACTTCGCGAACCATCTCGTTGATATTTGTAACCTTCATCTTTCCTCCTTTTGCATCCATCTTCTTGAATGCAGAAAGAAGAACACGAAGTCCGGCAGAAGAAATATATTCAAGTTTAGTGAAATCCATTACAAGCTCTTTTGCGCCATCGAGAGCAACCTTGAGCTCAGCTTCCAGATCAGGAGCAGTAACTGTGTCCAGACGACCTTCAACTGCAACAGTAAGTTTATCGCCTTCCAGGTTTTTAGAAATAGTCATAGAGAAATCCTCCTTTATTGTTTTTCTCCTGTATTTTAAATACATGTTTTTTTTATAGAACTATTTTAGCACGCTAAAAACCATCACGCAAATTTTTTATAACAAAACTTAATTTTTTCTACTGTTGCAGCAGAAGTCTAGAGAGTTAAATCTCCCTCTTTAATCCAGCCCATGCGGCGGAAAAGAAGACCAAAAGCCCAGCTTAAAAGTCCCGGCAAAACAAAGCAGATCAAAAGAAGTCCCAGCCAGTTGAAAGCCCCCGGTGTGATTGCGGCTGCACCATGGCTGATTGCCGCTTCACTTGGAGAATACCAGCCGCTTACAACGCCAATCTGGCCTACAAGTCCGCAGGTTCCCATTCCAGAGCTTACAGCGGGACCGTTCATTTCCATTTTGAAAAGGCAGGTTGAAAGAGGACCTGTAATTACAGAAGTCAAAATTGCAGGCAGCCAGACCTTTGGATTTTTGATGATGTTAGGCATCTGAAGCATGCTTGTTCCCAGCCCCTGAGAAAGAAGTCCGCCCCATTTGTTTTCGCGGAAAGAAAGAACGGCAAAGCCTACCATCTGAGCACAGCAGCCCGCAACAGCAGCTCCACCGGCAAGTCCTGTAAGTCCGAAAGCGGCACAGATTGCGGCAGAAGAAATTGGAAGAGTAAGGGCAACGCCGATTACAACTGCAACGATGATTCCCATTACAAAAGGACGAAGCTTTGTTGCCCAGACAACCAGATGTCCGATTGAAGCGGCAGCAGCTCCGATGTGTTTTGCGAACAAAACTGTAAGAAGAGAACCTACAAGAATTGTAACTGCTGGAGTTACGATAATATCAACCTTTGTTTTTTTGCTCACAAGATTTCCGCATTCAGCGGCAATAATTGCGATAAACAAAACCGCAAGAGGACCGCCGGCTCCGCCAGTTACGTTAGCGGCAGCACCTACAGCTACCAGAGAAAAAAGTACGAGGGCTGGAAGCTGCATTGCAAAACCGATTCCGACTGCCATTGCGGCACCAACAACATGAGCTTCAGCGGCAAAAGTGCCGGCATCAACTAAAAACTTAAAGAAGGCATTCTGACCAAGACGAAGCAGCTGCTGTCCCAGGGTTCTGATGATTGTTCCAATAAGCAGAGAGGCAAAAAGTCCCTGAGCCATTCCGCTCATCGCGTCGATGAGGTAACGTTTAGCGTATTTGTTCATACGTAAATCTCCTGAGCGGGCATAGTTATCCCGCTAAAAAATATAATAATGTAATTTGGATATTATTGTGTCAGTGTAGAAATAACTGACCGGCAGGATGTGTATTACGCTGTGCACCGTGGTGTCGCAGGTAAATCAGGACGCTATGGACTCTGACAATGTTCATTCCTAACGTAAAATCTGAGAAAATACTATAAAACTTTTGAAATCTATGCAAGAACCTGCAAAAAGATTGAAAAAAAAGCTGCCTCCGGCAGGCAGGTCAGCTAGAACATTGGTGAAAAGACCTGAAAATCCGGCTGCTGACTGAATGGATCACTGATTCTTATAAAAGCGGCATCAATTACATCCGGCATCAAAGTCAGTATCAAAAAGCTTGGAGGAAAGCCTCCCCGCGGACGGCAGCAGCTTCCGGGATTAAAAATGCGTGTAGCATATTTTTCATCAACCGAAGAATCAGGAATATGAGTGTGGCCGTAAACTGCCACCTGGCACTCTTCTGCACAAGCCCTCATGGCAAGCGGCTCCCTTGTAAAATTAACGCTTTCGTAATGTCCGTGACTTATGTAAATCCCCTTCCCTGCGGCCCAGAGCACCTGAGATACAGGTGGCCGGCCTTCAGGACTTTTCCCCGGCATAAGAACATAAGCTGAAATATCACAATTGCCCTGGACATAGGCAATAACCGGCGGCATAGCTTCCTTTAATTCTTCAGAAGATTCAGCCTCTTCCAGAACACGGGCAAGGTCACTTAAACCGTCACCGCAGAAAATCAGCGCATCACAGCCGCTTCCGTAGCGCAGGATTATATTCCTGAAAATTTCAGTATTTCCATGTGAATCAGAAAGCACAATGACCCGGGCATTTTCTTTTTTTGAAAGAGCTTCTATTGCCTCCTGGCTGCCAATCAGCCTGTCATCATTTTCTATTAACTCAATCATTATCTCTCCGTTTCCTCTCTAAAAGTGACTGACTAAAACTGATTCAAAACAAAATGATTAATTGATTTCAGTCCTGTTTCCGAATCCGTAAAATTATGGAACTTTTTATCTTTTAACAGGACAGAAAGATGAACGAGAGGCTCAGAAAAATCAGATACCTCAAAATCTCCCATGCTCACATAATCAATTACATGAAGAAGCAGATCAAAATATTTATCTGTAGGGGTAAAAACTTCTTCTTCGGCAGTCTGCGTTTTATCAAGGATGAAGTCACAGGTCGATTCAATTCCGAGGGCATCGTCCTGAGGAAAAAGGGCGATTACAGGGTAAGGGACCTTCTGATTCCAGTCATCCTGATTTCTGGCAAGGGCAAGATGAGTATATTCAGGAGCGCCAATCAGAACTATTCCGGCAAGATCCAGCAAAGGATCAGAGATGATATTATAAAATTCGGTGGCATAAGAGTGTCCCCCGCGCTTAAAATCGTCCGGAAAACACAGGGGGAAAAGCATCGCGCCGCAATCGGCAAAGCCATATTTATCTTCAAGAATTTTAAGAATTTTTTCCTTTACTTCCGGAGAATTAAAGCTGTAGCCAAGAAGAACGATTATCTTTTTATTTGTAAATGCGTGATTTACAGGTTTTGTCGCAAAATCAGAAAGACTTGTTTCAGAGTCACTAATTGTAAGCTGAAGTGCACCGTCGCCGTTAACGTACTGATTCTTCTTTTTGCAGGAAATCAGATTAAGAGAAATTGCTATCAGACAGAATAAAATTAAACAGCGTTTCATGCACTTATATTAATGAATTTGAAGTATCTTTGGAATGGGGATTAGAATACATTGGAATTTTTTCTATATTAGTGTAAACTTTCCTCACAATGGCACTTATAACTCCTATTCTGGCATTAATTGGTAGTTTGGGCTTTCTTCTTTACGGAATGAAGCTGATGAGCGACGGTATTCAAAAGAGTGCGGGCGAGCGTATGCAGAGAACCCTCAGTCTTGTAACGGGAAACCGTTTTGCAGCCATACTCACCGGTATGTTCATCACAATGGTGATTCAGTCTTCCGGTGCAACTACGGTCATGGTCGTAACCTTTATCAACGCGGGGCTTTTGACCCTTGTTCAATCGGTCGGGGTTATTTTTGGTGCAAACATCGGTACGACAATCACCGCATGGATTGTTGCAATCTTCGGATTTAATTTCAAAATTTCTGCCTTTGCCATTCCACTTGTCGGAATCGGTTACTTCCTTTCAATCATAAAAAAATCAAATTATGCAAGCATTGGTCAGGCCATCATGGGATTCGGAATGCTCTTCCTGGGATTAAGCGGTCTTTCCGAAGTTTTTACTCCTGATCAGCTGGGCTTTTTATTCAAAATCAGGGGAGAGGGTGCAACTGCAATTCTTGCGGGCTTTTTTGTAGGTATCATCATCACTGCCCTTCTTCACTCTTCTTCTGCATTTTCTGCAATCGTAATTACAATGGCATACAACGGATTAATCAGCTGGGAGCTGGCAGCCGCAATGACACTGGGAAGTAACATCGGTTCTACAATCGACGCAGTCCTTGCTTCCATAGGCGCAATTGCCGATGCCCGCCGTTCCGCTTTAATTCACGTTCTTTTCAACGTATTCGGAACCTTTCTTGCCCTGATTTTCTTCCACCAGTTCCTCGACCTTGTGATTTTCCTTACTCCAGGTCACGAACATTCGAACATCGCAATAAGAATTTCAGTTTTACATACAGTATTTAAGATTCTTTCCACAATTATCTTTGTTCCGTTTGTAAATCAGCTTGTAAAGCTTACACAAATCATGATTAAAGATGATAAAAACGATGGAAAACGCGTATTCAAGCTCGAATTCATCGAAACAACGGGTAAGGACAACTTTGCAACTTATATCATCCGGGCCGAAAAGGCAGTTTCTGATATGTGCGACGTTGTTTCCGTAATGTTTGACCGCATTCAGATTGGAGTTACAAAACGAAATTCTGACTACCTTGAAGATCATTACCTTGTTGCCGAACAGGAAGAAGATTACGTTGACCAGATGCATGAGCAGATTACCCACTATCTGATTAAGTGCAGCGGACTTCAGATTACAGACAAGCAGAGAAATCACGTTTCAAACATGCTGCAGATTGTAGACGAGCTTGAAAACATGAGCGACAACTGCTACACGACAATCATGCTGATTCAGCGAAGTATCGAAAAGAAGATGAAATTCCAGACTTCCGATATGGAAAAGCTCCTGCCATACGTTGAGCTTGCCCGCCAGTTCCTTCAGTTCATCCATATCAATATCAACAAGCAGCTCACACAGGAAAAACTGGAGCTTGCCCGCGAACTTGAAGACGGAATTGACGCCTTCAGAAAAGACCTGAAAAAGGTTGCAAGAAAGCGTCTTGAAAGCGGTGCCGACGTTAAATCTGAGCTTCTCTACATCGATATGGTACGCCAGATTGAAAAAATCGGAGACAACTGCTTTAACATTTCAGAGGCACTCACCGCGTCATAAAAATCCGGCGGCAGGTAAAAATCCCCCCTGCCGCGCGGCAATTTTCAGTAATTTTCCTATCCGGTGGATTTTATCCTACAATTGGGGTATATTTTACAAAGCATTTCAGATAATAAAATAATTAGAGGAAATATATGGCTCTTGAATGTGGTATCGTTGGACTTCCAAATGTCGGAAAGTCCACTATTTTTTCGGCTTTGACTGCGGCTCCTGCTGCGGCAGAGAACTTCCCTTTCTGTACAATCGACCCTAACATTGGTATTGTTGATTTACCGGATGAACGCCTTGATTTTCTGGCTTCCATTCACAACCCGAAGAAGAAGACTCCTGCAAGCGTAAAATTCGTTGATATTGCGGGTCTTATCAAGGGTGCCAGCAACGGCGAAGGTCTTGGAAACAAATTTCTTGCAAACATCCGCGAATGTTCAGTAATTGCTCACGTTGTACGCTGTTTTGATAACCCGGACATCATGCACGTGCGCGAAAATGCCAACGAAGCGGCTCCAATCGACCCGGAAACAGATATTCTTACAATTAACTACGAGCTCTGCCAGGCCGATTTGAACACAATCGAAACCCGCCAGGACAAGGTTACCCGCGCAGTACGCTCACTTGGAAAAGAAGAAGAAAAAAAATACGCTCCATGGACAAGTGCCGTTGCAAAAATTAAGCCTCTTCTGCAGGAAGGTAAACGCGCTATCATGGCAGATTTGACAGATGATGAAAAGGCTGCCGTTTACGATATGTTCCTTCTTACAATGAAGCCGACCCTTTACGTTGCAAACGTTGATGAAGATTCGATAGAAGCCCAGACAAACAAATACGTTGAAGTTGTAAAAAAATACGCTGAAGAAGAAAAATCAGAGGTTGTAGTAATCTGCGGAAAGTTCGAAGCAGACCTTGCAGAAATCACAGACCCTAACGACCGCAAGGACTTTATGGACAGCGTTGGCCTTAAGGAAAGCGGACTTGCGACACTTGCCCGCAAGGCTTACCACCTGATGGGTCTGCGCACCTTCTTCACAGGCGGCCCTGATGAATGCCGCGCCTGGACAATTCACGCCGGCGACAAGGCTCCTCGCGCAGCCGGTGTAATCCACACAGACTTTGAAAAAGGCTTTATCCGCGCCGAAGCCTACTCCATCGACGACCTGCGCCAGTACAAGGACGAAGCCGCAATTAAAGCAGCCGGCAAGTACCGCCAGGAAGGAAAAGAATACGTCGTACAGGACGGCGATGTATTATTCTTTAAGTTTAATGTATAACAATTAAAAAGGCGGGTGCACTTCAGTGTACCCGCCTTCTTATTTTTTATGCTATTATCACCTAGTCTAAATAACCAGCCGCTACCGGATTGAAATTGAAGGTTGAAAACTTAAGCTTTTTCAATTCAATTCCGCCCTTTGTGTGCTCCATTCTAATCTTGTAAAAGCCCTTCTTCATTTTAATCTGAGTTGCATTTACAAAAATGTCGTTGCCGTTTGTTGTTCGGCATACAAAAGAAGCCATAGGCTTATCATTTATAAAGATGATTGTCGAAGACTGTGAAAGCGTATTTTCCACCTTGCACATTACTCCCTGAACTGAATAAATGCCGTCTTCTTCAATTTCAAGGCAATACTCTTTATTTTCTGCCGGAACAAAATCACTCTCACCTTTAAGCACTTCAAGAGAAGAAAGCTTTTCTGAACAAGGCTCCATGCTGTCAATCTTAATTAAATCACCAAGCGGACGCTTTGAAACAGGCGCATCAAGAATGAAGGTCAAAATACGAATAACAGCTGCCTGAAGTTCACCAAGGGTAAATTTGCCGTTTTCCAGACATTCCTTGATATTATCACCGTAGCTGTTTCTTTCAGCCCCGTCATTTTCAACAACCATGTAAACATCGGTTCCGGCTCTAAGCATGGAAGCGCTGTTCTTTACAGAAAGGAAAGATTTATCTACGCAGTCATTCATAGAACACCACCAGTCTGTCATTACAAGGCCTGTATATCCCCACTCCTGGCGCAAAATAGTATTTACAAGATCATAATTTGAAGCAGCCCAGTGTCCCTGAACAGGATTGTATGAAGTCATAATGGAATTCAAGACACGGCCCTTAACGGCAATTTCAAAGCCCTTAAGGTAGATTTCGCGCAGAGCTCTTTCCGAAACTATGGCATCAGCCTTGCGGCGGGCAGTTTCCTGAGAATTCAGGGCATAATGCTTAATCGTACCGTTTGAACCGCCTTCATGAAGGCCTTCAATTTCTACACGGGCAATAAGTCCTGTAAGAAGCGGATCTTCAGAAAAATATTCAAAGTTTCGTCCGTTCAAAGGATTTCTGTGAATGTTGATTCCAGGTCCAAGAAGGGCATCAATATTATTTGCAAGAAGCTCCTTACCTTCAAAAACGTAAAGCTCCCTGATTAAAGGAAGGTTCCATGTACAGGCAAGCTGAGTTCCAATCGGCATAAGGTTTGCTTCAGTTCCTGTATCCATACGGATTCCGCTTGGTCCGTCAGAACAGCCTGCAACCGGAATTTTGTAAGTATCATGAAGAACTTCGCTGAGTCCACCGTAAGCAGCCGCAATTCCCGGAGTTACCTTGCGGCTGAGCATTCCCTCGCCGCGAATCATCGTAGAAAGCTGGTCAACATTAAGCTGGGCAACAAAATCCTTCAAAAGCTTTCTGTCAGCCTTTACATCATCAAAGGTAAGCCCCTTGTTTCCTGTATATTTAATTTCTTCCGGCAGATGAGCCTGAATGCGGGCCGCCAAATCAACCTTTGTCAAAGGAACATCTTCTTCCAGCTCTTCAGCCTTACCCTCGTAGCAGGCCTTTCCCTGCTTAAGTCTGCTGAAGGCAAGGTCAGGAGCACAGGCCTGTTCCAGCTTTTCCAGAATGAGGGCAGATGAAAGATTTACAGCCGCTTTTCCATCCAGAAGAACTTCCTGAGCAGAGGCAAGGTCACTTCCGGCATAAATGCTGTAATCGCCAGCCTGCAAAAGCCATGAATATGGATTGCCGGTAAGACCTGAATCATCATAAGAAGCCATTCGGGCAAGTTCAAAAGAGATTTCAAGCTTTTCTGTCTGACCCGGCGCAAGAAGCTTTGTCTTTGCAAAGGCGGCAAGCTGGCGGGCTGGAGTCTGCAAAGGAGCATTCGGAGCCTTATAGTAAAGCTGTACAACCTCTTTTCCAGAATATTTCTTACTGATGTTTTTAACATCAAGCTTTACGGTGATTACTGCGTCCCCTGCCTTAGAATTAAGGTCACCGCTGATTGTCAGCTCAGGCTTACCTAATTCAAATTCTGCATAGGAAAGTCCAAAGCCAAAGGGATAGAGCACCTTGTCTTTAGCAAAGGTTGAAAAATAACGGTAGCCGACATAAATATCTTCCTGATAATAATTAAGCTCGCCGGCAAAGTTTTTTGTAGAAGGATAATCTTCCAGCTTATAAGCGATTGTGTCTGTAAGTTTTCCGCATGGAGAGGTTACTCCGTCAAGAACATCAGCCGCAGCACGACCGCCTTCCTGACCTCCGTGCCATACGTAAATTGCCGCTGTAATATGACCCTTGAATTCCGGCTCATTAATCCATGAAGTATCCATAATCCCGCAGGTATTGAATACAACAGTAACTTTTTCAAAAGCTCCGCAAAGCACCTGGAGGTTTTTCTTTTCTATATCAGAAAGAAGCCAGCTTCCCTTTTCATTTACAAAATCACGGTCCTCTCCGGCAAGGCGGCCTATAACATACAAAGCCTTTCCTGATTTTTTAGCGCAGTCAGCAGCAAGCTTTTCAGAAATTTCCATATCAACCTGACTGAAGGGTTCAGATGCCCACTGTCCGTTTCCGTTATCAAAAGGATTGTCTTTAATCCAGCTGCGGTAAAGGTCAGCAAGCTCCCTGTTTACTTTTGCAAAGCCGCCTTTTTCTTCCAGCTCAATCAGAGAGTCAGTAAGATTTGTCGTATAAGGAACGTGAACAGAACCGCCCGAACCGGTTC
Source organism: uncultured Treponema sp. (assembly GCA_947165895.1). GTDB lineage: Bacteria > Spirochaetota > Spirochaetia > Treponematales > Treponemataceae > Treponema_D. The sequence continues at coordinate 139,933 of CAMVCB010000003.1, forward strand.
CAGAACGGTAAAAATCAAACTGAATTCGACCGAAAACACTTACTGTATCATCATTAAGCAAAGGAAGGGTCTCTTTTTCATTTTTCAATAAAACCAGTCCTTCTCTTGCAGCTTCAATCATCTTCTCTGAAAATGTCATAATTACCTCATCATTCAATCAAGTAGTATTTACTAAAACGTTTTCGTGATAATCCATTATCTATGATTGCAGTAAAAAATACAAACTCTATGACACATAAAATAGAATATTTTTGCAAAAAAACTTTTCTTTTAATAATAAAAATCTATGTTATAATATTGAATGTAGAAATTTCATTATGAGAATAAAGATATCTTCAAAACTTTTATTATCACTCGCAACTATTTTCAGTATTCTATGTCTTTTGACTGCGATTGTAATGATAATATTCTATACATCAGCTCAAAAGCCTAAAAAAAAGACCTTCCGTGAAATTAATTCTTTTCAACGTGTTTTGCTGCTGCGCTCCTATCATCCCTCATATTTTACTTACGAAGCTCAGGACCGGGGCCTTGAAAAAGGTAAGTGTAGTGATGAAATTGAATATGATATTTTTTACATGGATACAAAAACCTACAACAGCGATGAAGACCTGCTTATATTCCATGACTTTTTAAAATCCCGCATTGAAAAGAGAAAAAAATACGATGCCGTACTTCTTACTGATGACCAGGCTCTAAAATTCGGACTAAAATATCAGGACGAGCTTTTTAAAGACATTCCTATGATTTTCTTTGGGATTAACAGTCTTTCTCTTGCGGAAGATGCAGCAGCAAATCCAATGATTACGGGATTTTTTGAAAATCAGTACCTTTCAAAGCTGATTGATATTGCCCTTAAACTTTTTCCCAAGAAAAAAACAATAGTTGCCATCCATGATAATTCAGAAGCAGGAAAAACTGACTGGGATGCCTTCAGCAGATTAAAAATGTCTAATCCGGCATATACCTTTATAAATCTCGATTCAACAGAATACAGCCAGGAAGAATTCATCGAAGAGCTCAAAAACATACCTGAAGATTCCATAATTTTTTACATGACAGGATATTCAGACAAATACGGAAATGTTTACACGATGAAATCCCGTACAGACCTTATCCTCAAGTATTCAAAAGCGCCTATTTTCAGAAATTATGTTGGCGGCGAAGGCTATGGTGTTCTCGGCAGCTATTACATGGATTTTGAAGACCAGTCACGAAAAGTGGCTGACCTTCTTGCAGATGTTCTCCACGGCAAAGATATTTCTACAATCCCTCTTAATTATGAAACTCCGGGTCTTTGTGTTTTTGACTGGCAGCTTATGAATAAGGATAGGCTTGATTTTTCAAAGCTGCCAAAAGAAACAGTCTTTGTAAACTATCCTTATGAATCAATTCTTCAAAACAAGCTCCTTTTTTCTGCTATTTTTGTGGTTGTAATCGGACTTTTAATTCTTTCCATCACATCATATATTTACTCTCTCCATACAAGAAAGATGAACAAGGAGCTTCTTATCTCCAGAAACAACCTGAAAAAAGCTGAAGAGGAAATGATTTACCAGATTCAGTATGATGAAGTTCTTGATATTCTTAACCGCAAAACAATTACCCAGCGCATTCATGACGAAGCAGAAGACAAATCAGATTATACAATTTTAATCATAGATATTGACGGCTTTAAGGCCCTTAATGAAAACTATGGTCACAGCTTTGCAGACAGTGTACTCCAGTATCTTGTTGCCCTGCTGAAGGATATGACTGTAAACCGAAAATGCCTGCTTGGCCGCTATGGCGGTGATGAATTCATCCTTTATTTAAAGGATTTACGACTAACAGCAGATCACCCTTCTATCATCAAGCTTCTGGACGCAATCAGGGCTCCAATTCCTTTAGGAGATGAAACTCTTGCTATTACGGCAAGTATTGGTATTGCCCAGTCTGATGACATTTCTTCCCCTGAACAGCTTATCAGTAATGCGGAAACAGCCATGTACGAGGCTAAAAACCACGGAAGAAACGGCGCAACCCTTTATGATGATGAAATGAAGGCAAATGACCGGGAAGAAAAGCTGATTAAGGAAAAGCTTGAGGCTGCCTTTAGCAATGACGGATTCTTTATGGTTTACCAGCCTAAGGTTGATTCAAAAACTAAGGAAGTTAACGGTTACGAAGCCCTTATCCGTATGAAGGAACCTGGAATGTACCCGGGAAAATTCATTCCGGTTGCAGAAAGAAACGGCTGGATCTGGAAAATCGGACGGATTACAACAGAGCTTGTCATCAGGCAGATGGCAGAATGGCGAAAGGCTGGAAAACGCATGCATCCTGTTTCCATCAACTATTCAAGCAATCAGCTTAACGACCATGGTTATATTGATTTTCTTGCCGACCTGCTTAAAGAATACGGCGTACCGTCTGACTTAATTGAAATTGAAATTACTGAAGGACTCTTCCTTGAAAAGAGTGCACTTGCCGATGATATTTTCAAACGGTTTAAATCCATGGGCATCCGCCTGCTTATGGATGATTTTGGTACCGGCTATTCATCTCTGGGTTACCTCACTTATATTCCGGTAGATGTAATCAAGCTTGATAAATCTCTTGTAGACACATACCTTGTAGACGGAAAAGATTCTTTTATCCGCAATATCATTCATTTAATGCACGACTTGAACAAAGAAATGATTATTGAAGGTGTGGAGGAAGAATGGCAGTTTAACCGCCTTAAAGAATTCGGCGCCGACACAATCCAGGGATACTACTTCAGTAAGCCTCTTCCGGCAGAAGAAGCAATTGATTTTAAAGTTGAATAATTTTGACATAGGATAAATCATCTTTTTTTGATAAAATAGTCTTCCTATGGATAACAGAGAAACATTTAAATCGCGCATAGGTTTTATTATGACCTCTGCGGGATGCGCTATTGGATTGGGAAACGTATGGCGTTTTCCTTTTATTACAGGTAAGTACGGGGGAGCTGTCTTCGTACTCTTTTATTTAGTTTTCCTATTAATTCTTGGTGCTCCAATCATGGTAATGGAGCTTGCTGTAGGACGTGCCAGCCGTAAGAGTTCAATCCGCTCATTTCACGTGCTTGAACCTCAGGGAAAAAAATGGCATTTTTACGGTTATATTTCAGGAGCCGGCAACTATCTTCTTATGATGTTCTACACAACGGTTGCGGGCTGGATGATTTCCTATATTTTTAAAAGTGCCAGGGGCGTATTTACAGGCCTTTCAGCCGACCAGATTGATGCAGTTTTTACAAGTTCACTTGCAAATCCATTCGAACAGATTTTCTTTATGGTGCTTGTAGTAGCTTTGGGCTTTATTGTTTGTGCAGGCGGTCTTAAAAACGGAGTTGAAAAAATCTCTACAGTCCTTATGACAAGTCTTCTTCTTCTGATGCTCATTCTTGTTATACGTTCAGTAACTTTGAAGGGTGCCTCAGAAGGTCTTGCTTTTTATCTTAAGCCTGATTTTGGACGAATGGTAGAAAACGGGATTTTTGAAGTAATTTTTGCCGCTATGGGGCAGGCTTTCTTTACGCTTTCAATAGGAATTGGTTCTATCGCAATCTTCGGAAGTTATATCGGTAAGGAAAAAGCTCTTACTGGAGAAGCACTTAACATTATCGGGCTTGATACTTTTGTTGCTTTAATGGCCGGATTTATCATCTTTCCGTCATGCTTTGCTTTTGGAGTAAATCCCGGAGCAGGTCCTAAACTTATTTTTGTCACCCTGCCTAATATTTTTAACTCCATGCCATTCGGACGTTTCTGGGGTACCTTATTTTTCATCTTTATGTCTTTTGCGGCTCTTACAACAGTAATTGCGGTTTTTGAAAATATTATTTCTTATGCAATAGATATTAGTGGCTGCAACCGCCAGAAGGCAGTTTTTTTTAATCTGATTTTAATTCTGATTCTTTCGCTTCCATGCGCACTCGGCTTTAATCTGCTCAGCGGAATTCAGATTCCGAAAATCGGGGACATTCAGGGGCTGGAGGATTTTATTGTTTCTGATAACCTGCTTCCACTTGGATCTCTGGTTTACCTTGTTTTCTGTACAAGCCGTTATGGCTGGGGTTATGATAATTTTATTGAGGAAGCAAACACCGGAAGCGGCTTAAAATTCCCAAAATCAATCAGATTTTATATCACCTGGATTCTTCCAATCGTCGTAATTGCTATCTGGTGTGCCGGCTACGTACAAAAATTCTTCTAATATATAAAAAATTCTAAACCTTTTATTTCCATCTCCGATAAATAAGTAAGAATAAAAAGTCCCGGAGGTGGAATATGACTAGTTCACTTGGAAATATTAATGCTTATTCATATTCTGGCAGTATGTCAGCTGCTTCAGGAAAGCTTTATGTCCCTGTAAGTAAAACTGCTCTCCTTTATTCACACTTTAATCACGTTTCCGGTGTTGCAGCAAAACCGGGACAGAACGGTGTTTCAATCAGCAAAATTCAGATTTTGAACTCTCTTATAGACAGACTTTCGGCAATCAAAAATCAGCCGAAAGATTCAGTTACAGATATTTCTAACGAACAGGCAGATGCTCTGATAAAAAATTACCAGCAGCAGATTCAGCAGGCAGTAAAACAAACTCCCTACATTCTGGCTGGGGCACAGCCACAGGCAGGAAGCTTGTTTCAGATTGATGCGTAAGGGCAAAAGCCCTGCAGCCTAATACACCATTGTACCGATACCACGATCAGAGAACATTTCGATTAAGAGCGAGTGAGGAACACGGCCGTCAATGATGTGGGTGCGTGGAACGCCGCCATTCAGGGCAGTTTCGCAGCATTCGATTTTTGGTATCATGCCGCCGGCAATAACTCCTGTTGCCTTAAGAGAACCTATTGCTGTACGTTCAATTCTCTTTATAAGGCTTGTCGGGTCATCTATATTGCGGAGAATTCCGGGAACATTTGTAAGCTGAACAAACTTTTCTGCTTTAAGGGCAACGGCAATTTTTGCAGCTGCTGTGTCGGCATTGATATTGTAGCGGGCATCATCGCCCTGTTCGCCAAGTGCTACAGTAGAAACTACCGGAATAAAACCGCGGTCAAGCATTGAAAGAAGAATATCAGGGTTTACTTCTGTAACTTCACCAACGAAGCCTAAGTCCTTGTCGGTCTTTTTTGCGCGAAGAAGTCCTGCATCAACACCGCTAAGGCCGACAGCCTTTCCACCCTTCTGCAAAAGGATACCAACAATGTCTTTGTTCAATTTTCCGGTAAGTACCATCTGAACAATTTCCATTGTTTCGCCGTCTGTGTAGCGGAGTCCGTCAACAAACTTACTTTCTTTTCCTACCCGGTCAAGCATATGGTTAATTTCCGGGCCGCCGCCGTGTACAAGTACAACCTTAATTCCGATTGTGTTCAAAAGAACGATATCTTCCATTACGGCCTGTTTAAGCTCTTCGTTGAGCATGGCATTTCCGCCGTATTTTACAACAACGATTTTTCCACACCATTCCTTAAAGTAAGGAAGAGCCTGAACAAGAACCTCTGACCACTGGTCGCTGTTTAATTTTTCTGTATCCATTGTTAAGTCCTGTAATCTCCGTTTATTTTTACATAATCATAAGTGAGGTCGCAGCCCCAGGCGGTGCCACTGGCCTTACCGTCGCCGCATTCTACTAAAATTTCTACGGCTTCTTCGCTCATGATTTTCTTTGCCTTTTCTTCGTCAAAGTTCAAAGGAACTCCGTTTTCGTAAACCTTTACGCTGTTTTCACCGTGAACTTCAAAGTTGTCGTTATCTTCAAAGTAACGTTTTGCCCCGCTTTTGCTTGTAAACCAGATGTTTGTCTTCATCGGGTCAAAATCAATTCCGCTGTAACCCATGGCACACAAAAAGCGGCCGAAGTTTGCATCTGCACCAAACATTGCGGCTTTAACAAGACTAGAAGAAATTACTTCCTTTGCAAGACCACGGGCCGCTTCAACAGAGCTTGCTCCATTTACAGTGCACTGAACAAGGCGGGTAGCACCTTCTCCGTCAGCAGCAATCTTCATTGCCATTACGCGGTTGAGTTTATTCAAAGCCGCAAGGAAGGCCTCGTAATCTGTGCCTTCGCTGGTAATTTCTTTATTACCTGCCATTCCGTTTGCCAGCAGAACAAGAGTGTCATTTGTCGAAGTATCACCGTCTACGCTTACGCAGTTGTAAGTTCCCTTAATTGATTCTCGCAGGGCTTTTTCTATCATTGCGGGACTGATTGCGGCATCAGTTGTGATAAAGGAAAGCATGGTTCCCAGGTTAATGTGAATCATACCGCTTCCCTTACACATAGTTCCCATGCGGCAGACTTTTCCGCCAAGAGTAAATTCTACTGCGCATTCTTTATACTTAGTATCAGTTGTCATGATTGCGATGCGGGCTTCCTTGTGGCCTTCCTTAGAAAGTCCCTTTGCCAGTGCATCAATATTTGCTTCGATTTTTTCTACAGGAAGCTGGGCTCCGATAACGCCTGTTGAACAGACAATAACGTCAGCTGCTGGAACACCGCAAGCCTTTTCTACAGCCTTAGCCATGCGCAGTGCATTTGCCGCTCCCTCTTCGCCTGTACAGCAGTTAGCATTTCCGCTGTTTGCGATGATTGCCTGAATGCGGCCGTTTGCAATGTTTTTCTTGGAAAGTTTTACGCTTTCTGCCTTTACACGGTTCTGGGTAAAAACTCCGGCTGCATTGCAGGGAACTTCAGAAAGAACAAGGGCAGTGTCGTTAGTCTTTCGGCTTGCCTTAATGTGGCAGAGAATGCCGTTTGCAGTAAAACCTTTAGCTGCAGTAACACCGCCATCAATAAATTTAATCTCGCTCATAATTGCACTCCGTTATTGAATATTTATGCAATATTTATGTAATATTTTGTATATTTATACTATAGTCCGGTAGCTTCGTCAATTCCCATGCTTATATTCATGCACTGAACAGCCGACCCAGAAGCACCCTTTCCAAGATTATCAAAACGGCTTGTCACACAGATTCTGTCATCATTTCCGTAAACAAAAATCTGCATGTCGTTGGTGTTGGCAAGGGTATTTGCCGGAATAAAGGCTTCAGGAAGAGTTCCTTCACCCATAAAGCCTGCAACTTTTACAAAGCGCTGACCATCATAGTGGCGGCAGAACATTTCCCATACATCTTTTGCAGTAACCTTTTTTGCAAGCAGACGGGTGTGAAGTCCTACTGTTACAGTCATTCCCTGGAAGTAATCGCAGACATAAGGATTAAAAACAGGTTCAAAATCAAGGCCGGAAATTATTTTCATCTCAGGAAGATGTTTATGAGCCTGAGTAAGGGCATAGAGACGGGGAGAATCCAGCTCCGGATTGCGGCCTTCTGCCTCGTACTGGGCAATTGCTTTTTTTCCGGCTCCGGAATATCCGCTGACTGCATGAATATTTACCGGGTAGTCACGCGGCATGATGCCAGCCTGAATCAGAGGATAAAGAATTGCAATTGCACCAGAAGCATAACAGCCGGGATTAGCAATTCGCTTAGAAGTTTCTATTTTTTTACGGAAGTCAGGGCCAAGCTCTGCAAAGCCATAAGCCCAGTCAGGATTTACACGATGTACGGTGGATGCATCAATGATTACGGTTTTTGGATTTGTACAGAGTGCGGCTGACTCAGCAGCGGCAGCATCTGGCAGACACAAAAAAGTATAGTCAGAGGCATTTATCATCTTTGCCTTTTCAACAGGATCCTTGCGCTTATCTTCATCAATAGTAAGGATTTCCAGATCTGTACGATTTGCAAAACGTTCAAAAATTTTGAGGCCAGTAGTGCCTTCTTTTCCGTCAATAAAAACTTTGTAACTCATGACGCTATATTAGCACATTTCAGATAAAATTATCCACCCGGACAGCTGGGTTGACAGCTACATCAGACAGATAAGCCGCTTTACAGAAGGCTTTTAAGCCATATAGGTCTTTTCAAATTCCGTAATGCTCATTGGCTTTGAATAGAAGAAGCCCTGCATGTATTCACAGTTCAGCTGCTGCAGAATATCATACTGAGCCTGCTGTTCAACACCCTGCGAAATTACAGTCATATTCAGAGTCTTTGCAAGTTTTACAATGAACTTCAAAATCTTAAAGCTGCGGTCTTCATTTTCAGATTCAGACAGGAAGAGCATATCAATCTTGAGGAAGTTTGCCTGAACATCTTTAAGAAGATTCAAAGATGAGTAACCCCGTCCAAAATTATCAATACCAACCTTAATTCCAAAATCCTGAAGATTGCGCAGAAGCTTTTTTGCATTTGCCGCATCAGCAGTAAGAAGAGTCTCTTTAAATTCAAGATAGAGACGGGACGGATTAATTCCATATTTTTCTACAAGACCGGTTACGACGTCATAAATATTCATGTAATAAATATCTTTAGTTGAAATATTTACCGAAATAATTTTGTCTCCGTAACCGTTATCCTGCCATACCTTCAATATTTTAATTGCCCTTTCAATGACATAAGTATCAAGAACGTGGATTAAAGAATGATCTTCAAGAACCTTTAAGAAATACTGGGGAGATTCCTTTCCCAGAGCCGGATGATTCCAGTAAACAAAGGCTTCCGCACCAACACACTTATCTGCACTGTCAAAAATCGGCTGTAACTGAAGCTTGAACTGCTCGCTTCTGATTGCATCAGGGAAATCATTTGTAATATTTTTTTCCAGCAGAATCTGCTCCATGAGCTCTGAATTATAGAAAATGCAGGACTGCTTGTAATCCGGAGGCATAGAACGCAGGGCCATCAGAGCCTCATCATAAAGCATCTGGGCATTTTCAAAGAAACCGTGAGTTTCTGTAATTCCCAGGTTGATTTTCAGCTGATAGTTACTTGTTTTTATCAGATGCTTTACAGGAAGAGTTGAATTATCAAAGTTTTCAACTTTGAAATCAGTTTTTCGAATGAAAACCGCAAACTTATCCTCTGAAATTCGACCGTAAATATATTCACCGGAAGCATATTCAGCACCTTTTTTTATCATTTCAGCTTCAAGCTTTAAAATCTGATCACCGGTTTTGCGGCCGAACACCTCGTTCACAAGCTTAAAGCCCTGAATGTTTGAAACAAGCATTACGCGTTCAACATCAGGACTATCTTTGATAAGAAGATTACATTCTTCAAAAAATTTATTTCGATTGTAAATGCCGGTAAGCGAATCGTGGTTAGAAATAAATTTCAAATTATCTATGAGGGCATCGCGTTCCGTAGTTTCAACAAGCTTCAAAAAGCTTCCTATAGGCACCTTAGAATAGAAAAGTTTTTCGTATTCAAAAAGGAAGGAATGCATCTGACCGTTTACCTCAACCTTTTCACGCCAGAAAAACTGCCCCTTTCCTTCTGCACTTGCCATTTCTATACGTTCACGGACTTTTTCAGTTGCATATTTTTTGTTGTAGCGGGAATCCCCTTCAAAAAGATTCTTTACATAATCATTAACATAAATACATTCATTGTTAATATTGAAGTAAAAAATACCATCATTGATAAAGCTGTTTATCCTTTCCAGTGCCATCAGAATCATACGGCTTGGAACCTTGTAGGCACAGCACCAGCTGACATAGGCTCCAAAAATTCCGTAAAGCAGGATTGAAAAATCAAAAGGAAAATCCTGAGAATAACAGTAAAAATTGCAGGCAATAATCAGAAAATAAACAACAAGAATCGATAAATATTTTGCCTTGTAATAAAAGGGCGCCACAATGCTTTCATAAAAAAGGATTATAAAACTCTGTGCTACCATAATGTAGCAGAAGGCAAGATGAACATAATGAATCGGATGTAAAATCAGGCTCCAGTAATTAAATCCAATATCAGAAGTAACATTAAGAAGATAGAAAGAATGGAAGGTAAAATTATTTACCAGAAGCGAAATTGTATCGATTGTGGCAAGAGTTGCATAAACCCAATGGAATTTTTTTATATACTTGTCATGCCCTGTAAACTCAAAGGCAAACTTATAAACGAAAAAGGCCATCCAGTCTGTACCGATAAAATAGACTGAATCAATCAGAATGGCATACTGAACCTTTCTCTGAAAGAAAAAAAGAACATAAAGAGGAACGACCAGCATCCCCACAACCATAGCACAGCTGATGCTTTTTACATAATTTATCTTTGAATTATGAAGATTTACTACAAAGCCCAAAAGAATCGAAGTGAGGATTGCAGAGGCGATAGCATAAACTAATTTTAGGGCAAACATTAAAAATCACCTCCATTTTCAGACTGATCTTCATTATGCATATAACGTTTTTCGAAAACAGAAACCGGAAGGGGCCGAGAAAAATAATATCCCTGGAAATAGTCACATCCCATTATTGCAAGAGTATCAGCCTGACCTTCAAGCTCAACACCCTCGGTGATGACAGTCATATCAAGCGCCTTTGCCATATCTATGATTGCATTTATAATTTTAAGGCTCTGTTCCATATTTTCGGTTGCCCGCAGGAATTCCATATCGATTTTAAGAACATCCATGATAAGGTTTCGCAGGGTACTCAAAGAAGAATATCCGCTTCCAAAATCATCCATTTCAATTGTAAAGCCGTATTTCTGCAACTTTGTCAGAATTTCCTGATGCATTGCAACATTTGACATGAGGATTGTTTCGGTAACCTCAAGATTCATATTCTTTGGATTGATTCCATATTTTTCTACAAGCCTTGTAAGGGCCCCGTAAACATCAAGATAATAGAAATCCTTGGCAGAAATATTTACAGAAAGATAAAAATCTTCAAATCCGCCGTCCTTCCAGTCCTTCAGCTTTCTTGCAACCTGCTCCCAGATGTAATAATCAAGGCTGGCAATGTAATCAGTTTTTTCAAGAACTGGAACAAAGTTATTTGGGCTTAAGATTCCCTTTACAGGCTGATTCCAGCGCACAAGAGCTTCACCGCCGTTTACCTTCTGAGTTTTTGCATTAAACTGAGGCTGAATATAGAAGATAAATTCTCCTTTTTCAAGGGCTGACTGAAAATCATTGAGGACATTTTTTTCTGTCATCAAATCCTGCATCATCGACATATCATAAACAGAAAGCAAATTTGCAAAATTATCCAGATTTTTTCTGATTGCAAGGAAACCGCGGTCGCACATTGTCTGAACGTCATCCATTGCATTTTCTACTTCGTAAACGCCGACTGAAATTTTTACCCGGTAATGAAATTTTCGTGAAAGATTCTGCTGAAAACGTTCAATCAAATTATAAATCGACTTTGAATCATAATATTCTGTTTTGAGCAGCATGGCGAATTTATCACCGGTAATTCTTCCGTGAATTGCACCCTCGCTGTTAACCGATTCAATTGTTCTGGCTTCACCAATCAGGATTTCATTTCCAATTTCCTCACCAAAAATATCATTTACCAGCTTAAAGTTTTCAATATCAAAGCAGACAAAAACACGGCGGGTTTCCGGCTCATTGTGAATTGCCTCTTCCGCTGCCTGCAGAAAGGCTTCCCGGTTCAAAAGGCCGGTAAGCGAATCGTGGGTTGCAAGATATTTTTCCTTTTTCAGAATATTCAGATAATCAGTTTTGTCATCAAGCTTGATAAGATAACCGATAAGGCGGTCTTTTCTGTCAGAAAGCTTTGTGAGCGAACCTGAGAAAATATGTACCACATCATTTATGATGAATTTTTCATCTTCAATATTCAGCGAATTTTCCTGTGCAGGAAGCTTTTTCAGCCATTGGGTTAGAAAAGATTCCAGGAAAAGATTTTTATTTTCCTCTGCTTCTGAATGGAACAAAAGACGGGCAATATTATTCGCAAAAATACAGTGACCGCCAAGATCATAACAGATTACTGCCGTACTGATATTCAGCGCCACCTGCTCCATCAAAATGCCCGAAAATTCCTGAGGAATAGTCGTAAGATTAAAATAAAGGTAAACATAAAAAACAAGAGGATAAACCAGAACTGAAAAATTAAATGGCCAGCGGAAAGCAAGGAAGAGACCGTTAAAAATTACAACGCTGCAGAAAGTAAGGATGAGAGCATAGTATTTTTTCTGAAAGAGCACCGGAATTTTTACAATCCTCATAAAGCTGAGTACAATAAAAGTACAGGCTTCAAAATAAGTAAAAAACATGTGGAAAAAGTAGGGCTTTTTGAACATGAAAATCCAGCTGAAAATCTTTCCTTCCTGAGTAAGGTTGGGAATGAGTTCTACCATATAAGTAAAACGTATATTCATAAAAAGGAAAAAAGTATCAGCAAAGGAAAAGCATACAAGCAGGTTCAGAAATTTATAGAAAATCTGACGCTTCTGACTGTAATAAGGAAGCCACATGATGCTCATGGAAAGGAAAATAAGAATCCAGTCCATGGCAGAAAAATAAAATGCACTCAGAACCAGCGCCGCATTCATATTTGCGGTGTAGCTCATAATCAAATAGGACGAAGTTATCACAAGAACAGATAAAGCCAGGCTTATTATAATATAAGAAGCCTGAACTTTTTTTCTGAACATCAAAATTACCGTTCGCAGGATAGAGAGAATTTCAAGAAGTGCTATAAAAGTAAAAAAAATCTTCATTCGGTTATAATTAAGTGACCCTAATTATAACACAAAATAAGATTTATTGCTTTCTTTTTTTTGTCCTTAGAGAGCTTTTTTAATTGCTTCCAGCAGCTCAGAATATTCTGTAAATGCCGGATACTGAGGATATTCTTTAATAATGCTTTCTGTTGAGCGGAAAAGGAAGCCGGCTTTTGAAGCCTGAATCATTCCAAGGTCATTAAAGCTGTCACCACTGGCGATTGTATCAAATCCAACTGACTGAAGAGCCTTTACTGTCGAAAGCTTGCTCTTTTCGCAGCGCATTTTATAGCCGGTGATTTCGCCGTTTGCCGCAACTTCAAGACTGTTGCAGAAAATTGTAGGATAGCCCAGCTTTGCCATAAGAGGAGCGGCAAACTGCTCGAATGTATCACTGATAATGATTACCTGGCAGTGCTTTTTAAGTTCGTCAAGGAATGCTTTTGCACCCGGAAGAGGTTCAATTTTATTGATTGTGTTCTGAATTTCTTTAAGGCCAAGATTATGCTGGCGGAGGATATCAAGTCTGAATTTCATCAGCTTGTCATAATCTGGTTCATCGCGGGTTGTACGGCGTAATTCAGGGATGCCGACAGCGTCTGAAAATGCAATCCAGATTTCTGGAACCAAAACACCTTCCAAATCAAGACATGTAATAGTCATATGAGCCTCTTCTTTAGTTAAACTTAAGGAAATTAATTATACTTAAAATATACTATTTTGGGGATAATTGCAAATGCCTGTAAGTATCAATAAAATAGTACATTATGGCACAGAGAAAAAGTGGCACAAAAAACAGGACTAAAAAAAGAAAGCTGCATACAAAAAAAGGAAAGGTTTACATCAATCCATATAAAATCGTGATTTTGTGCGCGGCTGTGATTGCCCTCTGCATGGGACTTCTTGTAGTTTCAACCGCCATCAGTCAGAAAAATCAGGCTGAGCTTGAAAATCAGATAAAAATAGAAAAACAGCTGGAAGAAGACAGAATAAAGGAAGAAAAACGACTCGAAGCAGAAAAGAAGGAAGCTGAAAGAAAGCGGCTTGAAAAAGAAGAAGCCGCAAAAAAGCTTGAAAAAGAACTGAAAGAGAAAAAACTTAAAGAAGAAACGAGGCTGGCAGAAGAGAAAAAAGCCGCAGAAGAAAAGAAAAAGCAGAAGCCGGAAGCAAAAAAGCCTGAAAATAAAAAAGCTGAGAAGCCGGTAAGGACGCCAAATACAGAGACAAGACTGCCGGCCTCGCCTGCCCCAACGACAGTTTCACCTTCCCAGACTACAGTGCCCCCTGCCCCGGCAGCAGCGTCACCTTCCCAGCCCGCCCCGGCTCCTGCCTCGAAATTCAACTTTCCCCAGGCAAAAAACGGCGCCCAGCTTGTAATCCTGCTGGATGACGGCGGCCAGAATCTTGCTCACCTGCAGAAATTTCTGGATCTGCCCTTCCCTCTTACAATTGCCGTTTTGCCTCAGCTGGCTCATTCCAGGGAATCTGCCGCAAAAGTGCGCGCTGGCGGAAAAGAGCTCATGCTGCACCAGCCTATGCAGGCGGTAAATGAAAGCGTAAATCCTGGGCCCGGCGCAATCACGCCGAATATGGACCAGCAGCAGATTAAGGCAACTTTATTCAAAAACATCAGCGAAATCGGACCGGTTGCGGGCTTTAACAATCACGAAGGCTCGCTGATTACCGCTGACGCTGAAAAAATGGAAACTGTTTTGAAATATGCCTCGGAAAACGGAATTTACTTTCTGGATTCCCGCACTAACGTAAACACTTCCGTGCCTGCCGTTGCAAGTGGGCTCGGTTTGTCATATTATGAACGTAACGGACGTTTTCTGGATAATGTAAAGACCCGCGAAAACGCGATTACGGAAATCCGCAGAAACCTGGATATTGCCAACCGCGACGGAGTAGTTATAATGATAGGCCATATCTGGTCGGCGGACTTTTTACCGGCTGCCCTGATGGAAGTTTACCCCGAGCTTATAGAAAAGGGTTATACTTTCAGAACAGTTTCGGAATGCCGGGGATTGAAAAGATGAATGAAGAGGCTATGCCTCTTCTTGATAAATTGCAAAGCGTTAAAAAAAAGCATTGTTTTTTTAGCTTTACCTTAGAGGAATAGTATGAAAGTTTTAGGAATTGAATCATCATGCGACGAAACAGCATGTGCCATCGTTGAAGACGGAAAAAATATTTTGAGCAACGTTGTAGCAACCCAGATTCCCTTCCATCAGATTTATAAGGGCGTTGTACCAGAAATTGCAAGCCGCAAGCATGTTGAATGGATTTTACCGGTTGTACGCCAGGCTCTTGAAGAAGCAAAACTGACGTTTGATGACATAGACGCAATTGCGGCAACAAACCGTCCGGGCCTTATGGGTTCGCTCATGGTAGGCTTTACCTTTGGAAAAACCCTTGCCTGGGCGCTGAATAAGCCTTTTCTTGCCGTAAACCACATGCTGGGACATCTTTATGCTGCCCACCTTGTAAATGATATTCCTTACCCTTACCTTGGACTTCTTGTAAGCGGCGGCCACAGCATTATCTGTAAGGTAAATAATTTTGATGATCTGGAGATTCTTGGAACCACGGTTGATGATTCTGTAGGCGAAGCTTTTGACAAAGTCAGTAAATTTTACGGACTGGGCTACCCCGGAGGAGTTATCATCGATAATCTTGCAAAACAGGGTGATGCCCGTGCCGCAAGCTTCCCGGTTCCAAAGCTGGATAATAAAGAACACCGATATGACGTTTCCTTCAGCGGCCTGAAAACTGCCGTAATTCACCAGTGCGACATGTTCTGGAACGAAGGCTACGAGCATTCCAAGGAAAATATGTGCGCCGCCTTCCAGGAAACAGCCTGCAAAACACTGACTTCCCGCCTTTTCCGTGCGGTAGAAGACACAGGGCTTACAACAGTTGTTGCCGGCGGTGGTGTTGCGGCAAACTCCCGCCTGCGCTCACTTTTAGCAGAACGCACAGACTTAAACTGCATCTTCCCGCCTCTCAAGCTTTGCGGCGACAACGGCGCTATGATTGCGGGAGTTGCCTACCACTTCTTAAAACGCGGCGACCGCGACGGCTGGGACAGCGTAACCTGCGCCCGCATTCCTCAGTTTAAGCGGGGATTAGCCAATTTTAAGAACCGTAAATAACAGCCGGGCTAAATAACAAATCTTCTATTGACAATCCTCAATCCTCTATTGTATGTTAAAATTACAACATTTAGGCAACCGATTGCCTAAAATTCTATCACAAAATCCGGGGGTTTAGAGGTGAGCCTCCGGAAATGAGGACTTTATGAAAAAAGAAGTAAAAGGATTTTTTACGGAACTGGATGGCTGCCCGGTTTACAAAATCGAGAACTACGACATGATGGAAAACTTTTTTATGACCATCACAAGCTCTTCAGACATCTGGAATTTCTGCTGGTCGCAGGGAGGTATTACTGCCGGCAGAATCGACAGCAATCACGCTGTTTTCCCTTATTACACTGCGGACAAGGTTTTTGATGCCCGCACCTACACGGGAAATTACGCTGCAGTAGCTGTAAAAACAAAGAACGGAATTGAATTTTGGGAGCCCTTCTCTTACTTCAACGCCAGTCCTTCCGTAAAAAAACTGATGGAAGGTACTTCTCAGTTCAATATTTATAAAAACTACAACGGAACAATGGTCTGCTTTGAAGAAATCAACACAAAGCTCAATCTTCTTTTCAGAATTTCATGGACTTCTTCTGACCACTTTGGACTTGTAAAATCAACTGTAATTAAAAATCTTGCAGGCAGTAAGGTGGAACTTGCAATTCTTGACGGTGCACAGAACATCATGCCGGCCTGCACAACTTCAGACCTGCAGAACTCAAACAGCTGCCTTCTTGATGCCTACAAAAAAACTGACCTGGACGAAAAGGGAAACATTGCCCTCTTTGCCCTTTCATCAGTTCTTACAGACAGGGCTGAACCTTCAGAAAGTCTTCTTGCAAACGTAAGCTGGTTCACAACAGATGACAAAATCATTTTGAACACAAGCGCACCTTCTGACTTTGCAGAATTTACCTGTCTTCCAAAAACCGCTGACTTTAATCCTCAGTCCGTAACAAAAGGAACCCGTTCATCATGCTTTATCTGCAAAAATCTGACGCTTGATGCAAAGGAAAAGGCTGACTGGTATCAGGTTTTCAACACTTCACTGGATCTTGCAAAGCTTGAAAATCTGAAGGCAGAAATCAAAGACAGAAAACAGGCCCTTAAGCTTCTTGAAGCTGACATCAAAAAAACAGACCAGCTTATGACCGACTATCTTGCAGATGCAGACGGACTTCAGTCAACTGCCGACACAATGGCCTGCGTTCACCACCAGCAGAACGTAATGTTCAATATCATGCGCGGCGGTATTTTCTGCAATCAGGGAAAAATCGGTTTGAAGGATTTTATTCTTTTCATCGAACAGAGAAATACCAGTCTTGTAAAAGAAGCCCAGGCCCTGGTAAAGCCTTTGATGGATAAAAAGGCAGACGCTGATTATAAAGAGCTTTTTGACGCTGTAAAGAAACATGGTAATCCTCAGCTTACCCGCCTTTTCTTTGAATACATGCCTCTTACCTTCAGCCGCCGCCACGGTGACCCTAGCCGTCCATGGAACATTTTCTCTATTAAGCTGCGCGATTCGGACGGAAATCCTATTCTGAACTACGAAGGAAACTGGCGCGATATCTTCCAGAACTGGGAAGCACTTGCCATGTCTTACCCGGTTTACATCAAAAATATGTGCGTAAAATTTCTGAACGCAATGACAATCGACGGCTTTAATCCTTATAAAATAAACAGGGCCGGAATCGACTGGGAAATCCCAGATCCAAACAATCCATGGGCCTTTATCGGTTACTGGGGAGACCATCAGGTTATCTACTTTGCAAAGCTTCTGGAATTCCTTCTTAAAACTGACAAGGCAAATCTCATGCAGAGCCTTGATGAAAAAATCTACACAAGCGCCAACGTGCCTTACCGCATTAAAAGCTATGATGAGATTTTAAAAGATCCAAGAAACACAATCTTCTTTGACCGGGAACTGAGCAATCAGCTGCAAAAAGAAACAAAGGCCCGCGGTTCAGACGCAAAACTCGTGTCTGGGGACGACAAAAATCCTTACCTTGTAAGCTTTGCCGCAAAAGCCCTGCAGATTGTGATTACAAAAATCTCTAACCTTGTTCCGGGCGGCGGAATCTGGCTGAACACCCAGCGTCCTGAATGGAACGACGCAAATAACGCCCTTGCGGGTTACGGACTTTCGGTTGTAACACTCTGTTACCTCTACCGCTACATCAGACTGCTTGAAAATATTTTTGAAGAAAGCGGCGTAAAGGAAGTTACCCTGCCAAAGCTTGTAAAAAAAGCGCTTACAGAGCTGACTGAACTTTATAAGACAGCTGACTTGAAAAAGGCTGCAGAAAATGCTGAAGAAAGAAAGGCCTTTACAGACAGAGCCGGCCGCATTTTTGAAAAGGAAAGGAATGGTCTTTACAAAAACGGCTATTCAGACGGAGAAGAAAAGCTTGATGTATCACAGCTTCTCGCTTCCCTTGCTGAATTCAAGAAGATGATTGAACTTTCAATTAAGGCCAACCGACGCGATGACGGACTTTATCATTCATACAACACTGTAAAAATCGCTGCCGGAAAGATGGAAATTGTTTATCTTCAGCCAATGCTCGAAGGTCAGGTTGCAATTCTTTCTTCTGATTTGCTTTCTCCTGCAGAAGCTCAGAGCCTGCTCGAATCACTGAGAAAAAGTGCAATGTATGAAAAACGACAGCACTCTTACATGCTTTACCCGGACAAGGAACTGCCGGCCTTCCAGAACAAAAACTGCGTAAAGGCAGGGGACATAAGCCCTCTCCAGGCTTTGATTTCCCGCACAGGCAGCCTTTACATGGAAAAAGATGTAAACGAGGTCTGGCACTTTAATCCGGCCTTCAGAAATTCAAATGTTATTAAGGATTATATTGCATCTCAGAAAGAGGAAAACCGTCCTACAGCCGCAGAAGAAGAGGCTTTGCTGGCCCTTTACGAAAAGACCTTCAATCACCAGAAATTTACAGGCCGTTCAGGAACCTTCTACGCTTACGAAGGTCTTGGAAGCATTTACTGGCACATGGTTTCAAAGCTGCTGCTTGCCGTGCAGGAAAATATCTTTAAGGCAGAAAAGCTTGGTGATAAGGAAAATGCAGAAAAGCTGATAAAATCTTACTACGATGTAAGAGACGGACTTGGCTACCATAAAGCACCTGAGCTTTACGGAGCTTTCCCGGCAGATCCATACTCCCACACTCCATCTGGACAGGGAGCAAAACAGCCTGGTATGACAGGTCAGGTAAAGGAAGAGGTTCTTACCCGATTTGGAGAGCTTGGTCTCTGCCTTGAAGACGGAAAAGCAAGCTTCCTTCCAGTAATTCTTGAAGATTCAGAAATCCGCCAGGACGGCAGTCTGTGCTTTACCTGGTGCGGAACTCCGGTTACCTACAGATTTGGAAAAGGCGGCGTAAAAGCAGCGTCAGCTGAAAAGGCCACTATCTGTGTAAACGGAAAGAAAAGAGATGGAAACGAGCTGACAGTTGAAGAAACTAAGGCGCTCTTTACCCGCGAAGGACAGATTAAGAGCATTGAAGTGGAATTCTAAAAACTAAAGGGGGCTTTCTGCCCCTAAGCACTGGTTCTTTCAATCAGTTCTACCGGCAGTTCAATGGCTGGAGCGGTATCGCCCTGACAGGCCTTGCCGCTCACAATCAGCTCTACCGCCTTACAGCCCATGCCCTGCTTCTGCACATTTACTGTAGTAAGCGGCGGCGTAATGTAGGAAGAAGTTTCCAGACCGTCTATACTTACTACGGCAACCTGGGCAGGAACAGAAATATTGAGCTTGTTCAGGTGGCACAAAACTCCGTAAGCAACTTCATCAGAACCACAGACAATAGCGCGGGGAAGGTGCCCGTTTTTTTTGATTTCCGCAACAGCTTCATAACCGCCGGCCATATCAAAAGCCCCGTAAACCTGACACTTTGAAACAAGCATATCTTCTATGCCGTCTACACGGTTATCAAGCTCACCAATATAAGAAATATCAGTATAGCCCTTTTGAATTACATAAGCGGCAGCCTGCTTTGCGGCGTCACGGCGGTCAAAGCTTACGCTGGAAAGACCGTCAAACTTCCAGTCTACGCAGACAATTTTCTGAATGCGTTCCTTCATCCGCTGAACAAGCCTTGTGTCCTCAGCACCCTTAATGCACTGGTCGGTGGCAATCAGAATCAGGCCGCCGATTTCTTCTTCATGAATCAGCTCATTAAAGAGGACTGGATCCTTAAACTCTTCAAAAAAACGGATAAAGGCAACCTTATAGTTATTTTCGTAGGCCGCAGTATGAATTCCTGCCAGAATCTCTGCATAATAAGGGCGGCGAAACATATCCGGATCGCGGAGAACAACGCCAATCCTTTTGGAAGCAAAGGCTACTTCCCCCTGCTGCAAAACCTGAGCGGCCTTGTTGGGATGGTAGCCCAGGCGGTCAATTACTTCAAGAATACGCTGGCGGGTTTCCGGCGCAACAGAACGGCCTTCTGTCCCGTTTATGACGTAACTTACCATGCTTCGGGTAACGCCCGCTTCGCGGGCAACATCATTTTGTGTAACCTGTTTGTTTTCCATATGATAACTCTATAAAGTCTATTCTACCTTATAAAGCTCCACATCGTCAAAGTTTCCCCAGTTTCCATTGTTTGTATCAAGGAAAATCTCAAGGGTAAGCTTTCCATCCTTTACAGGAATCTTAATTTTGTACTGCTTCCAGTTTTTCCAGCCGGTATTTTCAATTTTTGTGCTTACGGTTTTATTTCCGTCAAAGCCAGCAGCCCGCAGGCTGATTTCATTTTCTCCGCCGCCACCCATAGCCCAGATGGAAGCTTCATAAGTTCCGTTTGAAAGTCCAGTAAAAGTCTGGCTCAGGGTAGATTTAAAGCCCTGTCCAAGCCAGTATTTATATGTGCACTTTCCGCTATGAGCATTTCCCTTATTATCTTCAATAAAGCAGGCAGCCGGGTCACCGTCAAGAGTCCACTTTCCAAGCTTTCCGCTTTCAAAAGAATTGTCTTCTACAAGATTAACTCTTGTGCTGACAGTAACCTTTGCCACAGGAGTAAAATCAGTTCCGCTGATTGTGCCCTTTAAATAAACGACATTTGCTTTTTTTTCAGATTTCCAGTCATGCTTTTCCCAGACAACCTGAATTTTATTTTCCCTGTCATTTGTAAATAAAACCCTGCTGAATTTAGGCATGTCAGGCTCTTTGCCCGGAGTTGTCGTAACTTCAATCGGGTCCCCAAGTGCATATGGAAGGAAGCCGCTTCCATTTGAGGCAGAACCGCCCCACTTATTTTTTACAGCCCCCTTACCGCCCGCAAGATTCCAGACTGCAAGAGAAGGAAGTGCCCTGCCTTTAAAATCAAACATACCCTGATTTTCCCAGGTATCGCCTTCGCTATTTGAAAGGCCGGCACCCTTTACAGGAATCCAGGCAGGTTCCCAGTAAAATACGCCAAGTCCATTTGGAACAGCCGCAACCACATTCATTACATCACGGACAGCAGTAGCCTGGCCCTGAACGCTTGGAAGATAGCCTTCGTTTTCACCGCTGAAAATCTGGAATACATTACCCTGAGAATCTCCATCATCCTCGGTAAAGGCATAGGCAGTTTCCATAACGCAAAGCTCTTTTCCATAAACCTTGCTCAAATCAGTCATATTTCTTTTAAGCTGCGCTGTTGAACCGTGCCAGTAGTTATAATAAGAAAGACCGATTACATCAAAATCAACCTTTGCCTTAGTAACTTCGTCAAAAACAGTGTGATAAAGTCCGTTATCACAGCCGTCAGCAAGGTGAACTACAATTTTGATTTTCTGGTCTTTTCCCATAACCTTATCTAAAAGAGAGCCCTGGGCACTTCTTACACCACGGGCAGCTGACTGTAAGAGTTTTGTAAAGCCTGCAAAACCGCCGACCTTTTCGCCCTTGTCGCCCCAGATTTTTCCAAGAGGCCACATAAAGCCGTTGTTAAGCTCGTTTCCAATCTGAACCATATCAGGACGGGCGCCGGCAGCAATAAATTTTTTAAGGGAATCTCTGGTAAAAGTTTCTACAGCAGCATTCAGCTCTTTTTCATTTAAGCCCTTCCATTCTTCCGGCATATACTGCTTTGCAGGGTCTGCCCAGAAATCACTGTAGTGAAAATCAATCAGAAGCTTAAAACCGGCATCTTTTGCTCTTTTTGCAAGAGGGATGTCAGTTTCAAGGCTGTTGCTTCCGCCTCCGTTTACAGGCTTATTCCAGACTCGAAGACGAATCCAGTTTACTCCATGTGACTTCAAAATATAAAACAAATCTTTTTCAGAGCCGTCATCGTCATAAAATTTTCCGCCGGCCCTTTCAATATCAGAAAGAGAGCTGATATCCACACCGCGGATAAAATCATCCGTAATACCCTTTACAGGCTCAACCAGAATATTCTGCTTTACTCCATCTTCGGCAGAATTAGGCTTTGCAAAAGCACATAGCATAAATGAGGCACACAGGGCAGCCGCCATTAAAAATCTTTTCATAAAACCTCCATCAACACGCGTTGATATATTTAATTATGATTCAGATAATAAAATCCGTCAAATTCTTTTCCCGGGAAAACGAAAAATTATAAATTAAAAATGCTCTTCTAAGAATACTTCAAAATCCTTTTGAATCAGAGGCTTTGAATAGAAATAGCCCTGAACTGTATCACAGTCGATAACGCGGAGGAAGTCACGCTGGCTTTCAGTTTCAACACCTTCAAAAACAGTTTCCTTTTCAAGACGCTTGCTTAAGCCGACAAAGGATTCAATAAAGCCCGCCCCCTTGCGGTCAATTTCTCCATGAGAATTAGTTGAAGAAAGAAGGAAGCTTCGGTCAAACTTGAGAACATCAATCGGAACCTGAGTCAGCATGGAAAGGGAAGATTCTCCAGTACCAAAATCATCCATCGCAACCGTAAAACCGTTTTTGTGGAGCAGCTCTGTAATCTGGGCAAGGATGCGGTTTTCGGTAAAAGAGCGTTCAAGGATTTCAACCTGAATATATTTAGCAGGTACATTGTACTTTTTAAACACATTCAGGAAATCTTCAATAAAACGTTCCGGCTTATTATGATTGCGGCTCATATTAACGCTTATCTGAACGACAGGAAGTCCCGCCTTAATTCTTGCATCAAGGAATTTCAAAACCTCTTCGTAAACAAAGAAGTCAACCCTGGTTACAAAGCCCGTGCGTTCAAAAAGCGGAATAAAATCATTGGGCGGAATAACCCCGCGTTCAGGATGTCTCCAGCGCACAAGGGCTTCTGCGCCGATAACCTTTTCTGTTTTAAGGTTGATTTTAGGCTGATAAACGACAAAGAAATCATTATTCTGCAGGGCCTTTTCGCACTGGCTTTCCAGAAAATATTCATTCTGAATGCGTTTAAGATATTTTGGATCATAAATCGAATAAAGAAGGTCCGATTCCTTGCGGATATTTTTCTTGGCAATTGAAGTCTGATTGATAAGAGCCTGAATTGTAAGTCCCTTGTATTTTTCAGTCGGAAGCATAAAGGCAATTCCGAATTTCAGGGCAAAGGCAATTTTGTAATTATCAGTTACTGCGAGTTCAGTTTTTGCATGGTCTTTAAACTGCCGCATTGCATTTTTTACAGAGCTTACCTTATAGAAAAGGAAGAAATGATCTGAACTGCCCCGTCCGCAGATACCGTTAAATTTATCAGCAGTTTTTTTAACCTCATGGGCGGTAAACTTCAAAAGCTTCTTCAACTGATTTTCATCATATTTCTGGGCAATAAAGTTAAAGCCCTGGATATCACAGTCAAGCAGCATGTATTTTGAATTTTTATTATGACGGATAAGCTTTTCGGCCTCATACATAAAACGGTCTGTACTCCACAAGCCTGTAACCGGGTCATAATCAATAAAAAGGAATTCTTTTTTCTGGAAGAAATCAAGCAGCTTAAGTTCGCCAAAGAAAAGCAGGAAAATTACGACCAGAGAAATCAAAGTCATAAGAAGCTTTATTATGGTTCGCCGCCTCATGTTCTGCTGAACGTTATCCGCAGGAAGAACAAGGCACAAAACCCAGCCGGAAGTTTTAATAGGCCGGAAAATAAGTGAAATCGTATTACCTTCGGCAGTTTTTGTGATTACAGAACCGCTTTTTATCTTTGCAATGTTTTCTGTCCTGTATTTTGTATAGTCCTTATCGGCAGGAACAAAATTCTTCCCGATTTTTTCACGTTTTTTGTTAACTACAAAATGACCGTTTTTATCAAGAATGGTCATTTCACTGTTGTCAATAATATTCTGGCCCAGGAAAAAATCCGCAAAAGAATACAATTTAATGGTTCCGCAAAGACCACCGTTAATGCGGCCGTTTTTATCATAAGTGGCGCGGGCAACAATAAAAATCAAAGTGTTATCAAGCTTTGCTTCAATCGCCCCCGTAATAAATCTTGTCGCCCCGGAATAAATAATCGCCGTATAATAATCCCGGTCGCGCACCTCGCGGATATTTCCGTTCTGGTCAATTGAAACACCGTCTTTATTAAAATAGAAAATATTCAGAAAATCATCCGGCAGCTTGTCACTCTGGCGGTTCAGGCTTAGAACAATTTCCGCCTCATTGCCGCCCGCAAAAATCTTTTCATCATAAAAAGTATCAATTATGGCGGCATAGCCCTTAAGCTTTTCTTCCGCTACTTCCGTGTAACCTTCTGCAACAAGATTTGTTGTTTCTACAAAAGACTTCTGATATGTTTCGATTATTTTGTCCGAAAAAGACTGGGACATATAAATGATAAAGAAGCTTGCAAAAGCCGCAATTATCGTAGTGAAAAGATATTTTACTTTCTTGGGACTAAGCTTCTTTTCCATAAGTTACTTACAATCTCCACAACCTAATATAATACACTAGGATTTTAAATTACAAAAATTTAAAATGACCCGATTTTTGTATTGTATTTTTTTTATAACAGCAGGTTCTATTTTCAAAAAGCTATGTTTTTATTATAATAATGCTATGAACGATTTGAAAGATGAAATCAAAGAGACAATTATCAGTTCATTACAGCTTGAGGACATCACTCCTGAAGACATAGTGGATTCAGAACCAATATTTGGAGAAGGACTTGGTCTTGATTCCATCGATGCTCTTGAACTCGGTGTCGCCCTCAAAAAGAAATTCGGTGTAAAATTTTCTTCAGAAAATGCAGAAAACCGAAGTCACTTTGCAAGTGTAGATGCGCTTGCCGCTTTCATTACTGCTGAGCGTGAAAAAGCTAATTAAAATCCTTTTTTACATCATTTCCGCATTATACCCCCTCCTTATTTTTACATCCCTTGTAATTTTTAAGCTGCCGGTGCGGATTCTTTCTCTTTGTATGATAGCGCTTGCGCTGGGTTACTTTTTAACCTTTACAGGGTCACCTGCCGCCGCCGCTGCCCCCTCCGTTTCTGGAAGGGGTGCCAGCGCAAGCGCCGGTCTCCTCCGGCTACGCCCCCTGGTCACAAGTTTTTTATTCCTTGCCGCAGGACTCGCCTGCTTTCTTACAAATCAGACAGTCTTTCTGCGTCTCTATGCCGTGGTAATCAGCATAATGATGCTCTTGGCCTTCGGATCAACGCTTATTTTTCCGCCCAACATCATCTACCGCTTTGCCTGCCTGACCGACCGCACAATTCCGGGCTCTCTTATCCAGCACCGGGTAGAAGCCTATTGCCGCAAGGTCTGCCTTGTCTGGTGCGGCTTTTTTATTATCAACGGGGGAATTTCTGTTTATACAGCCTTTTTTGCCAGCGAAAGAGTCTGGGCCATATATAACGGAGGAATTTCCTATCTTTTAATGGGGCTTTTATTTGGAATTGAGTATATAATCAGAATAGGAGTAAATAAAAAAATGCCAAAAGTAAACTACATCACAAAATTCACAGCAGATTCTTTTGCTGATGACCACATCGTAAGCTACGAGGGCCGCTGGAGCGATAAAAAATATAAAAACTGGAAGGATTTTCTTACAGAAAGCGCAAAGCTGCGAAGCTTCATCATGAAAAATCCGGCCGAAAAATGGATTCTCCACTGCGAGGACTACTGGCTTTTTACAATTGCCTTTGTATCGCTTTTGCAGTGCAAAAAAGAAGTTCTTTTGACTCAGAATATTTCAGAAGGCTTTTTGAAGGAAATCCACACAGAAGGAATTGAATTTATTACCGATCAGAAGGCTGCAGGCGGCCGCGACATTCAGTCCATCCTGGATTCAGCGGAAAATCCGACAGAAGAGGAAATCAGAACTACACCTCATATTGATTCGGACGAGACAAAAATCTGCATGTTCACTTCGGGAAGTACCGGAAGGCCAAAGGGCGTAAATCAGCGCATGACCGAATTTGAACTTGATAATGCCTTTATTATTTCTAAATGGGGCGAGGACTTTTTGAGCCGCAAGCTTGTTGCAACTGTAAGCCAGCATCATATTTACGGATTTTTGTTTACGGTTTCCCTGCCATTTGCACTGGGCGTTCCAGTTCGCCGGAAGAGAATTGAATTCCCGGAAGAATTTACCAGTCTTGATGACGAAAAATACATGATTATAGCCACCCCTGCCTTCTTAAAGCGCACCGTAGAGGTTGAAGGAAAGCTGCCGACAAAAGACTGCTTTATCTTTACAAGCGGCGGTCTTTTGACTTACGAGGTAGCAGAAAAAAGCAGCAGGGCCTTCGGCTTCTGGCCTATGGAAGTTTATGGCTCCACAGAAACAAGCGGAATTGCCTGGCGGCGCAGCCTTGACGGTCAGGAATGGACTCCCTTTGACAATGCAAAAATCTGGCTGGGCGATGACGGCTGTTTAAGAATCATTTCGCCATATATCAAAAATCCGGAAGGCTTTGCCACCGCAGACCTTGCCGACATGCTGCCCGACGGACGCTTTCTTTTGAAGGGCCGCAGCGATTCCATAGTAAAAATAGAAGAAAAACGCATTTCAATGACAGAAGTTGAAAACCGTCTTTTAGACAGCGGCCTTGTTGCCGACGTAAAAGTCGTTGCTATGGAAGACCGCAGACAGTATCTTGCGGCAGCCCTTGAGCTGAACGCCGCAGGAAAAGCAAAATTTGAAGGCTGCAAAAAGCTTGAGATTAATAAATTTTTCCATAATTATCTTATGCAGTATTTTGAAAATGTTGTCATTCCTAAGAAATGGCGTTTCCTGGACAGACTCCCGGCCGATGTTCAGGGGAAAAAACATAAGGAAGATATTGTGGCACTGTTTAAATAAACAAGGTATAATATTTTCTGATATATGAACAAATTCGGATTTATCATTCCGGTCTACAAGCACGGCTCCACAATTGAAGCCGTAGTTCAAAGTATTCTGCCTTATTCATATCCAATCATTATAATTGATGACGGTAATAATGAAGAAAACAGAGCTTTGATTTCGGAATGTGCATCAAAACATCCCCAGGTTTCTCTTATTTCCTATCCAAAAAATGCCGGAAAGGGTGCCGCCATGTCTAAAGGCATAAAAAAGGCAGAGGAAATGGGCTTAAGTCATATATTTCAGATTGATGCGGATGGTCAGCATGATATTTCTGTCTGCAAAAGCTTTCTTGACCTTTCAGAACAAAATCCAGATGCCTTGATAAACGGCTATCCTTATTATGATTCAAGTGTTCCGTCCGCGCGCAAAAAAGGCCGCAAGTTCGCAAACAGCTGGGCAAGATTCGTTTCACTTAACCGCGGCATTAAGGACGTTCTCTGCGGCTTCAGGATTTACCCTGTCGCGCCCTACATTAAGCTTTTACGCCGTCGCGCATACATAAATCCGCGCATGGGCTACGATTCCGACATTTTAGTTCATTTTTCCTGGTTGGGCGTCAGAATAATCAATCTTCCGGTCACAGTATCCTACCCCAAAGACGGAATCAGCAATTTCCATTTTATTCGTGATAATTTTGCAATTTCTGTCACCTTTGCCCGCCTCTTTTTAGGAATGATTATCCGCCTTCCAAAGTTAATTCTGCAAAGGAGAGCGGCAGATGGAAAATAAATCCCCGGAAAAAGAAGCTGCCGCAGAATGGAACGAAGTAAAGGAAATTTCAAAATCCGGCCGCTCTATAAGATTTACAGCCTTTCTGGTAAAAATTCTTCCTCATCCCATTTTAATCGCCCTTACAAAGGTCGTTTCGCTTTTTTATTTTTTTGCGACAAAAGATGCCCGGAAATGCTCCAGAGATTACCAGAATACCCTTATTGAGTTTTCAAAAAATCTTCCCGACTACCTTAAAGATACGGATATTTCAAAAGTACCCCGCCGTCCCGACAGCTACCGCCACATCGCATCCTTTGCGACCTGCCTTGTAGAAAAAATTGAAGGCTGGAGCGGAAAATCCGGCATGAAAAACATTGAGTTTGCTGGCGACAATGACACTGTAAGAAATCTTCTGCGGGCAAAAAAAGGCTGCATGCTTATCTGCTCTCATCTTGGAAACATTGAACTTTTCAGAAGCATTTTCAGCTACGGCTCTGATGATTTTGACCGCATAATCCCCGTCACTATCATCATGGATCAGAAGGTTACCCGCAATTTTAACAGCATGATTGGTGAACTCAATTCCAGAGCAAAGCTCAATGTTATATGCCCGGATGATATTTCAATGGCAACTATGACTCAGCTTCAGGACACAATCGAAGAGGGCGGTCTTGTCGTAATTTCGGCAGACAGACTTCCTGCCCACAACACCCAGCGTTCACTTCAAATCAGCTTTCTGGGAAAAAATGCAAGGCTGCCTTACGGACCTTTTTTGATTGCGGCCCTTTTAAACTGCCCGACTTATTTTATTTTTTCAATGAGAAAATATCAGAGCGGCTTTAATCCCACCTATATCGTCAACCTCTTGAAATCTGAAACAAATTTTGAAGGGGGACGAAAGGAAAGGGAAGAAAAAATTCTGGAGCTGGCCGGCCAGTACACAAAGCTTATGGAGCATTTTATAATTTTGTATCCTTATCAGTGGTATAATTTTTTTAACTTCTGGAGTTAACATGGATTACTATGTAAAAAATGAAATCACCTTCCCTGTGGAATTCTACGACGTAGATACAATGCGGGTAGTCTGGCACGGAAATTACGTAAAATATATGGAAAAAGGCCGCTGTGCTCTTTTAGACAGCCTTAATTACGGCTATCTTGAAATGGAAAAGGACGGCACTGCCTTCCCTGTCGTTGACATTAAATTAAAATATGTGCGTTCCCTCCGCTTCGGAGACAGGGCCCGGGTTATTTCCTACCTGACCGAATACGAAAACTGCATTAAAATCCGCTATGAGATTTATAATGACAAAACCGGCGAGCTCTGCACAAAGGCAGAAAGCACTCAGATGGCAATGGGAATAGAAAGTCAGGAATCATCGATTGTATGCCCACAGCGCTTTATAGACAATGTAAACGAATATCTTAAAAATCATCCCAAAGCAGAAGCGTAAAGAAGCGTAAAATGAAAGGCAAAATTTTTACAAAAGTAATCTTTTCTCTCTTTATGATGATGTTCGGCTTCAGCAGGCTTCTTTTTGCGACAGATTTTAACCAGGCCTGCAGGGTGCTGAAAGCTGAAAGGCCGGTAAGCGGAAGCTTCATTCAAAAGCGTTTTATTGCGGCGTCAGGCAGGACTTTAAAGGCAAGCGGGGTTTTTACAGCCGGCTCAAAAGAAATCCTCTGGGAAACACAAAAACCCTTCAAAAATACGCTTAAAATCACAGCGGAAAAAATCATTCAGACAGATGCAAAAGGCAATTCTTTAATTCTGGACGGAAAAGAAAATCAGACTTTTGCCCTTATTTCAAAAATGATGGCGACACTTTTTTCCGGCAATCAGAAGGAGCTTGAAGAATATTTTGAAGTTTCTTTTTCAGAAGGAGAAAAGGACAGCTGGATTATGCAGCTGAAGCCTAAAGACAGCAGCATTTCTTCGGTCATGGATTTAATCGAGCTTTGCGGAAACGACCGCTTTATGACATCCATGAAAAGCCTTCAAAAAAACGGCGATTATCTTCTCTATGAATTTCAAAATCAAAATGAAAAATAATATCAGACTTCCTTTTTTATATATCTTCCTTCACCTTGCGGCCATCACAGCTTTTGGAATTTCTGTAGCTAAGGGACGCTTTTCCATTACTTCAGACCTTTTTTCCATGATTCCGGAAACTTCCGAAAGCCGGGCCCTGCAGCTTGCGGACAAAAGGCTGACCGGCAGCAGCGGAAAATCAGTTTTTATTTTGAGCCGGGCCCGGGATTTTGCCAGGGCCCGGGAAAATGCCGGGCGGGCTTATCAGACTCTGAAAGCCGCCCCGGAATTTTCTGATTATTTTGAAAGCCTGACCTTATATTCTGATGCTGCGGCTTACACAGAAATTTTTGATTTTATACGCAGATACCGGGCCAATCTTCTGGATGAAAAAACTGTAATACAGCTTAAGGATAAAGATGGCATCAGGGATTTTGCGGAAGCCTCGCTTGCGGGAATCTATTCCGGCTTTTCGCTGGCCCCACTTGATGACCTTGAAAATGACCCTTACTTTCTGGATCAGGTTCATCTCCGCCGCTTAATGCAGATTTTGAGCGACAGCGGAACGAACATGAGCCTGAAGGACGGGGTGCTGGCGGCAGAATTCGAAGGAGACTGGTTTGTGATGATTCAGGGTACGCTCACAAAAAAGGGAGCTGCCCTTGCTCAAAAGAAAAACGGTCTTCAGCTGATTTACGATATATGTCTGCCAATGGAAGGGGACAGCTCAGTTGGCTCTTACACCGGGAAAGGTGAATTTTCAGCGCCGACCTCCTTCGTATTTTCAGGAACCCCCTTCCACAGTCACAAATCTTCCACAAAGGCAAGCTTTGAAATCAGCCTTATTTCAACACTTTCTCTGCTTGCAGTTCTTGCCATGCTGATTTTTGTTTTCCGTACTCCCCTTCCGATTTTTGCCGCCTTTTCTTCAATTTTACTTGCGGTATGCTTTGCCTTTTCCATGACGGCGGCAATCTTCGGACAGGTTCACGCCCTGACTCTGGTTTTCGGAACCTCCCTGATCGGCTCCTGTATCGATTACAGTCTGCATTTTTTTGTAAACTGGAAGGCAAATCCTGCACTTACTTCCGGCAGCCAGATCCGCTCTTTTTTGAAAAAAGGCCTGATTCTTTCGCTTGTAAGCACGGAAATCTGCTATTTTCTTTTGATTTTTGCTCCTTTCCCGCTTTTAAAGCAGATGGCAGTTTTTTCTTTATCAGGGATTTTATCTTCCTTTCTTACCGTAATGATGATTTACCCCCTCTTTGGCCTGCAAAGCCATGAAAAACGCATCTTTAAGCTGATTTTAAAATCTCCCCTCCCCGCTATAAAGCCTTTACACCGCTCTATATTTCTCCTTGCCATGACCGCAATTCCTCTTATCACCCTTATTGTAAATCACAGTAAAGTTCAGATAAAAAACAATCTCAGCGCCCTTTATAAAATGGAAGGCCGCCTGAAAAATGATACAATCCTTGCTTCCCGGGTTTTGAACTACACACCTTCAAGCTGGTTTGTCCTCAGGGCTGATTCAGAAGAGGAGCTTTTGCGCCTGGAAGAAAATTTTGCAAAAACTTTTCAGGCTCAGACAGGAAAGGACGGAAAGGAAAATCATAAATTTCTCTGCACATCCCTCTTTGTGCCGTCTGCGCAAAATCAAAAGGCTTCAATAAATGCGGTAAAAAATCTTGCCGCCAGCAGAGAAATTACAGAAGAGCTTTATGAATATCTGGACTTTGAAAATCCAGATCAGCTGGCCCGCAGTTTCCAGAAAAATGCCGGCAGGGAAAGAGAAATCCTTACACCAGCAAGTCCTCTTCCTTCCCAGCTGAAAAAAATTATCGACCTTCTCTGGCTTGGTCAGATTGACGGAAATTTTTATTCGGTTTTCATGCCGACTTCAAATCTCCCTGAATCTATTATGGAAAGCCTTGCGGAGCCGGAAAAAGGCATTTTCTATCAGAATAAGGTAAGGCAGATTGGTCAGGGCTTGGACCGCCTTTCAAAAATGATTTTACTCATGCTGGGAATTGCCAGCCTTGTCATTCTGCTTGTGCTCAGACTCTTTTTTTCACTCAAAGAGACCTTAAAAATTGCTGCGGTTCCACTTTTGAGCATGCTCTGGATTCTTACGGTATTTGTGATAAGCGGCAGCCCTATAGATTTTTTCTGTATTACGGGAATTATTTTAGTTTTCGGGCTTGGAATTGATTATATAATTTATATGACAGGACATGAGGGCGGAAGGCTGGAAACGGCAGCCATCATTCTTTCTTTTTTGACCACAGCCATTTCCTTCGGAGCCCTGGCCCTAAGCTCTTTTGTGCCGGTTCACGCAACAGGACTTTCAATCTTTACGGGCCTTACAGCTGCCTTCCTTGCAACAATGGCACTTCAAAAGCCCCCGGCAGACAAATGTTAGTCCACTTTCATGCTGCCAGGCCAAATTTCCTTCTGTAAACTTCGGGGATTTATATATATAATAGAATTATGAAAATTTATCTCAGCAGACCGGGACTTATATGTGCAGCCGGAAAAGATGCAGCTTCAGTTTTTCAGAATGTCTGCAAGGCGGACAACTCATTTATACAAAAACGAAAAGTGCAGGGCGGGCAGGAATTTTTTGCCGCTTCTGTTCAAAAAGATGAATTAGTGCCATGCGGGGGCCGCTATGACTCAAAACTTCTCCGCATGGAAAGCTACGCCCTCAATCAGATTTCTTCAGAAATAGAAAAGGCTCTTTTAAAATATGGAAACAAGAGGATTGGAGCCTGTGTCGGAACCTGCGACAATCTTACAGAGCTTTCAGGTCCTGCCCACCAGGCTTTTTTTGCGGATGGAGATTTTAAAGATTATACAATAGAAATGCAAAGCGCCCACTATGCGGCGACCTTTATCAAAGAAAAATTCGGACTTAAGGCTCCCTGCTCAGCCTTCAGCACAGCCTGCTCTTCCAGCGCCGTGGCCATCATAAAAGCGGCCCAGCTAATTAAGGCTGGAATCTGCGATGCTGTAATTGCGGGCGGCCTTGATATTGCAAGCGACACAGCCTTAATGGGCTTCGGTTCACTGGAAGCAATCTCCCCTGAGCCGACAAATCCCTTCAGCAAAAACAGAAAGGGAATCACGCTGGGCGAAGCAGCTGCTTTTTTCCTGCTTTGCCGGGAAGACTTAGACAATACTGGAATTATTCTTGCAGGCTACGGTGAATCTGCGGACGCCTACCACATGACAAGCCCGGATCCGGAAGGAAAAGGGGCCGCTGCCGCCATGGAGGGGGCATTAAAATCAGCGGGACTGACCGCTTCAGAAATTGGCTACCTCAATCTGCATGGAACGGGAACAAAATTCAATGACAGCATGGAAGCAAAGGCTGTTGATAAGATTTTCGGCGATTATAAGGTCCCCTGCTCTTCAACAAAAGGAAGTACAGGCCACACACTAGGAGCCGCAGCGGCACTTGAACTGGCAATCTGCTTTGAAAGTCTAAACAGCTCTTTACTTCCGGCTCAAAACTGGGACGGAATCAGGGATGAAGAAATGCCGGCTTTGAACTTTGTGTCCGGGCCGGAAAAGCTCCGGCATTCAGTCTGCATGAGCAACAGCTTTGCCTTTGGCGGGGCAAATGCATCCTTAATCATCAAAAAAGAATAAAGGAAGAAAAAAATGCATAAAAAAACTAACAACAAAATAGAACAGGATAAGGCACTTTTTACAGAAGAATTTTTCCGTGATGATGATATCCGCGCAGTTGACGCAAAAACACGGGCACAGGAAATTGCTTTTGCCCCCATGACCTTCCAGGCAATAAGGTCAATGCTGGAGCTTGGACTTCTTCAGATGATTGAAGATGCCGGTGACGGGGGAATCAGCGGTAAAGAGCTTGCTGAAAATCAGGGGTTAGTCTCTACGGTGTCAACCTTCTGTGCGAAATGGCCCTTGGAATGAAGGTAATCAGACTTTCTGACGACAGCAGCTTTGAAAGTGATGAGCGCTATGTTCTTGGAAAAACAGGCTGGATGCTTCTGGAAGATGATCTGACCAAAGCAAATTTCTGGTTTACAAATGACATCTGCTATCAGGGGGCATGGGATCTTCTGGCATCAATCAAAAGCGGAAAGCCTGAAGGCCTCAAGGTTTTTGGTGATAAATGGACTACAATTTATGAAGCCCTTTCTTCCCTGCCTGAACGCGCAAAAAAATCCTGGTTTGATTTTGATCATTTTTATTCTGACATTGCATTCCCTGATGCCCTGCCGATTGTCTTTGCAAAAAAGCCCCGCCATCTGGTAGATATTGGCGGAAACACCGCAAAATGGGCAATTTCCTGCTGCAAATACGACCAGGAGGTTCACATTACAATCATGGATTTACCGGGGCAGACCGCAGTTGCAGAAAAAAATGCCGCAGCAGCCGGTTTTGCAGACAGAATTTCTACCCGGGCCGGAAATATTCTTGACGAAAGTGATCTGCTGCCTCAGGGCGCAGATGCTGTCTGGATGAGCCAGTTTCTGGACTGCTTTTCCCTACATCAGATTACAAAAATTGCAAAAAAGATTTACTCATGCATTGATGAAAAATGCAGTGTTTATGTTCTTGAGCCTCTCTGGGACAAACAGAAGTTTATGGCAAGCTCCTATTCCCTGCAGGCAACATCGCTTTATTTTACCTGCATGGCAAACGGAAACAGCAAGATGTACCGCTACGCCGAGCTTGTTCAGGCAATCGAAGAAAGCGGATTAAAGCTTAAGGTAGCCCATCATAATCTTGGCTCAAATAATTACACACTTCTTGAATTCACAAAACAGGAAAATAAGTAGGATTGTATGAAAAAAATTTATATATCAAAGCCTGTCTGCTGGGCTCCGGGTGTGACCTCATCAGAAGAATGGCAGGAATGGAAAAAGGGTAGCAGGGCAATTTTAAAATCAACAGAGGCTCCCGCAATTTCCTTTACATCCCCTCTCTTCCGCCGCCGCCTGAGCCAGCTTTGCAAAATGGTAATTCAGGCTGTTCACGACATTATTGAAGAAACAGGCTGCGGAGACATAAAACAGACCTTTGTTTCAACATACGGCGACATTAAACGCCAGCTGGATGTAAGCCGTCAGTCACTTGTTGATAAAGAAATCCTGCCGGCTTCATTTTCTTTTTCTGTTTTTAACGCCCCAATTGCCCTCGCAAGCCTGGCCTGCAAATTGAAGAGCGGTTATTCGGTGCTTTTTCCGGCAGAAAATGATTTTAAGGACGCTTTTTTTACCGCCGCAGCTCCTCTTTTATGCGGTGACGAAAAATCACAGATTTTTGTTTACGGAAACGAAGTGATTCCGGAAGAATATCAGGGGCACTTTCCTCAGACAGCCGCAGACGGCACAGATTTAAACGAGCCCTTTGTTTTTGCCACGGTAATTTCAAGTGAAAAATCAGAGGTTTGCAGCCGCGAAATTGACCTGAATTCCTGCAATTTGAGTTCAGCCCAGGCCTTTTTGAAAGAGATTTTATGAAAAAGCTTTTTACATCTTTTTTGATGATTTTCTGCCTTCTCTCCTTAAATGCCGCCGGGCCGGCCCACACACGCCACTCAGCCCGCCCTGCCCGCCGCTTCAATCAATATATCTGGAAGGGAATCCCCGGCATGTATTACCACCGGGTTCTGGCCCAGGTCAGCATTCCTGAAAATCCAAACGGCACAGTTGTGATTATCTGCCCGGGCGGAAGCTATCATCATCTGGATATTCTGAACGAGGGACTTCCTACGCAAAAATGGTTCAACCGCCAGGGCGCCGCCGCAATCATCCTGCGCTACAGGACGGCAAACCGCGGCTACCACTATCCTGCCATGATGGAAGACGTAAAGCGCATGGTAGAGCTTGTCCGCGAAAGGCCGGAGGATTACGGCGCGGATAAGGCTGATTTGAAGCTGGGGCTGATTGGCTACAGCGCGGGAGGACATCTGGTAACATGGGCAGGTGCAAATCTTCATCCAGATTTTGTGATTCCAGTTTATCCGGTCGTAACAATGGACCAGGATATAGGCCACCGCTGGTCAAGAAAAAGCCTGCTTGGAAAATCCCCGGATGACGAAACCCGCGCTCTCTTTTCCATGGAAAAAGCCATTCCGGCAGACATGCCCCCTACCTACCTGCTTGCCTGCCACGACGACCCGGTTGTAATTTACGAAAATTCAGTCCGTCTGGCAGCCGCCCTTGAAGCCGCAGGAACAGACTACACCTTTACAGATTATCCCTGGGGCGGCCACGGCTTTGGAATGAAAAACTGCCCTTTTTTGCGCACTTTTCACTGGAATGACCAGCTTCTTGAATGGCTGCACCGGCATAATTTTTGCAAAAATTAATTTATGTCTTAAAAAAAACATGTTATCCTATAATATATGAAAAAAACAAAAATCTTGATTCTCGCCATTTTCCTTTTATTTTTTTATCAGGCAGCTTATTCATCATCATTTGTTCATTTTTTTACACCGGAAAAGCCAGAAATCACTCTTGTCCAGCGCTTTGAATACAATCTGATGCATGATATGAAAAGTGAGAACTTTGGAATAGCTTCGCTGGCTCTGGTTGACTGGAAAGAATTGAAATTTGGCGGCGGATTTTATGCAAATTCAAAATCCTCTGACGTATCAGTTGAAGGCATTTATGCCCCTCTTTTCTGGAACTTCGTCAGCTTTGGAATCAGAACAAAATACCATCACTACAAATATTCGGATGTTTTTGTTGAGCACAACTTTCTTACCGGCTTTCACCTCAACTTCAACATTCACGATATCTGGAACCTTTATCTTGATATGGGATATATTTCAAAGCACACCATCATCAATGCCTATAAAAACAACATAAACATTTACGATAAAGTCTGGTTTTTTGATACCGGATGTTTTTTCACACCCTTTCAAGACTGGTCTTTTTTCCTGACCGTAAGCAATATCAGTCTTTTTGAAGATAACCTGCTGGGTGTTTTCATTTTTGATACAGGCTTTAACTATAAGATTTCAAAAACCTTCTCAATCGGAAACGACGTTTACTTCAAATGGGAGGATGCATCAGTACCTTTTGACAGCTTCAATCAGATTGGAGCCAGGGTAAACTGGGGAATCCATTTCTAGCCTATTTTGTCCAAAAACGCAGGCCAGCCCTGAGTGGAAAATTAAAAGGATTTAAGTCAAAAGCATCTTTTGCAAGAAGGATTTGCGGGCACCAGCCAGCCTGAATAAAAAACTCTGTCTGGGGAAGAAAAAATCCATTCAAGCCGGCAAAAATCGCATTTGAAATAATCACCTTTTCGTTTAGAAAATCCCAGCCCCCGCCCAGCTCCGGCCCATAAAAAAAGTTCAAAGCCTTATAAAGATTGATGTTTCCTGCTATAAAGAAAATTTCCCCGCAAAGTGACTTTACCCTGCCCTCAGAAAAAAGAAGCTGACCTTCAAAAATAAAAGGAAAGCCGTCAGCTTCAAAATCTGCCGTAAAACCGCCGGCAGCATCCCGGCCTGCTTCAAAATGGCCCGCAGTCCCAATACCAGCTGCGCTCAGCGGAATTGCTACAAAAAAGAAAAATATTAAGAGGACAGAAACTTTTAAACGCATAAGCAAATAGTAGCACATTTTTTTTGTAAATAAAAATCTGAACTTTTTTTTGTTTCTATGCATAAAAACACTTGCATAATTTTTGAACTTAATATATATTAAAATTATGAAGGCAAACTTAAACTTCACATCTCAGACTTCTCAGAAATACGGCACAAAGCTGGCTTACTTTTACTATTACTGGTATTATTTTTTCTCATCTGAGTTCTCTGGTATGTGCCGTTAATGTAAATAAAACTTCATTAAAATAAGGTAAATACAAGGGAACTCTAAAAAGAGTTCCCTTTTTTTATGCAGGCGGAATCTGACAAGCCCGCTTATACAGGAGATACACATGATTATTACATTGAAAAAAGGAGCCACACAGGCGCAGACAGACGGACTTATTGCCAACCTCAAGGAAAAGGGCTTTGGCGTTCACGTTTCAAAAGGTGAAAGCATGACCATTCTGGGCTTGCTGGGCGACACTTCCAAGGTTGATCCTGACGACTTTCTGGGCATGGATATTGTAGAAAAAGCTGAACGCGTATCGGCTCCTTATAAAATGGCAAGCCGTGCCTTCCATCCGCAGAACACCGTAATCGAAGTTGGCGGCGGACAGAAGGGCGTAACTCCATGCACAATCGGCGACGGAAAATCTGTAGTAATTATCGCAGGTCCATGCTCG
The DNA here is from genome assembly GCA_947165895.1 of uncultured Treponema sp. Taxonomy (GTDB): domain Bacteria; phylum Spirochaetota; class Spirochaetia; order Treponematales; family Treponemataceae; genus Treponema_D. Next base: position 177,953 of record CAMVCB010000003.1, read on the forward strand.
GTAGAAAGCGAAGAGCAGATTATGGATGCAGCAAGAGCCGTAAAAAAAGCCGGCGCAACTATTCTCCGCGGCGGTGCTTACAAACCCCGCACTTCTCCTTACAGCTTCCAGGGTCTTGGCGCAGAAGGAATCAAACTCCTTGAAAAGGCTAAGGCCGAAACTGGTCTTCCAATCTGCACAGAGCTTATGAGCGCTTCGGAACTCAAATACTTTGAAAATATCGATATGATTCAGATTGGTGCCCGCAACTTCCAGAATTTTGACCTTCTTAAGGAAGTTGGAAAAACCCACAAGCCTGTTCTGCTTAAACGCGGCCTTTCCGGCACAATTCAGGAGCTTTTGATGAGCGCCGAATACATCATGGCAAACGGCAATGAAAACGTAATTCTCTGCGAACGCGGAATCCGCACCTTTGACGGCTACACCCGCAACTGCCTGGACGTAAGCGCCGTTCCATACCTCCACAAGTACACTCACCTTCCTGTAGTGCTGGATCCAAGCCACGCCTGCGGAATCAGATGGATGGTAGGAACTCTTGCCTGCTCTTCAATCGCAGCCGGTGCCGACGGTCTGGAAATCGAAGTTCACTGCAACCCTGAAAAAGCCCTGAGCGACGCCAGCCAGCAGCTGACCCCGGCTCTTTTCGAAGAGCTCATGGACAAAATGAGAAAATACGCTGCCGTAGAAGGACGAACGATATAAAATCAGGGGATGGGGAAGGCTTTCCCCTCAAGGAGATAATTTTGAAAGCATTAAACACACTTACATACGGCATTGTCGGACTGGGCATTATGGGCGGCTCTATCGCTAAATCCATCCGCCAGAACATCCTGAGCCAGAACGGCAGCAGTGGAAAAATCTTTGCCTGCAACCGCAGTACAGCCTGCCTTTCCCAGGCAAAAAGCGAAGGAGTGGTAGACGAAGTTTTCACATCAGACCGAGTCCGTGAAATGCTTCCCCAGTGTGACCTGCTTTTCATCTGCCTTTACCCCCACGCCACCCTAGACTTTATGCGCGACAACCGGGATTTTTTCAAATCAGGCTCCATTATTACGGATATAAGCGGTGTAAAAGGCATCTTCCAGAATCTGGATTCTATTCTCCGTCCCGACGTAGATTTTATCATCGGTCATCCAATGGCCGGCGGCGAAAAGGAAGGCTACGCCCATTCTTCAGCCCAGTTTTTTGTAAACCACAACTACATTTTAATTCCGCAAGACCGCAACAGCCCTGACCACCTTGAACTCATGCGGGACCTTATTACCGCCATGGGCTTTACCCGAATCACCGAAACCAGCTGCGACATCCACGACTATAAAATCGGCTTCACAAGCCAGCTCTGCCACGTAATTGCCAGCGCCCTTGTCGAAAGTGCTCAGGACCCGGGCATCACAGCCTTTGGCGGCGGCAGTTTCGAAGACCTGACCCGAATCGCAATGATAAACGCCCCCCTCTGGACAGAGCTTTTCATCAGCAACAAAGAAAAACTCGTTCAGCACATCGATAACTTTCAGAAAAAGATGGAAGAATTCAAAAGCGCCATCCAGAACGAAGACGCCGAGGCTCTCAAAGCCCTGCTGGAAGACACCCGTGAGAAGCGAATTAAGATGGGAAGTATAAGAACGGTGGTGAAGTAACTTTTATTCTACCAGTGAAAATCCGTGATTGTCTTTTTTGTCGGGAGCATCATTTTTCTCTTCGCTAACACGCGGCTTAGTATGAACGTCGTTATTTTCTTTCCAGTAATCAAGAATATTGCTCAAGGTAACTAAAGCCGCATTCAAAGGCATCTTTAATTCTGCATCCACATTCAAAGCTTCAAAAGCATCAAAAAGTTCATTGTAAGCGTCATTTGCACGCAGATATTTATTTGTTGATTCAACACTCATAATTGTATTATATGCAGATTTTTATTTTCTTAACAATAAAAAATAAAGTTTTGCCGGGGGATTCTTGACTTATATATTTAACATTGTTATATTATCACTGTTAGACTTATATTTTACAGTGTTCCTGCGAGGAGGAAAATGAATATTCTTGTTTTGAACGGAAGCCCGCGGAAAAATGGAAATGTTGCAAGGGCTTTGCAGCGCGAGGTGGAAAAACTGACCGGGAAGGCGGGCGCAGAGACCTGTCAGGTGGTCTGGGAGGATGTATGTGATTTAAGTTTTGATTTTTGTAAGGGCTGTATGGCCTGCAGATCGAAATCTGTCTGCATTCTTCCGCTTGACCATGCTCACAAAATAGCTGAGGAAATCATAAAGTGTGACATGCTTCTGGCGGGGACTCCGGTTTACTGGGGAAACATGAACGGAAAATTAAAATCACTTTTTGACAGGCTTGTTGGCGTTATGATGGCGGAATCAAAAATGGGAATTCCCCGCCCGCTTCATAAAGGAAAAAAGGCAATAATCGTCACCAGCTGCACGACGCCCTTTCCTTTTAATTATCTTTGCGGGCAGTCCAGCGGGGCTGTTCGGGCACTTAAAGAAATTTTGAAATCATCCGGATTTAAGGTTATAAGAAAAGTGAATTTATCAAATACAAGGAGATAGAAATGAAAAAAATTATCAGCACAATTTTGATTTTTATGACTTTTGTGGCAGCTTTTGCCAGGGAGATTAATATTAAGGTAAGACCGGGTCAGCACTGGAAGGAAAAGCGTGAGCCGCAGATAGCATTATGGCTGGAAGACAGCGACGGAAATTACATACGCACTCTTTACGTTACCGAACGCGCCGGTCACAAAAGCTGGATTTTCGGTCCAAAGGAAGGAAGGCCGGAATCACTGCCAGTCTGGTACGGAGCGTCTAAAAGTGGAAGTACAGTTTCCAAAGCGGAAGCATTACCTTCCGCCGAAAGTACATCTTCCGCCCCGTCCCCTTCCCTGACCCGCAGCCTGGATGCCGTCACAGGGGCCACCCCAAAATCAGAGCTCAACCTTACAGCCCAAATAGAAGAAGGCGATTACATCATAAAAGCCGAGTTCAACAACAGCTTTGACTACAACGATTTTTACACAAAGAAAAGCTCCGGCGTCAACGGACAGCCATCGGTAGTTTACAGCGCAAAAATCCCGGCAAATCTGACAGCCGGCCAGGAAATTAGCCTGGATTTTGCGGGCACAGGCTCCCTGACAGGAGGCGACGGCAGCATCAGTAAAAATACGCAAAATCTTACAAGTGCCAGAGAAATTGTAAATAGAATTACGGTAAGAGCAAATTAAAGCTTACTTTATCTTCAGCGTCCTCAAATACGCTTTCTGCCCATCAGTAATCCGGTAGCTTTCAATCGCCTTCTGAATGGCCTTGTTGTGAGTCCATTTTTCAAGGCGATTTTTTTCTATGTATGGAAGGGCGGCCTCGTACTGCTTGGCAAGAGCGGTGGCAAAATACCAGGCAATCATCATGTTGATGTAATATTCGTCAGAGCGGACGGCGGCAACTATTTCCAGATATTGGGGCTTAAAATCCTCGTCCAGAAAAAGCTGCATGAGTTTTCCGATTGCAAAACGCACGGTATAGGTATGATTAGATTTTATCCAGCGGAAGATATAAGGCAAAAGTTCTGATTTATGCTTAGTAAAAGCCTTTGTGGAAGCCTGATCGCAGGTTGCCCAGTTATCAACATAAGGCAGAAAAGCTTCCACTCTGGAAATGCACTTTTCAAAATCCTTTTCCTCGTTGATTAAAAAGGCATGAAGCTGATTCTGGTCAAAATATTTGTGAGGCAGGGAGGATAGAAAATCGCTGACGGCCTTGGCGGTCTCCCTGTCACTGGCAGTAGCCTTATACAGCTCTTTAGCAAAGGCTCGCAGAACCGGAGTCCTTACCCCAATCACGCTGTCAGACTGAATATCCGGAATCAGTTTTGCCTGAAAATCGCGGTATTTTGTGTCCTGAAGTTCAAAAAGCCGTGTTGTGATGTCGTCCTTAGTCATAGCGTCTCCTAAAAACGCAAAAACGGGCTCGCTAACCTTTTACGCCTTTAATAGCATTATCTTCACCGAGCAGCACAACCTTAGGCTGCCAGCTGTCGGCATCTTTTTCATCAATTGTGGTGTAAGTTACAATAATCACCTTGTCGCCCACACAGGCTTTGCGGGCAGCGGCTCCGTTCAGACAGATTTCTCCCTTCTTTCCCGGAATGATGTAAGTCGAAAAGCGCTCGCCGTTATTCACGTTCAGAATGTCAACCTTTTCCCAGTTGTGCATTCCTGCCGCCTTACAAAGTTCGGTATCAATGCTTATCGAACCCTCATAATTCAAATTAGCATCCGTAACAGTCGCTCTGTGTAATTTTGCCTTCAAAACTGTAATATCCATATTTCACCTCAAAATTCTATTTCAGGAGGGGAAAGCCTTCCCCTGGCTCGCACTTTGTTGCTCGCCACCCCTTCACCTAGGGGCTAGCCCCTAAGACCCTCGCAGCCTAAAAATCATAACTAAAATGTTAGTTTCCCCAGGCTGCTTTATCAACTTTGCAAAGCAAAGTTGACACTTAATTTTAGTTCAAGTCCAAAGCGCATTTAATTCCCAGAAGCACAAGCTCCGGGCACATCTCGTCAAAAAGTGACTCGCCGTCAAAAATGCGCGAAAATCCGCCGGTTCCTATTATATAAGGTTTTTCGCCTTTGAAAACAGTGCGTTCATACTGGCGGGTCAGCTCCTTTACAGCACCAAGATTTCCCCAGTAAAGTCCCGACTGAATTGCCTCAATTGTAGAAGTTCCGCAGGCATGCTCCGGGCGGACAATTTCTACTATCGGAAGCTTTGCCGTTCCGCTGGCCAGTGCTTCCACGCTGATTTTCATGCCGGACATAATGGCACCGCCAAGATACTCTTTTTCACTTGTCACAACGTCAATTGTCGTAGCCGTTCCCATATCAATTACAATCAGATCCTTACCCGGATGCAGGGACATGGCCCCGATGGCAGCCGCAATTCGGTCCGCACCGATTTCCTTTGGATTAGCGTACTTTAATTTCAAGCCGGTTTTAATTCCCGCCTGAATAAAAAGTGCCTTCTGATTAAAATACTTTGTAAAGGCACTGGAAAGGGAATAATTTATTGACGGTACAACCGAGCAGACGCCGATTCTTTCAACCTTCTGCCAGCGGAAGCCGTTTTCGCGGATTACCGAGCGGAAAAAGAGCCCGATTTCATCAGAGCTTGTCCGGGCATTTGTTGTCTGGCGGAACTGAAGCACAAGCTTTCCGTCCTCAAAAAGTCCGCCCGTAATCTGTGTATTTCCAACATCAACAGTTAAAATCATTTCTTTAACTCCGTCTCAGGGCCGCCTGCCAGCTTCAAAATTGCCTCAGCAAGCCCCGTAAGATCCCCGGCCAACGCCGCTTCTTCCATTTCCCGCCCGTAAATCACGCAGGGATGGGAATCTCCCTTAATTTCGCTCAAATCATTCGACACCACAAAATCAGGAGATAAAAGATGATTTTCGTTAGCGTCAAATACCTTTTTCACTGCCGCCTTCCGCTCGCTCCCGCTCGCATTTGAAGTCAGCTTAAAGGCGATAATTTTTGTCTTATCCCCGCACCAGAGCTTGAGACTATCCACCAGCTTTGGATTTTTCTTCATTTTTACCACAAGCTCAGCCCCGGCCGGAACCTTGCTCACCTGGCCGCACTGATATTCTTTTCCGTCCACTACAATCTGATAAGGCGAATAGTCGCTCACAGCCGCCGCATGAACCACAAGATCGTAAGAGCCGTTACGGCATTCCCCTTCCAGAGTCGCAGCCAGCTGGGCAAAAGTTTTGTAGGTCACAAGGCGGGCCTTTCCAGCCTTCACAGCCCTTTCCGAAACAATTTCCGTAACTTCGTGTCCAGCGCCCGCAAAAAAATCCGCCAGAAAAGCCGAAGTACGCCCGCTAGAAAAATTACAGACAGCGCGAACGTTATCAATAGGCTCCTCAGAACCGCCTCCTGTTATCAAAATACGCATAAATTCACCTTATAATGCTTACAAAAGCTTCCGCAGAGAACCGCCCTCTGCTCCGCTTTTTTCCTGACAATTGTAAAGCCCCTATTTCTCCCCGAGTGCGCTCGTTATAAATCCAAATGCCTCGTCCGGCTCCAGAAGACGGCCTACACCAGTAGTACCGCAGGCAAGCTCACCTTCTCCGCATGGTAAGATTTTTGCGCCCCAGTTCTGGAGTTTTTTAAGACTTTCCTGAACGCTTGGGTGACAGAACATATTTGTATTCATAGCCGGCGCAATCAAAAGTGGCTTCTGAAAATTATTTGCAAGGCAAACCGCACCGAACAAATCATCTGCCAGTCCCGCCGCAAGTCTGTTTATAGTATTGGCACTGCATGGATAAGAAATAATCAGGTCAGCCCAGTCCTGCGCCAGGTGAATGTGAGGAATCGGGTCATCATTTCCAAACATGGAAGTTTCAAGCTTATTATGACTCAGTCCTTCAAAGCTTGCAGCCCCTACAAATTTCAGTGCATCTTCACTGGCAATTACCCGCACATTATAGCCCTTTTTTGTAAGCAGACTTGTAAGCGCGCAGGCCTTATAACAGCTGATGCTTCCGGTTACATGCAAAAGTATGTTTTTTCCCATGTGTGCCTCCTTATATTAATCTATCTTTCACAGAAAAATGGCTCCCGGTCACGAAGTACAGGTCAAAACCGCGCGATATCGCGCTACATGCTGATTGTTGCAAAGGAACTATAGTATTGACCGCTCACGCGGTCGCAACAATCAGAATGTTTTTGCCCTGCACTTCGCTCCCTCGCGCCATTTTTCTGTTAAATCTAAATCGCCACGTTATCAATCAATCTTACTTCTTCCAGGAAAACTGCCGCATACAGGCGGTCATCCTTCTTTGTAACGTAATCTACCTTAAAACCAGCTGCTTCAAGCTTAGCCGCAATTTCAGCTTCCGAGCCGCCGCCGGCAAGAATCTCGTGGAACTTTGGTGCAAGAGCAAGACCAGCCTGACTCAATTTTCTGTTACGGCTGGAAATTGCAAGACCGTTATCCTCGCGCACAATCGGACAAGGAACAAGCTGAATATCCATAAAGAAAGCCTTAACCATTCCGTCCAGAAGCTTATACTGCTGGAAGTCCTTTTCACCAAAGTAAGCGCGTGTCGGACGAACAATATTAAAAAGCTTCATTACAACAGTCAGAACACCGTCAAAATGTCCCGGTCTCTTGGCACCGCACAATTCCTTGCTGAAGCGTTTTTCAGTCAGCATGTAAGCATAATCATCCGGATACATAACCGGGTAAGTCGGCGCAAAAAGATAATCCACACCGGCCCCTTCCAGAAGCTTGCAGTCATCACCAAAGTTTGCAGGGTAAGTTTCCAGATCCTTTTTATCATTAAACTGAGTCGGATTCAGATAAACACTAACAACGCTCACATCATTTTCCGCAATTGCCCGCTTAATCAGCGATAAATGCCCTTTATGAAGTCCGCCCATAGTCGGAACAAATCCCACGCTCATTGAGCCAAGCTCATTTCTAATCTTCTTAAATTCTTCAACACTTCTGATAATTTTCATATTTATGCCTCTATTTTATTTTATAGGAGGGGGAAGTCTCCCCCTGGCTCCAGCCTGCTTCGCAGTCTTCCACCACCCTCTCTGCGGGGACACCCCGCAACGCCCCGTTATTTTATTTCATCTCCAGCCGGGAAAGCTGCATTATGCACATCTGCACTGTACTGATTCAAAGCTCCCTTAATCAGCTCAAGCCCGTTCAGATACTGACGCACAAAACGAATCTTAAATCCGCTCATGCCGAGCATATCAAACAGAACCAGAACCTGACCGTCACATTCCACACCGGCCCCGATTCCAATAGTCGGAATGGAAACAGCCTTTGTAATTTTTGCCGCAAGGGCAGCCGGAATACATTCCAGAACAATTGCATAACAGCCAAGCTTTTCAGCAATTTTTGCTTCTTCAATTATTTTTTCAGCAGCTTCTTCAGTTTTACCCTGCATCTTGTGACCGCCAAAGGCATTATAAAACTGAGGAGTCAGCCCCAGGTGAGCCATAACAGGAATACCGCTCTGAACAAGATGAGCAACAATATCTTCCTGGCCGTACATTCCTTCAATTTTTACAGAGTTTGCACCTGCCACCAGCAGCTGGCCCGCACAGTCTGTTGCATGCTCAATGCCCTTACGGGTAGTCAAAAACGGCATATCAGCAACAATGTACTTGTCAGGCGCACCATTACGAACGCTTCTTGTATGCTCAACCATCCATTCCATTTTTGCAGGAACAGTAGTTTTTTCGCCGTGCATAACCATAGAAGCACTGTCACCAATCAAAATGCAGTCAATATCCGAATCGTTAATAATCCGCGCAAAAGTCGAATCATAACAAGTCACCATAGAAATTTTACGATTTTCACTTTTCCACTTAGGGAAATCAAGAGTAGTCATAGTACCTGTCCTCCAATCAGATCAAGTCTATAAGATGTGATAAAAAAAGCCGTCACCAGCCAGCCGGAATCTCAGCTTTGAAAAAGTCTAAGTTCCTTGCTATATAATAGAATTATAAAGAAGATTTTGCAATAAGAGCAGAAATTTCATTCATAACCCTTCGTTTGTCGCTTGTCCATTCCGGTGCAATAAGGATGCGCTTGGGAGGGTCGCCGGTAAGACGGTGAACTACCATATCCTCTGGAAGCAGGACAAGGGCTTTTTGTATAAGAGAATAATATTCTTCTTTTTCAAGTGTTTTGAATTTTCCGGCACGATATTCAGCTGCCAGATCAGTGCCTTCTACCACATACAAAACTGTGATTTTTATGCCGTCACTGCCCGCTGCCATCGCAGCCTTCACCGTCTTCATCATGTCATCTTCTGAATCGCCGGGCAGCCCGAAAATTACGTGAGTTACAACGTGTATGCCGCCCGACTCCGTCCCGGCCAGCCCCGCCGCGTGAAGACGCTGAACCGCCAGCCGGTAGGTGTCATTTGAAAAGCCCCGCCGGCAGTATTGGGCAGTTTTCTCATTCACAGTCTGTAAGCCCAGTTCAATCTGAACAAAAGTTCGCCGGCTTAATTCCCCTAAAAACGCCAGCATCCCCTCACTCAGACAGTCAGGCCGCGTTCCAATGGCAATCCCCACTACATCCGGCGCGCTTACAGCCCTATCAAACAAATCAAATAGCCGTTCTTCATCCCCGCCGCGACCGGCATAAGTGCTGGTAAAATTCTGAAAGTAAACTATGTATTTTTTAGAAACACTTTCCCCGCGCGCCGCAGCCCGCGAAAATTTTCTTTCAACAAGAAGCTTTGCTTCTTCAATCTGCTTTTCAATGGGAAGATTTCGCCCAGGAATAAAATCTCCGCTTCCAGTCTCACTGCAAAAAATACAGCCGCCCCAGCCGATTTTTCCGTCACGGTTAGGACAAGTACATCCTGCATCTACTGCAATTTTGTAAACCTTTTGAGAAAAAATTTTCTTATAAAAATCTGAAACAGAAATCACTCTGAAAAGATAATATTATCTTTCCAAAGAAATAGAAAGAAGCCTCTCTATCTGAAGCTGTGCATCATTAAGGCCCTGGTCAATTGTTTTTTCACCCTTAATTATCAAATCCATTTCTTTTCCCAAAACTGTATAAAAGCTTGACCAGTTGGTTATAACAGGCCGATAAACTCCGCTTTCAAGAGCCCGGCAGACAGCTTCATACTGAGGAAATTTTGCAAGAACCTGAGAATCTTTCAAGCTTGAATAGCGGCAGGGAACTCCACCTATATAAACAGAAGCCTTTTGACGTTCTGCATCCATCAGGTAAGCAAGAAGTTTTACTGCATATTCCTTATTCTGACTGTTTGCAGGAATTCCAAGCGTCCAGATTCCATAAATATTTGCATTATAAGCAGGACTTGCTCCACTTTTCTTTCCTGTCAGGGCAATATAGTCCATTGAAGAATTGTTTGTCGGTGTGTACCAGCCCGGCCAGCCTATTCCCACAGCCGCAGATTTATTGGCAATAGCCGCAATCAAATCATCTTTCTTTGCTCCGCGACCAGTTCCAATTAAATCAAGATACAATTTCATGGCATCCTTAAAAACAGGGCTATTTACAGTCGGCTTATTATTTTCATCAACAACCCAGCCGCCGCAGGAACGCAGAATCGGAAGAAAATCAACAACAATATTATTCGCTGTGTCACCCCGGTACATAAAACCAAGATTATGATGCTTTTTCGTAATCTGGCAGATTTTCATAATATCATCAAGCGAATCAATTTTATCAGGAGAATAACCGGCTTCCTTAACAAAGAGTTTATTATATAGAAGAACAGTTACATTTCCATAATAAGGAACAAGATAGAGTTCTCCCTTGTTATAGCAGATTGTCTTTGTAGCAGGGATTACATCATCATCAAGATCAAAACCCATATTTTTAAGATTTGCCAGCAAATGTTTAGAAGTATATTCTGCAACCCAGGACCCGTCGACCATACATAAATCATAGGAACCGGCATACAATCCTGCTTCAGATGCAATCTTCTGGTGCAGCTCCTCTTCGCCAAGTTCAAGAACCGTGCAAATTACATTATTTTCCTTTTCAAAATCAGCAATCGTCTGCTTAATCACATTTGCATAAACTCCCGCCCTCAATGCAAGAACCAGATTTGCATTGACTGTTTCTGTCTTAGTTTTTTTACCACCGCAGGAAGTCAATACTCCAAAAATTATCAAAATAAATAAACTAATCCGTCCTTTCTTCATAATTAACCTCACTGTTTTCATGCTGATAAAACTTCATCTTTTTTTTAACCCTTCCAAGACTTTCTTCAATTTTTCTAAGCGGAACCTGGCAAAAATATTCAACAATTTCTGCATCAAGCTGCTTTCCGGCAACAAGCTTCAGTTCAGAAATAGCTTCTGTATAGGTAAGTGACGATTTATAATTTCTTTCCATTGTTAAGGCCGAAAAAGTATCTGCAACGGCAAGAATCCGCGATTCCAGCGGGATTTCCTCATCCTTAAGCTGATAATAGCCCTTTCCGTCAACACGCTCATGATGATATTTAATCCATTCCGCAATCTCTTCAAAGGCCGGAATCTGATTCAGTATTTTTGCCCCGATTTCAGGGTGCCTGCTCAAAATTGCTTTTTCTTCATCTTCAAGCTTTCCGCTTTTAGTTATAATGTCGTATGGAATCCCAAGCTTTCCTAAATCAAGAAGAAGGGCGGCGTATGCAAGCCTGTTGGGATTCAGCTTCATCCTGTAACGCAGCGGCAGTTCATCATAAAGCATCAGAACCAGATTTTTTACATTGATTGTATGTCCTTCAAGGTTAGGATCACCGGCCTCAACAAAACCAATTACCGTTTCCAGGATTTCCATTCCATGCTCTTCGGCCCCTACAAACTGCATGAAAAACATAAAGAGAGTCAGTGTAAAAACCAGTTCCCCGCAAAATAAAACAATTGCAGTTTTTGACTGAGGTAAATTTCTGGAAAAGACAATATAGTGCATTATGACAATTCCAATCATCAGAATAAGCACAAAAATTGTCAGGATAAGCCTCATTCCTTCATTTTTAATCAGGACAGTACGCTTTGAAAGCAGAAAATAGATGCAGAGCAGAACATTTGCAATCATGAGGCAGAATTCAATAAGTACAAGATATAATGAAAGATCCAGCATTCTAACCCCGCTTCTGCGATTTGCGGTCATTTCCATAGATTTTAATCTGATTTTTGCCAGCTTTTTTTGCCTCGTAAAGGGCATCATCAGCATGTTTATATGCTTTATCCAGATCAAAATCATTTTCATCAAGCTCTGTATAACCGACAGAAGACTTAATTCCCTTGTTCAGACCGTCAAAATCTGATGCATTCAGCTTTTTAAGGATATTTAAAAGAATCTGATTTGTATCAATTTCAGGATCTTTTGATCGGTAAAGTACAATAAATTCATCACCGCCAAGACGACCAGCAAGACCCTTTACATTATGCAGATTCCATTCCGAAACTGATTTTTTATAATGCTCACCAATTCCAAGCACATCGATGATAGTGCGGCCGGCAATCTGAATAACCTTGTCGCCCATCTGATGGCCCATCGTATCGTTGATTTCCTTAAACCCATCCAGGTCAAAAAGGGCAATTGAAAAATGAGAACCGTCACCAAGCTTTAATAATTCATCCGCAATAGAAAAAAAGCGTCCCCGGTTCAAAAGGCCAGTCAAAGTATCAAAGCTTGATTTTACTTCCAGCTCCTTCTGAATCTGAATATTCTTCATATAAAGCTGGTACTGCTGGATTCGCATTTTATGGAACATATAGTGCATTCCGGTCGCAAGTGCCTGCACAAGTACAAGATTAAAAGTATCTATATGAGCGATTGAAAAAGTCTTAAATCTGTAGCTGGCCCACAAATAAATAGCACTAAGCAAAGAGGTTACAAAAAACATCCTTATCGTATTGTCAGTATAACTAAGGGTTGTAAGAATCATAACAATCAGATAAAAGGTACCCGGAATATAAGGCCGGAGGGCAGAAACAAATATTCCATATGAATACATAAGAAGAATATTTATTAAAAGAAATATCAGACTGTGCTTTTCAGAAAATTTGGGACAAAGGCCGATTACAAAAGCATATACAATGGAAGCCAGAAGGTAGCTGCCATACATTATGATATTATTACGGCTTAAATCAAAAAGATTTAAAAGTGAGGCTAAAAAATATAAGGAAACAACAACCAGAAAACACAGATTCATAACCATAAGGTGATTTCGATTTGAAGAACGAATCATCCCAAGACATTCTGTGTAGCTTTCCTTATCGTATCCGTAATATTTAATGCTTTTCCCAGCCATAACATCCTTAGACAAATATCCATCTTTAATTTTATCAAGAATAAGTAAAAACTCAAGAAAAAAAATATTGTTATAAAAAGATATTCAGGAGCATTTTGAAAGAAAAAAAGGTCACCCTTATACCGGCAGCCTGTACACTTCCTCAACGCCGGTCACAAGGATTCCGCCCATGCCCATTTCAAGAGGGAGGGCTATGTCCATGTCGTAGCGGTCACCGACTGCAAGGCAGTTTTCCGGCGCGGTCACGGTGATTTCGCAGGCTTTACGGAAGGGTTCAAGCGCGGGCTTAGACTTAAAGCAGGTATCAAGTCCTACAATGTCCGGGAAAAAATCACTAACCCCAATAGCATCCAGGGTTTTTCTTGCCGGCAGAACCGGATTATTTGTAACGCAGATAAGCTTATATTTTTTCTCAAGCTCTGTAAGCTTTTCTATCAGCTTTTCGTCACGGCCAAGAAAGTTTTTCGGCTCAAGAAGAGTTTTTCTCCATTCAACGCTCTGTTCAATTGGAATTCCAAAGGAAAGCAGGGTGTTTCCAAGACTGACTTTTTTTCCATCATTTTTTGCGGCAAAATCCTTTCTGTAGTTCAGAACTTTTTCACGGGCCTGGTCTGCGGTCATTCCTGTAATACGGGCATATTCACGCACCTGACAGTCCACCTGCTCAAATGCGTAGGCAGCGTTTGTATAAAGAGTAGAATCTATATCAAAAATGATTGTCTGGAGTTTTTCAGGGATTTTATATATTTTCATTTTTCGGAAAAAACCTCTTTGTCACTTTTACCATATGGCCGGCAGCATCCTGAATTGATGAATAAAGTCCCAGTCCATACCAGCCCGCACAGGCATCACCTGTAAGCTCGCTGTCGGCACAGTTACAGATTTCAAGCGTCATACCAAGAGAATCTGCCTTACGCTGCATCCATAAATCATTTTTAGCCTGCCCGCCCGTAACCGCCATTTCAGCCGGAAGTTCAATCCCCCGCTCTGCAAGGGCCGCCTTTAAAAGGCCGACAGAAGCCCTAACCTGTTCCAGAATCCTGCTTACGATTTTTCCGCCTTCGCTCTGAGGATTTGAAAGGGCTTCCTTTACTAAAGCCGGGTAATCAAGCACAAAACCCTTCTCTTTTTCCAGCCTGTGCTTATATTCTACAAAAATCCGACCGCTTTCCTCGCTCAAAACAGAAATATTCCATAAACCGGGGATTACAGAAGGCAAAGTTCTTGTCTTTGGTGTGAAAAATGCAGTATCTGTGCAAAAATTAAAGCCCTCGCTGGAGCCCGCCCGGTCACAAACACGGCCTGGAAGCAGAGTATTTGTCCCTATCAAAGCTACAACAAAGTCAGGCCCGCCGCAAAAGACCGGAATGCCCTCTGTAAGGCCGAGGGAGCTGGCAGCGGCGGGAGTAAGGTGGCCCGCAAGCTGGCCGGTTGATTTAAAGGAAGGAAGTTTTTCCTCATCAAAGCCCAGCAGAGCGCCGTCACCTTTTTTCCAGTAGGCCGCTTCAAAGCGTTTTTCCGGTAGAATTGTCACGGCAGCTTTCGTAAGCTGATAAATAAAAAACTCAGGGCCGGAAAAAATAAAATCAGATTTTTCAAAATCATCAGAAAAAAGCTTTTTTGCGGTGAGAATTTTCGGGATAAAAAGAGAGCGCTTCAGGGCGTCCGGGATTTCAAGCTTTTCCGGCAGGGCCTCATTCCACCTTACAGTAAGGCCGTTCTGCAGAACTACAGTAGGCCCCGCCCCCGATACGCAGACCGCACAAATCTCATAATCAGTCACCCCGATTTTTTTTATGCAGTGAGCCAGAGCAGCCATCCACTGATTTGCAGCAAAACGGCTGTCAGGCTCCGTAAATGATTTCCGGTATAAAAAAACGGCTTCGCCGCCGGCAGTAAATAATCCTGCTTTTAGCGAAGTCGTCCCAATGTCCACACAAAGTAGAGTTTTCAGCATGGTGTCACAGACTATTCAGTCTTAGCGCCATCCTTTTTTTCATCCTTTTTGTCGGACTGAGGATTGTTCTGCAATTTTACAAGTTTTTCTATAATATTGCGGTTATCAAGCAAATCACCCAGTGACTGGTTGTAGTGAACGCGTGTGATAACGTTTGCAAAAAGACCGCTTACATTTGTGTTGATAAACCATTCGCGCTTCAAAAGCTCTTCATGGTAAACGGCATTTGTACCAATAATTCTATAGAAAAGTCCCTTCTCATAAGCTTCATCAAAAAGCTTGATTGCATCGCCAGTAAAGAATGGAAGAGAAATTGCACAGATTACCTTTGTGGCACCCTGTTCTTTCAAAAAGCCCATAGCTTTAAGGAGAGTTCCACCAGTTCCAAGCATATCGTCTGCAAGGAAGGCAACCTTACCCTTTACGTCACCCAGAAGTTTTACAGACTTAATGTTAGTCTCGTTAGCATTCTGAGTTACGATTGAATAATCGCGCTCCTTGTAAATCATGGCAAGCGGAAGCTTAAGGCCAGAAGCATAGAACTTGTTGCGGTCGATGGCACCAGTATCAGGAGAAACGATAACCAGATCCTCTTTTTTACCGCTAAGATCTACGATTTTTCCTAGTTCACGGATAATCTGATAGCTTGCATGAAGGTTTTCAAGATTTATTTTAGAGAAGGCATTTACGATTTCACGGGAATGAATATCCAGAGTGATAATTCGTGAAACACCCAAAAGTTCATAGATGTGACCCAGCATAGATGCAGTCAGACCTTCACGGCCCTTCTTTTTATGCTGACGGCTGTAAGGGTAAGCAGGAACAACAAGACTGATTTGTGCGGCACCAGCCTGACGAACTGCATCAATAGTAACGAGCAGTGACATTACATGGTCATTTACAGAAAGTGCAGCTTTATTTTTGCCGTCGTTGAGTGTCAGAACTTCGTGATTTTCAACATCCTGGAAGATAAAAACATCTTTACCGCGGATTGTTTCAAGAAGTTCGGTCTTGAACTCACCATTTGCAAAATAAGTAAACCGTGCATTAACCTTGAATACAGGCGGTCTGTACTTATCTGTAGCTCCCCTGATACACATGTCACTAGTCTGCAAATCATTGTGCAGATTAATTCTGTTTACCAGATCTTCTTTAGTTAGCTCATAACGCTTAGATATAACATCGTTCTTCAATGTGAAGCGGTGCTTATACATGTGTTTGAGGTGCGTTATGACTTCATCGGCGAATGCTTCGCCACCAGGACAAGCAACAATCGCAAGACTTGTTGGTTCTGAATAAGGCATTTTAAAGACCCCTTTTTTTTGATTTCTATGAAAACTATACCATTTATTGACATTTAACGCAATCTGACTTTTACAGGTTAAAAAAAACAAAAAAAATTCAAAAATTTTTCAAAATTTTTATAAAATTCCCTAAACTAAATTTTTCAGTCTCCGATAGATAAGTAAAGGGTGGTGGAAACCCGTGAAGATAAAATCACGCCGGCAAAACCGCCAGAAATGATTTTATCTAACCAACCAAAGAATAAGGAGATTATTATGGTTATTAATCACAATATGAGCGCTATGTTCGCTCAGCGTTCCCAGGGAATTCAGGATCTTAATGCCCAGAAAAGCATGGAGAAGCTTTCTTCAGGTTTGAAAATCAACCGCGCAGGTGATGATGCATCTGGACTTGCAGTTTCTGAAAAAATGCGCGCACAGATCCGTGGTTTGCGTCAGGCTTCAACTAACGCACAGAATGGTATTTCCTTCATCCAGACAACAGAAGGATACTTACAGGAAACAACAGACATCGTACAGCGCATCCGCGAGCTTGCAGTTCAGTCATCGAACGGTATCTACTCTTCAGAAGACCGCATGCAGATTCAGGTAGAAGTTTCTTCTTTGATCGCAGAAGTAGACCGCATTGCTTCTTGTGCACAGTTCAACGGTATGAACATGCTTACAGGCCGCTTCGCTCGCCCAACAGGTGAAAATGAAGTTACAGGTTCTATGTGGTTCCATATTGGTGCTAACATGGATCAGAGAACACAGGTTTACATCGGAACAATGTCAGCTATGGCTCTTGGACTCCGCAACGTTGGTGATGAAACAATTATGACTTTGGAAACTCCAGATGAAGCTAACCGCGCAATCGGTACTTTGGATGAAGCTTTGAAGAAGATCAACAAACAGCGTGCTGACCTCGGTGCTTACCAGAACCGCCTTGAAAAGACAGTAACAGGACTTGATATTGGTGCTGAAAACCTCCAGGCTTCTGAATCTCGTATCCGTGATACAGATATGGCCGCTACTATGGTTGACTTCACTCGTGATCAGGTACTCAGCCAGGCTGGAACAGCTATGCTTGCACAGGCTAACCAGTCTTCACAGAATGTACTTTCACTCTTGCGCTAAACATAAACTACTTATAAGAAAGGCATCCGTAAGGGTGCCTTTTCTATTTTTAAAGACTGATTAGCCTGTGCTATGAGCCAGTACATTTAAGCAAGTTTTGCGTCAGCAAAAAAAGAAACGACGTTAGTCGTTTCGAATCCGTGTGACAATCTCTTTCCTGCATAAAAAAAGGGCTGCCTGTTTCCAGGCAGCCCTTTCATTCCGAAGCTAACTCCTATTAATTATTAGTCGTTATCCTCAGTCTCTACAAAGCTAGGCTCCTCAAGCTGAGATTCCTGCTCTTCTTCAAGACGGCGGCGCTCAAGAATTTCATTCATCTGAGCATCAAGGTCGCGGTCGCTGTCATCAAAGAGTTTAATGTCTTTGTAGTCCTTGATACCAGTACCAGCTGGAATCATATGACCAATTGCAACGTTCTCCTTAATTCCGTGAAGTCCGTCTGTTGCACCAGCAATAGCGGCATTTGTAAGAACACGTGTAGTTTCCTGGAATGAAGCTGCAGAAATGAATGAGTCAACACCCAGAGAAGCCTTTGTAATACCCTGGAACATTGGACGACCAATAGCCGGCTGACCACCTTCCTCAATTACGCGCTTGTTCTCTTCATGGAACTTATATTTATCAACCTGCTGACCGAAGATGAACTTTGTATCACCAACGGAAACAATTTCGATTTTACGGAGCATCTGGCGAACGATAATACCAATATGCTTATCATTGATGTCTACACCCTGAGCGCGGTAAACGTCCTGGATTTCGTCCATCAAATAATTCTGAAGTGCGTTTTCACCAAGAATTGCAAGAACGTCCTGTGGGTTTGGAGAACCTACACAAAGCTGTTCACCTGCTTCTACGTGGTCACCATCGCGGACAATCATTCGTTTTGTCATTGGAACAAGATGTTCAAATACTTTTCCGAACTCGTCTTCAATAGTTACGATACGCTTACCTTTTGTAATTCCCTTGAACTTAACAAGACCGGAAATCTGGGCAAGTACACAAGGATTCTTTGGTTTACGTGCTTCGAACAATTCAGATACTCGTGGAAGACCACCAGTAATATCCTGAGATTTCTGAGCAGCCTTTGGCATCTTAGCAAGGATAACTCCGGCTTCAACAGGAGCTTTGTCTTCAACAAGAAGAAGAGCACCAGCTGGCAGGTAGTAAGTTCCAAGCTCGTTACCGGCTTCATCAGTAATCAAAATACGAGGCTGTTTTACGTCAAGGTGAAGATCTGTGATGTAGCGCTCTTTTGAACCTGTCTGCAAGTCAACCTTTTCTTCCAGAGTTGAACCAACAATTACATCTTCAAAGTGGATATAACCATTGCTTTCTGCGATGATTGGGTCAGAGAATGGGTCGAATTCACCGATTGGGTCGCCCTTCTTAATCAAATCACCGGCCTTCTTGTAGATTGTAGAACCGTTTACAATTTCAATCTTCTGATCTTTACTTACAAGGTAAAGAGTTCCGTCTTTAAGCATTACACGGCCAGTAACAGCAGCGAGGACTTCTTTTCCACCCTGATTAAGGATTGGAGTACCGCGCATGATGTTTGTTCCGTCTTCAACAAGAACTTTGTCTCCAGAAGCGTATTTTACTTCATCAAGAATACGGATAACAATCATGCTACCCTTACGAGTAAAGAGCCAGTTTCCGTTCTTCATCTCAACGTGAGTTCCAGAAATGTCTTTGAGGAATGCGTTGAACTTAAGAACAATGTGGTTATCATCAGTTGTCATTTCGGCAGCACCACCCGAGTGGAATGTTCGAAGTGTCAACTGTGTACCAGGCTGACCGATTGACTGTGCAGCTACAATACCAACTGCTTCACCGATTTCAACAATCTTGTTGCGGGCAAGGTTCTTACCGTAACACTTAACACAAATACCGTGTTTAGCTTCACAGGTAAGTACAGTGCGGAGTTTTACCTTTTCTACACCGGCAGCTTCAATCTTCTGAGCAAGATCATCATCAATGTACTGGTTTACATCACAGAGGAGTTCTCCAGTTACAGGGTGAACAACACGCTCGATTGTGTAGTGACCTACAATGCGGTCTGCCAGGTGAACTTTAATATCATCACCGTCTTTAATAGCGGCATAATCAATACCGTTGATTGTCTGACAGTCTTCTTCATTAATAACAACATCCTGAGCAACATCAACCAGACGACGAGTCATGTAACCGGCATCGGCTGTCTTAAGAGCTGTATCCGAAAGACCTTTACGTGCAGCGTTAGTAGAAATGAAGTATTCGATAACCGAAAGTCCTTCCTTAAAGTTTGCACGAATTGGAAGTTCAATAATATCTCCGTTAGGCTTAGTCATCAAACCACGCATAGCGGCAAGCTGAGAAATCTGACCACGAGAACCGCGGGCACCAGATTTAGCCATCATCCAGATTGTATTGAAACCGTCTTTATCTTTTTCAAGATTAGACATCATAAGGTTTGTAAGCTTTTCGTTAGTACGAGCCCAGATGTTACATACACGGTTGTAACGCTCTTCTGCTGTAATAACACCCTTTGAGTACTGGGCGATAATATCTTCAACTTCCTTGTTAGAAGTTGCAATCATTTCCTTCTTTTCATCAGGAACAAGGATATCATCCATACAAAGTGTTGCACCGAACAAAGTAGCGTTCTTATATCCTACATCCTTGATTGCATCGTGCATCTGGATTGTAAGCCATGAACCCTTGTTGTGGTAAACGTACTCAATCATCTTCTTGAGTGATTTATCGAACATCTGGCGGTTAACATACTCAACACCATCAGGCATTGCTTCGTTGAATGCAAGACGTCCGGCAGAAGTTTCAATCAAATCACCTTCCTTAAAGTCCTGTGTTCCAGAAACGAATCCTTCATCACCTTTAACTTTAAGAGCCTTTGAGTTGAATGAATCTTTTGGAGCAGGAACCTTAATGAGAGCCTGCCAGTCAATGTTTCCAAGCTCAGCAGCCATGCGTACTTCATCTGGAGTAGAGAAACGTTTTCCTGTTCCCTTTGCATTAGGCTTAATGGCAGTCATGTAGTAAATACCAAGAACCATGTCCTGAGAAGGTGCAACGATTGTGTTACCGTTAGCAGGGTCAAGAAGGTTGCGGGCAGAAAGCATCAAAGTCCAGCATTCCATCTGTGCGGCCTGTGTAAGAGGTACGTGGATAGCCATCTGGTCACCATCGAAGTCGGCGTTGAATGATTTACATGCAAGAGGATGAAGTTTGAGGGCTTTTCCTTCAACAAGTACAGGTTCAAATGCCAGAATACCAAGTCGGTGAAGGGTTGGCGCACGGTTAAGCATAACAGGGTGCTCTTTTACAACTTCATCAAGGATTGCGTAAACTTCAGGCGATTCGCTTTCAACAAGCATCTTTGCCTTTTTGATATTGAATACAACATCCTTATCAACAAGCTTTTTCATCAGGAATGGCTTGAAGAGCTCAAGAGCCATTTTTGTTGGAAGACCACACTGCCAGAGCTTCAATTCAGGACCTACAACGATTACGGAACGTCCTGAGTAGTCAACACGCTTACCAAGAAGGTTCAAGCGGAAACGTCCCTGCTTACCTTTGAGGAGGTCAGAAATTGATTTAAGAGGGCGGTTAGAAGCACCCTTAACTGCGCGCTTGCGTTTTGTATTATCGAACAAAGCGTCAACTGCATCCTGAAGCATACGTTTTTCGTTACGGATGATGATATCAGGAGCAGAAAGCTGCTGAAGTCTCTTAAGACGGTTATTACGGTTAATAACACGGCGGTAGAGGTCGTTAAGATCTGATGTTGCAAAGCGTCCACCATCAAGCTGAACC
The DNA here is from genome assembly GCA_947165895.1 of uncultured Treponema sp. Classification (GTDB taxonomy): domain Bacteria; phylum Spirochaetota; class Spirochaetia; order Treponematales; family Treponemataceae; genus Treponema_D. The sequence continues at coordinate 198,980 of CAMVCB010000003.1, forward strand.
ATAGGACGCAGCTCAGGAGGAATAACCGGGATAACGTCCAGAATCATCCATGAAACCTTGTTTCCAGATGCACGGAAGTTTTCAACCAGTTCAATACGGCGAAGAAGGCGTTTATCAGATTTAGCACCTTTTTCAATCATCTTTGCACGAAGCTCTGCTGCAAGTTCATCAAGGTCAAGGCGTTCAAGCATAGTCTTGATAGCCTCGGCACCCATATCAGCTGTAAAAGCAGAACCGGCATAGTGTTCCAGTGCTGTCTGATATTCTTCTTCGCTCAAAAGCTGACCTTTTTTAAGGTCTGTATCACCAGCGTCAATTACGATGTACTTTTCATAGTAAAGAACCTGGCGCAGAGCAGCCACCTGAAGGTCAAGCAAAAGACCCATGCGGCTAGGAACAGAGCGGTAGTACCAGATGTGGCTTACAGGAGCTGCAAGTTCAATGTGACCTGTACGTTCACGGCGAACCTTGAAGTGAGTAACTTCAACACCACAGCGGTCACAAATTACACCCTTATAACGGATAGACTTGAACTTACCGCAGTAACATTCCCACTCTTTTGTTGTACCGAAAATACGCTCACAGAAAAGACCATCTTTCTCTGGACGGAGAGTTCGGTAGTTAATTGTTTCAGGTTTTTTAACTTCACCATAAGACCATGATTTAATAGTCTCTGGGGAAGCCAATTTTATTTTAAGACTGTCAAAGTCCTGAACATCACGCATTCTTGTCCTCCTTATCAAATCCGGAAGCTGCTTTATCAATTAAATCCTGATCACGTTCTGTAAGGGCAATCTGTTTTCCCTTAGCATCGTAAATAGTGAAATCAAGAGCCAGACCACGCATTTCCTGAACCAATACGTTGAATGATTCTGGAATTCCGATTGGTGATGAAGGGTCACCCTTAACGATAGATTCGTAAATCTTTGAACGACCGTTCATATCATCAGACTTGATTGTCATCATTTCCTGAAGACAGTTTGCGGCACCGTAAGCTTCCAGAGCCCAAACTTCCATTTCTCCAAGACGCTGACCACCGAACTGAGCCTTACCACCAAGAGGCTGCTGTGTAACGAGCGAGTAAGGACCTGTAGAACGAGCGTGCATCTTATCATCAACAAGGTGATGAAGCTTCATAAAGTAGATAACACCAACGAAAATAGGGTTATGGAATGGTTCACCAGTCTGACCTGAGCGAACAATCTGTTTACAGCTGCGTGGAAGGCCTGCTTCTTCAAGCTTGTCTGCAATCTGCTCCTGAGTTGGAGACTGGAATACAGGTGCTTCGAAGAACTGGTTCAGGTATTTACCTGCAATACCAAGCTCAGATTCCATAATCTGACCGATGTTCATTCGGGAAGGTACACCAAGAGGGTTCAGACATACATCAAGCGGAGTACCGTCTTCCAGGTATGGCATGTCTTCAATAGGAAGAATACGTGCAACAACACCCTTGTTTCCGTGACGTCCGGCCATCTTATCACCTTCACGAAGCTTACGCTTGTTAGCGATAAGAACTTTGATTACCTTGTCTACGCCAGGGTTCAAATCGTCACCTTCAAGGCGGCTCATCTGCTGAATATCGATTACAACACCTTCAATTCCATGTGGAACGCGGAGTGAAGAATCGCGGACTTCCTTAGCCTTTTCACCGAAGATTGAGCGAAGGAGATTGAATTCTGGAGTTGTTTCTGTTTCTGATTTTGGAGTAACTTTACCAACCAGAATATCTCCGGAACGAACTTTTGCACCAATGCGGATGATACCTTCAGCATCAAGGTTAGCAACAGCTTTTTCTGCAGTGTTAGGAATATCGCGTGTGATGCGCTCTGGTCCAAGTTTAGTCTCACGGATTTCAACCTGGAACTCTTTAATATGGATAGATGTGTACCAGTCTTCGCGAACTACGCGCTGTGAAATCAAAACAGCATCCTCGTAGTTGTAACCATTCCAAGGAACGAATCCTACAAGAATGTTGCGTCCAAGAGCCATTTCACCGTTGAATGTTGCAGGACCGTCAGCAAGAACACTTCCTGTCTTAACTTTTTCACCTACTCCAACAGTTGGTCTCTGGTGGTTACATGTATCGTTGTTAGTTCTCTGGTATTTGAGCAATGGATATTCATCAATTGCGCCAGATTCTGTCTTAACCTTGATAAGTTCACTTGAAACGTAAATTACTTCACCGTCGTGCTTAGCTTTTACAAGAACACCTGAATCGTAAGCACATTTTCTTTCCATACCAGTTCCTACGTAAGGTGGTTCCGGGAAAAGCAGAGGTACACCCTGACGCTGCATGTTACAACCCATGAGCGCACGGTTAGCATCGTCGTGCTCAAGGAAAGGAATCATAGATGCAGATACAGAAATTACCTGACGTGGAGAAACGTCGATGTACTGAACGTCTTTTGGTGAACGCTGAGTATAGTTACCACGATTGCGGCAAGAAATTGTTTCTGTAGGGAATGTTCCATCCTCTTTCATACCAGGAACAATCTGACCGATGTAGTATTTATCTTCATCAATAGCTGAAAGGTATTCGATTTCTTTTGTTGCCTTTCCGTCTACAACCTTGCGGTATGGAGCTTCAAGGAAACCGTAATCGTTAATTCTTGTGTACATGGCAAGAGAAACGATCAAACCGATGTTCGGACCTTCAGGAGTTTCAATAGGACACATGCGTCCGTAGTGTGAATAGTGTACGTCACGAACTTCGAATCCGGCGCGGTCACGTGAAAGACCACCAGGTCCCAAAGCATTAAGACGACGTTTATGTGTAAGCTCAGCCAATGGGTTAATCTGATCCATGAACTGAGAAAGCTGAGAAGAACCAAAGAATTCTTTAATTGCAGCTACGATAGGTTTGATAGAAATCAAATCCTGTGGCTTCATTGTATCAGTTTCTTTAAGGCTCATGCGCTCTTTAGCGATGCGTTCCATGCGGGCAAATGCAGACTTAAGCTGATTTGTCATAAGCTCGCCTACAGAACGGATACGGCGGTTACCCAGGTGGTCAATATCGTCAATCTGCTCGTCACCAATGTAAACCTTAATCAAAGTTTTCATTGTGTTGATGATATCGTCTTTAATCAAAGTAAAGTCTTTAACATCATCAGGGTAGTCGAATTTTTTGTTGAGCTTGTAGCGACCAACACGACCAAGGTCATAGCGGCGCTCAGAGAAGAACATAGAAGTCAAATCCTTTTCAGCAGATTCAACTGTCATTGGTTCTCCAGGCTGAAGAACTGCATAAACAGCTGCAAGACAATCTTCTTTAGTTGGTTCGTTATCGATTGAACCTTCTTTTACGAATTTTGCCTCTTCGCGGTCGAAACAGTTGATAATCATCTGAGAATCAAGAGAATTGTTCTTTTCTTCCTTGTTCAAAGGATTAGCACGTGTATCAAAGCGGATTACGCAGATTTTATCGATGTTGTTTGCAAGAAGGTCATCAACATCGTGTGCCTTAAGACGAGTACCGGCATTGAAAAGACGTTTTTCTTCGCCGTTTTCATCTTTGATGAATACTGCAGATGCAAGAACCTTATCAAGCAATGCGTCCTTGCTTTCATTGTCAGATTTAACCTCTACATCTTCTACATCGTAGAAGCAGCGGATAATCTCTTCGCGTGTTGAATAACCAAGTGCGCGGAGGAAGATAGTACCCAGGATTTTCTTTTTGCGGTCAATCTTTGCATAAATGTATTCGTTTTTCTGGTCGATTTCGAATTCAAGCCATGATCCGCGGTAAGGAATGATACGTGAAGAGTAAACACCCTTGTCGTGGCAGAAAATTACACCAGGCGAACGGTGAATCTGAGAAACAACTACGCGCTCAGCACCGTTTACGATGAATGTTCCGCGGTCTGTCATGAGCGGAATGTCGCCCATATAGATATCTTTCTGGAGGATTGCTCCAGTCTGAAGGAAATTCAAATTAATACGAGCCTTTAATGGCACTGAATAAGTTACACCCTTCTGCTTACACTCGATTTCTGAAAATTTAAGGTTTTCCCAATCCAATTCGTAGAATTCATATTCCAGAGACATATCGCCATTAGGGCTTTCGATAGGGAAAGTAGAATTAAATACGTCCTGAAGTCCCTGATCCAAAAGCTTTTCGCCCTTCTTCAATCTTTCTGACTGAAGGAAGCTTTCATAAGATGATGTCTGGATTCCAATAAGGTTTGGCACATCCATTACAGTCTGGATGTCTTTACCGATGTACTGACGGTTGATAGTCCGTGTTTTTGCGAACATCAGCTTCTCCTGTATTTTTATAAATTCAGATGTAATCTGCTACATGCTGGAAACTCCGCACAGCACAGAAAACTCTGATTTTTGCTCAAGATAACAGTAATAATGGAAAATGTAAAAAGTCGTTTTATACGACAAAAGGGATACCCGGCAATTTCTTACCGGATACCCCCTGTTTTACTGCTTTTCAGCAGCTATAAAGCTGGATTGGCTCCAACTTATTTCTTAGAAGCTTTACCACCAGCTTCTTCGATCTTCTTAATGATTTCGTCAGCGTCAGCCTTGCTTACGCCTTCTTTAAGAGCTTTTGGTGCACCTTCAACCAAAGCTTTAGCTTCACCAAGTCCGAGACCTGTGATTTCGCGAACTGCTTTGATAACAGGGATCTTTTTAGCTGCATCGAATGATTCGAGAGTAACAGTGAATTCTGTCTGCTCTTCTCCACCTGCTGCTGCTCCACCTGCTGCTGGACCTGCTGCTACTGCAACTGCTGCTGTAACACCAAATTTTTCTTCCATTGCTTTAACAAGCTCTGAAACCTCGAGAACTGACATGTTTGCGATTGTCTCAAGGATGTCTTCTTTTGTAACTGCCATATTGTCTTCCTTACAATAAAGTATATCTTCACCTTGCGGTGTGCAGATTTAACTCAACTGAGTCTTTCTGCTTTTATTTTCACAGGACAGTCAGCAGTTATGAAGCCTGACCTGTGTTGTGCAGCTTACGCCACACAAAAGTTTTGCAATTTAGTTTGCCAAGACGTAAGTCTTAGTTTGCACCTTCTGCTGTCTTTTTGTCCACGTAAGCCTGCAAAGTAGCTGCGAGCTTCTGAACAGGACCGTTCATTGCAGACATAAGCATAGCAATAAGCTGCTTCTTTCCAGGTACCTTTGAGAAAGCTTCGATTTTTGCAGCATCGTAAACTTCTTTTTCTACATAAGCACCTTTTACTGTCAAAGTAGGAGCATCTTTTGCAAAGTCAAAAAGAACTTTTGCAACTTCGTTAGCATCCTCTTTTGCCATTGCGATTACAGTAGGACCTTTGAGGTAGTCAGCTACGTTTTCAACTTTCATATCCTCAAAAGCGATACGTGCAAAGTTATTTTTCATAACTTTAAGAACAGCGTTCTTTTCGCGAAGCTTGTCGCGGAGAGTTGTAATCTGTTCTACAGTAAGTCCACGGTAATCAGCGAAGATGAAGTCATTGTATTCACCAAGAACTTTCTTTGCGTTTTCAATAGCCTCTGCCTTAGCAGGCTGAATTTTCTTTGCTTTGATTGCCATTATTCACCATCCTTGTAGTCAACCCAAACGCCTGGGCCCATAGAAGAACTAACAGATACTGACTGAACAAATCCAGCAGCAGATCCAGCAGGCTTTTTACGACCAATTTCAGCAAGGAGAGTCTTAACGTTCTCAACAACCTTGTCAGTGTCCATAGAACACTTACCAACAGCAATGTGAACGATTCCAGCTTTGTCAGCACGGAATTCTGTACGACCCTTCTTAAGTTCTGCAACAGCCTGAGCTACGTTTGGAGTTACAGTTCCAGTTTTAGGGTTAGGCATCAAACCTTTGCGACCCAAAACCATACCAAGACGACCTACATCTTTCATCATATCAGGTGTAGCAACACAAACGTCGAAGTCAAGCCAGCCACCCTTTACTTTTTCGATATATTCGTCAGAACCAGCGTAAGTTGCACCAGCGTCCAAAGCTTCCTTTACCTTGTCTTCCTTACAGAATACAAGAACTTTCTTTTCGCCGCGGAACTGATTTGGGAATACCAGTGTATCACGAACAACAGCGTTTTTCTCAAGACGAAGAACTACGTGAGCTTCTACAGTCTCATCGAATTTAGCAAACTTCATGTCCTGAACCATTTTACAAGCTGAAGCTACATCATATTTCTTTGTAAGATCATACTTTGCAGCAGCTGCGTTATATTTCTTTCCATGTTTCATATTACTGCTCCACCTCTACACCCATACTGCGAGCAGTACCGGCAATGATTTTCTTTGCTGCTTCGATATCGTTAGCGTTGATATCTGGCATCTTTGTTTTAGCGATTTCTTCAAGAGCTGCCTTAGACAAAGTAGCAACCTTGTCGCGAAGAGGATTTCCAGAACCCTTTTCGATTTTTGCTGCTTTCTTAATAAGAACTGCAGCAGGAGGAGTCTTGAGGATGAATGTGTAAGATTTGTCCTGGTAAACTGTGATTACAACAGGAATGATCAAACCTTTCTCCATAGACTTTGTGCGGTCGTTAAACTCCTGAACGAATTTAGGAGCTGAAACACCGTGAGGTCCAAGAGCCGGTCCGATTGGAGGAGCTGGTGTAGCCGCCCCTGCAGGACACTGCAATTTGATTACAGCTGTGACTTTCTTTGTAGCCATTTTATGTCTCCCAAAAATTGGTGTGGAAGTTCACTAAGGAATCTTCCTAACGAAGTAACTCTGTCCAACGGACTTTTACTTCTCCCAAAAACAGGATAAAAATGGTTTGTATTTGGGATACAAACCCCTGAATTTGCCAAACAACATCGAATAAAACACAAAGGGTGGTTTTGCCAGAAAGCCCAACCACCGCTGCATTATATTCCTTGTTTAATTTTACTTTGTCTTCTCAACCTGCAGGAAGTTTACTTCTACCGGTGTTGAACGACCAAAAATCTGTACTTCAACCTTAAGCTTTTCTTTTTCAAGATTGATTTCTTTAATAGTTCCAGAGAATGAAGCAAAAGCACCGTCAGTAATTTTAACAACATCGTCGATATCGAAAGACTGACGAACATGTACCTGCTTTTCACCCTTGATAAGACCAGATTTCTGAAGAAGGTTTTTAGCTTCATCAGGTCTGATAGGAACAGGACGGTCATTACGGCTGATATTACCTACAAAGCCAGTAACACCCTGAATTTTATATAATTTTGTACAAGTATCTTTCCAATTGAATTCCGGAAGATCCATTTCAAGAAGAATATATCCCGGAAGGAATTTATTCATTCTGGTTCTTTTCTTTCCGTCTTTGATTTCAACTACTTCTTCAAGAGGAACCTTTACATCAAGAACTACATTAGGATCGATTTCTGATTTTTCCAGTAAAGATTTGATAGTACGTTCGATTTTTCCTTCATAGCCTGTATAAGCGTTAAGAATATACCAACTTCTAGACATCGCAGCTTCCTATTTCATCAACATGCGGAAAACCTGTGTAAATGCCAAATCAAGTACACCAAGAAGAACAGCAATTACAACAGTAGAAACAATTACAACCTTTACAGATGACAAAACATCTTCTTTTGAAGGCCAATCTACTCTCTTTAATTCTGCTTTACTTTCACGAACAAACTGTACAAACTTTGACATATCTATATTCCTTAAAAAATCAGGGCAGGCAGGATTTGAACCCACGACAGGCGGTTTTGGAGACCGCTGCTCTACCAGCTGAACTACTGCCCTATATATTTAATCCCGGCGAACCGGTAAAAAATATTAAAAATTATTTTGCTTTTGTTTCTTTATGCAAGATAGACTTACGGCAGAATGGACAATACTTGTTCTTTTCCAATTTACCAGTGATATTCTTGCGGTTTTTGTAAGTTGTGTAATTCTTTCTCTTACACTCTGTACACTGCAAAGCGATGATTTCTACAGCGCCCTTTTTCTTGCTAGCCATTTATTTACTCCTGTTTTAAATTCAGTTTAGCCCATTTGCAGAATCGAACTGCAGACCTCCACATTACCGATGTGGTGCTCTACCAACTGAGCTAAAGGGGCAAATTCGCACTTCTGCATTTGCTATAAAAAACGTGCGTTTTATGAATATAAAGAAACACGGGTTTTATGTCAATAAATTCAATCAAGAATTTTTGAAAATTCATCTTGTTTCTTTATGAATTCTACATTATTTTTAACCTATCTTAATACTAGACTTAAATAATTACAATCTAAGGCATAACGGGACGCAGGCAAAAATTAAGGGGGAACCGGTGACGGGGTGATACCTTGATTTTTGCCGTCGCTGGGACCCGTTAGGACTTAGATTGTAATTTTGGAGTTATATATGACAATAGACATGCTGATAGACGGTATTCTTGATTCCTACCACCGTTACGGACTCATTAACAGAAGCGATTCTGATTCCTTTCCAAACCGTCAGAACGTTGTAGAAATCCTTGGAGACATACAGACTCTTATTTTCCCGGGCTTCAAAAAAGCCGAAGATATTGATCCCGTAAACATCCGCTACGTAACCGGCCAGAAGGTTAATAACGTAATTGCAAAGCTTACAAAAGAAATCCAGAAAGCCCTGATTTACATGCTTTCAAAAAAAGATAAATCCGAATGCCGCGAAAATCCTGCCAACTCAAAATGCTTCCAGCTGGCAGAAGAAGTTGCCACAGGCCTCATAGAAGAAATTCCTGAAATCCGCCGCAAAATCCAGCTGGACGTAATTGCGGCCTTCAACGGAGACCCGGCCGCAAAAAGCAACGAGGAAGTAATCCTTTCCTATCCTGGTCTTGAAGCCATCCTCGTTTACCGCATTGCCCACTACCTTTACGAAAACGGAGTCCCCATCATTCCCCGCATTATGAGCGAGCACGTTCACGGCAAAACCGGAATCGACATTCATCCGGGCGCAAAAATCGGTGAATCCTTCTTCATCGACCACGGCACCGGTGTTGTAATCGGAGAAACCTGTATAATCGGAACCAACGTAAAAATCTACCAGGGCGTAACCCTTGGAGCCCTCAGCGTAAAAAAATCCCTTACAGGCAACAAACGCCACCCTACAATAGAAGACGACGTTACAATCTACGCAAATGCCACAATTCTTGGCGGTGAAACTGTAATTGGAAAAGGTTCTACAATCGGCGGTAACACCTGGGTAACAAAGTCTGTACCGGCCGGAAGCCTCGTGACACAGGAATAAAAAGGAGGGGAAGGCCTTCCCCTGGCTCCAGCCCGCTTCGCGGTCTTTCGCCACCCCTTCTGCGGGGTGTGAATGCTTGCTGGCAAGCCATGTTGTATAGCAAAGCGTTAAAAAAATTGCGTGAGCAATTTTTAGCTTTACCTACTCTCCCCGCAACGCCCCGTAAAATACCGCTAAAGTTAAAAAAAACACGCTTCCCAGACAGTAACACTAAAAGGGAAGCGTGCCGACCAGCATAGCTGGTCATCGGAGAGAGTTTATCAGCTTATTTACAAGCTGATATTAATATAACTTGCATATACTCACTTGTCAATAATAATTTTCATAATTTTTTGTTAATATAAAAGAAGTCTTGCCCTCAGCGGCAAATATAGCTTAGTATAAAAATATGGCAAAGAAAAACGGTTCAATCATGTATAAATGCTCCAGCTGCGGCTATTCCCAGCCCCGCTGGCTTGGACGCTGCCCTGAATGCGGCGAATGGAATTCACTTGAAGAAGTTATTATAGATAAAAATGCAATTACTCCGGCCGGAAGAGGCACAGAAAAGGCCAAAATGGCAAAACCTGTCAGCCTTGAAAGCGTTGAAGCCGCTCAAAGCTCAAGATTTTCTACAGGAATTCCGGAATTTGACCGGGTTTTAGGTGGCGGAGCAACAAAATGCTCGGCAGTTCTGCTTGGAGGAGAGCCGGGAATCGGAAAATCCACACTACTTTTACAGACAGCGGCATCCTGTGCAAAATCCTTCGGGCCAGAAAGCAAAATCCTTTACGTCAGCGGAGAGGAATCTGCCGCCCAGATAAAAGACCGGGCAAAAAGACTGGAACTGGACTGCAAAAACATCAACATTTTGTGTACAAACCGTCTGGAAGACAGTCTGAACGCCCTTGATAAGCTTAATTCTACCCTTGTAATTATAGATTCCATTCAGACAGTTTATTCTGCAGAAGCCGGAATTATTCCTGGAACTGTAAATCAGCTTAAATACTGCGCAAATGAATTTATTCAGTGGGTAAAGGAACGGGATTCCCTTCTGATTATGACTGCCCACGTTACAAAGGAAGGCTCGATTGCCGGTCCAAAATCCATGGAACACATGGTAGATACCGTAATTTCGTTTGAACGAAACGATGATGAAATAAGATTTTTACATGCCCAGAAAAACCGCTTTGGCTCTGTGGATGAAATCGGTATTTTCAGCATGACGGAAAAAGGTCTTGTTACCTTAAAAGATCCCGCTACCCTATTTTTAACCCAGCGCACAGAAAATCAGCCGGCAGGTGTTGCCTGCACTCCGGTTTTTGAAGGAAGCCGGGTCTTTTTAGTGGAAATTCAGGCTCTAACAGTGCCCGCAAAGGCCAGCATAAGCCGCATTTACAGCGAAAAAATAGATTCCGGCCGGGTTGCCCGAGTTGCAGCTGTCCTTGAAAAACGCTGCGGACTAAGATTTTCTGACCAGGATATTTACGTAAACGTTGCAGGCGGAGTCCGCCTTACAGAAAGCTCGATTGACGCGGCTCTGGCAGCCGCCCTTTATTCGGCCAGAACAGATTTATCCCTTAAAAATCAAACCGTAATATTCGGTGAGCTTAGTCTTGCGGGGGAAATCCGCCCGGTTACAAAGGCTAAGCAGCGCATAAAGGCGGCTCAACAGCTGGGATTTAATGATGTAATATGCCCGGAAAGCGAAAAAGGCTGCTCAAAAGTGGAAAATATTAAGCAGCTGGTAAAGTCTGTGTTTGGAAAATAACCTAAGCCAGGACACAGATTTTTTTGACACGGATTGCTGTATCAAATTTACCCACCACACTGTGTCAGAAAAGCAAAATTGAGTAAAATTTCCCGAAGCGGAGGAAAAACGGGCGCTTTAAGTGTGTCACCTTGCGCTACGCAAGGTCGTAATCTTTTCTAAAAGTGACAGCTCAAGTAACCTTGCTAACAAGTTTTGCACAGCAAAACTTGAGGTAAAATGCAATCTAAAGCGGCCGCCGGAGCCTCGCGGAGGCGGCTGACAACCCCGAAAAGCCTGTTAATAAGGGATCTCGCCCGAAAATTTCTTAAAAATTCTAAAATTTATATCTACCTTGTTAGGTTGGCACGATTATTGCTATATATTAAGTGAAAAATCGGGAACTTGTATGAGCTCCCTAAAAAAAATCGAGGTACGATATGAACGAACTTTCAGTTATCAATTCACTTTTCAATGATGTGTTTGACACACCAGCAATGTGCCATATAACAACTTCTACTCCAAAAGTTGACATTGAAGAGGACGACAAGAGCTACACTCTGGAGATGGAATTGCCTGGTCGCACAGAAAAGGACGTAGATATTGAACTTGACCAGAACAATTTGACAATTGCTTCTTCTAAGACTGAGCAGAAAGAGGAAAAGAAGGAAGAGAAGAAGGCCGGAAAATACATTCTTAAAGAGCGCAGAACAAGTCAGTTTGAACGCCGCTTTGTACTGCCAAAGGATGTTGATACTGAAAATGTTTCAGCTAACTTCAAGAATGGTATTTTGACTATTTACATGCAGAAAAAAGCTTCAGAAGCTCCAAAAAGAATTGCTATTGAAGCCTGCTAATAAGTAGAAACACCAAATAAAAAACAGGTTGCGGGTCCCAGCGATACGCAAGGGGCGAGAAAATAAACATTTCAAATAAAATGTTTTTGCCCCTTGCTAGCGTCCCACAACCTGTTTTTTATAATTATTATTCGTTAGAAATCTATCTATTACTATTCTTTTAACAACTTTCCGAAGTGAAGCAGATAATCAATGAAGGAAACGTAGCTGCACAATACGCAGATTATAAAAAGTATAAGGGAAACGTTTTGTAAAGTCCCAAAGCATTCTGGCTGAGCACCGAATCTTACTAAAGTTTCAAGGAAAAGTGCAAAAAAGCCTGATACAACGTACATAACAGTTTTGAACTTACCGCCTTTACGGGCTGCGATGGCTGTTCCTTTTTTTACGGCAACCATGCGGATAAAATTCATTGTCATTTCACGGTATAAAATCAGGATAAAAAGATAAGGCTTCATGTAGCTGAGTCCATCACTCATAGAGAACATAAAGCAGACGAAGGTTCCCATGTGAACTACAACGTCGGCAAAGGGGTCAAAAAGCTTTCCAAAATCGCTTACCTCGTTATTGCGGCGGGCAAAAAAACCGTCCAGAAAATCTGTGAACTCCATAAAGCAGAGCAGCGGAATTGCAATCACAACGCTGGCTTTGGCAAAAAGTCCGTTTGTCCAGATTGGCAGAAAATAAAGGATAAAAAAAGCCGGAGAAAGAAGAATACGTGTAAGAGTAAATTTATTGGAAAGTTTCATAATATAATCAGTATAAAGAATATAAAGGGAAAATAAAAGGGGGCTTTTCACCCCCTTTACCTATCACTGATAGCCCTTAAAATCATGGATAATGCTGATTGCCGATTTTGCATCATAACCAGGCATTTCCCGCTTGATAATCTGCAATGCCTGTTCAACAATTCCAGGACTGTCAGAAACTCCGTGAAGAATTACAGTCTTATCTTCGATTGTTGCATGAACAAATTCTATATTCAGGTGATATTCAAAGCTCAATTTATTTACGATAGACTGAGCCTTTAAAAGCTCTTCAAGGAGCTTATTTCCCTCCTCTTCCTTTTTTACGGTTATCTGCTTTTCTACCAGATAAGCAATCTGCTGGGCAGCCGCTTCTTCAGAAATCATTCCGGTATTCAAAACCATGTGAAAGAGAGTGCTGTCGTTATCTTCAATATTGAAGAAACTTCTATGGAAGCCGGCACGATTTGCATCACTTTCCTGAATACGCTGCTTTGCCTGCTTTTCATCCCAATTGAATTCTGCGCGAAGGCGGTCAATTCTGGTCTTTTCATCAGCAACAAGCCTTACAGAAATATTATTAGGAACTCCCTGCAAAACCGCAAAAGCACCGCGTCCGATAATAATCACATTTTTCTGCTGTGCCGCCTCCAGAATGGCATACTGGGCATAGTTAAAATATTCATCCCTGTTCTTTGCAAGAGAGGCGAAGAATCCTGGCTTTCGCTCATCATATTTGAGCATTTTTTCCTCAGGGAAGCCCAGCTCAACAATTCTTTTTTCGATATCCTTGCGGGTAACGAACTTATAATTTAAGATTTTTGCCAACTCTGCAGCAACCTCATCGCCATGAGCTGCCACCTGTCTTGAAACTGTAATAATTGCCATGATGCACCTCCTGAAACAGTGTTAGCACATTAAGTTAACTCTGTGTGATTTTTCAATTTATATGGTATTATTGAAAAGTAGATTTGTCAAAATTTTATTAAGTGAAAAAATCCAGGAGCAGATGATGAAAAATTATTTTACGGAAGCCGATGAAAGACTTAAATGGAAAACATTAAGCGAAAAAGTGATTTTAAATACGATTGTTTTTGATGTAACAGTCCATGAAAATCAGTCTTCAAACGGAGTAAAAGGCGATTATTATGTAATGAAAGCTCCTGACTGGGTTATTACAATCCCGGAAAAAGACGGAAAATTTCTGATGGTAAAGCAGTGGCGTCACGGCGAAAAGGCTTTGAGCGTTGAGTTTCCCGGCGGTGTAATTGATAAGGGAGAAGAGCCGGAGGCCGCTGCGGCCCGCGAACTGCTGGAAGAAACCGGCTGTAAGGCAGGAAAGCTGACAAAGCTTGGAAAGGTAAATCCAAACCCGGCATTGTTTTCCAACCACGTACATATTTTTCTTGCAGAGGATTTAGTTCAGACAGGAAAGCAGGAGCTTGACGAAGACGAGTTTATAAACTGTATGGAATTAAGTAAGGAAGAAGTGCTGGAAGGAATGGGAACGGAAGCGTTTCCACATGGACTTATGGCAATGGCACTATGCCTATATATGAAAACACAAAAATGACTTCCGCTGCGCGGAAGCCATTCATTAAATTACTGACCCCCGTATGGCTCATACTCTTTTTTAGGATCGTAAGTTCCCTTGCGGTATTCACCGGTAAGGCTTGGAACGTTCATCTTCATGCCAGGAAGAATCAGGTTAGGATTTTCCGGTTTTGGCATTCCAGATTTGTTAGCCTGGTAAAGGTTTTCCCACAAAAGAGGATTGTTATAAATGTAAGGACGACCTGAAATATTCCAGTAGCAGTCTTTTGTTTCTGCCCATGGGCGGACAATGTAAACTGCAGGAAGAGGAGTGATTTCACGAACTCCGTCCAGAGCCGCAAGGGCAAGCTTTGCATATTCAGTTGCCTTATCCCAGTCTTCAGCTTCAAAGTATTTCCTTGCATTTTCAAGATTTTCTTTAGATGCTGTATAAGCCATCGGGAAAGTATGAGGAGCGTCAATTTTTTCTGCCCAGTTAAGCTGATTTTCTGCAAGCTTGATTGCGTCTTCAGCCTGTCCGCGGGCCATCATTGCACGGATATATTCCTTTGAAAGGCGGGCATTTTCTTCAGCCTTTTTTGCGTATTCAACAGAATCAGCATACTGGCCGGCATCAAGAGCGGCTTCTGATTTTCTTGTATATTCATCAGCAAGCTTCTGATATGTATTGTTTTTAAAACTTCTGGCAGCAAACAAAGAAGCAAGGCAAGCAGCACAAGCCAATAATGAAAGAACTTTTTTCATGTTTACTCCTCCTCTGCTGCATGTTTTTCTGCGGCAGTTTCAGTTTCTTCTTTTTCTACCTTTTTAACTTCAACAGGCTTTCCGTTGTCATCAATTGCTTCAGGAATATCAATTTCAGCTTCTTCCGGAGCTTCATAGTTATCTTCTTCAAGAAGTACAGCTGATGCTTCCTCAATTCCTTCGATTTCTTCTGTATCAAGGATTGGAGTTTCCTGATCAGCTTTTTCTGCAAATTTTTCGCTTTCTTCTACAGCTTTTTTAGCTTCATCAAGCTTCTGCTGAGCCTGAGCGCGTTTAGCAGCAACATCTTTATAAAGAGCCGTAAATTCTTCTTTTGCAGTCTTGTAATTCTTGTATGCGCCTTCAGGATTTTTTACTGCATAAAGCTGGTCACCAGACTTAAATAAATCTGCGGCAGCCTTGTAAGGTTCCTTTCTTGAAACACCGGCTTTTACGCTGTCTGCATCTCTTTTTGCGGCAAAAGCAGCTTCTCGTTCTTCAAGAGCCAGCTGTTTATAAGCAGCAAAGGTTACGTTCTTGAATTTTCCGTAAGCTTTAAGGGCTTTGTCACCGGTAGAAGCATCCCAGTTTTCTGCTTCAAAGGCTTCTTCTACAGATGCCAGGAGTTCTGAACCTTCGTCATAATCCTTCTGGTCAAATTTTGCAAAATCATTATCGTCGATTTTTTTCTTTTCATCTTTAGCCTGGGCATAAGCTGTCAGAGCCTGATAGCGGGCAGTTAAATCTGCGCCGGATGCAGAAATATCATCCTCGCTGTTCTTAAGTTCATTATAAACTTTATCGAGGGCAGCCCAGATGTTTGCGGCTTTTTTATCAGCTCCGGCTTCAAGGGCCGCCTTTCTTGCTTCTTCGATTTTTGCAAGGATTTCATCACGAGCTTCTGCATCAGATTCAGAATCCGTTTCTTCTTCGATTACCACTTCCGGCTCAGTTTCTTCAATTTCTGCTGAAGATTCTTCAACAACTGGAGCCTCTGGTGCTGTTTCTTCCGGTTCGGGAGTTGAACCGCATGATGCAAACAATGTCAAAATTGCTGCTGTAGCCATAATCAGGGCAACTTTCTTCATATTTTTCCTCCACTTTTAGTTTTAATATTTTACTATAAATAAAGTCATATTGCAAAGATAAAAACAACTTATTTTTTACGTCCCGGTAAAAGTGTGATAAAATATCAGCAAGTGAGGTCAATATGGCTGATGATTTTTCATTTGAAATTGTTGAAAACCTTGGAATTGTAAGCGAAGGCAAAGGCGGCTGGAAGCTTGAACTCAATTTAGTTTCATGGGGCGGAAGACCTGCCAAGTATGATTTAAGAAGCTGGTCACCGGACCATCAGAAAATGGGAAAGGGGTCGACTTTATCGAAAGAAGAACTTGTCGCCCTTAAAGATTTACTGAATAAACTAGAGATTAAATAGATTATCGGGTCAAGTCCGATAACGACAGCCTTTAATAGTCTGCGGTGCTGAGCGCGGCGCCTTTTTTTATTACGATTTCATAAAGCATTTTTTCCAGAAGAATATCTTCCATAAGATTTCCTCCGGAGCGGATTTCCATGTCTGTTGAGGCTAAAATTGCAAGAATTGCAGTTACCTGACCTGTAGTCCAGATTTTTGCCGCATTTTTATACTGATTCTGCATCGGCACGCTGGAAAATCCGTTTACCTTTAAGGTAAAGCTGTCCGGCAATCCGTTTGCAGTCACCTTATGCCATAAAACCAGTTTTCTAAAGCATGAAGATAAAGCCGCAATCAGCATGACGGAAGAGCTGTCTTTTGAAAGGCGGATTTTCTGAAGGATTGAAATGCCGTTTTCAAAGCGCTTTTGAGCTGGATCTGAGGATTGCGAAATCTGATTAAAAAGTGTAAAAGCCGATTCTTCGCGGTTGTGGGTAAGAATTTTTTCTACATCTTCAACGGAAACAGTATGACCTTTTGGAAAAATGATAAAAAATCTTGAACATTCGTTTTTAAGAGCCTGAGTGTTATTTTCTATCATATCAAGAATAAGCTCTGCAGCATCCTGATTAAGGCCATAGCCGTTTTTCTGGAAGAATTTTGTAAGCCAGGGTACCTTCTGATTATCAAACATCTCCCAGAATTTCTTTTTATTCTGGGCAGGAACTAGCTTATCAAGCTTGGAATCTACGCTTACTTCATCAGAAACAAGAATGAGAACAGAAGACGGGTCGGGATTTCCATTCAGCCATTCAGAAAGCATCGAAATATCATCTTTCTTTTTTAAAAGCTCGGCACCCTTACAGACAACAAGAACTCCATTAGAAAACAAGGTTCCGCTCTGAAGAATTGTCATAATCTGAGAAAATGGAGTTTCCTGCAAATAAAAAAGATGCTCGTCAATTTCCCCGAATTTCTTTTTGTGGGCGTTTTTTACGGCTTCCACCGCTTCATTACGCTCACCAAATTCGGGGCCTGTGTATAGATATATCTGTTCTGCCATCTGAAAATCCGACTTGAGGCTTACTGATAAGTTCTTACGATATTAGAAAGGATTCCTACAACGCGTACGTCTGTGCTGTAAATTGCAGGGAAATCCGGATTTTCCGGCTGAAGGCGGACTCTGCCGGCTTCTTTGTAATAGCGTTTAAGAGTGATTGCATCATCGATTACGGCAACAATAATCTGGCCGTCAAGGGCTGTTGAGGACTGCTCGATAACAGCAAGGTCTCCGTCAAGAATTCCGGCATTAATCATGCTCTGACCGCGTACACGAAGGGCAAAATAGCTTTTTCCAGGGCGTACAAAAGGCTCTGTGAGATTTACATAACCGTCAAGGTTTTCTTCAGAAAGAAGAGGACGACCTGCGGCAACATTTCCGAGCAAAGGAACCTTTCCTACAAATAATTCAGGAGCTTTTTCACGAACATCAACAAGAACGCGGATTGAACGGGAGCGTTTCTGGGTCTGAGAAATATAGCCTTTTTTCTGCAGGGCTGTAATGTGATCCTGAACGGCACGGAGAGAAATTCCAAAATGATCTCCGATTTCACGTACAGTCGGCGGACAAACATTATCATCTGTAAACTGTGAAATGAATGCCAGAACTTCTTTCTGTCTTTCTGTAATCTCTTTCATTTACTCCTCCTCAAATTTGCTATTGAAAAGCTCTTCTATAACTTCAGCAGCTTCAGATTCATCCGGACCTTCAACTCTAAGAGTGAGCTGAGTATTGTAACCGGCCCCCATTGCAATAACACCCATAATTGATTTTGCATTTACAACAGCATCATCACGAACAATTGAAACTTCACTTTCAAACTTGTTTGCAGTCTGAGCAATAATTGCAGCAGGTCGTGCATGAATACCAGCGCGGTTCTGAACTGTTAAAATCTTTTCAATCATAAATCATTCCTTTTTGACAGAAATCTGTCTGCTTAATATGAATCATCGTTGCCGTTATAGGCAATTTTAGCATCATTTGTTTCAATCCACTTAAGAACGTTCTGGTTGAACTCCTTAGCGGAATTATATCCCATATTCTTGAGACGCTCGTTCATGGCGGCGGCTTCAATAATAATAGGAAGGTTTCGTCCCGGACGAACAGGGATTTCAATTACCGGAACCTTTACTCCCAGCAATTCCTGATATTTCTGGTCGGTACCAAGCCGGTCGTAAGCCTTGCTGGAATTCCAGTCTTCAAGCTGAACAATCAGCTGAACTTCCTTCTGGTCGCGGATGGCACCAACGCCGTAAAGCTGGGAAATATTGATGATTCCCAAACCGCGGATTTCCATATGGTGGCTTATCATAACATTTGCGCCGCGGCCTAGCAATGTGTTACCGTTTACACAGCGGATTTCAATAATATCATCAGCAACAAGGCGGTGGCCGCGTTCAATCAGTTCAAGGGCAGTTTCAGACTTACCTACTCCCGAATGTCCGTTCAAAAGAATTCCGATACCGTAAACCTCTACAAGTACGCCATGAAGCGTCTGATGGGGCGCAAAAATATTGGAAAAGAGACGGATAATTCGGTTAAGAAATTCATTTGAATTAAGTTCTGTCTGCAAAATCGGACAGCAGAACTCTTCTGCGGCCCGGCGAAAATCCTCTGTAGGTTCAAGATTATAGGTAAAAACGCAGCAGGGAATTTCATTTCTGAAAAAGTTTCTTACAGCATCTTCGTTCTTTTCTTTATGAAGCTTCTGGATGTAGGCAACTTCGCCCTTTCCGAAAAGCTGAAGCCGCTGGCTGGCAAAATTCTCAAAAAAACCAGAAAGAGCAAGCCCCGGACGGTTAATTTCTGGAACAGTGATTGCCCGCGGTAAACCGCGTCTTCCACCAATGCATTTGAGGTTTAAAGCATCATGTCCAGACAGTTCCAGGTTGAGCAAATCCAGAACCGTGAATTTCTTTTCTGCCATAAAACTACTATACACATAAATCAGTCCATAAGCAATATAAAATTCGTGATTTATTTGTTTGTGCTTTGCTAATTTGTGATTTATACTATGTCTATAAATGCTTGCTTGTGTGAGCAAAATACAATATTAAGAAGCGATCTAACACTTCGCAAGGAGACTACTATGACACCATCTATCAATGCAATCGGTTTTACTCTCGGAGAAAAACAGTCTGAAATGGTTAACACCAAATTGAAGAGAATCGCTTACGCTGAAGATTTGATTGTTGATTTGTTACTCAAAATCAAACATGACAAAGAATTCAGTTTTGAAGCCACTATTAATTTTAAGTGGGGAGCATCAGCTCATGTTGAAGCTAAGGATGATGATTTTGCACCTGGCCTGAACAAGCTTATGGATGTTCTTGATCTTAAGGTAAAGAAGGAAAAAGATAAGGTTCAGGAGAAAAAATAGGTTGCGGCGTAAGGCTTCCTAAAAGCAAAAGTGCAGGTACCGCAACACTCAAACTTTTTGCGGGCAAAAAGTTTGTATTTAAGGGAGCCGTCTTTTATATGAATTTTGCAGGCCTAACTGGGAGCGGTATTTTGCTACGGTACGGCGTGCAATTTTTATTCCACTTTCATTAAGAATTTTTGTAAGTGCATTGTCGGAAAGCTTTTCGCCATTTTGAGCGGAAAGGATTTCCGACATTTTTATTTTAACGGCTTCGGCAGAAATACTACCCTCTGCAGTGCTGCTACCACCTTCCCCGGCCGGCTGCGATATTGCGACCCCGGAAGAGAAAAAATAACTTGCCGGAAAAAGTCCGAATTCCGTCTGAATGTATTTGCTGTTTTTTCTGGCAGACATCCGGGAAACCGTCGACAGATGAATTCCAAGAGAACGGGCCACCTGACTTCTTGTAAGAGGCTTAATATGGCCGGGACCTTTTTCAAAAAAATCCAGCTGATTTTTTACGATTGCACAGCCCTGTAAAACAATTGTATTTTGCCGGAAGTGAATATTGCTTAAAAACTGTTTTGCGCTTTCCACGGTCTGACGGTCGTATCTGGACCAGGCTGACGGTGAAAGGCGGATTTCAGGCAGGACGCCGGACGCATATTTTACCTGAAAGTGAAAATCCTTTTTTGGAATGGCGATTTTTCCCGAAGCAAAATCATCGGCGGGAATTATGCCGGCTTCTTTAGTAACCGTAAGAACAATGTCTGGCAGGGCGCTTTCGGCAGGGGCAGCTTCCCAGGAATAATCAGAAGCAGGATGAGGATTAAGCCTCAGAATATAATGAATGGCTTCAGTTACAGTCTGAACATTGATTTTTTCATCTTCGACGGGGAGTTTTGAGGCAAATTTTTTACTGTGCCAGTCAGAAATAAAATCCTTCAGCTTTTTTGCGACTTTTTCCGGCTCCGGGGGATTAAGAAAGTCCAGGCGGCCGTCAAGTATAAAAAGAGTAAGGGGTGAAGCGTTTCCGGCAATTTTTGCCTGCACAAAAAGGCTTTCTTCCAGATTTTTACAACAGGTTCCAACAGGATCCATATTCTGGATGCGTTCTATACAGCGTTTCAGCATGGCGGGAGTCTGCAGGGGACGTTTTTTATCTAAAAGACTTTCCGGCGCCCGCATGGAGCCGTAACAGCCGTTTTTATCAAGATTGTAAATCAGTTTTTGTGAAAGCTCATATTCATCCGGGCTGAGCCGCATAGAATTGAGCTGATGCATGAGGTGCTGCTGCAGGGTTTCGCGATTGTCTTCGCGGTTTTCCAGAAGAGTCTGATAATCCTGACTTTTATACTGAGCCTGACCTTCCCATTCACCGCCTTCAAGCCGGGCACCAGGATCGCTGACAATTTCCAGAGCGGGATTTTCGTTTACAACCCGGTAAATTTCAGAGCGCAATTCCCTTGTGGGCATCTGCAGCATTTTAAGCCCGTAGACCAGATTCTGGGAAAGACGCTGTACCTGAGATTGAGTCTGCCTCTGCTGGAAGGAAAAATCATCCATAAAAATTGATTATAGCACATTTCGTGCCAAATCTGTATAATTTGCCCCATGAAAACAATTAACGAACTTGGACTTAGAGTGCCGGAAATCCTTTTACCAAAAAACATTGATTTGAAAAGCTGGTCGGTTATTGCCTGTGATCAATATACACAGGACCGTGATTACTGGAAAAAAACTGCTGAGGCGGCTGGCACAAAACCAAGTACGCTTAATTTAATTCTGCCGGAAGTTTACCTTAACGACGGCGATAAGGCTGAAAGAATTGCAAAAATCCGTAAAACAATGAAAGCTTACCTGGAAAGCGGAGTTTTTGAGGCTCCCCGCAAGGCTTTTATTTATCTTGAACGAACAAGCTCTTTTGGCCGCACAAGAAAAGGTCTTATTGCCCAGATTGACCTTGAAACTTATGAATGGAAGCCTTTTTCAAAGGCAAATATCCGCGCGACTGAAGCTACGATTGTTGACCGCATCCCGCCAAGAAAAGAAATCCGTAAGGGAGCTCCGCTGGAACTGCCCCACATAATGCTGCTGGTAAATGACAAAGACGGTCTTCTGATTGAGGGGGCCGGAAAGCTTGCTCATGACGGACGGGCTGCCCTTTATGACGGAGAGCTTATGCAGAAGGGCGGAAGCATTAAAGGCTGGGCACTTGAAAGCCAGAAAGACCTTGAAAGCATTACAGAAGCCCTCAACAAAATTGCAGATAAAAATCGTGCCGCTGACGGTTCAACCTTCCTTTTTGCAGTAGGTGACGGAAACCACTCTCTTGCGACTGCAAAGGCTGTTTGGGATGAATACAAGGCTGAGCTGATTGCGGGGGGAGCCAGCCAGGCTGAACTTGCAGAAAATCCGGTGCGTTTTGCCCTTGTTGAAATTGTAAATATTTATGACCAGGGACTTACCTTTGAACCAATTCACCGTGTAATTTTTAATATTGATGCTGAAGAGCTGATTGAAAAGCTTGCAGATCAGCTTGACGGTTCGGTAAAAGAACTTGCAAATGCTGAAGAACTTGAAAAGGCTGTAAAGGCCAGCCATGCGGATTTTGGTTTTGTTTTTGCAAAGCGCTTTCTTCTTTTGCATACAGAAATCAGGGAGCTGGCAGTTGCACGTTTACAGCCGCTTATTGATGAATACCTGAAGGATAAAGAAAAGGCTGAAATTGACTATATCCACGGAAGTGAAGAAGTTTTCCGTCTTGGAAAAAAAGAAGGAGCCCTTTCCATCATGCTGCCGCCGATTGCAAAAGACAGCTTCTTTGAAACAATTAACGGACGCGGACCGCTTCCAAGAAAGAGCTTCAGCATGGGTGAGGCAGATGAAAAACGCTTCTACCTGGAGTGCCGAAAGCTATTTAACTGTTAGAAAAACTATATCGCCGGCAGACTCAGCAAGGGGGCCTGCTGACGACGCCGCTTGATTTGCAGAAGCCTGGTCTGCGGACTGCAGGCTGCGGGCCTGCACTTCGACCATGCGGCGGCGACAGACATCACTTATAGTGAGCAGGGGATTCCTTAAATTCTGTTCGGCGGTCTGCACAAGAATACAACGACGATTGCCGCCATCCTCGGCATTAAGATTGCTGACAGCCTCAAAAGTAGTTCCGCTGCCCGCAAAATAGTCCATAATCAGGGCATCTTTAGGCTGACGGGAAATTTTTATAAGATGCTCGATGAGGTCGACGGGTTTTGGATTATCAAAAACGCCCTTTTCGCCCAGAAGGTCGTCCAGATGGCGCTGGGCGGCGCGGGTAGAATCAACGCAATCCACAATATTTTTAGGAATTATTTCAGTTTCCTCGGAATTGAAGATTTTTACGCGGGGAACCTGGTCGTAATCAGGCTTTTTTCCAAAATAAATTTTATCGGTCGCAATCAGCTTCTGCATTTCTTCGCGGCTTACCATCCACTGACGCTTCCAGACCTTTCCGCTTGGAGATGTGAGGGCGTAGAAATTTTTGTGGCGGGGATTTGAACGGCTTTCGGTAAAGGAAATGCTGCCCGAAAACCAGTTGCCGCGGGGGTCATCGTCTGGGTTGGATTTGGCCCAGTCTGTAAATTCGATGTCGCTGAAGGCGGCAAGCTGACTTTTATCCTTTGCATAGCAGAGAGTGTGCTGCTGCAGGGTTCGGGACCAGCGGTCTTTTTTTCCTTTGCCGTGCAGCCACATAAAATCGTTCACAAAGTTTTCTTCGCCAAAAATCTGGTCGCAGAGGAGCTTGAGAACATAAAGCTCGCTCTGGTCAATGGCGATAAAGATACAGCCTGTGTCGGCAAGGAGCTGGCGGGCAGGAAGCAGGCGGCGCTTCATAAAACTGAGCCAGCCGCTGTGCATGTCGCCGGAGGCAGAAAAATTATCATTATAGGTAAAGAAATTTCCTGTATTATAAGGCGGGTCTATGTAAATAAGGCTTACCTGCCCTTCCAGATGCCCCGAAATAATTTTCAAAAAGGGATAATTGTCGCTTTCTGCAAAAATATGATTTTGAGAATGCAGCAATTGTTCAAATTCGAGGGGAGATAATTGAATCGGAACAATCTGATTTTCATCCTGGTCCCGGAAAATTTTTAATTTTAGAAGTTCCTTGTCATCATCAAAAGCTTCGGGCTTATCGTCCCAGGAAAAATAAATCATGGAAATTATTATAGCAGAGAATAGCAGGATTGTCGAAGAACCAGTTCCGGCGTGATTGTGATGTGGCGCGGGGTTTTGTCGCTGCCGTTCATCGCGTCATCAAGCAGGTCCATTGCGGCGATTGCTATTATGACTGCTAAGTCCTAGTAATTTTATTCCCCTATTTTATATTTTTTGTTCCAAACGAGATCACCTACAAAGAACATTTTTCCTCCATCAACATGTGCGTTAGCATAATATACTGTAGGGGGATTATCATGTTGAGGGTCTTTTGTCTGATATGTCATAAGCCTTGCAAAATCTTCGATAACGCCTATATCTAACCCAAGCATTGCAAGAATACCTTTTATTACGTCGAAACTAATAGTACTAGGATAGTAGTCTTCCTCAATAGTAAGATTGTTATAAAGATTTTGAAAATTAACATAAGGAACAACCTCATCAGCATAAAAATGTACGGCTATTGTCTTATTGTTGTTTTTTCCATTTTTCCAATTAGCTGTGGCTGTCAGATTATTAGCATCGAATGCTTTTTTAAGGGCTTTATAGGCAGCTGAATCAGGATTCAAGGCATCAGGATTAAACATTTGATCTACAGTAACCATCTCTACACTTTCACTACCTGCAACAGCCTTTTTGATTGCATTATCAATATCTGTTGATGACTTATCCTTTGAATCAATCATAGACCATTCTTTGTCTGTCCCGTCTTTTAAAGCCTCGATAACTTCTGATTTTAAGTAATCTGCAGCTGTAAAGCCTTTAAGGTAAGAATCCTTGTAGTAATAAAGATACGAACGAAGAATAAGGGTTAATACACTTGGCAAAACAATTCCCTGCGTGCCCTTGTAAAATTCAAAAGTTGACATAAGATCATAAGGTCCGTCTCCACACACAGCACCTTTGAAATGAGTTTTATTTCCAGTTTCGTTTTCTTCTATATATTTTTGCGTTGCAAGAGCTGCTGCTCCACCCTGAGAATAGCCGAAAGAAACTGTGTAAAAATCATCTTCAACACCACGAAGACTGTTTCCATCCGGATCAGTATTATTTCTTTTCCAGAAAATAGCGGCACAGGCAGCATCCCAGCACTGTTTTCCTGTATTATCCTGAATAAGGTATGGGTGTATTCTATCCTTTGATGATCCATATCCTAAATAATCTGGCGAAACTACCATATTATCATGAAAGCATGTTTCATAAAAAAGACCATTTTCATCAAGATGAAGTCCGGACTGTTTTGATGGAATTGCTGAATCTTGCAGCTGTGTTGCATGACAATGAAGAACTACACGATCAGAGCAGGCATACCATTTTTTCCATCCCCACCACCAATAGTCGGTATAGTTTACAAGTACCCTCATCGAAGCAGTGACTACTTCTCCAAAAGGATCTGTTGTATAATAATCTACTTTGTAAGCCGCAACTTCACAGGCTATGCTGTTTTTAAATTGAGTATCATTTTCAAAAATATTATTAATATCACTTTCTGTTTTTATATCTTTAAGATTAAGTCTTCCTTTTTTTAGTTCACTTATCATTTCTTGTTTGAAATTTTGAAGCAACTCTTCTTTTAATGAAGGATTTGTCTCCATCAGATTTTTTAGTGAATATTTACTAATTAATGTTGCACCAACAACTGTTCCGCTTGGATCAGAGCTGCCATCACCTGAGCCATTACTGCAAGCAGAAAATATAAGTGCTACCAATACAAGAATAAAAAATATCCCACATCTAAAAGTTCTTTTCATATAATACCCCTGTAGCCTTAGATATAGGACAATTATAACAATGTATTCATTTTTCTGTCTATATAAAATTTTGTTATAAATAAAAAAAAATACCCGATCACAAAACTGTGAACGGGTATTAAAAATTTATAAAGATTATTATCAGTTATTAATGATGGAACAAACGGATTCCATTAAAACACATTGTCATGCCGTAGGAATCGGCGGTTTCTATTACCTGGTCGTCGCGGACGCTTCCGCCTGGCTGGGCAATTACTGTTACGCCGGATTTTCTTGCGCGTTCGATGTTGTCTCCGAATGGGAAGAAAGCATCTGAACCAAGAGCAACATTTGTATTCTTAGAAATCCATTCTGCTTTTTCTTCGCGGGTAAATACACTTGGTTTTACCTTGAAGATATTCTGCCATTTTCCTTCTGCAAGAACGTCCATATATTCTTCGCCAATGTAAACATCGATTGCGTTATCGCGGTCTGCACGTTTAATGCCGTCTACAAACTGCAGTCCCAGTACCTTTGGCGACTGACGAAGCCACCAGTTATCAGCCTTCTGGCCTGCAAGGCGGGTACAGTGAACGCGGCTCTGCTGTCCCGCCCCTATACCGATTGCCTGTCCGTCCTTTACAAAGCAAACGCTGTTTGACTGTGTGTATTTAAGAACGATAAGGGAAATGATGAGGTTTCTTTTGTCATCTTCGCTCAAAGTCTTGTTCTTTGTTACGATATTTGAGAGGGCAGACTGCTCATCAATTTTAAGGAAGTTGTGTCCCTGTTCAAAAGTTACGCCGAAAACCTGTTTCTTTTCAAGTTCAGCAGGCTGATAGTTTGCATCAATCTGAATTACAAGATAGTTGCCGCCCTTTTTTGCCTTTAAAATCTCAAGGGCTTTTGGTGAATATGAAGGGGCAAGAACACCGTCAGAAACTTCTTTTTTAATCAAAAGAGCAGTTGCTTCATCACATTCATCACTCAAAGAAATAAAATCACCGAAAGAACTCATACGGTCAGCACCGCGGGCACGGGCATAAGCGCAGGCAAGCGGAGTAAGCTCAACGCCGTCTGTAAAATAAATCTGCTTGAGGGTATCGCTGAGAGGAAGTCCGACAGCGGCTCCGGCAGGACTTACGTGCTTAAAGCTTGTTGCTGCTGGAAGGCCTGTTGCCTCTTTAAGCTCTTTTACAAGCTGCCAGCCGTTAAAGGCATCCAGAAGGTTGATATATCCCGGTCGTCCGTTCAAAACTGTGATTGGAAGGTCGGTACCATCGTCCATAAAAACCCGCGCCGGTTTCTGGTTCGGGTTGCATCCGTATTTAAGTTGTAATTCGTTCATGCGCCATATAATAGATTAAATCAGCCTTTTTTTCTACCGCATTAATAATTTAGAAAGCTTTCCCGCAACAGCGGTAGCGTTACATTCACTCATAGGGCGGTTACAAAGGACGATTACGCTGGCTCCGTTTTTAAAATTATAGGAATTATAAGAATTGAATACATTTGTGCTTCCAGCGTGAAAAATCATTTTATTTCCGCAGTTAAAGCCGTAATTATATCCCTTTGATTTTCTAAGCTTTTTAATCACGCTTTTTGGAACGATTTTGCCGGAAATGAAAGCACAGTTCCAGCGGTATAAATCAAGCACATTGGAATTCAAATCTCCGCAGCCAAGCGAAAGTCCCGCCGGAATACTGTAGTAAACTCCCCCAGTATATCCCCTGGCATCAGTATTCTGAAAGTCAAAGTTTGAGTGAGTCATATGACATTTTTTCAGGATTTTTTTCGACATATAATCGTGATAGTCTTTTCCGCTGGCCTGCTCTATGATTTTTGCAAGAAGCCAGTAATTTGTGTTGCAGTAAAAGTAAGTAGAACCGGGCTTTGCAATAAAAGGAGCCGTCGGCAGATAGGCAAGAACCAGATTGTCATCAACCGGGGTACAGAAAAGCTGGTTCTGCTCGATTGCCCGGTAAATATTAATCGGGAAGAATTCAGAACCTGCATTAATGCAGTCAGTCAAACCAGAGCGCATATTCAAGAGCATACGGATTGTAATATCCTTTCCTCTCTCAAATTCCGGAAAATAAGGATCGATTTTATCATCCAGGCGGATTTTTTTCTTTTTTTCAAGCTGAAGGACGGCGGCCGCAGTCATCTGCTTGGTAAGAGAACCGGCTTCAAAAACAGTATTTATTGTATTGCTGCCGGCATCCGGATTTTGAATGTCACAAAGGCCATATCCTTTTGCAAAAATAATCTCATTTTTCTTTGCAACAAGGACAGAACCGGAAAAATCATTTTCGCTCAGATACTTGTCTGCGGCAGAAATAAAATTTCCGTATTTTTTATTATCTGAAAGAATCTCTTCAGATAACTGGCCCCTGCTTCCCTCACCGCTGCAGCCGTAAAAGGAAGCCATAATCAAAAACGCAAAAATCGAATTAAAAATAAAAAACTTTTTTTTCACTTTTTTACTAAAACTCTCTACTTTTTTAGCTCTTAAATATGACAAAAACCGCTTAAATATTCCTATTTGTTTTTATTGATGATTTTTTCCTCGAATTTTCCTGTTGCAATTTCAATAAATCTAACAAAAAGCGAAACTTTATTATCACCGTTCAAAGCATTCCAGAGCTTGTCGGCAAAAGCATCAAGGCCAGCTGCGGCATCGATTGTTACCTTTACAGGCTCTCCGCTGAAGCTTGGAAGGGGATCACCGTCACCCATGTAAGTGTGGATATAACGTCCCTCTCCAGCAGCCGGATTTTCATAATCAAAGGTCTGGCGCAAAGTGCAGTCAGGATTTCCGTCATCACTCTTCAAAATTGAAAGAGTATAGCGGAGTTTTCCACCTTCTACATCCAGCAGACTTGAAATGCGCGGAGTATAGTTTGGAGCATCATGCTCATATTTACGGCTCAAAAGCGACTGCTCAAAGCTGAGTCCCTTTTTCATACCGTCAAAAATTGTATCTGTCTGATCACCGTTTGTAACAATTGTCTTTTTTCCAAGCTGGCGGACAGCCGCATAAATGATAAGACTCGGATCCCCTGCAATCAAAGAAGGGTCAAATGCCTTTGTGCGTACAACTTCACTGCCGTTTTCCTCTTCAACTACAAAAACGCGGTTACGGCTTCCGGCGCTGCGTCCCATTGTCCAGTAGGCACTCACAGCATATTTTCCGTCAGCAGTAAGACCGGCAACAATACCGCGTCCAGGGTAAGACACACTTCCAACTTCCTTGTACAAATCAACAGCTTTCATAATTTTTACTCCACTTTTTTTATGCCCCTTTCAAGATTAGGAGCGATTTTCCTCAACTTCGTTATGAATCTCGTCCAGAACTTCCATTACATGATCAATTGTCTTCTGTTTTGGATCCGGATCATCAGCAGGAACCTTTGCAAGAACCTCGTTTCGGAACTGCTTACAGTTAATCACAGGACTTGCGGTCAAAGTTACTGTATCAGGCTCACAGATATCAGAAAGCATATCATCCGGACTTTCAGGATTAATTCTCAGGGCATTTCCGTTAATAGAAACCAGAATCATGCAGTCAAAAAGACGAAGATAACTGTCAATTTCACGAAGTCCGCGTTTTGTTTCAGGTTTTCCAGGACGATAGCGGGTACCGCTTGGGAAAACAAGAATTACCTGACCCCGCTTTTTACAGCCGTCCATTGCACGCATTGCCGCAAAATTGATTTTTCTGGCTCTCTGCTCTTCTTCCTTCAGCTCTTCTTCGCTGACCTTTTTTTCTTCCAGGGCATTCAGACTGCGGGTAGGATAAATTACAACCCGGGTAAAGCCCTCTGTAAAAGCACGAACAGCCGGACTTGCCTCATTAAGCTTCATTCCCGCAACCGCAACAATTCTTGAAGCCAGATCTTTTGCCCATGGCTGGCCCTCTTTTTCAAGAAGATAAAGAATAGCCGGCAAATCAAGATTTGTATAATGCTCCATCAGAATAAGTCCTGATTTTCCTTCTTTTGTTACAGCGTCGTAAAATGCCTTAAAATTTTCTATATTACCCAGTCCGGAATCTGACTTAAAGTTGTCATCAAGAAGCTTATACATATATTTTCTTGTTTCAACATTAGCTTCTTCATAAACTTTAGTCTCGTCGATTTTAGCAGCGGCTTTTGAAAGCTTCATAATTTCTGTAAAAACGCTGCCATATTTTTCGCGTAAGGTTAAACCCATAAGTTTCCTCTAAAATTAATATTAAAAAGCATTATATCATATAAGGAAGGATTAAAGAAGATAAAGGGCAAAAAAAAGCCTGCACATAAAAGTGCAGGTTGATTGTAAAAAAGGAGGGGGAAGTCTCCCCCTAGCTACCAAGCTGCGCTTGTCCGCTACCCTCTCGCCTAGGGGCTCTGCCCCTAAAACCCCGGGAGCTTTTTTTTATTACGGCTGTACTGTTGTCTTATAAGCTGTAGACAATTTTCCGTTTTTCTTTACCATTTCGAGCATTACAGCAGATTTAATTGGGTTATGCTTTGCATCGAATGTAAGGTGACCAGTTACGTAATCACCAGAGTTAGCTTCCAGAGCAGCGCGGATTTTTACTGAATCAGCTGTTGTTCCAGCCTTTACCATAGCATCTTTAAGCATGTAAACTGAGTCATAAGCAAGAGCAGCAAAAGAAGTTGGCTCACGGTTGAACTTAGACTTGAAGTTTCCTACAAACTTTTTAACAGCAGCAGAATCTGAGTCTGTTGCATAGTGGTTAGAATAGAAACCGTTCAAAACTTCATCACCAGCGTTGTCTGTAAGACCGTCCCATCCGTCACCACCAACGAGAGGACATGTTACACCGTTTGCACGCAGCTGTTTAGCAATCAAAGCTACAGTTGCATAGTAGTCAGGGAGGTAAACAACATCAGGGTTTACACTCTTGATTTTTGTGATGATAGCGTTGAAGTCTTTTTCACCAGTTGAATAAGATTCTTTTGTTACTTTACCACCGGCAGCCTTGAAAGTTTTTTCAAAGTTGTCTGTAAGACCTACAGAGTAGTCGTTTCCGATATCATAAAGAATAGCCGCATTTTTAGCCTTCAAAGTTTCTGAGGCAAATTTAGCACCTACAGTTCCCTGGAAAGGGTCAATAAAACATGTGCGGAATACAAATGGAATTGTATTTCCTTTTGCATCGATTGTGATATTTTCTGCAGTTGCGGCCGGAGCAATCTGAAGAACCTTAAGAGCCTGAGCCTGGTCTGTAATAGCCTTTGTACATCCTGAAGTTAAAGAACCAACAAGAAGCTTTACCTTGTCCTGGCTAAAAAGCTTTTTGAATGCACTTACAGTTTTTGCCGGGTCACCCTCATCATCTTCTGCAACAAGTACAAGCTTCTGACCAAGTACACCGCCGGCAGCGTTGATTTCTTCAACAGCAAGCTGAACACCGTCACGAGCTTCAGTTCCGTAAACTGCAACACCACCAGAAAGTGGGCCAACGAAACCGATTTTTACATCGTTTGATTTTGGTTTTGCAGCTGAAAGAAGAGAAGTCATTGCACATGCAAGTGCAGCAGCTGTCATTACCTTTGACAATTTTTTCATATTTTCCTCCAATAAATCCGCCACGAATGACGAAATATTTAATATAATTAAATCTCTTTAATAATACTTAATTTTTTTTCAAGTGTAAATACAGGAGCGGGCTTCCGGCCAATCATAAAGCAATTTTCAGTAAGGATTTTTAATATTTTCACCGATAATGAATTCGGGTTTTTGTATGAAAAAAATATTTATTAAAGCATTATTTATTACACTTTTATCTTTGACTTTTGTTACGGCATGTAAATTTGAAGATGAAGGAAATACTATTTCAGCACCTTCTGTTGATAATACATCTACTCCGTCCGGCGGAATCAGTATTGCCCGCGAAAGATTAAATTCATCAACGGATTCTGTCCTTGTATATAGATTAAATGTATCTGACACACCAAATGTTGAAGTTCATATAGGAACTTTGTATCCAAAAAACATATCAGAAAACCTTTTGATTTTTAATGATCAGATGGTTTATGCATCAAAAACCTACAAATACCGCTATGTTTACATCGATTCTGATAAAAAAAGATACAGCACAGAATGGTCAACAGCCCTTAAAGTAATCGACGGAAAAAAAACAGACGAATCACTTGTCTACACAATTCCTGATGAAACTTATTTTGATTTAAGTCCGGAGGATTATACCTTAAAACTGATGGAAGCTGACAAAATTGATTTCAATCCATCTCAAGAAACATGGCTGGATAATTACAAACCCGCAGTTATCCTCAAAACAGCATATAATCAGCTTTCTTTTGGACTCGCAGAACGAGTTTTTTCAGGTAATGACCCCCTGGAACTCAAATCAATTCTTCCGGCAGATTATTATGATACCAAGATTTATTGCGGCGGAATCGTAGGCCGCTACCAGGATGTAAACAAAAACAATCAGATTGAACGAATTTACTGGACAGAACCTTCAGCAATAAAAGTTCTGAAAAGCGGAATTGATGTTACAAAAACAGGCTTTACACTGGATTCAGTTTCAGCTGACAGCGGAATCATATACTAACAAAGCCCCTGCACGCTTTTCAGAAATAGAGCCCCCAACAAGTTCAGTTTGACAAAATCACTGTTTTTTGTCAAAATAAAGTCATGAATACATTAGTCGCATTATGCGCAGTCGGTGCAGAAAAAATTCTTGGCAACGAAATTAAACATTTAGGTTATAAACTCATTTCAAACGCTCCGGGCCGTGTTACTTTTGAAGGTGATGACGACGCCCTCTTCCGCGCAAACCTATGCCTCCGCACTGCCGACAGACTTTATCTCCAGCTTGCTCAGTACAAAGCCTTTGGTTTTGATGATTTATATGACGGCGCCTATGCCGTAAACTGGCAGGATTTCTTAAAAAAAGATTCCCGCATCGTAGTAGATAAAGTCCGGGTTTACAAAAGTAAACTCAATTCCCAGAACAGCATTCAGGGAATGGTTCACAAGGCAATTTATGCAAAATTAGGTGACGTATGGCACATGCAGACTCTGCCCGAAACCGGTGAAGAATCTGACATCCGCGTTTACGTCGATGACAATCAGGTTTACATTCTTCTTGATTTGTCAGGCCTTCCACTCCACAAACGCGGTTACCGCACAGACGGCGGCGTAGCACCTTTACGCGAAACTACAGCAGCCGTTCTCCTTCAGGAAATGATGTGGAGACGCAAAACTCCCCTTCACGACCCCTTCTGCGGTTCAGGAACAATCGCCATTGAAGCAACCCTTTACGCCTTCAACGTAGCCCCTGGACTCGGCCGCCGCTTCGCCCTTGAAAATCTTCCTATTTATAACGCAGCCCGAGCCGAAGAAATCCGGGCACAGGAAGCCGCAAATATCCGCACAGACGTAGAAGTCCGCATTACAGGAAGCGACATCGACGCCCGCGCAATTGAACGCTCAAAGCAGAATGCAGAACACGCCTGCGTAATGGCAGGACGAGCCCTCAAATCAATCGGAATAAGCAAACACATCATCCGCCCGGACTTTGTTCAGGCAGATTTTGCAGATCTTTCCGCCCCATACGATTCAGGCCTCCTCATCTGCAACCCGCCTTACGGTGAACGCCTTGGCGAACTTGAAGAAGTAAAAGAGCTTTACGGAAAAATGGACAGCCTCTGGAAAGATTTCCCCGGCTGGGATTTAGGCGTAATCACATCCTGCGACACCTTCCAGGACGATTTTGCCCACAACGCCAACAAAATCAAAAACTTTAAGGCCGGAAACCTGGACACCTATTTTTACATTTACAACCGAGCCCAGGCCGAACCAAAAGCCCAGAAACCTGCAAAGACAGAAAAATTCGTACCACATAAACATAAGGCAGAACAATTCTAAAGAGGATAAATATGGCAATTGTTGTTGAACATGACAAAAGAAAACATGAAATCCTTCAAAAATCTCTGGACGTATTTATAGACGAAGGATATGAAGACGCAACCTTCCAGAAAATCGCCGACCGCTGCGGAATCACCCGCACCACCCTCTACATTTATTTTAAAAACAAACACGAAATCTTTTTAGGCAGCATAAAAGAACTGCTTTCCGAACTGGAAGTAATTCTTCTTAAAATCGCAAAGGATACAAATCTCACGGCAAAAGAAGCCCTGATTAAAATCCTGCACGAAATTATCAACCAGTGTTCCGCCAACAAAAAGCTTTTCAGCGTACTCCTCAGCTACCTGATCCAGCTCAGAAAATCCGGCATAGACCCTAACGAACGAGTCCGCCGCCGAGTCATCAAAATGCGCCACCTCATGAGCACCATCATCATCCGCGGCATCCGCGCCGGCGAGTTCAAACGCCTCATCGTCAAAAACATGTACGAACTCATCTACGGCCTCATCGAATCCGCCATCTTCCGCATGGCCGTCCTCAACCAGGACAACACCGAAGAAATCCTCGACGCCATGGAGCTGGCCATCGAAGGCTGGGAAGTGTAAAAGCCATAGATTGGACACAGATAAGCACAAGTTTTTAATGAAACTTGAATAGGGTGTGCCCGCCGCCTCCGGCGTCGGTCGGCGCTTCCAGGGCCCGCTAACGCTCGGTCTTTTTGCCCGCCTTCGCGTGCAAAAATCCTTGCCTTCGGCAACCCTTCCAGTGCCTCACACAGCTAAATAAATTTAATTAATCTTTGAAAAAATTAACTTCGCCAAAATATGACTTCCAGAACTCAATAAATTCAAGATAATAAAATTGCATGGCAGAAAAAATACGTGACAAATCTTTTTCTGGAATCCCACAGCACGAATAAACTGTGGCATTAAGCGGTCTCCAGAGAATCAAGGCTACGGAAGGTTGTTATAACAGGATAAATTTTTTTCAAATAATCCTGGAAATATGCATTTTTTTCATCA
Source organism: uncultured Treponema sp. (assembly GCA_947165895.1). GTDB lineage: Bacteria > Spirochaetota > Spirochaetia > Treponematales > Treponemataceae > Treponema_D. The sequence continues at coordinate 233,499 of CAMVCB010000003.1, forward strand.
TCAAAATTAGAATGAATTATGCTTCCATCATTTTTAAGCAATATAGCTTCGGCAGTTTTGCAATCTTCAAAACAAACATCGTTTTCTGTATAAGTAATTAGAATTCCATCTTTTTCACAAAATTCTTTCCGCATAATTCACCTCCTAACGATTTCATTATATCACAGCTTCAAAAATAAAAAAGCCACAGACTCCCGCAAAAATCACACAAAATCTGTGTTAATCTGCGTTCCATCTGTGGCTATAAAAAAAAGGTGGCCTCAACGACCACCTTCATCCATTTATTAAAATTTAGCCTTTCTTAAACGAACCTGCTCAATATCTTCACAGATGCCGATAATCGAAGAACCGTTAAAAACTGAGCCGAAAGGGTCAGTTTAGGTTCATCGATAAAACGGCACCGAGCCCGATTAATCGGGCGAGTCATTCACATCCTAGAATTTTGCCTTACGAAGTCTAACTTGTTCGATATCTTCACAGAAAAGTTGACGAAGGTCATTCAATCCCAGAGCCATCAAAGCCATGCGGTCAATACCAATACCCCAGGCAAGAACCGGAACGTCGATTCCCATTGCGCGGGTTACTTCTGGACGGAAGATTCCTGAACCGCCAAGCTCGAACCAGCCGAGTACAGGGTGTTTAATATGAACTTCAATAGAAGGCTCTGTGAACGGGAAGTAACCTGGAACATATTTTACTTCTGTTGCGCCGGCAATTTCTGTGGCAAACATCTTAAGCATACCAAGAAGATTTCGCAGGTTTGCATCCTTTCCAACGATAATACCTTCTGTCTGGTAGAAGTCTGAAAGGTGAGTTGCGTCTACCTTGTCGTAGCGGAAACAGCGGGCAATACCAAAGTATTTTCCAGGAATTGTTGCCTTGTGCAGCTGATGAGCAGACAAAACAGTTCCCTGAGAGCGCAAAATCAGGCGGCGGGTAAACTCGTTATCAAACTGATAGTTCCATCCGCGGCTTCCTGTATTTCCGCCAGTCTCATGAGCAGCCTTAACGTTGCTCAAATATGGCTCTTCAATAAATTTTGCGTGAGTAGGATTTTTAATGCGGTAAACATCATGAATATCGCGGGCAGCATGGAACTGAGGCATGAAGAGAGCATCGCCGTTCCAGAATTCAGTTTCTACAAGCGGGCCATCAAACTCTTCAAAACCAAGAGAACAAAGCTTGTCTTTTACAGATTCGAGGAACTGAACATAAGGATTTGTACGGCCGGGAATAATGCGTGCAGGTGGAACTGCAATGTTGTAACCGCGGAAAGTTCCCTTTTTCCATTCGCCGCTAGCAAGCATTTTTGGTGTGATTTCACCAATTTCATTACCTGTAATTCCAGCCTTTTTCAGTTCTTCTGTTACTTTTGCAAATGCTTCTGTAAGCTTGTAAGTTACAGTCTCGCGCTCAATCATCTTGAAAGGAGAATCGCCTGCACCACGTTTTTTTGCCAGAGTAGAAATTACTTCAACTTCTTCTGCAGTCAAATCATCCTTATTAAGGATTCCGTCAGCAGCGGCAGCAGCCTTTTTAATAATTTCAGAAGCCTTTACAAGGCGGGCAGGAAGCTCAGCACCGGTATATTCAGCCTTCTTTTCTGCATTCATCTTAAGAACGCCGTCTTTAGAAAGCGGACCGAAAGCAGAACCAATGTCTTTATTTTCAATTGCGAGGGCAGAAGCAATTTCCGGCAATGTATGAGGGCCGTTATCGCGGAGGTATGCAACCATACGCTCTTCTACAGTTCCGGTCTTTGCAAGAACCTTACCCATGTCTGTGATTTCGTAGAATGTATGAGGTGTACGGCGGATTTCCTTAAGAAGCTCTTTTCCACCCAGCCAGCTGAATGCCTGGTTAGCGTGACCTTCTTTATAATCCAGTTCCTTCTGAAGTTTTTCTGATGTAAGTTCATCCTTGCTCGTATATTTGAGCAAAACTTTAATTTCAAGCGGATGAAGATTTTTGATAATGTTTTTGATATCCATTTTTTAGATCCTGTTAAAAAATAAAACCGACAGCCTTCTGACTATCGGTTTTATTCTACAATATTTATTGTAAAAACTGAATAGGTAAACGGTGATTTCTGGCTCTACCTATTCTTCTCCAGCTTCTGTCTCTGCTTCTTCAGTTCCATTGCCTTTAGAAATAGACTTCATATTGCTCTTACCAATCATCTGAACGTGATTGAAATATTCTGTATATTTCATTTTTGGCTTAGCATCCTTGTCAATGAAGTTTCTTGTTCTAGGTGGAACTAAATAGCGGTAGTTTGTATAACCATGCTCTTTCTGGAAATCCTGAAGACAACCAAGTACAGCGTTCATAGCTTCACCCTGATCGAATGTAGAGAAAGTTGTTGTATAATAAATACGAACTTCATCATAGTAAGGATTAAAAGTCATTCTTACTTTGGCTTTTTTATCATCTCCAAGATGCTGATCCTTAGGAACAATGTCTATGGATTTTGTTTTCTGCTCCTCATAGAGTTCCTCTTTCGACATGCTTTCCATAATATCATCTGTTTCATCTGCATAAACAGAAGCTGCAGCCAATGCAAAAGCAATCAAAATTGTAAGTAGTTTTTTCATGGTGCCTCCTTAAACAACATCAATAAGTCGTATATTTTATAATTCTATCCCTTTCTAGGAAAAAATCAAGAAATATTGCATATTGCCCCTTCGTAATTCCTACAATCGGAGCATTCCGGATTAACACAGACCCGGAAATTTCCTTAGGCTTGTTTTTAAGCTCTGCCCGGTAACGCGCCCTGACAGCTTCTTTCAAAGCATTTTTTGCAGCCGTCTGAATACCGTCAAAGCCATCTTCTATGCGGCCAAATCCCCGCCCCTGAATAACAGGGTGATCTATCCCGCTCCAGAGCTTGTAATTCTGAATCTGATAATCACTGCGCTCGTAATCGCACCAGACGTTAACCCGGCTATCCTCAAAAAAACTGTCCGAATATGTGATTTTTTCGCAGTCTGCCTTTTCAAATGCCTTAACAGGAAGAATTTCCAGATATTCCTCTACCCCGCGAAGCTTATCCGAAGGAGTATAAACAAAGGTCCAGCCGTAAACCATTCCTTCCATTAAAAAGATGCTCAAATCGCGGATACGCTTTTTTGTATAATCCAGGACATCATCTTTTTTTTCATAAAGACCGGGGTAAGCATCAAGCTCTGCCCACACGCCGATTCTGATATTACGGAGATTTACAGGGCTTTGAGAAAAGAAAATTGAAAACTGAAGGGCCAGAAGGCCGAAAAAAAGAAAACGCTTTGCTTTCATTTACAAGATTAATAGCTGTGCTTCCAGACTTTAACAGGATGAATCCCCATGCGGATTACAAAATAAAGCCAGGCCGCAAGGAAGCCAAAAAGATGAGTCATATGGGCAACACCCGAAGCCGGATTAAACTGACTCAAAAACTCAATTACGGCATAAATCAAAACCATGACAGGAGCCGGAACCGGAATCAAACCCCAGATATAAATAATTGAACGTGGAAAAAATACAGCATAGGCAAACAAAACTGCATAAATTGCGCCGCTTGCACCAAGCAAAAAGATTCTGTACTGCCCCGTAAAAATATAAACTGCCACAGAAAAAGCCCCGCTCAAAATTCCGCAGGTCAGATAAAAAAGAGTAAATTCCTTAGTTCCTATTGCCCTTTCCAGAGGAAGCCCAAAAACAAGAAGACCCAGCATGTTAAAACCTATATGCCTGATATCAGAATGAATAAACATATAGGTAATAAACTGCCAGTACATGTGGTAAACCTTTACCAGGTAGGCGTTTAGGCTTCCGTAAGTGTGAATATAGCGGTTAATTTCCGGATAAAGGATTCCAATCCCGTAAACAATAAAATTAAGCAGAATTATAAAAAGAACCCTTCGCTTATACTGATAAGAGAAAGGCTGCCTGAAAAAAATTTTTCCCATAGTCAGATTATCTTAAATTTTCGGGCTTTCTGTAAAGAGTAACGCGGTTTCTTCCCTTGCTTTTTGAAACATACAAGGCCTGGTCTGCCTGATTTACAAACTCATTAGGTGAATTAACAAGATTTGTTTCTGCATCAAAAACTGAAACACCGCATGAAATTGTAACATGCATGTGCTGACCGTTGTAAACAAAGTCATTTGTATCAATAGCAGATCGGATACGTTCAGCAACAAGAACAGCATCTTCCGTTTTTGTATTTGGCAGCAGTATTGTAAATTCCTCTCCACCGTAACGGCTGGCAACATCAGTATCGCGCAGATTTTTCTTTATGATATTGGCAACGCTTACAAGAACATAATCACCGCATTCATGACCGTATGTGTCGTTAAAGCTCTTAAAGAAGTCAATATCAAACATAAGTACGGCAACATTCTGATTCTGCAGGAAGGCTTCATCAATTGATTCAGAAAGAACATTGAAAAAGTAAAACTTAAGCTTAAGATGAGTCATCATATCTGTTGATGACTGTTCAATAAGGGCCGCATTATTGATTGCCACCGACGCAAGACTTGCAATCGACATAATCTGATTAAGTTCGTACTCCGTATAGGAAACGTCATCTTCAATGGCAATCCTCTCCTGCAAAATCAAAAGCCCGTTAAGGTGACTCTTCTGGATAAGAGGAACGATAAGGGTCGGAGAAAGGCTGTTCAAAACTGAAAGGGTGTGCTGGTCATCAATTAAAAGCTTGAGCTCATCAAAGGTAATAGGCATCTGAACATCCAGCAGCTTTTTTGTGATTGATGAAGAAACCGGAATTGAAGGCTTTTCCCCTTCATCAAATAAATCTTTTGCTGTTTCCAGCACGTAATTTTCATTAGTGATTAAATCACGTACAAAAATTTCGGCTCCTAGAACGTGCATCTGGGCCATACAGATATAAACAATTGATTCAAGAAGGTTGTCAAAATCCAGATTCTGACAGAAGGACTTTGCAATATCCAGAAGCTGTTCAAGATCATAAATCTTCTTTTCATATTGAAGAGCCTTGTCCAACGCGTCAGTGTTTTCTTTGGCTTCTTTGGTCTCCTTTACAACGTCATGCAATGACTTTCTTTTTGCGTAGGAAACCCGAGTCTTTCGTTTCTTTGGTTCAGAGGAAACTACACTTTCTTTGTCGTTCAGTCTACTGGTCATTTTTTAATTCACCATTATTAATGATAACATAGTTCTTCATTATCTCAAAAAATATTTTCCAGTTTGGAAACTGATAGTCCAATTGATTGGTACGCTCTTTATTTCTTGATGATAAAAGCAGAACTTTAAGATTCTGGATAATTTCGCTGGAAGGCTTTTTAGCGTCCGCGAGCAGCTCTTCAAGCTCCCTGTGAAGGGCAAACAGGTGCGACACATGGCTCTGCAATAGATTGTGGGCTTCATTGTTAATTGAATGAACCATTTTCTCAAGACGGGTGTAAAAGGTTTTGTCTTTACGGTTGTCTTTGATATAACCATCCAAAGCAGTAATACTGTTTCTTTCGTTTACCGAAAAGGAATTTTCAAAATCTGAAAACTCGTTATCCAGATTTATAACTGAATAAACCACCTGCGAAAATGTCGTTTTATAGTTTGAATTATTAAAAAATCCTTCAATCGCAACATCATCAAGCAGGGCTTTTACAGACTCGGAAACATACTGTTTTTCGAAGGTCTTCAGCACTCTTATCGGCAAAATCCACTGAAATGATAAGGGAGTTTCGCTCTGGAGCTTTTCGCTGTAAGTCTGATTGTAACCCTGCATTGGTTCAAGAGCCCCTCTAGGGAAAAGCTGCTCAATTTCGCGGCTAAGCATTTCATCCTGAATTTCAGATTTAATGCGATGCTCGTCCGAATTGAATTTTGCCTGCAGCATCTGGGCAAATTCCTGACGGGGAGAGCCTGTATATTGGGCAACGGCCGGTTCATAATTGGGATCTGCCCTGAAATATCTGATAATCTGCCTGAGTTTTTCAGGCTGCAAAACCTGTTTAATGACAAAATTGATTTTTTTCAGGTAGCCTAAAATCTGCCTCTTTTCATTATCATCAAGATCAGAGCCTTTTCTAAGTCTGTAGAGAGCAAGAATTGCAGCTCCGGTAGAATTTGTAAGTCTGAGCCCGGACATCTGATAGTAAAGGTCTTCAAGAAGATTGATTGTCTGGGAAAGGTCTACCGGCGAATAGGAAGGCTGATATTTAAAATCACCTGGAATAAAGTTTGAATCAAAAAGCTGAAGAAAAGGCACATAATTATAATGACAGAAATCAACAAGCTGCCTCAAAATCAGAATATCATGATCAATCTTTTTAAAATTATCCGTATTTAAGTCTTTAATTACCCTTTCCAGCAGATGACGCTGATGCATGTAAATTCTGTCCGGATTATTGGGTTCGGAAATTACATCTTCCTTTCTGTTCTGGAACTGGAGGGCAGAAATTGTTTCCTGATCCTGTGAATCATAACCTGTAATTATAAGCTGAGCCTCAAAACGATGACGGCGGGGTAAATCTGCACTGCTGAGAGTTTCTGAAAAAAGATTATCAAGGGGATAGGAATTTTTGTAGAGATTATAAATGGCTTCGCCAAAATTCGGCTGAAGGACACCTGTTTTACAAATGAGCGGAGAAAAGCCCTGAATTTCAACATCCATTTTTTTCAGAAGCTGCTTTCGCTGAACTTCCGGAGCTGTGCGCCTGAAAATTGAATCAAATATGTCTATAAATGTTTCAATTAAGCCCATTAAAAACTTTCCCCAAATCCCAATAATCTTCTATAGTACAAAAATACTAAAGATTTTATTTTTATTCTACCTTACAAGCGCCCATCCTGTGAATTTTCCTCTTCAAATGCCTGCAAAACCGGCTGAAAAATACGTTTATAATCTTCAACACTGCTTGCGTGAACAATCTGAAGGCGCAGGGCTGCACCGTTATGAATTCCCTTTGAATAAGCGGCAAAACGCTTTCGCATTTCCATACAGGCGTGCTTTTCCTCTGTATCGCGGACAAGGCGTTCAAGCTCGGCAAAGCCGGTTTTTATGCGGACATCAGGGGGAAGAGGTTCGTAACTTCCAGTCTGAAGAAGGCTGGTAGTGTCCCTGAAAATAAAAGGATTACCCATTGCGCCGCGGGCAAACATAACGGCATCGACACCGGTTTCCTCCAGCATTTTTTTTGCGTCTTCCGGCTTAAAAAGATCTCCCGAGCCAAAAACAGGAACCGGAATAAGGTCAGGATGAGCTTTATTCCACTCGCCCACGTATTCTACCAGAGCCTTCATTATGCTCCAGTCTGAATGACCTTCGTAGCCCTGAGCCCGGGTTCTCGGGTGAATTGTAATTGCATTTACTCCAGCTTCCAGTGCCGCCTGAGCCGCTTCCTTCCAGGTAATCTGGAATTTTTCCCAGCCAGAGCGGATTTTTACGGTAACGGCCCGGTCTCCAGCGGCTTCAACAACGGCCTTTGCAACCTTGTAAAGCCTGTCAGGATCGCGGGTCAAAGCAGAACCGGCACCTGTCTTTACGATTTTTGGAACCGGACAGCCGCAGTTTATATCAATGCATTCACACTTTGTTTTTTCAAGAACGATGTGAGCGGCCGCATTCATAATGTCAGGCTCCGGCCCGAAAATCTGCACGGAATAGACATCTTCGTTGTAAGCCCGGCGCATCAAAATCTCTGTCTTTAAGTTTTTTCGAACAAGAGCTTCTGCGCTGACCATTTCGGTATAGGTAAAACAGGCCCCGTTTTCTATGCAGACAGAACGGAAGGCCATGTCGCTGTAACCGGCAACCGGCGCCAGAAAGAGATTTCCCTTGAGTTCGATGTTTTTAATACGTACTGGATGGTATAAATTCGCCATTTTTCAACAGAAGGCTGACCGGCGCCCTTACACAGCTTCAGGAAGCCCAAAAGCCTTGCAGCTGTTTTTCCAGAGCTGAACGCTGAGTTCTTCAAGATCCATATCCAGCATTTCTGCAAGGAAGCGGGCTGTAGAAGGCAGCATATTCGGCTTTGTGCGTTTTTTCTCACGGAATTCTGCAGGAATCATAAATGGACTTTCAGTTTCAATCAAAATGCGGTCAACAGGGATGTTCAAAACTGTTTCGTGAAGATTGCGGGCATTGCGGTAAGTAAGGTTACCTGCAAAGCTGAACCATACGTTCATATCCAGACATTTTTTTGCGTAGGCAGCATCTTCTGAATAGCAGTGGAAAATTGCACCGGCAGACGGAAGACGTTCTGTCAGAACATCATAAATATCCTTTCCCGCATCACGGTTATGAATGATTACAGGCTTATTGTACTTCTGGGCAATTTCAAGCTGAGTAATAAAAAGCTCAATCTGGCTTCTTTTGTCACCAAACTGCTTGTAATAATCAAGGCCCGTTTCACCAACTGCAACTACATTAGGCAGAGAAAGAGACTTTTCGATTGTGTTAATCCAGTCAGGACCAGGATTTGTAACTTCAGACGGAGCAACACCTACAGCATGATAAATTCCGCTTACAGACTTGAGGGTAGCATAAACCTTCTGAAAATCCATAAGAGAGTTGTTAATGCTTATAATGCGGGTAACTCCAGCCTGCTTTGCCTGCTGAATAACGCGTAATTGTTCAATAGGATCATCGTATATAAGCCCGATGTGAGCGTGAGTATCAAAAAAATTCATGGCTTTCTTCCTAGAAAAATGTGATGAGAAGAGCGAAAAAAGTTTTTTTAACGCTTCTTTTTTAATTATATATAATTAAAGATAACACAGCTTTTACTACTCGTCAACGATAATTCTTCCGATAATATAGTAGTAGAATTTATAAATGCAGAATGCTATAATTTTACGATTTATATTGTAGATAATGAGGTCTAATATTGCCTAAAACTCAAAAAGCAATGAAAAAAATGGAAAAGCGCTTCGCCTCAAACATGACACAGAGTTTTGGCTCTGCCTTTCGTTCCATTGGTTCTGCTTTCGTAACGCTTTTTAGAATTTTTAACAGCAAACTCACAATTATGGTTGTTCCTCACTCACAGAGTAAGGTAATCAACTTTCAGACAACTGTATTCGCATTAATATTCGGCTTTCTCCTTTTTGTCGGAATTTTATCATCCTTCTTCTACTTCAACCGCCGCTCAATTTCTGCAAACATGCAGATAACTTCACTTACAGAACAGAACCGGGCTGCTCTTGCAAGCCTTGATGAACTCCGTGATGAAAACGCAAACCTTTTCCAGGCTGCCAAAAGATTCCAGACATCCCTTTCACAAAGTCTTTCCCTTCTGGGAATCTCTCAGGGAGAAAACAAGGCTAACACTTCAATTTCTTCAAGCGACCTTTCATCAATGTTCAACTCCACAGAAATTGCAAACGGTTCCAGCCGCGAACTTGCAGATATCCGGGAGCTTACTTCATACCTTGAAGGCGCAGTTGAACCAATCGAACAGGTTGGAAAGATGCTTAAAACCCAGCAGAATCTTTTTACAGAAATTCCTAGCATTAACCCTGTAAAAAATCCAAATACCCACGTTTCAATGCCTTTCGGACCTAACGTTCACCCGCTTAACGGTAACTGGTACATCCACAAGGGTATGGACTTCTCTACCTGGCGTTCAGGCGACCCTGTAATGGCAACTGCCAACGGACAGGTTGTAACAGTCGGCTTTGACAACAGCTTCGGTAACTTTGTAATCATCAAGCACAATCACGGTATTTATACACGCTACGCTCACTTAAGTTCATTCAGAGTTAAGAAGGGACAGCTTGTTGACCAGGGACAGATTATCGGAAACATCGGTAACACTGGTATTTCGACAGGTCCACACCTTCACTATGAAGTTCATATTGGTTCTGACGTAGTAGATCCTGCAAAATACATCAATATCAATCTTCAGAAGTAGGATTTTATGGCATTCAGAGTTGATGACATTTCCATTAACACAATCATCGGCGGCGGTTCGACAATCAAGGGAAACCTTAAAATTAACGGTTTTGTACGAATCGACGGAGATATTGACGGCAATCTTGAAACTGACGGAAACATCATCATCGGTGAAAACGCCCGCATACGCGGAAATGTTACGGCAAAGGCTATAATTGTAGGGGGCATAATTCTTGGCGATATTTCTGCCAGTGAAAGCGTAAAGCTCCTTTCTAAATCAGCCGTAATTGGAGACATTCTTACCCACAAGGTTCAGATTGAAGATGATGCTGTTTTCCACGGCCACTGCATAGCAATCCGCGATGAAGAAAATTACAATCTTGTTTCTTCGGAATACCTGCAGTCAAAAGCAATCAAACAGAAGGCTTTCCGCTAATGGCAGAAATTGATTCTTTAGGAAATAATTTTTATTACGCTGGCCTTCAGAATTCTTCTTCACATTTAAAAAATCAAAAAGCCGATAAATCACAAAAAACAACAAAATCACGTTTTTCAGACCTGATTAAAGGCGGAAACACTGAAGAAAGCATAGAGACAAATGGATTACCGCCGGAAATCAGGACAATGTCTCTTGATGATGCCGTAATTTTTTTGCGCGACCGTGTAGATCTTGCCGGCAACGATCTTTCTGAATTATCAAGTCAGGAAAATCTTGAAAAATTTAAAAAAGCCGTAGGACAATTTATTAAATTTATTGTTGAAAACAATTTTGAAGTGACCAGCAAAAAGCCGCGTCGTCCTCAGTTTGTTTCACCTGTGGGATTCTTTTCAAATTACAATAGCAAACCCCGCCTTAAAGATCCAAAGGTTCAGATAGAAGTTATTAATGAAAAGCTGGATAATCTGACCCGGGATATGCTGAGCACCCAGATGAGTAATTTAAAAATTCTTGCCCAAGTTAATGAAATCAAAGGTCTTGTAATAGATTTACTGCGCGAGTAACAGTATAATAACAGTATAAAATAGAAAAGAGAAATAAAAATGAGTGATATTTTTGAAAGTGATATAGATGACCAGGCAGAAAACCTTTCTGAACTTGAAGATGATGAAGGAAGTACTGAGTCTACCGGAAACCTTACAATAGATACCCCCCTTTATAATCTCAAGCTGGATTATTCCTGCGAAACCCTTTATGCAAAGGTTCCGGACAAAATAAATCTTCAGCCGGGCGATTTTGCAATCATCCCTACCCGCTATGGAAAAGACATGGCTCGCGTACTTGGCATTTCCAAAAAGCCGATTGGAATCAAGCAGTCTGATATTGTAACTGTTGAACGCAAGGCAAGTGAAAAAGATCTTGAAAAACGTGAAGAACTCAAAAAAAAGGAAAAGGACGCTTTCCCGATTTTTAAGGAAAAAGTAGCCCTTCATAAGCTGGATATGAAGCTTGTTGAGGTTCATTTTCTCACAGAAGAATCAAAAGCCCTCTTCTTTTTCAGTTCTGATAACCGCGTAGACTTCCGCGAGCTTGTAAAAGACCTTGTTTCAATCTTTAAAATGAGAATTGAACTGCGCCAGATTGGTGTAAGAGACGAATCCCGCATTACAGGCGGACTTGGAATCTGCGGAAGGCCTTTCTGCTGTCACGGAGTTTCTGACAAGCTCCGCCCGGTTTCTATCAAAATGGCAAAGGACCAGAATCTTTCTTTGAACTCCATGAAGATTTCGGGCCAGTGCGGACGACTCTTATGCTGCCTTTCATACGAATACGACTGGTACAACGAAGCAAGAAGAAAGCTTCCAAACGAAGGAATCCGTATTTTCTATGACGGAACCGACTTCAAAATTACAGAAGTTAATCCTCTGACTTCGATGGTAAAAATGCTGGGTGAAGACGGTCGGCTGCTTGAAGTAAACGCAAAACGCTTTTACCGCGAAAATAACCGCTGGAAGATAAACTAAACCCAAATTCCTCATCTTTGACAAGTTTTATTTGAAATTATAACGATTTGATTTATAATAGATTATATGATTTATATTAAGAAATGGCTTGAACATTATGGGGAACTATTCCCAGTTGCTGACAATCAGATTGACTTCTTTAATAAAATCGGAAGTGGTTTTAACACACCTGTAAAATTTTTGAGCGTAGACTGCGGAACAGCAGAAGTTGCCCAAAGACTCCATGAAAAAAACTTTGACGTTACAGTAACTGATACTTATAAAGAATTTATTGACTTCCTTAAGGTTAAATCTACAAATGTAGAACCAAAAATCAAAGCCTTTAATCTTTTTCCACAGGATATCGGCCGCTACCTTGGTAAAAATTTCTTTAATATCATTTACTGCGGTGACTATCGCGTAGTCTTTATGCGGGATAAAATCTACATATCAAAACTGATGATTGATGCAAAATCCCTGCTTACAAACAACGGATTTTTGATTTTTGACCTGATAAACTTTACTAAATTTGACTTTTCAAAAGATATAGTTGAGCTGCCTCAAAAATCATCAGCCCGCGCTACCCTCAAATCATGGATTACAAAGGACAAGGAAAACGTAACCTATCTTTTGAACCAGCAGGTCATTACATCAAATGATAAAATAATTGATGAAGTAAAGGATGAGCCAATCTGTCCTATAAGCATGGAATCCTTCCAGAAATTCTCTAAAGAGCTTGGATTTTCTTCCATCGACTTTTACTCAGATTATAATTTTACTCCCCTCCAGCCGGATTCAGAAAAAATCGTCTGCGTTCTTCGAAAATAAAATCGCCCTTCGGGGCGTAAAACCTTCTTGATTGTAATAAAAGCTTCTTTTCTATAAAATATAAGCTATGAAAGCTACAAAAACATTAATCTCAACACTGCGCGAAGCTCCAAATGACGCAGTTATTGCAAGCCATCAGCTTATGATGAGAAGCGGACTTATCCGCAAACTTGGAAACGGACTTTATGCTTACATGCCGCTCGGATTCCGTGCCTTACAGAAAGTTCAGAAAATTATCCGTGAAGAATTGGACAATGCAGGTTGTCTTGAAATAAAACCGACTGTAATTCAGCCCGGTGATTTGTGGAAGGAATCTGGCCGCTGGGACAAAATGGCAGGCGAAATGCTTACCGCACAGAACCGCCAGGGCCAGGACATGGTAGTTTCTCCTACCGCTGAAGAAGCCTTCACTGCTATCGTACGCGACGGCCTTTCTTCTTACAAACAGCTTCCATTCACACTCTATCAGATTAACACAAAATACCGTGATGAAATCCGTCCCCGCTACGGTGTAATGCGCGGCCGCGAATTCACAATGATGGATGCTTACTCTTTTGATAAAGACCAGGAAGATTTAAACGCTTCTTACGATAATGTTGCAGAAGCTTACCGCCGCATTTTCAAACGAATGGGCTTGAGCACAATCAGTGTAAAGGCCGATACTGGTGCTATGGGTGGTTCAGGCTCAGAAGAATTCATGGTTGAATCTGAAGTTGGTGACGATACACTCCTTCTCTGCCCTAACTGCGATTATGCTGCAAACGTAGAAAAAGCTGCCTGCGCTCCTGAAGTTCCTCTCAACAGCGAAGGAAAGCCACAGGTAAAAACAGACAAGGCAATTGAAGAAGTTGCAACTCCAAATGTATTCAGCATTGAAGACATGGAAAAATTCTTTGGTGAAAAACCGACAACCTTCCTCAAGGCTCTTATTTACAAGGTTTACAACTGCGCAATTGACCTTTCCAAAACAGAATTCTACAAGGACGCCAAAACTGTTACAGAAGGCGGCCAGACTTATATTCCAGAAACATTCTTCTGTGTACTTATCCGCGGAGATCTGGACGTAAACGAAACAAAACTTGCCGCTGAGCTTAAGGCTTCCGGCGCAGAGCTTGCAAGCGATGAAGATGTTTTGAAATACAGCGGTGCCCCACACGGCTTTGTTGGTCCTGTTGGAATCAAAATCCCTGTAATTGCAGATAAATCTACCGTAGACATGCACGACTGTATTGCGGGCGCCGGCAAAAACGGCTTCCACATTAAGCACGTTGAACCGGGCCGCGACTTTACTGCCTTTATGACAGCAGATGTCCGCACCTGTAAAGAAGGTGACAAATGTCCTGACTGCGGCGGAACTTTCTACATGAAAAAAGGTAACGAGCTTGGACATATCTTTAAGCTTGGTACAAAATATACAAAATCAATGAACGTAACTTATCTTGCTGAAAACGGAAAACCTGTAACACCTTTGATGGGCTGCTATGGAATTGGTGTTGACCGTACTCTGGCAAGCATCATTGAAGGTCACCATGACGACAAGGGAATCCAGTGGCCTATGACAGTAGCACCTTACCAGGTTGCAGTTATCCCGGTTCAGTACAAGGGACAGATGCAGGCAGTTGCAGACAAGCTTTACGCCGAGCTTACAGCTGCCGGAATCGAAGTTATCCTTGATGACCGCAGCGAGCGTCCTGGTGTTAAGTTCACAGACTCTGAGCTTATCGGTTACCCTGTACGCATTGTAGTTGGTGACAAGAACCTTCCAAACGTTGAGGTTAAAATCCGTACAGCTGATGCCGCTGAACTGGTTCCACAGGATCAGGCAGCAGAAAAGGTAGCAGCATACGTAAAGGAAGAGTTGGCAAAATTAAATAATCTGTAAGGAAACATACCAATTCAAATTGATTATGTAAAACAGGCGCTAAGGAGTGGAAAGTGTGGCAGAAACACTCTGATTGTTGTGACCGCGTGAGCGGTCAATTTTATAGTTACTTTGCAACAATCAGCGTGTAGCGCGATATCGCGCGGTTCTGTCACACTCTCCGCGACTGGAAGCCTGTTTTACATTTATTAGGACTATTTATGAAAAAAATATTTACTTCCATTGTATCGCTTATTCTTGCCAATGCCGCCTTTGCAATGCCGGTTTTTAAATCTTACCTGCCGGACACTTCCGGAGAATACCTTTACTACCGCGACTACAGCTTTGAGCGTGAAAGCTATGTCGGCATTCTTTATTATGATGATGAAACCTTCCAGCTGCGCTACTACGCCCCACAAAACGAAGAGGCCTTCCTTACTGAAAAAGACATTGAGCTTCTGGTAAGTGCAGATCCAGAAGCAGATCACCTGGAGCTTACAGGGGAACGTTTTCTTTCTCACCTTAGTCCCAGCGATGAAGATACAGAAATCGTAAACTATCTGCACGACCTTTTATACGAGCTTTTTGCCAGAAGAAGCCGGGCAGAAATCATCACTTATGAAAATCAGGATGAAAAAAGCGGATATACGGATTTTATGCAGTTCGGCGGTAATGTGAAAATCATTTACGACTGTATGGTTCCCCTTTTCAACCTGCGCACAATCTATTCCGAAGGCGGCGACATTCTTTTTAATTGCGTAACCTTCGGTCAGATTAAAAACACAGCTGACACAAGCTTCAGTGACTTTAAGGGATTTAATTTTGCAAGCAGTAAATCTGACGAAAATCCTAAAATCTACAAAAAATCAAAGGAAAAAACCGTTCTTTTTGAAAAACAGAGCATCAGCCTTGATAAAAACTGGACCCAGCAGCTGGAAAACTTCTGGACTTTGAACGAAGATTCCTTAATTGCTCTTTCCGAAATCCCCGATTATTACGATGATTTTACCAAAAACAGCTGTTTTTTAATCAGAAAACTTCTTTTGAGCTCGGAAAATTCCTACACCGATTTTGCTTCAACAGAATCCTTTATCAGGGACAAGAACATTAAAATCATTTCCAAAACCGGGCAAACAAAAAGCCAGAGAATGATTGTAAATACTAAAATCCTGACTAAAAACCCAGAAAAAAAATCCATGAATTATTTTTCGATTGCCACTTACGAAAGTGCCTATAAAGCAAATCAAGGATATTTTGAAAAAATAATAAAGAGCTACAAGCGATAAAAAGGCTGCATAAAAACTTAAGTTTACCTATCGCTTGTACAAGGTTTGCGAACGCAAACCTTGCGTTATAAATCTCTTATCAGAAGCTTCCCTTGCTGAGAGGCTGGTCAATTCTGATTCCTTCTTCTCCCAAAAACTGCTTTTTCTGTCCGTTGATTAAGAACTGAACGCTGTTCACAGTCGAGAAGGTAGTAGCAGTATATACTACCTGCATAAGCTGATTTATCTGACCTACAGTACCTTCCTGATTAAATTCAAAATTATCGCTGAAATTCAGGTAGGCAACCCCGTTGCTGACGCGGGCTCCCAAAAGCTTTGTTCCCTTTGGAATAAAGCTTGTAAGGTTACGCTCGGCCGTGTTTGAATAATCAGGGCCCGCAAGCAAAAGATTGATTGCAGTTGTAAGCGGAGAATCATTTTTTGTTACTGAACGCTTAATCATCTTACGGACAACAGTTCCGTCTGCATCGATGACTGTAAAGCAAAGCTGAAGTTCTGTTTTTGCAGGAGCTTTTGGAGGCGCTTTAGGCTGATCTGCCTTCGGCTTTTCAGCTTCTGTTTTTACTGGAGCCGGCGCAGCTACAGGGGCTTCCTCTTCTACAGCCGGTCTGTTATAAAAATCATCCGGGTTCTCAGGCTCTTTTTCCTGGCCCTTAAGCTGATTGATTGTGATTTTTTCTTCAGATGAAGAGCTTTCTTCCGCAGAACCGTCAGCTTCCGAAGCATCAATAGGATTTCCTTTTAAATTAAGAATTACGGAATCACCGTCCGTAGTAACAGAAGGCTTAGACTTTCCATCCTGCTCACTGATAAATGTAGGAGTTGTGCCGAATACCCGGTCAAAAAATGCAGTTTCTTTAAGATTGCTTGAAATCTGATCCTTTTTTACAAGGAAGGCTATAAGGATTATTAAAAGTCCAAGTACAACGCAGGCTGCACCCAGCATATTGGCCTGTTTTTTTTTGTTATTTTTTGATTTTGATTTGTCGTTCTTTTGCAGCATGATAACTTAATTATCGGAATATAAAAGTCAAAGTTTATATTCCGATAATTTTATTATTTATTTTGAAAGATATTCGTTTATAGCAGCAGCAGCCTGTCGTCCTTCACCCATAGCAAGGATTACAGTTGCAGCGCCAAGTACGATGTCTCCGCCGGCCCAAACCTTTGCGTGGCTTGTAGCCTGCTTTTCATCAACTGTGATGTGGCCTTTTTTGTCTGCATTCAAGCCTGGTGTTGTCTTAACAAGAAGCGGGTTAGAACCGTTACCAAGGGCAACAATCATAGCATCACATGGAACGTCGTGCTCACTGCCTTTAATTGCAACAGGAGAGCGGCGGCCAGATTCATCAGGTTCACCAAGCTCGTAAGAAAGACAGCGTACGCCACAAACCTTTCCTTCTTCGTTTCCAAGAACTTCAACAGGATTTTCAAGGAAGCGGAAGTTAATTCCTTCTTCTTCTGCGTGGGCAATTTCTTCCAGACGGGCAGGCATTTCTGTACGGGTACGGCGGTAAACTACATCAACAGTTTCTGCACCCAGGCGGAGAGCCATGCGGGCAGCATCCATTGCAACGTTTCCGGCACCACAAACAACTACGTGTTTTGCCTCGTAAACTGGAGTTGCGGCATGCTCTTTATCGTAACCCTTCATAAGATTAGCACGTGTAAGATATTCGTTTGCAGAGAATACACCAATCAGGTTTTCTCCAGGAATGTTTAAGAATTTTGGAAGACCTGCACCAGTTCCTACGAATGCGGCATCAAAGCCTTTTTCTGAAAGAATCTGCTCCAGGGTATTTGTACGGCCAACAAGGAAGTTCAGTTCGAACTTTACACCGATTTTCTTAAGGTTATCAATTTCAGCCTGAACGATTGCTTTTGGAAGACGGAATTCAGGGATACCGTACATCATTACACCGCCGGCCTTGTGGAAGGCTTCGAATACTGTAACTTCGTGACCGGCGCGGGCACAGTCAGCGGCAACTGTAAGACCTGCAGGACCGGCACCAATGATTGCAACCTTCTTTCCGGTTTTTGCGGCAACTTCTGGAAGGGCAACCTTACCGTTTTCGCGTTCCCAGTCAGCAACAAAGCGTTCAAGACGACCGATTGAAACAGCCTTTTCTGCACTCTTGAAAACCTTACCTACAGTACATTTTCCCTGACACTGTTTTTCCTGAGGACAAACACGTCCGCAGATTGCAGGAAGAAGAGATGTCTGCTTGATAATATCAACAGCGCCCTTGAAGTTTTCGTTTGCAATTTCCTTAATAAATGCCGGAATATTGATGTTTACAGGGCAGCCTTCCATACAGAAAGGCTTTGCACACTGAAGACAGCGGTTAGCTTCAACAACTGCCATTTCCTTTGTGTAGCCAAGAGCTACTTCACCCATTTCGCGGGCACGCTTTTTAGGATCGCGGGAAGGCATTTCCATCTGAGGAATTGCGTTACGGTCCTTTGCAGTAAGCTTACCGTTAGCGGCAAGCAAATCCTTAATTTTTTTATATTCGTTTACGGCATTTTCTGCCAATTGTTCGTTTGTCATACTATTCTCCAAATCGATTGTACAACTTCCGCGAAGCGGAAGTTAAGCAAAGGTACGGTTCTCTCACGTGTATCAGAGCCTTACGACCTTTGCAAATTATTTGTTTGCAAGTGCGTCAGCCTGAGCCATCATCTTACACTTGTGATAATCTTCCTGCTCGCGGGCCTTGAAAGACTTCATACGGAGGGCCATATTATCCCAGTCAACCTGGTGAGCATTAAACTCCGGACCATCAACACAAACAAATTTTGTTTCTCCGCCAACACTTACACGACAGCCGCCGCACATACCGGTTCCGTCAATCATGATTGTGTTCAAAGAAACTGTAGTCGGAACATTGTATTCTTTTGTTGTAAGGGAAACGAACTTCATCATAACCGGAGGTCCGATTGCGATTACTTCTGCAGGAGGTGTCTGACTTTCACAGGCTTCCTTTACAGGAACTGTAGAAACGCCCTGACGTCCGGCAGAACCATCATCAGTCATAATAATAACTTCATCAGCAATTGCCTTCATTTCATCAACAAAAATCAAAAGATCCTTGTTGCGGGCACAGATAACCATGATTACTTTGTTTCCGGCTGCCTTGTGAGCCTGAACGATTGGATAACAAGGGGCAACACCAAAACCGCCGCCTACAATCATAACAGGACCGTCTTTCTTTTCTATAACTGAAGGATTTCCCAGCGGGCCGAGTACAGCAGGAAGTTCGTCACCAACATTTTTGAGGGAAAGAAGATAAGAAGTTTTTCCAACTGCCTGGAAAACCAAAGCAATCCAGCCTTCTTCAGCATTTGCATCTGCAATTGTAAGAGGAATTCGCTCACCGAATTCTTCTTCAACCTGAACAATTACAAACTGTCCGGCTTTTCTGTTACGTGCAATCTCGGGAGCTTCGATTTTCATGTAATTTACGTCCTGAGACAACTGACGTTTTTCGATAATTTTGAACATGTAGAGCCTCTTATTAAAAACTTTAAACTCATTTTGACATAAAAAAGGCAAAATGTCATTAGTTTGGGAAATTTAATAAGAGTAAATTTATTTAGTGGGATTAAAAAAATTGCCGGACAAGCCCGGCAATATCAAACTAGTATCCGATTTTTACAGCAAAAAGTCCGCCTAAACCGCCGCCCGAACAGCTTTTCAGGAAGTCTGTTGACTGGGCATTAAGTCCAAATACCAGCTCTAAAATACGGGCATTTGCACTGAAAGCAAGCTGATGAATAAAAAGCTTTTCATAGTATTCTGATGAGAATGTAAACTTCAGAATATTAAGAAGTCTCAGACTTGCAGCTAAATAATACTCACCGAAAAATTCAAAGGAATCCTCATCATTTGTAAAGGGGTGACGGAAGCCAAGTCCAAGACCACCTGTAAATACTAACCACTTGCCAAAAGGAGTAAAATCAGCAGCGGCACTAAACTTCAGAGGACGGTTAATAAGGTAATCAGCTGATTGCGAATCACCGTGAGAAGAAGAGAAATTATTTTCTCCAAGGTTACCGTTTATGATTTTGTCAACTGTAGTAGTAAAATTCAGGCTTGTTGTCTGCACAGTTTTATACTTAAGACGTCCAGGAACAACTGGCACCCTGATATTTCCGGTAAGGGTCAAAAAGTCAAAGAGAGGATAAGAAAGAGATCCTCCCAAATCAAATCCCAGGCCACCTTTAAATCCACCGCCGCCTGAAATGGCAAAGGCAGAATAAATCTCTATATCGCTGGAATAATCGATGTTAAAGCTGCCGTCCGAAAGATTATTCATCTTCAAGAGGCCGTTTGAAGAGCCGGCATGAAAAACAGGCATAAAGAAAGCCGGTTTTACAACAATCTTAAACTTTTTAATGTTAAAACCGACAGAAATTTCTTCAAAGGCAAAAGCATCTGCATTTATTTTCTGGGAAATATTTACAGTCTGATAAAGAGAATTTCCTTTTCCGATGTAGTTAAACAAATCCTTTGAAACATTTCCTTCTGACCAGACTTCGGTACCGCTTGTCAGTGCAATCTGAACCTTTCTAAGATTAAGCCTTAAGGAAACTTCCGGCAGAAGATAAGAATTCAAGGTCCAGCCGTTTTCCGGCATTTGTTCAGCAAGCTTTCTTAAATCAATTACTACATCTTTTTTAAGGAAGTCACCAATCTGCAGGGAATTATTTGAAAGACCGAATTTACTTCCAACCGAAAGCTCAAAATAGCGGTCATCAAACCAGTTATAGGCAAAAGCCGACGAAAAAAGAGAAATCAAAATAAAACAGAGGCTGATTATTCTTTTCATTTATCATTCCTTAATATTAATTACACCATTTGTGTAAAGGCTTATATTCATATTCATATCAATACCAAGATGTCGTGGAAGACTAAGTATTGAATCCGAAGGAATATTTATGTTCAATTCCGGATTAAAAGGATAGACATTCAGCATATCCTGGAATTCTTCGTTTGTAAGGCGCAGGCTGTCCTCATTTACATCGAGTTTCTTTGAGATGTAAGGAACAGTACTTTTAACTACATAGCAGGTATTAGAATCAGTTACAATAGGATTTTTCTTTGCCTTATAATTAATTTCGATTTTCTCTATTACATCAAGATATTTTTTGATGTCAGAAGTATCTGTTGCTTTAGAGCGGTTAAAGACATCTTCATTTCCTTTATCAGAATCTTTTTTAGCAAGATTTGTCAAACTGATGTCAACAATTCCGTCCATTTTAAATTTCAAAGGAATTATGATAAAGGCATTGAGGCCAAGCTTTCCAAAAGGCTCGCCGTTTGTAATTCCTGAAAACTTAAGGTTAAACTCAAGCTCAATTTTACCATTATTATTTTTATTGCCGTTGAGAATACTGTTTATATCACCATTGAGGCTGGTTTCACCCGGTTTCAAAACAGTATCAACTACATCTTTTTCCGTAACACCGTCTACAACAACATCCGTAATATTCAACTGGGGAGCAGAAAAATAAGGCATAAGTGTAGTTTCATCACCAATTTTTACTTCAGTTGATGTAGAAGAATTATTTGCTACTTTATATTTTATGGTAACGCTTCCCTTTACTTCTGAACTTGAAAAACCTGAAGGCTCTGAACAGTAAATGTAAAGTGGAATTTCACAGAATCCTGCATTAGTAGCAAAAGCGGCACCAAGAACGTCATCAATAGAGGCAAATATAGAACTGATATCAAAGTCGACAGTAACAGGCGGTATAGTCAAATCAACAGGAATACCAGCCGGAATTGTATATTGTGGCAAATCTACATCCGGAATTTTAATTGTCAGCAGATACTGCTGTAATTTAGCATCTTCCTGCCCCGGAAAGTAGTCATAAATCTTGTTGGCCTTAGTTTCAAGATTTCCAAAGAGCTTTTTTGCCTGGAAGGTTTCGCTAAAATCCTGAGAAATATTTCCAATTGAGTAATTGTAATTTGCGTTTGTCTTTACACTTACCTTTTCAGGAATGCTGAAGTTACAGGCAGAAAATAAAAGCAAAATCGCTGCTATTCCCGCTACAGTTCTTTTCATATAATCCCCTTATAAAAAAAAGCTATCCTCACCGCATTACACTGTAAGTATAGCTTATATCCAGAATTCTAACAAATTTTATGGGTAAAATCTATCTTCTATACTGTAAACTGATCGATTTCCTCGCCGATTTTTTTGATAGAATCGCTGACCTGACTTGAAATTTCAGAAAGGGCCGCACTTGTCTGATTCATGCTCTTGGCTCCGGCTGACATTTCCTGCATACTGTCTTTAATGACAAGGGTTGTATTCTGCAGGTTCTGAACCTCACCAAGAATCATCTGGTTTCCTTCCTTCATTTCATGCGAAGCATTTTTAACTTCAAAGGTGTTGTCATTCATAATTTTGATAGAATCAAGAATCTGCTTAGAACCTTCATTCTGTTCTTCCATTGCCGAGCGGATGTGGCGTACAAGCTCGTCGGTTGCTCCAATCAGCTCAGAAACCTGGGCAAAGCTTTCAGAGGTTTTCTGGGAAGCTTCTACAACACCGTTAATTGTTTCGACAATCTTATGAAGTTCCGCACCAATTCTCTTTGACTGCTCAGATGAAGTTTCAGAAAGCTTACGGATTTCATCAGCAACAACCGCAAAGCCCTTTCCTGCCTCACCGGCATGAGCCGCTTCAATTGCCGCGTTCATGGCAAGCAGGTTAGTCTGGCTGGCAATGCTTGCAATTGCGTGGTTGGCATCCTGCAGGGTCTTAGACTGCTCTGCAACTTCAGAAACCTGACGGTTTACAAACTGCTGCTGCTCAATTCCCTCTTTTGAGTTTTCCTCCAGAGCTTCAAAAGAATGAGCCATCTTTTCTACAGACTGATTTACGGAATTAATGTTTCCTACCATTTCTTCAACCGCAGAGCTTGCAGTTGAAACACCACTTGCCTGTTTTTCAATCATGTTTTCAAGACTGTTGATGTTTTCTGCAATTTCGGCAACAGCCGCAGAAGTCTGACTTACCGCATTAACCTGATTCTGAACCTGAGTTCCAACGCTTTCTATATTAGAAAGAATTTCCGTAATCGAGCTGGAAGCATCATCAACGCTGGCTCCAAGGCTTTCCTTAACGTCATTAAGATTATCCTTTGAGCACTGAATCTGCGAAATAATATTCTGAAGCTTTTCTACGAACTTGTTAAAGCCATTTTCAAGGCTTCCGATTTCATCATTGCTGTCCACTTTAAGACGCTGGGTCAAATCCGCATTACCGGAAGCAATCTGATTTACGGTTGTATCTACAGTTTTAATAGGATTTACAATCTTTGTTGCAAAAATAAAGGCAATCAGAATTGAAACAACAAGAGCAATTACAGCCATTACAACAATTATCGTAACGTTCTGAACAAATGCCTTGAAAATTTCACTTGAGCGGCCCACAGTAACAAAAGCCCAGCCGTTTGATTTTGCAATAGGAGCGCAGGCAAAATACCAGCCCTTTGTATTGAGATCCAGGAATGAGTCGCCAAGGCGGGCCTTATGACCTGCAATATCCTTGTAATCATCAAAGAAGTTTGCATTCATGATTTTTTTGGTATCTTCGTTGGTAAGGTAATTTCCGTTTTTATCAATAAGGAAAGACAAACCACCGTCTGAAATTTTAAGGTTAACAATCATCGAATGAAGGGTATCAAGCAAGATATCAATACCAATAACACCACGAACAAAGCCGCCTGTACGTGACGCAAAAGAAACAGAGGAAACAAGAGAGCCGGTAGTTGAATCAACATAAGGCTCAGTATAAATTACGTCCCCCGATTTTACTGCCTCATTATACCATTCACGGTCCTCTTTATTGTAATCCTCATCAGGAACCCAGTTGTCGCTGGAAATAAAGCGGCCGCCCCGGTTCATAGGAACAGAATCCGCATAATAAAGACAGAAAAGCGAAGGATCCCCCTTAATCATGTCAAAGAAGTCCTTTTCTGTCTGCTTCTGCTCAAGAGGAGCCCGTTCCACATACTTTGCAGCTGCCTTTACAATGTCAGCCGGTTTGGACAAGAATGAATTAATAGAAAGAGTTGCTGCCTGCATCTGCGATTTGGCTATAGCGTTAAGATTTCCCTTAATTTCACTAACCTGAGTTACCAGAATAGGTACGGAAATCAAAAAAATAGAAAAGATAACAACAAACATGTAGCCAAGCAGCAATTTTGCGCGAATTTTCTTCATGTAAAGCTTACCTCTTATTATAGAAAATATTGTTATATCATTTAAAATGATACACCCGAATTCCCCACTTGTAAAATTTTAGTGAAGAATTCGGGAGCCGATGAAGAAAAAAAAGAGGGGGAAGTCTCCCCCTGCGCGCACACTTCGTTGTGCGCTACCCTCTCTGCGGGCTCAATCGCCGCCCGCAACGCCTGCTCTCTTATTTATTAAAGAAAGCCGCAAATGGATTGTAGCTCATGCCGTCATCGCTGCCGGAATTGTAGTTACCGCGGCCACCATTGCGATTATTAGCACCGCGTATCCTGTCAAGTTTGCCATCAGGCAAACTTGAAGGTGCCGCTTTAGCGGCACCAACCTTTTTTACAACAACTACGCGCTTTTTACCGTCGCCGGCTGCGGCGCCTGTAGAAGCAGGCTTAAGGCCTCTTCCCATTCCGCCACCCTGCCCGATTCGGCTTGCGGCGTCACTCTTCAAAGAAAGACCGATTCGGCGTCTGTCCTTATCAAGCTGGATGATAGTAAATTCAAATACATCACCAACCTTTACAACTTCCATAGGGTCGCTTACAAAGTTGTCGGAAAGCTCACTTACGTGAACAAGACCTGTTTCGTGAAGACCGATATCAACAAAGGCACCAAAGTCTACTACGTTACGGATTTTTCCGGTAACCTTCATGCCTTCCTTCAAATCTTCAAACTGCAAAACGCCCTTCTGCATGATTGGTGCAGGATAGCCGTCACGAGGGTCGCGGTTAGGTTTCTGAAGCTCATCAATAATGTCGTTGATTGTTGTTTCACCGATGTTATATTTTTCGCAGAGTGCCTTACGGGTTTCATTGCTGATTTTTTCACCTTTTTTAACTGCATCGTAAACTTCACGGGCAACATCATAGTTTTCCGGGTGAACCCAGGTGTTATCAAGAGGGTCAGAGCTTTCTGCAATCTTAAGGAAGCCTGCACACTGTTCAAAGGCTTTTGGACCAAGGCCAGGAACCTTTTTCAAATCTTCGCGGCTTGTGATTTTTCCGTTTGCGTCGCGGTAAGCAACAATCTTCTTTGCAGTAGAAACGTTAATACCAGAAACGTACTTCAAAAGCATGTAAGAAGCTGTATTCAGGTTTACTCCAACCTGGTTTACAACCGAACCAACAACCTCATCAAGCTGCTCGGCAAGCTTTTTCTGGTTTACATCGTGCTGGTAAAGTCCAACGCCGATTGCCTTAGGGTCAATTTTTACAAGCTCAGCAAGAGGGTCCTGAAGGCGGCGACCCATAGAAATAGCACCGCGAACCATTACGTCAAGGTCAGGAAATTCTTCTGTGGCAACAGGGCTTGCAGAGTAAACAGAAGCACCAGATTCATCAACAACAGTAAATTCAACGTCGCTGTCCTTGTAGTTTTCGCTGATAACCTTACTTACAATAGCCTGAACTTCCTGAGAACCGGTTCCGTTTCCAACAGCCAGAACCTGAATGTCATACTTATCAATTGCGTCGTTGATTGCGTCGTAGGCACCCTGAGGATCCTGCTCCTGGAAAATCTTAAAGAAGCCAAGATATTTTCCTGTTTCATCAAGAGCGGCACACTTTGTACCGTTGCGGTAACCAGGGTCAACACCAAGAACGCGGCTTCCCTTAATCGGCTGCTGCATCAGAAGGTTTTTAAGGTTTTCGCTGAAGATTCCAATTCCGTGGTCATCTGCATCATCAGCTTCGTCACTGCGGATTTCGCGGACAACAGCAGGGCTGAGCAAACGTACAACGCCGTCTTCAATTGCGTCTTTATGATAGTGATTGTGAATTGCGGCTTTTTTCTGAAGCTCAGCAACTGCGGCATCAACATCAATGTCGATTGTAACTTCAAGGGCACCTTCGCGTTCACCGCGGTTAATAGCAAGAATGCGGTGAGGTTTAACCTGATTAAGAGGCTCAGAGTAGTCCCAGTACATCTGATAAGTAGAAGTTTTTTCTGCCTGTTCAGCATCCTGTCCGTCAGGAACAATACCCTTTGTTACGATATTTCCTGTAGCAAGGTAAAGGTCGTGGATTGCTTCGCGGTTCTTTGTTTCCTGGCTTACGCGCTCAGCAATGATATCCTGGGCACCGGCAAGTGCGTCAGCGGCAGATTCAACATTAAGAGCGGCATCCTCATTATCAGTTTTGATGAACTTTTCAGCTTCTTTTTCGCAGGCTGCATCGTCGTTGTCGCCAAGAATAAAGTCTGCAAGTGGTTCCAGTCCTTTTTCCTGAGCAACCATACCACGGGTCTTCTTCTTTTTCTTGAATGGAGCCCAGAGGTCTTCCAGGGCAGTAAGAGTTGCTGCGCTCATTACGGCATTGTAAAGTGATTCTGTGAGTTTTCCCTGAGCAAAAATGCCCTTTACAATTTCAAGGCGGCGTTCTTCAAGATTTTTATATGATTTGAAAAGGTGGTCGCAGTCGCGAACCTGAACTTCGTCCAGATTGTCAGTTTTGTCTTTGCGGTAGCGGCTGATGAAGGCGATTGTACAGTCTTCATTAATCAGGCTGATTACAGCGCTTACCTGCTGCACGCGGATGTTGAGCTCCGCAGCAATTTTTTTCATGATTTCCACTTCGTTGACAACGAGTGCGTCGATTGA
The DNA here is from genome assembly GCA_947165895.1 of uncultured Treponema sp. Classification (GTDB taxonomy): domain Bacteria; phylum Spirochaetota; class Spirochaetia; order Treponematales; family Treponemataceae; genus Treponema_D. The sequence continues at coordinate 260,139 of CAMVCB010000003.1, forward strand.
TTCTTGTGTAAATTCCATAGTAGAGGAAGTTTAACGGAATTTTTCCTTTTGAGGAATATGAAAAAGGCTAAATTCTGTCCTCTTCGATGTCCTGAAGCTCTTCTACCTCTGCGTTAAGGCCTTCAATGCTGAACTTGTTGTAAATCTGATTGAGAAGGTTTTTGCAGTTTGCATTCATAAGCTGATAAATGTTAGGAACCAGAAGCTGTTTGATTCGCTGGTCAAGACCGTTTGCACCGGTAGAAGAAACAAAGGCAAATACGTATAGCTCTTCACCGTTTACAGGACGCTGCATAATCAAAACCGCATCTGAACGGAACATAAAGCCGCGGATATTAAAGTGGAAGTCAGAAACCTTTTCATACATCTGCACATTTAATCTTCCTTCCGGGAAAACAAATGAGAAGTGAGAAAGGCTTATATCCTGAAGCACACCGTTATGTGACTGATTATTAAAATTGCAGGAGAAGGTGCAGGCTTTTGTACAAAGGGCACGAATGTTCTTTCGGCGGCCCTGAGCCTGGTTTGCATACAGAATCTTTTCGATTAAACCGAAATTCTGCTTTTTCTGATACTCAAGCTGAACACAACCGCAGGCAAGTCCGATTTCATAAAGATATTTGTATTCAAGCTTTGTTTTTTCATCTTTTGTCTGGCGTTTTGTGTAAACAACACCAATACAAGCCTGATTTTTGTACTCTTCTGTAAGGCGTTTAATAAAAACAGGCCATTCAACATCAGGAACGTTATAATCGATGTTAAAGAAAATAATAACATCATGAAAAATTGAAATAAGAATATCGATTTTCTTTTTGAGGCTTATGCGCTTGTCATATTCAATAAAGTAGCACTCATAACCAAGAGCAAAATAGTCTTCCAGAAATACTTCTGGAATAAGACTTGTGTCTGGTGTAATAAAAAAAGTTTTTCGTCCGGCTACAATTTCTTTTATGGAAATACCCAAAATCTTCTCCTAGATTACCCTTGCAAAAATTATATCATTTAAATACAAATCAGCAAGTCTTTTTAAGCTGGTTTAACGCTAGTTTCACGTTAGTCTGGAAAAACTTTTTTATCAGAAAATTTATTAAATAAAATTTTGTGCATTGTGATGTTCGATGGTTTTAGTTTTTACCGCAACCACATAACTTCCGAACATAGCAGACATTATATCAAAGATTGCCGAAAAAGAACAGATTATAAGGGCTGCCGGCTTGAGAAGGAGGAAGCTGGTTTCAAAACCACGGGCATACTGCTGGCATAGAATTGTGACAAGGATAAATGCACTTCCAGACGGGAAACCGCCAAGCAGGAAGGAGATTCCAAAGGAAAGTCCAAAAATCCAGAAGATTTCTGTCAGCGGGATATTAAGGCTGGAATATGAACGCCAGATAAGGATAAAGCTGATTATGCTTACCAGGGCAGAGCCACCTCGGGCAAAAATCGAAAAGAGAGGGAAGGTAAAACCGGCACAGCGGCGGCGGATTCCAAGGCTTTCCTTACCATGACGGATTGTAAGCGGAAGCGTGAGGTTTGAGTCCCCTCCAAAAAAGGCCAGCAGAGCCGGAGCAAGGCTGGCATAAAGAACGCGGTAAGGATAAGGATCGTGGCAGACATAGCGCAGGATTACAGGGTAGATAATGCCGGCTACAACCACAAAATCAACCAGGAACATGATGAACATTGGAGTGTAGATTCCAGAGAACATAATCTGGCGGTATTCAACAAACCATTTTGCCATAATGGCAATCATAAAAATCGCCATTGTTTCCGTAAAGAAAACCGCAATATTGTAAAAAAGCTTTGAAAGAGAATCAAAAAGCTGGAAAACCGGCTTGTAAAGAGGAGTATCAACGGCAGTTGCACTTTCAAAACCAATCAGAAGCGCAAAAACAAAAGGAACCAGAAGGAAGGAACCTTCGCGCAGTGAATCAAAAGCTGAAAGTGGGAAAAGCGAAAGAAAAAGAGAAGAAATATCCAGCTTGAAAACATCAGAAGTTGTATCAACAGTAATAGGAATGCGGGGAAGCTTTACAATCAAAATTGAAAGAAGGCCCACAACAGTAAGAATCAGGGTTGAAGAAATAATTACAATTGCGGTCCATCTGATAGTCTTGAAAAAGAGCTTTGATGAACGCAGCTTATTAATGGAAACAACCGTTGTACAGAAAACAAGAGGCACAACAATATATCTTCCGATGCGGATAAATAATTCAGTTATAAAGGAAATAAAGGCCGCAAAAGCAGCATTATTCATAGGAAGGACAATTCCTGCAACAAGTCCAAGTACAATACCAATTAAATATTTTAACCAAACCTTCATATTCTGATTATAACATTGCAAAGGAGAAAACGACAACCTATAATATGACTATGAATATTCAGTTTTTTAAGTCAAAAAAGTTTTATATTGGTGCGGCAGGCATTCTGGCAGGTCTGATTCTTATCAGCCTGATTTCCCTAAGCCTGGTAAAGCTGACAAAATCAAATGCGCAGAAAACCTTAAACGCAGGCTTTTATAACCTTGATGAAAAGATGACAAAGGTTATAAAAGAAAACATAAAAAAATCTGAAATTGCAAAGGTAAATTTTAAAAATCTCACTCTTGAAGAATTAAAAAACGAAAAAATTTACAATAATTATGATTTGATTTTTACCTGGGACGGAATTACTGCCTCAAACTTAAAGACAAGGGGGGCAAATTTTTCGGGCAGAATTTATAATCTCATTCCAACTTCTATGCGCCGTGAAAACGAAGAAAATGACCGCAGAGCTCTTCCCCTTCTGCTGGATCATTTTGAATTTTCTTACAACAGAAATGTAAGCCAGAAAATCGGACGGGAAAATCCCCAGACCTTTGAAGATTTCCTGAAATATCTTGATGCAGCAAAAAAATACACATTTACGCCATTTTTTACAAACGGCGGCGATGATGAAATTCTTCTTGGCCTGATTTCCTGCATGATTGAAGCAAAGGGCGGCTACGATGCCTACAGTGATTTTGTAAAGCAGGTCAGAAAAAATCCAAATTTTGAAAAAATCGCAGGCCTCAAGCTGGGAAAAAGCGGCTCGGTAAGTATGGAAGAAATCCTTAATCTTTTCAGAAGCTGGCAGGAAAACGGAATTGTTCACCCTAACTGGTACAATGCAAAATACCGGGATATCATTGCCTTTATAGAAGACGGCCAGGTTTCGGTGCTTTTTACAAAGCTTTCAGTTCACCGCACAATCCCCTACAAATTAATCAGGGATTTTTCGACGGAAAGAGCCCCTGTTGCAGCAGGCTCTGCCGACCACGCTGTAATTGCCCCTGCCATCTGCGCAGTAAAGCTTTCCCACAAATCACTCTGCGACAGGCTTTTGCAGTCACTTTTGAGCGAAGACTTTCAGGGCTCGCTTTCAATGGGCAGTCAGCTGGGCCCTGTAGCCCTGAGGGGAGAAAGCTTTGACCTGCAGGCAGACGACGCCCGCTTTTTTGCGGCCAGCTGCCGTTACGGAAGCAGAGCAGGAATCTACCTGGATGCATTTACGCCGGCATCAGAAAGCTGCAAAAAACTTTGTCAGGGAATAAGACATTACCTTACTACGGGACGCTATCAGGCAGATTTTTAATTTGCTTCACCGTAGCCGATGTAGAAAGAGCGGACATTGTGGAGCTTTGAAAGCTTATCTGCAAATTCGTTGTAATCAAAAATATTAGGCTTATAAACTTTATAGTAGAGAACAACCTTGCCGCTTTCTGCATCATATTTAAAATCAGTATCCGCAATTGAAAGCCCCGTATTTTTTATCATGGCAGAAATTTCCGGAACATTTACGTTTTTGTCTTTAAATTCGATGCGGACAATCTTTGCCTGCTCAATCGGGAAGAAAACATGCTCCAGCTGTTCAACAACCGTCAGCATGATTATACAGATAGCCAGAGTAATAAGAACCGGAATGTAAAGTCCATCACCACAGGCAATCCCAAGAGCCGAAGATGTAAATATGATTGCGGCAGTTGTAAGTCCGTGAATATTAAAGCCCTGACGGAAAATTACGCCGGCACCCAAAAAGCCTACACCAGTAACAACTCCGGCAGCAATTCGAGTTGTATCACCAGTTAAAATGCCGTTTTTTGCCATAGTGCAGGAGGTGATTGCAAGCAGGCAGGAAGAAAGACTCAAAAAAACAAGAGTTCTGATTCCGACCGGATGCTTTCTGATTTTTCTTTCAAGACCAAGGCAGACTCCGCAGAAAATGCTCAAAAGAATGCGGAGGATAAAATCAAGGAAAGGATCATTGGCAAGAAAATCCGGAAGAACAAAATCAATCAGTTGTATTTCTGGCATAAAGCACCCCTGTTTTACTCTTTATTTAAAAAATGGAAAGCCGGAAGCTAATTTTCCACCAGCTTTATTCCAGCTTGCAGCCTGTTTTGCAGTCTGCTTTTTTGAATCTGCAAGAGAATTAATTGCAGAAAGAGTCCATTCACCCAGCTGCCCTTCAGTTCCAAAGGAATCAGTTGCGGTAAGACTTTTTGCAAGAAAAACGCGCAGATAATCACGTTCGATAACATTTTCTGCAAATTTTTCTGCAAGACGGCTAAAGGCGGCCAGAGAAATATCTACGATTTTTGTATTTGCGGCCTCATTCTGATTTTTGATGACAAATCCGGCAGTAAGCTTTTCCCTTTTCTGCTCAGCCCGGCGAAGAACTTCATCAGACATATAAATAAAAGGACTAATCATAGTGTCGATAGCCGTTGAAATCTCATCACTGCGGTTATCAACAAATTTTTTAGAAAGATAATCAGCATCAAAATAGAAAACAATGGCATCAATTCCATCCAGCTTTGTTTCGGCCTTAATCAAAAGCGAATGAGCCGAAATTGCCGAGGATTTATTCCAGGAAGAAGTATAAATTTTATCACTGTAAGAATCTGAATCTGTGCTTGAATCCGATTCAGCCGCAAAAACAGAATTTTCGCTTCCCAAAAGCCCCTTTGCAAAATCATAAGCCTCGGGAATATCTTTTCCAATAAGAAGAATTTTTGACATGCAGTAATTATACAGCATTTTCCGGATTTTTTTTATGTTTTTTTCTTAAAACATTGCCGGAATTTGAAGTTCATGGGGATTTTATAGGTGGGGAAAATTTTAAAAATTTGAGAGGTAATAAAATGGCTTTTTGGAGAAGAAATTACAAGGATTCTGTTTTTACAGATTTATTCGGAAGCGACAGGGACGGCAAGAAAAATTTTCTGGAACTTTACAATGCTCTTTCCGGCAGCAATTTCCGACTGGAGGAAGTAACGTTGCGGAGAAAGATTATTGATCAGACACTTTACAAAACCTTCAACAACGATGTCAGCTGGGAAATTAACGGCAAACTGATTGTACTAGTTGAACACCAGTCCACAGTAAACGAAAACATGCCATTCCGCTGTCTGGAATACGTTACGCGAATTTATGAGGGAATAGTCCCTGTAAAAGTGCGCTATCAGGAAAAGGTTTTTAAGATTCCAAATCCTGATTTTTACGTCGTTTATGTAGGCAAGAAGCAAATACCACTGGAAGAGGAGCTGAGACTTTCTGATGCCTTTTACGAGAAGGACGGCAGTAAGCTTGAACTTGTCGTTAAAGTCAAAAACTGCTCGGACTACATGAATTTGCCGGTTTATAATAATTGTGATATTCTAAAAGAGTATTGCAGATTCCTTGAAATAGTCGAAGAAAACTATAACAAGCACTTTCCAAAGCGTTCATTAAGACATGCAATTGAACTGGCAAAAGAAGAAGGTATCCTTACCGATTACCTTGACAGGAAAGCGCGGGAGGTAACAAACATGCTTTGTGCAAAATATGATTACAAAACTGACATCGCCGTAAAACAGGAAGAAGCCCGCGAAGAAAAAGCTATTGAAAATGCCCTCGTTCTTATTAAAGATTTCAACGCATCCCCAGAACTTGCTGCCGAAAAAATGGGTGCTCCCTTAGACAAAGTCCAGGAAGCACTCAAGGCGCAGACATCTCCTGCCTAATCGCAAGTTGGGTTTCCCTAATGGTCAATTGGGCGCACAAAGGCGCAAAATCGGCTCCGCCAGTTTTACAACTTTTACAGCACGGTTTGTATCACCGTTTGACATACTATAATAACTGATGTAATGTACGTCAACGGCGATTACCGGGGTGACAATGCTCTTGGCAGGCTGATGCATGATTTTTCAACTCCGGATGCCGACAAAATGTACTTTAATGAGCTTGCTTCAAAAGTAAGATTTCATAAACAGGACGAGCAAGGGGTAGAAATGGCAAGTAAAATTGTAGAAGAATATGGTGATATACGTGCTGCAGAAGCATTAAAGATTGGAATTCAACAGGGTGAAGAAAAGAAAGCTATTGAAGATGCCAGAAACTTCTATGTAAACGGAGCTTCTATTGAACTGATTGCGAAATCTTTGAAGATGACAGAAGAGCAGGTCAAAGAAATTGTGAAAGACGTGGTACATGTATAATTTGATGTGATTTCTGAAAAGTACAAAATAATGGTCACACACCAATGCAAGCAGGTGCGTTGCATTGGGAAATGACTAACGTCATTTCTTTAGAGTCATAAACAGGACGAGCAAGGAGTAGAAATGGCAAGTAAAATTGAAACAGTAGAGAAAATTATAAGTGAAAAGGCTCAGAACAAGGCCTAGCAAACTTCATATCAATATGTTACTGCATAAAAAGTTTTATACAGTAACATAAGAAATGATATGTTGCCGTATATGAAATGATATGTTACTGCATATGATTTCATATATTGACGCATAAAAGAATTTTTGCTGGTGCATATTGATTGATATGCACCAGCAAAATGACAACCCTCTTCCCAGGCTTTAACAGAGGATGGGAAGGGGGATTTTTTTTTAGTAAACCTTTACATATTCGATTATACGGTCAGCAAGGTAACTGACATAAACATTACCGGAAGAAGTAACACCGATATTTACACGATACTGATCTGGTTTTCCATTTGTTGGAACATGGAATACTTCCCAGTTACCGGTAAAGAGTTCTCCATCATCATCAACACCAGAAGCATTCGCACTAGTTATTGTAGCGTTACCAGTTACAGGAATAAGCGGCTTCGCAAGTTTTGCAACTTTTGCAGCACGGTTTGTATCACCGTTTGACATACTATAATAACTGATGTATGGAACAATACATGATGTGCCGTCAACACTTTCGCCTTCACGGATTGCAAGATCTACATACTGACCAACCTGTTGGTAACCGTCTACCGTTACAACTACTGGAGTTGCAGTAACACTAGACATATAAGCATACTTCAAGTCACCGTTACCTGTATCATAATATGCAAAGTGAATACCACCTTTACTATCTGTTTTCATAGCAACATACTGTCCTGAAGAATCATTATCAACTGTAACTTCGTGCCATGGCTCTCCTGAGCCAGCAACAGCCTCAGAAACTGCACCACCATTAGTAATACCAGTAATAGAAATTGATGAATTGGTTCCAGTCTGCATAGAGCGAACAGTTACCTTATTTGTTTTAGGGTCAACTTCTGCATATGCGCCATAATTCTTTGAAAGAAGAAGGTTTAACTGATAAGCAAATTCATGTTCTTTATCACCGCGTTCAGGGAGTGAAGCTGCAATTTCTACAAGTTGAGAAGTTCCACCATCAACAGAAATATTAAATTGTCCTGAAATACTTGTAGCTTCAAGTGTGTAAACTTCAATATTATTAATATTGCTTGTTCCACCATAATTCTTTATTTCATAATGATAATAATTTTTTGAGGACCAACCAGAACTAACCCAATACCTATCCTTATATTCTAGTTCATAATATTCATTGCCAATTTTAACATACTTTCCACCTTGATTACCATTAATATCTGTGGCATAGAAGGAAGAATGCGCTGAATTATAAATAAAATTATAAGTATTACCTGTCGCAACATATCCTTGTCCGGTAGGAATAGAAGTAAATTCCTGATAACCAGAGAAGCTTGCAGCTGGACTTGTATTATACTTCATCTTCAAAGCACCAGAAGTTGAATCATACCATGCTACAATAGCGTTTCCATCTTTATCTACACCTACTACTGAATATGGACTGTTTTCATTTGCTCCGGCAATTGCAGTATAACCTTGAGAATATGTATCATTTGTATTCACAGCACCTTCAACAAATTGAGAAGCTTTAGAACCAGCTCTGTAAGATACCAAATTAGAAGCAAGCTTTTCATCTGTAGAAATAAAGTATCTGAATTTCACAAGCTTTTGTGTTGTATCATAATATGATATATAACCTTTTGTTTCTGAATCATGGCCTCTTACAATAATAGAAGGCCATTGGAAACGATTTAAGTTATTTAAGTTTGCACCATTCCAGTTTGAATCTAGAACAAGTAGAGATATATTATCTGAAATCTGGCTATATTCCCAAGAAGGGCCACTTGTGCCTTTTGTAAGAGCAAATTGTGATGGTCCATTTCCCCAACTTTCTACCGGAGTACCAAGAGTATCACCACAAGCCGAAACTGTAAACGGAGTTCCATCCTCATTTATAGCTATTGCGTTATCAAAGTAACGGGTATATGAATTACGCAAATTGCTAATTGTTCCAATAGAAGTGTCATCTGCCCCCATCATAATTGAGAAATAAGAATCTTTATAACCTGCACTGAAATTTATATCGTTACCATAAATTGCCATATCAAGGTTTCGTTTATCCTCTGTATTAGTTGTCGTATATACATCTACAATATGCAATTCTCGGGCATCAGTAAGGATATTGTTATTCCTATTGTTTGGTTCCTGATTATATGCAACTGTTTTTACAGTTCTGTTGTTTAAAGATTCAACACTTCCTGTCTTTGCAACCAGGCCGGCAGAAGTTGTTGCTGCATTTGTTGTAATAACAAGATTATTTGTTGTTGTTCCTTCAGAATTTGGAGTATATTCTTCAGAACCAATCATAACCTTTGAACTTGTTCCATTTAAGTTGAAACCTTCTACCGTAATATTACTTCCTCTGCTTACAGGGTAAATACCAAGAGCAGAGCGGCTAAGTGTTGTCCAGCTGTTCTGATTTTTACCAACTGAAAGGTCTGTTTTTATTCCGGTAATATACGGAACAACGTCCATCTTGTAAGCAGGCTTATGTTTATTTACATCTGTCGCAGTTGAAGTTGTATTTTCTTCTCTTCCTGTAGATGGATTGCTTGCGCTGTCGTTTGCTGTAAGAGTAACTACAACATCATTTGTGGCAATACCGGTAACCTTTTCCGAATCATATTCAAAAGTCCACATTATTTTGTGGCCTTTATCATCAAAGTATGCACCATCTGTTGTTGAATTAGAAACTATAAAGTGCCAGCCGTTATCTTTCATTGTTCCCTTAGTCAGTCCTTCAACATCACCTGTCGTATCAGAATCCTTCCAGGTCTTATTCTTATTATCATACATAGCAACTGTAGTTGCAGTTGAAAGAACAGTAGATTTTGGAATAGAAATCTGAATATTTGAAAGACGCTTATTATCATAAGCGTAACCACGAAGTACAATTTTTCCAGAAACTTTAGGATCTGAATCATATTCACCGTCTGTTGCTGTTGAAGAGTAGCCGGTTGCGTTTTTCCAGTCATCTTCCAGTTCAATATGACCATTTTTATTGCTGTTCTGGTAAAGACTATTATTGCTGCTTGAAATCCATTTGAACGGGTCAATAACAACATTAGGTTTTATATCATCTGTTACCTGAACATCAAGCGCAATTTGTACTGTAACATTCTGAGAATCAACAAATTTTTCTGTACCATCTGTATCATCCCAGATTTTGTACTGGAACCAAGTTACTGGCTTAGTTCTTGTATTATTTGGAACTTTTGTTCCTTCCGTAAAGAAAGATACAGGCAAATCAATAGTATGTGTATGAGTAGTTACAACATAGTCAGAAGTTTCATCATAATTATTTTCTATACCATCAGCCCAGTTTTCAACCTGTCCGCTCTTTATTCCGTCTGCACCAGCTGTATCACCTATTGCATACTCATAATGCAGTTTTCCGTTTCCACCTACCATTTCTACATCAATTGCACTCTTATCTTTAAGGGTCATGAATGCAGAACCTGAAGTTGTATTATCAGAAGAAACTATTACTGTACCAGAAACAGCCTTAAGAGCCTTTCTTACATTATCTACTAATTTTGAACCACCCGGGTAATACCTTAATATTTCGTTAACAGTTTCTTCTTCAAAGCTTTCATTACCATTATAATCCGACTTTACAGCCACACTTGCAATGCGAGGAGCATTATTACAAATCATTCCGGCAATAGTTTCTGCTTTTGAATTTCCTGCCTTATCATAGTAAACAAAATGAAGTGTAACCGGACCGTCATAAAGGTTTGTTGAATTTATAGTTGCCTGCCATTCATAGTTTCCACCAGTTCCGGTAAGTCCTTCCTGCATACAGTCGCCATCCTGGTTAACAAGGGTATCTGTTTCAGTAAAGAGATCTGTTCTTCCGGTTTCAATAGATGTATTGTCAATTACCTGAGCAAGAGCAAAGTATGCTTTTTCTGCAGAAGCCGGAGCAGAATCCAGTGTAATCTTTATCTTTCCATTTTCAGTTACTTTTTCTTTGATTGTGTAAACTGCACTATTCATCTTACACAATCCGCCTTTTCGCACATTCTTAGAGAAAGCTTCTGGTATAGATGAAACTGTAATAACTTTATCTGAGACAGAATCAACTGAAACTTCACCCCAATAGAGACCATCACCACCATTCTCAGGATCTGAGTAAGAAATTCCCGTTGAACTTACATCAACATAATTATTTCTATATTTATCAGGCTCTGTTGTTGCTGAACTAACTTTTGTAATAAGAGGGTCAATAAAATATGTTGTTTTAGTTGTACTATTTGACGCGGCCTTTGCAGCACGTGTAAAATAGAATGCAATTCGTTTTACTCCGGATTCTCCAGCTGACTCATTTTCATTTATTGTTCCGTTAAGGGCAAACTGACCATTACTGTTTCTAAAGTTTTTATTTGTAGACGATATTACTCCATTTGAAGTTCTTGCAACAAAGCTGTTTGGTGCCTTATTATCATAGCGGAGTTTAATAGTCTTTGTTTCGGAAGCCTTTGAACCATTATCCTGAATTCTTATAGTAAACTCATTTGTACCAACACTATCGCCGGAAGCTCCTACAGGAATACTGAAATCCCAGTTTTTGGCAGTTGCACCAGCATCCATTGCATCTGAACGTTCTGTCAATGTTATATTACCAAGTCCTGTTCGTTCAAATGTATTTGTATTAATTAAATCAATGCCTTCTTCTCCGGCTTCTGTATATGTGAATAAGTAAATTCCGGCACCATGTCGGACAGAACCTTCAAGATACCATTCCCCGCTAATCCACATATTCTCTTCATACTGCATTTTCTTAGTCGGGTCAGCTTTATTAACAAGAATTAAAACATTCTCATCGCTATCACCTGCACTCTTAATCTGAGGTTTATCAGGGTTAATGGTAAAGCTAACTGTTCTAAGTTCACTTGCTTTATTTGTACTACTCAAAGCATAGGCTTTTACGGCAACTTTTCTGTTTTCATCATCAATTTTACCAAACTCATTTTTTGAGTTAATTGTATAATGCCAGCTTGTTGTACCATCAGCTTTTACGGCACGTCCAATTATACTATTACCTGAGTCTTCAACCGTGTAAGCAGAATTCAATGCAGTAAGCTTTGTTTCCCATCCGCTGTCATTAAATGAAGTTCCGTTATATTCCGGGTCAATTTTCAACCAGACAGAGGCAACTTTTTCAGCCCTGATTTCGGCACTTCCTGAAATACGAATCATTCCGGCTAGTGTAGTTGCAGTTGAATCAGGATACTCAATAGCAAGATCGGGTTTGTCTGCCTGTGTATAAACAGTAATTTTTCTCTTATCTGCAGAAGAATAATTTGAATTTCCAAGCGAATCTACTGCGTAAACCCAGAAATAAAGATCCTTATGAATATCTTCTGTTCCTGTGAAATCAGATGGATAAAGAACTTTTAGATATTCATTAAGCTTTTTAACATGATAGAAACCATCATCTGCAAGACCAAGGTCAGTATCATTATCCTTATCAAAAAGAATATTCCATCTGCCAGTTCCTGTCACACAGTCTTTTATATTAGTCCAGTCTGTTGATGTCACATCTGGCTTTGTTTCATCCTTTGTAATGGCAAAGTAAAGACCTGGTATGTTATTAATATCTCTATTATTAATATGTTCATCAGATACAGAACCGCTTGCAGAAACAGACAGGGAACCATACTCATCACTTCCCTCCTGAGGATTTCGTATATCTACACCTGGAGCTGTATTATCAATCTTAACTGTGTATTCTTTCGGTTCAGAAGAGCTGTCTGCCTGATCTTTAACCATCAAAGACAGTTTGTTATCACCGCTATTAAGAGTTGATAAATCAAATTTTATGAGACGATAAGTAGGATTTGAGTTTTCTGTTGAAGTAAATGTCGTAGATGAAACTCCATTTACAGTTTTATCTTCCCTCTTAATCTGTTCTGTTTCAATTTCCTTAACACCGTTTTCATCCCAGAAATCATACAGAATCCACAAACAACGTGATGAACTTGTTCCGCCAATATAACCTAATCCGACTGATGTAAGACTTTCCCATCCGGCTGGTTTTGTACTGTTTGTCAGCATTTCAGACAGTTCGCTTTCAGTAACAGTAATTGTTGTTGTACTGTCAGAAAGTCTGTAGAAAACATTACGAATTTTAGGCTTTGTTGTGTCTACCTTCAGATAAACTCTGGAATCTGTTGTCTCACCACGGATTCCATATTGATTTGGAGTTGTCTGCTTATCATAAATTTTCGGTGTCGTTTGTAAAACCTTTGTTGCAGAAGAAATATATGTTTTAGCAGGATTTTGTGTATCAACAACCTTGAAATAGAAAACACCATATCCATCTTTTGGAATAGTGTATTGCCAGATGCCACCTTCCAGAAGGTTATTTCCCCAGCCATCATCACTAGCTGATGGTTCTTCATCATCTGCATTTTTACGCATTACATAAACTTCGCTGACACCATCATCGTCTGTTACAGTTCCAAATAACAGATTATCCTTTGCCCAGATACCGGCTGAAGTCATACTTTCAAGAGGAAGGTTCTTGATTGTTATCACCGGTCTGTCTGTATCCTGGTCGACAGTGAAAGATTTTGGAGTAGAGAAACCAATGTTTCCGGCCTTGTCGGTTGCTTTTACTGTGAAGTAAACCTTGGTCTGGTCTGGAATATATGTTGTACTGTCAGTACCGCCGCTAAGAATAAGCTTTGCTGTATCGATATCTTTAAATTCGAATGAAGAAGCATGTTTTGTTGTTCCATATTTACGCCAGTCAGTACCAGCATTTGCCGTGGCAGCAGCTGTAGAATCAATTGAATCAGGCGCTGCTGTCGTACCAGCTTTTGTTGTATAGAACAATTCCAAAGTTCCTGGCTCAGAGGCTCCTGCAGGATCTTCCGTGAGATAAGAATCGCTTATTGTACCTTTTAGTGTCTGTTTACCGTTTACAGTTGTATTTTCTGTAAGGTTCAGAGTTACCGCAGGTTTCACAGAATCTACAATTACGTTTGCGGCTGTTACTGATTTTTCGTTGCCGGCATTATCTTTTCCGATTGCATAAATTACAACATTGCCTGAAAGTCCTGCAAAATATGATCCAGAAATTGTTGCTTTCCATTTGCGGACTGCAAGATTATCTGACGAATTTTTGTTTGTTGTAAGGATATTTGGTTTATCTTTATATGTATCAGAATCAAAATCGACGTCTGCAGCAGGAACAACAGCCTGCTTTACATCATTTACATAGTAATTTTTTACGACAGTTGAATTTTCTTCCTCTTCCTTAATCTTGAATTCTATCTTATTGTCAGTATTTCCAACTTTTACAATAAGAGACTTCAATTCTGAAACTGAATCTGCCGGTACAGTAGTATTCGGCAATACATCTTTTACAGTTCCTGTAATTACAATATCACCGTTTCGGAGTTTTGTTGCCTGTGTTCCGGTTGTTGCATTTGTATATGTTGCACTGCTCACAAAGTCACCTGAAACAGGTGGATTTGTATCAACATTCAGAGAGAAGTTATTATAGCTGTCTCCCTTATGAGTTGTAGCATCTTCATTAAGAAGTACAAGGTCAACGGCAATGTTTCCTACATTATCCTCAGCTACAAGAACAAGATAGTTATTCTCTTCATCAAAACCTGTAATAGTCTGATCAAAGTTGGACTTTATTTTTGCCCAGTGCTTTGGATTTCCGTCCTTATCTGTGATATAACCTTCTGAAGTCAACTTGCCATCAAGAGTCGAACCTGCGGAAGTTTTCGAAGTATCAGTATAGAAAACGCGTTTTTCTGTTATGCTGCTATCAGGAGTAATCTTACCTGTGTAAGATGTTTTTATGTCTGATGCAAAATTTTTGTTAGCTTCAACAAGCTCTTTATAAGTTTTACCTTCTACTTTATCAAATTCTGCTTTATGCTCTGATTTTTTATAAACTTTGTAGTAGATTGTTTTCAAACCGCTGACATCTGCTGTCCCAAGAACATCACCATCGTCAAAAAGTCCGCGGATTTCGATATTTTTTGTATTTCCATAAGTTTCTGCAGAATACTTACTGCCGACATTTACATCCAGAGCTGCATCCCAAAGAGAATCTGTTTCCAAAATATCATCATTATTAGTGTTTCCAATACGGAAGTAGATATCCTTTCCTTTTCCGTCAGCAAGATGTTTACCTCTTGGAGCTTCAGTATCAAATACAACAGTAATTTTCTGGTTTAAAGCAATATTTTTGTTACCTGCAAGGTCTGTGAGTTCAACATAAAGAGTTACGCCGCCAGTAAGGGAAACGCTAGCTGTTTCTTCAACAGCTTTTGTCTTACTCAAATCAATATCAGAGAAAGTCCAGTTTGAAGCGGAACCACTCTTTTTTGAATCAATTGTAATTTCATTTCCAGAGCTGTCTTTTGCTTTAAGCTCTACAGAATCCAGACCAACATTATCTGTTGCAATACCGTGAAGGGTAAAGGTTTGTGTTATATTGTTTACATAATATTTTTCACCAGTTTCCCCTTTATTACCCTTCATGTAAACAGGTTCATCATTTCCTGTGATAGTAAATGTAACATTTTTACGGTCAATTACAGGTTCTTCTGTATCTTTTAGCATGCTGAATACAGGGGCAATTTTTGACTCATTATCTGCAAAATCTTTTCCGGTTATTACTAAATCAACATTTGTATTATCAGCAAGTACTGGTGTAAATTCAGCCTTCCAGTATTTAATTGATTTTTTGTCTGTTGTCTTGTTAGCATCTACAAAAATTGTAGAAATTTTATCTTCACTGAGAGTCTCGTCTGATGAATAATATGTAGTTGTTACAGAGCTTGTAATATCTCTTCCGCCCAAGGAATAGCTAAGTTTCTGAACACCACTCTGCTCATCACTGAAAGCACCGTAAACCGTAATTCTCTTGTTTTCTGCCAGATAAATTGTACCACCTGAAGTTTTTCTGCTTCCGCCTTCAACCTGATAGAATTTTGATGTAAGGGTCGGTTTTTCTGTATCAATATTAAATACAATATAGTCAATTGCCGAATTAGGATCTGTTGAACTTACCTTTGTATTAAACTTGGTGCTGTTTCCAGCCTTATCGATTGCACGAATATAAAGTCTGCTTCCTTCTTTTGCGGCTGCATCGTCAAATACTACAGAACCATTATATGTTATAACACCAGCTTCAGTTTTCTTTGTAAGCGGCTGCCAGTCTGCAGTTTCATCTGTTGCTGTAGAATCAATTGCAGCTGTTCTCCATTCAACTTTATCAATTCCAGAACCAGCAGTATTATCCTCTGCCGAAACAATTACAGAAAGAGTCTGTTTGTTGTACCATTTATTTAAGCTGTCAGTTACAGAATTGTCTGAAGAAGGCAAAATCACAACATCGGCTTCAACTTTTTTTACAGTTGGCGGTGTCTTATCAACAGAGATAACAGCTTCTTTTGTAACCTCATTTCCCGCGTAATCTTCTGCTGTAAGGACAAAATTCCAATCTCCTTCATCAAGATAGAAGCCATCTACAGTGACCGTATAATTTCCATGGTAGGTATAATCTTGATTCGGTACTACAGGAATAATCTTATCAGGCGAACCTGCTTTTTTACCCTCCAGGGTAAGATAATTCACAGGCCGATTTGCCTCAAGGCTATCACCATCATAAACCTGACCAGAGAATATAACCTTTCCTTCATTATTTACACTGTCTGCTGAAGTAAACATTGTAAGTTTTGGAGCACCTTTATCATAGCGGAAGTAATAAATTTGTCCTTCATCATTATTTGTATTTCCAGCTTTATCTGTAATTCGCACTTTGATTGTATGATAGCTGTCATCATCATCTGTATTTTCAGTGATACCATTTAATAAATACTGATAAGTCCATTTATCTGTTGTAGGAATAATATTCCAACCTTCTGAATCAATCTGAATTTCCATCTTATCAATTCCAGACTGATCATCCTTTGCTGTTCCTGTAATATATGCGTTACCAGTACCAGAGAACCAATATAACTTTGCAGTCTTAACCGTGTCAGCTTCATTCTCTCCGTTCATAACCTTGATTTCAGGTTTTGTCTTATCAAAAAGAACTGTTACATTTTTTGTTGTTTTCTTACCTGCTATAGTATCATTTCCAGAACCGTCTTCAACCGTAATTTCAAAATTATAAGTTTTTTCAATATTGTAATCAGATGAGCTCCATGTGTAAGTTAAATCATTTCCTGCCAATATTTCGTTAGTGATTGTTGAACCATCGTTTACTGTTATTTTCTTAATAAAGTTAGCATCTTTTGCAGTAACAGTGATATGGAAATTACTAACCTCTTGTGTAATTTTATATGTACCGTCCTGCTGCGCAGTTTCTGGGGTAGATACACTTCCTCTGTAAACTTTAACTTCTACATCAGGGGCTTTCTGGTCTACACAGAAATCTCGAATTGTATGAGGTTTAGTTTCATTACCTGCTTTATCAATTGCCTTTACATGTAATCGTTTTTTTCCTTCATATAGGTCTGTTTCAGAATCTGTTCCCTGATTCTCCTTTAAAACCTTAGTTATAGACCAGTCATTTCCATCTGGATTTGTAGTATTCCATACAGACGGATTTGTTTCATCAATTGAAGTAATTGCATATTTAATAACATCAAGTCCTGTTCCCGGAGTTGGATCCGATGCAGTTCCTCTGAAAATTACATCCGAACCGCTGATAGAACTTTCACCAAATTTACCAGTTCCAAGAGATGTAATATCTACAACTGGTGGAGTCAGGTCTACTGTAATTTTTAATTCTTTACTTGGAGTTTCAATTCCTGCTAAATCTTTTATTGTGAACTTATATGTATAAGTTGCTGTGCTTCCGGCAGCTGGAAGCTCACTAATTGGGAACAGTTCTGTTTGCCATGTTCCAATATACGAACCAGTTACATCTTTATTTAATATAACTGTACTTGTTTTTTTATCATTTTCAGTTACCGTAATTGAGTCAATTCCGTAAGTATCAGTTGCAAAACCAGATAGAATAATCTTCTTGCCGACAGCAAAATCAAATGAATTAGAAATCAAGTCAGATTCTCGTTTTTCTACACGTTTAGTAGTATCATTTACATCAGCTTCACTCAGATAATAACCATAGATACCAATTTTTGGTTTTGACGGCTTATAAATCCAGTCAGCTTTTGTTACCTCTTCAGATTCCAGTCCGACAATATCAATAGCCTTTACAATAACTGTCTTTTTACCTTCCTTAAGGAAAACACCATTATAAGATGGATTGTCTGTATTAGAGAAATTACTGTCTTTTATAATCGTAAATTTCCATGCAGATGTTCCACTTGCTTCAAGCCAGTCAGTTTCTTTTGCAGGGGATACTGATTCGTCTTTGATTTTTATCAGAACTTTAGAAACTCCAGAACCGTCACCATCATTTGATGTTCCTTCAAACCAGAATGAGTTATCAGAAGTTTGTACCGGACTTGGGTAAGCAGTAACAGTCAGAGCAGGCTTTGCGTCATCAACATGGATATAATAATCCTTTGTGTTTGAATAACTTGCCTTATCATCACTCATAATAAAGTAAGAAACATATGTTTTATCTTTATTTGCAGTACCGTCAACAGTTGCCGCAGCGTCAAAAGTATCTGTAAATTTTTTATTTGTTCCAATTTCCAGCTCTTTAGGAGTACCACTAGCATTTTTTACGATATATTTATTTACTAAATTCTCAATTTCAGTATTTCTTGCTGCAATTACGCCATTATTATCTGGATTTTCTTTTATCTGTTCACGAAGAGTTTTTAATTCTTCATTCGTAAAATCCGTCTGGTATTTTCTAAATAAATGCAAAGGATTGGAAGCTGTTCCGTTATATGAATAAGTCAAAGTCAATGTCAAATCTTTGCTTGCAGTTTGTGATGAAATGTATTCTGGTGAACCTGTAACAAAAAGCTCCAGTGTTTTTGTATCTGGTGCAAAATAGAAGGCATAAATACCCGAAACGTCAGCTTCAAGACTATTGCCTTTAGTATCAGAACCTTCAACACAAACTTTGTAGAAGGAACCTGTATCTAAAGCTGTATAATTAAAGGTACTGAGGGTCTTTGTTTTAAAGCTTGTTACGTTTGAAGCTAAAGAAATTTTCTTTCCATTTGCAATACCTTTATCATCACATTCCTGAAGATACATTTTTACTGTGGCTTCATCAATTGCATAATTATCACGACCAGGTGTAAGTGTAATTGTAAGAGGAATACCATTTTCGCCAGAACCGTTTGTAACATAATATTTTTCATCCGGCTTATTCTGAGCATTATTCATAGACTGATTTTCCGGAAGATAATTATTCAACCCTATAACCGTAAAAGTAGGGTTATTCTTAGGGTTAAGGGCGAAGGTGCCGACTTTTACGGCGGTTTCGGTCAGTGTTTTTTTGACTGTGGAAATTTCGTCGGAAGTCAATACGGCCCGGGAAGAATCCTGGCTTCCGTTTGAATAGGTTCCGTTGAACATGGCGTACAAATCGTTTGTTTTATATTTATCGTAGCCCAGCTTTTCTATTGTGGTCTGGAAATAGTAAGAGGTCTGGCAGTTTCCAAGCTTGTCGCTGTCTGTCTGGGCAGAACCGTCTGCCGGGTAACGCTGGGCATCATCATAGGCAAAAACCTTACAGTAGCGGACCTGGGAATTTGTTGAATTCTCGCCGTAAATTGCAGAATATTCTTCCGTTCCAAAGCTTGCTACATCCTGTTCGATTGCGGCCGGAACATTCTGCTTTGTGATTGTCCTGAGCTCTGTGCTGCAGGCTTCATCCTGATAAACCTTTACGTCAATTCTGTTGATATTGTTGTCATCAGCGGCTTTTCCAGAAAGTGTAAAGAGCTTTCCGTAGGTTTTGATTTCTGTTGCGCTGTCATCCTTTGATTTAAGATATGAAAGAATTACAACCGGCGGGGTATTATCAATAATGTATGACTGAGTTACAGTATTTGTGTGACCGCCGTTATCATAAAGAGTGACGGTTGCGAGGTAAGTTCCGTCTACCAGCGGCTGTGCACTGTCGGCCGGGTCTACTGCACAGATCCAGGTACCGTCTGCAGCTACTTTAGCGTTATACGTGAGGGTCTTTTTTGTATTAGTGTTACTGAGGGCTACTGTTACCTGCCCTACTGAGCCATCATCCTTCCAGGTTCCTTTAATCGCAAAAGCATCGCGGATTACGGCGTTCACTCCTGGGCTTGAAATTGTTCCTGTTGGTATTTCCGTATCAACAGCACCACCAAGACCGATATCGCAGGCTGAAGCAATGAGAAAAAGAGATAATGACGCCAATGCGCCCATAAATATTTTACCTTTCATAGACACCTCGCTACAAATTTATACGCATCAAAACAAAAAAAGTATAAAATTATCCCCGATTTTTTTTATGAAAACTTTTTTAGCAGAGAATTTAGAGCTGATAAAAACTTTTTATATGTTCTCATCATATAACTTTATCGGTAAATTATCAAATTTTGTTAAAGAAAATAACAAACATTTTTATAGGGAAACGCTTCTTTTTTATAGTAGATGTCTGATTTTTACAAAAGATTTGCTCTTTTCTTCTATATAGAATATAATATTTGCGTGGCTAAACTTTACGTTATTGGAACACCGATTGGAAATCTTGGCGATATTACTTACCGGGCCGTTGAAACGCTTAAAAACGTCGATTACGTGGCTGCCGAAGACACCCGCCATACCCTGCAGCTTTTGAATCACCTTGAAATCAAAAAGCCGCTCATTTCCTGCCGGGCTCAGAACGAAAAGTTTGCGTCGGAAAATATCATTAAGCTTCTGGAAGAAGGTCATGACATTGCCTACGCAAGTGATGCGGGAACTCCGGGAATAAGTGATCCGGGGGCTGTTCTTGTTGACTGCGTTCGCGAGGCGGGCTTTGAAATCGTTCCGATTCCGGGTCCTGCGGCCTTTGCAACGCTTGTGAGTGTGGCTGGTTCTGGTGGAAAAACCCTGATTTTTGAAGGTTTTCTTTCTCCAAAGCCTGGTAAGCGCCGCTCACGGGTAAAAGAACTGATGGACAGCGGAAATGCTGTAGTTTTTTACGAAAGTCCCTTCAGAATTGTTAAGCTTCTTAAAGATATTTCCGATACTGATAGTAGCAGACGAGTTGTAGTCGGTCGGGAATTGACTAAACTGCACGAGGAAATCACCAGCGGAACCGCTCAGGAACTGTATGATGATTATTCTTCAAGACAATCCATAAAAGGAGAGTTTGCAGTTTTCATTTCTGGTACAAAAAAAGATAAACATTCGGAAGAATCTGCCGATAATTAAAATAGGTAAGGGGAAGGAAATTATGATGATTAATGGAATTAATTCAATCAATCCTTTGAACAATGTTCAGGAAACTCGCAAATCAGAGGGCATTTCTAAAGCTCGTGCAACAGAATCTGATTCAATTTCAGTTTCAAAAGAAGCTGAGAAAATGGCAGAAGCATATTACCTGGACAAGGTTGCAGCAGAAACTCCAGATGTTCGCGCTGACAGGATTGCAGAAGTAAGAGAAAAAATTAAAGACCCTGCTTACTTGAATGATGCTGTATTCGGCTCAGCAGCAGATAAATTTCTTACTGCTCTTGGACTTTAGTTAATTTGCTATTTAAGCTATTATAAGGGCGGACGCATTGTCGTTCCGCCTTTTTATTTTTAAAAAAAATCAGGAGAGACGGAGGTAAGTAAAAAGCTGCAAAACTTTTCTGCTGAAAAGTTTTGCTTAACGCTTTTTGCTATAAGATTATATGTCAGATTTTGTTTTCAGAATTAATCCAAACATCATCATCGGTTCTTATACAGTTTCCCGACTGGGACAGCAGGTTCGCGAATGGGGAAGCAGATTTTTTCTTGTAATGGATCCGATTCTTAAAGAGCTTAAGGTTTCAGATAAAATCATTCAGGCTTTAGCTGAACACAAGATTGAAACGATTATTTATTCTGAATTAAATGACGGAACTTCTACCAAGACTGTGGCCCGGGCTCTCAAGCTTGCCCGGGAAGCTCATGTTCACGGTGTTATTGCCGTTGGCGGTATGAAGGCGATGACAATCGGACGCGCTGTTGCGGCCTACTATAACGAAGTCCACGATTTCTACACCTTTGTAGGGGGCGCCCTTCCAAACGCCCAGCCGATTTCCTGCATCTGCGTGCCTACTACCTACCGCTTCCCTTTTATCTTTACAAGTGACCTTCCGCTGGCAGATTCCCGCAATCATCAGATTAAATTCCTTAAAATACAGCGCAATGTCTGCAAGCTTGCCCTGATTGACCCTAACCTCATGCTTACCCTGACTGATAATCAGAAGGCTATGCTTTCTCTTGAGCTTTTGAGCATGAATGTTGAAGCATATATTTCGCAGAAGGCAAATTTCTTCAGTGATATGTTTGCCGAAAAGGCCATGGAAATTCTTTCCTACGCTTTTAACGGTTCACCTTCCATCGATATGACAACGCCGGAAGAAGTGCTGCTGGCCCAGGCAGGTGCGATGGTCAGCATGGCAGCCTCAACTTCATCACTTGGAATGACTACCCTGCTTTCAATCGGACTTAATGCCCGCTACCAGATTAAAAAACCCCTTATCGCGTCAATTATTCTGCCCTTTGCGCTGGAAGATGCATCAAAATTCAAGGCCGCTAAGCTTGAAAAACTTTCACATCTTCTTGGAGCAGCTACAGAAGAACAGAAAGGTGATGATGCCGTAAAAGCCCTTATTGATTTTGTGCGTCAGAGAATTGCGGCGGCAAATCTTCCTACCCGCCTTAAGGACACCAAGCTTACAATTGAACAGCTGGCCCTTTCCATTGAAGACATTAAGGACACTGATATTATGAATCAGCTTCCCCGCAGCATGACTGCCGACGACCTTTTTGCATTTATAAAACAGGCTTACTAGACAGACAGGGCGCTGGCCCGGTCCCGGAGATTTTATGATTGAACCAGGAAAACTTTTTCAACTTGAAGGCGGACAAAAACGCCGTAAACTCGCTTTGACCTTTGGTGCTCTGGAGCGCGACATCCGGGGCATTGCTGAAAAAGGAACTGAATACAATTTTACTTCGATGACCCGGGCTGAATATGTGAAGGAAATTACAAAGGTTCTGCTAAAGGACCCGAAATTACCTGCGGACGCAGCCGATGAACTGCGGGCCCTTCTTTCAGCCCAGCCTTTTGATGAGCTGCGCCTCTGTAACTGCGCCCGCAACCATCTTTTAACGCTGATTGGAACCTTCCCGGCTGAATGGGACTTAGTTATTGCGCCCCACGCTGCCCCGGTAGAAGAAGACGGTACTGTCCGCCAGCGCGATTTTTTTCCCGGTATGGCCGTTTACGCCGAAGACATCCGCTCGCCTTTTAATCTTGGTTCAATTTTCCGTACAGCAGAAGCAATGGGTGCCGAAAAGGTTTATCTTTCGCCCTTCTGTACTGACCCCCAGCAGCCCCGTGCCATAAGAAGCGGAATGGGCTGTATTGAAACAATGGGCTGGGAACGCTGTGCTCTGGACCAGCTGCCGACTGATATTCCGGTTTTTGCCCTGGAAACAGGCGGCACAGATTTGAAGGATTTTGAGTTCCCGGAAAAGGGAATCTGCATCATAGGCTCTGAAGAGCTTGGCGTGAGTCCGCAGGCGCTTGAAAGGGCGACTTACGGCCGGGTTTCCATTCCCATGAAGGGGCTTAAAGCATCTTTAAATGTGGGTGTTGCCTTTGGAATTTTAATGCAGGCCTGGGTAGACAGCCTTTCAGCTTCTTCTAATTCCCGCTCTTAAAGGCATCGTTCAGCTTGTTTAATATGTAGACAAACTGATCTTCCGTGTAAATATCAAACATGGCAAGATATTTCTGGTCTATCTGATAAAAATCAATGAGCTTTTCCCCGTAAGCATACAGCACCTCCGCAACATAAAGTGGCGGAAGATATTTGCGCATTCTTTCCGGAATGTAGGCAGAATTGTTCCAGGCACCGGCAAGGCTCAGAGTTTCATCTGAGAATTTCAGTTTTTTGAGATATGTGTAGGTGACGTAGGCACCGGCATTTCCACTGTAGAAAATCTCCCGGATTTTTTCTGGATCCTCGTACTGGTCGCTCAAATCCTTTATAAAGTTTTCCTGCTCCTGGGTCGGGTTTCGCAAAAGATCAAGGCCGATATTATTAATCAGGCCAAGGGTGTAATATTCTTCCGGCGTATAAAGATCATCAAATTCCGAAGAATTCTTGCAGAGATTATAAGCATAGAAGGCAACCTTCTGGGCATGGAGCTTGGAAGATTCCAGGTCGTTGAACTCCATAATTTCAACTTCGCGGTTTTCGGAAGAAATAATGCTTCTCAGCTGGTCGTCGGTAAACTGGGCAAGGGCTTTTTTCAGATTAAGCTGCTCGCGCTCATTGTCTACGGTATTTTTTAAAATCAAAAGCGTCAGCGTATCATCCTGCATTACAAATTTTAAAAGCTCGTCGCGGTCAACACTTGCCTTATCAAGAATACGTCTGACTTCGCGGTAGGTAATAAGGCGGATTGGAATCTGCTCCTGAAGCTTTACAAACTCGTAAGTCAGCATTTCTATTGAGGCGTAAACAGTTTCGTTACATGGCAGGGTGATTTCGGTAATTGTTTCCTTATCTGTGGAATAGCATTTGTAATTGTCTTTTCCAAGCCCGAACTTCTGCAGCATAAGGATGATGATGATAATTCCAAGACCGGCACCTTCAGAAGGATCAAGGGCCTTTGCGTAAGCTTCCTCAATACTGTTGAATTTTTTAGCGTTCTGTATTTTTGTGCGGATTCGGGTTTCTTCATCAAGGGTAAGAACAGCCCTGTTTTTTATCTGAATTTTGATTGACTGGCCTATAACCTGAAGGACAACCTTTATATAAAGTCCGGCTTTTTTCTGAAGCTCAAGATAATGATCGATGTTGGAAAGGGTGTCTACCTTAAACTGATCCATTCCCTTTTCATATTCTTCGGGATTATCGATGTTAAGTCCTTTTTCCTTAAAATAAACCCGCTTTGTGTTTGCTTTTTTTGCGTTGGTCAGAAGCTCGCCCAGACAATACTTAAGGCTCTGTATCAGATGCTCTTCGTGACACTCTTCAAGAAATGCCGTAAGGATATCATAGATATAGATTTCCATGTTGCGAGAAAGTGTATATGTAGTGACTTCAATAGGCATCTGCAATCTTACGGAATTGCGGATTTTTTCTCTATCAAACTCCAGTTTTTCTTCTAAATCGCTGACCATTAAACAATTAATTTTAATCCGAAAGTATCATTTTGTAAAATAGTTTCAGATGCTACCGCTGCCAGTATTGAGGCAGGAAGAACATAATCATCGTGTAAAGCTCAAGGCGGCCGGCCAGCATGGCAAAGCAGTACCACCATTTTACAAAGGCAGGAAGACAGCCGAAGTTTCCGCTTGGGCCCAAAATGCCGCCAGCAGGTCCTACGTTTCCTACCATACTCAAGGAGGCCGTAAAGGCAGTAAAGATATCCAGATTACCGGCACAACCTACCAGTGTTGTTATAGCAACCAGGAAAAAATAAAGTGCCATAAAGGCTGTTACAGTAAAAATTACGTCCTTTCTGCCCACCCGGTTATTGAGACGGATAGAAAAAACTCCGTGGGGGTGCAGCATCCTTTTTGTTTCATTACCAATCTGCTTAAAAAGTACAGTCCAGCGGATTACCTTTACGCCACCGCTTGTTGAACCCGAACAGCCTCCCACAAAAAAGAGGAGGAAGAGCCAGAACTGGGCGGTCGACGGCCAGAGCAGGAAATCTGTAGTAGAAAATCCTGTTGTAGAGATGATGGACATTGACTGGAAGGCGGCATAGCGCAGCTGGCGGGGAAAGTCGTGATAAACCGAAGCAATCGAAATGGTAACGGCAATCACAGAAAAAATAGCAATGGCAATATAAACCTTAAATTCAGAATTATCACGGATATCTTCGAATTTTCTGATAACTATATAGTAGAAAAGCGAAAAGTTTATGCCCGCAAAAAACATAAAAACGGTGACTATTACGTCGATGGCAGCATTATTATACCAGCCGATGCTGGAATCCTTGGTAGAAAAACCGCCTGTTCCAAGGGTGCTGAAGGCGTGGGAAAAGGCATCTATCCAGTCCATGCCGGCAATTTTCAAAAGGATGGCTTCAGTCAGGGTAAAAGCCGCGTAAATAATCCACAGGTATTTTGCAGTCGTCGTAATTCGCGCGGTAATTTTGCCTTTTTCCGGGCCGGTAGTTTCGGCCTTAATCAGCTGAAAACCGCCTACGCCAAGAAGAGGAAGGAGAGCGACTGTCAAAGTTACAATTCCCATACCTCCAATCCAGTGGGTAATGCAGCGCCAGAGGTTTACCGAGCGGGGAAGCTCTTCCAGATGACCGCAGACGGTAGAACCCGTAGTAGTAAAACCGCTGACGCTTTCAAAAACGGCGTCTGTTATAGTCGGGTAAGCGCCGGTTGCAAAAAGGGGGATTGCCCCGAAAAGGCTCATAAAAATCCAGCAGCCCGCAACTATTACGTAAGTCTGGCGGTTGTTGATTTTAAAGCTTGATTTATGGAAGGGAATGTAAATCAACGCTACAAGGACAAAGCTTGCCAGCATTGGAATAAGGAAGGCAGAAATGACTGCCGATTCGCCGGTGGCAAGAGCCAGCCCAAGGGGCATAAGCATCATAGCGCCGACAATCGAAAGAAGAACTGAAATTATTTTTAAGTAGGTTATTGCAAACAAAATTATTCTCCATCGGCCCCGGCAAAATATGAAAGAACCTTTTTACTCTGCTCTCCGCTCACGATGATTACTACATGGTCGCCGGCATAAAGTCTGGTGTTTCCGTCTACAATCTTATATTCTTCAATTCCTGACTGGCGGCACAAAAGAACCAGGAAGAGACCCGGATTTGAAATCTCCTTGAGGGCTTTTCCGTTTACCTTTGATTCTCCACCGATTTCACACTCTACAATTTCCATCTGGCCGTTTGTAACAGTGTGGATTTCTTTTACAGACTTACCGCGCAGATGGCTCATAATGGAATCAACAACTGCATCACGCAGGGCAACAGGAACGTCAACGCCAAGCTTTACGGCGATTGTTTCGAAGGCTGAGCTTGTTACAAGGCTGATTGTCTGACCAACGCCAAGTGATTCAAGATAGGCGGCCAGAACCATGTTAAGCTCGTGATTGTGGGTGGCACAGATTGCAAGGTCGTAGGAAGTAATCCCCTCCTCGCGCAAAAAATTTTCATCACTGGCATCAGCGCACATAACGCGGGCCTGAGGAAATTTTTCAGAGGCGTTTTTAGCCAGAACGTCGTTTGAATCAATAATTACAAAATCCTGGGTTTTGCGGCCGACATATGATGTAAGCCGCTTTAAAAATCCTTTTTGTCCCTGGTTTCCGGCAGTTTCTGCTTCCTTTTGCGGATTAAGGAATTTTTCTGCGACAATTGTTCCGATTCGGCCGGCTCCGATCAGGGCAACCCTGCGAAGCTCCTTTGCCTTTGTTCCGCAAAGCTCCATAAGGGGAACAAGCTGCTCTTTTGATACAAGAACACCCAGAATATCTCCCGCTTCGATTTTTGTATCTCCGGAAGGCAGTGAGGTTTTTCCTCCCTTTTCAACGTAAACTACAAGGAATTTTATATCAGTTTTTGTTCGGATTTCCTTCAGGCTGACATCACGGAAAATGCTTTTTTCATTTACGGTGATGCGGGCAATTTCCAGGTCGGAATTATCAAAGGTGAGGACGTTGCCAACAGCGCCGTTTTCTATCGCCTTTACGATTGATTCTGCGGCCTCTACATCCGGGTTTATCATGTAGTTGATGCCGTAAAGGGGACGGTGATTTGAACCGAAGGAATCGCCGTGTTTTTTTTCGGCGGCGGCGGTGTTTACATAGTAGGCGTAATTTCGTACGCGGGCAATCTTGAGTACATCCGGGTAAACGGCATCTACCAGCGAACAGGTAATCATGTTTACTTCATCCGAGCTGGTTACACAGACAAGGGCATCGGCCTTGTGAATGCCTACGCTTTCCAGAGTTTCAAGATTATTACCATCAGCACACAAAACAGTACAGTCAAGCTGATTCTGGGCATGACGGATAGTATCTTCATTGTTGTCAATTAAGGCAACCTGATTCTTTTCATTAATGAGAAGCTTTGCAAGCTGAACGCCGGTAAATCCTGCGCCAACAATTACGATTTTCATACTGATTCATTATAGACCACAAAGCTTTTGAATTCCATATATGAAAGTAAGAGTTTACAGATTATTAAAAGGGGGGGTATAATATAAAGTATTGTTATTGTCTGGAGTTGCATATGTCAAAAAAGAAACATCTTTCATTACTTTCTGAAATCCTCATAGGTATGATTGGTTCAGTTGCCCTCGTAACCCTTTTTATGGGATTTTCTTTTATCATAGTGATTCAAAACATCGTAAAAAAATCTACGATTAATACTGTAAGTCAGGCTATGGAAACTCTGGATGAAGAAGTTGCCGGAATTCTTGGCCAATACAACAATCTTGTTATTGACCTTTCAAATGTAGTTACACCATTGAACGACGACCGCGATGCCATTAAGGCTGTGGTAAAAAGCATGGGCCGCAATATGATGGAAGAAACCCTTCTTTACTATGCTACTTACGAGCAGATATGGGAAGGAGGCACTCTCATTTCTCACTCAGGCTGGGAAGCTCCACCGACCTTTGACATGCAGTCCCGCCAGTGGCACAAAAATGCGGTAAACAACCGAAATAAAGTCTGCTATACAGACCCTTTTACAGATGTAAATACCGGAAAAATCATCGTTACACTCAGTTACCGTGTACTTGATGAAAACGGCAAACTGATTGGTGTTTCTGCCGCTGATATCGTGCTGGATGCCCTTTCTGAAGCCGTAAATGACATTTCAATTTCTAAAAACAGCCGGGTAAACATCATAACAAAAGACGGACTTTTCATTACCAATGAAGATTTTAACGCCATTATGAATCAGAATTATTTTGATTCTACGGCTTTTAAAACTTACAGCAAAGCTGAATATCTGGACGGAAAATCTAAAGCCTTTATCGAAAACAATCATTTTTACGGCGTTCAGCAGATTAAGAACACAGACTGGTTTATTGTTGCGGAAGGCCCTGCATCAGATTTTTCAGGCGAATACATGTACATGATAATGATTGTATTCGGAGTTCTGCTGGGAATCATCTTCTGTCTTATTCTGATGGATGTAATTTTGACAAGACAGGTTTCGTCACATTTCCAGAATATTGTTAATGGAAGCCGCATTATTGCCCAGGGAGATTTTACCCAGAAATTCCCTGATTACATGACAAAGGAAGCCTCGGAGCTGTCAGACGGCTTTAATTCACTTTCCAGCGGAATTACAGAGCTTGTTGGAACTATCCGGGAATCATCATCTTCCATTCAGGATGTTTCAAATCAGCTTGCATCAAACTCTAAGGAAATCAACGAAGCCGTTACTTCTTCTGAAAATGCGATTAACGGTATGAATACGACAATTGCAAAACAGAGTTCCGCTATTACTTCTGTAAACGAAGCAGTTGAACAGATGGTTCTTAAAACCGGCTCTCTTACCTCTGAGATTGAAAACCAGAACCAGCTTATTCTTTCATCATCAAACAATATTGAAGAAATGATGAAAAACTTTATGAATATCAACCGCAGCACTGATGCCATGTCTTCTAAAGTCGGAAATATTGTACGTTCTTCGGAAGAAAACACAAATGCCCTTAAAAAGTCGGTTGAACAGATTCAGGAGGTTCAGGCTGAATCTGGCGCCCTGCTTGAAATGAACAAGGTTATTTCTTCGGTTGCAAGTCAGACTAACCTGCTGGCTATGAACGCCGCAATTGAAGCGGCTCACGCCGGAGAAAGCGGAAAGGGCTTTGCCGTTGTTGCTGATGAAATCCGTAAGCTTGCAGAAACAACCAGCAAGCAGGCAAAGGATTCCAGCGTTTCCCTCAAGTCTATTCAGTCAAAAATTGATGAGATTTCTGCTTCTTCCCATGATGTTGAAGCTTCTTTTGAAGGCACAATCAGCGAGATTCAGAATTTTGATACAACAATGAAGGAGCTTTCTCATACCGTTGCTGAACAGGGACAGAAGGCCGATGCTATTATGGATTCCCTTTCTGATATTAAGGACAGCAGCGGCAAGGTAAAGGAAAGTGCCGATGCTATTTCTCAGGGTACTAAGCAGGTTGATGAAAACTGTAAGGCTTTGTCGGCAATGCAGACAGAGGTTGATTCCGGTCTTCAGGCCTGCGGAAATGCCTCACGTGCCCTGACAGTAAATTCACAGAATATTTCTCATATTTCGGATCAGGCTCAGAATTCTGTGGGACTTTTGAGCGAAGCTGTAAAAAGATTTAAAGTGTAAGGAAGATTAAGGGGGATTTTAAGGGGGCGCAGCCCCCTTAGGCGAAGGGGTAGGCGGCAACGAAGTGCCGCCGCAGGGGAAGGCTTTCCCCTCCCCCCTTCTTCTTATCTACTTATGCGGCCTGAGCGTTTTTTTTTGCCTTTTTCTGAGCAGTGAAAGTTTTTACGCCTTCAATTACCAGTACAAGGGCCAGAATTGCCATTGCGGAAGCAAAAAGCAGCTGGAACCAGTTACCCCAGGCTGGATTTGCCTTTGTGAACTGACCGGCAGCAATAAATTTAACTTTAGCGATTATTGTAAGGATAAGCTGTGTCAAAGTTGCAGACAGCATGAAAACTGTAGGAATAAGGAACATTTTATTGTTCTTGCCAACTTCACCAAGCCATGCGGCAACTGCCATCAGGGCAACGCCCGCAAGAAGCTGGTTTGCGGCACCAAAGAGTCCCCAGATCTGAGAAAGTGAAAGTCCACCAAGAATACAGCCGATTACAACCATAAGTCCTGTTCCGAACAATGGATTTGCAAGAAGCTTGCGTACAGGGCTCTTTGCATCTTTCCATGTATCTTCATCTTCCTTGAGGAAAAGTTCAGAGAACATAAAGCGGCTCAAGCGGGTTGCTGAGTCCAGAGATGTGAGGGCGAATACAGAAACTGCAAGTGTCAGAAGGGCGCTGATTGTGTTGTAAACTGAAGTTCCCTTTGCGGCAAAGAGGGTTGCAATTCCGGCACCAAATGCGGCAGAAGGAGAACCAAATTCTTTTTTACCCCATGCTTCCCAAACTACGCCAACGGCAATCAGGGAAATAATACCCAGGGCTGATTCAATAAGCATTGAACCGTAACCGATAGCCTTTGCGTGCTTTTCGTTATCCAGCTGCTTTGAAGATGTTCCTGAAGCGATGAGTGAGTGGAAGCCTGAGCAGGCACCGCAGGCAACTGTGATGAAGAGTGTCGGGAACATATAGCTGTTTCCAACCTTCCAGCCTGTGAATGCAGGAATTGCAAAGCTTGTGTTTCCGCGGAAGGCTGAAACTACAATACCAACAAAAGCGATGAGCATCATTGAATAAAGCAGGTATGAAGAAAGGTAATCACGCGGCTGAAGCATAATCCATACCGGAATCAAAGAGGCAATTGCAATGTAAAGACCGATGATAACAATCCATGCGTTGCGGCCAAGAGCAAAACCAACGTTCAGACCAAGCACGATGGTTGCGGCGATTGCAACGATTCCGATGACTGTGGCAGGAAGAGTTTTAACGCCGAAGCGGTTTGTAAGTACACCGTAACCGATGGCAAGGAAAATAAAGAGAACAGAGATGATTGCTGTTGTCTGGTTGTTTGTAAGTCCATGAGCCTTTGTTACGAAGCCGGTAACAATATTTCCGGCTGCATCAGGCTTTGTAAGGAAGGTTCCGGCAACTACGTTTACGAATGAAGCAATTACAAGAATCAAAACGAGAAGAGCAAAAATGATGAAGAGTTTTTTTGAAGTTTTACCCATTGAAGCCTTGATGATTTCACCAACAGATTTTCCTTCGTTGCGGGCAGAAGCGAAAAGGGAACCAAAATCCTGAAGTCCGCCAAAGAAAATACCACCAATTACACACCAGAGGAAAACAGGAACCCAGCCGAATACAGCTGCAAGAATTGGACCGTTGATTGGTCCGGCACCGGCGATTGATGAAAAGTGATGTCCCATCAAAACAGCAGGTTTTGCCTCTACATAGTCTACGCCATCTGCCTTTTCTTTAGCAGGTGTCTTTCTTTTTGGGTCGATTCCCCACTGCTTTGCAAGCCATGAGCCGTAGCCAACATAGCCGCAGAAAAGCAAAGCGATTGCTGCAAGAATGATTAATAATGCTGTCATTTTTGCCACTCCTTTTTTTATAAAACTTTCTATAGTGTGCCTGCGAGCTTTTTCAGGTCGCTTGCGTAACGGTTTGTTACTGTGCGGCCTGTTGAAGTTTCGTAAGCCATTATCCTGAGGTTGCTCCAGCCGTAAAAGCCGAATTTATATGATTTGTGAAGATTGCATTTTTTGATTTGTCTTAAGGTATCCGGGACAATTTTTTCTGAAATGATAATCAGCGTTACGTCTGAATTGCGGTGGGTAGAATGAGGGCGAACTCCGGCAAGACCGCGTTCCCAGGCAAGTGAAGAAAGTTCTGAAAAGCGTGATGAGGATAATTCCTTTTCTTCTATAAAATAAACGTATTCGTTTGAATCGACTTCGGCGAGTCTGGCAGATTTAACTAAGAAATACTGTTCACTGTGGGAATGAAATTCGGCGGTGGCAGAAAAAGGCGCAGCAAGGTCATCGGTGCGGACGTTGTAATAACGTTCAAATGAATGGAGAAGCTTTTCTAATGTACTTTGGGAATTTTGAGCTTCCATGGCGCCTTTGCTAACTTTCATTATACTTAATATATTCAGTATAATTAAAGTAGTCAATAAAACAAGCTGGGGGCGTGGAAAATTTCACAAAAATTTCCAGGTCAAAACAGACAGCAGCCCGCTTCAACTGCTTTCCTGAAATTTGTAAAAGAAAATTTGTCTTATAAAGAATAGTAAGATAAAATTATTATACAGTGGAAGGGCTTTCTGAAAAGGAAAGAAGTTACATTTTTAATCTCTTATTCAGGAGAACATTTTATGAAGATTAAATCAAAGCTGACAGTAACCCACATTTTGATTGCTGTTTTCTGTTCCATCCTTATTGCAATTCCTACAGTGACAAAAGAAACAAAGGTTCTGGAAAAAGATATCAATGAAAAAATTGATTTACAGCTGGAAAGCATTTACAGCCAGGTTTCAGATTTTGTAAACGGCACACAAAACCTGATTAAATCCTGCTCTGATCATTTTGCAAGCTATACAGAATATGATCTTGATGAAGCAGAAGATTTTCTGATCCGGGCAGTTAATAAAGATCCTCTTTATCAGATGGTTTACTTTACCTCTGCCCTGTCTATTCCAAAGGGTGGTTTTCTTTATGACAACCTTCACTGGCGGGCTCCGGATAGCTTTGATCAGACCACAAGGGAATGGTTTCAGGCAACAAAAGGTACGCGGGATTCATTTTTTGCCGTTCCTTATGTTGATGAGGTTTCGGGCTCTCTTGTTGTTACAACTTCCCGGGGGGTTTTTAACAAGAATGGCTATGCCGGTGCAATTGGTGCGGACTTTACAATAGACACTCTGGGCGACTTTGTAAAAAGCATGAAAATTTCTAAAAACGGACTTTCCTTCTTCATTACTGCTGACGGAAAATACATCACAAATGAAGAAAGCTCAAAAATCCTTAAAGATAATTTTTATGATGATTTTGAAGTTACTGAGCTTAAGGGCGAGGTTTTGAAAAATGATAAAATCATAAAAACCAGATACGGAAACTATTACTTTGCATCAAGAAAAATGCCGGGTATCACAAAATGGACTTTCGTAACAATCGGACCAAAAGCAGAAATTTACGAAACCTTGTGGCAATCAATCACCATTGTTGTCATCATGTTTGCCGCCAGCATTATTTTTTCGATTATAATCGGTATTTTGATTTCCGCTCAGATTGTAAAGCCTTTGAGCAGGGTGGGAAGCGCCGTTAAGGAAATCGCATCCGGAAATGCAGACCTTACAAAGCGTCTGAAAAAGGATTCAAATGATGAAATCGGTGATGTGGTAGACGGCTTTAACAGTTTTACGGAAAAGCTTCAGGAAATCATTGCAAAAATCATGGATGCGGGAAAAAAGCTGAACAATGCAGGTTCGGACTTAAGTTCCAGCACTCAGGATACGGCAAGCTCCATCACTCAGATTATTGCAAATATTGAAAGCGTACATAAGCAGATAAACACCCAGTCTGAAAGCGTACACCAGACTGCGGGGGCGGTAAACGAGATTGCCTCTAACATTCAGTCCCTTGAACACATGATAGAAAATCAGTCCCGCTGTGTTTCAGACGCCTCATCTGCCGTAGAAGAGATGATTGGAAACATTTCCTCGGTAAACAGCTCGGTAGAACGCATGGCCAGGGAATTTGAGCTTCTTGAATCTGATTCTTCCACCGGAGCAACAATGCAGGAGGATGTAAACTCACGAATTGAGCGCATTGAAGAGCAGTCCCTTATGCTGCAGGAGGCAAATGCCGCTATTTCTGCCATTGCCGAACAGACAAACCTTCTTGCCATGAATGCGGCAATTGAAGCTGCCCATGCCGGTGAAGCGGGAAAAGGATTTTCTGTTGTTGCTGATGAAATCCGTAAGCTTTCAGAAACATCTTCCGACCAGTCAAATACAATCGGAAAACAGCTTGAATCAATTAAGGAATCAATTTCCCAGATGGTTTCGGCATCGTCGGAATCCCGTTCGGTTTTCAATTCCCTTATTTCAAGAATCAACGAAACAAATCAGCTTGTACACCAGATAAAATCTGCCATGGAGGAACAGAACGAAGGTTCTAAACAGATTATCAATGCCCTTCAGTCTATGACTGACAGTACATCTGAGGTAAAAACTGCCTCTAACGAAATGTCGGCCGGGAATCAGGCAATACTTACCGAAGTTCAGAATCTTCAGAATGCAACGGGCATAATGCAGTCCAGCATGGAAGAAATGAAAATCGGTGCTGCAAAAATCAATGAAACCGGCGCTACCCTCAGTGAAATTTCCAGCAACATGGAAAAATCAATTCAGGCAATCGACGGCGAAATTAACGAGTTTAAAGTTTAGAGGGGACAAAGCACAGGCCCTGTTCCCTGCAGCTTTCTTTATTTTCTGTAAGCGTCGTTGTGGACTCCGCCGATTGCGCGGCCACTAGGCTCGTCCATGTTCTTCCAGGCGGCGTCCCATTCAAGGGCTTTAGCGGTTGAGCAGGCAACTCCGGCTTCATGCGGTACGCAGCGGGCAGCGGAGTCGCTTGGGAAGAGGCGGCTGTAGATTTCGCGGTAGTAGTATTCCTCTTTTGTTTTTGGAGGATTTACCGGAAAGCGGTTTTCGCGGCGGGCGAACTCAGCATCACTTACCTTTTCTTCTGTGATTTTCTTAAGGGTATCAATCCAGTTATAGCCTACACCGTCAGAAAACTGTTCCTTCTGGCGCCATGCAATGTTTTCCGGCAGCATGTCTTCAAAGGCTTTGCGCAAAATCCATTTTTCCATTCGCTGATTTCCGTCCGGCAGGCGGATGTTCATTTTGTCGACCGGGTTTAGGCTCATTGCGATGTCGATAAAATCTTTGTCGAGGAATGGAACGCGGCCTTCTACCCCCCAGGCCATAAGGGATTTGTTGGCACGCAGGCAATCGTAAAGGTGAAGCTTACTCATTTTGCGAACCAGCTCTTCGTGGAATTCCTGGGCGTTTGGAGCCTTGTGGAAGTAAAGGTAGCCGCCGAAAAGCTCGTCACTTCCCTCGCCGCTCAAAACCATCTTGATTCCCATTGATTTGATTACCCGGGCAAGCAGGTACATTGGAGTTGAAGCGCGGACAGTCGTAATGTCGTAAGTTTCGATGTGGTAGATTACGTCAGGCAGGGCATCCAGAGCCTCCTGAATTGTAAAGTGAACCTCGTGGTGAACGGTGCCGATGTAATCTGCGGCTTTTTTTGCGGCAATCAGATCCGGGGAACCTTCAAGTCCGACTGCAAAGGAATGGAGCTGAGGCCACCAGGCAGATTCGCGGCTGTCTGATTCAACACGTTTTTTGCTGTATTTCTGGGTGATGGCAGCAATGATTGATGAGTCCAGGCCGCCGGAAAGGAGTACGCCGTATGGAACGTCGGACATAAGCTGAGATTTTACGGCAGCTTCCAGACCGTTGCGGACTTTTTCGATTACCGAAGGGTTGATAACTTCGCCTTTGTCGTCGGTGGCACGCGGGGAATTTTTAACATTGTCGTAAGTCTCCCAGTCGCGTTTGTACCATTTAACTGGTCGTGGAGTATTGCCACACGGATTGAGGATTCCTGCGGAATCCTGGTTTGCTAAGGCAAAATCTTCTATTAAGGGGTTAGACGTTTCGAATCCGTGTGATACTTTTCCTGAATACAAATAGTGTCCGTTCGGGAATTCTTCGATTGTCTGGCAGTCGCCTTCCAGGGCCTTTAGTTCGCTTGCAACATAGTAGCGGCCGGCCTTGTCCCAGCCCTGATAAAGGGGAATAACACCGATTTCATCGCGGGCAATAAGGTAGGCGTCGTGTTCGCTGTCGTAAAGGGCAAAGGCAAAAATGCCGGAAAGCTCTTCTATCATTTTTGAGAAGTCGCCTGTTTCGCGGTATTTTTTGTAAAGAGGAATGATAACCTCGCAGTCAGAACCTGTGCGGAAAGAGTATTTTCCTTCAAAGCGGACCCGGATTTCCTTGTGATTGTAAATTTCACCGTTAGCCGCCAGAATTATTTTTTCATCATCACTGACAAGAGGCTGCTTACCCGAAAGCGGATCAACAATAGAAAGGCGCTCATGGCTTAAAATTGCATTATCGCCGGTATAAACTCCGCTCCAGTCCGGCCCGCGGTGCCTTATCCTCTTAGACATCTCCAGAACCTGCGCCCGCAGCTCCTCCTTCAACCCTTCCGCAAGAGGCTGCCCACCAGAAGTTAAATCAAATGCTCCAACAAAACCGCACATACGCTTATAGCAGAAACCGTTAAAAATTACGCTTTCCTTCCTCCATTTCAAATTTAAAAACAAAAGAGGCCGTAGATTTTCCGCCGGGGACAATCCCAGTGTAAAATCTACGACCTCTTTGCCGTTAGTTTTATATTACTGATTTAAGCTTTTTATGACAAGACTATACTCAGGGCCTACGCATTTTAAATACCTTTAAATAATAAATATTAATACATCTTACCTGCAATTATGTATATCATAGTGTACTTTTTTTGTCTATTAATATTGACTTTAAAAAATATTGTTTTATACTTTTAATCATGAACGAAACTTTAAAAGCTTTACGGGAACAGAATAATTATTCTCAGGCGGCGGTGGCAGCTTATCTTGATGTTTCAAGACAGATGTATATTAAGTATGAAAACGGAGACGCTCTTCCTCCTGTAAAAATTGTGACTCAGCTTTCGAATTTTTACAGGGTTCCTTATGATGTAATTCTTGAAGATAAGCTCAATCCTAAATATCAGAATGCAGAGATTAATAAATCAGACTTCAAATATGCTGAAAAAGATACAGTTTATGAAGTTCACGAATCTGCGCCAGCTTACGGTTTAATGGATAATTCATCTTCTTACTATTTAAAATCTATTCTCGAAATGCTGCCGAAACTTGTTTACAAGGAACAACTGAAGGTGCTGGAAAAGCTTAGCGGACTTGTTCAGAAGGCTACGGAAGAAAAGCTTAAGCCTAAGATGCAAAATTCTTTCTATGACAGACTCACTGAATTGAATAATAAATATCATCCAAAATCAGATGGAATCAAATGGACAAGAGAGGAACTTTATGAAAGATAGAAAATTTGAATCATCATCAGCAGCAGAAGGAAAAGTTTTTTTTGACACTAACATTCTGGTGTATTCTGTTGATGAAAGAACTCCTGAAAAGAAAGTAATTGCTTCAAACCTGCTGGATGAAGCGTCTCGTTCAAAAAACGGCATTATTTCTACACAGAGCCTGCAGGAGTTTTATAACGCGGCCGTAAAAAAACTTAACCTTTCGAAACAGGCTGCTAAAGAATATGTTGATTTTTTTTCAAAGCAGTTTCCTGTAAAAGAAATCTCGATTCCTCTTATCATAAAAGCTATCGACATAAGCATAAAAAACGGGCTTTCTTTTTGGGACTCTTTAATACTTTCAGCCGCAAATGACACAGGCTGTATTCTTGTATATTCGGAAGATATGAACAGCGGTCAGATTATCTGCGGTACGAAAGTATTAAATCCGTTTTAGCGGAATGCAGGCTGTTAAAACAATCCCATGCCCGCAAGAAGAATTACGAACAAAAGAACCGGCGCAACAAACTTTATCATAACAATATAAAGTCCCTTGCGGCCGAACTTTTCGCGGTTTCGGGTAATTTCATCAATCAGGAATTTTGGCTTTGTTACCCAGCCGATAAGGATACAGGTAAGAAGACTTGTAATCGGCATGAGGATGATGTTGCTGAAGTAATCAAGAATATCAAGAATCTGGCCTGTAGAGCCGTTTGGCAGCTTGAGTTCAAAATAGAAGACGTTGTAACCCAGGCAGACGATTACAGAAACTATAAAGGTTGCGGCGGCCATAACTGTGGCGGAACGTCTGCGGCTCCAGTTGAATTTATCAATCATACTTGAAGTAATTGCTTCAAGGATTGAAACTGCTGATGTAAGGGCCGCAAACAATACCATTACAAAGAAAATAAGGCCGATGAACTCGCCTATACTGCCAAGAGAATTGAAAACTTTTGGAAGGGTGATGAACATAAGTCCAGGACCAGCAGACATTCCCTCTTTTCCGGAAAAAACATAAACGGCAGGAACAATCATCATTCCGGCAAGAATTGCGATTCCGGTATCAAAAATTTCAATGTGATTAACTGCTTTTCCAAGGTTGCCGCTCTTTTTCATGTAAGAACCATAGGCAATCATAATTCCCATGGCGATTGAAAGAGAATAAAAGAGCTGGCCCATGGCTGTAAGGCAGACTTTCAAAAAGCCTTTAAATGTTAGGCCTTCAAAATTAGGGATAAAATAAACTGTGGCACCCTGAAGACCTGTTCTTGTAAGGCCTGTTTCATCAGTGTGGGAAATAAAAAGTGAATAAAAGGCGATGAAAACAACGATTAAAACAAGAATCGGCATAAGGATTTTTGAATATCTTTCGATTCCGCGTTCAACACCCTTGTAAACAATAATAAAGCTGAGGAAGGCAAAAATGATTGTGTAGAAAAGTGGCTGCCACTGGGAAGTGATAAAGCCGGTAAAAAAGCCCTTTTCTACTGTAACGCTGCCCTGAAAGGCCAGATACGAGAAGGCATATTTTAATACCCAGCCGCCGATTACACAGTAGTAAGGATAAATAAGAAAAGGAACGATAAAAGAAAAACAGCCTAAAAATCC
The DNA here is from genome assembly GCA_947165895.1 of uncultured Treponema sp. Taxonomy (GTDB): domain Bacteria; phylum Spirochaetota; class Spirochaetia; order Treponematales; family Treponemataceae; genus Treponema_D. The sequence continues at coordinate 299,300 of CAMVCB010000003.1, forward strand.
CCATTTAGGATTAATTTTTTTGTAGGCTGTAAGCGGACTTTCCTGGGTTTTGCGGCCGATTGCAATTTCTGTGATGAGAAGGGCAAAACCAAATGTAACTGCAAAAATAAGATAAACTAAGAGAAAGAGTCCGCCGCCGAATTTTGCGGCCAGATAAGGGAAACGCCAGATGTTTCCAAGTCCTACTGCGCTGCCTGCCGAAGCAAGGACAAAGCCTAAAGAACCTGAAAAGGAATTGCGTTCTTTAACTTGTGAATTCATAAAAAACCTCAAAAACCATTTATTGTAACTTTTCAATTATAATGGTTTTTGAGGTTTGATGATAGAGCTGCTATCGCGACGGCGCCTCGCATAGTCTCGGCGCTTGAGATGTTTTTATCGTAGAACCTAAACTGTTGCACTGTCGTACAACAGTTTTTAACGGTTCTGCTATTATCATCTAATCCTGCAATGCCTCGTAGCCTTCTTCGCCGGTACGAACCTTGATTACGTTCTGAACGTCGTAAACGAAGATCTTTCCGTCGCCGATGTGACCGGTGTAGAGAACTTCCTTAGCGGCAGTAACAACCAGCTCTACAGGAACTTCACTCACTACGATGTCAATCTTAATCTTTGGAAGAAGGGTCATTTCCATTTCAACACCGCGGTACTTCTGAACGTTTCCGTGCTGCTGACCACAGCCAAGAACGTTTGTTACTGTCATACCTGTTACGTTGATATCATTCATTGCAGACTTAAGCTCGTCGAACTTGCTTGGTCGGGTGATAATTGTAACCATATGGAACTTAGCATCAGGGCGTGAAGTTGTCTTTGCAACCGGAACTGCCTTTTCTACCGGAATGTCGCCTGTTACCGCAGCAGCGCTCAATCCGCCAAGACCAGCCTGGCCTTCTGTCATAACCTGTGGAGCCATAATAAAGCCTGCGTAACTTGAATCAATGCCGTGTTCAAGCTTATCAAGACCGATTACTTCTTCTTCGCGGCTTGCGCGGAGTCCATGGAACTTTTTAATCAGGCTGAATACGATAACCATACATACGGCTGTCCAGAGTACGATTGTGAACTCACCAAGAGCCTGAATTCCAAGATGATGGAATCCACCGCCATAGAATACGCCGCTTTCAACATTGAAAAGACCGTCGCTCAAGGTTCCCCAAATACCGTTTGCAAGGTGAACTGCAACGGCACCAACCGGGTCATCGATATGAAGCTTAACATCAAGTCCTTCAACAACAATTACTACTATAATACCGGCAACAATACCGATGATAGTTGCACCAAGAGCATCAACTGTAGCACAGGTTGGAGTAATTGCAACAAGACCCGCAAGAGAAGCGTTCAAAGTCATAGAAACATCAGGCTTACCGTTCTTAATCCATGTGAAAATCATTGTTGTAACAGCAGCTACTGCAGGAGCGATTGTTGTTGTAGTAAATACAGCAGCCAGTCCGCCTACACCAAGAAGCTGAGTACATGCAGCACCGTTGAATCCGTACCAGCCGAACCAGAGGATAAAGGTTCCAAGAGCACCCAGAGTCAGAGAGTGACCAGGAATAGCGTGAACCTTTGTTACCTTACCCTTCTTGTCATAATCATACTTTCCGATGCGGGGCCCCAGGAAAATTGCACCAATCAATGCTGCAGTTCCTCCAACCGAGTGAATGGCTGCCCCTCCTGCAAAGTCAACAAATCCAAGCTGGGCAAGCCAGCCCTGAGAGTTCCATACCCATCCGGCTTCAATAGGATAAACTACAGCGCTGATAACTGCCGAATAAATGCAGTATGCAGAAAACTTTGTACGCTCAGCCATTGAACCCGAAACGATTGTTGCGGCTGTTGCGCAGAATACAAGGTTGAAAACGAAGGCCGACCAGTCATTTTCTGCAAAATTTGTAAAGAGCTGTAAATCAGGTTTACCAATAAAGCCGAAGAAATAATTTTCACTCATCATCAAACAGAAACCAAGAAGCATAAACATCGGAGTACCAATACAGAAATCCATAAGGTTTTTCATGATGATATTTCCGGCATTTTTTGCCCTTGTAAATCCAGTTTCTACCATTGCAAAGCCGCATTGCATAAAAAATACAAGTGCCGCACCAATCAGGAACCACACGCTCCAAACTTCACTCATAAGTACCTCCTGTGTAAGCGGGCCGGTCAAAACCCGCTAAAAAAATAGGCGACAAAGTCAGACACTGTACTGCGCATATACACATGCCCGACTTCATCGCCGATTTGTAAATAAAAAAAGGTCGCCAAGGGTATCCCTTTGCGACCTCGTTGTCTTATATGTTTGTTTTTATAATGAAATAAAAATAAAAGGTCAATATAAATTTTAATCTATTCTGCTCCGTATATAATTTTTGTGCAATATGCACAAATTAAGGCAAAATAACTTTTATAAATGCACAAATCAAAATAAAAAATGATATAAAAAGCCAAAAAATTTTTTCCCTTCATATTGCAAGTCAAAATCATTTGCAATAGAAAAAGGCAATATTGATGCGGAAGACCGCAAATCTGGAGGAAAAAATGACTGGAAAAGAGATTAGCGAAATGCAGACAAAGTATGTTTTACAAAGCTGGAGCAAACAAAAGGGACTTAATCCGACACCTGTTGCCCGCTGCGAAGGAATTTACATCTATGATACTGAGGGTAAACGTTACGCCGATATGTCTTCTGAGCAGGTAAATATGAATGCCGGCTACGCAAATAAAGAAATGACAGAAGCTATTAAGGCTCAGCTGGATTCTTACGCCTATATTCAGGGTTCATTTGCTTCTGAACCGAGGGCAAAACTTGCAAAATCAATTGTAGACCGGCTTCCAGACTGCTTTGGAAAGGTTTTCTTTACAAACGGCGGTGCAGATGCCAACGAAAACGCAATCAAAATTGCCAGAATGTACACAGGTCGATTTAAAGTTATGAGCCGTTATCGTTCTTACCATGGTTCAACCTTTGGTGCAGGAAATCTTACCGGCGAACCACGACATTTTGCACTTGAACCAGCAATTCCCGGCTTTATCCACTTTTTTGATCCTTATCTTTACCAGGAAAAGCTTAAGTTCTCAAGCGAAGAAGAAGCAACAGAATACTACATCCGCCAGCTGCGTAACCAGGTGATTTACGAAGGCGGAGACAGAGTTGCTGCAATCGTCTGCGAAACAATCACCGGTTCAAACGGAGTAATCATTCCGCCAAAAGGCTACCTCAAGGGAGTGCGCAAGGTCTGCGATGAATTCGGCATTATGATGATCTGCGATGAAGTAATGGCTGGCTGGTACAGGACAGGAAAAATGTTTGCCTTTATGAACTTTGACGTTGTACCTGATATCATCACCTTTGCTAAGGGTGTAAACTCAGGCTACATTCCGCTGGGAGGCTGTATTGTAAAAAAAGAAATCGCTGCTTTCTTTGATGACAATTATCTTTCCTGCGGCTTAACCTACTCTGGCCATCCTCTTGCCTGTGCGGCCGGAGTTGCCTGCCAGGAATTCTATCTTAAAAATGATATTGAAGGCCACGTTCAGAAGGTGGGCAGGCATCTTGGCGAAATTCTTGAAAGACTTAAGGCAAAACATGCCAGTGTAGGAGACGTACGTTATATCGGTTTGTTCAGTGCTCTTGAGCTTGTTAAAGACAAGATCAGCCGGGAACCTCTTGTTCCATGGGGACAGGATCCTGAAAATCTTATGGGCTTTGTAACAAAAGAGCTTAAAACCCGCGGTTTTGTTACCTACACCCACGAAAACTGCATAATGGTTGCCCCTCCTCTAATCATCACAGAAGAACAGCTTGATGAGGAAATGGCAAAACTTGATGATGTTCTTACTTTGCTGGAGGAAAAAATTGGCCTGTAATCTTACTATGCCCGGCCGGACTATTGTCGGGGAAGGAGCTTTTGATTCAGCTCTTCCTTTTATTAAGGAAATGGGAAAAAAAGCCCTTATAATCACCGGAAAAATCATCACAAAGACAGGACTTGCTGAAGAAATTTCTGAAAAACTTTCGGCAAAAGGCATAAAATCTGCGCTTTTTAATGATTTGCCCGGCGAACCCGATGATAAGATGATTGAAAATGCTTATACCGCCTATCTCCGTGAAAAATGTGATTTTATAATTGGGCTGGGAGGTGGAAGTCCCCTTGATACGGCAAAAGCAGTAAAAGAAAAGTGTGATTATCTTCCTCCACTGGTTCTGATTCCTACGACGGCAGGAACCGGCTCGGAAGCAACAAAATTCTATGTTTACACAGATACAAAAACTGATGCGAAGCTTTTGATGAAAAGTGATCTGCTTCTGCCCCAGCTTGCAATTATTGATTATAAATACACATTTTCTGCGCCCGTGGGAATAACGGTTGCAACAGGAATGGATGCTTTGACTCACGCAATTGAGGCCTACACCTCAAAAAAAGCAAATCCGTTAACTGACCTTTACTGCCTTGATGCAATCGAAAGGATTTTCAAAAACCTTCCTCTTGCAGCCAAAGACGGCTCCAACCGGGAGGCCAGGGAATCCCTTGCCCTGGCAGCTTACGAGGCAGGAATTGCAATCAACAATTCTTCAGTTACCCTTGTTCACGGAATGAGCCGGCCGATTGGGGCCCTTTTCCATGTTGCCCACGGAATTTCAAATGCCATGCTGATAACAGAATGCCTTCGCTTTGCTCTGGACGGAGCCGTGGCCCGCTTTGCTGACATCGCAAGGAAAATCGGAGCGGCATCTCTGTCTGATTCTGATGAAAATGCGGCAGAAAATTTCATCACCACCCTGGAGGAATTTACAAAAGCACTTGAAATTCCAACCCTGCGCCAGTATGGCATCAATCTTTCAGACTTTGAAAAGTATGAGCCAAAAATGGCAAAGGATGCCCTTGCTTCAGGCAGCCCGGCAAACACAAGGAAGGAAGTTTCTGAAACAGATATTTTGAAAATCTACAGAATTCTTCGGGAGAAATAAAAATTGTGTACGTCACTCTAGTTGTCAGAAATCTCAGAGGCCGAACTCAGTTTTTCAACTACTTTTTGAGCCGTGGAAGTTTGTGCTAATCCATCTTGACTTGTTTCTTTTAAGCAGGGTGGAATTAGATTTCCGATACGGCCCATAGTTTCAAAAACTTCATCGGCAGGGATTGCACTTTTGATTCCTGCCATTGCCATCTGGCTTGCAATAATTGCATTTACCGCACCAGAAACATTTCTTTTTATACATGGAATTTCAACCAATCCAGCAACCGGGTCGCAAGTAAGCCCAAGCATATTTTTTAGAGCAAGGGCACAAGAATCGGCAATCTGTTCGTTTGTCCCACCTTCTAGAAAAGTTAATGCCCCCGCTGCCATACTGCTTGCTGAACCAATTTCTGCCTGGCATCCACCTTCTGCTCCCGAAATGCTTGCTGTATTTGCAATTACCTGACCAATTCCTGCCGCAACAAACAAAGCCTGAACAATTTTTTCCACCACTACGGATTTCTTTTCATAATATGTAAGCAAAACTGCCGGAATTACACCGCAAGAGCCAGCTGTAGGTGCTGCAACAATTCTTTTCATACAAGCATTGGATTCTGCCATTTTTACAGCTTTTTCCATTACCATTGTAAGAAAATCTCCAATCAATCTGTTATCCTGCTGACGGAATTTTTCTAATTTTGCACCATCTCCGCCGCTCAAACCACTTTGAGAACGTAAATCTGCGGAATAATCTTTATCGGCTTGAATCATTGCATCGAACATTGCCTTCATGCGGTCAAAAGATTCTTCGTAAGTTGTGTTTCGTTCAAGTAAATCATCTTCCAGAATTATCTGCCAGAAAGGAAGGCCTCGGTCATCAGAGATTTTTACTATTTCAGAAAGCTTACTAAATGCCATAATTACCACATCCCTTCAAACTATAATAAGTCACTTTATTTACGCCTTCTAATTTTGAAAGCCAGACAAGCGCATTCTGAGGAATTTCCTGATCAAGCTCTAAAACCATAACCGCCTCGCCACCACGACTTGCCCTGTAGAGCTGCATTGTAGCAATATTTACGCTTTTGTGCGAAAGCATGCTGGTAACTTCTGCAACATGCCCGGGTTGGTCTTTATTATGAACAATCAAAGTTGGATTATCGCCCGAAAAATTTGCACTCAAACCGTCAATATTTGCAATGTTGATTACAGAACCTCCAACCGATTCCCCAATAATTTCTAAGTGGCGCCCGTTTTTTCCTGTAAGATTTAACTGAACTGAGTTTGGATGATAATTTTTTAAGTTAGCTTTTCCAAAAACAAGTTCAATTCCTTTGCTGCGGGCAATTTCAAAGCTTTGAGGAATTCTTTTGTCATCCTGAGTCATTCCAAGAAGCCCCGCAACAAGTGCAAAATTAGTTCCATGTCCTTTTCCTGTTGCAAGAAATGAACCGTAAAGAAGGATTTCTGCTTTTTTTACAGGTTGGCCGAGTAATTTTTGCGAAACATAACCAATTTTTACAGCACCTGCAGTATGTGAACTGGAAGGTCCAACCATCACAGGTCCGATAATATCAAAAATGTTCATTTCAAGCCTTTGTCCACGTATATTTTCTTTCTACACGACCAGAAATATTGCAGACAATTTCGTAACCGATTGTGCCGATTTTGTTTGCCATGTCATCAGCCGTAATAACTTCTTTTCCATCCTGACCGATTAGTGTTACTTTTGTGCCCATTTTTACATCAGGAATGTCTGTAACATCAGCCATAAACTGATCCATACAGATGCGTCCAATCAGTGGCGCCTTTTTTCCATTAATCAAAACATAAAATTTATTGGAAAGCAGACGGTTATAGCCATCAGCATATCCGGCGCAGACTGTTGCAACCTGCATTTCTCTTGCAGCAGTAAAAGTTCTTCCATAACCGATTGTTTCACCCGGATGAACGTTTTTAACCATAGAAACAAGGCTGTACCAGCTGAGGGCGGGTTTAATCCCTTTCGGAAGGGTGTTCAAATATGAAGGCTTTAATCCGTACAGGATGATTCCAAGGCGGGCAAAACGTGATTTAGAGCATGTCGTCCATAAGCCGCCGGCAGAATTGAGACAGTGAACATAAGGAAGATTAAGGTCTGAAAGTCTGTCTGCCACTGCTTCAAATTTTTCAATCTGTCTGTTTGTAAAAATTATTGCTTCCAGACTGTCTGTGTCCGCAACGCAAAGATGAGTAAAAATCCCCTGAACAGAAAGTTTTTTGATATAAGAGCGGATAATCTTTTCGCAAAAAGCCGGATTATCAGCATCCAGACCTATTCTGTTCATTCCGGTATCAAGGGCAAAGACCGCTTTTATTCTGTTTCCAAACTTACTCAGCATTTTTGCGTGATTTTCATCTACCACCGCCTGAGTAATATCATATTCAATTAAAGATTGAGCCTGCCTAATCGGAGTATAGCCTAAAACAAAAATCTGACCTTTAATTCCGCCTGTTCTCAGCTTTACCGCTTCATCAAGAGTTGCAACTGCAAAATCACTTACACCTTCCTTCTGCAGAATTTCGGCAATTTCAATATCACCGTGACCGTAGGCATCAGCTTTTACGACAGCCATCACCTTAGTCTGGGCTGGCAGATTATTTTTATAAATCCGGTAATTTTCGACAATTTGAGCAAGATTTATTTCTGCCCAGCAGCGTTTATCAGTAACAAGCATAGAATCCTCCTGCACAAGGTTATTTTTACATGGCTTCGATTTTTATATTCTCCTGAATCAGGCGTTCGCGGATAAGTTTTACGAAGTTTAATGCCTTTGGATTGTCACCATGAACACAAATAGAATCCGGTTTGATTTCTATTTCCTTACCGGTAATAGCCTGCACCTTTCCAAGCTTTATCATTTTGATTACCCGCTTAATTACTTCATTTTCGTCAGCAATTACAGCACCAGGCTTTGTTCTGGCAACAAGAGAGCCGTCTTCTTCGTAAGCCCGGTCTGCAAAAACTTCGGCTGCACATTTTAAACCGGTTTCCCTGCCAGCCTTCAAAAGCTGACTTCCGCTCAATCCCAGAAGAATAAGTGAATCATCAACTTCGGCAATTCCTTCCGCGATTGCAAGGGCAAGCTTGATATCCTTTGCCGCCATATTGTACATCGCGCCATGTGGCTTTACATGGTTCATTTTTACGCCCTTTGCCTTACAGAAGGCCGCCAGCGCCCCCACCTGATACATAACCATAGCCTTTAATTCGCCAGTGGAAACATTCATGTTGCGGCGGCCGAAGCCAACCAGATCAGGAAACCCCGGGTGAGCACCGACTTGAACTCCATTTTCTTTTGCAAGCACGACAGTTTTTTCCATTACAAGGGGATCTGAAGCATGAAAACCACAGGCAATATTTGCGGAGGAGATATATTTTATAACTTCCTCATCCATCCCGATTTTATAATTTCCAAAACTTTCGCCTAAATCACAATTCAAATCAATTTTCATATAGCTGCTCCAAGAGAATCAATAATTTCTTTTTCTGTTTCCATTCCAAAACCGTCCACGCTGACAATCTGTTGTTTTAGAACACCGTCCACACTACCCAAATCTACAGTTTTTTTGATAAAGGCCCTGGCATCCTCAAAAGTCATAAAAACCTTCTGTCCGCTCAGCTTTTCAAGGTAAGCAATGATTGCGTAGGCGCCCCAGTTGGAAACTGTCGCAATCACAAGATTATCAACCGTTACGACGCAGGGCTTAAGAGAAAGTTTTTCTTCGATAATTTCTGCGACATTTCCCATCCCGATTTCGTTTCCACCGTCCCCTACCCCGATTGTAGGAACAATTCCAAGTGCTATGCGGAAAAATAAATCGGCAGCGGCAGTTTTTTCTGTAATGCTTACTCCCCTCATATTGGCATAATCCCGCTCAGTGTTTTCGCCGCAGCGTTCAATGCTGATTAAGCCCACCGGCGTAAAAGAGCCCAGAGTTTCCATGCACCAGTCCAGGTCGGCATCAAAAGGCATGTAAATCACCTCAACGCCTTCCCCGTCAAAAAAGCCTTTGCAATAATCATCAGTAAGGATTACCGGCCTAAAGCCCAGCTTTTTAAGTGCCTTTGCAAGAAAAACTGTTCCAACCGGGCCATCAGTTTCGGCAAAGCCTGCCACGTAAAAGCCGGTTGTCAAAAAAACTGTGCCCTTCTCCCAACTAAGAATTGTCCAGGCGGCAGATTCTGCGTAGCGGTCAGTTTTGTAACCGCGAAGAATATCCATGCCGCGACCGGAGTGATGCAAAACTATGTCTTCAATCGATTCTTTTTTCGCTTCCTCTTCATCTTTCATAGGCTCCCCTCGCCGCAGGTCTAAATGATGTCGGCCTTAAAGCCGGTTTCTTTTTCAAAATCCTCGACAGCGGCCCTCTGGAGTTTTTTAAGCAGTTCTGGGGCCTTGCCTCCAACCTTTTTTCCATCAATTTCGTAAGCTGGAAGACCAAGCGTTCCTGCCGAAGTAATAAAAATTTCGTCAGCCGCAAAAAGCTCATCCAAAGTGAATACCCTTTCTTCATAAGGAACGCCAAGTTTCTGGCAGATTGAAATATAATGACGGCGTGTAACTCCCGGCAAAATCAACTCGTCCAGGGGAGGTGTGATGAAAACGCCGTCCTTGAGGATGTTTACGTTAGTGTGGGCACATTCGGTAACACGCTCGCCCCGGTGGAAAATTACTTCCTTTGCACCGGCTTCAAAAGCCTTCTGGCTGCCCATAACACTTGGAAGCAGGTTCAGAGTTTTTATATTACAGTGAAAAAATCGGGTATCTTCTTCTGTAATCAGCTTGCAGGGAGTACGAAGGTCTGTAAGCTTTGATTCTGTAATATTGATTATAAGATTTGGTTCTGCATCCGGGAAAAGGTGATTTCTTGGAGCGGTTCCGCGGGTAACTTCCCAGTAAACAAAGCAAACCCCGTCAGAATCCATAGCATCAATACATTTCTGCAGTTCTGCAAGAAGTTCTTCCTTTGTCATTTTGAAAGGGATTTTTACGGCTTTAAGGCTGTTGAAAAAGCGCTCAAGGTGCCAGTCTTTTTCAAAGATTTTTCTTTTTGCGCTGTATGTGGCATCGTAAACGCCGTCACCAAAAAACATAGCTCTATCCAGGAAAGGAATTGTAAGCTCCTCCTGTAGTCCGATTTTTCCGTTGTAATATGCAACATTTTTCATAATTATGCCTCCATATATTTTCTGCGGCAAATGCCGCGATTAGTTTTGCAATTGTGCTTCCGGGATATCCGTAATCAGCATATGACCAGGTGCGTGGGTGATGCAGAAATCTGGCTTTGAATTCATAACAACGCTCTGAGGAGTTACACCGCAGCACCAGAAGACAGGAACCTCTCCCTCCCTTATTGTGCTTGCCTCTCCAAAGTCAGGACTGTTTAAATCCGTAATTCCAATTACCTCCGGCGAACCAATATGAACCGGAGCTCCGTGAACCTTGGGAACCTTTGCCGTAACAGTAACGGCCTTTATAATCTGATTATGAGGAATAGGCCGCATAGAAACGACCATCTTTCCGCTGAAAATACCGGCCGGCTTTGTATCAATATTTGTAAGATACATAGGCACATTGTGATTTTCAGAAATATTGCGGACATCAATTCCGGCCGCCATAAGTGGAGCCTCAAAGGAAAAACTGCAGCCGATTACAAAAGTCACAAGATCGTCACGCCAGTAATCACTTACGTCGGTAAATTCACCCACAAGTTTTCCATGCTCCCAGATTCTGTACTTGGGCACGTCCTTTGTGATGTCACAGTCCCTTGCAGAAGTGTTCAAGAAGCGGCTGCCTTCATCACTGACTTCAATAAGTGGACAGGACTGGGGATTTCTCTGGCAGAAAAGCAGAAAGTCGTAGGCATATTTTAGAGGAAGAATGCATAAATTTGCCTGGGCAAAGCCGTCGCACATACCGGAAGTTTGCCCGATAATCTTTCCTTCTCTGATTAATTTTCGAACTTCATAGGGACTCATGTTTTTATATGGATTTGCATTAATCATCTTTTTCCTCCAGATTAAATCTAACTTTTGTGCCGGGCAGGGCCTGGGCCAGGCAGCACATTGATTCCTTTTTTACGCATGCGATTTTTGCATAGCCACCGGTCGTCTGCCGGTCTGAGGCCATAACCACAGGAAGGCCGGCAGAAGTAATCTGAACAGCCCCCAGAGGAATTGCATCAGAAATTATGTCTGTCTTTCCGCAGTTGAGACTTTCTCCAGTAAAACGAATTCCCATACGATCACTCTGTGGCGCAATAGTGTAAACAAGACTTGTAAAACGCTTAAGGCATTCCTCATCAAAAAAATCAGTTTGAGAAGATTTCTGGCACTTCAGGGTGAGGATTTCGCCTGGGAATACAGTAACTCCTGACTCAAGTTCTGCCTCCCCAGGTTCCACAGCATTCTGTCTAGGCGCCCGACCTTCCTTTTTATATCCGAGTGCAAGCTGGTCGCCTGATTCCAGTTTTCGTCCATAATATCCGCCGCTTTTACTCTTAAGATTTGTTGAGCGGCTTCCAAAAAGCTCCGACACAAGAATTCCACCGGAAAAAGCGATGTAAGAACGAAGTCCTTTTGATGCAATGCCGCAGCTAAGCTTTGAACCGGCAGCCGCATGATATTTCTTATTCATTTCAATATTCTGACCGTCAAGAGTTGCAGCTTCAAATACCGCGCCAGTAAGGACAAAATCACATTCATTTACAAAACTTATATCCGGGCCGGAAAGTGTAGTTTCCAGACAGGCGGCATTTTCATCATTTTCGCAAAGCATGTTTGCAAGTCTGAAGCTAATCTGGTCCATAGCGCCGCTCTGTGAGATTCCGTATTTTTGATAACCCCTTGTTCCTGAATCCTGAACTGTAGACAAAAGACCCGCTACCAGAATTTTGATTCCCCCGCCACAGGCAAAAGTTTCTTTTTTGCAGGGAGCCGTGGAGGCGGCAGTAGCAGTGGCAAGAGCCCCAAACTCTTCCTTCATCCATCTATCTTCATCAAAGTGGTCAAATTCATGGCGGCTTACCGGCATAAAACGGATTTTATCTCCCGCCCTGTACAAAAACTGGGGATTTCTGGATAAATCGAAAAGCTTAAGGGGTGTCCGGCCAATTATGTTCCAGCCGCCGGGAGACTCCACAGGGTAAAGTCCCGTCTGAGCCCCACCTATTGCAAGGCTGCCCGCTGGAATTTTTGTGCGTGGACTTTCAAGACGGGGTGTATTAAGACGTTCATCCATTCCACCAAGATAGGGAAAGCCCGGCAAAAATCCCATCATATAAATCAGATATTCAGAAGCAGAGTGAAGACGGATAACTTCTTCTTTTGTCATCTTTGCGTGAGCACAAACTTTTTCCAGGTCCGGAGCAAATTCCTGGTCTTCATAACAAACCGGAATGGAGATAATTCTACCCCCCTCCGGTAAGTTGCCCTCCCCTGCCCTGACGCCTGAGCCCTCCTTATCATCCATTTTTTCAAGAACTTCAAGGGCTATTTTTCTAATCAGTTCCGGGCTGGCACTTTTTTCATCAAAATAAATTGAAACGGCACAATAAGTCGGAACTATTTCGATAATTTCGGGCATATCCTTTGTCATAAGCTCGAAAGCCCGGCAAAAAGCCGAAATCTGATGATTTACCTCCGGGCATATTTTCTGCTCAAACTGAATCTGAAGAGAATCCTCACTTGCTGCTACAATCTTCACTCCACTCATCAAAAGCCCCGCTAAAAATCAAGTCTTCCGTCAACCACCAAGATATGCTTTCTGAACTTCCGGATTTGAAATCAGCTCTGCACTGCTTCCACTTGCAATTATTTCTCCGGTATGAAGAACATAACCGCGGTCTGCAAACTCAAGTGCAACCTTAGCATTCTGCTCGACAACCAGAAGAGTCATTTTTTTCTGAACGTTCAGCCTTTTAAGGGCACGGAACATTTCGAACATCAGCTTTGGAGCAAGTCCCATACTTGGCTCGTCCAGCATGATAAAATTGCAGTCGGTCATCAAAGCGCGTCCTACCGCCAGCATCTGCTGTTCACCACCACTCAAAAGCTCACTGCGCTGTTTGCGTCTCTCATAAAGGCGCGGGAATAGATCATAAAGAAGGTCGTAAAGCTCCATGGTGCGCATTTCGTGCATATTGTCATCTTTGCGGCCGTAGCAGGCCATCTGAAGGTTTTCTTCAACAGTCAGGTTTCCAAAAATGTGGCGGCCTTCCGGCACCAGACACATCATTTTTTTCTTAATCAGGGTCTGAGGCTCTGTTTTCAAAATGCTCAAATCCTCGTAAAGGATATCCCCTTCAAGTACAGTCGGTGCTTCCGGCTTTGGAAGGCGGGACAAGGTAAGCAGGGTTGAAGTTTTTCCAGCTCCATTTGCACCAATCAGAGTAACAATTTCACCGTAATCAACATTAAAACTGATTCCGTGAAGGGCTTCTATATTTCCATATCCGACTCTTAAGTTTCTTACATCCAGCAGCATATTTTCCCCCTTTTAACTCTTTCTTTTTTCCGGCAATCCCGAGTAAGCATCCTTAATGCTTATATCCGCATTTCCGAGGTAGGCTTCAATAACCGCAGGATTTTTCTGAATTTCTTCAGGGCTGCCTTCCGCAAGTTCCTTTCCAAAGTTGATAACCTTAATATTGTCAGCCAGTGTATTTACAACCTGCATCTGATGTTCAATCATCCAGATTGTGATTCCAAAAGTATCATGAATCCAGCGAATATAAGAAATAAGACCGTCCAGGTCGGAGGTTGAAAGACCGGCCGCAGGTTCATCCAGCATCAAAAGCTTAGGATTCAGGCTGAGGGCGCGGGCAATTTCTACGCGGCGCTGAATTCCATAAGGAAGATTTTTCGGATAATCCAGAGCCTTGTCTGCCAGACTGAATTTTTCCAGAAGCTCCCAGGCTTCCTTATGAATCTGAGCCTCCCGCTCTTTATATTTTTTTGTCTTGAGAAAAACATCCTTAATTCCAAAGCCAAGGCGGGAATGCTGGGCAATGCAGATGTTATCAAGCACTGTCATATCGCTCCAAAGGCGGATATTCTGGAAGGTTCGTCCAATCTGCAAATCTGCAATCAGATGAGGCTTAAGCCCGTTGATTCGTGTGCCGTCAAAAATGATGTCTCCTTCCGAAGGCACATAAAATCCGCTTACAAGATTGAAAACCGTAGTTTTTCCGGCTCCGTTAGGACCAATCAGAGCGTTTATGCTTCCATTTTTGATATCCACGTTTATGTCTGTCAAAGCCTGCAAACCCCCGAAACGGTGTGTAAGATGGCTGATTTTTAATAAAGTATCACTCATGCTGCGCCTCCTTCCGATTCTTCCGAATTTCTGATTTCATTTTTGTTAATCGGGAAAAGCTTTTTGAGGCGGGGGAAAACCTTTGTAAGTTCCTTAGAGCCCATAATTCCTTCCGGATGGAATTCCATAATCAAAATCAGAATCAGAGGGATGATTACCCACTTCAAAATCTGGGCAGGACGTAAAAGCTCAAGAAGAATTGTAAATACAACTGCTGAAAGAACCGAACCGCTCAAAGAGCCCATACCGCCCAGGTAAACCATTACCAGAGACTCAGTTGATTTCATAATTCCAAAGCTTGAAGGGTTGATAAAACCAAGAAGATGAGCAAAGAGACCGCCCGCTATTCCCGCAAGGAAGGAACTGAAGGTAAAGGCAATCAGCTTCATGCTGTTTGTATTTACCGACATAATTTCAGCAGAAATTTCATCATATTTAACGGCGCTTATTCCCTTTCCTAAAGTTGAGTTCATCAGAAAGTGAATCGAAACAATGGCAAGGACTGCAAAAATAAGGGCCCAGATTAAAATCCACGGCACATCAATTACATCTGCCATAGAGTTCATCACGCTTTTCATTCCCATAAGACCACGGCTTCCACCAACCAGAGGAATATTGTTTATTGCGGTAGTTACGATGAAGTTTGCCGCAACCGTAATAATGGCAAGATAGTCATCTCGTGTTTTGAAAGAAGGGATTGCAACAATAAGGCTTACAAGCATCGCGCCAAGTCCACCAGTCAGAATGCAGATTGGAAAACCCAGAACTGCAAGACTTTCCGGTAAAAGAGCGTGACCGGTAATCGAATTTCCGTCCTTGAACAAAATTAAAGAAACAACAGATGAAATATAAGCTCCGGTTGCCATAAAACCGCCGTGTCCACAGCTGAACTCACCCATATAGCCGTTTACGATGTTCAGGCTGGCAGACATAATCGCGTTGATACAGATTGTAACGATGATTGTCTGAAAGTAATTGTTGATAAGCTCAAACTTTGCAAGAAGCGTAAGAATCAGAATGGTCACGATTGTCGAAAGGGGCATAAATAATTTTCGCTTTCTATCAGTCCATCTCATAAAATCCTCCTAAAACTTTAAATCTTCGTACTCTTAGCTACGCCAAAAAATCCTGTAGGTTTGATAGTCAGGATAACCAGAAGGATTACAAAGGAAATCAAATCCTTGTAGCTTGAAGGCAGAAAGGCTGTAACAAAAATCTCAATAAATCCCAGCAGAAAGCCGCCGATAAAGGCACCTTTAATATCGCCGATGCCGCCTACAACCGCCGCAATAAAGGCCTTCCATCCGATAATCATTCCCATATAAGGGTCCATTACCGGGTAAGACATACCAAAAAGGATTCCGGCAACCGCCGCAAGGGCAGAACCAAGGGCAAATGTAAAAGTGATAACTGTATTTACAGGGATTCCCATAAGAGGAATCGCGAATTTGTCGTAAGAAATTGCGCGCATACTCATTCCCAGTGTAGTTTTCTGAACTATGAACTGAAGAACTGCAAAAATCAAAACTGCGCTGACTATAACAAGAACCTTAAGACTTGTGATTGTAACAGGCCCGATATTCCATACGTATTTTGGAAGAATATCCGGGAAGCTGCGGGCTGAAGCTCCCAGCACGGCAAGGTTTCCGTTTTCAAGAATAAAACCAATCATCAAAGCTGTGATGACAACGTAAAGTCTGTTTGCACCTTTGGCACGAAGAGGTTTATAGGCAATTTTTTCTATTGCAACACCTAAAAGTGCTGTAAGAGCCATTGTTGAAACCAGAGTGATAATAAACAAAGGAAGACCGGCAATACCGGCAAACTTTGCTGTAATAAAAGCTACGATAAAAAATGCAATGTAGGTGGATGTCATAAAGATATCACCGTGGGCAAAGTTTATAAGCCTCAAAACACCGTAGACCAGACAATATCCAAGAGCAATCATTGAATAAAAGCTGCCCCACTGAAGTGCATTAAAAATATTTTGAATTAAAAATGTCATATGTGCCTCCATTCAGACTGCGGTAAAAGCTGGCAGAAGATAGAAGCTCTCCTGCCAGACTAGAACTATGGCTGTAAGCTCTTTACGAACTCAAACTCGCCTTCTTTTGTAACTCGAACAACAACTGCATCCTTAACAGGGTCACCGTCCGGAGTAAACTTCATGTTTCCTGTTACACCGGCAAAGCTCTGGATTTTACCCATTGCATCTTTTACAGCTAGGCGGTCTTTTTTGAGGTTTCCAGAGAGACCTGCATCCTGAATTGCCTGAAGAACAATGTAAGTAGCATCGTAAGTGAGGGCGGCAACATCATCAGGTGTATAACCGTAAGCTTTCTGATATTTTTCGATGAATTCCTTTGTTTTTCCCTGGGCACCCTTTGCAGCATAGTGAGTTGTAAAGTAAGCACCAACTACAGCACCTTTTGAAAGAGGGAAAAGGTCTGCCGACCCCCATGAATCAGAACCCATAACAGGTTTTGTCCAGCCCAAATCCTTAGCCTGAGAAGTAATCAGACCAACAAAGTTGTAATAATCAGGAAGGTAAAGAAAATCGGCTTTTGAGTTCACAACCTTTGTAAGCTGAACACTAAAGTCCTGGTCTTTCTGTCCGAAGGATTCAAAAACAACGCACTTTCCGTATTTAGCTTCCCATTCCTGCTTGAAGAGCTCTGCCAGAGTTTTTGAATAGTCATCCTCAAGGTTGTAAACAATTGCTACATTCTTTCCGCCGAACTGTTCGCTTGCAAACTTTGCAGCAACAGGAGCCTGGAAAGGATCGAGAAAGCAGGCACGGAAACAGAAAGGACGGCCAGCAGTTGCTTTAGGGTTTGTTGCCCAAGGAGTAATCATTGGAACTTTCATATCGTTGTAGATTTCTCCGGCTGGAATTGCGCGGCCAGAACCTTCAGGTCCGATAGAAGCAAGAACTTTATCAATATCGATAAGCTTGTTAGCGGCGTTGATTGCAGAGTCAGCCTTCAATTCGTTATCTACATAAACAAATTCAAGAAGATATTTTTCACCTTTTACATCAAGACCGCCGGCAGAGTTGATTTCTGATTTTATAATTTCACCAGCAAATTTTGCGCTTTCACCAACTTTTGGGGAGTCGCCGGTAAGAGGAATGTTAAAACCAAGTTTGATTGTTTTCTGCTTTGCTGCGAAAACATTTGCCATTGCAAGGAAAGCAATAAGGCCAGGAACGATAATTTTGCGAAGTTTTTTCATACTAGGCTCCTTGTCGTACAAAGAACCTTTCTGAAATTCAGCAAAGCCCTTTGTACATAGAATTAAAATGCCATACGACATTTTTCATGTACACAGCGCCTTTGCTGACGTTTAATACATTCAAAAAGCATTTCGCTTTCTGTTGTGAACAAAATATAAAAAAAAGATTTTTTACTCATTGGGCAAACTGCACAAATAATTCATTTTTAATTGTGCAATTTGTATAAAAGCAGCATTTTCATATATTAAAATTGCCTTTTTATCAAAACTCATCCAGCATATCTTTAACATGAAGGGCTGTCATAATTTTATACATAGCTTCCGAATCCTGCATATCTACTCCCAGAATTTCAGAAATACGGCGGATGCGATAATTGATTGTATTGCGATGTGCAAAAATTCCATCCGCTGTTTTCTGAACTCGACCTCCGTGACTGGCATAAAATTTTAAGGTTTCTAGAAAATCGTCCCGTTTATCTTTTCCAAGACAATCAAGCTTGCCCAGAACTTCATTATAAAAATTTTCAAGTACAGACTTATCCTTTACTTCAGAAAAAATTTTATAGACACCAAGAGAATTATAATCATTTACACTTGAATCGGAATTCAAAAATTTAAGGGCAAATTCTGCGTGGGAATATTCTGCTGCAAGTTCTTTATAGGAATGGCAGACAGCGGAAACAGCAATTTTTGTTCCAATCAGATATTTGTCCTTTGTTATAATCTTATTCATGATTGCTGCTGTATCACGACCGTCGGTATGAAGAATATAAATTGCACTTCCGTTAAAAAGATACCAGCAGAAATCAAAGGGGCTGAGCCCTATTTTTGTATTAAACGAATAATCCAGATAACGCTGCAGCTGGTCTGTATTGTTATCAAAAAGATTTTCAGGAAGCTTCATAAGAATGACAGAAAAAACTTCGGCATTTGCAAAAGATGTATTTTGCAGGCAGGAAACATCAAAGTTTTTGGGATGAAAAACTGCATCATAAAAGCACTGTTCAAGAGTTTTATGCTTCTGATTATCATTTACAATTCTGTTACAGACTTCCTGCATTAAATCTATAGTGTGAACATCCCAGGGCATGGTAAAGAGAGGAAACTGCAGTCTTTCGCACAGGGCGATAATTGAAGCAGGAATTGTATCTATGTATTTTCCGACGTTTACAATAAGACCGGATGCATTACGCTTTGAAAGCTCTGTAATTGTCCTGTAAAGAAATTCGGTTATATATTCTTTTGACTGGTCGGCTGTATTCTGTGAATGACGGTAAACGTTCAGCCCGGTTGTCAGGGCAAGTTCACTGCCACGGATAAATTCGATTGTTTCTGGATCTTCGGTATAGCAGATCCAGCTTACATATCTGTTAAGCCCGTCTTTACCGGCAACAAGTTTGAGTCTGAACATATTAATAGTATAGTTATAAATATATTGAACGCTTAAAGCCATAATTTGCCAGAATCAGGGTTAGGGATTGGACTTGTGCGCGAATGCGCAAACCCGCAGCCGCGGGTTCGAAGGCGAAAGCCGGAGCAAGGGAAAGCCCGACCACAGGCTGTCGTCCGGCAGCCTGTGGGAACCTCCCGAGAAGAGTAAAACTTATCTTACGCTGTAAAGCAAATCACCGTAGCTTGGGAAAGGCCAGAGCTCTTTTGGTGTAATTACTTCAAGCTCGTCTGCAAGGGCACGAAGCTGACCCATTGCGGCAAAAACCTTTTCACGGTAGAAAGATGCTGTTTTTCCGGAATCACCCTTGTCCGCAAGAACTTTTGCTTCTGAAACAGCAGCTTCAAGAGTAGCTGTTTTTGCAAAAATCGAAGTAGTAAGGGCAGAAACTTTTTTCAGCATTTCCGACTCGTAGCTTGCATCACATTCTGAGCAGACAGATTTTTTCAGGCCGATAGTTTCTGCAAGCTTGTTTGCATATTTGCTGGCAGCCGGAAGAATGTCTTTTTTTGCCATTTCAAGCATTGTTTCAGCTTCAATATTGATGATTTTTGAGTAGTTTTCGTTGTGAATCTCGTAGCGGCTTGTAAGCTCAACCTTTGAGTAAACTCCGAACTTTTCAAAAACACGTATATTCTTTTCATCAAGAATGTGAGGCAAAGCTTCCGGTGTAGATTTGAGGTTCAAAAGTCCGCGTTTTTCAGCTTCTTTTACCCATGAATCATCATAACCGTTACCGTTGAAGATAATTCTCTTGTGTTCTTTGATTGTCTTCAAAATCAGGGCATGAAGGTCAGCCTTGAAATCCTTTGATTTTTCAAGAAGGTCAGCAAACTGAGAAAGCTCTTCAGCAACAACAGTGTTCAGGAATACGTTTGCGCAGGCAATTGATTCATTTGAACCCAGCATACGGAACTCGAATTTGTTTCCCGTAAAGGCAAATGGAGATGTACGGTTACGGTCTGTAGCATCCTTGTTGAATTCAGGAAGAACTGTAACGCCAATCTTCATTTTTTCTTTTTCATGCTTGCCGTATGGTACGCCCTTTTCAATTGAATCAAGAATTGCAGAAAGCTCGTCGCCAAGGAAGATTGAAATGATGGCAGGAGGCGCCTCGTTGGCTCCAAGACGGTGATCGTTTCCTGCAGATGCAACAGAAATACGGAGCAGATCCTGATATTCATCTACCGCCTTGATGATTGCACAGAGGAACAAAAGGAACTGGGCATTCTGATCCGGAGTTGCGCCAGGATCAAGCAGGTTCTTTCCTGTGTTTGTAGAAATTGACCAGTTGTTGTGTTTACCGCTTCCGTTTACACCGGCAAATGGTTTTTCATGCAAAAGACAGACCATTCCGTGGCGGGCAGCAACCTTTCTCATCATTTCCATCATAAGCTGGTTGTGGTCGCAGGCGATATTTGTTGTAGTGAAGATTGGAGCAAGCTCATGCTGGGCAGGTGCAACTTCGTTGTGTTCTGTTTTTGCAAGAATTCCCAGCTTCCAGAGTTCTTTGTTCAAATCCTTCATGAATTCCTGAACGCGGGGTTTAATCATACCAAAGTAGTGATCTTCAAGCTCCTGACCCTTTGGAGCCTTTGCGCCAAAAAGAGTACGGCCTGTGTAGATAAGGTCTTCGCGCTTTTCGTAAACTGATTTATCTACCAGAAAATATTCCTGTTCAGGACCTACAGTTGTTTTTACACTTGTAACGGCTTCGTTTCCTTCAAACAGTTTCAGAACGCGTACAGCCTGCTTGCTGATTGCCTGCATGGAACGAAGAAGCGGTGTCTTTTTATCCAGAGCTTCACCTGTATAAGAACAGAAGGCTGTCGGAATGCAGAGAGTTCCGTCTTTAATAAAAGCAAATGATGTAGGATCCCAGGCAGTATAACCGCGGGCTTCGAAAGTTGCACGGATTCCTCCGCTTGGAAAAGAAGAAGCATCCGGTTCCCCCTGAACAAGCTCTTTTCCGCTGAATTCCATAATAACTTTTCCGCCTTCAATCGGGCTGATAAAACTGTCGTGCTTTTCTGCGGTAATTCCTGTAAGCGGCTGGAACCAGTGGGTAAAATGTGTTGCCCCCTTTTCCAGAGCCCAGTCTTTCATTGCATTTGCAACAACAGTAGCAACTGAAGGATCAAGTTTTTCTCCGCCTTCAATAGTTTTCATAAGCTGTTTATAGGTTTCTTTTGGAAGCCTGGCTTTCATAACCGTTTCATTAAAAACGTTTTCACCAAAGATTTTAGTTACTTCGTCCATTTATAAATCTCCTGATATCGAGCATAAAAAAAGGCGCTATATTTCCAGACCGTTGTACACCGGTTGAAAATACAGCGCCTTTGCTGTTTGTTATAAAAACGAAAAAGGTCGCAGAAATACCCTTTCTGCGACCTCATTGCCGTTTGATGTTGTAATTTATATCGTTTTAAAAAATTTATGTCAATTACTTTGTTAAAAAAACATGACTTCCCTATGATAATTACTCAAACCAGTTTTCAATCTGAAGACTGCTAACCTCCTGAATTGCTTCAAAATGCCTTATGTTGCGGGTTACCAGAACCATATGGTTTGCTAAAGCGATGGCGGCTATCATGCTGTCTTCTTTTTGAGTTGGCTTACCAAGTTTTTCAAGTCTGGCTCTAAGCTGTGCCTGGATTGCAGCGGCTTTTTCCGTGTAATTTTTTATTTTAAAGCTTTCATGCACATCATCTTTTATAAATCTTTCAAGATATTTTTTGTTTATGCCTTCCGGCATCCGATATAAACCAAATAATAATTCCTGCCAGACCGGAGCACAAATTGCGCAGTCAGAATTATGGGCAGCTATTTTTTCTATCACATTAAAATTTGGTTCAGGCTTTATTATTTCTGAAACAATATTTGAGTCCAGAAGATAATGAGGTTCTTCTTCGTTATAATTGTTCATCAATCGTCAAACACTCCATCAAAAACATGACTTTCATAAGAATCAGGCGTATAATCCCGATTATCAAAAATTCTGTCGATTTCTTCATTTGTAAAAAGTCCTGCCGTTTTCCGACGGAATTCCGCCGCCCTTTCAAGGATTGTATCCCTGCGGCCTTTTGCCACAATACGGTTATAGTCATCAAAAGAAATAAGTACACCAACCGTTTTATTCCTGCGGGAAATAAAAACCGGACCGTCTGCTTCTGCCTGGTGCATAAAAAGGGGAAGTTTATTTTTTGCTTCGAACATTGGAACTGTTGTCATAGGCTGCCTCCTGATAAATAGTTCAGGTTATTATATAATTAACTTAGCTATCTGTCAAATTTTATATAGCTATATAAACATTTTTTTTATTGTGGACAGCTATCTTATTTAATGGAGTATAAAAAAGAAATTATAAAAAATATTGACACAAAAATGTGATTTTGTAATAATGAATTTAAATAAGGCAAAGAGGCCGCAGACAGTATTTCGTATTTAACGAAGCACTTTCTGCGGCCTTTTGTTTTTTTATAATAACTCTCAAAGACGGCAAAGAAGCCGCAGCCTCAGGGGAAGCTCTGTGTCTGCGGCTTTTTTTGTTTGTGAAGGAAGCTTGATATGGCAGACAGAAATGGCGGACTGAAAACTCTCTATGAGCCATCCTTTGAACACGACGCTTGTGGTATTGGTGCGGTTGTGAACATTGACGGTAGTAAAAGCAGCAAAATTGTAGATAACGCTTTAAGCATCGTAGAAAAACTTGAACACCGTGCAGGTAAGGACGCAAGCGGCGAAACTGGAGACGGAGTTGGTATTCTTCTTCAGATATGCCACGATTTTTTTAAGAAGGCAGCAGCAGATCTGGTCGGAAAGCTTGACGAACGTGATTACGGAATCGGGCAGTTTTTCTTTCCGGGAGAGAAGAAAGAGGCTGAAAATGAAAAATCCCGCTTTGAAAAATGCTGTAAAGCAGAAAATTTAAAATTCCTGGGCTGGCGTAAGGTTCCTGTAAATGCAGATGTACTTGGTAAAAAAGCCCGGGACTGTATGCCTCAAATCTGGCAGGGCTTTATTGCCCGCCCGGAGGACTGCGAAAAAGGTCTTGATTTTGACCGCCGGCTTTATATTTTACGCCGCGAATTTGAAAAGATGGCAGGCGGGGGCGTTGCGGGGGCATCCCCCGCTGGAAGGGGTAGCGAGCAAGGCACTGCGAGCGAGGGGAAGGCTTTCCCCTCCTATGTATGTTCTTTGAGCAGCCGCACTATCGTTTATAAGGGAATGTTTCTTGTTCACGAACTGCGCACCTTCTACAGTGATTTGAGCTCGGGCGAATACAGCTCGGCAATGGCGATTGTACATTCGCGCTTTTCGACAAACACTCAGCCAAGCTGGCAGCGGGCTCACCCTAACCGCTTTATTGCACATAACGGCGAAATCAATACAATCCGGGGAAATGTTGACCGAATGCTGGCCCGCGAAGAAACACTTCATTCGTCAAAGCTGAGCCGGGAAGAAATGCAGAAGGTTCTGCCGGCGGTTGATACAAGCGGTTCGGATTCGGCTATGCTGGATAACACCCTGGAATTTCTTTTGATGAACGGAATTCCCCTGCCGCTTGCAGTTATGATGTGTATTCCTGAGCCATGGAAGCACGATGAAAATATGCCGGCTGCCAAAAAGGATTTTTACCACTACTGGGCAACCATGATGGAAAGCTGGGACGGTCCTGCGGCAATTCTCTTCAGTGACGGCGATCTTCTTGGTGCCACCCTGGACCGCAACGGTCTGCGACCAAGCCGCTACTATATCACAAAGGACGGAATGCTGATTTTGAGCTCGGAGGTTGGCGTTCTGGATATTCCGGAAGAAAATATTAAAATCAAGTCCCGCCTGCAGCCGGGAAAAATCCTCCTTGTTGATACTCTTCAGAAAAAAATCATCAGCGACGAGGAATGTAAGACCATGTATTCAAAGCTTTACCCTTACGGCGAATGGCTGGATATGAATCTTCTTCCCCTTGCCAGCGTAAAAATTCCTAACAAAAAGGTTCCGGTCCACACACTGGAAGAGCGAAATATTTTGTACCGGGCTTTCGGCTGGAATTATGAGGATGTAAACGAAATGGTTCTGCCGCTTGCAAAAAACGGAGTTGAGCCGACTGCAAGTATGGGAGTTGATACTCCTCTTGCCGTAATGAGCGAAAAACACCAGAGCCTTTTCAGTTATTTTAAGCAGCTTTTTGCCCAGGTTACTAACCCTCCGATTGACAGTCTGCGCGAAAAAATCGTAACAGATACTACGGTTTACCTTGGCCGCGACGGAAACCTGCTGGAGCCACAAGCCCGCAACTGCCGGGTTCTGGAAATCAACAATCCGATTTTGACAGGAACCGACCTTATTAAAATTGCCGCCCTCAACCAGCCGGGATTAAAAGCAAAAACTATATCGATTTTGTTTGAAATAAATAAATCACACGGATTCGATTTTGCTAACGCAAAATCAAATTCAAAAAAAGAAACGTCGTTAGACGTTTCGAATCCGTGTGACAATCTTGAAGCTGCCCTTGAAAATCTCTTCTGCCAGATTGATGCCGCCTACGCTGACGGCTACAACATCATCATCCTCAGCGACCGGGGAGTAGACAAAAATCACGCCGCAATTCCGGCCATTCTTGCAGTAAGCGCCGTGGAGCAGCACTTAATCCGCAGCAAAAAACGCACAGCCGTTTCCATCATTCTGGAATCTGCCGAGGTCCGCGACGTTCATCAGGCCGCAATGTGTCTGGGCTACGGAGCCCGCGCAGTAAATCCCTACCTGGCCCATGAAGCAATCGCAGAACTCATCGACCAGAAAATCCTGGACAAGGACTATCATACAGCCATCGACGATTACAACAAGGGAATCATCAACGGCATCGTAAAAATCGCCGCAAAAATGGGTATTTCAACAGTCCAGTCTTACCAGTCGGCTCAGATTTTTGAAGCAGTCGGAATTGCCAGCGATGTAATCGAAAAATACTTTACAAATACTGTAAGCAGGGTTGGCGGTGTCGGCCTTAAGGAAATTGAAGAGGACGTACGCTACCACCATGCCCAGGGCTTTGATCCGGCTGGACTGACTGTAAACCAGCATCTTGATTCTGTCGGAAATCACAAGCTACGCATGGGACCAACTGCAGAAAGTCACCTTTACAATCCTCAGACAATCATTGCCTTGCAGCAGGCTACCCGTAAGGGCGACTACCAGCGCTTTAAGGAATACACGGCCCTTGTTGATTCCAACGACCATCCTCACACCCTGCGCGCCATGCTGGAATTTGATTTTCCGGCTGACGGCGGCATTGCGATTGAAGAGGTTGAAAGCGTTGATGAAATTGTAAAACGCTTTAAGACCGGAGCCATGTCTTACGGTTCGATTTCGGAAGAAGCCCACCGCTGTATGGCAGCCGCAATGAACCACCTCCACGGAAAATCAAACTCGGGCGAGGGCGGCGAAAAGCCGGAGCGTCTTGGAACTGAATATAATTCAGCAATCAAACAGGTTGCATCCGGCCGCTTTGGCGTTACAGAAGAATATCTTTTGAGCGCAAAAGAAATCCAGATTAAGATGGCTCAGGGAGCAAAGCCTGGTGAAGGAGGCCACCTGCCGGGCAAAAAGGTCTACCCATGGATTGCAAAAACACGTTATGCCACTCCAGGCGTAGCCCTGATTTCGCCTCCGCCTCACCACGATATTTATTCAATCGAAGACCTTGCCCAGCTGATTTACGATTTGAAAAACGCAAACCGGGCAGCCCGAATCAGCGTAAAGCTGGTAAGTGAAGCGGGAGTCGGAACAATTGCGGCCGGAGTTGCAAAGGCCGGTGCCCAGGTAATTCTGATTTCAGGCCACGACGGCGGTACAGGTGCCGCTCCAATTTCTTCTATCCACCACGCAGGCTTGCCATGGGAGCTTGGACTTGCAGAAACCCACCAGACCTTGATTAAGAACGGCCTTCGCGGACGTGTCGTAATCGAAACGGACGGAAAACTGATGAGCGGAAGAGACGTTGTAATTGCGGCCCTTCTTGGTGCCGAAGAATTCGGCTTTGCAACCGCTCCTCTGATTGCCATGGGCTGTTCTATGATGCGCGTCTGCCAGCTGGATACCTGTCCTTTTGGTGTTGCAACTCAGAATGAAAAACTTCGCGCAAAATTCCCGGGAAAACCAGAATACGTTGAAAATTTCATGAAGTTCATAGCTCAGGAAATGCGCGAAATTATGGCAAAGCTTGGTATCCGCTCAGTTGATGAACTTTGCGGCCGCAGCGATTTGCTCAAGCTTAAGGATAAACAGGGCTTTAAGCGCGCAGGTCTTGTTGATTTGAGCCGCGTTCTTGCAAATGCCGAAGAAAACAGCAGCTGGAAGGCTGACAGAAGTCTTTTTGACTTTAAGCTTGAAAGCACAATTGATGAAAAAACTCTTCTTCCATGGATAGAAAAAATATCACAGGGATTGCAGATTCCTACGGAATCCAATTCAAAAAAAGAAACGTCGTTAGACGTTTCGAATCCGTGTGACAAAATTCTAATTCAGTCTACCGACCGCACCGTCGGCACAATCCTGGGAAGCGAAATACAGAAACGTTTCGGTAATTCGCTTGAAGACGACAGTTTCTGCGTAAACTTCCAGGGCGGTGCCGGACAGAGCTTTGGAGCCTTCATTCCAAAGGGACTTACCCTGCGCCTTACAGGCGATGCCAACGATGCCTTCGGAAAAGGTCTTAGCGGAGGAAAGCTTGTAATCAAAAAGCCGGCCGGCTTCGAAGGAGCTGCCGACGGCAATATAATAGTAGGAAACGTTGCCTTATTCGGGGCAACAAGCGGCAAAGCCTTTATCAACGGTGTAGCTGGCGAACGCTTCTGCGTACGCAATTCAGGAGCTACTGTTATTGCGGAAGGCTGCGGAGACCACGGTCTTGAATACATGACTGGCGGAACAGCCGTAATTTTAGGGGGCACAGGCAAAAACCTCTGCGCCGGAATGAGCGGCGGTATAGCCTACGTTCTGGACGAAAATCACGACCTTTACAGGCGTCTTAATCATGAGCTTGTAAAAATGTATGCCCTGGATGATGAAACCACAACATTAAAAGACACAAGTGACGAAAATTATCTTCACACACTTATTGAAGAGCACGTTGAAGAAACCGGCTCCGAAAAAGCAAAGGTAATTCTTAAAAACTGGGAGCATTATAAATCATGCTTTAAGAAAATCATTCCTAACGATTATCTGAAAATCATGAGCGAAATCGCTGCCCAGGAAAAGACCGGCATTAACCACGACGATTCAGTTCTTGCCGCTTTTAAAAAGTGTACGGCTTAGTGACCGGCAGGCTATACAGGAGATTTTAAATGAGTAAACCTACAGGATTTATGGATTATAAAAGAATTGAAAACGGAAACCTTCCTCCTCTGGAGCGAATCGGGAATTTTAAGGAATTTCATCCTAAGCTTGATGAAAATGCAAGACGGGAGCAGGCTGCCCGATGCATGAACTGCGGAGTTCCAATGTGCGGTTCCGCAATCAGGCTCAAGGGAATGGTAACCGGCTGTCCCCTTCACAACTACATTCCAGAATGGAACGATGCCCTTTACAAGGGCCAGTTTGATATGGCGGCCTGGCGTCTCCTTAAAACTTCAAATTTCCCGGAGTTTACAGGCCGCGTCTGCCCTGCCCTCTGCGAAAAAGCCTGCAACTGCGGAAGCCCGACTGTCGGCGAAGGCTCGGTTACAATTCACGACAACGAGCTTTTTATCATCGAAAAGGCCTTCCAGACAGGCTACATGAAGCCTGAAGTTCCAGCCCGCCGAAGCGGTAAGAAAGTTGCCGTAATCGGTTCAGGACCCAGCGGACTGGCAGTAGCAGACAGTCTCAACCGCCGCGGCCACAGTGTTACGGTTTTTGAACGCGAAGACCGGGCCGGCGGACTTTTGATGTACGGAATCCCTAACATGAAGCTGGAAAAATCAATTATCGAGCGCCGCATAGAACTGATGAAAAAAGAAGGTGTTGTCTTTGTTTTTAATGCTGATGTCGGACGTTCTGCATCTGCCCAGCATATCCTTAATGAATTTGATGCCGTTGCCCTTTGCTGCGGTGCAAAAAAAGCCAGAGCACTTTCGGCTGCCGGGGTAGAAAAACTTGCCACGGGTCAGCAGGGTGCGGACGGCGGAATGATGTTTGCCGTAGACTTCCTGAAAGCCGTAACAAAATGCGTAATTTCAACAAGTGATGCACTGGAAAAAATCAGCATGCAGCCTACCAACGGCCAGATTGCCCAGATGCTGAGCCAGCGTCACGGAATAGAAGTAGCAGGAAAGCACCTTGTAATAGTTGGTGGCGGTGATACAGGAAACGACTGCTGCGGTTCTTCAATCCGCCTGGGAGCCGCAAGTGTCACCCAGATTGAAATGATGCCCTGCCCGCCGCTTGAGCGTGCCCCAAATAACCCATGGCCGGAGTGGCCTAAAACCCTCAAGGTTGATTACGGTGCAGAAGAATCAATCGCAAAGTTCGGCCAGGACCCCCGCATTTATGAAACAACCGTAAAAGAGGTAATCAGCGAAAACGGACACATTAAGGCTGTATGCACTGTTGAAGTTGAATTCAAAATGATTGACGGAAAACGCCAGCTTGTAGAACGCCCGGGAACAGAAAAAACTCTGCCCTGCGATCTGCTTCTGGTTGCCGCAGGCTTTACCGGCTGCGAAGAATACACGGCAAATGCATTCGGCGTAGAGCTTGGAGAGCGGGGAACTGTAAAATCGCAGGGTCAGGCTGATCCAGAGTCCGCAAATCCTGACGGTTACACAACAAGCCGGGCAAAAGTTTTCACTGCGGGCGACATGCACCGGGGTCAGTCACTGGTAGTATGGGCCATAGCCGAAGGCCGCGAATGCGCCCGGGAAATTGATAAGTATCTGCTGTAATTAAAAGTGACTCCCGGTCACAAAACGTGGTTCAAAACCGCGCGATATCGCGCTACACGTATTGTGTGGTAAAGTAACTATTGAACCTGCCGCTCACGCGGCAGCCACACAATAAGTGTTTTTGCCCCACGTTTTGCTCCCTCGCGTCACTTTTACTTCCCCCTCCTCCCTATAACCTGACACCTAAAACCTGAAACTTTACCCGTAAGTCCTTATTACATCATCCGCTACCGCAATCCGCTTCATGCCCTTATCCATGGCTTCTTTTTCAAGAAAGCGGTGGGCTTCCTGCTCGGTCATTTTCAGATTCTGCATCAAAAGCATTTTTGCCCGGTTCACGACGCGGATTTCTTCCATTTTAGTTTTAAGCTTTACAGTCTGGCTGGAAAGAGTCTGAACCTTGTACTGAACGGCAATAGCAGCCTTTATCATGTTATAAAAGTAAAAGGGCTCAAAAGGCTTGGTCGCCGTCAGAACACCAAAGCCTTCAACCCGGTAAGAAACTTCATCAAAATGTTCGGCCGGAACTAAAAGCAAAACCGTAGAATAGCCCTCCGAAACGTTCACCGCAAAATCAATATCAAAGCCGTCGCCGGAATCAACTATGATTATGCTGAAGGTACGTTCTCCCGAAAGCCTGCGCGCCTCGTTAAAATCCGAAGTTGAGGTCAGCTCAAAAAGAGGCGGAATAAGAAAAGCCGAAATTTGAGAAATAATTTTACTGTCGTGCGAAACTAAAAGTACGCTGTGACAATCTGCTTCCATCGTACCACCGTTTAGAATTCAAAATCGCCAAGAACAGCTTTCACAAATGTGCTTTTTTCTGCAATTTCACGGGCTTCTTCAAGCGACTGAGGCAGGGTTTTAAAGCCAAGTCGGGCCGCAACCTTATTGTCAAAAAGATTTTCCTCTGTTGAAGCAGGGGCCTTTATCTTATTCTGAATTCCTTCAATCACAGCATTGATAATCAGAGTCAGGGCAAGATAAATATTGCAGAGAGGATCCGGCGAACGGAGCTCCAGGCGGGCACTTCCTTTTGTTGCCGGCAGGCGAATCAAAGCCGAGCGGTTTTCGCGTCCCCAGCTTACATATTTAGGCGCCTTGGAAGAACCAAGACGGTTATAGGAATTTTCCGACGGATTGAGAAAATATGTAATTTCTTCTATATATTTATATATTCCGCCAAGCAGGTAAGGTAAAAGCTCTTCGTCCCTGCCGGCGCCAGCGGAAGCCACATTTCCTGCAGCCCGGGCAACACCACTTCCAGCGCCCGCCTTCCTGTAAGAAATATTGATGTGCATTCCGTTTCCGGCTTCACCCGCAAGCGGCTTAGGAGAAAAATCAGCATAAAGACCGTTGGAAGCCGCCTTTGTATTTACAATCCACTTAAAGGTCGAAACATTGTCGGCCGCAGTCAGGGCATCCGAATAGCGGAAATCGATTTCGTTCTGACCGGGCCCTTCCTCGTGGTGGCTGGCTTCCGGCGTAATTCCCATCTGTTCAAGAGTAAAGCAGATGTCGCGGCGGATATTTTCCCCGTGGTCTTCCGGCGCAATATCCATGTAGCTTGCCCTGTCAAAAGGAACTTTTGTCGGCTCTCCCTTTTCATCCAGCTTAAAAAGATAGAATTCAACCTCGGTACCAACCATCAGCTCAATTCCGCATTCCTTTTTCAGCCGCTGGCAGGCCGCCTTCAAAAGGGAACGGCTGTCTTTTTTGTAAGCCTGGCCGTCCGGTGTCTGAATATCACAGAACATGCGCACAACCTTCCCGGTCATAGGCCGCCATGGAATTATGGCAAGAGTTGACGGGTCCGGCAGCAGAAACAAATCCGATTTTTCAGGCCCTTCAAAGCCCAGAACTCCCGAAGCATCAATTGCGATTCCTTCGTTAAAGGCCCGCTCCAGCTCCGTCGGCATTATCGAAATATTTTTCTGCTTTCCCGCAATGTCAAAAAATGCAAGCCTGATAAACTTTACGTCCTCTTCCTGCACAAAATCCAAAACTTCTTCCTGTGTGTACATTTATCGCGTACCCCCGCATTACAAATTATAACTTTACTTTGCGCAGGCCTTCAAGAATCATTTTTTCGCATGCGCTCAAAAAATTCGTAAACAAAGGACCTGCCGCATTCGGCCGGCTCTTAAATTCCGGATGGAACTGAACGCCCACATGAAATTGACCTTCAATTTCTACCGCTTCAACAAGAGTATCATCCGGCGAAGTTCCGCTGATTACAAGACCCGCCTCCTGCATCTGCTTTCTAAAATCATTATTAAACTCATAGCGGTGACGGTGACGCTCATTAATCAAATCACTTCCGTAAGCCTTTTCAAGAATCGTACCCTTTTTTACCTTGCAGGGATAGCTTCCAAGCCTCATAGTTCCGCCCTTAATCACGCCCTCCTGATT
Source organism: uncultured Treponema sp. (assembly GCA_947165895.1). Taxonomy (GTDB): domain Bacteria; phylum Spirochaetota; class Spirochaetia; order Treponematales; family Treponemataceae; genus Treponema_D. The sequence continues at coordinate 330,631 of CAMVCB010000003.1, forward strand.
TTTCATCAGGTCGATTACAGGATGCTCGCAAAGCTCGTCAAACTCCCGGCTGTTAGCATCAGCATAGCCAAGGACAGAACGGGCAAACTCAATTACCGCAATCTGCATTCCAAGACAAATTCCAAAGTATGGAAGCTTGTGAGTCCGCGCATAACGGCAGGAAGAAATCATTCCCTCAATTCCCCGCTGACCAAATCCGCCCGGAAGAATAATTCCACCACAGTCTTTAAAAACCTCTTCAGCTCTTTCATCAGTTACGCTGTCAGAATCCACCCATTTAATTTTTACGTTCTTTCCCACAACAAAAGATGCATGATTCAAAGCTTCAACAATGCTCAGATATGAATCATGGAGCTTTACATATTTTCCAACCAGGGCAAGCTGAATTTCTCCCTTGCGCGAATGAATTGTTTCCACCATGCGGGACCAGGCCGCAAGCTCAGGATAATCCTTTCTTGTGTTTTCAATTCCCAGGTCGCGGCAGACAACATCATCCATATTCTGGGCGTGCAGCATCAGTGGCACCTCGTAAAGGCTGCGGCAGGTTGTATTGTTGATTACGCAGTCTTCGCCGACGTTACAGAAAAGCGAAATCTTCCTGCGTATGTCAGTCGGAATTTCCTTGTCACAGCGGGCAACAATAATATCAGGGTGGATTCCCACAGCCATCAGTTCCTTTACCGAATGCTGGGTAGGCTTAGACTTAAACTCATCCGAACCGCTGATATAAGGTACAAGGCAGACGTGAATAAAAAGGCAGTTGCGGCGGCCTACTTCAAGGGCCAGCTGACGGATTGCCTCCAGAAAAGGCTGGCTTTCAATATCACCGATTGTACCTCCGATTTCCACAATGCTTACATCTGCCCCGGAAACTTCCGCGTTTTTCAGAACAAAATCCTTAATTTCATTTGTTACGTGGGGAATTATCTGAACTGTCTGACCAAGATATTCGCCCTGCCTTTCCTTATTCAAAACATTCCAGTAAACACGGCCGCTGGTAAGATTTGAATAGCGGGTAAGATTTTCATCAATAAATCGCTCATAGTGACCAAGATCCAGGTCAGTTTCCGCCCCGTCATCAGTTACAAAAACTTCACCGTGCTGAAAAGGGCTCATCGTTCCCGGGTCAACGTTCATGTAAGGATCCAGCTTCTGACTTGTCACCTTAAGACCCCGGCACTTCAAAAGACGACCCAGACTGGCAGCCGTAATTCCTTTTCCAAGCCCCGATACAACTCCACCCGTTACAAAAATAAATTTACTCATAAAAAACTCCAGAAAGGGGGAAGCCTCCCCCTCGTTCGCACTGCGTTGCTCACTACCCCCTCTGCGGGGACACCCCGCAACGCCCCGTAACTACGTTAAAAAAAAAAGGCGTCCATTCCATCCGACGACAATAATGCCGTCAAATCGAATGAACGCCTTTGTTCAAATCCTTTTAATTTTAAGATTTTGACTTCAGCCTGTCAAGGAGAAGAATCATCAGCAAATCTTTACAGACTTTTTACTTTTTCAGGCTGCAGCAGCCCTTCAAAATGAGAGTAAAAACTGCAACTCCCGCAAGCTCAGCAAGCAATACAAGAGCAGTCAATCCTATCATATGAACCATTATGCTACCTCCCTGGCAACGCCGATATCTTTTTTATTTCCCTTACCCAAATTCAGATAAACAAGCGGCAATCCAAGACAGATTGCTCCACCGATAATATTTCCCAGAGTTACCGGAATCAGATTACCGATAAGATAAGATTTCAGATTAAGAGCCTGAAGCTTTTCGGCTGTAAGGCCCAGCTGTCCGGTAGCAATTCCGGCATAAGCAGGCTGATGACTTGCAATCAATCCGGCAGTAATGTAATACATATTTGCAACACAGTGTTCAAAGCCTTCCGTAACAAAAAGCATGATTACAAAAAAGATTGCCACAAGCTTTCCTGTAACATCTTTAGCGGCCCCTGCCATAACAATAGCGGCACAAACCAGAATATTGCACAAAATCCCCGAAACCAGGGCAGCAGAAAAAGATAAATTTACCTTCCCCAGAGCCACCTTTATTGAATAGGCTCCAAGAAGTCCTGCCGAATAATTAAACTGACCGCTTAAAAATGCCCCGTAAGCAAGAAGACTTGCTCCCAGCATATTTCCAGCAAAAACCACAGCCAGTACCCTGATTACGCTCAAAAGCGATTGTTCTTTTGTAAAACAGCTCATTGCCATAAGGCAGTCGCCGGTAAAAAGCTCACCGCCAGTCAAAACAATCATCATAAGGCCAACCGGGAAAACTACGGCACTTGCCAGCCTTGCAAGGCCTACATTAGAAATGGCATGGGAAGCAACGTTTCCTGCACTGGCACCAAAAGCAATCATTGCTCCGGCTAAAACAGCTTTTAAAAATAATTTTGAAAAAGGGCATTTTACCTTAGCTTCGCAGCCTGAAATATAATCTTCTGCAACCTGCCCTGCGCTTTTTATTCCGTCCATTTTTCTCTCTTTTTTATTGGATTTTTTCAGATTTTATTCAGGGGCAGGGACCTTCTCAATTATATTTGAAGTTAAATAAGTAAAATAAGTATTTAAACTTTTTTTTGGTGAAATCTGACCAGGAAAAACTTATCTTGACTTAATAATATAACACTGTTAATTTATTGATAAATAAGACGGGGCTATAATGAGAAATCCAAATACAGAAATCATTCCAACAATAAAAAAACGTACTCTGGAACTTCTGATGGAAAAAAATCCTGACCAGATTGGCATGCGTGATATTGCAAAGGCCTGCGGAATCACCGCAACCAATATTTATCACTATTACAGGGATAAGGACAGCCTTTTTCAGGCAATCGGCCTTGATTCAATCCGGGCACTGAATGAAAAAATAAAAGCATCCAGCCTGCAAGGAAGTGACTGCAAAGCTAATATAAAAAATGCAATTTCAACTTTCCGCGACTGGTGCTTTGAAAATCCCCGCCTTGCCCTTCTTGTAATGCAGGGTTTTAAATCTGCTGATGATGCAAATGCCGATATAATAGAAGAATATTACGTCTGCAACCGGACAGGCGAAGAACTTTTGAAAAAAGCGCTTGAAGAAGGCCTGGCAGAATCCCAAAATCCGCGGCTGGAGGTCGGACTTCTGATATCGGGACTCTGGGGCTGCATAGAACAGGTTCTTTTGAAAAAAAGCAATGTTGAATACTGGGAAAGGGGCACAGCCTTTACAGATGCCTTTATCGACCTCTGGATGAAATCAATTTTTCCTGCCGACCGCTAAGCTGTTAATTCAGCGTAAATTTTACCGGGTAGCGGTAACGGACAGCGCAGGCTTTTCCGTTGGCATTTGCCGGAATGCAGGTAATTCCCTGCAGGGCAGAAAGGGCCGCCTGGGCAAAACCGTGGCCGGGATCCTTCAAAACCTTGATGTTTTTTATCTGACCTTTGCTGTCAATAAAAAGCTCCAGGTAAACGACCGCCTCAATTCCCTGCTTCAAGGCCATAGGCGGATAAACAATCCGTGAAAGAACCTCCCGGCCCGGAATCACCGGCACAGTAGAAATCTTATGCTGGGGAAGATATTCAATCTGCTCTTCTTCCCTTACAACCTCTTCCTTTGTTTCAAGGATTTTTTCAGAGGCCTTAGGCTGATTAGAAACCTTTACGACATCTTTTTTTTCTACAGGCTTTGGAGCCGGCTTTACATATTCCTGAACATCCACCAGCTTAAAAACTTCCGCTTCACGAAAATCCACCGTCTCCACAGAATCGGCCTTGCTGGAAAAATTAAAAAAGCAGATTGCCCCTACATGAAGAAAAAGCACCAGGACAAAAAGAAGGGGCCGTGTCAGCGGAGCCAGCCTTGTAAATCTTGCAATCGTATTTTCACTCATTTTAAGTCCTCTCCTTAATCACAAAGCTGACAACCCTGTGCTGCAGATTCTGCAAAACCGAAACCACGGAATTTACATATTTGTAAGGCGTGTCCTTATCAGCAATAATGTGAATCCTCACTCCGGGATTTTCAGCAATGGCCCCTACAATTGCGCGTTCCAGCCCGATTCCGTCAAGAATTTCTCCGTCAGCAGAAACCAGCCCGTTTTTCTGAACCCAGATTTCAAAGTTCTTATCTGCCTGAGTTCTTTCAAGTATCCTGCTTTCCGGATAATTAATTTTTTCTTCATAACGCTGATTCATAAGCGAAATCAGCATGATAAAAATCAAAAGCAGAAAGCCTATATCCGACATTGAAGAAGTTGTAATCGAAGGATTTCTTCTCTTTTTTTTGATGTTAACCATTTTCTCTCTTCCTCTTAATCGTCCGTCATTCTGAAGGAAAAATTTTCTACCCGGCATTTTCTGATTGCAGAAATTACGTCCACTACCTTCTGGTAGGCACATTCACTGTCAATTGAAAGCAGAAATGTAAGATTAGGCCAGGTTCTCAATTTTTCTTCAATTCTTGTTGTAAGGTCAGAAATATTAATTTCCTTCCCCTCCATAATTATTTTTCCGTCTGCTTCAAGGCAACACTTAAAAATATCTTCCGTGTTTACGACAATCGGCTTTTCTTTGGACGGCAGATTGAGCAGAAAGCCCTTGTTCACATTAAAACCCGCAATCACAATAAAAAAGATAATCAAAAGAAAGGAAAGGTCGTTCAGGGAGCCGGAAGATCCTGCATCCTCTACCTTGTGACGCACAAAACGCTTAATCATTTTAAATCTCCCCTGAAAATCCTTATGCTCCCATCAGCTCTGGAACAAGGTCGTTGATTGCCTTGGAGGTTTCAGCCGCAAAAGTATCTACCTTCTGAATCAAAAGGTTATAGGCAACAAGGGCAATGATTGCAATAATCAGACCAAATACAGTTGTGATTAGGGCTTCGTAAATGCCCCCTGCCACCAGCTGCGCATTTACATCAGTGGCAGTCGCAATTGACTGAAAGGCCCCGATCATTCCAGAAACAGTACCCAAAAAGCCTGTAAGTGGTGCAAGTGAAGAAAGGGCTGTAAGATAGTTAAAGCCGTTTTCCATACGGCGCAGACGTTCCTGTTCCTCAGCTTCTGCCGCCCTTTCCATGCGGTTTTCACCAAATTTTGCGTTCTGCAAAAGTGCCAGCAGAATTGTCGCAACTGTCTGTTTGTGAGAATATGAAGCCAGATATTTTTCTGCCTCATCCTTTTTGTTTTCAATAAGAAAGTTTTTTACGCGGTCCGAAATAGGGCTGACCTTGCAGTCATGCCATGCAAGATAAATGCAGCGTTCAATGACAATCGCAATTGTCGCAACCGAAAAGGCAAGAAGAACCCACATAAAAGGGCCGCCAAGCTTGAATAACTCAATTAAACTGAATCCGTTTTCCATTTTTAATCTCCTCTTATTTTATAGGACACCTCAAGTCTGGAAAACTGTCACTTTTTTACTGAGTTTTTTATATGATTTTAAATTTCCCCGTGAATAAGCTGATAGGCAATCGAGCCCGGTTTTGGACTTGCCGGGCAGTTATTTCTGTCAAACCACTGGGCATCAGTCAGCTCTTCTTTTTGAAGCACAATATCGCCGCTTTCATATTCAGCCGTAAAACCAAGCATCAGCTGATCCGGGAAAGGCCAGCTCTGACTTCCGCGATAGAGAATGTTTTTTACCTTAAGGCCGGTTTCTTCAAAAATTTCCCGTTCAACCGCGTGCTCGGCAGATTCTCCTGCCTCAATAAAGCCCGCAATACAGGCATAAATATCCTGATTTCTCTGGGCATGGCGGGCAAGGAGGATTTTATCACCCTTTGTAACAAGAACAATGATGCAGGGTTCAATATGAGGGAAGGAAATCGTCTTACATTCCGGGCAGATTCTGGCAGTCAAAAGAGGATGCTCATCCAGTTTTTTTCCGCACTTCTGGCAGAATTTATGGGAAATACGCCAGTTCAAGAGGGATTTTCCCCTGAAAACCTGAAATTTTATATCTTCATTATCAGAATTTTCTGCAAAAAACTCGCGCAGAGGGATGCTTTTATAAGCGTCACCTAATTTTTCTGCCGAAGAAAGCCCCAGAACTTTTATACCGGTCTGTTTTTCTTCAAAATATTCCAGCAGTGGATTTTCAGCTTTAATCTTTTCAAACTCTGAAAATTCCGGCAAAGAACCATCAGCCTTCAAAACAATATCTTTTTCAAAAAGAACAAAAGCCCTTTCCTGCATCAAAAAGCCTCCTGCTTTCTATTTTGCAATTATTTATGTTATTATCTTTACATAAAAAGGCGGAGAACCGCTCTTTTAAAGTCTGTCAAAGGCTGATAGCGGATAGGAATATCAATCAGCGTTGAAGCCTTAACAATCGCTTTTGGATGACTAAAGGTTTCAAAAGAATAATTTCCGTGGTAAATTCCCATTCCGGAATCACCAATGCCGCCAAAAGGAAGATTATGATTGGTAACGTGAATTACAACATCATTTACGCAGGCATCGCCGAACTGTAAACCGTAAAGAAAACGCTTTTCTTCATTCTTATTACTGGTAAAGAGGTATAGAGCCAGCGGATGGGGATTTTTCTGAATAAAATTAAAGGCCTGGTCAAGATTTTCAACGCTAATCAGGGGAAGCAGAGGACCAAAAATTTCTTCCTTCATAACGGCATCATCTTCGGTAACTCCGTCCATTATTACAGGAGAAATTTTCAAGGCAGCCGGGTCACTTTCACCGCCAAAAATCACCTTACTTTTGTCAATCAGACCGCAAAGTCTGTCAAAATGCCTTTTATTTATGATTTTTCCGTAATTTTCATTTGAAAGGGGCTTTTCCCCGTACATTTTTACGATTTCATCTTTCAGATATTTTATGAAATCATCATGCACGGCTTTTTCGATTATAACATAATCCGGCGCAACACAAGTCTGACCTACATTCAGGAATTTTCCAAAAGCTACCCGGCGGGCCGCAAGCCTGAGATTACAGTTTCTGCTTATGATGGCAGGAGATTTTCCACCCAGCTCTAGGGTCACCGGCGTAAGATGGGCAGCAGCCTTTTCCATCACATATCTGCCCACATTTGTATTTCCCGTATAAAAAATATAGTCAAACTTTTCTTCAAGCAAAGCCTTACATTCTTCAGCTCCGCCATTTACAAAGCAGACAAGCTCTTTTGGAAAAGTTTCTTCTATTATTTTTGTCATTATACCTGTTGTTGCAGGAGAAAGCTCAGAAGGCTTTACCACACAGCAGTTTCCGGCAGCCAGGGCATCGGCCAAAGGCTCAAGAGTCAAAAGGAAGGGATAATTCCACGGCGAAATAATAAGCACAAGGCCGTACGGACTCTGCAAAACCTGTGATTTTGAAGGAAAAATTGACAGTGGTGAGCCGCAGCGCTCAGGACGCATGTGCTTTTTAAGATTTTTAAGATTATAGGCAATATCATCATAAAAAAGCCCTATTTCAGACATAAAGCTTTCTGCTTCTGATTTTCCAAGATCCGATTTTAGTGCAGCGATGATTTCGTTTTCGTTTTTCTTAACACAATCTCTAAGCTTTTTAAGAGAATCTCTGCGGGCCTCGTAGGAAAGTGTTTTTCCACTTTCAAAGAATTCTCTCTGCTTATCAATTAAGACCATTTTTTTCTCTCCCAAATTTTTTTACTTTTAGTATATTTCAAAAAAGTAAATATGATAACAGTAAATTAAGTAAAAAAAAACATTTTATTAGAAAAAAAGGTTATTTTTTGATTTTTCTGCCAGCTTTGTCCGCAAATATTTTTCATTTTAATATTTATAGTATTGATAATTTTGTCTAGTTAAAGCATTTGTCTTATATTATAATATTGCCTGAAGAAATATTAAAAAAAGAGGTTCCCACATGAAAAAAATCACTTTAATTGGTGCCCTTCTGGCAGGATTAATTGCTCTCTCAGGCTGTAATGAAAATAAAAATTACATTCTTGCTACAGGCGGTACTTCAGGTACTTACTATCCTTTTGGCGGCGCAATCGCCAATATCTGGAACACAAAAATTGAAAAAATGAATGTAACTGCACAGGCAACTGGTGCATCTGCTGAAAATCTCCGGCTTATTTCAAAGGGTGATGCAGAATTCGCAACCGTTCAGAATGATGTAATGGATTATGCCTACAACGGAACAGATATGTTTGAAGGTCAGAAGCTTCCAAACCTTGCTTCAATCGGTACCTTGTATCCTGAAGTAGTTCAGATTGCGGCCTCTGCTTCAAGCGGAATTAAGACTATTGATGATTTGAGGGGAAAGCGTGTATCGGTAGGTGATGCCGGATCTGGCGTTGAATTTAATGCAAAACAGATTCTAGAAGGCTACGGTATTTCTTTTTCTGACATCAAAAAGAACAACCTTTCATTTAAGGAATCTGCAGAAGGACTTCAGAACGGAACTCTTGATGCATGTTTTGTAACTGCCGGCGTTCCTAACTCTGCCCTGCAGGAACTTGCCTTTACAGCAGGTCTTGTACTTATTCCTGTAAACGGAGAAAAAGCTTATGCCATCTGTGCAAAATACGGCTTCTATACAAAAACTGTAATTCCTGCCGGAACTTACAAGGGAACTGACGCAGACACAGAAGCACTTGCAATCAAGGCAACTCTGGCCGTAAATGCCAATCTTGATGAAAACACAGTTTATACCATGACAAAGACACTTTTTGAAAACCTCGATGAACTTGGCGCTGCACACGCTAAAGGAAAGGAAGTTACTGCAAAATCTGCCGTAACAGGAATTTCTGTTCCATTCCATCCTGGTGCTGCAAAATACTTTAAAGAAATTGGTCTTTTGAACTAGGGAAATCTCAATCCCCTGATGAAAAAACTTTTGTTTTTTACAGTGTCCGCCCTAATTCTGGCAGCCAGCCTGCCAGTAAAACGGGCGCTGTTAATCTCAAACCGAAAGAATCATTCAGAAAAAATTTATTCAATAAATGCCGTCAGCCAGGGCTTTTCTGTAAATTACACCCATTCTGTAAACAAGGGTCGTGTTCACGATTACTACCGGGTTCTGCCTTCCGGTAATCTTGAGCTTTATAAAACCCGCTTCGTTTCTTATGGAGCCGGAATTCCAGAGCCTTATGAAACAGAGGGGGCAGAATTTCTTGTTACAGAGGACGGTTATATTATCCAAAAGCTGGACAGAAGACTTCCATGCCTTGTTATGGCAGTCGGCCTGATTGCAGAACATTCTGTAACAGTTGGTGACAGTGAATTTTTTCTGAAGGATTTTTTTAAGCCTCAGACAAGCCTTGAATTCCGGGTAAAAAGGCTTTCAATTTTAAAAATTATTTCTACAAGGAGTCCGATAGATGGATATTGACAGCATTCTTCCAACAACTAACGAAGATGAAATGAAAAAACTGATGAAGGATCTGGACAGGGAACGCTCTTACCGTGAGCACAAGTGCTGGCGACAGTACATAACAGTTCTTGTTTCCATTGCTTTCTGTGCTTTCCAGCTTTACGCAACCTTAAAAGGAAGCATTCCGACTCAGATTGTACGAGCCTCCCACCTGGCATTCGTGCAGTTTCTTGCCTTTCTTCTTTTTCCGGCAAGTAAAAAAATGTCAAAAAATACTCTGCCATTCTACGACATTCTCCTTGCTTTTGCAGGAGCCGGCTGCTGGTGCTACTACATCATCAATTTTGAGCAGCTTGTAAGAAGGGCCGGTGCATACACCAGCCTGGATATTGTAATAGGAATATTTGGAATCATAATCCTTTTTGAAAGCTGCCGCCGAATCGTAGGTCTTCCAATTATGATTATTGCCGGCTGTTTTATCCTTTATGCCTTTATCGGAAGATATCTTCCGGGCTTTTTGAATCACCGCGGCTACAGACTCAGCCGTGTTGTAAGCCATCTTTACTACACAACCGAAGGAATTATGGGAACTCCAGTCGGAGCCTGTTCAACCTTTATCTTTCTTTTTATCCTTTTTGGAGCCTTCCTGGAAAAAACAGGAATCGGCCAGTTCTTCATTGATGCCTGTAACGCAATTGCCGGAAGCGCAAGCGGTGGCCCTGCAAAGGTAGCCGTTCTTTCTTCCGCCCTGCTGGGAACCGTATCCGGCTCTTCAGTTTCAAACACAGTAGGTTCAGGCTCCTTTACCATCCCTATGATGAAAAAGCTTGGCTACCGCGGTGAGTTTGCAGGCGCAGTAGAAGCCGCAGCCTCAACCGGCGGACAGCTCATGCCCCCTATCATGGGTGCGGCCGCCTTCCTCATGGCAGAAAGCGTCGGCGTACCATATATCACAGTCGTAAAGGCAGCCGTAATTCCGGCCCTTTTATATTTTGCCGGCATCTTCATTATGGTTCACCTTGAAGCCCACAAACGCGGACTCAAAGGTCTTCCAAAAGAAGAAATCCCAAGATTCCTTCCCCTCTTTCTGTCACGCGGCTACATGATTCTGCCCCTGCTGGTAATCATTTTCTTCCTCTGCTCAGGAAAAACAGCAACTTATTCGGCCCTTATGGGAATCCTTTCGATTATCGTAATCGCAATTGCCGCTTCTTTTGCAGACCTTGCAAAAGGCAGAAGACCACGGTTTAACCTCCACGATTTTGTTGATGTGCTCTGCGCCGCAGCCCGGGGAATAATCAGCGTGGCAATTGCCTGTGGAATGGCCGGAATTATTATTGGTGTTGTAACCCTTACAGGCCTTGGACTCAAGCTTGGTGCAGGACTTGTTGCCCTGGCCCACGGAAAGCTTTTCATTACCCTGCTTCTCACAATGGTTTCTTCAATCATTCTTGGTATGGGCGCCCCGACAACTGCAAACTACCTGATTACATCAACAATTACTGCCACCGCAATCGTCCACTGCCTTTACGGCGGCTCAGCCCCAACTCCGGAACAGCTTTTACCCGCCCACATGTTCGCCTTCTATTTTGGAATCATCGCCGACGTTACTCCTCCGGTAGCCCTTGCAGCAATCGCCGGTGCCGCCATAGCCAGGGCCAAACCAATGCGAACCGCCGTTAACGCTACAAAGCTTGCAATCGGAGCCTTTATCGTTCCTTACATGTTCATTTACAACCCGGCAATGCTCATGATTGGTGCCGACAGCCTTTCAATCATGAGAGTGGCGCTTACCGCAATCATAGGAATGTTCGGACTCAGCGTCGCCCTTGAAGGTTATGCCTTTACCGCAACAGGCTTCCTTAATAACTTTAAGGTTTCCAAACCGGTAAAAAAATCAATGTCCCTGCTTGAACGCCTCTGCTTTATGGCTGCCGGTCTCTGCTGCATCGAATCTCATTCCATAACAGACCTTGTAGGAATGACAATTATTGTTCTTCTGATTGCTGCCCAGCTTATCCGAAGGCGAAAAGCAGCATAATTCCAGGCCATCCTGCCCATCAGATAAATATTCAGGCGGTTCCCTGCCCTTACGCAAAAGCTCCAGGGCAGGTCGGGCGTTACGCAGTTCCGCTGACGCTCCAGCCTCTTCCCTCAGTCACTCCGTTCCTTCAGTCCAGTGGCTCGCTTCGCGCCTGCTCCATGCCCTAACCGGCTAAAGAAAAATAAACACAAATAAATTGTCACACGGATTCGATTTTCCTAACGGAAAATCCATAAAAAAAAGAAATTGCGTTAGCAATTTCCAATCCGTGTGACATCTTCCGCCCGCCTGCGAGCCATCAAAGGAGATCAAAATTGAAAACACAACTTAAAACCAACATTACAATCGAAAAGCTTTGCGAAGGCTCAGAAAAGGAAATGGATGCAAATCACGAAACTCCAAGCCCATAAAGTGCAAAATCAGCACGGGCGGGGTCTTGTGGGAAAACTTCTGCCATTTGCTCCGTAAGTGCAAGGACAGTTTTGCGGTCAGCCTTAGCATTTTCCGGCAGAAGGCCAAGGCGGATTCCTTCCTGCATAACATGAACATCCAGAGGAATCAGAAGATTTTCTGCCGGATACCAGGACCAGAGGCCCAGATCTACCGGGAAATTAAATCTGCAAGGGCACCGGGCAGCTGGTCCTGGGAATTAAGATTTTCATACTTTTTCTTTAAAAATTCCCCAAAAGTTCCGCTTTCTTTCAGAATTTCCGAAAGCTCAGAAAAAAGCGAATTCATATCAGAAAATGAATAAAATCTGTAAAATTTCGGCAAATTTTCGCCTTTTTGAGCAAAATTTGGCGAATTTTCATCAAAATTCTTTTCAAAATCCCGCAAAATCAACCATTTTTCCATTCCGCCCGATTTGTCAGCCAGCTCAAAAATTCCACGTATTTTCGGAATAAACTGGCTCCTGCTTCCAAAAGAAAGCATAGCCGCAATAAAGCAGGCCGCTTCTACATCTTCCTGCCGGGAATACCAGCGGGTAAACTGACTCTGGTCAGCATCCATAAAAGAAGAAGTTTCGTATTTCTGCGCAAGCTGTCGCAGGGCTTGTTTTAAGTCGTCGGTCATTTTATTCTATTTCTTTTGTCTTTTTAATTTCCAATAATTTTTTATCTTTAGCATTCAGAGATGATACGGCTTTTAAGCCCGTTGCTTTTTCATATTCTTCTTTTGCAGTATTAGCTACTTTTCCACCACGTACAGCAACATTTTTATTTGCCTCAAATCCTTCTGGTTCTTCCTGTCTGGAAATTGATGTCGCAGTAACCTCAGCAAGCATATTCAAGACAAGTTCAATATTTGTCATATTGTCACGCAGATTCTCTTTTTTAAGGCCTTTCTTTTCCTTGTATTCTTTTACAGAAAGTCCGCTCCAGGCTTTTGTCATCTCATTCGTAAGAATTGCATAATCTGTTTCTTTTTCAATTCCGCGTGCTTTCCATTCATCCGTAAGCTCTTTACGCATTTCTATTGTCTGCAAGCGCTGATTTATCCAGCCTTCGGTGTAGCCTTTTGCACGATAGTATTCTGCACCACGTGTAATTGCCTTTTCCGGGTCAGCATATTCTTCAAGTCTGTCGTTACCAACCTGAGCAAGCCACATTTTAAATGGTTCGGCTTTTGGAGACGGAATTGACTGTATCAGACGAAGAACGTTTTTGGTAGAAAGAGTGTCCGTTTCACGCATTTTGCCATCTGGGGCAAGCATCTTCAACTGTACGATTTTATCGTACGCTTCACTACCTTCTTTTGTTAACTTGATTTTCAAATCACTCCAATACCGTCTTGGATTCTGACTTTCCGTCAGCACTTCAACAATATCCACCACCGAAAAATACCAGTCCTCTTCTTCGGCATTCCATACATAGCGGATTTTTTTGTTTTCAAAAAGTTTGAGTTTGTTTTGAATTTGAGAATTTTCCATACCTTTCCTCGTGAGTCATTCGATCTTTCAGCGCAAGTCCAACATCATGCCTGAATTATGGTAAAGAAAATAATAGATAAGAAATAAACTTTTATAACCGTACATACTAATAAATGCAGACGTTTTCGTTGGAGATGACCTTCTGTACGGCACGCTTTACGATTTAAATATAGACGATTTTTGATGAAATGTCATCATTTTTCTTTCGTCAAAAGGGGGTAAGCCCCCTTTACAAAGTCCAGTATTATTACTCGATTGTTTTGATTATTCCGTATTCAAAAATCGCATAAATCAGAAGAATTATTCCATTTACGATTATGTACGGAGCAACTTTCATTCCTATGAATCCGAATAGCAAGTTGCTTATCAGGAACAACATAAAGAAAATAACAGAAACGATTTTGAAATTTACATTTCCAGCTCTTTCTTTTAGTCCTATTCCCAATGTACCAATCAAAGTTGCTGCAAAAGTTAATCCGCTTCCGAGAGAGAGTAAAATACAGAAATTTTCGCCCGAGTTTGCGGCATAAAAACCATATCCAGAAAGAGCTGCAATCAGAACAGAAACAATAATCAAAAAAATATTTGGCTTCATAAAAACTGCTCCTTACATTACATAGTTGGTGGAACTGGTGGTACAGGAGGTACTGAACATTGTGCAAAAAGTGTTGCAAGTTCAGGAATTTCACCTGCTGCCTGCCAATTTGTCATTCCATTTTTCCAGACAAGACTTGCCTTTGTAAACTGACCGCTTGATACCATTTGAGAAAGTACCTGTACGGTATAAGGCCCTGTGCTCTGACCATTGACTGCAACATTGTACTGACTTACAGGAGGAACCGGAGGAACAGCAACACCCGGCATCTGTGGCGGTATTTGCTGATTAACTCCACCTAATGCACCGTTCATCATACCCGCCATGTTCTGACCAATTGCACTACCCATTGCCATTCCTGCCATCATACCAGCAGGATTGAAGCCACCGTCGTTTCCAAGATTTACTCCAACTCCGCCGTTTGTTCCCATTTGACCAAGCGCATTTGCTCCTGCAATTCCAACTTCTGCCTGTTTTTCAATCTGGAATGCTGACATATTTGCACTTTCAGTCTGGAGTTTCTGAGCTCGCTGCATTTCTTCACGCTGAATTCTCTGGGTTTCTTCGAGATTCTCCATCTGAACACGCTGCATATCCTGCATCTGCTTGATGTTGACGGCAGCCTGTGCCTGTGTTGTCTGTGTGGTGATGTCCGCTGTGACTGCTTTAAGTTCTCTGTAACCATCACTGTCTTTATCAAGCTCAACATCTGAAATATCAAGAGCACTGACTGTTACTCCAAAATCATTCTGTAAACGAGGTTTTATGTACTGCTCGATTGTGTCATTTATCAGCAGAATTTTTCGTTCAAGCTGAATGACAGGAATTCCGTTGTCCGACGGAATATTTGTGACAACGCCTTTTGTGTATTTAATAACAGCATCACGAATTTGCGTCTGGAAAGCATCCAAATTAAAATCGATAAGGCGGTGTAGTTTTATGAATTCTTTGTAATCTGAAATCTTGAAACTGATTATTCCCCTAACAGCGACTGGAACTGCATAATCCATAAATCGCGGGTCTGCGACATCAAAAAATGGAACTCCGAATTTTACCTGAATTATTCCCGCAAGGTTGATGAAGTAGATTTCTGCCTGAAAAGGACTTGCTCCACCGAATGCCGTACCGACGATTGAAGTAAGAATCGGAAAGTTCCCAGTCTTGATTGTCTCGTCATATGGACCAACGATAAAATCCTGCTGAGTTCCATCTTTCTGCGGATAAACGAATACAGCAACTTCACCTTCTTTTACGCGAAGTGAAGACCCGTAGCGGATTGCATTTTCTTTTTTGGAGGAGTTTGCATCTTCACCCGCTGGCCGCCACTTCCAGATAAGGTAGCTTGGTTCATCACAACGGATGACATCCATCAAACCGCCTTCGTTTGTCTTGTTTTTGTTTCCGAAAAGTCCCATATTTATCTCCGTTTTTTTTGTTTTTTGACTATTCTCTTGTTAGGAATTTTGTCACAGCAAAAGTTGCGACTGCTTTCAAACCATTTATAGTTAAGGATTGAAGAGAATCTGATTCTTTTAATGCTCCGACTGCTTCTGTAAGTGCTTCTTTTATATCTTGTTTGCTTTTTTCATCTTTTAGTGAATCAATTGTGTTAGAAAGCAATGTTATCATTCCGTTTGAATCGTTAGACAAATCCAGTTCAACAGCAAGCATTTTAAGAAATGCACTATGACTAATGGTAACTATTTCTTTGTTCATTTTGTAATCGAAAGTTGTATGAGTTATACGCTTAAGTTTTGTTTCAAGAACAGAACGCAGAGCCGTATCTTCTATAACCATTATGTATGTGTCACCATTGTCATCAAGCGAAGGAAGATTTCCTGAACTAATTTTTTTGATAAAATCAATAAATATATCATCGTATTCTTCTGAACTCATAAATTTCACGGAAATATTTTTCTTTGCGGACTTTATGCGTACCTCCGTTGATTTTAGAAGCCGTTCATTATATGCGTTATCGTTTTCTGAAAGAAAATGATTGTTGTCATACTTATTCAGAAGGTACAGCACAAAATCATAAAAATCATTCTTGGAGCGGTTAGAAAATCCTGTTGTTGTCATTTCATTCCACAAATCATCTACCAATGCAGCTTGATTAAAGAAAGATGGTTTTGTCATTTTAATTCCTCAAAAGTAATTTGCTAAATTTATGACCGACACTTAGTGTTCCAGATCTTTTATTTCTTTTCTTTTTTTGAAGCCATCGCCAATGGTATTCGTCATAAAAAGCAGTTAATTTAAACAAAAACTCTCCACTTTCGTGCAGTTTTATTGCTAAATTCTCACATTCCTGTTTACTTCCTGCAATCTGGGTAAGACAAAATATGAGCGTTTTTGTTTCATCTTCTTTTTGCCAGTTAGCAATGGTTTCAGAAATTTGATGCACATTATCAAAGCCATGTATAGTTACATTCTTGGACTGATAGGCACATTCTATATTATCTTCACACCCAGCAGTTCTGAACCATAGCAACCCCTTAAAATCTGATGAAGAGAAATATTCTGGATAATGTCTTTTAAACTTTATGAAATTGTTCTCTTGTATATTTCTTTTAGACTTGACTTCTACCGTAACCGTTGTATCTAAGCACCAATCTTTATGATCTGCCGTTTTCGAAGTCACGTTTCTTTGAGAGATGTTCGTCGTAACAATTTTTGCATCTGAAAGGACTTCAATATAATTCTCGCTAAATATCATCACATTCTCTTTTGGCACAATACAACCCGCTATCAGCTCGGCGCGCTTTTTCTGCTTCATATAAAGACTTCCGCCAATAACGCCCGCAAGGGCAATCACCACTGCTGCAACCGCAGAAACCTTTGCTATTTTTACAAAACGCAGACGTCCTTTAAGCTTCTTGTTTTCTGTGCTGGATTTTTCAACCTCTGCCTTGTATGTCTTAAGGTACTGCATGAATTCTGAATCCGAACCAAATACATCAATTGCCTGATTTACGATAAGTCGGCACTTGTTGTTCCATGCATCTACCCAGAATACTTTGTTTGTTAGACTAGGGTAGTCTTTATCTCGCTGGTTCGCTGCATAGTTAAGAAATCCCCGCATATCTTCCTTGTTATTCGGAATTGGATAAGATTCTACCAGTTCCCTCTTTTCGGCATCTGTCTGGAGTGACATAAACTTTTTTGCAAACTCGTCCATCGCAGACGATACATTTTCCTTTTCAATCAAAAATCCACATGATGGACATTTTGCCGTGTCGGTTGTAATTTGTGCCCCACAATTCGGACATTTGCGTATTTTGCCTATAAATACCTGTTTGCGTTCTATTGATTCGTTTTCTGCCATAGTTACTTCTTTCCCCTAGTAAGATATGTATATTTTTTACTTTAAACATTATTTAATATGGGTATATTTGTCAATCATTCCATAGTTTTATATTATGAATTGAAGATATATTTTCCAGTATTATATATGTATATGGAAACACCATTGGAAACTGTATTCCGAGAAAATCTTAGATTCTATCGTCAAAAGGCGAAACTTTCGCAGGAAAAACTCTCCATTTTATTAGACAAAAATATCAACTATATAAACATGATAGAAAGTGGAAAAAGTTTACCACCGATTAGTATGATTGAGGAAATTGCAAACAGTTTGAATGTCGAGCCTAAATGTTTTTTAGAATCTTTAGAAAGTAATAAACAAAACTATTTTGATAAAGAAGTATTTATACAAAAAGCAGGAATAGAAATTTCAAAATCTACAGTAGAAATATTACGAAACTTAATGAGATAATTAAGGGTGAATATTCTCATATTCACCCCCATACGTTAATAGTTTTCTTTCACAAAGGCTACTGTTTCTTCCAATGTTGGCAGAGCCGGAATAGCACCGCGCATGGTAAGCTTGTAATTCAACCCGAATATCAGAGAAATTACATTTACAACGACGGAAAGCGGGATGTTGCGGTAATTGAATCGCTGCTTTCCGGCTATCCGATTGGTCTGATTTATTTTAATAAGAATGGCGACATGTACGAGGTCTTAGACGGACAGCAGAGAATCACTTCAATCGGGCGTTTTATTACAAATAAGTTTGCGGTAAAGGTGAACGGTTACGAAAGAAACTTTGACAGTCTTGATAAAGATATTCAAACTCAGCTTTTAAATACTCCTCTTACAATTTACATCTGCGAAGGCTCAGAAAAAGAAATCAAAGAATGGTTTCAGACAATAAATATTGTCGGGGTGCCTCTGAACGAACAGGAGCTTTTGAATGCAGTTTATTCAGGTCAGTTTGTAAATCTCTGCCGCGAGGAATTTTCTAATAGTCAGAACTCAAAAATTCAGATGTGGGAATCTTATATCAGCGGTAATGTAAAACGTCAGGATTTTCTTCATGCAGCCTTGAACTGGGTTTCTAAAGGAAACATTTCTGATTATATGGCACGGCACAGAAACGATGACAACATCAATGAAATAAAAAAATATTTTGATTCTGTAATCGACTGGATTGACCGTACTTTTAAATCTGTTGACTCAAGTATGTGCGGTCTGGATTGGGGGCGGATTTACGAGGAATATCACAAAAACAGCTATGATATTAACAGGCTTGAAACGCGCGTTAACGAACTTCTTGCAGACTGGCGTGTTACCGATAAAAAAGGCATTTATGAATTTGTGCTTGCAGAAGCAGTTTCAAAAGAAGAAAATCCAGAATTGAGAAAACTTCTTAATATCCGTATCTTTGATAAATCAGTAATAAAAACTGTATATTCAAAACAGACACAGTTTGCAAAAGAAAAGGGCTGTTCCAACTGTCCTATGTGTGTCGAAGCAAATGGTGTAAATAAAAACCGTATTTACGAAGAAAAGGAAATGGATGCAGATCACGCAACTGCCTGGAGTAAAGGTGGTGCGACAGACAAATCAAATTGTATAATGCTGTGCAAAACTCATAACAGAATGAAAGGAAACAGATAGAAAAGTCACGAAACTCCAAGCCCAAAAAGGGCAAAATCGGCACGGGCGGGGTCTTGTGGGAAAACTTCTGCCATTTGTGATGTAAGTGCCAGCGCAGTTTTTCGGTCAGCCTTTGCATTTGGCGGCAAAAGTCCAAGCCTGATTCCTTCCTGCATTACGTGTACATCCAGGGGGATAAGTAAATCCGAGGTCGGATACCAGGACCAGAGGCCCAGATCTACCGGGGAATTCTGGCGAACCATCCAGCGCAAAAACATATGAATCCGCTTGTTTGCAGAGTTTTTTCCTTTTGGCACTATTTTTGATTTTGGAAAAGACCGGGAAATTAAATCTGCAAGGGCCCCGGGCAGCTGGTCCTGGGAAGTAAGATTTTCATACTTTTTCTTTAAAAATTCCCCAAAACTTCCGTTTTCTTTCAGAATTTCCGAAAGCTCAGAAAAAAGCGAATTCATATCAGAAAATGAATAAAATCTGTAGAATTTTGGCAAATTTTCGCCTTTTTTTTCAAAATTTGACGAATTTTCATCAAAATTCTTTTCAAAATCCCGCGAAATCAGCCATTTTTTCATTCCACCCGATTTATCAGCCAGCTCAAAAATTCCACGTATTTTCGGAATAAACTGACTTCGACTGCCAAAAGAAAGCATAGCCGCAATAAAGCAGGCCGCTTCCACATCCTCCTGCCGGGAATACCAGCGGGTAAACTGACTCGGGTCAGCATCCATAAAAGAGGTGGTTTCGTATTTTTCTGCAAGAAGCTTTAACCTTGCTTTTAGAATATCTTCCATAATGCGGCTCCTTTTACATTATCCCGACACATCTGTTTAATTGCAATCTGAGTGGATAAATAAAACAAAGAATTTTTTTGCATTTTCTTCCCGCCATGCTATAATTTTATTGACACGTGTTGACAATTTCAGGAAGACTTATGAAAATCAATAAAATAATTTATATCGCCCTTGCAGGTCTAATGCTTGCAGGCTGCAGCAGGAAATCTATGGAAAATAAATTTATCCGGGGCTTTGATGCCAGTGCCGTAAACGACGAATGGAACAAAGATAAATACTTTGATTTTGACGGAAATAATAAAGATGTATTTGAGATTCTCAAAAATAGCGGGGTTAACTGGATCCGCCTCAGAATCTGGAACGAACCGGAAAATCCCAATAACCCGGAAAAGCCTGGAGCATCTAATCTTGCAACTCTTTTGAATCAGGCTGCCCGGGCAAAATCCTTGGGCTTGAAATTTCTTCTGGATTTTCACTACAGCGATTACTGGGCAGATCCCGGCAAGCAGGCAATTCCTCAAAGCTGGCTAGACTGTAAAAATTCTGATGAAGTCAGGGACAAACTTTACGGCTGGACTGAAAAAGTCCTTACGGCACTAAATAAGGCCGGCACCACTCCCGATATGATTCAGATTGGAAACGAAATCAATACAGGAATTCTGACAGGTTATTATGAAAATGGAAAACTAAAGCCTCTGTCATCAGTTATTGGAGGAAGCTCAACACGGTCAAAGGAAAATTACATAAAATACCTGGCCGCTGGAATTAAAGCAGCCCGCAAGGTCTGCCCACAGTCAAAAATCATGCTTCACCTTGCAGAAGGCGGCGGTAAAATCGACAGGCTTCTGGATATGTATAAAGAAGCAAATCTTGATTATGATGTCATAGGACTTTCTTACTATCCTTTTGAAAAGAGTCACGGCAGCATCGAAAACCTGGCCGAAAACATCAAATCATTCCAAAAAAAATACTGCAAAGAAGTTGTAATTGCAGAAACAGCCCATCCCTGGTATGCAAAATCCGCCATTGACGCTGATTTGAAAAATGCCACTGCAAATCTGACGTTAAAATCCGGCAAAATCTACCCGGGAATTGCAGAAAATAAAGGTCTTGTTACAGCATCAGTTCAAAATCAGGCAGCCGTAATCACCGCCGTTGCAAAAACGGCAAAGCAGGCGGGTGCCGGAGGATTTTTCACCTGGGGCGGTGAATATTTGGGCAGCCCCCGCTACGGAATGTTCACAGACAAGGGTAAGGCCATGCCAAGCCTTAAACTCTTTCGTGCAGATTTCTAATAATTATCCTTCACAAAGGCTTCTGTTTCTTCCAGTGTAGGAAGGGCAGGAATTGCACCCCGCTTTGTAACGCAGAGGGAAGCAACAGAGTTTGCAAAGTTTATGTCCTGAATCAGTTCTTCTTTTGTAAAGCTGAGAGGTTTTTCGCGGCGGGTAAGACGGAAGAGAAGTCCACCATTGAAGCTGTCGCCGGCGCCGGTGGTGTCAGCAACCTTTACCTTTGGCACGCTGATTGTTCCGCTTGCCGTACAGCCTTCTGTCTTTGCAGAATAATAAACGCCCTTTGAGCCCAGTGTAATCATAATCAGCTTTACGCCCTGCTCATGGATTTTTACAGCGCCTTCCTCGCAAGACACATCACCGAACAAAAGTGCAAGCTCCTCATCAGAAACTTTGACAATATCAGCGTATTTAAAAAGGCTTTTAAGCTCTGTCATTGCATCGCTGCGGCCCTTCCACAGGTTAGCCCGCCAGTTTGGGTCATAGGAAATGAGTCCGCCGGCCTTGTGGACAAGGTCTATTGCCTTAAGGGTTGCGTTTTTTGCCGGCTGGTCTGTAAGGGAAAGCGAACCTACATGCAGGATTTTTGTGGATTTCAAAAGGTCTTCGTCTAAATCTGCCTCGCTGAGCTGGGTGTCAGCTCCCGGATTACGGCAGAAAGAAAAATGACGCTCGCCGTTTGCATCCAGTGAAACAAAAGCAAGGGTTGTATGCTGCTTGTCTGTTGTCCGCATACCGCTAAGGTCAACATTAAGGGCAGCCAGAGTTTCGCGTAAATCTTCACCAAATGAATCACAGCCTGTCATACCGACAAAAGCAGCCTTTCCACCAAGCTTTGCAACCGCGCAGGCACAGTTGGCAGGAGCTCCACCAGGATTTTCTTCATATATGTTTTTTCCGTCCGCAGATTTTCCTGCAAAAGTGAAGTCAATAAGTATTTCTCCTAAAGCAACTACGTCAGTCATCTTAAATCTCCTTAAAAAATAATATATCAAACACCACAAAAAGCTCCCAGTCAAAGAAGGATTTTCAAAACCGCGCGATATCGCGCTACACGCTGTTTTGCCTTGGAACTATATACATGGCCGCAATAGCGGCCGCAAAACAGAGTGTTTTTGAAAACCCTTCTTCTCCTTCGCGCTTTTTGAATTTATTTTACCTCAGTATCAACCCTTATCCGTGGAAATCCGTGCCTATCCGTGTAATCCGTGTCAAAATTACCTCATCAGCCCGCATAGCACGTCGTATGTTAATTCGCCTGTGCCCCTAACCTGCAAATCCGCCTCTTTCAGTGAGCCGTCAGGGCTGATTCCTACTGCAGTCATGCCGCCCTTCTTAATGGCCGCAACTCCGGCCTCTGCGTCTTCTACTCCGACGCAATCTGTGTACCAAGCTCCGGAAAGTTCAGCGGCTTCAAGGAAGATGTCTGCTTCCGGCTTTGCCTTCTGAACGCGGTTGGCATCGGCAATTCCTGCAAACATATCGCGGATTTTCAGCGCATCAAGAATTGCAGGAGCATTTTTGCTTGAACTTGCAAGCACAGCAGGTACTCCGTGGGCCTTCAAATCTTCCAGCAGCTTTTTAATTCCAGGAAGAATATCCGCCGGAGTCAGGCTCTTCAAAAGCTCCTTGTAACGCTCGTTTTTCCAGAAGCATTTTTCAGCCTTTTTTTCGGCTGTCCAGCTGACTTTATTTTCCCGCAGAATCACCTCAAGGCTTTCTTCCCGGCTGATTCCCAGCAGCATTTTGTTCATTTCTTCATCAAAAGTCAGTCCTTCAGCATCTGCCATTTCCTTCCAGGCCTTATAATGAAGCGGCGCAGTATTGGTGATAACTCCGTCCAGATCAAAGAGTACGGCACCTAACTTCTTTTTAAGACTGAATGTTTTTTCCTGGCCCGCAGCCAGACAAAGCTTCTGATTTCTGTGAACAAATTCAAGTTTACCCTTGCCATCACCCTTTCTAACCGAATATGTAACTTGTTCATGCGAGATTTTTACATCGAGAATAAAGCCCTGAATCGCTAAAGAGAATTCCAGTCCTTTCCAGCTTTCCGGCAGCTTTGGATCAAAAGAGAAAACACCGCCGTAATCGCGGAAGCCCGCAAAACCGTAAACCGTACTCATCCAGCTTCCCGCCATACATGCGGTGTGGATTCCATCGCGGCTGTTACCGTTTACATCGTCAATATCCATGCGGACAGTCTTGTTGTAATAATCAAAAGCCTTCTGAGTATCGCCGCTTTCTGCCGCCATTATGCTCATAATTGAATAACTGAGTGATGAATCTCCGGTAGTGTACTTCTGGTAATACTTAAAGTTGCGGATTTTTTCTGCCTTAGAAAAACGTCCGCTCAGCAAAAACTGTGCCAGAACTAAATCCGGCTGCTTCAAAACCTTGTGGCGGTAAATTTCCAGCGGATGATAGTGCATCAAAAGCGGATACATGTTTTTCGGGGTATTTTCAAAATCCCAGTCGGCCTTATCAAGGAAGCTGTCATCCTGAGGATAAATTCCCAGTTCCTTATCAAATGGAATATACATATTTTCCGCAATATTTTTCCAGCAATCTTTTTCTGCCTGACTAGCTTGAGAGCCGGACCGGGCAACGCTGATCTCAAGATTTTCCCGGGCCATAAAGTTTGTAAAGGCATTGTTGTTTACGATTGCTGTATATTCATCAGGACCTGTTACATCGTTTATGCAGAATTTATTTCCCTTGTGAGGAATAAAGGCTCCAAGGCTTTCCCACATGCGGGCAGTCTGGGCACACATTTTTTCTACAGTTTTCTGGTCAAAACCAAGGTCATCACCATGGGCATTTAAAAAGCGGTTAAGGGCAAAAATAATGTCCGCATCAATATGATACTGGGCTGTTCCTGCAGGATAATAGGCACTGGTTTCTTCACCGTCGATTGTACGCCATGGGTAAAGGGCACCTTTAAGATTCAGTTCAGCCGCACGTTCTTCTGCTTTTTGCAGAATATGGCCCCGGTATTCCAGAAGTTTTTTTGCAACCTCAGGCGCAGTATATGTGAAAACCGGGCAGACATAGCTTTCCGTGTCCCAGAAGAAGTGACCTTCGTAACCTTCGCTTGTAAGTCCCTTAGCACCGATTGCTGCCTTTCCTGTGCGGCAGGCTGACTGCAAAAGATGGAAAAGGCTGAAATGCAGGGCTTCTTCGCTTTTTTCATCACCGTCAATTTTGATTCTGGCAACATTCCAGAAATCAGAAAGATATTCTTCCTGTTCAGCAACTGCCTTATCAAAGCCTGCTGCCGCAAAAGCACAGGCTTCTTTTTCTGCCTGATTTGAAAGGGACTTTAAATCGCCTCCTTCAGATTCGCTCTGCCAGCAGTATGTTATGTATTTTTCAAGAATTATTTCCTTTCCGGGCTGCAAAGTAGCCTTTGTAAAAACATACGGAATTTGATTATTTTCTAACAAAAATCCCTCATTTTTAACGAATTTTTGCGAAATTCCGTCGATTTTTGCCAAATTTTGCACATTTCCGCTCAAAAAAAGTCCCGATTTTGCGGTTTTTGCATCAAAAGTGATTTTTGCATTTTCACAAGGCTTTCCGCAAATTTCCACATTTTTTGAAAGAATTTCCAGCGGTTTATGGCGGAATTTCGCCCCGATTCTTGGGTCGTCTTCAGCCAGAATATTTCCTGCTGTAATATCTACCGCACTTGCAATTTCAATTTCTACCGGTGCATTTCCAGTATTTTTTACGCAATAACGGATTGCAGCGCAGTTTTCGTGCTTAAAAGAAACAAGACGCTCGCTGTGCAGGTGGATTTTATCCCGGCCATTTTCCCAGTCACATTCGCGGGTTAATGTACCTTTTTCAAGGTCAGTGCAGAGAGTATTCAAAGTACACTTTCCGCTGCTTCCATCGATTGCAAAGGCTGAGCCGTTTATCTTCATTTCAATTCTTTTTGCATCAGGAAGATTCAAAATTGTTTCGTGATTTTTTGCATAGCCGTAAGCTGTTTCGCCGTAAAGAATGCTTTCCTTATCAAAAAATCCGTTTATGTATGTTCCTTTATGGAAGGTGCCGGCCTTTTCTTCTGTGTCGCCGCGCATACCTATATTGCCGTTAGCAAGCGTAAAAAGAGTTTCATTACGCTGAACGCTGTCTTTTCCAAATTTATCTGTTTTAAAAATCATATTTCCTCTCTTGAAAAATGCTCCCGCAGTGTCGTTATTCGCTCAGCGGTGAAGGCTCGACGCAAGCTTCGCTTGCTCTGTATGTCACACACCGGCGGTATATGCCCTGCATCGCCTTCAATGCTTCGCGAATCCCGCCCCTGCTCCGCATTTTTCAAAATGCATCTTTCATTTTTATTCAAATACGATAGGAAAGGCAGCGTTCATCCTTCTTGCCGGACCGCTGCCTTCCATTGTATTACCTACAGAACCTCGCTCAACCAGCGGACCTCGTATGGGCCAAGCTGCTGGGCGTAGAAGTTTTCGTATTTCTTACCGGTAAGAAGGTCGGTGCTTTCTTTTGCCCAGGCTCCGATTTTAAATGCGGCAGGACGCTCGCTGAAGTTGGCTACAACGTGAATTGTGCCACGACGGAAAGCAAAAACTGCTGTATCCTGAGTATCATAGAAAGCAATTTCTGTGCCGCCCAGCATTTTTTCAGATTTACGAAGTTTAATTACTTTTTTTACAAAGTCAAAAACTTCCTTTTGTGCCGGAATCAGTTTTCCTTTCCAGTTAGTTTTAAGGCGGTGAACCCAGCGGGAATCATCCTTCTGTTCGTCACATTCGCGGTAAGAATAGTCGTTAAAGGCCGCTTTTTCATCATTTGCGTACAAAAGCGGAATACCAGGCAGGGCAAAAAGAACTGCGTACATCATTTTAATGCGGGCAAGAGCCATTTTTTCAAGTAAGTCATTTTTCAAAGTTTCAGCCTGTTCCAGACCCGCAAGACTGGCCATAGTTCCGCAGATTCGGCAGTCACCTGTCGTTGGATTCAGCTGGAAAGGCTCTCCAGCACTAAAGGTTCCTTCAAATCTGCCTGTAAAAAATCGGTTAAGGAACTGACGGTGGGCAAAACCATTAATTCCAAGACAAGAAGCATCTTCATCACTGAAGGTCCAGCCTATATCATCATGACAGCGGATATAATTTACCCAGCTGCAGTCAGCCGGAATATTCCAGCGCTTTTTAAGGGAAAGATTCAACAAACGTGTGTCCCGGGTAGCCACACTTGACCATAAAAGTGCCATCTGCAGCGGGTTATAGCTGATTGCACATTCATCCTTGTGAATATACTGAACAACCTGATCAGGATGAACAATCGCCTCGCTCTTGAAAACAAGAGAAGGACAGGCTATGCGGGCTACATACTGAAATGCCTTTATCAGCGTATGAGCCTTTGGAAGACTTTCGCAGACAGTACCCTTTTCCTTCCATACAAAGGCAAGAGCGTCAAGACGCAGTACATCCACACCAAGATTTGCAATACTAAGCATTTCCTCGCACATTGCTAAAAATACTTCCGGGTTAGAGTAGTTCAAATCCCACTGGAAAGAATTGAAGGTCGTCCACACCCAGATATCCTGTTTTTCAAGGTAAGTAAAAGAGCCTCGGCGCACAGTCGGGAAAATCTCGCGTAAATTGCGGTTCCAGTCGTCAACCTCGGCCTTGTCCTTGTACATGTAATAGTAATTCATGTACTTCTCTTCACCCTTTTTAGCCTTAAGCGCCCATTCATGCTCATCGCTTGTGTGATTGAAGACAAAATCAAGCACCAGACGGATTCCTTTTTTATGGAATTCGTCCGCTACAAATTTCAAATCTTCAATAGTACCAAGCCGCGGCTGAACCTTGCGATAAGAAGAAATGGCATAACCGCCGTCATTTTCTCCCTTAGGGCAGTCAAAAAGCGGCATAAGGTGAACATAATTAACACCCAGCTCTTCAAAATAGGGGATTTTTTCTACAAGCGCACGCAGATTTCCGGCAAACAAATCAACATAGAGCATCATTCCCACTGTTTTTTCGCTCTGATACCAGAAATCTTTTCCGCTTTCGGCCTGCTCTACAGCTTCTTTATCAAGCTTTAAAAGAGATTTATCCCGAGATTTATTCGCATCAGACATGATTTTTTCCAGACGATTAATAATCTGATAAAAATCCCATCGCTTACCGTACAGACTGAAAAGCAGCTCTGTAAGGTATTGCATATTATTTTCAAGTTGAGTGCTATACATATAAAACCTTTATTGTGTCTTATTAACCCTTTACTGATCCGGCCAAAAGTCCGCGTACAAAGAATTTCTGCAATCCTAAGAATACACAAAGTGGCAGAATCAAAGAAACGAAGGCACCGGCAGTAAGAAGATGCCAGTCAGTTCCTCGTGTTCCAGCCATGTTCATCAGGCGTACAGTTACAACTTCAAGCTTCTGTCCGGCACCGCTAAGGAATACCAGGGCAACAAGCATATCATTCCAAACCCAGATAAACTGGAAAATGGCGAATGAAGCAATTGCAGGTACACTTAACGGGAGGATAAGCCGGACAAAAGTTGTGAAGTGGCTTGCGCCGTCAATAAATGCCGATTCAAGAATAGAACGAGGCAAGCTGGAAATATAGTTGAACATCATGTAAGTAGCCAGAGGAAGACCAAAGCCCGCGTGAGCCAGCCAGATTCCCAGGTAAGAACCGTTCAGTCCGATTTTGTTATAGTCACGCAAAATTGGAATTAAAGAAATTTGAAGAGGAACTACCAGCAGGGCGATAATCATTGCCAGTAAAACTCCGCGTCCCTTAAAATTAAGCCATGCAAAACCGTAAGCGGCAGCGGCGGCAATAAAAATCGGAATAACTACGGCAGGAACTGTAACAGTAATAGAAGAAAGGAAGGCACTGAGCATTGTTGCTCCGCGGATTGCACTTGTTCCACTTGCATTTCCTACGCTATATCTCTGTCCCAGTAAAACCTGATTATAGTTATCCAGGGTGAATTTTTTGATTGTAGAAAAAGCCTTCCACCATCCTGTTGAGTTTGTAGCATCAGCAGTTCTGAAAGAAGTGATGAAAATTCCGATTGTAGGAATTGTCCACATCAAACAAATCAGAACCAGAACCGAAGTTATGATAATGCCGTTTATTGTTACCTTTTTTTCTTTATCATTCATCATTTGAATACCTCCTTATCCTTGAATTCCTTGAGGTTGTAGTAAATTACAGGGCTTACGGCAATCAAAATCAAAATTGCAATTGCGGAACCCCGTCCGTAATGAAGGAACTTGAACATCTGCTTGTACTGCTGGGAAGCAAGAACTTCTGTTCCGTACAAACCGTTTGTCATAGAGAATACGATATCGAAACACTTAAGGGCTGCAAGGAAAATTGTTGTAGAAACGCTGATAAGTGATGCACGGATATTAGGAATGATAATCTGAACAAGGATTCTGAACTCGCCTGCACCGTCAATACGGGCAGCTTCAATCATATCTTCAGGAACGGCCTTCAAGGCGGCAGAAAGAACTACAAGGGCAAAACCAGTCTGAAGCCATACGAAAATTACGATGAGGAAAAGACTGTTCCATGGAGCCTTTCCCAGCCAGTTCTGAGGCTGACCACCCATAGAAACAACGATTGCATTCAGAAGACCAATCTGCTCACTGCCAACAGGGCGGAAAGCATACATAAACTTAAAGATTACACCTGCACCAACCATAGAAATTGCCATAGGCAAAAAGATAAAGGTTTTTGCAGTCTTTTCTATATAACTTCTTTCAGCAAGAATAGCAGTAATCAATCCCATCAAAACACTAAAGGCAGTTCCAAAGAAAAGCCAGATTATAGTATTACGGATTGAAACCAGCATTGTTCTGTCTGTAAAAAGATATTTATAATTGTCAAACCAAACAAAATGCTCAGATTTTTTATCAAGAAAGCTGAGCCCAAGGGAACGAACAGTCGGAATGAGAAGATACCATCCCATAATCAAAACTGCCGGCCCGATAAAAATATAAGGAACAATCTTGTTATAAACCTTAGTATTAAAATTCTGAGCAATCAGGTTCAGAGAATAAAACAAGAGTCCTACACTAGCAATGCCCCATACAACCGCAACCAGGGTCGTAAGAAGCTGATTTAAAACATTGGCGCGGAGTGCAAAAAATCCTCCAAGCATAACAAGCGCAGTGCAGCATACAACGCCAATGGTTTTTGTAATTCCAGATTTGTCTGTCATACGTCCTCTCTAAAAAATAACCCGCGCACTGCGAGTAAAAAAATCCTTGTCCGCATAACCAGTGGCTGCCGGACAAGGATGCATTAAACTCAAACATTCATTTAGCTTGCCTAAATGAATGTTTGTATAGGTGGCTACGCAAACTAACATTTGTAACCAGCCTTTTTAGCCACCGTTAATTAGGCCAGCTTTCTTCAATATTCTTAAGACATGTAGCAGCGTTTTCTGCTCCGGCAACGTAGTTTACCATTCCAGTCCAGAAGGTACCTGCACCAACTTCAGCCGGCATAAGGTCAGAAGCATCGAAGCGGAATACAGTAGCGTTTACAAGAATCTTAGCGATTTCGCGCTCAAGGCTGTTACCGTAGTCATCAAAGTTCTGTGTTTTGTGAGGGAACAAAGCACCACCGATTCTTGCCCAAGGAGCACAAGCTTCCCAAGTTGTAAGGAATTCAAGGAATTCATCTACGCCTTCTTTTTCGCTGAATTTAACGAACTGGTCACCACCACCAAGAACTGGTGTTCCCCATTTTTCATCAACAGCTGGAAGAGCAAATACACCAACGTTATATTCAAGATTTGCCTGAATATCATCCTGCATAAAGCCGGTAATGAAATTACCCTGCATATTCATCATAGCTTTTGGTGGGTTTTCATAAATTGGTTTTACAGAATCACCGTAGTTGCTTGTAAGGATATTTGTTGAACCACCGTAAACATATTTGTTGTTGAGCCAGATTTCTCCACAAGTTTCAAGAGCCTTTTTTACAGCAGGATCATTGAATGCAATCTGATGATTTACCCATTTATCATAAACATCAGGACCAGCTGTGCGGAGCATCATGTTTTCAAGCCAGTCTGTTCCAGGCCATCCAGAAGCAGCACCAGATTCAAAACCGATTGTCCATGGAGTATCTCCGTTTGCAACCATCTTGTCCATCAAAGATTTAAGCTCTGACCAGTTCTTTGGAATTGGATAACCTTTTGATTCCCAGTAAGGTTTGTTGTACCATACAAAGCTCTTGGCATTAACACGATGGAATACACCATAAGTTTTACCATCATCAGCAGAACCAAGCTGCTTCCATACAGGGGCATAGTTCTTTTCAATTGCAGAAATTACATTCTTTCCAAGAGGCTTGATATAACCTTTAGAAGCAAAGTTTTTCATCATACCTGGCTGTGGTAAAGCGGCAATATCAGGTGGAGTACCAGCTTCTGCCTGAACCTGAATCTGTGTTTCAAACTCAGGGCTTCCTTCATAAACTACATTGTAGCCGGTTTTCTCATTGAAGATTTTTACAATCTCTTCAAATCTGGCAGCTTCTTCTCCACGGAATGCACCAAAAACAAGAATATTCTTGTCAGCTGCTTTTGCTGTTGAACCTGCTTTCTTTGAACATCCCATAAAAGATGCCAGCAAAGCAGCGCCACATAAACCTGCAAGGGCTAATTTTTTCATAATCCGACCTCCTAAAATCTTGCGGATATTTTTTTTTATTATGTAAAGAACAGCCTTCCCCTGTTCATTCACTAACCATGTAAATCCTGCCGTCAGCAGGTTGTAGTAGTATTTCTTTCCACAACGTGCAAAGGCAATTTAATGGAAATCGCCGACTTGTCCGGATTTCCGATTCGTTCCAGAATCTGCTGGGCAGCCTGTCTTCCTGACTCTTCCAGATGCTGATCAATCGAACTCAAGCCCACATACTGCGAAATATCAATGTCATCAAAACCAAGGATTTTTACCTGCTCAGGACATTTAATTCCCTTCTGTCTGGCAAGGTAGAAAAAGCGGGTAGCAATCAAATCACTTGAGCAGAAAACACAATCCAGCTCATCAGCCTGTTTCAGGTAAGCATTAATTCCGGCATCAAGCTTGTCATCAGCAAACTCACCAAGCCAGATATTCTGAGGAGCAATTTCTATTCCCTTAGAGGCAAAAAACTTTTTGTAGCCGGAAAGACGGTCTTCAGTTGCCGGAACCGAATAATCAAGATAAGATTTTTCACCAATAAAACCAGGCTTTCGGCAACCAAGCTTGTAAAAATATTCAGCCGCAGTTTTACCGCCCTTTTTGTTATCAATTACAATGCAGTCAAAATCATCATAAACCTGCTCAACAAAGCAAACCGGGAAGCCGGAATTTTTAAGCAGCTCCTGCATCTGCTCATTAATCTGAACGCAGAAGAGAATCAAACCGTCAACGCGTTTCTGCACAACAAGGCTGGTAACGTAATTGTTCAAATCGACCGTTGTACCGATAGAATAAACCACAAGCTCGTAGTGTTCAGGGGCAAGAACCTCTGCAACACCACGAAGCCGCTGCATAAAAGACGGCTGTGTAAAAAATGGCGCAATTACTGCGATTTTTTTGTAGGTTTTTCGCGCATTGATAACAGCGTCAGCCTTAGGTACGAAGTTCAATTCCTTTATCACATCAAGAACCAGCTGCCGTTTCTTTTCTGCCACTTTTTCCGGCGCATTAAGAACACGACTGACTGTTGCAGGGCTTACCCCCGCCTTTTCTGCGACATCATAAATTGTTACCTGGCTCGACTGAATCACTTACTAAAACCTCAATCCCACTGAAAGCTGTCTTTGAAACCGCTTTCATGTTATTGATTTCATTTTAACCCGATTTCAATCTTTGTCAAATTTATTTTTACGAATTTTTGAAAATTTATGAAAATTTTGGGTGCAGACCAGCCACCCAGTCGCCTTCCGGGCGCCCCTACGGTTGGTCTTGCTTCGCAAGACTGGCTCCGCCACCCTCCACGCTCGGCACTGTGCCCCGTTAAAACAAAAAAGCGTCCTCCCAAAGAGAACGCTTTCTTTAGCCTATTTAATACCTTCCAGCCTTGATTTTAATTCATAAAGCTTGTTTTTCAGCCTTCGCACTTCATCAAGGCTCTGCATGATTTTGCTCTGCATGTAAAGGTCGGCAAAAACTCCGTCAAAAAAGAAATCCGCCAGTGTTGCAAAATCACCAATCTGCATGCGGTAATCTGCCGGCAGCTGAAGGCTGCCCAATACCTGCTGAAGGCGCTGCATAAGATAATTTACGCTCTCCATTGCATCGCGGGCCTTGCCCAGCTTGTGATGCTTTATCATATCAACAATAAAACCGCCGCCAAGTACATCAAAAAAGCCCCAGTTACGGGCACTGGAAAGAGAACGCTCAGCCTGTTCGACATATCCCAAAATCTGGTTTGTAAGATTAATTGCTTCTGAAATCTGAACGTCAGCCATAGCATTCTCCTGTAAGACTATTCATTATGCTTGCAAAGGTCGTAATCTAAATACAATTGTAAGCCTTCCGAACCTTTGCACTAGTTTCGCATAGCGAAACTAGCATTCTATTCATTTCTCCATTTTTTAAATACCAATGAAGTATTTACTCCACCAAAAGCAAAGTTGTTGCTCATTACGTATTCGGCATCAGCCTTAAGACCGTCGCCGGTAATGTAGTTCAAAGGTGCACATTCAGGGTCAACGTTTACAAGATTACAGTTAGGATGGAACCAGCCTACAATCGAAAAAGCGTTAAAAAGCAAGCCGTAAGGGTTGCTTTAGCTTTATCGAAAAAACGGCTCAGAGCAAGCTATGCTTGCGATGGTTCCATCCGCTCTTCTACTCGTTGTGCCACTTCTTAAATACCAATGAAGTATTTACTCCACCAAAGGCAAAGTTGTTACTCATAACATATTCTGCATCAGCTTTAAGACCGTCGCCGGTAATGTAGTTCAATGGCGCACATTCAGGGTCAACGTTTACAAGGTTGCAGTTAGGATGGAACCAGCCTTCATTCATCATGTGGATTGTAAGCCATGCTTCAACCGCACCGCAGGCACCAAGAATATGACCGATGTAAGATTTTGTAGAAGAAATCGGAACAGGGCGCTGGAATACCTTATAAACAGCCTGGCTTTCAGAAATATCACCATGGTGAGTTCCAGTTCCGTGAGCGTTTACGTATGCAATCTGATCAGCAGTAATTCCCGCATCATCCAGAGCCATCTGCAATGCAAAAGCCTGAGTTTCTGCATTAGGGCTTGTGATGTGAGTTCCGTCCATATTTGTACCAAAGCCTGCAATTTCAGCATAGATTTTAGCACCACGTTTTACAGCGTGTTCAAGGTCTTCCAGAATCAAAGTACCAGAACCTTCACCAATTACCAGACCGTCACGATCCTTATCCCAGCATTTTGGAGTCTGTTCAGGAGTTTTGTTCAGAACCGAAGTAGCACCCAGAGTATCAAAAATTGCTGCATCAGGAGCCGAAAGTTCCTCAGCACCACCGGCAATCATAATATCCTGGCGGCCATCTTCAATAGCCTCGTAAGCATAACCGATTGACTGTGAACCGGAAGTACATGCTGTATCAGTTACGATAACACGTCCGCGAATCTGATAGTAAACCGAAAGGTTACATGCGTTAGTCTGTGGCATAGCCTTGATGTAAGTCTGGCTGTTCAAATGAGAAGAATCACCAGTTCTCATCATTTCTGCAAGGTCACCAATGGCATCCATACTTCCCATACAGGTTCCGTAGGCAATACCAGTGCGTCCGTTTTTCAATTCTTCAATTACATCTTCCCCGTCTTCAGTCAAAAGTCCTGCATCCTTCAAAGCTTCACTTGTAGTTACAAGAGAAAGAAGTGCAACACGTCCCATACCGCGAATCTTTTTACGTGGGAATGTAGGCAATTCTCCGTCATAAGGACAAGCCAGGCGGGTATTCATCTTTGTAAAGCGTTCCCATTCCGGCATATATCTGATTTTATTCTTTCCAGCTTTAAGGTTTGCATAAGCTGTTTCCCAATCACGGCCAAGACCAGAAATCATACTGCCGCCAGTAATAACAACACGGCGTTTTCCATTAGGTTTTGTAAAATTCATATCTATTCCTTCTAAAAAATTTTTTCAATCATATTGTTAACGCATTTATCCAAATTTACACAAATTTACTATAAATTTCAACGGAAAGAAAATATTCTATATTTTTCCCTATATTTCAAATAAAAAAATAGCGTTATTAGAAAATTCAGTTATAATTACTGATATGGAAACTGACCTTAAATCAAGTCCATTGAAAAAGAGTATTTATCTCAGATGTATTTTTTTTGTTGCCCTGCTGGGCGCAATAATTACCTTCGTTAACTATGAAGCCTTTCAGAAAAATCTTAACGAACGAAATCAGATTTACCTTTCCGACATCATTAATTTTACAAGAATGAATATTGATATAAAAGATCTTGAAGAATGCAGCAAGACCCTGCAAAAAACTCCTGCATATTTTCAGCTCCAGAAATTCATCAATAAAATCGTAAATAACTACAATGTTGATAATATTTACATAGTAAAACCTCTGAACAAAGATCCCTATGATAACTGCCTTTGCCTTATAAGTGGTTTTGCAAATGATAAATTACATCAAAAAATTTATTCTCTGGGCGACACTATTCATTACGGATTTTCGCCTGAGCTTATGAGCCAGCTTCTCTGGGCAGAAAAACATCCCAACGGAATTGAATTCCATCAGGATACAAAGCTTGCAAAGTACGGCTTCTATTATACAGGCTATCTTCCGCTGAAAAATTCGGAAGGAGAAATTTTTTCTATTCTATGTGTTGATATTTCAATCGCAGATATCAGAAAAGCTATTTCAGATAATCTTAAGCTTATGCTGATTCTTATTGCAATCTGCGGCTTTTTGTTCTGCTATTCATTTATCACCTGGGGCCAGGTTTATATTGTTGAGCCGATTGAAAAACTGGAAAAAAGCGTTTCGGAATTTGCAAAAAAAAGCCATAATCAGACAAACCCAAGCGAACTGACCTACAATGTTCCTGATATTCAGACAAATAACGAAGTTGAATTCCTTTCGAATTCAATCACAAAAATGACCAGCGACATCAGAAATTATGCAGAAAATCTTGTTGCCGCAGAAAATAAGATGAGCAACCTCAAGGAAAATGTTTCAAAGCTTAACGTTCTTGCCCATCAGGATTCCCTTACTCATGTAAAAAACAAAACTGCCTATGATAAATATGTAGAAATTCTGAACGCAAAAATTAAGGGGCAGACTGCAAAGTTTGCCATCGTAATGATAGATTTGAATCACCTTAAGCTGATAAACGATACTTACGGCCACGAACGCGGAAACGACTATCTTACAGGTTCCTGCGCTATTATCTGTGATATTTACCAGCATTCACCGGTTTTCAGAATCGGCGGTGACGAATTTGTTGTCATTCTTGAACGCCGTGATTACGAAGAAAGAGATACTTTTTATCAAAAGCTTACGCAAATTTTCGGAGATGAAAGTCAGTATGAGGGAAAAGATCCCTGGCTCAAGTTTTCTGCCGCCGCCGGAATGGCAGTTTTTAATCCCGATACAGACAGCTCAGCCGACGACGTTTTCAAAAAAGCAGATAAGATTATGTATGACAACAAAATCGCCATGCACGGCGGCCGGGAGTAAGGCAATTTGTGCTGAATAATTATTGGACAGATATTGATAGAAGTATTATGTAAAAACTGACGCGAAGGTAAAATGTGCGCTGGCCGCATAGTCGGCCAGCGAGATGATTTTCATGTAGAAGCTAAAATGACCCGCTGTCGCAGCTCATTTTTTAACGGATTTTCGATTATCACGCCATGCGCTAGTCGCATGGCGAAGCGTTCTATCGATAATCCTAAAACGACCCGCTGTCGCAGCTCGTTTTTTAACGGATTTTCGATTATCGCTACATTCCGCCGTCAATAACCAGAACCTGACGAGTAATATATCCGGCACCTTCGCTCAAAAGGAATACTGCGGCACTTGCAATTTCTTCCGGCTTTCCGGCGCGGTTCATAGGAATTGTTCCCATAATCATTTCGTAAACTGCAGGATCAATTGCCTTTGTCATTTCTGTTTCAATTACACCAGGGGCAATTGCGTTACAGGTGATGTTACGGCGGGCAAGTTCAACAGCAAGAGCTTTTGTAGCACCGATAATTCCGGCCTTTGCAGCAGAATAGTTAGTCTGACCGCGGTTTCCGTTTACGCCGCTTACAGAAGAAACAGTAATAATTCGTCCGCCTCGCTTATTTTTGCGGCTTGCCATTGGCAAAATCAGCGGATTCAAAACATTGTAGAAGCTGTCCAGGTTTGTGTGGATAACCTTATCCCAGTCTTCACCGCTGAGGGCAGCAAAAGTATTATCACGGGTAATTCCCGCATTATTTACGACACCCCACAAAATTCCGTGGCGTGCAGTCAAATCATCAAGCTTAGCTTTACAGTCATCACGATTAGAAACATCAAACTGAATAAGTTCGCCCTGTCCGCCGGCAGCCTGAATCTGAGCCAGAGTTTCCTCTGCCTTTCCCTTGCTTCCGTTGTAATGACAAATTACATAATATCCGGCTTTGGCAGCCTCAACAGCAATCGCACGTCCAATTCCGCCCGATGCACCAGTTACCAGAACTTTTTTGTCTGCATTAACGTTTTCCATATACTTTTCCTCCTAATTATTTCCAAACAAAGCCTCAGCGTCTTCAGTTTCCATTACGCTGATTTTTGCAGTAACCTTTGGCTCAGCCGCATCAACTTCGGTATAAAGCGAACAGATATATCTGTAAACGTGATTTTCCTCATCGCGGAAGTCTTCGCTTACCTTCATCTGAACTGTTGTTCCGTTCTTAAAGTAATCTACGTCAGCCTTAAACTCCATTACGCTTAAAATAAAGCCGGGAAGGGGAGTGCGCCCCTTTTCTGTATTTGTAATTCCAGTCAAAGCAGAAATCCCCTGGGCAAGGAATTCAAATCCGGCCCAGCTTGGAACGCCGTCAGCATCTGCATCATAGAAAATACAGTCTGGAGTAATATCAGTTTCTGCCGTCAAAGTGTGATTATCAGTGTCGTGGGCAGTAGAACGGCTCAAAAGGAACATTTTACCGCGGTGAGGCAGCATAACTTCCAGTTGGTCATGATTCAAAAACTGCGGAATAATTTTTACTTTTTCACTCATATTATGCTCCTAGCTCGCTTAAAGCGGCAAAACTTCCGGTTGAATAAACCTTTCCTTCCACCTTAGCATCACCCATAGTAAAGGAAACAAGGCCCTTTTCCTTTTTATATGTCATTTCCAGCTTAATCAAAGTGTCCGGTTTAATAGGAGCCGAAAACTTCATGCGCTTAATAGCCGGCACATAACGCTGGGTCTTAAAATACTTCTTGGAAAAACGTGTGATGATTTCAAACTGGGCTACAGCCGGAAGCAACTTATACTGTGGAAAATGTCCGTCAAAAAAATCACAGGATGCCGGAATCACAAATTCCAGAACGATTTTATTATCTTCCTGCAAAACAATCTTTTCATTTACAATGTCATGCTGATTATTCATTATTAAATCCCTGATATCCTTAAAAAGAAAAAACCGGCTGCATAAAATCTGCACATCCGGTTTTTAGTAAAATGCCTTTCTGTCCCCGCGTTTAGTTCATGTAAGGAACAAGAGCATCAACTACATCCTGAACTGTCTTAACTGATTTGAAAATTGAAGGATCAACATTTCCTTTATCAGCAGGCATAAATTCCTTCATTTTTACAATCAAGTCGATTGAGTCGATTGAATCCAAGTCAAGATCGTCACCAAGAAGAGCATCCGGAGTAACATCGCCGGCATCAAGTTCAAATTCGTTTACAAGAATATTCTTGAGTTTGTCAAAAATTTCGTCTTTAGACATTTCTAACTCCTGTGAGAGGCGGCACTTCAAAGCCACCGATATTATAATATTTTATTCTATTATAGATAGTAAAAAAAGTCTACTATCACAATTTTCTTACTGAATCACGTTCTATCAACTCGACAGCAAGCATGGTATTTTTTACAGATTCATTATTTTCAATTATTCCGGTAAGTACATTTACAGCCATCACAGCCCTCTGATTCAAATCCTGGCGGACAGTTGTAAGGGCTGGCGTTATCATTGAACTGTAGAAAAGGTCATCAAATCCGACAATTGAAATATCATCCGGGATTTTAAGGCCAGCTTTCTGCAGAGCTGACATTATTCCATAGGCAAGCATATCAGCTGTAGCAAAAATCGCAGTAATGTCATGGCGGTTTTGAATTTCAGAGGCGATTTTTTCACCCTCATCCAGAGCATTAACGTTGAAAATATTTTCTTCAGAAAAAGCTATTCCGGCTTCCTTCAGTGCCGCTTTGTAGCCTTCAAAACGTTCGCGGACAACACCATTTTCATAAATTGCAGGCGAAACAAAAGCAATGGTTTTATGGCCATTTTGAATCAGATGCTTTGTTGCAAGGTAGGAGCCCTTAAAATCTTCAATTCCGACATTGGGGAAGGGGCAGTTTTTTATGTAACTGTCTATGAGGACGCAGGGGCAGGGGAGACTTTCCAGCTGTTCAAAAAAAGTTCCCTCAAAAGCAGCATGAACAATAATTCCTGTAAGATTCCAGCTTGCATACAAATCCTGAAGTTCTTTTTCACTGCTGATTGTCTTCTGAAGCATATAATAGCCTTTTTTTGACAGGGCAGATTCAATAGCCCGGAACAAATTCCCCAGAAAAGGATCCGGCCGGAATTCACCAACTTCTCCAACGTAACTCAAAACTCCAATGATTTTTGATTTTTTACTTACAAGGGCACGGGCAGACATATTGGGAGTATAATTCAGCTTTTTCATTATTGCCTGAATTCTTTCTACAGTTTCTGCCGAAACATGCGAATTTGCATTTCTTATTACATTTGAGACTGTGGCTATGCTGACTCCAGCTTCTTCTGCAATATCTTTGATTGTAGCCATAAACTTACAATACCTTATTTTTTGGATGAGGAAAAGAACTTAATTATTCCTGCCTTGTGCGGCTTTATTTTTATATAAGATTTTTTATCCTTTTCTTTCACAATAATTTCTTCTCCCAAAAGAACTTCAGAATTACAATCAGATTTTATGTCGAATTGTTCAAGCGGAAGTAAAATCTCTTTTTCCTGGTTTGATTTTGTAGCGACCACAAAAATCACTTCATCACAGGTAAATCGGGAATATAAAATTGTATCATCATCAGCAAAAAGAATTTTAAAACTTCCCTGACATAAAGCTTTTTCTGAACGTCTCACCCAGATCAGTTTTTTATAAAAACCGCGGGCAGCTTTTGCTTTTTCTGATTTTTCCCAATTCCAGTCAAAAGGATCCCGGCAGCCGTCCACAAAAGTATTATCACCGGAAAGAAAAATTTCATCTCCATAGTAAAGACTGGGGCTTCCTGGCAGGGTAAACTGCAAAACTGCCGCCATCTTAACATCATCTTCATTAACACCCTTTACTGTATGCAGCCTTACAACATCATGACTGTCCATAAGATTAAAAAGCTGATTTTGAAGGGCTCCAGGCAGGCGTGAGTAAAACTGACTTATTCTTGCGGCCAGCTGGCGGGCAGTAAGCGGGGCGGCCGAATCCTTAAGAATTTCATTACGCTCAAGATACAAATCCTTTGCTCCGGCAAATTCACGTAAAGGTCTTCCACAGCCAAAATAATTCATTGTGGAATCCCAGGCATCTCCCTGTAAATCAACCGAACAATCCTGCCATTCCTCTGCCAGAAGATATAAATCTTCCTTTTCACCTTTAAGCTCCCTTCGTATTTCCCTGATGACCTCGGCATGAACATCAAGGGTATCGTTACGGGCAAGGCAGTCTGCAACATCAAAACGCCAGCCGTCAATATTGTAAGGAGCAGCAAGCCATTTTTTTAGTACGGAATCTTTTTTGCGGTAAATCTCATCGCGAAGGCTTTCTGAACCGTAATTAAGCTGTGGCATTGTTTTTACTCCGAACCAGCACTCATAGCTCCCGTCAGCTTTGAAAAAATACCAGTCCCGCTCTTTTGGAAAAGTGCCTGCAGCCTGAGACTTTTCTTCCAGACAAGAGGCCTTCTTAAACCAGACTGATTCATTGCTGGTGTGATTGATGGAAATATCCAGCATCAGTTTCATTCCCCTCTTATGCAGCTGGGCAGAAAGCTCGGCAAGGGCCTCTTCTCCTCCCAGATGGGGATCAATCTTAAAATAATCAAGCGCATCATATTTATGAACTGAAGGCGACAAAAAAATCGGGTTGAGATACAGGGCATTTATTCCAAGCTCCTGAAGATAATCAAGCTTTTGAATAATTCCGTATAAATCCCCGTTTCTGAAATCAAGATTATGACCTTTTTCATAGGGCTGGGAAGGCAAATCCCACTTTTCTTCACTGGGACTAAAGCCCTGATACTTATATTCGCCGCTTTTTACATTCAAATCTTCGCGGCCATTACAAAATCTGTCTGGAAAAATCTGATAAAAAACCGAATTTCCAACCCAGGAAGGGGCCTTATAATCAACAAGAAGGACAAAATCCTGAGCTTCGTCCGGAATATAATCTGTAATTCTATTCTGAGTATAATAAAAAATTCCCCTGTCAGTCACAAAATAAAACTGATAGCAGAAACGCTTGTCTTTTACAGTAGGGGAAGCTTCATAATATTCGAGCAGATTTCCGCTTTTTTTATCACTTTTTTCCATCTGGTAAAGATATTCTACGCCGAATTCCTTTGCCCTTAGAAAAACTTTACTTACAAAATCATTTTTCAGAAAACGGATGGAAAAGGTCACCCTTTGGCCCTTTACAGGATAAGGATTACTTACGAAATTTGCGCTTGAATCGCTATAAATACTGTCTAAAAAACTTTGAAATTCCATTAATAATTCTCCAGAAGTTCATTTAATGCTTCTATAAAATCCTCATCTGTATGACGGATTTGAAGTTCTTGCCTGATTTTTGCTGCCGAATCATTTTTTTCCAGAATGCTGTAAATTGCTTCTTTTTCCAGGAAATCAATCTGAGCTTTATCCAGAAGATTAAAACAGCGCTCAAGCTTCAGGCTACGGATTTCTTTTTCATAATCTTCGCCGGGATTGAAAAATTCATAATTTATACATACTTTTTTGCCTTTTTTAACACGAATTTCAAAAATATTCTCTCTTTTTTCTGGAATTCTTGTGATTTTCAGCTGATTTTCACCTTCTGCCGCAAATTTCATCAAATCTGAATTCATAAAATGAATCCTGTAAAGACGCTCTTCCGGCGAAAGATTTTTACTTCCTTTAGAAGCTTCAATCGTAAAAGTTCCGCTTATTTCTGACTTCTGGAGCAAAATAAAATTTGTTGTAAGGTATTTTCCGTCTCTGTAAGAAAGGGAATCTCCGTCATCCTCATACAAGGTAAATTGACCTGACTTTCCAATTGCAGCATAAATATCAAAAATTTCAGGAAAAGTCTTAGTCATCATAATTTCACTTTCAGCCGCAAGAGGAAGAATTCCCCCTGCCTTAAGCAGCAGCGGAATTTTTTCCAGCGGTCTGTACATATTGAGCTTTCTTTTTCCCTGGTAGGTGATTCCGGTAAAAATATCTGTATAGGAACCGAATGGAATCCAAACCCTTGTTTTTGCAAGACCTGTTTCCCTCTTAATTTTTTCTGTAACAGGTGCACAAATCAATTCGGAACCAAAATTGTATTCATTTATTAAATCATAAGCTTCTTTATTTTCCGGAAAGTCATAATAAAGCGGTGTAATTAAAGGAATACCTTCCTGAGAAAAGCGATTGTTCATTGTGTAGAGATATGGAATCAGCATGTGACGGAGGCGCATAAAGTCAGAAATTGTTTTATTTGCGTCACTTCCATATTTCCAAGGCTCTTTATGATTAAAAGGACCGGAAGAACAGTGCAGCCTCATAATCGGGGAAAAAACACCGAACTGTGCCCAGCGCACCTGGAGTTCTTCATCATAAGTTCCCATCATATGCCCGCCGATATCATGACTCCACCAGCCGTAGCCTATATTGCTGGCCGTTGCAGTAAAATATGGCTGAAACTGCAGAGATTTCCAGGAAATTATAGTATCGCCTGAAAATCCAACCGGATAACGGTGGCTTCCAGGCCCTGAATACCTGGAAAGAATCAAAGGACGCTTTTTTTTCTTTGAATTATCAAGAAAATAATAATGATTTAAAAGCCAGAGGGGATCCAGCCCCGGCTTATTACTTTTTTCACCCTGCTGCCAGTCAATCCACCAGAAATCAACACCTTCTTTTTCAAGCGGATAATGAAGCACTTTAAAATAGGCTTCCACAAAAGCAGGATTTGTTATGTCAAAAGGAACTGTTTTTCCGTCATTTTCAAGGCCAAGCTCCTTTTTCATATTGGCATATTCATCCTCGTGGCGGGCAACACCCTCGGCCGGATGAATATTAAGAGAAACCCTGAGATTTTTTTTATGAAGTTCATTTAAAAAAAATTCCGGGTCAGGGAAAAGCTCCCTGTTCCATGAAAAACCAGTCCAGCCTGTCCCCAGGGATTTTTCAATCTTTGTCGGATGCCAGTCAATGTCGATTACGGCAACGCTTAAAGGTATTTTTTCCTTCTGAAAACGTTCCATAAGCTCCAGATATTCAGCCTGGGTATATCTGTAAAAACGGCTCCACCAGTTGCCCAGGGCAAAACGGGGCAGTAAGGGCGGCTTTCCCGTAAGGGTAAGATAATCACGCAGGCAGGCTTTATAATTGTGGCCGTAAGCAAAAACATAGACATCGATGCCGGAAGTGCCCCCTGCCAATCCGCCAGAGCCCCCTTCCAGCCCTCGTGCACGTAAAGTACCGTCTTCATTTATAAGATAACTGTTACTGTCATCCAGAACAGAAATACCTTCCCGCGAAATTATGCCATCTTCAAGTTCAATTGCACCGTCCGCGTTATCCAGTGTCCTTGCAGTTCCCTTAAGACTTTCAATTCTGTCACCATAACGCCAGCTTTTTACACTGCCGCAGGGATTTTTCAAAATAACTTTTACACTTTCGCGTAAGGTTTCTGCTTTTTTAACTTCAATTTTCAGCCGACCAGTCTCGACTGCAAGACATCCGTCCTTTTCAGTTTTAGTGAAAGAAATCTCTTCAAAATTACGATTCCAGACTTTTTGCGTCGGTAAATCTGTAAAAGCATGAAGGGGAGGATTCCATTCAAGCCTTACAAGCCCCTGGGTGAGAACAGTAATCCGAATATTTTCAAAAATTACGCAGGCATCTTTTTTTGCCGCTGCAGCTGTCTTAATTCTGTAGATTTCTTTCATTTTATTAACCGTTTGTAAAAGCCCTTATTATTGATTTTTCAAGTATGTTTTATAAGCGTCATTATGGATTTCAAGGAATTTTTCAAGACCCATGCGGTTCAAGCTCTGCATGTAAGAGTCCCATTCGCCATCAATTCCGCCTTCAGTAACCCACTTAGCCTGAAGAGTTCGTGCATAAGAATTAATATCTGTATAAAGAAGACGAAGCTTTTCGTGCTGATCTGGTGTATAACTCATATTTGGAACAGCAGGAACTGCAAATTTTCTCATTTCTTCATCAAGCTTGATTTTGATTGCATCACCGTTTGCAGCTTCATACTTGATTTTGCTGTTGAAATCATCACTTACATATTTTGGACCAAAGTCACGGAGGGAACTTACCCATGCGTAAGTATCTGCCGACATTCCGTCACGAGGTGCAAGAACTGTATAAGTTCCGTCATCATTTTTTTGAGTTCCGATTCCGAATGAACCGTAGAAATTCTGAATAGAAGCATCTTCTGTATAGAATTTATCTGCCCATGCAAGAAGCTTTTCTACATCCTTACATCTTTTTGTAACCATAAACTCATAGCGTGAAAAACCTGCGTGGTCAGGGTCAGAAGAAATGTAGCGTTTTCCATCCGGGCCGGCCAGAGGTGGAAGTGCGGCATACTGGTCAGAATTTGCTCCAAAAGTAGAGTCTGCCGTCCAGCCAGGAGCACAGCCTACCACAGGAGTTTTTGCCATCAATTTTGCATCACGCATTGAACCGTCTTCTGTAAAGATTTCCCTGTCAATCAAACCTTTTTCATAACATTCGTGCATCCACTTTAAGCCGTCTTTATACTGATTTGTTACAGGAAGATAAACAACCTTTCCGTCACGCAAGGCAAGCTGACTTGTGTTATCAGTTCCAACAGTTGTTCCAAATGGAAGACAGAAGAACATTACAGAATCTGCATAACCTGCTCCAAAAGGAATTTCGTCATCTGGATTTCCATTTTTGTTGGCATCATATTTTTTGAAAGCTTCCAGAACAGCTTCAAATTCCCTGTAAGTTTCAGGCATTTTCAGGCCAAGATTATCAAGCCATGTTTTATTGATGAACATCTGATTCCAGACTTTCATACGGAGAACTTTTTTG
Source organism: uncultured Treponema sp. (assembly GCA_947165895.1). Classification (GTDB taxonomy): domain Bacteria; phylum Spirochaetota; class Spirochaetia; order Treponematales; family Treponemataceae; genus Treponema_D. The sequence goes on from CAMVCB010000003.1 coordinate 375,066, forward strand.
GCAGGAAGTCCGTAAATATGTCCGTCCGAAGATGTTGCAAGTGCCTTCATCTGTCCGTCTTCTTTTAAGATTTTTGAAAGATTAGGCATGGATTTTTCAATGTAGCCTTCAAGCGGAATAAAAAGTCCCTTGTTGGCAAGAATTTCTGATTCAGAAAAACAGATTTCACCAAGGAAAGCATCCGGCAAATCTCCTCCCGCAAGAATTACAGCCTTTTTGTCATTCCAGTCAGAAAAGAGAATTGTACGCCAGTTTACTTTTACACCAGCCTCCTGAGCAGCCTTGTCCGGGAAACCTTCGTGATATTTTTCACCCCAGTCTGCCCAGCGCACAGTTGCAACTTCATAACTGCCGTCAGAAACAGCCTTAGCAGATTTTCCGCCACAGCTGGTAAGGGCAGTTCCTAAGGCCAGCGACAATGCCGCAGCACAAAAAGCTGCAGTCATCTTTGATTTTTTGTTTTTTTCACACATTTTAACCTCCTGATGTGCTTTTTTTTTATTTACTCTTTAATTGCTCCAATCATTACACCCTTATTGAAGTATTTCTGCAAAAATGGATAGAGGCACATAATCGGAAGGGTTGAAACTACAATTGCCGCATACTTCATCATGTCAGAAAGGCGGCGAAGCTCATTTGCCATTTCGCCGGTTGCTGCACCAAGAAGCGACTGATTTGAAATTAAAATACGGCGTAAAATCAGCTGAAGCGGCTGTAAGTTTTCTTTATTCAAATAAATGAGGGCATTAAACCATGAATTCCACAGACCTACAGCTGTCCATAAGCCGATTACCGCAAGGACTGATTTTGAAAGGGGAAGGGCAATCTGAAAGAAAAATCTGATTGTTCCGCAGCCGTCAATCTGAGCCGCATCCCAAAGTGATTCCGGCAAAGAGGATTTGAAAAAGGTTCTTGCCACAATAATGTTGTAGGTCGAAACTGAAAAGGGAAGGACCATAACCCAGAAGGAATCCAGAAGACCAAAAGCTTTTACTACAAAATAAGTCGGAATAAGTCCGCCGTTCACAAACATAGGGATAAGATAAAATAGATTTATCCACTTTTTACCGTGAAGCTCCCTGCGGCTCATGGCAAAACCTGCTGGAATATTTACGGCAAGGGCAATAAAAGTTCCCGCAAGAGTATAAATAATCGTATTCAGATAACTGGTCCAGATCTGCTTCTGCTTAAAAAGCTCCCCGTAACCCGCAAAATCAAGCTTTTTGGGCCAGAGCCATACTTCTCCGTTTGCAACATCAGCCGGATTCGAAAAAGATGCAATAATCACAAACCAGAGAGGATAAATTATCAGGACAATCAGAATAACCGCAATTAATGTAAAGGCAAATTGCGAAATCATCCTTTCATCCAGTCGTCTTTTGTTTATTTGTACCATTTTTTTAGTCTCCTTTTTTTATTACAAAATACTGATTTCGGTTGTTTTTTTAGAAATAAAGTTCACCAGAAGCAAAACTGCAACGTTGACTGCCGTATTAAAAAGGCCAACAGCCGTTGAAAGGCTGTACAGAGCTCCCTGAAGACCCATTTTGTAAACGTAGGTAGAAATGATTTCGCTGGCCATACTGTTCTGCACATTCTGAAGCAGATAAACCTTTTCAAAACCGATTCCCAGAATGCTTCCCGTTCTCATAATCAAAAGAACCATGGCAGTCGGAAGAATCAAGGGAATATCGATGTGGCGGATTTTCTGCATTGTTGTAGCACCGTCAATCGTTGCAGCTTCATACAAAGTCGGATCAATTCCGGCCAGGGCAGCAAGATAGATGATTGAATCCCAGCCCAGATGCTGCCAGACATCAGTCCAGACATAAATGTGCTTAAAGGCCGAAGGATTTGCCATCACGTTAGGAAGTGTAAATCCAAGAGCCTTCGCAATATTTGCAATAAGTCCGTTACTAGGAGAAAGAAAAATCAGGATAAGTCCGCACATAACCATTGTCGAAATAAAGTGAGGAAGATAGGTCACAACCTGAAAAGTTTTCTTAAAAAGGCCGTTTTTAAGCTGATTACACATAAGGGCAAGGGCAATTGCAAGGGGGAAGGAAATCAGGATTCCGTAAACTGAAAGCACAAATGTATTTTTGATTGTAACGATAAACTGATATGAATTAAAAAAGTGGATAAAATGCTTAAAACCAACCCAGGGACTGCTCAAAATGCCAAGTGCCGGTGAATAATCTTTAAAAGCAATTACTAGCCCAAAAAGCGGAAGATAGGCAAAACAAAATAAAAGCAGTGCTGACGGAAGTAGAAGAGCATAAAGGGAAAGACTCTTTCTGAAATACGGATTTTTAAATTTCATAATTTCCTCTGATAAAGTTAGGTTAAACGTTTTACTAGTAAAACGTTTAACCTAATGATACAACCTTTTTTTGACTTGTCAACAAATTTTTTATCAAATTACAAAAAATCCTGTGTTATAATGATTTTATGACTCAAAAAGAAATGGAAACCTGCCTTCCTTTTTACAAAGAGCTTACTTCTCAGCAAAAGGAATTGATTTTACAAAGCGCAGATACAAGACTTTACGAAAAAGGAAGGATTCTTACAGCAGAAGGTTCATCCTGTCAGGGCTTTATTATCGTAAAAACAGGCGAAATTTCTGCAAGCATGATTAGTGAGGATGGACGTGAAGCAGAGCTTTTTACACTGCAGGCCGGTGATTTTTGTATTTTTACGGCTTCCTGCCTCTTTTTGCCAAAAAGCTTTCATGTTCAGATGGTAGCAGCGCAGAAAAGCGAAGTTATAATTATTCCTTCCGCAAGTGTCGAAAAACTCCGTTCCCAGAATATCCATGTTGAACTTTTTGCCTACAAAACCATGACAGCCCGCTTCGCAAACGTAATGGCCGCCACCGAAGAAATGCTTTTTGTACCGGTAGAAAAACGCCTGGTAAAATATCTGGCGACAGCTGCCAGCCCGGTAATAATCACCCAGGAAGAACTGGCCCGCAAGCTCGGAAGCGCCCGCGAAGTCATATCCCGCCTTTTGTCATCACTCCGCAGGGAAGGCATCATAGAAACCCGCCGTGGGGAGATACGGGTTCTAGATGCAGAAGCCTTGTCATATTAAGGTACAGTTGCAGCTTACACCCAGCTGCAATTTGTATGAACACTAAAACGATACTGCATTTTTAGGACAAATATTTACACAAACTCCACAGCGCAGGCAGTCACTTTCCTTGACAATACCGCCTTTAAACTGTGCCGGATGTAGCTGCATAGGACAGGCACGCGCACATTTTCCGCATGAAATACATTTTTCTGTAACGGTAATCGCAGACGGATGCTTTTTGAAATGCGAAATAAGGGCAGCCGCACTTCCCATAGGACAGAAAGAACACCAGGCTCTCTCATTCCAGATAAAACTGAAAACAATTCCAATAAGAGTAGTTACAACAATCATTCTGTAAAACACAAAACCGATTCCGGCAAGGTTTCCCCAGTTTTTGTGTATGCCTAGGGCAAACATGGTCATCATAAAGGCAAAAACTGCCAGGCGGAAGGGGACGCTCTTAAAAAGGCGGGGAAGGGGGCGCTTTGCGGCGATTTTTCTCATAAGGCGGTCAAAAAAGTTACCGCGGGGACAAAGATTACCGCACCAGAATCGGCCTGCAAAAAAAGAAATCACAATGGGACTGAGCATACAGAAAATTGCCGCCAGTGCAAATCTAAAGTCAAAAAGACTGGCAACTATCATCAGAATCAAAACAACAAAGGAATATTTTTTCCAGAAATTAAAAATAGCATTCATACTGCCGATTTTATGCCCCCGCAGACTATTTGTATGTGACAAAATCACATAAAACTCACAGAATTTGCATTTTTTGCCGTAATTAGTTAATTTATTGAATAAAAATGAGCAAATTTACTTCAACAAAATTTTTCGGTCTTTTTATGGCCGCACTCAGCGTATTTTTCTGGGGAATCACCTTTGTCTGCACAAAATATCTTTTAAATGATTTTTCTGCACTGGAAATTCTTTTTATCCGCTTTGTAATCGCCTACTTCGGACTCTGGCTTATGCGTCCCAAATGGGAAAAAATCCGCTGGAGCGACAATATTTATTTTGCCCTTGCAGGACTTTCCGGCGTCGTAATTTATCAGTTTTCAGAAAATATCGCCATTGATTACACTTCCGCTTCCAACGTCAGCGTAATCGTTTCAACCTGCCCAATGTTTACAGCCATTATTTCTCAGATTTTTTTGAAGCAGAAACACATAACAGCCCGCTTCGTCATGGGTTTTGTCATTGCAATTTTCGGAGTTCTTCTTGTCAGCCTGAACGGAAGTTCCAGCCTGCATTTTAAACCTCGTGGCGACCTTCTCGCCTTACTGGCCTCTGTCTGCTGGGGTTTTTATTCACTTTTTATTTCGATTATCAACGGGAAAAAATACGATTCCATCTGTTCTACAAGAAGGGTTTTCTTTTTTGCAGTAATTCTTATGATTCCCCTGCTGATAACCGGCGGTCACTCCGAAAGCACAAAAGTAATTCTTTCTACCTCTGCAAACGCTGCCCGTTTTTCCAATCCCCTCAACTGGATAAATCTTTTCTTCCTGGGCCTTGTAGCATCCGGCTTCTGTTTTGCCGCCTGGAACAAAGCCTGCAACATCATCGGCACCGTAAAAGTCAGCGCCGGAATTTACCTCATCCCGGTAGTCACAATTATTTTTGCCTTTTTTGCCCTTGGCGAACAAATCACCCTCATGGGAGCCGCTGGCGCCGCAATCACAATTGCCGGACTGTTTATAAGTGAGCGGTAGGATTAATAATTATTATAAGTCTTGTAATTATGATTCTTCGGATAAGCTTCGCCGGCGCCGCGGATTTCGGCTTCCATTTTTTCGGTTATGTGTTTGGCGGCGATTGGTTCGGAAAGTTCCTTGTAGTCGGCAATTTTAATTTCCGGCAGAACCTGGATATCGTAAACGTAGCGTTCAACAGGATTGTAAGAGAAAAGCGGGTCTTTTTTACCAAGACCGTATTTGTCAGTTCCGCCGATAAAGAGTGGCAGAACGTCTGCATTTGAATAAAGGGCGATTCGGGCAGCACCTTTTTTATAGTTGTTCTGACCGTGACGGGGCGAGCGGGTACCTTCCGGGAAAATAATCACGTTGTTGCCCTTGTCGATTGTTTCCTTGCAGAGCTTACACAAATCAGAAAATTCAGTTGTATTTGTGATGTAGGCCTGTTTGATTACGCCGGCCAGCGGAGTTTTTGTAAGACCGCCGCGCACGATGCAGTTTGAATTAGGCACCAGCGACATGATGTAAACAAAATCAAGAAGGGAAGGGTGGTTTGCAACAATCACCTTGCCATGAAGATTTTTAAAGTATTCGCGGTCTTCAACAATAACCTTGGAACCGCCCAGCAGAGAAAGCTGAAACAAAAAGTCTCGGAAAGTGCGGGAAACGTAAGCGCGGGCAACAGTTCCAAAATCCTTTCCAATAGAAAAAAGTCGCAGGAAAGGGAAAACCACAACAGCAAGAACTATTGCGCCAACTCCAAAATAAATCAAAAAAACGATTTTCAAAAGTACGTTGAAAGAATAGGTGAAAACATTTTTGATTTTTGGTAAGCCTTCGCGGCTGTATTTTGCTTTTTCTTCGGCAGTCATATATAAATTAAACTACAAAAACACGCCTTTTTCAATGGCGAAATCTAACAGTGAATTCTAACGGCGCTTTTTACGACTGGTTGCGGCGTTTTACCAGATAATCCTTGAAGCCCTTTTCTTCAAGCCGATTTAATACCGGCTGAACTTCGTCCGTTGCCAGATCACGGATTACAACGCGGGTAATTCCACCGGCCTTCTGATAAACTACCCTTGTAAAGCCCGCCTTCAGCAATTTTTGTGCCAGCGCCTCCGCATTTGCTTTTTCGCCAAAAGAACCAACCTGAATGTCCCAGCGCAGCTTTTCCTCAACTTCAGTCTGGGGAATAAGTACAGCCACTTCTTCAGTTACAGATGATGATGGCGCCGCCTTCGACGGCGCGGTAGTTTCAGGCTCATTTCCCGCATTTTTGTTTTCCTCACCTGCGCTGGCCTTTGCTGCCGTAACGCTGGAAATTTTTGTCTCCGCTCCCAGCTGCAAAATTTCTATGCTGACCTGGGCAGTGCCGTCACCAATCATATCAAGCTTCTGGGCAGCCGCCTTAGACAAATCAATTTCCCTTCCCTGAACAAAAGGACCGCGGTCATTCACCCTTACAGTCACCGATTTTCCGTTGGCAATATTTGTAACCTTGAGAATGGTATTAAAAGGCAGCGTTTTGTGAGCCGCCGTATAATCATACATATTGAAAATCTCGCCGTTAGCAGTTTTACGGCCATGAAATTTATCTGCATAAAAAGAAGCTTCAGCATTTGCCTTGTAAATCTCGCAAAAAGCACCCGCCGAAACCGCAAAAATCATCACAAAAATTAAGTAAAATCGTTTCATAATCACTTTATCGGTATTTAAAAAAATTAAATTGACAGAAAAAAATAGCAGAAATAACATTATCTGAAAGGTGAAAAGTAACACCTGTGGAGTAATTATGGAAGCAAAAAAATGGTGGAAGGAAGCTGTTGTTTATCAGATTTATCCCAGAAGCTTTATGGATTCTAATGGAGACGGAATTGGTGATTTAAACGGAATTCGTCAGAAACTTGATTATCTCAAAGAACTTGGAGTAGATGTTATCTGGATTTCCCCGTTTTATAAATCTCCGATGTTTGATAATGGCTACGATATAAGTGATTATAAAGATATTAATCCGGAATTTGGAACTATGGCTGATTTTGACGCCCTGCTGGCCGATGCTCATTCAAAGGGATTAAAAATCGTTGTAGATTTAGTTGTAAATCACACTAGCTATGAACATAAATGGTTTTTAGAAAGTAAAAAAAACAAAACAAATCCATATCGTAATTTCTATATATGGAAGGACCCGAAAAACGGAAAAGAGCCTAATAACTGGGGAAGCTGTTTTTCGGGTCCGGCATGGAAATATGATGAAAATACAAAACAGTATTATCTTCATCTTTTTACCCCTGAACAGCCGGATTTGAACTGGGAAAATCCTCAGGTCAGGAAAGAAGTTTTTGACATGATGAACTGGTGGTGCAAAAAAGGCATCGATGGCTTCAGAATGGATGTTATAGGTTTTTTGAATAAAGATCAGAATTTTCCTGACGGCAAAATCGCTCCCGGGGCTTTGTATGGAGATTTTGTTCCTTTCAGCGTAAATCGGGACAGAGTTCATGATTATATTAAGGAAATGCATCGGGAAGTGCTTTCAAAATATGACTTGCTGACAGTAGGGGAATGCAGCTCCGCAAAAATAGAAGATGCCTTGAAATTTGCCGGCTACGAAAGAAATGAACTTAACATGATTTTTCAATTTGAAAGAATTGATTCAGAATTTGAAGGATCAAAATGGTTTGAAAAGCCTTTTGATTTAGTGACTCTGAAAAAAATAATGAACAAATGGCAGACTAAGCTTGATGGAAAAGCCTGGAACACACTTTTCTGGGAAAATCATGATCAGCCGAGAATTGTAAGCCGCTATAATGGTGACTCAAGCGATGAAAAACGGGTTTTGTGCGCAAAAATGCTTGCAACCAGTCTTTATTTTCAAAAAGGTACGCCTTACATATATCAGGGTCAGGAACTTGGAATGACAAATAATCATTTTGAAAAGCTGGAAGATTTCAGGGATATAGAATCGATTAACGCATTTAATGAACTTACTTCAAAGAAAGACGGTGTTTCAAAAGAAAGAATGATGTATTGCCTGAATCGTGTGAGCCGTGATAATGCCCGGACACCTATGCAGTGGTCTGCAGAAAAAAATGCCGGTTTTTCAAGCGGCAGTCCATGGATTGGTGTAAATGCAAACTACAAAATAATTAATGCTCAAAATCAGATAAACGACCCGAATTCTGTTTATTCATATTTCAAAAAAATCAATCAGCTGCGAAAAACTAATCCTGTGATTGTTTACGGTGATTTTGAAATGCTTGATTTGCAGAATAAAGAACTTTTCATTTACACAAGAAAACTTGATGGCAAAAAACTTCTGGTTATCACAAATTTCACAGACAAAAATGTTAAATACAAAATCCCAGATGAATTTTCTGAGGCAAAAATCATGCTTGGTAATTATGATTCGCAGGAAAAATCATCTGAAGATTTGATTTTAAGACCTTACGAGGCTCTTGTGTTTTACAAGGATTAAAATAACTATATAGCTATAATAAAACAGATTGTAAAACTTCAAATTCCTTTTCTTCTGGGATTATTTCAATGCAATTTTCCAGCTGCTTAGCCTTGCATTTTTTATAATCATGAAGGCCGGTTGAATGAATTATAATTTTATTCAAACTGGAAGCAGAAAATTTCAACCTGATATTTTTGCCTTCCTTTTCAACCTCTGCACAAATGCCGGCGGCCTGGCTTCCATCAGCATTCATAATAGAAGCGTTCAATTCTTTTTCTGATGATTCTACGCCAAAAATATGCCATTCAAATTCTTTTTCAAAATCATAATCCGGACGATTTTCATTTGTTCCAAAAGGAATTACAGAATTCTGACGGACAAAAACCGGCAGACTGAAGTAATCATAGGAATCTTCGTGCCAGCCGCCGCCTTCAATAACCTTACCGGAAATTAAATGTGTCCATTTTCCCTTTGGCAGATAGAATTTCTGATTTACGGCCTTTCCATCCGGAGACGGGGTAAAAACAGGCGCAACCAGAATTGAATCTCCAAGCATAAACTGGCGGTCCAGATAAGCACAGTTCAAATCATCTTCAAACTCCAGATGCATTGGACGCATAAGAGGAATTCCTGTGAAATGGGCCTTTATTGCAAGTGTGTAAATATATGGCATTAAACGGCATTTCAGATTTGTAAAAAATCGCAGAACATCGCTGGCTTCTTCATCATAGCACCAGGGCACTCTATAGGAGGAAGAACCGTGCAACCTGCTGTGTGATGATAAAAGACCAAAAGCTATCCAGCGTTTATACAAATCCGCAGAGCCGCTATCTTCAAACCCGCCAATATCATGACTCCAGAAACTGAAGCCACTGTCCATAAGGGAAAGTCCAGCCCTCAGACTTTCTGCCATAGAAACATACTGACTTGTGCTGTCACCGCCCCAGTGAACCGGGAACTGCTGACCACCAACAGTCGCACTTCTTGCAAAAAGAACTGCTTCATTTTTGCCTTTTTCCCTTTCCAGAAGCTCAAAAACGCATTTATTATACAAAAAAGTATAGAAATTATGCATTTTTTCGGGATCTGAACCATCAAACCATTGAACATCATAGCCGTTCTGCTGGCTTGGAATTCGTTCACCAAAATCAGTTTTGAAGCAGTCTACACCCATATCAAGGAGATTTTTCAATTTTTGCTGATACCAGTCCCAGGCAGCCGGATTTGAAAAATCAACAAGCCCCATTCCAGCCTGCCACATATCCCACTGCCAGACTGTGCCGTTTTTATTTTTCAAAAGATAACCCTTGTCCATGGCCTCCTTAAAAAGCGGTGATTTTTGCGCAATGTAAGGATTTATCCAGACACAGATTTTCAAGCATTTTTTATGCAGACGCTCCAGCATTCCCTTTGGATCTGGGAACATATCCTTATCCCATTCAAAATTACACCACTCAAAGCCTTTCATCCAGAAACAGTCAAAATGAAAAACACTGAGGGGAATATTTCTTTCTGCCATTCCATCAATAAAGGAAGTAACCGTTTTTTCATCATAATCTGTGGTAAAGGAAGTTGTGAGCCAGAGGCCAAAGCTCCATTTTGGAAGAATCGGTGGTCGTCCTGTCAAAAGTGTATATTTTGAAAGCACATCCTTCTGCGATTTTCCGTAAATAATGATGTATTCAAGTTCCTGATCTTCAACGGAAAACTGAACGCTTTCTACCTTTTCGCTGCCGACTTCAAAGCTGACTTTTCCCGAATGGTTTACAAAAAGGCCGTAATTTTTGCTGGAAATATAAAATGGAATACTCTTATAAGCAATTTCACTGGCAGTTCCACCATCTTCATTCCAGGTTTCAACAACCTGACCGTTTTTTACAAAAGGTGTAAAACGTTCGCCAAGCCCATAAATCAATTCACCAACATCAAGTCCAAGCTCCGTAACAATATAAGATTTTCCATCCTTATACTGCATTCTTGAAATTCCGCGGGAAGATGTTTTTGTAAGAGGCTTACCGTCCGCAAAAAAATAAAGCTCCGGATTGCCTTTTTGAAAACACAAGCTCAATTTTCCAGAAGTAATTTTTGCACGCTCACCGGCAAATTCCATATCAGCCTTATAATCACTGTGGAAAGTTTCAAAATAAGGCTTTCCTTTTTTCTGGCCTGCGTATCCTGTAAGTTTAATTTTCAGTGTATCTTTCATTGGACTTGAACATTCTAATGTCATCATTCCAATGTTTAGAGTATCACCACGCCCTGTGATTTTTTTGTAAGGCATATAAAGCGTTAATTTATCATCATCACAATTATAATCATATAAATCGCGAACATATTCTGCCTTAAACTCTGGCTTTGTTACCCAAAATCCATTTGTAAATTTCATACGCTGCCTCTTTTACTTTATTAAATTTGATTTATTTATCCTTTTACTGCACCTGCAACCAGGCCCTTTATGATGTGCTTCTGGAAAATCACATAAATCACAAGAGCAGGAATGATAATCAAAATTGCTGCCGCCATGATATTCTGCCATTCAGATTTGTACTGTCCCATAAAACTATAAGCCGCCAGCTGCAGGGTTTTTGAACTTTTGCTGCCCCCAATTATCAGAAGGGGAAGCAGAAAGTCATTCCAGATCCACATTGCATTTACCACAATAACCGATGCGGAAACAGATTTTAGCAGAGGAAAAACAACCGTAAAGAATAAAGAAAATCCTGTACAACCTTCCACGATTGCCGCTTCCTCCAGCTCATAAGGAATCGTTTTTGTAAACCCCTGATAGAGGAAGATTGCCATAGGGCAGCCAAGTCCCCAGTAAATTATTCCCAGGCCCAGAAGGCTGTTTGTAAAACCAAGATGACGGGCAATTACAACCAGCGTAATCATAAATGACTGAAATGGAACCATCATCGGCATAATGCAGTACAAAAAACTGAGTTTGCTGTAGCGGGTTTTTATTCGTGCCATTTTATAGCCTGCCATTGAACCGAATAATACAATTCCCGCAACTCCGATTACTGTCACAAAAAGCGTATTCAAAAATACTTTCGGATAATTCATATCCTTAAAAACCACTTCAAAATTCTTAAAAGAAAGCTTTTTTGGAGCGGCAAGGACATTGGTCATAATTTCGCTGTAGGATTTAAAGGCATTTAAAATCATCATCCCAAGAGGAGAAAGATAGAGCAAAACTAAAACTACAAGAAATCCAACAATCATTATGTTTTTTATATCTTTTTTCTTTGGACTGTTGAGTGTAATCATGATTCAACCTCCTTGTTTTTGAAAAAGCGCACCTGAATTACCGAAATCGCACACACAATCACAAACAAAACTACACTTTTTGCACTTCCATAACCAAAGTTGTTGTTATTAAAGGCCGTATTGTAAATATCCAGAGCAATAGGCGTTGTAGCAACTCCTGGACCACCGCCGGTAAGACTGAAAATCAGTTCAAACATCTTCATTGAGTTTGCGACTGAATAGAACATACAGAATGAAATTGACGGCATAATCATAGGGAGGATTACGGAAAAAAGCCTTCTTGCTGAACTTGCACCGTCAATTAAAGCGGCTTCTATTAATTCATCGGGCACAGACTGAAGTCCGGCTATATAAATAATCATGTAAAAGCCAAGCCCCTGCCAGATAGATACGAAAATCGTAGTTATTACGGCAAGTTTTGCATCGCCAAGCCAGCTGTAATTCAGAAAACCCAGACCGGTAAGATTTCCGAATGCTTCAAAAACTCTTATACAAATAAATTTCCATATAAAGCCTATGATAATAAGACTGATAATATTCGGAATATAAAATGCCATTCTAAAAATTCCCTTGGCCCTGATATCACGTTCCAGAAGAAGGGCAAGGAGGATTGCAATTGCGTTTATAAAAATAACAACAAAAAACGCATACAAAAATGTAAATCCCAATGCATGAATAAAAGAAGGATCATCCGTCAAAAGTTTAATATAGTTTTTTAATCCGATAAAAGATGTTCTTTTTGAAATTCCGTTCCATTTGCGAAATGAATTGAAAATACACATCAAAAAAGGAATTCCAACAAATAAAGTAATGAAAAAAATTGCAGGGAAGGTGAAAAGCGTAAAATTTCGTCCTTCACGCAAAATCGATTTTTGTTTCATATTTTTTACCTTGATGATTTATAATCGGGAAATGCTGCCGGGAAAAGCATTTTGAATTCCCCGGCATTTTTTTAGCTGATTACTGAGCCTCGTATGCATCCGCAAAGACTTTCGAAAGTGCAGCTTTTGTCTGAGCTCGTGTAGCAGTTCCCGCTACATAATTTTGCAAAGCTGTACCGAAAGGCTGTTCAATTCCGTCTGGTCCCTTAAAAATCCACCATGGGCAGGTAATTTTGTCGTTCTGAGCAGATACGGTTTCTTTTGCAAGCTGTGTATCAGGTGCTGCGGCTCCAGCGAGTGGAGAAATCTGTTTGATAACATCTGGAATCCATTTTTTTCCGTAAGAAGATGTGCTCAACCATTCGAGGAAAGCAAGAACTTCTGCGCGGTTTTTAGAATCCTTGTAAACACGGAAGGTCAGATTAGATTCTACCGCAATTACTGATTTTCCATCTGCACGAGGTGCCTTAAGGTATCCGATATCGATATCAGGAGTAATTGCACGAACACTTGCTTCGGCCCATGAACCCTGGTGAATGATTGCAACCTTTCCACTTGCAAAGTCAGAAACCTGCATATCAAAGGTTGATTCCATAGGTTTATTTCCACCGTATTTTTTGATTAAATCCAGCAAATCAAAAAGGAAATCAAGCTGTGGCAAATCTCCAAATTTGATTTTTCCTGCTTCAACATCCTTGAAAAGAGCATCGTAATCACCTTTATAAGCATCACTTATTGAAGGATAAGCAGTCTGAGGCAAAACCCACCATTCAGCAAAACCTGTACTGAAAGGCTGAACTCCAATTGATACAAGTTTTTCACAAGCGGCTTTATATTCATCTAATGTTTCAGGTAGCTTTGTAATTCCAGCCTTAGCAAATAAGGTCTTGTTGTAAACAAAAGAATGTGACTGAACCAGGAATGGATAACCGGTTACATGGCCGTCCAAAGTTACGCTGGAAAGAATTGCGCTCTGAACATTTTTCATAAAAGGTTCTTTTTCCAGATTATAAGAATAATCGCCAAAAACCTTGTTGTCATTGTAAGCACTTGTCAGGAACATATCCGGAATATCACCGGAATTAAGACGGGTTTTCAAAACAGTCTGATAATCATTCTGCAGAATGTCCGCTGTGATTTTTACACCAGTTTCTTTTTCATATTCAGCAAAACACTCTTTGTATGCTTCTGTCAATTCAGGACTATTCAACAAAAAAGTAAGTTCTTTTTTACTGCCAGAAGTTTTTTTACCATCTGAACTCTTATTGCAGGAAATAAATCCTACCGATGCCGCAACCGCAATAACCGCAACCATTTTATTTAGCATTTTCACTTTCATAAATGCCTCCTTTTTTAGCTTTCTTTCAAAGTATAAATCCACTTCTTTGAGGCTGGTATGAAAAATAAAAAACAATAAGGGTAAAAAAAAGAACAAATATCATACCTGCTATAAATTCAGTGATATAATTTATTTATGCAAAAAAAAGCTGCTATTTCAAAAATAAAATCATCAATTAAAAAAAAATCTCTTATAACTCAGTTGAGTGCCTTTGTTATAACCCTTATGACAATTCTTCTTATTACGGTTATAATTTTTACATATATACGTTCCAGCCGTCAGATTATAAATCAATATGTTACAGACACTCAAAAACTTCTGGATTTGCAGGGCAGCCAGCTTGATGCATATTTTTCTCAGCTGGAGAATTTTTCACTGCATTTAAGATCTGATCAGACTTTCATGGAATTGATAAGTACACAAAAGCCTCTTTCCTATTTTTCTTCCGAATATCTGAAAACTCTTGTTCGAAATGAATTTTATTTTCGTAATGATTTGATTGATTTCAGTCTTTACGATGTTGCCCACAATATAAGCTATAAAATTTCCAGAACTCAAACGGCAAGAAATTTGCAGACAGGTGACACAAAATCAATTTATCGCAAGCCAAACTATACGATTTTTTCTTCTGGCAAACATTACAAAGATATTGTTCCGGCAAATAAAGAGGGCGAAGAAAATGGTCTTTTTACTTTTTTTAGAACAATCATAAATATTCAGGATCAAAAAGCGCTGGCCTTTGTTTCTTTCACGGTTGACCGCTCCTGGCCTGACATAAACATAGGAACTGCAACAGAAAATGAAATCACTATTCTTGCAGATCAACACGGTACAATTTTTTACCAGAATGAAAAAACACATAATAATGATTTTGATTATTTTGTAAAAAATATTGCTTTGCATCCGGATGAAAATAAAAAAACATTCTCACAGAATTTTATAAAAATAAAAAATCAGCAATATATGATGGTTAAAAGTCGCCTAAAAAAAAGTGAATGGCTTATAATCAGTCTGATTCCAAAAAATCAGCTTGATGCATACACTGAATCAACAAGAAACATCGGTTTTTTCCTTGGATTTTTTTCAATTTTAATTTCTACCTTTTTGATTTCAATTTTTATCAGATATTTTACTCATCCGCTTTCCGTTCTTTCAAATCAGCTCAAAAATACCGGCGAGGGAAATTTTAAAACAATGCTGAACATTCAGGGTAGCAGCGAAATTTCACTTCTTTCTGACGCCTACAATAATATGATACAAAAAATTGATGATTTGATTGCCAAAAACTATGTAAGCGATCTTGCTAAGAAAAATGCCCAGCTTGTCGCCCTCAAGGCCCAGATAAATCCTCATTTTTTATACAACACTTTGCAGACAATATCTGCAGAAGCCATAGAAAATAATCAGGAAAAAATAAATGATATGGTGATGGCTCTTTCTTCAATGCTAAAATATACAATCCGCGGTGAAGATTCAGTTACACTTCACACTGAAATGGAGCATGTTCAGGATTATCTTTTCCTGCAAAAGGAACGTTTTGGCGAAAGGCTTTCCTATAATGTTCAGATTGATAAGGACCTCCAGCTTCTTATGATTCCAAAAATCAGCATATTAAATCTGGTAGAAAATGCTGTTGTCCACGGAATGTCACATTCCGCAGAAAAACTCCATATAGAAATATCTGCCGAACATCAGGATTCAAAACTTGCAATAACGGTTACCGACGATGGAAACGGAATCAATATGGAAAACCTGGAAGAAATCCAGCGAACCCTTGAAGCAGATGACTGGAAAATTGATGGAAATACAATCGGACTTAAAAATCTTTCCAACCGTCTAAAACTTATGTATGGAAATGATGCTAAAATCCACGTTTATAGTACACAGTTTACCGGTACAAGCGTTGTTATGGAATTAACCACCGAAGAAACAAATGCAGATATGGAGATTAAAAATGTATAAAGCCCTGATAGTTGATGATGAAAGAGCCATTCATATCGCCGTAAAAAAACAGGGAAACTGGCAGGAATTTAATATTGATGAGCCGGATTCTGCCTGGAACGGTGCCGAAGCATTGGAAAAAATGCAGAAAAGTAAAATCGATATTGTTTTTGTTGATATGAATATGCCGGTTATGAACGGAAGTGATTTTTTGAAGGAAGCCTCTGAAAAATTTCCCCAGACAAAGTTCATCGTTATAAGCGGTTATGATGATTTCAGATATGCAAAATCAGCCCTTCAGGCAAATGCACTGGATTATCTTTTAAAACCTGTTTCAAAAAATGAACTCAATAATGTTATTTCGCGGGCAGTTCAGCTTCTTGATGAAAAAGCAGCTTTTCAGGCAGGACAATCTGGAAAGATTTCGGATACCAGTCTTACGCCGCAGACTCTTCCGCCAGCCATAAAAGCCTACATTGATTCTCACTTTTCAGAAAACATAACTCTGGAACTTTTAGCTGCGACCTTCTTTTTTACAAAAGAATATCTTTCGAGACTATTTAAGAGGCGTTATTCATGCGGAATTTATGATTATGTTCTTCAGGTTAGAATGGAAAATGCAAAATTGCTTCTACAGGATAAAAATCTACAGATTCAGCAGATAGCATATCAGACAGGTTATAAAGACAGCAATTATTTCAGTAAGGCGTTTAAAACTTTTTATGGAATTTCTCCAACGGAATACAGACTTAGCCTTTAATTTTTGGCAGCCCTGATGCTACTATTTTCATAAAAGTATTTTTTCTTTATAATAATTTATCTTTTAAATAGAAGTAATTCAAAGGATTTTAAAATGCCAAAAATTGAATGTAACGAAAAACTGTTTTTTGATGCCATCGGAAAAAAATACACTTATGATGCTCTGGAAGACGTTCTTCCATGTGCCAAGGCTGAACTTGACGAAAAGCCAGATATGTCGCTCCCAGAAAACGAGCGCGTTGTAAAAATTGAATTGAACGATACAAACCGTCCTGACCTCTGGTCTACAAACGGCGTTGCCCGCCAGATTAAACTTCACGAAGGCGGAAAAACTGTTGATTACATGAAGCTGATGACAAACCGCGGAAACAATGATTATGGAGACCGCGTTGTTGACGTTGATCCTGAGCTTAAAAATATCCGCCCTTACATGGTTGCATTTATGATTGCCGGAAAACCAATCGACGATCCAATGCTCAAGGACATCATTCAGACTCAGGAAAAGCTTGCATGGAATTTCGGCCGCAAACGTAAGTCACTTTCTATGGGAGTTTACCGCATCGATCAGATTAAATTCCCTGTAAAATATCATGCTGTTGATCCGGACAAAACAAGCTTTGTTCCACTCCAGTGCGATCAGCCTATGACCTGCCGCCAGATTCTTACAGATCATCCGAAAGGAAAAGATTTCGGCTGGATTCTTGCAGACAAGTCAAAATTTCCTCTTTTGAGCGACGCTAAAAACGAAATTCTTTCTATGGCACCGATTATCAACTCTGCAACTCTTGGTGCCGTTCAGGTTGGCGACAAAGACCTTATGGTTGAGCTTACCGGTGACAATATCGAAAACCTTATTTTGTCAGCAAACATCGTTGCCTGCGACTTTGCTGATCAGGGCTACGAAATTAAACCTGTTCTTGTCCGCCATCCTTATGACACTGGACTTGGAAAGGACATTATGGTTCCTTACTACTTCCAGCCGACAACAAAAACAACACTTGGCGCAATCAACAAGCTTTTGGGTTCTGACTTTGACATGCCAAAGGTTGTAGATGCCCTTACCCGCATGGGAAGCAGTGTTGAAGTTAAAGGCGAAGAAATCACTCTTAGTCCGGCTCCATACCGCAACGACTTTCTCCACGAAGTTGATATCATCGAAGACGTTATGATTGGTGCAAACGTTGCATCATTCCCTCCGGTAACTCCAAGTGACTTTACAGTAGGGCGCCTTCTTCCTCTTACAGAATTCAGCCGCAAGGCAAAAACTCTGATGGTAGGACTGGGTTACCAGGAAATGATTTTCAACTATGTAGGTTCTAAAAAAGACTACATTGACAATATGCTGATTGACGGCTCAAAGGTTATTGAAATTGCAAACCCGATGAGCGAAAACTATCAGTTTATCCGCCCGGAAATTCTTTCTTCACTTCTTCGTGCAGAAAGCGGAAGTGCAAACGCCGTTTATCCTCACAAAATCTTTGAAATCGGTAAGGTTGCTTACCTCAAGGATGATGAAGTTACAGGTACAATCACACGCCAGCACATCGGCTTTATTACAAGTTCAGCAAACGCTAACTTCAACGATATGGCAAGTGAAGTTTCAAGCCTTCTTTACTACCTTGACCACGAATACAAGGTTGTAGAAACAGAAGATCCTCGCTTTATTCCAGGACGTCAGGCAGGCGTTACAGTTAATGGCGAAGTAGTTGGCGTATTCGGTGAAATCCACCCTCAGGTTCTTGAAAACTGGGGAATTACAACTCCTTGTGCCGGCGGTGAACTTGACCTTGAAAGCCTTATGGCAACTGCAGATACAAAAACTGACGCTCAGAAAAAGCAGGAAGCTAAAAAAGCTGACACTGCCGCTAACAGCGGAAATCAGAAGTCAGAAGCAGAAACAAATCCTGCAAAATACTTCAACGAACACATCCAGCTTTTAGTTGCAAAAATCACTAAAGTAGAAACAAACCCTCAGGGCGACAAGCTTTATATCGAAACTCTGGATGACGGTTCTGGTACAGAGCGAATCATTCAGTCAGGTCTCCGTCCATACCTTAAGGAAGACGAACTTCTTGGACAGCACGTAATCATCGCAGCTAACCTTGCTCCAAGAAAGATGAAAGGCGTAGAAAGCCGAGGAATGCTCCTTGCCTGCGACTACACAGAAGACGGAAAAGAAAAGGTAGAGCTTCTTACCGCTCCATGGGCAGCCCCGGGAACTGTAATTCAGCTTGAAGGTGAAAACTACACAGGTGAAAAAGCGTCAAAAATTGACATCGACAAGTTCTGCAGGCTGGAATATCGTGTAAGCAACAAGTGCTTTACAATTGCCGGTAAAAAGGCAATAGCCGCAGGAAAACCTGTAACTACAGACAAGGCTGATAACTGCGAAGTCTGCTAATTAGACCCTAATAAAAAGAAGGCCAGCTCGAAAACGGGCTGGCCTTTTTCATATAATAAGATTTATTTTGAGAGATATTGATTTATTGAATTTTTTAATGTATTCCAAAAATCTGTTATACCCAAAAACAAATGAGAGCATTTTTCCCATTTAATTGTGTAACCATAAGTATGTCGATAAAAATGGCGAAATCCCATATATTCTGTAAGTAATAATCTTAAATCTGAAGATAAAAAATCTGGTTGTTCAAACATAAAATCTATTAGATTTCTATGCCATTGTGGAGAAGATTTAAAATCAAAACCCAGATTTTTGCCTAAAAGAACAAAAATATTTTCAAGACCATTGTAAAAAGAATGTAGTATTCCACCTATCGCGGTGATTTCAATAAAATCTGGTTCTTTGTTTTTGACTAACGAAAGAAGAACTTGCGACTTATCAATTAATTCATCAATCTGTGAGATTTCGTAATTAACTTTAGTTTTTGTTGCCTCTTCCAATTTTTTTCAATTCCCCCAAACTTAGTAAAAGATTGAAAAACTGAGGTTTTTCGTCAAAATCAATCAAATCAACTGTTTTTCCTAATGCATCTTCAAGCATAGAATGTGTTGCAAAGAATTTCTGTGGAGGAAGACCTTTTATTCCAATATCAATATCAGAATATTCGTCGGCAGTTCCGTTAACTTGAGATCCAAAAATATAACTTTCAGTACAACCCATATTAGCGAGAACATTCGAAATTTTTGTTGTAATTTCTTGAGTTAACATCTCTTTCCTCCGTTTATTAGGATTTTAATATTATAACACCAAATGAGTTTTTTTAATAGGATAAAAATCTTGTTTACCTATGACTTTGTAAGCGAAGCAATATTATTAGAAGCGTATTAAGGAAAAAGAATTAGACAAAGTATGTTCAGAAAAGACAATAAAGGGTAAATAAAAGGACTGATTCCTTTACAATCCAGGAATCAGTCCCTAAAACAACCTACTTAAAGTTTCCAATAATTGGGGGTATTCTTCATAAGTCACCCCTTTTTTCTTAGTATCCTTGTTTTTCGAAGAAATTTATTAGTGTAATAAAGTGTTCTTTTTGTTTTCGTACATTAGGTTGAGAATAGAAAGTTGATAGTTTTGTTTTAATTTGAGAACTATCATTAGTTTCTTCTACTTCTGATAAATAACAACTTATATAATTTGTTTGTGGAATACAATAAGTAATAGTTGCATATAAAGAATCTCGTATATCTGAAAAAGTAGTATAACTACGATAGTTAACATTGATGATATCGGTTATGTCAGAGCCATCATATTTTGGATTTGAGGTGTAAATATCATATAAGGGTTGCCCTATATATTTTACAGTATAAAAGAAAGATGTAGGGGTTAATACTACTTCACAATTTTCTGGACTGTATAATTCATTGGCTTGGCTTTTAAGATAAAAAATAATTCCATGTACATAATCCGAATTAGGTTTAAAGTTTGGATTTAAGAAAACTTTATGATTACAATTGTTCTTAATTGCATCAAAATATATTTTTGCTGATACATCATCATCTAAGGTTTCCAAGTATTTAATACATAAATGAACCATATCTCTATAAGAAAACTTGAAACCTTCTTTTGATAATTTTGCAACACGAGTTGGAGAAATATCTCTTAATATTGGAATATCAAGATTTGTCATATCTGTACATTTATTTTTTTTATAAAAGGGAATAAAAACATCATCTAAGACTGAATCGTAATATTCTGAGGTCATAAGGTCTTCTGGTACAAACTGAGCTCCATATTTCATGCATAGACTGCAGATTCTTGGATTCTTTGTATTTCTAGCCAGCCTTAAAATTATACCGTCAAGTTTGTTAGGATCTGCACCATCTTTAAAGCAGGCTTCTACTAACTCAGGATTATTGGAAGTAATGGCAACTGAAAGGATAGTTTTGTTATCAGCAGTTATGGCATTAATACCATTTTTAGTAATAAAATTAGCCCAATATCTTGTTGTCTCATTATTGATTTTATTTAGATATTTTATAGTATGTTTTGGCCCATTTGGTATAGCTAAATTTATAATTCCTATTAAAAGAATAACCGCCAGACCACTTCCAATATAATTTGCAAATGGAATTATTTTTTCAAAGAATGGAATCTTTTCTCCAGCCTTTTCAGCTAATTTTTTGAATGGCAGTTTATCAAAAACTGTCTTTAGTTTTTCTGAACTCATTTTACTTCTCCTTTATTTACGTTCATGAATGATAATTGTAATATTTTACATTTATAAAATCGTTAAATGCTATATATTACAATTCTATATTATTAGAAATTGCTATATATGGCAATAACAACACAAACCCATGTAATATATGGTTATTATGTTATTATGGATTTTTCTGACGGGGTAAAAGAAGAACTTAATTATCAGGGAATGCAAGTAAAACAACTTGCCGCAAAAACTGGTATTAGTAAAAACACATTAGATAAATATCTTTCCGGCCAAAAGGTTCAGCCAGGAGTTGAAAATGCCGTAAAAATTGCAAAAGCTTTAGGGGTATCTGTCGAAGCATTGCTTGAAGACAATACGAACGTATCAAAATATCAATTTCCTGAATATAAAACAATTATAGATCAATATAATTCATTAAATGATTTTAATAAAAGGACGGTACGTGATTTATTAAAGTCGTTAACTGAGCGTCAGTAACTGCATTAACGATGTGCAGGACACGAAGCGACCACCTAAAACTACTTACTAAAGAAATCCCCGCCGCCAAAGTCTTTCCAGGTTTTATACATATCAATGTAATTTGCTTGAATAAATTTTTGAATTATGGTTATTTCTTTATCTGTTAAATCTCCACGTTTTTGCATTACAGACGAACCATCAGCTCTTACAAAGAATTTTGCAGAATCCTTTTCTGTCAATTTTTTATCACTGGCATGAACATGCATAGCCTCAACAATACATTGCGACGTAAAATATAAATAATGGTTTGCAATTTTATCACGCAGATATTTAGGCATTGTCATCCTCTAGAAAAGATAAATTTCGTTTTGCCAAAGAAAGAACAATTCCCTGTTCAATTTCATCCATGTTAGTTTCGATAATTTCCAATTCTTTACTAATTACCATTGCACAATCTGGATGATCTAGATTTAAAATACTTATAAATCCATCATCTCGTTTTGAAAAAGCGTATCCATTTACGATGATTTTTGCGTTTTCTGCAATTTTTTGAAGTTCTTTTTCAGGCATATTCGATTTTTACCTCTTTGATAGGTGCAAGGAATTTTTCTTTGTCCATATATAAACCTTCTAATACTGGAATAAGGTCTATATATTCTTCAATTTCTTCATCGTTGTGTTTATACTTAGCCATGACTTCAATGTATCCGTCATCCCACTGTAAAACTTTTGTATATCTTTCCAAACCATTACAAGTTCGGAAAGTCAACGTTTTACCACCAAATGAGAAAGTTGTATATTTATCAAAACTACTTAAAATCGCAGTATTCATTAAATGTATTATAAGTCAAATATTTTGAATTTTCCACTATTGAAAATGCGTTAGCGCTGTGAAGGGCGCCGAAGGCGGCCACCTAGGGAGCGACGGCTGAAAGCCGGCAAAATGCTCCAGTGGAGCATTTTGAGCGAGTCTCCGAGCAGCTATGCTGCGAAGGCCAGCGACAGCTGGGGTGGCTGGAGCGAAAGCGGAACCCGTAACAATGAACAGAACCCCAAAAGTTGGACACTTTTGGAGGTTAGAAATATGAGTAAAGTTTTGTCT
>CAMVCB010000004.1 GCA_947165895.1 uncultured Treponema sp.
CCGATTGACAAATATGGTAGCATAAAAACTGTCCAAAAAAGAGGGTTCAGTTCAACAAAGCGACCCGTAGCGACCGAACATAGTGAGAGAGCGCAGGGGAACGCCCATATTTTTCTTAATATAAAATACTTCAACGAGCACATTGAGCCGCGGAATGCTTCTTGCCTGCGACTACACAGAAGACGGAAAAGAAAAGGTAGAGCTTCTTACCGCTCCATGGGCAGCTCCGGGAACAGTAATTCAGCTTGAAGGTAACGAATACACAGGCGAAAAACCTGCCAAAATCGATATCGACCACTTCTGCAAGGTAGAATACCGCGTAAGCAATAAATGCTTTACAATCGCAGGAATCAAGGCCACAGCAGCCGGCAAGCCTGTTACAACAAACAAGGCAGACAACTGCGAAGTTTGTTAGCGTAGTAATTTTACCTGCAAAAGTTGCATATAAAAAAGCCCGGAGTTTATTCCGGGCTTTTCGTTCTTAACAGCAATTCCCTTTATTTTACAACGCAGTTCTTACCGTTTCGCTTTCCGTAATAAAGCTTGTCATCGGCACGGCGGATAACAGATTCGTATTCTGTCAGATCAGTACCGGTGCACATTCCCACGGTTACGGTAACGCTCAGCTTCTGATCATCAAAGTCAACGGTGGTAAAACTGATTTTGCGGCTCAGTTCAGTTAAAATATCATAGGCACGGTCAGCATTAGTCTGAGGCATGTAAAGAATGAATTCTTCGCCGCCCCAGCGGACCGCAATATAATCATCCTTAGAGTTTTCTTCTATCAGATTACTTACAGCCTTCAGAACACAATCTCCGGCCTCATGGCCGTAAGTATCATTAACCTTTTTAAAATCATCGATATCAAAAATTGCAATCGTGTATTCATTTTCGTTTTCACTTTTATTACGCTTCATGATGTATTCAAAGAAGCGGCGGTTAAAAAGACCTGTCAATAAATCATGGTTACTGAAATAATTGAGTTTTTCGGTTGCTGTATTTAACTCTAGCATATAAAGATTGGAAATATAAAAGAGGGTAAAAAGCGTAATACAGAGGTTTAAAAAGCCGATTTCCTGAGCACAATCCTGAATAACTGCCTTATATTCCGGAAAAAGACAGATATTTTTCATATGAATATAATAAATTACAAGCGCATAAATAATTCCGATAGACTGAAAAAGATGCTTCATGCGGATTTTTGCCGGCAGCAGGTAGAAAACAACCGCAACCATTCCAATTACATAAAAAATATAAGAGAAAGCCCCGCCGGAAAAAAGTTCACTTATAAAAGAAAAAGTAACAATCTCAAAATATGTAAAAATAAGATAAAAATCCGTATGTTTCTTAAAACTTAATAAAACAAGAGCATAAAACACGGTGCTGAATACATTCAAAACCGTAAAAGGATACAAGCCCAGAGAATAAAACAGTCCTGCATTAAAAGCGTGCACCATTAGGCACATTATTAAAAAAAGCAGGGTTTTCTTTTTAGAAAGAAATTCCAGAAATTTTTTGCCCATTACTTACACCTGTTTTGCTTTTTTATGTGATTTTTTATTTAAATACATAGATTCATCTGCACTCTTTAAAAGATCTGCAACCGTAGCGTTGTGGGAATCTTTTTTGGCAAAACCAATGGAAGTCGAAATCCTGTAATTTTTTTCACTTTGACTGCTATCCTGCAGAATCTGATTTCTGATTGTTTCAGAAAGACTTTCTGCCATGCTGTCATTTTCTTTTTCGCATACAACGACAAACTCATCACCGCCAAGACGGGAAATAAAGCAGCTGGTATTTGCGGCAACCTTTTTCAATGAATCCGCAACCAGTTTAAGGGCAAAATCCCCTTCCATATGACCGAATTTATCGTTGATTTTCTTAAAATCATCAACATCCAGCACCATCAGATAGAGGTTTTTAGAAGTATCATCAGTATTAAAGGATTTGAATTTTTGTGAAAGATATTTCAAAAGCTGGGTGCGGTTATTAATCTGGGTAAGCTGGTCAATCGAAATGATTGAATTGCGAAGTTCAACATAAACACTGAAAAGAGCCATTACAAGTCCGATTTCAATCGTCGGATAGCCGGGAATATAAACCTGAATCATCTGCGCGGTAAAAGCCCATAAAATCAGCGTAGAAATTGAAATATACTTCTTTTTCATCGCGATTTCATTTTTATCAAAAAGCCGGATAATGCCCTGAATACTTGTGATGATAAAGTAAACGTTCATGCAGAAAACCTGAAGAATGTGGAAAGGTCCGCGCTGATAAACATTTGCATCATCAATGTAAAAAATCAGATGGGAAAAAGGCGAGGAAAGAGACAGAATTACAAGGACTAAAAATGGAATATGCAGAATATAGAAGAGCGGTTTAGTTTTTGTAAATTTGTAGCCAAGAATAAATTCGCAGAACCAGAACCAGGTAATTCCGATAAAGGCCGAAGAAACAAAATAAACTATATTTACTATATAATTAACCAGAATATTGTCAGGAAAGAGCAGACAGTTAAAAATAATCCAGCCGGCATCAGATATTGCAAATATAGTTGTAGAAAAGAGAACATGGGAAAAAAGGCGGGATTCATATTGCGAACGATAGTCATAAAAAACCGTTCGCCATAACTTGGCCATAATCATGAGACAAACAAGATTTACCTGAAAATAAAGCCAGTCAACCTTTTCCATCAGTAATCCAAATCAATAAAAATTATAACATAAATTTACTAAAGGGCAAATTTTTGCTGAATTAACCTACTTAGCTAGTGTTTTAATACTGGTTACAAGACCTGCAAGGTTCTGAATATCTGACGGTATGATGATTTTTGTTGCCTGTCCATCGGCAACCTTTTCCAGAGCTTCAAGACTTCGCATTTTTATAACAGCTTCGTCAGCCTTTGCTTCACGAATCATTGCTATACCTTCTGCTGTTGCCTTCTGTACCTCACGAATTGCCTGGGCTTCACCGCGGGCCTTCTGAACGGCAGCTTCTTTCTGAGCTTCTGCTTCAAGAATCATCGACTGTTTTTTACCTTCTGCTTCAAGAATTGCGGCCTGCTTGTGACCTTCGGCAATCAGAATCTGTTCGCGGCGTTCTCGTTCAGCCCTCATCTGTTTTTCCATTGCTTCACGGATAGCGGCCGGCGGTTCGATATTTTTAACTTCAACGCGGTTTACCTTAATTCCCCAAGGGTCAGTTGCTTCATCAAGAATTGAGCGCATTTTTGTATTGATTACATCCCTGCTGGTCAATGTCTGATCCAGCTCCAGTTCACCAATAATGTTTCGGAGAGTAGTGGCACTGAGATTTTCAAGGGCATTTATCGGACGCTCAACACCGTAAGTATAAAGCTTTGGATCAGTAATCTGAAAATAAACAACTGTATCAATCATCATTGTAACGTTGTCTTTTGTGATTACAGGCTGCGGTGGAAAATCAAAAACCTTTTCCTTAAGGCTGACAGTGTTTGCAATGCGGTCAATAAACGGCAGCTTTACATGAATTCCAACTCCCCAGGTGCTTGCATAAGCCCCGAGACGTTCAATAACCTTTGCTTCCGATTGTGAAACCAGGCGGACATTTGCCAGAACAAGAAACAAAAGAACAATAAAAATTGCAATAATTACATAAAACATTCAAAATCTCCTTGTGAAGGCAGAAAACTGCGCTTCATTTTTATTTTGCAGAAACTTCCAGGGTGTTTCCGTTTACTTTCTCTACAATACAAACTGTATTTTCGGCAATTTCCGAACCATCAGACGATGTAACGCTCCAGATTACGCCGTTTTTAGCTTTTCCTTCGCCTTTTTCAAACTGAGTAATCTTCTTTGTGATTAGAATTTCCTGCCCTTCGATGGCATTTACGTTCATTTTATCGCGGCCGAGTTTTAATTTTTTGATGGCAAAAGGCCGCGTAAAAACTATCAGCAGAATTGTTACGATAAGGAAAATCAAAACCTGCCAGCGGATGGGCATATTGGTTTTTGATAGAAAAATCATCAGAAAAGCTGCAAGAGCAGCCCAGATTGTAGTCAGAGCCTGTGTCGCCGCTTCTATAATCACAAAAAGTATAAAGGCGCCAAGCCAAAACCACATTAAGTTAGAAAGGATAAAATCACTCATAACGATAATTATATTACGGTTTTATTATGAGGACAAATTTTTATGAAATGAATAATTTACGAAAAGAGTGCATTAAAAGCATCGCGGGCTTTCTGAGCCTTGTCGCCGGCACTGCCCCCTGCCAGACCAGTTCCGCTTCCAAAAGCAATTACCGCGGGCTTAAAGAAATCACAGAAATTTGAGCGGTTCTTATCGCGCACAGGCTCTTCTATAGTTTCGTGGCAGTCGTAATGGCTGCCCGGAGCATAGAATTTGCAGTTTATACATGAATGTAAGTCTGCACCGCAGTTTGGGCAGGTTGAATCTCTATAAATGCTGCCTTCCGGCATTGGTTTTCCACATTTTTTACACATATAAATATGTTACATCGCTTATATGAATAACTCAATCACAAAAACAACTGCGCAGCAGACGCAGGCAACCGGGAAGAGTCCGGCACCAAAAAGCGAAAGAATGATTCCAATGGTCAGAGCGGCAATTCCGGCAAGTGGTGACTGGGTGGCATCAACAATGGCCGGAAAAGTCATAATTGCCAGGGTAACGTAAGGCACATAATACAAAAAAGAGCGGATAAAGCGGTTTTTGATTGGCTTACGAATCAGGGTTAGCGGTAAAACGCGGATTATATAGGAAACTGCGGCTGCGGTAAAAACTGCAAGGGCGATATAGAGATTTTTATTCATTTGAGCACTCCTCTGGAAGGGGTTTTAAAATTGCGCAGACTGCGGAAATCAGGATTGTGAGGATGATGGTTCTTGTGCCGCCTGACAATTCTTTAACGAGCGGAATAAGTGTGCAGGCGTAGCTTGCGGCAAAGCTGGCTGTTACGGCTATTGCGATTGTGAGGCTGCGCTTTGCGGGCGGAATGATGATTGCAAGGAACATTCCGTAAAGGGCAACCGAAAGGGCGCTGACAAAGCGGACCGGAAGGAAGTTTCCTGCGATAATTCCCAGGGAAGTTCCGATGCTCCAGAGTGGAACCGCAACGGCTATTGCTCCATAATTATAAAAGGGTTCCAGCTGACCCCGGCGGCCAAAGGAAATGCCGAAAATTTCATCGGTGACGCCAAAACCGACAAGAAGACGGGGAAGCAGGCCTGCATCCGGTGAAAACTTCTGGCTTAATGAACAGCTCATAAGCAGGTAGCGGGCGTTTACAACCAGAGTTATGACTGCAATTTCCAAAAATGTTGCGGCCGACTGAATCGAAGTGAAAAGGGCGTATTCACCGGCGGAAGCAACACAGAAAAAGCTTGCAAAAAAGCCCTGAATGGCGTTGAGGCCGGCCTTTCTTGCAACAATTCCAAGTGAAAATGATACTGCAAAATATCCAAGTCCGATTGGTATTCCGTCCCGGAAGCCTTCTAAAAATATGTTTCTTTTAGACATATATCTGAACTCCTGAATTTCAAAATTAAGTAAGCCTTTGCTAGCAACAGCTCTTACCATCCCATTCCTGCGAGTGTTCCCGCTCCCAGGCGATGACGGCATCGAAGTCCACCTGAGGGGCACAATGCTTTTCTATATTAAGCGCGGTCTGATGAAGACGGCGGATGCAGTCTGATTTATCGCGGTAACCCAGCTTTGATTTTTCTATGCTGTCGCGAAGAATTCTGATTGATTCATCATAAATTTTAAGGGGAACCGGGAAAGGATGGCCGTCTTTTCCACCGTGAGCAAAAGAAAATCTTGCAGGGTCGGTAAAGCGGGAAGGGGTTCCGTAAATTACTTCGCTGACAAGGGTCAGCGACTGCAGGGTGCGGGGGCCAAGTCCCGGGGTAAGTAAGAGTGATTCAAAATCCTGGGGCTGGTTTTCGTAGGCTGTGGCAAGCACTCCACCCAGACGTTTAAGATCTACGTCTTCTGCACGGACTTCGTGGTGGGCAGGCATAACAATTGAACGGCCGGAAGTCTGAATCTGGATGTGATCTGGAATTTCAGACGAAAGCGGAGGAAGATTGTCGAAAAGCTCAGGCTGAGCCGGGGGCGTTGCGGGGGTGTCCCCCGCAGAGGGGGTAGCGGAAGTGCTGTCGCCCGGCAAGCATAGCTTGCCGAACCGTTCTATCGATGAAGCTAACCGACAGTCACGACGGACTGTCGGTTTTAACGCTTCTTCGATTTTCGGTAGGGAAAGACTTCCCCCTCTTGTTGCCGTCGTAATCGGTTCTCCAGTGCTAGTTTCCGTAACGGCAACATCACCGGTCGGCTTTGCCGCCCGCTGACGGTTAAATGCCCCTAGATACAGCATCTCACTAGCGGTTTTTCCAATCTGGCGGATTTCATTTATCACGCGGTCGGGATTTTCCTGGGAAAGCTCGAGAATTGACGAGCGGGTCTTTTGGGCAGCGCTGTCGGTAAGGTTTAGAATCTGGCCGCGATTTTCGCCGACAACACCTGTGTGGGGATTTTCCACAAAGGAGCGGAGGTCAGCGGACGACCAGTGATAGCGGCGGGCAGTTTTTGTGGCTGTATTCATTCCCTGCTGAACAACGGTCCATTTGCCGCTTTTGGTCAGAATAAAATTATGCTGGTAAAGCTGAAAACCGTCCTGAAGGGCGTTGTTATCAACCTTGGCAACCAGTTTGCTGTTCCGCACCAGAGTATCGCCGTTGAGGCCCTCGCGTTCAGAAATGCCCACAAGCTCATCGGGTGTCATGCGGGAATATTTACCGCGGCCGCCGCAAACGTAAATGCCAAGCTCCTTTGCCCGGGGATTGAGTCCGCGCTTAAGTGCGTAAAGAACGCTGGTAGTAATTCCAGAGCTGTGCCAGTCCATGCCCATAACTGCGCCGAAAGACTGAAACCAGAGGGGGTCAGAAAGGCGAACAAGAACCTCGTCAGGGCCGTAATTCTGCACCAGAGATTCCACAATCAGCGTGCCCATGACCATCATGCGGTCGGCAAGCCAGCGGGGAACGGTACCGGTATGAAGAGGCAGATCGGCATGTCCGGAATTACGAATCATAGTAAGAATATAGCACAAATCGGTATTTAAGTGCATAATAAAGGCTATGAAAATCAGAAATGCACAAGCTAGAGACTCAGACAAAATCATCAATTTACTTCAGCAGGTTTTAGATCTGCATGCAAAAATCAGGCCGGATATTTTTATTCCGGGAACTACAAAATACACGCCGGAAGAATTAACTGGTATTCTTAATGACGAAGAAAAACCAGTTTATGTTGCAGTTGATGATAATGATTACGTTCTTGGCTATGCCTTCTGCCAGATAAAAGAGCAGCCTTTTTCAACTAATATGATTCCTTTCAAATCTATGTTCATTGACGATTTGTGTGTGGATTCAACCTGCCGCGGTCAGCATATCGGCGAGCAGCTTTTTGATTACGTAAAAGCACAGGCAAAAAAAATCGGCTGCTATGAAGTTACCCTGAATGTTTGGGCAGGAAATACCGGTGCAGAACGTTTTTACGAAAAAATGGGCATGAAAACCAAAGAAAGAATGATGGAATATATTTTATAGAAAAAATCCGCTATAATAAGGATATGAAAAACAAGAAAAACAATGAACTTGCAGTCTGCGGTTTTGCGACGGTAAAAAAGCTGGAAAAAAATCATCCGGAAAAGATAAAAAGACTTTTTTTTACGGAAGAGGTTGCGCCGAAATTCGGCGGACTTTGCAAAAAGCTGGCACAGAATCACGGAATTTATAATCAGAAACCTGCAGCAGACCTGGAAAAATTGAGCGGCACCGTTCACCATCAGGGTGTTGTTGCCATGATTGATATGCCGGATATTCAGCCCCTTGATTCGGATATTACGGACAGCTGGGTTGCAAACGGCGAAAATGCAGTTCTTCTAGATAGGATAGGAAATGCTGCGAATTTTGGTGCAATTGTGCGCAGTGCGGCTTTTTTTGGAATAAGAAACATCATCATTCCCCTTGATGAAGCCCAGTCTTCAATTACAACTTCATCATACCGCGTTGCCGAGGGCGGAATGGAATACGTAAATATTTATTCGGTGCGCTCTTCGGCCCGGCTTCTGGAAGCTCTTGCGGGCAAAATGGTCCGCGTAGGAACTGATTTGAAGGCCCGCAAGCAGGTCAGCGAGCTCAAAAATATTTCTGACAGCGGTAAAAAACCGATACTTCTGGTACTTGGAAACGAAGAGCACGGAATCAGCGAAAGTGTCCGCGCAAACTGCGACCAGCTTGTGATTATTCCCTGGGGCGGCATGAAAGCCGGCGTTAAGGAAAGCCTTGTAGACAGCCTGAACGTTGCCCAGGCTTCCAGCGTGCTTTTTTACGAACTGATGAATATCTGATTTTGACTTTTTTAGACTGTCTGCAGACGCAGGCAGTTTTATTTTCTTAGGAAGGCTGACGATACAGGAAATTCAAAATAAGTATCAGGATAAGGCTCATCCTTAAGAGTAAAATGCCACCATTCACAATCAAGAGTTGAAAATCCGTTACGAACCATGGCAGTCTGCAGCAGCATTCTGTTTTCATACTGTTCGTCAGTAATTCCCCTGTAATCCGGATGAGATTTTTCACTGAAAAGATCAAAGGGACTTCCCATATCAACTTCTTTGCCGCTTTTCATATCAAGCAGGGTTAAATCAACTGTGCTTCCCCGGCTATGACTGGAACGAGCCGCAATATATCCCAGCTTGAACAAATCCTGCTTTTCAATTTCCGGGTAAAAATATTCTTTCATGCGCACATCAAGATCTTCTATCGCCCAAAGCTTAAACTGATTAACGGCACAAACCGGTCTGTATGCGTCAAAAATCTTCAGCCGGTAGCCTTTGACAATCATCTCATTGCTTACAGCCTTTAAAGCTCTTGCGGCTTCCATTGTAAGAAGGGCACAGGGCTCCTCATAACCATCAATCCTGTCACCTACAAAATTAAAGGTTGAATAATATCTGATTTCCTGAACAATCTGAGGGATAAAATCCGCTAAAACAAGAAATCCGGATGAATCCATAGGCAGCTTGTCTGACATAATTCCTCCACGCACTAACATAATTACATTAATATAGAATACAAATATCTTCAATTAATGATATACTCTGATTATGAACATTCCTCCTTCAATTTCGCACTTTCCCATTACAGAACACCTTGAAAAAATTACTTCTACTCTTAAGGCCTCACCCAGCCATGCACTTGTTCTGACTGCCGAAACTGGAGCGGGAAAATCTACCGTGCTTCCGCTGGCTCTGCTGCAAGAGTTTAGTGCATCCTTTACCGCCAATAGCACCTCAAGCGCCAGCACCAGCACCAGCTCCCGGGCAAAAATCCTCATGACTGAACCCCGCCGTCTTGCGGTTGTTGGCGTTGCAAACAGGCTTGCCGAAGAGCTGGAAGAAGCTCCAGGCAGTCGAATCGGCTACCGTATTCATCTTGAAAACCGCATTTCCTCTGAAACAAGGCTCGAAGTTATGACCGAAGGAATCCTTATCCGCATGCTGCAGTCTGACCCTGCACTTGAAGGCGTAAATCTAGTTATCCTGGACGAATTTCACGAGCGAAGCATAAACACTGACCTTGCGCTGGCTTTTTTACGAGAGGCGATGGAACTTCGCGACGACCTTTTTATCCTTATCATGTCAGCGACAATCGAAAGCAAAAAAATTGCGGCATTTCTGGGGCAAGACACTCCGGTTCTGGAAATCCCCGGCCGCACTTTTCCGGTCGACATTCAATACCAGCCGGACATGACGATTGATGACGCGGTGCTTTCTGCCATTGAAAAGCAGCTGCCTCCTGCCGGCGGCGACGCAACCGGCAAGGCCATTTTATGCTTCCTTCCCGGTATCCGCGAAATCCGTTCAGCGCAGGCATCACTTTCCCAGTCGCTGAAATCTGAAATTGAAAGCGGAAAGATTGAAATCTGCATACTTCATTCCTCCATCAGTTTTTCCGAACAGAAGCACATACTTACGCCGCCGACAGCTGGCACCATCCGAATAATTCTTTCTTCAGCAATTGCAGAAACTTCGCTTACCCTGCCGGGTGTTGTCTGTGTAATTGATTCGGGGCTTTCCCGGGTAAACCGCATAAACCTTTCTACCGGAATGGAAAATCTAGTGACAGAAGCGGAATCTGAATTTTCTGCGGCTCAACGAGCTGGTCGTGCCGGACGCGAAAGAGAAGGAAGCTGCATCCGTTTGTGGAATAAATTCGATGTACGGCAGAAGGAAGTTCAGCCCGAAATCCTGCGCACAGATTTGACTCAGCTTGTCCTCGAATGTTCCGAACGCGGCATTTACGACCTTTCCAAAATCCAGCTTTTAGACTCTCCCACACAAAATGCCTGGGAAGCGGCAGCAGAATTCCTGAAGGAAACAGGCTGCATTGACGAAAATCTCCGCATTACTGAGCGCGGACAGGCAGCATTATCGCTTGGTATTTCTATCCGTCTTGCCCTGATCACAATTGACGGATATCAGAATTCAGATAAAAAACAGGAAAAATTTTCTGCAAAAACTTCAGAATATCTTCTGAAATTCAGCCAGTATGCCCAGAATTCTCCAAAGATTCAAAATCAATTTCTTGCAAATTTAGAAGAAAAATTGAATAAAATTTGCAAGAATTCGCAAAATTTTGAGCAAATTCAGTCAAAATCAGCGAATTTTGAAGAAAATTTTCATAGAAATCCGCTGATTTTGCTTTCCGGTTTTCCAGACCGTTTAGCCCTCCGTCTTTCAGAATTCCGCAAAAATTCCGACGGTTCAGCATCCCCGCTTTACCAGTTTCCCTCAGGACGAAAGGCTGTCCTCCACAATTCAAAGCATACAAACGCAAAATGGATTGTAGCTCCTGAAGTTATGGCGGGTCAGAGTGAGGGAGTAATTTTTGATTTTGAAGAACTTTCCGACCCGCAGGCAGAAGGCTGGCTAGAATCCAGGGCTCAGTCAAAAATCATCTGCCGCTTCGAAAAGGGAAAAATCATCAAAACAGAAAATCTCTGCTACGGACAAATCCTCCTTTCAAGCAAAAAGCTACTGTCTACAAAAGAAGACTATGCCGCCGCCTGGATGACAGAAATCCGCACAAAAGGTATGGAAGCCCTGCCTCTTGATGAAAAATGCGAAAACTTTTTAGAACGAATAAAATTTCTTGCCCAGCAGAATCCACAGGATAATAATCTTGCCGATAAAATTACCGGCCTGCCTGATAAACCCGAAAGCTGGCTTTTGCCCTTTATAATTTCAAATTCCCTCACGAGTCAGACCATTTACGAGGCGCTGAATTATTTCTTCGGCGAGTTCAATATAGAAGAAAGCGTTCCTCTGCAAATCAACCTGCAAAACGGAAACCGGGCCAAAATCAAATATGAAAAACTGGCCTCTCCAGATGACAAAACCCGCCTTGTAATCCGCCCGGTAATCGAAATCATAATTCAACGGGCCTTCGGCTGCCAAATAACGCCCAAAATCGCCGGTATGAAAGTCCTCTTCCGCCTGCTTTCTCCGGCACAACGTCCCCTGCAAATTACAGATGACCTGGAAGGCTTCTGGTCAACAACCTGGCCGGAAATCTGCAGGGAAATGAAGGGGCGCTATCCTAAACATAACTGGGACTGGCAAGGTCTTAATTAGTCTTATAACTTCCGAATATCCCTAACCTTGCCTTAACTTTTGCAAGCAAAAGTTCTTGGGATATTGTAAAATATTATTATGAAACTATCAAAAATCATCTATATTTGTGAATTCGTAATAGGTGAGCTTTTTATCCTTTACGGAATGCTTCTTCACTTTATGAATCCCGGAACTTTATTCAGCGAACTGGTTTCCTTCTGTAACATCTGGATTCTGATTGGCGCAATTTTTTTATTCCTTGGCACTTACCGCAAAAACCACAAAAAAAGTTTTATCCGGGCACTTAAACGCGGGCAAAAAATTGCGCTGGCCTGCCTGATGGGGGCGGGACTTATAATCGCCTCAGTCAACCTTTACCTTATAAGACATCCTGCGCTGGGGGCTTCTTCTGACACAAAATACGTCATAATTCTTGGCGGAGGCATAGATAAAAATGGTCAGCTGCCTCAGACTGTACAAAAGCGCATAGAAGTTGCCGCAGACTATCTTTTAGAAAATAAAAATGCCCTTGCAGTTGCAACAGGCGGTACTCTCTACCATCTTCCGCCCGAAGCCCCTGCCATGAAAAATTACCTTATCAGACTTGGTATCGAAGCCGACCGCATTTTAATTGATGACAAAGCCCTTGATACTATTCAGAATTTTCAGAATTCCTGCCAGGTTCTTTCAGATCATGAAAATCTTCCTAAATCAGCAATTCTTGAAAGCAAGATTCTTGTTGTAACAAGTTTTTTCCATCTGGCACGCGCCCAGCGTCTTGCCCGCAGAATGGGCTTTAAGCATATAACAGGACTTGGCTCTCCAACTGCCGCCATCAAGCTTCTCGACTCTTATTCGCGGGAAATATGTTCATACATAAAACTGAACCTGCGCATTCTGCTTACAGGAAAGCCTGCAAAAATTAAAGATTAATTTAATTTTCAGAAAAGATTTTATTTAACTTGACAAATCAACTTTCCCAATGTATATTTTACACAATAGTGTTGTATCAAATATAAATAACACAGGAGGTTTTATGTCATTTGCTGTCAGATATTACACAAAGACGGGTAATACAAAAAAGCTGGCCCAGGCTATTGCCGGAGAACTTGGAGTGGAAGCATTACCGATTAGTGAACCGCTTACAGAAAAGGTGGATATCCTCTTTCTTGGTAACTCTTACTATGCCTTCACTATTGACCCTGAAGTCCGAAGCTTTGTTGCCAGCCTTTCAAAAGACAAGGTTGGTAAAATCGTAAACTTTGGTTCAGCCGCTCTTCTCAATTCAACCTACAAAAAAGTGAAAGCTGAAGCTAAAAAGGCTGGAATACCTATGGATGAAAGGGAGTTCCACTGTAAAGGGGAATTCAAAGGTCTTCACAAGGGTCGACCAAATGAAGATGACATTAAAGCTGCCGTAGAATTTGCAAAACAATATAAAGACCGATAACGCAATATAAAACTTTAAAATAAGGCCCGCTTTGAACGACGGGCTACACAGGAGAAATTATTATGATTTATGATTACGAAGTAAAAACTGGAAAAGGTGAAACATTGAAGCTTTCTGAACTTAAAGGAAAGGTTATTCTTATTGTAAACACTGCTACTGGCTGCGGTTTTACCCCACAGTACGAACCAATCGAAAAGCTTTACAAGAATTATCACGAAAAAGGACTTGAGATTCTTGATATTCCATGCAATCAGTTCGGCGGCCAGGCACCTGGAAGCGATGCAGAAATTCATGAATTCTGTACTGTTCACTTCAACACAACCTTCCCTCAGATGAAAAAATCAGATGTAAACGGACCAAATGAGCTTCCACTTTACACTTATTTGAAATCACAGAAGGGTTTTGAAGGCTTTGACGAGCATGAGCTAAAAGGACTTCTTGAAAAGATGTTTGATGCCGCAGATCCAGACTGGCGTAAAAAATCAGACATTAAATGGAACTTCACAAAATTCATCGTTGACCGCCAGGGTAATGTTGTAGCCCGCTTTGAACCAACTGCCGACATGAACAAGGTAGAAGACTGTATTAAAGCTTTACTTTAGTAAAAAAACAGCCAATAATCAAACCGATTATTGGCTGTTTATCTTATTTTCCCATGCCGCAGGACTTGTTGTAAGCCGCAACAACTGCACTGATTACGCTGTTTCTAAGCCCTTTTTCTTCCAGAGCCGCAACCCCATCAATTGTTGTTCCTCCCGGTGAGCAGACAGAATCCTTCAAAACGGCAGGATGCTTTCCACTTTCAAGAACAAGCTCCGCTGAACCCTTCACTGTCTGGGCAGCATAAATATATGCCTGGGAACGCGGCATTCCGCATTTTACGGCAGCATCAGCAAGGGCTTCAATAAACATAAATACAAAAGCAGGGCCTGAACCGCTCACAGCAGTTACACAGTCCATAAGTTTTTCCGGAACCTGTTCAACTTTACCAGCCGCTTCCAGAATGCTCTTCACCTCGGCAAGCTCTTCTTCGCTGATATTTGAACCGCAGCTGAGGGCTGTCATCGCCTGACCAATCTGAGCCGGAACATTCGGCATAATGCGGACAAATCTTACATCCTTTGCAATAGCCTCAAGTTTTTCAATGCTCATTCCGGCAGCCATAGAAATTACAAGGGCATCCTTAGAAAGGGCAGGGGCAATTTCTTTAAGTACGGCTTCTACCATTACAGGCTTTACGCCAATAAAAACATATTTAGCATCTTTTACAGCATCAGAATTTTTTTCAAAACTCTTGCAGCCGTTTTCTTCTGCAAATGCCTTTGCGTGCTCGGGATTTTTACTTGTCACAGCCACATTCCAGGCATCAAATTTTTTACAGACAGCGCGCATAATCGCACCACCCATAGCTCCAGTACCAATGCAAGAAATTTTTGCTTTCATTTTTGCCCCCTTTAACTTTATACGCTTTTTTTATTTTATTTTTCAAAATTGTTCTATTCCGCAAGGAAAATCGTGCCCTTAGCACTGCCTTCCGCAAGTTTCATAAGAACCTGATCCTTAGAACCATTGGCAAGCAGCATGTGGATTCCGTAGGCCGTAACTTTTTCTGCCGCCTGAAGCTTAGTCTCCATTCCTCCTGTGCCAAAGGCATTTGTATCACCAATTTTAATTTCCTTTCTAAGCTCAGGTACAGAAGTTACTTCTTCTATCAGTTTTGCATCAAGATTTGTTTTTGGATTATCAGAATAAACGCCGTCAATATCGCTGAACAAAATCAAAAGATCAGCACTCCACAAAATTGCAGTCAGAGCGCTCAGGTTATCGTTATCACCGATTTTAATTTCATCAAAGCTTACGCTGTCATTTTCGTTGATAATAGGCACAACACCCTCATCAACAAGAGTAAAAAGAGTATTACGGATATTAAGAGAACGGTGCTCGTTTTTAAAATCATCCTTTGTTAAAAGCAGCTGCCCGATATGCAGACCTTCCTTCTGAAAAGCCTTTCTCCACTGATGCATAAGCTCCACCTGCCCGATAGAACAGAGGGCCTGACGGTAATGCACGTCCTTTTTTCGTGCCCATTCCTTTGTGGTAGAAACACCGGCAACCTGCGCCCCCGACGACACAAGTATTATCTGCTTTCCCTCTTTTATCAGTTCCGCACACTGCCGGGCAAAACTGGCCATAAATTCCGTATTCTGAGTCCCATCCGGCAGCGCCAGTGTATTCGACCCGATTTTTATTACAATTTTTCGTGACCCTTTAATTACTTCTGAAATTTTACTCATAGTTTTCCTCGATTTATTTATGAAGAAGGGGAAAGCCTTCCCTTGTTCAGCCTGCAAGTCAGCCTTCCAGCATCAATTTTCACCGGCTGAACTCAAGCTTTGCACCGCAAAGCTTGCTATCGAATCTGTCCTTCTCCGTCAATCAAATATTTGGTTGTGGTCAGCGCCTTAATTCCCATAGGGCCGCGTGCATGCAGCTTCTGGGTACTGATTCCAAGCTCCGCTCCAAAGCCAAACTCGCCGCCATCTGTAAATCGCGTACTTGCATTTACATAAACGCAGCTTGCGTCAATCATTGCCTGGAACAAACGGGTGTTAACCCTGCTTTCCGAAATTATGCTTTCACTGTGCTTAGTGTTGTGGGAATTGATATAGCTGATTGCCTCTTCAATCGAATCCACCACCTTCACGCAGCATTCATAATCAAGATATTCGTTTCCAAAATCTGCATCTGTAGCAGGAATAGCATCCTTCAAATATTTAATCGCCCTCTGGTCCGCATGCAGCTTTACCCGGCCGGCAAACTTTGCCTCAAGTTTTGGCAAAAAGTCTCCGGCTACAGCCTTGTGAACCACAATACACTCAATGGCATTGCAGACACTCGGACGCTGAATCTTTGCATTTTCTGCCACAGTGCAGGCCATATCAAGATCAGCAAATTCATCAACATACAGGTGGCAGACTCCGCTTCCAGTTTCAATCACCGGAACGCGCGCATTCTGAACAACATTCTGAATCAGCTTTTTTCCGCCGCGCGGCAAACATACGTCAATCAGGCCAACCGCATTCAAAATCTGATCAACATCGCTGTGGTCATGCTCACGAACTTCAACCAGCTCAATTGATTCAGGAACTCCTCCTGCCACGCCCTCCAGCGCCTCTCGAATCACCCGAACAATTTCCACATTCGATTTATATGAAGAAGATGAACCCCGCAGTAAAATCGCATTTCCGCTTTTATAAGCCAGAGAAAACGCATCAACCGTAACATTAGGGCGGTTTTCATAAATAATTGCTACAACTCCAAGAGGAACCCTTACCTGGCGGATATTAAGACCATTGGGAGTTTTCCAGCCGGCAACTTCTTCACCAACCGGATCAGTCTGAGCGATAACCAGCCTCAAACTGTCAACAATCCCGTCGATTCTTTTGTCATCAAGCAAAAGCCGGTCAATAATAGACTCGCTCATGCCCGCTGCCCTTGCCTCATCAATATCGGCCCTGTTAGCCGCAATAATAGAAGCCCGGTTTTTATCCAGAGCCGCCGCAACCGCTTCCAGTGCCGCATTTTTCTGGCAGGCATTCTGAAGCGCAAGCTTCTGACTTGCCGCCCTCAATCCTTCGCAAACTTTTTTTATATCCATAACAACCCCACATATACGAGCGGTCAAGGCACGCTATCGCTTAAAGCCTTGACTCACTCGTTTTGCGGGTTGACTTTTCATTTTCAACCCGCAATAAAAAAATAGCCGGAACTTTTTCAGTCCCGGCCTTTCAAAAAATATCAGATTAATAATTAGCAAGAAAATACATTCCAACCATCATAGCAACCCGAGATTTTTCTTCAGACCACTCGGTTTTGGGAGGAAGGTTTGAAATGTACCACCAGAAAATACCAAATTCCGGATCAATACGCATAGTGTATTCAGCAAAATCCGGAGAATCAGTTGACTGACCAAACATAAGGAAAACAGCCTGATTTATAATATTGCGGAAAAGCTCGTAGCTGTCCTTCCAGCCGTCAGCAGTAATAAATTTTTCCAGACGATACAAAAGCTCGTCCTTCAAAGCAATATCAGATTTTTCAACCCAGGTTTTCTGAATAAGAAGTGTAAGATTATTTTTAAAACTGATTACAAGTTTATCAACGCCTTCTTCCGGCATCTTAGAAAAGCCTTTTTCTGCTCCAAACGCAACCGCAATCGCATCCGCAGCCTCATAAAAATTGTCCGGCTCATCAATAAACTTCGGTAGCGCCTTTACAGTCTCTTCATCCAAAAATTCAGAAATAAACTCTTCTTGATTTGTCATGCCCATAATATAGATGTTTTCTCAACTTTTTTCAACATACCTAACAAAGTATTTATAATTAGGGCGTGTCCGCCCGCCTCCTTCGTCGCCGGCCGGCCGGGCTTTCCGCACTTCGCCGTCTCCCGCGGCTCATCCTTCGCTCCGCTCAGGACTAAAGGTGCTCCAATCCCTCACGCGTCTACCTTCTGCCACCGTTTAACACCGAAAATAAAGGTGGACATACTTTCTTTAATAAAATTCCGATTGATGTTCCAATTATAATTGTCAAAATTGTGACTCCAAAATATTCAAACAAACAAAAGAAAGCATTTTTCATCGTAAAATAATGAAGCCAAACTCTTCTTAACAATTCATTTAATACAGGCATATGAATTGCATATAAGAAAAATGAATAACCTGCAAAATATGATGCTAAATTATACAATCTTTTATTTAAGACAAGTTCCTTTGAAATTTTTAATAATATTATACATGCTGATATATGCATAAAATTACCTATTACGCTTTCCTCTCCATAAATTGTATGGGTGCCTATAAAACATAAAAAAAATACAAGAATTGATTCAAATAATTTTATTTTATCTATCTGCTTAAATAAATCAAAATTAAAATATCCCCAATACAAACCTAGCACATAAAAAAACAATCCTTCAGTACTTACAAAATATATTTTTATACATAAAATATAGGAAATGGTAATTAATACAATAAATCCAACTTTACAACTTTTCATAAAAAAATAAATAATTGGAGATATAAAAACAAGAATAACTAAGTCTCGCACAAACCAAAACTGAGCAGCCGCTTCTGGTAATCCTTGTCCATCAACACCATAACCAATAATTTTGTGAAGCCAATCCATTTTCGACCATTCAAACATAGTTGCACTTGGATTTCCCAAAAGAGATGGGGCAATTTTAACAACAATAACTTTTCCTAATGAAAACCATAATAAATATAATCCTACCCAAATTACATAGGGAATCACTAGACCTTTAAATTTCTTTTTTAATAAAAGCAGATAAGAATCGAATTTTTTTGACTGTAAATATGCTGCAAAGAGAAAAAATAATGGAACTGCACATCTTGCTATACCTTGAGAAATAAATCGTTGAATCCATTCTGAAATTATATTTGGATTAAAAATGATATTTGGTGATCCTTTTTCTACAGATTCAGTAATACCCTTTATTGTATAATTATTATGAATAAATACTACCAACATCGCTAGCAAAAATCTTAATGCTGTAATTCTTTTAGAAGTTTCTTCTGGAATTATCTGTTGCTTAACAAATAATTCTTGATTTTCATTTTTTTCTTCCTGATTCATAAATTCCTCTTAATAGTAAAAATAGTGGTTATAATTCGGATTATTATAACTATTATTCGGAATTTATCTTATTTTAACTTATATTTCAATAAGTTTCACACGGAGTATAGAAGTTATAGTGAGTTAAAATATTTATCAGATTAGTTATAAATTAAATTATGATTACGATTGATGAAATGATAAAAGTTTGTGCTGCAAATACAAAACGTACACGTATGAATAAAAAAATGACACAATCATTTTTAGCTGAAAAAATCGGAATTACTGAAAAATACGTTAGCGACATTGAAACTGGTCGTAATACCTGTTCCCTCGACACCTTAGTCGCTATTGCAAATGCCCTCGAAATAGAACCCTACGAACTTCTTCTCCCAGAAAACAAAGCAATTACCTATGATACCCGCCGTACAAAAATCGTCATGAAACAACTAAAAGATAACTTCTCCGAAATGGTTGATACGCTCTCAAACTTCCTGGAAAATTCTCAATAAAAATCATCTTCCAGCTATTTTTCTAACAAATGGCAAAGTTTCAAAAGTTCTATTTTCCAGCATACTAATCAATCTACATGCAGTCCCGGTCGGATGATTTGTTCCTTTTTCCCATGCTTCTACTGTTTTACAGGAAACACCCATATAATCAGCAAATAAAACCTGTGTCATTCCAACAGAATTTCTTATTTCTCGTATCTGTTTATTATCATAGTTTTTTACAGGCTGGATTTCATATACGGTTTTTCTACCTTTTAGTTCTCCCTTTTCAATAGCAAGAGCTTCATTTAATCCTGTCATTAAATCATCAAAATATTTACTCATTGTCATTCCTCCAGTTTAATTCAGCTTCTTTCTTCAAAGCAGCAATAACGGTCTTTACAGCCTTCTTTTCTTCATCAGACAAATTTGATTTTTCATCTTTAGAAAATACTTGTATCAAATAATTTTTTTCAAATGATGCAAAATCAACATAGCATACTCGTGCACTACCGCTTTTGCCACGTCCCTTAAATGCATAGCGAATTTTTTTAAGTCCACCAGTTCCAACCATAACGACACCGGCATCAGGATTTTTGATGAGAAATTGCTGTAATTCTGCCAAATTTTCATCATCAAATCCAAGCGCAAACCAGCGTTTTGTGAAAGATGGAGTTTCAATAAAAACTCTTTTCAATCAGCACCTCACTCACTATACCCTATATCATAGGGTAAGTCAAATTTAATAATTTCTATATATAATATATGCGTCGACTTTGAGGTTTTGACAAAATTTTCAGAAAAAAATTCAAATTTGTTAAAAAAAAATAAGGCCACCCTTTCGGACAGCCAAACTGATTTTCATCAAATCTGAATTAATCAAAACATAACACCTTCTTCCACTCCGCTTCCTTAAATCCCGGAATAACAGCGTCGTCAGTCACAAGCAGTGGTCGTTTTACCATCATTCCGTCTGTTGCAAGTAGGGTAAATTGTTCATCTTCACTCATATCAGGAAGTTTTGTGGAAAGCTGCATTTCTCGGTATAGAATTCCGCTTGTATTAAAAAATCTTTTCAGCTGAAGTCCTGATTTTTTATGAAACTCGCGTAAAGTTGCTTCATCTGGATGCTGAGTTTTAATATCAATCTTTTCGTACTTTATGTTGTTAGAATCCAGCCAAGCCAGAGCCTTCCTGCAAGTTGAACAGCGGTCATAACAGTAAACTTTAACCATTTTAATTCCTCTTATGTGTAAAGTATAACATAGAATTAAAATGTTAAAAAAAAATTCATAACTCTTTTTTTATTTAAATTTGCAATTATGGTATATATCCCCTAAACTGTCTAAGGAGGCTATCAAATGTTTCATAAAGCTGTAAATTTAACATTTAGGGAAGGCACTTCTTTTGACCTTTTATTTCAGGATGGAATCACAAAACGTTACGACATTTCAATTCTATTTGAAAAATATCCTCAACTTAAAGCCCTAACTGACAGAAATTTATTTCTTCAAGGAAAATTGCTGGGTGGCTATGGCATTATGTGGAATGATGAACTAGACATAGAAACAGAAACTGTCTATGAAGACGGAAAAACCATTTCAAAAAATAAAACTCCAATTAATCTGCTTGTAGCAAATGCAGTATCTGCCGCAAGAGCAAAATCCGGTTTATCTCAAAAAGAACTTTCAAAACTGACAGGAATTGATCAATCAGATATTTCTAAAATAGAAAGAGGTCTTTCAAACCCTTCTATATCTACTTTAGAAAGAATTGCAAAAGCACTAGGCGGAAATCTATCTATCGATATTTTATTTCCAACACCAGCTGCTTAAAAAAAAGCTGCCCCTTAAGGACAGCTCTGTATAAAATAGCCTCA
The DNA here is from genome assembly GCA_947165895.1 of uncultured Treponema sp. GTDB lineage: Bacteria > Spirochaetota > Spirochaetia > Treponematales > Treponemataceae > Treponema_D. The sequence goes on from CAMVCB010000004.1 coordinate 21,135, forward strand.
AAAGATTTTTACATCTTATATCCCGGCTGGATGATTGTGTTCTTATCCGAAAGAACCTTGTCGTAAACCTTTTCTTTCCATTCATCCTGAGGAACATCAACAATGCTTACCGAAAAATGCTCTTTTTCGCGGGCAAGCTCTTTTGAAGCTGTTTCCAGAATCGCATCTGCAAGACGCTTTTTTGTTGCGTCATCGCGGCCCGGGTACATCTGAATTGTAATGTGCGGCATATTTTACCTCACTTATTTTGCAGAAAGAAGCTTTACATCAAAGCAGATATAAGCTCCGCCAGGAATTCCAGCCTGTGGAATACCGCGTGAACCGTAAGCCAGCTCCGGTGGAATTACCATCTTGCGGGTTTCGCCAACCTTCATTTCCTGAACCATCATGTCAAAACCAGGAATCATCTGACCGCCATTTGTCTTAAAATCAAGAGGTTCATGTCCCTGAGGATGGAATCCGCGTGATGCATCAAAAATCTGACCGTCTGTGAGGTAGCCTTTATAGTCAACAGAAACGTTCTTTCCCTTTCCGCAAACTGAGCCTTTACCTTCTTCAAGAACCTTGTAGTAAACACCGCTTGAATGTTTTGTACAGCCGTCAATTACTGCAGCCCATTTCTTTGCTTCACGTTCTTCATTTGCCTTTGCAACTTCTTTCTGAAGTCTGTCAAAATCATCCTGAGTAGCAGAGAATTTCTTAGCCTCATCACCCTGGCGGATAATTTTAACGCTCTTCATTGTTGAGCCCTGTTTGAGGGAATCAACAACATCCTGTCCAGCAAGAACTTCACCAAAAATTGTATGCTTGTAGTTAAGCCATTCTGTAGGAACGATTGTGATAAAGAACTGGCTTCCGTTTGTGTTTGCACCGCTGTTAGCCATTGCAAGCTTTCCGCCCTTATCAAAGGTCAAACCGTCAACAAATTCATCGATGAACTTGTATCCAGGACCACCAGTTCCGTTACCTTTAGGGTCACCGCCCTGAATCATAAAGTCCTGACCGTCGCCGTTAGCCTTGCTGATTACGCGGTGGAATTTCAAGCCGTCATAAAAGGGCTTTCCGTTTGCAGCCTTTAAAGTTCCTTCTGCAAGACCTACAAAGTTTGTAACAGTCATAGGTGTTTCTTTGTAAAACAAATTCAATACAATTTCGCCGCCGTCAGTGTCGATTACAGCAAAAATTCCTTCTTTTCCGTTCAATACGTCCATTGATTTCCCCTTATTAGAAGCCTTTGGAGCAGCAAAAAGAGCGCCGCCAATCAAACTTCCAAATGTTAGTGCAAAAAATATTTTTTTAATTGATTTCAATTTAAGTCCTCCCTGAGAGAAGAAGCTATGCTTCTTCTTGATTGATAGCAAGCCGTTAAGAAAAAAGCACTGCTTTTTTTAGGCTTACCATCTTTGCTCAAAATTAAAACTGCTTGATAAACCAGTTGTAAATTGCCCCGATTCGCTGACCCATTGATTCCGGAACCTGAGTTTTAATTGTAGGCACCTTTCTACAGTCAGCATCAGCACTCAAATAAACAAGAATGCCCTCTCCACAGTCAAATGCAACAACAGTAAAATTCAATCTCTGAGCCGGAATTCCAACAACGCCAAGCGATTTATAATCATCAAGATTGTTCAGCATTGTATAAAAAGTGTCAGCAGTCTGATAATAACTGATTTTATAGCGGCATACACCAAATTTTGTATCATTCTGAAGGCTGTAAGAAACCTGACCGTCCGCATTACCTGTGTTTTTATCCGCAATCGGAGCAGTATTATCAGGGCTTGCAATCATAAAGGCCTTGTCATAAAGAACCTTTTCCTTACCGTTTTTATCAACGTAAGTCATTCCCTGCATTTTAGAAACCGAGCGGATAATCTTTCCGATTTCATCCAGACTTACATCTCCAGATTTTTTCAAATCAGACTTATTTTTGTAAAAAAGACACTCATGGAAATAAGAATATCCCTTAGGATCCTTTTTAATCGCATTTTTTACAAAAATATCTTTTGTAGCGTCATTCGGAAAAAGCACTGTTCCAGCATCTTTTTCATCATCGTGAACAACAGTAACCTGCCCCTTAGAAATCAGCTCGTCATAATACTTTGGATTAACCAGATTCTTAAGATTCAACTCAGCAAAAAGTGAACAAGCCACTCCAGCCAAAGCGATAAAAGAAATTAGTTTTTTCATAAATCCCCCTTAAAAAGTAACGGAGGCTTTAACACCTCCGTAAATACAACAATTAAAATTGCAAAAAGGTTAACGAATTCCTTTATACAAAACTCTTACCTGTTTGTAAACACCTTCGCCTTCGCTCTTTGTGTCTACATCTGGGATATCGTTCAAAGTTGTGTGGATGAGGCGGCGCTCAAAAGGATTCATAGGCTCAAGTAAAATTGATTTGTGTGATGAGCGAACCTTGTCGGCAGTTGTGTAGGCAAGGCGAACAAGAGTTTCCTCGCGGCGGATGCGGTAGTTTTCTGTATCCAGAATTACGCGAACTTCTTCGTGACCAAGACGGCCTGCGTAAATGTTTGCAAGCAGCTGAAGAGCGTCCAGATTCTTTCCCTTGCGGCCAATCAAAATTGAAGAATGTGATGATTCAAGGCGAACACCGATTTTCTTATCTTCACGGTAAGAAACGCTTACTTTAATGTCATAACCCATTTTTTCAACAATTGTAGAAATGAATTCAATAAGCTTTTCTTCGAACTCGCCCTGTGGAAGAGGGTCAGCTACAATTCTTGTGTGATTTTCGCTGAAGTCCTTTTTGTAAGAACCTTTATCATCATCATCGTCGTCCAGAGTGTGAACGCGGATTTTTACATATCCTTTTTTGAAAAGGCTGTTTTTCTGTGTTTCAAGAATTTCTACATCAAACTGATCTCTCTCAAGATTGAGTTCGCTGGCGGCAAGCTCAATGGCTTCTTTTTCTGTTTTTCCTTCGTACTCGTAAGTCATTTTATATCTCCTAAATATAGATGTCTAAAATTATTTTTTACCCTTTGCAATTTTCTTATTAACCGAAGCCGCAATCTCAGCTCTTTTTTCAGCCATCATCTTGTTGATGATAATCTGCTGGAAAAGAGAGAATACGTTACTTACAGTCCAGTAAAGGATAAGTCCTGCAGGTGCATTGTAGAAAATAAAGAAGAAGAAGAGAGGCATACCGTACATCATCATCTTCATGCTTGCCTGGCTCTGATTAGCTCCCATTGGCTGGAAAGACTGTGTAATTTTTCCGAACAAAAGCTGAGAAATTACATAGATTACAGGAAGAATACGAATCTGATTTCCTAAAGCCGGAATATTAAAGTCCAGAGTTTTTACACTGTCACCAACAGAAAGATCTGGAATCCAGTTTGGAATGAACATAGCTCCGCGGAACTCAAAGTAGTTGTTGAAGAGGTTATACATAGCGAACAAAATCAAAAACTGGAAAAGCATTGGAAGACAACCGCTTACAGGATTGTAGCCTGCTTCCTTATAGAGCTTCTGAACTTCCATCTGCATACGGGTCTGATCATTCTTGTATTTTTCCTGAATAGCCTGCATTTTCGGCTGAATAGCCTGCATTTTCAAAGTTCCCATAGACTGATTTTTAGAAAGAGGGAAGAGCAGAATCTTAAGGATGATTGTAAGAACAATGATTGTAAGGCCCCAGTTGTGGATTACCTTATTCAAAAGTTCCATAGCAATCTTCAAAATAGCTTCAAGCCAGTTGAGCCATCCGCTTGACTGAACACAGTCAGAAATTTTGTGACCGCCAAACTTCCATGCGTTATTTTCAGCAATGTTATAGCGCTTCAAATCCTTGTCGTTGCGTGGACCAAAGTACATGTAGTAAGTGTCCTGCATATCGCTTCCGCTGAAAGCACTTCTTTCAACCAGAGCCTGTGCATTTGCATAATTACCAGTTTCGATTTTTGAAGAATAATAAACGTCCTTAATTTCTGAAGAATCGTTTGGAATTATAAGTTCAACAAAGTATTTTCCAGCAATTCCGGTCCAGTCAAAATTGTGAACCTTATCATAAGCCTTGAACTGATTTGTTCCAAGAATTACGCGTTTATATTTGCTTCCGTCATAAGCAACAAACTGACGGTTTTCATAACGGTTCTTTTTAGGATCGTAGTGTGGACCAATCTGAGGAGAAGTGCGGAGTGTATAGGCAACACCGTTTCTGTTCAATCCGAGATTGTCATCACAGTGAATCAAAACATCCATGCGGAAAAGATATTCACCAGGCTTGAAAGTATATTTCTTTCCAAGTGTGATTTTTCGTCCGTCGTAATTGAATGATTTTTTGAAAAGGATTGTATTTTCGTCGATAACTTCTGTGTTGAAGTTTTCATTAAGAACTGTCATGTCCGAAGTGCCGAGAGCAAGTGAACATGTTCTGTTAAAGTCGCTGATATTGTCTGCAAGTTGAACATAATCTTTTGTATCTACATCGTTATGATCCAAAAGCTTATAGCTGATAATATCTCCGCCTTTGTTTGTAAAAATAACTTCGATTTTGTCAGTTTTTACAGTGTAATTCTGCTGCTCAACTTCAGCATCATCACTTTTGATTACATTTACATCAAACATTGAAGAATCTGCGCTCTCCAATGCTGCGGGCTCTGTAGCTTCACTTTCTGCTGCCTGCTCAGTTACAATTTGCTGATTCTGAGGAAAAAGCATCGGCTGAATGACAAAAGCACCAATAATTACGAGAGTAGAAAGGGCAATTGCCCAAATAGTATTTTTATCCATTTTTGCACCTTTTAGTTAAAAGCCTAAAGGCGAATTTGCTGTCCGTTTCAGGAATGGGATCATACCCGCCTTTGCAATAGGGATTGCATCGTAAAATTCGCTTGATAGAAAGAACAAGACCCTTACCAGGCCCGTATTTTTTGATTGCTTCCATGGCGTACTGGGAACACGTCGGTGTGAACCTGCAGCACGGAGGATGCAAAGGAGAAATACAAATTTGATAAGCACGAATAAGAAAGCAGAAAAATTTAGATATTAAATTTTTCATTTTCTTTAATTAATCCTGCCTTTTGACACAATTGACGAATTTGATCACATCGCGAGTGGAACGAATCATTTCCGGGATAAATTAAAAATAACATATCAAAACCGGTGTTCAGATGTGATTTAAATAAACGATAGACTTCTCGGCTGTATCTTTTTGATAAGTTCCTTTCAACCGCGTTACCGTAGCCGCGAATTAAAGGAAAACCAACTCTGTTCATCCCCAGATTATTTTCCAGAAAAAATAATTTTGCCCCGGGAATACTTATCTTTTTTCCAGTTTTAAACAGTTTTTTAAAATCCACAGGATTTTTTATCCGCTCTTTTCGTTCGAAACGTCCAAAAAATCCTGTTTCTATTAAATCTGTTTCCATCCCTAAAAATTAGTACTTTTTGTGCTCGTCTGCAACAGACAATTTTGCGCGTCCCTTAGCACGGCGGCGAGCCAAAACTTTACGTCCGCCCTTTGTAGCCATACGAGCGCGGAAACCGAATTTTCTATTACGCTTTACTTTGCTTGGTTGATAAGTTCTTTTCATAGAACATGCTCCTTATATTATTTAAAAAAAAGATTTCACTATGATATAAAAATAGTAATAAAATATATCATGGATTTTTTTAATTGGTCAACATACCGACATCTCAAAATTCCCATTTTGCAGGGTATGAAAGCCTATTTTTTTAAATTTTCCAGAATATTAAATAAATCATCGGGAAGTTTTTCAGATTTTTCATCCTTTTTTTCGGTCTGACTATTTTTATTTCCGAATCTTTTCTCAAGCTCCTCTTCTTCCCGGTCAATTTTTTCATTCATTTTTGACTGAGCCTTTTCAAGCTGATTTTCATAAATGTCACTTAAAGATGCTTCGCTTCCCCGAACCCTGAAAGCCAGCGAAGAAATCTTAAGATTTGGTAAAGCCCATTTTAATCCCTTCAAAATAAAATTCTGATAAATCCTCAAATACTGAATCCAGCCCGAATGATTTGTTTCTACAAGAAGAACTCCGTTTTTCAAATCAACAACATGAGAATTTGAAGCCAGCCGGCGTCCTATAAAATTATTTTCAGAATCAGTAACGCCTTCTTTATATCCGATTTTAGAAAGTACCTTATTCCATACTGTGACAATTTCGTTATCAGAAGAATTTGAAAAATTTGTAACGGCCGAAATAATGTCTGCAGCATTTACAATATTAAAATCATTCATGCCATTCTCCCTTTTCAATGTGATATATTTTTGTAGTTTCTTTCATGTAGCGTTCATAAGGTTCACCCGGCAAAAAAGTACAGAAAAGCTGGTCATATTCCGGAAGCATTGCCGTTAATTTTGCACGCTTATTTGGATCCAGTTCCAGAAGAACATCGTCCATCAGAAGAACGGGTTTAAGGCCAGTTGTCCGCGTAAAATAAACTGACTGGGCAACACGAAGAAGAAGAGAAATCAGGCGGCACTGGCCGGTAGAAGCAACTGGAACAAAAAGCTTTTTATCAAGCACAAAATTAATTCTGTCGCGATGAGGTCCGCTCATTGTTGTTTCCAAATATTTATCGTTTTCTCTTTTTTCTCCAAGCAGATTAAAAATATCCTGAGGGGTAGGGAAGCGCCTTCCGTCCTCTGTCTGAATTTCCTTCCAGGAAGGGTCATAAGAAATTGACAGCCCCTGAATACCGGCAATCTCTTCATAAAGCTTTCCAAAAATCTGATTGAACTGAAAGACTGCTTTTTTACGTTTATCCTGAATTACAAGACCAAGCTGCGCCAGCTGGGAATCATAAACATCAAGCATTTCATATTCATGATTTTTTAAAATTTGATTACGGCTTTTAAGGATTTTTTTGTAATTTCTCATATCATCGATATAAGTTGAATCATACATCGTAAGCGACTGATCTATAAAAAAACGGCGGCATTCCGGTTCTCCGGTTGCAAATCTCAAATCATCGTGACAGAACAAAATACAGGGAATTGTATTGATAAGCTCCTTTCTGTCATGAATTCTTTTTCCGTTTTTTTCTATGCGCTTTTTATTATCTTCAAAAATTACCGCAACCTTTTGAGTATCACTGTTTTCTTTGTTATATAAAGAATTAACGCTGAAATTCTTTTCGCCGTTTTTTACAATCTGGCCATCAACATGAGTACGGAAGCTTATTCCGTAAGCGGCATAATAAAGAGATTCCAGAATGTTGCTTTTTCCCTGTCCGTTTTCTCCAACAAAATAGACCTCCCGGTTAGAAAGGTCTATGGTGTCATTTTTAAGATTACGGAAGTTATAAAATGTCTGGTACAAGAAGGGCACAGTAAATCCTTTGTAAGGTTAGCGTACGAGAAAATCATTGCAGAAGTGCTCTGCCCTAAGATTTTCTCGCTACTAAAAATTGTTTCTGACGAAACAATTTTTAGTAGTTCATTGGCATAATAACGTGAATGTAATCACCGGCAGGTTCACTTCTCATGATTACCGCTTTTGTAATGCTTGCTTCTCCGCCGGTTTCTTCATTTACATTAAAATCAAACACTACGTTTTCAGATTCAATTACTTTAAGAGGATCTGTAACGTAAGTGTAGTTCAAAGCCATAGAAATATCCTGACCGTCATAGCGGCATGGAATTTCCTCATCTGCGGCACCACTGTCAGATTCAGGCGAAATAAGCTTAAGAACCCCGGAAGAAATCTTAAAGATAATTCGGCTTACTTTTTTATCAACCATGATAGTTGTACGTTTAAGAGCTGCATCCAAATCTGCCTTGTTTACCATAATTGACTGAGTAAGTCCTTCCGGAATTACTTTCTGATAATTAGGGAACTGACCGTCAATCAGAACAGAAGAAAATTCATGATTTGCAAATTTTACAAAAATTGATTTATCAACAACGGCAATCTGAATGTTACCTTCCTCAGGAGCATTTTTAAGAATACATGAAAGAATTTTTACAGGAATAATTGCCGGTGTAAAATCTCCTGCCTCATAAGCCGGTTTATTTACACATGAAAGACGGCGGCCATCAGTTGCAACCATTGTAAGCTTTTCATCCTTTTTCAGAAAATAAGCACCAGTCATAAAATAGCGGTTTTTATCATCAGATACTGCAAAAATTGTATGCTGAATCATTTCCTTAAAATCTTTAGAAGCAATTTCAAAGAAAGGAAGATTTTCAGAAGTTCCGATTTCAGGGAATTTATCGCTTGTCTGGCTCTTAAGTTCAAACTTAACTTTTTTAGCGGCTGGCTTAATTGTTACTTTAATATCTTCCTGAATAAATTCAATTTCACCAGAAGGAGACTGAGAAAGAATCTGCATGAATTTATCACAGTAAATTGTAGTTCTTCCTTCTTCCTGAATTTCAACCGGAACAGTAGTAGTAAATTTCACTGTTGAATCAGTAGCTTTTATTACAAGCGAATTATTTTCCGCAATCAACAGAATGTTTGAAAGTATAGAAACAGGACTTTTATTAGTAATAATTTCCTGAGCAATTGAAATTTCCTTAATCATTGCATCACGGTCGAATGAAAATCTCATATGAAAAATCTCCTTTTTTAATATTAATTACAATTTTTATACAAATTCAGCTTTTTATATTAATTATTAAATTTTTTAAATTTAGTAATAGTAATAATAGGCTATGTTTAAACGGTGGATATCTTATTTAATTCCTTATTTTTTAAAGATTTAAAATGTTGATATCTGACAAGTGACATTTCACTTTAAATTCACTTTTCCACATTTTACTTCAAAGCTTTCAAGTTTTCCACAAAAAAACTCCAAGTTATACACAAATTTTATACATATTAAATTATTTGTTGTACTCTTTTATCTCCCTCATCAGATTTTTAATTCTGCTTTCCAGACTTGGATCTGTTTTAAGTAATTCACTGATTTTATTGTAAGCGTACATCATTGTTGAATGATCTTTTCCGCTGTATTCGTTTCCCAATTCCATATAAGAAATTTCTGTCATCTCTCTGGCAATGTAAATTGAAATCTGACGTGGAACTGCATATTTTTTATCTTTCTTTTTACCCTTCAAATCCGCAACAGAAATCTGATAAGCATCTGCAACGACTTTGAGGATTTTATCAAGGGAAACAGCTTCTCCTGTACTGATTCTTATAAAATCACGGAGTAAAGTCTTTACAATTTCAAGATTTAAAGGTTGTCCCGTAAGCTCTTCATAACTGAAAATATTTACAAGTGCTGATTCAAGTTCGCGTACGTTTGTTTCAATATTTTTTGCAATATATTCAATGATTTCAGGATCAAGAGTTTTTCCCTGAATCTCACATTTTTTCTGAAGAATTGCATAGCGGTTTTCAAATTTAGGAACCTGAATATCAATACTCAGTCCGTTATTCAGGCGGCTTACAAGACGTTCAGCCATATCTTTAATTTCACGGATAGGGCGGTCACAGGTAAAAACCATCTGGGCTTTTTTTGCAAAGAGGGCATTAAAAGTATAGAAGAGCTCTTCCTGTGTAGATTCCTTTCCCTGCAAAAAGTGGATATCATCCAGAAGAAGAACATCAAGATTGCGGTATTTATTTTTAAACTCGTTTGTCTTTTTTGTTTTCAATGAATCAAGAAATTCATTTGTAAAGGATTCTGCCTGAACATAGCAGATTTTCAATTTTGGATTCTGATTATAAATGTAATGACCTATTGCCTGCATAAGGTGGGTTTTTCCAAGGCCGGAACCACCGTAAAACAAAATAGGATTTCTTGCTTTTCCAGGTTCCTTGGCAACAGAAACTGCAGCATTATAGGCAAACATTGAGTTGTCGCCTGGAATGAAGTTTTCAAAAATATATCTGTCATCAAGCTGAGGATGCTTTTTCATTTCTTTTACAGGCTCAGCTTCTTTTTCTTCTTCAGATGATGATTGATAATTATTTTCAACTGATTTTTCTGATTTATCTTCAGACTGAATTTTAAGATTTTCTTTTGAACTTGTTTCGGATTTTTCAGCTTTTTCTTCTGAAAATTCACTTTCACTTTTTACAATACAATCCAAAACTAAATTATTAAGACCTGTAACTTCACGAATTTTATTCTGAATGATGTTTAATGAACCTTTTGTAGTAACCTGATTTTTCATAAAAGGTGAGGGAACAGAAACGGTAATTACATTATTATCATCTTCTACGTAATTAACGTTAAAATTAAAAAGAAATTCGTTTTCCCTGTCTTCTGAAATGTACTGATTATGGAGTTCTTCTAAAGCATAATTCCATGCTTCCTGATAAATATTTTTTGACATTCTTTCATTATCTTAAAGAATATAATTTTCTTCAAGCAAATTATTAAAACTACCAAGTATTAGTTATAGAAAGTTGTTATAAAATTTTATATAATTAAATATTCATATATATTGTATTTTATACACGGCAAACAGCTGAAAAAATCATACAAAGGAAAAAGTAATGGCTAATTCTTATGATGCTGGTAACATCCAGGTTTTGAAAGGACTTGAAGCAGTTCGAAAGAGACCTGGTATGTACATCGGTTCTACCGGACCACGTGGACTTCATCACCTTGTTTATGAAGTAGTTGATAACTCAATCGATGAGGCAATGGCTGGATACTGTACTCAGATTACAGTTGCCCTTGAACAGAACGATATTGTACGCGTTGAAGATAACGGACGCGGTATTCCTGTTGATATGCATCCTACCGAGCACGTAAGTGCCCTTGAACTTGTTTTGACCCGACTCCATGCCGGCGGTAAGTTTGATAAGGGTTCTTATAAGGTTTCGGGCGGTTTGCACGGTGTAGGTGTTTCCTGCGTAAACGCTCTTTCTGACTGGATGGAAGCAACTGTAAAACGTGACGGTCACATTTACCGCCAGCGCTTTGAAATTGGTGTTCCAAAAACTAAGGTTGAAATTATCGGTGAATCTGATGAGCACGGAACTACAATCCGCTGGAAGGCTGATAAAACAATTTTTACAGAAACTACCCAGTATGATTTTGATGTTTTAAAAACCCGTCTCCGCGAGCTGGCTTTTTTGAACAGCGGTATTGTGATTATTTTCCGCGATGAACGCCTGGAAAATCCAAAGGAAGAAATTCTGAAATTTGAAGGCGGTATCAACCAGTTTGTAAAGGAATTGAATAAGGGTAAGGGAGTTGTTCCTGAAGATCCAATTTACATCAACGAAGAAAGCAATGATGTAATTACAGAAGTTTCAATTCAGTACAATAATTCTTTTACGGAAAATATTCATACTTTTGTAAACGACATTAATACCCGTGATGGTGGTACTCACCTTGAAGGATTTAAATCTGCCATCCGTTTTGTTTTGAATAAATTCTTTGAATCAAATGAAAAGCTTAAAAAGCTGATTGATAAGGACGAAAAGCTCACTTATGAAGATTTGAGCTCCGGTCTTACAGCTGTAATTTCCATGAAGGTTCCTGAACCTGAATTTGAAGGTCAGACAAAGGAAAAGCTTGGAAACACAGAAGTAAGAACAATTGTTGACCAGATTCTTAAGGAAAAGCTTACAGTTTATTTTGAACAGAATCCTGATGCTCTGGAAGCAATTCTTAAAAAGGGAATTGATGAAGCCAAGGCCCGTATTGCTGCCCGCAAGGCAAAAGACAATATGCGCAAAAAGACAATGAGCGACGGCTTTGGTCTTCCTGAAAAGCTTTCTGACTGTTCTTTGAAAAATCCTGAGCTCTGTGAAGTTTACATAGTCGAGGGAGATTCTGCGGGTGGTTCTGCAAAGAAAGGCCGTGATCCAAAAACTCAGGCTATTCTTCCTCTCTGGGGAAAAATGCTCAACGTAGAAAAGGTTCGTCCTGAAAAGGTAATGAACAACGATAAGCTTGAGCCGGTAATTGCTTCTCTGGGTGCAGGTTTTGGAAAGGACTTTAATATAGACAAGCTGCGCTATCACAAAATCATCATCATGGCCGATGCCGATGTTGATGGTTCACATATCCGTACTTTGCTTTTGACTTTCTTCTTCCGCTATATGCCGGCCCTTATTGAAAACGGTTATGTTTACCTTGCTATGCCTCCTCTTTTCCGTGTACAGCTTGGAAAGAAGGATCCTGTTTACTGTTACAGTGATGCAGAACGTGATGCCGCTCTGGATGCTCTTGGAGATCAGAGAAATAAGGCTGAAGTTCAGCGATATAAAGGTCTTGGTGAAATGGACGGAAAACAGCTTTGGGAAACAACAATGGATCCTGCCCACCGCAAAATGCGCGTAGTAACAATTCCGGATGCAATTGCTGCAGATAAAATTTTCAGCGTATGTATGGGTGAGGAAGTTGAACCTCGCCGTGAATTCATTGAAAGTAATTCAAGCTACGCTAACCTGGATATTTAGTTTAGGACTTTAAGGAAATAAAAAATGGAAGAAATCAAGACACCGGAAGGTGGAACAATCATAAAAATCCCTATTGAGGATGAAGTAAAACAGGCTTACATTGACTATTCAATGTCGGTAATCGTACAGCGTGCCCTGCCGGATGTTCGTGACGGACTTAAGCCTGTTCACCGCCGAATCATGTATGCAATGGATACCCTCCACCTTGCAAGCGGCGGAAAAACTAAAAAGTGTGCGACAATCGTCGGTGAAGTATTGGGACATTACCATCCTCACGGAGACGCTTCTGTTTACGATGCACTTGTTCGTCTTGGTCAGGATTTTGCCCAGCGCTATACAACAGTAACTCCACAGGGAAACTTTGGTACAATCGCCGGTGACCCTGCCGCTGCTTACCGATACACCGAAGCTAAGATGTCTAAAATCACCGAAGAGATGGTTGCGGACATTTCTAAAAATACGGTAGACATGATTCCGAACTTTGACGACACCACAAAGGAGCCGTCAGTTCTTCCAGCTGCTTTCCCATTCCTTCTTTGTAACGGAACTACAGGTATTGCCGTTGGTATGGCAACAAACATGCCGACTCACAACCTGCGCGAAGTTGCAGCAGCTATTTCTGCCTATATCGATAATCCTGATATTTCAATTGATGAATTGATGCATCATATTAAAGGACCGGACTTCCCTACAGGCGGTATTATTTACGGTAAGGCCGGAATTAAAAAAGCCTACACTACAGGCCGCGGAAAAATTGTAATCCGTTCTAAGTTCACAATTGAAACTGATAAGCACGGTCGTGAATCAATTGTATTTACAGAAGTGCCTTATGGAGTAAATACAACAAATATTATCCGCCGCATTAAGGAGCTTATCCGCGACAAGATGATTGAAGGCGTTACAAATGCCAACGATGAATCATCTGACCGTTCAGGTATGCGCCTTGTAGTAGATTTGAAAAAAGGCGCAATCACAAAGATTGTCCTCAACCAGCTTTTTGCAAAAACTGATTTGCAGTCGAACTTTGGTGTAATCAACCTAGCCCTGGTTCCACAGGAAAAAGAAGGTGCTCCACGTTATGATGAGCCGGGTCTTCTTACACTTAAACCTGAATACCTTAAGCCTGAGGTTCTGAACCTTAAGCAGCTGATTATGCACTTTGTAAATCACCGTGACGAAGTAATTACCCGCCGCACGATTTATGATTTGAAGATTGCAAAACACCGCATGCACATTCTTGAAGCTTTGATTACAGCAATCAACAATATTGATGAAGTAATCAAAATCATCAAGGAAAGCCGCGATACAGAAGCCGCAAAGCTTGCCCTGGAAAAACGCTTTAACTTTGATGACGAGCAGGCACAGGCAATTGTTGATATGCAGCTCAAACGCCTTACTCATCTTCTTATTGAAGATTTGCAGAAGGAAATAAAAGAGCTTCAGGCATGGATTGATTACCTGCAGGACTTGCTTAATCACCATGAAAAGATTTTGCAGCTGATTAAATCTGATACAAATGCACTTGCAGAAAAATATGGTGATGACCGCCGTACAGACATTGTTGCCGACGAAGTAGAAGAAATCAACGTTGAAGATATGATTAAGGATGAGGACATGGTTGTAATGATTTCCCGCCTTGGCTACATCAAACGTGTTTCTGTTTCCAAGTACAAGAAGCAGGGTAGGGGAGGGGCCGGCAGCAACAGCACAAACCTCCTTGAAGATGATTACATCAAGCAGCTCTTCATAGGTTCTACAAAAGATTATCTTCTCTTCATTACAAACCTGGGACGCGCTTACTGGATTCGTCTGCATGAAATTCCAGAGTCAGAAAAGACAAGCCGCGGTGCCCACATCAAAGGTCTTCTTTCAATCGGACCGGATGAAGAAATTACGACTATTGTTTCACTAAAAGAATTCAGCGACAGTCAGTACCTCTTTATGATTACATCTGAAGGAACTGTAAAACGTGTTTGCACAAGTGAATTCACAAATGCCCGGGCAAAGGGAATTATCGGAATCAAGCTTCATGAAGGTGACAAGCTTGTTAGCGCAATCCAGACAAGCGGTGATGCTGAAGTAATGATGATTTCCCGCCGTGGAAAAGCACTGCGAATTACGGAAGATTCTGTCCGCGAAATGGGTCGTGCAAGCTGCGGTATTAAGGGTATGAAACTTTCTGAAGGTGATGAAATTGCAGCCGCTGTAAAGGTTGAAAATGATTCAAGCATCATCCTTGTAACAGAAAAAGGATTTGGTAAACGAGTTTCATTCGATAACTTTAATACACATGGACGTGGAACAAGCGGACAGAAAATCTTTGGAAACACAGATACAAAGGGTGAAATCATCGGTGCTCTTGATATAAAACTTAAAGACGAACTTGTATTTATGACAAGTCAGGGTAAAACTCTTCGTCTGAAAGCAACTGATATCAAGGAACAGGGCACTGGTGCATCTGGTGTAACTCTAGTTCGCGTTACAGAACCAGATTATCTTGTAGGCATTGATAAAATACAGGATAAAGACGACTAATTCTTTATAATATAAAGAATTAGAAGATTATTTTAATTATTTGCTAAAAATTTTTGATTTTCAGCTAAGATTTGTTGACAATTTTCAGTAAATAATAAATAATTATATCAAGGGTAACAACTATTAAAATAGTTTAAGGGTGATATTAATCAGGCAAAGGACTAACCACGGATGGTTAGTCCTTTTTTTATTGTTTCACGTGCAACAATATTATTGCAAACTTTTTTTGCCAGCAAAAAAAGTTTGTGCGATGGTCAGGTTAATAAACAAATGAAAGAAATTTTGCGACCATCGCCGTTTCACATGAAACAATTTTTCTCTCCATCGCAGTTATCCACAATTTGTGGAAAGAATGTGGATAACTTTGTCGACTTATCCACATAGTTAACCAAAATTCCACAAATTGTGAAAATCAT
The DNA here is from genome assembly GCA_947165895.1 of uncultured Treponema sp. Lineage (GTDB taxonomy): Bacteria > Spirochaetota > Spirochaetia > Treponematales > Treponemataceae > Treponema_D. The sequence continues at coordinate 36,448 of CAMVCB010000004.1, forward strand.
GTAATGTTGCACGTGAAACACTAACCACCATCATACGTATATTTACCCATACTGTTTTTGCGAAGAAAAAACAGTATGAGCGATAGTAACGTAAACCGGCATTTGTAGACCCCATTACAACCATCGCTGTTTCACGTGAAACTGCGATGATTAAAAATTACTCTTACAGTTATCAATTAACGTAATCATCGCTTAAACATTTTGAAAGCAAAATGTTTGCATTATTAATTATCTAAGAAATGTTACACGTGAAACATACACATATCGTTAAAAGACAAAACAATCGATAGTTAGTTTAAAGCAGAACAAAAGATAGTTAGTTAACTTTTTGCAGATTTTTTTTTAGAAAAATAAAATTTCCTTATTGGCAGAATTTATAATAAAATAATTATTATGAAAAAATTATTGACATCGCTTTTGGTATTCAGCAGTGCCTTACTTCTCTCTGCCAAAACTGTAAAGGTTGGTTATTACATTGATGCCGGAAATTTTATGTCTGGTTTTATGGAAGGGGATGAAAAATCTGGTTATGCCTATGAATACTTACAGAACATTGCATCTTACACAGACTGGGAATATGAATATGTTTACGGTTACTGGGATGTTTTGAATGAAAAAATATTGAAGGGTGAAATAGATTTACTGCCTGATGTTTCCTACCGGACTGACCGCGAAAAGCTTTATAATTTCCCTGAATACTCTATGGCACAGGAAAATTATTATCTTTATTCTCTCAGAAATAATGATTCAATTAATCCGGAAGATTTATCAACTCTTGACGGAAAAACCATAGAAATCGGCCGGGGCTCTTATCAATACGATTTGTTTAAAAGCTGGATAAAAAGATCCGGAATAAAATTGAATGTAATTGAAAAACCCTATGATGAAGTATCTGAAAGTGAATTTAATGCCGGACTTTATGATTTGTATCTTTCAATGGATCTGGTTGCTGAAATTGATTGGGAACCTGTTATAAAAATCGGTTCCTCTGATGTTTATCTGGTTGTTACAAAAGAGCGTACAGATTTACTTAAAGAACTCAACGCTGCGCAGAACAGCCTTTACCGTACAGATCCTTATTATAATAGTGTAATGTGGACAAAGTATTTTTCTAATGTTTCAAGACAAAAACATCTTAATATTAGAGAAAAGGAATGGCTTTATGGAAAAGATGTTTTGAATGTAGGCTGTTACAAAAATGATGCGCCTTATTCTATTTATGATGAAAGAAGCGGCGAAACAAGCGGTATTGTCAGATTTATTATGAATAAGCTTAAGGAAAATTTCGAACTGTATGATCTTAAGATAAATTATGTTTATTACGATGATTATCAGGAAATTGTAAATGCACTTAAGAAAAATGAAATAGATCTGGCTTTTCCTTTCATTTATGAACTCTATTCTGCTGAACTTAATAAGATTGCTCTTTCCCGCCCAATGATGAACGAGTCTTTTTGTCTTGTGCATGAAAAAGGACAGAATCTTGATGAAATCCAGAAAAAGATTGCGCTGGAAAGGGGAACCCGTTCTACCAGGACTTTTATGATGTCAGACGAGGCTAAAAAGTCGGAACTCAGGTTTTATGATACTCCGGGAGAATGTCTTGATGCTGTCATTGTAGGAGAAGTTGATTCTGCACTCTTTGAAATGAGCGATATATCTTCGTTAATCTTCGGACGTAAAAAATATAAAAATCTTGTCAGTACAGAAATTGGAAATCCCCAGGGAATCAGTTTTGCTACGGATAATAAGCAGACGCAGGGAATTTCCATAATTAATAAAGTTATTTCCATTATAAATAAGGATGATTTGCAGAAAGAAATAATCAACTACTCTGTAAAAATGCAGCAGTATTCTTTCTATGATTTTATAGATGATTATATTTCGATTATCATTGCGGTTGTATTTATGCTGCTTCTTTTGATTGTTGCCCTCAGTGCTTCTGTATATCACATAAAGATGCTGGTAAATTATGATGTTCTTACACATCTTTTGAACCGCCGCAGCTTAAAGGAATATATCCACCGTTATATAGAAAAGGCCGACAGACAGAAAGAAAATTTCTGCGTCGTAATTTTTGATCTGGATAACTTTAAGATGATAAATGATACTTACGGTCATGAGGTTGGTGATGAAGTTCTTAAAACTGCCGCAGAAATTATCCAGAAATCAATTTCACTGGAAGATAAAGTTTTCCGCTGGGGTGGAGAAGAGTTCCTTGTAATTTTGAATACTAATAAGATTATTGCAGAAAAAATTGCAAATCGAATAAGAATTAATCTTGCGGCGCATTTATTTGAAGCAAATGGTGAAGAATTCTTTGTAACTCTTACCGGAGGATTAAGTGTATATCAGACCGGAAGGGAATATACCGAAATGTTTGTAGAAGCAGATAAAAATCTTTACAGGGGAAAAGATCTTGGAAAGAATGTGGTTATAAGCTGATATTCTTTAAGAACAGAACTTCTTCAAAGTTTCAATAATTTTTTTACTGCTGACAGGCTTTGCAATGTGGGCATCCATACCCACTGCAAAGCAATTTTTTTTGTCTTCTTCAAAGGCATTAGCCGTAAGGGCGATAATCGGGATTTTTGAGGCAGGTGTTTTCAGGGAACGTATTTTTTTTGTTGCCTGATATCCGTCCATAACCGGCATCTGAATATCCATGAAAATTGCATTAAATTCTCCATCATCTGCTTTTTCCATAATATCAACCGCAATAGAACCGTTTTCTGCTTCCACAACTTTGATATTATTATCGTGGAGAATATCCTTTGCGATTTCGCGGTTAAGTTCATTATCTTCAACAAGGAGGACTTTGAAATGACTTAAATCACTCTGATGCTTTATTTCTGTTTTTATATCAGATATCTGCTTTGCTTTTTTATCTGATTTATTAATCGGGAAAATAAATTTTACGGTGAAGACAGTTTCTTTGCCTGGCTGGCTTTCTGCTTCGATTGTACCATTGAGAAGCTCAACAAGTTTTTTGGTGATTGAAAGTCCAAGTCCGGCTCCCTGAATTCCACTCATCGTTGAGTTTCTTTCGCGGGTAAATGATTCAAAAATCTTTGGCAGAAAATCAGGATTTATGCCGATTCCGGTATTTTTTATTTTAATTGTGATGTAGGCGTTTTCATCATCAGTCGTTTTATTTTCCGAAACATTGACAAAAACTCTTGAATCCGGGTCGCCAAATTTAATTGCATTATCGATTATGTTCATCAAAATCTGATTAAAGTGCTGCTTGTCGATTATCAGATTTGTATGCGAAAGAGATTCATAATCACACTGAATTTTTATGTTTTTCTTTTCTGCAGCTGTTTTCATCATATCAATCAGATTAGAAATGATGAGTTTTAAATTTTCAGGATTAGGTTCAGATTTGATATTTCCGCTGGCCAGCCGGGTCATATCAAGCACATCGTTCAGAATGCTCAGAAGATTTGTACTTGCAAAATTGATTTTTTCCAGACATTCGTAAACTTTTGAAGAATCATTGATGTGTTTTTTTGCGATATCGGTAAGCCCCATAATTGCATTCATGGGCGTTCGTAAATCGTGAGACATATTAAAGAGGAAGGTCGATTTTGACATCTGGGCAATTTCGGCATCCTGTCTTGCATCCTTAAGTTTGTTCTGATAGGTCAGCTGTTTTTGGATTGTATCATCGCAGTTTTGAAAAACCAGCAGAATTTTTTCCGGCTCATCTGTCTTTCCCACCTTATAGTATTTAAGCATGCTGTACATAAAAGAGTTGTTGTAGGTGTTTCTGTAGATTACGGAAAAGCTGTCTTTTTTTCTCAGAGCTTCACGGATATTCTGAATATTTGTTACGGCAGTAATAATAGGGCGTTCTTCTGGAATAACCTGGCGTTCAATAAAGACAGGAATCACCCGGGAATAGCTGAAGGATTCTGACAATACATCTGAATAGTGTTCTTTTACATAATCGCTAAGGTGCATTACATAGGCAGTGTCGCTGACAAGGTTAATTTTTAGCACGACTGTTGCATCATGGATGAGAGTTTCTGCAACTTCTTTATCTGTTATAAATTCGTCCACTTTTCAGCCTCGCTATTTTCTTGCAAGAAGGTTTGAAATTGTGCTGAAAAGAGATTCAGCACGTATCGGCTTTGAAAGATAATCATCCATGCCGCTGTCCAGGGCACGTTTTTTATCTTCCTCAAATGCATTTGCAGTCATTGCAATTATCGGTATATTTGCAAGTTTTTTGTTATCAAGCTTGCGGATAATGCCGGTTGCCTGGTATCCGTCAAGCAGCGGCATCTGAACATCCATGAGAACAAAGTCATAAAATCCAGGCTTCGAAGTCTTTATAATCTCAACAGCCTCAGAACCGTTGGTTGCTTCATCAACAATGATATGTTCAATTTCAAGAATATCCTTGGCGATTTCACGGTTAAGTTCATTATCTTCAACAAGCAGGGCGCGTTTACCTTTGAGGGAAATTCGCTTCTTTTTCTTATTTGCATTTTTATCTTTTGCAAAAGGTGTTTTCTGGATTTTGAAATTAAAGTTAAAAGTAACTTTTGTTCCTTTTCCGAATTCACTTTCAATGTAGATTTGTCCCTTCATCAAATCAACAAGATTTTTTACGATGGCCATTCCAAGGCCGGTTCCCTGAACTTTACTCAGGGTTGTATTTCTTTCGCGGGAGAACATTTCAAAAATATGGGAAAGAAATTCCGGCTTCATGCCGATTCCGGTATCTTCTACCGAAAATTCCAGCGAGGCATAATCAGGGTCAGGGGATTCCAGCTCCTTTACCGTCAGTTTTATTTTTCCGCCCGGCTGCGTATATTTGATTGAGTTTCCGATTATGTTGAGGAAAATCTGATTGAGGCGGAAGGAATCCGCAATTACGATATCGGTTTTAAGATTTTGAAAATCAACTACCAGTGTTAGTTTTGCGGTCTCAACATCGACACTTTCCATTTCGACCAGCTTTTCTATGAAGCTGCGGATGTGTATCGGGTTTTCATCAATTTTGATTTTTCCGTTTTCAATGCGGGCCATATCAAGAATATCATCAATCAGCTTGAGAAGATGGTCGCCCGAAATCTTTACTTTTTCCAGACATTCAAGGGCCTTCTGCGGATCGTTGATGTAGCGCTCGGTCATCGCAGAATATCCGATAATCGCGTTCATTGGAGTGCGGATATCGTGGGACATATTAAAGAGGAAGGTTGATTTTGCCTTGTTTGCAAGTTCTGCTTTAAGGCGGGCTTCCTCCAGGGCCTGCTGCTGATAAATTTCCATACGGCGCTGCTTATCGATATCAACAAAACCAACGACAATGTTAAATTCATCTTTTTTGGTAATGTCGCGTACTATTTTCAGCTGATAGAATTTTTCGCCGGAGGGAAGATTAATCTGAAAATCCTGGTAGAAAATCGGAACTTCTTTGATATGCGAACGCAGGGCTGTAGGGGAAAGCAGCTTCAATAATTTTTCCTGATTATCCAGGGGAACTTTTGAAAGACAAATCTGCCGCATGATATTGCAGAAGTGGGGAATTGAAATATAAAGTTCGGAAGACGCCGGCTGCAGCTGCTTAAACAAGTCGCTGGTCCTGTATTCAAAAACCCGGTCGCGGTCGAATTCAATATAAAAAATGCTGGTAAAATCCTTTGAAATTGTATTGATAACGGCATTAAGCTGAAGGTTTAATTCCGTCTGTTTTTTGATTTTTTCCAGCTGTTCAAAGTTTTTGAGGGTTTCTTCATCGATATTGTGGATACCAAGAATGAAGGAATTATTTGAATCCCATTCGTTGGTTTTTACAAGCTTTATCTGATAGTAAGCCAGGCCGCCCTTTGAATTTTTTATGCGGTAATTGATTGTAAATAAATCTTTCTGATTGAATTCGCGGAAAATATTTTTTTTGCTGAGGGCGACAAGCGTTGAACTATAATCTTCCTTATATACGCTGTTTTCCGTGATATATTTGCAGAAAAGCGAATAAATGAAGATATTTTCAGCTTTTTTATTTCTTTTCAGGAATTCCTGAGAAGCCCGTAAAGTAAAAACAGAATCATTTTTTAAGTCTACGAAGAAGGCCGCCTCAAAGTCAGCAGCCAGAGTTTGAATCAGGGTGTTGGAATAAAGGGAAAATCTTTCAACATGTCTTTGATCTGAAAGCAGGGAAAGGGTTGTGAAACAGAAAATATCACCAGATTTATCATCTTTTACAAGGAAGGTATTCTGGCTGACAAGGCTTATGGAACCTTCAAAAAGTTGAGTTTTGAACTGAAGGTTGTAGGAATAAATGCCTTTTTCAAAATTCTTAAGGATATTTTTAATATTATTTTTTTTTCTATATTCTTCGGTGTTTGTAATTACAAGATTATCTGCGCACCAGTTATGAAATTCCGAAAAAGTAAAAGGCTTTTTTAAAGACTGATAAGATTCAAGAGTTTTGAGCTCGGAACCATCGCTGTAAAAAATTTCACTGTCAAAAAGGTCTTTTGTAATATTAGCAATGAAACATTCATGAAAAGTGATGTTAAAGGCCTGCTTTAACATTTCAGCGTTACGAGTTCCCGGTAAAAATAACTTTTCAAATTCTTCTTTTGTGCTCATTTAAATCTCATAAAATTTATCGGCATAAAATGTCATAAAGTAAAAAATCTCTTTTGACGAAAATTTAATAGTTGCCTTTCTACTTTATAAGTATAAAATATAATGGATAAAGAGCAATGAAAAATTTTTAGGAGTAAAAAAACTATGTCAGACATCGAAGAAAAATCGAAGGAAGAGTTTAAGGCTCAAAAAAAAGCGGCAAAAAAAACAAAAAATAAAGCTTCGGGCAAAAAAGGACATCTTTTTGTCAGAATCACACTATTAATTGGTATAACGACAATTCTTCTGAATGTTCTGGAAACAATCGGATTGATTGAAGGTTATATTCGTCCGGCTTTACGCCAGTCAACCGTGGATCGTTATGTCGAAGTTACAAATGAATATGCAGACAGTATCCGCCACACTTTAGATCAATATTTTGCATATCTTTCCTATTATACGGAATCTGATATTCTTGAAACCCGCGATTCAGAGCAGATTGTCGAATGGATGAAGGATCATGTAAATCATCGCCCTGCAGTATTTGATTACATCGGTTGGGCAGATGATACAGCAACCTTCTATTCAGATCGCGGTGCAGTTACAAATATTAAAGACCGTGATTATTATCAGGCAATCATGCAGCTTGGAAAAGATTTCTATATTGATAATCCTGTAACTTCAAAAACAACAGGTCAGACAATCGTTCATGTTTGTAAGGCCGCAAAGCTTAACGGTACAACTGTCGGTTTATTTATCGGCGTTATTGCAGTTGAAAACGTAAGCAAGATTCTTGAGGATATTAAATTAAATGAACTTGGTGCGGGTCTTCTTCGTTCAGGAAACGGTGAAAGAATCACTTTTGTTGGCGAAGAATACGTTCTGGATATGTACAATGAAAGTCCGGAAAGTGACAAAGTTACCGAACAGATTAAAAGCGACACCTTTATTGGAATCAGTGATACAACCTGGGTAAAAGGAAAAGATGGCGAAGTTCTTTGCGTTTATACTCCGGTTCCAAAAACAAAATGGTCTCTGGCTATTATGCTGGACGGTAAAAAAATTACTGCACTTGCCAGCAATACTGCAAAAATCATGATTATTTTCGCATTTTCCCTTGTAGTAATTATTCTGATTGTTGCGGCTATTACGATTTATAAATCCTTGAAGCCTTTGAAAAAGGTTGAAGACGCAATCCTTGAAATTGCTACAGGAAATGCAGATTTGACAAAAAGAATTGATTTGAATCTTAACAATGAAGTTGGACGCGTAGTTATCGGATTTAATATGTTCAGCGAAAAGCTTCATGAAATTATTTCCGCAATGAAGGCTTCTAAGGATGAGCTTGTTTATGCAGGTGAAACTTTACAGTCAAGCATAAGTGAAACTTCTTCTGCAATTACACAAATCAGCGCAAATATCGACAGTATTGGCGGCAGTATTAATACTCAGACAGGAAGTGTTTCACAGACAGCAGGTGCGGTTAACGAAATTGCTTCTAACATTGAATCTTTGAACAAGATGATTGAATCTCAGTCTTCTTCTGTTGTTCAGGCTTCTGCGGCGGTTGAACAGATGATTGGAAACATTAACTCTGTTAATAATTCTGTTCAGCGCATGGCTATGGAATTTAAGAATCTTGCTCAGAGGGCTGTTGTGGGTGTTCAGAAGCAGGATGACGTAAACTCAAAGATTATGGTAATTGAATCTGAATCAAAAGCTTTGCAGGATGCAAATACCGTAATTTCTGATATTGCAGAGCAGACAAATCTTCTTGCCATGAATGCGGCTATTGAAGCGGCTCATGCCGGTGAAGCAGGAAAGGGCTTCAGTGTTGTTGCAGATGAAATCAGAAAGCTTAGTGAAACTTCTTCAGCTCAGTCTAAGACAATTGGAAATCAGCTGAATAAGATTACAAGCGGAATTGAAGAAATTGTAAGTGCTTCTCAGGATGCAAAGAGTGCCCTGCAGGAAATTTCCGGCGGTATCAGAAATACAGATAATCTTGTTGAAGAAATTTCTAACTCTATGGCAGAGCAGGAGGAAGGCTCAAAACAGATTAGTGAAGCTTTGCACAATATGAATGACTCTTCTTCTGAAGTAAAAACAGCTTCTGTTGAAATGGCCGAAGGAAACAAGGCAATTCTTACAGAAATTAAAAATCTTCAGGATGCAACTTTCAGCATGAAACAGGGAATGGACGAAATGTCTGAAGGTGCAAAGCACATTAATCAGACTAGTGCAAACCTTGCCAGCATCTCTGAAAAGATGGAAATGTCTATTAAGATGATGGGTGAGCAGGTAGACCAGTTCCATGTGTGACAATGGGGGAAAGTTGCACTTAACTAATTGTCGTTAGTTACCGACAATTAGTTTATGAGCAGAAAAAACATTTCCCAGGAAAAAATCATTCAGTCATTTATAGCTTCGGCCTTTGAAAAAAGTCCCGGAGCTACCTCCCTTTCAGATATAAGCGAAATCCTTGGAATAAAAAAAGCATCACTTTACAATCATTTTGAAAGCCGTGATGCGATGTACGATGCAACTCTTGCATTTTGCGGTGATGAAATAGCAAAAGTCGGATTTTTAGCTGAAAATACAATCGATATAATCATCAAAAATAAAACCTCGGTACAGACTCTTTTTAAAAGGCTGATAACCCGATTTTTTAATCTTTTTGAAAATGAACCCCTTTTTGAAATGTACAGTTTTGTCCGCTGTGAACAGTATTTTAATATCAAGGCGCTGGAAATTGTGCGCCGGGAAAATCAGCGGGTTTATGACGATATTTATAAAATCATTGAAACTTTTTCTGCTGTTGGAAAAATAAAGCAGAAAAGTGAAAAGGAAATAGGTGAAAGTGCTTCAATTTTGAGTTCAGTTTTAATTCAAAACCGTGATATTTATATTGCTAACCGCAAGGAAACTGTAAGACAGAATCCGGAAAGCGGAGCGGGAAGCCTTTTTGCCCTTCCAACCGACGACCAGGCCTTGAATAAAATTATGAAAACCTGTGAAATAATTTTGAAAAATTTCCTGGATTTATAGCAAAAAATGGTTAAAAAATCGATTTTTCAGCGAAAATTAGACGAAATTCTCACAAATTTTGAAGAAAATTTATCAAAAAATGGTAAAAAACCGTCACTTTTGCTGCATGCCTGCTGTGCTCCATGCTCCTCTTATGTACTGGAATATCTGGCAAAATACTTTGAAATTACGATTTTATACTATAATCCAAACATTTATCCGGAAGAGGAATACAGGCGGCGACTGGGCGAACTGGAGGATTTTTTGCCCAGATTTAGTCCTGCTCTTGAAGGAAAGGTGAAGCTTGTAAAAGATACTTACGAGCCGTCTGATTTTTACGCGGCTATTGGAACGGACAAAGAGCCGGAGCTTGCAAAGGAGCCGGAAAAAGGTGAGCGCTGCCGCCGCTGCTACGAGCTGCGCCTGAAACGTGCTTATGCCTACGCGTCCGCTCACAATTTTGACTATTTCTGTACGACCCTTTCAATCAGTCCTTTTAAGGATGCTGAAAAAATCAATGAGATTGGGGAAAGGCTGGCAGGACAGGCGGAAGATGAAACTTTCAGGCTGGAAGCTGCTGCGGCTGAAGAAAGCGGCCCTTCTAAGAATCCCCGCTGGCTTCCATCTGATTTTAAGAAAAAAAGCGGATTTTTGCGAAGCCTTCAGCTGAGTGAAGAATACGGACTTTACCGCCAGCAGTACTGCGGCTGCATTTTTTCCAAACAAAATACGGATGCTTTTAGGAATGAAAAGTGTTAAAATAAAAATATGAAAGCTGACAATATCAGAAACGTAATCCGCTATCTGCAGAAATTTAAGAATGCGACGCTTGTAATTTATCTTGATGACAGGACTATTGAATCGCCCCTTTTTTCAAGTCATATCCGCGATATTTCGCTCCTGCACGAAGCGGGAATTAAAGTTGTGATAATTCCCGGGGCCCGCTCCCGAATTGATCAGCTTTTGACAGAAGCAAAAATCGGCTGGGAATACAAAGACGGCTGCCGTGTAACGGATACTGATGCTATGGCTGTCATAAAAATGGCGGCATTTGACGTTTCAAATATTGTAATGACCAGCCTTGCGGCAAATGACATAAATGCAATTATTGGCAACTGGGTACGTTCACGCGCCAAGGGCATCCTTGATGGTTTTGATTTTGGAACTGCAGGTGAAATTGACCGCCTGAATACAGAAGCCCTGCGCAAAGTTCTTGATGACGGCTTTATTCCGATTTTCCCCTGCATAGGATGGAATGCCAGCGGCCGCCCTTACAATATTTCTTCGGCAAGTCTGGCGCAGGAAGTTGCGATTAATCTGGGTGCGGATAAGCTTTTTTATGTTATGGCAGGAAAAACCATTAATTGTAAAGGCTGGAAGATTCCTGATGGTTTTGCTCTTTCTGAGGAAGGGGACCTTCCTGCCATGAATCTGGAAGAAGTTGATGAATTTATAAAGAATAATCCGGCTGAAAAGGCAGATGAAAGTCATTCTGATGTGATTTCCGTGCTTAAAATGGCAAAAAAAGCCTGCCAGCTTGGAGTTACCCGAGTTCACCTTGTTGATGGAAATATTGACGGCGTGCTTCCATGTGAAATTTTCAGCGACCTTGGTTCCGGAACAATGGTTTACACAAGCAACTACGGAAAAATCCGGCCGATGACCCATACTGATATTCCGGCTGTTATGGGAATTATGAGGCCTTTTGTAGAAAAGGGAAATCTCCTGCAGCGTTCAGAGCAGCAGCTGGCGGGTCAGCTGGGTGATTTTGTAGTTTACGAAATTGACGGCGGCGTGCATGCGTGTGCCGCGCTGCATTTTTACCAGGACGGGCAGGCGGAAATCGCGGCTGTTGCGGTTGATGAAAACTTCAGCCATATGGGAATAGGCCTTAAACTTGTTGAACATCTGATTGCGGTTGCAAAACGCAGAACTTCGGGAAGCATTTTTATCATGACGACTCAGGCTGCTGACTGGTTTGAAAGTCTTGGTTTTGAACAGGGAAATATTGAAAGTCTGCCGGAAGAAAGGCGGGCCATCTGGAATAAGAAGCGTAACTCAAAAATTTATAGATTGCGGTAGCGATGGTAGCGGCGGCGAAGCCGTTGCGAAACTCTGTGGAGCAATGGAGCGATAGCGGAACCGCGGACGTAGCGACCGCCGCTTGCGGCGGTACCGCCCTTGTAATGTTTCATTTAAATCTATAAAATATCTTTATTAACATTAGCAAATCTTTTTTTATAAAATGGAGTAAATCAATGGCTACAAAGTATGTTTACTTTTTTGGCAACGGGGATGCAGAAGGCGACGAATCAATGCGCCCAATCCTCGGTGGTAAAGGTGCTAACCTTGCTCAGATGGCAAAGGCTCCTTTAAGTCTTCCAGTTCCACCTGGATTCACAATTTCTATTGACGTATGTCAGGAATACTACAAGCTTGGCAAGAAATATCCAGAGGGACTTGATAAGGAAGTTGCTGAATACCTTAACAAACTTGAAACAACATTCGGAAAGAAACTTGGCGACGAAAACGATCCACTTCTGGTATCTGTTCGCTCTGGTGCTGCTGAATCTATGCCTGGTATGATGGATACAATCCTCAACCTGGGTCTTAACGATAAATCAGTTCTTGGTCTTGCTAACAAGACTAACAACCCACGCTTTGCATGGGATGCTTACCGCCGCTTCATTCAGATGTACGGTAACGTTGCTATGGGTGTTGATCATGACAAATTTGAAGCTATCATCGACGAAGTAAAATCACACCGCGGAATTAAAGAAGACGTTGAACTTACAACTGAAGAACTCCAGGAAATCGTTCAGAAGTACAAGGCAATGTACAAACAGGAAAAAGGCGAAGATTTCCCTCAGGATCCACAGGTTCAGATGTGGGGAGCTATTGGTGCCGTATTCGGTTCTTGGATGAACGAACGCGCTATCATTTACCGCAAGCTCAACAACATTGATGAAAACGTAATTAAGGGAACTGCTGTTACTGTAATGGCTATGGTATTCGGTAACATGGGTGATACATCAGGAACTGGTGTAGCATTCTCACGCGACCCTTCAACTGGTGAGAACCACTTCATGGCTGAGTACCTTATCAATGCTCAGGGTGAAGATGTAGTAGCTGGTATTCGTACTCCAATGGACATTTCTGCTCTTGAAAAACAGCAGCCAGAAATCTTCAAGGAAATCTCTACAATCCGTGATCGTCTTGAAGCTCACTACCATGATATGCAGGATATGGAGTTCACTGTTCAGGAAGGAAAGCTCTTCATGCTCCAGTGCCGCAATGGTAAACGTACAGGTCCAGCAGCTGTTAAGATGGCTGTAGACATGGTTGGCGAAGGAATGATTACAAAAGAAGAAGCTCTTCTCCGCGTAAAGCCAGATCAGCTTGATCAGCTCCTCCACCCACAGTTCGAAGCTAAGGCTCTTAAGTCTGCTAAACCTTTGGCATCTGCTCTCAACGCTTCTCCTGGAGCTGGTTGTGGTCAGATTGTATTCACAGCTGAAGAAGCTGTAGAATGGGACAAGGCTGGTAAGAAAGTTATCCTCGTTCGTAAAGAAACATCTCCTGATGACATTGCAGGTATGTATGTTGCTCAGGGTATCTTGACTTCTACTGGTGGACGTACATCACACGCAGCCGTTGTTGCACGTGGTATGGGTACACCTTGTGTATGTGGATGTTCAGACGTTGTATTCACAGGTAAAGACACTGTTACAATCGGCGGAAAGAAATTCAAGAAGGGTGACTTCATTTCTATCGACGGTTCAACAGGTAACGTATATGGTGAAGTAATTCCTGTAACTCCAGCTTCAGTTTCTGGCGACCTGGAAACATTCCTTGGCTGGGCAGACGAAGTTCGTGCAGCTTCAGTTCGTACAACTCCATCTGGAAAGACTGTTAAGGGATTCGATGTTCTTGCTAACGCTGAACAGAACGAAGCTCCACAGGCATTCCGCTTTGGTGCTGCTGGTATTGGTCTTTGCCGTACAGAACACATGTTCTTCGAAGAGCCAAAACTTACTTCATTCCAGAAGATGATTATTTCTGACACAACTGAAGAAAGAAAGGCTAACCTTGCTGCTATCCTTCCTCTCCAGCAGAAAGACTTCTACGGAATCATTAAGACAATGGAAGGACGTGCTGTAACAATCCGTCTTCTTGACCCACCTCTTAACGAATTCGTACAGGCTGAAACTCCAGACCTGGCTAAAGCTCTTGCTAAGAAACTCGGCGTAAAAGTTGACTTCATCAACAAGAAATACTCAGAACTTAACGAACACAACCCAATGCTCGGTCACCGTGGTTGTCGTCTCGCTATCACATACCCAGAGATCTACGAAATGCAGGTTGAAGCTATTGCTCGTGCAACAGCTCAGGCTGAAAAAGAAGGTCTTAAACACGATGTTCGCATCATGATTCCAAACGTAACTACATTCGCTGAATTGAAACAGATTCGTGCTCAGGCAGAAGCTGTAATCGCTAATGTAAACAAAGAAACAGGACTTTCACTCAAGTTCCAGATTGGTTCTATGATCGAATTCCCACGTGCTGCAGCTACAGCTGACAAGATTGCTGAATATGCAGACTTCTTCTCATTCGGTACAAACGACCTTACACAGACAACATTCGGCTTCAGCCGTGATGACTACTCTAAGTTCATCGATTCTTACCTGGATCAGAAAGTTCTTCTTCAGGATCCATTCAAGACTTTGGACGAAGATGGCGTTGGTGTAATGATCGGCCTCGCAGAAGAAAAGGGACGTTCAGTTAAAGCTGACCTTCACCTTGGAATCTGTGGTGAGCACGGTGGAGACCCAGCTTCTATCGCACTCTGCTACAAGCTTGGTTTGAACTATGTATCTTGTTCACCATTCCGTGTACCAGCAGCTCGTCTCGCTGGAGCACAGGCTGTTATCAAGGCTTCTAAGTAATTAGAAATAGCTAGATAAACTGAAAAAGCCCCTCTCATTTCTGAGAGGGGCTTTATTTTTATATTTGTGAGATTTATTTTCCTGAAAATAAAAAGGCCTTGTAGTCTTTGGCACACCCCTCGTACTAGGTGGCTGTTTCATTACAGGCCTGCTTAAGATTTATATATATTTCTTTATTAGAGATATTATTTCATTTTTTACATTTTCCCTTTCTTCATCACTTGTAGAAAATAAAACCTGAGGATGAATTTTTAATGCATCGCAAATTTTAATAAGAGTATAAAGATTTGGAATATTTCTGCCGGATTCAATACAGTTTACTTGATTTTGTGATAAACCAGCCGCAAACGATAGTTCCATTTGAGACATATTAGCTTTTTGACGTTCTTCTTTTATACGGGAAAGAACAAAATCTACTTGTTTTCTATATTCTTCTTCTACCATTAATAATAATATGAAATGGAAAAACATTGACAAACAATACGAAAAAACATTAGTATATTTAATGTTATAACATTGTTTTGTATAATGAAAGAACATTAAATTTTATAAAGGAGATTATTTTAAAAATGGAAAGAGAAGCTAAACGAAAAATGATATTTAATATTATAAGTTATACTTTGTTACAAATAGGTGTAATAGTTTTATTTTCAATAGCTTTTAAGTATCCAAGTGAAAATTTTACGTGGATTTGTATTATCGCATTGTTAGTACTAATGGCTCCAGCTTGGCTTGGTGATTTTAGTTTTTCTGGTCTCTTTGGAATATGGGTTGTTTCGTGTGTAGGTGGACTGTTTATATCATGGTTATTTAGATCTGATTATAGACTAATTGGATTAATTATTGTGTCTATAATTATTATCACTATTGGTTTATTAGATGTAATTGAAACGATAAAAAAGACCAAATAAATGATTAATGGACACAAGTGAAAAAAAAAATTCAATTTATGTAACAAAAATTATACTGTTTTTTATTAGTAGCAGTTTTTTAATGATTGGTGGAATTCTTTATTTATTATTCCGACCTCATAATTTAGAAATGTTTAATTGGTTAGATTCTATTAGATGTGAAAAATATTTTAATCAACACAATTTTAATTCTAATTCAAAAATAATCTCTTTTTGTATTTTTTCTCTACCTAATGGGTTATGGTTGTTATCAGCAATAATTCTGTTAGGTCTTATATGGAAAAATAATAAACATATATTTTATATTTATGCTCTCCTTTTTGTAATCATAAGTTTAGCTTTTGAATTATTTCAATTACTTCGAATCATTCCTGGAACATTTGATTTTCTTGACATTATAACTTTGGTAATTTCCTTTCTATTAGGAATTATTATATATCATTTAATTATACAGAGGTATTTAGTATGAAAAAAAATGGAAAAAACTTGTTGAAACATTTATCAACAATAGGTTTATTTACTTTTTTTGGAATTTTGGCTCTTGGAAGTAGTTCCACAAAGAAAGGAATAAAAGCTTACAAAAAAGGTAATTATGAAATTGCTTTGAAAGAATTAAAAGGAACCACAACAAATGGTTCAGCTGATTTTATAGATGAATATTGGTATCTAGGATTAACTTATGAAGCTATGGGTGATTTTGATAATGCAGAAATGAATAAATCAAAAGCTTTTAATATCTATCAAAAAGATTCTTCTGAAGCAAAAGATTTTAAAAGGAAATATCCTTCAGAATGTTCAAAATTGCTTGAATATGGAAAAAAGAGTGGTTATGACAGAACAGATCCAAAGAGTTATCATTTAAAAAATTTACAATGGTATGAAACTTATAGACATATGGGAAGGGGTGATGATACTAATATAATTTTAATAAAGATTGCGTTGAAAATTCATTCTTTTAAAGGCGGTACATGTGAAGTTTGGGATAATTCAAATCATACAGAATATGCAATTCTTAATTATACAGATCAGAATATCGGAAATCAGTTAAAAGAATATGCAGCTAACGGTCATGCTTTTATGGCTTATTGTGAACTTAAAGGAGGAATGCTCTATGTTAACTTCATTGATAATCAATAAAGCAAAAATTAAAATTTTTTCCATATTTTTTCTATCTCTTCTCTGTTTTTCATGTACAAATATAAGAAACCAATATGATGGCGTGTGGAAGATTGAAAGTGCAAGTGATGTTCAGAACTTAATTGATATGGGGTTAACAATCAAGTTAGTTGTCAATACAAAAGCAAAATATATGCAAATATGGACTTATATTGATGGTGAAGGAACATTGCAAAATACAGGAACCTTATATTACTTTAATGGAGATTCATTTTCTTTCAGATTGCCTGATTTAGAACCAGAACATAATGGTGCTAACGTGTATGGAAAGCTTACTTTATTGGATAACAAATTGCATTATTCAACAGGATTAAGGAATGATTGGACTTTTGTAAAGGAAGAATAGTATCAAAGCTTTATGCATTCTCATATTTCAGAACTTTTCAAACAATCTAATGATATTCGTAATCAGATAATTCAGAATTTTGATAATCAGGTTTTACATATTCGAGGAATATTCGGAACCATCATTTCTGCTTTTATAGGAAGCACAATTGTAATTCAACAAAAATATCTTCTTATTGGAGCAGTAGCTGTAAGCACTTTATTTTGGATAGTAGAAACTTCAATTAAGAAAAATCAAAGAGGTTATATACTGATTTCAAATGAAATTCAAAAGGCTATGTGTAATTCAAAATCTGATGAAGAAATTCAGGAAGTTATAAAAAAATTTCATTCAGATATGAACGGATTTTATACTATTCGAAAGGAAAATTTCAAATACTATAAAAAGCTAACAGGTTTTTTACATACAATGTTTATGCCAAATGTTTTTTCTCTTTATTTACTTGTAATATTTTTGTCAGTTGGGATTTTTATTTTATGTAGTTTTAAATAATTAAATTCATAAATTGTAAAAAAAATTATTGATTAAATTTTTAAACATAAAAAAAGAAGGAGTTTTAAATGAGAAATCTATTAAAAATTTGGGTATGTGCATTTGCATTTATAATGCTATTGCCATTTTCATCTAATGCTGCGGGAAAAAAAGCTGATGGTTACAATATTATTGTTCCAAAAGATAAGGAAGGTGGAATAATTGAGACAGATAAAGTAACCGCTAAGAAAAATGAAAAAGTTACTATTACTATAACTTGTGATGATGGATACAGAGTAAAACAGTTCGGAATAATAACAAATAAAAAGAGAGAAAATGTAAAATTTGAGGAAGTAATTCCTGGTAATAAATATACTTTTATTATGCCAAACGACGATGTTCGAGTATTAGCAGATATTTTTATATATGTAGAGTCCATTTCTATTGATTCTGATTTAGAATTGGAAATTGGTGAAATAAAACAACTTGTTGCTTCGATAAAACCTGAAACTGCAGTTTCAAAAAAAATAAATTGGTCAACTGATAATGATGAGATTGTAACCGTAGATAATGGATTAGTTACAGGAGTATCAAAAGGTACTGCTGTAATTACTGTAAAATGTGAAGGAAAACGTGCAAAATGTAAAGTGACTGTAAAAATGAAAATGGCTAAACCAACCGATACTGTTCAGTATTTACCAGCAGGAACTGACGGTACTATAGGTCCAGAAGGAACTTATGTTCTTTTTGGTGATTGGCCGCAAACTGTAAAAGCTAAGGATGTTGAAATCGATGAAACTATTAGCGAAGTACACGGAGACTTTACTTATTATGCGGGAAGCGATGGAAACTGGTATATTAAATATCAAGAACAATTTATAGAAGAATCTCCTGGAGAATTTGTAAACTATAGATACTCAGATGGAACAATGTCAGCTGATAGACCAAATAATTCTTATAAATATTTCAAAGTGGAACCTATTAAATGGCGTGTATTAAATCCAAATGCAAAAAAAAATGAAAAGAAGATTATTTTAGCTGAAGAAGTTATTATAGGTGGTATTTTATGGGCTCATTATAATGGTGGATTTTTATCCAGATTTGAAGGAAAAGATATTTACGATAATAATTATGAATATTCTAATATTCGCGCATATTTAAATGGTATAAAAAATTTACGTTTAATAAATGCAGTTAGCAACATTCAAGGTAATCCAATTGATTGGACAAATAAAGGTTTTTATAATACTGCATTTACACAAGATGCACAGAATTTAATTGCAAATACACTTGTGGATAATAGTTCTATTTCTGCAAATCCTGTGGATAATCCAAGTTTTTATGATACAAATAAATGGCATAATCCATATGGCTCAACTACTACAGATAAAATATTCTTACCTGGTGTACAGGAATTAACAAAGGAAGAATATGGTTTTAATAAAAAATCGGAATTCGAAGATTCTAAAAGGAAACGACATCCTACAGATTTTGCAAAAGCAAATAAAGTATTAAGTTATGATGCATTAACATTTAGAGATAAGAATCATCCAAATGACAATGATCTCATTATAGAAAGTAAAGGAACATATTGGTTTACACGATCACCTTCATTTAGAGACAACGATGAAGTTCATGTTTGTGATTTAGATGGATTTATTGGTGTAGGTCGAGATGCATGTGATAAAAACTGTAAATATGGTTATGTACCTGCACTATGTTTAGAGTAAAATAAATTGATATTATGGGAATAATTTATGGGCGAGCTACTTTATCGATAAGAAAAAAAGGCTGCCCAAACGGACAGCCTTTCGTGTATTAATGATACTTACTATTTACTGAGCAGGTGGTTCAAGTGTTTTACAAACTCTGCCGGTTCCTTAAGCTCAACACCCGCAATCAACAGGGCCTGGTCAAGAAGAACTTCTGAAACATCGGCAATAAGAGCTTCATCATCGCTTTCCTTGATTTTTGCAAGGATTGGGTGGTCGCCGTTTACTTCAAGAATAGGCTTGATTTCCGGTCCCATTTGACCCATTGCCTTCATCATGCGCTCCATCTGGTAAGAAGGATCGTTTTCATCAACAACGATACATGAAGGGTTTTCACCGCTCAAAGTCTTAGAAAGTTTTACTTCCTTAACCTTGTCGCCAAGTGCCTTCTTAATCTTTTCTACAACCGGCTTGAACTCTTTTTCTTTCTTTTCAGCTTCTTTTTTGTCGCCGCCAAGGTCTTCATCGCTGCCTGCGCGGTTTACAGCCTTAAGCTCGAACTCGTTCTTGTATTTGCCAAAGCCTGGAATAACAATGTCATCAATATCATCATCCAGAATAAGAACTTCAAAGCCCTTGTCTGTATAAGCTTTAACAAGCGGGTTTGCACGAAGGTTCTTTTCGTCGCTTCCGCTGATGTAGAAAATTGCCTTCTGATCCGGCTTCATTCGCTGAACGTAGTCTGCAAAGCTTGTGTAGTTGCCATCGCCGGTACCGCTTGCATCTGTAGACTTAAATCTGATGATTTCTGCAATTTCGTCGCGGTTTTCATAATCTGAATACAAACCTTCCTTCATAGGACGGTTGAAGTTCTTTACAAACTTATTCCAGTCTTCAATTGCCTTCTTTTCATCATCAGAACGTTTGTCAGCCTCGGTTTTGCGGGCCTTGTCAGCATCTTCGCCCATCTTTTTGAATTCACCAAGAAGCTTTTTAACAGACTGCTTTTTGATGTTTTCAAGAATTCTGTTCTGCTGAAGGATTTCACGGCTTACGTTCAAAGGCAAATCCTCAGAATCGATAATACCGCGTACAAAGCGCAGGTAAGATGGCAGAAGCTCACGGTCATCATCAGTGATGAAAACGCGTTTTACGTAAAGTTTTACGCCGCTCTTGTAATCTGCCTGGTACATGTCAAAAGGAGCATTCTGTGGAACGTAGAACAAGGTTGTATATTCCTGAGTTCCTTCTGCGTGTGTATGAACATAGTGAAGAGGATCGTTTCCGTCATGGCAGTTTGTTTTATAGAATTCGTTATAATCTTCTTTTTTAAGTTCAGATTTAGAGCGTTTCCACAAAGCTGATGCTGTATTTACCTGATCGATTTTGCTTTCGCTGCCTGTTTCCTTTCCTTTGTCATCATATTTTTTCTGCTCGTAGTGAAGGAAAATCGGGAAAGCGATGTGGTCTGAATATTTTTTAATCAGTTCTTCAATCTTCCATCTTGAAGCGTATTCCTTGCTGTCGTCATTCAGGTGCATTTCAATTGCAGAACCACTGAGTTCAGGCTTATCAAAGCCGTATTTTTTTGCAACAGCGCTGTCTGCAGCAACTTCATCAAGCTCGTAAGAGTTTGTTCCGTCAGAAGACCAGTGCCAGATTTTTCCATCACCTGCAGCCTTGCGTGTATAAACGTCAATCTTTTTAGCAGCCATGAATGCAGAATAGAAACCTACACCAAACTGCCCGATAAGGGCTGAATCTTTTGCGGCATCGCCTGAAAGTTTTTCAAAGAATGATTTTGTGCCTGAGCGGGCGATTGTACCAATGTTATTTTCAAGATCAGCATCATTCATACCAATACCGGAATCCTGAACGGTAAGAATGTTTTCTTTTTCATCAAAAGTAATGTCGATGCGCGGGTCAAATTTAAGAGCCTTGTAAGCGTCGTCAGAAACAGTCAGATACTTAAGCTTATCCAGAGCATCTGATGCGTTAGAAACGATTTCTCGCAGGAAAATGTCTTTGTTAGAATAAAGTGAGTGAATCAGCAGCTGTAAAAGCTGATTTACTTCTGTTTTAAACTGATGTGTTGCCATTTTATAACCTCGATTTTTTAAACAAAATTTAGTTCACTTATAAAAATAATAATGAAAATGGTGTAATGGCAAGAAAATTATTACAACTATCTAATAATTGCCGGAAGTCATACAAAAATGAAGGGATTTTCTTTTCTGTTTAAAATGTTTTTTTCTAGAAATGTAAGTATGTTTTGAATATTGTACTGATTTGTTACTGTTTAAATTCAGTTAATATCTTGATTTATGATTTTGTTTTTTTTAATATGTCGTTTGAGAATTTGGAGGAAAAAATGAAAAAACTGTTAAACGTCAAAAATTTGATAATGAGCATATTTTTGCTGACTTTGTTTATAGTGCTCACTTTTGGGTGTACATCCTGCAATGATTCTTATAACGGTCTTTCACCTTTGCCTGTTACAGAACCTGCTTCAAATAAATCATCTGATGACAAAAAAGAGGATGATAATTTGAATGATAAAAATGATAATTTGAATGATAAAAATGAAATAACTGTTGAGGATTTGAACAACGATAGTGAAACTTTACAGACTTTTCTTAACAGTTGGGAAAAAATGGATTTTTTATGTATCAACGATAATGGTAACCTTGACACAAAAATTGATTCTCCCTGGAATAAATCAGCTTCATCAACACTTATGCCAGATAATATTCGTTTTGATATAAAAAAATCAAATGGTTGGGAAGTTGCTTTTAATCTTATGAACCAGGACGGGCGTCCAGATATGAACTATTTTGGACTTTACAATAAATACACCGGAGTTCTTAGAATTTTTTACTATTATAATAAGGAAGTGGCGAGTTCAGCAAATGATTTTGTTTTTGATATCATCCTTGGTTCTGACGGAAACAATTCGAAAGCTTACTATGCCTCATTAAACTACGGAATTCCAATGGATGTAGATGCAAAAAATGTTAATCTGCTAGGAGCTGGTAATGTCTCAAATACATTTCATTTTTTGACCACACCATACTCTGGTATAGGAGTTCATACAATGATGCAGGGCTGGTATGCTTTTGACATCGACATGTCTGCTTACACTGGAAAGAGTTTTTATACAGATGGCTCCAGCATTCAAATTGCTTTTAAAGCAAACAATAAAACTACAGTATCTCTTGGAACAGATATTTTAGGAAAAATTAACGGTGATATGGATGCTACGATTGATCGAGCAAAGCTAGCTGCCAGTTCCAGCGGTATTGGAGGAGCTATTTCTTCTATTGCTGATATCCTTGGCAATACAGGAAATTCTTCATTAAGAAATATAGAGACAGTGCTTTGCGGTGGATTATTGGGAGGTATGACTTTAAATACAGGTCTCTCGTATTTATCTTCGGCTATGAAGATTGGTTTGTTTGCATATAATTATTTTTCAGGTGAAGAAGAAGAAGAAGAACCGTTGCAGGATAAACTGAATGGAAAGATTGACTTAAAGTGTAATCTTACAGCTGACACAAGTGGTTATCTTGAATCTGCGGTGTCAACCAATGTAAAACAAATTACTCTTGGAAAAACAGCATTTAACTCCGAGTCAAATATTGGAAAGGGTGTGTGGAATATAAATACATCTCCAGTAATTTATGTTCTTTCTGACAGACGAATTTATGAAGGTACAGAGCTAAAAGGTAGAAGATGGACTTTACGTTCTGAGTATAATGATTATGATAGTATGCTTGAAGGTAAATTCCTAGATAATCAAGAATATGCAGGCAAATTTTATACTGCGGAGAAATGGAAACAATACAGTTATATAGTGAGAGATGATAAAGTTACAGATGAACTACTAATTCCCGAAGGACAGGATTTTTATTCTATAAGTGATAGGATTGTAAAAAGAATACAATTACCATATTTTTATGACCCCACTTCTTTTGATGTATGTATAAATAAAGATGTTTTTCCTGATGCAAAGAATGTAAAAGTCTTTTCTTACTGCGGTGTTTTGCTCGACAGCGAAAATAAAAATTTAGAAAATACAGGATTTAGAAAAGTAATTGGAAATGATATACCAGAAACTAGAATTGACTTTTCTGGAGCAGAATTAGGAAGAAATGTAGATCCATATTTTCCAGAAAATAATTATAATTGGGCTCGTATTCCAATGCTCAGTGAAAAATTGACATGGATTAATATTGATTATAATAATTATAAAGAATCAATCATTAAATATGATGATTTAGTTTACGGATGGTATAACAATTATTATGGACAAAAATTTAGTTTAGATGGAGCTTCTTCCCCTGTTAATTTTATTCTTGAGCCTCAATTATTCTATCAAAAACTGTCTGATGTACAGTATAAAGATTTTCTAAATTTTCCGGATATGTATGTAGTTGTTATCGTACAATTTGAATCAGATGGAAAGATATTCTCTTATTCTAGAACATATTTACCAAAAGTTCAGAAAGTCGGTTATGAGGAAGCAAAAAACATTGTAGCTGGTATTACAAGCAGAGCAAATTCTCAACCGGAAAAAATTTATCTTAACGAATATATGACGGCAATAAATAAAAAAATCGAAATTTTAGGACGTCAAGAATAAAACTGATAATTTTTTTAAGTTTATATTAATAAAATTTATCTTGTTAGATACTCTTCAACAGGTCAGATTGTTGTTTTCTGTATTAACCATTATGAGAATAGTTGATGTATATTGTAAAAACATTTTTTATATTAAATACACAAGAATTCCCAGAATTACAAGCAGTACCACGTTGTAAAGGGTAAATGTTGAAAAGTAATTTCCGCCGGACTTGGCTTTGGCTTCGTCGCTGGCAGAGTAAAGCTTGAAAGAAATTACGCTGGCCATAGAAGCAATCAGGGTACCAAGACCACCAACGTTTACGGCAAGAAGCAGCATTGCTCCGTTTTTTGTAAATCCGCTTAAAAGAAGGGCAGCAGGCACATTACTGATTACCTGACTTGTGATGATTCCTGTAAGATAGGTTGAAAGCGGAGTCGATAGCATTGAATTAATGAAATCTGAGAAGGCCTGAACCGTAGAAAGGGTTTTTGTAAAAATGAAAAAGCCTGCAAATGTAAACAGAAGGCTGTAATCAACTTTTTTGAAAAGGCGGAAATTGCAGACTGCCATAACTGCTGCGGTAAAAATCAGCATGTAAAGATAATTTATTACACGAAAAACAGCTAAAAGACAGATGATAAAATCTGCAAGGTAAAGGAAAGTGCGGAAATCAATTTTGATGAAGGTCAGCTGATTCTGCAAAACATTTCCCGAAAGCTGGTGGGTTTCCTGTGCGCCACCGTTTGCCGCCAGTTTATTTCTTGTAAGAAATAAAATCATAATGGCAAGAATGAAGAGCGAAGGAAGGGCAATTCTTGCTGTGAGGGCAAAAAATTCCAGGGCGGAAAATCCGTAGTAGGAAAAAAGATAAAGATTCTGGGGATTTCCCATTGGAGTAATACAGGAGCCAAGGTTTGCGGCAAGAGTTTCCAGGACGATGAGCTTCATGGAAGAAAGACCGATTCGTTTGAAAATTAAAAGAGAAATCGGGACGAAGGTTAAAAGGGCAACGTCGTTGGTAACAAACATAGAGCTGAAAAAGACCAGATAAGTTAGCAGAAAATAAAGGGAACGGCGGGTTTTACAAAGTCGGAGAAGCTTTGCGGCAATAAAATCAAGATAATTCTGACTCTGGAAGGCTTTGATTACTATCATCAGGGAAAAGAGAATGGCAATTGTACGGAAGTCTATGGCCTGCAGACAGAGTGAAGGAGCCGGGCGAACCAGGGCGACTGCAATCAGGGCAAGAAGAATGGCCGCAAAAAGAACCGGCTCGCGTTTTATGAAATTTTTTATAGAAGAAAAGAGATTTTTCATAGTGAAAAAAGAATAGCATAAAATTAAAAGCTTGGGCAGATAAAATAAAAGTTGGCCAGTGGAGCCGGCGCGAGCGTGGAGGGGCGCGAAGCGAGTGCGAAGCACCGAACGTAGTGGAGCCCGGAAGGCGAGTAGGTGTTGAGATTCGCCTGGTATTCTGATAGATTTAGTTTTATGAAAATCTGTGAAATACTTAGCAAAAAAGAACCGACACTTTCATTTGAGGTTTTTCCACCGAAAACCAGCGATAAGTTTGATACTGTGGAGGCGGCAGTTAGTCAGATTGCGGATCTACGGCCTCATTTTATGAGTGTTACTTATGGTGCAGCAGGAACTACCCGGGGATTTACGACGGAGCTTGCGGCAAGTATTTTGAAGCGCGGAACAACTCCTCTGGCCCATTTGACCTGTGTGAATGCTTCGGCCCAGGCGACAAGGGAGCAGCTGAATTCTCTTAAGCAGCATGGAATTGAAAATATTCTGGCTTTGCGCGGTGATATTCCTGAAGGCGCTGATCCTTCGACCTGGGAATTCAAGCATGCCCATGAACTGATGGATTTTATCCGCGAAAACGGGGATTTTTGTGTGGGCGGTGCCTGCTACCCGGAAAAACACCCGGAAAGCTCAAATGTTCAGGCAGATATTGCTTCGCTTAAAATAAAGCAGGATGCGGGCTGTAAGTTTTTGACAACCCAGATGTTTTTTGATAACAGCACTTTTTACAACTTTTTATATAAGGTTCGCGAGGCTGGCGTGACTATACCGATTATTGCGGGAATTATGCCTGTTACAAATGCAAAACAGATGGAAAAAATCATTAAGCTTTCAGGGGCTTTTATTCCCCGCCGTTATGTTGCCCTGCTTGACCGCTGGTCTGATGATCCGGCAGCACTAAAAGAGGCTGCGATTGCCTATGCGACAGACCAGATTATTGATTTGATTGCAAACGGTGTTAACCACGTTCATATTTATACGATGAATAAACCTGATATTGCGGCGAAAATTCAGGAAAATTTGAGTTCAATTGTAAAAAAGCCGGAATAATGGGCAGGAATAAGGAAGATTGTGTCGTTTCCTATAGTAAAAAAGACATACAAAGCGTCAGAAATAATAATTGATCCGCATGAAGTTCTTCGTTACCTGGGCTACAAAAAGGAGCTTGTGACGGCAGACGATATTGGGCAGGTTGAAGCGCTTTTGCCGGAAGCCAGGGCGGCGATTAAGGCGGCTGCCTGCTGGGGGCGTTTTGATGTGGAAGTTCTGGAGGAGGGCGGGATTTCTTTTCCTTACGGCCAGGTTTGCAGCCGGGATTTGTGGCGCAACCTTACGCAGGGAACAGCGTCCGGCAGGCTGGAAATCTTTTTGTTTGCGGCTACTATCGGGCTGGAATATGACAGGCTTGTTCAGAGGGCGCGAATTTCTTCTATGGCAAAAGCCAGCTTTTTGAATGCAATAGGTGCGGCAGCTGTAGAAAATGTATGCGACCAGCTGAATGAAGAGCTTGGGAAAATTGCAGCCGGGGAAGGGAGGACTTTAAGACCCCGCTACAGCGCCGGCTACGGAGATTTTTCCCTGGAAAATCAGCGGGGCATTTTTGACCTTCTTAATCCTGCAAAGCAGATTGGACTGACTTTGAAAGACAATCTCATCATGGTGCCGGAAAAGTCTGTCACCGCGCTGATAGGAATCCGATAAAAAATTTTACTGATAGACCGGTTCAAAATCTTCTGCCGGGTGGCCGCAAATCGGACAGATAAAATCTGCCGGAAGCTCAGAACCTTCATAAACATAGCCGCAGATTTTGCATTTCCAGGCGACAATTTTCTTCTGTTCTCCGGCGGAAGAGGAGCTGGCACTGGCACTGGCAGGAGATGCTGATGAGGCTGCCGCCTGCTTTGGCTTTACATCTGACTGATATTTTGCATAAGTTAAAGGCTCGTTTTTGCTGCTTACCCTGGCATCTGTTATTTCTGCAACAAAAAGCATATGAGTTCCCAAATCCATCTGATTCAAGACCTTACATTCGAGCACCGAACAGATTTTTGATTTAGGAGCAGGGCAGCCGTTTGCGCAAAGTTCATAGTCAAAACCGTCAAATTTGTTTACTTCGCGGCCGCTTTGATAGCCGAATCGTTTAATCAAATCAAAATCGCAGGTGGAATCAAGAATAGAAAGGGCAAAGACGCCGGATTTTTCTATCATCTGGCAGGTAAGATTCTGCTTGATTACTGAAATTGCAACCCTTACAGGATTGTTTGCCGTCTGAAAACAGGTGTTTGTGATGCAGGCATTGATTTTGCCGTCAGCTGTAGTTCCCAAAACAAAAACACCGTAGGAAAGATTGTATAAAGCTTTATTATCCATAGGACAAGTATAAGGGCAAAGCGGGCGGAAAGCACGAAAAATTTTTATTCTATTTATCGAAACTCTGACTGCATTCTGCTATAATCTACCTACTTGCCGGATAGCAAGAAAAAAGTTTTTCGGAAGGAATCTTCCGGACGGGGGCTGCGATGAGTGGTGTAAAAGAAATTTTCAAAAAAGCATATTCGGATTTTGTTTTTATTGACGGTGGATGCGGTTCGATTCTGCAGGCGCAGGGCTTGAAACCCGGAGAACTGCCGGAAACATGGAATATCATTCATCCGGAAATCATTCAGAAAATGCACCGCGATTATCTGCTTGCCGGCGCTAATATCCTTACATCCAACACTTTTGGCGCAAATATCAATAAATTCCAGCCGGGCGACATTAAGTTCAGTCTGGATGCTGTAATTGGGGCGGCAATTAAAAATGCCCGCCAGGCAATTGAGGCGGTGGAAGGGGATTCTGCTGCGCCGGAAGCAGTTCGAAATCAGCCCCATTTTGTTGCCCTTGATATCGGCCCTCTTGGAAAGCTCCTGAAGCCGCTTGGTGACCTTGATTTTGAAGAAGCCGTAAAAATCTTTTCTTATACAGTAAAAATCGGGGCAAAACACGGGGCTGACCTGGTCCTAATTGAAACAATGAACGATCTTTACGAGGCAAAAGCAGCCCTTCTTGCCGCAAAAGAAAACTGCGACCTTCCTGTGCTGATTACCACCGCTTACGACGAATCTGAAAAGCTTTTGACCGGGGCCGACCCCATGACTGTTGTTGCTACAATGGAAGGCCTTGGAGCCGATGCAGTCGGTGTGAACTGCAGCCTGGGCCCTGACCAGATGCTGGGAATAGTTGAAGAGCTTACCCGCTATGCCAGCGTGCCGGTAGTAGTAAGTCCGAATGCCGGACTTCCCCGTTCAGAAGGCGGAAAAACCGTTTATGACGTTTCCCCGGCAGATTTTGCCGCTTCTATGGAAAAAATTGCAGCTCTTGGCGCTACAATGCTTGGCGGCTGCTGCGGAACAACTCCTGCCCACATCAAGGCAATGAGCGAGGCTGTGCGAACCCACAAGGCCCGTCCAGTCACAGAAAAAAATGACACAATCATCACTTCATATACTCACGGCGTAATTTTTGACAGAAAGCCGGTTCTAATCGGCGAAAGAATCAATCCGACTGGAAAGAAAAAGTTTAAGGAAGCCCTGCGAGCCCATGATATGGACTATATTTTGGGCGAAGCCCTGACCCAGAAGGATAAAAAAGCTGACGTTCTTGATGTAAACGTAGGACTTCCCGAAATTGATGAAGTTCAGATGATGGAAGACGTTGTAAAGGAAATTCAGGCTGTAATAGATTTACCGCTTCAGATTGATACGACAAATCCAGAGGCCATGGAGCGGGCCCTTCGCCTGTATAACGGTAAACCTATGATAAACTCCGTAAACGGCAAGGAAGAAGTCATGCAGCAGATTTTTCCCCTTGCAAAAAAATACGGCGGACTTCTTGTTGCCCTTACAATCGATGAGTCAGGCATCCCCGAAACTGCTCAAGGCCGCGTAGCCATAGCCCGTAAAATCTATGCCCGCGCTGCCGACTACGGAATTGCCGCAAAAAATATCATAATTGACCCGCTTGCAATGAGCATCAGTTCTGATCCGAAAAGTGCAATCGCGACTCTGGATGCCCTCAAGTCTATCCGCGACCAGCTTGGCGGTAAAACAAGCCTTGGCGTTTCAAACATTTCCTTCGGTCTTCCTTCCCGCGATTTTGTCAACGCTGCCTTTTTTACCCTGGCAATGCACAATGGACTTTCTGCCGCAATCATGAATCCAAACAGCCTTGAGATGATGAAGTCCTATTACACCTTCTGTGCCCTTCTTGCTATCGACGAAAACTGTGCTTCTTACATTGATTTTGCAACCAGCCTTCCAGCCCCGGCGGCGCCCCTTACTGCCGCAGGTCTTCAGGCTGCTCCGGGTAAAGCTGATACAGCTTCAGCAGCATCTTCTTCCGGCCCGGCTGCGGGCCTTACCGCCGGCTCTGCCCCGGCAAGTCCGGCAACTCAGGCTGCTGAAGCTGCTGCCTCCTCCGAGTCTGAGCTTATCAATGCAATCAAAAAGGGTTTGAAGGAACGTTCCGCTGCCCTGACCGCCGAGCTTCTGAAAACCAAAGCGGCCCTTGAAATAATTGACGGGGAACTTATTCCGGCTCTGGATATAGTGGGAAAAGGCTTTGAAAAAAAGACAGTTTTTCTGCCCCAGCTTTTGATGGCCGCCGAGGCTGCCAGTGCTGCCTTTGCCGTAATTAAAGAAGGGATTGCCGCGGCCGGTGGAGCCAGCGAGAAAAAAGGAAAAATTGTTCTGGCAACTGTGAAAGGTGATATCCACGACATCGGAAAAAATATCGTAAAAGTCCTTCTTGAAAATTATGGCTATGATGTAATCGATTTGGGAAAGGACGTTGAACCTCAGCTGATTGTTGACACCGTTCAGAAGGAAAATATCCGCCTGGTGGGACTCAGTGCACTTATGACAACTACCGTTCCGGCAATGGAAGAAACAATTAAACTGCTTCGGGGGGCCGGAAGTCCCGCTAAAGTTGTGGTAGGGGGCGCCGTAATGACCCAGAATTATGCCGACATGATTGGCGCCGATAAATACTGCCACGATGCCATGGAAACAGTTAGATATGCGGAAGAAGTGTTTGCATAAATCAGCTGATTAATTTTCCAGACTTGCCCTTATCTGTGCTGCGCGTTCAATGATTTTTTCTTTCCAGTCATCATCCTGGGCGTTCAGCTGGTAAGTATTGTAGCCGTATTGCTTTCCCAGGGTACAGACGATTGTTTCATCATCAATATGCAGGGAAATTCTATACATATTAGGCAGTTTTTGAGGAAGAATCGTTTTGTGGTCTCTCTGGACTTCAGCCAGATGGCGCTGGGCATTTACAATTCCGTCAAATTTAACGTGATAATAGCGGAAAAGGTGTTTTATATAGCTTTGAGTGCGGTATGAAGATGTGTAAACCCAGACTTCATAGCCTAGTTCCTGAAGTTTTTTTATAAGCTCAGGTGCACCAAAGCGCAGCCTTTCTTTGTAAATCAGGTTAAATGGAAAAACAGGCGGCTTTTCAATTTTATGTGTCTCTGGCGACACAAAAAGCACCTCATCCAGATCAAAGGAGACCCGCATTTTCTCTTTTTGATTATTCGCTTTCATTTTTGGCAATCTCCCCTATAATTTCAATAATATTCTTTGACCATCCGTCTGAAGAATCGATGTTGTACTCCTTAAAATCGCCTGACTGGGTGTCGATCTGAAGTACAAGATCATTATCGATATGAAGCGTATTCTTATATTTTTCATTAAGAAGCTTGTCGTATTGATTTTTTTTGTTCTTCCGCTTTTCCATACCTGCTACAATTCCGGTAACATTTACATGATATTTGCGGAATAGAGATTTTATGTAATCGGTGGAATAATATTTTGAGCTGTAAACCCAGATATCATAACCGTTTCGTTCCAGACATCTGAAGAGGGCCGGAATGCCCAGGCGGAGTTTTTCCTTGTAAAAACGGTTGTTCGGAAAACCTAAAGACTTTTCAGCCTGATCAAGGGGCATATTTTGAGGATCAAAGAAAACAACTTCATCAAGATCCATTGTAACCCGTTTATCATGCTTAGAATTGTGGAGAATTTCTTTAATCTCTGCTTCATGAGTCATGTTAACTACGTTTACAATGATTTTTTTGATTCCGAGTTTGAAGGCGGCTGCCCAGCGGTGATGGCCGTTTAAAATTCTGTAACCGTCTGGATAAAGCTTTTCTACAATTAGAGGTTCCTGATGAAAAAAGTAATTTCCGTTTTGTTCATTGTTTTGTACGAATTTTTGGGTATATTCTGATATAACCCTGAAGCTTGGCCCGACCTTAGGCTGAGAAAACTCATCATCAGGATTCATGTGGAGTTTTTTACATGGAAGTTTTTTTATCAGCATTCGCTGGAGAAACCCAGCTTTTACCGGCATTGAAATACCGCTGTATTTAGCAATATCATCAGCAATGTATTTGGACAAATCCAATGGCTCGTTATTTTCCATGGTAAACTCCCGCTACAAGGCTTACAATTAGTATAGCAGTGCAGGGGTGGATGTCAAGAAATTCTGCCTAGTACAAGGTTTCTCCAAGAATTCTGGCTGCAAGGCTTACGGCAAGGATTGCTGTCTGGTTTCTTATATCAAGAATCGGGTTTACCTCAACGATTTCGGCAGATTTTACCATGTTTGTAGCGGCCATTTCTTCCATCAAAAGCAGGGCTTCGCGGTTTGTAAGTCCGCCGGGAAGAGGAATACCGGTTCCTGGTGCAAACATAGGGTCAAGAACGTCCATGTCAAAGCTGACGTGAATGATATCAACGTGAGAGCGGAAGAAGCAGACAATCTGTTTTAGAATTGCAGGGAAGCCCTGACGTTCAATGTCGCTCATAGTAAAGACTGTAACGCCGGCTTCTTTCATCAGCTTTTTTTCACCTTCATCAAGGTCGCGCTGGCCCACAAAACAGATGTTTTTCGGGTCAATCTTCTGTCCTTCGTAGTAAAGATTTGTAAGTTCTGGGATTCCATATCCGGCAGAGGCTGCAAGACATTCTCCGTGAATATTGCCGCTTGGTGTTGTTTCTGTAGTATTGAAGTCGCCGTGGGCATCAACGTAGAGAACTCCCAGACGTTTGCCCTGCTTTTTTGCGCTTGCTGCAAGGCCCGCAATTGAACCAAGGGCGATGGAATGGTCACCGCCGATTGTAAGGGGAAATTCATCCTTGTCTGCAATTTCTTCTACAAGGGCTGCAAGCTTTGTGCAGGCATTTGTGATTGGTTCAAGGTATTTTGCCTTAGGATTTCCGATTTTTTCGTATTCCTGTGTCGTAGCCTGGAAAATTGAAGAATGTTCAAAAGTTTTGTGTCCAAGGCTTTCAATTTTTTCTTTAATTCCGGCAAGGCGGATTGCCGAAGGTCCCATATCAGAGCCATGACGGCTGGCACCAAAGTCCAGCGGCATTTCTAAAATGTGTACGTTCATAAAAACTCCTGTGTAAGCCCGCCGGTCAGAGCGGGCGGTGTTGTATTTACCTATAGATAAAAATGCCCGCCTGACCAGCGGGCTTTGCAGCAACTTCCGCGTCAGCGGAAGTTAAACGAAGGTTACGTTCATTGCAAATTGTTGTTTGCCTTACGACCTTCGTTAATCCTCTTCGACAAACATTGCTTCAATCTGCTTTTTGTAGATTTCATTAATGCGGAAGCGCATGATTTCCTGTTTTGCAGAAAGTTCAACGCCGACTTCAAACGGCTTTGTAATCAAAGTGAACTTATTGATGCGCTCGAACATCTTAAATCCGTTTTTAGAGCTGATGAGGTTTGCAATTTCGCCTTCGTACAAGGTCTGAATTTCGTTTGAAGCCAGCAGATTTTCGTAAGTATCGTACTGGATTCCGTTTTCTGCGGCGTAATTCTTAATTTCATCTTCATCAACAAGAATAAGGGCTGCAAGATAACGCTTATCCTGACCAAGAACAACTGCCTGCTTGATAAAGCGGGATTCAGAAAGCTTCATTTCGATTGGAAGAGGTTCAAGGTTTTCTCCGCCGCGCAAAACGATTGTATCTTTTATACGTCCCTTAATCTGAAGTTCGTTGTGGATTGTAAATACTGCAAGGTCTCCTGTATCAAGCCAGCCGTCAACAGTCATAACTTTTTCTGTCAAATCAGGGCGTTTGTAATAGCCCTTCATTACGGTTGGACCCTTAATCTGAAGGATTCCCTGCTGACCGCGTTCAAGAACGTAGCCGTCCATATCAACAATGCGGGCCTGAACTCCGCGGATTGGAGAACCGATTGTGCGGTAAATTGGAGCGGCAATAGGGCGGACAGCAACGATTGGAGCGGTTTCTGTAAGTCCGTAACCTTCTACAATTTCAACACCAATAGCCCAGAAGAACTCATCAATATTTTTAGGATAGGCACCGCCGCCGGCAATACCTGCGCGGAAGTTAGATCCCAGCATTACTTTAATCTTTCGGAAAATAAGCAGATCACCCAGCCAGTAAAGAGGCCACATCAGGCTCCATGGCAGGATAAAGAGAATCCACCAGAGAACCGGGCGGTAAGCGGTAAAGCATGGATTTTCATTAAACATTTTTCTCTGCATTGCCTTGTGGATTTTTGCAACGCCGACAAAGAAATTGAAAAGTTTGAGAACAAGTCCGCCGGTTTTTCGCATTTTTTTAGTAACGCCGTCGTAAACAGCTTCAAAAACACGGGGAACGGCAGGAAGCAGGTGAGGATTGAGCTTTTTGAAATCTGCAAGCAAAATTGAACCGATTGGTTTTGAATAGCAGATTGAACCACCCTGAATCAAAATTACGTATTCTACTTCGCGTTCAAAAACGTGCCATACCGGCAGAACGCTGAGGGCGCGGTCGCCCGGGTTAATGTAAATTCGCTCAGGAATTTCATCAAGCTGGGCCAGGAAGTTTTTGTGAGTGAGCATTACACCCTTTGGAGTTCCTGTTGTTCCCGAAGTAAAGATGATTGTTGCAAGGTCTTCGCCTGTACCTTTTTCAACTTCAGCTTCAATTTCATCCTTGTGCTCTACGCGCCATTTTTTACCGTTGTTTACAAGCTGATTAAAGGTGTAAAGTTCAACTGCACCAGCCTTGCAGGCATCACGAACTTCATCCTTAATATCATCTTCAAGAGCAATAATATTTTTAAGAACAGGAAGCTTTTCCTTAAGGCTCATAATTTTCTTTACCTGGGAATTATTCTGGGCAATACAGAATTTACATTCAGTGATTGCAAGAATCTGTTCCAGGTCAATTAATGTTGCGTCACATCCGCGTGGAACATCAACCGCACCAATAGAAATAACGCCGATATCAGCCTGCTGCCATTCCGGGCAGTTATCAGAAATTAAGCCGATAGGCTCGGTTCGCTTCAATCCCAAATCAAGGAGTCCGGCTCCAAAATCAAGACCGGTCTGGTACATCGTTCTGTATGTGATTGGCTCAAAATCGCCGTTTTTTAATCTTCTGTACTGGGATGGAATTTCCGGCCATTTTTCAGCCGAATTCTTAATCATCTTTGCAACAGTGTAGTTTTCCTCAAATACCATAAATACCTCAAGGTTTCTAAAATGACATTTTATCAAAAAGTGTAAACTAAAATATTATAATGCTATTTTTTAGTGGTTGCAAGGCAAAGTATAATGTATAATTTTTGTTATGAGTATTAGTACAATTATCGAGCTTGTTGGATATACAGGTTCACTTTTGGTTGTTATTTCGATGTTAATGACTTCTATCACTAAGCTTAGGGTCGTTAATTCTCTTGGTTGTGTGATTTTTGGAGCTTATGCTTTGATTATTCATTCCTATCCGACGGCAGCACTTCAGGCTTGTCTTCTTACCATCAACATATACAGGCTTTACAATCTTTCAAAAAATGAAAAGGAATATCAGATTTCTGAGCTTAAAAATGGTGATTCTTACATTGATTTCTTCCTAAAAAGCCACTACAAGGATATTGAAAAATATTTTCCGGAAGTCAGATCCTTTTCAAACAATACAACAACAGATGAAGTGGCTAGAATTTGCATTGTTTGTGTAGGTTCAACAACTGCTGGTCTTTTCCTTGCCCGCGAAACATCAAAAGGGCTTCTGGAAATTGATCTGGATTATACAACTCCTGAATACCGCGACTGTTCAGTAGGAAAATTCCTTTATGATTATCTCCGCAATAAGGGAATAACAAAGATTGTTGCTAAAAATGAAGTTGCGGAACATATTAATTATATGAAAAAAATGGGATTTAAAAGGGAAGGAGAGATTTTTGTAAAAACTTTCTAGTTATCTGTTTTCTCTTCAGAAGATTCAGAAATTATAGTTGTAAAATAAGGCTTAAAATCTGGATTTTCTTCTACAAATTTCTGGGCGGCATCAAGATAATCTTCCCAGCTTGAATAGAAAAGCTTGATTACGCCCGGAAAACTTGTAAAATCTCCGGGAACTACATAGCGGTAGTTGATATTCTTTTCTATAAATAATTCACGGATTGTTTCAACATTATGCATAAGAATATAGGCAATAAATGTTGAGCACACAAAATATTTAGGATCTTTTTTAGGTCTCAAATCTTTGTAAATATTGTAGCTTTTTTTTGTCAGTTTTTTACTGCCAAATGCCTGATTTTTCTTCCCTACAAAAAATTTTCTTCGGATATTATAACAGGTATAGGGAAAATTCTGCATAACTGAATATTTTACTGTCACATTATCCAGAAAATATTGAACCATTTCACGGCAGTCGTCATATTCCTCGCGGGGAACTTTCATAGCATAGACCCACTGTTCTGAAGAAACCGGATCGCATTTGCGCATGTAAGGGTTGTTTGAAAGATCTGTACAGATTTCAAGTTTTAGCTGCTGTTTTCCGCCAAGAGTAACGCCGTAAAAATTATCATTCAAATCAAAGCCGATGGCTGCGTGGCTTACAAAAATTTCACTCAGGTTTGTTGTGCTTATTCCGAATTTCAAAAGGTTTGTAACATTGAGCGGACTTGAATAGCAGGGATTATAAAGTCTGAAAAAAATGTAGGCTTCGTCTTCGTCGGCAGCGAGTTCCGGCGCTTCAATCGTAACTTTTTCTTTGTAATCGTCAAAAATCTGAACTGTGCGTGTAGTGCGGCAGCCGTAAGCAAGCAGGGCGAGCAGGGCAAAAAGTGATGTTTTAAAAACTTTTTTGATTTTGTTCAGAACACACATAGTTTTTAATATTATGCTTGTTTTTGAGTTAAATTTCAATTAAGGGTAAAAACAAACATTGTAAACTTAGTTTTAAATAATAGGTTTACAATCCTTTGTTAAAGTTATATATTCCTGAATATGGACTTGAAAAAACTGGCAGAAGAAATTGTAGAAGGGCGAAGGCTTAGGCGTGGGGAGGATTTTTCCTGGTTTAAGGATTGTGATTTATCATCGCTTTGTGAGGAAGCTGATTTTATTCGTGAAAAGCTTTGCGGAAATCATGTTGATTTGTGTTCAATCATAAACGGACGAAGCGGCCGCTGCAGCGAAAACTGCAAATTCTGTGCGCAGAGTGCTTATAATCATACAAACTGCGAAGTTTATGATTTTTTAGATGAAGAAAAAATTATTAAGGCGGCAAAGGAAAATCAGGATGAAGGAATTCATCGTTTTGCTATCGTAACGGCGGGCAAGGCACTTACGGGAGAAGAATTTCAAAAGGCTTTGTCTGCTTATAAAAAAATGCATGAAAGCCTGAAAATTGATCTTTGTGCTTCTATGGGCTTTCTTACAAAGGAGCAGCTTCTGCAGCTTAAGGAAGCCGGTGTCAGAAATTATCACCATAATATTGAAACATCCCGACGGAATTTTCCAAATATCTGTACGACCCACAGCTATGAAATGAAAATCAATACTTTAAGACTTGTAAAAGAAGCCGGACTGAGAGTCTGTTCCGGTGGAATTATAGGAATGGGAGAAAGCTTTGAGGATAGAATTGATATGGCACTTTCTTTGAGTGAAATCAAGGTTGATTCTATCCCGATTAACATTCTGAGCCCGATAAAGGGAAGTCCTTTTGAAAATCTTCCTTCTTTGAAAGAGGATGAGGTTTTGCGGACTGTGGCTATGTTCCGCTATTTTAATCCGACTGCAATGATAAGGCTTGCAGCTGGACGCTGTCATCTTACTAACGGCGGAGAAAGGGCTTTTAAAAGCGGAGCAAATGCAACTATTACCGGAAATATGCTTACGACAACGGGAACATCAATTCAAAGTGATAAAAAACTGCTTGAAAAACTGGGCAGGACAATATAAAAAAGGGGAAAAATATGAAAAATAATCGTAAATCATCGCTTAAAATGGCTTTTACAGCACTTTTTGCGGCAATTATTTGTGTGGGCTGCTTTATCCGCATTCCAGTGGGAGCAATTCCGATTGTTTTGCAAAATGCCCTTTGCATTTTATGCGGCGTCCTTTTGGGCGGACTCTGGGGCGGAGCTCCGACTGCTATATTTTTGCTTGCGGGCTTAATCGGCCTTCCTGTTTATTCTGGCGGTTCAAGCGGTCCTGCTGTCTGGATTGGTCCTACTGGCGGCTTTTTCCCGGGCTATCTGATTGGCGCAATTCTTGCAGGTCTGATTGCTGGAAAGCCTTCGATTCAGGAAAAAAAGTTTTCTCCGGCTATATGTCTGCGCCTGGCAGTGGCAATGCTTCTTGGAATGATAATTTTATATGTTCCGGGCGTTATTCATTTTGCACGCTGGGCCAGCGGTGCAGGTAAAATTCCAGCTGATAAAACAGCCTTTACCTACACAATGGGAGCCTGCGTTCTTCCTTTTCTGCCGGGAGATTTATTGAAATTTATTATCTGTTTTCCGCTTGCGCTCAAGCTAAGACCTGTTCTTGCCCAGTATCTTTATGCTGATGATGGCAAAGCAGACGAAAATCCGGCAAAATAAAGATTATGCAGAAGTTAGGCGTAAAAAATATCTGTAAGGGATTTAATACTGTAAACGGCCGCCGCCAGGTTCTAAAAGACGTAAGTTTTGAGCTGGAAGAGGGCTCTTTTACTGTAATCGGCGGTGAAAACGGCAGCGGAAAAAGCCTTTTGATGTCGATTATCGCGGGGCTGGAAAGCGCTGATTCGGGAAGGGTCGAAAGCTTTGGCCGGGCCGGTCTTGTTTTTCAGGAAGCTGAAACTCAGATTTTAGGCGAAACACCGGCCGAAGATATTGCCTTTGGCCCAAAAAATCTGGGCTGGAGCCGTGACAGGGTGCAGCTGGCGGTGGAGGGGGCGCTGAAAAAAACAGGCCTTAGCGGAAAAAGGGATTTTCCTGCCCGCTTTTTGTCCGGGGGTGAAAAACGCCGTCTTGCCGTTGCCTGTATGCTGGCCATGGATTTACCGGTTCTGATTCTGGATGAACCTTACGCCAACCTTGATTACGCAGGTGTAAAAGAGGTAAACGCGCTTCTGCAGGAACTTAAAACTCAGAAAAAAACAATAATTCTTCTGACTCACGAAATTGAAAAATGTCTGGGACTTGCTGACCGGTTTATCGTTTTGTTCCGGGGAGAGAAGGTGTTTGACGGAAAAGCTGAGGATATAATGCGGCCTTCCACCGCAAGTGCCTCTTCCGCCCCTTCTATTGACCTTGAAAAATGGAACATCCGTAATCCCTTTAATTCTTATAGCCGGCTTGAAGATTTAATCTGGTAGCGGGCAGCTGAAAGGTGACAGTATGATAAAATCCGGTAAAAACAGCCTTGCCTTTTCCTATAAGGCGGGGAATTCTTTTCTTCACAAAATGCCCCCTGTGGCAAAAATCCTTCTCATTCCCTTTGTAAATATTCTGGTTTTTAATCTTCCTTTTGAAGTTTCACTGGGATTTCTTATTCTGCAGGCGGCCCTTGCATTTGCAATAAAATTTTCCCTTAGTGAACAGCTGCGGGACCTTCGGCCGGTTTTGTACTATGCGGTGATTTTGTATGCGACAAGCTTTATTGCCCAATTCTGTGCGGTGAACTTTTCGGCGCAGGAGGCAGCAAAAATCACATTCAGCAATAAAGAAACGCTTAAAATGCTGGTAAAGCTTTTTTGCGTAATGCAGTCGGCATCAATTCTCTTTAAAACTTCAACGACCCTGCAAATCCGCGAAGGAATCGGCGCAATAGAATCAGCAATCAGAAAAATCCTTCCGGTCAGCAAAAAAAACAGCTTTACCGATACAATTTCTCTTTTTATCTGCTTTATCCCAATGGTTTATAAAAACTGGGAGCTTTCAAAACGAGCCTGGCTGGCCCGGGGCGGAAAAAGCGGAATCAAAATGCTTAAGGCAATTTTCCCGGTTTTCTTCAGTGTGGGTATTAAGCAGGCCTACAATTCAGCCCGCGCTGTGGAAGTAAGACAGGCTCATTAGCATAATAAATTTCCGCGCCTTTTCCCGGCAGTTTCAAATACTTTTTTGCGTGACTTTTAATAAAGTTATGTTATCCTTTTTATATATGATGAAATTGCTTGAAGAGGCAATTATTTATGCCACGATAATGCATCAGGGAAAAACCCGTAAGCTGAATAAAATCCCATACATTTTTCATCCCCTGGAAGTAGCACAGATTCTTGCAACATTAACTGAAGACGAAGAAATAATAACCGCAGGAATCCTTCATGATATTGTTGAAGATACAGACGGCAGTATGGAAGAAATTGAAAGCCGCTTTGGAAAACGTGTTGCTTTTCTTGTGGGTTCTGAATCTGAAAAAAAATATCCGGGCGAAGATAAAAGTGTAACCTGGCAGCGCCGCAAGGAAGATTCAATTCTTGTATTAAAAAACTCTACCGATATTGGTGTAAAAATGCTCTGGCTTGCCGACAAGCTTGCAAATATCCGTTCGATTGCCCGTGCTTACTCGGAATTGGGCGAAGAAATGTGGAATAGCCTGAATCAAAAAGATCCTGATAAACACCGCTGGTATTATCAGTCGATTGCGGAAACTCTGGAGCTTTCCCTTAATAAAACCGGTGCATTCAAGGAATTTATTCAGCATATTAATTTTATCTGGCCGGGTACTTTTGATTCTGAAAAAACAAGATATAAAAAGTACAAGGAAGTTTCGATTGAAGGCTGCAAGGTTATTGGTCGGGGTGCCAAGAGTGAAGTTTACCGCTACGACGATGAGCTTGTAATCAAGGTTTTCAACGAAAATAATACCTATCATGATGTTGAGCAGGAAATTAACAGCAGCCGCAGGGCTTTTATTCTTGGTCTGCCGACTGCAATTTCTTTTGGAATTGTTTCGGTCGGAAATCAATATGGCGCCATGTATGAGCTTGTGGATTCGGAACCGCTTTCGAATTATATTGCTCGTGCTCCAGGGCAGGTGGACTATTATTGTAAAATGATGTCAGATCTTGCCCATACAATTCATGATATAAAAATAGAAGGAAACGAATTTCCTCCCGCAACGGATAGACTTCTTCCTTATGTAACCGGCGGCATAATGCAGGAAGATGAAAAGCTCGGTAAAAAATGTTATGAGCTGATTGATCATCTGTCAGAACAGAAAAATTTACTGCACGGAGATTTTCATACCGGAAATGTTTTTCTGCTGAAGGGAGAACCGCTTTTGATTGACATGGGCAGGGTTTCTTACGGTCATCCGATTGTTGAAATTGCTGATGTTTACTATTTTTACGTGGTTATTGGGGAAGAGGATCCTTCAAGCGTTGAAAATTTTATGGGATTCCCTTATACGCTGGCCAAAAAATATTTTGACTTATTTTTAACTCATTATCTAAACACGGATGATGAAATTATTCTCAATGAAATCACCGAAAAGGCCGCACTTATCTGCTATGTACGAATGATACACAAATATCATAAAAAAACAGATATTGATGAAGCTGAAAAGAAAAAAATATCAAATTACATGCAAAAAATATCCAGCCTGCTGAATAAATATGACAGTCTGGAATTTTAAATAAAATTCGAAGGAGAAATATTATGAAATCTGATCTTTGCAAACTTACAGCAAATACTGTATCGCTTAAGAATATTTTGCAGGAAAGTGAAAAAGCGGCAGCTTATGCAAATCTTGATAAAAAAGAGGTTTTGAATCTGCGTCTGATGGCAGAAGAGCTGATAGGAATGCTCCCGGAACTTCTTGATTTTTCTGATGGGGAATTCTGGATTGAATGTGAAGGAAAAAAATTTGAACTTCATGTTTCGCTTGTTCCAAATGAAGCCCTGACATTTGAAAAAAGAGAAAAGCTGCTTTCTGTTTCAAGTGA
Source organism: uncultured Treponema sp. (assembly GCA_947165895.1). GTDB lineage: Bacteria > Spirochaetota > Spirochaetia > Treponematales > Treponemataceae > Treponema_D. The sequence continues at coordinate 77,792 of CAMVCB010000004.1, forward strand.
CGGAAAAAATGCGGCAGCAGTGGGAATTATGTCAAAAATCAAAATTGCCGCAACTTTTATGATGATTGATTATGAAAAAACTTTTCAGACAGGATCATCCTTCTATTCCTACGGACTTGGCGGGAACTTAGATCTTCAGTGTCCAATCTGGACTCTTACAAATTACCGCCAGAATGTAAGTAAGGAAAAAGATGAAAAATGGGACGAGCTTGAAAAATCAATTATTGCAAATATTGCTGATGATGTTTCGGTCGGATTACAGGGAAGTAAGGTTGAAATCACTGTAAAAAAGACCTTTTAGATTTTATAAATCAGCTTTTTTCATACAAAAGACTCTGATTTAAGGCTGACTTCGCCGGAGATCAGAGTTTTTTTTCTGCCGTCGGGCAGCTGAACAATAAGAGCCGCGTTCTGGTCTATGTCGACGGCTGTAGCCTTATAAATGCCCTGGCTGCTGTCAATTAAAGTATGAACTTCTACCTGGCGGCCGATGATGAAGGAAAGGGTTTTATATTCCTGAATTACAGATTCTGCCGGCTGGGAAAGCACCTGAAGGGTTTCGCCCGCAATCTGGGCGGCAAGCTGAGCGCGGGTAACTGAGCGGGCCGGGCTGCCCTTTGGCCTGGAAGGTTCGCCTTCCTTTGTTATACTGCCACCTTCCGGCTGCAGCTTTTCGTCCCTTGCAAAAAGTCCGCCTGCCACCTTTGAAAGTTCCCCGCCAAAAGCTTCTGCATTTTCTTCAATATTTAAGCCTATTCCGATTACGGCAGCTTCTATTACACCGGTTTCGAAATTAGTCGTTCCTTCAGTCAGAATTCCGCAAATTTTCTTTCCCTTATAAAAAATATCGTTTATCCATTTGATTGAAGGCTGAATTCCGTAAAGTTTTTTGATTGCCCGGCAGACCGCAACTGCGCTGAAGGCCGTAATTTTTGCAGGATTTGTAATCCCGCCCTGAGGGGCATAAATGACTGTAAGGTAAATTCCGGTTCTGGCAGGAGAAACAAAGGTGCGGCCTGAACGTCCGCGGCCGGCAGTCTGTTTTTCCGCAACGATTACAGCATTATTGTAGATTTTTCCAGCTTCTGTAAGCTGGCCGTCAGCTGTACGCAGAGAGCCGCATTCAGAAAGCCATCTTTTTGCCTGAATATTTGTTGAGTCAATTTCCTTAAAAACTTCAATTCTGGCGCCCGCAAACCGGGGAAAAGCAGCATTGAATGCCGAGGCAACTGCTTCTGTAGTTAAAACATCGCCGGATTCAAGCAGGTAGCCGCCGTTTGTTGTGCCTGTAATTTCAAATCCTTCTTCCCTAAGAGCCTTTACAGCCTTCCAGATGGCAGCCCGGCTTACCCCGCAGCGGGATGCCAGTTCTTCTCCGCTTAGCAATGCTCCTTTTTTTGAAGAAGTTAAGATTTGCAATATAGTCGATTTTGTACTCATTTAATGTAAAAATATTATAGAACAGCCATCAAGTCAATGAAGAAAAATCAGAGTTAAAGTAGCATTTTTTTCGGGCGCATCCGCCTCCGGCGGTCGGGCTTTGCGTGGTTCCGCGCTCCCGCGCTCCATTCGACGCAAGCTCCGCTTGCTTACGAACGGCTTCGCCGCCACTCCAATCCCTTGCGCTGCAAGCTCGCAGGCGGGCTACGAAACTTTGTTAGGTTGTTTCTATATTAAATTAGCATAATCTCTTTTTGCATAAAAGATTCTCATTATAGATACTTCTTTCTCAATATCATCAATTAAGTACAGAGCGATATAATTTTTCTTGAAAAGAAATCGGTGATATCCTTCTGATTGTAAAACTGAATCATTACTTAACGGATACATATAAGGATTATCTGAAATATTGTTCTTTTCTTCGAGAAATTCTTCAAGTAAACTTTCAGCAGCACTTGGATTACAAAGTTTTTCTGTAAAATAAGTTACAATTTCGGATAAATCATGCTCGGCCTTTTCCATGATTCGGATATTATAGGCCATGATTTTTCCTTATTCTTGAAATTGCATCTTCAACAGAAGAATACTTTCCCTGTTTCATATCCTGTTTTGCTTCTTCAAGTTTTCCATATACGTTTGCAAGGAACAGGTTCTTTTCATAAGTTTCCATGCTCATTAAAACCATGTCTCCATATCCATTTTTTGTAACGAAAATCGGTTCTTCTTCTTCATGGCATAGAGTTGAAATGGCAGTGGTATTTTTTAAATCCCTTATAGGAACTATTCTAGGCATTTGTATTCTCCTTGTGGGATTATTTTACCACGGCTTTTTATATTTTGTCTATAAAAAAGGCGGGCTTGACCCGCCGTAGTTTTATAAAGCTTTACATAAAAACATTTCCATAGGTTGTTCATAGCCTGGAAGATTCATTACTATTCCACCACAGTCTTGATAACCAAGTTTTCTGTAAAAATGCTGTGCAGATTCATCTACTTGTGTAGATGTTAATACCATTCCATATCCTTGCTGTTTCATATCTTTTTCCCAGTGATTTATAAGTAATTTGCCATATCCTTTTTTCTGTTCATTCCAGTCTATAAACAGTAATGTACAAAATGGCGTATTATCCCAGAAAAGATTATATCTTAATATTCCAACGGGCTTAGAATCAACAAATAAAGCATATCCTTGTTTATCGCGTATCTTTTTTTCAAATTCTGATTCTGGTAAATGACTGTCTAACTTATACCAGAATTCTTTATCCTCGTTTTTTACATATTCTATTTGAATCATTTTTTTTCCTTTCATGGCGCAGTGCGCCATCAACCTAACAACTGGTTGTACCGCAGCGGGCTCGACCCGCTGTCGGCTACGAACCTTTGTTATGTGTTTTTATTTTAAAATTTTTAAGTCCGTTGCACGACCATTTTTATCTTTAGAATTATCAGCTTTTGGATTAGGTTCTTTTATAACTAAAAAATCAACTTTCATTCCTTTTTCTAGTTTCTCTTTTTTAAATTCTGGATTGATTTCATTTCTATAAAAAAAGTAATCACCACTTTTATCATCTGATGAAATTATACAGTAACATCCAATTCGTCTTTTTATTTTTCCTTGTTTTCTGAGCGACGCTGTATTTTCATTCTTTTCAAGTTTTTCTACAAAGAATGTTCTTTGATTTTTTCCATCATCAGAAATTTTAAATTTATCTTCAAAAGAACTTATAAACTCAAGGGCTGTTTTCTTTCCATAATCTCTTACATTAAAGTCAGGTTTTTGTCTTAAAATTGATTCCCACATCTGAGATAACAAAACAGTATTTGTATCTTTATATAATCGAGTTGAATCGAAAGCTTTTTCCAAAAATTTTTCAATAGCAAAATCTTCAAATTCATTTGAATCCTTTTTATCTTCACTCTGTAAAAGAATATCTTCGTCGACTTCTTCTAAATCTTCAAAATATGTAAATTCATTACAAGAATTAACCCAAATCGGTTTGCATTTTTCTTTTTCGCCAATTCCGATTACTCTTTTTCCTAATTCTCTTAATCTTAAACTTAATGAATAATAACCATTATCTGATGCAACTAAGGCAAATATATCTATATCATCATGTTTTATTGCTAATTCTATCGCATCCATCATAACAACCTTATCAACGGCTTGTTCTTGATTATGATGAAATTGCTGAATTGCCATTATAGGAGTTTTTGAAATTTGATTTTGCCAAGATTTTGTATTTTCTACAGACCAATCTGCGTATGCTCTTTGAAATAAAATATCTCCTTTTGCAGACAAAAAAGATATAATTTCAGGTACTATTGCAGAAGGTACATTTTCTGCATCAAAAAAAACGGCAATTTTACTCAATTTTAACACTCCTAAAACAAGCGCCCCAGTGCGGGCGTCCACATAACTACGCACTTAAACGGTGGCGGGCGCAGACCCGACATCCGATTTGAAGTGCATGTTATGTGCTTACTTATTATTTTTTTCTAACTGTTTTACAGTAAAAACAGTAACAGAAATATTCATAACTCCAGTATCAATTAAATTTCTAATCCTTTTTGCTACTTCAACTTTTTCGCTTGGGCTTTCTGAATCAATAATTAATATTAGCTTTAATCTGTATCTATAGTTAGGAAATTTACCACTTTTAATCATGAAATTTTGAACATTAATAGCATTTAATACAATATTATTTAGTAAAATAGCTGAGAAATGTTTATTCGGAAGATATTTGATTTCAAAAAAGTTTAATGTACCTTTTCGCTCTGCAACACCATCGAAACAGACTCTACGGTCATTAATATTGAAATATACATTTCTATCAAAATCATAACTAAAGTTTTTTTCATAATAATCAAATACAAGATTTTCTAAGTACTCCATTTTTTCTCTACGTTCAGCAAAAGATTGATTAATTAGTTTTGGATTTACGGATGGTTTCTTTTCATTATTAGTCGTTGCGTAAATTGATTCTTGTTCTAGTTTTTCCTCTTGTTCTTTTGGAGAAGAGTACCCAAAAAAATTTTTTCATCTCTATAATCACTTAGAGCATATAATTTTTGATGATGATTTATAACTAAATATGCAAATACAAATAATACTAATACAGGAAATATTACCAAGAAAACAACAAACCACCATTTTTGCGCATTAGAAAAAATGTCGCCAACAAGTCCAAATAGTAATGTTGCAAATCCATATATTAGTAAAATAAATAAAGCTATAATTCCCAACGGATTTCTAGATAATTTTGTGGCACTTTCTTCAATATTCATTTTTATATTCTCCTTATGCGCTCTAGTGCAGGCGTCTACATAAAATAGAGTTATATTGTTATATTTATATCGTTATTTGATGATTTTATAAAGAATGGTGTATCGTCAACTAATAATATAATTTGAATGAAATTATTTGGAGGTAAGTTTTTCTTAATATATTCAATCCAGGCTTTAACTAATAGTTTATTATTATCTGCAAATTCGTAAAGAGTCTGGACGATAAGTATTCGTTTATTTTCATCTTGATATTTGCCATTACATTTTCTTTTTATTGCTTCAATAATAGGTAAAGGAAATGAATCGATTAATAATTGATTATAAGTCCTGAAATCCAATGGCATGTTAGTATATCCATGTAAACTACATAAATGTCGACGAATTTTATATTCTTTTTGATCTAAAGCTAATGTGACTTCGATAATTGTATTGTCAATCTTTGCATCAAAAGGATCATCTTTTAATCCTAAGTTTATAATTGTATCTTGCTTATATAATGAATCATTAGAATCAATATTCGCAATCTTAATTAGATAATCATAGATTGGAAGAAGTTCTTCCCTTAGAGTTTTTGTTCCTTCATTATTTTCATATTGAAAAGCGCATGAAAATTTTAAATTTGTACGAGCTGCATTTTCTAAGTTTTTTATTTTAGAAATAAATTCCTTTATTGTATAACTTTTTTTGAAGTCAATTAAACACGTATTAGAGGGTACTTTGTAGTTTGATTCTAGACTTGTTTGTTTATTATTTTGGCGTTTTTTTTCTTCTATGTAATAAGAATAACCAGCATAAGTCCAGGATGCAAATCCAATAAGATTGCACACCGCTTCTGTTTCAAAGTTTGCTAGTTGATTTTGTAAAAGTCTAAATTTGTTAAGAAGAGAAATAATATTATTTGAGAATTCTGTAAGAATATTACTCTTTTCTTCTGGGGCAGTTGTTTTAAATTCTAAGATAAAAATAAAGTAATCATCTTCGTTGAAAATTTCTCCCAAATATGGGACTAAATAGGGGGAAATAATATGAATATACTCTTCCATTGAAACAGAAGGAACTAAAAAACCATCTCCTCTTAATAATAGATTTGAATCTTTGTAATAAAATAGTCTGTAATTTTTGTGTTTTGAAGAAATAAATGTTTTTAAATCTTTTGAAAAATCCATGTAAGTTTCGAGCCCCAAAACAAATTGAAGCTTTTGTTTTATGCGAATAACGGAAATTCCACAGTTTGTATAAAATTGTTCTGCCATTTTAATGGCGTCTTCTCTTAATTTTTTACTATAAAAATCAATCATACTTTTATTATCATAATTATTTTTTTTCTATAACTTTGCGCCCCAATGCGGGCGTCCACATAAAACCTTGTTATGTGATTATTTCTTATAATTTCTGCAAGCTTCTTCTACTTTCTTAAAATCGATTACGATTTTTCCTACAGGAAACTCTTCTTCAGATGAATTGCATTTTTTTTCATAAAGATTTTTCGCAGTTTTTTCAATTTTATCTCGGTTCTCTTTACAAAAATTATATTCAGCAAGCATAAGTAATTTATAACTAAAATCTCCCTCGTCATTGATTTTGTAAAGTGAAAGCTCGGATTCTGGCACTGGTATCATGCTGTTAAAGCGAAGAGTTCCGTACAGTTTTTCCTTATTCCGCAGATAAATTGTCGTAAGATTATTCTTTTTGATTTTTCCATTTTCATAATCCTTGTCTTTTGGCGATGACATCGGAACAAAATATTTAAATCCATTTATTTCCGTAAGAATTCCCACATACTTTCTGTGATAAGTTCTTTCTTGTGGTTTATTTTGCATTACATGACTGTCGATTTTCAAAAGATATTCAACATAATTATCGCTTACTATGTAAAAAATATTGTCTTCTGTCATAATAATCTCCAATAAAAAAGGCGACTATTAAAGTCGCCAGTTAAGTTCTCCAGTTTGGGTCGGAGCGTACCCAGTTTAAGTTTTCCGCTCAGAGTCGGAACGTACTCAGTTTAAGTTTTCCACTTAGGGCAGGAATGCTCCCAATAATTTTAATATAACATTACAAGTTTATGCCGTCAAGTATGTTTTTTTTCATTACCAGCCTAAATCAAGAACGCTCAGAGCATAATCTACATTGCAAGTTCCATAACTTGTATGTCCATATTCATCTGAGTTCCATTCATATTTCAGTTTTATGAATACTTCGCCATACCAGGTATATGACCTTGTATTATTTGTTACTTTGTATGAAGGAATTTCGTAAGAAGACTCTTCAATTTCTGGTTTTCCATATTTCTGTGTCAAATCTTTTACGGATTTATGAACAATTTCAGATACCCCTTTGTCATATTCACCTTCTGATTTATATTTTAATATATGAACCAAAGCGTTATCATTGTAATCAAATCTTATGTAATCAAAATTTTCCAAGCCGTCTACTAAATACTGCTTGCATTCAGCTTTATTTATGATTCTTGCATCTGGATATTGAAATATTAAATCTGTTGAATTTGATTTAAATGATATTCCACCGACATCGATAGAATCAAAAGTTAGTTTTGGATTAGGAAGTTCTTGATTCTTTTCAACTGCTGACAGTTTTTTATCAACATCAATTTCTTCTTTTTTTAGTGCATAACAATTATCACTTAAATACAAAGTCTTTTTATCGTCAGAAAATAATCCTATTGCCACAGGATAAACTGTATCAGTATCAGAATATTTTAATAAAGTTAAAGGATTAAAATCATAAACAGGGAAATTTCCTGTTTTTTCATCAAGCAATACATCACCTATGTTTTCCCATTTTCCATCACTTTGCAGAACTTCAAGGGAATGGTTTTCGGTGAACTTTACTTTTATATCGTCGCTGGAATATGCAGAACCCCATATATTCTGTATGCTTTTGTTTTCCGTTGCGAAAGCAATTCCTCCGCCCATAAATAAAATTCTTCCATCATCTGATAAAAATCCGAACTCAAAATATTTGCCATCAGAAACTATAAAATTCCTGTTTTTCTTATTGACTTTCGCAATTCCGCCATCATGCCATTCACCATCAAAAAATGACTCTATTGAGTTGTCGGAATTTATTCGGATTTTAATCCTGCTTTTATATTCTGGAGAAGGAGATTCTTCTGAATATGTACCAGCGATAGTGTATTCTTTACAACTTATGAAAGAAACTGCAACAAAAAAACTCAAGAGCGAAAATAAAACCTTTTTCATTTTACCACCTTAATCTTTTACAAAAGGTTCATTGTTTGAGGCAAAATAATTCAAGATATTTTCAAGTGCTTTTTCTTCGCTGTCAAATGGTAAACTCCGAGGGTGCCATGTACTTGTAGCTGTTGAACTTGGCTTTTTACTATAATTAGCTTCTGCTTTGTATTTGCCGTTTTCAAATCGAATTCTTATTTCCAAATCAGATGGGACATCTTTTCCCGAAATTTTATAGCAAGATTTTGTTGGATTTTGTTCAACCTCAAATCCATTAAGTACTCTCATTATATTTTCCTCCAAATTAATTTTTGCCTAGTGTACAGTAGGCAAAAATTTCATTTTTAGTGTCAAATACGACCTAAAAATTATAAATCTGTTTCCAATATACACTTTCATATGTTTAAATGCAACATTTATCTATTTTATATGTTGTAAACTGTCATTCAGAATGTCTGATTTATGCCTTAAAAATATAATATGACATCAGATGACATTCAAAAACGGCTTGGTGAAAATGTAAAGAGAATAAGAAAGAAACAAAATCTCACTCAGTTTCAGCTTGCAGAAAAAGCAGAACTTTCAGAAGAAACCGTAAAGAATATTGAACTTTCACGATGCTGGACAAGCGACAAGAATCTAGCAAAAATCACAAAGGCTTTGGGAGTGGATATTTCATTTTTATTTCTGCCTGTACAAAGTTCTTTTAATGAGGATAGCGAAAAATCAATTGTTATAAAGAAAGCGATTGCTGATAACCTAAAATCTTATATTGATACTGTACTGAAAGATATTATTATAAAAAAATAGCGCCCTAGTGCGGGCGTCCACATAACATAATTTCTACGTATCCGGCATAAAAGTCTTATGCTGACAAAAAAGTGTCGGTATAAGATTTTTGTGGAAATGTCGTATATGTTTATTTTATATCAAATTATGAACAATTAGTAGTTTTTTATGCGGATACTAATAAGCTCATAATATTCTATCCAAAGGACTTACAACTCCACCGGCTCCACGGTTTAAAACATGAGTGTAAATCATGGTTGTACTTACATCACTGTGTCCAAGTAGCTCCTGGATTGTGAGGATATCGTAGCCGGATTCAAGAAGATGTGTCGCAAATGAATGCCGGAAGGTATGGCTGTACTATCTTTTGAACTTTATCGCTGGAAAAAAATTCGGCAAGTATAAATTTCAGGAGTCAGCACTTTATATTGTAGTTTCCACACGGCGCGAGCGTGGAGGGGCGCGTCAGCGCGTGCGAAGGCCGCCTGCGGCCGGAGTACCGACCGTAGGGGAGCCCGGAAGGCGACTGGGAAGGGGGCACAGAGCCCCGCTTCTTTTAAATCTCTACTTCACCTTCGTAGCAAATGCTGGTGTTTCCGCTGAGGAAGACTGTCTTGCCGGTGTATTTTACAATCAGGTTGCCGCCGCGGACTTTTACGGTGATGTTCTGGTCAACCGGACTGAAGCCGTTGAGGACTGCGGCAACTGCGGCTGCACAGGCACCGGTTCCGCAGGCCAGGGTTTCGCCGTTTCCGCGCTCCCAGGTGCGCATTTTAAGTTCATTAGGGCCTACAACGCGCACAAACTCGGTGTTGGTACGCTGAGGGAAGGCCTTGTGGTGCTCAATTTTCGGACCGTCTTCGCAAACAGGCTCTTTATCTACAAACTTGCTGAAAATTACTGCATGCGGGTTTCCAACTCCTACGCAGGTAACCTTGTAAGTTTTGCCGTCCACCTTGAGCGGCTGGTTGATGATTGCCTGTTTTGGCAGAAGGGCCGCAGAGTCGGGATTTGCGTTGATTTCGCTTGCAGGAAGAGCTGCCAGCTTCAAAGTTGTAGGAAGAGTTTCCGGAGCAAAGGTCGGGCTTCCCATATCAACTGTTACCGAAGTAACCTTGCCGTTCTGTTTGTAGAGGATAAGGGTTTTTACGCCGCTTTCGGTTTCAATTGTGATTGTTTCGGTTGCGTCGGTTTTCTTTCCGTATTTTTCGCAGATTCCGTTTACATTGTAGTCGTAAAGATATTTTCCTACGCAGCGGATGGCGTTTCCGGCCATTTTTCCTTCTGAACCGTCCAGATTGAAGAAGCGCATTTTGGCGTCGGCAAGAGAAGAGTTTTCAATAAGAACAAGGGAGTCTGCTCCGATTCCGCCGTTTCTGCGGTCGCAGAGGCGGACTGCAAGGCCGGCAGGATTTTTAATTTCCTGTTCCATTCCGTTGATGACGATAAAATCGTTGCCTGTAGAATCCATTTTTGTAAAGCGGATTTTCTGCTTTTTGTCCCGCAGCTGGTTGATATCAACAAGTTCAACGTTTTCTACCGAGTATTTTGACTTAAGGCAGTTTGCGATTGCGTTTGCTGTATCAATTGCTGTCAGACAAGGGATGTCGCGTTCTACGGCGTGGCGGCGCATTTTTACGCTGTCGGCACGAGGGTCGCGGCCTTTTGCAGATGTAGAAATTACATAGTCAATTTTGCCGGAATCCAGCAGGGTAAGAAGGTTGTCATCTGGATTTTCGTGAATCTTGTTTACAACTTCAACTTCCATTCCAAAGTCGCGGATTGTTTCTGCGTTTCCTTCGGTTGCATAAAGCTTAAAGCCCAGATCGTAGAACTTGCGGGCAAGGTCAGGAAGCTCGTAGCGGTCGGTTTTGCGGACGCTGAAAAGAACTCCGCCGCCGTTTTTGCCTTCTCCGTCTTCGCCGGAAGCTGAATCTCCGGCACGCTTCATGTTGTAGCCGGCTCCGATAAGTCCCTTGAAGATTGCCTCTTCCATTGTGGAAGCAATTCCCAGAACTTCACCTGTAGATTTCATTTCAGGTCCCAGGTGTGTATCTACGTCCATCAGTTTTTCAAAGCTGAATACAGGAACTTTTACGGCAAAGTAAGGAGGCAGGCGGTAAAGGCCGGTGCCGTAGCCCATGTCGCGGATTTTTTCTCCCAGCATGGCTCGGGTTGCAAGTTCAACCATAGGAACATTTGTAACCTTTGAAATGTAAGGAACAGTTCGGGAAGAACGAGGGTTTACTTCAATAATATAGAGGTCGTTGTTGTAAATCAGATACTGGATGTTTACAAGTCCCTTTGTTCCAAGCTTAAGGGCCAGGTCTGTAGACTGATTGATGATTTTTTCGCGCAGAACGTCATTCAGATTCCAGCTTGGATAAACCGCAATCGAGTCGCCCGAGTGAATACCGGTTCGTTCAATGTGCTCCATGATTCCAGGAATAAGAACATCTTCGCCGTCACAGATACAGTCAACTTCAAGCTCAGTTCCCATCATGTACTGGTCAATTAAAACCGGATTTTCAATTCCCTGGGCAAGAATAATCTTCATGTATTCTTTTACATCGGCATCGTTGAAGGCAACAATCATGTTCTGACCGCCCAAAACGTAAGAAGGTCGCAGCAGAACCGGGTAACCAAGTTTTTTTGTTGCGGCCAGGGCTTCTTCTGTATTCATGACTGTAAGTCCCTTAGGACGCTTTATGTTCAGTTTTTCGCAAAGTTCTTCAAAACGCTCACGGTCTTCGGCAAGGTCGATTGCATCAGCACTTGTACCAAGAATCGGGATTCCCTGCTCAGAAAGGAAGTTTGCAAGCTTGATTGCCGTACCGCCGCCGAATGCAACTACAACTGCAACCGGCTTTTCTGTGTTGATAACGCCCATAACGTCTTCCGGAGTGAGCGGTTCAAAGTAAAGGCGGTCTGCGGTGTCAAAGTCGGTAGAAACGGTTTCCGGGTTGTTGTTGATGATTGCAACCTCGTAGCCAAGCTTTTTAAGGCTCCATACGCACTGAACGCTGGCATAGTCGAACTCAATTCCCTGACCAATTCGAATCGGGCCCGAACCAAGAACGACAATTGTGCCTTTGGAAGAACGTTTTCCGTGCAGGTTGTTCAGGAAGATTTCAGCTTCGTTTTCCTGATCGTAGCCGGCGTAGAAATATGGTGTTTCTGCACTGAACTCGCCGGCACAGGTATCAACCATTTTGAAGGTGCTTGGAATGTGGGTAACTTTTCCCTGGGCGCGAAGGTTGGCCAGTTTTTTATTGTTGGCATCGATTGTGTTCGCGGTAGAAGCTTCGTTTTTGTCGTGTTCAATAACGCCTGTGCTTCCCGGAATTTTTACGCCGGTCATATCTTCAATTACTTTGTCTGGATAGCCGTCTTTTTTAGCCTCCAGGTAAAGTTTCTGGGTGAGCTGGGCTTTTCCATCTTTAATTTCTGCAAACTGAGCTTCGCGGTCAACAAGCTTTTTCATCTTGTTCAGGAACCATTCGTCAATCATTGTTACGGCGTGGATTTCGTCAACGCTCATAATTCCGCGCTTAAGAGCCTGGAAAACGGCAAATATGCGCTGGTCGGTGCAGTCCGCAACACGCTCTTTGATTTTAGCGTCGCTTTCTTCTGCAAAAACCTTAAGATTCAGGGAATTAACTCCAATTTCGGCACCACGGGCAGCCTTCATCAAGGCTTCTTCAAAAGTTCGGCCGATAGCCATAACTTCGCCGGTTGCCTTCATCTGGGTTCCCAGCTTGCGGGAAGCGTAAACGAATTTATCAAAAGGGAATTTCGGGAATTTAACGACAACATAGTCCAAAACCGGTTCAAAGCAGGCAGCAGTCTGTTTTGTAACAAAGTTAGGGATTTCGTCCAGGTTGTATCCGATGGCAATCAAAGCGGCAACCTTTGCAATAGGATATCCTGTTGCCTTGGAAGCCAGGGCCGAAGAGCGTGAAACACGAGGGTTTACTTCGATTACTGCATATTCAAAAGTTTCAGGATTTAATGCAAACTGACAGTTACAGCCGCCTTCCATTCCAAGCGAGCTGATAATGTTCAATGAAGCTGAACGCAGCATCTGATATTCTTTATCACTCAAAGTTACGGCAGGCGCAATAACGATAGAGTCTCCGGTGTGAACGCCAACCGGGTCAAAGTTTTCCATTGAACATACAGTCATTACGTTTCCGCTGTGGTCGCGAACAACTTCAAACTCAATTTCCTTCCAGCCCGAAATACATTTTTCTACCAGAATCTGGTGAATAGGCGAGCGGTGAAGTCCGTTATGAGCAATTTCGTCAAATTCTTTTTCGTCGTGAGCAATACCGCCGCCGGTTCCACCCAGAGTGAAGGCCGGACGGATAATTGCCGGGAATCCGATTCCGTTTTTTACAAAATCAAGGGCATCTTCGTAAGTTGTTACAACCTTAGAAGGAATACAAGGTTCACCGATGCTTTCCATTGTATCCTTAAACATCTGGCGGTCTTCTGCCTTATCAATAGTTTCTGGTTTTGCACCAAGCAGACGAACATTGTGACTTTCAAGGAAGCCCGATTTAGCCAGCTCCATACAAAGAGTCAGACCAGTCTGTCCGCCAAGAGAAGAAAGAATGCTGTCCGGCTTTTCCTTTTCGATGATTCTCTGAACAGTTTCTACAGTCAGCGGCTCAATATAAATATGGTCTGCCATACTGTGGTCAGTCATCAAGGTAGCCGGGTTCGAGTTTACAAGAACAACCTCAAGTCCCTGCTCCTTCAAAGCCTTACAAGCCTGGCTTCCCGCATAATCAAATTCCGCAGCCTGACCAATAATAATCGGACCAGAACCGATAACCATTACTTTATGAAGATCTTTGTTTAAAGGCATATATAACTCCTGTAATTTTTTAATTTAGGAGGGGGAAGTCTCCCCCTGAGCCCGCACTACGTTGCGTGCTACCCTCTCTGCGGGGTGTGGAAGGTCACCAGTGACCTATGTTCCATAGCAAGGCGTTAAAAAAATTGCAACGCAATTTTTAGCCTTACCAACTACCCCGCAACGCCCCGTTAGGCCTGTTCTTTAGTTTTGCGAATTGTCGATGCAAAGTATGCAATCGCATCTACGCGTTCGAACTCAGCCTTGAAGCTCTTAAAATAATCGTGATTATTAATCAGCTTTACAAACTCGTCGAACAAAAAGCTTGTGTCCAGCGGGCCCGAACATGCTTCCGGGTGGAACTGAACGCTGAAAGCCGGAACGTTAGTGTAGGCAAGGCCTTCGCAGGTTCCGTCGTTTGTGTTTACAAAGCTCAAAACTGCGCCTGCCGGCAAAGTGTCATTTTTTACAGCATAGCCGTGGTTCTGGCTTGAAATGTAAACGCGGCCGGTTTTAAGGTATTTTACCGGCTGGTTTCCGCCGCGGTGGCCGTACTTCAATTTCATTGTTTCAGCACCGCTTGCAAGAGCTAAAAGCTGGTGACCAAGGCAGATTCCAAAAATCGGAATGCCTGTTTTCAAAAGCTTTTTGATTTCTTCTATAATAGTAACGTTTTCTGCAGGGTCTCCCGGACCGTTACTCAGCATAATTCCGTCAGGATTAAGGGCTGTAATCTGGTCTGCAGTGTAAGTGCTCGGAACTGTTATAACTTCAAGACCGCGCTTTAAAAGCTCGCGGCGGATATTTGCTTTTGCGCCAAAATCCCAGAGAACAACCTTTTTGCCCTTTCCGTCTTTCATGGCAAGATCTGGGTCGTTGATTTTTGTTCCGTCAGCCTTAACCGGCACAAAGCGGTATTTTGCAGACTCACTGAAAACTACATCTGCGGGCTCTTCAACTCCTGTTGCACTTCCGGTTACAGAAGCAACTGCATTTACAATTGTGTAGGCGCGGATTTTTTCCAGCAGGGCAGCCTTTTTGCCTTCATCATTCAGGGCTGCAAAAGCTTCTTTTGCCTCGCTTCCTTCGCCCGAAATAATCATCCCGTTCATAACGCCTGTTTCGCGCAGAATCTTTGTAAGTTTTCTTGTATCAATGTCGTAAAGACCAATTATATTCTGAGATTTGAGGTAAGAATTGATGTCGCCGCCGCAGCGGAAGTTAGAAGGAGTTTCGCACCATTCGCGGACAATGTAGCCGCGAAGATTGCATTTTGCACTTTCGTAATCTTTTGCAATATCGCCGTAGTTTCCAATCAGCGGAAAAGTCTGAGTAACAATCTGACCGTAATAGCTTGGATCTGTAAGAGTTTCAAGATAGCCGTTCATACCGGTAGTAAAAACTGTTTCTCCGATAACACAGCCTTCTGCTCCAAAACTTTTTCCTTCAAAAACCATGCCGTTTGCCAGCAGCAGAACAGCTTTTTTTTCGCATCCCTTTTCCACAATCTACCTCACTTTTTCCAAAAATTGCCCGAAAGCAGCTCTTTCAGCCCTTCAGACTTAAAAAAAAGCTGAACTCGAAAAAATCGAATTCAGCTTTGTAAAATTCAAAAATAATAATAGAAAAAATAGCCGCCGCAACAAATAGTGCCTTTCAGTAAGTTTTGTTTCGCCAGATTTTTCATACTGAGATTGTATAATACAGCAAATAGCGATTTAAGGCAACCAAGGGGAAAAAGATTTATTTCAGATATTTGGAATTGTGAAAAATTTACATTCTCTATGTCATTGTCTTGTTCTCTATGTCATTTTGCATTATTATGACATAGAGAATATTTCTTTGGGGTATAGATTATTACGGAGGAGATTATGCATAATTTTGAATATAAAGAAAATGCCCGTAAATTACTGACACCAGAAATCGTAAATCTTCTTAGTTCAATTTATGAGCATAAAGGCCGGCAGCAATTATTTGTAGAAGCAAAGAAAGATGAATTGAAAACACTTCTGGAAATTGCGAAGATACAGAGCACAAAATCATCAAACAGAATAGAAGGTATTTTTACAACAGATAAACGACTCGAAGAATTAATGCAGAAAAAATCTGAACCACGCAACAGAAATGAACAGGAAATTTCCGGTTATAGAGACGTTCTTTCCACAATTCACGAAAGTTATGATTATATTTCACCTACATCAAATATAATTCTACAGCTTCATAGAGATTTATATTCATATAATCAAAATGGTTTTGGTGGAAAATATAAATCCAGCGATAACATTATTGCCGAAACAGATGGAAATGGGATTCAGAAAGTAAGATTTGCACCAGTACCAGCCTTTGAAACAGAAGAAGCTATGAGACTCATGACAGAACGTTTTCTGGAGAAATGGAATAGCAGCAAAACTGATAAATTACTTCTAATTCCGATGTTCATTCTGGATTTCCTATGTATTCACCCATTCGAAGATGGAAACGGGCGAATGAGCAGGCTTCTAACTCTTCTTTTACTTTACCGGGCCGGATTCATTGTCGGAAAATACATAAGCATTGAGATGCTGATAGAAGAATCTAAAGAAACATATTATGAAGCCTTACAGGATTGTTCTTCTGGATGGCATGAGAGCAATAATCTATATGAGCCTTTTGTAAAGTATTATCTTGGAATTCTTATTAAAGCATCAAATGAATTTGAAAGTCGAGTTGAATACTTATCTGACAGCAAGATTTCAAAACCTGAAAGAGTAAAACGTTTGATTCAGAATACTGTAGGCAAAATAAGCAAAAAAGAAATCCTGATGAAATGTCCTGATATCAGTACCAAAACTGTAGAAAGAGCTCTGGCCGATTTAGTTAAGGAAGGCTTAATTGAAAAAGTAGGTGCCAGTTCTGCTACAGCCTATGTATGGATTCAGAAGTAAGGATATATCATTTTCCGATATTTGGAATCTTATGATGTATTCTGTTTTTTATCTCTAAAATAGCTTTTGCAGATTCCTCTTCTATAATTTTTTCTATTCTTTGAAAATCACTTGTATCAAAAGATTTTTCTTCCGGGCTGTAGAAAAGAGCAGAAACAGAAACTTCCAGAACAAGGGCAATTGTTTCAATAAGTTCGGCAGAAGCGAAAACTTTGCCGGTTTCAAGTGTGCTTAAATGCTTTACAGAAATAGACTTACTGCGAGTACAGCGCCAAACATTACTTTAATAAACTTTTTCATAAACACCTCATATAGTTTTTATTGTTTTAAATCACTATACAAAAAAAAAGTTCTTACGCAAGTCTCAGACAAAATTAGCATCCTGACTTTTCCAGTACTTTCTCTTTTTGAAACTAACAAAATGCAGAAAAACCTTCTTCAATGTTTCTGCAAAAACACTTCGTTCTGATTTTGAAGGTTTAGTTTCTGTTGGTTTGATGGAAACAGTTCCTTTGAATAAAAGACTTACAGGATATACGAGAAGTAAAAATTTTGAATTACGTTTAGAGGAAATTAAGGGAAATTAGAGGAAAATTTCCCCTAAGAAATTTACATTGACATTCCTCTATTTTATTTTTATTTTTAAATAGGTTTTTATAAGAGCAAATCTTTTTTTCGAGGTACTATATGTCTAAAAATTATTTTGATTTAAGTGGTCAGGTTGCAATTGTAACCGGATGTTCAACAGGTCTTGGTGTTCAGATGGCTAAGGCTCTTGCTAATCAGGGTGCAAAAATTGTTGCAATTGCCCGCCGCAAGGAAAAGATTGATGCAGTAGCTAAGGAAATTGCTGATACTTATAAAGTAGAAACTCTTGCAATTCCATGTGATATCACAGATACAGAAAAGGTAAACGCAGCCGTAGATGAAGTTATGAAAAAATTCGGCCGCATTGATATCGTAATCAACAATGCAGGAACTGGTGCAGTTGCTCCTGCAGAAGATATTACAGATGACCAGTTCAACGGTGAACTTAATGTTGATCTGGGAGGAACCTTCAAGGTTGCCCGCGCCGTTGCAAAAAAAGCAATGATTCCTGCAAAATATGGCCGTATTATCAACATAGCTTCTATGTACGGTCTTGTTGGAAATAAGGTTGCTCCTTGTTCTCCTTACCATGCCGCAAAGGGTGGCGTTGTAAACCTTACCCGCGGTCTTGCTTCTGAATGGGGAAAATACGGAATCAACGTAAACGCAATCTGCCCGGGTTATTTCTACAGTCCTCTCACAAAGGAAACTCTGGATTCAGATTTCTTCCAGCAGAACGCTCAGACAATGATTCCGCTTTCCCGCTATGGAAACGAAGGCGAGCTTGATACTGCCGCAATCTTCCTTGCAAGCCCTGCATCAAGCTATGTAACAGGCGTAATTCTGCCTGTAGACGGCGGCTATACATCAATGTAACGAGAACGTCGTAATCTTCCCTACAACTTCCGGATGCCTCGAACGTTCTCTGAACTTTCGCTCCGCTCAAGTTTTTGGAATATTTTTATGAATGCATCGCTTTCAACAAAATTTAAGCATTTCCTCTATCCCGACCTTTTAAACGGAAGCATTTTTAAGGCTCTTGTGTCTTTTATGATTCCAATTGTGGTGTCATATCTTTTTCAGCAGCTTTACAACACGGCAGACACTGTAATCGTCGGGCATTACCTCAAGGAAGATTCTCTGGCCGCAATCGGAGCATCTTCTGCGATTTTTCAGATTATTCTGGATTTGGGAAACGGTTTTGGAAGCGGATGCAGTATTGTTGTTGCCCGTGCCTTTGGTTCGGGTGACAGACTTTACCTTAAACGCGTAGTTGCCGCCTCAATCATCATAATGATTTTTGTGACAGCTGGCGTTACGGCCCTTTGTCTTTTAACCCTTAAGCCTCTTCTGCTTATGCTTGGAACTCCCGGCATGATTTTAGACCAGGCACTTTCTTATATATCAATTGTTGCCATTTTTGGCGGTGTTCTTTTTGCCTATAATTTGTGTGCTGGACTTTTGCGGGCAATTGGAAATTCCTTCATGCCCCTGGTATTTTTGATTCTTTCTTCTATATTAAATGTGATTCTTGATATTCTTTTGATTACAAAATTCGGGATGGGAGTAGAAGGAACCGCAATCGCCACAGTTATTTCGCAGGGAACTTCTGTAATTTTGTGCATCCTTTACATTCTTGCTAAGGCAAAAATCCTGATTCCCTCGCCGGCCAGCTTTAAGATTGGCGGCTGCGGAGCCTTTAAGCTTTACCGGGAAATTTTCCTTCAGGGACTTTCGATGGCACTTATGCTTGCAATCGTTGGCTCTGGAACTTTGATTTTGCAGTCTGCAATCAACGGTTTTGGAACCTACATAATTGCGGGCCACACTGCAGCCAGAAAGCTTTTCTCCCTCAGCACCGTTGTGATTTTCAGTCTGGGAATTACATCTTCAACCTTTGTATCGCAGAATTACGGAGCAAAAAATCTGGCCCGTGCCAACAAAGGCGTAAACATCGCAATTCTTATTATCTGGTGCTATACCGCCCTTCTTCTGATTTTATCTCCTTTTATTGTCCGTCCGATTTTTGAATTCGTTTCAGGCTCTCAGAATCCTGAGCTTTTGAATTATGGAACAAAATATCTGCGTTTTGCCTATCCTTTTTTTATTGTTCTTGGCCCTCTGATTGTTTTCAGAAATTCACTGCAGGGACTGGGTGCAAAACTCCTTCCCCTTGTTTCCAGCCTGGTTGAACTTGCCGGAAAAATTCTCTTTACAATCATCATAATTCCCCGGCTTGGAATATGGGGAATCATTTTGTGTGAGCCTCTTATCTGGTGTGCGATGGCCCTTCAGCTGGCCTTTGCTTACCGTGGCAGGGTAAAAAAGATTTCTGAACAAAGCCTTTAGTGACAATTTCGTTTGCTATTTTCAATCTTACGCCATTTTGGTAAAATCATTCTATTATGAGTAAAAATGAAAATCTTTGCCCTTGCGGTTCAGGGAAAACTTATGCAGAATGCTGCGAACCGATTATTAAAGGATCTGTAAAAGCTCCTACTGCGGAAGCTTGTATGCGTGCCCGCTATTCATCTTATGTAAAGCACGAAATTGACTTTATCATTAAATCCTGCGACGACGAAGAAGGTCTTGCAGAAATCGACAAGAAGGCTACTGAAGACTGGAGCCGCCAGTCACAGTGGAACGGTCTTAAAATCCTTCGCACCGAAAAAGGCGAAAAAGAAGGTGAAGAGATTGTTGAATTCACAGCAGATTACACTCTGCACAATATGCACGAACTTCATCACGAAATTTCTTTGTTCAAGAAAATTAATGATGAATGGAAATATGTTGCAGGAAACGTAATTCCAGAAACTGTAAAACGCGTTGGCGCAAAAGTAGGCCGCAACGACCCATGTCCATGTGGCAGCGGTAAAAAATACAAACAGTGCTGCGGTCGCTAAAAAATGTGCGCATTAACTGTCAACTTTGTTCGCAGAACAAAGTTGAGGTTGCGAGGAGGTAAACTAAAAGATGAAAGGGAACATTACGCTCGCAACCGGATTTCATAGTATAGAAGAAAAACTCCGCTCACTGAAAGACGGCTCAGTTTCCGGCTATAAGCTTTATTACAGTAAGCCTGGTCCCCGCGTAAAAAAAATTCTCGCTGCCGCTAAGGAAGCAGGAATTGCTGCAACTCAGGTTGAAGATAAAAAGCTTGATGAAATGGTTTCTTCACTTTCTCCGGCTTTGCGCGATCATCGTGGTCTTGTTCTTGAAATTGAAGGTCAGCAGAAAAAATTCGTAAATATTGTAGATTTTGATGCCTGGGTAAAATCCTTCGAAAAAGAGACCTGTACGGTTGTAATTCTTGACCGGGTGACAGATCCTCACAATGTAGGTGCCATTATCCGAAGCTGTGATCAGTTCGGGGCAGATTTAGTCATTCTTCCTGAACACAAGGCTGCAAGTAAAGTTGAAGAAAACGACGTTATTGCAAGGACAAGCGCAGGCGCGTCGGCCTGGGTTCCTCTTGCTGTAGTGAATAATCTGGTGCGCGCGGTAGAACAGCTTAAAGAAAAAGGCTTCTGGGTTTACGGAGCAGATGCAGGCGGTCAAACCTGCGGTCAGGTAGACTTTGCAGATAAATCTGTAATTGTGATGGGAAGCGAAGGAAGCGGAATGGCACAGTTACTTGAAAAACAGTGCGACACAATTGTATCTATTCCGACCTGCGGAAAAATTGACAGTCTGAATGTGTCGGTGGCAGCAGGCGTTTTACTTTTTGAGCGCTTCCGACGCCTGCAGTTTGGCGGGAAAAATTAGTGATGGTGTGAAGGTTTCGACCGTAAGCGCGAAAAAACATCATCCTGAAAAAAAATAAAATCAGGATCAGGAGGCAGAAATGTCAAGACAGGAAGATATTGCTTTAACAGCAGTAAGAAAATCAACTTTGAGGTCTTTGAAGGAAAAAAAGGCATCGCGTCTTGCTCAGATTAAGCGTGATTATGAAGCAGCAGTCCGCGAGGTTGAAATTCAGTATGATGAGGACCCGGAGCGTCTTAAGGCAAAGTATGCCGCCGCAGATTACGCTAAATCGGAAAAAGCCCGCAAACGTGCAGAAGCTAAAATTGCCCGCGAAAAATCTGCCATCGAAATTGCAAAAAAATACCGTCCTTTTACTCTTGCAGAAGAAATTGCCAGCGCCATCGTTCAGGGAATTGGTGCCTGTCTTTTTGTTGCGGCAACTGCCTGCCTGGAAACTCTGGCAATCCGCAATGCTGTAAAATATGTAAATTTAACGACAGTAATGTACGCTTTGTTTGGTGCAACAATGATTATAATGTATGTTTTTTCATGTCTGCGTCACTCAATTACAAACCGCCTTGCAAAGGATGTTTTCAACCGACTTTCGCATTTCTGTTCGTTTTTAATTATCGGCTGGGGCTACACTGCTTATACAATCACCAAAATTGAAGGTCAGATTGGCTGGACTTTATTCGGAATTGTATGGGGACTTTCACTGATTGGTGCAATTATGTTTGCGATTTCCGGTGAACGCCTTAGCCGTCTGAATCTTGCCCTTTATATTATTGCCGGCTTCTCCGGTATTTTTGTGTGCAGGATCTTGTATAACGTGCTTTCTCCTGCAAGCTTCCAGATGCTGATTATGGGTGCAGTTTTCTACATTATAGGACTTGTGTTCTACGGACTCAGAAAGTACCGCTTTATGCATTTTATAGGAAATATTCTGATGCTCGTTGCTAACGTCAATATTTTCTTCAGTTTATTCTTTATAAATTCGTAGAACTATGATAAAAATTGCTTCCATGCAATTTTTATCATGCAAGAAAACAAGTTTTCTTGCACATTAATCTGGTTACTAAATGCGGCATCCATGCCGCTACTACATATATAAAAGGATTTTTATCATGGAAAATACCAAAAGAACAGTTACCTGTGGCGAACTTCGTGCCGCAGATGTTGGTAAAAAAGTTGTTTTGAACGGATGGGTAAGCCGTACCCGCGATTTGGGAGGCCTTGTATTTATCCGTCTCCGCGACCGCTACGGAATTACTCAGGTTATGGTTGGTGACAAAGCCAGCGACAAAGTAAAGGAAATCGCTTCGTCTTTGAAAAGCGAATATTGTATTGCCGTTGAAGGTATAGTTGCTGCCCGTGCAGAAAAAGATATCAATAAAGATATGGCAACCGGTGAAATTGAAGTTGAAGCATCTGATATCGAAATCTTTACAACTTCTCAGGAATTGCCTTTCAGTATTGAAGAAGTTCGCCAGAAGGACGGAAGTATTGTACTTCCAAACGAAGATTTGCGCCTTAAATACCGCTATCTTGACCTTCGCCGCGACCCAATGCAGAAGAATATCATCCTCCGTTCTCAGGTTACTTTTGCAACCCGCGAATACCTGACTTCAAAGGGATTTCTTGAAATTGAAACTCCGACTTTTATTAAATCTACACCGGAAGGAGCCCGTGACTACCTGGTTCCTAGCCGCGTTCATCCTGGAAAATTCTACTCACTTCCACAGAGCCCACAGCTTTACAAGCAGCTTCTGATGGTTTCAGGCTTTGATAAATATTTCCAGATTGCCCGCTGTTACCGTGATGAAGATGCCCGCGGAGACCGCCAGCCTGAGTTTACTCAGATTGATATGGAAATGTCTTTTACAAACCGCGAAGAAGTTCTTTCTACAACAGAAGGAATGATGCAGTACATCTTCAAAAAGACAATGAACTACGATTTGCCTGCTAAGTTTGACCGCATCGCCTGGGAAGACGCTTTTGATTTCTACGGAAGCGACAAGCCTGATTTGCGCTTTGACATGAAGATGCAGGATGCAGCTTTTATGGCTGACCTTGCAGACTTCAACGCATTCAAAGCCGGTGCTGCCAATGCCAGTCGACAAATTCAGCGACACAAGCGTTCAGGTCTTAAGGCTCTTGTTGTTAAAAACGTTGCAGATAAATACAGCCGCAAGAACATCGAAGCTCTGGAAGCAGTTGCAAAGACATACAAGGCAAAGGGTCTTGCCTGGATGAAGGTTGATGCAGAAGGTAAGTTTGAAGGCGGAATTTCTAAGTTCTATGCCGGAAAAGAAGCTGAAATCTGCTCTAAACTTGGGGCAGAAAAGAACGATTTGCTCTTGTTCGTAAGTGATGAAAACTGGCAGCTTGCATGTACAGCCCTTGGTGCAGTACGCAAACAGCTTGGTAAAGATTTGAACCTCTATAATCCAAAGGATGAGTTCCACTTTGCATGGATTATCGACTTCCCTTACTTTGCATGGAATGAAGAAGAAAATAAGTGGGAAACAGAACACCACATGTTTACCCTTCCTCAGAAACAGTACTGGGATACTCTGGAATCTGATCCAGGGGCTGTAAAAGGTGACCTTTACGACTTAGTTTTGAACGGATACGAGCTTGCTTCTGGTTCTATGCGTATTAATGATCCTGCTCTTCAGCAGAGAATCTTCAAAATCGTCGGATATTCTGATGAGCGTGCACAGAAAGCATTCGGCTTCCTTGTTCAGGCCTTTAAGTTCGGTGCTCCTCCACACGGAGGAATTGCCCCGGGACTTGACCGCCTTATTATGCTCATGCGTCATGAGGAATCAATCCATGAGGTTATTGCCTTCCCTAAGAATAACTTAGCGGCATCTCCAATGGATGAATGTCCAAGTCCGGTTGATGAGCAGCAGCTTAAAGATCTGCACATCACCTGCTACGACGTAGAAAAAGATTAAAAAATTAATTGTTTCTATATAATTGATATAAAAGTTGCCAATGCCCCAAAATATTAGTATGAAAAAATGGGCATTGGCAGCTTCGTTTTTACTTTCGATAGGGACTCAATTCTGGAGAAATTACACTGGAACTTTTCCTTAATCTTTTTAACGTGTACCCTTATCGTAAGGAATTCCTTCTGCCTTAGGAGCGCGGGAATTCTTTGATGTAAAGGCAAGTACGACAAGCGAGATGATGTATGGAAGCATTTTGTAAACGTCGCCCGGTACAAGGTGGATTAAAAAGTCAAAGGCTGAGTAAGTGTCGGCTACAGCGCGGAAGGCACCAAAAAGCAGGGCACTTGCGGCAATCTTAAGAGGATTCCACTGACCAAAAATCATAACGGCAAGGGCAAGGAAGCCTGCTCCGGCAACACCGTACATAAAATCCCACTGGCTGTTAGCGGCAGAAATATAGATGATTCCTCCAACGCCGCCGCACAAGCCCGAAATCAAAACTCCCGAATAGCGCATTTTGTAAACGTTGATACCAACGCTGGCTGCTGCCTGAGGATGTTCAC
This sequence comes from uncultured Treponema sp., assembly GCA_947165895.1. Lineage (GTDB taxonomy): Bacteria > Spirochaetota > Spirochaetia > Treponematales > Treponemataceae > Treponema_D. Next base: position 102,161 of record CAMVCB010000004.1, read on the forward strand.
CGCAGGCCATAAGACGAAGGCCAAATCTTGTCTTAAACAAAACAACGTAGCCAGCCGCAATCAAAATTAAAGTCAAAATCATGTAGATGTTAAAATCACCCAAAAGGAAAACCTTGCGGTTCTGAATGTAATCCAGAATTGCCGAAGGATTTTGTCCGGCAGAGCGGGCATTATTAAAAGATTTAACGATTACAACCGAAGCCGCAGTAGCCAGCATATTCATTGCAGTTCCTACAAGAGTCTGGTCGGCCTTAAAGTTGATGGCGGCCACCGCAAGGAAAAGAGAATAAATCATTCCAAAAATGATGCTGGTTAAAATCGTCAGTAAAATAATACAGATGGCCGGAGTTGATGGCGGAAGAGAATACAAAATAAAGGCACCGCCCAGCGCACCCATAACCATAGTACCTTCAAGTCCCAGGTTGATGACACCACTGCGCTCACTGAACATGCCGCCGAAGGCTACGAAAATCAAAACTGATGCGTAAATTAAAGTATATTGAATAAGTAACATAATCTTCCCCTTATCTTAGTTTTTAGTCTCGGCTGCGTTTTTATCAATAAGCTTAGCAATAAATGTTTTGAGCAGGAACATAAAGGCACAGCAGTAGATAATAATAGAAGAAATCAAATCAGCAATCTGAGGGTTGAAGTATTTTGTATCAATAAAGCTTCCGCCCTGGGTAATGTGCTGAATAAAGAAACCGGCAAAAATTACACCAATCGGATTGAGGGCACCAAGGAAGGCAACCGCAATTCCATTAAAGCCCATGCCTGGAACTACTGAACTTGTCTTCCATGGCTGGATGTCTGTAAGGTAGTAAAGGGCAGCTCCAAGGCCCGCAATTGCGCCCGAAATAATCATTGTAAGGATGATATTCTGCTTGTCTTTCATACCTGCGTATTTTGCGGCATGCTTGTTCAGACCGGTTGCGCGAAGCTCGTAGCCAAGAACTGTTTTTGTAAGAACGATGTAAATAACAAGAGCAAGAATAATTGTAATCGGGATAGCGATGGAAACATATTCATTGTCATGGAAGAATTTTCCAAGACCGCAGGTTGGCAAAAGTGAACGCGGTGAAGTTGCGGCAATAGAGAAGGTTTCTGATTTTCCAACGTTCATGACTTTTTCATTCTGCATAAGGATGTTTACAAGGTAAAGACCAATCCAGTTGAGCATGATTCCGGCAATAACTTCGTTTACGTTGCAGAGTGCCTTTAAAAGTCCGGCAAGTGCCGCCCATGCAGCAGCAGCCAGAACTGCCAGAATAATACAGATAAACCATGGAAGATGCCAGTAAAGTGCCGACCAGAGGGTAATTCCGATTCCGATACAGTATTGACCTGCAATTCCGATGTTGAAAAGACCTGATTTGTAGGCAAAAAGAACTCCGATTCCGCAGAGGATGAGAGGAACTGCCTTTACCAGTGTCTGACCAAGGTAATACCAGCGTTTTCCAACGTTGCGGTAATACATAAAGTTTTTGAGGATTACGCTGATAGCTTTAGGCGCGTGTTCAGCGTTTATAATCAAGAGGATGATAAATCCGACTAAAATTCCCAGAACGGCGCACAAAACAGCCGAAAGAATTGAATGAAAAGAGCCGGAACTTAAAAGTGATTTGAATTTATTTGATTTTGAATCTGCCATTTTATGCCTCCACCTTGTCCTGACGTTTTGCACCGGCCATGTAAAGACCAAGTTCTTCAGGTGTAGTTTCCTTAGGATTAAGTTCCCCGACAATTTCGCCCTCATACATAACAAGGATGCGGTCGCTCAGGTTCAGAACTTCTTCCAGCTCGTAAGAAACCAGAAGAACGGCTTTTCCTGCATCGCGGTCAGCAATAATTGCCTTATGAAGATATTCAATTGCTCCTACATCAAGACCTCGGGTTGGCTGAACGGCAATCAAAAGTTTGTGGTCCTTGTTCAACTCTCTGGCAACAATTGCCTTCTGCTGGTTACCACCGCTCATGGCTCTGGCAGGTGTTTTACAGCCCTGACCGCTTCGGACATCGTATTTATCAATTAATTCCTGAGAATATGCAGTAACTTCCTTAGTTTTAATAAACTGATGCTTCTGGAAATCCGGCTCCCAGTAACGCTGCAGAATCATATTCTGTTCAAGAGTGTAGTCCAGAACAAGTCCGTGCTTATGGCGGTCCTCCGGCACATGGCTCATACCTGCCTTAGATTTTTCGCGGATAGATTTTTTTGATATATCCACGCCATCAAGAAGAATTTTTGTTTCAGGATTATGAACGAAATTTTCAAGACCTGTGATTCCCTGAATGAATTCTGACTGGCCGTTTCCGTCGATTCCGGCAATGCAGACAATTTCGCCTGCGTGAACCTTAAGGCTTACGTTGTTTACAGCAAGTTTTTTATGAAGTCTGCTTGCAACGCTTAAATGCTGAATATCAAGGATTGTTTTTCCCGGATTTGCAGGAGCCTTATCAACCGTGAACTGAACGTCGCGTCCAACCATCATGCGGCTGAGTTCTTCCTTGTTTGTATTTGCAATATCAACGGTTCCTATGTAGCGGCCCTTACACAAAACAGAACAGCGGTCAGAAACTTCCATAATTTCATTGAGCTTGTGGGTAATAAAGAGAATTGATTTTCCTTCCGCAGCCAGATTTTTCATAATCTGCATAAGCTCTTTGATTTCCTGCGGAGTAAGAACGGCTGTAGGCTCATCAAAAATCAGGATTTCATTATCGCGGTAAAGCATCTTCAGGATTTCTACACGCTGCTGCATTCCAACTGTAATGTCTTCGATTTTTGCGTCCGGATCAACGGCAAGACCATAGCGCTGGCTGAGGCTGATGATTTTTTCGCGGGCAGATTTGCGGTCAATAAAGCCGTAATTACAGGTTTCGCTGCCCAAAATGATGTTATCAAGAACGGTAAAAACTTCTACAAGCTTAAAGTGCTGATGCACCATTCCAATTCCAAGGGCAGTTGCATCATTTGGATTCCGGATATCAACTTTTTTGCCATTTTTGCGGATTTCGCCTTCTTCCGGCTGGTAAAGACCGAACAAAACGCTCATAAGAGTGGATTTTCCGGCACCGTTTTCGCCAAGGAGGGCATGAATTTCACCTTTTTTTAACTGCAGAGTGATATTGTCGTTTGCAATAATTCCAGGGAAACGCTTGGTAATGTTAAGCATTTCAATAATATAATTTTCGTCCATAATAGACATTATAAACGAAAAATATATTAAAAAACAGATTTATTTTTAAAATTAAAAAAGCTGCTTACGCGAAGAACCTTCGCTACGCAGCCTTTTGTATAAAATCAAATATTTGTCGGCTCGCTAGTCTCGCCTCTGAGCTGATTTCTTGTAGAAGCTAAACAAAGCCACTGTCGTAGCTTTGTTTTTAACGCTTCTGCTATTATCAGCTTACTTAATATTCTGATAATAATTTACCTTAACAGTAGTAGCTGGGGCCTTGTCGATGGCGTTTGATACGGCTGTTTTCTTTGAGTAAACGTCGCTTACCAGCTTTTTGTAGTCGTTCTGGCTGAAGTTTTTCATTGTCCAAGTATCAAGTGGAAGACCTACGAAGTTTACGTTGAGGTTTGTTCCAGAAACAAGACCGAGTGAAGAAACTTTTCCAGCATAGTCATTCCATTTGTTTTCTTTGATTGCGTTGAGAACAGCTTCTACAGTTGCTCTCAAACCTTTCATAGCTGATGTTACACACATACCGGCACCGTAGTTGTTGATAAGTGCAGACTGGTCTGTATCAACACCGATAACCTTTCCGCCAACTTTTGCAGCTGCTTCACAAGCTGAAGTCCAGATTCCGCCGCCACAAGCGAATACAACTTCTACACCGCGGTTCTTGTACCAGCCGTCCATAGTAGCTGTAATTGTCTGGTCACCGTAGAACTGACCGCCGTAAACATATTCAACTGTTACTTTGTCTGTTACCTTAAGTTCTTCAGCAGCCTTGTTAGCACCCTGAACGAAACCATAACCAAAGCGAACTACAGCTGGAACAGCCATACCACCGAGGAAGCCAAGGTGACGATATCCTTCTTTTACAGCAGCGTAACCAGCGAAGAAACCAGGAAGTTCCTCAGCATAAACTGCACAGAAAACGTTAGAAGGAACAGCCTGACCACCCAGGTCGCCTTCACCAATATCCAAACCGATGAATTTAGCATCATCATAGTCTTTAGCAACTTTTACGATTGCTTCACCAAAAAGGAATCCAGGAAGAACGATTACATTGTATCCGTCCTGATAAGCAGCATCGATTGAAGCAACGCGGTCAGCAGTTGAATCTCCTGCTGGTTTGTAGTACTGGAAATCCAGTCCGTTTGCATCAGCATAATCTTTACAAGCCTGATAAGTTGTCTGGTTGAATGACTGATCTGTGATGTCTCCAGAGTCAGTTACCATAGCGATACGGATGTTAGATTTAGCCTTCTTAGCTTTTTTTGCTGCAAATGTTGATGAGCAAACCATTGCAACCATAAGAGCTGCAAGAATAATCTTTTTCATTTCTTTATAATCCTCCAAATGAAATTTTGTTAATTATAAACTATTCGGGGATTACTATCAAATGGATTTTAGAAGCAGCCCTTCTAACTGATGATTTTGAATGCGTTTTCTCCCCTTTTTTTGCAGTCGTACATAAGGGAATCTGCTTTTTTGTAGAGCTCTTCAAAATTATCATCTGATTCAGAAAGAAGAATGGCTCCAAGACTGATGGAAATTTTATTTCCATTGATTTCAGCCATATTAATTTTTGCAATGTTGGTCAAAAATCTTTTAAGGACCATTTCTGCATTTTTTTGACTGTCAATATCAGTGGCAAAAACAGAAAATTCATCACCGCCAAAACGGATAAGAATATCACTTGAGCGGAAGGTCTGCTTCATGCACTTTGCAATTTCAATCAGAACCTTGTCACCTGCCGCATGACCAAAATTATCATTGAAGAATTTGAATTTATTTACATCAAAAAGCGCGAAAAGACCTTTTTTTCCTTTTAGAATTTCTTTTTTTACTTTTGACTCTCCGCTTCGTCTGTTGCAGATAGAAGTCAGGGAATCTGTTTCGGAAAGTTCAAGAAGGTTTTCTTCCAGTTTTTTCTGGGCAGAAATATTTATGAAAGAGAAAATTATAACTTTATCGCCGTTGGAAAGATTAACTCCCTTTGCATGACTCAAAAGATGAACCTTCTGACCGTCATCGTGTATTGTGGTAGTTTCGTAAACTACTTCATCCTTTGATTTTTTTGCAATTTCGCGGATTTCGGCAATTTTTCGGGTTTCGTTTTCATCAAAGTGTTTTTTTATGTCTTCCATTTGCAGGCTGCTTCTTTTTGCGGGATCAATTCCCCAAAGTTTGAGGGCCATATTATTCACCATGATGATGTTGTTGTCAGAAAAGTCAGTTACCAGTGTTCCAACAGTCTGTGCTTCAAGAACTTCAAAAAAGAGCTGATGCTGATTCTGAAGGACACCGTGCAGCTCTTTAACGGCATTTGCAATGGCTCCGAATTCATCCTCACGATTTAAATACTGTCTGACTAAATCTGAATGGCTGTAATCCCGGGCTTTAAAATATTCAATCTGTTTGTTGATAACGCGGACAGGCTTCATCTGATATTCAACATTAAATACACAGGTTAAAACCATGATGACAGTGATTAAGAGACAAATTACCCCGATTATATATCTTACCCAGAAAATAATTCCGAATACGTTTTTTGTAGAATCCTGAATCACAAAAATCCAGTTTTTATCGGTCATAAAATGGCAGGAAACAACTGAATCCCGGGTTTTATAGGCAGGAATCTTCTTTTCTGCAGCTTTAAGAAGGTCTTTATTTGTGCAGACGCTTCCTACCAGGCTGGGGTCGCTGTTGAAAATATACTGGCCGGTCTTAAGATTTAAAAGCGCATAGTCTATTTCCCTGCTGGAAATTGATGAAAGCAAGCCGGCAAGCTCTTCGGTATAAAAGGCCGCGCCGGCAAAGGCAACAGCTTCATTTTTATCATCATAAACAGGAGCATAAACCGGAATTACCATCTTTTTGGAAACTGGTGCAAGCACAACTCCGCTGCAAAAAGCTTTTCCTTCGCTTTTTATTCTTTCTTCCAGCTGTCTGGCAGCTTCTTTACTGCGGAAGGCTTTATTTACGGAATCAGGATTTGTATGCTCAAAAACATAGGTGTCCCAGGCGGCCAGGTAAAGTCCTTCTATATGCTCGTGGAGTGAAGCATAGGAAGCTGTAAAATCATGAAGACTTTTGAGGGCAGCCTTATCATTGCGATTATTGTAAAAATTTCTTACTTCCGGAACCTTGCTGTAGCCGGAGATAAAATCACAGCAGGATAAAATGTATGTTTCTACAAGCTGGGCTCTGTCTGCGGCAATGACATTCATATCATCCATGGCCTTTTTTTCGAGAACCTTCGTCAGATTTTGATTGATAATCAGAAAGAGCAGGGTCATGGCAAAAATTTCAACAATTCCCGTCACAGCTGCGATTTTTAAACTGATTTTTCTGCTCTTTAAAAACAACATAACTTATCCTTCTTTAGTTTATCGTATATTTTAGGAAAATTATTAACAAGTTGTTCTATAATAAATATTGCCTGCCACCTTTACAAATGATAGTATGCGCTTATGACGGAAATGGAAAAATACATGCGAAGGGCGATTGAGCTTGCCCGTAACGGCGAAGGCTGGACAAATCCCAATCCTCTTGTGGGGGTCGTAATTGTAAAGGACGGCGAAATTATAGGGGAAGGCTGGCATCATAAATATGGGGAGCTCCATGCTGAGCGGGAAGCCCTTAAAGACTGCCTTCAGCGGGGAAAGCAGCCGGCCGGCGCTGATATTTTTGTTACCCTTGAACCCTGCTGCCATTTTGGAAAGCAGCCGCCATGTTCCCAGGCTCTGGTGGAAGCTGGCATTAAAAGAGTTTTTGTGGGAAGCCGGGATCCCAATCCCCTTGTTGGCGGGAAGGGAAACGCTTTTCTGCGGGAAAATGGCATAGAAGTTACAGAAGATTTTCTCCGCGGGGAATGTGACGCCTTAAATCCTATTTTCTTCCATTATATTACTACAAAAATGCCTTATGTGGCCTTAAAATACGCAATGACTGCCGACGGGAAAATTGCAACAAAAACCGGCGCTTCTAAGTGGATTAGCGGGGAAGAGTCCCGGGCTTATGTTCATCAGCTGCGAAACCGTTATGCCGCAATTCTCTGCGGAATAGGGACAGTGCTGGCAGATGATCCCATGCTGAACTGCAGAATGGAGGGAGGAAACAATCCCCTTCGTATAATTTGTGATTCCCATCTTCGCATTCCCTTGGATTGCAAAATCGTGCAGTCCGCAAAAGAAATTCCTACTATTATAGTTTGTGATGATGAGGCTGATTTTGCATCACGTAAGTCTTTACAGCAGGCCGGCCTGGAAGTACTTGCCCTCCCTAAGTCAGATGAGGGCAAAATCAGCCTTTCCCGGCTTATGACAGAGCTTGGAAAACGCAAAATAGACAGCGTATTAATAGAAGGCGGTGGTGAAATCAATTTTTCTGCCCTGAAAGCGGGCATTGTAAACCGCATTTACGCTTTTATTGCGCCAAAGCTTTTTGGAGGCTGCGGGGCGAAATCTCCTGTAGCAGGAGAAGGGGTTGCCGGCGTGGAGGAGGCCTTTAAATTCGGGCTGTCAAAAATCAGCCGCTTGGGTGACGACATCCTGCTTGACTACGAAAGAAAATAAATTGACTTTTCGAAAGTCCCCTCTTATCATTTTTTTTGATAACAAATCTTTATTTAAATAAGGGGTTTTTATGAAAAAAATTTATTTTCTTGTGGTGGCTGCCTTTTTTTCTTTATTTATTACTGCATGTCACTATGATGGTGATACTATTGTAACAGAAAAACCTACACCAACTTTTAATGTTGTAATTGAAGAGCTTACTGCAAAGGAGCTTGAAGTTCTAGGAAAAAAGGATGCGGCTGGAAAAGATAAAACCCTTACAGTCGGTTTCAGGCAGGGAAAGGAAGATATTCCATATGTAACTCTTGATACAGACTTGTTACAGTACTTTTTAGTTCAACAGGATGCAGGCAGCAGATATGCTCTTTCTGCCATTAATGCTGATACAAAGCAGGTAACTATAACAAATACAGAGCGGGGAAATACAAAAGCAGTTCTTGATTTGACAAAACACACTCTTGCTTTTGAAAACTATGATTTATTTTTCCAGAGCCCCTCTAATGTTTATATGGATCCGACTGCCTGTGAAGCAATTAAAACCATGGCCGGAGAAGATACCTATATTCAGATAAGTGACTATTCAAATATTGCCGGTCAGCAGGTTGCTCTTGGCTGGTACACACAGGATGTTGGAGTAGTTCTCTGGAAAAAATCTGACGGTTCTTATTCCCTTGCTTTACCTCTCCAGATGTTTAACGATGTTTTTTTGTCTCCGGTACAGAACTTTCTTGAATATAATGGAGATGAAAAATATCTTTTTTGTACAGAATTAGTCACAAGTAATCTTGATATATATACTCAATATTACAAGTCTCCAAGACAGGGAAAGGAAAGAAGCGCGGCAATGGCAGAGCTCTGCTATAACGAGCTTTGTCTGAACCTTGATTTTAATTACGGTCTGAAAGAGATTCACGGCATTGAAAAATTCCCGGATTTTGATACTTATTTTGCCAGTGCCGGTATTAAAAATGATTTAAAGAGCACAAATGCTGTAACTTTTGCAAATGCATTAAAGGATGTATGTGAATTCTATTTTGGAGACGGCCATTCAAATTATATGCTTAACTCTCCGTATTTGGAAAATACGACTGAAATTAACGGAAACCATACATCTCCACAGAGGGTTAAATATGTTGCGGAAAAGAAGAAATATGTGAATGCAAGAAATGCTAATCCGATAGGTGAAGTTCCCGGTTATGTACTTTCTCAAGATGAAAAAACAGCTATTATTCGTTTTGATGAATTTACGATTAATACTGCAAGATTAAAAAAAGCTGATAGAATAGCCGATGGTGAAAAACTTATAAATGATAACTTATTAAATAAGTATGTAACATATACATATACAGATGGGAACAGAATTAAGCATGCTTATGAAACTACTTATGACACAGTAGCATTTATTTATGCAGTCAACAAAAAAATACAGGAAACTCCAAGTATAGAAAACATCGTTCTTGATATGTCATGTAATGGCGGCGGTGCAAATCATTCTGCCTGTGTTGTTCTTGCATGGATGCTTGGAAAATGTGATTTTGCCTTTACAAATCCTATTACCGGGGCAAAATGGACTATCAGCTATAAGGTTGATGTTAATATGGATGGAACTTACGGTGATGCTGCTGATACAGTTAAAGACAAAAAACTCTTCTGTCTTATTTCGCCATGCAGCTTCTCATGCGGAAACATGGTACCTGCCATGCTCAAGGCTTCTGACAGTGTAACAATTCTTGGCGTAACATCAAGCGGCGGTTCAAGCTGTGTTCAGAGTTCAAGTGCGGCAGACGGTACAATCTTCCGTATGTCCAGCAAGTACGTAATGAGCGTTAACAAAAACGGCTCTAACTACGACATAGACCGTGGTGTTGACCCTCATTATTACATCAACAATCCGACAAACTTCTATAATGCAGAAACAATTGATGCTCTTGTAAAAAAGATTAATTCAGGAGCACTTCAGCAGACTGCAAATCCGTAAAAAAAATCGACTGCCGGGACAAATCCCGGCAGTTAATCACAAATACTGGCCCTTGGAGAAAGAATGAAAGAATTCTTACACAAAATAATCTTCTCTGGAATTTTTGCTGCCTGTCTTCTGGCAGCCTTTTCTGCCTGTAAGTACGAAGGCGATGTTATAAATGTCATTAAGGATGCTGAGGAAGAGTCCCTGGATTTTGTTTCAGAAAGCATTCCTCTTTACAGGCTTTCCAATTCACCGACAGAGCTTCTTTATGCCCGTTTTTATAAGGGTCAGCATTACCTGCCTTATGTTGCCGCCAGATATTTTCTTCAGACTATTGATAATTATACTTTCAGCAAAACCGGCTACTCAGAGGGAAAGTACACTTATGAATATAGTTTTAAGGGAAAAAGTTATCCTCTTATCATTGACGTGAAAAATGATGTAATTATATGTCCGGAATGGGCAGGTTACATAGATGGGAACCTGAATCCCGAGGAAGAAGATGTTGCTGAAAAAATGCTCAGGGTTTTACAAAGCTATTCCGGACAAAAGATTCAGACCTTTGACCTGAAAAAATACGGAATGGAAATTTATGGTGGCTGCGATGATGCCTATGTTCCTCTTTGTGTTCTGAATCAGATTTTTTATACCCGTAAATATAAGGAAGTATTTTACAATGGTCAGGGAGTTTATGTCTTTGATTATGAAAAAGATTTTGTATATGAAAGCTTCAATAAAAGCAGCTGGTATATGAAGTCTGACAGCTCTGTGTGTGAGCGTCCTAAAGAGCTGGTAGAGCTTAACTACAATATGCTTTGCTTTACTCATGATTATTTTTACGGACAGCCCGGCTATCACGGTTTTACAGATGACGGAAACGGCTATCCCGATCTGGCAGCAGCACGAGCTGCCGATGCCCTTAATTTTGATGCAATGCTTTCAACTTATGCGCCTGATGTAAAATCTCAGCTTAAATCTTCCTCTTATTTTGATTATATGAAGGGAATGGTAAAGCTTTTTGACTATGTTTATGGAGACGGTCACAGCACCAGCATGCCAATGCTGAAGTTTCTTCCAAATTTTACGGCTGAAGAGAAAAATGAGCTTAAAAAAGCCTATTCGGACTTCAGAACTGTAAAAAACAAAAAAAGAAGTGAACGTAACGCAGAATTAACTGAGGCAAGAAAAAATGCGGCCGGCAGAGTAGATTCTGATAACAAGCCCATTCCTTTTTATTGTTTTTCAGACGGCAAAACGGCAGTTATAACCTTTGATTCCTTTAATTTTGATGCAGATTCCTGGAAAAAATATTATGATTCTTCTCATGTAGGTGTAAAACCAAATCCAGATGATTTTGAAGGCTGGGGTTTGAAGTTTCCTGCTGATGTGAACGGCGTATTTTATTCTTCTTTCTATAAGCTTACGCATGACGATGATTGCTCAGGTATTGAAAGAGTTATCATTGATGTCAGTCTTAATAGCGGCGGACAGGATATTGTCCTTATGAACCTCCTGACTTATCTGATAGATGATGCAGAATTTCTTAATTACGACGTTCATAACAACAGCAGTTACAGGTATTATATTTCTTCAGATTTGAATCTTGATGGAAAAATTGATAATAACGACCTTACATACCATAAAGTACTTAAGCAAAAATACAAGTTTGCCATTCTGGCAAGCAGGCGCTCTTTCTCCTGTGGAAATGGTTTTCCGGCTTTCTGTGCTGATGCAGGAATTCCAGTTATCGGTGAAAGAAGCGGCGGCGGAGCCTGTGTTGTGCATATTGGTTGTACCGCAGACGGTTTTCCTTACCAGTTTTCAGGCAGCAGAAGGCTTTCTCATAAAAGTGACTGGTCAACTGTGGAAAATGGTGCGGCTCCTTCTGCCGGTGCAGAGCTTAGTGCTGCGGCAGATTTTTATGATGAAGCAAAACTGCTGGCGATACTTAATCAGCTTTTTAAGTAAAATATATTTTTGAAAGATTATTCCGGCTTACATGAGATGTTATATGAAAAAGAGATATTTTTTTGCATTGGGATTGTTTTTACTTGTTTTTGCTTTTTCGGGGCAGCTTTATGCCCAGGAAATGGGGCAGCTTGATGAAGCCGTGGTAGAGGAAAGCGGAGAAGCTCAGGCAGACTTACCTATAAAAAAGCCCAATATTTTTGTCCGAACTGCAAATTTTTTTATGAATCTTCCCTTCGGTTATGATCTGGGCTGTGAACCGACTCTGCATGGAAGCCTTACATATTTCAACCTGAAGTACCGCTGGTCCGATGAAAAGCAGATTTTTTCGAGGCTGCTCTTTAATTATGGAACTACGCTGGATGTAAATCATAGTTCTGTAAAGGACCTGCCTTCTAAATTTGTTCATAAATATGAAAAAGAGGATAAGGCAGTTGATTTTAAGCTTATTCCCTGGGGAAAAAGTGTATTTTTTCAAAAAGAAAAACCTGCCTTTTTTACAATTGAACCCGGTTTGAATTTCAGAATGGAATTTGAAAAAATGCAGGCAACTATAAAAGCTGAAGGAACTTTGCAGAATATCAGCAAGGTTATTATGCTTTATGATATAGATGAAAATGAAAACAGATATATTATTCGTCCATATTATTCTACGTCAATATTTTTGCCTGTAGCAAAGCCTCTTTCTGTTACTCTGGATATTCTTTATTCTCCCCTGTATTTTTACTGGACTAAAGCAAATGTTCAGTTTGATATTAATTATTATAAAGATATGTATGATAAACATGACCCTTCACCTGACTATAAATACAGTTTTAATATTAATGATTCGCTTCATAGCCAAGGTATGGCAGAAAACTATATTGATGCAAATTTAATATTCAGTCTTTTTAATGCCTTTGCTCTTTCCGGAAGATTTATGTATGAGAGAAAGCATACAGATGAATATAATCTGACCAACGATTTAACCATTGTAAAAGAAAGTTCACAAAATAAATACGATATTTTCAGCCTGAAATTTGGAGGCTCTCTTATTAATATTGGTAAGGCTGATATGAGAATTAAAACAGGTGTTTTTTATCAGTGGGACTGGAAATTTGACAACAACCGCGATAAATGGGAACGTGAAGGCAAGTGGATTTTTGGAGTAGGAATGCGCAATCTTTATTAAGTTTTATATAAAACTATCTTGATTAAATTAGTTTTATATCGTACTATAAGCAACCATAAAAATGAAAATTACAAGTTGCAAACAACCTATGGTTGCCAGCAACCTTTGCTTCGCAAAGCTTGTATTTGCAATTTTCGTAGGTTGCGCATGTTTACTGGAATTGTAGAAACTGTGGGCGTCGTAGCAAAGTGCGATGCCTCTTCTTTATTTATAAAAGCAGATAAAATTTTAGACGGAACTCGTATCGGCGATTCTATTGCCGTAAACGGAGTCTGCCTTACGGTTACAAGGCTGACCGGCGGCGGATTCTGGGCTGATGTTATGCCCGAAACCTTTTCCCGCTCTAATCTGGGCTCCCTTATCCCCGGGGCCCTGGTCAACCTTGAACGCGCTATGGCGGCTGACGGACGCTTTGGTGGTCATATTGTAAGCGGGCACATCGACGGAAGGGGAAAAATCACAAGAATTCAAAGGGATGGAAATGCGGTGCGTTTATGGATTTGTGCTGACAAGGCTATTCTGCGCCTGATTGTAGAAAAAGGCTCGATAACGGTGGACGGAATCAGCCTGACGGTTGTAAGCGTCAGCGATGCGGACTTCAGTATCAGCATTATTCCCCACACGCTGGGAGAAACGACGCTGGGCAGCCGGCAGGTCGGCGACAGCGTAAACCTTGAAAACGACATAATCGCCAAGTACGTGGAGCGGCTGCTGGGGGGAAGTGCGGCGCAAAGACTCCAGAGCGAGCGCGATGAAAAAATTTTAACATGGTTAGGAGAAGGGTAAACGCATTATAAATATTGTAAGTAAATCTGGCGCGAGGGAGCGGAGCGTGGGGCAAAAACACTTATTGTGTGGCTGCCGCGTGAGCGGCAGGTCTGATAGTTACTTTACCACACAATACGTGTAGTAATGTCCGAAAAAAGTTTACTTTTTCGGACATATCGGTTTCTGAACCACGCTACGCGACCGGGAGCCAACTTTTAGATGAAATTATTTATACTGCTTTTACCCATGTATATATGGAAAATAAATTTAATACAATCGAAGAAGCCCTGGCGGATTTGCGCTCAGGCAAAATCATTCTGGTGACGGACGACGAAGACCGGGAAAATGAAGGTGACATGATCTGCGCGGCAGAATTTGCTACGACAGAAAATCTGAACATGATGGCAAGTCATGCAAAAGGCCTTATCTGCATGCCGATGAGTGAAGAAAGGGCCGGAAAGCTGGGACTTGGCCCGATGGTTGCCCTGAATACTGATAACCACGGGACTGCCTTTGCAGTGAGCATAGACCATATTTCTACTACAACGGGAATCAGTGCCATTGAACGCGGCATAACTGCCCGGGCCTGTGTAGACGAGGCTTCCCGCGCCCAGGACTTCCGCCGCCCCGGCCACATGTTCCCCCTTATCGCGCGAAAGGGGGGCGTTCTTGTGCGCAACGGACATACTGAGGCAACCGTTGACCTCTGCCGGCTTGCGGGACTTAAGGAATGCGGACTTTGCTGCGAGGTTATGGCAGACGACGGCTCTATGATGCGTCAGGAAGGGCTTTTCCAGCTTGCAAAGCGCTTTGATATGAAAATCATCACAATTGCGGCCCTGCAGGACTTTCTTCGCGTGAACGAAAAGCATGTTGTCCGCGAAGCAAAGGCAAAGCTTCCTACTGAATACGGCGATTTTGATATTTACGGCTATATAAATGATTTGACCGGCGAACATCATGTTGCTCTGGTAAAGGGCGAGATTGGCGACGGAGAAAGCGTTCTCTGCCGCGTACATTCCGAATGTCTGACCGGCGATGTTTTTGGTTCACAGCGCTGTGACTGCGGTCCTCAGCTTAAGGCGGCCATGAAGCGGGTAAATGACGAGGGGCGGGGAGTTATCCTTTACATGAGGCAGGAAGGCCGGGGAATCGGGCTGATAAACAAGCTTAAGGCTTACACTCTGCAGGAGCAGGGCTACGATACAGTTGAAGCAAACGTAAAGCTGGGATTTAAGCCTGACTTACGTGAATACTGGATTGGAGCGCAGATTCTGCGGGATTTGGGCTGTAAGTCGCTGAGGCTTTTGACAAACAATCCGCAGAAGATTTACGGTCTGGACGGCTTTGGACTTAAGGTTGAACGCCGCGAACCGATTGAAATCACACCGCAGAAGTATGATTTGTTCTACATGATTACCAAGCGGGATAAAATGGGACATATTTTGCAAATGTTGTAATGAAATTTTACAACTTCCGAATAACCCGTACATTTGCTTAACTTGCGCGCATTAGCACGCAAGTTGTAGGAGAATTTAATATGCATTTATTAGAAGGAAAGCTTGTTGCGCCGGCAGGCATGAAGGTTGGAATCGTTGCGTCGCGATTTAATGAAATTATTGTAAACAAGCTGCTGGGCGGCGCGGTGGACGGACTTGTCCGCCATGGAGTTGAAGAAGACAACATTACTGCTGCCTGGGTTCCGGGTGCTTTTGAAATTCCGCTTGCGGCTGACAAAATGGCTGCCAGCGGAAAGTACGATGCCGTTATTGCGGTCGGGGCTGTAATTCGCGGTTCTACCAGCCACTACGATTATGTCTGTGCAGAGGTTTCTAAGGGCGTTGCTCAGGCCAGCGTAAAAAACGGAGTGCCTGTTATGTTCGGCGTAATTACAACTGACAATATTGAGCAGGCAATTGAACGCGCAGGAAGCAAGGCCGGCAACAAGGGTGCTGAATGTGCTGCGGGCGCAATTGAAATGGTAAATCTGCTGCGGGCAATGTAGGAAAAGTTTTTCTACAACTATCCTGCCCAAAAGTTACACTTTTTCTGTAAAAATTTACAAAATTTCCTAAATTTTATTTGACATCATTTTGATAGTAATGCTATCATAACTATAGATGATAGTGTTGCTATCAGACTAATGCTTAGCTTATCAATGTGAGATTATTAATATCGTAAAAACTTAGGAGGTTTTTATATGAAAAAGTTGGTTGCCGGTGCTCTGGCACTTGCGCTTGGTTTTTCTGCTTTTGGACAGGAAGCAGGAGTTCACGAATTAAAAAGTTCTGCTGGAAAAATTCAGTTTGGTGCATGGGGACGTTCTACTTTTAATATTGGTGCTAACAATACATCTACTAAGATTGATGGAACAGCAAAGGTTTCTAATAATATTGCAAAAATGGCTGCTGCCGGAACTATTGCTGGAACATTGAAGGATGTTGAATCTATTACTAAATTTTGTACAGCATTAGCTAATAACGGTGATGTTGCAGGTGCTGCAGCAGTAAAGAATGCTTGTACAGCTTATGCTGTTGATCCAACTGATGCTAATAAAGCTGCTGTAGTTATGGCAGTTGCTGGTAGTTCAGCTGTTACAGATGCCCATATAGCTGCTGCAAAAGCGCTGATTGAAAGTAATGTCACAAATCCAATAAATAAAGATGAAAGCGACGTTGAATGGTACGCTTCAGTTGCTCCAGACTGGTCTTATGGTTGCCGTGTTGGCTTCTGGATTATCGGACGTACAACTGATGAACACTGGGGATTTGACTTCAACCTTGATTCAGATGCAGCCGCTTTGTTCGTAGGCGCACAGAACTATGACTCAAATTCTTCTGTAGGAGCCTTGAAACAGAAAAGCAATGGTCTTTCTTATGCAGAATCTGGAAAATATGCAGTTGCAATCGGTGATCAGGCAAAAATCTGGGGTATTTTTGATCTTGCTCCAGTTGATTTGAAGGTTGCTTTCGGTAAAATGCGTGAGCAGGAACTCCGCGGTTCTATTGGTGACTTTGGTCAGCGAGAATCAAGTGATGTAAAATCAGAAGATGATATCTTTACAGAAATGTGGCCTGTTATGGGTATGTTCGTAAGTGCAAAAGGACAGAAGGGAACTGCTCTTGAAGGTCTTTATGCCGCTGTTGACTGTGATGCATTTGGTTTGGTTTCTGCAAAAGATGAATCAAAAGAACTTACAACAAAACTTTCTACACTTGCTTCTACAATTCAGGGTGGCGTAGGTTATACAATTCCAGGCCTTGCACAGGTTAAAGCTCAGTTCATTGCTGATTCTATTGAAGAAGGAAACAAAAAATATTCTAAAGCTAAATATCAGGCTGCCCGTGACGCTGGTTTTGGATGGAAAGATTACGCAGGACGCTTTGAGTTCGGTATTGACTGGCTTGGATTTGCTGGTGGTGCAACAGGAATTGGAGACGTTGATCTTGATAAAACTCCAAATGCTAACATCATCGAGCTTGGTGTAAAAGTTCCTCTCGTAATGGATGAAAAACTTCGTCAGTATGACCCTGAAAAATTCTACAACTTCTATACATGTCTTGGAACTATGGGTGTAATTCAGAAGGGCTTCATCTTCTATAAGGCTCACATTTGGGGTGGAAAGGGAGAATCTAACCTTTCAAATTATACAAAATTCGAAATGGCAGGAAGCAAAGTTAATCTTGATTACACAGGAAATGCTGCTAATATCGTAATGATGGGATTTGATGCCCTTGCAGAAGTTTGCTTGAACCCATTCGGAAAACAGAATAACTTTGCAGGTCTTTCTTTCAACTACAACATCACACTTGCTAATGCAGATGGTCTTGGAAAAGTTTCTGGTGTATCAGGTGTAAATACAAATGATGTAAAATTGCAGCAGCATAATTTTGGAATTGAAGCATATTTCAAGAAGACATTTGCTGCTAACAACTACTTCTTTATCGGTGTAGCTGACAGACTTTCTATTCAGAAACTTGATGGTACTATTACAGATGTAACTGCTTTGGATACTACAGGTGCCTTGGCACAGCTTAAAGCTTTGACTGGCGAAAGTGTTTCTCTTGATCTTTCTTACACAGCTGTTTCAAACAAAGTTTACATCCCTGTTGGTGTAGAAATGTTCTTTTAATAGAAGATTTGCTTAAATATAAGGCCGCCTTTTACGAGGCGGTCTTTTTTTATAGTTCTTCTAATTTCTAGTAAATTGGGGTTTTAGGGGTGGAACCCCTAGGCGAAGGGGTAGGACGCAACGAAGTGCGGCCGCAGGGGAAGGCTTTCCCCTCTTTCTACTTCCAAAATGTAAGATTTTCATCTATACTATGCTATCTTTTCCTGGTAAGGGCATATATGAATAGTTTTGAAATGAGCGAAGATAAACTTCGGGACGAATGTGGCGTTGTTGGCGTTTTTATTAACGATGAAAAAAAGGAACAGATGAGCGCTGCTTCTCTGGCATATTTTGGACTTTATTCCCTGCAGCACCGCGGTCAGGAAAGTGCGGGAATTGTTACCAGCGACGGAAGAAACGTAAAAATCCACAAGGATATGGGGCTTGTTGCCGACGTTTTTAATGCGGAAAATCTTGGTTCGCTGACAGGAAATCTTGCAATCGGTCATGTACGCTATGCGACTGCCGGTTCAAAAACAATCGAAAATGCCCAGCCTATGCTTAATCAGTTTAAGCTTGGTAGTGTTGCCCTTGCTCATAACGGTCAGCTTGTAAACTACGAACAGCTGCGAGAAATGCTTGAGGATGCGGGTTCGACCTTCTCTTCTTCGAGCGATACAGAGGTTATCTTAAAGATGATTGCCCGCAGCTACAAAAAAGGTCTTGCAAAGGCAATTTCAGATACAATCCAGATGATAAAGGGTTCGTATGCTCTCTGTGTTATGACCGAAGACACATTGATTGGTGTGCGCGATCCTAACGGAATCCGTCCGCTTTGTCTTGGTCAGGTTGAAGGCGGTTATGTTCTTGCGAGTGAATCCTGTGCAATTGATGCAATGAACGGAACTTTTATCCGCGACGTTGCTCCGGGTGAAATCATCACAATCAATAAAGAGGGAATTTCTTCCTTTAATTTTGGTGAAAAGACGGCTAAACGCACCTGTATTTTTGAGTACGTTTACTTTGCCCGCCCGGATTCTGTAATCGACGGAATTCCTGTTCAGACTGCCCGCCTTAAGATGGGTGCCCAGCTTGCTAAGGAAAGTCCTGTTGATGCGGATGTTGTAATTGGCGTTCCTGACAGCGGACTTGGGGCTGCTATGGGTTATGCTCAGGCCAGCGGTATTCCTTATTCTATGGGAATTGTAAAAAATAAATATATAGGACGAACCTTTATTGCGCCGACTCAGAAAGAGCGCGAAAACATGGTTTTTGTAAAGCTGAATGCGGTTTCCAGCGATTTGAGCGGTAAAAAAGTTATCGTAATTGATGATTCGATTGTGCGCGGAACTACAAGCCGCCGCCTGGTTCAGATTTTGCGCCGCGCCGGTGCTAAGGAAGTTCACTTTCGCGTAAGTTCGCCACCGGTAAAATTCCCATGCCATCTGGGAATCGATACACCGACTAAATCAGAGCTTATTTCAAGTACCCATGATATAGAAGAAATCAGAAAGGAAATTGGAGCTGACAGTCTTGCCTTTATTTCTCTTGAAGGAATGTTTGAGGCTTTGCGCAGCTGTAATCCTGATTCATACGGTTTCTGTAAGGGCTGCTTCAGCGGTGAATATCCGATGAGCGTGTTACAATAAAAAGGAGGAGTTTTAAACATGTGCGGTATCGTAGGTTATATTGGAAATAAAAATGCGGCTTCTATTCTGGTGAAGGCGCTGAAAAAGCTTGAATACCGTGGATATGATTCTGCGGGAATTGCCGTTTATTCAGGTGAAGAAATCCTTGTTCAGAAGGCAAAAGGAAAGCTTCTTAATCTTGTTGAAAAAATTACAGGTCAGGTTGTGCCTGAAAATCTGAAGGGTGCGGAATACACTCAGGCAGAAAATTCTTTGTTTGACCAGGTAAAGGATTTTGTAAAGGGATCTGTCGGTATTGGTCATACCCGCTGGGCAACTCACGGTGAACCAAGTGATTTGAATGCTCATCCTCATGCTTCTACAGACGGCTCAATTTCCATCGTTCATAACGGAATCATCGAAAATTACGCTGAAATCAAGGCAAAACTCCAGGCAGAAGGGGTAGTTTTTAAATCTCAGACAGATACAGAGGTTGTCGTTCAGCTGCTGGATAAGACTTATAAAGAGGAAAAGGATCTTTTTAAGGCCGTAATCCGCGTACTTCATACAGTTCAGGGCTCTTATGCTATCGGCGTTATCTGTAAGGATTATCCTGACCGCATTATCTGCGCACGAAAGGAAAGTCCTCTTATCGTAGGCCTTGGAAAGGATGAAAATTTCATTGCTTCTGATGTTCCGGCTATTCTTGAGCATACCCGCGACGTTTACTATCTTGGTGAAAAAGAAATCGCCGTTTTGTACACAGATCACGTTGATTTGTTCAATTTTGAAGGCGAAAAAATCATAAAAGAGCCTAGCCATGTTGAATGGGATATGGATGCCGCAGAAAAGGGCGGTTACGAGCACTTTATGATTAAGGAAATCCACGAGCAGCCAAAGGGCCTGCGCGATACAATGAGGCCTAGAATCGTAAAGGATGGAAGCGGTCTTCCTACAGACGTTTATTTTGAAGAAAACAAAATGGACGATGCATGGCGCAAGGCAAAACGCGTTGTAATTACAGCCTGCGGAACTGCTTATCATGCCGGTGTTGTTGCAAAATACGCTTTTGAAAAAATTGCCCGCATGAAGGTTGATGTTGATGTGGCAAGTGAATTCCGCTACCGCAATCCGATTCTTGATAAGGATGATATTTTTATCGTAATTTCCCAGTCCGGAGAAACTGCTGATACTTTGAGCGCCCTCCGCCTTGCAAAGGAAAACGGTCTTAAGGTTGTTGCAATTACAAACTGTGTTGGTTCTACTGTCAGCCGCGAAGCTGATGATGTAATTTACACTCTGGCAGGACCGGAAATTGCCGTAGCTTCTACAAAAGCCTACACAACTCAGATTCTCTGCCTCTATCTGCTTGCAATTAAAGCCGGAAAGCTGCGCGGAACTTTGAGCCAGGAAGACTGCACAAAGCTTTTGACTGAGCTTGAAGGAATCCCTGATAAGGTTCAGGAGATTCTTGACGGAAAGGAAACAATCCAGAAGTTTGCGGCTCAGCAGTTTAATAAAGATAAGATTTTTTATATCGGCCGCCAGTTTGACAGCGCAACTTCTCTGGAAAGTGCCTTGAAGCTTAAGGAAGTTTCTTACATGCATTCGGAGGCATTTGCGGCTGGTGAGCTTAAACACGGTCCGATTGCTCTGATAGATCCTCAGACTCTGGTAGTTGCAATTGCCAGCCAGCCTGATTTGTACGAAAAAATCGGTTCAAACATGGTTGAAGTAAAGGCAAGAAAGGCAACTGTGCTTGTAATCACTCAGGATGAAAAGGCCTTTGAAGGAAAAACAGACGAAGTATTTAAGATTCCGGAATGTTCTGATACTCTGGCATCGCTTTTGACTGTAATTCCTGCCCAGCTTTTTGCTTACTATTGTGCGGTTCAGCGCGGTTATGACCCTGATAAGCCTCGCAATCTTGCAAAGAGCGTTACTGTAGAGTAAAAAAGATGGACCAGCTGATTTCTATAAAAAACTGTCGTATTGAAAACAGCCGTGGTGCTGTGATTCCGCGGCTTGACTGGACTTTTGAGGAAGGTCAGGCCTGGCTTGTAATCGGGCCTAACGGCGGCGGAAAGGCTGACTTTGTGAATGCCCTTTCTGGAATGAAGGATTTGAAGATTGTGGCGAATGACGGGGGCAGTCAGCCTGCCGGGGGTGAAAATCACCTTCCAGGCGCCGGCTTCACCTCGGTTTTTGGCGACAGCGTAGAAATCGTTTCGCTTGAACGGGCTGCCCGGCTGATAGAAGAAGAGCGCCTTAACGACGAAAGTGAATTTGTGGAAGGCGGCGTTGATATCGGCCGTACAGGCCGCGTTTTTATTGCCGAAGGAATCTGCGGAGCTATCAAAAAAAATGCCCCTCTCCCCGAAGAGGCAAAACGGCTTGAATCATATCCTGCCATTAAACTCTGCGGAATAGAAAAAATCCTTGACCGCGGACTTAAATACATGTCTACAGGCGAAATCCGCCGAACCCTGCTGGCCCGCGCCCTTATCAGCGGAAAAAAGCTTTTGATTTTGAGCGATCCTTTTGCGGGTCTGGATATTCAGAGCCGGACAATTCTGCTTGATTTTTTTAATACGATTACAAAAAAGCAGCTTCCCCACGTCATTCTTGGCATGGAGCGCTGGCACGAAATCCCTGACGCTATCACACACGTTCTGGAATTCAAGGATAAAAAAATCACCTTCTGCGGCCCTCGTGCAGACTACGAAAAGCTGATGGCAGAACGCGCTGCAGAAATTAATCAGAAAAATGATGATGCTAAAGCCAGACTTTCAGAGGATTTTACCCAGACTCTGGCTGAAACTTCAGTTTTAAGGGAGGCTTCCCCGGCTGATGAAAGGGTGGCTGCGAACCTTACTTCCCGGCCGGCAGATCAGGCAGAAGCTTCAGAATCTGCTTCCAGGGTGTCAGAAAATCAAAATCCCCTCATCGAAATGAATCACGTAAATGTAGGCTGGGATGACCACCGGGTACTTATAGATTTGAACTGGCGTCTTATGCCGGGGCAGCACTGGCTGATTCAGGGACCTAACGGCAGCGGAAAAACCACCTTCCTGGAGCTGATTACCGGCGACAACATGCAGGTTTTCTGTAACGATGTAAGGCTTTTCGGAGCCCGCCGCGGTTCAGGCGAATCAATCTGGGATATAAAAAAGCAGCTGGGAATCGTTTCTTACAGACTGCACGTGGAATACCGCATGGTAGGGGGAACTTCCCTTCTGAACGTAATCGTTTCAGGCTTTCGCGATTCAATCGGCTTGTATGGAGCCGCTACGGATGTTGAAGCTGCGGCCGCAAAAAAATGGCTAAAACTTGGCGGCTTTGAAGGCCGCGAAGATGAATCTTTTGCTTCGCTAAGCTACGGCGAACAGAGGGCAATTTTAATCCTTCGTTCAGCAGTTAAAACTCCAAAGGTTCTGATTCTGGATGAGCCCTGCCACGGCCTTGATGAAAGCTACCGTGAAAAAATCCTTCATCTTCTTGAGCTGATTGGCGAGGGAGGAACTACAACTATGCTGCACGTAACTCACGACCCGAGTGAAGTTCTGGCCTGTGAACATCACGTTCTGCAGCTCTGTCCGGAAGAAAGTCCTATGTATAAGATTGTAGAAAGGTAGTCGTCAAACTTTGCATTTTTCATGCCGATAGTTAAAGCATGAAAAAATGCATCTGTTTTTTACTCGCCTGTTTACTCTTAACCTCGTTTTGCTGCGCAAAAAAGAAGCCTAAAAAAAATCTGCCTGATCCCGACCTTCCGACCGAAGAAGTTGAATACAGCATAAGTGCGGAAGACCTGCCCGAAGAAGAAAAAGTTCCCCAGCAAAAATATAAGCTGCGGCAGGCAGAGGGCTCGCCTGTAAAACTCCGCGAAAGCTGGGGTTACGTTTCCCAGGCTCGCGTTTCTGAATATAATTCTTCAATTCCCCTTACCGACGTTTGTTTTTTTGCCGCTGAGGTAAACTGCTACGGTGAGCTTACCGGCATTCCAAACCGCTCAAAAATCAACACGGGGCGTGCCCGCTGCCACCTTGTAATTGTCTGCGACAGTAAATCCCTGACACACTTTGTCCTACAGCCGGGAAGTGACGTCCGCAAAAAGCTCCTGCGCGATATTGTCCGGGCCGGTGCTCCATACGACGGCGTTCAGATTGATTTTGAACTTGTTCCTGTCCGCGACCGCCATAACTTCATCACTTTTCTGTCTGATTTGCGCTATATGCTGGGGCAGAAAAAATGGTTTACAGTCTGCGTTCCGGCCCGCTTTAAGCAGCTGACGGAAGATGTTTACCCTTATAAAGAAATTGCCATGTACAGCGACCGCGTTTTTGTAATGGCTTACGACGAGCACTGGTCAGGAGGCACTCCGGGGCCGGTAGCATCTCTTGACTGGTGCCGAAAAATCACCGAGTATGCAAAAAAATCCATTCCAGAAAAAAAGCTGATAATGGGCATTCCTTTATACGGCCGCAGCTGGGCAAGCGAAACAACCGCCGGCGCCTGGTATTTCAACGGTGCCAACAAAATTATGACCGAGCACGGCGTAGAAAACGTGGATTATGATTCAGAAATTCCCCATTTCAAATACACGGCAAATGTCGAGGTGGAAGGCTGGTTCAACGACCTTTATTCCGTCCTCCACTTCTGCCGCCTCTACGAAAGCTTTGATATCCACAAAATGGGCTTCTGGCGGGTAGGCTTTGAAGACCCGGCATTATGGGAGTGGATTAAAACCATGCGCTAATAGCGTTCGATAAATCGAACGAGCCATTTTCTTGATGAAGCTACCGATTAGTCCACTGGACTAATCGGCTTAACGCTTCTTCGATTATCGGCACCTTTTCCTAACCCCCGATTTTCAGTATTATTAAAGAAATTTTAGTATAATTATTGAAAATCGAGGGTATTATGATTTTTTCACCGGTAGAAATTCAGGAAACTGTAAATATGTTTATGCGCCAGAAGCTGGATATCCGCTGCATTACGATGGGTATTTCTCTTCTGGACTGTGCGGATTCTGACAGCAAGCGGGCCTGCGACAAGATTTATGACAAGATTATGAAAAAGGCAGGCAATCTTGTAAAGGTCGGTCAGGATATCGAAAAGGAATTCGGCGTTCCTATCATCAATAAGCGTATTTCCGTTACTCCGATTGCCCTGGTTGCCGGTGCCAGCAATGCTAAATCTTATGTTGACTATTGTAAAACGCTTGACCGCGCCGCAAAGGATCTTGGCGTAAACTTCCTCGGCGGATTTTCTGCCCTGGTTCAGAAGGGAATTACTCCTGCTGACCGTATTTTGATTGATTCTATTCCGGAAGCCCTGGCTTCTACTGATTTTGTTTGTTCTTCGGTAAATGTTGGTTCTACAAAATCGGGAATTAATATGGACGCAGTTAAACTGATGGGCGAAACTGTTGCAAAAACTGCCGAGGTTTCTAAAAACAACGAAGTAAACGGTTGTGCCAAGCTGGTAATTTTCTGTAATGCGCCGGAGGACAATCCTTTTATGGCCGGCGCTTTCCACGGCCCCGGAGAGGGCGACAGCGTAATCAACGTTGGTGTTTCTGGTCCAGGCGTAATTCTTGCGGCAGCCCGCGAATACAAGGGACAGCCTATTAACGTTCTGGCAGACGGAATCAAAAAGATGGCTTTCAAAATCACACGAATGGGTCAGCTGGTTGGAAGTGAGGCCGCAAAACGCCTTGATACTAATTTTGGTATTCTTGACCTTTCGCTTGCTCCAACTCCTGCCGTTGGCGATTCTGTTGCCCGCATTCTTGAAGAAATCGGTCTTGAAGGCTGCGGTGCGCCGGGAACAACTGCTGCCCTGGCCATGCTGACAGATATGGTTAAAAAAGGCGGTGTTATGGCCAGCACAAATGTCGGCGGTCTTTCGGGCGCCTTTATCCCTGTTTCTGAAGACGAGGGTATGATTAACGCCGTTCAGCAGGGGTCTATCTGCCTTGAAAAGCTTGAAGCTATGACTACAGTATGTTCAGTTGGCCTTGATATGATTGCAATTCCAGGCGATACTCCGGCAACTACAATTTCTGGTATTATGGCTGATGAATTTGCAATCGGTATGGTAAACAATAAAACTACTGCCTGCCGTCTGATTCCGGCTCCGGGTAAAAAAGCCGGTGACTGGGTAGAGTTCGGCGGTCTTCTTGGAGGCTGCCCTGTAATGGACGTAAACAAGTTCTCCTGCGCCGACTTCATCAACCGCGGCGGAAGAATCCCGGCACCAATCCACAGTTTCCGTAATTAAATAATTTAAATAAAAAGAAAGGGCTGAATTTTTTGCAATTCAGCCCTTTCTTTTTGAAAGTAATTACTTTGTATTACTCATCAACTACAACAAATGACAGTGTGTTTGTAATTGCTGATTTCTTGAAATCTTTTATTTTACCAGAGAATTTGATTTTATCACCTTCTGCAGATCCAGCTTTGTCATCATCATTTGTATAATATGTAAAGCCCATTTTGCTCAATGTGCTCACATAAATAAATCCGCTTATGATATATTGATAATCAGTGTATTCTCCAGATTCATTCATTTTTGCATTAATAACACTAAGCTCAAGATTGATAGGAGCATCTTTTACCAATGATGCAAATTTTGCAGCTCTGATTTCTGTCAGTCCATCAGTCATAGCGAAAAGCATTCCAACATTTTCATAGAATTTAGCTTTAGCAGCATTATATTTTGCTTCATCACTAAATACCTGTGGAAGCAATTTATCAAAATCATTAGTAATAGAACCAACAGCAACAAGCGGAGTCATTTCCAAAGCAGAACCATCTTTTACATATTCCAAGTCAGAATAGGCGTAAGTAAGGGTACCGTCTTTTTCAACTGTAACTTTAAGTGTCAAAGTAATAGGTACTAATGCAGCAGTTGTTCTAACTTTTTCAATAATATATTCGTTTTTAATAATATCAGCTTTCTTGAAAACTGAATCACGGAATGCATTACTGTTCAAATAAACATAGCCAACTCCAGGATAAAAATCCTTGGAAAAATCAAAGACGAATTTCTGAGCTTTTGCTTTTGCAGCAAATCCCAGACATGTAAATAAAGCACACATAACAATTACAGATAACTTTTTTTTCATACTTTATCTCCTTATTTATGAAAAAATTTGAAATGATAACTCTAGATTTAGAGTCGTTATAAAGTCATTTTATCAATACTCTAAAAATTGAGCAATACAATGCCAGATGAGATAGAGAAAGTTCATAAAAGAATAAGACAACTCCGAATAGAGAAAGGTTTTTCAATATTGAAATTATCTGTTGAATCTGGAATTTCACGAAGTCATCTTTTTTATATAGAATCAAAACGCACATCACCATCTTTAGAAACCCTATATAAGATTGCAATGGCATTAAATGTAAAGTTAATTGACTTTTTTAAAGATTAAAATAGTTAATTTTTTTATCCTATGCTACAATAACAAAAAAATTTTCTATTTTTTATGTATATCACCAAAATAAATACAACAGAAAAATTTAAGCAGGCAAAAGATTTTCTTCTTCCTTACGAAGCAGACTGTGTTCAGCTTGCTTCCTATGTCCGTAAGGAAATGGAAAATCTTTTTGTCATTAAGGATGATGAAAGAACTGCGGGCATTATTTATGCTAAGGGCACCTTCCTCCACTGCATACCAGACTTTGAAAAGCGGGAGGAAGAGCTTACCCGGTTCTTATCAGACTTCCTTCTTACCCATCATGTCACCACTATCAACGGCTCTCTTTCTGTGTCAGAAAAGGTAAGTGCCATTCTTCAGGCCCAGGGACGTAAACTGCTTGCGGAAAAGCGCTACTTTCTTATGAAAATTTCTGCCGGGGATGAGGTAAATCCGCCGGAAAGCCCCCTCACGCCTGATGATGAAATTAAGCGCTGCAACAATCCCGAACATGATATAGACCTGCTTTTTGAGCTTCAGGAGGGCTTTGTAAAGGAAGAGGTTGCGGCCAGCTGGAAAAATACCAGCGATGCAGAAATCCGCCTGATACTTAAACAGATTCTGAAAAATCAGATTTGTCTGGCACTTTTTTCCGACGGACAGGCGGCCGCAAAAGTAAACACAAATGCAATCGGCTGGAACTGCGTTCAAATCGGCGGAGTTTATACACATCCCCGCTACCGCAGAAACGGTTATTCCTGGCAGCTTCTTTATAATCTTTGCCGCCGTATTCTGCGTACAGGGCGCAGTGCGGTTCTTTTTGTAAAGGAAAATAATATGCCGGCGCGGACTCTTTATCAGAAGCTGGGTTTTAAGGATTTTGCCCGCTTTTCCATTTCGTATTTTGATGAAATCAGTAAGTAGCGCCGGTATTTTTTCAGATTTATTTGAAGATAATCATCAGAAGGCCAAAAGCTGCGATTAAAAATACCATGTAGACCAGGGCCAGGGCCGGAGCAATCTGGGGAAAGGTGAAGAGCATAAGGGCCCAGACAAGTGTAAGGGCGCCCAGCGAAATAGCGGTAAAGCCGCTGCCGCGTGCACGGAATTCATTTCTTTTATCAGAATTACTTTTGTTCAGCTTATCAATAAAGTTCCGGCTCAAAAAATAGACGCCGCTGGCAATAAAAGATATGCCTGCGATAATGGCAAGAATGCCAAGAAAAATCACTTTTATACTCATACCCTCTATTATAACAAAACAAAATTTTCTAAACTACTTATTTGGGAGGCCGATAATCACATTATGAAGACTTCAAATAAATCTACAGTTGTAACCGGCGTTGCTTTGCTTTTAGTTGCCGCTCTTTTTTCAATCAGTTTGATTTTACAGGGCCTGGACTTTGGGATGACTGAAGCCGGCCAGAAGAATATCTTTTTTATGCTGGGAAATATCCTCTATACGGTTTACGGATTTTCCAGCGCTTTGATTCCTCTTTTCCTTTTTATTTCGGGACTTTCCTGCTTTGCAAGCAAATGGTCTGCACGAAAAACAATGCGGCTTTTGACCGCAATCGTGCCTTTTTTCACCGCTGTAATTACAGAAAATATCTGCCGTTCCATTCTTGCCCTTGAACATTCAGGTTTTCCGGGAGTTAAGGTTTTTGTTGCTGTCGTAACCGGCGTAATGCTGATTATCATCGAATTCCTTGGAGCCGGAATTATTGCGGATAAAATAAATCCTATTCTCTTTGGAAACAAGGGCGGGGCAAAAAATTCTGCCCAAAAGCCGCTTTCTCAGGTAAAAAAGAATGCTCAGACTCAGACTGAGGCTGAGGCCGCTGCAGAAAAAATTGTGGCTGATGCAAGAGGAGCAGGCGGCGGGACAGAAGCAGGTCTTACAGACTCTGCTGCTCAGACTCCTGCAGATGAAAATCCCCTTGCCCAGCTCAATCAGATTGGAAAACTCAATACTGACTCCCTTATTTTTGGAAAGGACAAGGCGGGAGCTGATGATTCTGAAGGTGAAGTTTCTGCCAGCTCGGTTGCCAGCATGAGTTCAGAAAATTTTGAAAATAAATTTAATCCGGATGAAGATGAGGAAGATATTCCTGATGCTGCTCCGGTTGATGATATCGGAGAAGTTGAAGAAGTCGGAGATGATGAAATAAAGAGTGAAATTTCCTCGGTTTTTGACAGGGCTCTTTCTGGAGTAAAATCTGAGCCGGAAACAATCGAAACTGAAATTGAAGAGGAGTCTGAAACTGAAAATTATGCTGAACCTGGTGCGTCAATCATCACAGAAGAAGAATATGCTGCGCTCACTGATTTTGGAAGCGATGAAGAAGAAATCCAGCCGGAAGACGAGCTTGAGTGGAATAACCTTCCTCCGAAACAGGACACTCTGCCACCGGATTATGACGAAGACTACCAGGAACCGTCTGATAGCACTGATGGCACAGAAGAAATAGATGAGAATGACCCTGCACTGGAATTTCCCCCAAGAGATGAGAGTGAAGATTTTCAGGAGCCGGTAGAAGCTGCCGGGGAAAGTGTTCCTGCAGAAGATGCTGACCAGCCTGCTCAGACAGAAGCGCCTGCTGAAGATAATCCCTTTTCTGCCTTTGACGTAGATTTTGATAAAGTAAAGGCTGAGCCGGAAACTGCTTATTCAAGCACAAAATATATTGATTCAGTTGTAGAAAATCCGAATTTCGGGCACGGAATTACTTTGAGGGAAGGAGACCTTCCTGAAGAGGAAACTACGGAAAAAAAAACTCCTGAAGCTGGGAGCCCGGTTTTTCCCTCAAGAATAAATCTTGCTGAGGCAGGTGACGCCGAAGCTATTGCGGTGCCTCCTGTGCGGGAAGTTGCACCGGCGCCGGTACAGGACGAGGAAGCTGATGAGGCGGAAGTAACGACTGCCCAAAGGCCTTCAAGCGATGCAATTCAGCATGCCGCCGAAAAATCATCAATGCTTTATGCCGCTTCTCACAAGGAAAATGAGGATTCATTTGGCGTATCTGACGTTTTTGCCCAGATGGAAGATGAAATCCGTAAGGAAAGCCTGAAAAAAATCTCTGAAGAAACCGAGCAGGCTTACCAGAAGGGGCAGCTTACAGCAGAAAGTGAAGAAGCACCAGGCGCAATTGCCCAGGAGCCTGACTTTATTGAAGCAAATTTTGATGATGATGAGCCTGAAATGGCAGCAAATGACCTTACTGCAAACGGAGAGGACGAAATTGCCGCCATGGAAGATGATTCTGAACATGATGAAGTTTACGAAGATGAAAGCGTAGCTTTTTCTGATGATGTAAAGGGCGATTATAAGGAAAGTGATGCCTTTGCCCATGAGAATGACGAGCTTGAACTGGAAGATGAGCCTGAAGTTGAGCGTGCACAGATTATGCCAAATCCTCCAAAAATCGGAAACAGAGCTGCAAAAAAAGGCCCTTATGTAATTCCATCTGATTTACTTACTGCCTACAAAGACGATCAGTACTGGATTATTGATGACGCGACAAAAGAATCTGCCCTGAACCTTACAAACACTCTGGCTGAGTTTAATATTGAAGCAAAGGTTATCAATATTAAAAAAGGTCCTGTTGTTACAATGTTCGAGATTCTGCCGGCTCCTGGTGTCCGCTTGCAGAAAATTGTTGCCCTTCAGGATAATATTGCCCTCAGTCTTGCCGCCCAGTCAGTTCGAATTGTTGCACCGATTCCAGGAAAACAGGCTGTTGGTATTGAAGTTCCAAACCGCCACCGTTCAATCGTAGGCTTCCGTGAAATTATCGAAATGAAGCTGGACGAATGGGATAAAATGGCAGTTCCTGTTGTACTTGGAAAGGATATT
Organism: uncultured Treponema sp.; assembly: GCA_947165895.1. Classification (GTDB taxonomy): domain Bacteria; phylum Spirochaetota; class Spirochaetia; order Treponematales; family Treponemataceae; genus Treponema_D. Next base: position 132,811 of record CAMVCB010000004.1, read on the forward strand.
TTAGGTAAAGCACAGCTGATTGACCTTGTAAAAACCCCTCATATGCTGATTGCTGGTGCAACAGGTTCGGGAAAATCTGTCTGCGTAAACTCACTTATTCTTTCGATTTTGTACAAGCGCTCTTACCGTGACGTAAAACTGATTCTGGTTGACCCGAAGGTGGTTGAACTTAAGCTTTACAATAATATTCCTCACCTTCTGGTTCCGGTAATCACCGAGCCAAAGAAGGCACTTCAGGCTTTGCAGTGGTGTCTTTGCGAAATGGAGCGCCGTTATGCCCTTCTGGACAGCATGGGTGTCCGCGATATTTCTACTTACAATCAGAGAATTAAGGAGCGCGACATTGCGACAGAAAAGCTTCCTTACATTGTCGTAATTATTGATGAGTTTGCCGATCTGATGGCAACAAGCGGCCGCGAGCTTGAATCTACAGTTGCCCGCCTTACAGCCATGAGCCGTGCCGTCGGAATCCACCTTGTTCTTGCAACCCAGCGTCCTTCTGTAAACGTAATCACCGGTTTGATTAAGGCAAACATTCCAAGCCGAATTGCCTTTATGGTTTCAAGCCGTACAGACTCTAATATCATCATCGACAGTGTTGGTGCTGAAAAGCTTCTTGGCCGCGGTGATATGCTTTATGCTTCTGCCGTTGACCCGGCTCCTGTGCGAATTCAGGGAACTTTCATCAGCGATCAGGAAGTTGAGAATGTTGTAAATGCCGTTAAAGAATACGGTGAACCGGACTACATCGATGATCAGGTATTCTATGAAGATGAAGAAGAGGGCGATGATTTTGAGCTGAACGGAAACTATGACGGGGATCCGCTTTATGACCAGGCACTTGAAATTGTAATTCAGTCAGGCAAGGCAAGTGCAAGTTATCTGCAGCGCCGCCTCAGTATTGGTTACAACCGTGCCGCCCGCCTTGTAGAAGAAATGGAAGAGCGGGGAATCGTAGGTCCTGCCAACGGAAGTAAACCTCGTGAAATTCTTCACGTGCCAGGGTAATTAAAGCAATTTGACACATCCCCAGGGCGTATCTTCCCAGGTCAGAAAATCAGAGATGATTTTGTCGGCTTTTGGGGAAACTTCTCGGATCCGGCGGACAGAGCCGTCTGCCAGCTGAACCAGGGGATTAATATAGCGGAGTTTGACCTTTAAATTCACGCAGAAATGACCGGCGAGCTGGCACTGAGAATGAAGTATGTCAGTCATATCGCGGAAGGTGCGGTAAAGAGAGTGTAAGTGATGCGAGCCGGTCATATCATCATCAATCTTTTTTATAATTTCAGCTTCGGAAAGAGTCATAAAATCTTCTTCGCGGACTATACCTTCTTCCACCGCAAGATTCATTATCTGGCCAAGCAGGTGCAGGCAAAGCTTATCCTCGTTGAGCTGCAGAATGTGGCCGATAAGGCAGAAATGCTCAGTGTATTCGGTGGCAATTTCCGGGCTGGTAAAACCAAGCTCAGGCTTGCCATCTTCATTTGTAAGCACCCGCAGGTCGCCGTAGGTGCGGCGGATTTCCTCATAAGTCCAGCTGCCGTCCAGGGCCATTCCGCTGGGGTACATGTATTCCAGGCGGTCGGCACTCAGCTGCGGGATTTCGTTATCGGCAACCGGGTAAAGATGATAGTCGCAGACCTGGCCGGCGGTAAGTCCGTCAGTCGCAAGAAGACGGGCCAGTTCAGCATCATTTCTGATAAGAAGCTCGTTAGGCTCTTCGGTGGCAGTCTGGGTCAAAGCATCGCCTTTTCTAAAATCGCTCACATGGCTGAAAACCGGAGTGGAAACGTCGTGCAAAAGGCCTGCAAGGGTTTGAGCCTTGTCGTGGGTAAAATGCCAGATAATCAGGGCAACGCCCAGACTGTGATCAAATCGCGAATAATAAAAGCGGTTACGGTAAAGGCGGGTCCAGTCGGTGCCGCACAAAAGGCCTATGCCCTTGAGGCGGGTAAGCAGGGGCAGCTGCAGGTAGGGAGCAAGGAAGGCCGGATAGTCGGCGCGGGGACAAAGAATTTCGTGATAGCCGGCGACGCTGTAGGCGCGGGGGGGATTCCGCTCCAGCATGTAGTTCCAGCTGTAAGGCTCAAAAAAGTTAGGCATTGTGCACCACAACCTTGTTGTAAGGAATTTCTATTTTTGCCTGGTCAAAAACTTTTTTTACCGCAATAAAGGCTTCAGTTTTTACGGCAAGAAAATCTGAATTATCAAACCAGATTGCAAGAATCAGGTTTATTCCGCTTTCGCCAAAGCTGTCAATCCAGACATTTGGAGCCGGGTCAGTGCGGGCAGTAGGGCAAAGAGCCGGAGCCTTTTTCAAAGTTTCCACGGCCAGCTCCAGGTCCGCCTCATAGGCAACGCTGACATTCAGCAGATAGCGGCGGTAAGAATTATAGGAATTATTTGTCAAAAGCGAGTTTATAATAGAAGAATTCGGAATGCGAACCATCTGATTGTCGTGGGTATGAACGCGGATCGAAAGCAGGCTGATTGTATCAACAACGCCGGTTACCCCGTTAATTATGATTGTATCACCCAGCTTGATTGATTTTTCCGAAACAATAAAAATGCCGCTAATCAGGTTACTGACAGAAGTCTGGGCTGCAAAACCGATTGCAACTCCGGCAATTCCCGCTGCTCCCCAGATGGCAGAAAGCTTAATTCCAAAAAGTCCCAGAATGTAAACGACAACGGCAAAATAAAAGGCATAGCGGGCCAGTCTGTAAAGGATTTCCTTGCGCTCTTTAGACAGTTTTTCGTCGTTTACTCTGCGGATTCCCTTACGAACCAGACGGTAAATTATATAATAGATAAAAAGAACAAGAAGAACACTGATTCCCACAAAAAGATAGTGAACAGTAATGTAATCGTTAATTTTATCCCAGGTTCTGGAAACAAAATCAATAAAATCTTTTTTAATGATGGAAAGTTCTTTCAGCATTTTGATCCTCTTTTTTCTGGCGTTCCCGCTTTGCGGTCGGCGCTTCCGGGCTCCGCTACGCTCGGTGCTCTGCACGGGAAGCCCTCCGGGCTTCCCCCCTCCAGTGCCTAACGCGTTTTTTCATTATACCATTTGCATAAATCACTGACTATGCAGTCTCCGCATTTTGGGTTACGCGCGGTGCAGACATAGCGGCCGTGCAGCAAAATCCAGTGGTGGGCATGCTGTAAAAACTCCGCCGGAATCTGCGCCAGAAGCGAGGCTTCCACCTGCTCAGGCGTCGTGCCTTCTGCCAGCCCCATTTTGGGTGCCACACGAAGCAGATGGGTATCTACCGGCATGGTCGGCTGGTGGAAAACTACATTCAAAACCACATTTGCGGTTTTACGGCCCACGCCCGGCAGGGTCATCAAGGCATCGCGGTCAGCCGGAACCTGGCCGTTAAAATCATCTAGCAGCTTGCGGCTAAGTCCAATCACATGCTTTGCCTTATTTTTATAAAGTCCTATTGATTTTATGTAGGGAATAAGTCCTTCTTCGCCAAGCTCAAGCATGGAGCGGGGATTATCAGCAACTTCAAAAAGCGGCCGGGTCGCAATATTTACAGATTTGTCTGTTGCCTGGGCACTAAGCACCACCGCCACCAGCAGGGTATAGGCATTTTTATATTCCAGCTCCGAAGCAGGCTGGGGATTTTGAGCCTGCCAGCGCTTCATAATTTCTGTGATTTCATTCCGGGAAAGAAGACTCATGCAAATCACTCTAGCACAGAAAAATCAGACTTTCCAGCAGTTTTTTAGATGCCGCCAATTTTGGTTATAGCCATTCCGGTTCCGGTAGAAAGAATGTTCAGGGCACCGTTAAAAAAATTCGCCATTTTGGAGTTTGATTCGTATAATAAGGAAGAATAGACTTTTGAATAAAAACCGGGGGCTGATTATGGAAAAAAAAGTTTTTATGGCGGGACTTGTGCTTTTGATTTTTTCAGGACTTTTTGCTCAGTTTAATGCTAATGATCCTGAAGCTACAATGCCAAAGGGAAAATATGAATTTTCTGTTTCTACAGATGATTTAAAAAATGCCCTTGATCCTGGCTTTAATGATTTGGGAAAAAGCAGTGGATTTGATAAGGCATTAAATGATTTTGTCAATTCTTCTGCAAAAGAAAATGAAAGCGCAGAAGCAGGAAATCAGAAAAAAATTCCTGAAGAGGAATAAGAAAAAGGGGTGCACTTCATGTGAAGTTTGAAGTGCACCCCCTGTCTTTGCTATTTTACTAACTTTTTAAGCTCTTCTACTTTGTCGGTGCGCTCCCATGGGAAGCCTTCGCGGCCAAAGTGTCCGTAGCTTGCTGTCTTGCGGTAAATCGGCTGTTTGAGCTGCAATGTTTTGATGATTCCGGCCGGAGTGCAGTCAAAAACCTTCTTTACAGCTTCTTCGATTTTTTCGCGGGAAGCTTTTTCTGTTCCGAAGGTTTCTACCATGATTGAAACCGGGAAAGGAACTCCGATTGCGTAGGCAAGCTCTACTTCAGCGCGGTCAGACAGCCCTGCCGCAACAATATTTTTTGCAATGTAGCGTGCCATGTAGGCTGCCGAGCGGTCAACCTTAGAAGGGTCTTTTCCGCTGAAGGCGCCGCCGCCGTGACGTCCCATTCCGCCGTAAGTATCTACGATGATTTTGCGTCCTGTAAGTCCAGAATCTCCGTCTGGTCCGCCGATTACAAATTTTCCTGTCGGGTTGATAAAGTATTTAACCTTATCGTCCAGAAGACCTGTCGGCTCAAGAACAGGCTTAATTACTTCTTCAATCAAAGTCTTTTTGATTGTTTCGTAATCAACATCAGGATTGTGCTGGTGAGAAAGAACAACAGTATCAATGCGGACAGGCTTAAATCCATCATATTCAATGGTAACCTGAGATTTTGCATCCGGGCGCAGCCAGGCAATTTTACCGCTGTGACGAAGCTCGTGAGCTCGCAGAAGAATCTGGTGAGAATAGTAAACCGGAGCCGGCATCAGGGCCGGGGTTTCATTGCAGGCAAAACCGAACATCATGCCCTGGTCACCGGCACCCTGCTGGCCTTCGTATTCATCAAGACCTTTTCCTACAACGCCCTGGTTGATGTCTGCCGACTGGGCGTGAAGTCTGTTCATGAAAAGACAATTTGCGCCGTCAAGTCCGACGTCAGCTGAATTATAACCGATGTCTAAAGCAACTCCGCGGGCAATACGTTCAACCTGGCGGTTAAATTCCTTCAGATCAATGTCTTTCGAAAATCCGATTTCACCGCCTACAAGCAGAAAGTCTGTCGAAGAAAAGGTTTCGCAGGCAACGTGAGCCTCAGGGTCAAGAGAAAGGCAGTAATCCAGAACTGCATCAGAAACCTGATCACAAAGTTTATCCGGGTGACCTTCACCAACGGATTCAGAAGTAAATAAATAGTGATTGTTAGATAAGATAGACATATTAGGTCTCCTATTTAGCAAGATTTTCAGTACTCATACGAGCCTGTTTCCGCCCTGCAATTTGGATAAATCGGCGGATAGAAGTGTCATAACTCTGATGTTATAGTATTATTGTACTATTTTTTTGCCATAAATTCAAATTTATAACGAGGTTTTGCTATACAAAAAAATAAAACATTGATATATTTAATATTATCATTATTGGAGATAGGTCTCTTCGTTCTGTGGAGATTTTGGAGATTTGATGATGGCACTAAAGAAAAGTTTTTCAAAAGATGGAAAAAAATGTTCTGTTACTTTTTCTGTTACTGCTGAAGCCGCTAAAGGGGTATCAAAGATATATGTTGCGGGGGACTTTAACAGCTGGAGTAGTACAGATACACCAATGAAAAAAGCAAAGGATGGTTCATTTTCTACAAAAATTGAACTTGATGCAGGTCGCGAATATCAGTTCCGCTATCTGATTGATGGTACAAGATGGGAAAATGACTGGAAGGCTGACAAGTACATTCCAGCTCCTTATTCTAATGCCGATAACTCAGTTGTAGTTACCAAAAAAGATTTCTAGCTTATAGAAAGTCTTACGAAAGCCCGGGTCAGGTGAAGCTCGGGCTTTTTTAATTTCTAATGTAATTAATTGAAAATCCGAAAATAAAGATATGCAGAATACTAGTTTAAAAAATGAATCGAATCAGTGGGGAAAGCGTGTTTTATTTCTGCTTCTCCTGATTTTTACAGTTTGCAGCTTAAAACTGTGTGCCGAGGATATTACACCGGCTCAGGCTCAGGTAGCCCGGGAAAAATTTATAGCCGAGGCAAAAAAATATGTAGGCTGCCCTTATGTTCTGGGTGCAGTTGGTCCTGACAGCTTTGACTGTTCCGGCCTGATTTATTATGTTGCCCGGGAATCAGTTGGAATTCAGCTTCCAAGAACGGCTAAAGCAATTTACAGCTATTGCCGCATTGTGCCGGATAAGAGCCGGGAAGTGGGCGACCTCGTTTTCTTTAAGACAAACAGCAGCGGAAACATCAGTCATGTTGGAATTTATATTGGAAACGGACAGTTTATTTCGGCAATCAGCGACGGAGAAAACACCGGCGTAATCATTTCTTCCCTTAATCAGACTTACTGGAAGGGTAAATATGTTGCAACCGGACAGTTCCTTAAATCCGGAACGGGCAGTGAAGAAAAGGTAGAGGAAGCCATTGCCCAGGATGCTAAGGAAAAGGAAAAGCATCCCCGCCAGGTTCATGCTTCCCGCAGCGGTAACGACATTACGAGAAATATCATATTTGATGCCAGCACTAATGTGGGCTGGTCTTTGATTTCGCCTAACTCCTTTATGTTCCGCTTCCGCGCCGTAGACATTCAGATTAATGCCCGCTACAAGAAATGGTTTCTGGAGCCGGGCTTTGCAATTGGTGCAAGAATAAACTTCAGTCAGGATGTATTCCAGATTCCTCTTTTGTTTACCGCAACAATGAGCGAATATGTTCGTCTTTATGCCGGCCCTGTAATTTCATTTACAAATGCCCATCTTGTTACAACTGATGAAGAAATTTCAGCATCAGTTTTTCCGGGAACAATTGGCGTAGTTTTTTCAACCCCAAGCTTTTCAATCAAGGATGCTAAGGTTCAGTTTGTTCAGGATATAAGTTATTCTGTTTTTAATCATACTGATAATGCGGCCCTTAATTTCCTGGATTCTGTATCGGCTGGTCTTGTAATGTTTACAGGAGTACGCGTTTCCCTTCCTTTGAGCACTTTTGTCCGCTAAAAGGCCTATGAAAAAGATTTTTGATTTTGCCCGCCTTTTGATTTTATCTGCTCTTCTTGTGATTTTTGCTTCCTGTAAAAATCAGCTGGCCTTTATGCTGCAGGAAGATGACAGCATTGCCTTTATGCTTGAATGTAATTTTGATCAGGGAGGGGCAATTCAAAATCTTTTAAAAAGTGCAGGAAGTGATTTTTCGGAGCTTAATCTTGACCAGCTGAAGACGGGGCTGCTTGAGGAAGGTTTTACTAAAGTCGAAGTTTATCCTTCCAAAGCAGAAGGCCTTGTGATTAAAGGAATTCTTCCTGCGGACAATGAAATAGTTTTTGAGAAGGAGGGAATTATAACTTTCCGGCTCACAAATGAAAATTTCCGTGATTTTTATAACGGCTCCTCTGCCAGAATGGCTGCCGTTTTTGATATCTTCCTGGTTCCGGCCTTAAGTGATGATGAAGAAACAAAAAATCTTGATGAAAAAGGCTATCTTGATTTAATCGCGTCATTTTATGGCCAGAATTTTGCCGACGAGCTTTCAAGAAGCAGCATAAAAATTTCTGTTCAGGATAAAAGAAAAAATATCACCGAAAAAACAATTTTGTTTACATCTCTTTTTACTGCTAAAAAGACAATCGAAATTAAATCTTAAAATATAAGGAGGGCTTTGAATGAAAAAACTCTTCTCTCTTTCTCTTCTTCTGCTTCTGTCTGCATGGCTTTTTGCTTTTGACGGCGCTGTTTCCGGCTGTAAAAAAATCCTTGTTCATAAAACACAATGGTTTGACGTGATTTTTGACGCCGAAAGCGAAGAAACTGCCCGCATTTTGATTGCAAATGCCGACCGCATTTATAAGGAAGCGGCTGCCCAGTATGGAATAGAGCCTCAGTGCCGCATGCCCCTTGTAATAACTCAGAAGGTTGAGCAGTTCAATGCAAACTGGTCTTCCTATCCATATAATCACATTGTACTTTACGACACCTTTCCGTCGGAAAATCTTCAGATGATGGAAGACACGATTCTTGGAACCTTCTGGCACGAAATAACCCATTCAATTACATATAATATGAAGCATCCCTTCTGGAAGGGACTTGGCCTTGTTTTTGGTGATGAGTTTTATCCCGGCTCGGTTACCGTTCCCCGGGGAATGGCAGAGGGTGCCGCAGTTGCAAGCGAAAGTATCAGCGGGCAGGGTCGTTTGAACAGTGAGTTTTCAAAGCATATCATCAAGCAGGCTAAAATTGAGGGTCAGTTTCCCTATTACAGTGATATTCAGGGCGCTTCCGACAAGTATCCGTCGGGCGCTTTTTACGAATTTAACGGGGCTTTTTACCAGTGGGTTCAGGATAAATACGGCATGGAAAAATATGCTGACTTCTGGTACAGGCTATGCAACTTAAAGTCGATTTCTGTAAGCGGTGCCTTTAAAAAGGCTTTCGGTCAGACTCTCCGCTCGGCCTGGAAAGAGTTTGAAAATGACCTTACCTTTCAGGTAGGTGGCGCAGATAAAAATTCTGTGAAAAAGGGTGCCGCAAGGGATTTTTTCACCCCGGATTCTGCTGATTATTCTGTTGAAAATGATTCGGGTGCTCTTTATGTAAATTTAAAAAAATGCCATGAGGGCTTAATCTATATTGATTCAAAAACAAGCTCCCTTTATTTTGTTGATAACGCTCAGCTTGCTGCCGGTAAAAAGATTGTGCCGGAAAAGCTTTTTACCCTGCAGCAGATGGAAAAGGCTGATATTTCACGGGACGGGCGTTTTATTGCAATTCAGATTATGAGCCAGAGGGCGGCGGCAACAAAATCAAAAATTCTGATTTATGACAGAACAAACGGCCGCTTTAAGGCTTTGCCTCAGCTGACCAATGTTCACGACGCGGTAATTCTTGAATCAGGAGGGGATTATTATCTTGTCTGCCAGATTTATCAGTCGCCGCTGGTGAAAATTAGAACTTATAAACTGGAGCTGAATGAGAAGGGAGCTTTGAGCGGCTTTAGCGGGGTGGCTGATTTTGACCTTCCCCAGGCTTCTTTGCTTCAGAGCATGACCTGGCTGGATGATGAAAAGCTGCAGGAAAATGCCGGAGGTCTGCCTGCCTTTGCCGCAATCAAAAAATCTGCCCTTAATTATTATATTTCTGCATATACGATAAAGGGTGACCTTCTTTTTGAAGCTCCTCTGCCTGGAAAAATGACGGCTGCCCGCTATCTTTCTTATGACCAGGCTTCCGGCCGCTTTTTATTCAGCTACACAGAGCCGGACTCAATGCCCCGCCTTGCAAGCTTTGACCTGGAGACAAAAAGCTTCCGCTTTGAAAAAACTGATTTTTCGGGCGGTATTTTCTATCCGGTTTGTGCGCAGGGAAAGATTTTTTATACAGGAAAATTTTACCGTCAGAACAGGCTTTTTATAAAAAATGAGGCGGACGGGCTTTCGGAGGGAATTTCCGGAAAGGGAGAAATCCAGATCAGAAGACCGGAATTTTCGCTTGGGCAGGCAAATCCGCCAGTGGAAGGGGAGCTTAAAACAAAGCCCTACAGACGCAGTAACTTTTTGAGGGGCTCACTGTATCCTCTCAGCTCCCTGACTTCAAATTCCTATAATTACGGTCAGAAAACCTCGTATTTAATGCCCCTTTCTGCCTCCTACCTGAATATGAGCCCCTGGACTTCCGACATTTTTATTGTTGAGCTTGGCTACGGCCCGATAACTAATTCCTTCGGACTGCAGCTGGAGTATCAGAGCGGAACCTTTACAAATCTTTTTAAGTATTCACTTAAGGGTTTCAGCGAATTTGATAAGGATGGCTGGAAGCAGTCCCGGGGAAGCGGAAGTATAAGCTCTACAATTCCTTTTGGCCGCATTTCAAAGGTGATTTTGAGTGATAGTCTGCTGCTTCATTACGGACGTTCTAACCTGACCCAGGCCCAGGCAAGACAAAGACACGGCTCTTTGGGGCCCGGCTGGGCATATTCTGACAGCAGTAAAAAGTATTTTTACGGGCAGGAAAGTGTCAGCGCAGTTTACTCCAATATTCATAAGTGCGGGGATGGAAAATATTCTGACGGCGGATTTTCTATTGGATCTATTTTCAATACAAGGTATAACGCAAATAACCGCTTTGATTTAGACAAATACGAGTTTTATAACGATCTGGGATTTATGGCTTCTCTTGCTCTGCCCCGCCTGCTTCCCCTTCGTGATACCCTGAATTTGACCTTTAATCTTCCGGCAAAGCTGAGCTTTTACGTCTTTGCTGAAGAAAAAAGGGCAAGTTTTTATTTTACCGGCAGCCTTAAGCCGGAGGGCTTTCCGGAATTCAACGCTGTAACTCTTGATTTTGAAACAATACTTTTGGGACTGGATATCCAGAAGGGGGCGGGTATTCTTTTCTTTAATGATGCAAGGCTGCTTTTCCATTACAAGCTGGGCTTCAGCTATTTTGAGCTTCATGATGATGATAACTGGCGCATTTTTGACCTGAAAGATTATTTAAAAAAGCTTGGTAATGATGTGCCTTTTGAACACTTTTTCGGATTAAAGCTGACAGCTGGTATTACGCCTAACTATGGTATTTTGGCCAACTACCGCTTTAAGACGGAAACCTTTTTTGAAACAGGCCTTGCTGTAAAAGAAAGCAAAAGCTATGGTTACGGGGCCCTTGGCTTCAGTATGAATTTTTAAGCGGGGCGTTGCGGGGTGTCCCCGCTGGGTGGGGTAGCGGGCAACGAAGTGCCCGCGTAGGGCGGGGCTCCGCCCTACTAATTTACCTTAATCTGGTCCAGTACCTCGCCGATTTTTCCCCGGATAACCAGAGTTGCCCGGCCATCCTGCATGGTTGCGGTTTTGTTGATTAAAACAAGATTTTCGCCGTGGAAGTAGTCGATCAGGCCGGCGGCAGGATAAACGGTCAGGGAAGTTCCGCCGATTATCAGGGTGTCGGCATTTTTAATAGCCATAATAGAATTATTTATTGTTTCGTCATCCAGGCCTTCCTCGTAAAGGACAACGTCCGGTTTTATAAGACCGCCGCAGCCTTCTTTTGTGCAGTGGGGAAGCTTGTCCGGCGAAGAAGCGCTTTCTTCAATTATTTTTTCATCATAAAAAGCATGGCATCTTTCGCAGTAATTTCTGAGTACGCTTCCGTGAAGCTCATAAACCTTTTTGCTGCCTGCAAGCTGGTGAAGTCCGTCGATATTCTGGGTAACGACGGCGGCCAGCTTTCCGGCTTTTTCAAGTTCGGCAAGCTTATAGTGGGCGGCATTTGGCTGGACACCTTTAATCAAAAGTTTTTCGCGGTAAAAACGGTAGAATTCCTTTGTGTTCTCATAGAAGAAGGTGCGGCTGATAATTTCTTCCGGCGGATAGGCCCATTTCAAATTATAAAGCCCGTCGCGGCTCCTGAAGTCCGGGATTCCTGATTCTGTGGAAACTCCCGCACCACCAAAAAATACAATGCTTTTGCTTTTATCGATGATTTTCTGTAATATGTCTATATCAACAACTTTTTGTTTTTTGCTTATCATAGCAACCTTCCTGATTTTTAGAATTGATTTTTTATCGTTTCTGCAACCTTGTATTTATAAATTAGACCAATTCTTCCGATAAGTAAATAAGTCATTTTTTACAAAAATGAAAATAGAGGTATTTTTTTAATGTTAAAAAAAGTTTTAACTGCAGGAATACTAATAACTTCTCTTTTTGTGCCGGTTTTTGGACAGTTTACGGCACCCAGGGTGGAAAGTATTACTGCGAAAAATTTGAACAGCTGGGACGAGCAGTTCAATCTGGAAAACCGAAGAAACGGTAAGTACAATATTCTCATTCAGGCTAAGGATTTGGGTGGAAATGAATTCACCGAAGGTCCTTACAATATTTTTCTTGATCCTAAATCAGATTTACCGGTCTGCGGTATTACAAACCCTTTCCCGAACATGAGGGTTGTGGGAAACCTTAATATCGTTGGTACCTGTATTGATGATGACGGAGTTTCGCGCGTAAAGCTGATTCTTGATGAAGGTAAGGATTCTGAGCTTACGGTTAATGCTGACGGTAAGGAATTCTGGTCTTATTATCTGGATACTTTAAATCTGGAAGAGGGGCCACATACAATCAAGGTAATTGGTTACGATACAAATGACATTCCTGTGGAAGGAAATCCTACGGTAGTTACCTGGCAGCTGGACAGAAAGGCACCGGTTACAAGTCTTCCTGACAAGGAAATGGGAATGCTGGTTTCGGGAAAGGTAAATTTCCGGGGCATTGTAACTGATGGAAACGGCATAAAAAAGCTGGAATATTCGACAGATAAAGGCGAGCACTTCAGTCAGATTAAGCTTGCAAAATCAAAAAATCTCGCAGCAAGAAATTTTGACCTTGAAATCGATACAAAGGCTTTTTCTGATGGGCCTGCCGTTCTCTGGTTCCGGGCAACAGATTTTACTGGTTCTGTAGGACTTTTTTCCTATCTCTACTTCATTGATAACACAAAGCCTTACGTTCAGATTGTCAGCCCTATAGAAGGTGATGTTAAAAATGGAAAATTCTCGGCTGCCGGTTTTGCCAAGGATACTGTGGGCGTTTCCAGCCTCAGCTGGACCTTTGGAAGTCTGGCAGGGGAATTTGAGCTTATTCCTGGTAATCCTTACTGGAAGCTGAATCTTGATACCAGCGCTATGAAGGAAAAAAGCGCAAAACTTGCCGTTAAGGCGGTTGACCGGGCCGGAAACCTTGTTGAAGTTTCAAGAAACATTCCTCTTAATCAGGAGCTTGATAAGCCTGTCGTTCAGCTGAATGAGCCTGCCGCTGACCGTATTTTTGGCAAGGATGATTCTTTTGTGATAAGGGGCATTGCAAGGGATGATGATGCCTTGCAGAGCGTAAAAATTATCCTTGATGACAACGAACCTTTTATTCAGGAAACCCGGGGACCTTTTGTTTATTCTCCAGAGCCGGCCTACAGCTTTGAAATGACAAAGCATACTGTGACTGTAACGGGCATTGATGAAAACGGGCTTGAAGGAAATCCTGTAACAAGAATTTTCTATACAGCCGGGACTGAAATTGACTTTTCTGAAATAAAAGTTGTGAGCGGAAAAAATACAGTGGCCTTTAAAGACGGAATGGAAATTCATCCTGAAAGTTCTTCTGTTTTTGAGCTTATGGCCCGTTCTGCAATCGGAATTAAGTCAGTTCATTCGGAAATCAAGTGGGGAAAGAATGGCTCTATTTCAAATGATGACCTTCTTTCAAAGCCGAATGCGGCATATAAATTCAGCCTTCCAATCGGAAGTGATTTTCCTAAAGGACTTGTAAATTTAAAAATTCAGGTTACGGATATTTCAGATCACCTTTCTGAATATTCAGCCCTTATGTATATTACAAATACTTCGGTCGTAAAAGCTGATGAAATGGAAATTGTTTTTGATGAAACTTCCATCTCAGAAGACGGAACTATTATTAATAATCCGGAGTATCCTGTGAGTGCCTCCTTCCGCGGCGCCAATGCAAAGAAGGTTGAGCTTGTGCCTCCTACGCCATTTGCCACCGCCGAGCTTTTTGGAAATCAGATTCTGCTGGTGCCGGGCGAGGCTAAGGGACTTTCTGCGGACGTAAAAATCCGCGTTACAACAGACAAGGGTAAGACTATTGAGTCGCAGGTAATCCGCTTTAAAACTGTAAACGAGATTCCTGAGCTTAAGATGACTCTTTCCGGCCAGGGAGCTTTGGAAGGCGGTCTTGATGCGGCTGATGGTGAAGTGCTTTTAGATGCAAAGGCCGGGCCTGTTAAGATTGACGGTACTGCTGCCTGTGTCTCAGGAATTGCAAGGCTTTACTACCATGTGCTTTCGGCAAATAGCGAGTTGAAAGGGGGAGTAATTTCTGCAATTCACACAGAAGTCAGGGAAGATATTGCTCTTGAAGCTGATAAAAACGGAAAATTCAGTCTGGAAATCAATCCTGCTGAGTTTGGTGACGGGGTTCACGTTCTTGAGGTTATTGCAGAAAGCTCTGACGGAATAAAGTCTGCCGCCGCCTTTGCCTTTGCTTCTATTCCTGAAATTGAAGAAATTGACGGAAAAATGCCGCTTGCAAAAGCTCCTTTTATAGCATGGCTTGATGGCGGTGCTGATGTATATGCTGCCGCAATTTATCAGGGGCAGCTTGATGGTGAATATGATACTTATAAAATTTTCCGCCGCTCAGAAATGCAGGAAGGAAATAATGCGCTTTCTGTCAGTGTTATGGCTGAGGGAGGTAAAGCTCCTGTGGCCGGAAAATACAATGCTGTAAAAGAAGCAGCTCTTTCTGTGAATATTGCGGGTATAAACGAAGACTCATATTTGAGCGGAATGCCTGTCGTAATTCCTTATGGTGTAAAGGATGCGGGAAAAATCCTGCTTAACATAAATACTTCTCTTGCTGTAAGTGGCGTCAGCTATGAAATAAATGGTGCAGAGACATTTGGAGGGGATATCAGCCAGACAGGTTCTGCAAAGCTTGTAAAGCCGTCTGCTGAAAATCCAGGCCTGTGGATTGCAGAAATCCCTCTTGGAAATCTTCCTGCCCGCCTGAACAATTTTACTGCCACTGTAAAGGCCGGAGCTTTTGTTAAGACTGTTAAGGGAAGCTTTACAAGCCTGCGTCCGAATGAAGAAGATAAAGTCAGCGATGCTGAAAAGGTTTTCGGCTATCCTGCTGTCAGAACGGTTTTTGATGAAGTTGAAAACTGCTATGTAATTTCAAACGATTCAAAATTCCATTTTTATGCAAATGTTCAGGGACCTTTCCGGGCAGAGCTTATTTCAAAAACTGAAGGCCTTAAAATTGATACAGACGGAAATCTGATTATTTTGAGCGCAGAAAAGGACGGAGTCTATAATGGTGTTTCTGTCCGCATTTATGATAAATACGGCGATGCCTTTGAATCTGAAAAGCTGAACTTTTCTGTAGATAATACAGGTCCTGTCCTTAATCTTGTTGAACCGGTTTTTGGTCAGTGGCTTGGTAATGTTTTCAAGCTCAGCGGAACTGTTGCTGATCCTTCTGGAGTTTCCTTTATTGAGTATTCTCTGGACGGCGGCGAAAACTGGAAGGATTTGCGCTTTAGCGGCGGAAAAAATCCGGGTGTTACCTTTTCGCAGGATGTAAACATTACAGATTTTGAAGAGGGACTGATCAGCCTGGATGTTCGCGCTGCTGATGCCTCGGGAAAAATGTCTACAGCTCATCTTGCCCTCTTTAAGGATATTACGGCTCCTTCTTCTGTTGTTGTTGTTCCGACCGCAGAAGACATTGTAAACGGTGAAACTCTGATTGTATTTAATGCAAAGGATAACGGACACCTCAAATCAGTTGAATATGTTGGTCCTCCTGTTCGTGGAAAAGACAAAGTCAGGACTCCTGTTGAAATTTCTGATTTGACTTCGGTTTTAATCGGAACAGAAACCTGTCCTATTGATGATTCAATGTCCTTTGTATTCACCGATGATGCCGGAAATGTAAACAATATGGATATCTGGGGCTTTATCATTGATAAGGATTCAGATCTTCCGGTTTCAGAAATCCACGTTCCAGAAGAAATGCAGGTTATTACCCGCGACTTTACAATTTCTGGTGTTGTTTACGATGATGACGGCGATACGACAATGTTCTATAAAATCGATAACGGTGAATATCATCAGCTGCCGGAAAGCGGAACAAGCTTTGCCATCGACATACCTCTTTCAACTCTTACAGATAACGAGCACACCGTTACAGTTTATGCAGTTGATATAAATGGTGTAAAAGGGCCGGAAGCTTCCCGTACCTTCAGAATTTCTCTTGAAGAGCCTAAGGGTGCCGTTGAGCTTCCTACAATCGACACCCATAACCGCGAAAAGATTCAGCTTTCGGGCTGGTCAAGCGATAAAAACGGAATAGAAAAGGTTCAGATTTCCCTTGATAACGGAAACAGTTACAACGATGCCGTTGGAACCGAAAAATGGACTTATGATGTTGATACACGTTCTATTCCCGGCGGAACTCAGGTTGTCTTCCTCAAGGTTACAGATAAATACGGAATCCAGGGACTTTATTCAAGTTTGATAAACATTGATAACCAGGCGCCGGAAATCACTCTGGAGCTTCCACTTGATGATTCAACTACTACGGGAACCCTCTTCTTCTCGGGCTTTACTTTTGATAACGTTGGCATCACAGACCTTCACGTTACAATCCGTAACCTTGATAAGGGGGGAAGGGCCGTTACAAGAAATATTCCGGTCAGCCGCGTAATGGGCGAAACAATGGATATTACCGATCTGGAAAACGGCTTCTACAACCTTGAACTTACAGGTAAGGATAAGGCTGGAAACACAACCAATATCAGCCGAAACATCCACCTTGACAAGAACCGTCAGCCTGCCACCGTCGATATTCTTTACCCTTTGAACGGGGAGCATAAAAACGGTGCATTTACGATTTACGGTCAGTCAGAGGCTGAAAGCGAAATTGACCATCTCAATCTCTATCTTGACGGTAAAAAAATCGCAGAAAGCCAGATTACAAAATGCGGCTTCTTTAAGTTTGATATGAATCCGGCAACCGAAGGTCTTACAGAAGGTAAGCACAGCTACAAGGTAGGAACTGTACTTGCAGGCGGAAAGGAAATTTTATCCCGCGAGCAGGAAATTACTTACAGTTCAACCGGCCCATGGATTACTATCGATAACTTTAACTATGGTGACTTTGCCGTGAACCGTCCATTTATTAAGGGACAGGCAGGTTATTCTATTTCTGAGGATGAGCTTCTTCTTGCAAGAACAAAGGAGATTTCTCCGGAAGAAAAGGTTGTTACAGAGGCTAAGCGGGTTGCAAAAATTGATTTGAGCTTTGATAACGGAAAGACCTTCAAGGAAATTTCTAAAAAGGAAGGCTGGGCTTACCGTATTGAAAATGAAGATATGACAGAAGGTTACCATTTCCTTCTTATCCGTGCTACAATGGTTAACGGTGAAGTTGCGGTAACCAGAACTATCGTTCAGATTGATAATACAAAGCCTTCTATAAGGCTGATTTCTCCTGAACGCGGCGGACGATATAATCAGACACTTCAGGTTTCCGGAGTTTCTAATGATAATATCGAGCTGGAAGATGTAACAATCACTTTGCGAAAGGGTGATAAGGCTGCCTACCAGGTTCCAAGCTTCATACAGGGACTCTATCTGGATTTCCATTTCTGGGGTTCTACTTTGTTTGAAATTGGTGCCGGTCTTACCTTCTTTGATGACAACGTAAAGGTGCAGGCAGAGTGGGGACAGTTCACTCAGGAACAGAGAGATGCCGTTTCAGATCTCTTTGGTATTGCAATGACTGATACCCGTTACGGTGGAAATGTTTTTGGACTTAAGATTCTTGCCAACATTGTTTCCATTCCTTTCAGCTACTTCTTTGGTCATGATTTTGACTGGCTGTATTCTTCGGTAGCAATTGGTGCTCAGTTCAGCTGGTTTGATTTGACCCAGAGTGGAAAAACTCAGACTCTGGCAGCTTTAATTGGACAGATTGAGCTTCCGAAAGTAAAATTAAAGAATGTGAAGATGTTCAGTCAGTTTGCCTTCTACTTTGAAGGTTCGCTCTGGTTTATTCCTACTGACGTAAAGCCTGGCGACACGGGCAGCGTAGAAATCCAGAGCCTTGTACCTCAGTTTGCAATTGGTATAAGAACTAACATATTTTAGGAGAGGAGGGGAACACTAATGAAGGAAATAATGAAAACAAAAGTTAGTATAAAAGTTTTTATAGCAATAATTCTTCTGGCTTTTTCTTCTCCTGTATTTGCGGTTGAAGAATATGTCAGTGATATATATAAGCAGATAGATCTGGTTTTTGCTAAAAAGTCGGAAAGCGGACTAAGTGAAATTCTGCATAATAATCAGAATGACCGTTTTTATTATCTGATTGAAAATTACACGGAGAAAAAAATCCGCCGTCTGATTGTTGCAAGTGAATATGATTTTGCCCTTGCCGCAACAGAGATTGTAATTGAAAATAATCTTGATAATGAACGTGCCGTAGAAATGTATTCTACTATTGTAGACTCTTATGAAGTTCAGAAGGAATATGAAAGACTGGAAGAGGAAAAACGGCAGAAGGAGCTTGAAAGAATTGAAAAGCAGAAGGAATCAAAGCGTGCCAGTGTAGACAAACAGTATGTTTCTACAAAAACAGCGGGCGGCGGTTCTGTTTATGTTTCCGGCCGTGATATAAAATCTTCCTCTTCTGCATGGAAGGCCGGACTTGGAGTTGCAAGCGTAGGTTTCCTTACAGAGCAGGAATCAGGTGTAAACGCAAGAAATTATGGAGTTGGCCTGAATGCTACTTACGAGCGCCTTCTGGATAAAATTTCTATTGGAGGTGATGCTTCCTTAGATTTTAAGTTTGTCGATTTGGGAAGCGGAGATTCAAAAATCCCTCTTATGCTGGATTATGAAATTCTTCCAAAAATCGGTTTTCCTAAATTCTTCAGGAATCTTTTTGTGAGGGCAGGCTTTACCAGGGTAAAAACTGGAAAAAAATCTGATTCTGTAGCGACAGAGAAAGTAATCGGTGATTTTTTCAGTCCGGTTCTGGGTCTTCAGGTTGAAGATTTTGCCATTGGAGCAGTGGAGCTGACCGCAAATTATAATTACTATCTTGGACATCTGTTTTATAATGATATAACTTCGGCAATGGAAGCTTCTGCAAACCTTGCAATTCCATTTAAGAATATTGATCAGGTAAAGCTTACCTTGAATATTGGGGTTAAAGACAAGATTTTCCTCAAAGAAAATGGTCTGGAAAATCGAGCAAATATAATTCTTGCAATTGGAGCTGAAAATGGTAACAAGTAAGATTAAAAAGATTATTATCACATTAGGATTGTTTACTGCTGTATGCTTTGGTTTTGCGGCTACTACGGATCTTTCAATGCGCTTCCTTGATAAGGCGGAGGCTGCTTTTGAAGAAGATAATATTGAAGAAGCCTATAAATATGTAAATCAGGCACTTGCAGTTGCAAAGGATGAATCTTCTCAGGCAAACGTTCTTTATTTTGCCCAGACAGTTTATTCAGAAAAATTAAACCGTCTTTTGAATAACTATGACGAGTTGTCTTTTATTGAGCTTCAGACAAATCTTGAAAAATATCCCAAGATTGAAAACTCAAAGATTAAAAAGCTTATCCGTCAGATTGAATCAACTGTAGCCAGTAATCAAAAGGCGGAGGATCTTGCCCGCCAGGAAAAGCAGTTTAATAAGATGCTGGAGTCTCAGAAAGAGGCAACTGATGCCAGTACAAAGGCAATCCGTGAGCAGATTGAGGCAAGCAATAAAAATCAGGCTGAATTCAAGGAAAGCTTTGAACATGGTTTTTCAAACCTTGGAAACGCATTTAAAGAGTCTGCTGCTGAAACAAAGCGTTCAACAAAGGTTCTTGCACTTTCTATCATAGGTATTGCCCTTTTAATTCTTATAATCGTTGCCCTGATTACAATTGTTGTTCGCAAGGGCTTTAAGGCACAGCAGGTTCAGCAGGAACAATATGTTCAGGCCTTTAAAATGCTTGCTGCAAACCAGAGCCAGACAAACCGCATTATGCTTGGCGGTATTACGGATCTTTACGGTTCAAATCCGACAATGCGCATTGCCGGCTCTTCTACCTGGGCACCGGCTCAGGCTTTGCCGGACGTAGAGTTCAGTGAAGAGGATGAAGAAGAACTCAAGCAGCTTGCAATCAAGTGTGAAGAAATCGGCGCAAAAATTGATGCCGCAACAGGCCGCAAGAATAATTCAAAAAACGTAAGTGAGCTTGTTTACAAGCTTTCTATGGCTCTTGGTCTGCCACAGGGAATGAGCATGCTTTATTTCTGTGCCGCCATGATCTACGATGCCGGCTTCCTTGGAATCGATCCTGAACTTCTTTCTGCGACAAACCTGACAGACGAACAGAAAGAGGCAATAAAAGAGCACGTAAATCTTGCTGAAAAGCACCTTGAATTCGTGCCAAAGAAATTCTGGGAAGTTTTCGAAGATGCCGCTATGAAGCATCATGAAAATATGGACGGTACAGGTTATCCAAACGGACTTAAGGGCGATGAGATTCCTCAGATTGCCCGCCTTATCCGCGTAGCAGAAAGCTTTGTTTCTCTTTCAAGTAAACGAAACTACCGCGAAACAATGGATAAGGAAACTGCAATCGCAAAGCTCCGCGAGCAGCCTCAGTTCTATGACCCGACTGTTGTTGATGTTCTTGAACAGATTGTATAAAGATTTTTTATCTTAACTTTTAAAAAATAAAGCCGATACAATGAATATGACTATACTACTCATTGTACTCGGCTTTTTATTTATAAACGTACCAGCATTCGCACAGGAAAGCTCTTCTAAGAGCGTTAAACCTCTATATCAGCTGCCAGACCGTGTTGTGCCCGTGGATGAAAAAGATTCTAATCTTTCGACTTTCATCGTAGGTTCGGACAAGGGTCTTTTTAAAATCACAAGCAACAATAATGCAATTCCCCTCTGGTCAGAAGGAAGGGTAGACCAGATTGTTCAGATTAATATCCAGACAGAAAAAAAGAGCCTTGCTCCCTGCTGGATTATGCGCACTTCCAAAGGAATCCTTTTTACCTCCGACCTGGAAAATTTTGAAGAACGCAACGAAGGACTTCCATTTCTTACTATTAAAAAATACAAAAACAAAGAAGCAGCCCTTGAAAAACAGATTCAGGAGCTTAAGGATATATGCGTAAATCCAGTAAATAATTCTCAGCTTGTAACCGCAACAAAGGATAAAGTTTTCTATTCAAATGATGCAGGAAAAAGCTGGAAAAGCCTGGGCTCAATGAGTAAGACAACTGCCGGTGTAAAAGCGGCCGCAATCGCCACAATTGAAGGCGAAACAGTCGTATTTATGAGCCACCCGATTTTCGGATTAAGCTATATTTTCCCAGACCGGGCTAATCCTGCCTGGAACGACGTTTCTTCAGGCTTTGAAATCATGCCGTCACTTTCTTCCCCGGATGAAATTGCAGACATTCTGCCAATCGTCCGAACCCGCGCCGACGGTTCTGTTTTCACAGAAATTTACATTTCCCAGACCTATCTTCCCCGCCTTTACCGCTTCAACTGGGAAGAAAAACGCGCTGAGCTTATTTACCGGGGCGAAAAACCGGCCGCAACAATCGACGGCCTTACTTCTATAGACAACGTAATTCTCTACACAACCCTGGAAGGCTTTGGTTCTGTTGATATTGAATCTTTGACATCACCAGGAGTTCCTGCCCGCTTTGACGAATGGAACGAGGCCTTTTCAAAAGTTCCCGGCATGATAAACACCGCCTGGATTCCGACCGGCCGCAGCGGCTTTGCAAAGGGCCTTCTTCTTAACGAGCTCTGGCTCCTTTATCCGGGCAGCGTAAACTCCCCTTATGCAGAAGTTGCCAACGGGCGCAAGTGCATTTACGCTTCGGCTTACCAGTGCCGCAATCAGGCCGGAATAGACAAATACATCAAGGCTGTAAAAGACCGCAACATGAACGGCCTTGTAATCGACATGAAAGACGACTACGGCCTGCTCCGCTACGATTCAAAAAATCCGGCAGTTCTGGAAAAGGCAAAAACCTCAATGTACGCAATCAAGCTGGACGATTTTATCAGCCAGTTCAAAAAAGAAAATATCTACATGGTTGCCCGCATTGTAACCTTTAAGGACCGCTCCCTTGCTTCTTATGCAGGCGGAAAATATGCAGTCTGGGATTACAAGCTCAAAAAGCCATGGCTTGGAACAAAGGGCATGGAAGATGTTCTCGACGAAGAAGGAAATCCGACTGGCGAGCAGGTAATGGGCTATTACGACGAAAACTGGGTAGACCCTTATTCAGAGGAAGTCTGGGAATATAACATCGAAGTTGCAAAAGAGCTTATCGAGCGCGGCTTTGACGAAATTCAGTTTGACTATATCCGCTTCCCGACAGACGGCCTGAACCTGGGCAACGCCACCTACCGCTGGAAGTCGCCCGGCATGGACAAGGAAAGTGCCCTCATCAGCTTCCTCTCTTACGCCCGCGAAAACATCGACGCTCCGATCGGTATAGATATTTACGGTGCAAACGGCTGGTACCGCTCCGGCACCCGCACAGGCCAGGACGCCGAAATGCTGGCAGAATACGTTGATGTAATCGGCCCTATGTTCTATCCCAGCCACTTCGAGCAGACCTTTATGAACTATGCTCCGGCCGAAGACCGCACATACCGCATTTACTATTACGGCTCTTACCGAAATACAATCCTCTGCCGCAACCGGGCCATCATCCGCCCCTGGATTCAGAGCTTCTACCTTGGCGTAAGCTACGACCGCCTCTATTACAACTCTGACTACATCAAGCGCGAATTCTACGGAACCCGCGACTCAATCAACCGGGGCTACATGTGCTGGAACAACGGCGGCGACTACACCACAACTCCGGCCGATGTGGGCGATGAACCTTACGTCGGAAAAACTCCAGAAGCCGCAGAAAGCGTGCCTAAACCCGCTGTTGGCCTTGCCGAAAAGCCAAAATTCGTGGACACAGGACTTTCCATTCTGGACACCATTCTGCCTCAGTCCCTTGAAGATGATGTAAAAGGCGGATATTTTCCCTTCCTTATGACCCCGGCTCTTCCCATTTTGCCCGCAAAATAAGTAAAATGTGCCTATGACTATAGGCTCATACACACCGGAAGAAGCAATTTCCTCAATCGCAACTGCCCTGGCTCCCGCAGCTCTGGGCATTGTCCGTTTAAGCGGCAAAAACTGCATCGAATTAGTAAGCAAAGTTTTTTCACGCCCCAAGGCCCTTTTAGCCGCCCCGGGAAATACGCTGGTGTATGGCTGGATTCTTGATAATTGTAAGAAAGATTTAACGTCAGCTTCGCGAAGCGAAGGTGATAGCGTGGGTTCGGCTACGCTTAATACTGATGGTGAGATTACGACCCACGCAGGGGGGAGCACCCCCCTGGCTGCAACCGCCGCAGACGCGTCGTTTTCCGCCACCCTCCCTGCGGGGACACCCCGCAACACCCCGAAACGCATTGACGAAGTAATGCTTGCCGTTTACCGGGCACCAAAATCCTTTACCGGTGAAGACATGGTCGAAATTTTCTGCCATGGCGGCCCAGCCGTTGTTACTGCAATTCAGACTCTAATGCTCAAATCAGGCTTCCGTCAGGCTTTGCGCGGTGAATATACCTTCCGCGCCTACATTAACGGAAAAACCGACCTTACAAAGGCCGAAGCCGTAAAGGAAATCATAGACAGCCACACAGACGCAGGCCGCAGTCACGCTGTCGGACGCCTTTCGGGCTCACTTTTTGAAGAAATCGACAGCATAAAAAAGCTGATTGTGGACACTCTTGCCGCAATTGAAGTAGAAATAGAATACCCGGAAGACGAAGAAACCATTGCCGACACCTTTGACCGCAAAGACATAGAACTTGCCCGCGACCGCCTGCAGACTCTTGCCGACAGCTGGAAGGGCGAAAAGCTTTACCAGGACGGTGCCCGCGTAGTTCTTGCAGGCCGCACCAATGCCGGAAAATCTTCGCTTTTCAATGCAATTTTAAAGGAAGAGCGGGCAATCGTAAGTGACATTGAAGGAACTACCCGCGACTGGCTGGAAAGCTGGGCCAGCATCAACGGAATTCCTGTCCGCCTCTTTGATACCGCAGGACTTCGCCAAACTGACGATGTAATCGAAGCTCAGGGCGTTGAACTCAGCCGTAATCTTGCCAGCGATGCCGACCTGGTTTTGTATTTAATTGACAGTACGACTAAGCCGACAGCTGAAGATGAAGAATTCATTAAAAACTGTAAGGAACCCCTGATTGTAGTCTGGACGAAATCTGATAAGGTAGAAAACGGGGTTTTAGGGGCGGAGCCCCTAGGCGAAGGGGTAGCGAGCAATGAAGTGCGAGCGTGGGGAAGGCTTTCCCCTTCATCTGCACCTCTTCAAATCCAAATCTCTTCCAAAACCGGCACCGGTATTCCCCTTCTTTTTGCGCAGATTGCAAAAATCCTTACTTCGGGACTTACAACTGACCGCGAACAGGCTGGACTTGGTTCGGCACGCCAGCGGGATTCTGTTGCGGAAGCCCTGGAAAACGTAAAGCACGCGCTCATCAGTGCAGACGATAACTATACTCTGGATGCTGTTGTTCAGGATCTGGAAGAAGCCCTGGACTGCCTTGGCGAAGTAACCGGCGATGTAACTCCGGACGACGTACTGGGAAGCATATTTGCGAACTTTTGTGTAGGGAAGTAAGCATGGTCGTAATGCAAACTCCAACTTCCGGACGTACGTAACCATGCAAGCAAACTTTTGCTACGCAAAAGATTTGAATTGGATTGCTCTGACAATGAATACACGAGGAGGTCATTGTGAAGCCATATTATTTGAAAACAACGCGGCTGGAACTTGTTCCAATGACAGGTGAATTTCTGCAGACAACTCATGCTTATGCAGCTGACCCCTTAATCACAAAAATGATGACTTTCTTACCGAGTGATTCGCTTGAAGACACCCGGAAATTCATCGATGAAAGCGAGGAGCAGTGGCACAGCGAAAATCAGACTGACTTTCAGTATGCCATTCTCTTTAAGAAACACCATATCGGGGGCATTTCCTTTACGATTCTGGACGGCCAGAATGCAGAACTTGGCTGGATTATTCAGAAGGCCTTTCAGGGCAACGGTTATGCGGCAGAAGCGGCTCAGGCCCTGATTGAATGGGGCAGTAAAAACCTCAAAATCAAAAAATACATTGCTCACTGCGATTCGGAAAATATTGCTTCCTATAAAACTATGGAAAACCTTGGTATGAAGAGGGTTTCTGTAAGCGGCGGACGTTTTAATAAGGCAAATCCGGATGAAGAACGCAAGGAATATACTTATGAAATGGAAGTTTCCAATGCGCCTAAGGGCTCCCTGCCAATGCATAAGCTCTGCCTGCCTCTGGTTCTGGAACAGTTTTTCCGCATTCTGGTTGGTTCTGCCGATACTGTAATGCTAAGTGCCTATTCTGGTGCTGCGGTTGCGGGTGTTGGCCTTATGACCCAGTATGTTTTCTTTCTCATGCTGCTTTTCAGTGTGATTACAACCGGAACTACAATCGTTCTGGCCCAGTATATCGGGGCAAAAAAGTCGCGGGAAGAGCTCAATCACGTTGCAAATGCTTCTACCGTGATGATTATGACCCTGGGAGTTCTGCTCACCTTCCTTGTAATTCTGGGAACAAAGCCGCTTTTGAGCTGCTACACTCTGGAAGACGAGGTCCGCAGGGCGGCTTTTGATTATTTTGTGATTTTTGGCGGAATTGGTGCCATTTTTAATGCGGCCAGCCTTTTGCAGTCGGCAATTTTGCGCGCTTACGGTTATACCAAGCAGGCTCTTTACGTTACCTTTGCAGCCAATGTCATCAACGTTGCGGGTAATGCCCTTTCTTTGTACGGCTTTTTCGGCTTCCCTATTCTTGGTGTAAAGGGTGTTGCGGGCGCTTCCCTTGTTTCTATGATTGTTTCCTGCATTCTGCTTCAGATAATCATAAAGAAAAAAAAGGATGTTGCTTTCAACCTCAAAACTGTACGTTCAACTCCGCACTCTTTTTACAGACTCATCCTTTCAATCGGTGTGCCAACTGCCAGCGAAAGCCTTTCCTACAATATCTCTCAGATTGTGATTATGGCAATGATTTCCACTTTGGGAACCTACGCTATGTCGGCTCAGGTTTACACAAGAACTATCTGCCAGTATGTTTACATCGTTGCAATCGGAATGGGGGCCGCCTGCCAGATTAAGGCGGGTTACTTTGTTGGTGCCCAGCAGAGTCAGATTGCCTACAAAAAAATGTTCGGCTACTCCCTTGTTGCCACTGCGGTTTCTGTCAGCATGATTTCTTTAGTCAACATTTTTGACCAGCCGATAATTTCGATTTTTACAAAGAATCCCGAGGTTTTCAAACTTGTAAACACACTTCTGCGTTTTTCAATCCTGGTTGAATTCGGACGTTCCCTCAACCTCATCTGGATTGGCGGCCTTAAGGGTGCCGGCGATATCCGCTTCCCGGTTTTGTACGGAATGTTCTCCAACTGGTGCATTATGGTTTTCCTCAGCTGGCTTTTAGGACTGAAGCTGGGCTGGGGCGTTGCGGGCTGCTGGCTTGGAATCGGCCTTGATGAAACTACCCGGGGAATAGTTATGGTATTCCGCTGGATCAGCAAAAGATGGATGAGTAAGGCATTGGTTCGGTCGTAATGGTACCTTCCAACTTCCGGATGCTCGTAACCGAACCTTCAACTTTTGCTACGCAAAAGTTGACATTGGATTGTCTCAGAGGGTTATAGATTTGTAAGGCAATTTTAACTGGATTTTCTGACTGGCTGGTGTATAATTATAATAGAATATTATATTTACACACCGGAGGAGCTTTTGAAAAGTCCGTTAAAAAGCCTTAGCTTTAAAATCATTTTTACCGTATTAACCGGAACTATTATTTCCAACCTTGTAATCGGAATTATCGTATGTAATGAATCATCAAAGTCTTTGCAGCAGATGATGTATGAGGATTTGCTTCATTCTGTTTCTGCTGTTGCAAAGGATATGAATACGAATAACCAGCGTGAAATTCGTATGCTGCAGACCCTTGCCCTGGATGACGAGCTTAGAAGCCCTGATCTTTCTCTTAAAGAAAAAAATGCCATTGCCCGCGACGCAATCGTCCTTGATAAAAATTATCTTGATGTTGCGCTTCTTGATATGAAGGGGCAGGGAATTGACAGAAATGGTTCACAATTTTCTGCTTCATCGGAAGAATATTTCCGCAAGGCCGCAGCAGGAAACCTTGTAATCACTGACCCGACTGTTGATAAAAAAACAGAAGAAGTTTACATGGTCTATTCTTATCCTGTCCGCGATTTTTCAAACAGGGTAATCAACGTTCTTTACTGTAAGGTAAACGGCTTCAGCCTCAGTGATTTGTGTCTTGAGCATCCTATGTCCAAGGGCAGAAATCCTTATGTAATCAGTTCCGCAACAAAAATCACCCTTGCCAACGAAGACCACTGGAAGGTCGGTGTTGAAGATGTAGGCGCAATCGAAAAGCAGTATCAGGGAACAACCCTTGGTGACCACCTTACACTTATGCTTTCCGGGGTAACTGGAAGCGATATTTACCTTGATAACGGAAAAAAATGGATGTCGGTATTTGAGCGCATTCCTGATACAAACTGGATTGCCGCCTGTTCGGTTCCCTTTTCTGATTTCCAGGAGCGTTTACGACCCCTTATCATTTCTATTATCGTCGGCGTAATCGTTATGACATTTGTTTTCCTCTTTGTAGTGGGATTTGTAATCCGTCTTTCTATCAGACCGCTCAGACGGCTGAAAACTGCTATTACGGAGATTTCTTCCGGCAATGCGGATTTGACCCAGAGGCTTTCAGTTTCGTCTAAAGATGAGGTTGGGGATGTTGTTACCGGCTTCAACGGCTTTACGGAAAAGCTGCAGTCTATTATCAGTCAGATTAAGAATTCTAAGAGCGATTTGCAGGGAGCCGGCGGTCAGATGAACGACATCACCCTTGATACGGCGGCTTCAATTACCGAAATTATTGCAAACATCGAAAGTGTAAACAGGCAGATTGTAAATCAGTCCGGCAGTGTTGATGAAACGGCGGGTGCAATCAACGAAATTGCCTCAAACATTCAGTCGCTTGAAAACATGATAGTAAATCAGACCAGTCAGGTTTCTCAGGCTTCTGCCGCAGTTGAAGAGATGATTGGCAATATTTCCAGCGTAAATCAGACTGTAGAAAAAATGGCCGTTTCCTTTGAGCAGCTGGAGCTTAATGCCCAGAACGGCAGCGCAAAACAGCAGGATGTTAATAATAAAATCGAGCAGATTAAAGACCAGTCGGAAATGCTTCAGGATGCAAACACCGTTATTTCTGCCATTGCGGAACAGACAAATCTTCTTGCCATGAATGCGGCAATTGAGGCGGCTCATGCGGGCGAAGCTGGAAAGGGCTTCAGCGTTGTTGCGGACGAAATACGTAAATTGTCGGAGGATTCAAACGAGCAGTCAAAAAATATCGGCGTTCAGCTTGAAAATATCCGAAACTCTATTGAAGAGGTTGTTTCTGCTTCCATTGAATCCAGCGAAGCCTTCAAGGCAGTTACAAACAAAATCCATGAAACTGATGAGCTTGTCCGCCAGATTAAGGGAGCCATGGAAGAGCAGCAGGTGGGAAGCCAGCAGATTGGCGATGCCCTCCACACTATGAACGATTCTACCCAGGAGGTTCGTACGGCTTCGGCAGAAATGGCTGAGGGTAACAAGCAGATTTTGAATGAGGTTCAGAGCCTGCAGAATGCAACCGCCAAAATCAAGGACAGCATAGGCGAAATGTCTATCGGAGCAAAGAAAATCCATGAAACCCGAACTGCACTTTCTGATATTTCGGGAGTTATGAATTCTTCGATCGAAAAGATTGGAAGTGAAATTGATTTGTTTAAGGTGTAGAAATAAGCTAGAATAGTTTCGAATATGATAGTAGTAAATTTTTTGATTCTTGTTGCCGGCTTTGTTGCCCTTGTTAAAGGCGCTGATATTTTTGTGGACGGAAGCTCTGCCCTTGCAAAAATATTTAAGGTGCCTGGTGTTATTATTGGACTTACAGTTGTTGCCCTTGGAACTTCTCTTCCTGAGCTTGCGGTAAGTACAACTGCCGCTTTGCAGGGAGCTAATGAAATCGCCCTGAGTAATGTAATCGGCTCCAATATTTTTAATCTTCTTGTTGTGCTTGGTGTCTGCGCCGTAATCCATTCAGTTCCGGTTGATGCAGTGATTATCCGCCGCGACTTCCCGCTTTCAATTATCACGACAGCGGGCCTCTTTATCGCGGTTTCATTTTCCTCTTTATTCGGGGGAAAATTTTTCCAGCTTGCCATGGCAGATAATGCGGGCGTGGTTTCCAGACCGGTCGGCCTTGTTCTCCTTGTAATTTTTATCTGCTATATCGTCTATCTGATTTTTGATTCAATCCGCCATCCGGTAGAGGAAGAAGAAATCAGCGATATTCCCCTCTGGAAGGCCCTGCTTTTTATTCTTGCGGGAATTGTTCTGATTATAGCAGGCGGTAAGGCTGTCGTTTACAGCGCCCAGAATATTGCCCGCTTTTTTGGAATGACAGAAACCTTAATCGGCCTTACAGTGGTTGCCATTGGAACATCCCTTCCTGAGCTTGTGACTTCGATTGTGGCGGCAAAAAAAGGCGAAACTTCACTTGCAGTTGGAAACGTTGTCGGTTCAAACATCTTCAATCTGCTTTTTATTCTGGGAGTTTCAACTTCAATTCATCCCGTTATGGTAAACGCTGCTTCTGTTTACGACATGATGATTTTGCTTTTCGTAAGTGCGATGACACTCTTCTTTTCTGTTACGGGGCACAACATCAAAAGGCTGGAAGGAATAATCATGCTTTTGTGCTATGCAGGGGCAACTGCTTTTGCAATTATACGGTAAATCTGCTATATTTTTGTTATAGTATAATATCATTTTTAGGATGCAGAAAGCGTCCGGGAGTCTTCAATTGAAAACTTTCTTCAAATCTATTCTTTGTGTAGCTCTTGCAGCTTCTATTTTTACTCTTTTTTCTTGCTCTAAGAAAAAAACTCTTTATCTTTACAACTGGACTTATTACACACCAGATGAAGTAATTGCTAAATTCGAAGAGGAATTTAACTGTAAGGTAAAGCTTGACTGTTATGCAACTTGTGATGAAATGTATGCTAAGCTTAAGGCCGGTGCAAAGGGATATGACCTTGTAATTCCTTCAAATGATTTCGTTTCAATTATGATTAAACAGGGAATGCTTCAGGAGCTTGACCAGTCAAAATTCACTAACCGCGACAAAATTAATCCGGTTGTAGTTGAAAAGCTTGACTTTGACCCTGAAATGAAATACTGCGTTCCTTACGCTTTCAGTGCAACTGGTGTTATGGTAAATAAAACAAAGGTTACAGGTGATTATCCTCGTGACTACAGCATTTTTGAAGATCCTCGTTTTAAGGGACACGCAACAATGATGGACGAAATGCGCGAAGTTATCGGATGTGCCCTTGTAAGTCTTGATTATGATTTGAACAGCCTTAATGATAAGGAGCTTGCTGAAGCCGAGGCTCTTATCAGAGATAAATGGAGTCCAAACCTTGTAAAATTTGATGCGGAAGGATTTGGTAAATCTTTTGCGGCCGGTGACTTCTGGCTCTGTCAGGGATATCCTGAAATTGTTTACGGTGAAGTAGATGAAAAACTCTGGGATGATACAATCGACTTCTTTATCCCTCCTGAGGGCGGCCCTGCAACTATGGACTGTATGGTAATCCTTAAGGATGCGCCAAATCCAGAGCTGGCAAATGAGTTCATCAACTTTATCCACCGCCCTGAAATGTATGCAATCTTTATTGATACATTCCGCTATCCTTGTCTTGTAAACACACAGGCTCTGCAGTACACAACAAAGCCTTCAATGTATCCTGCTGAACAGGCAAATACCTGTACCCTCAAGGAAGACTTAGGCAACGACGTAGAAAAAATCTACAACATCTGGCAACGCATACGTTTCACGGATTAATTCTATGCTAAGTTTTGCGTAGCAAAACTTAGTGCAAACGTTAGGGGAACTGACATTGATATGACAGTTTTTAACGTTTGCACTTTCTCAGATTAGTATTAAGCTAAGTTTCGCGAAAACTGTCCTTAAAAGGGCAGTTTTTTTATTTGACAAATCGCTTTTCCGTGCGAAAATTCAGGTATGAAGAAGAAACTTGCGGTGCTCAGCTGCGGCTGGTCATATGATTTTTTGACGGATTTTATCAGCGGAATTAAGAGGGCTGTGGACGGAAAGGACACAGACGTTTATGTTTTTAACTGCTACAACTACGTTGAATTTAACGGCTACATCAATAATTCAGGCTTTTCAATTTATAATCTGGTAAACTACGAGGATTACGACGGCGTAATCATTCTTTCAGATTTGATTCAGAATGCCCGCGTGCTGGAAAAGGAAAGACAAAAAATCCTTGCCGCAGGAAAACCCGCAATTTCCATCAACCTTGCCATGAAGGATATTTCCTGTCTTAAGGTTGATAATTACAGCGGCTTTTACGAGCTTGTGACCCATCTTATAAAAGAGCACGGCATTAAAGATTTTGCCTGGCTTGGCGGTAAGGAAACGACGCTGGAAATTGCCGAGCGCTACAAGGCTTACAGAACGGCTCTTACCGACAATAATATTCCGATTAACATGGAAAACGTTCATACTATTCCCGTCAGCAGCTATAACGATGCCTATGCTTATCTTATGGAAACAAAAAAGAGCGGGGCAACAAAGCCCCAGGCTGTCGTATGCGCGAACGACTATATCGCTCTTGCGGTTATGAAGATTGCTGAAGAGCGCGGGGTAAAGGTTCCTGAAGAATTAAAAGTAATCGGATATGGAGATACAATCTGGGGAAAGATGGTTAACCCCGGCATGACAACTGTTCGCAGTAATGCGGAGCAGATTGGCTTTGAGGCTGCAAACCGTGTTTTG
This sequence comes from uncultured Treponema sp., assembly GCA_947165895.1. Classification (GTDB taxonomy): domain Bacteria; phylum Spirochaetota; class Spirochaetia; order Treponematales; family Treponemataceae; genus Treponema_D. The sequence goes on from CAMVCB010000004.1 coordinate 164,644, forward strand.
AATCCTGCTGGAGAGGCTCAGCTGCTGAAACTCAAAAGTTCTCCGGTTTACAGGGCAAGCTGCGGCTGTCAGGCAAATAGTCAGCCGGAGGGAAAATCATATTCACTTCAGATAATTGATGATTTGAACCAGAAGGAAAAATTTAATACTCAGATTGAACAGCTGAATGAAATCTTTCTGGAAGCAAATGATACTTTTACTCTTCTTACCAACCTTGAAGGGCTTTTTCAAAAATCGCATCTTTTTGAAGGTTCGGATTTCTGTATTTTCCTTAAGGCGGACTGGTCCAGCGTGCTTATTAATACTGAGGAAAAGCTGCCCCAGAATCTTTCCTACGGAAGTCAGGTTCAGGCAATTGCTTCAATTCAAAATGACGTAAAATATCCGCGTGAAATTCTCAGCGTGCGCGATCTGCTTCCGTCAAAAATGCTGACGGAAGGCAGCAATGTCTTTTTGTTCATGCCGATTTATAATCACTCTTATGTTCACGGATATTATGTCAGCAAAAATTCCCTTGCTTTTTTGAACAGCAACTTTGGCTATGTCTGGACTAAAACCTTTGGAAATTCCATTGAGCGCTTCCGCAAAAGAAATATGTATAAGCATAAGATGACAAAAAATTGAAATGCGTCTGGGCGTGTAAAATTGTTCCTTAAAAATTTGATTTACGAAATTCCCGTGCTATAATTGAGATAGTTTTTTATAAGGAGACCTGATATGGGAAAGTACACTGGCACACAAACTGAAAAAAATCTTCTGGCTGCATTTGCAGGGGAATCACAGGCAAGAAATAAATACACATATTTTTCGCAGGTGGCACAGAAGGAAGGCAATGACAAGGTTGCAAAAATTTTTGAAAAGACTGCCTTGAACGAAGAAAATCACGCAAAAATCTGGCTGAAGGAGCTGGAGGGCATTGGCGATACGACGGCAAATCTGACTGCCGCTGCCGAAGGCGAAAATTATGAATGGACTGATATGTATGTGGGCTTTGCGGAAACTGCTGAAAAGGAGGGCTTCCCGGAGCTTGCAAAAAAATTCCGTGCTGTTGCCGAAATTGAAAAGCGTCACGAAGAGCGTTACCGTTCACTTTTGAAGGATGAAGATACAAAAGAGCTTTTGAAGAATGGAAAAATCAAGGTTTGGGAATGTCTGGTCTGCGGTCACATCGTAACAGGACCTGTTGCACCGGAATTCTGTCCTACATGTGGGGAAAAAAATCAATATTTTGAAGTCCGCGAAGATAATTACGACTTAATTATGACATGGGGGCGATAGGGGGGCATTAGGTACCGCTCCTTTCTGCAATATATTAAGCTTAAAATTGGCTCCCAGTCGCAATTCGTGATTCAAAACCGCGCGATATCGCGCTACACGTATTTTGTGGTAAAGTAACTATTGAACCTGCCGCTCGCGCGGCAGCCACAAAATAAGTGTTTTTGAATCGCGAATTACTCCTTCGCGCCAGTTTCACCTTGTTTTAAATTGCCGCAAGTGCGTTTTTGATGTCGGCAATCAAATCGTTTTTGTCTTCCAGTCCGCAGCTCATTCTTACCAGGCCGGCCGGGATTCCTGCGGCTTCAAGCTGCTCGTCGGTCATCTGGCGGTGAGTTGAAGTTGCCGGGTTCAGGCAGCAGGTTCTTGCGTCTGCAACGTGAGTTTCAATTGCGGCAAGCTTGAGGTTTTTCATAAATTTTTCTGCTGCGGCACGTCCGCCCTTTAATTCAAAGCTTACAACACCGCAGCCGCCGTTCGGCAGGTACTTCTGGGCAAGCTTGTAATATTTGTTCGAAGGCAGAGTCGGGTAGCTTACGCTTGCAACCTGAGGCTGTTTTTCAAGGAATTCTGCAACTGCCTGTCCGTTTTCTACGTGGCGTGGCATGCGCACGTGAAGTGATTCAAGTCCAAGATTCAAAATAAAAGCCGATTGTGGTGACTGAATGCAGCCGAGGTCTCGCATAAGCTGGGCTGTTGCCTTTGTAATGAAAGCGCCTGCCTGTCCGAACTTTTCTGCATAAGTAATTCCGTGGTAGCTTTCGTCCGGGGTACAGAGGCCAGGGAACATGTCTTTGTGAGCCATCCAGTCAAATTTTCCGCTGTCTACGACACATCCGCCTACTGCGGCTCCGTGTCCGTCCATGTATTTTGTTGTTGAGTGAGTTACGATGTCTGCACCCCATTCAATAGGGCGGCAGTTTACAGGTGTAGGGAAGGTGTTGTCTACGATAAGTGGAACGCCGTGTTCGTGGGCAACTTTGGCAAATTTTTCGATATCAAGTACGGTTAATGCCGGGTTTGCGATTGTTTCGCCGAAAACTGCGCGGGTATTGCGCTGGAAAGCCTTGTTCAATTCTTCTTCGCTGGCATCCGGGCTTACGAAGGTTGAATCAATTCCCATTTTTTTAAGGGTTACGGCAATCAGATTGAAGGTTCCGCCGTAAATTGAAGAGGATGCTACGATATGGCTTCCGGCCTCACAGATATTGAAAAGGGCAAAGAAGTTTGCAGCCTGTCCGCTGGAAGTAAGCATTGCCGCAGCACCCCCTTCCAGAGCGGCAATTTTTGCTGCCACATAATCATTTGTTGGATTCTGAAGGCGTGAATAAAAATATCCGCTTGCTTCAAGGTCAAAAAGTTTTCCCATGTCTTCGCTTGTGTCGTACTTAAAAGTTGTGCTCTGAACGATAGGAATCTGGCGCGGTTCGCCGTTTTTAGGTGTATAACCTGCCTGAACGCATTTTGTGTTGATAGACTGTTCCATAAATTGCCTCGTTTTCTTTAATTATATTAAAGTATTTTAGCATAATTGCATAAGGAGGGGGAAGTCTCCCCCTCGCTCCCGACTGCTTCGCAGTCTTACGCTACCCCCTCTGCGGGGACACCCCGCAACGCCCCGCCTACTTGATTTATTATGACAAAATGATGTATATTTGTCATAATGACAATAAGACAATAAGTGTCAGAATAACAAGCTATTTATATCTGAAAAAGGGAAAACTATGAAAAAATCAATTGCATTATTATTTGCCGGTGCACTTGTTACCGGATTCGCTTTTGCGGGCGGAATTGAAAACAAAACTAACATGAGCACAGGTTATCTTCGTAACCCAAGCCGCAACGTTGAGGCTGTCCGCCCGGAAGCTTCCTTCTACAATATTGCCGGAACAGGCTTTATGGAAAACGGACTCCACATTGAAGTTGGTAACCAGTTTATCATTAAAGAGTATGCAAATACTCTGGCAACAAAAGCCGGAACTATTCCGTCCGGTACAAAATACAATGACGAAACTTTTGTCTGGCTTTATCCAAATATTGATATCGTTTACAAAATGGATAAATGGGCTTTCTTCGGAAACTTTGGTATTTATGCCGGCGGCGGAAAGCTTGAATATTCAGAAGGAACAAGCGTGACTGCTCTGGCTTTCCTGGGAAAAGCTTCTACATATTCAGAACAGGCAAAAATGGCAGAGGCAGCCGCAACTGCAGCCGGTGATGCGTCAAAAGCAGCAGAATATGGCAAAACGGCTCAGACTGCTGGAAATGCAGCAAAGAATCTTCTTGCTGCTTCTGGAAATCACTCCCTCACAATTAACTCAATCACATACGGTGAACAGATTGGTCTGGCTTACAATCTTTTTGATATCGTTTCACTTTCAGCGGCTATCCGCTTTTTGCAGGGGGATCAGAAGCTTACTCTGGAAAGTGCATATTTCAATGCTATTTCTGGTCAGGGAAACGAAGTCGGCTGTAAATCCTTTGCCTTTGGTGTAAGCCCGGTTTTCGGTGCTCACGTTCGCCTCTTTGAAAAACTCGATATCGCTGCCCAGCTTCAGGTAAAAACTGTAATGAAGTATGAAGTAAAAGAAGTTACAGGTTCTACTCTTGCAGCAGGTATTGGCGTAACAGACGGAAAAACTTTCCACTCAGATCTTCCTACAGCCCTGAACCTTGGCCTAGGCTATCGTGTAATTGATCCTCTTTATATAAGCACAAGCTTCAACTACTATTTCAACAAATCAGCTGACTGTGACACAGTAATCGGAACAAGCTCTTATGACGATTCCTTTGAAATTGCGGCAGGTGCTGACTACACAATCAATGACTTTGTTCTTGTAAGTGCCGGTCTTGCTTACGGAAAGCAGGGAACAAAAAGCTCAGCAAACAACGTATTCAACCCGATTCTGGACAGCTTCCAGATTGGTTTTGGTGCAGAAATCAAACCAATTAAGATTCTTACAATCACTGCCGGTGGTACCTGGGTTAAATACTTTGATACTACTTATACAAAATCAGGATATGACATCGACTTAAGCAAGAAATTGTTCATGTTCTCGGTAGGAGCAACTCTTAAGTTGTTTTAATCAACCTTAAAATTGGCTCCCGGTCACAAAGCATGGTTCAAAACCGCGCGATAACGCGCTACACGTATTGTGTGGTAAAGAAACTATTGAACCTGCCGCTCCCGCGGCAGCCACACAATAAGTGTTTTTGCCCCACGCTTTGCTCCCTCGCGCCAGTTTTTACTAGATTAGTATCCTAATTCTTCTCCGACCAAAATAACTTTTATACGGCCCGGGACGCGGCTCATTCTGGTTACTACGAACTGGCAGCAGATTGAGTCGCCGAAGCATTCGCCGCATTTGCCTGTTACGGCGCAAGGGGTCTTGCAGTCAAGGCGGATACAGTTTGGCGGTGTTGCGGTGTTGCGTACGCGGCGCAGACCGTCTTCCACATTAGTAACTACCTTATTCATTCCGGCAATTACGATAACGCTTTCAGGGCCGTAAATCAAAAAGCTGACCCGGTTTCCGCGGCCGTCAATATTTATAAGTTCGCCGTCCAGAGTAATGGCATTTGTGCTCATCAAAAAGGCGTCGGCATTTACAGTTTTTGCCTTGAGCTCTTTTATTTCTTCTGCTGTTTTGTAATCTTCACGGACAATCAGTTCGTGACCGGCTGCTTTGACAGCGTCCTTAAATCCGTTTTCGTCCAGAGTCATCGAGCCGCCGTAAGCAACTGATTTCTTTTCTGACTGGCCTTCCTCTGTGTGTGCCAGAAGTTCGCAAAGCTTCTTTTTTGCTTCCTCGACATTTGCACAGTAAAAACCTTCCATCTTGCGTTTGCTGAGATTTTTGATAATCCCGGCAGCCTGAACCTCATAAAACTTTTCTTTTGGACTTGCCATAAAATGCCCCTATAAAAACTAAAAATATGCGTATATAAATATAGCATTAAAGCGGCTGGCGTGCGAGAAATTTCTGTTTTTAGTTCCGCATTTTTTCAAATGTCAAAAATTCAGCCGGATTTCGAAAAAAAAACTTGACAGACAAAATGTAAGCGTTTACATTTTAACTATGAAAGCGCTTACACAGATAACTACAATGCAGGAACTGGCTGATGCTGCGGGAGTTTCTCTTGCCACAGTATCAAGGGTATTAAACGGAAGCGATAAGGTTTCTGAAAAAACGAAGGAAAGTGTCATGGAGTTGGTTCGCCAATCCGGCTTTTTCCCGAATGAAACTGCGAGAACCATGGCCGCAGGAAAATCCAGACTTATTGCCGTAATTCTTCCGGATGTAGAAAACCCTTACTTTTCACGACTTCTTTCAGAAATCGAAAATCAGTGCGTGGGTCATGGCTATTCAATGATTTTCTTTAACTCCAAGGGTGACAGTGAAAAGGAAAAGGACATTGTAAACAAAATGATGGCACGTCAGGCAGACGGAATGTTTATTGCCATGACAAAGTATAAGTCAGAATCAATTCCGGTTCTAACTCAGGCGACCTTCCCGGTTGTTGTAATGAGCCAGAATATTGAAGGCTTGAACTCTGTCTGCATTGATCATCAGGAAGGTGGTGCTCTGGCTGCAAGGCATTTACTTGAAAATAACTGTGAGTCATTTTTCTTTTTCGGCCGAAAAGATGATGATAAATTTACAGGATTTAGAAAGGAACTGCTGGAAAAGGGAATTGCGGAGGAAAATATCCAGACCTTTGGTGACAACGACTGGTATTCTACAAATTTTGATGAAGCCTCAGGTCAGATGGATTATTTTATGCAGAAAAAGCTTTCTGACCGGAAAACCGGTCTTTTCTGTGTAAATGACCTTTTCGCAGTTCGTGCAATCAGAGCTGCCCACAGAAACAATGTCAAAATTCCAGACATGCTTAGTCTAGTAGGCTTTGACAATACAATGATATGCGACATGGCTTATCCGACCCTGACTTCAATCAGTCAGCCGCTGGAAGAAATAGCCGCAGAAAGTTTTAATCTTTTGTGCCGCAAAATAAAAGAAGGGAAGAATGGGGAAAAATGTCCGCAAAGCATTATCTTCCATCCGTCTCTTGTAAAAAGGGAATCCTAAGGCTTGGCCGGCTTCCTTTTATTATGAAAAGTAAATTATGGAGAATTTTATGAAAAAAACGAATCTAATTTTGTGTGCAGCTTTACTGGCTGTATCGGTTTTTACGGGATGTAAAAAGTCTGGTAAATCAAATTCAATCAGCATTATGTTCCAGGGTTCGGACTCTGAACAGGCTGCAATCAAGGCCTGCTCTGAAAAATTTACAAAACAGACTGGAATTAATGTTGAACTTTTGTACACTCCTCACGATTCTTATACATCTAAGCTCGCAAGCTTTATTAAAAACAAAAATGTGCCTGATATCATCAGTGTTGATGGTCCTGTTCTGGCAAGCCTTGCATGGTCAGGCGTTATTCAGTGCGTAGAGCCTTATATCGATTCAGAAATCATAAAGGATATGACACCTTCCAACATTGCTCAGTGTACTTATCCTGTAGACAATAAGCTTTATGCCATCAGCTATGCAGATTCAACAGTATTACTTTACTGTAATAAAACATATCTTAACAAAATTGGTGCAAGAATTCCAAAATCTGTAGAAGATGCCTGGACAATTGAAGAATTTGACGACATCCTTACAAAGCTTGCCGATCTTCCTGAAGTTACATGGCCTCTTGATTTGATGTGGGCATGGAATATTGCGGGCTCTGAATGGGGAACTTATGCTTTCTATGAATGTCTTGCTTCTGGTGGTTCTGATCTTATCGACCGCAAAACATGGAAGGCAGACGGAACTTTGAACAGTCCTGAATCAGTAAATGTTTTGAAATACTTCCAGAAATGGGGTACAAAGGGCTGGATTGTTCCAAAATCTGCCGGAGAAAACACTCTTTACAATGACAAGCGCCAGACTGCTATTGCATGGAACGGAAACTGGAATTTCCTTACCTGCGAAGCTGCAATGGGTGACGAAGTAATTGCCCTTCCTCTTCCTAACTTTGGAAAGGGAACTCGTACTCCAAACGCAACCTGGATCTGGGGTATTTCCGCAACAAGTAAAAAAGCTGATAAAGCCGGAAAATTCCTGAGCTTTATGATGACTGATACAGACTTCCTTGATGCTATGGAAGCAAATGCCTGCTATCCTGCATTGAAAAAGTTTGCTGCCCGTTGTGAAACCTACATGGATCCTGCAAAAATGGCTATTGCTTATGAGCAGTCGAACTACGCTGTAAGCCGTCCTAACCATCCTGCTTATCCGACAATCACACTTGCTTTCTCTGATGCGTTTGAAGCTGTTCTTAACGGTGCTGACATCAAGACTGAACTTGATAAGGCTGCCCAGAAAATTGATGAAGACATCAGCGATAACGGCGGATACCCTCCATTTGGAAAGTAATAATAATTAAAACTATCCCGGAAGAATTAACCTCCTGATTTTTCCGGGACTTTCCTCTAATTTTTTTTCAGAGAGTAAAATATGAAGAACTCAGTATTTAAATCCCTTGGGGAAAAGAATATCCGGCAGGAAATCTTAATGCTTCTTCCGGCCTGCGTACTGCTCATTATTTTTATGGTTGCGCCTTTTTTTTCAGCTTTCGGCCTTTCGCTTTCAAATCAAAAGCTGATTCCAAATCCTATGGTTCCGGCAAAATTTATAGGATTAAGAAATTATATTCAGATTTTTAAGGATATAAGTTTCTGGCAGGCTTTTAAAAACGTAATTCTATTTACGCTTATGGTAATTCCCCTGCAGTGCGGCTTTGCCCTTTTGATGGCAAATGCACTGAACAGAGTCAGATTTATCAAAAGCTTTTTGAGGAGCATGTTTTTTCTTCCATATATTACTCCAATGGTTATTGTAGCCGTAATCTGGAAATCTATTTATCAGTATCCGGACGGTATTGCAAATCTTGTCCTTAAAGTTTGTACTCTTGGTCTTGGAAAACCTTTAGACTGGCTGGGAAATAAAAATTCAGCACTGATTGCAATTACTCTGCTTTCTGCCTGGCAGGCTTTCGGTTTTCAGATGATTGTTTATCTTGGTGCCTTGCAGAGCATTCCTTCTTCACTTTATGAAGCTGCAAATATTGACGGTGCAAATTCCCGCCAGATTTTTTTCAATATTACGTGGCCAGCCCTGAAAGAAACAAATACCCTTGTTCTTATTATTACAACAATTCAGGCTTTAAAACTTTTTACTCAGGTAAATATCATGACAAAGGGTGGTCCTAACGGTGCCACAAATACCCTTGTTCATTATATATATCAGAGCGGATTTACAGGACAAAAAATCGGCTATGCTTCCGCAGCCTCTGTAATTCTCTTCCTTTTAATTCTTGTGATTTTCCTTGTTCAAAATAAGCTTTTGCGTGGAAAAGAAGAAAAATCACGGGACTAGCTGAACTGGAGATATTATTATGGTAAGAAATAGACAAAAAGATTTATATTTTGCAGGCTTTCTATTTATTCTTGGACTTCTGATTATCACTCCGATTTTCCTCATGTTCATTTCTTCGCTCAAGGATGACAGATATGAAATTATGCGTGATATGGGAAGCCTTAAGGCATTTTTTGTTCTGCATCCGACTTTACACAACTTTAAAGAAGTGCTTTTTGAGTCAGTTCAGAACTTTGGCCGTTCTTTCATTAATTCGATAATCGTACTTTCGGTTACTGTTGTACTGACTTCGGTAATCTGTTCTATGGCGGGATATGCCTTGCAGAGGGGAAAGCTTAAAATCAAGAAATTTATCTTTCTTGTAGTTCTTTCGCTTTACATCATTCCAATGGAAGCAATCATGCTGCCTTTGATGTACCAGGTTTCTTCATGGGGGATTACGGATACTTTTTCCGTGCAGATTCTTCCTTTTGTGGCAAGCCCGCTTTACATCTATCTTTTTTATAATTATTTTAAGGAGATTCCTGTTTCGCTTTCGGAAAATGCCGAGCTGGAAGGAGCTTCCTTCTGGCAGATTTTTAAGGACATTTATCTTCCGATGAATAAAGCCCCGATTATCACAGTCTGTATTCTCCAGGGAATGGATATGTGGAATCAGTATTTGTGGCCGCTGCTTGTTACAACTGACCAGAAGGTGCGCCCTATGTCTGTTGCACTTTCGTCTTTTACAGGAACTGGCGGAGATATTTACTGGGATCAGCTTATGGCGGCTAGCGTTGTAATGCTTCTTCCGGTTCTTGTGCTTTTTATTATTTTCCAGCGAAACTTTATAGAATCAGTCGGTTCTTCGGCGGTTAAGGGATAATTTTATGACTGACACATTATTGAAGGCTCAGAAAAAACAGGATGAATTGACTGGCATTATTGCGGCATCAGAGGAAATTAAAGACCAGAGACCTCTTTTTCATTTTGCAACTCCCGGCGGCTGGTGTAATGACCCCAACGGCTTTTCTGAGTTTGCCGGTAAAATTCATCTTTTTTACCAGTATCATCCTTATTCAACACAGTGGGGGCCTATGCACTGGGGCCACGTTACATCCGGCGATTTTCTTAAATGGGAAATTGAACCGGTGGCTCTTGCGCCTGACTCTGAGGCTGATTTTAAAGGCTGTTTTTCAGGGACGGCGATTGAGTATGAAGGAAAACATCTTCTTGCCTATACCGGAGTTTCTGAAAATGAAGAAGGTGAAGTTCAGAACCAGTGTTTAGCCTTTGGGGATGGAAAAAATTACAAAAAAGTCAGCAGTCAGCCTGTAATTACAGCCCGCGATATTCCTTTTGATTATGTTCATGCTCACTTCCGCGATCCAAAAATCTGGAAGAGAGATGGAAAAATCTATATGATTTGCGGACTTAAGCAAAAGGATGGAAAAGGCTGTCTTGTAATGTTTGAATCAGCGGATGCAAAAAAATGGACTTACAAAGGCGTAATTGATTCAAGTCGTGATGGACTCAGCACTATGTGGGAATGTCCGGATATTTCTGTAGTAAATGGAAAAGAGCTTCTGATATTTTCACCTCAGGAGATGAAGGAAAATTATCAGCTTGGCTTTCACGATGGCAACAACAGCATTTATGTAAGCGGAAAACTGGATTACGAAAAATGCATTTTTACCCGCGAGCGTCGTCCTGAAAATAATTATACTGCCGCCCTTGTTGATTACGGAATTGATTTTTATGCCCCTGAAAGTCTGCAGCTTTCTGACGGCCGCCTTATTATGACAGCCTGGATGCAGGCCTGGGAATCTTATATTACACCGGAAAATTACATCTGGTCGGGAATGATGACTCTGCCCCGCGAGCTTTCCCTGAAAAATGGAAGGCTTTACCAGAAGCCTGTAAGGGAACTTGAAGGCTGGAAGTCTGAGGGCAGGGCAGGAGAAATTGCCGGCGGCAAAAATGAATGTATTTTTAAAAAGGCCAGGAGGCATTTTGAACTGGATCTTAAAAGTCAGGCCGCTTCCGGTCAGATAAATCTGAGTCTCGCGGGCGGGGCTGAAAAAGTGATGCTCAAAATCAATCTGGATGATAAATCCATTTCTTTTGACAGATCAGAAAGCCTTGTTGCGGGAAAAATTCCTTATAGAAAGGCAAAAATCAGAACTGAGGAAAATGCCGGCGGGGAAAACAGCCAGACCGGCGGAAAATTTAAATTTCAGATAATCTGTGATACCTGTTCGCTGGAAGTTTTTATAAATGACGGAATTATGACTTTTACCAATATTTTTTATATGAGTGATGTTTTATCTGATTTAGTCATTGAAAACGGTACAAATCAGTCACTCACTTATGATTTCTGGAAAATTCAGGAGAAGAAATAAATGAAAAATGATGTAATTGCTCTTGGTGAGCTTTTGATTGATTTTACGCAGAATGGAATAAGTCAGGCCGGCAACTGGATGATGGAAGCAAATCCAGGCGGAGCTCCCTGCAACGTGCTTGCCATGCTTACAAAACTGGGGCATAAAACTGCTTTTCTTGGACAAGTCGGAAATGATATGTTCGGAAAAATGCTGAAGGACAGAGTTTCCGCAATCGGAATTGATGTATCAAATCTTATTTTGTCTGATGAATACAATACTACTCTGGCTTTTGTTCACACAGCCCCGGATGGCGACAGGGATTTTTCTTTTTACCGGAAAACCGGCGCTGATGCTTTTTTGAAAAAAGAAAGTATTAAGGCTGAGGTTTTTAAAAATGCCCGTATTTTCCATTTCGGGACTCTTTCCATGACAAATCCTGTTGTAAACGAAGCAACAGAATTTGCCCTGGAAAGGGCAAAAAATGCAGGACTTTTAATTTCATTTGATCCGAATCTTCGCAAGCCCCTCTGGGATTCCCTTGAAAAGGCAAAAGAGCGCATCTGGTATGGAATTTCTGTCTGCAATATTCTTAAAATTTCTGAGGATGAACTTGAATTCATCACAGGCGAAAAGGATATAAAAAAAGGAATCTCCGCAATCAGGGGAAAAAATAAAATTCCTTTGATTACTGTCACAATGGGAAAGCATGGAAGCGCTTCTTCTTATCTTGGAAAGGATGGAAGTGAGCTTTTCCTTGAGGCTGAAACTTTCTCAAATGTAAAAACAATTGATACAACAGGAGCCGGCGATACTTTCTGTGCCTGCATACTGCATGAAATACTTAAAAATGGCTATGAAGACTTTTCTATGGAAAGAATGAGGGCGATGCTGAGGTTTGCAAATGCGGCTTCTTCCCTGATCACTACAAGGAAGGGGGCCCTTTGTGTAATGCCGGATCAGGCAGAAATTTTAAAATTAATTGAAGCAGATTAGTAAAGTTATCATTGAGAATAACTATTTGTTTTAATATAATACTGCCGGGAGGATTGCTGACTTTTATGAAGGAAAATCAGCGCAGACTGGCAGTATTAATTTCTTCACTGCTGGCACTTTATTTAATTTTATCGACAATTTTTTATTTTATTTTTCCGCTGAAGCAGGAGCATTCAGCCCGTGACTTTCATATTCTGCTTACGGAGACAATTCATAATGCAATCGAAAAAAAACTGGATGCTCCGATTCTTCTTTCCATGAGTATGTCTCATAACACCCTTTTAAAGGCTCTTTTGAAGAAAGAAGAAAATTACACTGAAGAAAGACTTACAGAAATTATGAAAGCCTGGCTTGGTGATAAAAGAAGGGTAGTAAACTGTTCTTCAGCCTTTCTGGTTTCTGAAAAAACACGGCGCTATTTTACTGGTGACGGACTGGTTAAAACGCTTAATCCTTATTCTGACCCTCACGATATCTGGTACAATGATTTTATAAGCAGAAATGTTCCGCTTGCCCTGGATGTGGATGTAGATCAGAATAACCGCCAGATCTGGACTGTATTTTTAAATGCCCGCATGGAAGATGAAAATAAAAATGTTCTTGGTGTTTGCGGACTCGGAATTACAATGAATGAGCTGCAGGAGATTTTTAATGAATTTGAAAACAAGTATAACATCAAAATAAATCTTGTGGACGAAAACGGTCTTGTTCAGGTTGATACCAGCTCAGTTAATATAGAAACAAATTACTACAGTACACAGGTCTTTTCAAAAAATGAAGATTACACCTATAAAAAATTGAAAAAGGGCTTTGCCGTTACAAGTTATATCAGTCAGCTGGGCTGGTATCTTGTTGTGCGTAATAAGGAATTAAAGCGTTCTGAGTTTTTGCTGGATCCGCATTATATTATTGCCCAGCTTCTTTCTTTTCTTCTGCTGCTTCTTGCGGGCTTTTTAATTTCCAGAAAAATATGCAGGAATTTCAAAAGTGGTGGAAATGCCGGAAATGTTGATGTCATTACCGGGCTTTTTAACCGCAATTACTTTAAGGAAGTTTACGGGGAAAAAGGCGTTTTTAATACCACAAGATATAAATCAATTGCAGTTTATGATATTGACTCCTTTAAGGAAGCCAACGATACCATGGACGGAGACAGGATTCTTAAGGAAGTTACCGAAGCCGCAAAACAGACAATCGGTTTGAATGGTGAGATTTTCCGCTGGGGTGGAGATGAATTTGCAGTTTTAATGGAAGAGCCCGTAAATCAGGCTTATGACAGCTGCAAGACCTTCTGTCACATGGTAGCGGATGAAGGAAAGGTTACGGTTTCGGTTGGTGTAACTTCAGTGCGCCTTTCAGATACCATTAAAAAGAATTATTACAGGGCAGCTCAGGGCTGCTATCTTGTTAAGGAAATAGGTGGAAACGACGTAAAACGTTCATAAAAAATTCTATGATAAATCTACAGGGGAAATAGATGTCTATCAGGAAAAAACTTTATACACTTTTTGTTGCCTGCATTTTTGGAATTTACCTTTCAGTTGTTTCTGTTGCTGCCCATCAGATGCGGGCTCTTGTCAGGGACTACAATGCTGAAAATATGGAAGTCATCTGTAAACGTAAAGTAAATGCCATAAACTCTCAGATTGAAAGTGCTGAGCGGGCAGTAAAGGTTATGGAAAACTATATTTTTGATAGGGTAGATTTTCCCAGGTTTTCTACAGACGCCGCCTACAGGGAACGTTTTATGGAAGAATTTTCCCCATTTGCAAAGGAAGCCGCAAATATTGCGGTTGATACGGCCGCAGTTTATTTCCGCCTTGAACCGACTTACTACGGAGGTCAGGGCGGAGTTTTTATTGTAGATGACGGCGCAGGAAAATTTATCAACGTAATTCCTACAAACATCCTTCAGTATGCTTCAAATGACCGTGAACGAGTGGGCTGGTATTATGAACCAAAAGAAAATGGCCGCCCCATGTGGATGGAGCCATATTCCAACAAGAACATCAACGTTTATATGATTTCATACGTTTCGCCGCTTTTTATTGAAGGACAATTCCTGGGTGTTGTCGGAATTGACATGAAAATGTCCACAATTCACAGGGTGATTGATTCAATCGAATATGAAGAAGGCTTCGGCTTCCTTTTGGGACAGAGGGGAGGACTTGTTTATCATCCTGAATATCCGGCAGGCCTGAGTGCAATCCAGTTTAATGATGAGCTTACTGCTGCTTCGGAATTTTTGCTGAAAGAAAAAGGGTCAGATAAAATCGGAACCTACAAGTGGCATGATGAAAAGCAATACCTGATTGGCGGCGAAATGATAAACGGAATGATTCTTGCCATCAGTGTTTCCCGGGCTCAGGTTATTGCTCCCCTGGTAAAAATCAGAACTACAATGCTTTTGATTTTAGTGGGCATATCCATTGTTGCAGCCTTTGCCATCTACCTGATTATGCGCCACGTTGTAAAACCTATTGCGGAGCTTACGAATGCGGCGTCAAGAATCGCAAAGGGTGAATTGAACTTTCCTATCCGCTATAAATCAAGTGATGAAATCGGCTTTCTTGCAGACAGCATCAGAAAAATGGGTGTGGAGCTTAAGGAGTATATTTCCTACATTCACACTCAGGCCTACACTGACGCAATGACCGGCGTGAGAAACAAGGCCGCTTATATGGACGAAATCAAGGTGCTGGAAAGAAAAATTAACGCAGAGATGGCTGATTTTGCAATCGTGGTTTTTGATGTAAACGGACTTAAGCAGATTAATGATAATATGGGGCATGAAATCGGAGATGCCTTAATCACTGATGCGGCTTATGCCATTAAGGAAGCCTTTGGCGATGACTGTGTTTACCGTATTGGCGGTGATGAATTTATCGTCGTTAAGGAAAAAATCAGCCAGAATGTTTTGAACGGTTTTATTGAAGATTTTAAAAAGAATTTGACGGACATTAATAATAAGGAAAGAAGCTATGACACGCCCCTTTCCATTTCTATGGGCTTCACTTTTTATGATGATGACAAGGATTACAAGACTGTCTTCAAGCGGGCTGATGAGGCAATGTACTTTAATAAACAGGAATTTTACAAGGGCCGCCGCGACCGCAGAAGTCATTAAAAAAATCCTAGCGTTTCCCGATTTTTCATTTATAATTATTGCTATATAGCATATTTTTAGTTTTAAGGAGACGAATATGAAAATGAGATTTTTTAAGTGCAAACATTGTGGCAAAGTTATTGCAATTCTTAAGGAAACAGATGTTCCAACAATCTGCTGCGGCGAAGAAATGGTCGAGCTTCACGCTGGAACTACAGATGGGGCTGTTGAAAAGCACGTTCCTGTAGTCACAACTCATGACAATATTGTAGAAATTAACGTTGGTTCGGTTGCCCACCCAATGGAAGACAAGCACTACATTGAATGGATTGCCCTGCAGTCTGATCAGGGAATTCACATTAAGACTCTGCAGCCTGGCCAGGAACCAAAGGCATGCTTTGCGGTAGTTGACGGAAACAAGGTCAATGAAGCCTACGCTTACTGTAACCTGCACGGACTCTGGTCATCTAAGTAAGCAGGATTTTTGGAGAAAAGATATATGGATGTTTCTGAAAGCATAAAATACATTGGTGTGAATGATCACAAAATCGACCTTTTTGAAGGGCAGTTTGCGGTTCCCCTTGGAATGGCTTACAACTCCTACGTTATTATGGATGAAAAAATTGCCGTAATGGATTCTGTAGATGAGGATTTTGGTGACCAGTGGCTGAAAAATCTTAAAGAGGCTCTTGGCAATAAAAAGCCAGATTACCTTGTCGTTCAGCATATGGAAATGGATCATTCGGCAAACATCATGTGGTTTATGGAAACCTTCCCGGAGGCAAAAATTATTGCTTCAAAAATGGCTTTTACAATGATGAAGTCATATTTTGGAACTGATTTTGCTGACAGGCAGATTCCTGCGGCAGAAGGAACATCCATAAGTCTTGGAAAACACACTTTGAATTTTATTGCCGCTCCAAACGTTCACTGGCCGGAAGTTATCATGACTTACGAAAGCTGTGAAAAAGTGCTTTTTACGGCTGATGCTTTTGGTAAGTTTGGTGCAAATGATGTGGAAGATCCGGAAGGCTGGGAATGTGAAGCCCGCCGCTATTATTTTGGAATTGTGGGAAAATTTGGTGCAAACGTTCAGACAGTTCTGAAAAAGCTTTCAGCCTTTGAAGTTGATACAATTTGTCCCCTTCACGGTCCTGTTCTAAAAGAAAATATTTCACATTATCTTGATTTGTATAATATCTGGTCGTCTTATGGTGTGGAATCTGAAGGAGCTGTAATTGCCTATACTTCGGTTTATGGTGATACGGCGGTTGCTGCGCAGAAGCTGGCTCAGTCTCTAATTGATAAGGGACTGCCTAAGGTAGGCGTATGTGACCTTGCCCGCGAAGACTTCCACGAATGTATTGAAGATGCCTTCCGCTACGGTACTCTTGTTCTTGCAACAACAACCTACAACGGTGGAATCTTCCCTAAGATGAAGGAATTCATCGAAAATCTTATCGAGCGTAATTACCAGAACCGCAGGGTTGCCTTTATTGAAAACGGCGCCTGGGCCCCCGCCGCCGCCAAACAAATGCAGGCTCTCCTTGAAGGCTGCAAAAATATTACTTTTGCGCAGAACAAGGTCACTATAAAAATTGCAGTAAATGATGATGTAAATGCCCAGATAGAAAAGCTTGCTGAGGAACTTGCAGAATAAGGATTAATCCCTCTTATTCAAAAGTTCTTCGAGTTTTGCTTTTACTTCATCAATATTTGTAAACTGAAAGCTGTTCAGACCGCATTCCTTTGCTGCCTGAACATTTTCTTTAACGTCATCAATAAAAACAGACTCAGCCGGATTCAAATCATATTTTTTGATTAAGGCCTCGTAAATTGCATGGTCAGGCTTAATCAGCTTTACATTTCCCGATACAACTTTTCCGTCAACATAGGGAGTAAAGGTAAAGCCTTCCTTCCAGTGAATTTCAAAAAGCCATTCAGGGTAATTTGTAAGAAGATAAAGCTTATAGCCGCGCTCTTTAAGACCTTTCAGCCAGTCTGCGGAATAATCAAAGGATTTTACGGCAGCCGGAATGTGCTTGTGTAAAAATTCCAGGGCGTGCTGGCGGCAGGCAGGGGGCATTGAATCTGCCATGGTCTGAAAAACTTCCTCTTTTGGAAGAATTCCCCGGTCCAGCTCCTTCCAGTAAGGGCTTTTTGCCGTATGCTGATAGAGAATCTGGACTTCTTCTTCCGGCAGTCCCATTTCGCGGAAAACTCTGTCAGGTTCAAAAGAAACCAGAACCCCACCTATATCAAAAATAATGTTTTTAATCATAAAAAAAATCCCCTTGAAAAAAATTATACATAATTTACAGCTGGGCATACGCTGCATTGTGCGCTAAAACACAGGTCTTCGCATTTTTTTTGAAAAAATCCTGCGACCTTTCGCAAGCGAAAGTCTCGGATTTATTCTTTGGAAGACTCCAAAAATGCTCACAATGTGTTTTGCGCCCAATTCCGCTTCCGCCCAGCTGCAATGGAGCCTTGCTTACGCGCTATTTTTCAACGTTCCTTACGATAATTTGTACAACATACTTGGGCGGCCGCCGGTTTCGTAATTTATGCTTTCTTCAACTTCGCCGCTGCCTACAAGAAAGTTCATATAGCGGCGGATTGTGACAGAAGAAAGGCCCACGTTTTCTGCTATTATTTCCCCGCTCAGCCAGCCGCTGTTTTTTTCAAAATAATCCCGGATAAGGCCAAGGGTTTTTTCCTGAATGCCTTTGGGATATTCTTTTCCACTGACCTTCTGAGCATTTGTGATGATGCTGTCTACGCTGCTCTGATTCAAAACCGGAGATTCGCGGAAGGCATTTCTGTTTGAAATGAATTTTTCCAGGGCAATCTGAAAGCGTTCATAGGCAAAGGGTTTAATCAGAAAATCAATTACGCCCAGGTGCATGGTGTCTTCCAGGGTTGCAACGTCGTTGGCGGCAGTTACCATAATCACTTCGGTCTGGATTTTTTTCTGGCGGATATTTTTAAGGGTTTCAAGGCCGTCCATATCCGGCATATAAACGTCCATGATTACAAGGTCGGCCGGATTTTTTTCCAGAAAAGTCAGGGCATCCTGTCCGTTTCTGCAGGAACCGACAACCTTAAACTGCTTGTTCTTGCAGACATACTGCTCGTTAATCATTGCGACCATAGGATCATCATCTACAATCAGAACTTTGTATGTTTTTTCCATAAGCTACCTTTTGAAATTTACCATAAAAGAGGTTCCCACGCCAGCCTGGCTTTCAAAGCTGATGTTGCCTCCAAGGCTTTCTACCAGCTGCTTTGTGTGGTAAAGGCCTACTCCGCGACCCTTTCCCTTGGTAGAAAATCCGTTGTTAAAAACTTTATCGGAATTTTCTTTGCTGATTCCGCAGCCTGTATCGTCCACGGTGATTAAAAGCTCTCCCGGCTGGGTAAAAACACCGAATTCCAGCTCGCGTAAATCAGAATTTGCGGAATTCATGGAATCCAGGGCATTATCAATCAAATTTCCGACGATTGTAACAAGGGCTTCGGAAGGAATGTCGATATCTGTGCTTTTAAAGCAGATGCCTTCCCTCAGAATAAAACGCACGTTACATTCAGAGCTTCGGGCGATTTTTCCGATTAAGAGGGCCGCCAGAGTTGCATTATCAACCGAATGCATTACGACGCTTAAGGTTTCCCGCTGAATAATCGAAATGTTTTCTATATATTGAACAGCTTTTTCGTACTGGCCGATTTGAATCAGTCCCAGAATTACGTGCAGCTTGTTGGTAAAATCGTGGTTATTTGCCCTCATGGAATCAACAAGATATTTTGTACCGGCAAGATCTTCCATCAGCTTTGTGTATTCTGTGCGGTCGTGAAGAATTGCAACTGCCCCGATTACGCTGCCGTCTTCTTTAATCGGAATACAGTCAATCAGAACCGGGGTTTTGTTTTCCAGAGTTTCCTGAAGTCCGAACTGTGAAGTTCCTTCGGTAAGAACCGGCATGAGATATTTTTCTGCAAAGACGTTCTTTTTTATCAGCTCGACTTTTTCATTTTCTCCGCAGCAGTTAAGGATTTTTTTTGCGACGCCGTTTGAAAACTGGAAATTTCCGTGGCGGTCAATGGCAATAATTCCGTCGTTGATTGATTCCAGAATGTTATCGCGGATTTTGAACATGGATGTAAAGGTGTCAGGCTCAAAGCCCAGCAGGCGTTTTTTGATTTTGTGGGAAACTCCTTTTGAAAGGAAAAATTCAATCAGAATGGCGCCAAGGGTGATTGCCGCAAAAAGCATGATTGTTTTGATTGTGACTGAGTGGATTGTGGTTTTAAGGACGATTGCCATTAAGAATCCGTCATAATTTCCTTTTTCATCAAAAAGGGCGTAGTAGGTGCGGCGCTGGGGGCCGGAAGGTCCGATATCACTTTCCGTGTAAAAGCCGTTTTTGTGCTCACTTAGATTTGGAACTTTTCCGTCGTACTGGGTTCCAATCAGATGATGGTTTGTGTGATAAAGGCGGGTATTGTTTTTATTGACTATAGAAATAACATCGACTTCAGGGAGGCTTTCTTCAATGGAGTCAAAGTAGGCATATAAATCTTCCGGGGGATAATTTTTTGTAAAGCCGTAAAGGCGGGCAATCAGCTCTGCGGTGTCCTGGAGGTTGTGGTCAAAGGCTTTGTCGTGGGAATTTACATTGATTGCGGCACCGCCAAGACTGAATAAAATTGTAATTATGATGATTAAAATAAGATGGGCCCGCTGGATTTCCCTGCGGATATTATCTGCTGATTTATTTTTCATGTTTTAATTTTAACACAAAAGGACTTTTTTAACATTTTTTAAGGCTTTTTAAACTAAAAAAAGTGATTAAAAGGCGGTGTTTTATTTTTCTTTCTTTCAAAAAATTGTGATTTATTTTGCGCGGTATATACTAGGGACAAGATAAAACGAGAGCGGGTTCTGACTGGCCCGCTTACACACACAGGAGATTATAAAAAATGTCTTTAGCACCGATTTTTGAAAGCCTTATGCTTATTTGTTTTGGTTTTTCATGGCCTTTGAATGTTCTTAAAGCTTACAAAGCCCGCACAGCAAAAGGAACAAGTCTTCCATTCATTCTTTTGATAATTACCGGTTACATTGCCGGAATTATTGCAAAGTTCTTGAACCACTCAGTTGGTTACGTTCTTGTTGTTTACTTCCTGAACCTTGCAATTGTTACAACAAACCTTATGGTTTATTTCAGAAATCGTGCCTTGGATAAGAGAACAGCTGTTATTTCATATCCAAAACAGGAAACTTTGGGAGCATAAGCTGCAAAGGTTGTAATTTGAATTACAGCTGTGGGTTTACCGAACCTTTGCTTAACATCAGCCTTCGGCTGAAGTTGTACAATGAGATTTAATTAGATAGAGAGGTAACATAATATGAAATTATTTGATTTTGATTTTTACAGATTTCCTAAGGCTGAAAAAGCAAAGGATATGACAGTTTTGTTTGGAGGAAGCACTGCAAAGGTTATTCCTGTTGCTCAGCTTTGCAAATCTTTCGGATTCAACTTTAAGATTGAAAACGCAAGCGTTGAAAATCTTTCTGTAAAAAATGCAAAAGTCCAGTTCAAGATTGCTGCAGAATCTTTGAAAGCTGAAGCCCTTATTGTTCAGATCGGTGAAAACGATGTTGAACTGTTCAAATCAAATCCATCAGAATTCGATTCTCTCTATCTTGATTTCATAAGTTACCTCAAATCTGTTGACTCTAAGTTGAGAATCCAGCTTGTTTCTGTTTGTAATCCAACAGGAAGCCAGACTATTGGTGATATGAACCGCCACATCAAGGCAATTGCCGCTTCTGAACGCTGCGAATTCTTCAACATTGAAAGCGCAAAGCTCTGGAAGCCATGTTCAACAACAGCTGCTGCTTCATTCATGTACAGAATCGGATTTGACAGCCAGCTTACAGTAAAGCATCCTCTTTACGACACAGCAAAGGCTTTGTTCAGCTACCTCTATTCTGAAGATGCCGTAGCTGAAACTCACAGAAATGCTTCTTAACATAGTCCACCAATAGTGGAACCGTCGTAATGCCGCTAAAAAATGTCAGCATACCGTACGGTTCCAGACAACTGCTTTCGCAGTTGTAGTTAAAATTAGTCCACCAATATTAATAAAACCGGGGAACTGTTTGTAACCTTAACTAAACATGTAAGGGGTACGGACAGTTCCCATTTTTATTTTTACTTCGTAAAAATAAAAACAGTATAATCTTATCTGCAAGAAGTTTTATCTTCGGGGATTTTTTTTGAATTTTATTTGACACAGAAAAATAAATCCGCTATATTTTTGCTGAATTAAGTGTGCTTTTGCGCGCGTATCTTTATAAGGAGCTGAAAATGACTTTTAATTTTTCCTTTAAAAGCTTTAACTTTTTCTCATTTAGCTTTTTTAGCTTTGCATTTTCAGCATTTTTTAATGGTAAAGATATGGCGTTTGGAGGTAAAAGCACATGGAAAAGAAGAACAGAGAACAATATAAAATAGAATCTCAAATCACTCTTAATAGAGTTATAAGGACGAAACATAAGGCGATATTATTTTTGGTTGGCTTCGATAACCGGAGTCATAGCAAAAATAACATCGCCTTTTTTACTTTTAAATTCTTTGCCTAAAAGTGGCTCCCTCGCGCCAGTTTCATTTACAAAATTTAAAGACAAAAGGAGATATAACTTATGGAATCTAATAAACCTTACAAATTAGCAAGCAGAGAATATAAAAAAGAAGATACAGTTGTGGAAATTCCTAACAGCCGCGGACAGATTGTGCGGGTTGGAGGGCCTAGAATCGTGACAATGGCGGGGCCATGTGCGGTAGAAAGCCGGGAACAGATGATGGAAATTGCGGCGGCAGTTGCGGCAAGCGGGGCTGTCATGCTGAGGGGTGGCGCCTACAAGCCAAGAACTTCGCCTTACTCTTTTCAGGGACTGGGGGAAGAAGGTTTGAAATACCTTCGGGAAGCCAGCGATAAATACGGCCTTCCTATTGTTACCGAGATTGTTGACACTTCGCTTGTGGACGTGATGGAAAAATACGGGGTGGACGTTTATCAGATTGGTGCGCGAAACATGCAGAATTTTGAACTTTTGAAGAAGGTTGGAGCCCTGGGTAAGCCTGTAATTTTGAAGAGGGGGCTTGCGGCTACAATTGACGACCTTCTGATGAGTGCGGAATACCTGCTTTCAAGCGGAACTGAAAAAGTAATTTTGTGCGAAAGGGGTATCAGGACTTTTGAGCGGGCAACCCGCAACACTCTGGATTTGAGTGCGGTACCGGTTTTAAGAAGCCTTACTCATCTTCCGATTATTGTTGACCCAAGTCATGCGGTTGGAATCCGCAGTATGATTCCTCAGATGGGACTTGCGGCAATTGCCAGCGGGGCAGACGGAATTATCGTTGAAGTTCACAATCATCCGGAAAAGGCTATGAGTGACGGACCTCAGGCACTTCTTCCTGAACAGTTTGATAAGCTGATGCACGATGTTGAGGCATTTGCACCGGTTCTGGGAAAGGCGGTTGCCCATATCCGTGATGATGAGGCCGCTCACGACAGCCAGCTGGTAGTTAAGACTAAAAAATCGGAGGAGCCGCACCAGGTTATCTGTTCCTTCAGCGGAAAGCGGGGGGCTTATGCGGAGCAGGCTATCAACCGTTATTTTGACGGCGACAATGTCCGTGCTCAGGCAGAGGATTCTTTTGCGGGCATTTTCCAGGCGGTTACGGACGGAAAATCGGATTTTGGTATGGTTCCGATTGAAAACAGCCTTGCCGGTACAATTTACGAAAACTACGATAACTTTACCCGCTTTGCTGATGTTGAAATTATCGGTTCGATTACGCTGAATGTGCGGCATGCTCTGCTTGGCGTGAAAGGTGCAAAGCTTTCGGATGTAAAAAAGGTTTATTCCCACCCCCAGGCTTTGAGTCAGTGCAAAAAGTTTCTTGATTCTCACGCGGACTGGGAAAAAATTGATGCCGTTTCGACTGCGACTGCCGCAAACAATGTGCGTGACTGGAACAGTAAGGAAAATGCGGCTATTGCCAGCGAAAATAATGCGGCTTTGTATGGCCTTGAAGTTTTACAGGAAGATATTGAAAATAACCCTGGAAACTTCACCCGCTTTATGGTGATTGCCGCCAGAGATAAAAATCCTGCAATAAAAATCCAGTCCAGCAAGCCGTCGAACGCTACCTTTATCTTTAAGACAAAGAACGAGCACGGTGCCCTCTACCGCACTCTGGGCGTTTTTGACAGCCACAAGCTCAACCTTACCCGTCTTGAATCCCGCCCCATTGGCGCCGAGCCCTGGAAATACTGGTTTTTCGCGGTGGCAGACATTAAGAGCAAGAAGGATGTGGAGGATGTGCTGGAAGATTTAAGGAATGTTACGGAAGAAGTACGCGTATTAGGAATATATTAAATTTAAATATGGCTCCCGGTCGCGACTTCGTGGTACAAGACCGCGCAATAATGCGCTACACGCTGATTGTTGCAAAGAAACTATAAAATTGACCGCTCACGCGGTCGCAACAATCAGAGTGTTCTTGTCCCACGAATCGCTCCCTCGCGCCAGCTTTACCTTGTATATTCATTATCGTTTTCTACCATCCTCCATCCCCCTCCTCCTTCCATTGTTAAATCCCAAAAAATACGTTAAATTATATTCCCGTATGAAAAAGGGATTTGATAACGATAAATATCTGAAGATTCAGTCAGAGCACATTAAGGAAAGAATCGCCCAGTTTGGCGACAAATTGTATCTGGAATTCGGCGGAAAGCTGTTTGACGACTACCATGCATCACGCGTTCTGCCGGGTTTTGAGCCGGACTCTAAGCTTAAAATGCTTATGCAGCTGGCAGATGTTGCAGAAATTGTAATTGTAATCAGCGCAGTTGATATCGAAAAAAATAAAGTGCGCGGAGATCTTGGAATTACTTACGATAAGGACGTTCTGCGCCTTCGTGATGAATTCCAGAAGCGCGGACTTATGGTTGGTTCTGTCTGCATCACTCATTATACGGGTCAGGAAAGTGCAAAGGCTTTTGGAAAACGCCTTAAGAAAATGAATATCAAGGCTTACTACCATTATACAATTCCGGGCTATCCTTCTAATGTTGCCCTTATCGACAGTGACGAAGGCTACGGAAAGAACGATTATATAGAAACAAGTCGTCCACTTGTTGTTATAACAGCCCCAGGTCCTGGATCCGGAAAAATGGCAACCTGTCTGAGCCAGCTTTATCACGAAAATAAAAGGGGAATCAAGGCCGGTTATGCCAAGTTTGAAACTTTCCCAATCTGGAACCTGCCCCTCAAACACCCTGTAAACATCGCTTACGAAGCTGCCACTGCCGATTTGAACGACGTAAACATGATTGACCCATGGCATCTTGAAGCTTACGGAAAAACAACAGTAAATTACAACCGCGATATTGAGATTTATCCGGTTCTGGATGCAATTTTCAAGGGCATTTACGGCGAAAATCCTTATAAATCTCCTACCGACATGGGCGTAAACATGGCGGGTTACTGCATTTTTGATGATGAAGCCTGCTGCGAAGCAAGCCGTCAGGAAATTATCCGCCGCTATTATACTGCGACAAACCGTTTTGCCGATGGAAGCTGTACAGAAGAAGAAGTAAACAAAATCAAGCTTTTAATGCAGCAGGCAAATATTACAACTGATATGCGCAAGGTGACGGTTGCGGCAAAGGAAAGGGCTGCCCGTGCGGAAGGCCCTGCTTCTGCAATCGAGCTGGAAGACGGCACAATTATTACAGCCGAAACTTCTCCGCTCCTTGGAACAAGTGCTGCCCTGCTTTTGAACGCTACAAAGCATCTTGCCGGCATTGACCACAAGGTAAAGCTTATTCCGGCCGAAATGATAGAGCCGATTCAGAAGATGAAGGTAAATTATCTTGCCGGAAACAATCCCCGCCTTCACACAGACGAGGTTCTTGTTGCCCTTGCCATGCTCAGCCGCGACGACGAAAACTGCCGCAAAGCAATGGAACAGCTTCCAAAGCTTAAGGGCTGCCAGGTTCACGCCAGCGTAATGCTTTCTGAAGTTGACCGCAAGATTTTCAAAAAGCTGGGAGTTGACTTAACCTGCGAGCCGGTTAGTAAAAAGCAGAAATCATTAATCGGGTAAGCTTGCGTTAGGGATTGGAGCACCTGCGGAGCAGTACCGCTTGCGGTATGAAGCGATAGCGGAAGTGCGCAAAGCCCGACCTGGCAAGGTCGCAAACTGGTGTGAAAACTTCCGGATGGGCCGGACCTTGCCTTAACTCCGCAAGGCGGAGTTGCAGGAACTTAGGTCCTTGCCGGGAAACGCCCTGAAATTAACCTTGACTAAAGTTCTTTATTATAGTAAAAATCTGATATGGAAACGACGTCGTAAAAAATATTCTGAAAAATCTCGGGGTATTTTTGCGGCGTTTTTTTTATTTTTGAGCGGGGGCTAAAATGGAAAGTTCTGTAACAGAAATGTTCGGCGAAAACGTATTCAATGAAGATACGATGAGGGCACGTCTTCCAAAAGAGACTTACAAACAGCTTATGAAGACAATTCAGGGCGGCGAAAAGCTTGATCCTAATGTTGCGGCTGTAATTGCAAATGCGATGAAGGACTGGGCGATTGAAAAAGGCGCTACTCATTACACTCACTGGTTCCAGCCTTTGACTGGTGTTACTGCCGAAAAGCACGACAGCTTTATTGAGCCGACTAAAGACGGCCGCGTTATTATGGAATTTTCCGGAAAGGAGCTTGTGAAGGGTGAATCTGATGCTTCTTCTTTTCCTAATGGTGGTATTCGTGCCACTTTCGAAGCCCGAGGCTACACTGCCTGGGATCCGACTTCTTATGCCTTTATAAAGGACGGCACCCTTTGTATTCCTACCTGCTTCTGTTCTTATACAGGTGATGCTCTTGATAAAAAGACTCCGCTGCTTCGTTCTATGGAAGCAATTGGAAAAGAAGCCCTTCGCGTTCTGCGCCTATTTGAAGGCAATGAAAATGTCAGCCGGGTAATTACAACAGTAGGTCCTGAGCAGGAATACTTTCTGGTTGATAAATCTGTCTGGGAAAAACGTGAGGATTTGATTTATACAGGCCGTACACTTTTTGGTGCCAAGGCGCCAAAGGGTCAGGAGCTTGAAGATCACTATTTTGGAAACATTAAAGCCCGCGTTCAGGAATTTATGAAGGATTTGAACAAGGAGCTGTGGAAGCTTGGAATCCTTGCAAAAACTGAACACAATGAGGTTGCTCCGGCTCAGCACGAGCTTGCACCTATTTTTACTACAACAAATATTGCCTGCGACCACAATCAGCTTACCATGGAGTTTATGAGAAAAACTGCCCGCAAGCACGGAATGGTTTGTCTGCTCCACGAAAAGCCTTTTGAAGGTGTAAACGGAAGCGGTAAGCATAATAACTGGTCTATTTCTACTGATACAGGAAAGAACCTTCTTGATCCGGGTGCAACTCCGGAACAGAATGCCCAGTTCCTTTTGTTCCTGGTCGGCGTTATTAAGGCTGTTGATAAATATCAGGATTTGCTGCGCATTTCTGTTGCCTCTGCCGGTAACGATCACCGTCTTGGTGGTAACGAGGCGCCTCCTGCCATCATTTCAGTTTTCCTTGGCGACGAGCTTACAGCAATTCTTGACGCCATCGAGCAGGGAAAACCTTACGGCGGAAAGGGCAAGCAGAAAATGCAGATTGGTGTTACAGTTCTGCCTGAATTCAGCCGTGATACAACTGACCGCAACCGAACTTCTCCTTTTGCCTTTACTGTAAATAAATTTGAGTTCCGTTCGCTCGGTTCAAATGATTCCATTGCCCTCTGTAACACAGTTTTGAACACCTGTGTTGCCGAAGTTTTGAGTGAATTTGCAGACGAGCTTGAAGGTGCAAAGGATTTTACTAAGGAATTGAATGCCCTTATTTTGCGCACAATCAAAGAGCACAAGCGAATCATCTTTAATGGTGACGGTTATTCTGAAGAATGGGTAAAAGAAGCTGAAAAACGCGGACTTATGAATCTTCCTTCTACACCGGAGGCTCTGGTTCATCTGCTTGATAAAAAGAATATAGAGGTTTTCAAAAAGTTCAATGTTTACTCAGAAACTGAATTGAAATCACGCTTTGAAATCCACAACGAAAACTATTCGAAGATTGTCCGCATTGAAGCAGAAACAATGATTGAAATGGTCCGTAAGCTTTATCTTCCTGCGGCCAGCCGCTTTGGCCGCCGTCTTTCTGATGCAATCAACGCAAAACGCGCCGCAAACGGCCGCATAAACGTAAAATACGAGGAAGACTGCCTTGCAAAAGTTTCTGATTTGACAGGAAAGATTTACGAGGCTGTTGAAGTTCTTGATAAGGCTGTTGCCGATTCAAAGCAGATTGAAGAAGCCTCAAAGCTTGCTTTCTTCTGCCGCGAGCACATCTTTACAGCTATGCGCGAGCTTCGTAGCTCAGTAGATCAGCTCGAAGTCTTCACACCAAAAGATTTGTGGCCGGTTCCAAGCTACGGAGATATGTTATACAGTGTAGTGTAGCATTGAAGGTCAGAATTTGCCAAAGGCAAATTCTGATAGCAAAGGGGCGGTCAACTGACGATTATAGTATAGATTACGCCCTTTGCAGTGTAGTGTAAGTAGAAATCAGCGGTAAAAGGCTGTGTTCAAAGCATGATTTTCGGCTTTTATAACATTTTGTTTGATTTTCTTAAAAATTGTGATAATCTTTAAGATGAGAGAGCATTTATAATTGGAGCAAAATAAATCATGCTTGAAAAAGATTTGAAGCCTGTAATTTTTGTTGATAAGGATAAGTGCGTTAACTGCCATCGCTGTATTGCAGTTTGTCCGTCAAAGCTTTGTAATGACGGTTCCGGGGATTATATAAAAACAAATCCTTCTCTTTGTCTTGGCTGCGGACATTGTATTGATGCCTGTGAACACGGGGCCCGCTATGGAATTGATGATAGCGAAGACTTTTTTAACGATCTCAAAAGCGGACAGAAAATTGTTGCAATTGTAGCACCTGCGGCTGCTGCTAATTTTAAAGGCCTTGATTTGCAGCTGAATTCATGGCTTAAATCAATCGGGGTAAAGGCTGTTTTTGACGTCAGCTTTGGAGCTGAGCTTACAACAAAATCCTACGTAGAATATATTAAAAAGGAAAATCCTAAGCTTGTAATTTCCCAGCCTTGTCCTGCCCTTATGACCTGGGTAGAGCTTTATCATCCTGAGCTGATTCCTTATCTTTCGCCGGCAGACAGCCCGATGGGTCATACAATCACAATGATTAAGGAGTTTTTCCCGGAATATAAAGACTGTAAAGTTGCGTCAATTTCGCCCTGCTATGCAAAACGCCGCGAGTTTGATGAAAACGGACTAGGGGATTATGTAGTTACAATGCGGTCCCTTTCTGTTTATTTTGAGAAAAACCACATAAATCTTTCTTCTTTTAAACCATCTGATTATGATAATCCGCTTGCAGAGCGTGGAGTTCTTTATTCAACTCCGGGCGGACTTTTGCGCACTGCAGAACGTTTTGTCCCGGGAATCAAGAAAATCACCAGAAAAATCGAAGGATATCCTCTGGTTTATGAATATCTTGAGCAGCTTGCCCAGGATATTAAGGCTGGAAAAGAACCTGCCTACAAGCTGATTGACTGCCTTAACTGTGAAAAAGGCTGCAACTGCGGCGGCGGAACTGTAAATCAGAAAATGCCACTTGACGAGCTGGAAGGCTACGTTGAAAAACGCATGGAAGAGCGGCTTGCAAAATGGAAGATGGATAATCCAAAAAAGCAGAAAAGCGCTCAGAAAAAGCTGGATGCGACAATCAATAAATTCTGGAAGCCTGGAATTTACAATAGAAAATATGTTGACCGAAGCGCTGCAGTCAAGCAGCTGATAAAAATCCCGAATGACCAGCAGATTAAAGAAATTTTCAGGCAGCTGGGCAAAAAAAATGAACGTGATGTTTTGAACTGTCAGGCCTGCGGATATAAAAACTGCCATGATATGGCTGTGGCGATTTATAACGGCGTTAATAAGCCCGAACACTGTAATTATTTCGTAATGCACCACATGAATGAACAGTTTAAGGAAGAATTGAATACAAAAATTAAGGCTGTTACTGATAAAAGTGTAAGCTGCATAAATGAATCCCAGCAGAATGTTCTTTCCCTTGTCGAGGTTACCGGCGAAATGTCAAAGAACGTTGAATCTTCTTCCTCTGCCGTTGAGGAAATGCTGGGAAATATCAGTTCTATAAATACAATACTTGAAAAGAACGTTCAGGCTGTTAAGGAGCTGGAAAGTGCAACCAGTATAGGTAAAACCGGCCTTTATGAGGTAAATTCTCTGGTCAGCGTAATAGAAGAAAAATCAAAATCGTTGGTGGAAATGAGTAAGATGATTGACCAGATTGCCAAGCAGACAGACCTCCTTTCCATGAATGCGGCAATTGAAGCGGCTCACGCAGGCGATGCGGGAAAGGGCTTTGCGGTTGTTGCCGGTGAAATCAGAAAGCTTGCCGAAAATTCCAGCAAGGAAACTAAGGCTATTGATGATGTTCTTGGCAACATGAAGGATATGATTGATTCGATTTCGAAAAAGGCCCAGGAGGTTTCCCGGGAATTTGACAACATTGTTGCGCTTTCTGGAATCGTAAAATCTCAGGAAGGACAGGTTCACGATGCAATGTCTGAGCAGAATAAGGGAAGTACCCTTCTGCTCAAATCAATTGCTCAGATGAAGGAAGCCCAGCTGGCGGTTTCCCAGGCTGCAGATCAGCTCAAGACAGGAACTGATGAAATCAGGAATGTCATGTCTAATCTGGAGGTTTAAGCCCACTCCTGAATAATTTTCTTTACCAGGGCTGTGAAGCTTTTTGTTACCTTCTGGGCAGTTTCTATTACCTCGTTTTCATCAAGAGGCTGGTCTAAAATTCCTGCTGCCATGTTTGTGAGGCAGGAAATTCCCAGAGTCTTCATTCTCATGTGGCTGGCGGCAATTGCTTCCGGCACGGTAGACATACCAACGGCGTCTGCACCGCAGCTTCTGGCAAAGCGGACTTCGGCCGGAGTTTCATACTGAGGTCCTGTAAAATACTGGTAAACACCTTCGCGGACTTCAATTCCAAGCTGACCTGCAAGCTTTTTAGCAAGGGCCCGCAAATCCTTATCGTATGTATTTCCCATATCAAAAAAGCGCACTCCCAGCTCTGCCGGATTTGGTCCCCTCATAGGACTTTCTGCGCAAATCTTAATATGGTCGGAAATAATCATCAGATCGCCAGGCTTCCAGTTTTTGTTTACACAGCCGGCGGCATTGGTTAAAAGAAGATTATCGCATCCAAGCATGTGCATGAGCTGAATAGGGAAAACAACCTCGTCCATGCCGTAGCCTTCGTAAAAATGAAAGCGTCCCTGCATGCAGATTACCTCTTTTCCTTCGAGAGTACCTATAATCAGGCGGCTTTTGTGTCCCGGCGCTGTTGAAACCGGAAAATTAGGAATATCTTTATATGGAATAATAACCGCATCCTGAACTTCGTCTCCCAGTCCGCCAAGTCCGCTGCCCAGAACAATGCCAAGCACCGGCTTTCTGCTTCCGATTTTTTCAATAATATATTTTTTTGATTCTTCGAGTTTTGTGATTAAGTCTGTCATAAGGCCTCCTCCTTAATGAATTAAGTATAGCATATTTTTTTATCCTTGCATTATAATCCCTTTTATGAGGCGATTTTTTTCCTTTTTTGTGATTTTTACTTTCGGTTTTTTGGGGGCGGCGTTTTTGAGTGCCCGAGAATCTCTTTTGCCGGAGCTTTCGGATTTTATCCGGCGGGAAAATATAGAACTTATCTTTCAGAGGGCGGATGCAAAAAAGGATGGCTGGATTTTTTTAACGGCCAGCAGAAAAGGCCAGGCTTATGAAAATCTTTATGCGGTGAATATCGCAGAACCTGATAAAAGCATTTTGATTCTTGAAAATCCGGCGCATGAAGCGGGTGTTTTTTCCAATCTCTGCTATCTGCCCGAAAATCAGACTTTGTATTTTGGCATTCATAACGGGGCCGGGCTTGTAAACGGCGTTCAGCTTTTTTATGGGGAAGGAACTTATGTCCTTAAAAAAAATACGGATGCTTCTTACAGCCCCCAGAGTCTTCGCCGCTATTCAAAGCTTGAACCCTGGCTCTGTCAGCGGGCTAAGACTGCTTATTTTGATAATCTTCCGGCCCCGGATTATGCCGGTTTTTTGAACTTTCTTTTCGGCTTTTGTGATTTTGATGTAAAGCCCTCTTTTGTTTACAGGATGTCAGACGGGCGTGAACTTTTGAACGAGGAAGCCCTTTCTTATCTTTATGAAAAATCGCTGCTGGATGACATTTTTTCCGGCGAAAAGGAAAATTATCATTCTGTCTTTGAAGATTATTTATTCTGTCTGGATAAAGAGGGCAAGGCGACAAAGATTCAGGCTATTTCCGGCAATCATTCGGAGGCTTTTTTTAAGGAAGGTTCGGCTCAGGTTGAATCGCATTATTTTATGGCGGCAAAAGGGCGGGTTTTTATGCTGGAAAATATCGGTTCAACAAAAAGCCTTTTTGACGGTCGGGGAAATCTGATAAAATCGGAATGGTCAAAGGATTATTCAAAGCTTTATCTGATTTTTGATTCTGAAAAGGATTTTCTGATTACTCAGCCGGCGGGCTACGGAGAAATCCGTGCTGAAATTTTTGAAAGTCCCTTCCCGCAAAGAGCTGATACGGCTCCACTTTTTGATTATCAGGGGCGGCTTTTTGTCCGTGACATAAATCACAGGGATTTTTATCAGCTGCAGAAGGATTTGTCTTTCAAAAAAACTGGGTCTCCTTTTGATGGAGCGGGAAAGTATTCCGCAGTCCTTTATATTCCGTGGCTGGTATTTGCCTGCCTTGCACTTTTTGCGGCCCTCCTTATTTTTGTGATAAAAAAACTGACAGGAGCAGGCTGTACTTTTGACGTCGAAGAAAAAATCCGCGCAGAAATTTCATCTGACATTCACGATTCGGTTGTTCAGGATATCCGGGCTGTCCGACTTGATGTAGAACGCCTTAAGGTTCAGAAGGAAAGCCAGGATTTACAGCAGACGGCGGTAAAAAATCTTACTGCCTGCATCAAAAAAATGCGGGATATCTGCTATTCCCTTAATCCGGCAGAAATTGCAAATGCCCGGCTTAAGGGGTCAAAGGTTGATGTGATTTCGGTGCTTCAGACTCTCTGTGAAAATTTTTCGGAAAAAACTAAAATACCTTTTCTTCTTGATTCAGAAGAGCCGCTGTCTCCGGTATTTTTGAAAAAGGAAGAGGCTTCCTGTCTTGCAAGAATTGTTCTTGAAATCCTTTCTAATATTCAAAAGCATTCTTTTGCGACAAAGTTTACGCTTTTAATCCGGCAAAAGGATGATGAGAAAAAAGCCGGAAAAATCCTTTCTATTATGATTATTGATGACGGGGCAGGCTGTGACCTTGAAAAGCTTTCTAAAAAAGATATGAAAAGTCATTTTGGCATGCGCAACATGAGGCTCTTTGCAAAGACGGCTGGTGCAAAAATCGAATTTCTTTCGGCTCCAGATGAAGGAATGCAGGTTCGTCTCAGCATAAAAATTCCGGGACAGGGGATTTAAGGCAGGCGGGAAGATATGGAAAAATCTCTTTTTATTGTTGATGACCACAATATGCTTTTGAAGGGGCTCAAAAGTTATCTTGAAGAAAATTCTGACTGGAAGGTTTCCGGGACTTTTACTTCGGCGGGTGCCTGTCTTAGCGAACTTGAAAAAATCAGCTGGAAGGAAGATTTTCCTCAAATCATAATCGTTGACGTTCAGCTGGGAAAGGAATCCGGCTTTGAGCTGGTAGAAAAAATCACAAAAAGCCTGCCAGATATAAAATGCCTCATTTATTCCATGTACGATACTCCGGGCTACATTCTTCAGGCAAGGGAAAGCGGGGCAAGGGGCTATATTTCCAAGGTTGCCAGCGAAGAGGAGCTGCTGCTTGCCCTTGAGACTCTTTACCGGGGCGGAGAATACATCGAAAAGCGCATGGAAAGCCTGCAGAAAAAGCTGGGTAGTATAGACAGCCTTTTTTCCCGCCAGGAAAAAATTATTTTCGAAAAGCTTTTGCAGGGAAAATCCAACCGCCAGATTGCCGAAGAGCTTTTTATTTCATCCCATTCTGTGGAAAATTATGTCAGCTTTATCTATGACAAAACCAGCGTAAAAAATCGCCGGGAACTGATTGAAAAATTTGAGGACAAAGCGGAAAATTAGGAGAAATTCTCCATATTTTCAAGCTGAAAATCTTTTTATAATTTCCTTAAAAACCGCACAGAAAAAAAGGCGGAAAAAAGGAGATTTTTATGAAAAAATTTTTAGCACTTCTTTGCGCAGCCCTGGCATTTTCTTTTGCATTTACAGCCTGCAGTAATGCTTCAGGTTCTGGTTCAGGTGCTTCTGCCGGTGGCAGCGGATACATTCTTGAGATTGGAACGATTCCACAGTCTTTAACTGCATCTGCAAGTGAATGGAGACTGAAAATTGGTCAATACGGCTCTTTTTCTGATAAAAAAGAATTACGTGATTATTTGTATAAAAATAATACAGCCTATACAAAAACAACTGTTTCTGAAACTCAGCTCAGACAGATGCTGAGTGAAATCACTCCATCAGCTTCTGCAATAGACGCACAGATGGCTGAGCTAAAAAGAACAACAAATGACGTTCAGATCATAGAAACAACCTGGTTTTACGCAGAGCAGCAGTAAAAAAATGGGGTGCACTTCACTGCACCCCATTCGCTTATTCATTTATGACTTAGTTCAAAGCCTTAATCAGGCTAGGAATTGCCTTTTCAAACTTAACGCCGTACCAGTGGTCTTTTTTGTCATCCAGAGTCTTTTTGATGGCTTCTACTACAAAGTCTGCGGCAATTTTTGCTGCTTCAATAGCAGATTTTCCGTTCATCAAAGCACCTGCAAAGGCAGATGAGAACACATCGCCTGTTCCGTGGAAGGCTACGTCAATTTTTTCATTGAAGTAATATTCAAAAGTATCTGTATCTGCGTGGTAAACAGAAGCACCAACCTTACCTTTTTCAAAGGAAACGCCTGTAATTACAACATTTTTTACGTCCAGCTTTGCAAGGTCCCGGCTGATTTTTTCGATGTAAGCCTGATCGTAATCATCTCCGACGTAAGGAATGCCCAAAAGGAAGCTTGCTTCGGTTAGGTTTGGCAGAATGTAGTCTGCGCCCTGGCAGAGAGTTGCCATAGTTTTTGGGAAGTTATCATCAAAGCCGGCATAAAGCTTACCGTTGTCAGCCATTGCAGGGTCTACAATGCGGAGGGCTCCCGGAGCGGCAGCTTTGTTCATAATGTCGATGATGTAAGGAATCTGAGTTTTTGTAACATAGCCTGTGTAGAAAGCATCGAAAGTGATGTTTTCCTTGTTCCAGCGTTCAAGGATTTTCGGCATTTCGTCAGTAAGGTCGTTGAAAGTCCAGCCTGAATAGCCGGCAGCTGTGTGGTTGGAAAGAAGGGCGCCCGGAAGGATTGCAGTTTCGATTCCGCAGGCAGAAATGATTGGCAGCGCAACTGTAAGGGAGCACTGTCCCACGCAGGAAATGTCCTGAATTGTAAGAAGTTTTTTGTCCATAAAATTACCTCAGATTTAAATTTTGACTTAGTCTACTTAAAATCTGGTTATATTCATATACTCAAAAACTACTAAAAATGTTAATATCAGATTATGATTACGGTTGATTTCAGCAGGCGGGGTGGGGCAGGACTCTGCGATTTTCTTTGCAATTCCATTCGTTCTCAGATCAGGGGAGGCCAGCTTACTGCTGATGAAAAGCTTCCTTCCAAGCGGGCTCTTGCCGCTCACCTGGGCGTAAGCGTCATTACCGTGCAGAATGCCTACGAGCAGCTGATTGGCGAAGGCTATATTTATTCGATTGAAAAAAAAGGCTTTTTTGTAACTGATATTGCACTTGATGGCCTGGCGGAGGATTACGTTATTTCCGCTGAGAACTGCCTGCCATCCTCAGCTGCCCCTGCCAGCGCAAATGAGTCATCCTCCACCGCATCCGTCCCCCTCTTTTTCGATTTCCGTAACAATGCTACCGCATCCGAGCGCTTTCCCTTTTCCCAGTGGACCCGCGTAATGCGAAGCGTACTTGCAGGCGGCGACCAGAAGCTTTTGCAGCGCCAGACAGTCAGCGGCATTTACGAGCTGCGCCTGGCAATTTCCCGCTATCTGGCATCCTTCCGCAATATGCAGGTTTCTCCTGAGCAGATTATAATCGGAGCCGGAACCGAATCCCTTTATTCCATGCTGGTGCAGTTTTTTGGCAGCACAAAAACATTTGCAGTCGAAAATCCGGGCTACCACAAGATTGCTAAAATTTTTGAAGCAAACGGTGCAAAAACAATCCCCATTCAAATCGACCGTCAGGGCATCCCGCCCCTCCTTCTGGAAGAAAATCAAATCGATATAGTTCACATTTCGCCCTCCCACCACTTTCCCACCGGCCGGGTCATGCCAATTCGCCGCCGCCTTGAGCTTTTGAACTGGGCAGAGCAGAATCCCAGCCGATTTATAATAGAAGACGACTACGACAGCGAGTTCCGTTTTGCCGGAAAACCCCTTCCCACCATGCAGACTGGCAGCACAGACAGGGTGATTTACGTAAATACTTTTTCCAAAACGATTGCCCCTTCCTTTCGAATCAGCTACATGATTTTACCTCCCTCCCTGTACCAAAGCTTTCAGAAAAATCTGGGCTTTTATTCCTGCCCGGTTTCTGCCTTTGAGCAGTTTACCCTTGCCAGCTTTATTGATGCAGGCCTCTATGAGCGCCACCTCATCCGCATGAAAAACTATTACCGTAATCTTCGTAACGCCTTTATTTACGCTCTGGAAAAAAGCCGTATTTCATCTTCCATTACAATTCAGGAGGAGGAGGCCGGACTTCATTTTCTTTTGAATCTCAAAACTCAAAAGACCGGTCAGGAGCTTAAATCAGCCTTCCTGAGTCAGGGACTCAACCTTCCGCTTTTAAGTGAGTTTTATTATGGAAGATACTACGAAGAAGCGGTGACAGGCGGGCAGGGTAGCACAATCTCCCCTCCTGATTTTGAGCCGGCAGGCCAGGCGGGAAGTGTCTCCTTCCCGGGCGCCCGAACCTTTGTAATCAACTATTCCGCCTTAGAAAAAGAAAAAATCCCTGCGATTGTTCAGCGTATGGAAAAAGCGTTACAATAAAGGCATGAAAGCGAGTACGGAATATAAAAAGGCCCATAAGGCAGATTTTGGCCGCGAAAGAATAGAAGTTTTATACGAAGATGAATGGATTGCCATTATTTTTAAGCCAAGCGGAATGCTGTCGGTTCCCTACCCGGGAAGTAAGGCTAAAACGGCTCTTGCAGTTCTTGAACAGATAATGAGGAAAAAAGGCTCCTGGTCAAAAAATCACAGGCCCTTTACCGTTCATCGCCTTGACCGTGACACCTCCGGCGTGATGATGTTTGCCCTGAGTGAGGCGGCCCAGAAAAAAATCATGGACAGCTGGCATAAAATGGTAACCGAGCGTCTTTACCGGGCCCTTGCAGAAAATCCGTCTGGCCGCAATGCAAAGCCTTTACCTGATTCCGGTCTTATTGATGACCAGCTTGCCTACAATGCCTATAACGTAGGTTTTGTTCCAAAGCCCGGCGATAAGCCTGCATTTTCAAAGCTGACAAAACAGGCCGTAAAAAATCACTATAACAAAAGCCGCGGAGAGCAGAGTATTTACGAAAGAAATCTTACTGTGCGCGGCGGTAAGGCAGAATTTAAAACGATTACGGCCCGTACTCACTACAAGGTTATTGCCCGCGGAAAATCTCACACCCTTTTTGAACTCAGCCTTGATACCGGCCGAAAAAATCAGATTCGCGCCCATCTTGCAAGTAAGGGCTATCCTCTTGCGGGAGATGAAAATTACCGGGCAAAGACAAACCCCTTTGGCCGCCTTTGCCTTCATGCCCGCACACTGGAATTCGACCATCCCTTTACGCATGAGCATTTGAAGTTTGAAGTGCCGGAGCCGGAAGAGTGGGAAGCAATGGT
Organism: uncultured Treponema sp.; assembly: GCA_947165895.1. Lineage (GTDB taxonomy): Bacteria > Spirochaetota > Spirochaetia > Treponematales > Treponemataceae > Treponema_D. The sequence continues at coordinate 202,019 of CAMVCB010000004.1, forward strand.
AAAGAAAATAGCCGCAGAGTGAAATGCGACTGGGAAGTTTTATCTGCGCCCTATTCCTTCAAAAAATCCTTACTAAGCGAGTGAGCAAACATAAACTGTGCGGCGTAGTAGAGCACGTGGCAGAGGTTGTTTGCTATCTGGTCTGGGATGAAGGGCAGCTGGCAGATGTCGCCAAGGGTGAACTGGAGTATAAAGTCTGATGCCAGAAAGAGAATGGCTGCGAATGGAATGAGACGGGCCCTTTTGTTTGCAAGGCTTAAGGCATCCAGTGATTTTAAAGCTGAGCCCACAAGGAAGAAAGTGTAGATTGCCAGCGGCACAAAGAGGGTTTTCAGATAGAAAAATGGCGAAAGAAGATCGCCCGCAAGGAAAATCACCGAAATCAGGACTGTCAGAAGAAAATATTTAGCAGAAAATGCCTTGAACTCGGCGAAAGCCAGGATAAAAAAGATTTGCATAACCAGGAAGGTCATCATGCCGGCCGGAATGTTCAGGTTGATTACTAGGTCAGCAAGAACGGCTACCGAAAGTCCTGCCAGCATTTTAATGCCGTAGCGGGTAAAGGCCGGGCTTTTGTCCTGATTTTTGAAAAAGCAGTAAAATCCGTAGAATACAAAAAACTCGCTTGTTACGCCCTTAGCAATTACTTCGGGAACTGCCCATTCCGGAGCCCCGCCCATTTTAAGAAAATAAAAAACGCGGAAAAACAAAAAGGAAATAACTGCGGCGGTGATGATTAAAAACTGCATGAAAACCTCCAGAAATTGCAGCAACTTGCACCGAAGGGGCAAGTTAAGCGAAGGTAGGGTGGATTGCATGTTGTAAGGTTAATTACGACCTTCGCAGACTTACTGATATTCTATCACCGATATCGTAAAAAGTAGTATCAAAATCTTTGTTTTGCTTCAAAAAATTGATGAAGCGGCGGATTTTCCTCATCATTTTGATGGTGCTGTAGTTGTGGGTCAGGCTCAGGTCTTCTACCATGCCGTGGAAGGAAAGGTTGTCGCTTATGATTGCACCGCCGGGAGCCAGAAAAGGTGCGAATCGTTCAAAGTGATTGATGTACTGGGCCTTGGGGCCGTCGATGAAGATAAGGTCATAAGTTTCACCCTGGGGCGGAGTCCAGCTTCCGGCATCGCCAAGGTAACAGGTAATGCGGTCAGAAAGATTGTTATCTGCAATGTTACGAACCGCCGTCTGGTAGCGCGTTTCGTCCAGCTCTATGGTGGTGACGTGAACCTGTGGCGCGACCCGGGCAAAATTAATGGAAGAAAATCCGATTGCGGTACCAATTTCCAGCACCCGTTCAACCTTATGATTGCGTATATAGTCACAGATAAATTCAATTCCCTCGTCCTTCATAATGGGAACTGAATGAAAATCCGCAAAACTTTTTATCTCACTGATTTGCTGCATAGGTTTATTTTAGTGGATTTTACCGTTTGAATGAACTATTATTGTCTCTAACAGGCTTATATTTTACCTATACAGTTAATCTAGTAGAATTTTGCCCATATATATATATATATATATGCATGGGTTTTTCTGGCAAAAACATTGCAATGATACTTGCGGCGGGGTCCGGGCGCAGAATGGGGCTTGATGTTCCCAAGCAGTTTGTAAATGTGTATGGAAAACCTGTTGTTATTTATACTCTTGAAGCCTTTGAACATAATCCACTTATCGATTCAATTGTTGTAGTTTGCATAGACGGCTGGCAAGAAATGCTTTTGAACTATGCAGGACAGTACAAAATCTCTAAGCTGAAAAAAGTTGTTGAGGGCGGGGCCACCGTTCAGGAATCAATCAAAAAGGGCATAGATTTTATTGCCTCTTTTGCCGACAATGATGACCTTGTAGTAATCCATGATGGAGTAAGGCCTTTAGTTGATGATGATGTGCTTTCTGACGTTATCATAAAATGTCAGAAATATGGAAATGCCGTAAGCTCCCTGCCTTACTATGAGCAGATTTTTGTAAAATCAGATGAAATTTCAACGGAAAAATATATACAGCGCAATTCAATCCGCCGTGTTATGACTCCCCAGGCTTATAAATGTGGAAAACTGAAAAAAGCTTATGACAGGGCATTCAAGGAAAACAAGGGAATTGGCGAAGCTTCTTATGCAAACACCCTTATGGTAGATCTTGGGGAAAAGCTTTTCTTTGCCAGCGGTTCAGAAAAAAACATTAAGCTGACAACAAAAGAAAACCTTGAGCTTTTTAAATTCTTCTTGAAATCCGGGGCAGGAGCATGAAAAATCAGGAATTTGCGGAGATTCTGCAGCAAAAGTGTGACTGGTCTGCCTTTAAAAATAAGAATTTTCTAATATCAGGGGCTACGGGGCTCATAGGAAAGGCTCTGCTTGATTTGCTCTGTTATTTAAATAAAAGCCTCAGTCTTAATATCAGATTAACTTTAATTTCTAGAAATATAAATGAAGCGGCTTACGACAATGATTATATCAAAGTTTTTCAGCACGATGTTAATTTTCCGCTGGATGGAAAATTTTCTGAGGCGGCAGATTTTGTTATTCATGCGGCCTCAAACACTCACCCAAATCTTTATGCTGGACGGCCGATTGAAACTATCACTACAAATGTCTTGGGAAATCTAAATCTTCTGCAGTATGCGTCAAAAAATCCTTCATGCCGCTTTCTTTTTCTTTCAAGCGTTGAGGTTTATGGCAATACAGAAAAGCCTTTGCCAGGAGCTTTTACCGAAAAGGACTTTGGTTATATTGATTGCAATACCTTGAGGGCTGGATATCCAGAGGCAAAAAGGCTTTCTGAAGCTTTGTGTCAGGCATTTAGAAGCGAAAAAAATATTCAGGTTCTTATTGCCCGCCTTGCAAGAAGCTACGGTCCGGGGTTACGTCCTGATGATTCTAAAGTTTTGAGTCAGTTTATCAGAAATGCAAAAAATCATGAGGATATTGTTTTGAAGAGTCAGGGAAAGCAGGTCTTTTCCTATTTATATTCTCTGGATGCGGCCTGCGCAATTCTTTATCTGCTTTTAAAAGGCCAGGATGGGGAAGCTTATAACGTTGCCGGAAAGGAATCTGACATCAGTCTTTGCCAGCTGGCAGAGCTGATTGCAGCCATGTGTGGAAGCAGGGTGATTTTTGCGCAGGCGGAAAGCCTTGAAAAAAAGGGATTTTCCCCGGTGCAAAATGCCCTTTTGAATACAGAAAAAATTAAGCTTTTGGGCTGGGAAAGCAAGGTTTCTCTTGCAGAAGGATTAAAAAGAACTTTGGAGTTGAATTAATGAAGGATATTGCAAAATTTATAGTAATGCTTTTTATAAGGCAGCTTCTGAAAGTTTTTTATGTTTTTCCTGTAAAAGAAAATTGTATTTTGTTTTCTTCTTTTGAAGGCAGGCAGTACTCTTGTAATCCAAAATATCTCTTCAAAAAAATTATAAAGGAATTCGGGCAAAAATACTCTTATGTCTGGGTTTTAAATAATAAAAAATCGGCGGATTATGAATATCTTTTGCAGGACGGGTTGGAACAGAAATTAAAAACTGTAAGATTCTTCAGCCTCTCACATTTTTACTATTATTTAACTGCAAAATATATAATTTCAAATCTTAATATTGAGCCAGTAATTCCAAAGCGAAAAAAGCAGATTTTTCTGGCTACCTGGCATGCAAGCGGTGCTTACAAAAATATGGATTTTTCACAAACCTTGAAAGCAAGCCTTTATAAAGTTTCTGCCCGGGATTACAGGGCAAAAAAAATTGATAAGTTTGTGTCGGGTTGTCAGGCTTTTACAAGGGTTTATACAAAAACCTGGAATGTAAATGAAAATAAGTTTTTGAACTGCGGCCTTCCGCGAAACGATTTATTTTTTGAGGCCGAAGAAAGCTTAAACCGTAAAAAAAGCGAAATTCGGGCAAGATTAAATTTGTCTGAAGAATACGGCTATGTTTTATTTGCGCCGACTTACCGGGGGCTGAATAATCACAATCACAAATCATTCAGATTTGACCTTGATGTAAAAGCTCTGCTGGAGACTTGCGGAAAAAGATTCAATAAAAAATTTATTCTGCTTTTAAAAAATCATGTTGATACAGACAGCTCTAATAATTTAAAGGACGAGCTTGTAAGGGATGTAACCTGGTATTCAGACATGCAGGAGCTGCTCCTTGTAAGCGACATTCTCATTACAGATTATTCTTCCAGCATCTGGGATTTTGCCCTGCTGGAAAAGCCGGGATTTTTATACACACCGGATTTACAGGATTATCTTAAGGAAAGAGGCTTTTACACTCCAATCGAACAGTGGCCCTTTCCTTTTGCGGCTTCCAATGAAGAGCTTAGAGAATTAATAGAAAGTTTTGATGAAGGAAAGAATAAAAAGAAAATTGCCGGGCATTTTGACCTGCTGGGAAGCTTTGAAAATGGCTCTGCCTGCCAAAAAATCATAAAAGAGCTGGGGCTATAGTATGAAAGTATTTTTGTTTGAAGGCATAAAAATTCATAGCCCTGACAATCTTGAAGAGATGAAAAAAATCATGCTCAATCTGCTGGGGGACGGCAGCGGACTCAAAAAAAATGAAAGTCCTTTTACAATCAGCTTTATAAACCCGGAGATTTTCCTAAAGCAGAACCGCCGGAAAGAGGTTTCAAAGCTTCATCAGTATTTTTTGAAGAGCCGCTACAACTTTCTTGACGGCATTGGAATTATTTACGCCATAAATTCCAGACTGGGTACCTTTTACGATATAAAAAACCGCTATCCGGGAACAGACTTTTTTGATTATCTGCCTGATTATTCAAGCTTAAAGGAAGCGGGACGGGGAAAAATCCGTCTTTTTCTATATGGTGCAAAAGAAGAATTCAATAAAAAGGCCTGCGAAAATCTTTTGAGGGCTTTTGACAATATCGAAATTGCCGGTCGTCAGGATGGTTATTCAGAAATTTCTGATGAGGAATTAATCAGAAAAATCAATGATTCTGGTAGTGAAATTCTTATTGTCTGTAAGGGCTGCCCGATGCAGGAGCTGTGGATTCACAAGAATCTTTCAAAATTAAAGGTAAAGCTTGTTTTTGGAAACGGCGGTTCAATTGATTTTTGGAGCGGGGCAGTAAAAAGAGCTCCAAAAAGAATGATTGATTTTGGTTTTGAGTGGCTTTTCCGGCTGACTCAGGATTTATCACTCAGAAGAATAAAACGGATTGTAAAAATCTTTAAATTTTATGTCAGCTATAAAAGCGGACGCTACAAAATTGAATATTTAAGGGAAGAAGAAAATGAAAAAGCAGGATGAAAAAATAAATCAGAGTTTTGACGTTTATATTGTCATAAAGGACAGTGACTGGTATGTGGCAGAAAAAACAATTCCATATATCAGAAGGAATATAAATCCCCGCAATATTTACGTGATTTCCGGCAAAAATCTTGAGGATAGGCTCAATGAGGAAAGCGGCTGTAAATTTCTTGATGAAAGCACTGTATTTCCCGGTCTGAGTTATTCCAGTGTAAAAGAATATCTGAGGCAGCTTGGAAGCATACCGGAAAACGCCGGCTGGTATCTGCAGCAGTTTATAAAGCTTTCCCTCTGTTATCTTTGCAGGGATGAATATTATCTGGTGTGGGATGCCGATACAATACCTTTAAATTTTCTTCCTTTTTTTGATAAAAGTGGCAGGCCTTATTTCAATATGAAAAGGGAATATTTTAAGGCCTACTACAAGCCTATAACTAATCTTTTTGCTTATGAAAAAAAGACGGCTGCGTCCTTTGTTTCGGAGCATATGCTTTTTGATGTGGAAGTCACAAAAGAAATGCTTCAGAAAATCATTGATAATAAAAAATATGACGGCGCAAATTTCTGGCAGAAAATCTTGCAGGCAAGTGATTTATTAAGCGGTGACTTAATTAAGCAGGATCAAAGATTCTTTTCTGAGTTCGAAACTTACGGAACTTATACTGACTATAACTGTCCCAAAAAATATGCAAGGCGAAAGCTTCGTACACTGCGCTGCGGAGCCGACCTTTTAGGTACAAATCCTGATGAAAAACTGCTTCACTGGGCGGCAAAGGATTTTGATACAATCAGCTTTGAAATCTGGGCAAAACCTCTTCCAGAGGTTGAAAGACTTTCTCTGCCTGACTATTTGAAAAAACACAGTTGTGCCCGCTACATCCGCCAGATTCTTAAGGAAAGACGCTGGAAAGGTATTATGTCGGTTTTGAAAGGCAATGAAGAGGGCTTTCACTCATATCAGCTTTTCCGCCGCCAGATTACAAAATTTGATTTTTTCTTTTTCCGTAAATTAAATTATAAAAAACAGAGAAATATTTTTTACCGGGCATTTAGAAAAATAGTAATAACACTTGCAGGGGTAGAAGATGAAAAAATATAATTGTACGGTTATTAATCCAAAAACAAAATTTTTCTCCTTTGATTTTTCTGAGCTGCTGAAATACCGCGATTTAGTCTGGCTTTTTGTAAAAAAGAATTATTCAACCCGCTATAAGCAGACAATTCTGGGTTCTGCCTGGCTTTTAATTACGCCTCTTCTTTCCATCATCTGTTATTCAATTATTTTTGGAACTGTGGCAGGTCTTTCTACCGACGGGCTTCCAAAGCTTGTATTTTACCTTTCCGGTAACATCATCTGGACATTTTTCAGCAAGTGCGTAAACGACAATTCTAACCTTTTTGCTGGGAACGCCTATCTTTTTGGAAAAGTTTATTTTCCCCGCCTCACACTTCCAGTTTCAAACGTCATTACGGCCTTTTTTGATTTTTGCATACAATTTATGCTGCTTTCACTTCTTATGGTTTATTATTCTTTTCATGGCTGGAGCTTTAGATTTAATCTTGCATTAATTTATTTTCCTCTGATTATGCTGCAGCTGGGACTCCTTGGACTTGGAACTGGCCTGATAATTACTTCTGTAACGACAAAATACCGTGACCTTTCAATTCTCGTTCACTTTATAATGCAAATCTGGATGTACGGAAGCCCTGTTGTCTATTCCCTTAATATTGTGCCGGAGCGTTTTATGAGGCTTTACATGCTCAATCCGGTAACTTCAGCGCTCATTCTTTTTAAGCAGGGACTTTTTGGAACTTATCAGCTCGATTTCAAAAACTGGGGCATCAGCTGGCTTGTAACACTTGCAATTTCACTGCTGGGAATTTTCAGCTACAACAAAACAGAAAAAACTTTTATAGACAGGATTTAAGCTTATGAGTGCTGTTATAAAAATTGAAAATCTTGGAAAAAAATACAAACTTGGCTCAATAAACAGTGGAACCCTTAGAGAGGATATTTCGGAATTTTTCAGAGAAAAGCTTTCAAAGAAAAAGAATCCGGCTGATTCAAAAAAGCTTCAAAATGAGGAATTCTGGGCTCTAAGAAATCTTAATCTGGAAATTGAAAAAGGTGAAAAAATCGGAATTATCGGGGCAAATGGAGCCGGAAAATCGACTCTTTTAAAAATCCTTTCCAGAATTACGGCCCCGACAGAAGGTAGAATTGAAATAAATGGCCGGATTTCCAGCATGCTGGAGGTTGGAACCGGTTTTCATGGTGAATTGACAGGTCGTGAAAACATCTATCTGAACGGAGCAATTCTTGGCATGAGCCGCAGGGAGGTAGATTCAAAAATTGAGGACATAATCAATTTTTCTGAATGTCGTCAGTTTATCGACACTCCTGTAAAACGCTATTCATCCGGCATGTACGTAAAGCTGGCATTTTCAGTTGCCGCACATCTTGATTCAGAAATATTGATTATGGATGAAGTTCTTGCGGTAGGTGACATTGCCTTCCAGAATAAATGCCTTGAAAAAATGAGCCTGCTTTCATCCGAACAGCAGAGAACAATTCTTTATGTCAGTCATAATATGAGCACAATCCGTAAGCTCTGCACAAAGTGCGCCGTGTTGAGTCACGGTAAGCTCGTTTACTTTGGTGATGTAGAAAAAGCTATAGAAATTTATTCCAATACTGCAAATGTGATGAGGCTTAAAAATGATTTGCGGGGCATTGAGAGAAAGGATTCATTTACGAATTATAAAGTTTTAATTCAGGAAGTGGAAATTACAGGTCGAACATCTAATGTATTGGAATACGGAGAGCCTATAACTTTTAAATTGCTTCTATTACCAAAGGAAAAAACTTCATCTATAAGGCTGCGTTGTGTGATTTATAATTCTTCCAGAAATCCAATTGCAACATCTCTGAGTGGAGAGTTACCTGAACTGAAAATAAATAAGGAAAATAGAATCTCTTTTAGTCTGAATACAAAATGTCTGGCTCCTGGAAAGTATCGTGTAAAATTTGAACTGACGCATCCTGATGGTTACGGAAGTGAAGAAAAATATGATTTTGTAAGTGAAGCCTTTTATTTCGAAATAATTTATGCTAGTGACAGCCTAAGTAATTTGAACTGGTATCCTCAGTTCTGGGGAAATATAATTCTGCCGGAGTTAGAAATAATATGATAAATACAAATTTAAAACCAAAAATTCATTTTATCCATATTTATGAAGCTCAGAACACAGGAGAAATGGCTTGTTCTCCTTTTGAATACTTTGGAAAAGAATTTTCAAGTTACTATGATTGTTTGTGTCATGATTTAAGAAGCTTAAATCTGAAAAAAATATCTGCCAATGACTGGGTTATCCTAGGTGGAGGCGGCCTGTTTGAAGTCCGGGAAGATTTCCAGCAGACTATAAATTTAATTTTAAACAGAACCTATAAAGTTATTTCCTGGTCCTGCGGACATAATCATCATAATGAAAGGGTAATCAATTCAAAGATTGATTATTCCAAGTTTTTTATGCTGACAGTCAGAGATTTTGGCATGCAGAATCAGGAATATTTACCCTGTGTTTCCTGTATGAACAGGGAACTTGAAAAAGAGGCACAAGCGGTAAGAAAGTTTGGAATTATTGAGCACTTGGATTATCCCATAAATGCCTGGGAAATTGATAAAATTTCAAACTCCTTCAGCATTTATTCCATTACAAAGTTTATTTCAGAATCTGAATGTATAATCACAAACTCCTATCACTGTTTATATTGGGCAAGTTTGATGAAGAAAAAAGTTCTTCTGTATGAGCCTTTTTCTTCCAAGTTTTCTAATTTTGAATTCAAACCTGTTTTGATTGATAGAAATACTGATTTGAATAAGGCTTTTGACGATGCTGTTATTTATGAAAAATCACTCCAAAAATGCAGGGAAATGAATGAAAACTTTAAGACGAAATTACTAAAAACAATGTTGAAAATAGATTTTTAATAAGTGAGGTTTAATTATGTTTAAAAAGAAATTACCGGCGACAGCAAACAAAATTGAGTATGAAATGAAAGCTCTTAAGGATTTTCTGGAACTTGAAGTCTGTGAAAAAATAACTGGAAAAATAATAGCAAAAATTGATGAACAGAATGCCAGAATTGAAGAGCAGAATGAGCTCTACCGCAGAATAGATGCAAAACTGTCAGATTTAATCAAATTAATAGCAGAGAAAAAACTTGCAGATGATTAATAATCATAAACTAATAAATTTAAATGGAAATTAATATGGATACTAATTTATCAGGTGAAAGCAAAGAAGTTACTAAAAACTGCAAAAGTACAAGAAATTATAGCATAGAATTTTTACGGTTTTTCTTTGCCATAGGTGTTGTTTTCGGGCACTGCTATTGCATTTTTTATATGAATGATTCCCCATCATATTCGTTTTTCTTCCATAATGCCTGTGTCGATTTCTTTTTTGTGATTTCTGGTTATTTTATGGCCTGTCATTTCGAAGCAAGGAAAGCAGAGGATAAGTATAGAACTTATGTGGACTATAATCTTTTACGAATTGTAAGACTTTGGCCTTTGTTATTTGTTAGTGCTTTAGAAGGTATTATATTTGAGCTTGCTTTTAATTTACTTTCAAGAGGACAATTTTATTTTTCAACTAATATATGGGGAGGATTTTTCTTTCTAGGAGGATTAAATAATTTTGATGCAGTAAATGTTATCTGGTACATTTCTGCACTTTTTTGGTGTGGACTTTTATTGAGTTCATTTTTATGTTTTAATAGAAAAATTGCTATTTGCTGTTGTTTTCCTTTATTAGCTTTTTGCAGCTTATCAATTATGAATATGTGGAATTGTTCCAATTTATATTCTATTCCGCTAGTTTTCAATTGGCTTTCTACAGGTTTAATTCGTGGAATTTGTGGTCTTATTTTTGGAATTGAAAGTTTTTACATTGCGTTATTTGCAAAAGATAAATTATATATTTTTTCAAAAAAAGCAATAACTCTTTTTTCCGTGCTAATTGAAATTGGTTTTATTTTGTTGGTGTGCTATTTAATTTTTAAACAGCACATGAATAACAAAGAATTCTTGATGTTTTTCTTTACAGCCGCATTGCTAATTGTTTTTAATCTAAATACACAAAAAATTTTTAGTATATTTAATAAAAAATTTTTTGAATTTTTTGGAAGAATCTCTGTATGGATATATGTACTTCATTTTTACATTCTTAAAACTATGTTTTATATTCCCAAATTCAGATTATTACCTCCTCCTGTTGTGTATTCAAGTGTAATCGCAATTTCAATTTTTATTAGTATTTTTGCTTATTATATAATTTCTAAAATTACAGCAGGTATTAAACGCTTTTGTTTGGCTAATTATTAAGAAATAAATATGAATACCATTTCCGAAGAAACATCAAAAAGAATAACTTCCCTAAGATTTCTACTTATGCTTTTTGTGATGATTAAGCATAATGCAATCGTTAGAGACATCTTTAGGCATGAACTTCCATTTTATGAGCCTGGTATTGTAACTTTTATAAAAGAGTTTTTGGCTAAGGGATTTGGAGAGTTAGCTGTTCCTGTATTTTTCATCTTTTCCGGCTATCTTTTAGCCGCTTCTAGCAATTCTTATTTTACAATTCTAAAAAAACGATTTCGTTCAATTTTCCTGCCTTACACAATCTGGACCTTTATCTATTTTGCAGGATGGTTATGCTTAAAGCATTTTCATTTTACGTATGGAAATCCTGTATCAGGCTGGCGAGAATGGTCTTTTATTGATTATTTTGTCAGATTTATCGGCTATTATCATAATCTTCGCTTTCCTTTTGTTGGAAGTTTCTGGTTTCTCCGGGATTTGATGATTTTGATTGTGATTTCACCGATTTTAATTTTTGTTGCAAAAAGGCTTCCATTTTTACTTACAGTTATGTGTAGTTTTTTCTATTTTTGTTCTATTTCAATTCCTCTAGTTCTGCCTGTATCTTTATTTTTCTTTGTATTTGGTATTTTATGTTCTATTTATAAAATAGATTTTTTCAGATTGGCAGATAAAATAAAATGGCATGAACTTATATTCTTGTTTTTAGCGGCTTTTGTATTATTTAAACTAAAACCTTCTTATAATATATACGGAGATATAAAGAACACCAGCTATTTTTTTATTTTCATATTTTCTGGTATTTTTTTGCTTTTTAAGTTTTCCCTCATAATCATAAATAATGAAGCCGCTTTTTCTCTTGCAAAAAAAGCTGCTCCGTTTACATTTTTCACCTATGCATTCCATACACCAATCCTTCTGGAAGTAGTAAAACAGGTAACTTTCCGTATTACTTTGGTGGAAAAGTATGGCGGGGCTGTAAGAAGTCTTTCTCAGTTTATTATTGCCTGTATTCTGGACATTGGAATAAGTCTTGCAGCCGGAATCCTTCTTTATAAAATCTGTCCGGCCATTTTTAATCTTCTTTCCGGTGGAAAACGAAACAGGTAAAAAAGCGTAAAAATTTAATACTTTAAAAAACTTCTAAATTCAAATAGTCTGCATTATAATATAGAACGAATTTATTACGCATATAGGTATTATATGAGAGCATTTACATTTAAAGGGGGAATTCATCCGAAAGAGATGAAGGAGCTGAGCAATCAGTGTCCGATTACTGCGGCTTTTCCAGCTTCTAAGACGGTGACGATTCCTGTAACTATGGGCGGAGCTCCTAATACTCCGCTTGTAAAAGTGGGTGACCTTGTGGCAAAAGGTCAGATTATTGCGAACGGCGACAAATTTATGAATTGTCCTGTTCATTCTTCGGTTTCGGGCAAGGTAAAAAAGATTCAGAAGTGCCTTGTGACCGGTAACTCGGAAGTTCCTTGTATTATCATCGAGGCTGATGACGAAAACAGAACTTCTTTTATGGAGCCGCTTGATCCTTTTACCTGTGATCATGATGCTGCGCTGGCACGTATCCGCGATGCCGGCATTGTGGGTATGGGAGGTGCTTCCTTCCCGGCTCATGTCAAACTTAATCCTCCGGCTGACAAAGAAATTGACTACGTTCTGGTGAACGCGGCTGAGTGTGAGCCTTATCTTACCTGTGATGAACGTACTATGCAGGAAACTCCGGAAAAGCTGATTGACGGTCTTGCTATCATTCTTCATCTGGCTGGTGCTGCCGGTATTATTGCGCTTGAAGACAACAAAGCTTATATCAAGCCGATTCTTGACGATATCATCTATAAAAAAGGCTATGGCGACGATATGACTGTCCGCCTGGTAAAAACAAAATACCCTCAGGGCTCGGAAAAATTCATTGTTTCTGCCTGCCTTGGTGTGGAAATTCCTTCTGCAAAGCTTCCGGCTGATGCGGGCTGTATTATTTCCAATGTTGGAACAGTCTGCGCTATCAGCGACGCCTTCCGTCTGGGAATGCCTCTTATTGAGCGCGCCCTTACAATCAGCGGTGGTGCTGTAGAAAAGCCCTGCAACCTCCGTGTGCCGGTTGGAACTCTTGTCAGTGACCTTATGCCGGACTTCTTTACTTTGAAGGAAGATGCAACTGCAAAAATCATTTCCGGCGGTCCTATGATGGGTTTTGCCATGGTAAGCGCAGACTTCCCGGTTGCAAAGGGAACCAGCGGCGTCACCTTCCTGACTGACCGCGAAACCTTTATCGGCGATGAAGACCAGTGTATTTCATGCGGCGGCTGTGTTCATGTCTGCCCTATGCACTTAAATCCTGTTCTGATGATTCGCGAGCTTAAGGCTGCTAATACTAAAAAGGCCCGCCGCTACGGTCTTATGGACTGTATTGAATGCGGTTCCTGCGCTTTTGTCTGCCCGGCTCACGTAAAGCTTGTTCAGAGAATCAGACTTGGAAAATCTATTGTTCGTGCCGAAATGGCTGCCGAGCGGGAAAAGGCTGCTGCCGCCGCTGCAAAGGTTGTTGGACAAGCCAACTCACAGGCTAAAGAAGGAGGGGCAAAATGAGTAAAAAATTGACTGTTTCTTCGAGCCCGCATTTTACAGAAGGATTAACTACTCAGAAAATCATGGCCTGCGTTTTGATTGCCATGCTTCCTGAGTGTATTGCGGGAATTGTATTTTTTGGACTTTCTGCCCTTGTAAAAATTGTAGTTTCAGTTTTTGGCTGCGTGCTTTTTGAAGCCTTGTTCCAGAAGCTGACAAAGCAGAAGATTCTTGTAAGTAATTTGAGTGCTGCGGTAAGCGGCGTTCTTCTTGCCCTTGTTCTGCCTTCTACAACTCCGGTCTGGATGGTTTTACTTGGTGACCTTGCTGCCATGGTTGTTGCAAAAGGTCTTTTTGGCGGAATCGGAAGTAACGTATTCAACCCGGCTTTGACTGGCCGTGCCGTTCTCTTTTTGAGCTTCCCTGCCGCAATCGGAGCACGCTGGTATGATCCGACCCTTATTCCTCATATTTATGACAAGCTGGAAAAAATGGGAAAGACTGCCGCAGAAATTGACGCTATGAGTCAGGCTACTGTATGGGATGGAATTACTTCTGCAACAATTTTGAGTCAGGTAAAGGCTGGAAACTTTGTTGCGGATGGTCATACTTTCTGGCAGCTTTTTATCGGTAATCGTGCCGGATGTATCGGAGAAACTTCTATTCTTCTTCTTTTGATTTCTTTTGTCTTCCTTGCTTTGACCCGCATTATTGACTGGCGGGCTCCGCTGGCAATGGTAGGAACTGTTGTAGTTTGTACTTTCCTTGGCGGACTTAGTTCTGGTCTTGCTGCCGCAGGAAGAGATGTTCTTCTTGCCCTGCTCACAGGCGGATTGATTTTTGGTGCCACCTTCATGGTAACAGACTACGCTACAAGTCCAATCACTGGTCCTGGCCGTTTGATTTTCGGCTTTGGCTGTGGTCTTATCACCTGGCTTATCCGTCGCTTTGGCGGTTACCCGGAAGGAGTTATGTTCAGTATTCTGATTATGAACGCTGTTGCTCCGCTTTTGAACAACTTTACAGGCCGCATGTACGGTTACGGTAAAAAAGGCAATCGCCGCCCGACACCTGCAAAAATCGTTCAGACTTTTGACGTTCAGAATGCCCGACCGGCAGGCAGCCCTGCAGGCAGTCCAGAGGAGGTAAAATAATGAAAGAAATGATTAAACTTGGCCTTACTCTGGCAATTTACGCAGTAATTTCCTGCACAGTTCTTGCGGTTGTAAACAATTTTACAGCTCCAAAAATTGCCCAGAACCAGGAAAATAAAGTAAATCAGGCTATGGCAAGCTTTTTCCCTGGTGACGGCTACACTTTTGAATCAGTTTCAGATTATGATGCTGCCAGCGTTGGCACAATCAAAATTGAAAATATGATTATTGCAAAGAAAGACGGCAGGCCTGTGGGCGGTGCTGCTCAGGTAAACGGTCCTACTTATGATCAGGCTACAATCCTTGTCGGAATGAAGGCTGACGGCACAATCACAGGACTCCAGTTCCTTAAAAATACCGACTCTCCGGGCTTCGGACTCAAGGCAAATGATCCTACCTTTACGCTCTCAAACGGTAAGACATTCTTCGGTCAGTTCGAAGGAAAGAATGCAAAGGACGGATTTAAAGCCGGCGAAACCTTTGATGCAATTTCCGGGGCAACAATCACAAGTAACGGTGTTGCAAATCTTCTTGCAGAAGGAACCGGCTCTCTCTTGAAATATCTTGAAAAACAGGGGGCTGCAAATGAATAAACAGCTTCAGATTTTTACCAACGGATTTGTACGCGAAAATCCGCTTCTGGTTTTGAATATAGGACTTTGTTCTTCGCTTGGTGTAACAACCAGCATTTTTAACGGACTTGGAATGGGTATGGGTATGACTTTCGTACTTGTTATGAGTGAAATCGTAATCAGTATTTTCAGAAAGAAGATTCCTTCATCTATCCGTCTTCCAATTTTTATTATCATTATTGCGGCCTTTACAACAATCGTTCAGCTGGTTTTGAACGCTTACGTTGAAGCACTTTACGATGCGCTTGGCGTTTTCCTACCTCTGATTGTAGTAAACTGTATCATCATGGGTCGTGTTGAATCCTTTGCGTCTAAAAACAACATAGGAAATTCAATCCTTGATGCTCTTGGAATGGGAATCGGTTATACCTTCGTTCTTGTTTTGATTTCTTTCTTCCGCGAGCTTCTTGGCGGCGGTACTCTTATGGCTGGAACTGCCCTTAAAATCGAGCTGATTCCGGAAGCTTACAGAATCGGCGTATTCAACAGTGCTCCAGGCGGATTTATGGTATTCGGATTTCTTGCCGCTTTGATGCAGGGATTAAAAATCCGTGCCGCTGAAAAACAGAATAAGCCTGCTCCTGTTTGCGACGAACCAAGTTGTGCAAGTTGTGCATCTGCATGTGGCGTAAAACCTGCAGCTGTTCCAGCCGGTGAAAATGCCTTTTCCCAGACAGCCTCAGCTCCAGCTAAGGAGGGCGAATAATGATCGATTTAATTCAGCTCATCATAAAATCTGCTATCGTAGATAACGTAGTATTCATTCAGTATCTTGCTATCTGTCCTTTTATCGGTATGACAAGCGAGACCGACAAGGCAACCGGCATGGGTATTGCAACCTCATTTGTAATCATCCTTGCAACAGCCGTAACCTGGCCGATTTACAAGCTTGTAATGATTCCTCTTGGACTTCAGTTCCTTCAGACTTTGATTTTCATCCTTGTAATTGCCTCTCTGGTTCAGCTGGTAGAATTCTTCCTTAAGAAATCTATTCCGGCCCTCTACCGCTCAATGGGTGTTTACCTCGCCCTTATCACAACAAACTGTGCCGTACTTGGTGTAACAATCAACTGCATCAGCAAAAACTACAACTACGGCGAAAGCCTTGTTTACGCCTTGGGTTCAGCTCTCGGCTTTTTAATCAGTATGGTAGTTATGAGCGGAGTCCGCAGTCGTCTTAAGATTGCAAAACTCCCTCGTTCTTTCCAGGGAACCCCGGTTTTGTACATTGCTGCCGGCCTTTTGAGTCTTGCCTTTCTGGGATTTAAGGGATTGATTAAGTAGGTGGAGCTATAAGCAAATAGCGGAAATATTGCCGATTATTTGGAAATAGCGGAGCGGGGGTTCGGTTCCCCGCGGAAGCGGTTTGCAAATTTTTAGGAATATTTTTTATGGAGAAATGATTTATGACGTTAGTAATTTATACAATACTTGTTGCCCTGGTAGTCGGCTTTTTGCTTGGTGTCCTGCTTGGGCTTTTTAAGAAGATTTTCTATGTAAAGGTTGATCCAAAGGTTCAGGCTGTTCGTGAACTGCTCAGCGGCGGTAACTGTGGCGGCTGCGGTTATGCCGGCTGTGATGCTTTTGCTGAAGCAGTTGTAAAAGGCGAAGCTCCTACAAACGGCTGTGTTGCCGGTGGTGCAAGCTGCGCCGCAAAGGTTGCAGAAATCATGGGCGGCAGTGCCGGCGATGTAGTTCCAAAGGTTGCCTTCCTTGCCTGCCACGGAACAGAAGCCGTAGCCCAGAAAAAAGGCGAATACAACGGCGTTCCAACCTGTGCCGCTGCCCAGCTTACAATGAACGGAACAAAGAAATGCGCTTTCGGCTGTATCGGCTTTGGAGACTGTGTAGAAGTCTGCCAGTTCGGTGCCCTTTCAATGGGAAAAGACGGACTGCCGGTCGTAGACCGCGAAAAATGCGTAGGCTGCGCAAAATGTGTAAAAACCTGCCCTAAGCATCTTTTCGTTCTTATGCCAAAAGACACAAAAGGCGCAATTGCCCGCTGTTCATGCCACAGCGACAACAAACCACAGATCCGCAAGGACTGCGCTGCCGGCTGTTTCAAGTGCGGCATCTGTGCCAAAAAATGTCCTGAAGGCGCCATTGACATCACAAGCGGCATCCCGAAAGTGGATTACAGCAAGTGTACCTCATGCGGCGAATGTATCAAAGCCTGCCCGGACAAGGTACTGGGATTGTTTTAAGTTTGCGTAAAGGTTGACTTTTACGCAAAATATGCTATATTAAAAAAACGGAGACGCTTGTAAAAGAGCGACTTGCCTCCGTTAAGCTTGTTTACAAAGCCCGTCAGAAGTTGGTCACTGCATGGCGGGCTTTTTTATACTCTAATCCTTTTTATGTAGGAAGGTAGGGAACCGGTCGCGAAGCGAAAAATCTTGCGAGGCAAGATTTTAGGTGAGTCTCCGAGCAGCTATGCTGCGAAGGCGGAGAGCAGGTCTATGATTAATGTGATAATTGCAATGACAATCATTGCTTTTTCATATTCAGTCACAGACAGCCTCCTTCATTCACGAGAAATCGGAGGCAAGCCGCTGCAAATACAAGCGTCCCCTAGAGTTTGTATAGTATATAAAATTGAAGATAAACTCAAGAGTATTTATATTGAATAATTTTGTAAAATCGTAATTGAAAAAAAGGGTGTAATCATGATTCAGATTTTTGGGACTAATAAATCGTTTGATACTAAGAGCGCGCAGAGATTTTTTAAGGAGAGGCGGATTGATTTTCAGTTTGTTGATCTGAAGGAAAAGGAGATGAGCGCCGGGGAGTTTGACTCGGTGGTGACTGCTCTTGCGCGGCTTGAAGGTGGACGGGCGGCTGCCATTGAAGCGATGATTGATAAAAAAGCTAAGGATTATGCCAGCATTGCCTATCTTGATGACAGCGAAAAAGAAGAGAAGCTTTTTGAAAATCAGGCCAAGCTTTTGAAACAGCCGGTTTGCCGAAACGGGAAGACTGCTGCCACTGTTGGTATGGCGCAGAAAATCTGGGAAGGCTGGAAGTAAGGGCTGCCCTGGGATTTTCAGGGAAGCGTGCATACACGCACAATCTGATATTCTTCTATTAATTTTTCAAGCGTAAAGCGGGCGTTTGCCGGACTTGTGCTGGGAAGGGTGTGGACTGCCAGGTTGAAGCGCTCTTCGTAGAGGCGAGCGCAATGTTTTTTCCATAGAGAAGCGGCTTTCTGGCCTGTAAAAAAGACATGACGGATTTTTGATTCTGAAAGAATCTGCGAAAAATCGTTTGGAATTTCCTGGCGGATTGTTGAGTCTGCAGCGCCTTCTATCTGGCAGCTGGCTAGGACATCCCAGAGGGCGAGATTATGGCGTATCAAAAAATCGCGTCGTTCTGCGATGGCGGCTTTGGTATCTGGTGCCTTGTTTGGGAGTGCCAGACTTTCTCCAAAAACCTGGGGCAGCACACGCCAGAAGCGGTTCTGTGGGTGCATGTAAAAGAAGCCGAGTTCGCGGCTTTTGGGAGAGGGCATTGTGCCCAGGAGGAGAACTTTACTTTCTTCGTTCCAGACCGGCGGAAGCGGATGTGTTATCAGGATGCTGTCGGGCATGGGGTTATTATAGCATGAAATCCCTTTTTATCTGAAGAAAATCCTGCAGGCGTTCCATCAGAATAAAAAGATTTGCCCGGTCTTCGAACTCGGCCCGGCTTTGAGGAAGCGGGAGAGTTTTCATTTTATTGCTGATGAGGGCCAGTTCTTCCAGAAGGGATTTTACGTCGTTGTCCTTGTGATATTCAGCGGAGACTTTTTCCAGAAAATCGGAAAGAAAGCTGGCGGTGGAAGGAACGCTGCGGATTTTGCTTGCGGCCTTGAACATTTCGTAAAGGATTTTTGTCTGATTTTCCCGCATTTCCAGGTAGCGGCTGTCGAAGGTATCTTTGTGTGAAAACTGATTGTTGAAGTTTTCTTCGGCCTGTTTTTTGGCGGTGAAGATGCTTTGATTAAGAGATGTAAAGCAGCTGCCGTCGTAATCTGGCAGGGCGGGATTTTTTATGCGGGCTGCCATCCTTGCAAGAACAAGTTTTATCTGATTGTCAGTTTTTGATTTTAATTCTTCTATATAATTAGTCTTTTTGTGAAGAAAGATATTTACAAGAATTCCAAAGCCTACGCCAAGAAGAAAAAGCAGAATCTCATTTGTGACCTCTGTGATGCCGGTTTTCCCAAAGGAAAGAAAGTGTGAAATCAGCACGGAATCCATGGCCATTGCGGAAATCCATTTTTGCCACTGACAGACAAGAATAAAAATCACAAGATAAAGAAAGAATACCGGCAGAGTGAAGCCAAGA
Organism: uncultured Treponema sp.; assembly: GCA_947165895.1. Lineage (GTDB taxonomy): Bacteria > Spirochaetota > Spirochaetia > Treponematales > Treponemataceae > Treponema_D. Next base: position 221,382 of record CAMVCB010000004.1, read on the forward strand.
AGATTAAAAAGCGTGATTGAAATCAGGAGGGCTGCGGCGAAGGCAAGAAGTCGCGCGAGGGCTGTACGGAGCGTCTCCTTCTTTGTAGGCTGCACCGAAAGAATCGCCACAATTCCTGCCGAGACTGCAAAATCCAGCCCCATTGTCTGAGCAAACAAAACCGCAAGTATTGCTGCAACCGAAATCTTTACTGTGTTTATCAAAATAGATTTCATGAGGAAATTATAACATGGAAAAGTGGGGATGGAGATATGATTTTTTTAGAAACTAGATTGAAAGATTGTAATAATTTTGTAATGCCACTTTCGTATCTGAACTGGCTGTGTCTGCGATGAAATCCAGCGTCTCTTTTGAAATTCCATAATATGGAGATGTTTCACGTACAGACAAATCAGAAGTATTTTCTCTTTTTATTATTATCATTTCATCAAGTGTAACTTTATAGAAGTTTGCCAGAGTCACAAGATTATCTATGCAGGGAAGAAATTTTTTATCAGGATTCTCCCATGTGTAAATTGACTGGGGATTTTCCATTCCAAAGAGATTTTGAATTTGCTTTACAGAAATGTTTCGCTCTAGCCGCAGTTTTTTGAGATTTTGCGATGTAGCCGGAACATCGATTTTCGGAGTTGAAAAGCCTGGATTATTATGATTTGTCTGCATACTTATAAAAAGATAATAATACTTTTGCTGTTAGACAATAATTTTCTATTTTGTCATTAAGTTTCTAACTTAATGTTTTTTGATTCTAAGTAAACTATGATAGAGATATGGAAAATGAAATTACATCTGTACTTGTTGAAAGTAAAATATTTTTGATTCGTGGTAAGCAGGTTATGATTGACCGAGACCTGGCGGAATTGTATGGGGTGGAAACCAGGGCTATTAATCAAGCTGTAAAAAGAAATCTTGAAAGATTTCCTGAAGAGTTTAGGTTTCAACTTACAAGTGAAGAGTATGAGTTTTTAAGGTCGCAATTTGCAACCTTAAACGAGGATACAAGTTCTTCAAGATCACAATCTGTGATCTTGAAGAAAGATTCAGAAAGTATGCGTGGTAAAAATTTAAAATATCTCCCTTACGTCTTCACCGAGCAGGGTGTTGCGATGCTTTCTGCTGTTCTGCATAGTCCTACGGCAATTCAAGTCAGCATTCGAATTATGGATGCATTTGTAAAGCTTCGGCACTATGTCAATTCTCAGATTGTTAAAACGGATGACAAAGCTGAACTTGCAGAAATCAGGCGACTTCTTTTACTTCACATAGACCATTGTGATAAAAAATTTTCCGAACAGGATAAGAAAATCAATCAGATTATACAGGTTTTAAATAATCTTATTGAAGAACCGAAATCAAAGAGAAAAATAGGATTTATCAGCGAGGGATAATATGGAAAAATCAAACGATACACAAATTTCTTTTGAAAATGTAATCCTTACTCCTATGGAACGCTGGGTAGATATGGAGTTAGAACTTGAACCTCGTATTATTGAATATCTGAATCAGTTGGCAAAAAAATCAAATCAAAGTGTGGATAATGTAGTAAATCACATTCTGGGAGATTGTCTAGCAGAACACTTGGATCTTTCGGATTTGAATGAAGTAAGCCTGAAAAAGGCGGCTGAAAAAAGTCCTATAATCTTACTTATAAAAGAAGGGAAACCTGTTGCCCGTGTCATAATGCTTAACAGGAAAGATAATAATTATATTTTAGCTTCATCGAAAAATCCGGATAAAGAAGATTGTTCTGAAGTTGAACTTGAACCGGTCACAAATTGTGACCGGTTGGAATGTGTAGCTGCTATTTGAATTACAATTTCAATACTTTGCTGCAAAAAATACCTAATCCGTGCAAAAAATTACTAATCAAAGGTCTGAAAGTTCCTTCTGCCGCTTCGATTTCTTCTAATCAAAGCAAAAAAATAAAGAAATTAGCGTGCTCGTCCACGCAATCCCAATTTATAATTAATTAGTACCTTAAAAAAAAAGTTGGTACATAAAAAAACAAATTGGGGGACCGATATGAAAAAAATCGTATCATTCATGATGGCTGCTCTTATGCTTTGTGGAGCTGTATTTGCAAAACCTTCTAAAAACAGTGTAAAAGTAGGTGTTGCTATGCCAACAAAATCACTTCAGCGCTGGAACCAGGATGGTTCAAACATGAAGAAAGAGCTTGAAAAGGCAGGCTACAAAGTTGACCTTCAGTATGCAAACAACGATATCGCTTTGCAGACTCAGCAGATCGAAAACATGATTACAAAGGGAAATCAGATTCTTGTAATCGCTTCTATTGATGGTTCGGCACTTAAAGGTGTTCTTGATACAGCTAAAAAAGCTGGAATCCAGGTTATTGCTTATGACCGTTTGATTATGAACTCAGACGCAGTTACATACTACGCTACATTCGATAACTACAAAGTTGGTACTCTCCAGGGTGACTACCTTGTAGACAAGCTCAACCTTAAGAATCGTTCAAAGGCTGATCCAGCTTACATCGAATTCTTCACAGGTTCTCCAGATGACAACAACATCAACTTCTTCTTCGGAGGAGCTATGGATGTTTTGAAACCTTACCTTGACAATGGTTCTCTGGTTTGCCGTTCGGGACAGACTTCTAAAGCTCAGTGTGCTACATTGAACTGGTCTACAGAAAAAGCTCAGGCTCGTATGGAAGCTCTTATCGCTTCTCAGGGCTATGGTCCAAACGGAACAAAACTTGATGCAGTTTACTCATCAAATGACTCATGTGCAAACGGTATCACAAACGCTCTCGTAGGTGCTGGTTATACAGCTGCTAACTTCCCAATCATTACAGGTCAGGACTGCGATAAACCATCTGTAAAGAACATGATTGCAGGAACTCAGGCTATGTCTGTATTCAAGGATACACGTACACTTGCTTCACAGGTTGTAAAAATGGTTGACGCTATTGCTAAGGGATCTGTTCCTCCAATCAATGACCGCCAGACATACGACAACGGAACTGGTGTAATCCCATCATTCCTTTGTGAACCAGTATTTGGTGACAAATCAAACTACAAAAAACTCCTTATCGATTCTGGATACTACAAAGAAGCTGATCTTCAGTAGTAACAGTTTTATCTGAAACAGCCGCTCACCCTTTTTTGGGCGGGCGGTTTTTTTTGAATTAAAAAAAGGAGGACTTCCAATTGGCAAAAACTTTATTGGAAATGAAAAATATTACAAAAAGATTTGGCCCTGTTGTTGCTCTTGAGGATGTAAATCTTGAGGTAACTGAAGGCGAAATCCACGCTCTTTGTGGTGAAAACGGAGCCGGTAAATCTACCCTTATGAATGTTTTGAGTGGTATTTATCAGTACGGCACTTATGAAGGCGATATTATTTACGATGGAAAAACCTGTAAATTTCAGACTATAAAAGACAGTGAAAAAGAAGGTATTGTAATTATTCACCAGGAACTTGCTCTGGTTCCGCTTCTTTCGATTGCCGAAAATATGTTTTTGGGAAACGAAAGGGGAAAAACTTCTAAAATCAACTGGGATGAAACTTTCAAAAAAGCATCGGAACTGCTGGAAATTGTAGGACTTCATGAAAATCCTCACACGCTGATTAAGGATATTGGCGTTGGAAAGCAGCAGCTGGTAGAAATTGCAAAGGCACTTGGAAAAAAAGTACGCCTTTTGATTCTTGATGAGCCTACGGCATCTCTGAATGATACGGAAGCTAAAAAGCTTCTGGACCTGCTTTTAAAACTCAAAAAAGAGCAGGGAATGACTTCGATTATTATTTCACACAAGTTAAATGAAATCTCTTATGTTGCAGATAAAATCACCGTAATTCGTGATGGTACGGTTGTAAAAACTCTGGACAAGGCAAAAGAGTCATTTGACGAAAATACAATTATTGCGGCAATGGTAGGCCGAAGCCTTACCGACCGCTTCCCGAAACGAACTCCAAATATCGGAGAAGTTTGTTTTGAGGTAAAAGACTGGTGTGTTGATCATCCTATTTTTGAAGGAATCAAGGTTTGCGATAACGTAAGTTTTAATGTCCGCCGCGGTGAGGTAGTCGGAATTTCCGGTCTTATGGGTGCCGGCCGAACTGAACTTGCCATGAGTATTTTTGGCCATTCTTATGGTGCAAATATTCACGGAAAGATTTTCCTTGACGGTAAGGAAGTTGAACTTCCGACTGTAAAGAGTGCAATTAAACACGGACTTGCCTATGTTACAGAAGACCGCAAGGGAAACGGACTTATCCTTACTGAGTCGATTGCAAAAAATACGACATCTGCAAATCTTAAAAAGATTACACCTCGTATTTCCATTGATTTTGACCTGGAAAAGAAGTTTGCAGAAGAGAAAAAGGTAGAAATGCATACAAAGTGTGCTACCGTAATGGAAAATGTAGGCAACCTTTCGGGTGGTAACCAGCAGAAGGTTTTGATTGGTAAGTGGCTTTTTGCTGAGCCTAACATTCTGATTCTTGATGAACCGACACGAGGTATTGATGTTGGTGCAAAGTATGAAATTTACTGCATCATCAATCAGATGGTAGCGCAGGGAAAATCTGTAATTATGATTTCTTCGGAAATGCCGGAAATTCTTGGTATGAGTGACCGAATTTACGTTATGAACGAAGGCCGCATAGTTGCAGAAATGCCGGCTTCTGAGGCAACTCAGGAAAAAATCATGACAGAAATCATCAATTCTGGAAAATAAAAATTAGTGAGGATAAAAATGGGAGAAACCTTAGTTAGAAAAGAGCCTTTCAATCTTCGAAAGGTGTTAAAAGAAAATACAATGCTTCTGGTGCTTGTAGCTGTAATGTTCCTCTTTGAGGTTCTGATTAGAGCTACAGATAACGGATCGCTTTTTGTTCCTGCCAACGTAAATAACATCATCCTTCAGAACTCTTACGTTCTGATTCTTGCTGCCGGTATGCTTCTTTGTATTCTTACCGGTGGTAACATTGATTTGTCTGTTGGTTCTGTAATCTGTCTTGTAGGTGCTATTGCCGCAACGCTCATAGTCAACCTGCATTGTAATATTTACCTTGCAATTCTTATCAGCCTTGTAATTGGTACTGCAATCGGTGCATGGCACGGTGCTTTTATTGCTTATCTGCATATTCCGCCTTTTATTACAACTCTTTCAGGTATGCTTTTGTGGCGCGGTGTTGCCCTCATCGTTCTTGACGGTATGACAATTTCACCATTCCCACAGAAATATCTGAACCTTTTTTCAAGCTATATTCCTGAAGTTTTGATGCCAGAGCTTTCTAAACAGGCTTTGACTGATACAGCCGCAAAAGCTCATCTTCAGGGAATTTCTTTGAGAGTAACAATGATTGTTGCAATCATCATTTGTGTTGTAATGATTTTGTCTCAGGTTCTTACACGCAAACGTAAGGAACACAAAGGTTATGCAGTTCAGGGACGCGGAGCTTTCATTGCACGTCTTGTTGTCATCACTGCTGCTATTCTGATTGTTTCATGGCTGCTTGGACATCACCATGGTATTCCTACAGTTTTGATTCTGCTTGCAATCGTAATTGCCTGCTACAGCTATTACACACAGCATACAGTTCCAGGCCGTTACCTTTATGCAATCGGTGGTAACGTAAAGGCTGCAAAGCTTTCTGGTGTAAATACAGATAACGTTATGATGTTTGCCTATACAAACATGGGCTTCCTTTCTGCTGTTGCTGCCCTTGTTTGTATTGCCCGCTTCAATTCAGCTGCTCCTACCGCTGGTCAGAGCTATGAAATGGATGCTATCGGTTCCTGCTTTATTGGTGGTGCTTCGGCATATGGTGGAACTGGTACTGTAAGCGGTGCCGTAATTGGTGCTATCTTTATGGGAGTTTTGAACAACGGTATGTCAATTCTTGGTGTAGATTCTAACTGGCAGCAGGCTGTAAAAGGATTTGTTTTGCTGCTTGCCGTAATCTTCGACGTTGTTTCTAAACAGCGAAAATCAAGATAACAGTAATCCACGCTTTATCAGGTAAAAATATATTTAAAAAAAAGGGAGATTTGGGCTGTCCAGATAAGAATGGGCAGCCCTTTTTTCTAACGCTAATTTTTTTACAAGCCGCATTTTATGGTTTATAATTTTAAACCTGTATGAAAAAAAGTTTTGTGCTGAAAATAGGACTTACTTCTCTTCTTTTTATTTCAATTGTAAGTTTCGGACTTTATATCATTTTGCAGTCACAGAATATTGTTTCAAAAGCCGTTGGACACGGGACTTCAAGTACAGAAAGAAAATATAACATTCTGGTAACTGGAACTTCATCTGTTGAAGCATTTGTCCGTCAGGTTTACCGCGGGGCTCAGTCTAGGGCGCAAAAATACGACTGTTCAATAGAGCTTTATGTCCCGGAAAATTTTGAAAGTGATATTTCCCTGCAGAAAATTTTTGATTATGCTTCCTACGTTGAGCCGGACGGCCTCATTGCTTTTATTCCTGAGGGCACTTCAAATGTGACGGCTCCTGTAGACGCCAGCGGAAGAAAAATTCCCCTTGTGACCTTTGGACAGTACCTTCCGGAACTTGGGCAGATTTCCTTTATAGGAATAAATTATTCTGAGCTGGGTCAGATTGTAGGAAATGAAATTATTTCTTCTACGGATGGAAAAGGAAATATCTGTATTTTACACTCTGATTTTCAAAACAATCAGATTTATTCCCTGCTGATGAAGGAGCTTTTAAAACTAACTTCGGCAAGAAAAAATCTGAATATTGAAAATCTGCACCTGGCAGCGGACAAAAACAATTCAGAGTTTGATTTGTTCCGACAGAATCTTTCAGGGGCTTCTCCTTATGATCTGCTTGTCTCCCTTTCCGAAGAAAATACAGTTCTTGCGGCCCAGACAATTACGGAATTAAATCAGGCTGTAAAAACTGAAATCATTGGACTTAGCGAGGGTGCCGAAAGCCGCGCCTACTATGAAAGGGAAATTATTAATGAGCTTATCGTAATTAATTCCCTGGGAATTGGAGCCCGGGCAGTTGAAGAAATTTTTAATTACAAAAACTCAGGTCAGGCCAGCAGTTATATCATTGCGGACATAGATATCTTAAAACGCGGACGGCAGAAATGAAAATATTCAGTAAAATCAGCAGTCGTTATAAGCGGGCTTCCATCAGATATCAGATTATGTTTTTTGTTATCCTCAATTCTGCGATTACGGTTGCCGCCCTTCTTTTTATGGCCTCGCTTTTTTCCCATATCATGAGGGAAACAGGGGATTCCTTTCAGTCTAATGCTGATTTAGACGCCTATATTCTGGAGCTTGAGGAGTCAAAGGCGGCAATGGAATCCTATATAAAATACCGCAGCTTTGGAAGCGTCGATAAATTTTTTAAGATTCAGAAAAAGACCGAGGATACAATCAAAAAATTTCACGAAAATCCGTCTACAATTGAAGTTTTCCAGCGCGAGTTTATCATAAGAAAACTGTCGCTTTCTTTTTTTGATTTGAGTCAGAAGGCCATTGCTGCCCGCCGCGCAAATAATATTGTGAATGCGGAAATGTATTTTACAAAAAGCCTGGACTGTTATTCTCACCTGCGGAAAAAAATCATAGATCTTGATATGCTCTTTTTTACTACGAACGCAAAAAATTATAATTACAACAAGGTCCGTATAAAATCGATAATCCAGAAGCTGGTGATTGCCATGATAGGGCTGGTAATGCTGATGGTGCTTTTGCCTTATATAAATATCCGCAATATTACAAAGCCGCTGGCAAAAATTTCTGATGTAGCCCGCCGGCTTTCGGAGCGTGATTTTGATGTTCCTCTTTTTAAGAACAAAGAAAATGATGAAATCGGAAATATCTGCCGGGCTTTTGACGCCATGATTATCAGCATACGCGAGTATGTTGATACAATCTGGGAACGCGCCATGAAGGAAAATGAGCTTCGAGAAAAGGAAATTGAGCTTCGCGCCCTATACACTGAGGCCCGGCTTAAAGCCCTTCAGGAGCAGATAAAGCCACATTTTTTGTTCAATACGCTGAATTCAGGTGCCCAGCTTGCTATGATTGAAGAAGCCTACAAAACCTGCGACTATCTTGAACAGGTTTCGGACTTTTTCCGCTATAATCTTCAGCATCCGGGCAGCGAGGCGACTATTGCCGAAGAGCTTGGAATGCTGGACAACTACATTTACATTATGAAGGTCCGTTTTGACAATAAATTTACCTTTATAAAGGATATTGATGAATCGGTTCTGGGTACAAAAATGCCAAATATGATTTTGCAGCCCCTTGTTGAAAACTGCATGAAGCACGGCCTCAAGGATGTTACGGAGAACGGCCTTATAAAAATCACCGTAAAGGGAAAGCCTGACAGCATAGAAATTACAATCAGTGATAACGGATGTGGTTTTGCGCCGGGTGTTAAAGAACGGCTTTTTGAGGAAGTGGAAAAGGGTGGAAGTGGAATTGTTTTGCATAAGGATGAAGAACCGGGCGAAAATAATGGAGAAGCTCATGTTTCTGCCGGACTTGTTAATGTAATTTCCCGCTTAAGGATGTATTATAAATATGATGAAGTTTTCAGCATTGCTGATAATCCTGAATGCGAGTCAGTATCCGGCGGCAAAGGCTGTATATTTTTTATCAAAATAAAAAGGTAATTAAAAATGTATTCGATTTTACTGACAGATGACGAAAAACTTGAAATTGAGTCTCTAAAAATCATTCTGACCAAAAATTTTATGGAAGAAGTTTCGATTGTAACGGCGAATTCCGGCTCTAAGGCGCTGGAAGTAGTCCATAATCAGAAAATTGACATCGTTTTTATGGATATTCAGATGCCGGGCCTCAACGGACTTGAAACAATTTCCCTTATCAAGCAGATTAATCCCAATATCGTAGTGATAATTTTGAGTGCCTACAATCAGTTTCAGTATGCCCAGCAGGCTTTGAATCTGGGTGCTTTTAAATATCTTACAAAGCCCGTAAACCGCAATCTTATTGTTCAGACTGTGCGCAATGCAATGAGTCTGATAGACAGCATGCATCAGAACCTTACGGATAATATTGAGCTTCACGAAAAACTCAGCTCTGTTTCTACGATGGTCGAAAGTGATTTTATTTATTCCTGCATTTTTAATAATAAAACCACAGACTTTTCTGATTATCTGAGTTATTTTGGAATTGAAAATTCCTTCTATTATGTTACTGCCGTGGAGCTTCCGGGGCTTGGTCACACAGAGCGGCAGAAATTTTATGAAGAACTGCGCGATGTTTTTTCTTCTAAGTGTAAATGCATTATCGGTTCGCTGATGGAAAATAAGGTTGTAATCTTTTTGTATCTTCCAAAGGATTTTGATATAAAAAGTCTGATGGATGAGATTTTTCTCCTGCTTTCAACAAGAATTTCTTCGGCAATTAAAATTGGTGTAAGTAATATGTTTTCGGATATTTCCTGCAGTCATACAGCTTACAATAATTCAATTTCGGCAATTAATTCCTGCGGAGGTAAGGGCGGCCTTTCTTATTTTACCAGCCAGAATCCTTCTGCTTTTGAAGCTGAAAATGCCCGGAAAATTGCTGAGCTTCTGGTTGCTAAGCTTTATGCGGAAGATATTGCCAGTGTAAAATCTCTTTGTTCGGAATATATTGAGGCTCTTTTTGCAACTTATTCTGATACTGATAAAATCCGCAACAGTCTTTTTGAAACGCTTTTAAATATAAAAAATGCAGTTTTAAAAGTGGATGCCTCTTACAAAAATGAAGCCTTTGATTCTATTTTTCCTTCGCTGGCCAGGTTTACGGAGAAGGAAGATTTCGAAGCTTATCTTTCTTCCCGGGCTGTTGAATGCTTTCTTGCAATTTCTGAGGCAAAAAACGGCAGTGAAAATCCGGTAATAAAAAAGGCCTGTAAATTTATTGAAGAGCATCTGGCTGAAGATTTTGGTCTTGAAGCTCTGGCTCAGGAGCTTGGCGTGAGTCCTTACCATTTGAGCCGCCTTTTTAAAGAAGAAAAAGGTGAAAACTTTATAAATTATGTAACTTCCCTGCGACTTGAAAGAGCCAAGAAACTTCTGGGAAATCCTTCCCTTATCATAAAGGAAATAAGTACGGAAGTAGGCTATAACGATCAGAATTATTTTACAAAGCTTTTCAAGCAGAAGTTTGGATTAACGCCAACAGAATACAGGGAGTGTGCTGGAAAGTAGAAAAAAATAAAGGGGGGCGTTGCGGGGGGCCACACCCCGCAGAGGGGGTGGCGGAAGACCGCGAAGCGGGCTGAAGGCAGGGGGAGGCTTCCCCCTCCTTGCTATTTCTTAGTAGGCTTTACCAGGAATACGCTCAGGCAGAGTGCTACGATGTAAAGGGCGCCGGTAACAATTAGGACGTGCTGATAGCCGGTTGGGTTTACCTTGATACCGTGGAGCTCTACGAACTGGCCGGTTTTCTGAACGATTGCGTTGGCCATCTGGTTTCCGGTAAGACCTGCAAATGCCCAGGCAGAAAGTGTAATTCCGTGGATTGCAGAAATGCTTCCCATTCCGTAGTGGTCAGAAAGCAAGGTCGGGATGTTAGAGAAGCCGCCGCCGTAGCCTGCATTTACAATGAAAATCAGGGCAAGAACGAAAACTTTAAGAAGAATGTTTCCGGCTCCGTTTTCAATTCCCTTTGCAAAGTAAACGATTGCTGTGAAAGCGATGGAAAGAATGAAAATCAGCTTGTAAACTGAATTGCGGTCCTTCATTGAGTCTGCCCATGCAGAGAAGCCGAGACGTCCGCCCGCATTGAAAACAGCAGAGATAGTAGAAATAATTCCTACTGCACTAGCAAGACCAAGGCATTTTACAATCATCTTTTCCTGAGAAATCAGGGCAAGACCACAGGTAATGTTGATATAGAACATGAGCCAGATTGCAACGTAGCTGATAATCGGTTCGCGTTTAAGGGTTGCGATAATTCCTTCGTCCTTAGATTTTGTCTGAGGCTCAACCCAGTCAGCAGGTTTTGCAAGAATGAGGTGACCGATGAACATCATCACAAAGTAAACGCAGGCAAGAATATAGAACATCTTGAAGATTTCGCCGTTTTTGTTGTCGCCGAGCAGGGCCTGCATGATAGGAGAGGCGATGGCTTTAGCGGCTCCAAATCCTGCAACTGCAAGACCTGTAGCAAGTCCCTTGCGGTCTTTGAACCAGAGCATAAGGGTTTTTACCGGGCTTAAATAACCTGTTCCAAGACCTACTCCCATAATAAAACCGTAGCAGATGTAAATTCCGACCAGGGAAATAGGATTCCCGCGGTGAGCACCACCGTACTGGATAAAAAATCCTGTTCCAGCCATACCAATAGAGAAGCAGAGGGTAGCAATCAAAGAAGACTTGTGAATGTTTTTTTCAACAAGATTTCCCAAAAAAGCTGCGCTCATTCCCAGAAAGAAAATGGCAAAGCTGAAGGCCCATTCAGTCGCACCTTTTGAAAATCCGATGTAATCTGCGATTTCCTGACTGAAAATAGACCAGCAGTAAACGGTACCGATACTGCAGTGGAACAAAAGAGCCGGGATAGCGCCCCGGATCCATTTGTTCTGAATGTTTTTCATATAAACCACCAATAAATAAAAATAAAACCTCTTCTATTATATTGGTGATTTGATGAAAAATCTATCATGCGTGTGAAAATTTGTAAGGGCTTATTTCACTGTTTTACTGATAATTCCGCCGCCGATAATCACGCCGTCTTTATACAAAACAGCTGACTGTCCTGGAGCGACTGCCCTCTGCGGCTGGTCAAAGATGATTTTCCAGGGCTGACCGGTAAAGGTTTCGCCTTCTGCCGGCTGATAGCGTTCTACGCGGCAGGCTACCGGCTTTGAAGCCAGTCTGATTTTTACAAGCGCTTCAATTACCATACCTTGCGGCGGTTCAAGATCGCCCGACCAGACAAAATCATCCGCAATCAGGCCTGCTGAATTAAGGGCATCATTTGGAGCGAGCACAATCAGGTTGTTTTTGGCGTCAATCGAATGAACATAAACCGGGTATTTTGCAGAAACTCCAAGTCCCCGCCTCTGTCCGACGGTGTAGTGTTCAATTCCCCGGTGACGACCAAGAATGTGACCGTCAAGGTCGATGATGTCGCCAGGAACGCTTGGTTTATCGCTGAAAATCATGTCAAAATATTCTTCGCCTACAAAATCCTGGCTTTCTGCACGGTTTGCGGCGTCAAGATTTGCCTGATGTGCAAGCTCAAAAACCTCGCTCTTTTTCATAAGGGCAAGAGGAAAGCGGACTTTTTCCAGAGTTTCGCTAGGAATCCTGTAGAGGAAGTAAGTCTGGTCTTTAGATACGTCGGTGGCACCGGCAATCATGCAGGGACGCTTGTCTGTACCGTAAAGTCCCTGATCTGGGCGTACAATGCGGGCATAATGTCCCGTACAAAAATAATCGAATTCAATTCCGCTCTGGCGGGCTGCTTCCAGCATGGCACCGAATTTGATGTTGCGGTTACACATAATGCATGGATTTGGCGTGCGGCCGCTGCGGTATTCGCTTTTAAAATATTCCAGAACCTTTTTCTGGTACTGCTCTTTTACGTCCACAACGTGGTATTCAATATCATGTTCAGAGCAGAATTTCTGACATTCTTCAATATTTTCTTCTTCGCCCGGACCGTAGCAGGCTTCTTTCATGGGCTTGTCAGATTTTATTTCGGGGAGCTTTCCGTCCCAGAGGGACATTGTAATTCCGATTACGCGGCAGCCCTTCTGCTTGAGCATAAGAGCGGTCAGGGTTGAATCGACACCGCCGCTCATTCCAACAAGCACAGTGTCCCCGGCCTTAGGCATATCAAGATTGGTATAAGTCATAAAAATTCCTTTGGAGAAGGCTTTTTGGGCCTTATTTTTTCATTAAATCTTTGATGGTGACGCTGTCTAAGTAGCTTTCAATAAGTTCGTCAAGCTTAGTCCACATCGGGAGGGTACGGCATTCAGCCTTGCGGTCACAGTTAAAATTGTCATTTTCAAGGCAGGCTACAGGAGCAAGGGTTCCTTCTGTAAGGCGGAGAATTTCGCCCACCCGGTATTCTTCGGGCTTGCGGTTCAGTTTGTATCCGCCGCCCTTTCCGTGAGCGCCGTCAACAAAGCCTGCCTTAGAAAGCATAGTCATAATTGCTTCAATATATTTTTGAGAAATGTTTTGTCTTGCCGAAACGTCTTTGAGCGGAGTAAATGAGTCTTCGTGTTGTTCTGCCAGGTCAATCATAACCCTGAGGGCATATCGTCCGCGTGTCGAAACTATCATATTTTCACCTCTGAAAAATTGCCGGTCACAGATCAGCAACCTATTTTCCTAGTATATCAAAAGGTTGAAAAAAAAGCAAAAGGAGAGAAGAGCAGGGGCGTATGCTCGTGGCCCCCTACCCCCCCGGAGCGGTAAATTTACTGGTTAAACTTACTTACTAAATCAAAGAGGAAATCAACAGTACCGTCGATTCCAAGCAGGCTGGAGTTCACGCATAAATCGTAGCTGCCGGCCTGGCCCCACTTTGATTTACAGAAGTAGTCGTGGTAGGCGCGGCGGGTTTTATCATGCTTTTCAATTGCGCGTCTGGCTTCTTTTTCGCTCATATTGCGTTTTTCCATTACGCGTTTAACTTTGGCATCGTAATCAGCTGTGATGAAAACTGTAATAAGACCCGGAAATTCTTTAAGAACTTCATCAGCGCAGCGGCCGCAGACTACAAAGCAGTCATCATCATATGCCTTGCTTTTAAGAAGGGCAAACTGAATGTCGGCAATATTCTGAATAGGTGAGTTTGTATATTTCTGTCCGCGAACAGTTACCGTACGGTTGAAAAAGAAGCGGCGTGGTTTTTCATCATATTTTGCAAGAAGATCAGCATCAACATCCCTCTGGTCTGCAAATTCGTCCAGAAGGTTTCGGTCGTAAAAAGGAATTTCCAGCTTTGCGGCAAGCTTACGTCCGATTTCGTGACCCGCACTTCCGTATTCACGTCCAATAGCAACGATTATCTGTTTTTTCATTTCCATATATATGGCCTCATTACAAATAGCGTACAAAAATAAATACTGTGCAGATTATCATTACAATCACAGTGGCAGGAACACACATCTTGCAGTATTTTCCCCATCCAACCGGATGACCGGCCTTTGCAACAACAGAAGTTCCAACAACGTTAGCACTTGCTCCGATTGGAGTTGCGCTTCCACCGATATCAGTTCCCATAGAAAGTGCCCATGACATAGTTTCCAGAGAAACTCCTGTAGTTCCTGCAAGCGACTGAATGACAGGTATCATTGTAGCCGCAAAAGGAATGTTGTCGATAAATGCGCTGGCAGTAGCCGAAACCCAGATGATAATCGCTATCATTAAGTATATGTTACCATTTGAAATTTTGCTAATAAAACCTGCAATTAATACAAGAATACCAGTCTGTTCAAGTCCTCCGACTACTACAAAAAGTCCGATAAAGAAGAGGATTGTCTTGTAGTCTATGTGCTTCATGATTTCCGGAATGTGGCGGGCAGATGTAATCAAAGTGATGACCGCAATTCCAAGACCGATTGTTGCAACTGTAAGGCCGGTTGTGGCGTGAGTTACCAGAAGGACAACCGCAAGTGCAAAAATACCGCAGCTGATTCCAAATCCGCCCTTGTCTGTAATTGCCGAAGCCGGAGTCGGGAATTTTGATGTGTCGATTCCGTGTCCGCTCTTAGAAAGCTCTTTTTTACACATGAAATAGAAGTAAACAAGTGTAAAAACAAGAGAAAGAGCCGCAATTGCGCCTGTGTTCAAAATAAAGTCTGTGAATGAATATCCAAGTGAGGTTCCGATGATGATGTTCGGAGGATCGCCGCACATAGTTGCAGAACCGCCTAAGTTGGCGCAGAAAACTTCTGCCAGGGTCATCGGTACCGGATTAAATTTCAAAAGCTGACTGAGCTCAACAGTAACGGCAGCCAGGAAGAGAATTACTGTAATTGAGTCGATGAACATTGCGAGCACAAAGGACATAAGCATAAAAGTAACAAAAATCGGAAGAACCTTGTACTTTACGCTTTTTGCAAGGAGCATACAGAGCCAGCGGAAAAATCCGACACGGGCCATGCCTTCTACCATTACCATCATGCCGCCAATAAAGATGATGGTGGCCCAGTTAATACCGCTTGAGCTTTCCGAATGTTCGCCCGCAGCATACCAGAAGCCGACAGTAAAAATATTTTTGATATTCAAAGTTTCCATTACGGCGTCCCAGGAATGCAGACCCAGTCCAAAAACCAGGAGCATAGTCAGCGCCGCGCAGCCAAGAGTTACCCACTGACGTTCAACAACTTCTGTAATTACCAGAAAAAACATCAGAAGAAAAATCAGGGTTGCCAGAATCTGTGCTAACAACATAATTTCCCTCTATATTATTTGTAAGATTTTCAAAAATTTATCATCAAAGAGCAAAGATTGCAACTATATAAACCGCTATACACCCGATTTGGTATATTGACTAAAAATCTGTTTTTTTTTATTATTAAAACTCATTCGGGCCATTAGCTCAGCGGTTAGAGCAGAGGACTCATAATCCTTTGGTCCTTGGTTCAAATCCAAGATGGCCCATGACGATAATCGATAAAGCGTTAAAAAAGACAGTCCATCGCGACTGTCTTTTAGCTTTAACAACAAAATGTCTCGCAAAGCTATGCTTTGCGGTGCCTATTCAGATTATCTGAATGAGCGTTTTTTTATTCTTCCTTCTTCTTCCCGGCCAGGCCTGCCATTTTTGTAAAGGTTTTTTCTATATATTGTGCCTCGCTTTCGGAGAGGGCGGCGCGGGCAAGAATGCTTCGCCAGAATTGTTCCATGTCGGGGCGGCCGGTAATTTTGAAAAATCCGATTTTCTGAAGGTTGTCTGCTATGCAGGTAACGGTTTTATCAAGGCGCTGCAGTGTCAGTGGGGTAAAGCCTTTGAGCATTCCTTTTTTTTCACTCTGGTAGCAGAAAAGGTGATAGCAGATAATCTGTACGGCATGAGAAAGGTTGAGGGATCCAAATTCTTTTGATGATGGAATGGCGACTCCTAATGTACACATGTCCAGCTGCTCATCTGTAAGACCGGTTCTTTCGTTGCCAAAAATGACGGCGACTTTGCCGCCTTTTGTTTCCGCTTCCGTAGAAGAGGCGGCATAATCCCCCGGCGCGCCGTCAGGCGCGATTTCATCACAGCTGCTTCCTGTAATCAAATCAGCCTGCTCTGCAAACTCCTGAGGCAGCAGCAGCTTTCCCTTGCGGTTTTTTCCACGACGGCGGGTTGTTCCGGCACTAAGGGTACAGTCTGCCGAAGCGGCATTTATATCATCATAAAAGCTTGCCTTGTCAAAAATATAGGCAGCATGAATTGCCAGTGTGTGGACTTTTTCTACATCATAATCTTCGCGGCGGCCGACTATGCGCAGCTCTTTAATGTCGTTGTTTGCCATTGCGCGGCAGGCAGCTCCGATATTTCTTGGTTCGTCCGGATGATCTAAAATAATCACAATATTCTTCAAATTCATACGAATATTCTATAATAATTTCTGTATTTTTTCATAATAATATGTTAGATTTAAAGAACATGGTATTTGATATATTAGGAAAACAGCAAAAAAAAGTCTTTTCTGCCCACGACAGGGCTACTCTCGTTGCCTTTTCAGCCTGTTTTCTGGCCCTTTTATATCATGCTACTGCCTTTGTCTTTTTTGGAATCTTCAGGGTTTACACGCTTTTTATCTCAAATATTTTCAGTGTTTCCCTTTTTACCGCCCTCTGTATCTTAATTCCCAAGGCAAAAAGTTATGTTCTGATGTACACGGTTGCATCAGTTGAGGTTATCTATCATCAGATTCTTGCGGAATACATTCTGGGCTCTTATACAAATTTCCATTATTTTATCTTTTTGATGGGGTTGCTGCCCTTCCTTGTTTTTGAGGATAATTTTAAGTATTCGGTGCCTTTCACAATCATTACGACGGCGATTTTTCTTATAACCAGTGCAATCAATTTTAAAACCCGTTTCTTTCTTCACCATGACATTCTTCTTGCAATCAGAATGGTGAACACATTTATCGGATTTTCGATGATTGTTCTGATTATTTTTGTTTATATTCTTGTCGTCTATAAAATTGAAGATGAACTGAAAAAGCACAATGATACTCTGGAAAATGAAATCCGCCTGGCAGCCTTCATCCAGCAGAATTTTTACAAGCACGATAATCTTGGATTTAAGGAATGGGATTTATCTTACTATAATCGTCCTCTTGCCGGTGTTTCCGGTGACATCTACGATTTTTATGAAACTAAAAATGGAGCCGAAGGTGTCGGCATTTTTGATGTTTCGGGGCACGGAATTTCTTCCGGCCTTGTTACCATGCTTGTTAAGAATATCATACAGCAGGAATTTTCGGCCCAGGAAGACAATGAACTCTGGGAAATCGTAAATACAATCAATGAACGTGTAATTGCTGAAAAGGGTAAAATCCAGAATTATATGACCGGAATTCTGATGAGGATTAAGAAAAATACCATTGAAATTGTAAATGCCGGCCATCCTTACCCGATTGTCTACCGCAAAACCCTTAATAAGTGTATGGTTTTGGAAAAGGCTTCCGAGTTCGCGGGCGGTACAATTGGTATTGCCGGCTTTCCGACCTTTTTTTATTCTCAGTATGTTGATTTTGATGAAGGCGATGAAATCATTCTCTTTACGGATGGTGTTTCTGATGTAACTGACATCGACGGAAAGCGCTTTGTCGCTACAAAGCTTCCTCAAATTGTCGAAGAAAATCATGACCTTTCTGCAAAAGATCAGATGAAGCTTATTATTCACGCAATAAAAGATTTCCGCGGAAGTAAAGAAATCAAAGATGATATGACGGTAATCATCTTAAAGCGAAAAGCAGAAAAATAAGGGAGAGACAGCTTCTTCCCGGTAAAAATCCCTATTCTTTTTTTCCTAAAAGTGTAAAGTCATGAGCCTCGTTACAGAAAATAATTCCGCTGCCGGCTGTCTGCATGCAGGGGAGCTCTTTGATTGCGGAAACAATCTGACTGCATTTGTCTTCCGGCACAACGATTATCAGAAGGTCTTTTTCAGGCACAATTTCCATACCCAGGAATTTTGCGTCCCCTTCCCGCGCCGTTCCACGCGCGCTGATGATAGTGCCGCCTCCGGCTCCTGCTTTTCTTGCCGCCGCCATTGCGTCATCAGCATAGCCCTTGTTTACGATTACGCTTATCATCTGATATTTATTGTCTGCCATTTTGTCCTCCTTATTTTCTGCTGTCTGGCCCGATTTTCCTCCTGCCTTTATAAAATCAATCAGGTCGACGGTGAACATTACGCCGAAGCTTTTCTTTTTTTGCCCTGTCTGCTGAATAATTTCATCGCAAACAGCCTGCAGCAGTGAATCCTCTACAATTATATAGGCAATATCCTTGGAAGTGTCGCCAAGTCCCAGCAGCTGGATGATATTACTTTGGGCGGTTCCTCTTGCCATTATTACAGTGCCGCCGCCAGCTCCCTTGCTGACTGCCGCAGAGGTAATCAATTCTCCGCAACCGTGGGGAACAATGCTTATTATCAGTTTGTACACCTTATTCCTCCTTTTTTTCCACTTCTGATGAGTGAATCTTAAAAATAATTCCCATTATCTGAATCGCAATCAAAGGCATCATCGCTACAAGGGCAATCACACCAAAGGAATCTGATCCGCCGGCACCACCGCTGGAAGCTCCGATTGTAAAAGCCAATACAAAAGTAGAGGTGAGCGGGCCGGATGCAACGCCGCCCGAATCAAAGGCAATTCCCGTAAAAAGACCCGGACAGAAAATCATCAGAAGGAAGGCCAGGGCGTAGCCCGGAAGGAGGACAGTCCTCAAATCAAAGCCCCAGACAGCCCGGCACATGGAAATCGCAATGGCAATGGCAGTTCCAACCGAAAGAAAGACCAGAAGATATTTTCGCTTGATTGTACCGCCCGAAACCTGTTCAACCTGTTCACTCAAAACCCAGACCGCAGGTTCCGCGCAGACGATAATGGCGCCAAGAAAAAGTCCTGTAAAAATCAAAAGAGCGAACCAGCCGCCGCCGGCGTTCATGGCCCTTTCTCCCAGCTGTCTTCCCAAAAGGGAGCCCGCCTCAGAAAATCCGCCGTGAACGCCCGTCAGAAAAATCAAAAGTCCAAGAAATGCGTAGGCAAAGCCGATTAAAATTCGTATAACCTGTCGGCCGGTCATTTTCAAAAGCCAGAGCTGGAAAATTACAAAAAGGGCAAGCAGGGGCGCAATCGAAAGCAGCACCTCGTGAAAAATTTCAGAGAAAATATCAGAAAAAGGCTTAAAGATGGCTCCCAGATAAGATGATACAAGTACGGCTGCATTTTCCGTAACTTCAGCCTGTGCGGCAATCTCCGCTCCGCTTTCTGCAATCCGTGCAGCCGTACTTGCGGTCTCCTCCATAAGCACCTGGTCTTCAATTTCCGTAAGTAAATTTGAGTTGACCGAAGAGAAGGTCAGAATTGCGTAAATCAAAACTGCGAGTACCGGCCCGATAGAAGCAATGCCGGTTAAACCAAAGCTGGAATTTTCATCCTTTGCCGCCATTACGCGGGCTACACCAATACCAAGCGACATAATGAAAGGAACGGTCATTGGGCCTGTGGTTGCCCCGCCGGAATCAAAGGCAATGCCGAGGAAGGCAGGGGGCACAAAAATTGTAACAATAAATAAAACAGTGTAGGAAATAAAAAGTGTAAGCTTGAGGCTGAGTTTTAAAACCGTGCGTAAAAGGCCCGCCATGATAAAAAAGCCGACTCCGGCCGCAATGGCAAAGGTAAAGGCTGTTTTATTTACAAAGGAAAATACGTTTTTAACCTGATCTCCGAAGACCTGAATGTCAGGCTCTGCTGCGGTAACTATAAAACCGATTACAAAGGCGGTTGAAAGAAGAAGGGGCAGGCTCTTTTTGTTGGTAAGGGCCGCACCGTAGCGTTCTCCCATGGGCTGAATGCTCAAATCTACGCCAAGCAGAAAGAGGGTCAGTCCTAAAATCAGAATTAGCCCGCTTATTACAAAGCGTACAAGGAAAAGCTTTTCCAGAGGAGCTGCTGTTAGTCCCAGAAACAGTACAATCAGAATGACTGGAAGTACAGAAACGGCTGTTTCTTTAAATTTTAATAAAATATTCATCTATAATAAATAATAATCTTAAATAAGCTTGATAAGCTCCAGAATAAGTTTTGCGCTTTCTTCTGCTGCGCTGTCCTCATTAAATTTGTATTTGCTTTCACCTCTTTCGCTGTCGTCAGCCATATCACTCATACAGCGGATGATTACAAAAGGAACCTTGTTCAAAGTGCAGGCGTGGGCAATTGCGGCACCTTCCATTTCAACGCAAAGTGGAGCGAAGGTTGTTTTAATACGGTTTTTGGTGGCGCTGTCAGAAATAAACTGGTCACCGGAAGCAATTCTTCCTTTCAGGATTTTGTGCTCTTTGGAAGCTTCTGTGTTTGCAAAGGCTTTTACAGCGGCTTCTGCAAGATTGTCGTCTGCCTTAAAAGTTTCCGGCATTCCCGGAATCTGGCCTGGTTTATAACCGAAGATTTCAACATCAACGTCGTGGTAAAGAGCCTCGGTAGAAGCGACAAAGTCAAACATATTTAGTCCGCCGCCGGTTGCGCCCGCAATTCCTGTATTTATGATTTTTGAAGCTCCAAATTTAAGGGCAAGAGCCTGAGCGCACAAGGCAGCGTTTACTTTTCCAACACCGCTTTTTACGATAATAAGATTTTTTCCGCTGATAGTACCTTCGTAAAAAGTAAGACCGGCATATTCAGTCTGAGAGGGATTTTCCAGCTTTGAACGGAGCATTTTTACTTCAGTTTCCATTGCTCCGATAATTCCGATTTTATTCATTTTTATCTCCTTTTTGCGCCCGGCAGTCTGAGCGGGTTCTGTTATATAGCAAAGCGTTAAAAAAAATGCCAGCAGCACTTTTGCAGCTTTACTTACTTTTGTTTTTTTTTTAAGAGTTTTGTAGTGTTCCAGTGTTGTATCAAGAAGCTTTGAAGTCAAATCGAATTTTGTTACGATAAAATACATTGTATATTTGTAGGCAAAAAATCCCAGAACGAGGCCGACAAAAAACAGGACAAAAAATGAAAGCTGCAGGATTGTCGGGCCTGCTTCGATTTTATTCAAATCGAAAAGCTTAAAGCTTATCATCAAATCTGCAAAGAGAAGGGCAGCAAGAATTATAAGTGTTTCTAAAATCTGGATTACTGTAGAACAGAGAACAAAAATTGTTGAATTTCGCTTTTTGATGCGGAATTCAATTTTATCCTTTTTGCGTCGCTCAAGCTCTTCCGGTGAAAAATCTGCGTTTTCAATCATTATTTATTCCCCTTTTTTACTGTGATTATAAAAGAAAAGAACAGAAGAATTCCGCATACTACAACAGCGGCATCGGCAACGTTAAAGGTCGGCCAGCGCTGAAGTCCAAAAAGTCCGTAGAATTTTACATCAATAAAATCTACAACACCTTCCGAACGGAAAATTCTGTCTATAATATTTCCAAGTCCACCGCCGACAATTCCCATAATCGCCCATCTCTGAAGCTGATTAAAATCCTTGTTGCGGAAGTAAACAGAAATAACAAGAATTACGACGACAAGGGGCATTAAAGAAAAGGCCACCTGCCTGATTGAATGTGCCCAGCCGGCTCCAAAACTGAAGGCTACGCCGGTGTTTGAAACGTGGATAATCCTCAAAAAATCACCGAAAAACTGGGCTCCGATTGTATAAGGCGGAATATAGCTTACGATAAGTGCCTTTGTAATCTGGTCCGCAAGAATCACAAAAAGGGCAAGGCTGATTGGAATCAATTTATTTTTCATTTCGCTTGTCATACTTATAATTTAACCTCTCTATAGTTTTGTCGGCAAGTCAATAAAGACACATTCTATGTTACTTTCTTTTTCAAGCTTTTCCTTTACAAGATTTACGCCCAGAGTTTCTGTCTGGTAGTGACCTCCGCAAATCATATTCATGCCGCATTCTTCAACATAGTGGTAAAGCTCGTGACTTGCCTCACCTGTGATGTAGGCATCAAGTCCAAGTTCAATGGCCTGCTCTACGTCTTCTGTTGCACCGCCAGAAATAATTCCAACTGTGCGGATTTCTTTTTTCCCGAAAGGAAGGATTGCCAGAGGCTTTTCCCCCGGCGCCAGAACTTTTTGCGCAAGCTCTTCAATTGTGAGCGGGACTGGAAGGCTTCCTTTTACGCCGATTGTCATTCCCCGCCACTGTCCAAAAGTGCTCAAATCATTTTCCCTGAGTCCCAGGCGGGCCGCAAGACCGGCATTGTTTCCGTAGGGAATGTTTGCGTCCAGCGGAAGGTGATAGGCTATCAGCGCCAGATCATTGTTTATAAAGGAAGAAATACGTTTATAAAAGCTTCCTGTAATTGTCTGGCAGCCGCCCCAGAAAAGCCCGTGATGAACAAAAAGTGCGTCGGCTCCAAGCTGGACGGCTTTTAGGGCACTTGCTTCGCAGGCATCCACCGCAAAGGCAACTTTTTTTATCTCTTTTTCATCAGGCCTTCGGTTCTGGATTTGTATTCCGTTCAGCGAGGGGTCTGCGGGAAAATTTTCTTTTTTCAAAAAGGCATTAAAATAATCATTCAGCTGATTGAGTGTCATTTTTTTCCTCATCCATTGATTTTACGATTTTTTGAAGTTCAGAAAGGGTTTCCCGGGCACAAAGCTTTGTGTAATGACCACTTTTGTCCCGTTTGATATTCAAGAGAGAAGCCGTAAAAGGATCTGTCTGGGCAACAAATCCGTAGCCCTTTGTCTGATAGTCAGAAAGTTCCTTCATGAAAATAATTCCCGCAATCTGCTTTTGATGGGCTTTTGCGTAGTCACTTACGGCTGTGTCTGCCATAAAATCGCTTATCAGAATATATTTCTGCTCAGGAGTATCAGAAAACTTTTTATTAAGAAGATCAAAAACGGCTTTACATTCCAGAGAAGAATTGTAAGTGTAGAATTCAGTCTGTGAATCAAATTTAAAGCTGTTCATCAGGCTTGCAAGAATCATTCCAAAGCGGCGGAGAGGTCTTGCGTCAAGGGGATTATGCAGCCAGAGGCAGTCCTTTGTATTGATGTCTGAACTGATGATTGTGTAGCCCTCTTCTGCAAGCTGCAAAAGATAAGGTATATAATGGTAGGTTTCTGCACGTTTATCCGGGAAAAATACGATTAGAGGGAGTTTTTCATTTGCAATTTCCGGCGAAAAGATGCTGAACTGGATATTTGTCTTTTGCAGAGAGCCTGCCTTTTCAAAACCGGAACGGAAGCTGCCTGTGTAACGTTCCCTTTCCATTAAAACATTTGTTGCCTTGTTTACCCTGCGCTGGGTGAGCGGAGTAGAGGGTGCAAAGTAAATTAAAAAAACAAGGCAGAAAATGCAGACCAGGCAGGTTGAAATTGCCCATATATACATGAGGGGACTGTAATGATCAACATAAAGCCGTTCAAAATATCTGTAAAGGGCATGAAAGTTTGAAAATAAAACAAGGATGCTCAAAATAAGGGCAGTGCCGGTAAAAACATCAAAGCCCCATGAAAAAATCTGAAAAACAGAAAGAATAACTGCCAGCGGGGAAAGAAGAACGATAGAATCTTTTCGGGACTCAACGAAAAATACGCGGCTGTTGGTTATTAATAGAAGCAAAAAAATCAGAAATTCACCCGAAACTTTCATAATTTAATTTTATAAGAAAAACGCGAAATAGACTATAAGAAAAGAGCCTTAGAGCTCTAGACTTAGTAATTTTTTGCTATTAATATCTTAAATAAAAAAGGAGAAAAAAGTTGCTGGGAGTTTTCTTAAATATGGTTCTTTTTGCCTTGGGCGGAATAGCACTGACCTCGGGTATTTCATTCTATATTAAAGAAAAAGAAAACTTTATCATAAGAAACTATATTCTGCTGTTTGCGGCGGCCGCCTTTTTAGTTTGCGGCGGATATTCAATAATGAGTGTCTTCACTGATACTACAAAAGCCTGGATTCCACGCCTTTTCGGACTTTACGGGATAGAGCTTTTTCTTCTTCTTGAACTGGCCTTCCTTACAAGGGATTTAGAAATCAAAAAATCAATCCGCGGAATGACTATCGGAGTTTTTGCTCTTCTTGTACTTCTTGACCTTTTGATTTTCGGCCGGCCCGGCAGCATCCGCTATGTGCGCTATGCTTATTACACTGCTTATGAAAATGTAAAGAGTAATGAGCACATGTTTCATTATTCTATGATTTTTGCATTTTTCTTAATCCTCCTCATACTGGCAATAAAATGGTATAAAAGTAAGGTGATCAAGCGTGATAAGCTTTTTACCCTCGAATTAATCGCTTCAAATTTTCTGCTTGTTTTAGTAACTATTCCGGATGTTTTTCATACTCACTTTTCTACTAAGTATCCCACTTTCGGCTACAGTGCCGCCTTTGCCCTTGTCTTCTTTTCCTGGCTTTTTGCATGCCGCTGGCACATATCATTTATTCCGAGCGTAAAAAACGTCTGCCAGGAAGTTTATTATACAATTGATATTCCGATTTTTATTTTTAACATTGACGGCCTTCTTACTGCCTGCAATCCTAAGGCAAGCTCAGTTTTTGGTATTTCAGAGAATGATAAACCCGGTCTCCGTGATTTATTCAACTTTACCGATGTAGAAAACCTCAGGCTTTTGAAAAAAGCAAAGGATGGAAAGGACGGCCAGTATTTTACAAGCTGCAAAAAAAATAATGAAGCCTGCCTGCTTTCATTGACTGTAAAATATGATTATGCTGATGAACCTCTTTGTCTTATAGGAACGGTTACAAAGGAGAAGTCTAAATGAAAAGCTACAGACCCTGTCAGATTGTTTTGATTGTTATGTTCAGTTTGGCAGCGAATCTGCTGGGCGATGCTCTTGCGGTTGCTTTAAATCTTCCTTTGTGGCTTGATTCCTTTGGAACTTTTTTTACCGCCTATTGTCTTGGCCCTGTCTGCGGGGTTATAGTCGGAGTTACAGGAAATTTAATTCAAGGCTTTTCTGATTCAACTGCAACAGTTTATGCCCTGTCATCACTTTTTATGGCATTGATTGTCGGGCTTCTTTCTGCAAGGGGCTGGATGGAAACCTTTCTGAAAACAATGAGTCTTTCGGTTATTGTAACCCTTGTATGTGTCTTTATTTCCGTAACTATCGCTTTTTTTGAAGGAAGGGTGGGAAATCCCTGGGGAAATGAAATCCAGGCCCTGCTTGAAGAATTTGACGTTCCCTGGATTTTCAGAGTAATCACCGGCCAGTTTTATGTTGACTTTGTTGATAAGTTTTTTACCCTCGGCCAGCTTTATATTTTTATCCGTATTTACAGACAGGTAAAAAATAAGCTGCCGGATTTTTTACGTCTTCAGAATTTGAAAGCTGCCGCCTGCTTTCTTTTTCTTCTTTCAGCCCTTCCTGCGGCTCAAAAAGCTTTTGCCGGCACAAAGGATTATAATTCTTTTGTAAGGACTCTTTATAATAAAGAAAACGGACTTTTAAGCGGCAAGGCAAATGATATAGCCAGCACAAATGATGGTGTACTCTGGATTGGAAGCTACGAGGGCCTTTACCGCTATAACGGTCTGGACTTCCGACTTATGACAGACCTGGATTCTGTAAAAGCTGTCCGCTGTCTTTATGTTGATGATGAAGGAAGACTTTTTGTAGGAACAAATGAGAGTGGTCTTTCAATCATCATAAATGAATCGATAGCAAATATGCTTGATGAGCAGAAGGGCCTTCCTTCCGACTCTGTACGCTGCATTACAAGGTGTTCGGACGGCTATTATTATATAGGAACTGCCGAAGCGCTGGCTGTGGTTACAATCGCGGACGGTCTTAGGGTTGTAAAGCTGATAAATGAAGTGCAGGGGGCAATCCGCATCTGTTCTGATGAAAAAGATCATATTGCGGCGGTTACAAGCTCCGGCCGCCTTTATATTATCAGGGATTCAAAAATTTTATGGCAGTCATCGCTTCAAAATGAGCGCTTTACATCTGTAAAATTTTCTGATGAAGGACTTCTTTATGCGTCTACAGAAAATAATTTCGTAAAATGCTTTGAAATCAGTGACCCGGAAGAGCAGGAAGATGATAGTGGAAAAGCTGTATTTTCTATTAAAGAAATTCAGAAGGTATTCTGCGCCGGCAGCAGACATATAAATTCCCTTGCCTTTTATGATGGAGTTCTTTTTGTAACGTCAGACAGCGGAGTCGGCTACATCGAAGATGATATTTTTAATCAGGTAGAAACAGCCTCTTTCAATAATTCAATCGATAATATGCTTGAAGATTATCAGGGCAATCTCTGGTTTACATCCTCAAGACTGGGTCTTTTTAAGATGTGTAAATCATCTTTTTCAGATGCCTATTTTTCTGCAGGACTTTCAGAAGCCGTTGTGAATTCTACGGCCCGTTTTAAAGGAAATCTTTATTTTGCAACCGATAACGGACTAAAAGCGGTTGATGCAAAAAGCGGCAGGGAGCTTAAAAATGAATTAACCAGGGCTCTTTCCAATGTAAGAATCCGTTGTCTTACGACTGCCTCTGACGGTTCAATGTGGATCTGTACAAAATCCAGGGGGCTTGTTCATGTCCGCAAAGATGAAAGCCTTGCCTATATTGGCCAGGGACATCACTTCAGGGTCTGCATAGAGCTTTCCGATGGAACTTTTGCTGCAGGAAGCGGTGATGGTATCGCCTTTGTAAAAAATGAAAAAATTACCAGCTGGATTGGAGAAGAAGATGGTCTTGAAAATGCAATCATTCTTTCTGTAAGCCAGAATGTGGACGGAAGTCTTCTTGCGGGAACAGATGGCGGCGGAATTGCAGTTTGTAAAAAAACTGACGGAAACTGGCATCTTTCTTCCATAATAAAAAAGAAAAACGGACTTACTTCGAATATTGTTTTGCGCACTGTAAATGATTATGAAAACGGAAGACCAAACGGAAATGTTTTTGCAGTCACCAGTAATTCAATCTGTTATATGTATTTTTCTGATTCGCAGCTTATTTATATAAAGCCGCTTACCTGTTTTCCATTTTCAAATAACTACGATTTGATTTTATACAAGGGCGAAAATATTTTTGTTCTGAGCAGCGTGGGAATTTTTGTCGTAAACAGAGACCAGCTGCTTCACAGACCGAAAATTGATTATGAGCTTCTGGATTTGAAAAAAGGGCTTCGCGGCTCTCTTACGGCCAATTCCTGGAACCTGCTGGAAGCAAACGGAGATTTGTATCTTTCCTGCGATATAGGCTCAAGCCGCCTAAATCTTGATAATTATGCAAAAAGCGGACTTTCCTACCGAATGCAGTTGAAATCCGTAATTATAGATTCAAAACGTCATATCCTTCAGAAAGACATCCCTTTTGTTATTCCGGCAGATGCAGAGACTGTGGAAATTGTCCCTGAAATCGTAAATTATTCTATATATAATCCTTATGTCAGCCTTTATTTTGAGGGTATTGATGAAAGCCCTCTTGTAATGCTGCAGAGTGAGCTTTCAAGCATAAGCTATACTAATATTAAGCCGGGAAGCTACCGCTTTCATATTTCCGTCCTTGACTCAAAGGGACGCAGAAGCGTGGAGGAGACGACCTATACAATTGTAAAAAAGTTTAACCTCCACGATAACTGGTGGTTCAGGCTTTATGCGATGGGCGTCATCATCCTTGTTGTAATCTGGTTTACCTGGTTTGCAACTTTTTCTATCCAGCAGCGCCGCATGGAAAAACAGCAGAGGGAAATCGAAGCTGTAAAACGTCAGGTTCAGATGGGTAACGAAACAATTTTTGCCATTGCAAATTCAGTAGAAGCCCGCGATAAGAGTACGGGCCGCCATTCATACCGTGTAGCAGAATATTCTGTGATGATTGCACAGGAGCTTGGCTTTAATGAAGAGCAGCAGGAGCAGATTCGCAAAACTGGCCTGCTCCACGATATCGGAAAAATCGGTGTACCGGACAATATTCTCAATAAGACTACAAAACTTACTGATGAAGAATACGAAATCATAAAACGCCACACAATTATTGGAAGTGAAATCCTTAAAGGCCTCACTTTGATTTCCCGCTTTGACGAGGGCGCAAAATATCATCATGAACGCTACGACGGAAGCGGTTATCCTTTCGGACTTAAGGGTGAAGAAATTCCTCTCAATGCCAGAATCATCGGTATTGCAGATGCCTTTGATGCAATGACGGCCAACCGTATTTACAGAAAACGTCTGGATATGGAAGTTGTAAAGGATGAATTAAGGCACTGGTCAGGTTCACAGTTTGATCCGGGACTTGTTGATGTCATGCTGGATCTGATCGAAAGCGGCCGATTGAACGTTTATAAAACTATGGAAGAAAGTACTGTAACTGAAAAGAAGGAGAAAGATGATGCTCAATAAATATGTTGTTACAAGTATTACGGCCTTATTTTTTTGTTTAGTCAGCTTCTTCTGTATGAAAGGCTTTTCAAACAGTAAAAAAGAAGAGGTTCTGAAAGTCGGATTTGTTTACAATGCAGATACAGCAACTGCCTATACAAATAATTTTTTCCGTACTCAGACGGAGCTGGAAGATTACTTTGGTGAAAGAATTAAAACCTATGCAAAATACAACCTGGGTGAAAACGAAGAGGAGTGCAGTCAGGCCATTGAATATTTTATAGGCCAGGGCTGTCAGCTTATTTTTGCGGTCAGCTACGGACACGGACCGGTTATGAAAAAAATGGCGCAGAAATATCCTGACGTTCACTTTTGCCACGCAACAGGCGATCTTGCAGATACAGAACCCCTCCTTTCAAACTATCACGCCTTTATGGGCCGCATTCACGAAGGCCGTTATGTGTGCGGAATTATTGCCGGCATGAAAATCCAGGAGCTGATTTTGCAGGGGAAAATAAATCGCAGCCAGGTAAAAGTCGGCTATGTTGCTGCTTTTTCCTATGCCGAAGTAATTTCCGGCTTTACAGCCTTTTTTCTTGGAATCAGAAGCGTTGTACCGGAAGCCCAGATGGTCGTTCATTATACAAATACCTGGAGCAACCATATAGTTGAAAAAAAATGCGCAGAAAGATTGATTGATGAAGGCTGCGTAATAATCAGCCAGCATTCAGATACCATGGGGCCGGCAATTGCCTGCGAAGAAGCCAGTGTAAAAAAAGGAAAAACCGTTTTTCATGTCGGCTATAATCAGAGCATGATTGATGTGGCACCTACCACCTCTCTTGTTTCCTGCCGCATCAACTGGACACCTTACATGATGGGCGCTGTTCAGGCTCTGCTGGAAGGAAAGGAGATTGAAAAAGTTGTAAAGAGCCCTTACAGGGGAACCGACGCAGCCGCCGGCTTCAACCGTGACTGGATTGAAATTATCGGTATTAACCGCCTGATTCTGGCAGAAGGCACAATGGAAGCGGTGGAAAAAGCCGTAAATCAGTTCAAAAGCGGTAGTTTTACAGTTTTTAAAGGAAATTACAGCGGAGTTAATCCTTTTGATCCTGATGATGTATGGGATTTGCGCAATGCCTACATTGAATGTGAAAAACGTTCCGCTCCGGCTTTCTGCTATATTCTGCGTGATGTAATTTCTGCGGATTAGACAGAAATGTAGTCTCCAATTTATGTCCTGCTGTCTTTAAAAAAACTCTTCTTCCATCTATAATGTTCCTATGTCTTACGAAGTAACAGCTACAAGAAGGAGACCGCAGCGGCTGGGCGACCTGGTCGGCCAGGAATTTGTTGCGGAAACCCTTAAAAATTCAATCAGCTCGGGAAAAATTGCCCATGCCTATCTCTTTTCAGGCCCCCGCGGTTGTGGAAAAACCTCAACTGCCCGAATTCTTGCAAAGGCCTTAAACTGTCAGAATGGCCCAACTCCCGATCCCTGCTGTCAGTGTTCTGCCTGTCAGGAAATCACAAAGGGCTCAAGCCTTGACGTTATAGAAATAGATGGTGCTTCGAACACCAGCGTAGAAAATATCCGCCAGATTAAGGATGAAGTTCTTTTTCCTCCAAGCAACTGCCGCTATAAAATCTACATCATAGACGAAGTCCACATGCTTTCTAATTCGGCCTTCAACGCGCTGTTAAAGACAATCGAAGAGCCGCCTCCATACGTTATCTTTATTTTCGCTACAACCGAACTCCAGAAGGTTCCCGCAACCATCAAATCACGCTGCCAGCAGTTCAACTTCCGCCTTGTCGCAATCGACAAGGTAAAGGAATGTCTTGCCCAGGCAGCCGCAGAGCTCAATATTCAGGCAGATGACGAAGCCCTCTTCTGGATTGCCCGCGAATCAACCGGCTCTATGCGCGACGCCTATACCCTTTTCGATCAGGTCGTAGCCTTCAGCGACGGTCACATCACCTACGAAAAAATCCGCGATAAGCTTGGCCTTGTCGGTATTGAACGCCTCAATTCTCTTTTTGAAGCCTGCGCCCAGAATCAAGCCGAAGCTGTAATCAGCCTGCTTGACGACTTTCTTCAGGCAGGGATTTCAATCGAACAGCTCATTTCTAACTGTGCCGATTACCTGCGCTCCCTGCTACTCATAAAAAGCGGCGTAAAAAAGGAATCGCTTTTAGGAAATTCTCCTGAGCGTTACTCAAATCTGGTTCTTGGCGCCTGGAATTCTGTTCAGGTGGAGCGTGCCCTTAGCATTTTCCTCCAGCTTTACCGCGACATCCGCTATTCGCTTTCTCCCCGCTACGAGCTTGAACTTGCCTTCAGCCGTCTCTGTTGGATCAGCCAGTATGTTTCCAACGTGGAAGTTAAAAAAGCCATCGATGCGGCCCAGGCACTTTTGCAGGGGGCAGCTGTTACTTCGGGCTCAGCAGGAAGCTCTCAACCTCAAAGGATGATACTTGCTCAGCCGCAGGAGCCTTCCCAGGCTCAGGCATCAGCACCAGCTCAAATGCAGTCTGCCCAGCCTCAAAATCAGGCGGCTTCGCAAGCGGCCCCCTCCAGGGACTCCCAGCCGGGCGGAATGACCATTCCAAACGGACTGCCCCGCCTTTCAATGCTGGATGATGAATCAGCCTTCGATGACGATGGAGCAGACCAGCTGCCGGAAGCTGCCGGTCAGGAAAACGAAGCAAACCCTTTTCTTAATGGCGGTTTCAGTTCATTGCCGCCTGAACAAACAGTGAACAAGGCAGATGAACAGCCGAAAGAGCTTGATGAACGCTTAAAAATAGATGTTTCGACTCAATCAATCCAGCTGCAGCCGGATCAGGTAATTAAAACTGACCCTTACGCAGCCGGCAGTGATAATTTTGGCTATTCTCTAAATCCTGATGATATGGACGACGGAAACTGGTCCAATGTTGACGAAGCTCCGCCGGAGCCTTATTACGGCGAAGAAGAATATTATCAGGAAGCCGCAGATTTTTCCGAAGAAGCTGCGGCTCAAACTCAGGTAAGTCAGAAGGTAAAAAATCAGACTGTCGTAACTTCGTCCGGCCCTGTAAGTCTTGAAAAACTCCATGATGACGTGATTGCCAGCCTGAGTGCTAAGGACAGTTTTGCCGCTTCTTCTTTGGAAAAAACGACAAACTGGTATTTAAACGGATTGAAAATTGAAGCTGAGCTTTACTCGGAATATGACAACTCTCTTTTGCAGAAAAAGCTTTCTGTAATAAATGCAGAGCTTCTGGAATATACAGGAACTGCCTTTGAGCTTCACGTAACATTAAAAGAGCCCGAAACAGTTGAAAATAATGAAAAAAAAGCAGATATTCCTCCTCAGGTACGTCTGCTTCTTGATATATTTAAAGGAAGTCTTGTCGGACGCTAAAATTTAATAGGAAGGAAAATTATGAATCCATTTGATATTTTAAAAAATGCCGGTCAGATTAAACAGCAGAGCGAAAAGCTTCAGCAGGAGCTTGCGCAGATTCGTGCAGAAGGCTCTTCCGGCGGTAAAATGGTTACAATCACAATGAACGGAAAATTTGAAATGCTGGGCATCAAGCTTGATCCAATCTGTGTTGATAACCGCGATGTTGCTATGCTTGAAGATTTGATTGTTGCGGCCCATAAAAACGCAATGGATAATGTTCAGGAGCAGATTAAGGCAAAAACCAGCAGCCTTCTGGGCGGTCTGGATTTGGGCGCACTCGGATTGTAAGTCTTTATGAGTACCTTTGATGATTTGACGGGAAATTTTGCCAAGCTTCCCGGAATTGGTAAAAAATCAGCTGTCCGCATAGTAAACTGGCTTCTCAAACAGGATTCAGCCTGGGTACGCCGTTTTTCCCAGAATTTAGGAATTCTCCAGGAAAGGGTAAAGCCCTGTTCTGTATGCGGCACCTGGACAGAAAGCGAAACTTGTCCTATCTGCTCAAATCCCCTTCGCGATTCTTCTTTGATTTGCGTTGTTGAACAGCCTCAGGACGTTTCTACAATAGAAGCTTACGGTGAATACCGTGGGCTTTATCACGTGCTTGGCGGCCTGATTAAGCCTCTGGAAGGAATCGGTCCTGCCCAGCTTTCAATTCAGCCCCTGCTTGGACGAATTAAAGGCGGTAATGTAAAGGAAGTAATTATCGCGACAAATCCGACGGTGGAGGGGGATACGACGGCCCTTTATCTTAACAAGGTGATTTCAGAGCTGAAGCAGAATATTGGTGGGGAAGGGGACGCTGATATAAAGGTGACCCGCCTTGCAACCGGAATTCCTGTGGGCGGCGATCTTGAATATATAGATAAAAGAACTCTTTCACTGAGCTTCCGGGGCCGCGGTGAATTCTAATAATTTGTTTAATTTGTTTGCTTTTATGAGCTTTTACGTTTATAATCAAAAATGCTAAGTCTCAAAAATCGGAAGGTGAATTTTATTTATGGATACAAATGATTCTTTAGTACCTGGATTTGATTCTGAAAAAGACGATTCGATTCAGTTTTCATTACAAAAAATTGACAATGTTGATAAAGGCTGTCTTATATCACTTTATGGTTTCGTTGATACCTATAACTCGACATTTTTCCAGAATCAGATGACAAAGATTATCACTGCAGGCTTTATAAATCTTATTATTGACTGCTCAATGGTAACGACAATTGCATCTACTGGACTTGGTGTTCTTACAAACCTTTTAAAGATGGTTCGCGCAATGGGCGGTAATATTATTCTTGCTGAAGTTCAGGAGAATATTTACGACACATTTGAACTTTTAGGCTTTGTTCAGTTCTTCAATATTAAAGCAACTGTAGACGAAGCTTTTGCATATCTTACAGGCCGTACAAGAAGCGAAACTGCTACTACTTTCCCAAAAATCGTAGTCTGCCCTAACTGTGGAAAAAATTTAAGGGCTCCTCACGCAGGCCGTTTCCGTTGTCTTGAATGCCGTTCTGTCATCATGGTTACAGAAACCGGACTTGTTACAAAGGAATAAAAGTCTTTTCGGAAAAAAACTAAACTTTTCAGTAAGAATTTAAACCTTTTTCTTTTTTGAAACCGGTTTTATAAAAGCGATACAGCCGGTTTCAAAAAAAATTGAAAGAAAAAACCGAAAAATTTCTATGTACTTCTTAACAAACAGGATTATTATTAACTCAAAGTTAAAAATAATAAAAAACTTAATTTTCATTTGTTGATATTAGGAGGAAACAATGAAAAAAATGTTAAATGTTGTAGCAGCATTTGCTCTTGCAGCAACAATGTTCTTGACATCTTGTGGTGGCAGCAAAGCTGGTGGAAAAAAGACTGTAGGTGTTGCAATGCCTACACAGTCATCAGAGCGCTGGATTAACGACGGTGCTAACATGAAGAAACAGCTTGAAGCAGCTGGATACGCAGTAGATTTGCAGTATGCAGAAGATGATGTTCAGGCTCAGGTTTCACAGATTGAAAACTTGATTGCAAAACAGGTTAACTGTCTTGTAGTTGCAGCTATCGACTCAACTGCCCTGGTTAACGTTCTTGCAACAGCAAAACAGAATAACATTCCTGTAATTGCTTATGACCGCCTTTTGATGGATACAGACGCAGTTTCATACTACGCTACATTCGATAACAAGGGTGTTGGTACAGCAATCGCTAAATACATTGAAGATGCAAAAGGACTCAAAACAGCTAAGGCAGAAGGTCGTTCTTATACAATTGAATTCTTCATGGGTTCTCCAGATGATAACAACGCTCTCTTCCTTTACAACGGTGTTATGGAAGTTCTTCAGCAGTACCTCGACAACGGAGTTCTCCGCTGTAAGACAGGTCGTACATCATTCGAAAAAACATGTATTCTCCGCTGGTCTCAGGAAACTGCTCAGCAGTGGTGTGAAAACTACCTTTCAGGTTTCTATGCTGACGAAAAACTCGACATTGCTTGTACAGCATTCGACGGATTCGCTTATGGTGTAAAAGCTGCTTGTGAAGGTGCTGGTTACAAAGTTGGAGTTGACTGGCCTCTTATTTCTGGTCAGGATGCTGAACTTATGGCTACAAAGAACATCATCGCTGGTTCACAGACATGTTCTATCTACAAAGACACACGTCTTCTTGCTTCAAAATGTGTAACAATGGTTGAAGCTGTTCTTAAGGGATCACAGCCAGAAATCAATGACCGCACACAGTACAACAACGGTAAACTTGTTGTTCCTTCATACCTCTGTACACCAGTTGCAGTTGATAAGAACAACGTAGAAAGCGTAATCGTTGCAGGCGGATATTATACAAAAGAGCAGCTCGGTCTCTAATTCAATACCGGCTTGGGGCTGAAAAGCCCCACAAATTGGATAAAAGCCAGCTTTAGAGCGGAAGCTTTAAACTGGCTTTTTTTATGGAAGAATCTAGAAAAAGGGAAAACAAATGGCATCAGAATATATTCTGGAGATGAACAACATTACTAAAGAGTTTCCTGGAGTTAAGGCACTTGATAACGTAAACCTCAAGGTAAAAAAAGGTGAAATCCATGCACTTTGCGGTGAAAACGGAGCCGGTAAATCAACTCTGATGAATCTCTTGTCTGGTAACTATCCATTTGGTTCATATTCAGGTGATATCATTTACAAGGGTGAGCTTTGTAAATTTCATGATATTAAGGCCGGCGAACGAAAAGGTATTGTAATTATTCATCAGGAACTGGCTCTCAGTCCGTATCTTTCGGTTGCTGAAAATATTTTTATGGGTAACGAGCAGCTTTCATGCCCAGGTGTTATTGACTGGGATAAAACCCGCGTAAAAGCAAAAACTATGCTCGAAAAAGTAGGTCTGGGAAACGAAAACATCAATGCACCTGTAAATACACTTGGTGTTGGAAAACAGCAGCTTATTGAAATTGCAAAGGCTTTGAGTAAGAACGTTGAGCTTCTTATTCTTGACGAGCCTACAGCATCGTTAAATGATGAAGAAAGTGCTCACCTGCTGGACATTCTGCGTGGGCTTAAAAAACAGGGAATCACAAGTATTATGATTTCCCATAAATTAAACGAAATCAATGCTATTGCAGATTCAATTACAATTATCCGTGATGGTAAGACTATCGAAACTTTAAACAAGGGAGAGGATGACTGTTCAGAAGACCGTATCATCAAGGGAATGGTTGGTCGTGAAATGTCTAACCGCTATCCTCCTCGTGATAACCTTTCAACGGGTGAAGTAATTCTTGAAGTTAAAAACTGGAATGTATGGCATCCTGAAGATGAAAGCCGCCAGGTTATCAAGAATGTAAACTTCAAGGTTCATGCCGGTGAAGTAGTAGGCTTTGCTGGTCTTATGGGTGCCGGCCGTACTGAGCTTGCCATGAGTATTTTTGGTAAAAGTTATGGACAGGGAATTACAGGAGAGATTTACATGCATGGTAAAAAAGTTACCATCAACAATGTAAAAGACGCTGTAAATGCCGGTATTGCCTATACTTCGGAAGACCGAAAAAATTACGGTTTGAATCTTATTGCGGATGTTAAGACAAACATGACTATGGCAGCTTTGCGTAATTACTATGCTAACAGGGGTGTCGTAGACAGTAACAAGGAAATTATTGATTCAGAAGATTTCAGAAAGAAAATCAACGTAAAAACTCCGTCTGTTAATCAGGTTGTAGGAACACTTTCGGGTGGAAACCAGCAGAAGGTTGTACTTGCAAAATGGATGATGACAATGCCGGATGTTTTGATTCTTGATGAACCGACACGCGGTATCGACGTTGGTGCCAAGTATGAAATTTACTGCGTAATCAACGAGCTTGCAAGAGCCGGAAAAGCTGTAATCGTAATTTCATCAGAAATGCCTGAAATAATTGGTACCTGTGACCGTGTTTATGTAATCAATGAAGGCGAAATTGCCGGAGAATTACAGAAAGACCAGCTTTCACAGGAAAACATTATGAAATGCATTGTTAATCATAATTCTTAACAAATTTAGCGAGGAAAATAAAAATGAGTGATGTAAAACTTACTAAACATTATGAAAACATCAACATTAAACAGTACGGAATGGTTATTGCCCTTGTTGCAATCTTCCTTTTGTTTAATATTTTTACCAGCGGAAAGAATGCTTCTCCAATGAATATCAACAACCTGGTAATGCAGAACGGTTATGTTGTAATTATGGCAACAGGTATGCTTCTTTGTGTACTTACCGGAAACGTTGACCTTGGTGTAGGTTCTATTGTTGCACTTACAGGTGCTATTTCTGCAATCTGTGTTGTAGACTTGCACTTCCCGATTTTACTGGCCTTCCTTACAGCACTTCTTGTTGGTATTGCATGTGGTGCCTTTGCGGGCTTCTTTATCGCAAAGCTGGGTATTCCGCCATTCGTTGTAACGCTCGCTACAATGCTTATGGGACGCGGTCTTACCTATACAATGCTCAAGGCTCAGACTAAGGGACCTACTCCTCAGGCTTATAACTGGATTGGTGCGGGCTTCCTTCCTTCAGTTAAAATGGGAAAAATCGACCTTGTAACAATTGTAATTGCTGCTGTGGCAACTGTATTTATCATCCTTGGTGATATTAAGGCTACACGCACAAAGCTTAAGTATAACTTCAATATCAACCCTCTCTGGCAGCGTGTTGTAAAGCTTGTTGTAATCATCTTTATTCTCTGGTTCCTTTTCCTTAAGCTTGCTCAGAACAACGGTGTACCTATCGTTCTCGTATTGTGTGGTATTATCGTTGCAATTTACAACTTCATTACAAGCCGTACAGTTGCCGGCCGCCAGATTTATGCTCTTGGTGGTAACGAAAAGGCTGCCCGCCTTTCTGGTATCAACACACGCAGCGTATTCTTCTGGGTTTATACAAACATGGGCTTCCTTGCCGCTGTAGCCGGTATCGTTCTTTCTGCCCGTAACGGTTCTGCAACTCCAAAAGCCGGTGATGGTTTTGAAATGGATGCCATCGCTTCATGCTACATTGGTGGTGCCGCAACTGCCGGTGGTATCGGTACAATCATCGGTGCCGTAGTCGGAGCTTTCGTAATGGGAGTTTTGAACAATGGTATGTCATTGATCGGATGGTCAACAGATATTCAGAAAATCGTAAAAGGTGCCGTACTTCTTGGTGCCGTAGTGTTTGACTTAGTATCTAAAAAGCGTAAGTAAATATTTGTTTTGCTGATTGTAAGCACCCGGGATAAAAATCGGGTGCTTTTTTTATTGCTTTCTGTGATAGTTATGCTATCATTAATATATAAAGGCTATCGTAGTAATAGAGAGGTGGAAGATGGCAAAAAAATACATAATTGCTTTGGATCAGGGAACAACATCTTCCAGAGCGATAGTTTATGATAAGGATGCTCATCCGGTTGGTTCAAAACAGAGGGAATTTACCCAGTATTATCCTCATCCGGGTTGGGTTGAGCATGATGCAGAAGAGCTTTTTAAATGTCAGTTAAAGGTTATGGAAAGTGTCCTGATTGATAATGACATCAAATTTGATGAAATTGCCGCAATCGGAATTACAAATCAGCGTGAAACGGTTGTAATCTGGGACAAGGCGACAGGAAAGCCTGTTTACCATGCGATTGTATGGCAGTGCCGACGTACGGCTGATATCTGCGAAAAGTTATCCAAAGACGGATATGACGAAATTATAAAGGAAAAAACCGGTCTTTTGATTGACGCTTATTTCAGCGGAACAAAAATTAAATGGATTTTAGACAATGTTCCTGGGGTGAGGGAGCGTGCTGAAAAGGGAGAGCTTCTTGCGGGAACTATTGATACCTGGCTTATCTGGAAGCTTTCGGGTGGTAAAGCTCACGTTACCGATGTTACAAATGCCTGCCGTACCATGCTCTTTAATATCTATGAATGTGAATGGGATGAGGAGCTTTTAAAGCTACTGGGAATTCCCCGCTGCATTTTGCCCCAGGTTTGTGATTCAAGTCAGGTTTACTGCGAAACAGACAAGCAGCTCTGCGGTTTTTCTGTTCCGATTGCTTCGGCTGTCGGCGACCAGCAGGCGGCTCTTTTTGGTCAGGGCTGTTTTAAAAAGGGAGATGCTAAAAATACTTACGGAACAGGCTGTTTTATGCTTATGAATACCGGAGATAAGCCTGTTGTCAGTAAAAATCTTTTGACCACTATTGCCCTTGGAATGAAGGGGAAGGTGGAATATGCGCTGGAAGGAAGCGTATTTATAGGCGGTGCTGTAATCAAATGGCTTAGGGATGAGCTTGAACTGATTTCTTCTGCACCGGAAATTGACCGCCTTGCAGAAAGCGTTCCGGATGCAAACGGAGCCTACCTTGTACCGGCCTTTGTCGGTCTTGGAACTCCTTACTGGGATATGTATGCCCGCGGAACTATTGTCGGCCTTACCCGGGGGGTAAAAAAAGCTCATATCTGCAGGGCTGCCCTTGAAGGAATTGCCTTTGAAGTCCGCGATGTTCTTGATGAAATGGTTCGTGATTCAAAAACTGCAATCAATACCCTGAATGTAGACGGCGGAGCCTGCGTCAGTAACGTGATGATGCAGTTTCAGGCAGATATTCTGAACACAAAAGTCTGCCGTCCAAAGAATGTTGAAACTACAGCCCTTGGCGCTGCCTACCTTGCAGGCCTTGCCGTAGGTTTCTGGAAGAGTAAGGAAGAAATTTTAGGGCGGCGGGAAACTGACCGTATTTTTGAGCCTGAAATGAAGGAAGAGCGACGCACAGAACTGTATGACGGCTGGAAAAAGGCAGTTGAAAGGGCTAAAG
This sequence comes from uncultured Treponema sp., assembly GCA_947165895.1. Lineage (GTDB taxonomy): Bacteria > Spirochaetota > Spirochaetia > Treponematales > Treponemataceae > Treponema_D. The sequence goes on from CAMVCB010000004.1 coordinate 260,626, forward strand.
GCTGGTCTGAGTAAAGAATAGTTAGAGAATAGTTTTTTAGGAGAAAAAAGATGACTTACGATGTTGCGATTATCGGGGCGGGAATTGTCGGTTCCTGCATTGCCCGCGAGCTTTCAAAATATAAGCTGAATGTCTGTATGATAGAAAAAGCTGATGATGTTTCCTGCGGAACTTCAAAGGCAAATTCAGGAATTGTACATGCGGGTTATGATCCTCTTCCTGGAAGCCTGATGGCAAAGCTGAATGTGGAAGGAACTGCCATGTACAAAAAGCTTTCACAGGAGCTTCATTTTGATTATAAAAATATCGGCTCTCTGGTAGTAGGCTTTTCTGATGCTGATATGGAGCATATCAAAAAGCTTTATGAGCGGGGGGTGGTAAACGGCGTTCCGGGAATGAAAATTATAAATCAGGAAGCACTTCGTGCTATCGAACCGAATATTGCAGAGGAGGCAGTGGGTGCCCTTCTTGCAGAGTCAGCAGGAATTACAAGCCCTTATCAGGCGACCTGGGCGGTGGCAGAAAATGCCGTTCAGAACGGAGTAAAACTTTTTCTGGAAAATGAAGTGCACGATATTGTGCCGCCGGAAACCCGGGACGGCTACTGGACAATTAAGACCGGCCAGACGGATATTGTGACCCGCTGTGTAATTAATGCCGCAGGTCTTTTTGCAGACAAAATCAGCGAAATGGCAGGGGCCCGTAACTTTACGATTAAGCCCCGCCGCGGTGAATACTTTCTTTTAGACAACAAGTGCGCCGGCCTTGCTAATCACACTCTCTTTCAGTGTCCGGATGAAAAAGGAAAGGGAGTTCTTGTAACTCCTACTGCCGATGGAAACATTCTGGTTGGTCCTAGCGCTGATGATGATGAAGATAAGACAAATACTGCTACAACCCGGGCAGGACAGGAAATTATCACTGAAAAAGCTGAAAAAACAATTCCTAATATCCCGAAACGTAATATCATCAACTCTTTCAGCGGTGTCCGGGCCATTCCTTATGATGAAAATGGAAGCGTAATTAAGGACTTTATAATAGAAGAAGATGCTTCTGCAAAGCGCTTTATCAATGTTGCAGGAATCTGTTCTCCGGGACTTTCTGCCGCTCCCGCAATCGGACTTTATGTTGCCCGGCTTGTAGAAAAGGCTCTGGGTGTAAAATTTGAAAAAAATCCTGATTTTACTCCAATCCGCAGGGGAATTGAATCTTTTAAGCACGCAAGTGACAAAAGAAAGGCAGAATTAATAGAAGAAAACCCGCTTTACGGCCGCATCATCTGCCGCTGCGAAATGATTACGGAAGCAGAGATTGTTGCCGCAATCCGTTCACCGGTTGGGGCAAGAGATCTTGACGGTGTAAAACGCCGTACAAGAGCGGGGATGGGACGCTGTCAGAGCGGTTTCTGCTCTCCGCGTGTTACGGAAATTATCAGCCGGGAACTTGAAATCCCGATGACTTCAGTTACCAAAAACGGCGGCTGTTCATACATTTTGAATTCGAAGATCAGGTAACATGTGTAAGCCCGCCGGTCAGAGCGGATTTTTATGGGAGATTTTTATGACAAATTTAAATTACGATATAGTTATTGTTGGCGGTGGTCCTGCCGGAATGGCAGCGGCGGTTGCGGCAAAAAAAGCTGGAAGTGACAGTATTCTGATTCTGGAACGCGATACCAGAATCGGAGGAATCCTTTTGCAGTGTATTCATAATGGTTTTGGCCTTCATCATTTTGGTGAAGAGCTTACAGGCCCTGAATACGCAGGCCGTTTCAGCGATGAAGTTGAAAAACTTGGCATTGAATATAAAACCGACACTATGGTTCTGGAAGTAAATGCAAAAAAACAGGTGACTGCAATTAATACAAAGGACGGTCTTATGCTTATTCAGGCGAAGGCTGTGATTCTTGCCATGGGCTGCCGGGAGAGAACCCGCGGTGCCCTGGTAATTCCGGGAACCCGGCCAGCCGGAATATTTACTGCCGGATCAGCCCAGCGTTTTGTAAATATAGACGGTTATCTTCCGGGTAAAAAGGTTGTAATTTTAGGCTCTGGTGACATCGGACTGATTATGGCCCGTCGTCTTACACTGGAAGGTGCTGAAGTAAAATTAATTTGCGAGCTCATGCCTTTTAGTGCCGGACTCAGACGGAATATCGTTCAGTGTGTAGAAAACTTCAATATTCCCCTTAAGTTCAGTCATACAATTACAAAGATTCACGGAAAAGAACGGGTTGAAGGTGTTTCTGTTGCTGCAGTTGATAAAAACCGCCGTCCTATTCCAGAAACAGAAGAGTTTATCGAATGTGATACCCTGCTTCTGTCGGTTGGTCTTATTCCTGAAAACGAAATTTCCAACGGCTGCGGAATCAGTATTGACTCTACAACCTCAGGCCCTGTCGTAAACGAGCATATGCAGACGAGTGTAGAAGGTATTTTTGCCTGCGGAAACACAGTTCACGTTCACGATCTTGTAGATTTTGTAACTGCAGAAAGTCTTCGTGCCGGAGAAAATGCCGCAAAATACGTTCAGGGGACAAAAGCTAAAAATCCTTCGAATGTTGTTCTTCGTCCGGGAAACCGCGTACGCTATACAGTTCCCCAGCATATTGAGTCTACGGAATCAGAAACTCCGATTTCAATCATGTTCCGCCCGACAGATGTTTACCGCAACGTTCAGATTGTTGCCTACTCAAATAACGAGCGCATAAAGGCCATGAAAAAGAAAATTGTCCGCCCGGGCGAAATGCAGGTGCTTGAGCTGAATCCGGAACAGCTGGCAAAGGTGCATGATAACCTGACGGTGTCGATTGAAATCCCTGAAGAAGACATGGATTAACGCGTAGGAGATGAAAAATGAGTGAGAAAAAAACTTTCCCAATGACATGTATAATCTGCCCTATGGGCTGTACTATGGAAGTTACCACAGAAGGCGATGGAAGTGCCCGCCGCGTAATAAGCGTAACAGACAACGGCTGCAAGCGTGGTCCTGAATATGTTGAAAAAGAACTATTGAATCCGACCCGCACCCTGACGACTACAATCACCGTGGAAGGCGGCAATCTGACTGTAGTTCCTGTAAAAACTGCGGGCGAAGTTCCAAAGAATATGCTTTTACAGTGCATGGAAATTATCCGCCGTGCAAAAGTAAAAGCCCCTGTTAAAACCGGCGACATTCTGCTTCATGATATTCTTGGAACTGGTGTAAACGTAGTTTCCTGTGCAAGGGTGAATAAACGCTAGCAAATTAAATTTACGAATTCTTTTCAAATTCAGTTGAATTCATTTTTTGAATTTTATATACTCTTTAAACCTATCAAAATCTGTTAATTTTGAATTCTTTCCGGGGTGCTGACCGGATTATATAATAGGAGATTAGGCGATGCCTACAATTAATCAGTTGATTCGTCAGGGTCGTAAGTCTGCAGCTAACAGAACCAAAGCTCCCGCACTTGATTCTTGTCCGCAGAAACGTGGCGTTTGTACACGTGTAATGACTATGACACCTAAAAAGCCAAACTCGGCTCTTAGAAAGATTGCTCGTGTTCGTTTGAGCAATGGTATTGAAGTTACTGCATACATTCCTGGTATTGGACACAACCTGCAGGAACACTCAGTTGTTTTGGTACGCGGTGGTCGTGTAAAGGATCTTCCTGGTGTACGTTACCATATCATTCGTGGTACAAAAGATACTCTTGGCGTAGAAGACCGCAAACGTGGTCGTTCTAAATACGGTGCTAAGAAACCTAAGGCATAATGGAGGACTAAGATGGGAAGACATAAGAAATCAATCGAGCGTCCATTGATGCCGGATGTAAAATACAACAGCAAAGTTATTTCTAAATTTGTTTGCCGTATGATGCTTGATGGTAAAAAAGCTACTTGCCAGAAAGTTGTTTACGAAGCAATGGATAAACTTAAGGCTAAAACAGAAAAAGACCCTCTTGAAGTTCTTTTGAAGGCTCTTGAGAATGTTAAACCTATGGTTGAAGTTAAATCACGCCGTGTAGGTGGTGCTACATATCAGGTTCCAATGGAAATCAGAGAGAACCGCCGCGAAGCTCTTGCAATGCGCTGGATTATCGAAGCTGCACGCAACAGAAGCGGACACGGAATGGCAGATACACTTTCTGCTGAACTTCTGGATGCTTACAATAATACTGGTACAGCATTCAAGAAACGTGAAGATGTACATAAAATGGCAGAAGCAAACAAAGCTTTTGCACACTACCGCTGGTAGTTACAGCTTCCTGATGGAAGCGCTGGTCGCCTGACGGCGGCTTAAAAGGTGGGGACTTTCTTTCGGGAAGGTCTCCATTTTTTTTATGCAAAGATTAGAAAAACTTACGTTTTTATGTAAAATTGTAAGCTTTGCACTATTGAACAAAAAATTAAAAAACTGTATATTTTCTAATGTTCGACTTTTTATGCTTATTTGAAAATATTGCAGGTCGAAGGGTTCTTTGAGAGTCAGGCAGAAACATTAAAAAGAAATTATAAAATGTATTCTGGTGTTTCCGTAAAGTTAATTTGCAGTTTTTACACTGTGGGTTTTCAGGATTTCACGGCCCTAATTTTGTGAATTTTCTACCGTTGGTAGTAAATATAAAGGCAATTTGTTTGGGTTTCTGACTGGTCGCTATGACTAAACTCGAATATACCAAACCAGTTGTCAGTGAAGAGATGATAATGATGGTGGTTACCGGGTTGCGGTTCATTGAATAGATAATGAGCTGAATCTTCTTCCTATCCGATTCCTATCTGTCATTTATATAATCTTTCAAACATTGTGTCTGCGAATGGAAATTTTTCTTGTTATGAAAAGTTTTTGTTCTGGCTTAAAGTGCGGCACATAAAAAATAAGTATGCCGGCGTAAGTTCCGGCAAGGAGAAAAACATGGCAAAGGAGAAGTTCGAAAGAACCAAACCTCACATGAACGTTGGTACTATTGGTCACGTAGACCATGGTAAGACAACACTTTCTGCAGCTATCACAACATACTGTGCTAATAAGTATGGTGATAAGAAACTTAAGTATGACGAAATTGATAACGCTCCAGAGGAAAAAGAGCGTGGTATTACAATCAATACTCGTCACCTTGAGTATCAGTCAGACAAACGTCACTATGCACACATCGACTGCCCGGGACATGCTGACTACATTAAGAACATGATTACTGGTGCTGCACAGATGGATGGTGCTATCCTCGTAGTATCTGCTCCAGACTCAGTTATGCCTCAGACAAAAGAGCACTTGCTGCTTGCTCGTCAGGTAGGTGTACCAAAGATTATCGTATTCTTGAACAAAGTTGACTTGGTTGACGATCCAGATCTTCTTGAACTGGTTGTTGAAGAAGTAAAAGACACTCTTCAGTCTTATGGCTTCTCTCCAGATACACCAATCATTAAGGGTTCTGCTTTCAAAGCTCTTCAGGAAGGTGCAACAGCTGAAGATACAGCTTGTATCGAAGAATTGCTCCAGGCTATGGATACATGGTTCGATGATCCAGTTCGTGATTCTGATAAACCATTCTTGATGCCAATCGAAGATATCTTCACTATTTCTGGTCGTGGTACTGTAGTAACAGGAAAGATCGAACGTGGTGTTGTAAACATGAACGACCCAGTACAGATCGTAGGTATCCGTCCAACAGCTGATACAACTGTAACTGGTATTGAAATGTTCCAGAAGACTCTTGATCAGGGTATGGCTGGTGATAACGTTGGTATCCTTCTCCGTGGTGTTGAGAAGAAAGACGTTGTTCGTGGTCAGGTTTTGGCAAAGCCAAACAGTATCACACCTCATACAAAGTTCGAAGCTCAGCTTTACGTTCTTTCAAAGGAAGAAGGTGGACGTCACTCTCCATTCTTCTCTGGATACCGCCCACAGTTCTACTTCCGTACAACAGATATCACTGGTACTGTAGAACTTGAAGCTGGTACAGACATGGTAAAACCAGGAGATAACGTAAAAATTATCGGTAACCTTATCCACCCAATCGCTATGGATGAAGGTCTTAAACTTGCTATCCGTGAAGGCGGTCACACAATCGCTTCTGGACAGGTTGTAAAAATTATTGAATAGTTTTTAATTTTTTCAAACAAAGGGGCTGGTTCGCCGGTTCCTTTGTTGTGAAAAGGAGTATTTGAAAATGGCTAATGGAAAGATTCGAGTTAGACTTCGCGCATTTGACGTAGAGTTAATCGATCAGAGTGCTAAAGCCATCGTGCAGACTGTTCAGAAGGCGGGAGCAAAGGTTTCAGGCCCTATCCCTCTTCCAACAAGAATCAATAAGTACACAGTGCTTCGTTCCCCTCACGTAAACAAAAAGTCTCGTGAGCAGTTCGAAATGCGTACTCATAAACGTCTTATTGACATTATGAATCCATCTCAGGATGTTATGGATTCTTTGATGAAACTTGAACTTCCTGCCGGTGTTGACGTAGTAATTACACAGTAGTGTAATCTCACACAAGTAGTGAAAATCGCGAACTTAAGTTCGCAAAAAATGGCAAGCGTAGTCTTGCGAGGTACGAGCCCTTTGGATCAGGGACGACGGCCTGAAATTAATTCATAGAACAATGGTTTGGATTTAATCCACTCAGTTTGTTCTAATAGGAGAATATCAGAATGAAAGGTCTGATTGCTAAAAAAGTTGGCATGACACAGATATTCGACGAAAGCGGAAATCTGACACCAGTAACCGTGATCCAGGTCGAGCCAAATGTTGTCGTTGCCAAGAAAACAAAGGAAAATTGCGGTTATGATGCAGTTGTTCTTGGTTTGGAAGATATTAAAGCTTCTAAAGCAAACAAAGCATATGCCGGACAATTCCCAGAGAACATCAACCCTAAGCGCCACTTGAAAGAGTTCCGCAACTTCGAAAAAGAAGTAAATGTTGGTGATGAAATTGGTCTTGAACTTTTTGAAGGCAGCCGCTTCCTCGATGTAACTGCAACTTCAAAAGGAAAAGGATTCCAGGGTGTAATGAAGAGATGGGGCTTCCATGGTGGACGTGCTACTCACGGTTCAAAATTCCATCGTGAGCCGGGTGGAACTGGAGAATGTACTACTCCAGGACACAGCTTTAAAAACATCAAGCTTCCTGGTCATATGGGATTCAAGAAAATTACTGTTCAGAATTTGAAAATCGTAAAAGTAGATCCTGAACTTAAAGTAATTATGGTTCGCGGAGCTGTTCCGGGAAACAAAGACTGTACACTCATCGTAAAGTCCGCAGTTAAGAAATAAGGGGAATAAGATATGGAAAAGAAAGTCTATTCAACTTCTGGTAAAGAACTGCGTACAATCACACTTGATGATAAAGTATTCGGTCTTCCAGTAAATGACGACGTAATTTATTACGCAATTACAAATGAATTGGCAAATAAGCGTGTTGGTACTGCTTGTACAAAAACACGTGCAGAAGTTCACGGAAGTAATGCAAAGCCTTACAACCAGAAAGGTACAGGTAATGCTCGTCGTGGTGATAAGAAATCTCCTATCACTGTTGGCGGTGGTACAATTTTTGGACCAAAACCACGCGACTTCAGTTACTCAATTCCTAAAAAGGAAAAGAGACTTGCTCTTAAAACAATCCTTAGCTCACACGCTCAGGGTGACAGACTTACTATCGTAGAAGACTTTACAGTTGAAAGCGGTAAAACAAAAGATTTGGTAAAAATCTTGAGCAATTTTGCTAAAGATGAAAGAACAGTTTTGATTTTGAAAGATGACGATGCAAAAGTAAAACAGGCTGCAAGAAACGTTAAGAATCTTACATTCCTTTCTTACAATCGTCTCAACGCTCATGACTTGTTCTACGGAAGAAAGATCATCGCTCTTGAAAGCGCTGTAAAGAATCTTTCTGACTTCTACGCTGATGATAAGGAGGCTAAATAATGACTTATACAGATATCCTTATTAAGCCTGTTGTATCTGAAAAGGCAAGTACTTTACGTGAACAGAATAAATATGTATTTATCGTGCATCCTGACGCAACAAAAACACAGATTAAAGCTGCTGTTGCTGATTTGTTCAAAGTAAAGGTTGTTGGCTGCACAACTATGAATGTGCTTGGAAAAATGAAACGTCTTCGTGGTAAGCCAGGAAGAACAGCATCTTTCAAAAAAGCTATTGTACGTCTTGCAGAAGGCGAAACAATCTCAGCTTTTGAAGGTGTTTAATTCCAAGTTGTAACTAAGGGGAAAAGAAATGGCTCTTAAAGTATTTAAGCCAATGACACCTGGTACACGTGGACGTGTAGACTTGTGTCGTGATGAATTGACATCAGCAAGACCCGAAAAATCATTGGTGTCAAAAAGAAAGTCACATTCAGGCCGTAACTCTGCTGGACGCATCACAGTTCGTCATCAGGGTGGTGGTCACAAAAGACTTTATCGTGATATAGATTTTAAGCGTGATAAGCACGGCATCCCTGGAACCGTAAAATCAATTGAATACGATCCAAACAGAAGTGCTAACATTGCTTTGATTTATTATGCTGACGGTGATAAACGTTATATCATCGCTCCAAAAGGATTGCAGGTTGGACAGAAAGTTATGTCTGGCGAAAACGCAACTCCTACAGTTGGAAATGCTCTTCCGTTAAAGGCAATTCCAGTTGGTTTCACTATTCATAACATCGAGCTCACCCTCGGTGCCGGCGGACAGCTTGTACGTTCTGCTGGTGCTTCGGCTCAGATTTCTGGTAGTGAAGGTGACTATGTTATCGTTCGTTTACCATCTGGTGAAATGAGAAAGATCAACGGACGCTGCTATGCAACAATCGGTGTTGTAGGAAACGAAGAACACATGAATGTTAAGCTTGGTAAAGCTGGTCATAGACGTTGGTTGGGTATCAGACCTACTGTTCGCGGTATGGCTATGAACCCTCATGATCATCCACTTGGTGGTGGTGAAGGTGCCGGTAAAGGTCGTAACCCAGTTACTCCTTGGGGACAGCCTTGTAAAGGTTACCAGACACGCAACAAACGCAAGACATCTAGCAATTTCATTGTTAGCCGTCGTAAGAAGAAGTAGTTGCATAGGAGATAACTGTGTCAAGATCTGTTAAAAAAGGACCTTTCGTAGAGAAATCTCTTTACAAAAAGGTTCAGGCAATGAATAAAGAAGCAGATAGAAAAATGATTAAAACATATTCTCGCTGCTCAACAATCATCCCAGAAATGGTAGGTAATACTATTTCTGTTTATAATGGTAAATCATGGATTCCTGTATATGTTACAGAAAACCTGGTAGGTCACAAACTTGGTGAATTTGCACCAACTCGTACTTATCACGGCCATGGTGGTTCAGACAAATCTGCCGGAAAAGGCAATTAATAGGTGGATATTATGGCTGAGAAAAAAGGTTATGTAGCCACTACAAAATTCCTTATTGCATCACCAACAAAGGTTCGTCCTGTTGCAAATGTAATTAAACAGAAGTCCTATTCGGAAGCTATGGCAATTCTTGCTAATATGCCACAGAAAGGTGCAGGTCTTATCAGCGCTACTTTGAAGTCAGCTGCTGCTAATGCACTTAATTTGAATAGCAAATTAGATGAAGATATGCTTTACGTAAAAGAAATCAGAATCGACGAAGGTCCAAGACTCAAGAGAGTTTGGTTCCGTGCTCGTGGACGTGCTGATCAGCTTTTGAAACGTATGTGCCATATTACCGTTGTCGTTGACGAAAAGGCGGGGGAATAAAGTGGGACAGAAAGTAAATCCAATTGGTTTGCGCTTGGGCGTAAACAAAACATGGCAGTCACGATGGTATGCTGATCCTCGTGAATATGCAGATTTAGTTTTGGAAGATATCAAAATCCGTAAAATGGTTTCAGAACTTCCAGAATGTAAAAATGCTGATATTGCTGAAATTGAAATTGTACGCCATCCACAGCGCGTTACAATCGTAATTCATACAGCTCGTCCTGGTGTTATTATTGGTGTAAAAGGTGCTTCAATCGAAAAGATTAGCGCTGACATCCAGAAGCAGCTTACAAAGAAAGTTCAGATCAAGATTAAGGAAATCAAACGTGCTGATTTGAACGCTTCTTTGATTGCTCAGAACATCGCTCGTCAGCTTTCAGGCCGTGGTTCATTCCGCAAGGCTATGAAACAGGCTGTAAGTAATGCTATGCGTGCTGGTGCACAGGGTATTAAAGTTCGTGTTAGTGGTCGTCTTGGTGGCGCAGATATGAGCCGCACAGAAGAGCACAAAGAGGGACGTGTACCACTTCACACACTTCGTGCAGATATCGACTATGGAACATTCGCAGCTCTTACTACATACGGTAAAATCGGTGTAAAAGTATGGGTTTACAATGGAATGAACTATGGTATTGAACGCAACGAAGATGCCGGTCAGCTTGTAAAGAAGCCAAGACGTAACCGTCCGGCTGCAGACAAGGCTGAAGGTGCAGAACCTAAAAAGGCAAGGAGTTAGTTATGCCACTGAGTCCTAAAAGAGTTATTCACCGTAAGGTACAGCGTGGTCGTGAAAAGGGCAACGCTACACGTGATAATACAATTGACTTTGGCGACATCGCTTTGGTTGCAATGGAACCAACATGGCTTGATGCTCGTGTAATCGAGGCTGCCCGTGTTGCTATCAACCGTAAGCTTGAGCGTAAAGGTAATGTCTGGATTCGTATTTTCCCGGACAAGCCTATTACAAAGAAGCCTGCTGAAGTTCGTATGGGTAAGGGTAAAGGTGCTCCAGATCATTGGGCAGCTGTTATCAAACCTGGAATGATTTTGTTTGAAATTGGTGGTGTTGATCTTGAAACAGCTCACAGAGCTTTGGAACTTGCAAGTGATAAACTTCCAGTTATTACAAAAATCGCTTATAAGCCAACAAAAGACTAGGAGGAAATAAGATGGCTGATTCAAAGAAAAAGAATGACAAAGAACTGTCTTATAAAGAACTAGTTGCTAAACGTGATGAGCTTAAAAAGGAATACATGGATCTCCGCTTTAAGATGGTAGTATCACATGTAGATAACCCATTGCAGAAACGTACAATCCGTCGCGAAATCGCAAGATTGAATACGTTCATCCGCCAGAAAGAAATCGCTGGCGAAAATAAATAGGAGCTGAACCGTGGCAGAAAATACTGTTCAGACTGTAAAGGCAGCAAAAAGATCTTTTACAGGAATTGTTACAAGCGAAAAAATGGACAAAACAATTGTAGTAACAATTTCATCTAAAAAGATGGATAGCCTTTACAAGAAGTATGTTACCAGATCAAAGAAATACATGGCTCATGATGAAAATAATGAAGCACATGTAGGTGATACAGTTCGTATTGTAGAATGCAGACCACTCAGCAAAAACAAGTGCTGGCGTCTTGCAGAAATTGTTGAAAGAGCAAAATAAGCGAAGGAGTTAAAGAATTATGATTCAGATGCAATCTTGTATGACAGTTGCTGATAACTCTGGAGCAAAAATTGCTCAGTGTATCAAAGTAATCGGTGGTTCACACCGCCGTTACGCTGGTATCGGCGACATCGTAGTAGTAGCTATCAAAGATGCTATTCCTACTTCTACAATTAAAAAGGGTGCTATTGAAAAGGCTGTTATTGTACGCCAGGCTAAAGAGTACCGCCGTCCTGATGGAACTTACATTCGTTTTGATGATAACGCTTGTGTTATCGTTGACGACAGCAAGAACCCAAAAGGAAAGCGTATTTTTGGACCTGTAGCTCGCGAGCTTCGTGATATGGATTTTATGAAAATCGTTTCACTTGCTCCAGAGGTTCTTTAAGGAGTAATGAGGATGTTAGTAAAATCAAAAATCCGTAAAGGCGATACAGTAGAAGTACTTGCTGGAAAAGATAAGGGAAAACGCGGAGAAATCGTAAGCGTTAACCTTAAAAAAGAAGCAGTAATAGTATCTGGTGTAAACATTGTTAAAAAGGCAATGAAAAAGAGAAGCCAGCAGGACCAGGGCGGAATCGCTGAGGTTGAAGCTCCTCTTAATATTTCTAACGTGGGTATCGTATGTAAAAAATGCGGTAAACCTGTTAAGATTGGTTACAAATTCGACGGCGACAAGAAAATTCGCGTTTGCCGTAAATGTGGAGAAACTTTGTAATGGCAAATTACGTACCTCGGCTTAAGAAAGTCTATAAAGACGAAATCGCACCGGCTCTTACAAAAGAGTTCAGCTATACAACTCCGATGCAGGTCCCTGTTATCAAGAAGGTTGTAGTAAGCATGGGTGTTGGTGAAGCTCTCACAAATAAGAAACTCCTTGATGCCGCAGTTACTGACTTGACTGCTATCACAGGTCAGAAAGCTGTTAAAACTAGAGCTAAGAAGAGTATTGCTAACTTTAAACTTCGTGAGGGTAATGAAGTAGGAGCAATGGTAACATTGCGCGGTAACATCATGTATGAATTCCTTGACCGCCTTATCAATGTTGCACTCCCACGTGTAAAGGATTTCCGTGGAATTAAAGCTACTGGCTTTGATGGTCATGGAAACTTCTCTCTTGGTATTACAGAACAGATTATCTTCCCGGAAATCGACTTCGACAAAATCGTAAAGATTGCCGGTATGAATATTACTGTAGTAACTAGCGCAAAGACTGACGCAGAAGCTAAATCTTTGCTTACCAAGTTCAACATGCCGTTCAGAAAGTAGGTGAAGTATGGCAAAGAAATCAATGATTATTAAAGCAGCCCGCAAACAGAAATATTCGACACGCGAGTACAATCGCTGTCAGATTTGCGGTCGTCCACGCGGATATTTGCGCAAGTTTAAGATGTGTCGTCTTTGCTTCCGTAAATTGGCAAGCGAAGGCCAGCTTCCTGGCGTAACAAAATCTAGTTGGTAGGGGGATGTAATGAGTGCATCAGATCCAGTAGCAGACATGCTCACAAAGGTTCGGAATGCGGCTGTTGCCCGCCACGAGAAAGTAGATGTTCCAGCATCAAAGCTGAAGCTCGAAATCGTGAAGATTCTGAAAACTGAAGGATATATTAAAAACTTCAAAAAGGTTCAGGAAGACGGAAAGAATACTCTTCGTATTTTCTTGAAATATGATGATGAAAATAACCCGGTAATCCACGGTGTAAAGAAAATTTCTACACCAGGCCGCCGTGTTTATTCTGGCTATAAAGATTTACCACGTGTTTATAACGGATACGGTACAATCATCGTTTCAACTTCTGCTGGTGTAACAACTGGTAAGAAAGCTTCTGAAAAGATGGTTGGTGGTGAATTAGTTTGCACAATCTGGTAATAGGGGGCAGAAAGTATGTCTAAAGTAGGTAAACTTCCTGTTGCTATTCCAGCAGGTGTAACAGTAAGCGTTGCTGACAATGTAATGACTGTAAAAGGGCCAAAAGGTGAACTTAAACAGGCATTCTCAAGCAACGTTAAAATTGATGTTCAGTCAAACGAAGTTGTACTTTCAACTTTGAACGATACAAAACAGGCTGGCGCTGACCACGGACTTTACAGAAGTCTTCTTAATAACATGGTAAAAGGTGTTTCAGAAGGTTTTACAAAGACTCTGGTTATCACTGGTGTAGGTTATCGTGCAGAAGTTAAAGGTAAAGAACTTGTAATGAACCTTGGATATTCAAGCGACTATATTGTAATCATTCCTAACGGTGTAACTGTTACTACAACTCCAGATGGAAAAGTAACAATCACAGGTATTGATAAGCAGTTGGTTGGTGAATTCAGCTCTCAGATTCGTAAGTTGCGCAAACCTGAACCTTACAAAGGAAAGGGTATCCGCTACGACAACGAAGTTATCCGCCGCAAGGTTGGTAAGACTGGTGTTAAATAAGGTGAAGCTATATGTTTAAGAAACTGAACGATAAAGACAGAAAACGCTTGCACAGAAAAATTCACATCCGCAAGACTCTTCGCGGAACTGCAGACAGACCAAGAATGACTGTTACTCGCAGCAACAAGAATCTTTCTGTTCAGGTAATCGACGACGATGAAGGTAAAACTTTGGCTTCTATTTCCACTTTGGAAAAAGAGTTTGAAGCACTTAAGCCAAATACTGAAGGCGCTGCAAAACTTGGAGAAGCTATTGGAGCTCGTCTTAAGGAAAAGAAGATTACTAAGGTCGTTTTTGATCGCAATGGATATCTTTACCATGGTGTTGTAAAAGCACTTGCTGATGGCGCTCGAAAAGCCGGAATTGAATTCTAGGAGTTGGAAATGGAAGAACATCAGAAAAAATTTGATAAAGATCCAAAAGAGAAAGAGTTCGTAGAAAAACTCGTAACTCTCAACAGAACTTGTAAGACTGTAAAGGGTGGACGTCGTATGTCTTTCTCTGCTCTTACAATTGTTGGTGATCAGAAAGGTCGCGTAGGATACGGACTTGGTAAAGCTAACGACGTATCTGAAGCAATTAAGAAGAGCATCGACAAGGCTAAACGTAACCTTGTAATGCTTCCTCTTAAGAATGGAACTTTACCACATGAAGTTCTTGGTAAATACAAGAGTTCATCAGTTTTGCTTAAACCAGCTTGTTCAGGAACTGGACTTATCGCTGGTGGTACTGTTCGTGCAATTATGGATGCTGCAGGTGCTACTGACCTGATTTCTAAATCACTTGGTTCAAGCTCTGCTGTAAACGTTGTTCGTGCTACTTTTGATGCAATCGTACACATTATGGATGCAAAGAAAGTTGCAGCTAACAGAGGTAAAACTCTTGATGAGATGTGGGGTTAATGTATGGCACAGATTAAAGTTACATTAATGAAAAGCGTAATTGGTCAGAAACCAGAGAAAAAAGCAACTGTAAGAAGCCTTGGTCTTAAGAAGATTCATTCTTCTAACACTCTTGAGGCTACAGATGCTGTAAAAGGTATGGTTGCTGCTGTATCTCATTTAGTAAAAGTTGAGGAGATCTAAAATGGCAGAATATAATCCAATTCTTAGCGCTCCTCAGGGTGCTAACAAAAAACCAAAGCGCGTTGGACGCGGTTCTTCTTCAGGACTCGGTACAACAGCTGGTAAAGGTAACAAGGGTCAGCAGTCTCGTACTGGTACTGCTGTTCCATACGTAGGTTTTGAAGGCGGTCAGATGCCTCTTTACAGACGTATTGCTCACAAAGGTTTCTCAAACTATCCTTTCAAGAAAGAATATGTTTGTATCAATCTTGATCAGCTTGAAGCTAAGTTCAATGATGGTGAAACAGTAAACAAAGAATCTTTGGTTGCAAAGGGATTTGTTTCTAAGAAAGCATCTGAAAAAGCTTTGGTTAAGATTCTTGGTAATGGCGACATTACAAAGAAACTTACTGTTGAAGTAAACAAAGCTTCTGCATCGGCAAAGGCTAAAATTGAAAAGGCTGGCGGATCGGTAAAACTTACTGATGAAGCTGCTGAAAGCACAAAGTAGAAGCGGAGTTAAAACATGGCAAGCAATCCAATCGTAAATATGTTTAGAGTTAAAGAGCTTAGAGACCGTTTGTTCTTTACACTGCTTATTCTTGCAGTGTTCAGACTTGGAAGCGTTCTTACAATTCCAGGAATTGATGCAAACGTTCTTATTAAGTACTTTGACGACTTGGCATCGCAGAATAAAAATGCATTCGCCAGCTATATGGACTTCTTTGTTGGAGGAGCTTTCTCAAACTTCTCTATCTTCATGCTTGGTGTAATGCCTTATATTTCTATGCAGATTATCATGCAGCTTGCTGTGATTATTTTCCCATCTCTTAAACGCATCTCTCAAGAAGATGGTGGACAGCGAAAGATTGCATCTTACACACGTGTAGGAACTATCCTTGTATGTTTGATTCAGTCTTTCGGTGTTACTGTTTATGCAAACAGTATTCCTGGATGTATCATGATTGACAATCAGCTTGCATTCAAATTGCTTGCAATGCTGACTGTTACAACTGGTTCCATGGTTACTGTTTGGCTGGGAGACCAGATTACAGCTCGCGGAATCGGAAATGGTATTTCAATGATGATTTTTGCCGGTATCGTTGCCCGACTTCCTAACGCTATTGTTGAGTTAGGACAGAAGGTTTCTAACAACGAAATCCAGCTTGTATTTGTCATCCTTGTTCTTATCATGTTCGTTGCGATTATCGGACTGGTAATTTATGAAGAATCAGGTCAGAGAAAGATTCCTGTACACTATGCAAAACGCGTTGTTGGACGCAAAATGTACGGTGGACAGACAACTTACATTCCGTTTAAAGTAAACCCTTCAAACGTAATTCCTTTGATCTTCGCTTCTTCTATTCTTACCCTTCCATTAACTCTTGCATCAACATTTGCACAGAGCCAAAACGCTGCAAAGTGGGTTGGTACACTTTCACGAGTTTTGACTCCAAATGGTGTTTGGTATAATGTTTTGTTAGTTGTTCTTATCATTTTCTTTGCATACTTCTACACTCAGGTAACACTGAACCCTACAGAAATTGCAAAAAACATTCGTGAAAATGGTGGATCTATCCCGGGTGTTCGTACCGATAAAACCGAAGAATATCTTACAAAAATATTGAATAGACTTATATTACCTGGTTCATTGTTCCTTGCATTGATTGCTATTATCCCTACAATCATTCAGCATTTGTTCGGATTCCCACAGTCAATTTCAATGCTTATGGGCGGAACTTCACTTATCATTATGGTTGGTGTAGATCTTGATACAATGAGTCAAGTTGAAGCTCTTTTGAAAATGCATCATCACGAAGGACTTACTAAAAAGGGCAAAATCAGATCACGAAGTATCTAAAAGATTATTACAAACTTTTAAAATTTCGTGAATTCCTAGTAGAACAGAAATGGGAATATGTGATATATTATCTTTTACCGAATTGCTCTCATTGCGAGGTGCTTAAGATTCGGTAAAATATTCTCATGGGGGCTTTTATATGAAAGTACGAACCAGTGTAAAACCTATCTGTGATAAATGTAAGGTTATCAAGCGAAATGGTATTATTCGTATCATTTGCGAGAATCCAAAACATAAACAGAGACAGGGCTAAGGAGTAACAAATGGCTCGAATTGCGGGTGTAGATATCCCTAACAAACATTTAGGTACCGCATTAACTTACATTTACGGTATCGGCCGTTCTGCGGCACAGAAAATTTGCGAAGCTGCTAAAATTGATCCTATGAAGATGGCTAATGACCTGACTCAGGATGAAATTGGTAAGATTCGCGAAGTAATTGATAAAGACTATAAGGTAGAAGGTCGTCTTCGTTCAGAAATCGGTCTTAATTTGAAACGTCTTATGGATATTGGATGTTATCGTGGTCTTCGTCACAAAAGAGGTCTTCCAGTACGTGGTCAGCGCACAAGAACAAATGCGCGCACTCGTAAGGGTAAGAAGAAGACTGTTGCTAATAAGAAGAAAGCATAGGACAGAGGTAAATAATGGCTACCGTTAAAAAGCGAAAGGAAAAGAAGAGCGTATTCGAAGGTAATATTTATATCCAGGCTACGTTCAATAATACTATCGTAACTGTAACTGACTTGAAGGGAAATGCTCTTTCTTGGGCATCTTCAGGTGGACTTGGATTCCGTGGAGCTAAAAAATCAACTCCATTTGCTGCACAGTCTGTATGTGAAACAGCAGTTCAGAAAGCCGCAAGTTATGGTCTGCGTGAAGTACACGTGTTTGTAAAAGGTCCGGGAATGGGTCGCGAAAATGCTATCCGTTGTCTTGGTGCATTGGGATTAAAAGTAAAATCAATTTCTGATGTTACTCCAATTCCTCATAACGGATGTCGTCCTAGAAAGACACGCCGTATGTAGGTTTATTTGCAATTTTTCTTTGATAAGAAAGATTGCAAATATAGAGTTTATATCAGTTTAGGTAAGGAGTTCGGATGGCTCGCAAAAATTTGCTTAAAGGTTTTAAGAAGCCTAAGGGCATTTCATTTGAACACATCAGTACAAATCCAAATTACGGTAAATTTACCGCATATCCTTTTGAGACAGGGTTTGGTACAACAGTAGGTAATACACTTCGCCGTGTATTGCTGTCATCAATTCAGGGTTATGCGATTACTTCAATTCGTATTACATCTTACGATGAGAATGGAATTTCTCATGTAATTTCAAGCGAATTTGAGGCAATCCCACACGTTTCAGAAGATACTCTGGAAATCATTAATACTCTGAAAATGATTCGTCTTCGTTTACCAAATGAAGTTGAACAGGACACAATTCAGTATGAATTTAAAGGACCAGGCGTTGTAAAGAGCGAGGACTTCGCAAAAGAAGGTCAGCTTGAAATCATGACAGAAGGCACAACAGTCTTCACAATGATGGAAGGCGCTCACTTGGATCTTGAAATTCAGGTTGACTTGGGTAGAGGATATGTTCCTGCTGAAACAAATGAGCACTATATCGAAATTGTTGGTACAATTCCTATGGATGCCATTTTCACTCCAGTTCCAAAAGTAAAGTATTCTATTGAACCTTGCCGCGTTGGTCAGAGAAATGACTACGATAAGCTTGTTCTTGAAATCTGGACAGATGGAACTATCAATCCGGAAGACGCTCTTGCTGAAGCTGCAAAAATTGCTAAAGATCACTTTGCAATCTTTGTTAACTTCAATGATAAGGATGTTATCGGATCTGATGATAATGAAGATGGTGATGAAGGAATTCAGGCACTTCTTAATACTCCTGTTGAAGAACTGGAGCTTTCAGTTCGCTCATCAAATTGTTTGAGAAAAGAAAATATCCGTACAATTGGTGAATTGACTCGTAAGACAGAAGATGATATTGCCAAAACAAGAAACTTTGGTAAAAAATCACTCCAGGAAATTATTGAAAAACTCCAGGAATGGAATTTGACTCTTGGAATGACAGATTACAGTCATCTTAAGAATGCTGCTAATGTAAAGAAGCAGAAGGAAGAAAACGATGAATCATAGAAATGGTTTTAATCCGCTTTCACGAACAACAGCACATCGTCGTGCTATGTCAAGAAATATGGTAACTTCTCTCTTCAGATACGAGAGAATTACTACAACTAAATCTAAGGCTCTTGAAGTAAGAAAATCAGCTGAGAAACTCATCACAAGAGCAAAAGTAGATTCAGTTCATAATCGTCGTGAAGTAGCAAAGTTCATTCAGGATGAAAAAATCTTGAATAAACTTTTTACAGAAATTGGTCCACGCATGAAAGAGCGCAACGGTGGTTATACACGTGTTCTTAAACTCGGTTTCCGCCAGGGTGACGCTGCTGATGTTGTAATTCTTGAATTAGTTGACTATAAGCTCGATACAGAAGCTAAAGAAACTAAAGAAGAGAAAAAGGCTGCTAAAAAGACTGCTGATTCTGAAGCTCCAAAAGCAAAAAAATCAGCTAAGGCAAAATCTGAAGCTGACGGTGAAGCAAAGGCAAAGAAAGCTCCTGCTAAAAAAGCTGCAGCTAAGAAAGACGAAGCTAAAGCTGAGTAAGCTGAAGCTCATTTATTTAGGAGTTAGATATGTCAAAGAACCATCGCGGAGCAGGTATTCGTTCATTGCCAGCTAAAGGAAGAGGAACTTGCGCTATCTGTGGAAAAACAGATATTAAAGTTCTTTTCGAAAAAGACATTGATGGCAAGACAGTAAAAATCTGTAAGTTCTGTAACGCTAATTTGAAGAATAAGGCTATGAAAGAAGCCCGTGCTGCAAAACCAGCAGCTGAAGAAGCTCCTGCAGAAGCAGCTGAGTAATTATTCTTAAATTACGATAAATCCGTCCTTACGACAGGGCGGATTTTTTTGTTTTAAATGTAAATTATATCTTGCTTGATTAGAAAGCATGAGTTAGAATTATTAGTTATATGGGCATAGAGAATAGCAACAAAATATCCAGGTACTACGATTACTTCAGAGACAAGGAAGTTGTATTTACTAAGGCTAATTTAAATTTTTTACGAATGGATCCGCGTCAGATTTACATTAAATGTAATGGCGGACAGTGGCCTTGTATCATAAATTCAACCTCGCTTCAGATGGCAAAAGTTATTGTAGGTACATCAAGTGGAGCTTATGTAGAAATAAACAAAAAGAAGGAAACTCCGGTCAGTCTGCGCTTCTGCTTTATTGATGAGGATGGAGCTCCAATATTTTTCTTTGTTACCTGCTCGGTCGGCGAAATTAAGCAGTACCAGGGGTCTAACGAGCTTGCTGTAGTAACTCTTAATTTTACACAGCGTCCGCCTGATGATTTGATTGTTCGTGTAGGTGAATTTGTTGAAGTAAACGAAAACTTTAATATCCGCAAGGAAGAGCGTATTGGAATTAATAAAAATTCTATGCGTGAACTTGGAATCTTAAAGGAAGAATCTGTTATTTTTATTGCTAATGTTCCCCGTCGTTGTATTTTAAAGGATGTGTCTTTTGGTGGTGCCAGAGTTATGCTTCTTGGAATTCCAAAATTCCTTCAGGATAAGATTGTTCAGCTGAGGCTGCTATTTTCTGATACAAACGAACAGGTTGCCCTGAATGGTACTGTTGTAAACGCAGTGTTTATGGAAGGCCGAAAGGATATTTCTATTGTAAACATTCAGTTTAATACAAATGAAATTCCAATGAGCTACAAATTCCATATTAACCGCTATATTACTTCTTACCAGAAAAAGATTATTGAAAATCAGATGCGAAATGCTGAAGCTCAGGCAAGAGCTGCTCAGGAAGAAGCAAGAAAGGCTGAGGAAGCTAAAGCAGCCCGTGAAAAGAAAATTGCAGAAAATATGGCCGCAGAAAAAGAAGAAGAAAAGAATGCTATTCTTGCAAAAGCGGGCATAAAAGCCGGAACAAATGGTGAATCAGGTGAAGAGTCTGCAGCAGAAACATCCGCCGCCGGAGAAAATGAAAATACAAGTGCTGAGGCTGACGCTGCTGCTGCAGAGGGCTCTGCTAACGAAGGCCAGTCTAAGACTGAATCAGCAGATGCTGGTTCGGAAGCTGCTGCCACAGGTGAAAGTGCAGGAGATAATGCTGAAGAAACTAAAGCAGAGGCCGCAGATGATAAGCCTGTATTGAAAATGAGCGCCACAGATGAAAAGGCAACAGCTTTTAAGCAGAAGCTTGACAGTGAACTTGATTCTGCCATTGAAAATGCGGAAGATACCGGGAATTAGTGATAATTTCATTTGACCTTTGCACTTAAAATAAGTATTTTTATTCAGTATCTCGATTAGTTAAGGAAAAATTATGAATCCGTCAAATCCATTGGAATCTGTATTTTATATCAGTATTCCGGAAAATTTTGCCGCTTCTGATGAAGCTTTTAAAATTGACCCTAAAATTCTTCTTCCTGTGCAGAAAAAGCCTGAGGAGGCTCCCGGAAGCTTTAATCCGCAAGAAATTACTACTGAGCAGATATTAGCAGGAATTCTTACAGTTCTTGCTTATGACAAGAAGAATGAGCATCTGGATTACTATCGCAGCATTATTAAAAAGGTAAAGCCAAATATCAAAAAAGAGCTTTGTGAGGCTGCAATTCTTAAAACAAAGAATGAAGATTTTGACCTTGCAGAAGAAATTTTCCTTGCCTTAAATGGTCTTGATCCGGAAGATCCTGCAATCATATTAAATCTTGCTTTGTTTCTTGATCAGCGTGCAGATTCTTACAGAAACTCCGGCCTTAATGATGATGCTGACGCTTATGATAATGATGCCGGCCAATATTATACTTCTGCAATGAATGCCGAACCTCCGCTTCCTGATGCTTTCTTTAATGCGGGCTTTTACTACATGAAGCAGCATAAATACCGTGAGGCAAAGGATGCTTTTGAAACTTTCATCGCTTTGACCTGTGATGTTGCGGATGATGAACTTGGAGAAAATGGAGTTTATAAAAAAGAAAGGGCTCAGGAAATCCTTGATAATATCAAAAATCAGAATATGGATGATGAATCCTTCCGTGCTGCCTATGACTTTATATCAAAGGGACAGGAAGAAAAGGGGCTTGAAGAAATAAGACGCTTTTTGCAGAACAATCCTAAGGTATGGAATGCCTGGTTTATGCTGGGCTGGGGGCTCCGCCGTCTGGAACGTTATGCCGACGCAAAAATGGCTTTTCTTGAAGCCTTAAAGTGCGGTGGTGATGAAAATTCAGATACCTACAATGAGCTTTCACTCTGTTATGTTCAGGAAAAAGAATTTGATGCCGCAAAAGATGCCCTTATGAAGGCTATGGCTATTGAGCCTGAAAGTACAAAAATTATATCAAATCTTGGCTATCTTGCTCTTGCACAGGGAAAGACTGATGAAGCCCGCAATTATTTTACTACCGTTCTGGAATATGATCCTGACGATAAAATTGCGGCAAGTGAGCTTCTTAAACTTGAAAAAGAGTAATTAAAAATCCAGGGAGATTTTGTCGCCGGGAGCAATATTGTTTTTTGCAAACCATCCCTGCGGCACTTCAAGTGCATAGCGGCATGAAACTGTACTTTGTATAGATGCAAGACTGAATGGTTTCATGTCGTAAATATTACGGATTTTTCCCCGTGAATCTATAAAGGCGATTGAAAGCGGGTGGGGAGTATCCTTCATCCAGAAGGATAAAATCTGTTCATTTTCGAAGACAAAAAGCATTCCTGTTCCGTCGGGGATGTTTTTTCTTTTCATAAAGCCGAAGTTTCTTTCCTCTGCTTTAACTGCAAGTTCACAATTGCAGGTGATTGTAGAAGAATCAGCGCGGGTAATGGTTATATCCGATTTTTTCAGTGACTTTGCAAAAAGCCATGTAAACAAAGAAAGCTGAAGAATAAGAAGGCTTATAATTTTTTTGTTTTTCATAATCATTATAGTTTGTCCAGAAACATTTTTTGTGTTACTTCCGAGCCTGCCGGAGCGATATTTGATGAAGTCTGCAGGCTTTTGAAAACTTCATTATCAATATATTTAAGGGTGAGTGGTTTTTCAAGGCTCATGGTAATTTCACTGCTCTTCCAGGTGGCTGCCTGTGGCGTAATTGAGTCCGGTTCTCCATATTTTTCTTTCAGTGTAGTAAAAATGCTGTAATAATCAATGCGGGAACGGTTCATGTTAATGGTAATTATATAAAGCTGATCGCTGGCAAACTGAAACCAGCAGTGAGTGAGGAAGTTTGATCCCAGTCCTCTTTCAGCATCAGTTTCAATAAGCATTCTGTTTTCTCCAGGAAGGAGGGAAACATCCCTATCACCGTGATAGCCAAAATCTGTGTCTTTTATGAGTTCCTGCTTTGTATCTTCAAGACTCATACCTAGAATTATATCCTTGTAACCGTTTGGGAGCGGTTCCTTTGCAGTAAGAGAAGCTGATAAAAAGGATAAAAATAAAAAAAGAAAAAGAATTCTTAATGCGCGCATACTATGATTATCGGAGGATAAAAAAGTAAGCTTAGTTCAAAATGTGTTTTCGGGCATAAAAAGAAGCCTTGTAAACTTCTGTGATGTCCTTAATGAAAATCTTTCCCTGAATGATTTTAAAACGTGTATCCGTGAAAAGGTTCTGAATTCCGATTGCTGTTCCACGGTCGTCAAGACCGCACATTGTAGCAAGATCTTTTGGAGTAAAGTCTGTCTGTTTCTGTTTGGAGCCGAGAGTGTTAAAATCTGTACGCTGTTTTTCGAGCTGCAGACTGAGGATATCTATCATCTTATCAAGAGGTTCCTGAATTTTTGCATTATCAAGCTGGCGGTACATAGACCAGAGTCTTTCAGCGAGTGTTGTTGTAAGTCGGGAAATCAGCTGAGGCTGTGTGCTTACCATTGTATTAAAGTTGTGTCTGTTAACTACCATCAGAGTACAGTCAGTTTTTGCAATTGCACTTGCTGAACGGGCTTTATTTTCAAGGAGGGCCATTTCGCCAAACATATCACCCTTCTGGAGGACGGCAAGAACAACTTCATTTCCGTTTACAACTTTTGTAATTGCAACCTGACCGGACTGAATAATGAACATTTCTGCTCCAGGTGAAGATTCTGAAAATATCATTGTATCCTGAGGATACTGGCGGGTCATTTCGGATGTCGGTTCAAAATAAACTGCATGAGTTTTGGGTTTTAATGCACGGAATTTATTCTGAGCTGTAAGCAGATTCTGACTTTGAGGTCGAGTTTTTAAATACTGATAATAGGCAAAGACAGCTACGTCAAATTTATGTGATTTTTCATAATACTGGGCAACATTGAAAATGTGCTCGTAATTATCATTTTCGATTTTGTGCAGGGTAAGCTTTGTAAGCTGATCGTTCATTTGTCTTGTACGATTTGCAAAGGTTTTGATGATTTTAAGAGCGACCGGAGTATTGTTTACAATCAAATCTGCGTACTGGCTTTTTTTTACAGAGATTACAAGAACTTCTGTTTCTGCAATAACGGTTTCAATTTGCGGGCGGTTAGCAAAGCAGGAAACAACACCTAAGAAGTCACCGGGACCAAGATAAACTTTATTGTTACCAGATCCCTTCTGGCAGGAAACACGTCCCTGCTGAATGATGTAGAAATGGTCAGAGTCTTCCTTGCCTTCAACTATGATATAAGCGCCTGGCTGAAATTTATTTACCTGTAAATGCAGCAACTTTTTGCTCCTGTAACTTTTCGTCAAAAAAACTTAACATATTATAACTGTTAATCGGCTTATTTGCGAGCGGAAAGCATAGGTTTTATAAAAAAATAATTTCAGGCTCAAGGTTAAAGCCGAACTTTTCATAGACTTTTGCCTGTGCCAGTTCTACCAGCTGGCGGACATCTGAGGCCTTAGCGTGATCAACGTTTATGATGAAATTTCCGTGGAAGGGTGCAATCTGAGCCCCGCCGATTTTTGTGCCTTTTAATCCGCATTCATCTATCAGCTTGCCGCTTGGGGCTCCGAATTCGTGATTGTTTTTGAAAACTGAACCTGCGCTTGGGAACTTGAAATGCCCCTTATCAATGCGCTCAACCGTGTAATGGCGGCAGTCTTTTGCAATCTGCATTTTTTCATCGCCGTGTATATGCTTCAAAAGAAAGGTTACTGTTGTTACAAAACGATGATTATTCTGGAAGGGGGATTTTTTGTAGTCCCATTCAGATGGATTTTTAAGCTGATGATGAAGGGGAATGTCCTTGTCCGAGTAGTCCATCCAGGTGGTGTAAAAAATTATGTCTGAGATTGATTTTTCGAAGCAGCGGGCATTCATGTAGGCGGCGCCCCCTACCGTGCCGGGAAGACCTGCAAACTGCTCTGCGCCCGACAAATCATTTTTGGTACAGAAGCTGACAAAGGCTGCCATTGGAGTACCCGCAAAACAGGATACAAGAACGTCGTCCTTTCCAAGCTGGGGTATGGAGTCTTTAAAATCCTCGGGAAGGTCAACTTTTGGGAAGAGCATGACATCGCTGAAATTCTGAGATGAAAGGATAATACCGTCAAAGCCCTGGTCGGGGAAAACGAGGTTTGAGCCGCCGCCTGTAATGTAAAATGGAAGATTGTCTGCGATGATGCGGCGAAGAGTAAGCTGGAAGGAATAGTAATCCTCCGGGGCGACGTAAACGCTGGCCCTTCCGCCGATTTTAAAGGTCGATTTTGGCGCAAGAAGCTCATTCTGAGTGATTGTACCTTTAAAATTATCGTGATTTTTTATGTATTCAACAAAGTCTGAAAAATCTTCCATAGTTTAATTTTAATGGAAATTTTGATTCAGGGCAAACGCATTATAAATAGTCTAAATAAAAGTTGGCTCCCGGTCGTGAAACGTGTATCAAAACCGCGCGATATCGCGCTACACGCTGATTGTTGCAAGGAAACTATTGGATTGACCGCTCTCGCGGTCACAACAATCAGAGTGTTTTTGATACACGTTTCACTCCCTCGCGCCAGTTTTTCTAAAATAATATAATGCGTTTTCGCCCCCAATTCCGCTTCCGCCCACAATGCAGCGTACGCCCATCTGCAAGCGGTAAATATATATTTATAATGCGTTTGCCCTGAGCTTAGATTTTAGTTATAATAAACAAATTAGAGGTAAAAAATGAGTTTGAGATTGTATAACACTATGGGACGCAAAATGGAGGAGTTTCATCCGGTTACAGAAGGCCACGTAGGTTTTTATGGCTGCGGTCCTACAGTTTACAATTATGCGCATATCGGAAACCTTCGCGCTTACGTATTCCTGGACATTCTTGATAAGACATTGACTTTGCTTGGATATGACATCAAGCACGTAATGAATATTACAGACGTTGGACATTTGACCGGAGACGGTGATGACGGCGAGGACAAGATGAAAAAATCTGCCGAAGAGCGCCATCAGTCGGTTCTGGAGGTTGCGCGCTTTTATACAGATGCATTTATGAAGGATATTGATGCCCTTAATATCCGTCATCCGGACGTAATCTGTAAGGCAACAGAACATATTCCTGAAATGATTGAACTGATTAAAAAGATTGAAGCAAACGGCCATACCTATATGGCCGGCGGAAACCTTTATTTTGATATTTCGACTTTCCCTGATTACGGAAAGCTTGCAAACCTTAATCTTGATGAACTTAAGGCAGGAGCCGGAAAACGCAAGGTTGTAGTTGTTGATGAAAACAAGCGTAATCCCGGGGACTTTGTACTCTGGTTTACAAATTCAAAATTTGAAGATCAGGCAATGACCTGGGACAGCCCTTGGGGACGCGGTTACCCTGGCTGGCATATTGAATGTTCTGCAATGAGCATGAAATATCTTGGAAAGCACATTGATATCCATACAGGCGGAATTGATCACGTGCCTGTTCATCATACAAACGAAATTGCCCAGAGTGAAGGAAGCTTTACTGCTGAAGAAGCAGCTGAAGGTCCATGGGTTAAATACTGGCTGCATAACGAGTTTTTGATTCTTGAAGGCGGAAAGATGAGTAAGTCCAGCGGGCATTTTATTACCCTTCAGACTTCCCTGCCGGCAGAAAAGGGCTTCAGCCTTAAAGACAAAGGCTTTGAGCCTCTTGATTACCGCTTCTTCCTGCTTGGCGGTCACTACAGAAAGCAGCTGATTTTCAGCCTTGATGCCCTTGAATCGGCAAAAAACGGACGTGCGGCTTTGAACCAGCGTGTTTCAAAACTGATTGCCCGTGCTAATGATGAAGAAAAGCTGGGACTTACAAAAGAAAACTTTGCAGATATTCTTGGAAAAATTGATTACAAAAGCGAAAACTTTGAAAAGTTTAAGCAGGGACTTGAAAATGATCTTGCAACTCCGGTTGCCATGGCCGCAATTCAGAAGGAAGCTCAGGCAAAGGGCGGGGTAAAGGCATCTGATGCTTTGAGTGCAATTCTTAAGATGGATGCGGTTTTGAGTCTTGATGTAATTAAGAATGGCTTTGATGTTCTTGAAAAGCAGCAGAAAATTAATTCTACTCCTGCAGCTGATGATCATGCAGGGGATCCTGAGGCAGAAGAAATTAATGCTCTGGTTGCAGAGAGAACTTCCGCTAAAAAGAATAAGGACTTTGCCCGCGCTGACGAGATTCGAAATCAGCTGGCGGCAAGAGGAATTACTATTGTGGACGGGCCTTCAGGAGCCGTCTGGCATCGGGTAAGGTCGTAAGGGACTTTGAAAACTTCCGAATGCACCGTACCTTACCCGCAACTTCCATGAGTGGAAGTTGCCAAGGGTTTGTACTTGATGCGCAAGCGATGTGAAGCCCCGAAGTAGCAGCTTGCTGCTATGAGCGGTAGCGAAGGGCGAAACGTAGCGACCTAGCAAGGTTGTAATGAGGTGTGAAAACTTCCGAATGCAACTAACCTTGCTTTAACTTACGCAGGGCGTAAGTTTTTGGACGAAGCCTTGCTGGGATGCGCCATAAATATGTAACTTGGTTGAATGTTTGTGGTTTAATATAAGCAATGGCCGATAAAAGATTTTTAATTTTTTCGATTATCGGTATGTAACTTTTAGGGGATTTCCGTGTTTTATAATTCAGTAGAAAGTCAGTCAGAAAACGTTCCGCTTAATGCCGGAAATCCTGTTGATTTTAAAAAGATTTATGATGCTTCTATGATGATGCTTTTTAAAATCTGCTACAGAATTGTAAATGACGAGGAAGCGGCCGAAGATTTGGCTCATGATTCTTTAATCAAGGCTAATGAAAAGGCGATTGTTTTTCCTTCGATAAATGACGCAAAATACTGGCTCATCCGGGTTAGTAAAAATGCGGCATTGAACTATGTAAAGCGCAAGGAGCGTGAACGGAAGGCTTACGAAAAGGCTTTGTATGAAGACCACCGCAAGCCTGATTCTGGTGAAACTGACCTTCTGAAAAAAGAGTCTGTAGATAAGACAAGGGAGGCTTTGAAAAAACTGCCGGAGCATCTTCAGGAAGTTCTGATTCTGAAAGAGTACACTGAGTTGAACTACAAGGAAATTGGGCGTGTGCTTGGAATTACTGAAGGAAATGTAAAGGTTAGGATTTTCAGGGCCAGGGAGCAGCTTATCAAATTAATAGGAGAGGAAAATGTCTTTTTGCCCGAGTAAAGATATTCATTCTGTTTATTTGGATAACGAACTGCCGGAAATTTATAAGGCAGAATACGAATCTCACATTGCTTCATGCCCTAAGTGTAAGGCTCAGCTGGAAAAGCTTCGCAGCCTGCGCTCTATTTTGAAATCTGATTCTGATGATATTGAACCTGGCCAGGACTTTTTAGATAAAAGCTATGAGCGGCTTATGATTAAAATGAGCTATGCAAAAAATACAGGTAAAAAATCTGAGCCGAAAATCAGCTGGAAATCTGTTACTTATGCGGCAAGCGGTATTGCGGCCGCTGCGATTCTTGCGGTAGTGCTTCCTGTTCGCGCCGCTTCTGTAAAGGCCTCTGCAAATGCCTCTTCTTTGCAGCTGGCAGGACTCACACAGTCTGCAGTTAGGGGAGTTGGAACAAATGTTTCGGCCTTTACTCCGGCAGCAAATAATGTGGCTCTTAACAGTGGAAACTCAATGGTAATTTCGGGTAATATAAGTGAGTCGGATTTGTCACATGGTCAGGGACAGAGACGCCTGGATGCCGAAATTCAGAATGTAAGCACAAATGCTAATCCTGGTAAAATCATGAAAGGAGTTGAGGTTCTTCGTCCTGACTTTAATGAAACCGAAACAATTTCTATAAAAATTACTTTGCCGGGAATGAATTCTGTACCAGTTACTGCAGAAATTCAGCTGCCTGCCGAAGTGATGTCGGGTAGATTCTAGTGAATTCATCTGGAAAATTCAGTTATCTTTTTCGCAAATATCCGCTGCTTAGAGTTGTCGGAATAGGCTCTATTGTTGCTTTAATTATTTTTTCAATTTATTTTATCAGCTTTCAGACTAAATTAATTCCTGAAATTGAATCTATTGTACCGCCGGTTGGTTCGCCTGGTGACGTAATTTTGATTAACGGAAAAAACTTTGGTAACAACCGCGACATGAATTACGTTGAAATTGCGGGCACCCGCCTTACTGCAAGCTCTTATATTTCCTGGACGGATACCTGTATCAAGCTGGTTCTTCCTGCCAACGTAAAGGATGGTCTTGTTTATGTTGGAATTAAGGATATCCGTTCCAATCCTTCACTTTTTGCCAATGAGGTGGATATTCCTATTCCGGTTCCTTCCGTGCATCATGTGAGCAGACCAATTATTACCTCTCTTTCGGCTGATAAGGCAAACATTGGTGACGTGCTTACGATTTACGGAAGTAATTTTGGTGAGGCAAGAAATCAGAGCAGGGTTTTGTTTACAATTGATTATAACCGCAAAATCCGCGAGTCAAACGTAAAAAACATTTCCTATTTTACGGAAAATATGATTGGAGCCAATGAAGACGAATTTGATTATATAATGTGGTCAAATACTGAAATTTCAGTTGTGATTCCTGACGGAGCTTTTTCAGGTGTTGTTGTTGTTGATACAGGAAAGCAGAAATCAGATCCAAAGGAAATTACGATTAATCAGAATTCCGGTGAAAAATCTTTTGTTAATAAGAAAATTTACCTGATGACTTATTCAGCTGATGTTGCTGATGTTTATTGTGACGGGCTTTCTACCATCACTTTGAGGGCGCCTATTCCTTATGAAACTGCGGCTCAGCCGAATGTAGAAACTACAGAAGTTGTACCGCTTCCTTCCCTTATGAAATATCAGCACGATGTAATTCATCAGATTACAAAAAACAGAACAAGCACTGTGAAAAATGTAATGAACTATACTTTTGTCTTGCCTGTTTATGAAATCAATACAAAGGTAAATGCGGATAAAATCGGCTTATATACAAAAATGGCTTCCCGTACACTCTTTAATTATACGACTCAGGCTGATGCACTTATTCCGGCTGACGACGAAGCAGTCAAAGCCCTTGAGAAGCAGATTACGGGGCGTGAAAAAAATCCTTATAGAAAGGCTAAGCTGATTTATGACTATATGCTGAATAATTACGGCCTTCTTAAGAAAATGAGAAAGGGTGGCGCAGATCCATTGGATTTGCTCGCTAAAAAACGCGGTGACGCTTATGATTTCGCGGTGATTTATGC
Source organism: uncultured Treponema sp. (assembly GCA_947165895.1). Lineage (GTDB taxonomy): Bacteria > Spirochaetota > Spirochaetia > Treponematales > Treponemataceae > Treponema_D. The sequence continues at coordinate 291,103 of CAMVCB010000004.1, forward strand.
GGCTCTGCTTCGTGCAGGCGGTATTCCATGCTTTATGGATGCGGGAATTTTAATCGGGCAGGATTTGACGACTCAGGCTCACTGGTGGAATGAATTTTATATTGAGAACTTCGGCTGGGTGCCGGTTGATATTTCACTTGCGGCCGGACTTGAATATAAGGCCTGGGGTGATTTTGAAGCTCCGCCGGCAGAATATTATTTTGGAAATCTTGATTCGCATCATGTTTTGTTCAGCCGCGGCTTAAATGACTTGAAGCCTTTCAGTGTGGATAATAAAATTGTAAAGCAGCCCAGAAGCTTTGCCCTGCAGTCTATCTGGGAAGAAGCTTCCAGCAATGTAAATAAATACAGCTCTTACTGGAGTACACCGGTGGTTAGGGGTGTATATTAGGCGATAATCGAAGAACCGTTAAAAAACAAGCCGAAAGGGTTGTTTTAGGTTCATCGATAGAAAGCCTCAGAGGCAAGCTGTGCTTGCCGACTCATCATAATTTTAAAGGAGTTTGAAAATGACAAAGATTTTAAGTGTTGGTGGTTCAATTATTGCTCCGGATAAGCCGGATTCTGATTTTTTGGGAAAGTTTGTTGCAATGTGCACAAAGTGGTTGGATGAAGACAAAAGCAATCGTTTGATTCTTGTTGCCGGTGGCGGAGCTCCTGCCCGCGTATATCAGAACGGCTACAAAGAAGTCTGCGAAAAAACTGGTGCTGACTTTGATGCAAATGCTGCTGACTGGATTGGAATTATGGCAACCCGTATTAATGCTCAGCTTTTGAAGGCAAGCTTTGGTGTCTACTGCAAAAATGACGTTGTTTATAATCCTACTGAACCGGATTTGAGGTTTGACGGTCAGGTGCTTGTTGCTTCCGGATGGAAACCTGGATTTTCAACAGATACAGATGCTGTTTATCTTGGTGAAAAATTTGATGCAAAGACAATCGTAAATCTTTCTAATATTGAAAAAGTTTACACTGATGATCCGCGCAAAAATCCTGATGCAAAGCCTCTTGATACAATCAGCTGGACTGAATTCCGCAAGATGGTAGGTGATGAATGGACTCCTGGAAAGAACTGTCCTTTTGATCCTATAGCTTCAAAAAAGGCAAGCGAACTTGGAATGAAGGTTATTTGCGCCGGCGGAAAGAATATTGAAAATATCAATGCGATTTTGAATGATAAGGAATATATCGGAACTACAATAGGGGAATAGTCTACCAAAACTTTACTCCCTCGCGCCAGGTTTTCGTAAAGTAATATAGTTCCCCTTATTTTTGTCCTTCCATTTCTTGTAAAATACGTTCCAGTTTGGCGGCATAGTTTGGGTCCATGGCCCAGGTGCCGGTCAGACCGAAGATGTCTTCGATGAATTTTGTTTTGTGAACCCAGTTATAGCGGGGGTCTACAAGCGGCTTATTCAGTTTGACTTCTTCGGTGGTGGCGTAGGCCTGAAGATGCTGGATGTGGGCGCGGACTCCCAGCTGCGGGCTGTCAAAACGTTCACCGGGGTGTTCTGCATCCATGGCACCAAGTCCGCAGTAATTATGCCATTCAGGCTGAACTAAATTTCCAAAAGTCAGATAGCCGGTTTCAAGGCACATCTGGGCAAATGCGACGTCGGAGTTTATTCCTTCGGCCCGCGCTTCTTCTATATAAATCCTTGCAAATTTTTTAATCTCATTTTTTCTGGCGGATGGATTGTGCTTTATAAAATAATCCGCAAGCTGATTTTCATTAAGCTGTCCGACTGCAAGAAGATTGCGGGAAAGCTCAGGTGACTGGCGGTAAGAAGATGGAATTGATTTACAGGAATCGAAAAGAATGCCGGTTAAAATAAAAATACAGGCATAAATAAAAAATTTTGATTTTTTCATAATTATTTTTCGGATTTTTTGCCGGATTTGTTAAGTTTTGGCAATTATATATGTATGAAGCAGATAAATATAAAAAATCGTCCCTCGGCAAGGGAAAAGGCTTTGGAATATGGAATGGGCTTTCCCTATGATGAAGAACTTTTAATGCTGATTCTTGGTGCCGGAACAAAAGATATGCCGGTAGACCTTATGGCAAAAAAGATGATTGAAGTTCTTGATTCCAGTAATGAAAATGAAGTAGTGGAAAGACTGCTTGCCATGAAGGGGGTTGGCGTGGGGAAGGCTCTGGCAGTTGCGGCGGCACTGGAGCTTGGCAAGAGACGGACCTGTCATTTTGGAGCAAGAATCGAAAGTCCCTGTGATATTATTCCTTTTGTGCGGAATTATGCCGTCAGCTCAAAGGAGCATTTTCTTATGGTGACTCTGGACGGAGGACATAAAATCATTAAGATTCATGTTGTGAGCGTAGGAACTCTCAACTGTTCCCTGATTCATCCGCGTGAAGTTTTTGTGGAAGCAATAAATGATAAGGCTTCTGCAATGATTTTGTGTCATAATCATCCTTCCGGGAGCTGCGAGCCTTCTGAGCAGGACGTTGAGGCTACCCGGGTACTTCTGGAAGCGTCACAGATTATGAAAATTGAGATTTTAGATCATGTGATTGTAAGCTGCAATTCCTATTTCAGTTTTTTGGAAAAGGGAGTTTTGTTTACTTGACCGCTTTTGGAATTGGCGGATAGAATTAAAATATGAAAAAGAAGCTTTTAATTACGGCTGTGATTTTTTTTGCGGCGGGATTTCTTTTTGCTCAGGAGACCATTGAGCCTGAAAAAATTTATGAAATTGAAAATCATAATACAGTGCTTGAAATTGCTGCAAATCTGCCGGACGTTAATGTTTTTTTGAATGAAACCTTTCAGGGGCGGACTAACCTTACGATTTATGATTTGACCCCGGGTTTTTATCAGCTCAGACTTGAAAAGCAGGGCTGTGAGCCTCAGGAGCATACTGTTTTTGTAAAGGCGCATTACGGGCAGAGGTATTTTATTCAAATGCGCTGAATCTCTTGCCATATTTATTCCTATTTATTAAATTCAGTTATATGAAATTGTATTCGGGTTCACAGGTTATAAAGTTTTGTGCGCTGACAGCTTTTGTAGTTTTTGGTGTTTCGGCTGTCACTGGTGGTTTGGCAAAAAATGAGGCCGCAGCTGCAAAGGTTGAGGCTGAAGCTAACACTGTTAATGAGAAGATAAATCCCGGCTCGGTGGATTCCAGTCTGGAGGGCGGAGAGCAGGGTAATGAGCTGACTGTTGGACTGGAGCAGAATCCGGCGGTAATCATCCCTGTTTCTACAGGGAGCACAAATTATACCCAGGATGAAGTGCAGAATATTGGTGTTTATGCTGCCTGCAATGAGGCGGTTGTGAACATAAATACTAAAGTGACAAGTTATGACTGGTTTCTGGAGCCTTACGTTCAGGACGGCGGCTCTGGTTCAGGCTCGATTATTGATAAGCGGGGCTATATTCTGACCAACGTCCACGTTATTCAGGGGGCGACAAAGATTTATGTTTCCCTTTTTGACGGAACCCAGTATGAGGCAGAGGTGACCGGACAGGATCTGGACAGCGACCTTGCAGTTATTAAGTTTACTCCGCCAGAGGGAATGGAGCTTAAGACTATTTCTTTTGGTGATTCGACGGCCCTTAAGGTTGGTCAGAAGGTTATTGCAATCGGAAATCCTTTTGGTATGGAAAGAACCATGACCACGGGGATTGTTTCGGGGCTGGGACGACCTATTCAGAATTCAAATAACAGAATTATCCGCAATATGATACAGACTGATGCTTCGATTAACCCGGGAAATTCGGGCGGACCTTTGCTGGATACTAACGGCCGCATGATTGGAATCAACACGATGATTATGTCTTCTTCGGGATCTTCCAGCGGTGTGGGCTTTGCTGTGCCTTCGGAAACAGCGGTGCGGGTTGTTGCGGATTTGATTAAATATGGAAAGGTAAACCGGGGAACCATTGCGGCCCGTCTTGTTCAGAACAGCCGCCGTATTGCTTCTTATGCCGGCCTTGATATTGCAAGCGGTATGCTTGTTTCGGAAGTTACTAAGGGTGGAAATGCCGAGGCTGCAGGACTTAAGGGCGGTACTGAGGCGGCTTATTACGGAAACCGAAGCAGTGTGATTTACCTTGGCGGCGATATTATTACAAAAATTGATGATGTTGATGTAAAAACTCTGGCGGATTATTATTCGGCTCTGGAAAGCAAGCGGCCGGGGGATGTAGTGACGGTTCTTGTGCGCCGTGGACGACGGGATGTGAGTCTGCGTATCAAGTTGTAGATGTGATTATAATGTCAGCAGACTGCGTAGCAGGATGCTGATGTTGCCGTGACGAAGACTGTTATTGTTGAGAAAATTACAACGGCAATAGGAGATTAAATGCGGAGATTTGAAGTTGTTTCGCCATTTGAGCCAAGCGGGGATCAGGGGCAGGCGATAGAAAAGCTTGCTGAAGGATTTTTGCGGGGCGATAAGTATCAGACTCTAAAGGGAGTTACAGGCTCTGGAAAAACTTTTACCATGGCAAAAATCATAGAAAAGGTTCAGCGGCCGACTTTGATTTTGAGCCACAACAAAACACTTTCTGCCCAGCTTTACCGCGAGTTCAAATCATTTTTTCCCAATAATGCAGTTGAATATTTTGTTTCTTATTACGACTACTACCAGCCGGAAGCCTACGTTGCGGCCCGGGATTTATATATAGAAAAAGACTGCGATATCAATAAGGAAATTGACCAGCTGCGCCTTAGCGCCACCTACAGCCTTATGGAGCGCCGGGATGTAATTGTAGTTGCCACTGTTTCCTGTATTTACGGTCTTGGTATGCCGGATTTGTATAAGGAAATGCGGGTTCATGTAGAAAAAGGTCAGGTTCTGAATATTAAGAAGTTTGCCGATCAGCTGATTTCCCTGCAGTATTCGCGCAATGATGACGTGCTTGACCGGGGAAACTTCCGCATTAAGGGCGACGTAATCGAAGTTTTTCCTCCTTATATGGAAACCGACGCCGCCTACCGAATTGAGCTTGACTGGGACGAGGTTGTAAAAATCCGCCGCTTTGATGTTCTTAACCGAAGCCTTCTTGAAGAGCTTGATGAAACAGTATTTTATCCGGCAAAGCACTTTGTTGTGCCTCATGATAAGCTGCTTGAATCCTGCGACCGCATTCAGAAGGAAATGGAAGAGCGGGTAGAAGAGTTCAGGGCGGCCGGCAAAATGCTGGAAGCTGAGCGCCTTAAAACCCGAACAACTTATGATATTGAAATGCTTAAGGAAATGGGAACCTGCCCTGGAATTGAAAATTATTCGGGCCCGATTTCCGGTCGCAGCCGGGGTCAGCCGCCGGCAACCCTTTTGCACTACTTCCCGGACGATTTTCTCTGCATGATAGATGAGGCTCACGTTTCTGTTCCTCAGATTGGAGCTATGTACGAGGGAGACCGCAGCCGCAAGCAGAATCTTATTGATTTTGGTTTCCGCCTGCCAAGCGCCCTTGATAACCGCCCGCTTAAAAAAGAAGAGTTTGATAAAAAAATAAATCAGGTGATTTACGTTACAGCAACTCCGCGGCCGGAAGAAATAAAACAGAGCAGCCAGGTTGTTGAGCAGCTTATTCGTCCGACAGGCCTTCTTGATCCCGAAATTGAAGTTCGCCCAAGCGAAGGTCAGATGGAAGATATCTACCGTGAGATTAAAGACCGCATTGCCCGTGGTGAGCGCAGTCTTGTCCTTACTTTGACAAAAAAGATGGCGGAAGATTTAACTGATTATCTTACCGAGCTGGATTTAAAGGTAAAGTATATTCATTCTGAAATTGACACCTTTGAGCGTGTGGAGATTTTAAAATCCCTGCGCGAGGGTGAAATTGACGTTCTGATCGGAATTAACCTTTTGCGAGAGGGAATTGATCTTCCGGAAGTAAGCTTTATCGCCATTCTCGATGCAGATAAAATCGGATTTTTGAGGAGTGAAACTTCGCTGATTCAGATAATCGGGCGTGCGGCCCGAAATGCGGAGGGAAAGGTTGTAATGTACGCCGACCACAAAAGTCCTGCCATGGAAGCCGCAATTAAAGAAACTGCCCACCGCCGCGAAGTTCAGATGGCTTACAACAAGGAGCACGGAATTACGCCTAAGACAATCAAAAAGGCTGTTCAGGATATTCTTGTTCACGAAAAAACTGATGCCGATGAAGATGCCCGCATGAACGTGGAGGTACTCAAAAAATCTGCAAACCTCTTTAATCCGGGCGAGCGCAAAAAGCTGATTAAGGCTCTGACCAAGCAGATGAGCGACTGCGCCGACCGCATGGAATACGAGCAGGCCGCCGCCATCCGCGACCAGATTAGGGAAATTCAGCAACAGTATGGAGCATAACAGAACATTTGCGAACGCAAATGTTAAGCAAAGGTCCGGTGCATCCGGCGATTGAAGTAAAGATTGCGATCTTTGCAGCAGTATGGTAAATGATGTTTGCTATGGAATTAATTGGTATTAAAATGTTGATTTGACGGTCAGAGCTTTGTGTGCTATATTAAAAGAAAGGAAATGCCCGATTCATTCGGTCGTCTCCACTATTAGTGCGAAAGCCGCCTAAAAGTTTTGATGGACTTAGGCGGCTTTATTTTTACTCTTTATCTTTAAGGTAAGAGAGTAACGCTATAACAGTGCTGACTACAGTAGCAACACAAGTCACTAAAGTAATCACAAATTCACATGTCATACGCAAGCCTCCCTTGTCAAGTATTCTTGCAAAAGCAAGTCGAGTTTGGGAGACGCCGCCTGAATCAGGCATTTCCAATGCCTAAATTATATCTTATATAATTTATAGTGTAAATAAGTTTAGCTATATAAGCGAAATGTTATTTTTTAATAAATTCAGAAATTGCCGATTGACTATTTTGCAACATTTTTATATATTTTTTAAACTACTTTTTAATCTGAATATCATAGCGAAGGAAGGTATAAATTATGTCTAGAATGTGTGATGTTTGCGGCAAAAGCGTTATGTCTGGAAATAAAGTTAGTAAATCTTATAACCATACACGCAGAACTTGGAGACCTAATCTTCATACTGTAAGAGCTGACCTTGGTAACGGAACTGTTCGTACAATCAAAGTTTGTATGAACTGCTTGAACGCTGGTTTCATTACAAAGAAAGTAAGAGTTCCAAAAGACGCTCAGGTTGTAGAAAACAAATAGTTTCAGACTTCTATTACAAGCGCTTGAAAACCGTCCGGGTGGGACGGTTTTTTACTTTAACGGACCTTGGGGGCGTTGCGGGGTGTCCCCGCAGAAGGGGTAGGGCGCAACGAAGTGCGACCGTAGGGGAAGGCTTTCCCCTCCTTATGTATCAATTTCTAATCTGTCATAAGCGGGCAGAACGGATTTGCACCTTTCTAAAGCAGGCACATTTTCAATCTGTTTTTTTACGTAATCGATTATTTCTTCATGGCTGCTTTCGTGGCTAAGGTGGGTTAGCCAGATATGTTCAGCCGGGATTTTTGCGGCACACTGCATGGCTTCTAAAATCGTAAAATGGGTCGAATGTTCTTTTATGCGAAGGCCGTCTATTACAAGGTGGACTAAAGTTCCGCACTTCTTTTTTATCAGCTCTATAGAAGAAGCATCTATATAATTTAAATCTGTAAGATAGGCGATGGATTTTCCATCCTCATTCAAAAGCCAGCCGACGGCGGGAAGGGTACCGTGCATCATAGGAATGGGGGTGATTTCTGTTTTTCCGAAGGTAAAGCTTGTTTTTGGGGCAAAAAGCTGGATTTTGGCAACACCGCCGCCTTCCTTGTGCTTGTGGAAAATATAATCAAAACGGTTTTCTACATCTCTTAGGGTATTTTCGTTTGTGTAAATCGGAATCGGCGGCTTATTCATCAGCTCGATTGCTTTTGGATTTGTGACCTTGTGGGAAAAGGCAGTTGAAAAAATGCGCAGGTCGTCAAGGCCGTGAAGGTGGTCGGCATGAGAATGAGTCAGCAGCAGGGCATCAACTTCGCGGATATTGTTTTCCAGAGCCTGAATACGGAATTCGGGACCGCAGTCAATCAGAATGCCTTTATTGTCTTTTGTGGTGACATAGGCCGAAGAACGGTATCGTTTATTGCGGGGATCGCTTGATTTACAGACGGGACAGTCACAGGCGATTACCGGAATTCCGTGACTTGTGCCGGTGCCCAGGAAAATAAGTTTCATATTTAAATTATAATTTAAAAATACTTAAAACGCTACATTGACACGAAAAAATGAATTTTATAAACTTATTATTAAGGCGGAAGGCGATGGTGTCCGATTTTGAACCAGGCGTTCCGCATTTTTTTTGTAAAATCGTTTTTATTTTGGAGGATATCGTTGGACGGAGCTTCTATGTTTTTACAGCAGCTTATCAACGGTTTGTCGCTTGGAAGTATCTATGCGTTGATAGCTCTTGGTTATACCATGGTTTACGGAATTGTAAAACTCATCAACTTTGCACATGGTGATGTTATGATGCTTGGTGCCTATGCCGGCTACTTTGTGCTTCGTGCTATGGGAGCTAATGCTCTGGGAATGACCTGTGCTTTCCTTGCAGCTATGATTTTCTGCGGACTTTTTTCTCTTGTCATTGAACGTTTTGCCTATCGTCCGCTTCGTAATGCACCACGTCTGAACTCTCTTATTACTGCGATTGCGGTTGAGCTTATTCTGCAGAATGTTATGCGCGTTCTTCCTTTTGTAGGACCTAACCCCCGTCAGTTCCCGACAATGCCTCTTTTGAACTATTCTCTGGGCATGGTTTCTATTTCCAACCTTCAGCTGATTGTAATTATTTCTTCTGCCCTGCTGATGGTTGCCCTTAATATTCTTGTAAATTACACAAAAACCGGTAAGGCTATGCGTGCCGTTTCTTATGATATGGGTGCTTCAAGCCTTATGGGAATCAGTGTTAATAAAACAATTGCCATTACTTTTGTAATCGGTTCGGTTCTTGCGGGTGCCGGCGGTGTTTTGTATGCAACTGCCTACCCTCAGATCGACCCTATGATGGGTTATATGCCTGGTCTTAAGGCCTTTGTTGCGGCTGTTCTTGGCGGCATTGGTTCTATTCCAGGTGCTATGGTGGGCGGCGTAATTCTGGGAATTGCTGAAACTCTGACAAAGGGCTTTATTTCTTCCCAGTATGCTGATGCCATTTCTTTTGCGATTCTGATTGTAATTCTTCTTGTAAAACCGACGGGCCTGTTTGGCTCTAAGAGAACTGTAAAGGTATAAGGGGGCAGGGTATGAAAAATAAATTTATCAGAAGTACAATAATTCTTGCCTGCTTTGCATTTGCGGCACTTTTTATTCCGTCTCTTCTTATTAAGTTTGAAATTATGGACGCTTATACGGCTCAGATTATTAACCTGGGCGGTATTAATGCCATTATGGCTTTGAGCGTAAACATTATCTGTGGTATTACAGGGCAGCTTTCTCTTGGTCAGGCTGGTTTTATGGCTATCGGCTGTTATTCGACAATTCTTTTGAATGAATCTGCCGGCCTCCCTTTGACTGTAAGTATCATTATTGCGGCTTTAATTACCGCTTTCTTCGGATTTTTAATCGGCTTTCCTACTTTGAAGCTGGACGGCGACTATCTTGCAATCGTAACTCTGGGCTTTGGTGAAATTATCCGCGTAGTTCTGGTAAACCTTAAGTCAATTACCGGCGGTCCTAACGGAAAACAGTTTACGTCGATGATGGCTTTTGATGCCAATTTAGCCTTCTTCTGCATTACAGGAACTTTGATTCTGCTGATAGTTCTGATTCAGAACTTTATCCGTTCTACCTACGGCCGTGCAATTCTTGCTGTCCGTGATGATGAAATTGCGGCAAACAGCTCCGGCATTCCGATTTTCAGATACAAGATGATTGGCTTTGTAATCGCATCTTTTGTAGCGGGAGTTGGCGGCGGTCTTTATGTTTCTTTAATCGGATTTGTAAAGCCGGAACAGGCTTCCTTTAACAACTCCATCAACTATCTGATTTACGTTGTTCTTGGCGGTATGGGTTCTACAACAGGTTCTGTTCTTGCGGCTTTTGTTCTGACTTACCTGCAGGAATTCCTCCGCTTCTTAAAGAATTTCAGGCTTTTGATTTACCCTGTAATTCTGATTATCGTAATGCTTTTCCGCCCTCAGGGCTTACTTGGATTTAAGGAATTCTCATTCGTAGGATTTGTGGACTGGGTAAAAGCTGGCGGTTTGAAAAAGATTTTTGCAAAAAAATCCGCCTCTTCCGGGGCTTGTGAAGGAGGCAGATAATGAGTGAAGAAAGAAAATCAGTTCTCCAGGCGGCAGATATTTCCATTGTTTTTGGCGGTCTTACTGCGGTTGCAAATTTTTCCTGCGACCTTAAAGAAGGCGAATTAATCGGTTTGATTGGTCCTAACGGAGCCGGTAAAACTACTGTATTTAATATGCTGAGCGGTGTTTATACTCCTACCAGCGGTCAGATTACCTTCTGGGACAGAAGCAATAAGGTTCGCGTGACAAATAAAAAGTCTCCGGCTCAGCTGAATAAGATGGGTATTGCCCGAACTTTCCAGAATATCCGCCTTTTTAACAGTCAGACGGTTGCCGATAACGTCCGCATTGCCCTTCATAACCAGCGCATTGTAAATCCGATTGATGTTCTGCTTCGCCTGCCGAAATTCCGCCGTGACGAGCAGATTATGGATAAAAAGGTAGATGAACTTCTTGCAGTCCTTAAGCTCAGCGGTAAAAAATACGAGCTGGCAAAAAATCTGCCTTACGGTGAGCAGAGAAAGCTGGAAATTGCCCGCGCTCTTGCTTCTAATCCTAAGCTTCTGCTTCTGGATGAACCGGCTGCCGGAATGAACCCACAGGAAACTGAAGAGCTGCGCCAGATGATTGAGCTTATCCGAAAGGAGTTTAAGCTTACTGTTCTTCTGATTGAGCATGATATGAAGTTTGTAATGAATATCTGTGAGCGCATAATGGTTTTGAACTACGGACGCATTATTGCGGAAGGAAGTCCGGCAGAAATTAAAGCTAATCCGGATGTTATTAAGGCATATCTTGGCAGCGGTTCGGATTAAAAGCGGGTTTTAGGGCGGCAGCCCTAGGCGAGAGGGTAGCGACCAACGAAGTGGGCGCGCAGGGGGAGACTTCCCCCTCCTATTTGAGAGGTTTTTATGTTAAAAGTAGAAAACTTAAGTGTAAATTACGGTTCGATTCGGGCCTTGAAAAATATTTCATTCAACGTTGAAAAAGGTGAAATCATCACTTTGATTGGAAGTAACGGAGCTGGAAAAACAACAACCCTTCATTCAATTTCCAATCTGATAAAAAAACAGGGCGGTAAAATTACTTTTAACGGTGAAGATATTACAAATCTTGCGGCCGATAAAATTGTAACCCGCAATCTGATTCAGGTGCCGGAAGGAAGACGCATTTTCTTAAATCTTTCTGTAAAGGAAAACCTGGAGCTGGGGGCATTTTTGCGTTCAGATAAGGAGCAGATTGCCCGCGATCAGGAAATGGTTTTTGAATATTTTCCCCGCCTGAAAGAACGCATCCGACAGAATGCCGGTACTTTGAGCGGCGGTGAGCTTCAGATGCTGGCAATGGGGCGTGCCCTTATGGCTCAGCCTCAGCTTTTGCTTCTGGACGAGCCAAGCATGGGACTTGCCCCGATTTTTGTTGATGAAATCTTCAATATTGTGCAGAAAATCAATCAGGCGGGTACAACTATCCTTCTGGTTGAACAGAATGCATTTAAAGCTTTGTCAATTGCAAACAGAGGGTATATACTAGAGACAGGTGAAATTACAAAGAGCGGAAATGCTCAGGATTTGATTTCTGATCCTGCCGTTAAGAGTGCATACCTAGGAGGCTAACTATGATTATTAAAGACGTTATGACCAAAAATCCTGTTTGTGTGGATGAAAATACACCAATCACAGAAGCAAAACAGCTGATGCTGAAAAATAATTTTGGAAAACTTCCAGTTTTGAACGGCTCAAAAAAACTGGTAGGAATCCTTACAAAAAATGATATTGCAAAGGCTTCTCCTTCCGAGGCTACCACCCTCGATATGTATGAAATCAGCTATCTTCTTTCTAAACTGACCTGCGGAAAGTGCATGACAAAAAAAGTTCTTACCGTAAGCGAAAATGAAGTTGTTGAAGAAGCTGCAAAAATCATGATTGATAATGAAATCGGTTGTGTTCCTGTAGTTGAAAATGATGTTGTTGTAGGAATTGTTACTGAAAGTGATCTCTTCCAGCTCTTTACAAATATGTTCGGTGCCCGCTACAAGGGCGTTCGTGCCAACTTTTATATGCAGGATAAACCGGGTCAGCTCGCAGGTTTTGCCGCAAAAGTTGCAGAGTCTAAAGGTAACCTGATTGCCATTGTTACCCGGGAATCTGAAAAAGCCGGCACAAGACGGGTAACCGTAAAGGTAACCGATATAAGCCTTGATGTAATGAAGTCGATTCTTTCTGAATCTGGCGCAGAAGTTATTGATATTCGAATGATGTAGGAATATGATACTATATTCCAAATGATTGATTTTAATGTTTCTCAAATAATTAACGAGTATCTTTTTTCTCAGGATGATGTATTTACTGCCGATGATTTTTATCACTATTTAAAGTCTAAGGGTGTTAAGGCAACAAAGAATGAAGTTGTCGGTTTATTGCATACATCCAATCTTGTATTTCCTCTTATTAATAAGGAGTATATTACCCGGGCCGGAGTTTTTGAAGGCAGGTGGTTCAGCTTTCTTCCAAGCAAGGAAGAAATTTCTAAAGGTCAGATTTTAATCGGACACCGCTGTATGCCTTTTATAAATCCGGAAGTTTCGCCGGATTCAATTTCTGTGATGAGGGGCGATAAGCTTGTAAGAAGCCAGTCTGCTGTTTTTTCCATGAATCTTGCCCTTGATACCTTTGCCCTTTTTGGTGAAGGCTATGTGATTCCTTTTATCATCAACGATCCTGCCAATAAAAAAGTTTCCCTGTCGTCTGTTCAGTATTCAATGCCATCAGAAATAGAATTGACTTCCTGGCCGCTTGACGAAATTGCAGAACACAACGAAATTAAATATGGTGACAGAATTATCTGCCGCGTAATTGACTGGGCCAATAATGTTGTGGAAATGAGCGTTTTGCAGGAGCGGTCTTCAGAGCTTATTGTTTCTCCTGTTTCTATGATGCGTGAACAATGGTATTCAGATTTTGAAGAAGGTCTTTTGCGAAGTTTTGATAAAAACGGCCCTGGCGAATCAATTGAAGATCAGCTTTCTCTTTTGTATCTTGAAAATCAGGAAGAGCTCTGTATAAAGTTCTGCGGTTCAGCAGAGGAATTTTTGAAGCATACCACAAAAATCGGTTTTTCTTCTTATGGTGTAGAAACCAGAATCTGGCGTACAGGGGAAGATGTTCCTTATGTCGGAAAGTGGAATCAGTCAATTCCTGATGAAATGATGCTTTCTGAGCTGACAACCACCTTTACGCCGCCTGTCCTGGACGCTTATCTTGAAGATTTTATCTATCAGAATCAGACAAGTAAGAAAAAGCTGACTCTTGAAAAGCTTGCAGACATAATGTTTCCTCAGGGGCTGCATCTTACTGCTGATGAGAGACGTCATATCTTGTTGAATATAGAAAAACGACATGATATAATCAAAGAAAGTTATAATTCGTTTTCCGATTATGGAGTCGCACCGACCAGAAAACGAATTCTTGAGCTTTTTACACACATAAATGAGCTTGTCTGTGATATTGCCGGTTCAAATGTTTCGGTGGCAGATTTTCCTCAGCAGGAACTTGTAATTTTATCACAGCTTTTCAGTCATGTTGCTCGTTTACTGGAAGATGTCGAAAATCTTGTCTTGCGTGAACAGTTCCCGGTTGATGATGTTTCTCTTTCACTTGATGGAATGGAAGAAACTTTTGAAGATATTGTTTATACGCTGAAATCTACACTGGAAAAAAATAAGTATAAGGGCTTTGGACTGGTTGAATAGTTCATGCCCGCTCACAACGGAGATAGAAAAAGTATGGATACCAAAATTGATTTGACAAAACTGATTCATAAGGGCGGAGTATTTGAAATTGAGGCGAAAGATTCAAAGGATGCCTTCAGAAAAATTGCTGATACAATCTGTCTTCCAAATAATATTCAGCCGGATTTAGTTTACAAGTCTTTGTGTGAGAGGGAGGCTGTTCTTACAACTGCCGTTGGAAACGGTATTGCGCTTCCTCATGCACGTTCCCCGATTTTTGCAGATGAAAATGAACAGAGAGTCTGCGTTGTTTATCTTAAAAATCCTATTGATATGAAGGCTCCTGATAGTGCTCCTGTAAATGTTATGTTCGTACTTTTGAGTCATAATAATCAAACGCATCTGTCAATTTTGACTTCACTTGCAGTCCTTTTTAATAATCCAAAGTTTAAAAAGGCACTTGAAATCAGGGCTGGTGAAGAAAAACTTGCGGCTATCATAAGAGATCTGGCCTAGGCTGGAAATTAAATTGTAATCTAATAGAGGTGAAATTATGGATAAAAAAACTATTGAAGCTGTGGCAACATCAATCCGCAGCCTGTCTATGGACGCAATTCAGAAGGCTAATTCTGGACATCCTGGACTTCCACTTGGAGCTGCTGAACTTGCAGCTGTATTGTACGGCGAAGTTTTGAAGCATAACCCTGCTGATTCAAAATGGGCTGACCGCGACCGCTTTGTTCTTTCTGCCGGTCATGGTTCTATGCTTCTTTACAGCATTCTTCATCTTGCCGGCTACAAGGTAAGCATGGATGATATCAAGAACTTCCGTCAGGTTGGTTCAAAATGTCCTGGACACCCTGAATTTGGTGATACAGATGGCGTAGAATGTACTGGTGGTCCTCTTGGACAGGGCGTTTCTATGGCTGTTGGTATGGCGGTTGCTGAAAGTATGCTTGCTGCTAAGTTCAATACAGCAAAACACGCAATCGTAGACCACTACACTTACTCACTGGTAGGTGAAGGTTGTCTGCAGGAAGGTGTTGCATCTGAAGCCTGCTCTCTGGCTGGTAACCTTAAACTTGGTAAACTCATCGTATTCTACGATCAGAATAAGATTTCTATTGACGGTAATACAGACATTACTTTCACTGATGATATTGCAAAACGCTACGAAGCTTACGGCTGGCAGGTTTTGAAAGGTGACATGTATGATGTAGAAGGCATTGCAAAGCTTGTTGCTGAAGCTAAAAAATGTTCAGACAAGCCTTCTTTGATTATGCTTAAGTCTGTAATCGGAAAGAGCGCTCCAAAACAGGGAACTGCAGATGTTCACGGAGCACCTCTTGGAGCTGAAGGAATTATTGAAGCAAAGAAAACTCTTGGTCTTCCAACAGACAAAGACTTCTACGTTCTTCCTGAAGCTTACAAATATTTTGAAGATAAAAAAGCAGCATTTGCCAAAGCTGAAGCTGACTGGAATGCTGAATTTGATGCATGGGCAAAAGAAAATCCTGAACTTAAAAAGCTCTGGGATGCTTACCATTCAGACAGCGTAACAGATGCATCTGTAAAAGATGTTGAATATAAGGTTGGAGACGCATGTGCTACACGTGATGCTTCCGGAAAGGCATTGAATGTAATTGCTGCCCGCTATGCTAACCTTGTTGGTGGTTCAGCAGACCTTATGGGACCTAACAAAACTGCATTCAAGGCAACTGATAACGGTACCTTCAGCCCTGCTAACCGCGCAGGCCGCACAATCGAGTACGGTATCCGTGAGTTTGCAATGTCTGCTGTCTGTGCAGGTATTTCTTTGCACGGTGGACTCCGCCCGTTCTGTGCTACATTCCTTGTATTCGCAGATTACCTCCGTCCATCTCTCCGCGTTGTTTCTTTGATGAAGCAGCCTGTAATTTACGTATTTACACACGATTCAATTTACGTTGGTGAAGACGGTCCTACACACCAGCCAATCGAAACTATGACTTCTCTGCGCGCTATTCCTGGTGTTCAGGCAATCCGCCCTGGTGACCCTGAAGAATCTATGGAAGCATGGAAGATTGCTTACGCTTCTAAAGATCATCCGGTTTGTATGGCATTTACACGCCAGGCTCTTGCAGTTTACGAAAAAGCTGATAAGGACTGGAAGAAGAACATGGCAGAAAAGGGTGCTTACGTTGTACAGGAAGGTTCAGCTAGTCCTGACATCACAATCCTTGCAAGTGGTTCTGAAGTAAATATGGCTCTGGATGCTGCAAAGCTTGTAAGCGGAAAGTCTATCCGTGTAGTTTCTGTTCCAGACTTGAAGAAGTTCGAAGGTCTTTCTAAGGCTGAACAGGACAAGATTATGGGAAATCCAAAACGCGTTGTTTGTACAGAAGCCGGCATTTCTATGGAATGGCTGCAGTTCACTTCTAAAGAAAACTGCTTCTGTCTTGATAACTTTGGTACTTCTGGTCCTGCCAAGAAGGTTGCTGAATATTTCCACTTCACAGCAGAAGACCTGGCTAAGTTGTTGAATAAATAGTTTATAAAAGGGGAGTTTCGGCTCCCCTGATTTTTTTAGAATGGATTATTTAATAATGGGCGCGGCTTCTGCCCTTATAATTGCCCTGCTTGTTTTTTATTTCCGTTATAGTAAAAAGCCTTCTCAAACTCAGAAAATTAACCGCCCCCTTCAGGACGTAAAGTGCCCCATCTGTCAGTCCAGCCTCTACGTCGGGGAAAATCTGATTTCCAAAGTTTTTCGTCCTATGAATGTTCCCGACCAGCTGATGATTGTAATGGGCTGTCCCCACTGCTATCCGGTATGCGAGCCCGGAGTAAAACGAACCTGTCCGGTCTGCGGGAAAACTGTAGGCCAGGATCAGAGTCTTACCGCCCGCCTTTTTAATAAACAGCTTGGAAAAAAACACGTGCACGTTGTAGGCTGCTCCAACTGCCACCGGCCTCGCGCTGATTAGAATCGTGGTGTGTAGCGCATTATTGCGCGATTATGAACCTCGTTCTGCGACCGGAAGGCAAATTTTTTTCCTATGGAAGAAAAGACTTTTAAATGTTAATATTTATAAATAATAAACATCTGAAATATTATTAAATAGTTTTTTTTAGGGGACAAAATGAAACAACTGATGTTAGGAAATGCAGCAGCTGCCAGAGGTCTTTTTGAAGGCGGCTGTGAATTTATTTCCAGTTATCCTGGTACTCCAAGTACAGAAATTACGGAAGAAGCCGCAAAATTTAAGGAAATCTATTGTGAGTGGGCACCTAATGAAAAGGTTGCCCTTGAATCGGCTTTTGGTGCCTGTCTTGCCGGCCGCCGTGCCTTCTGCGGAATGAAGCATGTAGGATTGAATGTGGCGGCAGATCCTCTTTATACAATGAGTTACACAGGCGTAAATGCCGGTCTTGTAATTGGTGTTGCAGATGACCCTGGAATGCATTCTTCTCAAAACGAGCAGGACAGCCGCCATCACGCAATTGCTTCTAAGATTCCTATGATTGAACCAAGTGATTCTGACGAAGCCCGGGACTTTGCAAAACTGGCCTTTGAAATCAGTGAAAAATTTGATACTCCTGTTTTATACAAGATGTGTACCCGAGTTGCCCACAGCCAGAGTGTTACAGAGCCTTGCCAGCGGGGGGAAATCAATCATAAAGAATATAAAAAAGACATTACAAAATACGTTATGGCTCCTGCAAACGCAATCCGCCGTCATCCTTTTGTTGAAGAAAGAATGAAAAAACTTGCTGAATGGAGCGAAAGAAGCGGAATAAATAGGGTAGAAAAGGCTGATTCTAAAACCGGCATCATCACATCTTCTACTTCCTATCAGTATGTAAAGGAAGTTCTTGGTGATTCAGTCAACATCCTCAAGCTTGGAATGGTAAATCCCCTTCCTGAAAACATGATAAAAAAGTTTGCAGAAGGCCTTGATAAAATCATCGTTGTGGAAGAGCTTGATCCGATTGTTGAAACTTTTGTACGTGGACTTGGTCTTAATTGCGAAATTCACGGAAAAGACATGTTCCCGATTTGCGGCGAGTTCAGCCAGAATATTGTAGCTGCCGCTTTTGGAAAGGAAGTTCATCAGGGTAAAAAACTGGAAGGAGTTCAGATTCCTGTGCGCCCGCCTATTATGTGTGCAGGCTGTCCTCACCGCGGAATGTTCTACGCACTCAACAAGCTTAAGGTTACCGTTTTTGGTGATATCGGCTGTTACACTCTGGGTTCGGTTGCTCCGCTTTCCGCAATGGATGTGACTTTGTGTATGGGTGCTTCCTTCTCAGGACTTCACGGCTGGAACAAATCAGCGGGTGCTGAAAACGAAAAGAAATCTGTTGCCGTTATCGGTGATTCAACTTTTATGCATTCCGGAATGACTGGCCTTGCGACAATCGCTTATAACCAGTCTAATTCGACTGTAATCGTACTTGATAACTCAATTACAGGTATGACAGGCCATCAGCAGAATCCTACAACCGGAAAGAACCTCTACGGCGACCCGGCTGGCCGCGTAGACCTGGAAGCTCTGGCCCGCGCTATGGGAATTAATCGGGTCCGCGTAGTTGACCCTTACAATATTGCAGAATGTGAGCAGGCAGTAAAAGAGGAACTGGCTGTTGAAGAGCCGAGTCTGATTATCAGCCGCCGTCCATGCGTTCTGCTTAAGGAAGTTAAGGCTAAGCCTGCTATTGTTGTTGATCAGGACAAATGTAAATCATGCAAGATGTGCATGAAAATCGGCTGCCCGGCAATTGCGATGAAGGGCGGAAAGACTAAGATTGACCCGACACTGTGTGTGGGGTGCGGGGTATGTACGCAGATGTGTAAGTTTGATGCCCTAAAATAACGGAGTAAAGTAATGGTAAAAAATATAATGATTGTCGGCGTGGGCGGGCAGGGTGCGCTGCTTGCGTCTAAAACTTTGGGACAGGTTCTGCTTGATGCGGGCTTTGATGTAAAGGTCAGTGAGGTTCACGGAATGAGCCAGCGGGGCGGTTCGGTTGTAACATACGTGCGCTACGGAGACAAGGTTTATTCGCCGATCGTAGACAAGGGAGAGGCTGATTTTATTGTGTCCTTTGAACTGCTTGAGGCTGCCCGCTACACAGAATTTTTGAAGGCTGACGGACAGGTTGTCGTAAATACTCAGAAAATTGACCCTATGCCGGTAATTACGGGCGCTGCTCAATACCCGGAAAACCTGGTTGAAAAAATGACTGCTGCCGGACTTAAGGTTGATGCAATCGACTGTCTTGAACTTGCCCAGCAGGCCGGAACTGCAAAGGCTGTAAATATCGTTTTGATGGGCCGTTTGAGCCGTTACATGGACTTCCCGGAGTCTGCCTGGCTGAGCGCAATCGAAAAGCTGGTAAAGCCCCAGTTTCTTGAAATGAATAAGAAGGCCTTTATGCTGGGACGTGCGGAGTAGTTTATTCTGTGAAAAATTCACAGAATTTTGTGTGTTATTTCACTTGTATTTGTGCGCTGTTACTCACTACAAATAGACTTTTCCTTAATACAATTTTCCTTACTCGGAAGAGAAAAAATATAGTCGGCGGACATTAAGCGTAAAAGGAAAATTCTATGAAAATGACAAAAAAACTTGCAGGATTTATGGCACTTGCCTTTTCTGCGCTTCTGACTTTTGCTTTTGTTTCTTGTGCAAATGATTCAAGCTCAGGCAGCCCGAGCATCGTTAATACTTCCACAGGTTCTGGCGGCAGTGGGGGTTCTGCAACAGGCGGAAAGATTGCAAAATTCAACATATCAAATGCAAAAAATCTTTACATTGCAAGTAAAGTTTCTTCAAGCAGAACATTGCTGCAGGGCGGTGGCGGTAATGATGCAGGATCAACAAACACTGCTGTAACAGCAAACGGAGATGAAAAGCTTTATAAAATCGTAGCGAACGAAGACGGAACAGAAAAAACAGAGGAAGTTATCTGTTCTGATAGTGAAGGAAAAGCAGTAACTCCAGCAGAAACTCCTATTGCCGTTTATTCTGTTACAGATACTTATCTCTTTATCGGTTATGGAACTTCTACTGCAAATCTTTCTAAGGCTTACCTTGTAAACAAAAGTACAGGTGCCGCTTTTGATATGGCAAATGCGGGAATGCCTGTTGCGCCTGTTGAGGATTTTAGAAACGCAAGCATTATTAAAACTGCCGGTGAAAAAAAAGATGCAACAAGCATTTATTATTTGACTTCAAAAGATAATAAAAAAGTAGTCGTAAAAGTAGATTTATCTAATCCTGAAAATCTTACAAGTACAGTTGTTTCTACTGCTACTGATGATGTTTACAATTTTGATGCAGATAAAGACGGAAACATTATGTATAAAGCGAAAAATGGCAATAATACAGTATATCGCTTTAGAACTGCTGCTGGAGGAGTTATGAATTTTGCACTTGCTGATTCTAACACAGATTTACGATGGATTGGCCTGGACGGTTATATTTATCATATTACTTTTGTTCCTGGTACCAGCGAAAATAATTGGATTAATAAACATTACATAAAAAAAATAACAGTTGATAGTTCAAATAATATAACTGAAGAGGATTATAGTGGCGGCGTTTCTTCTCTTGATAAAAAATATTGCTGGAAGTTTAATTTTAATGGAAAAATTGTAGTTGTTTCTTATGAATATGATATGCAAACTCAAGGATGTGCATGGGAAATCATGAACAGTTCAAAAACACCAAAACAGGTAGCTGGTTTCCCTGATTTGTCAAATGGTTATAATTATGGTACGGATATTGGAAAAATTGCCGCTGCTTACGCAACTGAAAATTATTGGTTTGTAGCATCTAGTAATGAAAGCGGAAATACATTCTTAAAACGTTCTGCTATTACAGATGATATTGTTGAAACAACTTATGGGAAAAGCGGTGGAAGCAAAAATACATCCCTGACACAAATTCTTGATTCGGCTTATGATGTTTATGCTCTAACAGCAGTTGAAACAGAGGGAATAACATTCAATGCACTTCGTATGAGCGACGGAAAGAAAATTATCGGAAAAGTCGGAATAAATGGCGGTGCCGTTACAACAATTAATGAAGAAGGTGATGCTAAGGTAATCTGCCTTGAACGCGTAAACTAACATTTCATTCTGAGAGTTTATCTGAGGGGTGGTTTTGACAACTGCCCCTTTTTTTTGTATGCCAAATGAAGCTTATTTTATGGTATAATAATCTTATGCCGTCTTTTTTACGAACCGGGCTTTTGTGCCTCCTTGCTCTTATAATGAACTTCCTCACAGTTTTTATCTTTTATGATGCCCTGCACCTGCCTCTTTTTCTGGATACAATTTTTACGGTGGCGGCCACCTTTTATCTTGGGCTGCTTCCGGGGCTTTTTGTGTCGCTTGCCTATAATTTTCTGAATTCCCTTATCTGGTTTTTCCACAACGGCGTTTTAGATCCTTTTATCTTTTTGTATTCAATCTGCGGTATTCTGATAGTCTTTTCTACATGGATTTTTGCCCGCAATAAGGATGAATTTAAAATCAGTTTTTCAATCACCCTGCTTTATCTTCTTCTGATTGCCCTGCTTTCTTCATTTTTGACGGTAATTTCAAGCGGAATAATCGATTATTTTCATATGCGCTACGTTAATATTCCGGATATGATGAGCCCGATTAAAAAATTCACCGAAAGTTTTCTTCATCAGCGTTTTCCTTTGCTGGCGGCCTGTATTCTGGGGCAAATCCCGGTTTCTTTTACGGACAGAATGGTAACGACCTTTGCCGGTTTTGGCGTTTATAAGCTTTGCGAAAAATATTTGGGCAGAAGATGATTATGGAAAGTGAAATTTCTGAGCTTGAAGCGATTATTCATAACTACACAACTTTTTTCCTCGTTTTTGACTGCATCTTTTTTGTCATGCTTTTTCTTGGAGTTATTTTTGCAATCAGATTTATAAAATCAAAAAGAAATCTTCATGACTCAAACGAATATCTGCGCTACACAATTCACGGTCAGGAAGCTGAAAGAGCCAGAATTGCCCGCGAGCTGCATGATACAGTGGCTCAGGATTTACGTTACTGCAAAAATCTTCTTGAAAAAAAGAATGCGATTGAAAATCTTTCACAGATAACGGAGCTTCTTGGAAAGTCTCTTAGTGAAGTCAGGATGATGAGCTATAATCTGGCGCCCCCGCAAATCACTAAAAAAGATTTTTCTGCTTTGGTGGTAAATCTCTGTTCTGAATTTGCGGAAAAAAGCGGGCTGGACTTCAGACTTTCTGTCCCGGATGGAACGGACTGCTCTTTTCTGGATGAGGATGATATTCTGAATCTCTATCGCATTGTGCAGGAAGCTCTTACTAATATTATTAAGCACGCAGCTGCCAGTGAAGTTGTTATATTGATAAGAAATCAGACCGGAGAAGAAGAAAAAGGACTTTATATTTTTATAAGTGATGACGGACAGGGCTTTGATCCTCAAAAAAAGTCCTTTGATGATTCAAAGCATTTTGGGCTTACCGGCATGAAAAAACGCAGTCAGCTGATTGGTGCAAAATTCCTTGTTAATTCTGCAAAAGGGGAAGGAACGCAAATCAGTATCTTTTTACCTGAAAAGAAAACTACTATACACAGGGAGGTAAAAGGTGTTTCCTCTTGAAAAATCAGTCTTTGTGGTGGAAGACCACACGCTTACAAATTTAGGAATACGACAGCTTCTTTCTCAAAATGACGGCTTTACTTGTGCGGGGTTTGCCTGCGGTGCTGAAGAGGCTTTTACAAAAATCTGTCAACTGGCAGAAGAAAATCATCTTCCTGAACTTCTGCTTGTTGATTTGTTTCTTGGAGAAGAAAACGGACTGGATCTGGTCAGGAAAATTAAAGAAAAATATGACGGAATAAAAATCCTTATTTATTCAATGTATGCAAAACCTGGTATTGTTTCGCTTGCACTTGAAAGCGGAGTTCAGGGCTTTGTTTCAAAATCTGCACCGGAATCAGAACTGCTTCTGGCAATAGAAAAGGTTCTTTCCGGTGATACCTATGTTCAGCAGAATCTTATTGCACCCCTCTTTACTTTCCGTTCTATGATAGATGGCCTAACCCGCCAGGAACAGAACATTCTGAAAAAAGTAATTGAACGAAAATCAAACGCGCAGATTGCTTCAGACTTGAATATCGTTCCCCGTTCGCTGGAAAATTACCTCAGCCGTATTTATGCAAAAACCGGCTGTCGAGGTCACGAAGAGCTTCTGAATAAATATGGGGAATAAATGATTTTTAATTATATTTAAGTCTTTAAACATAAGTAAAAATCATTTAAACTGATGCTAAAAGGTGACTTTATGAACTTAAAATACTATCAGAAAGAAAGTGAATGTATGCCGCTGGAAGAGCTTCGTAAGCTTCAGGGCGAGCGGCTGGCAAAAAACTTCCGTCATGTTTATGAAAATGTAGAATATTACAGAAAGCGCTGCGAAGAAGCTGGCGTTACTCCTGACGATATAAAAGGTCTGGACGATCTGGATAAGATTCCTTTTACCTGCAAGGATGATTTGCGCCAGACTTATCCTTACGGACTTTTTGCGGTTCCTATGAAGAATGTTGTGCGTATTCACGCTTCCTCGGGAACTACCGGCAAGCAGATTGTTGTCGGTTACACAAAGGATGACCTTGAAATCTGGAATGACTGCTGCGCCCGTCAGCTGGTTGCAATCGGCTGTGATGAAAACGATATTGTTCAAAATGCTTACGGCTACGGAATGTTTACAGGCGGCTTTGGCATTCACGGCGGTGCGACAAAGCTTGGCTGCCAGGTGCTTCCAATCAGTGCCGGGAACACCCAGCGTCAGATTACCTTCTTTCAGGATATGGGCTCTACAGTTCTCTGCTGTACACCGTCCTATGCTGCCTACCTTGGCGAAACTCTCCGTGAAATGGGGCTGAGCCCGGCTGACATCCGCCTTAAGGCCGGTATTTTTGGTGCTGAGCCCTGGACTGAAGAAATGCGCCGTGACATCGAAAAATCACTGGGCATTAAGGCTTATGATATTTACGGTCTTACTGAAGTTATGGGCCCCGGTGTTGCCTACGAATGCAGCGAACAGAAGGGCATGCACGTAAATGAAGATCACTTTATTATAGAAACAATTGATCCAAAAACCGGAAAACGTCTTCCTGACGGCGAAAAGGGCGAGCTTGTCTTTACGGCAATCACAAAGCAGGCCTTCCCTCTTATGCGCTTCCGCACAAAGGATATCGGTGTTTTGAACCGTGCTCCCTGCGCCTGCGGTCGAACCTTTGTCCGCATGAGTAAGCCAATGGGACGCACTGACGACATGCTTATCATCCGTGGTGTTAACGTATTCCCAAGTCAGATTGAGGGCGTGCTTTTACAGAACGGCTATCCGCCAAACTATCAGATTATCGTTGGCCGCGTAAACAACAACGATACTTTCGAAATCAAGGTGGAAATGACAGCCGAAAAGTTCAGCGACGTTATTTCGGAAATTACAAGACAGGAAAAGCAGCTTGAAGGTGCTCTTTTGAGCGTACTTCAGATTAAGGCTAAGGTTACGCTGGTTGCGCCAAAGAGCATTGAACGCTCGGAGGGCAAGGCTAAGAGGGTAATTGATACACGTAAGTTACATGATTAAAAAGAAGCCACACGGATTCGAAACGACTAACGTCGTTTCAGCTTTAGAAAATGGATTCCCCAGGAATCCGCAATCCGTGTGACAAAAAAATCAGGAGGATCCCATATGACAATTAACCAGATTTCAATCTTTATTGAAAACAGAAAAAACGCCCTCTCAGAACTTACAAATGTTCTGGCTGAGCATAAAATAAATCTTCGTGCAATTCAGATTGCAGATACAAGTGATTTTGGAATTGCACGAATTATTGTAGATGACCCGGAACCTGTAAAAGCGGCTCTGGAACGTTCTGCTTACATTGTAAAAACAACCCCGGTAATTGCCATTGAAATTCCTGACCAGGCCGGAAGTCTTAATTCTATTCTGAAACTTCTTGCTGATAACGGACGTAACGTAGAATACATGTACGGATTCACAGGCCGCCAGACAAACGCCGCCTTTATGGTAATCCGCTGTACTGATGTGCCAAAAACAGAAGAAATACTCGAAAAAGCGGGAATTCGTACAGTTAGTCAAAATGAAGTTTCACAGTTGTAATATTTTATGATATAATTTTAGGAAGAGGTTTTTATTGTGGAAATAGAAAAGACAATTGATGGAAAAACTGCGTACCTTAAAATTTCTGGACGCCTGGATACAGTAAGCTCACCAGATCTTGAAAAAGTTCTGTCTGAACTTACTTCTGAAGATGAGGTAATTCTTGATTTTGAAAAGCTTGAATATATTTCATCTGCCGGACTTCGAGTTTTGCTTCTTGCTCATAAAAACTTTGCCAAAAAGTCTGGTTTGACTGTAAAAAATGTCTGTGATGCAGTTATGGATGTTTTTAAAGTTACAGGCTTTGATGATGTGCTTACAATTAAATAACTTTAAATTTTAATAAATTGGAGAAAAAGATGAAAAAAATTCACTTATTTGCCTGCGCAATTATGACAGTAGCCGTAATTCTGACTTCATGTTCAAGTACAAAGGTAACTCGTGTTGATGCAGATACTCAGATTGACCTTTCCGGATACTGGAATGATACAGATCTTCGTGTTGTTACAGAAACTTTAATTAATGACTGCGCTAATTCAACAAGAATCAGAAATTACAAAACAAAGAGCGGAGAAGCTCCTTTAGTAATTGTTGGTCCGATTGCCAACAAGAGCAGCGAGCATATTGATACAACAAACCTGGCCCGCCGTTTTCAGACTGCAATCATCAACAGCGGTTCTATGGAATTTGTTGCTGATTCAGAGCAGAGACTTGCCCTTCGTGCAGAAAAAGATGATCAGGCAAATTTCGCTACAGCTGAATCTGCAAAAGCAATCGCTCAGGAGCTTGGTGCTGATTTCATGCTTCAGGGCTCTGTACGTACAATCGTAGATACAATTGATAACAAGCAGGTTCGAACATATTACGTTGATATGGAAGTTATCGACCTTGAATCAAACAAGATTCTCTGGCAGGGCGAAAACAGCGACATAAAAAAATACATCAAAAAAAATAAGGCAAAATTCTAAACGGATTTTTGCAGTAATCTTGTGTTTTTTTAATGAAGCCTAAAAAATCTTGGGGAGTTCTTGCACTGGCAGCTCTATTATTTGCTTCCTGTGCATCTGCTCCCGGTAAAACTGATAAATCCTCAGAAAGCGAAAAAATATCTAAAAAAGACGGCAGTTCAAAATATCTGGCGGCATTAGATGCGGGCCGTTACGATGATGCAATCAAAATCCTTGGGAAAATCAAAAAAGACAGGAAAAACCAGATTCGTGATAATTACGATCTGGCCATGCTCTATCATCTGTCCGGAAATTATAATGCTTCCCTGGAGCTTATGGGGCTGACCGACCGCCAGATGGATGATGCCGTTACAAAGAGTATCAGCCGTGGAATAGCGGCAGCGATGATTAACGAAAATTCCACCGAATATGAAGGAAATCCTTACGAATACATCTATATAAACATTTTTAATGCCTTCAACTATCTGAACCTGGGAAATGAAGAGGATGCGGCTGTAGAAATCAGGCGTATGAATGATAAGCAGAAAACTTATCTGGTAAAGTACGGCGAAGTTTTGATGGCTGATGATAATTACAATTCTGATTCCGGTGTTCAGGAGGCTTACAAAAGTCTTAAAATTAACCCTGCTGATATTGACGGCAGGGCGCCCGCAAAACCTGCTCAGGCTGATATTTTTAAGGATTCTCCGGCCGCCCGTTACATGAGCCTTCTTATGTACATGATGGAAGGGGATAAAAGCAATGCAGAGCTTGATGCCCGAATCCTTAATGTCCTGAATCAGAGCTTTGATACAAAAAGTGAGCTTGAAATCAGACGGGGAAAGGGCCGCCTTGATGTAGTTTCCTTTACAGATATGATAGGCCGCCGCGAAGAAGAAAGAATTGTAATCGGTCCTTTTCCGACCATTCCATTTTCTGTGAATAAAATCATAGTTACAATTCCTGAATTTGACATCGAGTTTGTTTATCCGAAATTCAGTCATGTTGATAGAAGTGCGGTAACAGCCGTAAAAATGATTGTTAACGGCCAGGAAAAAATCCTTCCTCTGCTGGAAGATTTTAATTACGCTGTTCAAAAGGATGTGAATTCAAAGGCGAACAAAGCTTATGGACGCAGTGTGCGCAGAAGCCTTGCAAAAAAACTTTCGGCCGTAACAGCCGGAGCCGGTTCTGTAGTTGCGGCTCAGATTGCCGCTGAACAGGCAGATAATCCTATTGCCATTGCCATTACAAAGGCAGCCGCTATTGCCGCAATTGTTGCCCTTCCTCCTGCCATTGAAGCGGTTGATAAAACAGAAACCGCTGATATCCGTCAGGTTTATGCCCTTCCGGGCAAAGCTTATGCGGGAGGTTTTGAGCTGGAGCCGGGTACTTATGATGTAACCGTTCAGTATTTGAGCGGCTCAAAGGTGATTTCTGAAAAATCCTATTCAGGAATCCGGGTTCGTGCCAACAAACCGACAGTTATTGAGTCTCTGCCTTAGCCTGCCTGCTGCTTGATGAAGGTGCCATGGCCGCCGCTTAAATATAATTGTAGAAACTTAAGCCTTTTTTCAGTATAATCCTAGCCATGAATATAATTGTAGTTGGCAGTGGTGGACGTGAGCACACTATCTGCTGGAAATTAGCACAAAGCTCCCTTGTCGATAAAATCATCGTAGTGCCTGGAAACGGCGGAACTGCTGATGAAGCCAAATGCCAGAATGTCAATCCAAAAGATTGTGATTATATTTCAGAAGGCGAGAATCCTTATGTTGCCATCGCAAAGCATGAAAATTGCCGCATGGCTGTAATAGGGCCGGAAGATCCTCTCTGCGAAGGAATTGCAGATGAATTCTGGAAGGCTGATATTCCTTGTGTTGGTGCAAAAAAAGCCGGCGCAATGCTTGAAGGAAGTAAAGACCTTGCCAAGGCCTTTATGAAAAAATACAACGTTGCCTGCGCCGCAAGCGAAACTTTTGTAAATAAAGATGCCGCAATTGAGTACGTAAAAAAACACGGTGCTCCAATCGTTATTAAGGCTGACGGTCTTGCGGCAGGAAAAGGTGTTGTTGTTGCCGCTACTGAGGAAGAAGCCCTTGCCGCAATCGAAGATATTATGGAAAGCGGCCGCGTAGGCGATGCCGGTAAAAAACTTGTAATTGAAGATTATCTTGAAGGAGTTGAGATTTCAGTTCTGGCTGCGGTTTCTGTAACTCCGGAATATGCAGTGCAGGGAAGTGCAACAATCGTTCCTTTCCTTCCTGCCCGTGACCACAAACGCCTGAATGACGGTGCAAAAGGTCCTAACACCGGCGGAATGGGCGCTGTCTGCCCTCTTTCTGACGTAACTGATGAAATCATGGAGCAGTTCAAAAAAGACTGTCTTGAACCAACCCTGAACGGTCTTATCAAAGAGCGTTTTGACTACCGCGGCTTTATTTTCTTTGGCGTAATGCTGACTAAAAACGGTCCTAAGCTTCTTGAATACAATGTCCGCCTTGGCGATCCTGAAACTCAGGCAGTTCTGCCGCTCATGGACTTTGATATGATGGCTATGTGTACCGCAATCCTAAACGGTACTTTGAAAGACTTTGAATTCAAATGGAAGCCTGGTTTCCAGTGTGCCCCTGTTGTTGTAAGCGGCGGCTATCCTGGAAGCTACAAAAAAGGCTGCGAAATCACATACGATGCAGCAGAGCTTGCAGAAAGCACTGCAAAAGTATTCATTGCGGGCGCTGTAAAAGACGGTGATAAGCTTGTAACAAGCGGTGGCCGTGTTCTTGCCTGCAGTGCATACGGAAGCACCTTTGACGAAGCCTGGAAGCTGGCTTACCGTGGAATCAAGGCCGTTCATTTTGAAGGCGCCTTCTACCGTAACGACATCGGTTTACCGGGTGCTGCTGAAAGCGGTAAGCTGTAACGGTCGTAATTCAAACACCAACTTCCGGATGCACCGAACCGTTACTTAACTTTCGCTGCGCTCAAGTTGTTGGATTTATCCTGCTTATTAACTTTTCAGCGGTGAGGGCCCAGTCTTGGCCGGCGGCAAAGCTTGTGCCGGCAAAGGCGTGGGCGTAAACTGCGGTGATGGCGGCGTCGCGGGCTGTGTAGCCCTGGGCCAGCAGGGCGGCTGTCATGCCGGCCAGTACATCACCGCTTCCGGCCTTTGCAAGGCTTGGGGAGCCGGCGTCGCATATGTAAATTTCTTCCTGGTGCGCAATAAAGGTATTTGCGCTTTTCATAATCAGTGTGACGCCAGGGAATCGCTTGCAAATTTTCTTACCTGTTTCAATTCTTTTTTCAGTCTGTGTCAGCTCTGCGACTGTAAGTGCATCTTCGTCCGGGAAAGCAAAATCACAGAAGGTTTTTAATTCCTTTAAGTGGGGAGTCAGAATGATTTTTCCCTCAGGGCGGGTGCTATGCAGCTGGTCTAAAAAGGCTGGTAATTCCTTCCAGCTGAATAAATCTGCATCGAAAAGGCAGGCCGGAGTTTTTGCGCTTGCGAACCAGGTCTTTACCTTTTCGAGGGCTTTGCAGGCTGGGCCAGAGGGCACTTCCGTGACTGAGTTATTATCTACCTTATCCACCTTACCAAGGCCGCTTCCAATCAATACGCAGGTCGTATTTGCCGGGATTTGCTCACTTATCATAAGTTCAGGGCTTATTTTAAACTGAGAAAGATTTGAGTTTTCAGTTTTTACGAGGGTAACAAGTCCGCTTCCGAAATTAAGGGCTGCCTCAGCGACAAGTATTCCAGCCCCGGATTTTTCTCCCGCGAAAAGGGCAGTGTGTCCATAAGTTCCCTTGTGGGCGGCTTTATTTTTTCGCCAGGGGAGTTTTATATCAGCTTTTTCAATTAAAAATGCATCTGGGCTTCCGCAGGCCTGAAATTTTTCTGCTGCAATTCCCAGATCTGCAACTTCAATTTTGCCGCACAGGTCTTTTGCCTTGTCATCAAAAAGTGCAGTTTTCAGGCAGCCCATGGTTACCGTCAAATCCGCATTAAAACGCAGTCCGCTTGGAATGTCGCAGGAGATTTTATAGGCGGGCAGTTTATTTACTTTTTCAATAATACCAGTCAAAGGTTCTTTCAGTTCCCCGCTAAATCCTGTTCCCAGAATGCAGTCTACAATTACGCCGTAGGAAGAAAGCTTTTGGTCCGGTGGAAGAGCTGTTAAAATCGGGACACCGGCTGCTTCTGCCATTTTTCGCTGATTTATTGCTTCTTCTGTTTTTGGCGCTTTTATGGCAAAGATTTCACAGGGGATTTTTCCAGAGATGCGGCGGGCAAGAGCGTAACCGTCACCCCCGTTATTTCCGCTTCCGCAGAGAATCAGAATGTGTGAATCAGGGGGAATCGCTGCTTCCAGTGCCGCCGCCGCATTTTCCATCATTATAAATTCAGGAAAAGCGTAGCGGGACTTAGCTTCTTTTTCTACCTTTTGCGAATCAGAAAAAACAGCCTTCATAAAATTACTCCGAAAGAGCAGACCTTACATTTTTGTAAAAATCTTTGCGCTTGCAAAGCTGTTTCCTTCAGCATCATCAGGAATATCTGTGCTGGAGAATTTCATGGCATTGTCATCATCTTTTATAGTAGAATAGGTAAGCCTCATTTTTTTGGGACCGTCAGATTTTGTTTCATTTGAAACTGTCCAGCTTGAGGTTCCCTCTGATTCAACAGTTATCGTGAGCATTTTGAGGGTGGATGTATAAGTTCCCTTCCAGAAGTAGGTGTCGCTTCCCTGCTTCTGCCGGATTTCAATTTTTCCGTTTGATTTGACTTCGATAGTTGTTGTATTTTTATTAAAGCCCCATTTTCCGATGCACTTTACTTCATTTGCACTTTCAGCTGCCTCTTTTACATCGTTGGCCGCCTCTTTTGCACCGTCACCGATTTTCTTTCCCAAGTCTTTAAAAAAGTTTCCGGTTTCTTTCAGAGCTTTTTTTCCCTGATCGCCAACTTCCTTCCATTCAGCTGAATTGTCTTTTTTCTTATTGTCCTTTGCAGTAAGCGGGCCGCACAAAAGGACCGCAATAAAAAGTGTAAAAATAATCTTTTTCATAAAATCCTCCCGGAATCCTTATTTCAAAAAGAGCAATCCTAAAATTCCAACTGGAATCAGGTAGGACGCAAACCAGTGGAGTTTGCCTTTTCGGATAACCTTCATAAGAAAAGTAAGTGAGATGTAGCCTGTTGCAAAAGCGGCTGCACAACCGGCAATTACAGGGGCGGCACCAATGGAACTGCTTACTTCGCCTAAATCTTTAAGCTCAAGAAGGAAAGCGCCTAAAATTGCCGGAATTGAAATAATAAAAGAAAAATCTCCTGCGGCTTTTGCGTCAACTCCGCTGTAGAGGGCACCGGCGATTGTAGAACCGCTGCGGCTGATTCCAGGCAAGGTTCCAAAGCCCTGCATGATTCCGATCACAATTGACTGGAAGAAAGAAATTCCTTCTGCCGGGGCCGAGCCTTCTTTCTGAGCCTTGTCTTCGTTCTGCTTTCTTTTAAGGTTACTTACAATCAGTAAGACAGCTGTTACAAGAAAGCCTGCGCAGGTTGATTTGATTGAAAGCTGGGGCATTTTTTTACTTGTAAAAATTCCTATGGCTGCGGTAATGAAGGTTGCAGTTATTACGGCGATGATTGTGCGCCGCCCTGCCTTGTCAGATCCGGCAAGTAAATCTTCCTGGTGAAGGGTAGATTCTGGCTGTGCGCGGCGTGCAATCCATCTTCCTAAAACACAAAAAAGTCTTGCTATTTTTCGCCAGAAGTAAAGGCAAACGGCAAAAAGAGTTGCAAGATGAAGGAAAACGTCGAATAAAAGCGGAACGTCATCCAGCTTAAAAAGATTCTGGGCTACGGCAAGGTGGCCGGAAGATGAAATCGGAAGAAATTCTGCGATTCCCTGTAAAATTCCGAGTAAAATTCCCTGAAAAACTGTCATTTGAAAGGCCTCTCTGGTGTTTATGAATTACATTTCAGAAACGTGCATTGATTCTACATCCTGCACTCTGATGTGGTGATGTCCTAAGTCTAAAAAGTCGCCCCATTCTTCGGGCATAAAGCAGCCGTGCTCGTAGCAGCCTCCGTCCTTGCGGCAGCTGGCGCAGGGGTTTTTGCTGTAATGGCCCAGCTTCTCTACGTCGAGGGTTTCGCTGCGGCCGTTTTTGTATTTAATTGTCAATTTCATAAGCGTCTCACGCTCCTTTTTTCCTGCTGGTAATTCCCAAAACAATCATTGTAACTAGCGAGCCGGCCACCATTAAAAAGCAGAGAATCTGGCCGGTTGAGAAGTTTAAGAGCGAGGTATTGGTGTAGAGCGGGGCGCTGGCATCTTTGGCAATGCGGTAGCCGATGTCGGCGTCGGGCTCTCGGAAGTATTCAATGAAAAAGCGGAAAAAGCCGTAGCCGCAGGCGTAGGAAAGTCCCAGCTGGCCGTCAAACTTTTTGTGCTTTCTCATGAACCACAAAATCGACCAGAGAATTACGCCTTCAACAAGGGCTTCGTAAAGCTGGCTTGGGTGGCGGGGAAGGTTTACAAGGTTTTTGCCTGCAATATCCATGCCTATTTTTTCTGCAAATTCAATGACCCAGCTTTTTGAGGCGGAAAATTTTTCTGCGGCAGGGAAGACCATTCCCCATGGGGCTGTCGTAATTCGTCCGTAAAGCTCGCCGTTGAGGAAGTTGCCCAGACGGCCGAAGGTATAGCCAAGAGGAATTGCGACGCACATTGCATCGCACCATTTCCAGAAGGGCTTTTTGTGAACCCGGCACCAGAAAATCATTCCGATTAAACCGCCGATAAAGCCTCCATGGTAGGACATGCCTGCAAGACCTGTGAAATTTCCCGCTGCATCAAAAGGCCAGAAAATCAGCCAGGGCTTTTTCCAGTAAAGGCCTGTTGTGTCGTAAATTAAGGTTGAAAAGATGCGGGCTCCAATCAGAAGAAAAACAATTCCTGTTGCTATAAAGCTGAAAACGTCGTCTTCCGTTGCTTTGCCTGCTGTGGAAGAAGCTGCCCCCGCCTGGGAAGGAGAATCCAGAGCCCCTTCCTTAAAAAGCCTGTTGAGAATCCAGTAAGCGGTTCCGAAGGCAAAAACGTACATCAGGCCGTACCAGCGCAAGAGTCCCAAAAATTTAATTCCCGGAAAAATCTGCGGATGAATCCAGGAAGGGTAATTTACATACAAAAAGTTCATTCTGTAATCCTGTTGCCCGGGCAGTCTGCCTGCCTGAGGGGCATTTTATTATTGTAAAGCAGTTATATCTTAAAGCCCTGTCCGGCGGCCTTAATCAGCTTTGACTTCAAAAGCTGATTTTCCTTGCGCACCTGGGTCAGCTCGTAGTTCAGCGTTTTTACCATTTCGGCAAGTTCGCTTATGCTGAGTGTTCCACCCGCAACAAGGTCTTCAATGCCTGCCAGCTTGATATTGTAATCTTCGTTTGCCTCTTCATCGGCGTTCTGAAAGTTGTCGCTTGCGCCGTCCAGATTAAAGGCGGCGTCAAAAGCGCGCGGTGGAGTAGAAATCACCTTGTCGGCGATGCGGTAAACTGCCTGCCCCAGTACCGACTGAGGCTTGTAAACAACAACCGGCAGCTGGGATGCAAGTGCCTTATCCTGCAGCATGTCGCGGTACATAAGGCCCAGGTATTCAATTTCAAGACCAAGATACTGATTGCAGGATTTTTTAATTCTCTGAGCGCGTTCAGCATCCTTTGGATCTTCAATCATGTTCATTACAAGGCGGGGACGGAACTGTTCCATGCGGGCTTTAAAAAGGGCTGTTGCCGCAGGATCCTGTTTTTCAAGCTCTGCAACCAGCTGGGGAATGTAGAGCTTCTGCATGGATTTTGCATTTTTCTTGAGTCCGTCGATATAAGTGCGGCCAGCTGTTCCGCGTTTGAAGGTTGTGTATAAAAGGCGGAAGCTGGCGTTTTTCAAAAAGAGATAGCCGTTCAAGGTTGCGGTTACGGCCGGGGCAGAAACAATAATTCCCTGTGGCGAAAGAAGGAACATATCAAGAATAAACTGATGGGTTCCCGCTCCCAGGTCAAGAATAACGTAGTCAGTGTTGATGTTTTTAAGATTGCGGATAAGTTTTACTTTCTGAACGTGCTTAAGGGAAGTTAAATCTGGAATCTGACTGTCGCCCGCAATAAAACTTACGTTGTCATAATCTGTCGGCTGGATGATATCTTTAAAATCAATTTTATCAGTAAACCAGGAACCAAGACTTGCAACGCCAGGATGCTGTCCGATTACAAGATGAAGATTTGAAGCTCCCAAATCAAGATCAACTAAAACAACTTTTTTTCCCTGCTGACCCAGGGCAATTGCAAGATTGGCAGAAAGAAGGCTTTTTCCAACTCCTCCCTTACCGCTTGCTATTGGAATTATCTGTGCCATAGCAAAAATTATATCACATAAATGGTAAGTTTTATATGGAAAATTTACTCTTTCTGCCGTAAAATAGAAATGTCATGAAAAAAACGTTTAAAAGAATTTCGCGGGCCGCACTTTCTTTTGTGGTTCTTACTTTTGCATCTCAGTGTTTTGCTCAGTCTTCTCTTGATTCAGACTCCAAAATATCCAGTTTCCAATACATGAAAAAACTTAATTCAGTTTTTGACTTTGTTCAGATGAATTATGTTGATGATTTAGATCCTAAACTGCTTTATGAGGGGGCGCTTAAGGGAATGCTGGAGGCAATCGGCGATCCTTATACCCTTTATCTTGATTCTGATTATATGCGCGATTTGGGAGATACGACAAACGGAAGCTTTGGCGGCGTGGGTCTTACAATTTCCAAGCCGACTGAAAATAAGCCAGACAAGCCTGCCTATGTAGAAGTTTCTTCACCAATCGAAGATTCTCCGGGAGCAAAAGCCGGAATTCAGTCTGGTGACTATATTGTCGCAATTGAAGGAAAGCCTACTCCTGAAATGTCGATGAATGAGGTTCTGGCAAACCTGCGCGGTGAAGTGGGCAGTCCTGTAAACATCACGATTCTGCGCGGTGCCAACATGAAGTTTGACATAAAGCTTGTCCGCGCCTTAATCGAAGTTCCGACTGTAAAGGATGGTATGATTGAGGGAACTAAAATCGGTTATATGCGCTTGATTCAGTTTACTCCGGAAACTCCAAAACGCGTTCAGGAAGCAATTGAGGGCTTTAAGGCTGAAGGCTACACAAGCCTGATTATAGATTTGCGTGATAATCCGGGCGGACTGATAACAAGTGCCGTTGAAGTTGGTGATAAATTTATTGATGCGGGTCCGATTGTTTCGACAAAAAGCCGACTGATTCTGGAAAATCATCAGTTCCCGGCTTCTAAAGAGAATACTATTGT
Source organism: uncultured Treponema sp. (assembly GCA_947165895.1). Classification (GTDB taxonomy): domain Bacteria; phylum Spirochaetota; class Spirochaetia; order Treponematales; family Treponemataceae; genus Treponema_D. The sequence continues at coordinate 326,539 of CAMVCB010000004.1, forward strand.
AAGCGGACTTCCTATTGTGGTTCTGATTAATCACGGATCGGCAAGTGCCTCTGAAATTCTTTCAGGGGCCCTTAAAGACAATCATCTTGCCTACCTTGTGGGCGAGCGCACTTACGGAAAGGGCTCTGTTCAGCAGGTTGTTCCTCTCCGCGAAGATAACGGAATCAAGCTTACAATTGCCCGCTATTATACTCCGAGCGATACAAATATCGATAAGGTTGGAATCCCCCCTGATCTGGAAATTAAAAATATCCAGACCTTCTCTAAAGAGCAGGAAGAACTTTATGTTAAGATGATTGAAAGTGAAGCAATTACAAAGCTTGTAGATGCAAATCCTAACATGAAGGAAGCTGATATTGCGGCTGCGGCAGAAAAGCTTGCAAAGGATTATCCTTTTGACCTGCGCCTGCTCCGCCGCCTTGTACGTGTTCAGGTTCAGCGCCATCAGCCGACTCCTCTTTATGACATGGATTACGACTTGCAGCTTAAGGAAGCAATTAAGATTCTTCAGAAGGGAGATTTTGCTTCGCTTGTAGAAAAAACAAAAACCCTGAAGCAGCTTCAGGATGAAGCGGCCTCAGAAAATACGGTTGCCGTAAAATAAGCTGCTGAAACTTACTTTTAATGCGCCAGTTTATTGTAGAAAAAGAGAATGTAAAAAACGGTCTCATTGAGCTGATAGGAAAGGATTTTCGCTATCTGCGGCAGGTTCTTCGCGTCAAAAAGGGTGATATGCTCAATGTCCGCCTTGATGACGGCAGCCTGCAGGGAACGACCGTTTCTTTTATTGATGATACTGCAAAAAAAATCACCCTGCAGATTTGTGAATCAAAGGAAAATACGATTACCCGGGGTGTGCAGGCTGACCAGGTCGGGGGATTTTTTTCTGACAGAGCTTTTGTGCTTTTTCAGTTTATTCCCAAGCCTCAGAAGTTTGAGCTGATTGTCCGTCAGGCGACGGAATGCGGAATCAGTCATATTGTGCCGGTCATCGGCGAGTTCAGTGATAAAAACTGCCTTCACATGTTTGAGGGAGCAAAAAAAGAGCGCTTTGACCGGATTATCAGGGAGGCCCGCCAGCAGAGCGGTTCGCCGGTTGCAACAAAAATAACCCGGCCAATGAAGCTGGAAGAAGCTGTAGACTGGTGGCGGGAATTTTCCAGGGCGGGAGCTGTTGCAGAAAGACCTGACCTTGCCGGCGGGGATGTGGCGGCTTGGTTTGCGGTGGCACTGTGGGAGCGGACGGAGGGTGAAGTTCCTTTAAATCAGCTTGTGTCAGAGCATAAAAATGCGTCAAAAATCTGCATTGCAGTTGGAAATGAAGGGGGAATCAGTCCTTCAGAGATTTTGCTATTGAAGGAAAAAGGATTTTTTTCTACCATTCATTTTGATGTGAATATTCTTCGCTGTGAGACAGCGGCCTTATACGGAATTGCGGCGGTTCAAAGTGCAATTTCTCAGGCAATAATGTAAAATAAAAATAACAGGTGGGATTATATATGGAAAGAATTTCTTTAGTAGGCGTACCGGTTGATATCTGCGAGCCGGACAAGCTTGAAAATGAAGTAATGGAGATTCTTGCAAAGCCGGGAACCAAGCAGATTATTTTTCTTTCTATCTGGGATCTTCTTAAAGCCAGAAAACGCGGTGATTTTGCAGACTGCGTAAAAAGCGCAGATTTAGTTCTCCCGATTTCAAAATCAATTCTGCGTGCGGCAGCCTTCCTTAAAAAGCCTGTCCCTGTCCGCTACAATCCCTTTAATGCTGTAATTCAGATTCTTTCCGTTCTGGATTCGCATTTCAAATCTCTTTATCTTCTTGGTTCGTCAAAAAAGACCCTGTCAAAGGTTGAACACAACATTAAGGATACCTTCCCGACTCTCAAGGTTATCGGTCGCTATGTAGGCTACTTTCCTAAAGCAGCCGAAGCTGACATCATTCAGGCAATTTTTAAGTCCCAGCCTGATCTTGTTTTAATCAGTGACGGAATCCGTGAGAAAAACTGCTGGGCTTACCGCCGCCGCAATCAGTTTTCTTCAAGTGCCTTCCTTTACTATAAGGATGCTTTCGGAATCTTCTCTGAACGTGTCCGCCGCGTAAATGAAAAGACCTTCGACAAAGGCCTGGAATTTTTTACAGAAATTGCTCATAACCCGTTTAAAATAGTATATATTTTGCGATTATTTTTATTTTCTCTCGTTGTGCTATGGTACAAACTCTTCAAAAAATGATATAATAACACATAATTATAAATATATAAAAAATAATTTAAAAATAACGGGAACAAAAAAATGTCTTCGACTCTTAATCGAAATCAGGTTTACCTGATTAGTTATCGTGAGGACGTTGTTTTATTCTGCAGCCGAGTATTTCAAAAAATCGCAACGGTTCAACGATTTAATTGTGTTAGTGAAATTCCGGATAAGGTACCGGGGATTGTCGTTTATGACGCAATCGACAACGAAATTACACTTGAACTTTTTCAGATTCTGAAGAATTCAAATCATTCTCTTATTTCAATTATTTCTCCCTGCATCTGTTTTACAATCCAAAAAAAATTGAAAGACTTTTCTGCCGTCTGGGTTTATTCAAATTTATCCGAGTATTCCAGAAATGAAATTGAAAGCTTTGTAAATGAAGCTGCTCGTTCAGAAAAAAATACTTTCTATTATGGAAATTCCATTATTGCCCAAAGCCAGTCGCTTCAGGGGCTTTTTACAGGAATTTCAGGAGGAATACAGAAATTCCGGGAGGATTTGCAGAAGGTATCCAGGTTAGATACGCCTGTTCTTCTGCTTGGTGAAACCGGCTGTGGAAAAACTACGGCTGCCAGACTTATTCATGAACTTTCTGACAGAAGGAACGGTCCTTTTGTTCACGTAAATGTGGGCGAAGTTGTTCCTTCCCTTTGTGAAAGTACCTTTTTTGGAAAAACCAGCGGCGCCTATACTGATGCTAAGGCTGATACTGGTTTCTGTCATAAATCAAATCACGGAATTATCTTTTTTGATGAAATCGGTTTGTCAAAACAGATGGTTCAGGGCTCCCTGCTTACTTTTCTGGAAAACCAAATGATTACTCCGGTTGGAAGCACAAAGTCTGAAAAATTAGACACAAGGATTATCCTTGCAACCAATGCCGATATAAAATCAATGATTATGGACGGTTCCTTCCGCCGGGATTTTTTCCACAGAATAGATAATCATGTCCTTACCATTCCTTCGCTCCGGCAGCGCCCCGAAGATATTCCCTATATTGCAAAACAGTACATCAGAGATAAAAAATGTGCAAAATTTCTTTCAAGCCAGGCCATCGATAAAATGATGAATTATTCCTGGCCGGGAAATATCCGTGAGCTTCAGCACTGTATGGACAGGGCGATGGAAGACTGCCTGACTGAAAAAATTCCTGCGGAGGCAATTGACTTCGGTCTTTTCAATTAAAAAGGAGCGGACTCTGAACTGCACTTCATTCCGGCTATTCGAGAAGGGCAAGAATTGAGTTTCCGAAATTTTCGATTTTTACAGAGCCCAGCCCGTAGATATTTTTGAGTTCACTCTTTGACTTTGGCTTTTTTGCCGCAATATCATACATGGTTTTGTCCCCGAAAATTACGTAAGGGGGCACATTCATGTCGGATGCTTTTTTCTTTCGCCATTCCTTGAGATTTTTGATAATTTTTTCTGCTTCAAAGTCATTTATACCAGGCTTTTCGGCAACTATACTTTCGCCTGTCTTTTTGTGAAGAACAAAGGCTGTTTTCTTCTGAAGAGATGAAGATGTTTTCAGTCTGCCAGCTGCGCTTTTGATAAAAGGAATCATAAGCTTTTCGCGTGAACTTAAAATTTCATAGCCCTTTTGTGTAATCTGAAGAATATTGTAATCTCCGCTTTTAAAAAGAATTCCTTCATTTTCAAGAATGCTTACCAGTTCAAACCAGTCTTCCTTACAAAGCTCGTTTCCAATTCCCCAGGTGCTGAGGAAGTTGTGCTCATTTTCGATAATGCGTTTGCTGCGTGAGCCCAGAAGTACGTCTATAACGTAGGCGGCACCAAAGCGTTCCTTTGTCCTGATGATGCAGGAAAGAAGCTTTTGCATCGGGATAGTCATGTCTTCCAGCGGGATTTTTCCACCGAAGCTTTTACATATGTCGCAGCAGCAGGCGGCATTTTCCGGGGAAGGACTATATTTTTCTCCAAAGTAGGCAAGAAGTGACTGGCGGCGGCATACCCGGGAAGTTGCAAATTTTACCATGCCCTGAAGCAGGGCTTCTGCCTGTTCGGGGTTTCCTGAATCTTCAAAGAACCAGCGGATTTTATGGATGTCGGCAGCAGAGTAAAGTAAAAGTGCATAGGAAGGAAGTCCATCCCGTCCCGCTCGTCCAATTTCCTGATAATATTCTTCTATAGATTTAGGTAAATCGTAGTTGATGACATAGCGGACATTGGGCTTATCAATTCCCATTCCAAAAGCAATCGTCGCAACCATAATCTGAACTTCATCCTTTACGAAAAGCTCCTGATTTTTTGCGCGGACTTCATCGGTAAGGCCTGCGTGATAACTTTTTGCGTTCATGCCCATCGTTTCAAGAATGTCTGTCAGTTCATCGACCTGCTTGCGGGAGTTGCAGTAAATAATTCCGCTTTCATCCCTGTGATTTCTAACGTAGTTTACTACCTGGTCGGTGGCATTGCGCTTCTGCATGACTTCAAGGAAGATGTTTTCGCGGTTGAAGCTGGAAATGTAAATCTTAGGATTTTTCATCGAAAGATTTTTGATTATATCCTGGCGCACGTGGTCGGTTGCCGTTGCCGTAAGGGCTGCCATTACGGCGTCCGGGAAGTAGCGGCGGATAGTGCTGATTTCCATGTAATCAGGGCGAAAGTCATGTCCCCACTGGGAAACGCAGTGAGCCTCATCAACTGTAATCAGGCTGACTTTCAGATTGTTTTGACTGAAGAGCTCCCTTGTGCGGCTGGTAGAAAGTCCTTCAGGAGAAATATAGACGATTTTTACTTGGCCCTTTATGATTTCTTCCGTGGCGTTGCGGTATTCTTCCCAGGTCAGGGAAGAGTTGAGGAAAACAGATTTAATTCCTGTTGCGTTCAGGGAGGCTACCTGATCCTGCATGAGCGAAATCAGAGGGGAAACTACTATTGTAATACCTTCTAAAATCAGGGCCGGAATCTGATAGCAGAGTGATTTGCCTCCGCCGGTTGGCATGATGGCCAGAGTGTCATTTCCTGAAAGGATACTTGTTATGATTTTATTTTGAGAGTCCCTGAAGGAGTCGTAACCGAAAACTGTATTAAGGACTAATTCGGGATTTGCGCCTTCAAAAGCGCCGGATTTTATTTTCACATAGTTATTATAGCAAGTCATAAGCTCTTGAAAAACCCTTTTAAATATGATATAGTTTGCAAACATTCGCCGGAGTGGTGGAATGGTAGACACGAAAGACTCAAAATCTTTTGTCAGCGATGGCGTAAGAGTTCAAGTCTCTTCTCCGGTATTTAAGCTTTCTCGTTGGACGGGAAAGCTTTTTTATTTAACGAATGCTTTATGTGTGAGCGAGACTTGAACTCGTCGCGGAACATAGTTCCGCTTTGAGCCGATTGTAGGGTGGCTCGCTAGTCTCGCCACTGAGCGGTTTTATCGGATAATCCTAAACCTGCCCGCTGTCGCAGCCAGGTTTTTAACGGATTTCCGATTTTACGCTAGTTCAAGTCTCCCCTCCGGTATCTTTCCCCCAAAATGCATTGCCACAACTTCTGCTATGCAGAAGTTAAGTAACAGTGACGTTCACTGCAAATTCAAGGTTGCATTACGACTGTTACAATTCGGGAACCAGGGATGTGCAGAGCTTGTGCAGGTCTATGGCTTCCTGCATGTGAGCGGCTTCTATTTTTTGTGATTCGTCAAGGTCGGCGATTGTACGGGCGGTTTTGATGCAGCTGGAAATGGCCCGCGGAGAAAAACTGTAGCGTTCTGTTGCCTTTGAAAGAAGCTGCTTGCTTTCTTCTGTTTGAATACAATAAGCACTTAATTCTTCCGGCAGAAGCTTTGCGTTTTTTTTGCTGCCCTGTCTTTTTTTCATAAAATTAATTCCTTTTGCAATGGCCTTTTGAATGTCGGCGCTGCTTTTGAGAGTCTGACGTTTTGTGTCCTCAGCCTGAAGGTCTGTATTTTCTTCACTGTCTACAAAAATCCGTAAATCAATTCTGTCCAGCAATGGGGCAGAAAATTTTTTCCAGTACTGTTCCAGAGATTTTGCGCTGCAAAGGCAGATTTTTGATTTTGAACCGTAGTTTCCACAGGGACAGGGATTTACTGCCATAAAAAGCTGGAAATTTGCCGGATAGCAGGTGACCCGGCCGGCGCGGCTGAGTGTTATGCTGCCTTTTTCAATCGGGACTCGCAGCATCTGAAGTACGGAAGTTCTGAATTCCGCTGCCTCATCAAGGAAAAGTACGCCCTTGTGGGCAAGGGAGACTTCGCCCGGGCGGCAATGCACCCCGCCACCGCATATTCCTTCTATACTGGAGGTCTGGTGGGGTGTTCTGAAGGGAGGAATACGGACCAGGGGCTGTGAAGGCTTTATAAGTCCTGCAAGAGACCAGATTCTTGTAACAGACTGAGCTTCTTCCAGGGATAAAAGGGGATTAATCACAGGAAATTTTTGAATCGCCATAGTTTTTCCGCAGCCCGGAGCTCCAGCCGCAAGCAGATTGTGTCCTCCGCAGGCCGCAATCTCCAGAGCCCGAATCAGCTGGTACTGGCCTTTTACCTGCTCATACTCAAATCCCTCCGAAACCTCAGGAAAAATAACCCCGTCTACGCATACGCAGTTCTTTGGAATTGTGAGCTGACCTTCCAGCCGCGAAGTCTGTTCGGTAAAAAATCCTTCTTCCTTAAGTGCATAAACTGCATTCTGCAGACTGTCTGCGCCGTAAACTGCCATCCCGCTGACTTCACGTGCTTCATCCGCATTCAATTCAGGCACAATACATTTTCTGATTCCGTTTGCCACGGCTGTATCTGCTGCCGCATGAACGCCTTTAATCGGCCTGATTTTTCCTGAAAGCTCAAGTTCCCCCATCACAAGAAGAGGCTCACTTATAAAACTGCTTTCCCCCTTGCTTTCTGCATTAGCCGCCAGAACCGCCAGGGCAATTGCAAGATCAAAACCTGCTCCTTCCTTTTTCAAATCTGCAGGACTCAAAGAAATTAAAACTCTTTCTAGCGGAAAATCAAAGCCGCAGTTACGGATTGCCGCCTGCATTCTTTCGCGGGATTCCTTTACCGCGCTGTCAGCCAGTCCCACAATATCAATTGCCGGAATCCCGCGCCGTAAATCAACTTCTACATTAACCAGAGCGCCTTCATATCCGAATGGAGAAAAAGAATAAATATTCATATAAACCTCAAAAAAAAACTTTTATAAAGCGGCAGCTGCCGTACATATATAAAGTCCCCCTGAAATTCAAATTCCGGCAATGTTTTGCAAAAAAAAGTGAAATTTTTTAAATTATTTTAGAAATTTTATTTATCGAGCTAAAAACAATATTTTATTCAAGTCTAAAAAGTCGAAAATTTAAAATTTTTTTTGGAAAATTTAAACTTTTTTGCAAAATCTGTGTTATATTAATAGATACGTTATTTTACGCTTTGAGAGTTGCAGTATAGTAATACATCAAGTAAAAGTAGGAGTTCTTTGTGAACAAACATGATTTTCCAAAAATCCATTTCTATGATCAGGATTTTGTAGACATTTATAATAAAACATGGTCATGGGTTTCATCATTCTGGCTTAATCCTTCAAACGGTGAGCAGGATACCGATAACGGTTTATTTGTGTATCCTCAGGACAATAAGTATATTTTGAGCCAGTTTGAATCAATTTTCTCTACTTTCTTTCTGGTATATTCGAACAGAAATTTTGATGCTTGCAAGAACATTGACTATTTTTATGCACGTCAGGAAGAAAACGGTGCTATCCGCTGGAAGTATGATGCTTTAACCAATAAGCCGGAGCTGGATTCTTCTAATCCGGAGGGGGTAGGTCTTCCTCTTTTTGCTTTTGCTGAATTTAACCTTTATCATAAATCTGCAAATAAGCGCCGCATTAAGGAAGTTATGCCGGCACTTCAGAAGTATATGGACTGGCTGGATGCAAATTTTAAGCAGGAAAACGGACTTTATGCAGTTCCTCACTGTGCTTCAACAATGACAAATTCTCCCCGCGACGGCGCTTTCTATCCGGTTGATTTTAATGCCTGCATGGCAGTTAACGCATCTTATATGTCGGCACTTGGTGATATTCTCAATGATAAGGATTTGAGCTTCCAGTACCGCAAGATGTATTTTTCTATTAAAACCCGTATTAATTCCCTTATGTGGGATAATGATACAGGCTTTTATTATGATCTTGATAAGGATGAAAATAAACTTTCTGTAAAGACTGTTGCCGCTTACTGGACAATGCTTGCTGAAATTCCTAATGCAGATAAGGCCGACCGCCTTGTTGAGCATTTGAACGACCCTAAATCTTTTGGAACCGAGCATCCATTCCCTTGTCTTAGTGCCGATGACCCTCACTTTAGTGAAGAAGGAAACGGCTACTGCGGAAGCGTTATGCCTGCTTTCAACTTTATGATTATCAAGGGACTTGAGCGCTACGGCCAGCTGGAGCTTGCCCGCGAATGTGCAATCCGTCACCTTTACTTTGTTCTGGAAACCCTTATGCCGAATGAAGAAAATGTTCCTGGTGACCTTTACGAAGCTTATCGTCCTAATAAGGAAGGAAAGGCCTCTTGCGAAAGCGATCCTGCTTTTGCCCGTCCCCGCTATCTTCTTACAGCGGCTCTTTCTACAATCGCTTTGATGATTGAAAACGTAATCGGCCTTTCAATTTCTTTGCCTCGTAAGACTGTAGACTGGATTATTCCTAACCTTGAAATCATGGGAATTGAAAATCTTTCCCTCAAGCGCAACCTTATTACAATTTTGAGTAATAAGTCTACCCGCGGCTGGGAAATTCAGATGGAAAGTGAAAAGCTTTACTACTTTACTATCAATATCCTGAATCAGAAGAAAAAGACTCTGCCTATTCCTTCTGGAAAATGTTCTATGCTTATTGATAAACTTTAATTTCTTTTGCAGGGGGGCGGTCGTTGTCGGCACCAGAATCAGTTATTGAAATAGGTTCTACAGGAGTTCGCCTTCTTGTAGCAGAAATTACTCCGGACAGAAAACAGCTCATTCTTGACCGCTCGGATAATCCTATTCCAATCGGAAAGGATGTTTTTACCAGCGGCACCATAAGCCTTGAAACTCAAAACCAGTGCATTCAGATTTTAAAACGCTATAAGGAGCAGCTTGCGGGCTGGGGAATTACACCAGAACAGGCAACCTGCATTGCTACCTCTGCCTTCCGTGATTCAAAAAACTGCGACCCTGTAATGGACCGCATTCTTGTTCAGACGGGCTTTAGGGTAAAGATTGTAGACGGCATTGAAGAAAACAAGCTTATGTACCTTGCGGTTTCAGACTGCCTTAAAGACCAGCCGGTGGATTTTAAGAACGATGATACTTTGATTCTGAATGTTGGCGGAAGCTCTACCGAAATTATGATGATTTCGGGCGGAAAAATGGCCGGCGTTCATTCTCTGCGCCTTGGAACTGTAAGAATCGAACAGCATATCGGTGGTCAGATTGACTCTTACCACGATGTCCGCCGTTATATTGAAGAGTCAATCAACAATACAAAGGGTTCCCTTGAAAACGAACTGAACTTCAGCGAGGTGAAGCAGTTTATTGCAGTTGGTCAGGATATGAATCTTGCTGCCCTTCTGGTGGGTCACCCGATTTCTACCTTCCTCTGGGAAATCGAGGTTGATGAATTTAATGATTTCCGCCGCTCCGTTCAGGAATATTCTGTTGATGAAATGGTTGCCCGCTTCCGGATTTCTTATTCCGAAGCAGAAACTCTGCAGGTAAGTCTTTTGATTTATCAGCTTTTCTTAAATCTTACTAAGGCAACAAAAATCATCGTACCGGAAACAAATATCCGCCATGGAATTATTCTGAATAAAAATCCTGCCCAGAACGAACTTCTGCAGGATGAATATGACATGCAGATTCTTGCTTCTGCAAAAAATCTGCTGCGAAAATATCACGGTGATGAAAAGCATGCAGAATGTGTCCGTATGATTGCCGTAAAGCTTTTTGAATGCCTTAAGGATGAAATGGCTCTTGAAGAGCATGCAAAAATGCTGCTGGAAATTGCCTGCATTCTGCACGATGTCGGTGTTTTCATTAAATTTGCCCATCACAATCTGCACAGCGCCTATATCATTCAGAATTCAGAGATTTTTGGATTGACAAAACGCGAAATTTCCATTGTAGCGGAGATTTCAAAATATCACCGGGGAAGCCAGATGCCTCAGGATGAGGAAAATTTCCTGATGATGCCGCGTTCCGACCGCATGCTTATCTTAAAGCTGACAGCCATTCTTCGCATTGCAGATGCCATGGACCGCGGTCACATCCAGACCTTCAATGATATTTCGGTAAAGCTACAGCAGAATACACTTTTGATATCTACAAAACATTCTAAAAATTCAGTTCTGGAACGCATTGCATTGCAGGAAAAGGCTGGAATGTTCGAAAGCGTATTCGGTTATAAGGTAATTTTAATTTAAAACGGGGGCAAAATATGGAAATCAGATATTTTAACAGAGAATTGAGCTGGCTCGAATTTAATGCCCGCGTTTTGTATCAGGGCTTGCGAAAAGAATTACCGCTTCTGGAGCGCCTGCAGTTTCTTTCTATTGTAACTTCAAACTTTGATGAATTTTTCCAGGTTCGTGTTGCATCTGTAAAACGCGCCCTTTTTGAAAATCCTGATATGGCTGATATTTCGGGGCTTACTCCAAAGCTTCAGCTTACAAGTATTTCTGCCCGCGCCCATCAGATTATCCGTGAGCAGCAGAACTGCCTCATGAATGACCTGCTGCCCGAGCTTGCAGAAAACGGCCTTGTTTATGTTAAGCCTGAAAATTATACGGTTCAGCAGTCGGCCTATATCAATAAGATTTTTAAATCTGATATTTATCCGCTTTTGACTCCCCTTAGAACTGATACTGAAGCATTCCCTCATATAAAAAATCTTTCAATGTATGCGGCTTTTCTTCTTAATCCTATTGACGGCATTAAGTTTGAAAAGGGTGGAGAAGCGCTGAGAGGCAGTGATGAAGTTCCGCGAATTGCCTTTGTTGAAATCCCGGATGGAATTCAGCATATTTACTGGCTGCCGGTTGAAGATAAAGATAAAAATGAAAAACAGTTTGCCCTTCTTGGCGACATTATTACAACCTTTGGTACTTCTCTCTTTCCGGGGCTTGAAGTCAGCCAGCTGATGCTTTTTAAGGTTGTGCGGGATGCGGATTTTGCGGTTGATGAAGATGCCGGCAATAATTTTATTCACGCTATGGAAGACGTTCTGATTCAGAGAAAATCTTCCTTCCCGGTTGCAATGATGTGTAACGGAACAAGCCCTGCAATCCTTTCTTTCCTAAAGGAAAAGCTTGAGCTTAATGATGAAGATGTTTACATGGTGGACGGAATTTTAAATCCCGGTTCACTGATGGGCTTAAGAAGCTCTGATGAAGACGGAAAGATGAGCTTTGACCGCTGGGAGCATTTTTATCCATGCGATTTGCCCGAAGACGAGCCTTACTGGGATACCCTTAAGCTGCATGATAAAATCCTTCACGTTCCATATGAATGTTATGACCCTGTGGTAAAGATGATAAGCGATGCCGCTGATGACGACAATGTTCTTGCAATTAAAATGACCCTTTACCGTACAGGCGGCGATTCTCCGATTATCAAGGCTCTGGAGACTGCGGCGGCCCGGGGAAAGCAGGTTGTCGTTCTTGTGGAGCTTAAGGCCCGTTTTGATGAGGAGCGCAATATTGCCTGGGCAAATGAGCTTGAACAGGCCGGCGTTACCGTAATTTACGGTCTTGTAAACCTTAAGGTTCATGCAAAAATCCTGATGGTCGTTCGCCGTGAAGCAGATACAATCCGCCGTTACGTTCATCTTGCGACAGGAAATTACAATCCTAAAACTGCAAAGCTTTATTCTGATATTTCACTTTTTACTTCAAATATTGGAATTGCAAGCGACGCAACAAATTTTTTCAATCTTGTAACAGGATATTCAACCCTGCAGAAGATGAATTATCTTGGAATGGCGCCAGTCACAATCAAATCCCGCCTTTTAAGTATGATTCAGCGCGAAATTGAAAGAAGTACGCCGGACAATCCGGGACTTATCATTGCAAAAATGAACAGCCTTACTCATGAAGAAGTTATTAATGCCTTGTATAAGGCCAGTCAGGCCGGTGTAAAAATCAAACTGAATATCCGCGGAATCTGTATGCTGGTTCCCGGTGTTCCAGGCATGAGTGAAAACATCACCGTTACTTCGATTGTTGACCGTTATCTTGAGCATGCCAGAATCTTCTATTTTGAAAACGGCGGCAGTCCTGAACTATACTGTTCAAGTGCCGACTGGATGAGCCGCAACCTTGACCGCCGTATTGAGCTTATGTTCCCTATCCTTGAAAAAGAGGCCTTCAGGGAAGTAAAGATGATTCTGGATACTTATTTTGAAGACAACACAAATGCCCAGATTTTACAGCCTAACGGAAGCTGGATTCCTGTTGAAAAGGGAAAAAATCCTTTCCAGGCTCAGGCAGAACTTTACAAGATTTACAAAAAGCGGGCTGAAAAAATCGCAAAGCAGGAACAGACCGAATTTATTGTCCGCCGCAAGTAGCTTTTTTGATTAAGATACTTGACAAGAAAGTATAATCCTCTTATTATGTTACTATAAATAGAAACATAAAAGCGCAGGAGAGATTTTGCGCATGGAGGAAAATATGAAAAAAATAATACTTACAGCCCTGGCTCTTTCTCTCAGCCTTACGTCACTTTCGGCTGCAAAGGCAAAAAAAGCTAAACAGGTAAAAATCGGTATTGCAAAAATTGTTCAGCACGTAGCTCTGGACGACGTTGAACGCGGTGTAATGGACGCAGTAAAGGCTGCCGGAATTGATGCAAAATATGATTTGCAGAATGCAAACGGCGATGTAAACACAGCCAACCAGATTGCGGCTCAGTTCCGCGATGAGCGCGTAGACGTAGCAGTTGGAATTGCAACTCCAATCGCAATTGCCCTTGCAAACACAATGAAAGATACTCCAATCGTATTCGGAACTGTAACAGATCCTCTTGGAGCTGGCCTTGTAAAAACTCTTGAGCACGGTGAACGCAACATCACAGGTATGAGTGATGAACTTCCTTCTGTTGAGCACATCAAGCTTTTCAAAAAAATCACTGGAATCAAAACTCTTGGTTACATTTACACTTCAAATGAAGACAACTCAATTTCCGGTCTTGAACTGGTAAAAAAAGGCTGCAGGGAAGCAGGACTTGAACTTGTAACTCAGTCAATTTCTACTTCGGCAGAAGTTCGCCAGGCTGCAGAAGCAATCGTAAACCGCGTTGACGGAATCTACCTTACAACTGATAACACTGTATTCAGTGCCCTCCCAAGCCTTGTGAGCGTTTTAAACAAGGCTAAAAAGCCTATTTTCAGCGGCGACGTAACAGGTGCTAAAAACGGCGGCTGTTTTATGGCAAGCGGCTTCAACTACTACAAAGCAGGCTATGCAACCGGCGAAATCGTAGTACAGATTTTAAACGGCAAAAAGCCTTCAGAAATCCCTGTCCGCTTTATGACCCAGCCAAGTGATTCAGACCTTTTATTCGACCTGGACACAGCTAAGGCCTGCGGAATTACAATCCCGGAAGAATACCTCAAACAGGCGACATTTATTATAGAAAATGGTAAACTTATTGAAAAATAAGATGACATCATAAAAAAGGCGCTAGTGGAGCGGGGCTGCAAAGTCATTCTAAGGTTTAAGCGAGCTTGTGCTCCAAGCGGTGCTGCCCTTAGCCCTGACTTTGCAGAAACGCGCAACGGAAGCCTTTTTTATTGGTCAGTGAATTTTTTTTCAGTGAGTTTTCCATGTTAGAAACAATTCTTATCGAAGGCCTTATATACGGAATAATGGTATTAGGCCTTTTTATTTCTTACCGCACCCTTAATTTCTGCGATATGACAGTTGACGGAGCCTTTCCAATGGGCGGCTGTATTCTTGCGGCCTGTCTTCTTCACGGTCTCCCGCCTTTTATTGCACTTATTCTTGCTTTTGCCGGCGGCTGTCTTGCAGGTCTCTGTACAAGCTTCCTTTACACAAAGCTCCGTATTCCTGATCTGCTGGCCGGAATCCTTATGATGACAATGCTTTATTCCGTAAACCTGCGCATCATGTCTAACCGTGCAAACGTTTCTTTCCTCCGTATTCAGACATTATTCAGCCGCATTCAGGACTTTTTTGCAGATAAATTTCCTTCACTGCCAGGCGACACAGGAATCCTTATTTTCCTGATTGTCTTCATTGTGATTTTTAAGGCCGTCCTGGATTTGTTTTTCCACACAGACCTTGGACTTACAATGGGAGCTTTAGGTTCAAATGAGCAGATGATTATTTCTCAGGGGGTAAATCCTCAGATTGTGCGCGGAATCGGTGTTTGTGTTGGAGACGGACTTGCAGCCCTTTCTGGAGCCTTTACCGCAATGTATAACGGTTTTGCCGACGTAGGAAGCGGAACCGGCGTTATCGTAAGCGGACTTGCTTCCCTCATGCTTGGCGAATTCATCATCCGTTCAAATAAAATCCAGTATCAGACTCTGCGCGTTTTGATTGGTTCGATTATCTACCGTGCCCTTATGCTGCTTGCCCGCCGCTACGGCCACTATATCCACCTTACCGCAAACGATCTCAAGCTGATTACAGGCCTTCTTATCATAATCTGCCTCATTGTTGCAAACATGAAAGGCAAAACTGATTTGAAAAAACATCTTATGCGCCCTGCAAAATGCGGCACAAAAGGAGACCGCAAATGTTAAGACTTGAAAATATCGGAATAACCTTCCACGCCGGAACCCCGGACGAAAATACAGCACTTAAAAACATCAACCTTACAATCAACAAGGGCGATTTTATTACAGTAATCGGTTCAAACGGAGCCGGAAAAACAACCCTCTACAATCTGATTGCAGGAACTTTGAGCCCGACTAAAGGAAAAATCTACCTTGACGATAATGGCAGCGAACGCGAAATTACAGACGACGCAGAATACAAACGCGCTTCATATATCGGACGTATTTTCCAGAATCCTCTTTTGGGAACAGCCGGAAAAATGAGTCTTGAAGACAACATGGTAATCTGCAGTAAAAAAGGCTGGAAGGGCTTGAAAATCAGTCTGAACAAAAAGCTACGTGACCAGTTTAAAGACCAGCTAAAAGTTCTGAATATGGGTCTGGAAGAACGCCTTAATGACAACGTTGAACAGTTTTCGGGCGGTCAGCGTCAGGCACTCACACTTTTGATGGCTGTAATGTCAAAACCGGCTCTTCTGCTTCTGGACGAGCATACAGCTGCCCTTGACCCTACAAACGCCGCCTTAATCATGAAGCTTACCCGAAAATTTGCAGAGGAATACAATCTTACTGTAATGATGGTAACCCACAACATGCAGCAGGCTTTGGACTACGGTAACCGCCTTTTGATGATGGACGGCGGAGAAATCATCTATGACGTAAGCGGAGAAGAAAAGCAGAAGCTTACTCTGGACGATCTGGCTCAGAAGTTCCGCGAAATCAAAAAAAGCAGCATGACCAACGATCAGATGGTTCTTCAATAATTGTAATATTCTTTTATTTTTAGATTTCCAGTTTTCGTAAGGCCGGATTTTTAGTATAATAACTGGCTATTATGAATTACGAAAATCCTCTGATTGTACAAAGTGACCGGACTCTTCTTCTTGACGTACATGCTCCGCTGGCGGAAGAATGCCGCAATGCCCTTATTCCTTTTGCAGAGCTTGAAAAGTCACCTGAACATCTTCATACATACAGACTTTCTCCCTTGTCGCTCTGGAATGCAGCCAGTGCAGGATTTTCGGCAGATGACGCTGTTGCTGTCCTTGAAAAATATGCCCGCTACGATGTGCCGCAGTCAATTCCCCAGTGGATTCAGGAAATTTCAAACCGATTCGGAACTTTGCGCCTTATTCCAGGACCAGAAAAAGAAACCGAAACTAAAGACAAAGACGGAAAACCAATCATAGAAAAATATCTTTACCTTACGGCAAAAACTGCTTCTGTTTTTAAGGAAATCGGGGTAAATCCGGCTGTAAAAAAATATCTCTGCGCTTCGACTTACGTGGAGCCGCAGGGGGCTGAAGGAACTCAGAAACTTGCAGCTCCGCTCACAGAGGATGAAAAACAGTACTGCTTTCTTCTTCATCTGACTGACCGCGGAACAATAAAGCAGCTTTTGCTTCAGGCAGGCTGGCCGGTTAAGGATGAAGTTGTACTTCAGGACGGTGAGCCTCTTGATGTGGCACTTCGGGAAAAAACTTCCGCTGGAAAAGATCTTGTAATCCGTGAATATCAGAGGGGGGCTGCCAGGGCGCTTGTCGGCGATAAAGGACCTGGAACCGGTTTTGGTACAATCGTTCTTCCATGCGGAGCCGGAAAAACTGTTGTCGGCATGACGATTATGGACATGCTCAAAACAAGTACCCTTATCATTACGACAAACATTTCTGCCGTTCACCAGTGGATTGATGAACTGCTTGATAAAACAAATCTTACTGCTGACCAGATTGCCGAATACACAGGGGAATCAAAGACAATCAAGCAGGTTACTGTTGCAACCTATCAGGTTTTGACCTGGCGGCCGGATAAGGAAGGTCCTTATCCTCATTTCAGTATTTTCCACGAGCGTCCATGGGGACTTATCATTTATGATGAAGTTCATATGCTGCCGGCTCCGGTTTTCCGCGTGGTTGCCGAGCTTCAGGCTGTTCGCCGCGTAGGCCTTACAGCAACTCTTGTCCGCGAAGATCACTGTGAAGGTTATGTTTTCAGTCTTGTCGGCCCTAAACGTTATGATGTTCCATGGAAGGAGCTTGAACGTGACCACTGGATTGCAACTGCCGAGTGTATAGAAGTCCGCATAGACCTTCCTGTAAGTCAGGAAATTGATTACGCAGTTGCCGGTGTGCGCGAGAAACACAAGATGGCCAGTCAGAATGCAGAAAAGCTTCCGGTTGTGGAAGAAATCATTAAAGCTCACCCGGAGGATAAAATCCTTGTAATCGGGCAGTATCTTGAGCAGCTGGACGAAATTGCTAAAAAAATCGGGGCGCCTATTATTACAGGTAAGGTTCCCAATGCTGAACGCGATAAGATTTATGCAGACTTCCGCAGCGGAAAAATCCGCGTACTTGTAGTTTCAAAAGTTGCAAACTTTGCAATTGACCTTCCGGACGCCAGTCTTGCCATTCAGGTGAGCGGAACTTTCGGCAGCCGCCAGGAAGAAGCCCAGAGGCTTGGACGAATTCTCAGACCAAAGGAAAGAACTTCGCGTTTTTACACACTGATTACCCGCAACACCGTAGAAGAAGAGTTCGGCTCCAACCGCCAGAAGTTCCTTGCCGAACAGGGCTATCAGTATAAAATTGTGCGTTATTCGCCTGGCTGCGAGCTTTAGACAGAGGAATTTAAGATGGAAAATACGATTGATATCTGGGCAGAAGAAGTTGCATCCCTTCCCGACAAAGAGTTTTTCAATATCATGCGGCTCTATCTTGGAAAAATCAAAACTCCATATAACAAGCAGCGCCTTGTTTCCCAGCTGGCAAGCTTTCTTAAAACTCCGGAAAATATCAAAAATATTCTTTCATTCCTTGATGATTTTGACTGCGAGATTTTGTGTGCGGTTCGCTTTATCCAGAATTTGACGCAGGAAAATCTTGTTCAGTTTTTTTCTGATTCTTACAAGCTTCCTTTGATTTATGCCCGCCTTGCAAATCTTCAGGAGCGCCTTTTAATTTATACGGTAAAAAATCAGGATGAAAAAACAATCTTCCTTATTAATCCGATTTTACTTCCTTATCTTGAAAAAAAATTATCGATAGAAAAACTGCTGCCAGAACCTGTCCTTGTACAGAAAAATTTTGATGATATTTTCATTCTTTCGCAGAATTTTCTTCTGTCTTTTGTATCAGCCTTAAAAAATTATAATTTTTCACTCAAATCAGACGGCTTGCTTAAAAAGAACAGCCTGAATGCGCTGGAAGCAATTTTTCCAGGCAAGGCAGAATGCCTTCAGCTGCTTGTAAATGCCTTTATAAATCTTTCTCTTTTACGGGAAGGAAAAAAATCCCTGGAAATTGATGATGAAAAGCTGGCACTTTTTGCAGGACTTGATGAGATTTTTCAATATGCTCTTTTATGTGCAGCTTCCTGTTCAAGATTCAGCCGTGACGGACTAAAAAAGGAAGCCCAGCTGCTTTTAGACTGTCTGGCATCTGTGCCGGAATCAGGTTTTACCAGAAAATCTCTTCTGCGGCTTTCCTTTATGCTGGGGGCAAAAACAGAGGATGGAAGTGCCGTTGCAAAAAACAGCCGTTTTTCTCAGATTCTTGCGGCTGCCCGTTCAAAAGAAAATTACGATGCCTTCCAGAACGTTAATATTCTTGACCGCATGATAGATTCTGCTGCCTGCTTCGGCCTGATTCAGAAAAGTGGAAGTGATGAAAAAGGGGAAGCTGTTTATCTTGCCGGAAAAATTGAGAACAACAGTCATCCTGAAATCAAGCCTGTAAATATTGAATCGACATTTGCCGTATCACTTATGCCCGGCCTCCCGCTTTCTCAGAGCCTGGTGCTTGCTGATTTTCTGAAAATCCGCCAGTCAGGTCTTGTCTGCCAGTTTGAGCTTACAAAAGAATCTGCCGCAAACGCTTTTGACAAGGGGATGAACGCTCAGACAATTTTTGAAATCCTGGAAAAATTCAGTCTTTATGAAGTTCCTCAAAACCTGAAAATCAACGTTCTTGAGTGGTATAATTCATTTTCTTCTATAATACTCTACAAGGGCTTTGTCCTTAAGGTGATTTCTGAAAATATTCCTTTTGTTGAAAACAATCCGAAAATCCAGAAGTATGTTCAGGAAAAGCTTGCTGACGGAATCTATCTTTTAAATCTTCCTCTGGATGCGGATCCACAGCCTTTCCTTGCTGAATGCGGTTTGACTTCAGTCGGAAGCGTAAAAACTCCTGCCCAAAAGCATGAAGTTCTTGCCTTTCCGCTTTTGCGAAGCGGCCGTAAGTTTGATTTTAAGAAGACAGGTGGCGCTGGCGGTCAGTCAGAAATTAATCAGGGGGACGGGACTTCTTTATCGTCAGTTTCTGCTTCAAGTCTTATCGAAAGTTTTATAAAGCGTCTTGCCAGCCTTGAACTGGATAAAAATCAGAAGGAAGGCCTGAAAAACAGGATTATGAATAAGCTGATTATTACAGAAAGTCAGCTTTCTTCTGAGGCTGTCCGCACAGAAATCCTTGAGGCTGAAGGAATGGATTTTTCCGGCAAGCTTCATCTGATTGATGCTGCCCAGAAGGATGGCGATCTCCTTGAAATACAAATGCCCAATGCGGATGGAACAAAAGGCTATCAGACTATTATAGGAAAACCGGAAGCTTTAGTCCGCTCTCCTACAGATGCCCTGCTTGGACTTATTCTGGAACCGGAAAAAGAGCTTATTCAGCTTTACGTAAGCCGCATGACTCATGTCCGCCGCCTGCATTTTTAACCTGACTTGCGGGATTTTAAGTCAGGATTTTTAAACTTTGCTATATTTGATTTTTGCCCTTATAATCAGATTATATGGGAAAAAAATCAGAAAGCCTCCTTTTTAAATTTGCCGTTATTTTCTTTGTTTTTACGATTTTGACGCTTTTTATGGCAGGTTTTGTAACTTATAAAAGCCAGAGTGCCGCCTACAAGCTTGAACGTGAAGAATCAATTCAGCAGGTTGCCTCCTACCTTGAAGAGGTTTTGACTGCCGACGGCAATGATTTTGCCTATTATCAGAAATATTTTCTTGCCCATAAAGACACCCTCAAGGTTCCTCACGGCTTTACTGCCTATGATGTTCAGATTGCCCGTGAAAAATATGAGGAGCTTTTTAGCCAGCAGTATCCGGGGAAAATTATCGGGTGCAATATTTCTTTTGATGAGCTTTCAGATGAAGTTAAAGAGGCCTATACGGTTTATAAGCATGAATATTATCTGAATCATTTTGAACAGGCCAGAATCCGTTTTAATCTTGCCTACACAGAATACATCGTTCCTGAATCCAGAACAAATGAAGTTATGTATGTTCTGGATGCCATGCGTGATGAGCGGCTTGTTGACGGAAAAAAATACATTGAGCTTGGAATTACCGTTACCCATAAGCCTGAGGAACATTCGCGCGAGTGGGAAGCCTGGAATACAGGGCTTCGGCCTTCCGGTTTTGACACCTTTCATAATGAATATGGAAACGATTATGCCTGGTACAGTCCTGTTTTCATAAACGGAATTAAGCTTGGTCTTATTGGTGTTGAAGTTGATATTGCCGACGTAAACTATAAAATCCTGCATAACACAATCTGGCAGATGTTTAACATAGGACTGATTCTTGTAATTGCCGTCATTATGGTGCTTTTTTACATTTACAAGAGATATATTTCAAAGCTTTATCGTCTGAAGGAAAGTGTAAAGCTTTATTCTCAGGGAAAAAATGCCGGTGTTGTAACTGATATCGAAAAAAATGCAAAGGGTAAGGATGAAATTTCCATACTCGCAATGCAGGTTTCTTCGATGATTCTGGAGCTGGAAAACTATATGCGCAATCTTCTGGAAACTGCAAAGGAGCTGCGTGATACCCAGCAGAAGGCTGATGCGATGAATGAGCTTGCAATTAAGGATGCCCTCACAGGTATCAGAAATAAAACTGCCTATGATACAGAGGTTCAGGCTTTGGACTGGCAGATTGGTCAGGGAAATGCAGAATTTTCTATTGCGATGATAGATCTGAACTACCTGAAAAAGATTAATGATACCTTTGGTCATGAGCAGGGAAATATTGCAATCAAAAAGCTCTGCTATATTGTCTGCCATACCTTCACTCATTCGCCGGTTTTCCGAATTGGCGGTGATGAATTTGTTACAATCCTAAAAAATGATGATTATAAGAACCGCGTAAATCTGGTTGAAGTCTTTAACAGAAGCCTGGCTGAGCTTGCAAAGGATGATAAGCTTGAAGTTTGGGAAAAAGTTTCGGCTGCTATCGGTATTGCTGATTTTGACATGAAAATTGATGCTAATGTTGCCAATGTATTTGCACGTGCAGATAAGGCAATGTATCAGCATAAAAAAGAGATGAAGGCTGTAAGGGAAAGTTAGCTCTTTCTGATTTCTGCCAGTCTTAAAATCCTCTGGTTTTCTGAACCCCGGAATTCGAGCATAAGGTTTTTCTTTTCTTCGATAAAGGGGCCGTCTACCAGCACATCGATGCAGTCAAGCATGCGGTCGGTGTATTCAGTGTGCTTTCTCTGTCCTTTCTGTAAATCTTTGTCGTAAATGTAGCCGGTCCAGCACCAGATGTTTTTCTGAGGGTAGCTTTGTTTGATTTTTTCAAGGAAGGGAGCAAGAACTGCCTGATTTTCTTCTTCAAAAGGCTCGCCGCCAAGAAGAGAAAGTCCCGCAATATATTCAGGTTCAAGTGCCTTTATGATTTCATCTTCTGTTTCAGCTGAAAAAACATTTCCAAAGTGAAAATTCCAGGTTTCCGGCTGAAAACAGCCCTTGCAGGCATTTCGGCAACCGCTTACAAAAAGGGAAACGCGAACGCCTTCGCCGTCTGCCACATCAAACTTTTTTATTGCTCCGTAATTCATAAAAGTATTATCGGAGCTTTTGCGGGAAAAATTAATGCAGGGTCTGCTGTCTTCCCTGACGGAGCTGGTCTAGCTTAATACCGCCTTTGCCAGCTGGTCGGCGCAGCTGGTGCTTTTAAAGCCGCAGGTATTTCCGGCAAGCTTTGCGGCAATTTCTTCAGCCTTCATTCCGTTTACCAGTCTGGAAATTGCCTTTAAGTTTCCGTTGCAGCCGCCGTCAAAGCTTATGTTTGTTATTGTTCCGTCCTCGCTGCGGGTAAAGTGAATTGCCCGCGCGCAGGTACCGTGAGTTTTATATGTGATTTCTTCCATAGTGGATTAAATATAGAAGAAATTACTGAGAAAATCTATTTGTTTTTAATGTATCGAACGTTTTTTCCCTTGCCGACTTTGCGGATTTTGCCTTCCTCAAGAAGCTGGCGTAAAATTAAGACTGCATTCGGTTGCGAGGTGTTCAGACGGTCCTCTATATCTTTGCGCGAAACAAACTGCTGACGGTTGAAGAGGGACTTTAAAGCTTCTTCGCGGATAGCTGATTTTGAAGTAGCGTAAAGGGGAGTTTGTTCGTTTACAGGAAAGCTGCCTGTATGAGCATTATGGTTATTTGCATATGAAGCAGGTTGCAAAGATCCTCCGTTTTGTTCCAAAGGAAAATTTACGTTTGGAAGAGTTACCTTAAATGCGTGACTTGAAACTTCAAATTTTGGTTTTACCTGACAGTTTGCATAACATTCCTTGATTTTTAGGATTCCGGTTCCATAGGCTTCTATGAGCTTTAATCTGTAAAAAATGTTTGCAAGCTTTGGATTTCTAGCAACAGAAACTCCAAGCATTATATCATCGTAAGAAATTTGAGGCACAAGCCCTCCGACAGAAATGAATTCTATGCGGTCATCAAAAATGCTGATTAAAGCAGGACTTATAACTGCGTAATCGCGGTGAACAATGGTGTTTAAAAGGGCTTCGCGAAGGGCTTCGTCGGGGTAATCTTTTTGTTCTACCCGTTCAAGACCGTGTATTTCTGCGCGGGTCCTGTTTACCATATTCAGAAGGGTGAATGCGTCATCAAGCTGTTTTAGAACTGAGCCTGAATATTCCTTTCGGTCTTTGAAAAGCGTTTTGCTGCTTCCCTGAAAAATTGCGGCTTTTATTATGTGGGGACACTGGTCTGAAAGAAGCAGCCCAAGATTTGAGAAGGTTCCATCTGAACCGATTATTCCAAGAGATTTTTTTTGAGAGTCTCCGAAGTCTATGTTACGGCTTGCGAACTGAGCTTCTGCCAGAGAGAAGGTTAATTCCTGTGTTAAAGAGCGTTCGTTTTCATATACGAATCCGCTTGCTTCTTTTATCATTGAAAGAATTGCACTTTCGCTTGCAGGAACTGTTGAGGCGCCCTGTCGTATAAAAACACCTTCTGGTCGTATGCCTTTTGATTTAAGGTAGTAAGGGCGAGAAGTTCCGCATTGAACGGTAAGGCGGATGTAAGATTTGCCGTCGGAAAGAAGTGATTCGCATTTTGTAAAAAGAGTTATATCAGGGCTGATTGAATCGCGGATTGCATTAGTAATTTTGAGCATGGTTTCATCGGTGTCCTGAATGCCGCATACCGAGCCATCATCTTCTATACCAAAAAACAATTCGCCGCCGTCGCTGTTTGCAAATGCGATTACAGATTTTTTGAAGTCTTCTACATATTCCCGTTTGAATTCGGTATGTAAACCTTCGCTTTTCATACATCCTCCTTTCTAATAGTACACTGATAATTATTTTAATAATATTATTAGAATGTGTCAAATTTTATTAGAAAGAAGGAGGAGTTATTTTGAATGTAATTATTTTATAAAGTAACTTGCAGTTGAAACTCTAACTTGGATTTCTTTATCAAATTAATATAACAGTTGATTGGCGTACGATAAACATTTTGGGAAACTTCCTGTATGATCATGAAGAGAGATAGAGATCAAAGCTATTTATTCAATCATTAGTTTTATATTATTAATTACAGAGTTGATTTCTTCTTCCGTCGCTTTTTCTATAAAATCGCAATTTCTTTGTGTCTAATCAAGATTTTTATCTGATCACTTAAAATACAGCCAAAGGTTCTCCAAAATGAAAATTCCAGGTCTCAGGCTGAAAGCAGCCCTTGCAGGCGTTACGGCATCCGCTTACAAAAAGCGAAACACGCACGCCTTCACCGTCTGCGACATCGAACTTTTTAATGGCTCCGTAATTCATAAGGATAGTATAGCAGATGTGACGATGATGGGGTAGTTTAATATCGTTGAATAAATTTCAGTTGTTTTTCATCTTTATAATCAATCATCTTGCAAAAATCAGCAACAGAAATATATTTGATGTCAAAATCACAACCGGTATGTTCCTTAAATATATTGATTACAGGCTGCATCTGCTCATGGAAATATTCAAATTCCAAATGTTCCAAGGCAAGCTGGTGAGTGTAACGTTTTCTTGCTTTTTCCGGGATTTCTTCTGCTGGAAGCTCCCATACAACATTTAAAAGAAGTGCCTTTTTACCAGCGATTTTCTTTTCTCGTAAATAATTGTAAATAGCCAGTGTGTGGCGGAACATCTGAACACTGTCGTATTGTGAGCAGCTGATTCTTTTTCCGGCGCTTTCAAAAATTGGAAAAGTCGATTTGTCAAAATAAAATTTCTCTTCCAGATATGCGTTCTTTAATTCATGTCGAGTCCAGTTCTCAATCCATTCCATACATTTTGCTTCAATAAAAATTTCATTATTTTCATTATGAAGATATGCATCCAGATTTGCCCGAGTCGGATTTTCTTTGTAGCGGTAAGTTATTGTTTCATGTTTTAATTCATATTCTTTTTTATAGATTCCGGCAGGAATAATTGCGTTCTCCTTAAATATTACGTCATTGTTTCCAAGCAGATTGTAAATCATTGCTGACGATGAGCGAACAGCAGACATATTCGCTTTTTTAGTTTTATCTTTTTTGCCTAATTCATCGCCATCACCGTCAAGATAGTTTTTCTTTGTCTCTTCTGACATAGGTTCAAAAAAGTTTTTTTCAAGATTTTTCAGACAGAATTCGTCATTTTCAATAAAGTCTGATTCGCTGATAAAACCTGTCTGCAAAAATCTCTTTTTTAATAAATCACAAAAATAATCCAAATAAATCATAAATCCTCCTGCTATTCACTTTTTCCGCTGTCTAGTTTTTTCATTGTTTCATAAGTTCCCTGTACCCGTTTCTTCCATTCCTCAACAAGTTCCGGCGGTTCTATAGGATAGGCTTCCGGACTCCACTGCATTATCCAGTTCAAAATAGGCTTTGACTGATTGCTTAGAAAAGTCATTTCAATTCCACCGTTTTTTTCATCAGCAGTGATAACCTGATTTTTTGCCCAGATTTTGTCCTGCACAAAATTAGCTGCATATCCTGAAAAATGAATCTTATAAGTTTGTGTTTTTTCATCGGTATAGCAACCGAAAGTTCCGCTTACTGTATCTCTATAATCAAAATCACGGGGAAGTTCAAAAAATTCTTGCTTTCCTTCGTGGAAGGTTATGTTCTTTATGTTTGAAAGTGCAAAAAGACGTTTTTTATTTTTTGCTGCCTTGTCGCGAATATTCAAAGTATAATCAAAGCCGTATAGGTTCCAGTTTCCTGCATCAAAAATCAACTGATAGGGCTGAACTGTGTGTTTGTGATATTCTCCATTTTTAGATTTTCTGGCGCGATATTCAAATGAAATGTTGCGATTTTCTGAGATTGCCTTACGCAAAGTAAGCCAGAGCTCAAGTGAAAATTGAGCCATTGGTTGGCCCATAAAAATTATACGGTCTGAAAGGTCATGTTTTGAATGATGTAAGTTATGACACCCTAATGCTTCATAATAAAAAGGCGTGCCGTCAAAAGATTCAATTAGATTCTGAGTGAGTTTGTGAGCTGTTTCTTGTAACTTACTGGCTTCTGCTTCTTCCCAGGTTTTCTCTGGATAGCAGTAGGTATTACCGTTGATACGCTCCCAGTTTCCTACAATTTCTTTAAGACTGAGTAAATCACGAGAAACTGTTGCATGGCTTGCACTATATCCATGCTGACGCAAAATTTGCTGCAATTCTTCAAGTGTTTTTCCGCCTTGATTAATTGCGCGATCGATAATATTAATTCTACTCATCGCGGTTTGTTGTCTGGCAAAACGTCCTCTTCTCATTTCTGTACCTCGCCGCATATATTATAACATATACTTCTCACATTTTGAGAAATAACATCTTTTACCTGATAATATGGGGAGAATTTTCTGCTAATTTCTATCCGAAGATATTTTTTCTTGAATTCACAGAAATAATTTTTTAAATCTGGATTTAAATTTGCTTTGTTTACTAAATCATCAAGGAACAAGAGTTGAAGCTTTCTTCGCTGCAAAAAAGAAAATGCTGAAAAAATTTTTAAGATTCTTGCATATAAGTCTTTTCTGAATTTTGGAATGATGATGTGAACCTTCCCGGTTTCCAAAAGTTTAGCAATCTCATTCTCTAAAAAATCGATATTGTCTTCCATAAATAAAACTCTGAAATAATGCTTGTCTGCACCTTTTTTGATGAAAAATATCGGTGCATTTTCCTGTCCGCATTTTGGTGTCTGTTCAAATCCAAAACTGATTTTCTTACAGTGTGGAATTAAAACGGAGCAAAAATTTTCTGTCATAAGCGGAACAAAAAGGTTAAGTGCCAGAATTGGTGTTGAATCCAAAAACTGAATTCTTTCACCAAGCATCACTGGTGAACGGTCGTAGAGTTTTATAAATTGTTGGCTTAAAGCGATTCCATAGTCCTTATCTATAAGATTCAGTCCGGCTTCTTTCAGAGGAAGTGCATCTGGAAATAGTGTAATAATGTTGTTTTCCTCTTCGGAATAGCATTCTGTAATTCCAAGAGTCTGTTCTTTATATTTCTGAAAATGCTTTCTGATATTTTGAGTTTCAACCTTTGTCAATTTCTTCTCCACGATAAGAAAATTAATTTGATAGGTGGAGTATATAAAATCGATTTCTCATGTTTTGAGAGACAGAGTTGATAAGATACCACTAAAAAAAGATTTGCTTTTTTTTTACAGATGTATGGTATAATTCATTTATTAGGGGGATTTTTTATGCGTACAATTTCAGAAAATTTTCAAAAAATTTTGATGTCGGAAAAATTAAAACCTTTGATGGATAAAATAAGAGAAGACACAACTTTGGATTTCGAAATTAGAAATGAAAGGATTGAAATATATTATAGAGGACTTGAATTATTCTCTATTTATTATCCAAACAATAAATGTTTATTCAAGTTTAATGAGAAACTTAATTTTAAAGATATGGATGATACGGATTCTTCCATCGAAGAAATTCTGGAAAATTTTATCCCAAAAGGCAAAGATAAGTTGGAAAAATATGTAGATTCGGAAGAAGAATCGCAACAGATAATTATTCGTGAGAACAATTTGTCAACAAAAGCTGATCAAACGAGTTATTATATTGCAGATATCGAATACAAAATCAATATTCCTAAGCTAAGATTTGATTTGCTTGCTGTAAAATCCATAAAAGATCAAAAGGACAGAAAAACACCTCCGAAATCATTTGCAATTATTGAGTTGAAGTATGGTGCTGAATCAGCTATTAACTCTGGCAAACAAAGTAAATCTGATTTGAAAAATCATTTTGCAGATTTATCGGAATTTATAAAACAAAATAAGAATTGGAAAGAAGAATTAAAGGCGCAAATAAGATATTCTTTTAATTTAAAATGGACTTTGAATGTATTAAGACGTCCAAAACAAGATTTGTGTGTTGGAGAGAATGATTTAGATGATAAACCTGAATACATAATAATTCTTGCAAATTATAAGGCTAATGAATTAAGAACGAAACCTGAAAAATTGATAAACACATTAAAGAATATTAAAGAGTCTTATTCTAATGTTTTTGAAGCATTTGATGTGAAAATCGCTGTAGCTGTTTTCGTGGGGTATGGTTTATACTCAGAATACATGAAGCCGTATAATGACTTTATAGCAGAATTGGAAAAATAAACAATAAACAAAGATTTAGTGCTAACCGCGGGAATAAATCTCGCGGTTATTTTTTTTGTATCTCTAATTCTCAAAATGAGAGAAATTGATTTGTTATTATTTGTCCATAATCAATGCACAGGAGGCTTTGTTTATGCGAGCAATTTCAGAAAATTTTGAGAAGTTTTTGCAGTCAGATGAATTAAAACCTTTGATGAATAAAATCAAAGTTGATTCAACTTTAGATTTTGAAATTAGAGAAGATAAATATGAGATTTAGTACAGAGGCGCTGAAATATTTTCGATAGAAGAAAAAGACGGCAAATTTTATTTTACCAAGCAACCAAATCACTATATAAAATCTGAAGATGAATTGATAACGCCAGCCACGATTTCCAAATATATATGTGTCGAAATCCCTAAAAGAAAAGATATCTTTGATTGCATATGAAAATAATTATCTAAGCCCTGATTTCTCAAACTGTGAGAAATCAATTTGGTATTATTCGCCCATAATTTAGGAAACGGAGGTTTTATATGTTTGATGATATCAAAAGCATTTTTACGTCACGAAGCTTTAATTACCGTTTAAAACAGATTAAGCATAAAAAATCCGAAGAAAAAATAATGCGGGCTGAATACCGCCGGTTGCGGAGTTTTACCCCAATCAAAAAATTACTGTATTCAAAGGAAATGATTGCACTGTATATACTTTTTGGAATCGAAGTTCTTAATCTTCTTGTTTTATTATTTGTAAAATTTTATCCAACTCCCGTGTCACTGAAAGATGCAAATATTTTGATTAGAGTTATTCGATTTTTAGGAGACTTTGTATTTCTAATTATTTATTTTGTTATTGCGTTGATGAAAGAATACTTATGGGCTTGCATTATTTTTTCATTGCTTTGTGTTTTCGTATTTATAAAATTAACTGCTGTTTTTCTGAAGTGGAAAAATCAGGATAGGGCAATGAAAATAGTTCTGGAAAAAATCTGCCGAAAGTGTGGTTGTTTTTCTGTGGTGCGGATAGATGAAGTTTTAGTTAATGAGTCAGAATGTGTTGCATCGGAAACTGAATTTCAGCCAGTTGTAACTACATCTGCCAGAACTGGACATGTAATATCAGAAACTTATGTTCCTGTTCAAGATGTTTATACAAAGGTTACTCAGCATATCCGCGATGAATATTGCTGTAAGCGTTGTGGTGACAGGTTTGCCATGCAGCGTGTTCTTACTTTTAGAAGATAATTTCAGGGGGTATTTTATGATTAAATTTGAAAACAGAATTTCACAGATGTCGGAAGAAGCGATTTTAAAAACGCAGAAGGTTAATGCTCAAATATGCAAGGTGTTTTTAGATGAAGAACTTGACTGCACAAAAAACGCTGAATATTTGCATTCTCGTTTTGAAGAAAAGTTCCAGAAGTTTTTACACGATTTTTACGCATCAGAAGTTTTCGGAGATGAAGAAACAAAAAGAAAACTTTCGCAAAAAATATTTGAAAATCCACAGGTTAAGGTTCATCGTCTTGAAGAAATTGATTCGGAACTTCCGCAGATATTTAAATCGCAGTTTTACAGTTTTGATGTATTTCTGAAACTTGATAACCGGGCAATTCAAAAAATCCTGAGGGATGTGAATGGGAATGATTTGGCGATGGCGCTGAAAGGTGAATGTGAAGAGCTACAAAATAAATTCTTTAGAAATATGTCAAAAGAAGCGGCTGAGTTTATAAAGGAAGATATGGAATTTCTCAGCCCAGTTTATAAATCGACTGTAATTTCTGCACAACAGAAAATTCTTGATGTTGTTTATAAATTGAAGGAATCAAAAGATATTGCTGTTCCAGATTATTCTGCTGAGGACATTATTTTAGACATTTAAGTTGTGCTGTGTTAAAAAGCAGGCGTTGCGGGCGGCGTTTGAGCCCGCTGGGTGGGGTAGCGGAAGACCGCGTAGCGGGCTGAAGCGAGGGGCGGGGCTCCGCCCCACATCTTACAGATGAAGTACCCTCTCTTTAATTTCCTGCGTTCTTCCCTGGTTCCAGTACTGGGTGCCGATGTAGCCGCAGGTTCGGCGGGTTACGTTCATTGTGGACTGGTCGGTGTTGCCGCACTGAGGACATTTCCAGATGAGCTTTCCGTCGTTGTCTTCTACAACCTGGATTTCGCCGGTGTAGCCGCACTTCTGGCAGCAGTCAGATTTTGTGTTGAGCTCGGCGTACATGATGTTTTCGTAGATGTGCTTCAAAACTGCCATAACAGCCGGAATGTTGTTTTCCATGTTTGGAACTTCAACATAGCTTACAGCCCCTCCCGGGCTCAGCTCCTGGAACTGGCTTTCGAAGGTGAGCTTTGAGAAAGCATCGATATTTTCAGTTACGTGTACGTGGTAGCTGTTTGTGATGTAGTTCTTATCTGTAACGCCTGGAATTTCACCGAAGCGCTGTTTAAGGGCTTTTGCAAACTTGTAGGTTGTGCTTTCCAGCGGTGTTCCGTACAGGCTGAATGCGATTGTGCTTTCTTCGCGCCATTTTGCACAGGCTTCGTTCATGTGCTTCATGATTTTGAGGGCAAATGGAGTTACACTCGGGTCTGTATGAGGCTTTCCTGTCATGTAACGTACACATTCGCAGAGTCCGGCATAGCCCAGAGATATTGTAGAGTAGCCGTTGAACAAAAGCTTGTCGATTACTTCGCCCTTTTCAAGGCGGGCAAGGGCGCCGTTCTGCCAGAGAATCGGGGCAACATCACTTGGAGTTCCCAAAAGTCTTTTGTGGCGGATCATAAGGGCGCGGTGGCAAAGCTCAAGACGCTCGTCAAAAATCTTCCAGAACTTTTCTTCGTCTTTTCCTGAAGAGCAGGCAACGTCTACCAGGTTGATTGTAACAACACCCTGGTTAAAGCGGCCGTAGAACTTAGGACGACCTGTTTCGTCGCGGTAAACTGTAAGGAATGAACGGCAGCCCATACATGGGTAGCAGTTTCCTTCCTTGAGCTCGAACATCTTCTTTTCTGAAATATAGTCAGGAACAAGTCGTTTTGCAGTACATTTTGCGGCAAGCTCTGTAAGGTAGTAGTATTTACCTTCCGGTGTAATGTTATCCGGTTCGAGAACGTAAATCAGTTTAGGGAAGGCTGGAGTTACCCAGTAGCCTTTTTCGTTACGAACACCCTGTGTACGCTGCTTGAGAACTTCTTCAATAATAAGGGCCAGATCAGCCTTTTCCTGTTCGTTTTTAGCTTCGTTCAGGTACATGAAAACTGTAACAAAAGGAGACTGTCCGTTTGTAGTCATCAAAGTTACAACCTGATACTGGATTGTCTGAACACCCTTTGTGATTTCATCTGCAAGACGGCGTTCAACGATTTTGTCGAACTGCTCTTTAGTGAAGTTCACGCCGGTTTCTTCAATCATATTGTTCAGTTCTTTGATGAGCTTTTTGCGGCTTACATCAACAAAGGGAGCCAGGTGAGTGAGCGAAATTGACTGTCCGCCGTACTGGCTTGATGCAACCTGGGCAATAATCTGAGTTGCAATATTGCAGGCTGTAGAGAAGGAATGAGGAGTGTCGATTTTTGTTCCGCTGATTACAGTTCCGTTCTGCAGCATGTCTTCCAGATTTACAAGGTCACAGTTGTGCATGTGCTGGGCAAAATAGTCTGCATCGTGGAAGTGAATGATTCCCTCATTGTGTGCCTGAACAATGTCTTCGTCCAGAAGGAAGCGTTTTGTAATATCCTTAGAAACTTCGCCTGCCATGTAGTCACGCTGAACCGAAACAACAGTCGAGTTTTTGTTTGAGTTTTCCTGTTTTACTTCCTCATTTGCACATTCCAGCAGAGAAAGAATCTGCTTGTCGGTAGAGTTTGCCTTGCGAAGCAGGGCATGGCGGTAGCGGTAAGTGATGTAGATTTTTGCAATGTTAAATGCACCGATTTTCATAAGCTCGGTTTCTACAAGGTCCTGAATAGCTTCAACGTTAAGCTGAACCTTGCTGGCTTTACATTCTGCGCCAACCTTTGCGGCAACCGCCTTAATATATTCGTCTGTAAGTCTGTCGCTTTCCGGTACAACGGCATTCGCCTTACTGATAGCCGTCTCAATTTTTCTGATGTCAAAAATAGCTTCTTCGCCGTTACGTTTAATGATTTTCATTTTTTCCACCCGTTTATTCTTTCAGCCCTTTTTTATAGGGGCGAGTTTTATTTTTTTTTAGCATAATAAAACACTAGATGTAGTGTTTAGGTAAGTTAAAATATACTACGGATAGAGGGTTGTGTTCAATAATCTGCAAAGAGAATTTTTGAGAAAATTACAGCCTTGCCTTCTGGTATGCCGTTTTCAAATCTTCGTCATATGTTTTCAGCGGAATATTGTAACGTCTTGCAAGCTCAAGGTAGGCGGCATCGTAAAAGGTAAGCTTGTTTTCTTCGGCCAGATTAAAAACACGCATCCATATTTCTTCATCCATTTCTGGATCTGTATAAATCGGGAGTTGTCTTAAATCATACATAGTGTCATCAATATCGGCTCTTAATAAACGGGCAAAACCTGTTTTCTTATTTGGTCTGGTGTTCATTAAGAGCACGTTTCCTATTTCATACCAGAAGAGCTGCGGGACATAAATTTGTCCGTTGTTTGTAAGAAGAGCATTAATCTCTCTTGTCGTTTCTTCTGTGTTTTCTTCTTCCAGCAGATATGAAACTAAAAAGGAGTTGTCTGCGACAAAGCAGGGGAATGTACTAGTATTTTCTTCCATATTCCTTCCATTCCTTTATCATTTTCTGTGTAACAGGTTCCATACTCTGACGTATTCGTCTTTGTTCTATTATGGCTCTTCTTGATTCTATTCTTTGAGCAGCCTTCTGTGCTTCTGTCTGTTCAATATTCTGAGGGCTCTGTAAAACTGCCACCTTTTTTCCGTTCTTTGTGATTTCTATGACTATTCCTTCGGCGGCCTTGCGTAAAAGCTCCGAAAAATGAGTTTTTGCATCAAATGAACCGATTGAAATTGTATTTGCATTCATTGTGTACACAGGCACCCCCTTTTACGAATTCATTATAAATCATAATTGTTTAAAGTCAACCAGTTTATAGACTAGTTTATATATAGTTTTTAATTAATCCTATGAAGATTTTCAGACATAAGTGAAAAAAGTTTCATGCAAAATGTTTAGTCTTTTAGCGGCATCAATGATTTTTCCCCGGCGCGTTTTGTTGCCGGGGATTTTTTTATTCCGGAATAAGTCTTGTCAGTGTGTTATCCTTCTGACGCCAGTTTTTATCAACCTTTACCTGAAGATCCAGCTCTACCTTCTGTATGTAAATCTGGTTGAGCTTTTTGAGGGCGGCAGCGCGGATTTCCTTGATTTTGGAAGCTCCCTTTCCGATTACAATTCCCTTCTGGCTTTCCCGCTCTACGCAGAGGAAGGCGCGGATCCAGAGTTTTTTGCCCTCGTTACGGCGTTCTACGTCGGCAACGGTAACGTAAACTGCGTGAGGAATTTCCTGCTCCAGACGGTTGATTGCTTCGCCACGGATAACTTCCTGAACGCGGAAGGTCAAATCCTGGTCAGTGTAGGTTTCTTCGTCGTAAATTGGAGCCGCAACTGGAGAAATATCGTAAAGGCCGCGCAGAACTTCGTTAATTCCAGTGTCCTTTTCGGCAGACATTTCAAAAATGCGGGCATCAGGAATCTGTGGCAGGGCATTTTTAATAAAGCTTCGGATTTTTTCGGGGCGGGCCTGGGCTGAATCAGTTTTGTTTATTGCAACAAGGACTTTTTCCTGAAGTTTTTCCAGAAGGGCTGCTGTGTGGCTTTCTTCTTCACCCGGCTCTCTGGTGGAATCAATCACATATAAAACGGCATCAATGTCTTCCAGCTGACTTTCTGTAACGGAGCGCAGACGCAGGTTCAGTTTTTTTTCTGAATCATGATAGCCGGGCGTATCAATAAAAATAAGCTGTCCAAGTGAAGTATTTACAATTCCCTTGATTGCATTTCGAGTAGTCTGTGGTATAGGCGAAACAATGCTCACCATCTCCTGACAGGCCGTATTCAAAAAAGTAGATTTTCCAGCCGACGGCCGCCCGATAATTGCAACAACTGCAGTTTTAAGTTCCTGATTTTCTTCCATATAACTAAATAGTAACAAATTTTTTTTAGACTATTCAATATTTAAAAAATTATTTGATATTTCTAAAAGAAGATTTTTATCTCTCTGGTTCATTTTTCTGTAGTTATTTATTAAAAGTCTTTCGTAAGTGTCTTGGGGTGAGTTATTATTGCAATTGCTTCCGGTAACAAGAAATTCAACTGAAACATTCAAAGCTTTTGCAATTGTAACTGCTACATCTGCTGGTGGCATAGAATTTCTGCTTCCAAGGTATCCTTCCAGAGTTCTTTGTGAAAGATTTGTTTTGAAAGCAAGCTCTTTAACCGTGAGATTTTGAAAATAAAGTTCTTCTCGTAAAGTTTTTTTGAATATCTGATTCATTTTTATTGAAATTACTGGGAATAACGTATTTTATCTCTTGAGTAACCTACAAATAACGTATATATTTTGTAAAAATACGTTATTTGTAGGGTTGTGTTTGTGAAGAAATACGTATGTTTTGCGTTATTGCTCATATTCAATATCTTTTTGTATTCACTTTCTTTTAATCATTCACTGCAAGTTGAGTTTGGTCCAAATCGGCAGACAGGATATAAATCTTTGCAATTAAATACTTCTGGAATTTATACATTTATGTCTGATTATTTCGGTGGAAAAGCAGGTCTTTCTTTTGATGCTGAATCATGTGATTTAGTAATGAATGTGTTTGGTAAATACGATTTTATACGAAAATATTTTGCCACTGGAGTTAATGGTGGTTTCTTCTATCACGATTTGTGGTTTTTTGATATTAGTTTTGATCAGGATTTCCTTTTTGTAGGGGGAGTTTATATTGGCTGTCCTTATACTAAAACGCAAATTTATTTTTCAATTTATTATGGCTGGAAAAAGTCACGTATATATGAAATTCAAAATCAAATACTTTTTTTGACAGATTCATTTTCAAATTATGATTTTGGAATAACACAAGAAATTCTTAGAACATCATGGAATTTAGGACTTTCGACATATTCATTTTTTAGACATGACCTGAGATTTATTCCAGAGATTTACCTGAAAGGGAAAGTAAAAATAAATGATGAATGGAATGTAATTTCAAGTACAAAGCTTTTGTTTTCTGATGTTTCTAATAAAACATGTCATCCGGAGTATATTTTTTTTAAGGCTGGAGTTGAATGGCATTTCTAAGAAAAAGTTCTATTTTACTAATTGTGATTTATTTATTTAATTCTTGTAGTTTTTATCTCAATAATTTGTTTAATAATTCAAAGGGAGTTGATGACAGGGCGTCTTTAATAACTGATTTTAATGAGGATTTTGGGTCAAACTATCAGATTTTATTAGTCAGTGATGTACATTTTGAAGCAAATTATGAAAGAAATGAAGAATTATTTTCTCAGATTGCGGAGATGTCTGTAAAGCCTGTTTCATGTTTTGTATTAGGAGATTTGACAAGAAATTGTAAGCAGAGCGAGTTTAATTCATATCTACAGTTTTGTGATGAATTAAAATCAGCCGGTATAAATAATGTATATGCAATTCCTGGAAATCATGATTGTGATGATGGTGGAAATCTTTATTTGAAAAATATATTTCCATATAGAACCTATTACAGAATAAATACTTCTAAGTTCTCTTTTTACTTTCTTGACTCTGCAGAGGGCTCTCATGGAGATGCTCAGATTGAGAATTTAAGACAGATTATTAAATCAGATTCACGAAATAAGATAGTTTTCTCACATTATCCGCTTTACGCTCCTGAGAGTTTTACAGATAAGTTAAATAAAGTGACTGAAAGAGCAGTTCTTATTTCTTTGTTAGCAAAAAATAATGTGCTTTATTATTTTTGTGGCCATACACATGAATTTTATACTTGCGATTTTGGAAAATTTACAGAAGTCATTTTAGGTGATCTTAAGTGGTCAAAATCATGGGCATTATTAAGTATTGATGAAAATACAGCTTATGTTTCATACGTGTATAAACAATGAATAGGTTCTGCTTATTCAAACCAGTTTTCAAGCATCAGGGGAGAAATCTGCTGTATCGGTTCAAAGTGCTTTGTGTTACGGGTGACCAGAATCATGTTGTTTGCAAGGGCAATCGAAGCAATCTGAGTGTCGGCAAAATCTAATGGATTTCCAATTTCCTTCAGCCGGGAGCGGATGTCGGCATGAATCCAGGCTGCGTGCTTGTCGTACTGGATTATGTCGTAATGCGACTGAATGTCATCGACA
The DNA here is from genome assembly GCA_947165895.1 of uncultured Treponema sp. Lineage (GTDB taxonomy): Bacteria > Spirochaetota > Spirochaetia > Treponematales > Treponemataceae > Treponema_D. The sequence continues at coordinate 362,880 of CAMVCB010000004.1, forward strand.
AGATCATCAAAAATCAAGTCTCTTTTGCGGCCGCCGGCCATTGAGTTTACTCCAAATAGAAGTTCGCACCAGGTAGTAGATGCAATTGTGCATAAATGTCCATGTTCTTCTATTCGTTTGCAAACTTTTTCGTCAGGTTCTTTTCTCATGATTTCTGAAATTATATTTGTATCGAGTAAATAATAAGGCCGCGGCATAATCAGTCCTCATCAAAGATATTTTTGTCTACATCCCTGCCAAAGTAATTTCTGTCACGCAGGGTGTCAAAATATTCGGTGTAATCAAAATCATCATCTGCAAGTCCATAGTATCTGCGTCTTTCCTGCAGGGAGTCAATTATGCTTTTCTTTGGTTTTGCCGCCATTTTTTCATATTCGTCTTTGGAAATAATATAGGCGACAATGTTGTTATGCCGGCTAACGGGTACGGGGCCTTCAGTTTCTGCTGTGTGAACAAAAAAAGGGAATTTGTTTTTTGCTTCAAAAATTGGAACTGCATTCATAATCATACCTCCGGAAATTTGTGTATGATTATTATTGCTTAAAAATAGCTATATGTCAAATTTATGGCTATAAATTATTTTCTGTTCTGTACAACCGACCTTATCATTATAAAGCCCAGAATCAGACAGCCGCCAAGGATTGTTTTTACAGACGGAACTTCACCGGCAAAAATAATTACCCAGACCGGATTCAAAAGGGGCTCCAGCATTGTGATGAAGGAGGCTGTCAGGGCGCGGACTTTTTTAATTCCCACTGTGTAGAGGATGGAAGGAATGCCGATGGAAAAAATTCCCACCATCATAAGGAAAAATGCCGATTTTGGAGAGGGGGCTCCGCTTTGAATTACAAAAGGCAGACAGACAATGGCTGTAATCAGATGAGAAAGGACCATTGCACCCCCGGAATTTCCCCGGCAGCGGCGCATGAAAATTGTTGCAAGTGCGTAGGAGAGGCCGGAAAGGGCTGCCAGAATGTTTCCCAGCTGATTTCCGCTTTCAAGGCCGTCTGCAAAAAAGAGGATGATTCCAAGCATTACGCCAAGAACGGTGATGTAATCGGACGGAAGATTTTTTTCGCCGGTTAAAAGAGGTGCCAGAAGAATTATGTAAATGGGGCAGGTGTACTGCAGAAGAATTGCATTTGCAGAAGTGGTAAGCTTGTTTGCCGCTACAAATAAAATCATTGTGAGGGCATAGGATATGGCCGCAATCCAGAAAAAAAGGCTGCTTGTTTTATCTACATGTCCCTTTTTATCCCGGACAAAAAAGTGAAGGCCCTGTCTTGTTACTAAAAGCATAAAGCTTCCGGAAATCAAACTTCTGATTCCCGCAATCGCAAGCCCCGTCCATTCGATATTTTTTATGAAAATACCGCCAGTACTCCACAATACCGCGCAGACCACAAGAGCCGCCGCGCCGTCAATCATTCCACCTTCTTTCATGTTGCCTCTGCTTCTGATAATGCGACATTTTAATAACAAATTTGTGGAAAATCCACCTTTTCTGTGTTAAAATCTTCCAATATGACTGAAGTAAAATTTCAGAATGGCGCTCCTTTAGGACTTGGGGCTGTGATTGTTGAAGGCGGCGTGAATTTCAGCGTCTACAGCAAATCGGCAACGGGCGTGGAGCTGTGTTTATTTGATTGTGAAGCTGCGGAAAAGCCATCTGTAAAAATTGAACTTGATCCTGTAAATAACCGTACGGGAAATATCTGGCATATCATGGTCCAGGGGCTGGGCGCGGGTGCTCTGTACCTTTATAAGGTTACAGGGCCTTATGTGCCTCCTTCCGGCCTCCGCTTTAACCCTCAGAAATATCTCTTTGATCCTTACGCAAAGGCTTTTACCCGCGGTTCGGTTTTCCGTTCCTACAATAAACTGCGCCGCGCCGGCATGGATACCGGCGAGCTTTCTGACCTTTCTGATTTTCCGAAGTGTGTTGTAATTGATGACAAGGCCTTTGACTGGGAGGGGGATAAGCCTCTTAATCTTCCTATGTATAAGTCGGTGATTTATGAAACTCACCTCAAGGGCTTTACGGCTTCTCCTTCTTCTGATGTTGATAATCCGGGAACCTACAGGGGCTTTACCCAGAAGCTTGATTATCTTAAAAAGCTTGGAATTACGGCGGTTGAGCTGCTTCCGGTTTTTGAATTTGATGAAAATGAAAACGCAAATATAAATCCGCGGACGGGCGAGCATCTGGTAAATTACTGGGGCTACAGCACGATTGGATTTTTTGCGCCAAAGACGACTTATGCCGCCGACCAGACTCCCGGCGGGGCTGTGCGTGAATTCAAGCAGATGGTGAAGGAACTGCACAGGGCCGGAATCGAAGTGATTCTGGACGTTGTTTACAATCACACTGCAGAAGGAAACGAGCACGGCTATACCTTCTGTTACCGCGGCTTCCAGAACGACGTTTACTATTCCCTTCCATGGTCTGAAAAACAGTATTATATGAATTTTTCGGGCTGCGGAAATTCGATGAACTGCAATCATCCGGTTGTAATTGATTTCATTCTTTCCAGTCTGCGCTACTGGGTTCTTGAAATGCACGTTGACGGCTTCCGCTTTGACCTTGCTTCTATTTTAACCCGCGGTCAGAATGCGGCTCCAATGGAACTGCCTGCCCTTACTAATGCAATTCACGAAGACCCTCTCTTGTGCAACACAAAAATTATTGCTGAGCCTTGGGATGCGGCCGGCCTTTATCAGCTGGGCGGCTTCCCCGGAGGTCCGCGCTGGGCTGAATGGAACGGCCGTTACCGCGACGATATCCGCCGCTTTATCCGTGGCGATGAAAATATCGCGACTGCCGCTGCAACCCGAATTGCAGGCAGCTCAGACCTCTTTAATCATGACGGACGAAATCCACAGTGTTCAATAAACTTTATTACGGCTCACGACGGCTTTACCCTCAATGATCTTGTAAGCTACAACACAAAGCACAATGATGATAACGGCGAATGCGGCCGCGACGGTTCTGATGATAATTTGAGCTATAACAACGGCTATGAAGGTGAGTGTACAAATCCTAAGATTGAAAAGGCCCGCCTTAACGCCATCAAAAATTACCTGCTTTATCTTTTTATTTCCCAGGGCGTTCCTATGCTGCTGGCCGGAGATGAATTCCGCCGTACCCAGCATGGTAACAACAATGCCTACTGTCAGGACAATGAAACCGGCTGGATTGACTGGTCTCTGGAAAAAAAGAACGCAGGACTTGTCAGATATGTGTCAAATCTGATATGTTTAAGGCTAAACCATCATGTATTCAGAAACCGTCATTTCTTTGGTGAAGGGCAGGGCTCCGGCTCTAATATCACCTGGTACAATGAAGTGGCAAAAAATCCGGACTGGAGCAAGATGAACCGCTTCTTAGGCTTTAAGATTTCGGCAAATGATGGTTCGGATGATTTTTATCTGGCTACAAACAAGGATTTGTACGACCTTACAGTAACACTACCGGCTTTAGGCGGCGGTAAGAAATGGTATCGCGTGGTGGATACCTCTTACGACAGCCCTGAAGATATATTGGACACAGAAAATGCAGAGCTTTTGAACGAACAGCGCAGATATGTTTTGTTCGCAGGATGCTCGGTTTTACTGATGGGAAAGTGATTTCCTGACGGGTGGCACGCTGCCCGGGGCAGATAATTGCCCGAAAATTAAGCCAAGTTCTAAAATTTTGGAGGAAGAATTATGGTATTTAATGCTGAAGAGTTTAAAGAAAATTTGTCAGCACGTCTTCGCCGTCAGTACGGTAAGGATATTTCACAGGCAAACAAGCACGATTTGTTTGATGCAGTTTCGGCCAGTGCTCTTGAACTGATTATGCCTAACTGGATGGCAACAAGAGCAGAGTATGAGAAAAAGCCTACAAAGCAGCTTTATTATCTTTCTGCTGAATTTTTGATGGGCCGCGCATTGAGCAACAACCTTATGAACGCACAGATTAAGGATGCCGTAAAGGACGTTCTTAAATCTATGGATATTGATTACAACATGGTTGAGGATGAAGAGCCGGATGCAGCTCTTGGAAACGGTGGTCTTGGTCGTCTTGCTGCCTGCTTCCTCGATTCGATTGCAACTCTTGACTATCCTGGACACGGATACGGAATCCGCTACGAATACGGTATGTTCGAGCAGAGGATTGAAGACGGATATCAGGTTGAATATCCTGACAACTGGCTTATTCACCGCGACCCTTGGGAAATCAAACGCTCAGACCTTTCAGTTACTGTAAGATTCGGCGGAAACATCGCTTACGGAAAAACTCCGGACGGAAAACCTCGCTTCTACATCGAAAATGCAGAGGAAGTAACAGCCGTTCCTTACGATATGCCAATCATCGGTTATGATACAAACACTGTAAACACACTCCGCCTCTGGTCAGCAAAATCACCAAACGGATTTGATCTGCAGCTTTTCAATAATATGGATTACAACCGCGCCGTTGAACGCCAGAACAGCGCAGAAAATATCAGCCGCGTTCTCTATCCTAACGATTCGGGTCCTTCTGGAAAGGCTCTCCGCCTCAAGCAGCAGTATTTCTTCTCTTCTGCTTCTTTGCAGGATCTTGTACGTCACTATGTTGCTGACTATGGTACAGACTTCTCTAAATTTGCAAGTCTTCACGTAATTCAGCTCAACGATACTCACCCTGTAGTTGCAATCCCTGAGCTTATGCGAATCCTTCTGGATGAATACAATGTAAGTTGGGAAGAAGCATGGGATGTTGTAACCCACACATTTGCTTATACAAACCACACTATCCTTGCAGAAGCTTTGGAAAAGTGGCCTATTGATATTTTCCAGGGTCTGCTCCCTCGTATCTATCAGATTGTTGAAGAAATCAACCGCCGTCTTGTTGTAGATTTGCGCGCTAAATATCCTGATGATTACGAAAAACAGCAGCACATGTCTATCATCCATAACGACAAGGTTTACATGGCATGGCTTGCAATTCACGCCTGCTTCAGCGTAAACGGTGTTGCTGAGCTCCATACAGAGCTTTTGAAAACTGCCGAGCTTAAAGACTGGTATGCTTTGTATCCTGAAAAATTCAACAACAAGACTAACGGTATTACACAGCGCCGCTGGCTTTTGAACGCAAACCCAAAACTTGCAAAATTCATCACAGACCGCATTGGTCACGGCTGGGAAAAAGACCTTACTCTGCTTAAAGGTCTTGAAAAATATCTTGATGATGATGCTTCACTTGACGAGCTTACAAAAATCAAGCAGGAAAACAAACAGGCTCTTGCTGATTACCTCAAGCACACACAGAATGAATTCCTTGACCCGGATTCAATCTTTGATGTTCAGGTAAAACGTCTTCACGAGTATAAACGCCAGCTTTTGAACATTCTCAACGTTATGTACCTTTACAACCGCATTGTAGAAGATCCTTCTTACAATCCGCCGGCCCGTACATTTATCTTTGGTGCAAAAGCGGCTTCCGGTTACCGCCGCGCAAAGTCAATCATCAAACTGATTAATACAGTTGCAGAGCGCGTAAACAATGACCGCCGCGTTCGTGGTAAAATCCGCGTTGTATTCGTAGAAAACTACCGCGTTTCAGTTGCAGAAAAAATCTTCCCTGCCGCTGATGTTTCTGAGCAGATTTCTACTGCCGGACTTGAAGCTTCAGGAACTTCAAACATGAAGTTTATGGCTAACGGTGCTTTGACACTGGGAACTATGGACGGTGCCAACATCGAAATTTTTGAAGAAGCCGGAAAAGAAAACGGCTTTGTATTCGGTCTTTTGACAGAAGAAATCAAGAAGATGGAAGCAGCTCACTCTTACCGCCCTCAGGAATGTCTGGAGCGCAATCCTGGTCTTGCCAAGGTTGTTGAGCAGCTGGTAGACGGCACTTACGATCCTACTCATCAGCTTTTCAAAGAGCTTCACGATTCTCTTATTTACGGTGTTGAAGGTCAGCGCCCTGACGTTTACTACGTTCTTGCAGACTTTGATTCATACACAAAGACCCGCGAAAAGATTGCAGAAGTTTATGCTGACAAACGCGGCTGGGCCCGCATGGCTCTTAAGAACATCGCAAACTGCGGTAAGTTCTCTTCAGACCGTACAATTGAAGATTACGTTCGCGACATCTGGCACCTGAAAAAGGTCGTTGTGAAGGGAAAATAAAGTTGAAATCGAAAATTCTTTAGGATTATCGTGAAAAAGCCTTTGCGGGACAGAGTATGCTGTCACCCGCGAAGGCTTTTTTTCCCTTACTGAAACATTTTTTTTAATCTGCTATACTTTGCCCCATGAAAACGGCTTTGATTTCTTTTGTATCTTCATTCGGACTTTTGCTGACCGCCGCAATCTGGGGCTTTGGTTTTGTTGTTGTAAAAGACAGCCTGGATTATGTAGGAGCCTTTTATCTTGTTGCCCTCCGTTACACCCTTGCAAGCCTTGTGATGGCAGTAATAATCGCAAAACGATGGAAAAAATTAAACCGCACATATCTTAAGCATGGAATTATGACAGGCTGCTTTCTTGGACTTGGCTATATCAGTCAGACAGTCGGCTGTGCCTTTACAAGCGCAGGGAAAAACGCCTTTCTTACCACAATTTATGTAATTCTGATTCCTTTTTTCACCTGGATTTTCTTTCATCACAGGCCGCGAACCCACGTTTTTATTGCCGCCCTTATGTCTGTGACGGGAATCGGGCTTCTTGCACTTGGAACCGGAGATACGACCGGCATCAACAAGGGTGATATTTTCACGCTGATCTGCGGCATTTTTTATGCCCTTCACATCATTTTTACCGAGCGTTACAACGCCAAAGGTGATGATACCCTGCTTCTTACTAACATTCAGTTTATTGTTTCTACAATTTTAGCCTGGTCTACTGCCTGGATTTTTGACGGTAAATTCGCCCCTTCAATTTTGACTGATTCAAGAATCCTGATTTCCATAATTTACCTGGGGCTTTTTGCCACAATGATCTGCTTCTGTCTTCAGAACATAGGCTTAAAATACGTAAAATCCTCGCTTGCATCCCTCTTTTTGAGTTTTGAATCCGTTTTCGGCGTTCTTTTCAGCAGTATTTTCCTTCACGAAAGCCTTACTCCCCGAATGCTGGCCGGTTGTATCCTGATTTTTGCCGCGGTCCTGCTTGCGGAGAGGAAGGAGTAGAGGTTATTTATCCTTGTATCCGCCTGCATAAGTAATTACGCAGACTGAACCGTAGGTTTTGTGCTTTTTGGTATATCCGACGCCGGTGCCGTCAAACTGGCCATTCATAATGTTTTTTCTGTGGCCGCGGCTGGAAACTCCGTCGTCGATTAAGAGATCTACAACTATGTCCCGTCCAGAGTTACTTCCATAGGCAATATTTTCTCCTGCAGTTTTGTATGTTCCGTATTTTTCGATTCGTTTGAAAGGTGTACTTCCATCAACACCTGTGTGACCGGTTTGTGCTGTTTCACCCTGGGTGCTTGAATGCTTTTGAGCTGCCAGTGACAAACCCTTTTCTGCTTTCAGAATAGGAAGAGGCTTTGCTTTTGCCATAAATTTTGCACATTCTTCAACAACTGCTGCCCCTTCCTGAGTCAAAAGCTTTCCTTCATATGTTTTTCCGTTAAACTTTTTGATTCTAGGGGTAATATACAATTCTGCATACATGGCTGGATTTGTACGGGCCATATTCATTTCCAGAACGACATCCTTTTCTATGTCAGAAAGATAGTCAACGTTTCTTGCAGTATCTAATGTTTTTACATCCCATTTACTTGTGTCGATTGAAGACAGGGAAGATGCTGATGAACTGCCCGAACCTGATGATTTTGGTATGTTTTTTAATGAAGTTCCTTTATCGTTCTGGTTGTCCTGCTTTCCGGAAAGCGTTGTTTTTATGGAAGAGGTTAACTCATTGAGTGTTTCACAGCCGGAAAATAAAATTAAGGATGAAATTAAAAGCGCTGATAAAAAAGATGATTTTTTCATAAGAATCTCCTATAAGGTAAAATTATTACTTTACAGGTAATATTATGATTGTGAATTTTTAATTGTCAAATTATTTTGATTTAATTTCCGAGGAAAGAATGGTATGCAGCCAGTTGATCTTATTTTCAAAATGGGTCGCGAGGCGGGCGTAAAGCTTATCCATGTAGGTCTGATTCAAATCTTCACCAAAAAGTGCTGCCGGACTCACATTTAATTCCTCACAAATGCGTTCAATAAGATTAGCAGAAGCAAACTGAGTGCCGGTCTCTATTATGGAAAGATGCTTTTGTGTAATATCAAGCCGTTTAGAAAGCTCCATTTGAGTGAGCCCTGCCAATTTGCGGTATTTCTGTACGTTTTTTCCGAACAGCTGAGGAATATTCAGCCCTGACTTTTCCATGACTTTAATTATTACATCACGCCGCCTGCTTTGGAACTTTTACGATAGTAATAATTATTACTAATTAAGTTGATTTTAGACTGTTTTTATTTGATTTACCTTATTTTCTGCCTTAAAATATTACCTGAATAACAGAATTTTCTATCTTTATAGTAGGAGTGTTGATATGAAAAAAAATTTTACAATGCTTGTATTTATTTTTGTCCTTGCTGCGAAAATATTCTCTGTGGAATTTTCCATTGGTGCGAATATTGGAAGTATTCTGGAACAAAACATTGAAAACAGTACAACAACTATTGTTGGCTTGCCAGAATTTGGACTGAAGGCAGATGTCAGATTTGAAAAATTTGGTTTGAAGCTTGATTTTGATTTTTGCTGGATAAATATAAATACTTTTACTACAAGTAATTCAGTTTCCTACGAAATGACGCAAAAAGGTGGAGGAGAAATTCTTTTGCTGACACCTTACATTCCAATTCAGTTCGGAAGATTTTCAGTAGCCATCGGTCCGTCTATAGGATTCTATTTCGCACAGACAAACATAAATATTAAAAATCAAAAATATGATACTAGTGCAAACGCTTTTGCATTTATCCTTGGTGGTGATATTGACGTGAGATACCCGATTACAGAGAAGTTAAAATTGTGTCTGGATATTCCGATTCTGGTGAAACCTTATACGAAAATAATGGATGCCAGGTCTTCTGGAAGAAAACAAGATGTACCGGATGGCAGTTGGAATGTTTCTAACGTTTTTTCAATCCCGGCTTTAAGCATTATTTATACATTCTGATTTTTCAGACTAGTTTAAGAGACAGATATGGATTTTATTTTTCAAACAGATTTTTCTGATTTTACTCTGAAAGTTTTGGGAAGGCGATTTAAGCTTGTCGAAGGTGACAGCATTCAAATGGTAATTTGGATGGGGCATATTCATAATTTACCTCTGCGGGACAGGTATTTTGTCTTTACAAAGCAGGGACTTTACTGGAATTTCCCGGCAATTGTGCAAAGTGGGGAAGAAGGACAGACTGCTGAGCGCACAATCTGTGATTCTGATTTTTTCCAGAAGCATGACTCTTCCTTTGGTCTTGTCTTTACAAAATGTGAAGGAGAACTGAACGAACTCCATCTAAAAATGGGGGAGCGTACTTTTGTTTTTCAGTTCACAAAAAACTTCCCAAAAGAAAGACTTGAAGAACTGGAAAGTATTATCCGCGATTATTTTACCGGTTATTTTGATGAAAAGAAGTATGAAGAAAAAGCAAAAAAGTCAAAATTACGCTTGTCATTTTATAATATTCCAGATTTTTTCAAACAAGCCGGATTTGTAATTGCTGGCGGCTATTTAAAATTCATAGATAAAACTGAAAATTTTTTTGAGAATCTTGGAAAGAAGAAATCAAATCCTAAAGCAGAGAAATCTGAAAAATTTGAAAATATAAATGTAAAGCAGGCTGTCAAATCAACAGTTCCATTGCAAAGTGAAAATAGCTTTGTAAGATTTATACGGCACACTTTTGATTTAACTGCTGATTTGATTTTTGTACTGGCTGTGGTAATTCTGATAAAGCCAGAAATTAATGCAATTGTATTTAAGAAATGTGATTTTTCAACGAATTTGTTGTTGTCAAGACTAGTTAAACTTGTAACTGTAAATGGCATACCTTTGCTGAACGAAAATTTTCTTGGCTGTTTATTTTTATTTGTAGTTCTCAAGCTGGTTGTAATTTTATCCTGTAAAAATATCCGGAAAATTGTTCCTTTATTGCTTTTAGTAATTCTTTGTATTTTAACTGTATTAATAAAAATATCATTTTTGATTTTCTTAATTCTTTCGCTATTACTTTTACTTACATTACAGTTTTCAATGAATTTCAAATCAAAAACTATAAAAACAAAAATAGGATTATTTATTATTCTGACACTGGCATTATATATATCACTGCATCTTCTTTTGTCTCTGCCGGAAATCAATAATATAAATACAGGGGCTTCATATATAGATGTATTTTATCTTTTCCTGAAAGATTTGGGGTTTTAGGGGCCTGCCTCTAGGCGAGAGGGTGACGGAAGACCGCTTGCGGGCTGAACGGCAAGTAAACTTGCCGGGCCTTTTTTTCGATGAAGCTAAACGACAGTCGCAACGGACTGTCGTTTTTAACGCTTCTTCGATTTTCGGCAGGGGAGACTTCCCCCTCCTTAAATTTTTCTCAGAGAATCGCCGTCTTCGAAGGTTACGTTGAAAATTGCGGTTTCCTTTGTTGTGGTGGCTTCAGAAATCTGGTTGAAAAGAATTTCAGCGGCTTTCTGGCCCATTTTGGAAAGGGGCTGGACGTTTGTAGCGACATTAAGATTGAAATAGGAAGAATTGATAAAGCCGTCAAATCCGACAAGGCTTACCTGATCTGGAACGGAAAGGCCTGCTTCATTAATGCCGCGGGCAGCCTGAGGTACAAGGGAGTCGGCGCAGCAGAAAAGAGCTGTCGGCGGATTTTTCCAGGTGGTAAAGGCATTTTTTATATCCTTGTAAACATCCTTAGATTCAAATTCGGTGCGGATGATATATTCCTCTGGCTTGTAATCAGCACCCAGGTCATGCAGGGCCTGAATGTAGCCCCTTTCTCGGTCGGAAATATTTGCGTTGTAAATTTCCCGGTGCAGGCCTACAAAACCGATTCTTCTATGGCCTGCTTCCCAGATTTTTTTGACGGTGTTGTAGCCGGCCTCGTAGTTTGCGGTATCAACCCAGGAAACAAGACTGCTTTCCGGCCGGTCGCCGATTACTACGCAGGGCAGCTTTCTTTTTGCCAGCTCAGAAAGCATTTCTTCGGGCAGCTCTTTTAATCCAACGTAAATAATTCCATCTACCTTTTTCTGCTTGAAGGGGCGAAGGTAATCGTAGTTCTGATTGCTTCCCGCAATCGGCGCAACCCCTAAAATCATATCAATTTCGTTTTTGCGACAGGTCTCTTCAATTCCAACCAGCACATTCAAAAGGTAGGAGGTTCTCATTGTCTGATCAAAAGGAATGGGCGTGAGGACGGCAATTGTATTGCAGCGGCCGGAATTTAAAACCTGACCGGCAAAGCTTGGAGCGTATCCCAGCTGGTCAATTGCGGCCTGAACTTTTTTCCGGGTTTCTTCCTTTACGTTGGGCTCCCCGTTTATTACGCGGGAAACTGTAATAAAAGAAACTCCTGCAAGATTTGCAACATCTTTCTGCGTTACCATTTTTTACCTTTACTTGTCTTCGATTATGTAGGTCTGAATGCTTCGCGGAGGGCAGACAAATGTCCGTCCGGAATTTTCATCACTTACTTTAGAATTATATTCGATTTTTGCACTTTTGTCCTTTTCTTTGCAGTTCTGCAGATTCAGTTCAAAAATCATATCGTCTTCGGTCCGGTTCATTACTACAAGAACGATTTTTCCGTCGGGGCGTAGAAAGGCAGAAGTTTCCATTGTATTTCCCATGCGGCCGTCGACGGTGGCAGGGGTCATAAATGGAGTAATCTGGCAGCCAATTCTTTTTGAAAGCGGCCGGATAAAGCGGGAAAAATGTCCCATGTAATAGTATGAGCTCTGGTAAATGACTTTGCCGCTTTTTGTGTCGATTAAAATCGGTGCGTCGCAGTTGTTTCCTACGTGATTTGGCCCACCCTCAATGTCCAGAGCCATGTTCCAGTCAATCCAGGCGGTACAGCCGTTGTTCAAATCATTTATGATGTTGTGACCGTATCGTTCGCCCACATACCATTTTCCGGGACGGGAACCGCCTTCAATACAGCCTTCCGTAAAAAAGAGCTCTTTATCCTTTAAGATTTCCGAGCAGGCAGTAAGATTTTCGTACTGGTCGCCTGAATACCAGTGGAAGGCAAGGCCGTCAATAGCTGCTTCTGCCCCCGGAACTGAAAAGCTTTCCTTAAGGCGTTCAAGCATTCTGTCACGGTTGTGATCCCAGATGAGGATTTTTACGTCCTTGAGATTGTTGTTCATAAGGACAGGCTTTAAATATTTTACAGAGAAATCTGCTTCTTCTTTTCCTGTCCAGAGACATGAATCCCAGGTCTGCGAGGCTTCAGGTTCATTCTGGATTGAAACGTGGCTTGTTTTTATTCCTCTTTCTTCAAGTCCTTTTATAAACTTTACGTAGTATTCAGCCCAGAGCTTTTTATATTCCGGCTTGAGTTTTCCTCCGTGGTTCATATCGTTATTTGTTTTCATCCAGGCCGGAGGTGACCATGGAGTTACGATAACCTGAGCTTCCCTTTCAGATTTTTCATTTGATTCTGATGCCTGGCTGGACTGCATGAAAGCCTGAATTGCAAGCTTAAGGGCAGGAGTGATGTATTTATCTGTTCTTTCAAAAGAAAAGCTTTCAAGGCTTTCGTCTTTTTCCGGAAGACATGACCAGTTTTCAAGGCTGAAGTCGCAGGAATTCATGTGGGTACGGGCAAAATTATAGCAGTTGCATTTTTCATTCTGAGAAAAGCATGATTCAATTACTTTTTTTCTTTTCTTTTCTGATAAAAAAGAAAGAACGTAGCCGGCACTTTCTGTAATTGCGCAGCCAAAACCTTTTATTGTCTGAAAGGTCTGATTCTTATCCAGGGATATTTTGCAGGAAAGGTTTTTATCCTTTTTTGCCATCCTGTTCTTTTGTGATACGGAAGTTAGCCGTCTTTTTGAATCCTTTGAGGATTCGTATATTTTTAAGATTTTCATGGAATGTCCTTGTTTTAATGTTTGCGCAAACATTAAAAATTGTAGATGCAGGGGGAGAAAATGTCAATGTAAATTGGAAAAATAATTTTAAAATATTTTTCTTGACAGATTAATCTTCATGAGCCTAAAATGTTTACGTAAACATAAAGGTCGGCGGTGCAAAACTGCCGATTAATTTTAATCATTATATGTTTGCGCAAACATATAATGTAAAATAAAAGTGGATATTCGCCGTAAGGTGGATGATAAAAAAAAATCATAATAATCATAATTAGGAGGTGTGATAAAAATTACATCCCTGTAATTTTTATCACAGCAGTTTGTTCAAGCGTTGCTTTCACAAACTGCGATATCGCACCTCCTGTGCGACCGCTAACGCGGGGTTTTTAAGGAGTTTTTTATGAAAAAGTTAGGAAAGGCACTTGTGGCAGGTGTTTTTGCGTTGGGTATTGCAGCCGGTCTTACCAGCTGTGGTAAAAAGCAGGAGCGTGTAAAAATCCGCTGGTTTGTAGGATTGGGAGCAGGTTCAGATGAACCGACTTTTGCACCGCAGAAGGCAGTTGTTGATAAGTTCAACGCTTCTCAGAATGAAATTGAGCTTGTGCTTGAAATCGTTGATAACAATCAGGCTTATCAGACTCTGGCAACTCAGATTTCCGGCGGAAACTCACCTGATATTGTAGGCCCTGTTGGTATCCGCGGCCGCGACAGTTTTAAAGGCGCATGGCTCGACCTTGATCCGCTTGTAAAAAAATCAGGTTTTGACCTTTCACAGTTTGATCCTTCAATGGTTGATTTTTACCGCGATCCTCAGGACGGACTTATCGGCCTTCCATTTGGAATTTATCCTTCATATCTTTATGTAAACAAGGAACTCTTTGAAGAAGCAGGAATTCCTCTTCCACCAAAAAATTACGGCGAAAAATATGTTGATGAAAACGGTAAGGAATGGACCTGGGATTATGACTGCATCCGCCGCCTGGGTATGAAGCTCACTGTTGATGCTAACGGAAATGACGCAACAAGTCCAAAATTTGACGCAAATAATATTGTTCAGTGGGGCTTTGGTATTGTTTGGGGTGATGCCCGCGGATACGGAACTTTGTTTGAACCGGGAACTTTTGTTGGAAAGGGAAACAAGGCCCAGATTCCTGCTGCATGGCTTGATGCATGGAAGTGGACATACAACGGAATGTGGAAGGATCACTTTATTCCTAACGGACCTTACGGAAGCTCAGACATTCTTTCTAACGGCAGCTGGGGTGAATCAGGAAAAATCGCAATGTTCCAGTGCCACCTCTGGTATTCAGGATACGCAAAAATGGATTATCAGTGGGACGTTTACCCAATGCCTTCTTACAAGGGTAAGACAACTGCAAAAATGCATGCAGATACCTTTGAAATTGCAAAGGGTACAAAGCATCCGGAAGAAGCATTTAAGGTTCTTTCATATCTCGTAACAACTGCATCAGATGATCTTCTTAAGATTTACGGTGGTATGCCTGCAATCACATCAAAACAGGACGGCTTCCTGGAGACCTTCTTTAAAGAGCGCTATCCGCATGTAGATGTAAATACTGAAATTATTCAGGAAAGCGTAAAGTATGCAGATAATCCTAACCACGAATCATGGATGCCAAGCTTCCAGGAAGCTTCAACCTGCTATACAGAATTCTGGGAAAATCTTACAAATAACGATGGCCTTAATGTAGAAAAAGAAGCAGAAATTCTTCGCAATAACCTCGATGGAATTTTCTCCGCTGCTAAAAAATAAAACCACAAAAATTTAAAAAGGAGGCTGAGCGGAACATATCCTCCTATGTTCCGCTTTTACTTACCATGAAAGCAAAGTCAAATTCCGGCGGAATTCAGCGCTGGGAAAAAAAGTGGGGCCTGATTTTTATTGCACCCTGGCTCATCGGCTTTACACTCTTTTATCTTGGGCCGATGATTGTTTCTTTTATCTTCTCCTTCCTTGACTATAATTTGATTCAGCCTGATGCTACCAGATTTGTTATGGCTGATAACTGGAAGCGTGCTTTTGTTGATGATCCGATTGTTTTAAAATCAATCGCCCATATTCTTGAATATACATTGATTTCTCTTCCGATTTCCTTTTGTTTTTCACTTTTTATTGCGGTCCTGCTCAATAATCAGTATATGATCGGAAAAAAACTTTTCAGAGCCTTGTTCTACCTGCCAAGCATGGTTCCTTTTGTAGCAACTGTTTTAATCTGGCAGGGAATTATGAATGAACAGACCGGCTGGTTCAATCTGATTTTAGGTCAGATGGGAATAAAAGGAATCAGATGGCTTGCAAGTACAAAATGGATTTATATTTCTTATACTTTGATAGGACTCTGGGGCTGCGGTAACACGATTTTGATTTTCCTTGCAGGACTTCAGGGAGTTCCTCAGGAGCTTTACGAGGCCGCAATGATTGACGGTGCAAATTCCTGGCAGCGGCTTAAGGCTGTAACTATTCCTATGATGACGCCGGTAATCTTCTATAACATTCTTATCAGCGTAATCGGACTTATGCAGTTCTTTTTAACACCTATGGTACTCAATAACGGAAGCGGATTCCCTAACGGCATGACAAACTTCCCTATGGTTTATTTTTACAGACAGGCCTTCTCATACTTTAATATGGGCTACGGTGCTGTGATTGCCTGGGTAATTTTCTTTATCGGAATGCTCTTTACTGTTGTTCTTTTTGGAACTTCAAACAGATGGGTTTTCTATGCTGGTGAAAAAAAATAAAGGTGAAAATATGACATTAAATAATTCAAGAAAAGTAAAACGGATTTATATTTCTGTGATTACCATATTTATGCTTTCTATGTTTCTGATGCCTCTTTTCTACGGAATTTCAGGTTCTTTGAAAAGTAAGGAGCAGCTGTCTTCCCTTAATCACTCTCCAATTCCTATGTCTCCTAAAAAAGTCAAAATCGGCGGAAAGGAATGTGAAGTTCTGATGGTTCCTCAGGCTGACGGTACAAAAAAAGCTCTTGCGATTGTAAAAAAAGGCCGTGATGAATCTGTTTTTGTTGATCCTTCCAATGCTGAAGCAGGAGAAATAAAATGGAGCGGAAAGTGGAGAAGGCTTGAAAATGACTGGGAATTGAATCTTCAGTTCAGCAATTATAAAAAAGGCTGGGATGCCGTAAACTTCCTCCGTCTTTTCAAAAATACACTCCTTTACGCTCTGATTACAACTTTTGCGACCCTCTTTTCTTCAACTCTGGTTGCATACGGCTTTTCCCGCTTCAGGTTCCCTGGAAAAAACAAGTTTTTTATCGTTCTGATTGCAACAATTGTTTTGCCCGGTGCTGTAACTTTGATTCCGGTTTATACGATTTTTTATAAGCTGGGCTGGGTTGGAACCTGGCTGCCCCTTGTTGTTCCGCACTTTTTTGCCAATGCCTATAACGTATTCCTTCTCCGTCAGTTTATGCTGGGTATTCCAAAAGAAATGGATGAAGCTGCCCGAATTGACGGCTGCGGCCCTGTGGCAACTCTCTACAAGGTGATTTTACCTCAGTGCCTTCCTGCCGTTATTTCCGTAGGTCTCTTCCACTTTTTCTGGGCATGGAATGACTTTTTCAATCCTCTTTTGTACCTTGCCGGTCACCCCGAAAAATATCCAATCAGTATCGGCCTTTCAACCTTCAGCAATATGTACTCAACCGAAACCCACCTTGTTCAGGCAACCAGTATGATTGCCTGTGTAGTTCCTTTTATCATCTTCGTGGTTGCCCAGAAGTTCTTTATAGAAGGCGTTGTAGTTTCTGGAGTGGAAAAGTAGGTGTTTACGGTAAATATAAGATAAGTTCTAAACGAATCGCCAAAAAAAGGGATGTCCAACAAGTAGAGAAAATGTCATTTTGCTTGTAAGGCAACAGATTGCCGTGTCGAGCACGGCAATGACATATACTTGTTGGATAACCACTTTTTGCTCTTAGATTATAACAGATTTAGTTATCGGTAATGCTTATGCCAGCTGGTGAGATAACAAGATAAGTTCCAGGGCTTTCCCACTCGTAAAGGCTTAAAAATCCAAATAGTTTTTTTGTTTGTTTTGCAAGATTTCTCATAGGGAGTTTATTACCGTTCTCGTCTTTTACATAGAACTTGTAGGTTTTGTTTACAGCAATCTTTTTCCCTGCAACTTCTTTTGCAAGATCATACCATTCATTACCAACCATATTTACTAAGGCTTCTTCTGAAACTCCAGTTCTACCGCAGATAGAGCCTGAAGAATCCTTGCGGATAAGCTTAGCCCGAAGCTGATCAAAGTTGCTGCTCACATTGGAAAGGGTAGTCATTAAATGATTGAATTCTGTAGTATCTCCTACGTCATCTGTTGTTAATGAATATGTATGTTTATAGCGTTCAGGAACAGGAAGAGGAATGTTATATTGCTGACCATCTATTTTCATGGCGTATCCTATTGTTTTATGATCTGTTTGAAAGGCAACTCCGCCTGTCTGTACCCTTCCCATTTGGAATCCCATGTCAAATAGCTGGAAAATAAAGTAAAATGGTTCTGAACCTCGTTTTTTAGTATTATTAATGACCCAGTTCCATGACTGTCTTTGACAGCTTCTGCTTCGTGATGTTGCATTGCTTGGTGGATTACTGTACTCCCATTTGCTCATTTTTCCTGAGTATGAAGATTGGTGTCCGAAACTGTAGAACCACTGAAGCCATTTTTCATTTCCTACATTTGTGTTATATGTTACAGAAACATCATTTTCAACTTTTTTTACATGTTCTTCTGCACTATATGAACCTGATAGTTTTCCCGTAACGCCTTTTTTTGAACCTCCGATTTCAGCATTTACAGACCAGCCTCTGATACTTTCTGTGGTTACAGGTTCTGCTTTATTTTCGGGCTGTATGTTCCATAAATCTCGAACTGTATAATCCGAAAAAGGCCATCGAATATGAAAATTCATTTTATTCCATGTATAACCGCCTTTGCGATATACACCAGTAAAATTATTTCCATCTTTGTAGAATTCATCAAAATACATAGGAGATGGATCAAATTCTTCTTCCATAAGTACATGATAGTAGTCTTCTTCTGCAGAAAAATTATACATTGTTGTTGTCCATACTCTGAGAGTAAGAGGCATAGTTACTCTACCCTTTTGAGTAAAGGCAGTGCAATTAATCGTAATCGTATAGTTACAAACCTGATTTATTGAATTAGAATCACTTCCTTCTGCCTGTTTATATCTCTGAAGAGCCTGTGTTTGACTTTCATTCAACCATTTCACGGCTTCTTTTGCAAATAAGGCGTAGTCTTCTGTCGAAGGGGTTGTGTCTGTAACAGTTTCTGTAGTCTCTGTTGTTGTTGGGGATTCATCATCGATTGAAGTTTCGGTTACCACATTAACAGTAGAAGTTTTTCCTGTATTATCCATTCTGTTCAGGTAGTAGGCAGAAGCATCAGGTTTTATAGCAACTATATCCCAATCAAGCTCACCGAATTCTCCTGCACTGGTCTGTTTCTGCTGCAAAGATTGTCTCTGCTGTGAAGTGTTAATAGTCTTATAATTCAAACGGTCTTGGATGTGAGTTAGAATTGTTATTACAGAAAAGGATTCCGGTTTATTAAAAACAAGGGTTGCTCCCTGTTTTGTCCAGTCATAAAGTCTGTCAAGGTTCGCAACCGGGAAGGACAAAGTTCCTCCAACATCATTTCCGATTGTCTGTAAGGAAGGCCAGTCAATGAAAACTGTCTTAACGCCGGCTGGCAGTGTGTCACTTGTCATGCTTACATTTTGTCTTGAACCGCTTGCACTGCCAATAATTACCGCTGTTGCTCCATCAAAGCTGCTGCCTGCTACTGCATAACTTCCCTTTAGGGAAGAGCCGTTTAATACCCCCCCCCATACATCTGAAGAGGTATGACTCGGGTCGCTGGAGCCATTGTCGCATCCTGTAAAAGAAAATGCACCCAATGCCAGAACAAACATGATTGATTTAATAAGTTTTTTCATGTGAATTCTCCTTTTTATAGAAATATATTATGTAAACAGTTCAGAATCAGTACAAAAAACGAAAAAAAACAGCATCAAATCAGTACAAATTTTATATTTTTAAGAAAAAACTGGGGTTTTAGGGGCAAAGCCCCTAGGCGAGAGGGTAGCGGACAAGACCGGAACGAAGTGAGGACTTGGGAGCGCAGGGAGAGACTTCTCCCTCCTTCAACAAATTGTTAGAATTGTTTCTATAGAAAAACGGGTGCACCGCATTTTCTAACGGAGGAAACATATGAAAAAAACTATTTTTGCTTTTATTGCGGGATTATTACTTGCCGCAGGTAATCTTTATGCAGAAACAGAGGCCAGCGCCCTTTACAAAAAAATGATTCAGGCAAATAACCGTTCTGTTATTGCGGCAAATCATAAGAACTGGAGGGTACAGACAATTCCGGCCTGCAATCTCAAAAAGAGCCAACAGGTTAAGGCCTTTGGAGCTTATTCTTATATGGCTTATCATGAACCTGATTTTATGTATTTTGAATACAAGACTGCCGGAATGAATATTCCTCATGTTGATGATGAAACCGGACTTTATACACGAAGCGGAAACTATTTCTGTGATTATAAAATTGACGGAAGTCAGTCTTTGTCTACTCAGTGGTATGCTATGACTTCTGAAGAAAAAAAAGCTCAGTTTAAGGGGCTGGATGATTTTTCTTTTATTGAAGATGGCATGGAATTTGGGGAACTTCCTCTTTCTATTGAAGATAACGGCGACGGGACTATTACCCTTACAACGAATGCTCCTGCCAGTCAGGCTATTGATATTGCACATCTTCCAAAAAAATGGAGAAAGCTGACAGTTGAATATAAATATCTTCTGAACGCAAAAAGTCTGGAATGTCAGAGGCTTGATGTCAGTATTCTTACAAAAAAAGGAAAACTTGATTATGTTCAGGAAGATATTGAATATGATATCAATTACGGCGGAAATCCTAATATGGAAAAGCTCTTGAATTTTGAAAAAAGAGTTCTTTCAGAAAATCCTGAAAATCCAAGAAAGGCGACTATAATTTATAATCCTGGAAAGCCGGATGAAGAAATTTACACAAAAGTTTCTGATATGTCATATTTAGTTTTTATGTACTTCAAAAATGGATACAGCGCTTTTGAAGATCCTGAACTTACAATTCCTTTTTCCGGTTCAAAAGGCAGGGATGAGTTTACGGTTTACCTTTCGCCTGAAAAATAAGGTATAGATTTATCCTTTACTGAAACTCGAAAATGTAAAATATTGTTTAACTTATTTAATCTCATTAAAATATGCTTAAAAATTTAAGTCTCGCTAACGCGGGGTTTTTATAGGAGAATACAAATGAAAAAAATCGTAACAATTTGTGCGGCTTTGCTGGCTCTTTCTGTACTCAGCGCAAAACCTAAAAAAGTAGAAATCAACTCAGTTGCTGATTTGGAAGGAAAGAAAATTGGTGTTCAGGCCGGTACAACTGGTGAGCTTTATGTTCAGGAAGAAGTTCCAAACGCTAAGCTTTCATCTTTCAAAAGCGGTATGGATGCTGCCATGGACTTGAAAAACGGTGCCATCGATGCAGTTGTTCTTGATGAGCTTCCAGCCATTCAGATTGTAAAACGCAATCCAAAGCTTAAGATTATCCGCGACCCATACTTTGCCGCAAACAAAGAAGAATATGCAATCGCCATTAAAAAGGGAAATGCTGACCTCTTGAATACAATCAATGCTACAATTGCAGATTTGAAGGCAAACGGCGGCTACGAAGCCCTGGTTGCTGCATTTATGCCGGCTGACGGAAACATTCAGATTCCTGCAAACGAAAACGGAAAAGGTTCTAAAAAGCTTAAGCTTGGAACAAACGCAGCTTTCCCTCCATTTGAATATGTTGAAGGAACTGACGTTGTAGGTTTTGACATCACAATGGGCCAGAAAATCGCTGTAAAAGCTGATGCAAAACTTGAAGTTATCGATATGGCATTTGACAGCCTTATCCCAGCCCTTCAGGCCGGAACAATCGACTTCATTGCAGCCGGAATGTCTGTAACAGAAGAACGCAAAAAGAACGTAGATTTCTCTGATACATATTTTGCTTCTGAACAGGTAATTATTGTACGTAAATAACTAAAAAACACACGAGCGGGTCCCAGCGATACGCAAGGGATGAGATAATTTTTATACAAATATGAATTATGTTAGTCCCTTGCTAGCGTCCCACCCGCATGTTTTTTAGTTGTTCCCTTGTCCCACGCTCCGCTCCCTCGCGCTTTTTTTCTTTCCTGTTTGCTACAGCTACACAAGCCCCCCCCTATACTTTCTATTTCATCTAAAATCCTGTATAATAACTACCTATGTTTCAATCAATTTACGACACTATGATTTCGGGTAACCGCTGGCTTCTTATTTTAAGCGGACTCAAAATCACTCTTATAATTGCTGTTTTTGCCGTTCTCATAGGTACTGTTCTGGGCTGTATTTTTGCCCTTATGAAGGTTTCAGGCAACCGTATTCTGCGCGCAATTGCTGAAGTCTATACAACCGTTCTGCGCGGAATCCCTCTGGCTACTCAGCTGATGATTTTTTACTTTGTTGTCTTTGCACCTTTGGGCTGGGACAGACTGGTTGTTGCTATTATTTCGTATGGTATTAACTCCGGTGCCTATTGTACAGAAATTTTCCGTGCCGGAATTCAAGGGGTAGACCGCGGACAGACAGAAGCCGGTCGTTCTTTAGGACTCAGTAAAAGCCAGACCCTGCTGAAGATTGTCCTTCCCCAGGCCATGAAGGCCGTTTTACCTACTTATACCAGTGAATTTATTGTTCTTATTAAGGAAACTTCGGTTGCAAGCTTTATCGCTGTTACAGATCTTACAAAAGCCGGCGATATGATTCGAAATGCCACCTACAATGCCTGGATTCCGCTTCTTACCTGTGCGATTATCTATCTGGTGCTGACTCTTGGTCTGACAAAACTTTTTGCCCGCATAGAAAAGCGTCTTGCAAAATCGAACTAGACAGGAGGGGAAAGCCTTCCCCTAGCTCGCACTTCGTTGCTCGCTACCCCTTCTGCGGGGGCACCCCGCAACGCCCCGTTATCGGCTCACCTGGAACTGCAGCAGCAAAAGTCTTAATTCTTCCAGCTTTGTAACATTGAAAATCCTGTATAAATCTGAAAATTCTTTTTTTACAGTTGAAAGGCTTACAAAATAGGTTTCACTTAATTCCTTGTAAGATGAATTTTTGTGAAGATTATCCAGGATGAAATTTACCTGGCGCTCAGAAAGATTATAATCACTCAAATGAAGCTGCTCGCCCGGCTTTTCCTTAATAATCGAATTGTTTTTTGTTTCGGCCGGCAAAAAACAGGAAAGCTTTGCCCGCAGAATATCATAAATCCAGTAAAAAAAGGCCGCATAGAAAAAGGAATTTGCAAGTCCCATAAATACAAAGAAAATTCCCTGTTTATATGTTAAAAGCAGAGAAAGAATGTGAAGGATTACAAAAGGCAGAAGCTCCAGTACCGGACGGATGCGGAATTTTCCGTTTACAAACATGAGGATAACGATAGCGTAAAAAAGAAAAACCCCCAGTGTCTGATATCCTGTCATAATAGTCAGAATACTTTCGCACATAAGTACGAATACCTGAATACAAAGCACTGGTTTAAAAATCACAATGACCGACAAAAGAAAGGAAAGTCCATGTGTGACAATAACCACTTTCTGTGAAGGTATAAATGTTCCAATCTGCAATTTTAAGTGAAGGCTGGTTATAAATGCTACAAAAAGGAAAATCGCAGAACAAATAGAAAAGACTCTCCCCGGATTAAACCGGAATCTTATCATACTCTTAAATTATAGCCGTATTTTTAAGAAATAGTAAAGCAGATTTTTGCGCAGGCGTTTTCTCCATCCATTGCGCTGGAAACAATTCCTCCGGAATATCCGCTGCCTTCACCGCATGGGTAAAGATTTTTAAGGCCTGTACATTCAAAGCTTTCCTTGTCGCGCAGAATTCTCACCGGCGTACTTGTCCGCGTCTCCACCGCGATCATCAGTGCGTCCGGGCAGATAAAGCCCTTCATGTTTTTATTAATCTGGCGGAAGCCCTGTGCCAGCCTCCTTGAAATAAAAGGCGGCAGCCATTTGTTGAGGTTGGAGCTTACAAGTCCTGCTGTATAGCTTGACGGCGGTAAATCTTCCGAAAGTTTGTTGTCCAGAAAGTCAGAAAGACGCTGGGCAGGGGCTGCCTGTCCTTTTCCGTTTTTATAAGCCAGCTTTTCAAGGTCAGCTCTGAAATATAGCCCGGCCAGAGCCCTGCAGCCTTTTTTTTCAGCTTCTTTTACAAAGCCTTGCGGAATATCTTCCGGCCTGATTTCAGTGACAATTGCCGCATTCGACCATTTTGAGTTACGTTCAGCCGCAGACATTCCGTTCACAACGATTTCTCCGGGCGCCGAGGCAGATGGAACGACAAAGCCGCCCGGGCACATGCAGAAGGAATAAAGGCCCCTCTCTTCAACCTGAGTCGTAACGCGGTATTCAGCCGCCCCAAGATTTGAATCCAGCTTTCCGTGATACTGAATTGCATCAATCAAAATGCGGGGATGCTCTACGCGAACTCCGACAGCAAAGGTTTTTGCTTCCAGGGCTGAAGGCGCCTTTTTTGCAATAATTTCGTAGATATCTGATGCTGAATGTCCTGTCGCAAGAAGAACGGCATCTGCATAAAAATCAGATTTTTCGCCTGTCTTTGTATTCTCTGTGGAAACGCCCTTTACCTTATTGCCGTCAAGAATCAGGTCTGTCATTTTTGTATCAAAATGAAATTCGCCGCCCAGTTCAATAATTTTTGCCCTCATATTGTTGATTACCTGAGGCAGGCGGTTTGTTCCTATGTGAGGATGGGCATCTGTAAGGATTTTTTTGTCTGCACCGAAGTGGTTGAAAATCAAAAGGGCGCGGTTTATGTTTCCCCTCTTGTTGCTTCTTGTGTAAAGCTTTCCGTCAGAAAAAGTTCCAGCGCCGCCTTCCCCAAAGCAGTAGTTTGAATCAGGATTTACATCCCCTTTTGTACTGATTTTTGCAATATCCTGCTTGCGCTGCGAGGTTTCGCTTCCTCTTTCAATGATTACGGGCTTTACGCCGTGTTCAAGAAGGGTCAGGGCTCCAAAAAGTCCCGCAGGACCGCTTCCAACAATGATTACAGATTTTTTCCCATCGGCTTTTTTCCATACCGGAAGCTGCTCGGCGGAATCTGCTGCTTCGGCACCTGCCTTTTCTCCAATGAAGACCTTATAGCGCAGGTGGAGCTTAAGCTGTCCGTGGCGGGCGTCAATCGACTTTTTTATAAATACGGCCTCAAAGCCCTTTGCCAGCTCTTCTTTTCTGACACTTTTTTTCAGCTCTGCCTTAATCTTTGAGTCGATGATATTTTTGTTTTTTTCTTCTTCCGGGAGAAGGGTAATTGAAATCTGAATCTGCATAAATCAAATTATAGAAGATTTATGCAGGAAACCTCAATCAGAAAATTTCAATCATTTACTGTAATTTCTCTTTACCTTCTGGGTTGTCGTCATTTCCAGCGGCTTTTCAAGGATTGTGATTTTTGTAATGCGCTGGTAAGGCTGTAAATCCTTGTTTACCGCATTAACATCCTTTTGAATTGCGTCAAGAACCGCACCTGCCCTGAAGCCTTCGTTGATTTGTGACCGTTCAAAACCAAGTTTTTTGAGGAAATCATCGCTCGGATAAATCAGGGCTTCAATTCCTTCCGAGGTTTTATCGTCATCTTCATAATAAGCCTGGACTGTAATCTGCTGGATGTCGTCACAGAGCTGGAAGGCATCTTCAATTTCCTCCGGATAAACGTTTTTTCCGCCGTTAGTTACAATCATGTTCTTTGCGCGGCCGCAGAGCATAACGTAATGTTCATTATCAATCCAGCCTAAATCGCCGGTCTTAAAAAAGCCGTCTTCGGTAAAGACCTTTTTGGTTTCTTCGGGCATTTTATAGTAGCCCTGCATAACCATAGGTCCTTTTACTACAATTTCACCGATAGAACCCTTTCCCTTTGTGCTGATTGAATTAG
This sequence comes from uncultured Treponema sp., assembly GCA_947165895.1. Lineage (GTDB taxonomy): Bacteria > Spirochaetota > Spirochaetia > Treponematales > Treponemataceae > Treponema_D. The sequence goes on from CAMVCB010000004.1 coordinate 388,095, forward strand.
CCGCATCCGCATTGATGATTTTGATTTCCTCGTAAGGTGAAAAATCGCGGCCGACAGAAATCAGCTTGAAGTTTTCAATCGGGTTTAGGGTGATGATAGGCGAGGTTTCTGTAAGGCCGTAGCCCTGAATAAAGTCGATTCCCATTGCGTTATAGGCGCGGAAAACGCTTTCTGCCAGCGGGCCTCCTCCGCAGATTGCAACGCGCAGGGTATAAATATTTGCCTGCCGCAAAACTGATTTGAAAAGGGCTTTTCCCACATTTTTGCCGGTAAGCTTTTTGATGATAAAAGAAAGTCCCTGGAAGGCGCTTAGAAGTCCTACAACAAGAGGGCCTTTTGCCGCAATTCCCCTTCTGATGCCCGCAAGAAGCTTATTGTACAAAAGAGGAACTCCCAGCATTACAGAAATCTTTCCTTCGCAAAGCTCCCTCATCAGTTTTGAAACGGCCATGCTCTTTCCGAATACAATTTCAGCGCCGCAGCTTATAGGGCAGATAAAGGCTGCCTGCATCGTGTAGGCATGATGAATAGGAAGGAGGGCATAGAAAACATCTGTAGGATAAATGTCCAGATTGGTCTGGGCAATAAAGGCATCCGAAATAAGGTTTTTATGCGAAAGCATTACGCCCTTTGGATTTCCGGTTGTTCCCGAAGTAAAAAGAATTACGGCGGTGTCTTCGCTGGACGGCTGCTGACCGGCAGGAAGGGCCTTTTCATCGCAGTCTGCGTCGGTTTTCAGGTTATAAACGTAATCTTCAGAAACTGTCGGATTAAGTGATTTCGAAATCAGCTGCGGGAATTCTTTTTTTATGAAGTCCAGCTTATCGTCATCCGTGAGGGTGATTTTAGGCTCTGCGGTTTTGATAAGATTGCAGATTTCATTCTGATGGAGGGCGCAGTCAACAGGAACGGCAATTCCTCCGGCAAAAAAAGTTGCAAGATAGCTTACAGCCCATTCCGGCGAGTTTTTTCCGCTGATAACAACCCTGTCACCCTTTTTAATCCCATTCTGACAGAGCCAGAGGGCCAGTCTTATAACTTTATGATAAACCTGCCCGTAGGTCAGGGTGTTTTTGCTTCCGTTTGGACCTTCAAAATCAGTAAAAAGAGGACGTTCTGCAAAACGCTGAGCCTGAATTTTTAAGAGCTCAGGAAAAGTCGGCCATTCACCGGTAAAAAGCTTTCCCCTGTATTCATCCAGAAATAACCAGGGTTTTCGAACAATAAATTTTTTCATAGCGACCTCTTTTTTTTAAGATAAGTAATTTTATCATAAAATTTTCATACTGTTAAAAAAAACTTTGTTTTGAAATTTTTGATTTTGCCTTTTTCTTCTTGTGTATTATAATTATATCTATGCGGCTTACCCTTAAGGCAAAAACAACATTTTTAATCCTCGTTATTGCAATTATTTTCAGCGGTACATCAATCACAATCAGTAATGGAATTATTACCAGAGTTGTTGATTCAAATTACCGGGAAAAGGCAGAAAATCTTGCCCGGACAGTTGCGATGATGGTAGATAACAATGCCGCCGCCAAACTCAAAGCTGATATTTACGATGTTTACATCAATACCCCTGATAAGGTTACAAGTGATGACTGGGGAAGTGACGCTTTTAATCATTATATAGAAAGATTTGGCGTAATTCAGAAAGGCCGCGTTTATAAAAGCCTTTACAATACGCTGCATTTTGCACTTATTGCAAACAGGGTTGATTCAGTTTATTTGATATTTGTCGAACCTAAATTTAAGCACTGCGTTTATATGCTTGATGCATCTGACGATCCATGTCCGCCGGGCTGTATAGACAGTCTTACAATCAATACTGACAATCTTCGTGTTATTGAACATCCGGAAATCGGCTTTCCGGCTTATACCACAAATACCAAAGAATACGGCTGGCTTGTAACTGCCGGCGCTCCTCTTTACGACAAGGACGGCGATGTATTGTGTTATGCAATGGTTGATATTTCCATGGAAGAGGTAAGACGCCTTAAGGTGAATTTTACTCTTTCCCTGGCACTTGTGCTTTTAACGCTTACAATCATAATCTGCGTAATTGCGATTATCATAGTTAATCATACCCTGACAAAACCTATCAGTATGATTTCAAATGCTGCCGTTCAATATTGTCATGAAGCCACTGACGCTGAGCAGAATGGTTTTTCAAAGCTTGATATCCGTACCGGTGATGAAATTGAAGAGCTTTCTGAATCAATGAAGCAGATGGAGCATGATTTGAACAATCATATCCGTACAATCCTTGATACAACTCATGAGCTGACTCTCACCCGCAAAAAGGCTGATGAAATGACTGCTCTTGCCCATAAAGACGGACTTACGGGGCTCAGAAATAAAGTTGCTTATGATAAGGAAGTTCTGCGCCTTCAGAACAGCATAGACAACGGAAAGGCGGCTTTTGGTATTGCCATGATTGATTTGAATTTCCTTAAAAAAATCAATGACTCCTTTGGTCACGATAAAGGAAACATTGCAATCAGAACTCTCTGCCGCATTGTCTGTGATATTTATGACCATTCCCCTGTATTCAGAATCGGCGGTGATGAATTTGTCGTAATCCTTGAAAATTCTGATTTGCAGAATTCTGCTGAACTGGAAGGTATTTTCAAAAATCATATTGCTGAGCTTCAGAAAAATCTTACACTTTCAACATGGGAAAGGGTTTCTGCTGCCATAGGAATTGCGATTTTTGACCCGGCAGGTGATAAAACTGTCGAAGATGTTTTTAAGCGCGCTGATAATCTGATGTATGAAAACAAGAGAGCCGTAAAGGGCAATCGCCTTGTATAAAAAATGCATAATTATGCAAATTTCTTGACACTGTACCCCTAAATCTGAATAATTATTTACAAAATTTTCTTTTTAGAGGAACAGTGGATTATGAATCAGTTGGCTTTGGAATTAAATGAGACCTTAAAGGGTAGTGTGGTTGAAGCGCTTATTTCTGATATGGGAAAGAGGCTTTACTTTCCTAACGGAATTATTTCCCAGGGTGGAGAAGCTGCTAAAGACGCACATTTTGCAAATGGAACAATCGGTATGGCTGTTTCAGGCGGCACTCCAATCGAGCTTGATTCATACAAAAAAAATATGCCGGAACTTTCTTCCCGCGAAACTGTAGCATATGCAAAAACAGCCGGAAGTCCTGATATCCGGGCCCTCTGGAAAGAAAAAATCATCGAAAAAAATCCGTCACTTAAAGGTAAAAATTTTTCTGTACCGGTTCTTGTTCCGGGACTTACAGCGGTTCTTTCGTATGTAGCTGATCTTTTTGTTGATGCAGACAAGCCTCTTCTTGCTGCTGACCCTTGCTGGGATAACTACGAACTGATTGCGTGTGCCCGCCGTGGTGCTGACTTCCATCAGTTCAAATGCTTTGAAAACGGAAAATTCAATCTTGCTGGTCTTGAAGCCGCAATGAAAGCTGACTGTGAAAAATACGGTTCGGTCCGCGTTCTTTTGAACTTCCCTCAGAATCCTTCAGGTTACAGTCCTACAAAAGCTGAAGCTAAGGCTATTGTAGAAATGGTCCGCAAGCTTGCAGAAGCCGGAAATAAAATCCTTGTTCTTTCAGATGACGCTTACTTCGGCCTCAATTACGAAGATGATATTGAACCTCAGTCACTTTTTGCTTATATGGCAGACCTTCACGAAAACGTACTTGCGATTAAGGCTGATGGTCCTACAAAAGAGGATTTTGCCTGGGGCTTCCGTACAGGTTTTGTTACTTTTGCATCAAAAAGTCTTACTGACGAGCAGTACACAGCCCTTACAACTAAGTTTATGGGTGCCATCCGTTCTTCAGTTTCATGTTCAGCAACTCCATCACAGAGTCTTGTTCTTAAAGCTCTTCAGGATCCTGCACATGAAGCTCAGAAAAAAGAGCTCCGCAAGATGCTTAAAGCCCGCTACGATGCAGTGCGCAAGTTTGTAAATACTCATAAGTCTTCAAAGCTTTCTGCCCTTCCTTTCAACTCAGGCTACTTTATGAGCTTCCATGTTGAAGGCGGAATTGCAGAAGATTTACGCAAAAAGCTTCTTAAAGAAAAGGGAATCGGTGTAATTCAGATTGATCCTTATACTCTCCGCGTAGCTTTTTCAAGTATTGATGAGGATAAAATCGAGCAGGTTTACTCTCAGATTTACGAAGTTGCAGAGTCAATGTAATTCATATAAAATAGGGTAACTGTTTTTCACGGAGTTACCCTATTGAAGCTTAAAATTCTTTCAATCATCAGTCTTTCACTTGTCCTCTTTTCTTCCTGCGGTCAGAAAAAATCCGCTTTTGCAAGCCAGCAGTTTGCTCAAGCTGACAGGCGAATCGTTATCTGGACTAGCTGCCGTGAATTTGCCCAGTATATAGAACTTTACAACGCTACTTCCCTGGAAAACCGCGCAATTCTTGTTTATAAGGAAAATCCGGCCCTTTCACTTCCGCCGGCTAAAGATGAGCTGCCTCCGGATATTATTGTCGGCCCCTGGCTCCGAAGTGATACGATGCATAAAGCTTTCTGCGGCCTTGATTATCTTTTTTCTCATAAAAAGCTTTATTCTTCAATGTTTTATGAAAATCTTCTGGATGCGGGAAAGCATCACGGTGCCCAGTATCTGATTCCTGTAAGCTTTAATCTTCCGGCAGTAATATTTGGAAGCTCAAATTCTTCGTTTATAACAGACAACTACATGCTTACGCTTGAACAGCTTAGAAAAATTGGAGCGGAATATAATCAGAAACGGCAGAATGGTTCTTTTTCGCGGATTGGATTCGCACCTCTTAATGATGATTCTTTCTTATATCTGACAGCCAAGCTTTTTAATGTTGATTTTGAACAAAATAAAAAAAATATTACCTGGAATGAACAGAATCTAGTCAATGCAGTCACTTTTTTGAAAAACTGGGTTGAAACAGAAAATGGTTCAGCCCGCATAGAAGAGGATTTTGCATTTAAATATCTTTTTATGCCTTATTATCGTCAGGTTTTGTCCGGCAGGACTTTATTTGCAAGTACAAAAAGTGATTCTCTGTTTAAGACTATGCATGAACAGGAGCTCCCGATTGATTACAGATGGATTGTCCAGAACGGAAAAATCTTTATGGATGATTCCTTTGTGATGATGGGAGTTTATAAAAAATCAAAAAACAGAACCGGGGCATCGGAATTTATTACCTGGTTCTGTCAGAGTGAAGTTCAGCGGGAAATTCTTGAAAGAAAGGAAAGCCTTCGTCTTGAAACGGAAATGTTTGGAATTGCAGGCGGATTTTCTGCCGTTCGCAGCGTTACAGAACATATACTGCCGGTTTTTTATACTCCTCTGCTTTCAAATCTTCCTCCAGCTCAGATGATAGAAGTTCCTAATAAACTTCCTCCCCGCTGGGAAAGTTATAGAAATCAGGTTATCGAGCCTTATATCCGGGCAGAAATTACGACAGACAGTCCTTTAACAAAACCAATTACAGAATTCGAAAAGGAATGGCGCAAAAAGGTTTTCGCTGATTAACGTTGCCATAAAAATCAACATTACAATGCCAGTCAACCTATGGCAACTACACAGTTTTCTGACGAAAACTGTCATTGGAAATCTGCCATTGGGAATCTGCCTTATAATTTCAAATCACAAACCTGGGCTTTGCAGGCCTTTATTAAATCTTCAGGCTTCAGAATAATCTGCAATCCGCGTTGACCTCCGCTTACGCACACGCGCTCCTGTTCCAGAATAGAATCATCAATAAAAGTTCTAAACTGCTTTTTCATTCCGATTGGAGTGCAGCCTCCGCGGATATATCCTGTAAGTCCCAGCAGCTCTTCTGGTTTTACGGGATTGATTTCCTTGCAGCCGGCAGCCTGTCTTGCTTTTTTCAGGTTGATTTCATAAAGGGCACTCTGGCAGAATACGCAGATTTCCCGGCTTTCCGTTCTCATTACAATAGTTTTAAAGACCATTGCGGCATCTACGCCAAGCTTTTCTGCCATACGACCGGCGGCTCCTTTTTCAAGTACGTGCTCACCGTCATCATCATATTCTTTAGCTTCGAAGGGAATTTTAAGACCTTCGAGGATTCTCATAGCGTTTGTTTTCTTCATATTTGTGATTTTAATAAATTTTCAAAAAAAAGTAAAAATTTTTCAAAAAATTTAAGTTTTACTGTTGACACTTTTTTTACAGAAGTATATATTCATATTCACCGTCGCACAGCACTGCTGAACGACGCCAACAAAAAGCGACAAGAAGTCGTAATAAAAAGTTGTTTGACAGTTTAAGGAAGGAAAGAAAAGTAGAACAAGTAAGGTTCGAAATAAGTAAAAGCGATTTTAATCGCTAGCTTAGTTCTTGAAAAATTGACTAGATGTTTTATTAGTTTTTTACAAAACTAAACTTTAATCAATTCAACTTAATAAGTTGGGTTCGAATAATTTGTGGTAATCAATACCCTTCGGGGTTTTGAAATAATCATGGAGAGTTTGATCCTGGC
>CAMVCB010000005.1 GCA_947165895.1 uncultured Treponema sp.
CTTACGGAAGTGACGGATTAGCAATCCGTTGTATTACCGCTCTACCACGCTTCCAGTTGTAAACCGGAATGTTTTCCAGTTTTATCGGAGCGAGAGGGATTCGAACCCCCGGTAACTTGCGCTACAACGGTTTTCAAGACCGCCCCAGTACGACCGCTTTGGTATCGCTCCAATAGGTGAGTAATAATCTATATTTAATTTGAATTAATGTCAATAGTTAAATGCATGAAATATAAAAAAAATATAAAAATTAATAAATCATGGAAAATAGGGGGAAATCCGTTTGACTATAAGACGGAATGATTTTAAACTATCATATAGAAAAATGGGGGTTTTATATGAAAAAGTTTAACTGGGCTTTCTTTACCGGCATGGCACTTTTTGGGCTGCTTGTTTTGATTTTTCCAAAGTTCTGGATTAATCTGGTAGTTTTTGTAACAGGACTTGGAGCCATCGCCTACGGAATCTACAATCTTACTTTTACTCGCCGTATTTTTCAGGATTCAATGTACGAGACTGTAATTCTTATAAAATCAATTTTCAGTATCGTTATTGGTATTATTTCCGTTTTCCTTCCTCTTGCCGTTGCAGACGTAATGCTTAGGACTATGATTTATGTTCTGATTGTTTACCTTCTGCTGGCCGCAATTATAGGCTTTTATTCAGTTTCTCTCCTTAAAGATACAGAAATTGATCGAAAACATTATATTCTTGAAAACCTCATGCTTGTGATTATCGCAGTTCTTCTTATCATCATTTCACCGGAAAGGCTGGGAGTTTTCATTATCCGCGTGATTGGTTTTGCCGCCCTTGTTTTTGGAATTTTCATGCTTTCAGCTCAGTTCCTTTTCAACAGAGAGATTGTTGAAGCAGAAGTTGTTGCGGTAGAAGAGGGGGAAGCTTCAGATTCTGCGAATTCATCAGAGCCAAGTGGAGATGGTGAATAGTCAGATTGTGGATACTTACCTATAGCGACATTTTTTTTGTATTATGATATTATATGAAGGCATCGTTATACGGTGCCTTTTATTTTTTTTCTATATAATTATATTAGTGAGGTTTTTCATGGCACATTGCGTTGTTCCGGAAGCAGAAGCAATTTTGGATAAGGAATATCCTGTTTTGGACAAGGGATTTGTTCGTCTTGTTGATTATTTTGGCGGCGATCAGAGAATTGTTCAGTCTGCTCGTGTTTCTTATGGCGAAGGAACAAAAACTGTAAGTCAGGACGGTGCCTTAATTGATTACCTTTTGCGTCATCAGCACACATCTCCATTTGAGCAGGTTGTAATGACCTTCCACCTTAAAATGCCGATTTTCGTTGCCCGCCAGTGGGTTCGCCACCGAATGGGCCGCATGAATGAAGTTTCAGGCCGCTATTCAATCATGAAGGATGAATTCTATCTTCCTGCCGAAGACAAGGTTCAGCCTCAGAGTACAAACAACAAGCAGGGCCGTGCCGACGAAGCTTTTGAAAAGGACAAGGCTGATAAAATCATTGCCGCTTTTGAAGCCGGACAGAAAGCTGCCTATGAAAACTATTCAGAGCTTCTTGACGAAGGGCTTGCCCGCGAGGTTGCCAGAATCAACCTTCCTCTGTCACTCTACACCGAATTCTACTGGGAAATGGACCTTCACAATCTTTTCCACTTCCTTAAACTCCGTCTGGACAGCCATGCCCAGTATGAAATCCGCGTTTATGCCGAAGTTATCCTTGAAATGTGCAAAAAAGTCTGCCCTATGGCAACTTCATCTTTCATCAATCACATGAACGAGGGCGTAAACTTCAGCGGTGAAGAAATGGAAGCCCTTCGCGCAGTTCTGGACGGAAAGCCAAATCCTCTTGAAGGCAAAAAGCTTGACCGCTTTAATGAAAAAATCCGCACAGGAGTTCAGCTCTAAAAAATGAAACGTTTTTTACCATTAATAAGCCTTATTTTCATCCTGACTTTCTCGGCCCTCATGACATCCTGTAAAGATAAAATTATGGGCTGGTCGGTTGTTTTATGGAATATGCCTGATAATTCTTTGCAGAGCGGAGACATAGTTCCTGTTTACATCAAGTCAAATATCTCTCATGTTTATGTAATCGGGCTGGAAAATGGTAAAAAAGTTGAAGTTCCCCTCTGGCAGCTTACAGAGCCCCTTCCAAAAAAGAAAAATCTTAAAGTGCTTGCAAAATATGAAGAGCGGGCTCATACATATGCCTCTGTAAAACTTGACGGACTTCCCTGCCGTGCAGAGCCGGTTAATACCGCAAAACAGGTTTACCGCCTTCGCAAGGGTGAAGTAATAAAAATCCTTTACAAGGGAAAGGGACAGGCTGTAATGGCCGGAAAAAAAGCCCTTGAAGGTGACTGGTTCCGCATCCTTACAAAAGACGGAACTCAGGGCTGGTGTTTTTCTTACAATCTCAATCTTTACGAAACTGATGAAAAAGGAAACCGCATAGGCGGCGAAGAAATTGTTGAAGAAAAAGAAGAAGACGAAATTTTCAACGCAATTACAAAAATTTTCTGGTATCCGGATTATTTTGAAACTATGATTTCAACTTCAAATATCGACCTTACCCGCCTGCATCCTTCTTTTAACTTTAATATTGACCTTGAAAACAAAAAGGTTTCGCTGAATACAAAGGATATTCACGAGGTCTGGGAATATAAGGGCTACGAAAAAACTGATGACCGCGAATATAAGCTTACAGATATTCCGATTGTCATCATTTCCCGCCGTTCAAATTATATCGTTCTCCGCTACACAGGTGATGACGGAAAGCCTCAGGAGCTTAATTTCATCACAATTGATGCAGATTTGAACGAAATTCTTGAAAATGAACGCAACCGCCGCTCAATGGCTTATATGCAGATCTGGAGCCGCGGCCCAGTTTACACAAGTACCAGCTACGGAAAGCTCACTTTTGAAGAAGACGGCTCTTTCCACTGGTCAAACTTCCGCCTTCTTGTTCCATCTGTAATTAAATCTACGGCAAAAACTAACGGAACTGCCGTTGTAAAATATACAATCTCAAAATCACTTGCTCAAAGCTATGACGGCCTGCTCACTCTTAAATTTAACGGTACAAATGATGAGGTTAACTTCCTCTACCGTCTGGAAGACGACGGATTGCGCCTGGAAGATACTGTTGCGGCCAGAATGGACGGAAATCAGCTTAAGGAAAGAAGTTCAAGTCCAATCATCATGTATTTTAAACGATAGCTTTTGCAGCTTTTGAAAGTCAGGAGTATCGATGGCTTTTGTTCAATTTTCTAAAGTTTCGCTGGCGTTTGGAGACCGCGATATTCTGAAGGATGTAACGATTAATCTTCAGACCGGCAGCAAGGTTGCCCTTACAGGTGCAAACGGCGCCGGAAAATCTACACTGATCAAGGTTCTTGCGGGTCTTGTTCAGCCCGACAGCGGTACCCGCGCGGTTCAAAAGGACAGCCGCATAGCATATCTTCCTCAGAGCGGACTTACCCACCACGGCTGCAGCCTGCGCGAAGAAGCTGACAAGGCCTTTGAATTCGGCTACGAAATGCAGCGTCAGATTGACCAGCTTGGCGAGCAGATGGCGGCTGCCCCCGAAAATACAAATCTTGCAGTCCGCCAGGCAGATTTGATTCAGGCCCTGGAAGAAAGCGGCTGGCACAGACGGGAAGCGGCGGCAGAAAGCGTTCTTCTTGGTCTTGGCTTTTCCCGCTCTGATTTTGATAAGCGGACTGAAGAATTTTCTGGCGGCTGGCAGATGCGTATTGCCCTTGCCAAAGCCCTTATGCAGAATCCGGACATTCTTCTTCTGGACGAACCGACCAACTATCTTGATATTGAGGCGAGAAACTGGCTTGAAGGCTTTTTGAAGGACTTCCGCGGCGGATTTTTGCTTGTCAGCCACGACCGCTACTTTCTTGACGTAACAATCAACGAGGTTTACGAGCTTTTTAACGGCGACCTCAAGCGCTACCCGGGAAACTTTACTCACTACGAAAAAGTCCGCGAGGTTGAACTCAAAACCCTGATTGCTGAATACGAACAGCAGCAGCAGGAAATCAATAAGCTTGAAGAATTCATAAACCGCTTTGGTGCAAAGGCAACTAAGGCGGCACAGGCCCAGGAATATCAGAAGCGTCTTGAAAAAATGGTCCGCATCGAAATCCCCGAGTCCCTGAAAAAAATACATTTCAGTTTTCCGCCCGCACCTCACGCAGGCCGCCTTGTTTACCGCATGAACGGCATTTGCAAAAGCTACGACGGCAGCCACAATGTCCTTGATAATCTTGATCTTACCCTTGAAAACGGCGACCGCCTTGTAGTTGCAGGACGAAACGGAGCCGGAAAATCCACCCTTTTGCGCATAATCGCAGAGCAGGACAGTAATTTTACCGGCCAGGTTATTCCCGGAGCCGGCGTAAAAATCGGTTACTTCAGCCAGGATAACGCAGAAACAATCAAAGGAAAGCAGACTATTCTTGAATATCTGGAAGGCGAGGCTCCCCTTGAGCTGATTCCAAAGCTCCGCGACATGCTGGGTGCCTTCCTCTTCCGCGGCGATGATGTTTACAAGAGCCTGGACGTGCTTTCCGGCGGTGAAAAAGCCCGCATTGCCCTGCTTCAGCTCCTTCTCAGCCCGGTAAACCTCCTTGTCCTCGATGAACCGACCAACCACCTGGACATTCACAGTAAGGATGTTCTTCTGGACGCCCTCAAGGGCTTTGGCGGCACCGTTGTTTTCGTCAGCCATGACCGCGGCTTTATAGAGCAGCTTGCAACCCGCGTTCTGGAGCTCACACCCGGCCATTTCCGGGTCTTCCCGGGCAACTACCAGTTTTATATGGAACAAATTGCTAAGGAAGAAGGGGAAAGCCTTCCCCTGTCTACAGCCGGCAAGCCGTCTTCCGCCACCCCTTCTAGCGGTGGGCAAGCCCCCCGCAACGCCCCCCAGTCTGCCGGCTCTAATGCATCTTCCACCGGCAAACTCTCCTACGAAGAGCAGAAGCGCCTGGAAGCCGACCGCCGCAAGGCAGAAAAACTCGTTGCCAGAATCGAAGGTGAAATCGAAGCGCTTGAAGCAAAAAAATCCGAGCTCGAAGCCAGAATGGCAGACTCGGCCGTATATTCCAACGGAGAAAAAGCAAAAGCCGTACAGCGCGAGCTTGACGAAATCGCCTCTCAAATAGAAGCAAAAACCGCCGAATGGGAAGCTGCCAGCGAAGCGCTGATGTAAGACTTAATGTGAGGAGTGGAAATTATGGAAAACAATCAGAAGGAAAAATCAGAAAAACAGGATTACAATCACGAATTTCCCCTGCCTGAATTGCAGAAGGCCCTTTATCTTATTCCGGTAACTCTCGGCGACACTCCGGTTATGCAGGTTTTGCCGGGCTACAATCATGATGTAATTGTTGGAATCAAACATTTTATTGTAGAAAATATCCGCTCGGCCCGCCGCTTCCTCAAAAAAGTCGAAAAATCAATCGATATAGACCAGCTTACTTTTTACGAGCTTAACCGTCACACTGACCGCAAGTTTATCAGCCAGTATCTGAATCCGCTTGAAAAAGGCCAGCCGGTTGGAATCATCAGTGAAGCAGGCTGTCCCGCAATTGCGGATCCTGGTGCCGATGTTGTCGCAATTGCCCAGCAGAAAGGTCTCCGCGTAATTCCTCTTGTAGGACCGTCCTCAATCATAATGAGCGTGATGGGAAGCGGTTTTAACGGCCAGTCTTTTGCCTTTAACGGCTATCTGCCGGTTGAAACTCCCCAGCGGGTAAAAGCCCTTAAAAAGCTGGAAACAAAAATCTACAGTGAAGACCAGACTCAGAGCTTTATAGAAACTCCCTACCGCAATGCAAAAATGATAGATACGATTTTGAATGCCCTCAGGCCTCAGACAAAGCTCTGTATTGCCGCGGGAATCACAACTCCTGATGAGTTCATTAAAACTAAAACCATCGAACAGTGGAAAAAAGAAAAATCTAAAATCCCTGATTTGAATAAAATTCCTGCAATTTTTGTGCTCTATAAGTAGTTTTTCTTTTTTATATGCTATAATAATTTTGATGCTTCCTAAGTATTTTTTTCTCTTTTTTACATTTTTTTGTGTCACATTCATTTCTAACTGCGGCGGTAAAAATTCAACAAATCCTGATACTTTTACTGCCCCTTCTGACACGGCATCATACAAAAATGAAGATTATCTTCTATTTACAAGCGCAGAACTTCGTGAAGAAAAAGAACTTACGGAAATCAAAAATTTCATGTCCTTTTACCCCGACCTGGAATATTCTGCCGAATATGATGCTGAGCTTGCAGACTGGAAGGTGAGCATTACAAAAAAGGTCTTTTTTAACCGGCAGGAAAAATCGGAAGCGGAAAAATCTTTGACCAGAACTGCGGATTTTTACTGGGCAGGCGGCCGTCTCCTTCCAAAATCAGAGCTTTCTAAAAAAGATGATTACTGGGTTTTGCAGTATCACTATGAAAATACTCTTCGCGATCCCAAAACTTATACTCCCGAAGAAATTGAGCGCATAAAGGATTTTGCTTCTTCTAAAAACCGCCGCAAGAATAACGGCACGCCAATGTTCTTCTTTGATTTTATCTATTCTGCAAAATCCCGCCCTGTTATCGAAGAGCACATTGTCAAAACAAAATTTTTTGGAAAGATAACTAAGGTTCATGAAAGAATTTTTCCGGCTCTCAAAAGGGTTGAGGCAGAAGTCTGTCTGCTGGCAGCAATCAGCGTAGAAGATTTGTCTTCGCCGGAACGCATTTCCAAAATCGATGTGACGTCAGAAAAACTGTCTGCCGGGCAGAAGGAAATCAGAAAATTTATTAAAAGCCTGCGTTCTGCGGATGCCTATTACTGGAGGGAAATTGCCGGTACAAACAGAAAATCCTTCCACAGCTACGGAATTGCAATCGATCTGCTGCCTCAGCGTCTGAACGGGCGTTCAATTTACTGGGGCTGGGAAAAAGAGCGGAGCGGCGACAAATGGATGATGGTGCCGCCCGAAGCCCGCTGGTCACCGCCTGAAGCTGTAATTAAGGCTTTTGAAGCTCAGGGCTTTATCTGGGGCGGCTACTGGATAATATTTGACAATATGCATTTTGAATATCACCCGGAATTGAGCAAGGCTAAAAATTAAGGTTAAAAATGCCAGCTCTGCCTAGCCTTGCTGCAAACTTTGCTGTGCAAAGTTTGTGTTATAATGCAACTTAAAAAAATGGCTCCCCACGGGCAGTTCGAATCCGCGCCTTCGTTCGCGCCATTTTTTATAGACAGTCGTGTATTCGGGTGCTATTCATCATGTCACCTAGTCCAGCAGGTTCTGGATGATGTCGCTCAGGCGCTGGCGCTTCTTTTCTTCCTTGTTGAACATTTTGTTGATAAGGTGACGGTAGTTTTGATTTACCTTAAAGCGCACAAGACTGCCTTTTGCTGTCAGCTCTTCTTCCGGGTGTTCAAGCTTTTCAAGGAATTCAAACTGATTTACCCGTTCAAAGTTCTTAAAGCCGTTTTTTGCGCATATCAGGCGTTCAAATTCACGCATAATAAGCTCGCGGGCGAATTTTGAAGACAGCAGCTTCTGGGTATTTTCTACCTTAATATCCTCTTCCGGGTGATTTCCCTGTTTTGCCGCATTTCTGATGGCTTCTACCGCAGGAATAATCAGGGCTCCAAGGCTGTTCTGATCTTGTCCTACGACAATTGCCGTCTGAATATAAGGAGATTCTGAAAGCTTAGCCTCAATCGGGAAGGGCTCAACGTTTTCGCCGCTTTTAAGGACGATTGTATCCTTCTGGCGGCCCTTAATCATCAGCTCTCCCTTCCAGGTCTGCATTGCAAGGTCACCTGTGTTAAACCAGCCTTCCTGGTCCATAACCTGAGCAGTCAAATCCGGCTGTTTGTAATAGCCCTTCATTACGTTTTCGCCCTTTACGTAAAGAATTCCCTTCTGTCCGGGCATTACAGCGCGGCCTTCTGAATCAAGAATTTTAACCTGATTGTAGGGAAGGGGTTTTCCGATTGTTCCCATTACAGGTGCAAAACGCAGGCGGGATGCAACTACAGGGGCTGTTTCTGTAAGTCCGTAGGCTTCAACTACCCGGATTCCTATAGAATTGTAAAAGCGGTCAAGGAAGGGAGGAAGTCCGCCGCCTCCAGAAATTCCGCAGGCAAACTGACCGCCTGTAATTTCACGGATGTTTTTAAAGTAGAGCTTGTCGCCAAGGGCACGGAAGGGCAGCAGAAGCACGTAAGGAACATACAAAAGTTGGTTCATGGCAATATTAAAGGCGTTCTGAGCTTTGTAAATCGGATGACGTCCCTTGATTTTTCCTTCCAGCGTCAGTGCATTTGCAGAAGCATTGGAAAGAATCTTAAAAATAAGCCAGGCAGTTTTTGACTGCTTTTTTATCTTCTTTGAAATTGCCTGATAAATTCCCTCCCAGACCCGGGGAACGCAAGGCATAAGCTGAGGACGAACCTTTGCAAAATCCTGAATCAGCATGGAGGTAACCGGCTTTGAATAACAGAGGGTTCCCGCAAAATACATAACGTAAAATTCAAAGGCCCGCTGGTAAACGTGCCAGATTGGAAGAATACACATGGAGCGGTCGGCGCGGTGAAAATCAAAAATCTCAGAAAGGGCAGGCAGCTGGCACAAAAAATTGTTGTGAGTCAGCTGAACACCCTTTGGAACGCCGGTTGTTCCGGATGTAAAAATAATGGAAGCAACTTCGTCTTTATTGATTTCTTCACGAATCTGCTGGTCAAGAATGCCGGGGTGTTCTTCCCGCCAGAGTTGCCCCATTTTAAGAATCTGATCAAAGCGGTAGAGCTTTACATCTCCAAGCTCATATTTATCAAGGGCCTGGTTCTGGGTATCGATGATGATTATATTTTTGAGGGTAGGGATATCCTTGAGACATTCGCAGAGCTTTCCAAGTACAAAAGGATTTTCAACGCTGACTGTCTGACATTCGGTAAAGCTGAGGATGTAGGAAAGCTCCTTTACGGTAACATCAGTTCCACGCGGAATATCGCAGGCTCCTGTTGCCATAATTCCAAGGCTCACAACCTGCCATTCCTGACGGTTATCGGCAATATGCCCTACGCGGTCGCCTCTTTTTGTTCCCAGTGCAGTAAGACCACCCGCAAAGTTCAGCATCTGCTCCGAAAGCTCCCTGTAGGAAACAGGCTGAAAAACGCCCTTCAAATCTTTTGAAAGCTGTGCAGAAGTTTCCGGGTAACGCAGTCCCTGATGGTAAAGAAGATGTGGCAGGTTTTTTATAATCATAATAGAAGATATTATGACAGATAATGTGATTTTGTCAACTTAATAATAAATGCGCAGAAGTTTACGTTTTTTTTTGCAAAACATTGCCGGAATTTGCAATTTAAAGTCCATATTAAGGTATGGAGGCGTGATAAAAATTACTTCCCTGTAATTTTTATCACTTCAGTTCTGCCTTCGGCAGAACTGAAAATATCGTGCATCCATGCACGTCCGCTAACGCGGTGTTCTTATAGGAGGATTTCATGAAAGAAAACAGGGAAATTAAATCAGGGGTATTTGCAGACCTTTTCGGAGATGATGAAAAAGTTGGAAAGAAAAACTTTCTTTCACTTTACAATGCAATTCACGATACAAATCTAAAATTAGAAGATACCGTCATTGAACAAAAGAAGATACCCCAGGCAGTTTACAAAACCTTTTACAATGACGTAAGCATGCTTATAAACGGCAGATTAATCGTCCTTATTGAACATCAGAGCACACCTAACAAAAATATGCCACTGCGCTGCCTTGAATATTACGTGCACCTGCTTTATGGAATTGTTCCGGCGAAGGCGCGTTATAAAGAAAGTCTTTATAAGATTCCTACTCCTGAGTTTTATGTATTTTACAACGGAGAAAAACAGGTTGAAAAAGAATGTGACATGAAGCTCTCAGAAGCTTTTCTGGAGAGTCAGGAAGAGCCGGCATGTGAAGTAAAAGTGAAGTTTACAAATATCCGCGGCAAGGAAGGCGAAAACTTGCCCGTAGTTCAGAAGTGTGATATTCTGAAGCAGTACTGCGAGTTCATGGAAATTGTTTTCCGCCGTCAGGCAGAACTTAAAGAACAGCCGACAAACGAAGAAATGCAGGGCTGCTACGAAAAAGCAATTAACGAAGCAATTTCAAAAGATATACTTGCAGATTATCTTTCCCGAAAGGGCACGGAGGTTAGAAATATGTTCTTTGGAGAATACGATTACGATCTGGACATGCAGGTAAAAGCCGAAGAAGCCCGCGAGGAAGGCCTTGCAGAAGGCCAGCAGCAGAAAGCGATTGAAGCTGCCAAGAGTTTCTACGCAAACGGAGTCTCTGTTGAACTGATTGCAAAGTCTCTGAAAATGACCGAAGAAGAGGTTTGGAAAATCGTAAAGGCCCCGGTATCTGTAAAGGCATAAAATCTTTTCCGCAAGGAATTCCGTTTGGATAAGACACAATCGGGCCAAGCTTTCCCTCATCAAGAACAAAAAGATGTTATTCCGCCGAATCCGGCTTTATAGTTATAAAATTTCTTCCTGTAAGGGGTGATGTAATGTTGATTTTTGCAAAAGTAACCGGATTTGAAATACTTACAGAAAAGGCTTCTAAAAAAAGGCGGCGGCCGGAAGGAAAACTATGAAAAACCTTCCGGCCGCCAAATAAATATATCTAAAAAAAAGGAGCTTATTTACTAACCGAACGAGCGGGAAGTTGTCAATGTCTAGCGGATTGCGCGGGCTTCTTCTTCGGTTGCTTTTTTCCAGTACTGGCTGCGTCCGATTGGTCCAAGAGAACCGCGCATTTCCAGTGTGTCGACATCATACTTTTTGCTGTCAGCAGCGTGGAATGTAATTTTACAGGTATATTTGCTTCCGTCACCCGGGTCTACAATATTTCCCTTTCCCCATACACCTTCAGAAAGGTTTACAAGATTGTAAATCCAGTCAGTTCCAACCATTACCATTTCATTTAAAGGTCCCTGTTTTGGGAAATCCTTTGGAGTTGCCTTGTTTGCACCGTAAGCAACCTGATCCTGTGGTTCTCCGTGAACGGCTGTCATTGTGCCAAAGAGCTTTCCGTCTTTCTGGTAGATGTACCAGCCGGCTGTTGCTTGGCCGGATTTTTCATCATAAGAAATCCAGTAACCTTCTGCAGGGTCAGCAAAAGCGAAAATTGAGCCGATAAATAGAGCGGCAAGTATTGCAGTAATTTTTTTCATAATAAGAAGCCTCCTAAACTTTTTTAATATGATAGTAACACTATCATTAGTATAGAAGAACTATCGTACAAATGCAAGAAAAAATTACATTTTTTACAGATTTTTTGGGATTAAGCGGGAAAAATCCTATATAATTAAAGGTATGGAAACAAAATCGTTCGATTACATAATTATTGGAGCGGGACCTGCGGGACTTGCTTCTGCTCAGTATGCTGCAAGAGGCGGACTTTTGTGTCTGGTAATTGATGCTTCTATGGCCGGTGGACAGGTGGGCCAGATTTCTGAGCTTGAAAATTATCCGGGTGTATTTCCTTCTTTGAACGGTTCAGATTTTATGAAGATTATGAAGGAACAGGCTGAAGCTTTTGGTGCAGAAATTACCGAAGGTTTTGTTTCATCTATCGATAAAAAAGACGATACTTTTATCGTAACTACAAGAAAAGTTATTTATTACGCAAAGGCACTTTGTATTGCAACCGGGGCCGTTCATACAGAGCTTGGTGTTCCCGGGGAAGAAAAATTTCAGGGGAGGGGAGTTTCTTACTGCGCGGTTTGTGACGGACCCTTTTTTGCGGGAAAGAAAATCTTTGTTGTCGGCGGCGGTGATTCTGCCTGCAGTGAGGCAACCTTCCTCACAAATATTTCAGACGACGTAACAATCATTCACCGGCGGGATTCCTTCCGGGCCCAGAAGGCTGTTGTAGAGAAAATGCTCAATGCCGGTGTTAAGCCTCTTTATGATACGGTTGTGCGCGAAGTTCTTGGCGAAAACAAGCTTGAATGGCTTATGCTGGAAAATCTTGCAACTGGTAAAGTGACTGAAGTTGCGGCTGATGCTCTTTTTATTTTTACGGGAATGGTGCCAAAAACTTCTCTTGTGGATATGCTTCCAAAGGATGATAAGGGATATATCGTAACTGACGATAATATGATGACGGCTATGCCCGGTCTTTTTGCGGCAGGGGATGTGAGGTCAAAGCCTTTCCGTCAGATTGTAACTGCGGTGAATGACGGGGCGATTGCGGCTCATGCGGCCCAGAAATTTCTGGAAAAGTAAATCAGGAAAATATTGATGAAAAATATTACCCAGGTAATCAGTTCTTTTTCTAAAAAACTTTCTCGTTTTGAAGAGGCAGAAGATAAGGCCTTTGTTAAGCCTGTAAGTAAGGATGCTGACCTTCAGAAAAAGATAAATTTGAGTGAAGAAGAAAAGCTTGAAAGAATTAAGGCCCAGTACGAAAAATACATAAATCCTGTTTCTAAGGAAATTGAAGAGGACCAGGAGTCGCTTTTATCGGCCCTGAGAATTTTTAAGGCCGCAAGGCTTGCAGAAGAAGCAGAAGCTTCTTCAAAAAATGACAGGCAGACCTCAATTCATCAGATTGATTTTAAATCCCCGATATGTCAGAAGCAGGAATATGTTTATGGAAAAAATCTGATTTATCTTACTTACTGGCTTCAGACTGTACACGGTGAAAAAGAGTGGATTCCTTCTATATATAAGTTTATTTCCGGCGAACGCTTTCTGGAATTTATTCCGGCCGAAAGTAAGCATTACGATTACGAGGAAATTGCAATCCTCAATGTATTAAAATCTTTGAATCAACAGGCGGAAAAATAGATGAAAAAATGCAGCTTCTTAGTTAAATGCGTAATACTGGCTTGCTTTATGCTGGGGGCGGGCGGGACTTTTTTTGCCCGGCAGATAAATCTTTTTGATGACGGAGAAGGGAGTTCAGCCTCTTCAGAAAGTCTTTCTGCCACTTCCGGCGCCCGCAATGTCACCTTCTGGTCAGACATTTCTTCCGACGAGCTTTCCCGCCTGATTACCGACCAGATGACAAACTCTGAGCTTTTAAGCCAGACCTTTATGTTCGGCTGGGCCGGGGCTGAGCCTCCCCTTCTTCTCCACTGGTGGGTTGAACGGGGACTTGGAAGCATTAAGGTTTTCGGCTGGAATACGGACGACATTCACACGGTGGCAAAATCGGTTGCTACCATGCAGCATAAATCTGCGGAAGGACGCTTTCAGATTCCGCTTTTTGTTGCTACAGACCAGGAGGGCGGCTGGGTCCGCCACGTAAAAGGTGATACTACAATTGCGCCGGGCAACATGGCAATAGGCGCTTCAGGTTACCCCATCGATTCCTGGAAAAGTGCCTACTACATCTGCCGGGAAATCAAGGTTCTTGGAATAAACATGAACTTTGCCCCGACTGTAGATCTTTTTACAAACCACGATTCAACGATTATCGGAACCCGTGCCTTTGGCGACGATCCTGACAAGGCGGGCATTCTTGGTTCTGCCTTCCTCAGTGGAAGTCTGGCGGCCGGCGTAATTCCTACTGTAAAGCATTTTCCGGGGCATGGCGACACAAGCCTGGACTCTCACGGAAAGCTTCCTGTAATCAATGTGGATTTTGAAACCCTTAAAAAACGCGAGCTTGTGCCTTATCTTTATCTTTTTAAGGAAGGCTGCCCTGCTTTGATGTCCGGCCACCTGAGTTTTCCTCTGATAGAAACAAGCGGTGCTCCTGCCAGCCTTTCAAAATACTTTTTGACCGAGATCCTGCGCAATCAGCTGGGCTATGAAGGCCTTATTATTACTGATGATATGGCAATGGTTGGCGCTACAAGCTATGCGGGTTCTCTTTCAGCTGCCTTCAAGATGGCACTGGAAGCCGGCAACGACATCATTCTTTCATCATCTACACCTCTTTTGAACGAGGCTCTCTGGACCCGAAACCTGGATTTGATGGATCATGATGATGCTTTCCGCAGCCGTGTAAAAGACGCTGCCCGCCGTGTTATTAAGGCTAAGCTTGATTATTTTAAGAGCGAAAATCCGGCGCCTTTATATCCTGATCCTGATACTATTGATGAATTTGTTCCCGACCGTGAAGGAATGAAATTCTTCCTTGAGCAGGCCTGCCGTTCTATAACTGTAGAAAAAAAAGGAAGTATGCCCCTTACCCGGGAAAATGCCGGCCGCATCCTTTTGTGCGGAAGCCTGCCGGGCTTTTTCTCTGAAGCAAAAAAACGCTGGCCGGAAGCAGGCTTTTTCCGCTTTGACTATGACCTTGGTCCTAACGGCACCCAGTGGGTTTTAGACAACCTTCCGCCTCTTGCGGCCGGCTACGATACCCTGATTATCTGCGTTTCAAGCGAAAATCATGCCAAAATTGCCGAATATTTCAAACGCAGCGGAAAGAAAATTATAATTTTGAACACCATGTCGCCAAAGCTGGGTGAACGTCTGGACTGGGCAGACACAGTTCTGCTGGGTTACAGCTGGAGATGTGATTACTCCCTTACTGCTATGATAGCAGTTCTGGCGGGAGAGTTTGAAGCAATAGGTGAGAAACCTTATATTGGAAGGTGAGCAAAGTGGGACGCAGGCGGAAATTAAGGGGGAACCGCCGTGCGGGGTGATACCTTGATTTTCGCCGTCGCTGGGACCCGCTTTGCGCATTTTAAAATGTAGGAATAATTCTCAACTTATTATATTTAGCATCATAATTATGGGTGCTTGGGCGCAGTCCCATAATGCGCTCGTTTTCGGCAGTCAGCTGGAACTTAATCATTTCCTTAAAGACATCCATAAGAGGCTCGGGATTTACATCCGCATTTGCAAGTCCGCAGGTCTGCAATTCCTTAATCATGTAGTAGCAGCTTTCAATTGTGCTGATGTATTCGGGTTTTGGTTCGTGCTTAAAAGTAAAAATCGAGCGGTAATCACCGAAAAAGCTGAGGCGGGGATATTCCAGTAAAAAAGGATTGTGGTCAATCATCTTTTTGGCGCAGAACCAGGTAGCATCAAGAATGATGATTAGCGGAATGCGGTCACCAACGGCTTCCTTAAAACCCTCTTTTTTTGCATTCCAGGCTTCACTTCCGGGGTACATCATCATTGGAAAATATTTCGGGTCCCGCAGCAGCTTTTGCAGTCTTTCGTTCCGGGAAAAATCCAGTCCCTGTATGATTTCTGAGTCTTTAAGGCTGATGTGGGCAAGCTGTCCTGTTCCGGTGCGGTTTCGTTTTGCTTCCTTTGGATGCATTAAGAAAACGAATTTTACCCCTGGATCCAGCTCGCGGGTAAAGCGGCAAAGACAGTTTGAGGCCGGCTTAAAGCATTTGTAGCAGCGTTCGCTCACGGCTAGAAATCCTGCTTGATATTCTGGGTGTCTTTTCCCTTGTCTTTTTCGCGGATTTCAACACGGCGGATTTTTCCCGAAATTGTCTTTGGAAGCTCTTTTACAAACTCAAAGATGCGGGGACATTTGTACATGGCTGTGTTTTCCTTGGCAAAGGTAGAAAGCTCGCGTTCCATATCGGCAGGGTCTTTTGAATCATAGCCTGGTGAAAGTACGATTGTAGCCTTTACTGCCATTCCTCGTTTAGGGTCTTCTACACCTGTAACCGCACATTCCATAACGGCAGGGTGCTTCTGCAGAATTGATTCAACTTCAAAAGGACTTACACGATAGCCGGCAGTTTTGATGATATCATCCTTGCGGCCAACAAACATAACATAGCCGTCTTCGTCCATGTAAACATTATCGCCGGTGTGGTACCAGCCGCCGTCAAAAGCGTCTGCGGTAAGAACAACGTCGCGGTAATAGCCCACAAGAAGTCCAAAAGGATGACCATGCTCAACGTTGATACAAAGTTCGCCTACGTCTCCGGCAGGAACCGGCTTATTGTTTTCATTAAGAATTGCAACCTCGTAAAGAGGATTTGGTTTTCCCATTGAGCCCGGCTTAATAGGAGAATATTCCATGAAGTTTCCGCAGATGATTGTTGATTCTGTCTGGCCGTAACCTTCAAAAATCTTCTTTCCGGTTTTTTCAAGCCACTTGTTGAAAACTTCGTCGTTTAAAGCCTCGCCCGCAGTGCTGAAGCGCAGGCATTTACTCAAATCGTATTTATCAAGATCCTGACGAACCAGGAAGCGGTAAACTGTTGGAGGGGCACAGAAGGTTGTAAGGCCGTATTTGGAAATCATTTCAAGCATTTTTGCAGGCTTGAACATATTCATATCGTAAACAAACTGGGCTGTTCCGCAGATCCACTGGCCGTAAAGTTTACCCCAGGTTGCCTTTGCCCAGCCGGTTTCTGCAATTGAAAGATGGAGTCCGTCATCAATTACACCGTGCCAGTATTTTGCAGTGATGATGTGTCCGATAGGGTAGTCAAAGTTCTGCAAAACCATTTTAGGATAGCCGGATGTTCCCGAAGTAAAGTAGAGAAGCATAGGGTCATCGTTGTGGGTTGCAAGCTCTCCTACCGGGCGGGGGAATTCAGCCGGCAGGCGTTCATATTCTTCATGGAAGCTTATCCAGTCGCCGTGAGCTTCTCCTACAGTTACCAGGTATTTTACGCTTGGTGATTTAGGCATTGATTTTTCAATTTCACCCATGATGTTAGGATTGTTGTAGGTAATAATCATCTTAACATCAGCGGCGTTTGTGCGGTATTCAATATCTGTCTGCAAAAGCTGGTCTGTTGCGGGAATTACAATTGCACCGATTCTGTGAAGGGCTGGCATTAAAATCCACCATTCATAGCGGCGGCGCAGAATCAGCATTACAGTGTCGCCTTTTTTGATTCCCTTAGAAGTGAGCCAGTAAGCAGCTCTTTTTGATTCGCGTGAAATATCATCAAAAGTAAAGATTTCTTCGTCGTTATTGTCGTCAATCCAGACTAAAGCGCGTTTGCCCGGACAATCCTTTGCATAGCGGTCAACAATGTCATAGGCAAAGTTGAAGTCAGGAATTGTCTTTAAGCGGCAGTTAGCCTTAAAATCATCATAATCCTTAAATTCTCTGTCTTCAACCAAAAATTCGTGTGAAAGTTCCATATTTTGACCTCTTATAGCACACGGTGTGCTTTCCGCATATTTTAACCGACATAGAGCCTTTTGTGCAAGTTAGCGGACAGAATATGTGGGCGGGATAAGCTGGCGGAAAAAATTGATTTTTTTCTATATAATAATGTAAAATATTAGGGATGAAAAAAATCGGGCTTTTGAGTTTACCGGCTCTTTTATTATTATCCTGTTCTCTAAAATATTCTGACACGGCTGACGTTGATGATATTGTGCCGGAGCTCAGCTTTACCAACACTTCAATTACCCGATATGAGGACGACCGCGTTACTGTAGAGATGAGTGCGGACTCTCTTGAACAGTACAAGGATTCTTCTGAAAGTTATGCAAAAAATCTTTCTTTTACCGCCTACAACAGCGATAATGAAATTTCTACAAAGGGCTCCTGCGGCTATCTTTTTGCCAACACTTCAAAGGAGCTTTACGAGCTTTTCAGCGGAATTGAGCTTTATAATTATTCTGACAAGACAAATTTTTTTGCTGATATTCTGCGCTGGAATAAAAAAACAGAGCAGCTTACAAGTGCCGTTAATTCTACTGTCCGCGTAGAAAAAGATGATACCGTTATGGAAGGTAAAGGCTTTGCGGCCAGCGGAATCAGTAAGACCTTTTCTTTTTCGGGTGGAGTTAGCGGCGACATTGATACTTCTGATAATAAATCTGAAAATTCTGATGAAGAATCTGATGATGCTGAGGGCAGGGCAGAATGAAGCGCTTTATTTTAATTTTCCTAGTTCTCTTCTGTGTGGCCTCCGCTTTTGCAGAGAAAATTAAGTTTTCGGCAGATTCCATGTCCGGCCAGGCAGGTAATTCCAATACCACAACGACAATGAGCGGAAATGCGGCTGTTTCAACCGAGTCAATTGAAATTAAGGCTGACCTCCTGCAGCTTTCCGGCGAGGATTATAAAAACATCAGTGCCCAGGGAAATGTTGCCGGCAAAAACCTTGATACGAACATGGAATTCAGCTGCGACAGCCTTTCTTATGACCGCATTACAAAACAGATTGTACTGAAGGGCAATGTAAAGCTTCTGGATGTTGAAAATAATGTTAATTGCGGTGCCCAGATTATTGAATATGATCAGGATAAAGACATTGCCATTATGCAGATTCAAATCAGTCTGACACAAAAGGACAATGTCTGTTCGGGTTCTTATGCCGTTTATTATAAAGAGCAGCAGCTTCTGGAAATCTCTGGAAACGCTCAGGTTAAGCAGAAGCAGGATACCTTCCGGGCCCAGTTCATTACCCTGGATCTGGAGACTCAGGATATTACTCTGGGCGGAAACGTTAAGGGAACTGTAACGGATTCTAAAGAGCCTGAAGAACAGCCGGAGGAGGCCGCTTCCGAAGCGGCTGAGACTGCTGGTGAAAAAGACGAGGCTGCCGCAGAAGGGCAGGCTGGTGAAAAGGAAGGTAATGCCGCTGAGGAAGTATCATCTTCTGAGGGAGAAGGCAAAAAGGGAGCTGACTGATGGAAGAACACACTTTACGAGTTTCAAGCTTATATAAATCTTTCGGCCGCAAGGAAGTTGTGCGCGGCGTTGAGTTTTCCATGCAGGTCGGCGAGGTTCTGGGACTGCTGGGGCCTAACGGGGCTGGAAAAACCACGACTTTTTATATGGTGGTTGGATTTTACAAGCCGACGGCGGGGGAGGTTTTTCTTGATGATATGTGCATTACAAAGCTTCCTATGTATAAGCGGGCCCGGCTGGGAATTGCCTACCTGCCTCAGGAGCCTTCGGTTTTCAGAAAGTTTACGGTTGAGGAAAATATCTGGTCGATTCTGGAAACCCGAAAGGATTTGACGACCGGCGAAAAGAGGGACAGGCTTGAACAGCTTATAGATGAATTTTCGATTGGAAGAATCCGCAAGCAGAAGGCCTTTACCCTTTCCGGCGGTGAGCGGCGCCGAACAGAAATTGCCCGCTCCCTTGCCCTGGAGCCTAAATTTCTCCTTCTGGATGAGCCGTTTGCCGGAATTGACCCGATTGCGGTTGCCGATATTAAGGGGATGATTCATCTTCTTGCTGAGAGGGGAATCGGCATTCTGATTACTGACCATAACGTGCGCGATACCCTTGAAATTACGGACCGGGCTATCATTATAAACCAGGGAACAATTATGATTCAGGGAAGCAGGGAAGATATTCTGAATTCCGAACTCGCCCGCGAGATATATTTGGGAAAGGATTTCAGTATGTGAGAGAAGCAGCTGTGCTGCTTCCTGATAAATAGCAAAGCGTTAAAAAAATTGCGAATAGCAATTTTTAGCTTTACTTACTTGAGAGCAAAAGCTGTGCTTTTGCTTGATAAATAGCAAGCCGTTAAAAAAATTTGTTTTATTGTCTGCTTGAGTCTATAATTTAATCATAGTGGTTTATTATGGACAGAATTTTAAGCTTTCTTAGAAAAATAAAACGCAGGCTTCCGGGTTTTAATTACAGCTCCTACGTAAAGGATTATCTTTTTCGTGCAAATGTAACTTCCTGCATTTATTTGAGTATTGTCGTTGTTGTTCTTGAAATCTGGATGCTTATTAACATAATTTCGGGGGCAGTTTTTAAGGACGGACGCAGAAGCTTTGTCTGGATAATGCAGCATACCTCCTCTTATATTATTCTTCTGGGAACTGCTGTCATCATGCTGATTTATTCAATCGGCTATCTGAAGGGGAAAATCCACAATCAGAAGCTGGGTTATGGAATCCGCATCTTTTTTATGCTGATTGCCCTTACCTTTGGTATTTACATTTCCTATATCAGCTATGACAGAAGCGGTCAGGTTTTTGCCTTTGTTACAATGGAAGCCTTCTGTCTTTGCCTTCTGGTCTGGCATCCTGTAAATCACTTTATAATCCTTACACTTTCCTTTGCAATTTATCTTTATCTGCAGAATAAGCTTGCCCCGCTTTCACTCAGCGTTAAGATTAATTCCTTTACCCTCTGGATTGTCTTTTTGATGTGCGGAATTAATACCCATCATCAGAGAAGGCTTGAAGCAGAAAAGGATGAAAATCTTGAAAAAATGACTGCTTATCTTAAAGACAAATCGCTTATTGATGATTTGACAAAGCTTCCAAACCTTGAATGCTTTCAGCACAATGTGATTGAAATCATGTCTAATGGAAAAACTGATATTTCCAGAATGCGCTTTGTTTTTATGGATATTGAAAATTTTAAAAACTACAATGAAAAATATGGTTTCAGGAGCGGAAATAATTTTTTGAGGACAATAGGGCAGATTATTCACGCAGCTTTTGGAAATGATGTGGTTGCCCGCTTTTCTGACGACCATTTTATTGCCTTTGCAGAAGCTGAAGGTCTGATAGAAAAGCTTGTTTTCATTAAAAAGCAGATTCTGGAGCTGGAAAATTCAATCAGTCTGGGACTTAAAAGCGGAATCTATAAGGCTACAGATCCTTATATTGCTCCCAGCGTTGCCCTGGATCATGCCCGCTATGCCTGTGCTTCCATTAAAAAGCATTACAGCCGGGATTTTGCCGAGTACAGCACGGATATGGATTCGGAGTTCAAGCGCAAGCAGCACATAATCAATACAATCGACACCGCAATAAAAAACGGCTATATCCTTGTTTACTACCAGCCGGTTGTGCTTGCAAAAAACGGAAAGCTTTGCGGGGCAGAGGCTCTTGCCCGCTGGAATGACCCGGAATACGGATTTTTGTCTCCTGCGGAATTTATTCCGGTTCTCGAAGAATATCATCAGATTCACAAGCTGGATATGTGTGTGATGGAAAGTGTCTGCAGGGATATAAAAAAATCTTATGATTCTGATTATCCGCGCATTCCCGTTTCTATTAATTTTTCCCGCCTTGATTTTGAGCTTACCGACCCGGTAAAGGAAGTTTCTGCCTGCATAGAAAAATACGGAATTTCCAAAAAGGACATTCATATTGAAATTACGGAAAGTGCAATTTCTGAAACAGACCAGGTGCTTCAGCAGGCCATGGGAGGCTTCAGGGAAAAAGGTTATTCCCTCTGGCTGGATGATTTTGGGTCGGGCTATTCCGGCCTTAATGTCCTTAAAGATTACACCTTTGACATGATGAAAATTGACATGAAATTTCTTTCAAGATTTTCTGACAATCAGAAAACTCAGCCTATTCTTTCGACAATTGTTGAGCTGGCCGGAAAAATCGGAATGCAGACTCTTACAGAAGGTGTTGAAACTCCCGAAGCCTACGAATTCCTGCGTTCAATCGGCTGTCAGAGGCTGCAGGGCTACCTTTTTGGAAAGCCTATGCCCAGGGAAGAATTCATCCAGAAAATTATGGCAGGCGAATACCAGGTGTCTGATGAGCTGTTAAGTTGATAAAGGCAAAAAATAACAATATACTATTTAAATCTTTTTTTCATTCTATTAAGCAAATTATTTTTAGAGGTTTATAATGGTAATTTTAACATTGAACTGCGGATCATCATCTGCAAAGTATCAGGTTTATGACTGGGACAACAAGGAAGTAATGGCTAACGGTGTTGTAGAGCGCATCGGAATTGAAGGAAGCTGCATTACTCACAAGGCTAAGGGAAAGAAAACAGAAATCGAAAGCCCTTGTCCGACTCACA
Source organism: uncultured Treponema sp. (assembly GCA_947165895.1). Lineage (GTDB taxonomy): Bacteria > Spirochaetota > Spirochaetia > Treponematales > Treponemataceae > Treponema_D. The sequence continues at coordinate 21,735 of CAMVCB010000005.1, forward strand.
AAGAAGCAATCGAACTTATCATTAAAGAAATCACTGACCCTGAGGTTGGTGTTATCAAATCTATGGATGAAATTGGAGCTGTTGGTCACCGCGTACTCCATGGTGGCGAAAAGTTCACAAAGTCTGTTCTTATCACTCCAGAGGTTTTGGACGGTTTCCGCGAGGTAGTAGACCTGGGACCTCTCCACATGCCAGCTAACATCATGGGTATTGAAGCTGCTCAGAAGGTAATGCCAAACGTTCCTCACTCAGCAATCATGGATACAGCATGGCACCAGACAATGCCTGAAGAAACTTTCCAGTACGCAATTCCACGCGAATGGTACGAGAAGTATGCTGCCCGCCGCTACGGTTTCCACGGAACATCATTCCTTTACACAGCAAAACGCGCTGCAGTTCTCCTTGGAAAAGATCCAAAAGACTGCAACCTTATTATCTGCCACATTGGAAACGGTTCTTCTATGTGTGCTGTTAAAAACGGCGTTTGCTACGATACAACAATGGGTATTACTCCGCTCGAAGGTCTTATAATGGGAACTCGTTCTGGAGACCTGGACCCGGCTCTTCCATTCTACATCATGAGAAAAACTGGTATGTCAGCAGACGAAATGGACAAGGCACTCAACAAGAAGTGTGGTTGTCTTGGTATTACAGGAAAATATTCTGACCGCCGCGATATCGAAATCGACGCCGCAAAGGGCGACAAGCTCTGCCAGCTTTCTATCGAAATGGAAGCTCTCCGCATTAAGAAGTACATCGGTGCATTCATGGCAGAACTCGGCCACGTAGACGCTATCGTCTGGACAGCAGGTGTTGGAGAACGCGGACCAATCACACGTATGAAGGCTTGTTCAGGACTTGAAAACTACGGCATTAAGATTGACGCACAGCGCAACGAATGGTCTTTCACAGGCAACGCTGAAACTTACATCCACGCTGATGATTCAAAGACAAAGATTTTCGTAATCCCAACAGACGAAGAGCTGGTAATGACAGAAGATGCATACGCTCTCATGAAGGGAACCTACGACGTTCATACAAACTTCAAGTACAGCTTCCAGGACCCTAACTACGTAAACAAGGCCCGCGAGGAAGGCTTGAAGAGCGACCTCGTAAAGAGACCTAATATTGCTAAGATTCTGGCAAGAGATATTATTGGTAAGTAAGGTTTTGGGGGAGGGAAAAGCTTTTCCCTCCTTTTTTTATTTTGTAACATTAAGTAATAAACCGTAAAAAAACGCAAAGTTTGCTTGAACATATCAGGGTTTTCTTGATATAATAACTGTCCCGTCGGAGAATTAAGGACATGACTGATGAGCAGACTTTGTGGGAAAGTTCTACCTCTTTTTCTAATTTTAATTTTTACAAATCTATCTAAGCTTCACGCCGAATATGATTCGGGAAAATTCTTCCCATCTGCGGCTGATTTTGACATTTCAAACCTTTATCTGGAAGCCTATGGCGGCCTTGCCTTTCCGCTTTCTTTTACCAGCCAGGATTTTGTTCCTATGACAGATAATGGCTGGGATATTGCAGCTGGATTTGGCTTTAACTGGGGCGGCTGGCTTTTTGGCTTTGATTACAACCGTTCTATGTACGGCCAGGGAACTGCTTCCGGGGCCCTGATGGAAAACTTTGTAAACAATCTTTTTGAATTCCGTCTTCGCCGTGTAATTTCAAAGGCTTCGATTTCAAAGCTGCCTTCCTGGCTGGAAATTATTCCGGGTCTTGCGCTTGGCATCGATTTTATTACTACCGATTATTATACCTCAACAAGAGCAAAGGCTGACGGCCGCCTTACATCTGTAGGCTTTGCCCAGGACGGTGCCCGCTGCTTTTTTGGAAAAGTGACCTTTGAAAACGCCTTTTATCTGGGCACAGACTATTTTATTCCTTTTATTGAAGGTGATTTTAATCTTTTTTACGACAACAGTATTGGCGGCGGACTTGCAATGTTCTTTACCGCAAATATCGGAATCAGAACTTATCCGGGAGCTGCCTTCCACAAAAACAGGTCTCAGAAGGTCAGAAAGGAAAAGCCTGTTGAAATGCAGGAGAAAGCTCTTCCAGAAGTTCTTCCTTCTGACTTTGTTTCACCTGACAGCCCGGCTCCTGTAGAACTTACAATTAAGTCTAATATTCATACAGACTTCACTCCGGACGGCGACGGCCTGAACGACCTTGCAATCCTTACTCCTCAGCTTACAAATATCAGTCAGCCTCCACAGAGCTGGAAGCTTGAAATTCTTGATCCAAAAGGCTCTGTTTTCCGCGAATTTTCAGGAAGCGGCATGATTCCTCAGTCTTTCAACTGGGATGGAAAGGGAAGTAAGGGAGAAGATGTATTCTCCATGAACTCTTACGGAATCCGCCTTACAGTAGTTCCTTCGCAGGCAGATATTGCAAGAACCGGTCAGACTGCAATAATTGCTCAGGATTCTGTAAAAACCGGTATTCCAATGCTGGTCATCATTCCTGATAAAAAATGGAAAATTGTGGTTAATACAATTCATTTTGACCCGGATAAGGCAAGCTTCAATCAGATTTCTGAAGAACAGCGCCGGGAAAATATCGAAACACTGGATAGCATAGCCCGTCAGATTAAGAATCATCCGCACTGTTTAATTACGATTGAAGGTTATGCAAACAACGTTACAAATACAGAGCGGGAAAATATAAATGAGCTGGTACCGCTTTCCCAGCTCCGTGCAGAAGCAATTCTGAATCTGCTTTCGGAACGCGGAATCACAAAGGATATTCTTATTGCCAGCGGAAAGGGTGGTGCAAATCCTCTTGCGGCATGGGAAGACAGAAGTAACTGGTGGAAAAACCGCCGCGTAGAATTTGTTGTAGAAAAAGAGGAGTAAAAGGCTGTTATGAAAAAAGTTTTTAAAAAGAGTGGATTAATAGTTAAAGTTTTGATTGGACTTGCTCTTCTGGGGGGTACTTCCTGTTCAAATCTCTTTGATGATTTTTTGAATGAAGATGGTTCAATTAAGAGCGGTGATACAAGATTGACTGCCATTAATCCGGGCCAATCTCAGCTGAATCCTGATGAGAATTCTGCTTCTGCTGGTGATGATAATAAGTATGAAATAACAGAACCGGCACCGGCTCCCAAGCCTCAGATTACGCCTAACGCAAAACCTGAAGAATATTTTTCTTCTGATGAAGATTTTGAAATAAAAAATACAGTAATCGATTCTGGAATTGTAGTCTTAAAATCAGGCCGCGAAAATTACAATCAGATTATTTATGATGCGGCCCAGCATGAATATGAAATCGGTTATGATAAGAATGAAGCCTGCAGTGATGGGGTGAAAGAGGCAAGAAAGCATTCTTCCCCGGTTTTTCTTACTGCTTACGATGATCCTGTAACTGTAAAAGCCTTTAAAAATGATTCAAAGGCAAAAATTACTTATTCGGCTTTTCAGACCCGCACAACAAATGTTAGTGACGGAAGCTGGACTTCTTCTTATATTGCAGAAGGCAGTGAAGTTTTTGTTGATTTGCAGGAAGCTGCTCAAAGGAAGGTTGATTTTACCCAGGCTGGTGGAGAAGGAGAGCCCATTGTTTTTGAAAATCTTCCTTACGGAACTACCTGCGTAAAAATTACGATTACTGCCGATGATGCCTATTATTCAGACTCTTATACAGTCTGCCTTAATAAAAAGCATATACTGACTTCCCTTGTGACTCAGGAAGAGGGAAATGCTGCAAAAACTGATTTAACAACCGGTCTTGTTGTTTTAAAGGAAAGCGACGGTTTTAATAATAATCAGATTTCTTATGAGCCTTCCGTAAAAAATTATGCGACCGCTAATTTGACAAGCAAGGATAATACTCTTTATCTTAAGGCTGTTCCTTCAGATAAAAAAGCCACTGTCAGCTGGTCTGCAGCTTACACCGCTAAACCTGTTTACAAGTACGAATACTATCAGACTGTTACAAAAACTGTGGTAAAGGTTGATGCCAACGGTAAGCTTATTGAAGGTCCAGAGACGACAAAAGAAACAAAGAAAGTTGCCTCAGCTGCTGAAAACAAAACTGAGGTAAAAGAAGAGGCCTCTTCTGATGGAAGCACAACGACAACTACAATAAATACAGTTACAAGAAAAACAATCGTCGGCCTTGATAAGATGGAAGAAGTTACGCCGGAAGATATTTCTTCAATCCTTCTGCCTGTAGAAAATCAGAATTCTGACCGTGTTCGCCTTACAAGCCTTCCTTACGGCGTAACAAAGGTGACTGTAAGAGTCTCTTCTTATGATAAAACAAATCCTCTTGAGGACATTTATACAATCACCCTTCCAAGAGTTCAGTTTTATTCTTCAGAAGAAAGTTCAGAAAACACTTCTTCTTCCGGCTCAGAACAAAGCCCGGCCTGTGAGGATGACACATCAAAGCTTGAAGATCTTTCTGTTACAAATCTTGAAACAATTGATGATGACGGAAATAAAACAAAGATAGAAACTCAGGCAGCGGTAAACTTCACTTTTGATAAGGAAGAAACAATTTATTCGTTAGTGGTTGACGAAGATACAGATGTAATGATTATCAATCCTGCACTTTCTGAAAATGAAAGCATGTCTAATCCTGTGTCAAAGACAAAATATTCTTCCCTCACCTCTAATGACTACAGCGTTACTCTTCAGGGTGGACTTCAGGTAATTACATTTACAGTTACAGAAGAAGGCTGCGAACCAAGAACTTACACTATTTATGCCTACAAGCAGAGCGGAAACACAATTCTGGAAGCTATAAATTATTCTTCTTATGACTGCGTAAGTGAAAAATGGACAGAGCAGTCTATGGCTTCTGCAAATTATGAGGCTGGTCTTACATCTATGAGTCCTTCTGCTGTAAGCCTTGATAACGGCGCTGAAGAGTCAAATCAGGCAAAAACTTACAGGCTGAATGTGCGTGCAGACAATGCCTGCGATGTTTCAAAAATGAAGTTTTCTGTAAAACCTTATGATTCCCATACTCATATTTATTATTATGTGGGCGACGCATGTCCTGCAGAAAATGATTCAGCCTGGGGAAGGGGATATCTTGCAGCTGATTCTTCTAATGAAAAGATTTTTGAGCTTAATAATGCTGGAGTTACCGGCGTAACAAATCTCTGGCTTAAAACTGTAAGCCGCCCTTATTATCATTCAGGTGATTTTGATTCCACATCTGCGGCTTCTGTAAGCCCAAAAAGTGATGTTACCTATCATAAGATTGAAATTTCCAAGCCTGGAAAGAAAAATGCTGTTTTTAAGGAACTTCTTATAAAAACTGTAAATGAAACCGGTAAAGAAGATCAGCTTCATTCAGATTTAGATGATGCTGAAAAAAATGGAGTGACACACACAGCGGGAAACGTGACAAAAAACATTGGAACAGATATCGATATTGCAAAGATTTATTTCCGTCTGGCAGATAAAAGTGATTCAACAGATCTTAAGACAATAAAATATACTGTCGAAAATACAAGAAGCAGCACTACAGAAAATACTCCAAACACCAGCTTTACAATGTCTCCTGCAAAAGATACGGAATTTAGTGACGGTTATTATGAAACAATTGACGGTAAAAAATACTATGTAATCTCTCTCGGCGAAATTGATACAGAGGCTTCTGCTGCAGTTTCTTCCGGCAGGACTTCTAAAGATCTTCCTATGGGTAAGACAACAGTTACCATTTATGTAAACGGAGTAAAATCTACAACCGTCATTTTTAGTAAGCCGGATCTTGACTGCCATACCCTTACGGCAAGACCTGCAATTGGAAGCGGTTCTAATGGTTATTCCACTACAAGTTTTTATGATACGGTTTACTATCTGAATAATGATACTGAGTCTGTGCTGCTTACTATGAACACCACTCAGAAAAATGAAGTGATTACTGTAGATTCTTATGAAAAAACAGCTGATGAAAACGGTGTTTCAAATTCAGTAACTTATAATGTTTCGGACAGTGATTATATTACAATTTCCCAGTCAACTTCTGTACCTTATACTGCCTGGACCAGCGAAGTAAAGAACATCCCTGTTGGAACTTCTGTAGTTGTTTACAAGGTTACCAGTGCTGACGGCAAGGTTACCAGTGCTGACGGTAAGGGGCATTCTGAATGTAAGGTTACTTTTGTCCGGGCAGAAGATACAGAAACAAGACTTCAGTCTTATTCTGTTACAGGCCCGGGAAAAGAAACTATCAGCGGATTTTCATGGTCTGACAGCGGAAGCCCTGCCGGTGTAAATTCTTATGTAAATAATTTTGCACTTAAGGCCGGAACAGGAAAATATACAGTAACAGCCCGTCCAATGAATAATAATGAAAAGGTTGAAGTTTCTGTATATGGAACAATTGCTGAAGTTACTGCTTTGACAGGTTCCGGTAATGTTTATGATCTTTCATCTGCTGACTGGGCTTCTAACATAATTTCGACGGAAAAAGCTTCCTCACAGGATCCAACATATACTTTTGATGTTGGTTCAAATTACAGATACATTCTTGTGCGCGCTTTAGTAACAAATGGTTCGGGTTCTTACATGCATTATTATGACACCCTTATTACCGTAAATCTTGAAACCAGCGCGGGAATTAAGGTAACAGGAAAGCAGTACAACAATAGCAGTAAATCTGATTTTGACAGCTTTGATTTCTCTTCTACTGAACCATCAAAAGCAGCGACAAACATAAACAGTAATGGTGATATTCAGATTGATGTTCAAAAATCTGAAAAAGCAGTCTGGATTGATGGATATCCGGAAGTTACTGTTGAAAGTGAGAATATTACAGGCAGAGTATCAGTAGACTCGAATAAAAATATCATAATTCCATATTCTGTTTATAAAGATTATACAGGAAAAACCCTTACCATTACTTACAAGGCAAGAGCAGAACTTACAAGCGTAACAGAAAGTCCTTCTTACAATATAGAAATTTCAGGATTAAAGACTGTTACTTCATATGCTTCAAAGTCTGTGACTAATAGTTACACTTATGTTTTGCCGTCTTCAAATGATGCAAAACAGCTTGCATTCAGGTTTGGCTCTCATATAAATGATGAAGGAACAAACTGGATTTATACTGCTACAGATAAAGGTAGTAAAACCGGCGGTGTAGATATTGTTGGAAGCCTGGACGGCGGTTCAAACTGGGGTGCAACTTCATATAATTTCAGCGGACTTCATTACCTGGTTCAGAAGGGAAATGATATTTACCTTGCAAAACTTGAGGCTGATACTTCAGATAGTAAAAAGGCTAGTGCAAATACTTTCTATCTGCTTAATGCTTCAAAGAAAACTCTGGAAGAAAAATCCGCTTCAGAGCTTGGAATCTCACTTTCTGTAAATGCAGAAGTCTGCTATGGCGGAGAAACTCCTTATCTTATTCCTTATCTTATACTCAAGGCAGATGTAAGCGGTGTCAGTAAGCTTGGAGTGATTATGGATACCCTTGTTGCGCCGGAAAAACAAGCAACTGATTCAAAGGCTGACAGCGTAACAATTAAGGAACCAAACAACGGCTTTGAAATGGAAGGAAGCGGTTATAAATTCAGCGTCTTCTTAAAGAATGCCCTTGGAGTAGATGATGTAACAAGGTTCTGGTACGGAGCCTATACAGATACTTCTGGAGCTTTGGGTTATTTGAATACTGTCTTTAAGCAATCAGCTTCAGGTCCTGCTTCAGGGGTTGATTCCGCAATTTCCTTCAGCTGGGATTTGACAGGAAGTTGTGAGAAAAGCTTCCGTGTAACAATTGAATAGAGGTTGCATTTTTATTCAATAAACGGCATAATTTTTGCATATTTATACAAACTGGGGTTTTAGGGGCTTGCCCCTAGGCGAAGGGGTAGCGCACAACGAAGTGTGCGCGCAGGGGAAGGCTTGCCCCTCCTGGAGGTTATTTCTTATGGAAAAGAAAATTGTAAACAACTACGGAAGCTTTGACATTGTAATGGCAAAGGGTAAGGGTTCGACTCTTTGGGATGTAAACGGGAAAAAATACATCGATTTCATTGCGGGAATCGGAGTAAACTGCCTTGGACACAATTATAAGCCTCTGGTAAAGGCTGTGGCCGGTCAGGCAAAGCGGGAAATCCATATTTCAAACTACTATTTTTCTGACATAGGACTTGATTTTGCAGAAAACCTTCTGATGGTAACAGGTTTTGAGCGGGGCTATTTTGGAAACTCTGGTGCCGAAGCCAACGAAGCTGCGATTAAGCTTGCCCGCAAATACGGTCAGCTGAATGGCGGAAGCAAACGAAAGACTGTTGTAACCCTTGAATCTTCATTTCATGGACGCACTCTTGCAACTTTGACTGCAACCGGCCAGGATAAATTCCACCCGGACAGCTTTGCTCCTTATCCTGAAGGATTTAAGACAATCAAGGCAAATGATTTTGACGCTCTTAAGGGCGCTTTTGACGATACAACTGCGGCTCTCTTTATTGAATGCATTCAGGGAGAGGGCGGTGTAAACCTGATTTCTCCTGAGTGGGCACAGGCGGCTGCTAAGGCTGCACGTGAGGCCGGTGCTATTGTTATGGCTGATGAAGTTCAGACTGGAATCGGCCGTACGGGAACTTTCCTTGCGAGTGACGCTCTCGGCTTTGAGCCGGAGGTTGTAACTCTTGCCAAGGGAATTGCGGGCGGTCTTCCAATGGGAGCCTGCCTCTTCCGCGGTAAGGCTGCCGACGTTTTTGTTGCGGGCGACCATCAGTCAACTTTTGCAGGAAATCCTCTTGCCTGTGCGGCAGGTCTTGTTGTTCTTGATACTGTAAGCGACAAAGCCTTTCTTGACCGCGTAAATTATGCCGGAGACTATATCCGTGGTGCTATTTCCAGCTGGAATCTTCCTATTATAAAGGATGTGCGCGGCAAGGGACTTATGATTGGAACTCAGATTGTGCCGGAAATCAAGCCTTTTGACATCGAAGTAAAGTGTCTTGAAGATGGCCTCTGTACTACAACTGCCGGATCTGATGTAGTACGCTTTTTGCCGCCGCTTAACATTTCTGACAGGGAAATTGCAGAGGGTCTGGAAATTTACAAGAAGGTTTTGAAATCATTCTGTTAATTCTTGACTTATAAGGACAAATTTTATAATCTATGACTATGAATTTCACATTGCTGCTACTATCTCTATCTTCTCATTTTTGCTGCAAGCGATAGGTAGTGTGATTTATTCATAAACAGAAGTAAATTGCAAAATAACAAAGACCTGTCCTTGCGGCGGGTCTTTTTTTTTAGGAGAAATATACTATGAAAAACGTTGAAAAGTACAAGCCATTCCAGCCGGTTCCAATCAAAAACCGAAGCTGGCCCGAAAAGACAATCACAAAGGCTCCAACCTGGGTCTCTGTAGATTTGCGTGACGGAAATCAGGCCCTTATTAACCCGATGGGTGTAGAACAGAAGCTTGAATTTTTCGACCTTCTTGTAAAACTTGGCTTTAAGGAAATCGAAGTTGGTTTCCCTTCAGCTTCTGATACAGAATTTAATTTTATGCGCCGCCTTATCGAAGAAAATCACGTGCCGGAAGATGTTACCCTTCAGGTTCTCTGTCAGGCCCGCGAGCATCTGGTAATCCGCACTTTTGAAGCCCTCAAGGGTGTAAAAAAGGCAATTTTCCATATTTATAATTCAACTTCACCGGCTCAGCGCAAATACACCTTCAATAAATCAAAGGAAGAAATCAAGCAGATTGCAATTGACGGCGTAAAATGCGTTAAAAAATGTCTGAAAGATGCCGGCGACACAGATATCCGCCTGGAATATTCGCCTGAAAGCTTTTCAAACACAGAAATCGACTACGCTGTAGAAGTATGCGAAGCCGTAATGAAGGAATGGGGCGCAACTCCTGAAAAGAAAATTATCCTCAACCTGCCTACAACTGTTGAATGTGCCCTGCCTAATCAGTTTGCAGACCAGATTGAATACTTCTGCCAGAACATTTCCGATCGCGAAAGCTGCATTATTTCCCTGCACAACCACAATGATCGCGGCGAGGGTGTCGCTCAGTGTGAGCTTGGACTTTTAGCAGGCGCTGACCGCGTGGAAGGCTGCCTTTTTGGAAACGGTGAACGTACCGGAAACCTGGATATCGTTACTGTAGCCCTGAATATGTACACCCAGGGTGTTGATCCTCAGCTTGACTTCAGCAATATCGAACACATTGCAAACGACTATATGCGCCTTACAGGCATGAGCATTCATCCCCGCACTCCTTATGCCGGTGAGCTTGTATTCACAGCCTTCTCCGGCTCTCATCAGGATGCAATCCGCAAGGGTATGGCTGCCCGCACAAAAATGGAAGACAATGCCGTATGGGATGTTCCATATCTTCCAATCGACCCTCACGACATCGGCCGCCAGTACGAAGGAATTATCCGTATTAACAGCCAGAGCGGAAAGGGCGGTGCCGCTTATATTCTGGAGCAGGATTTTGGTATTGTGGCTCCAAAGGCTATGCACCCTGCAATCGGCGAAGTTATCAAGGCTGCCGCAGACAAGGCTCAGCGCGAGCTTAAGGCTGATGAGCTTTATGCAGAGTTTGCAGCGCGCTGGCTCAATACAAAATCGCCGCTCAATGTTATTGAAATCAGCGAGCGTCATATTGAAGGTGAACGCGGTGATAACGAGCATGAACAGGTAGCATGTATGGCAACCGTTTCCTGGGAAGGAAAAAATTATGCAATCGCTGCTAACGGAAACGGACCTCTGGATGCCTTTGTAAATGCAATGAAGCAGACTCCTGCTCCCCGATTTAACATCACAAGCTTCCATGAGCATTCTATCGGAAAAGGTTCTGACACAAAGGCTATTGCTTATGTTCAGATTACCAAGGAAGATGGAAATCAGGTCTGGGGTGTCGGAAAGAGTTCAAACGTAGGCCGTGCCGGTATTGCGGCTCTTGTAAGTGCCCTGAACTTTTAGCAATTATTTTTGCAGATTTTATAATTGAGTGTTAGAATTAAAGAATGATTACAAGTCCAGACTATAACAATTGCATTGTAAACTTCTCTAATTCTATCCTTAAATATTACGGAATAAAGGAATATCATCAGACTTTGGGAGCGGTCGACCGCATTATCAGTAAAAATTACCATAATGTGGTTATCATTATTCTTGACGGACTTGGAATGGACGCCTTGAATCACCATCTTAAGCCTGATGATTTTCTCAGAAAAAATCTCTATACAGGAATTTCTTCTGTTTTCCCTTCTTCAACAACACCGGGACTTCTTTCTTTTGAAACTTCCCAGATGCCTATTGAACACGGCTGGCTGGGTGAAACTGTCTTTTTCAAGCAGGAATACAAGATTGTAAACTGTCTCAACAATACCCTTAAGGATTCATCTGAACCTGCAGGCTTTTTTTATCTTGCAGATTATTATCTTCCTGCAATCAGAATTGATGAAAAGCTTTCAAAAATCGGAAAGGTTCAGGTAAACAGAATTTCTCCGATTGGAAGCAATGCTTTTTCAAAAATTGACAGCATTATAAGCCGCGTAAAAAGAGTTTGCAGTTCTAAGTGGAAGACCTTTACTTTTGCCTACTGTGACGAGCCTTTCCTTTCCATGCAGGATAAGGGCGTTTACCATCCTGATAATACCCAGCTGATAAAGATTTTGAATGACAAGCTGGAAGTTCTCTGTAACAGCCTTTCAGACACCCTTGTCTTTATAACGGCAACCCATGGAATTATAGATGTTGATAATATCAGACTTTCGGAAGATAAGGAAATTGCCGACATGCTGCAGTTCCCGATTTCGCTTGAAAGCCGGGCTGTAAGCTTTTATGTAAAGGATGAGTTTAAAGCTGTATTCCGCGAAAAGTTTGAAAAGAAATACGGTAAGGATTTTACCCTTTTTTCAAATCAGGAAATTCAGGAAAAGCACCTTTTTGGTCCGGGTAAGCCAAACGACAATATTACAGGAATCGGGGATTTTGTTGCGGTTGCAACCGGTACAAAGGCCTTTTTGTGGGATGAAAATTCTCCGGCTAAAATCTGTACCAGCGGCGGCATAAGTGATAAGGAAATGAGCCTTCCTCTGATAATTCTTGAAAAATCAGGAAGGGAAACTCTTTCATTTGAACGCAGAAAATAGCGATGGTCGTAAATCTTCCTGAAATTTGCAGGGGGCGTAACCATCGCTTAACATTTTGCTTTGCAAAATGTTGTGGCAATCGAACTTAAAATCTCTCTCTTACTTTTTTCATAAACTGTTCGCCGCGGTCAAATTCGTTGTTGAACATTCCGAAGGATGTTGCGCCGGGAGAAAAAACAATAACTTCCGGGCTGGCATCTGACGGAGCCGGCCCGTTTTTATCAGCCTTTGCAGCCTCTTTTTCAATATTGTTTTTCAGGCAGGTCAAAAGCTGGTCAAGAGAATCAAAATCACCGTAATAAGTTCTGCCCTGGTCTTCAATTGCAGGAAGAATCTTGTCGGTTGCAGTGCCGCTCAAAAAATAAAGGCCTTTTACCGCATGTTCAAAAGGCTCCGGCTTTGTCAGCACTTTTACCAGTGGAGCAAGATCCAGTCCCTTGTCGGTGCCGCCTGTGAGTAAGGTGACGCTCTTTCCGAATGCCTGGGTTGCCATAGCTGCTGCTTCCGGGACGGTTGCACAGGAATCATTGTAGAATTTATATTCCTTCTTTCCGCACTTCCATGAATGAAAATACTGAAGGCGGTGGGTAATTCCCTGCCAGCTGCCAAGAATCGAAATGATTTTTTCAGGGGCAACGTTCATAAGGTACATAACCAGGGCTGCATTCAAAAGGTTTGTCCTCATGTGGGAGCCTGGAACAGAAAGCTCGCGCAGAATGATTTCCGGCTCTTCCATCTGAGGAAGCATAACCTTACCGGCAAAGCGGCCGTCAGCGTCTCTATCCTGCCAGACTCCGTAATAAGTGCCGTCTGCCCTGTCACTAGCCCCTTCCGGAGCCTTATCATAGTAACGCAGGACTGTAGCCTTACTTTCAGCCGCAAAAAGATTGCCCCAGGTACCACCAGCCGCAGGGCCTGTTCCTGGTTCGTCATCTCCAAAATCAAAAATTGAATAGTCACCCCGGCCCTGATCAGCATAAATCAGGCGCTTGTCGGCAACGTAATCTTCCATGTTTCCGTACCAGTTCTGATGGTCGGGCACAATTTTTGTGATGATGGAAATATGAGGCTTCAAAACTCCGCGTCCCCGCAGGTCTGCAAGCTGCCAGGAAGAAAATTCAATTACAACCGGGGTGTCAGCATTAACTTCATCTATAAAAGTCAGGGGGCTTACGGTAATATTTCCGCCAAGAAAGCATTTGTAGCCGGCCTGAGTCAGTCCGTAGTGAATGGCGCTTACAGTCGAAGATTTTCCCTTGCTTCCGGTAACTGCAATAAGGGGGCAGTCAGTAAATCGTAAAAAGATGCTCAAATCACTTTCAATGGCCCGGGCCGCCGCAAGATATTTGTTTCCTTCATATTTTACGCCCGGGTTTTTGATTACACAGTCGGCATTTTCAAAATCTTCCAGTCGGTGTTCGCCAAGACGAAGGGTCAGATTTTCAAGCGGCAGAGAGCTGTCGGACATAAGTGCATCTACCGAAGGCTTAAGCTGGGCTTCTGTTTTCATATCGGTGGCAATGACGTAAGCGCCTTTTTTCAAAAAGAAACGGACGGCCGCAAGTCCGCCCCCGTTTAAGCCAAGCCCCATAACGGTTACCTTTTTGCCTTTTATATCTTCCAGAGAAGAGAATGCACATTTACTGCTGTAAGAATGAAAATCCATAGAAAAACCTCACTAGGTGGGGAAAGCCTTCCCCTCGCTCGCACTACGTTGCTCGCTACCCCTTCTAGCGGGGTGTGCCCCGCAACGCCCCCGCCTTACAAAAAAAAGAGGTCTCTCCGAAGCGGAAAGACCTCTTAATCCTGCCGGGAACCGGGGTCGAACCGGCACGCCGATTGCTCGGCACAGGATTTTAAGTCCTGGGCGTCTACCAGTTCCGCCATCCCGGCAAGTGATAATATAATAGTAAAAAACTTGATTTATATCAACTGTCCCCAAAATGCCGGCCTCAAAATACCCGGCTTTTAAAAATTGGAAAAAGATTATGAAAAACTATATAATGCCTTTATGTTAAAACATTTTGCCTGGATTTTCTTCATCTCTATGATTCCATTGATCGAACTGCGCGGTGCAATCCCTGTTTCGCAAGGCTTGCAGCTGCCTGTCCTTCAGTCCTATCTTATCTGTATCGCAGGAAATATGCTTCCCGTTCCTTTTGTCTATCTTTTTGCAAGAGCCTTTCTGGAATGGGGCCAGGATAAGCGTTTTATCGGGAAAGCCTGTACTTTTTTTCTTGAAAAGGGTGGAAGGGCAGGCCAAAAACTTCAGTCAAAAGGCGGTTACGGACTTTTTATAGCCCTGTTTCTTTTTGTAGGCATTCCCCTTCCGGGAACCGGAGCCTGGACAGGAACGCTTGCGGCAAGCCTTTTGGGAATGAGTTTAAAAAAAACAGTTTTTGCTGTTATCCTGGGAGTTTTACTGGCCGGCTGCATTATGATGGCCGCCTCTTTCGGCTTTTTTACATTTGTGAGGTAATTTTATGTATCAGTTAGTTTTGAATCAGCTTATTGTGATGGCTCTTATTGCGCTTGCAGGATTTGTTTTTGCAAAAATCGTAAAGGTCAGCGAAAAAGAGCAGAAATTTTTAAGTAAGCTTCTTTTGTATTTTGTAAACGTCTGCCTTATCATCGATTCCTTTAATCTTGAATATGATGAAGGAAAGTTCCGCCGTTTTTTGTTTGCGGGCCTGGTTGCCTTAATCATTCATCTTGCAATGATTTTTGTTTCTTTCCTTCTGACCCACTCAAAAAATGCTGAAAACCGTTCTTACAATCACATTGACCGCCTGGCTATGGTGCTTACAAACTGCGGCTTTATCGGCATTCCTTTGATTAAGGGAACTCTTGGCAATGCCGGTGTTTTCTATTTAATGGGCTACCTTACAGTTTTCAACATTCTTGCCTGGACCTGGGGACTTTACCAGATGAGCGGAACAATCAGCCTTAAAAAAATTATTGTAAACCCGGTAATTTTAAGTGCTATTTTCGGTATTTTCCTCTTTTTGATGCCATTTACCCTGCCGGAGCCTCTTATCCGCCCCATTAAAATGATTGGCGACTGTAATACTGCCCTTGCTATGGTTATGGTGGGAATCCTTTTTGCAGATTTCCATTTTTCTTCTAAATATACCCTTCGTCTTATTAAGGCAGTTCTGGGCCGCCTTATTTTGTGCCCTCTTATTGCTCTTTTAATTATTTTTGCAATCTGGAAGATGAATCCAAACGTAAGCGATGCAAGAACAATTCTTTTTGTAGTTTTAATCTGCGCTTCCTGCCCGGCCGCAACAACTGTTCCCGGCCTTGCGGCTCTTTTTGACAAGGACGCGGCCTACGCAAGCCTGACAGTTTCTGTTTCAAGCCTGCTCTGTATTTTTTCTGTGCCGGCCTTTGTTGCTCTGGCAGAACAGCTGCTGAAGTAGTTGAAAAATTCTTCTATAAAAGTTAATCTACTATAATTGCAAATAAAATATCAGAGGTACATTATGGCTGAAGAAAAATACGATTTTTCCATTGAGAATTTGGGACCTTGTACTATACAGTCCCCTATAAAACTTTCATCGGTTTTTGGTGACGGAACTGCTAACTATGTTAATGACCACTCATACGTTATCAATCAGATTAACGTTTATGACCCAACAAAACCAATCGTTTTAGATTCTTCAAATCTTATTGAAAAAGCCGGTCCTCGTGAAAAGATATATTTTGACCCGGCTCATGTACGTGCCGGAATTTGTACCTGCGGCGGTCTTTGCCCTGGTTTGAACGATGTAATCCGCGCTATTGTACGCTGTTTGAATACACGCTACGGCGTAAAAATCGTAAAGGGTTACCGTTTTGGTTATCACGGATTCTTTGCAGAGGAAGGTTATGCTCCTCTTGATCTGGACCGCTATACAATCGATGAAATTCATAAGATCGGCGGTACTTACCTTGGTACAAGCCGTGGCGGCGGACAGCGCGTTTCTGAAATTGTTGACTGCCTTGAACGCGACAACATCAATATGCTCTTTATTATTGGTGGTGACGGTACTCAGCGCGGTTCTTATGATATTGCCTGCGAAATTGAAAAACGCGGTCTTAAATGCGCAGTAGTTGGTATTCCAAAGACTGTTGATAACGACCTTATGTTCATTGACCGTTCATTCGGTTTTGAAACTGCCGTTCAGCGCGCTAAGGAAGCTGTTTCTGCCGTTCATATGGAAGCTGCAAGCCAGATTAACGGTATTGGTCTTGTAAAAATCATGGGTCGTGAAGCAGGCTTTATTGCAACAGAAGCTGCTCTTGCAAGCCATGAAACAAACTTCTGTCTGATTCCTGAAGTTCCATTTGAAATGGAAGGTGACAAGGGCTTCCTTGCCTGTCTTGAACGCCGTCTTGCAAAACGCGGACACGCTGTAATCGTAGTTTCTGAAGGTGCTGGTCAGGATTTGCTTGAAAGCACAGGTGCTACAGATGCTTCAGGAAACAAAAAGCTTTCTGATATCGGTGTATTCCTTAAATCTGAGATTGAAAAATACTTTAAAGAAAAGAAGATTGAAATCAACCTTAAATATATCGATCCTTCTTATCAGGTTCGCGCTTCAGTTACAACAGCTGCTGACTCAATCTACTGTGAACGTCTTGGAAACAACGCCGTTCACGCTGCAATGGCTGGAAAAACAAAGTGTGTAATCGGTCTGGTTCATGACAAGTTTGTTCACCTGCCGATTAAGGCTGTAACAGCTCACCGCAACGCTGTTGACCCTGAAGGTTCACTCTGGCGCGATGCTCTTGATGCTACAGGTCAGCCAATTCTGATGGTAAATGACGTAGCAAAAGCTAAGGAAAAGATGGCCGCTGCTCTTGCAGGTGCTAAATCAAAGCCTAGCGAACAGAGAAACGGCAAAGCTAGCAAATAAGGTTTCCAACTTCCAAATGAACCGGAGCTTTGCTTAACAAGCGCAAAAGTGCTTGTTGTTGGAAATTTTGGCTTTATTATTCCCGTGCATGTCACGGGAATATTTTTTTTAACTTGTATCTTTTTGCAATTATCTTTATTTTTATAGTATATGACTGATTACTACGAAGTGCTTGGCGTTTCTAAAAATGCCGGCGCAGACGAAATTAAAAAGGCCTACCGTACTCTTGCATTCAAATATCATCCGGACAGAAATGCCGGTGATGCAGCTGCAGAAGAAAAATTCAAGCAGATTAGCGCCGCCTACGATGTTCTTGGTGATGAAACAAAACGCCGCAATTATGATCTGGGATATTCTGATTATAATGCATATTCTTCCCAGACCGGCGGAGCTGGCCAGTCTCAGGGCCAGTATCAGGATGATCCTTTCTACCAGTGGTTTAATCAGTCTGCCGGAAGTCAGGGCTCCTACGGCAGTTACAATAATTACAATGGCTGGAATTACACTTACACCCGCCGCCCTCATCAGAGAAGACGCTATAGCCGCGGCGATTTATGGAAAATGCTTTTTTCAAAGGCAGCCCAGCTTTTCTTCGGACTTTTATTCTTCCGCTATGCGGTTTATTTACTGCCCTTCGGATTTTTTATCTGGCTTGGTGTGATGAGTAACGGAATCAGCGGCCTTTTTACCGCTGTCCGTGGATTAGTCAGAAGCTACAATAAATAAATGCTTTATTTATCATCTTCGCTGTCTGCAAGAATTTCTTTTGCGGGAACCATAACAGTCTGATTGTAGCATTCGAACATTCCTTCAACATCAGATGGAAGAGATTTTCTGGTAAGCAGGCTGACAAAAGGTACAAGCAGAAGAGAAGCCAGCATAGAGAAAACGCCTGAATAAAGGGAATTCTTAAAAATCAAAGTAAGCACAGGGCCTGTTACGGCGATTATCTTCATCGAAATAAGAAGCTGAATAATCATCATAACTGTGCCAAAGATAAAAGATACCGCAACTGCAGGTTTTGTAACCTTTTTCCAGTAAAGACCGTAGAAGAAAGGTGCCAGAAAGGAGCCTGAAAGGGCACCCCAGGAAATTCCCATCAGCTGGGCAATAAAGGTAACCCGGGATTTAGCCTGAACAATAGCAATTAGGGCAGAAATCAAAATGAAAACCGCAACAAAAAGGCGCAGAACAATAAGGTTCTGTTTTTCCGAGGTCTTGTTTTTCTTAAAGGAATTGATAAAGTCCAGAGTCAGGGTCGAGCTTGAAGTAAGTACAAGGGAAGAAAGGGTAGACATTGAAGCTGACAGAACAAGAATAAGGACAATTGCAATCAGAAGGTCGCCCAGGCCTGAAAGCATTGTAGGGATGATGGAGTCAAAGCCCTGGGCAGAAACAAGCTCCTGGCTTGTAAAGAGACGTCCAAATCCTCCGAGAAAATAACAGCCGCCCGCAACAATTGTTGCAAAGAAGGTTGAAATTACAGTTCCGATTTTAATCGAACGCTCGTTTTTGATTGCGTAAAACTTTCCTACCATCTGAGGAAGGCCCCAGGTACCAAGTGAAGTAAGAAGAACTACAATCAGCAGGTAAAAAGGATCAGGACCGAAGAAGGAGGTGTAAGCTCCCTTCATGACTGGTGATTCTATTTCGCTCATAAGGGCAAGGGACTGCATAAAGCCGCCATTTTTGGCAAGAACTGAAAGAACGACAGCGGTAATTCCAATCAGCATTATAATTCCCTGAATAAAATCATTAACCGCAGTTGCCATGTAGCCGCCTATGATAACGTAAAGGGCTGTGAGGACTGCCATTCCGATTACGCAGACTGAGTAATCTACATTAAAAGCCATGCGGAAAAGGCGGGAAAGTCCGTTGAAAAGAGAAGCGGTATAAGGAATCAAAAAGAGGAAGGTGATTGCCGAAGCGGCAATTTTAAGCTTTTTTGATTCAAAGCGCTGACCGAAAAAGTCTGGCATGGTTTTTGAATTCAGATGCTGGGTCATGATTCTTGTACGGCGGCCAAGAATTGCCCATGGCATCAAAGAACCGATGAAGGCGTTTCCAAGTCCAATCCAGGTGGAAGCAACTCCAAAGTTCCAGCCGAACTGACCGGCATAACCGACAAAAATTACGGCAGAAAAATACGAAGTTCCGTAGGCAAAGGCTGTGAGCCAGGGGCCGACAGACCGTCCGCCAAGAACGTAACCGTTTACATTTTTACTTGAATTGCGGCATTTGATGCCGACCAGAATAAAAATGACAAAAAAAGCGAGTAAGAGAAATACTTTTATAAACATAATAGTAAATTATTATGCATAGAAACAGAAAAGACAAGAAAAAAAGCCTGCGTTTCCGCAAGCTTTTTCCAGTTTATTTTATGTTTCCGATAAAGTACTTCTTTTTTCCGCGGCGGAAAATCAGAATCTCGCCTTCAATAGCCATGTCTTTTGTGATGACTTTTGCCGGGTCATTGATTACTTCGCCGTTTACGCTGATTGCGTTGCCGCTGATGAACTCGCGGGCCTCGCGTTTTGAAGATGCAATCTTGTTGTTTACAAGTACGTCTACAAGAGGAAGCTCTTCTGCAAAATCAAAGGAAGGAACGCTCTTCATTCCGGATTTAATGTCTTTTACAGAAAGACCTTTGAAATCTCCCGCAAACAGCTTCTGGCTTACGTTTACTGCGTTATCAGCTTCTGCCTGACCGTGAATGTCTTTTACAACTTCCCAGGCAAGAGTCTTCTGGGCAATTCGGGTTTCAGGCGCTGCCTGCTGCTGCTTATAAATATCTTCAATTTCTTCTTTAGAAAGGAAGGTGAATACCTTGAGGTATTCAAGCACCTTAGAATCATCAGAGTTGATAAGATACTGGTAGATTTCGTAAGGTGAAGTCTTTTCCTTATCAAGCCAGAGGGCATTACCTTCAGATTTACCGAATTTCTTTCCGCTAGGGTCAAGAATAAGCGGCATTGTGAAGGCGTAAGCAGTCTTATCAAGATTTTTACGGATTAAATCAACGCCGGTTGTAATGTTTCCCCACTGGTCAGAACCCGCAACCTGCATGATGCAGTTCTTTTCCTGATAGAGGTGCATAAAGTCGTAACCCTGAAGCAGCATGTAAGAGAATTCTGCAAAGGTAATTCCTGTTTCAAGGCGGCGGCGGATAATATCCTTGTCCAGCATGTAGTTTACGTTGATGTACTTACCGATGTCGCGGAGGAAGTTCAGGAATGTATAATTCTTCATCCAGTCGTAGTTATCAACAAGCTCTGCTGTCGGAACCAGAGTCTTAATCTGATTTCTGATTCCGTTGATGTTTGCGTTTACTCTTTCTTCGCTGATAATTTCGCGTTCAGCAGTTGGGCGTGGGTCACCGATTCGGCCGGTTGCACCACCGCACAAAAGAACAGGATGATGACCCGCATTTGCAAGGCGTTTTGCCATACAAAGAGAAGAGTAGTGTCCTAAATGTAAAGAATCTGCTGTAGGGTCAGTTCCCCAGTAAAAAGAAAATGGGGCTCCGTCCAGAACCTTCTGTAAATCTGCTTCTTCGCCGGCAACGTCTTTAATAAGACCGCGCCATTTTAAGTCTTCAAAAAGTGTCATATTATCGCTCGCGGAAAATAATTCGTCCCTTGTTCAAATCGTAAGGAGAGAGGGCAACTTTTACGCTGTCACCCGGAACAATACGGATGTAGTGCTTTCTCATTTTTCCAGAAAGATGAGCCAGAATAATGTGTCCGTTCTGCAATTCTACACGGAAAGTTGTGTTAGGTAATGCTTCTTTTACAATTCCTTCAACTTCAATTGCTTCTTCTTTTGCCATGATTTACCTTTAAAAAAATAGATTAGAAAAAAGTTGTCTTTTCAACTTTTTGCGATTATATTAGTATATACAAATCTAAAAATATTGACAACACGAGAAAGTGAGGGGATTATGACTCAGGAATTTATCAACGAAATGGAGCAGCTGCTCCGTGAACAGAAGAAAACTATATTGGAATCTCTTGCAAGTCAGAGTGATGAAATGCGCGATTTAGTAAAATCGGTAGAAAGCGGTGATGAGGCTGACGTTGCGGCAGACGCAATCGACAGAACTCTGCTTACATCTCTCGGCTCTCAGGATGCAAACCGCCTTAAGCTGATTCAGAACACATTTGAACGCATCTCTCAGGGAAAATACGGCTTCTGTGTAGCCTGCGGTAAAGAAATTCCGGAAGAGCGCCTTCGTGCCCTGCCTTATGCCCTTATGTGCGTAAACTGTGCAAGTGCGGAAGAGCGTCGTAACCGCTAGATTTTGATATGTTCAATACGACCGGCTGAAGGGTAGCTTAATTCCTTATAGCCGGTTTTTTTTGCAGTTTCTGCTGCACGGTCAAAGGCCGCGTCCAGATTTTTTGCATCGTGGGCATCTGAGTTTATGCAGACAGGAACTCCGCGCTCAAATAAAAGACCCAGAAAATAATCAGAAGGATAAAGGGCGTCCATATTGCCGCGGGCTATGGCACCTGTATTTATTTCGGCAATTACACCGGCGCGGGCTATGGCATCGGCTGTAAGCTTAACTTCTTCTTTATAGAAGGAATCATTTTCATTAAAAATGCCAAGGCGGCAGTTTCGCATGCGGATTAAGTCCGGGTGGCCGATAATATCAAAATTGCCTTTTTCAAGCATGAGGCGTTCGGCTTCAAAGTAGTCGTGAATATAAGAGCGCGAATCAAGGGTAGACCAGTCGCCGTTTCTGGTATAGAATTTTGCAATATTTGCGCGGACAGAGTCCGCGCTGTCATCAACCGTAAAATGTCCACCCTCTTTTACAATGTAATGAACCGAGCCAATCAGAAAATCAGGCTGGAAATCCCTGTAATCAGCATTTTTATCGGGGCAAGTGATGTTTGGAATGTAATCTGCTTCAAAGCCCAGGCTGATTTCTATTTTATCTTTACAGGCTTCCTTAAGCCTGCGGATTTCTGCACAGTAGGCTTCAACATTGTTTACCGGAATGTGCCAGGAGCTGGAAAAAGGATACATGCAGTGGCTGGAAAATCCCAGAAGGTCAAAGCCTTTTGCAATTGCCGACTGAACCATTTCTTCTGCGCTGCTTCTGCCGTCGCAAAAAGTGGTGTGGGTGTGAAAGTTTGCTTTTTTAACGCTTTTCATAATTTATTTACCCAGTAAGGAAAGTGCTTTCTGTACAAGAACCTGAGGCTTCTGAGGCTTTACAAGATAGCTTTTTGCCCCTGAACTTAAAACCTTGATGATAAAGTCGCGCTGAAGTCCCTGGGAATAAACAAGAACCGGCGGTGCATCTGGCTCTGTCTGAAGGGCGCGCAGCACGTTGAGGCCGGTCTGGTCTTTTAAGAGTACATCATGAATTACAAGGTTGAAGTTTTCGCTTTCCCAGGAATTCAAAAAGTCCTGACCTGAAGTATATGGGACGCAGTCTGCCCCGATTTCTACAAAGCAGTTTTTAGTTTCGTTGAGGGAGTCCAGATTGTCATCGATGATGGCGATTTTAAGAACCGTTCCTGTTTTCTTGTGTTCTGAAGAATAGGATGCAGAATCAGAAGAAAATCTTGTATCAATTGAATCATTTTTTTCGTCCAGACCTTCACTTTGAGTAAGAATTTTGTCCGTAATCAAATCAGAAACATTTGATGAGCCGGTTGTTTCTACAAGGGAGCTTAAAACCCGGGGAAGGTTTGTTGAAAGTTCAATTTCTGAGTAGTTCTGGTGACCGTCAATAAAATCCCTCATGTATGGGCTCAGGGAAAGAATTTTTACGTTGGATTTTTTGATTCTTGGGGCGGAAATTACATTATCAATTAAGAATTCAAGATTGTAGCCGTCCACAAAACTTAAATCCAGGTTTGTCAGCATGATTACGATTTTTGGAATATCAATATTGTCATGTTCAATCAGCTCAGAAAGCTTATAGCGGAGCAGAGCCAGTTTTTCGCGGTTTAATCCCAGGGCAAGCTCTATAAAAATTACATCGTTGTTGCGGTGCAAATCCAGCACACAGGGAGAATCGTCCATGGCAAGGGGAGTGTGAAGAACCTTACCGATTGATTCAAGCAGCATATCAAACTGAATAGGCTTTTCAAAATATTTGATTACGCCGAATTTAGCCAGGGAAGCAATGTATGCCCTGTCCTGAATTGGTCCTGTGATTATTACAGGAATGCTTGATGTATTTGAATCGGCAGCCTTCTTTTCAAAAAATTCGATTTCTTCCGGCACGCCTATACCCATGTCAAAGATAACGAGGTCAGGAAGGTTTGTAATTAATCTTGTAAAGGAATCCTGTCTTTCCTGGGTAAGAACAACTTCTATCTGTTCTTCTGAAAGTTTCTGTTTTAAGTAGTCACGGAAGAGTGGATTCTCATTTATAATTAAAACCTTTTTCATATTATAAGTTTATCATAAAAAAACTTGCCGATAAAGAAGTTTTTTTATATCTTTAATAGCAAAGAATAAAAATAACGCTGTTCGGCGGGCTCTGCCGGATGGTCGCATATATTTAAGGAGATTACAAAAATGGCTAAACAGTTATTGTTTAATGAAGATGCACGCAAAAAGCTGCTTTCAGGTGTAGAACAGATTTCTAAAGCTGTTAAAACAACACTTGGTCCTTGCGGACGTATGGTTATGATGGACAAAAAATACGGTTCGCCAGTAATCACAAAGGACGGTGTTTCTGTAGCAAAGGAAATTGAACTTGCAGATCCATTTGAAAACATGGGTGCTCAGTTTGTTCGCGAAGTTGCTTCAAAAACAAATGACGATGCCGGTGACGGTACTACAACTGCAACAGTTCTTTCTTACGCTCTGGTTCGCGAAGGTGTAAAATCAGTTGCAGCAGGTATGACTCCAATTGAAATTAAACGCGGTATTGATAAGGCTGTAAAAATTGCCGTTGACGAAATCAAAAAGAACGCAAAACCTGTAAAGGGCGCTGACGATATTACAAACATCGCTACAATTTCTGCAAACAATGACCCTGAAATCGGTAAAATGCTTGCTGACGCTATCGAAAAGGTAGGAAAAGACGGTGTTATCACTGTAGAAGAATCAAAGAACATGGAAATGACTGTTGACACTGTTGAAGGTATGCAGTTTGACCGTGGTTACATTTCATCATACTTTGTAACAGACCGCGAACGCATGGAAGCTTCTTTCAGCGACGCAGCTGTTTTGATTTATGACAAGAAGATTTCTGCAATGAAAGACCTTCTTCCAATTCTTGAAAAGGTTGCAAACGCAGGAAAAGCACTGGTAATCATCTGTGAAGATGTTGACGGTGAAGCTCTTACAACTCTGGTTTTGAACAACATCCGCGGAACAATCAAGTGCTGTGCCGTTAAGGCTCCTGGCTTTGGTGACCGCCGTAAGGATATGCTGCAGGATATCGCAATTTTGACTGGTGCTACTGTAGTTTCTGAAGAAGTTGGTCTTAAGCTTGAATCTTGTGGTGAAGAAGTTCTTGGTCAGGCTAAATCAATCAAGATTGACAAAGACAACACTACAATCGTTGGCGGTGCCGGAAATCCTAAGGCAATCAAAGACCGTGTTGCAGAAATCAAAACTGCTATCGAAAAATCTACTTCAAGCTACGACAAAGAGCAGCTTCAGAAACGTCTTGCTAAACTTGCAGGCGGAGTTGCTGTAATCAATGTTGGTGCTAACACAGAAACAGAAATGAAGGAAATGAAGTTCCGCGTAGAAGATACAATCGCTGCTACTCGTGCTGCTCTGGAAGAAGGTATTGTTCCTGGTGGTGGACTTGCTTTGATTGAAGCTTCTAAGGCTCTGGAAACAATCCCTGCTGATTTGACAGAAGATGAAAAAGTAGGATTCAAGATTGTTCGCCGCGCTCTTGAAGAACCAATCCGCCAGATTGCAGAAAATGCAGGTCTTGACGGTGCAGTAATCGCTGAACGCGCTAAGAACGAAAAGAAGGGTGTTGGTTTCAATGCCCGCACAAACGAGTGGGTAAACATGCTCGAAGCCGGAATCATCGACCCAGCTAAGGTTACATGTTCAGCTTTGAAGAATGCCGCTTCAGTTGCAGGAACACTCCTTACAACAGAATGTGCAATTACAGACATCCCTGAGCCAAAAGCCCCTGCTGCCCCAGCTGCTGACATGGGCGGAATGTATTAGTAAATTACCTAAAAATGGCTCCCGGTCGTGAAGCATGAGCCAAAACCGCGCGATATCGCGCTACATGCTGATTGTTGCAAAGAAACTATAGGATTGACCGCTTTCGCGGTCGCAACAATCAGAATGTTTTTGCCCCACGCTTCACTCCCTCGCGCCAGTTTTACTTACTTTATAAAAGCGACTTGTCATCAGGCGGGCCGCTTTTTTTTATCTGTGTCCCATCTGTGGCTAATTTTTTTTCTCTTTTGTGATAGATTATCTATATGACTTTTAGCGTAAATTTTTCCAATCCTTTTGTAATTATTTTTCTTTGCGGCAGTCTTGCCACTTTTTTAATCAATCAGTTTCTGGAATTTATTGATTATCGGGCCCGCGTAAAAAACGGCGGCAAGCTTCCCGAGATTTTGCAGAAAATCCCCCTTTCGGCTCAGACTTTTGATGGTGAAAAGCTGAAAAAAATCTGCGAATATGAAAATGCAAAATATTTTGCCTGGATACCTTCCTCAATCTGCAGCCTTCTGCTTGAGCTTGCCCTTGTTGTCTTTGGATTTTATCCTTTTGTACTCAACTTTCTGACCGGAATCTTCGGGCAGCCGTCTGCAATCACAAGCACTTTTACAATTTTCTTTTTATTTATGATAATTGCAGGAATTCCTTCTTCGATTCTGGGACTTCCTTTTTCTCTTTACCGGGAGTTTGTCGTAGAAAAGAAATTCGGTTTTTCAAAGATGACCTGGAAGCTCTGGCTTTCTGATATGATTAAGGGGATTTTTGTTTCTCTGATCCTTTCTGCAATTATTACGATTGCGGCCGCTGTATTTTTTGTAAAGTTCACCGCAAGCTGGTGGGCAATTCTTTCTGCCGTGCTGATTGCCTTCACCTTTATCATGCAGATTGTTTATCCGAAATTTATAGCACCTCTTTTCAATAAATTCACACCGCTTGAAGAAGGAGAAGCTAAAGAAAAAATCACTGCTGTTCTGAATAAGGTGGGCTTTAAAAACGGCGGCCTTTTTGTGATGGATGCATCCCGAAGAAGCGGACATTCAAATGCCTATTTCAGCGGCTTTGGAAAAACAAAAAGAATCGTTCTTTACGATACACTCTTAAAATCCCTGACTGCTGATGAGCTTGCGGCAGTTTTGGGACATGAGCTTGGACATTTTAAGCTCCACCACATCACAAAACGTCTTTTTGTTATGATTCCGCTGGAGTTTGTTGTTATGTTCCTTTTGTATAAGATTGCAAACTTTACTTCGCTTTATGAAGGCTTCGGCTTTACTTCTGTTACGGCGCAGAAT
Source organism: uncultured Treponema sp. (assembly GCA_947165895.1). Taxonomy (GTDB): domain Bacteria; phylum Spirochaetota; class Spirochaetia; order Treponematales; family Treponemataceae; genus Treponema_D. Next base: position 48,215 of record CAMVCB010000005.1, read on the forward strand.
ATTGCAAGTTTCCAGTTTATCGGACTTTTTCTTGCAATGACAATTTATTCTTCTGTAAGTGAAATTCTGTCACCGCTGGTAAACATTTCTTCCCGCCGTCAGGAATACCAGGCAGATGCCTTCAGTGCAAAAGTTCTGGAAAATCCTCAGCCTTTAATTACAGGCCTTATCAAGCTGAACAGTGAAAATCTTTCTGAACTGATTCCGCCAAAGCTTTATGTTTTCTGGAATTATTCGCACCCGACTTTGGTAGAAAGAATTGAGAAACTAGAGGCAAAGCTTTAAGCCCAGCGAAAAAATTAAAGCCTGGGTGCCTTCTCCGCTGATAAAGGAGCCGGCCGGCAGATAAAGGTTCATGGTAGGGCCGGCTTTCAGGTGGTCTGTAAAGGTGTAAAGCCAGCTTGCTCCAAGAGAAAAATACAAAAAGCGGGCATTCTGCCAGAACCAGCTGTTGATTTTATCCATGTCGCTGCCGGCAGAACCCGAATAGCCGGAATCACTTTCTTTTACCCCGCCCGCAAGAAGGCCAAAGCGCATAAGCAGGGCGAGTCCCGTTGAAATTTGAAAGCGGCTTTTTTCATTTTGTTTAAGGTTAAAAACCGCCGGGATATTCAAAAGAAAGCTTACAGTCTGAGATGTGCGGTTTTCAATTTCAGCTGGAAGGGCCATGCCGTCGTACCAGAGGTGATACATCATAAAAAAGCTGAGGGTCGGCTGTATGGCAATAAAGCTTTCTTTTGGCCATAAAAAACCGATTCCAATTGGAAAAATAAGAGGACTTGGTGCGCTTACGGTTGAGCTTTCGGGATTGATATAAACTGCCGGGGAGAACTCTGCTATAAAATTAATGTTTGAGAAAAAGGATTTTTTTGAAGAATTTGCTGCAGGCGTCTGCTCAGACTGATTTGCAGCGGCTTCTTCCTGGGCAAAAAGTCCGCCTGATTCAAGAGAAAAAATTACTGCTATGATGAGAAAAAGTTTTTTCATCAATAATATTATAACTTAGAATACAAAGTTTTGTTCAAATTTATTTCAACAAAGCCTGCGCGTCCTGTTTTGAAAAAGGAGCTTTCTTCCCAGGCGGCGTAAAGACTTGTGCCGGAAATTACGAAATCTGAATAAACAAAGTCGTCCGGCAGCTTTGGAAGGCGGATTGCAACGGGCTTTCCTCCCCGGAGAATGTGCTTGCCGGGAAGGGCCCCTTCCAGAAAGAGGGTGCCGTCTTCAAAAAGGGCTGCGGACCAGGTCTGTGCCAGAATTGCGGTAGCGTATAGCTCGCGGACGGAAGTTTTTTCGCAGGAGCCGGCATTGTCGCGTGATGGGGAAGATTCCCCTGCCGGAGCCCAGCCGCTTTCGGCTACATTTTTATAATTCCTCCAGGAAGAGCCGCCTGATTTTTTTACGTCAATCGAAAAGTTTGTTCGCTTTGAAAATCCCGCAAGCATTTTTTTGATTCTTTCCGGCGCATATTTATATTCCAGCTGTTCTTTTTTTGATCGGAATTCATCCTGATTTGATTCCCACTGAGAAATGTTTGATTTTGCATTTACCGGGCTGAGTGTCAGAAGCGACTGGGTTGGCTTCCAGTTTATGTAATTGAATTCTGTTTTTGTTTCCGAAATTGTCTTGATGCAGCAGGTCCAGTTGATGCCGTCCCAGTAATAATCGACAACTTCTGAATTTCTGGCTGCCGTGAGATTATTGCAGTTGATAATGGGGTAGGAGATTTTTGATTCCGGATCAAACTGAATTAAAAAAAGATGCTGGCTTCCTTCCGAACTGTATTTGTTATCCTTGATAGTGTCGTTAAAAAAAGCGCTTTTAAAAACCGAAAAAATCGGAGTTTCATTCAGAAAAATAAGGTTGCCTGCCGTACGGTCTGTGAAAATATTTTCATCCTTTGAAAGCTGTTTGTCTTCGCCCTTAAAGCTGATTATTCCCAGCCGGTTGATTACGGCAAAGGCCTGATTTTCGCCTTCGGTTGTGGCACAATTGGCGCTGGAAATGCGGATTGCCTCGGTCCAGGGAATAAAAGGAACTTCCGGTACATTCTGCACCTTTGAAATCTGACGGAAGCCTTCGCGGGTAAAATAATACCAGGAATGAGAGCCTTTTGAAGGCTGCATTGAAATTTGCGGAATATTATTGAAGCTTTCATCTGCCGGAAGTGATTTTTTCCCGCAGCCTGAAAGTGTAAGTGTCAACGTAATTGTAAAAATAGAAAGTAATTTATTCTGGATGCTCATAATCTTCTATTAATATCGGCATATATGTGAAGCTGGCTGACACATTTTTTGCTGATGCCGCATTTAGGGTTACTGCGTAAGTTTTATCAAGAAGATAGCTTTGAGGACTTTTTTTCTTAAGCGTAAGGAGTCCATACTTTTGCAAAATCTGATTTTCGGGAATAAAGCTTGAAAAAATTTCTGCCTGTGCCGGGATTTTAGCACTTTCTTTTGAAACTGTAAAAATGTAACTTGTATTCAGATATTTTGAATCAAAAATCGCAAAAGTAAGATTATCCAGGAGGTTTGCTGAATCAATCTGCCATGGATTGTAAAACCTGGCCTTTGTATTTTCATCCGGATTTTCAAAGGTGCTGATTGAATCTGCAATATTCGCCTGAATTTTTTCATTCATTTTTTTCCAGTTAAATTCCATGAGAAAGCTTTTGAGCTTATTCCTGCTTATTCCGCTTTCCCTCTGGCTTCTGATGATTTTTTGCATTGTCGCAGCCGTAAAACCTTCTTCCCAGGTCAGAAAGCATTCTGTATTACCGGAATAAAAATCACCTCTTGAGCAATAAGGGTAGACTGTACCCGCCGGCTTAAAAAATTTTGCTTCTGCTGCCTGAGTGCTCTCCGGCTTTTCTCCGGCATCAATGTTTTGAAGCAGTGTGACGGGATTTGCACTTACGCAGACGGGCTCGTTTTTCTTTAACTGTATGGAAAAATTTTTAGCCCCGGAAGGAAGATAAAATTCCTTTTCAAAATCAGCTGCAAGCAGGGTAATCTGCCAGCGCGAAAGGGCAGGGTAAGCGTCAGGCCAGGAAGGAAGTGTAAAATCAACTTTTTCTTCATCAGAAAGAATGTCATTCTGACAGCCTGTAAATTCCAGCACCACCGCCCAGCTTATAATCATCAAAAATTTTTTTAAAATCCTCATGCTATAATATAGGCTTGAAAATGCAAATTCCGGCAATAAATTTTCTTTTTTTTCTGAAATTCCATGATAAAATTATTTTATGAAAAAACTGGCAAAAAAAGGCGACATGAATGCCCGAATGAGTATTGTGCTCAATAAATTCAGGGCACGACTTACATCTTATCCACCGGGAATGTGTCCCCTGGTTCTTTACCGCTCACTTTTACAAATGTCGATGAATCAGAGCTGCGGAAAATGTGTTCCCTGCCGTGATGGTCTTGTTGAAGTTGAAAGGCTTTTGAATTCAATTCTAAAAGGCGAAGGGTCAGATGAAACTCTGGAAAAAATGAAGTCTATGTGCCTTATGATTGCCCAGACTTCGGATTGTGCGGTTGGCGTTGTAGCCGCAAACATGGTGCTGGACAGTCTTTCCGAATTTGCAGACGAGTACGAAAGTCACATTAAATCGCGACGCTGTGTTGAAAATAAAGTTCAGACCGTTCCCTGCATCACTCTTTGTCCTGCCCATGTAAATGTGCCGGGCTACATTGCCTTGATTAAGGCTGGCCGCTACGCAGATGCGATCAACCTTATCCGCGATAAAAACCCCTTTCCGACTGCCTGCGCCATGGTCTGCGAACACCCTTGTGAAAATAAGTGCCGCCGTTCAATAATTGACGAGCCTATTAATATCCGCGGACTTAAAAAATTTGCCGTTGACCAGCAGAATGCCCGCGAAGTTCAGACACCAAAGGCAAACGTAAAAACCGGAAAGAAAATTGCCATTGTCGGGGGCGGCCCTTCAGGTCTGACCTGTGCCTACTACCTGGCTCTTATGGGGCACAAGGCTGTAGTTTTTGAAGAACATCAGAAGCTGGGAGGAATGCTTCGGTACGGAATCCCTGAATATCGTCTTCCAAAGGCAAAGCTTGATGATGATATTGAAGTTTTGATTAAGGCCGGTGATATTGAAATCAAGGCTGATACAAAAGTTGGCCGCGACATTCAGTTTGAAGATTTGAAAAAGAATTACGATGCCGTTTATCTTGGAATTGGTGCCCAGCTTGGTAACCGTATGCCGATTGAAAATGCAGACTGCCCTAATGTTATTCCAGCTGCCGACTTTTTGCAGAATGTTGCCAAGGGGCAGAGTCCTGATCTTACAGGAAAGAGGGTTGTTCTGATTGGCGGCGGTAACGTTGCCATGGATGCCGCAAGAACGGCTGCCCGTCTTAATGCCGCTACAATCCATGTTTTTACCCGTAAGCGTGATGATATGACGGCCCTTTCAAGTGAAATCAGATCTGCCATGCAGGAAGGAGTCCGCTTCAGAACTCTTTTAAGCTTCCTTCATATTGAGGCAGATAAGGATACAGGCCTTGCAAGCGCTGTCTGGCTGCAGCCTCAGATTGTCGGCCCTTATGATAAAAACGGAATGATGACCACCGAGCATTCGAGTGCCTATCCTTACCGCTTTAAGTGTGACCTTTTGATTCTTGGAGTTGGTCAGAGAAGTGACACAGAAGCTTTTGAGAAGGCCGGCATTCCTCTTGAGCGGGGAAGAATCCTTGCTGATGAAGCCTGCCAGGTTCAGAATATGGAAGGGGTTTTCTCCGGCGGAGACTGTGTAACAGGGCCTTCTACCGCAATCAATGCAATTGCTGCCGGTCAGGTTGCCGCCTTTAATATTGATGAATATCTCGGCTATCATCATAAGGTAGAATGTACCGTTGAAATTCCTGGCGCAATGCCTAACAACTGCATTCCGACCGGACGTGCAATGATAGAAGAACGCGATCCCTTTGAACGTGTATGTGATTTTGCCCATGTAGAGATTCCTATGACTGAAGAAGAAGGCTTGAGGGAGGCCGGAAGATGTCTTCGTTGTGATCATTACGGCTGCGGAACAATGGTGGGAGGAAAATGCGAATGATTTCTTGTACTATAAACGGAAAAGAGCTTACAGTCCCGGAAGGCACAAGCATTCTTGAAGCGGCTAGACAGAATGGAATTGATATTCCGACCTTGTGTTACCTGAAGAAAATTAATGAGACAGGCTCCTGCCGCCTTTGTATGGTTGAGATTGAAGGCTACAATCATCTTTTTGCGGCCTGTAAAACTGCGGTTCCGGAAGGCTCTGTGATTCATACCGAAAGTGAAAAGCTTACTTCATATAGAAAGGAAATGCTTAAGCTCATGCTTTCTAATCATGAAGTTGACTGCATGAATTGTCCTGAAAACGGAGTCTGCCGCCTTCAGTATCTTTGTAACAAATATGAAGTCCGTGAATCAGAGTATTACGGTTCGCGTACAAAGCTTAAAAATAAATTTCCCCTTCTGGATGCAAATCCTTACATTTCCTACGATCCGCTCAAATGCGTTCACTGTCAGATTTGTATAAGCGTCTGTAACAAGGCTGTGGGAAATCATACTTTGCAGAGCGGAAGAAGTGGTGTTTTTCATCTGGTTGAAGCTCCTTTTGGTGCAAACTGGAGGGAAAGCGGCTGTGAATCCTGTGGAAACTGTGCATCTGCATGTCCGACTGGAGCCCTTACAATGAAGCGCCAGCAGCATTACCGCGACTGGGAAGTAAAAAAGGTTTTAACAACCTGTCCTCACTGCGCTACCGGCTGCCAGTATTATCTTGTTGTAAAGAATAATAAAATCGTCAACGTTGAAGCGGCTGACGGCCCTTCAAATCACGGACTTTTGTGCGTAAAGGGAAAATCCGGCAGCTTTGATTTTGTTCATTCCCCGGACAGACTGACTCAGCCTCTTATTAAAAATAAGAAGACCGGCAAATTTGAAGAAGTCAGCTGGGAAAAGGCCATTTCTTACACAGCTGAACGCTTTATGGAGCTTAAAAAGAAGTACGGCGGGGATTCGTTAGCTGGTTTTGCCTGCTCCCGCTCTTCAAACGAAGATATTTATATGGTTCAGAAAATGGTCCGTACCTGCTTTGGAACTAACAACACAGATAACTGTGCCCGGGTCTGCCATTCGGCTACCGTTGCGGGGCTTGCAAAAACCCTCGGTTCTGGTGCCATGACAAACCCGATTTACGATATCACTCATGATGTTGACTGCATTATGCTGGTCGGTTCAAATCCGGAAGAAGCTCATCCTGTTGTCGGCATGCAGATCCGGCAGGCAGTTGAAAGGGGAACAAGACTTATTGTGGTCGATCCCCGCAGCATAGGTCTTGCCTCAAAGGCTGACATCCACTTAAAGCTGCGTCCTGGAACAAACGTTGCTTTTGCAAACGGCATGATCCATGTAATGATAGAAGAAAATCTGATTGACCAGGATTACATAAAGGATTTTACGGAAGGCTTTGATGAAATCAAAAAGCTTGTGGCTGATTATACGCCGGAAAAGGTCGGAGAAATCTGTCATATTGACCCGGATAAGCTTCGTGAAGCTGCACGTATGTATGCCACCGCAAAAAAAGCACCTATCATTTACTGTCTTGGCGTTACGGAACATTCAAGCGGTACAGAAGGTGTAATGAGCATGTCAAATATGGCTCTGCTCTGCGGAAAGCTTGGAAAGAGCGGCTGCGGTGTAAATCCTCTTCGCGGTCAGAACAATGTTCAGGGCGCCTGCGATATGGGAGCCCAGCCTACAGATTATCCGGGCTACCAGAAGGTCGATAACAATGAGGTTCGTGCCAAGTTTGAAAAGGCCTGGGGCATTTCCTTGAGTCCAAAGCCCGGTTTAAAGGCAACTGAAGTTTTTCCTGCCGCAATTAAGGGAGACATAAAAGGCCTTTATATCTGCGGGGAAGACCCGGTTGTTTCAGATCCTGATACTCATCACATCATAAAGGCCCTTGAAAGCCTTGAATTCCTTGTGGTGCAGGATTTATTTATGACAAAAACCGCTGAATATGCGGATGTAATTCTTCCCGCCATCAGCTACACAGAAAAAGAAGGAACCTTTACAAATACAGAGCGCCGCGTTCAGAGAATCAGAAAGGCGGTTACTGTTCCCGGAAACATGAGGCCGGACACAGACATCTTGATTGATTTGATGAATGCAATGGGCTACAAGCAGCCTTATCTTACTCCGTCTCAGATTTTTGATGAAATGGCTTCCCTTACTCCAAGCATGGCTGGCATTTCCTTTGAACGCCTTGACGCCGGAGAATCCCTTCAGTGGCCATGTAAGGAAAAAGACAAGCCTGGAACACCCATTATGCACGTTGGAAAACCTGTCCGTGGCCGAGCACTTTTCTATCCTGCCGCCTACAAACCTGCCCAGGAGCTTCCAGACCAGGAATATCCTTTCTTCCTTACAACCGGCCGCATTTTGTATCACTACAATGCCGCTGCCATGACAGCCCGCGCTCCTGGACTTATGGAAATTGCGGGCGAAGGCTTTATTGAAGTGAACTATAAGGATGCAGAAAAGCTTGGCTTTAAAAACGGAGAAAAAATCCGGGTTTCAAGCCGCCGCGGTTCCATTACCGCAACCGCCCGCGTTGGAAGAAAATGCTCTGAAGGTGAAACCTGGATGCCTTTCCACTTCCCCGATTCTCCTGCCAACGTTTTAACCAACGCCGCCCTGGATGAATTTGCCCGTATTCCGGAATTCAAAGTCTGCGCAGTAAAGCTGGAGAAGCTTTAATGGAAATTGAAGAGGCTCTTTCTATACTTGAAAATGTACTGACACCGGTTGAAGGAAAGGAAGTCTGCCAGCTTTCTGATGCTTACGGACGGATTGCCGCAGTTGATATTTTTGCCCCGATAAACGTACCGCCCTTTGCAAAATCAGCAATGGACGGATATGCGGTAAGGGCAGCTGATGTTGCCGGGGCGTCAGAAGATGCTCCTGTCCAGCTGAAGGTCAGGGGCCAGCTTTTTGCAGGTGACTGGATAGAAGGGCCGGTGGTGGATGCTGCCGCCTGTTCTGACGGACTGCCCCCTGCCGTCCGCGTAATGACAGGTTCTCCTCTTCCCGCTGGCTTTGACTCTGTCATAATGCAGGAGGATACCGACTATGGCGAAGATACTGTACTTATTTACAAGCCTGCCCGCCCCGGGCAAAACTACTGTCCTGTGGGTGAAGATATAAAAAAGAGCAGCCTTGTTTTAAAAGCTGGAAGTAAAATCGGCCGGATTCATATAGGTCTTCTTGCAAGTCTTGGAATTGAAAAAATACAGGTCTGCCGTAAAATCCGCACGGCAATAATCTCTACAGGCAGTGAACTTACTGAAGCAGGAAAGCCCCTTGCTCCCGGAAAAATCTATTCAAGTATTGCACCAATGTTATCATCTTCTCTTAATAACTCTGCTGTTACAAAAGTGATAGAAAATCAAATTGTAAGTGATGATGAAAAAGAAATTGCCGGGGCAATAAAAAATGCGGTCACTCAGGCAGATATAATTATTACAACGGGCGGAGTTTCTGTAGGAAAAAAAGATTTACTTCCTCAGGTTTTAGAATCCCTGGGGGTAAAGAAATTATTTTCGCAGGTAAATATCAAGCCCGGAACTCCTACCCGCGCAGGCCTTCTGGATGGAAAATTAATTTTAAGTCTTTCCGGTAATCCTTATGCGGCCCTTGTTAATTTTGACCTTTATTTTTACCAGGCAGTTTCTCTGCTGACTGGCTGTAAAGAATTATCACTTCAAAAAAAGGAAGCGCTTCTTAAAAATCCTTATGAAAAAATTAATGAGCGCCGCTGCCTTCTGCGAGCCTGCTATGAAGACGGAAGTGTATCAATTCAGCTGCAAAATAATAAATCATCAGTCATCAGCAGTATGGTAGACTGCAACTGCTATCTTGATCTGCCGGCAGGAACAAGTGTAAAAAAAGGTGACAGGCTTCAGGTCTGGATGACGGGGAAATAGTTGATGACAGATATTAAATCAGCAGAAATTTCCATAGCCCTTCTTGCCGGTGGAAAAAGTTCCCGAATGGGACAGAATAAGGCCCTTTTAACTTATGGAGGAAAAAGTTTTCTTGAAAGGCTGATTGAAGAATTTTCGGCTTTTGATGAAATACTTGTGAGCGTCAGAGATGAAAATCAGTATGAGCTGGAAAAATATGGAAAAAAAGTCAAAGTCATAGCAGATGAAAATTTTGAAAAAGGCCCGCTTGAAGGAATCCGCAGGGCTCTTTCAGAAAGTAAAAATGATTTTGTCTTTATCTCTGCCGCTGACATGCCTTTTATGACAAAAGAGCTTCCTCAATATATTGCGGACTTTTTATGCTCTGATTATGATTTGTATCTGCCTCTTGTGGATGGCCGCGCTCAGCCTCTTTGCGCCGTCTACAAAAAATCACTTTTACCGGCTCTTGAAAAGCAGCTTGCGGCTGGAGAGCTTAAGCTTTCCCTTTTGTTTGATAAAGTCCGCACCAAGTTCATTTCTATGGAAAAATCTTCTATAAATAAGAAAATCTTTTTGAACGTAAATACTCCCCGGGAATATGCCGAGCTGCAAAAGCCCTTTATCTTCTGCGTTAGCGGAATCAAAAACAGCGGAAAAACCCGCATGGTCTGCGCCCTTCTTAAAGAGGCAAATGCCCGGGGCTTAAAATGTGCGGTTATCAAGCACGACGGACACGACTGCTTTACCGATGCTCCCGCTACGGACACTTTTTTATTTGAGCAGGCTGGTGCTGTGGCAAGGTGTATTTTTTCTGATAAACGCTTTATGTTTGCAGGCAGTCTGCCGGAGGGGGCGGAAAAAAGCCAGGTTCCTGGAGGTCTGATAAATCAAATCAAACAGCTTGCGGATTTGCCCGACTATATCATTATTGAAGGAATGAAAGATTCGGCTTACCCAAAGGTTGAAGTTATGCGGAGGGGAATAAGTGAAAAATCAGTCTGCAAAGAGCCTGTAATTTGCAGAGTCTTTGATGATTACGAGCCCAGAGAAATTTTTGAAAAAATTCAGGTTTATCAATATAATCTGAAAAGGTTTTAAAAGCATTATGAATTCTTTTACACATTTGGATAAAAACGGAAACGCAGCTATGGTTGACGTGAGCCAGAAAAGTGAAACGGAACGCTTTGCCCTTGCCAGCGGAAGTATTTCTGTCAGCCGGGAAGTTATGGAGGCCATTCAGAAGGACGAAGTTCCAAAGGGTAATGTTCTTGCCACCGCCCGGATTGCCGGAATTATGGCGGCAAAAAAAACTCCTGAACTGATTCCCCTTTGCCACACTCTTTTGCTTTCAAAGGTCGCAGTAGATTTTCAGCTCTGCCCGGAGAAAAATCAAATCCTCTGCCAGTGTTCTGTAAAGCTCTGCGGAAAAACCGGGGCCGAGATGGAAGCTTTGACCGGCTGTTCTGTGGCTCTTCTTACAATTTATGATATGTGTAAGGCTATCGATAAAAGTATGGAAATCGGACAAATCCATCTTGAAGAAAAATCCGGCGGAAAGTCTGGGCATTTTGTAAGGAGTTAGATAAAAAAATGAAAAAAAATCTTGTGGCTGCTCTTGTGCTCTGCTGTCTGATTTTTTCAGGCTGCGGCGGGTCAAAAAAAACTGAGCTTACAATTCTTGCGGCGGCTTCCCTCACAGATGTGTGTGCTCAGCTTAAAGCTGAATACGAAAAAGAAAATCCTGATGTGAAGCTTTTGTTTTCCTTTGGTGGTTCGGGGGCTCTTCAGGCTCAGATTGAAGCCGGCGCTCCCTGTGACCTTTTTATTTCTGCCGCCACAAAGCAGATGAAGGCTCTTACGGATAAAAATCTGATGGAAGAAGGCAGTGTAAAAAATCTTCTGGAAAATAAAGTCGTGCTGATTATTCCCAAAAACAGCAGCCTGAAAATTTCCACTTTTTATGATTTGACTTTGCCGCAGGTAAAAATGATTGCTGTCGGCGAACCGGCAAGTGTTCCTGCAGGACAGTACACAAAGGCAATCTGTGAAAAGCTTGGAAGCTGGGAGATTGTCAGCAAAAAAGCAAACTATGCCAGTGATGTCCGCACCGTGCTTTCCTGGGTGGAAGAAGCTGCCTGCAACTGCGGAATTGTTTATGCAACTGACGCGGCTGTAAGTCAGAAAATCCGTGTGGCTGCTCAGGCGCCCCAGGGATCCTGCCCGCCAGTGATTTACCCGGTCGGAATTGTAAAAGCCAGCCGCCGTAAGGCTGCCGCCCGCAAGTTTGAAGATTTTCTTTTTTCTAAAAGAGTAAGTGAAATTTATTCGAATGCAGGATTTAAACTGGCTTTCTGATTTGAGGTAATGTTTTATGGATTTTTCGCCCCTCCTGATTTCCTGTAAAATTGCTTTTTCTGCCACACTGATTACCTTTTTTCTGGGAATATTTGCGGCCTGGGCTGTGGGGAATGCAAAGCGGGCGCGGCCTTTTCTTGATGCTCTTTTTTCCCTGCCTCTGGTTCTTCCGCCAACGGTTGCGGGCTTTTTCCTTCTGATATTATTCAGCCGCAATGGTGCCTTTGGAAAATTTCTTTCAGCAATCGGAATAAATCCTCTTTTTACCTGGGGAGGCGGTGTTTTTGCGGCGACTTTTGTTTCTTTTCCTGTGATGTACAGAACTACCCGGGGGGCCTTTTCTCAGCTTGACCCGACTATTATTGCGGCGGCGCGGACTCTTGGCATGAGCGAATTCCGTATTTTTACAAAAATCATGATTCCTCTTTCTCTTCCAGGTATTGCCGCAGCTGTAATTCTTTCTTTTGCCCGGGCTCTGGGAGAATTTGGGGCCACAATCATGGTGGCGGGAAATCTTCCTGGAAAAACCCAGACTATGGCCCTTGTCATTTACACTGCAATGCAGGGAGGAAACAAAAAGCTTGCTTTCAGCTGGGTTTTAATCATCTTTGCACTTTCTGCAATTATTCTTCTATTAATGAATGTCGTAACCGAGCGTTTTTCCAAAAGGAGGATGGCATGAGTCTTTCTGTAAAAATTGAAAAGCGTCTTGGTGATTTTTTTCTGCAGGCGGATTTTGAAGCTGATAATCAGAGGCTTGCAATCCTTGGTCAGTCAGGCGCCGGAAAATCTCTTTTACTAAAATGTATTGCCGGCATCGAAAAACCTGACAGGGGCCGAATTATTCTTGATGACCGGATTTTATTTGATTCGGAAAAGAAAATAAATCTTCCTCCTCAAAAAAGACGGGCTGGTTACCTTTTTCAGAATTACGCCCTTTTCCCTAACATGACGCTTTATCAGAATATCAGCCAAACTGCAAAAAATAAGGATAGTGTGAATGAATTAATCAGCCGCATGGGGCTTTCAGGAAAGGAAAATGAATATCCTGCAAGACTTTCGGGCGGTGAGCAGCAGAGGCTTGCCCTTGCCCGCCTGCTTGCCTCTGAACCGGAGCTTTTTCTTTTTGATGAGCCTTTTTCGGCTCTGGACAGCAATCGCAAGGCTGAGCTTGAAAGGCTGATTCTGGAGCTGCTGGAAGAAAAAAAATCTCCTTCAATCCTTGTTACCCACGACAGAAACGAAGCCTTCAGAATGGCAGAAAAAATTGCCATTTTTGCAGACAGGGGACGGCTTTCTCTGCCTCTTGAAAAGCATGACTTTTTTGAAAGACCTTCCACAGTGGGGGCGGCCAGACTTTCCGGCTGTAAAAATATCACAAGACTGAAATGGCTTGATGACCAGAGAGCCCTTGCCCTGGACTGGGGAATCAGACTGCATTTTGACGGAGAAACTTCCGGCCGGAAAATACTTTCCAGAGCCCCTTACGCGGCCTTCCGCGCCCACTACCTGGAAATATGCAGCCCCGCAGACGCGCAGAAAGAAAACGTATTTTCCTGCCGCATAAAACGCGTGATCGAAGACGCATTTTCCTTTACGGTTTATTTTGAGCAGGAGGATTCCACTTCTTTAATCCACTGGGAAATCTCCAAATCAGCCTGGAAAGAAATTGAAGCTTCCTTTCCGAATAAAAAACTTTATGTCAGAATCCCGAAAGATAAACTCATGCTTCTGGAACCGTAAAATGCAGACTTTGACCGACAGCTTTGGACGAAAAATCGACTACCTGAGAATCTCGCTGACAGACAAATGCAACCTGCGCTGCCGCTACTGTATGCCGCCGCAGGGAATAAATCACATTCCCCACGAAGAAATCCTTACTTTTGAAGAAATCGTGCAGCTGGTCAGGCTGCTTGCGGGACTTGGCGTAAAAAAAATCCGTCTGACAGGCGGGGAACCTCTTGTCCGCCGTGGCATAGTAAATCTTATCAGCCTTTTGCAGGACATTCCCGGCATTGAAGAAATCTGCCTTACAACAAACGGCCTTTTGTTTTCAGAAATGGCCGCTGACCTGAAATTAGCAGGGCTTAGCCGCGTAAACATCAGCCTTGACACCCTGAATGACGACACTTTTTTTGCGATTACAGGAAGCCTGGGGGTAGAAAAGGTAAGGAAAAGCATTCAGACTGCCCTCGAACTTGGATTCCCTGTAAAAATAAACTGTGTTCCCGGCGAATGGAATGCCGCAGAACTTTCAGATATTGCCCTGCTTGCAAAAGACAGGCAGCTTGACATCCGTTTTATTGAACTTATGCCCATCGGCTGCGCAAACGGAATGGAAGGCCTTAAATCTGACTTTATACTTGCCCGCCTGGAAGACTCTTTTGGAAAAGCCGCGCCCTGCAGAAGGCTCGAACATGCGCCCGAAAAACTTTTCCATTTTGAAGGCTTCAAAGGAAAAATCGGCTTTATATCTCCGCTTTCCCATGCCTTCTGCTCTGAATGTAACAGAATCCGCCTTACAGCCAGCGGACTTTTAAAATTCTGCCTCTGCTATGACAAGGCTCTGGATATTAAGAAAATCTTGCGTTCGGGGGAAAGCGGCACTAAACTTGATGATATGCTTTGTTGTGAAATCCAAAAGACAATAAAAGAAAAGCCGCAGGCTCATACTTTTAATCAGCAGGGGCTGAAATCCCGCATGATGAGCGAAATTGGAGGGTGATTTTATGAAGGGAAAAATCCGTGCAGTCTGCATAAGTGAAAAAAAAGGAACGCCCAAGCAGGACGTCAAAAGTGCAAATATAATAGAAAATTTTGGCCTTGAAAATGATGCCCACGCCGGAAGCATACGCGAGGTCAGTCTGCTTTCCTGGGAAAAGGTTGAAGAATTTAAGAAGACTGGCGCTGACCTTAAAGCCGGCGATTTTGGCGAAAATCTCCTTGTCGAAGGCTTTGATTTTAAGACCTTCCCGGTCGGCACAAAATTCAAATGCAATGACCTGATTTTAGAAATCATCCAGATTGGGAAAAAATGCCATTCTGCCTGCACCGTAACCCGGCGCACTGGAAAATGCATCATGCCTTCGGAAGGCGTTTTTGCCCACGTTGTCCACGGCGGAAAAGTTTCCACCGGTGATGAAATTGAACTGATTGAAGGCCGCCGTTTTTCTGCCTCAGTTTTAGTTGCCAGTGACCGCTCTTCAAAGGGGGAGCGGGAAGATAAAAGCGGGCCTTTAATCAAAGAGCTTCTGGAAAAGGCCGGCTACCTTGTTACGGGAATCACCCTTCTTCCGGATGATGAAGAAGGCCTCTATAAGGCTCTCTGCCAGCTTGCAGATATCCAGAAGCCGGATGTGATTTTTACTTCCGGGGGTACAGGCTTTTCTCCCCGCGACAACATGCCCGAAGCTACAAAACGCGCCGCAACAAAGGATGCTCCGGGAATTGCAGAAGCTCTCCGCGCCTACAGCCTGACCCTCACCCCGCGGGCAATGCTCAGCCGCGCCGCCAGCGTAATCCGCAATAAAACGCTGATTATCAACCTGCCGGGCAGTCCCAAAGCCGGAAAAGAATGTATCGAATACCTTCTTCCTGTTTTAGAGCACGGAATCCCGATTTTGCGTGGTGAGGGGGATGCATGACAGTAGCCCCATTAAAAATCAAAAAGTTTTTCCCCGACGGAAGCTCAAAAAATCTGGATGCTCTGGCCCTTAATGAGCACCCGCTTGCAATCTTCATAAATGGAAAGAAGATTTTTTCCCTGGTCTGTACTCAATCAAATCTTATGGAGCTGGTCGCAGGCCGTCTTTTGACCAGCGGAATAATCCGGGAAAAAGAGGATATTTCGGAAATCCGCTTTTGCCAGACAAAATCCCGCGCCTTTGTAACATTAAAAGAAGAAATTGTATGGAAGGAAAGCGATGCGCCGGAAGCGTCCTGCTGCACAAAAAACAAAGGATTTGCCCAAAATGCCGATGCCCGCCCCCTGCCATTGCTTGAGAAAGCGGACTGCCCGCCGAAATGGATTTTTGCCCTTGCAGAAGAATTTTCAAAGGACAGCGCAATCCACACCTACACCTCAGGCACCCACCGCTGCATTCTTGCCCTGGAAGGAAAGTCACTTTTCAGCGCTGAAGACATTGGCCGCCATAACGCCCTGGACAAGGCAATCGGCTATATGCTCTTAAATGATATTTCCCCGCAAAAAGCAATTCTTTTTACTTCGGGCCGCGTTCCGGTAGATATGGTAGAAAAAGTAATCCGCGCGGGAGTCGGAGTCTTAATATCAAAATCAGTTCCTACGGCCCAGTCAGCGGCTCTTGCCCGTAAGCACAATCTCACCCTGATTTGCCGGGCCTGGCCGGACTCTTACGAAGAGCTTGAATAAAGAAGTGTAGATATAGAAATTTATGCATAAAAATTGTATATTTATACATATTTTGAAAAAAGTAGTTTAAAAACTATGATTAAGGATGAAAACATGGAAAAACTAAAAATCCTTCTTGCAAAGGGAAGAATCTACGAATCAGTTTACTCACTTTTGAGCGACGTAGGAATTTCAATTTACCTTCCTGACCGCACTTATTTTCCAATCACAAATCAGGATGACCTTGCCTTCCAGGTTGTAAAGCCTCAGATTACAAGTGCCCTTCTGGCTCAGAACAAGGCCGACGTTGGCTTCAGCGGAAAAGACTGGGTTTACGAAAACGGAGTTCAGGACGACGTTGTAGAAATCATGGATCTTGGCTTTGATCCTGTCCGCATAGTTGCCGCAATTCCTGACACAGTTGATTACGACAAGCTTCTTAAAGGCCACGTTACAATCGCAACAGAATATCAGGCCCTTACAAAAAAATACATCGAAGACAAAAAAATTGACGGAACAATTTTCCGCACCTGGGGAACCAGCGAAGGCTTTGTTCAGGATAACGACGAAGCCCTTGCCCAGATTCTTGTAGACAACACTTCTACAGGCTCAAGCCTGCGCGCAAACCGCCTCAAGATTGTAGACACTTTGATGGAATCTTCTACCAGAATGTACGCTTCCAAAGAGGCAATGGCAGATCCTGAGAAAAAGCAGAAAATCATGGAGCTCAAAATGCTCTTCGAAACAGTTCTCAACGCCCGCAACCGCGTAATGCTCGAAATGAACTGCTCTAACGAAGATTTCGATACCCTGATTAAGGGCATTCCTTCCATGAAGAGCCCTACCGTAAGCCCTCTTTTCGGCGGTAACGGTTATGCCATCAAAATCGCCGTTAAAAAAAGCGAAGTACCGACTCTTCTGCCAAAACTCCAGAAGCTCGGCGCCACAGACATTGTAGAGTACGAACTTAGAAAGGTGATGTTGTAATTAAATGTCAACTTTCGTCAGAAAGTTGATGTTCAGCCTGACAGCACTGATAACTGTAGTGTAAATTGCCGGGCTGAACAATAATGCTGTAAGAGGTGTTAGGTGCCAGGTTCTAGGTGCTAGGGTGGGGGAAGTCTCCCCCTCGCTTCAGACGTCGCAGCAAAGCTGCTTAGTCTTACGCTACCCCCTCTGCGGGGCTCAGACGCCGCCCCGCAACGCCCGGCTTCTAGGAAATTTCTCACAGAGGGCACAGAGCACACAGAGAAAATTATAAAGAGGTCTTTTTGACAGAGTCAGAACTGAATTCATTAACAGAAAAAATAATTGGAACGGCAATAGAAGTTCATAAAGAACTTGGACCTGGACTTCTGGAAAAAGTCTATCAACGCTGTCTGAAAATTGCCTTAGAAGAAAAAGGTCTTCATGTTGAAGCCGAAGTCCCTGTTCCTTTGAGTTTTCATGGGCAAAAGATTTGTGATGATTCTTTCCGGTTGGATTTATTTGTTGAAAATCAGATAATTATTGAGTTAAAATCTGTATCTAAGGTTACAGACTTATTTAAAAAACAACTTGGAACTTACTTAAAATTAGCAGAAAAACCTTGCGGTCTTTTGATTAATTTTAATGAAGTATTGTTAAAAAATGGCATTTCACGAATTCTCAATGGTTACCTCTCAAAATAACCTCTGTGAACTCAGTGAACTCTGTGAGGAATTTAAAAATGCGAACTGCTACTGTAGAACGAAAAACTGGCGAAACACAAATATCACTTACCCTGAATCTTGACGGCACTGGCAAATGCGATGTAAAAAATCCAATCGGATTCTTTGACCACATGCTCAAGTCCTTCTGTAAGCACGGACTTTTTGATTTGTCCGGCAGCATAGAAGGCGACCTCAATGTTGACCAGCACCATACAATCGAAGATACAGGAATTGTTTTGGGTGAATGCTTTAAAAAGGCTCTTGGTGACTGCGCCGGCATTTTCCGTTCAGGATTTTTCATCTATCCTATGGACGAAAGCCTTGTTCAGGCAGCTGTAGACTTCGGCGGCCGTCCTTATCTTGTAAATAACGCAAAGCTCACAGGTATCCCTCTGGTTTCAGTTCAGAACGGTAAGGAAGGCACTTTCCAGACCGACTGCTTTGAAGACTTCTGGCAGGGCTTTGTAAACGCCGCAGCCTGTAATCTCCACATAGACGTAATCCGCGGCCGCAGCGACCATCACAAAATTGAAGGCGCATTTAAGGCAGTTTCCCGCGCCATCCGCGCTGCCGTAGAAATCGACGAACGCCGCGGCGGAACAGTACCTAGTACGAAAGGCGTAATTTAGATAAAATATTTTCAAAATACTAAACCTTACGTGTAAAAAATGCTCCCGGTCAGTAAGTGAGGTTCAAAACCGCGCGATATCGCGCTACATGCTGTTTGTGGATAAGTAACTATAATAATTGCCGCTTTCGCGGCACTCCACAAACAGAATGTTTTTGCCCCTCACTTCCTTCCCTCGCGCATTTTTTACAGGGAGCCTTACCAATGAAAATCTTAGTTATCGGAGATTCCATTTTAAAAGGTGCTGTTACCGGCACAGCCAGCGGCCATCTTTTTGATATTATAGAAGATTCCAGCCTTAATCTTGCCCAGAAGGCACTTGGCTTTGAAATGGATAATCAGTCGGTTTTCGGAAACGTAATTTCCAAAGGCCAGCGCAAGCTCAATAAAATGCTTGAGCGCGGCGAAGCTGCTGACTTCTGCATTGTAGAATTCTGCGGAAACGACAGTGATTATGACTGGGCTCTTGTCAGCGAAAATCCTCAGGAAAATCATCTTCAGCGCACTCCGCCATCAGATTTTATCCGCATTTATTCAGAAATGATTAAAAGTCTGCGGGAACACAAAATTACTCCTGTAATTATGATAAGCCCGGCTCTTGTTGCGGACCGCTGGTTCAATCACATTACAAAGGGACACAATGCAGACAACATTCTCAGCTTCCTTGGCGGCGACAGGGAAAAGCCTTACAAAAATCAGAAAGAATATGATGATGCCCTTTTGGAATTTGCAAAAAAGAACAGTGTACAGTATGTAAATATGCGTACTGCAATGGAAGAAAGCGGACATTTTGAAGACTTAATGTGCCTTGACGGAATCCACCCGAATGAAAAGGGGTACAAATTTATGTCAGAAATCTGGATTAAAGAACTGCCTGAGCTTAAAAAGGAATTTTAATGAACGAAATTGTTATTTATACAGACGGCGGCTGCCACGGAAACCCGGGGCCTGGCGGCTGGGGAATTGTTGTAATTGCTGACGGCATTGCAAAGCAGCTTTCCGGCGGAGAAAAGCTTACTACCAACAACCGCATGGAACTCTGCGCCGCAATTGCCGCTCTTAGTGTTGTAAAAAACACTCCGACCTTTGCCGGCCGTCCAATCACAGTAAACATTGACAGTCAGTACGTAAAAAACGGAATAACCAGCTGGATAAAGGGCTGGAAGGCCAAAGGCTGGAAAACCGCCGACAAAAAGCCGGTAAAAAATCAGGATCTCTGGGTACAGCTGGATGCCCTTAACTCCCAGCTGACTGTTACCTGGAACTGGGTAAAAGGCCACGCCGGCATTCAGTACAACGAAGTCTGCGACCAGCTTTGTCAGGACGAAATTGCAAAATTTGAATAAAAGGTTATAAGAATAAATTTATTTTAGAATCGCTGAATTCATTTGAAATTTTATTCTAATCATCATAGAATTATAATAATTAAAAATATCGGCTGAATATCAAAATACTTGGGTGAAGAGGGAATCAACAAAAAGTTTTTGTCCGCCTAAAAGCGGTTTTTTATTGCTGTACATTTTCTTGTATGGTGGAGGCCTTTTTGTTAAACGCATCTCAGTCTCAGTTATTTGATGAAAATGTTGGAAGGGTAAATTCCATGATTTTAAGAGTTATGGAATTTGCGGTCTTAGTTCCTTTAAGTTTTATTATCTTTACGATTGCCGGTTTGTGGGATGTTCCGCATTCTTATTCTACAATACTTATCGTTTATACGATTATTGTTTCTACGGTTTTGTATTTTCTGAATAAGGCGCCGCATCTGCAGGGGCTGACCGTTTATGCCGGTCTTATCGGTTCAATGTTCTTTGTCTGCCTTCTAGGCGTAAAAAGCGTAATCGTAATTACGATTTCCTATGCCTTTGTCCCGGTTCTCAGCTGTTTTTATTACAACGTAAAGCTTACAAGAATTATGAATCTTGCAAATTTTCTTGCCGTGCTGTGCGTAACATGGATTCGTTCGCAGACAATTCTTGATATTTATGTCTGGGTAGATAATGTTTACAAGACACCTCTTAACTGGTTCATTTCAAACGGTATTGGAATTACTGTTGAATCAATTTTTGTTTACATGATTACAGTTTCACTTGCCAGACGAACTGAAAAAACTCTTACAAATCTTTTGACAAGCTCAGAAGAAAGAAATACCGCTTTTGATGAACTCAGAAAGCGCAATAAATATATCGTTAAAATCAATTCAGAAATTGAAAAGACAAATCAAAGCCTTAAGATGACCCAGTATAAAATAATTCAGTTTGTTTCTCAGGTTTTGGGAAGTCACGATTTATTTACCGGCCGTCATCTTTTGCATACAAAAAAATATGTTGAAATCATTGCAAAGGAACTTAGAGATTCTGGTTATTATCGTGATCAGCTTACTGATGAAAATATTGAGCTTTATTCTACGGCGGCGCTTCTTCATGATATTGGAAAAGTTCATATTCCGGAGGGTGTTCTTAATAAAATAGGAAAATTTACGCCGGAAGAATATGAGCTTATGAAAATTCATCCGTCAGAAGGAAAGAAGCTTCTGGAATTCCTTCCTGTTATTGATGACGGTATCTTTAATGAAATTGCCATGGATATGGCTTTCTATCATCATGAAAAATGGGATGGAAGCGGCTATCCTAATAAGCTTAAGGGAACTGAGATTCCTCTTTGTGCAAGAATTATGGCAGCGGCTGATGTTCTTGATGCACTTATAAGTCAGCGTCTTTACAAGGATCCTATGCCGGTTGATGAAGCTATGGAAGTTTTTGAAAAATCAAAAGGCCTGCACTTTGAACCTTGTATTGCGGATGCCGTTATAAATCTTAAAAATCTCATTTCAATTATTGATGAAGACTTTAAGATGCAGGAATCTTCTACAAATGCAGAAGAGCTTGAATGGTGGATGCGTTATCACTCAAATGCCGTCAAGTTTGAAGTAAAAACTGATTTTATAGGCGCAAGTACTGAACCTCAGAGTGCTGTTTATAATAAATAGCAAAAATAGCCACAGATGGGACGCAGATAAACACAGATGTGCAATGGTCGTAATCTAACTGTTAATTTCTGAATGCTCCGGACCATTGCTTAACCTGCGCTAAAGCGCAGGTTGTATAATCGTCTGTGGCTAATTTTCTGTAATGACAAAACCATTGCAAATATATAGAATAGTATATCTTTAATTTATGGGGTTTTTACTATGGAAGAAATTTTAGATTTACTTCGCCAGAACGCACGCCTTTCCGCCGCGGATATCGCCGCGCTCACAAAGAAAACAGAGGAAGAGGTTTGTGCAATTATCAAAAAACTGGAAGATGACGGAGTTATTCTTAAATACGCGGCCATTGTAAATCCAGAAAAAGATAAGGAAAACCGCGACAAGGTTCTTGCAGAAATTCAGATTCAGGTTCAGCCTCAGCGCGAGCACGGATTTGACATGATTGCGGACCGCATTTACCGCTTTCCTCAGGTAAAATCACTTTACCTTATGAGCGGCGGCTACGATTTGCGTGTAACAATCGAGGGCGACTCTTTGAAGGATGTTGCTCTCTTCGTTTCAGAAAAGCTTTCTACTCTGGAAGGCGTTCGTTCAACTAAGACTAATTTTGTTTTGAAAAAATATAAGGAAAATGACGTTGTTTATGTTGAAGATGAGCGCGACCGGAGAGAAGGTATTCAAGCTTAATAATCGGACGGGAAAGCCCGTCAAATGGATATAAACAATGAACAGTCGAACAGATAAATTTTCTACAAAAATAATGAATACACAGGGGTCAAAAATCCGTAAGTTTTTTGAACTCTGTATCGGTCATGATGATATTATTTCCCTTGGTGTTGGTGAGCCGGACTTTTCAACTCCATGGGTAATCCGTGAGGAAGCTTTTTATCACCTTGAAAAAGGTCACACTTCCTACACCTCAAACTGGGGTTTGATTGAACTCCGCGAAGAAGTAAGCAAATACCTTGCCCGCTTTGGAATGGACTACAATCCTAAAAACGAGATTCTGCCAACCGTTGGTGCTTCAGAAGCTGTAGACCTGGTTCTGCGCTCAATCCTCAATCCTGGTGATGAGCTGATTGTATGCGAGCCCTGTTACGTTTCCTACCAGCCGCTTGGTGATCTTTGTGATGCAAAGGTAATCCACCTGGATACAAGTAAGACAAACTTTGTTCCTACGGCAGAACTTATTGAAAGCGTAATCACACCAAAAACTAAGGCAATTATGATCTGCTCTCCAAGTAACCCTACGGGAAAAACAATTCCCGCAGAAGAGCTTGCAAAGATTGCAGAAGTTGTAAAAAAGCACGAAATCTGGTGTATCAGTGATGAAATTTACTGTGAGCTGATTTACGACGGCCGCAAGCATGTTTCAATCGGTTCTTTCCCTGGAATGAAGGATTACGCAATCATTTTGAACGGCTTTTCTAAGGCCTTTGCCATGACAGGCTGGCGTATCGGTTATATTGCCGCTCCAGCAGATTTACTGCAGAACTGCTGCAAGCTTCACGGTTACAACTCAATCTGTCCTCCGATTTTCAGCCAGTATGCCGCTGCAGAGGGACTGCGCAATGCCTGGGGTGAGGTTGAAAAAATGCGGGTAAGCTATCAGCAGCGCCGTAACCTTATGCACAAGGCCTTCCTTGATATGGGACTGCCTTGCGTTGAGCCGGAAGGTGCCTTCTACATGTTCCCGGATATCCGTTCTACAGGAATGAAGAGTGAGGATTTTGCAAAAGCCCTTCTTGAAAAGAAAAAGGTTGCCGTAGTCCCTGGTACTGCCTTTGGCGATGCCGGCGAAGGCTTTATCCGCTGCTGTTATGCAACTGACATAAATAAAATTAAAATCGCAATGACAAAAATTGCCGAATTTGTTAAGGAAAGCAAGTAATGATTATTTCTGTTTTAATTGTCCTTATTATTTCAATTCTTCTTATTGGAGTTCTGGTAGTTATTTCTACGACTTCTAAAGCTAAGAAGCCAAAGGATGTAAGTGGACGAATACAGAAAAAAGGAAAATCTGCAATCCTTAAGGAAGCTGAAAAAAAGCTTGCAAGAAATCCCCGGGACATTATAGCCCTCAGGGAACTGGGTAACATTTATTTTGAGGATAAAAACTGGGAAAAGGCCTACGGAGTTTATAAAAGCCTTTTTGAAATTTCTGCCTCTGATTCAGAAGTAAATGTTGCCGAAGCTTCCCTGCGAATGGGAATTGCCGCAAACAAGCTGGGCCGCTTTGATGATTCTCTGAGCGCCCTCATGCTTTCCTATAAGAAAAATCCTGATTCTTACGAATGTAACCTTTATCTTGGTAAAGGGCTTTACGAAAAACAGGTTTACGATAAGGCTATTGCCTGCCTCAAAAAGGTAAAGCTTCTTAAGCCGGATTCTTCAGAAGCAGATATGCTGCTTGGTATGTGCTTTTTTAAGCTTCAGAAATTCCGCGAAGCCCTTCCTTTTCTTAAGAAGGTAATTGATGAGAACCCGGCTAATAAAGAAGTTCTTTATTATCTTGGCGTTTCTATGGTTGAAACAGGAATGGGGGACAGGGCCCTTAAGGTTTTTATCCATCTGCGCCCGGATCCTTTGTTCGGACCGCAGGCTTGTCTTGAAGCAGGAAAACTTCATGAGCGTGTAAAGGATTATAATTCTGCGATTCAGGATTATGAAATTGCCCTTAAGCTGCCCAGCGTCCCAGACCAGATTTTAGTTCAGATCCGCTACAGGGCTGCCCTTACTTACATTGCCATGAAGGATATTTCAAAGGGACTTGCCATGCTTAAGCAGGTTCAGGCTTTAAAACCGGGTTACAAGGATGTTGATACACTGCTTACCCGCTATTCCGAGCTTAATCAGAACAAAAATCTTCAGGTTTACCTTATGGCGGGAACCAGTGAATTTATTGCCCTTTGCCGAAACTTTATTACAAAATACTATCCGGATGCCACTGTAAAGGTAACAGATTCAGAGGTTAATCAGGATTCGGTTGATATTACCTGCGAAATTGAGCATCCGAAATGGTCGGCAAAGCATCTTTTCCGCTTTTACAGAGGTCAGGGTGCTTTGAGCGATATTTCTGTCCGTGAATGTCATGGAAAGATGCGTGATACAAAATGTGATAAGGCGATTTGCATAACTCTTGGAAACTTTTCTGAAAGTGCCCACAAGTTTATAGAAGGCCGTCCTATTGATTTAATTGAAAAAGAACAGCTTGCAAAACGGCTTCTCAAAATCAGCATGATTTAAGGAAAGACGGAGCTTTTATGAATATCTGTCTTTTTAAACCGGAAGAAATAAATCAGCCGCTGGATTTACGTGATGAACGCGGCCAGCATATTATAAAAATCCTTCATAAAAAGGAAGGAGAATCCTTTACTGCCGGAATTATAGGCGGCCAGGCCGGTTCTGCGCTGATTACTAAAATAGAAGGCTCCTTTAAGGAAGGCGGAAAGCTTTATTTTAATTTTAAGCCGGAAAGTGACGGAAAGCCGCTTACAAAGCTTAAGATGATAATCGGTTTTCCACGCCCGATTCAGCTTAAAAGGCTTTTGCGTGATATTGCGGGGCTGGGAGTCTGCGAGGTTCACCTAACTGGAACTGAACTGGGTGAAAAGTCTTACATGCAGTCTACTCTGGTAGAAAAGGGGAACGCTTATAAAATGCTGCTGGACGGAACCGTTCAGGCCGGAAGTACCCATGTGCCCCAGCTTTTTTTACATAAAACGCTGGGCGAATGCCTGGAAGCAGTAACTGGAGATGGAAGGCTGGAAGGAGGCAGATTGCTGCCCGACCAGGATTCAAACCTGCTCCTTGCCCTTGACAACAGACGGCCGACCTGCTCTTTGACTAAGGCCATGGAGGGCAGCAAGGTCATCATGAAGAAGAATCTTGTTGCCGCTATCGGAAGTGAGAGGGGCTGGACGGATAAGGAACGCGACTTTCTGGTTGAAAAGGGCTTTACCCTTTGTTCTATGGGAGAGCGGATTTTAAGAACGGAGACGGCGGCGACGGTGGCAGGCTCGATAATTCTTTCGCAGCTGGGCCTGATTTAAGGGGATAAAAATGGATAATCAGAAAATAAAGGAAATGCTTCTGGATATTGCAGAAACTCAGATTGAATTTGAGGTAATCCAGACAGGAAAGGAAAGTAAACGCGTGAACGGTTTTTACAAGCCGGATACTCACGAGATTTTTCTTCACAATCAGAATTTTAAGTCTGACAACATGCTGGTTTATACGGCTGTTCACGAATATACCCACCATCTTATTACTGAGGCAAAGCTTGCCCTTGATCCGACTTATGTCTGCAATTCCAAGGTGCATACTCAGGAATTCTGGGCCCGTTTCGGCGAGCTTTTGAAAATTGCCGAAGAAAAGGGCTATTATTCGATCGGATGGGAAAACAATGAGGAGCTTAAGGCTCTTACCGAAGACATTAAGACAAATTATCTTGCTAAAAACGGTCAGCTCATGCAGGAATTCGGAAAAAAGCTGAGCCGGGCCTGGGAACTTTGTAAGGAAAATGACATCCGCTATGAGGATTATATTGACCGCGTTCTCTGTCTGCCCCGCAATGCGGAAAAAGATATCCGTAAGGTGGGTGCAGTTGCCGTAAATCCTGCAATCGGTTTTGAAAATATGAAGACGGTTGCCTCTGTAAAAAAGGCTGATGCCCGCGCCGAGGTTGAAAAAGACTTCCTTGAAGGCGGAAAAAGCCCTGCAACTGTACGCGAGCTTATGAAGCAGAAGTCTGGTCAGGCAAAGCAGGATGATAAAAAATCCCGCCTTGAAAAAGAAAAGAACCGCCTTGAAAAAACAATCGCCTCTCTTACCCAGCGGCTTGAGCTTGTGGAGGAAAGTCTTGCAAGTATGTAAAAAAGCCGCATTTCTTGCCCTTGTGCTTCTGACTTTTACTGCAGAAAGCGGATTTTCAGAAACTTCTTCTTCTGTAAGTGATATGCCCTCTGTTACAATGCCGGCCGCACCAAAAATGCCGCAGATGCCGGCTGCCCCTTCTGTGGGTAATTTTTATGTTCCTGGCTTTAAAAATCAGCAGGCAAAGAATAAGAAGGCAGAGGCTGCGGACGGAGATAAGTCTTCCGGGCAGACGGAAACTGGCCCAAATGACAGTTCTCAGGCAGATGAGGCAAAAAATCTTGCAGAAAGTCTTGCGGGGAAAAATCTCCTTACAGCGACAGACATTACTTCCCTTTATGATTCAGGGCTTTTCGGCAGCCTGTCTTCGATTGCGGGAAGAGGCTCTCTTTCCGGGACTGGCACGGCAGCAAGCCTTTCCGGGGGAAGCCAGGGGCAGGGGACAGGAGAAAATGTCCTGCTTAAAAAGATTTTAGACAGGCTTGAAGAGATGAAAAAATCGCAGGAGGATTTGTCTCCCGAAAAGCAGCAGGAGCTTGCCGCTTATCAGAAGGATTCAAAGCTTTTTAAAACCCGCGATCCAAAAATCCTCCGCTTCAGAATAAACGGCTATAATATTGCAGATTCTCTTTCTTCTGTCTTTTTCAGCGAGACGGAGGCTGACGGAACTTTTCTTCTTACCGGGGACCGCACTTACTATGCTGACGGCCGTGCAAGAAAAGAAACTTTTTACCTGCTTTTTAAGGCTGTAAAGAGTAATGGAGCTGCGGTAACTTTTGATGTTCAGCCAAGTCTTGTTCAGGATTTTGAAAATCCAAATTCCTTTGTTTACCGCTTTTCAAAGCTTACAGGACTCCGCGCCGAAAAAACGGGAAATCTTGTGGCTCTTCATACAATAAGTGATGATTTGAATGTGGATTTGCTTCTTGATGTTGACAGTGACAGGTAGATAAAGCTTGTGCCTGTGGCTGAGACAGAGCCTTTGCGGCTGGCAGGGGCAGCAGAATTTTGGAAGGGGGCATTTATGGGACTTTTAGAAGACGGACTTAGAAAGACTGGCATTGAAGAAGAAAAAATTCCTTCTCTTGCTGAAAAAATGGAAAAATACATCAGCGAAATTATAATCTGTAATGCGGCTTTTAACCTTACAAATACCAGCGACCATGATGAGCTTGTAATCCGCCACATTCTTGATTCTCTTGCCGCTTATAAGCCTCTTAAAGATTTTATTGCGGGTCTTCCTTACGGCGGGCGTCAGGTTGCAGTCGGTGATATTGGAAGCGGCGGCGGCCTTCCTGGTATTCCTCTGGCGGCAGCTTTTCCAGAAATTTCTTTTACTCTTGTAGAGCGCATGGAAAAACGCTGCGGATTTTTGCAGCACTGTAAGGAAGAGCTGGGGCTTGAAAACGTCAGCGTGCTTAAGGAGCAGGCAGAATTTGTCAGCCAGAAATCTTTTGATGTTGTAACTTTCCGCGCCTTCAGGCCTTTAGATTTGAAAATGGCAAAAAAACTTCTCCGCCTTCGTAAAGATGGTGGAATTCTCGCCGCATACAAGGCAAAAATGGAAAACATAAAAGCTGAAATGGACGGAATTAAAAAGCTTGTGCCTGAATATAAGGTTATCGGGCTGCAGGTTCCGGGCCTTGAAGACAGCGAAAGAAATCTTGTTGTGGTTTAGGGGGCATTATGAAAAAAAATCGGAATCCTTATGAAGTTGTCTGTGAGGATGTGTGTAAAATAAAAAAAGATGAACGCGTTCTGATTATTGCAAATCCTTCTACGGCAGAAATTGCCCAGAGTTTTTATGAAGCTGCAAAAGCCTGCGGTGCTCTTCCTACTTTAATGTATCAGCCGGAAAAAACAAGCTTTGACAATGCAAATGAAGAAGTTCTTGCGGCTATTAAAACAAATCCTGATGTTTGCTTTTCAATTTCTGCAATCAAGCTGGGAAAAGACCCTGGCGGTGCTGCCCAGCCTTATAAAACAGATGACGGTCAGGAATTTACCCACATTTTTGACTTCCTTCTGGACGGAAAAAAGACTATGCGGGGAGTCTGGACTCCGGGAATTTCTGTGGACATGATGAAGCGCACGGCTGATATCGACTATCAGGAACTGAGGGGACGCTGTAAAAAACTGGAGGGAGCTTTTAAAGGGGCTGTAAAGGTTCATGTAACTGCTCCCGGAGGAACTGATCTGATGGTTCCTGTTGAAGGACGTGCCCTTCTTTTTGATGACGGTGATTTTACAAGTCCCGGAAGCGGGGGAAATATTCCTGCCGGTGAAGTTTTTATCAGTCCTCTTGTGGGTAAAAACGAGCTTGAGCCGCAGATGGATTCGGAAGGCTGTCAGGGAGTAATTGTTTATGACGGTTCGATGACCTTCAGCGATGGAGATTCAATCCTTGAAACTCCGATTACCTGTAAGGTTTCCGGCGGCTATGTAAGTGAAATTAGCGGCGGAGCGGAAGCTGAAAGACTTTTAAAGACTATCACAGAGGCTGAAAGCCGCGCCATTCAGATGGAAAAGGATAAAAAGCTTAAGGAAGGGCAGGGAGCAGTTTATAAAAAGAATGCCCGCAATATCGGTGAGCTTGGAATCGGCTTGAATCCTGCTGCCCGCATTACAGGAAATATGCTGGAAGATGAAAAAGCCTTCCATACCTGTCATTTTGCAATCGGTGAAAATTATGATAATGATGCGCCAAGCCTTATTCACCTTGACGGCGTTGTAAGAAATCCGACTATCACCCTGATTTACGCCGATGGAAAGGAAAGGGCCATTCTTAAGGAAGGGGAGATTGTACTATGAAAAGAAATGTTTTAGTGATGATTCTTCTTTCTTTTGTTCTGGGATTTTCCTGGGCAAAAGGAAATGATTCGGGAACTGCTGAGTCATCAGAAATAGAAAAATTAAACCGGGTCCTTTCATCAATGAGTCAGAAGTGTAAGGATGCCATTCCTGACGGTGATGCCAGAGAATTTCTTGCAGATCTGCATAAGGTTCTTGATTCCAGAGCTGACTTTTCAAAGGATGATTTAAGTCCTTTTTATCTTATTGATAAAAAGCATAATGTAGGCGCTGATTATGTGCCAAAAGGCCTGATTCACCTGGAAAAAAATCCTGATTACGAAATCAATAAAAATAACCTCAGTCTGCGACCTGAAGCTTATGCGGCCCTTGCCCGTCTGGCTGCTGCTGCAAAAAAAGACGGAGTAACTCTTACCGTAAGCTCGACCTACCGTTCCTATGAATACCAGAAAAATCTTTTTCAGTACTGGGTAAAGGTTGACGGCCTTGCTGAAGCGGAAAGGGAAAGTGCCCGGGAAGGAACCAGCCAGCATCAGCTGGGAATGGCTCTGGATTTTGCACCGGTAGACGATGCTTTTGATAAAACTCCGGGCGGAAAATGGGTATATGAACATGCCGCAGATTACGGCTGGAGCCTTAGTTTTCCCCAGGGCTATGAAGATGTAACCGGCTTCCGCTGGGAATGCTGGCATTTCCGCTACATCGGAGTAGAAGCCTGCCGCTTTCAGAAAAAATGGTTCAGTAATGTTCAGCAGTTTATGATAGAATTTCTGGATGAATGGGTAAAATAATAAAAATTTATAAGAAACCCTTTATTTTTTTCCTTGACAAAAATTACTTTCAGCCTTAATCTTAAACTACAGGCAACCGATTGCCGATTTGCCTGTTTTTTTATACAGGGAGTGGCAATCGGTTGCCCATTAAAAATGGCTTTTATTTTTCATTAGGAGGATAAAATGAAAAAAAGTAGTGTAGTTTTGGGAGCAGTAGCAATTGCCGCTGCTATGTTTGCTACAAGCTGTGGCAAATCTCAGAAAGGTGGCAGCGCAAAGGCTGATGCAAGCAAAAAGCTGGTAGTATGGTCATTCACAGACGAATTGGAAGGAATGATTAACGACTATTACAAACCAGCTCACCCAGATATGACAGTTGAGTACTCAATGACTCCAACTGATCAGTTCCCTAACAAACTTGACCCAGTTCTTCAGAGTGGTTCAGGTGCTCCAGACGTATTTGCTTTGGAAAATGCTTTCGTTCGCAAGTACATCGAATCAGATCTTCTTCTCCCACTTGATGATGTTTATGCAGAAGTTAAGGGCAAGATGGCTGACTATCCAATGAAGATAGGTTCTTACAATGGACACGTTTACGGTATGGCTTGGCAGGTATGTCCTGGTGCATTGTTCTACCGCAGAAGTCTTGCTAAAAAATATCTTGGAACAGATGATCCTGCAAAAGTTCAGGAATATGTAAAAGATCTTGATACATTCTTGAAGACAGCTAAACTTTTGAGCGACAAATCAAACGGAAAATGTGATATCGTATCATCAACAGGTGATATGTTCATGCCTTACAAAGGTGCCCGCAAATCTCCATGGGTTGTTAATGACAAACTGGTTATTGACCCTGCTATGGAAAAATACATGGATATGTGTAAGATCCTTCATGACAACAACTGGGAAGGCCGCGTAGGACAGTGGTCAGAAGGCTGGTTCGCTGGTATGAAAGGTACTTTGAAAGATGAAAAGGGTAACCCAATCGAAGTATTCAGCTACCTCCTCCCAACATGGGGTCTCCACTACGTTCTTAAACAGAACTCTCCAGATACAGCTGGTGACTGGGCAATGTGTGCTGGTCCTGCTAACTACTACTGGGGTGGTACTTGGATTGCTGCTTACAAGAATACAAAGAATCCTAACGCTGCTAAAGAAATGATTAAGTTCCTTGCTACAGATGATAACTTCCTTACAGCTTATGCTAAGGCATCTGGAGATACAGTTGGTAACCTGAACGTTCAGAACGCTCTTAAAGACAGCTTCTCTGATCCTTACCTTGCTGGACAGAACCACTACAAAGAGTTCTGTGAAATGGCTAAAGGTATCGATGGTAGCCTGATCCAGGGTTCTGACCAGCAGATTGAAGCTTTGTTCAGCGAAGCAACAGCTGCTTATGCTAACGGTGAGAAGACAAAGGAACAGGCTTTGAAGGATTTCAAAGATCAGGTTTCTTCAACAATGGGATACTAATAATCTGACAGTTTAGTAACACCGTAAAAAAAAGGGGCGCTTTCTGACTATGCGGTATTTACGGCAATAATCGGGAGCACCCCTTTTTTATAAGGAGAATTAAAAAATATGAATAAATCTGGAGCACAGAAGAAGCTTACAAAATACGGTTACATCTTTACTGTACCGTTTGTAATTGTATTCTTGATTTTTAATCTTTGGCCGACCCTTTATACATTCTTACTTTCGCTCGGTGATTTAAAAGGATTAAAAACTAATTTTAATATTGTAGGTTTTGTTAACTTTGCAAAACTTGTAAAAGACCCATATTTCTGGGGCGCTGTGGGTAACACATTTATCATCTGGGGATTGAACTTTGCTCCTCAGCTTGGACTCGCCCTCCTGTTTGCTGTTTGGCTCACAAACACAAAACTTCATCTTATTGGAAAAAATCAGTTCCGTGCATTGTTCTATATGCCGAACTTGCTTACAGCAACATCTGTTGCCATATTGTTCCGTAGTTTATTCGGATACCCTGTTGGACCTGTAAACCAGATTCTTATGAAATTTGGCCTTGTTACAGAATCCTTCAACTTCTTCAGAAGTGTAACAGCTTCTCGTTTAATCGTTGCTTTCATCCAGTGGTGGATGTGGTGTGGACAGACATTGATTCTTTTGATGGCTGCTATCACTGCTATTTCTCCATCTTTGTATGAATCTGCCGTAATTGACGGTGCTAATGAATGGCAGTGTACATGGAAAATCACAGTTCCTATGCTCCGCCCTATGATGTTCTTCCTTTTGATTACATCTATGGTTGGTGGTATGCAGATGTTCGATATTCCATTCCTTATTACAGGTATGCACGGTGAACCGGACTACAAAATCCGAACTACCGCAGTTTATATGTATAACATTGCCTTCCAGGGACGCAACGACTACTCTTATGCTGCTGCAATTTCTATCGGTATGTTTATCATTACTGTTATTCTTGCAATCTTTATCAACAATATTACAAAAGAACGCACTCCAAAAATCTATAACGGAGGCCACAAATGAAAACTGGTACAACAAGTTACAAATCACAAAAAATCATTTTGAGTTCAATCATATACTTCTTTATGATTCTCTTTACACTCATTGCATTAGTTCCAATCTGGTTGATGCTTATCAACGCAACACGAAACAATGCAGAAATCAACGCTGGAATTTCTATGATTCCAAGTGTACATGCTCTGGATAACTGGAAGATTCTTACAAACCGAAACTTTAAGCTTGCTGTAGGTTTTAAGAACAGCCTTATCATTTCTATGTGTGTAACAGGTCTCAGTGTTTACTTCTCTGCCCTTGTTGCATACGGTATTCATGTTTACCGCTTCCGTGGAAGACAGATTCTCTGGAACCTTATCATGCTTTTGATCATGCTTCCGGCATCTCTTTCATTCATCGGATTTGTTCAGTTCATGTCTAAGGCTCACCTTATGAACAGCTACATTCCTTTGATTATTCCAAGTATCGCTTCTGCGGCTACAGTATTGTTCATGAAGCAATATATGGACTCTGTTCTTTCATTTGAATTGATTGAAGCTTCCCGCATTGATGGTGCCGGAGAATTCATGATTTTCAACATGATTATTCTTCCTGTTCTTAAGCCGGCTCTGGCTACACAGGCTATCTTTGCATTCGTTGGTTCATGGAACAACTTCATGACTCCATTCGTATTGCTTTCTAGTACAGAAAAATATACTTTGCCAATGCTCGTACAGATGCTTCGTGGTGATATTTATCGTACAGAATACGGTGCAATTTACATCGGTATTGCCGTATCTCTTATCCCTATTATCATCTTCTACGCATTTATGTCACGCTACATCATCAGCGGACTTACAATGGGTTCTGTAAAAGAGTAACTTTTTAGGAAAATTATTATGGAAAAACAGAAAACTGTTCGTGTAAATAACCCTATTCTTCCAGGCTTTCATGCAGATCCTTCTATCTGTATGGCTAACGGAGAATATTTCATTGCGAATTCAACTTTTGAGTGGTATCCGGGTGTAGAAATCAGCCGTTCCAAGGATTTGGTTCACTGGACTTCTGTGCCTTCTCCGCTCAGTGAAAAAAGACTCCTTGATATGAACGGAGAAAAATTCTCCTGCGGTATCTGGGCTCCATGTCTTTCTTATTCTGACGGACTTTTCTGGTTGATTTACACAAATGTACGCAACTGGAATGTCGGCCCGCACAAGGATTGCCCTAATTTTTTGACAACAGCACCTTCAATTGAAGGACCATGGTCTGACCCTGTATTCCTTAATGCAAGCGGTTTTGATGCTTCTATGTTCCACGATGATGATGGCCGTCACTGGTACATCAACATGGAATGGGATTACAGAAAAATTGGTCCGCGTCAGTTTTCTGGAATTGTAATGCGTGAATATGACCCTAAGACAAAAACTTTGGGAGCAGAACGCCATAAGATTTTCCTTGGAAGCGATATTGGAATGGTAGAAGGTCCTCATCTTTACAAGAGAAACGGCTATTACTACATTGCTGCCGCAGAAGGCGGAACAAGCTATGAGCATGCCATTTCTCTGGGACGTTCAAAATCTATTACCGGCCCATATGAGCTTCATCCAAAAAATCCTTTGATTTCAAGCTATGGTCATTATGACCTGAAAATTCAGAAGGCAGGACATGGAAGCTGGTGCTATTCTCTTGATGGCAAACGCACTTACCTGGTTTACCTCTGCGGTCGTCCTCTTGCAGGAAAACCGATTTCTTCTGTGCCAGAGTGTATTCTTGGTCGTGAAACTGCGCTTGCAGAAATTGAGTGGGTAGATGACTGGCCATATATCAAGCAGACAGATGGTAGTCTTGGAAATACTCCTCCGGATTACGTTGATATTCCTGCTGAAACTGTAACTTCTGATGAGCCGCAGAGCTTCCCTGGAATGGGAAAAAATCACTATTCATTCAATGATGGTGATTTCCTGCGTGACTTTAAGACTTTAAGAACACCTGCAACAGGACGTTACTCTCTGACAGAAAGACCGGGCTGGCTTCGTCTTTACGGCGGTCAGTCTCCATGGTCTTTCTACGAGCAGAGTATTTTCTGCCGCCGTCAGACAGACTTCCGTTTTGAAGCAGAAACAAAAATTGACTTTGAGCCTGATTATTTCCAGCAGTATGCCGGAATGTGTTACCGCTATGATGAAGAAACTCAGTATTTGCTTCAGGTAACCTACAGCGAAACCCGCGGAAAAATCCTGCAGCTGAACACAATCATGCCGCAGAGCGAATATCCGAATGATTTTATTCAGGGTATGGAAATCGAGCTCAAAAAAGGTCCTGTATGGATGAGGCTTGAAGTTGACCACGCAAAAGCATGGTTCAGCTGGTCTCAGGATGGTAAAAACTTTAATAAAATCAGACCACTTTGCGATGCGTCAAAGCTGTCTGATGAATATGGCGGAATGGGCTTTACAGGAGCATTTGTCGGAATGTTCTGTGTAGATACAGAGTTCTACAGAAAGCCTGCTGATTTTGAATACTTTGATTACACAGGTTTTGATAAGGATTCAAAATGATAACGATTTATGATATCGCTCAGGCAACAGGGGTTTCTGCTCCTACAGTTTCCAAGGCCTTAAACGGAACAGGTCACATTTCTGTCAAGACTCGTGACTTTATTCTGGCTAAGGCAAGGGAGCTTGGATATGAGCCTAACAGTGTTGCAAGAAGTCTTGCAACAAAGAGGACATATCTTATTGGAGTAATTTATGATGACCCTAGCATGCAGCGCGGATTTAATCACCCTGTCTTTTCAGGTGTATTGAATAAGTTCCGTGAGAGCGTGGAAGCTGCCGGCTACGATATCATATTTCTTTCATGCCATACAAAACTTTCCTATAAGGCACACGCTTCGTTTCGTGCCGTGGAAGGAATTGCAATAATAAATGCAGATTCCAGACTTAATAAAGAGATGATTGCTTTGAGTGGAATTGGTATTCCCTGCGTGTCTACCAACGCCAGCATTCCGGGAATCTGCACTATTGTATCTGACAATAGAAAGGCAGGTTATAAGGCAGCCGAGTATCTGTATTCCAAGGGACACAGGAAAATCGGATTTCTTTCGGCTCCTAATGATGAATATCTGCCTGCTTCTAAAGAGAGATTTGAAGGCTTTTGTGAGTTTATGGATGAAATTGGGCATCCTTTTGATCACTCATATTTCCAGCAGTGTGATTACTGGACTGTTCCAAGCGGACGCAAGGCCTTTGAAGAATTATACAAGCGTCATTCAGACATGACTGCAATTTTTGCTGTATCTGATTTGATTGCAATGGGTGTAATGAATTATTCACACGAGGTTGGATTAAAAATTCCGCAGGATTTATCGATTCTGGGATTTGACGATGACCGTGTTTCTGAATATACTACACCACGTCTTACAACATTCCGTCAGGATTCCGAAGGAATAGCTGCCCTGGCGGCGGATTTACTTCTTCAGCACATGGTAGGCCTCCCGGTTCCAAACAAACTGATTCACTTACCGTGTACCTTTGTTGAACGTGATTCGGTTTGCAGCATTCAGGTGAATTAAGGTTAGGAAAAAGGAAAAAATTATGGAATATGTAATTGGCGTAGATTTGGGGACAAGTGGAACAAAGACTGTTTTATTTTCTTCAGATGGGCAACCGATTGCCTCAAAAACTATTGAATATCCGCTCTATCAGCCACAGAACGGCTGGGCAGAGCAGGATCCGCTTGACTGGTGGAATGCTGCCAGCAAAAGCATGAAAGAAGTTATTGCTAAAAGCGGAATTAATCCACATGACATTAAAGGTATTGGCATCAGCGGTCAGATGCACGGACTTGTTATGCTTGATAAGGGGGGAAACGTACTCCGCCGTTCAATTATCTGGTGTGACCAGCGTACTGCTGCTGAATGCGAAGAAATTACAAATAAAGTAGGTGCCGCACGCCTCATCGAACTTACTGCTAACCCGGCTTTGACTGGCTTTACCGCAAGTAAGATTCTCTGGGTCCGCAATCACGAGCCTGAGGTTTATGCAAAGTGCGCCCACATCCTCCTTCCAAAGGACTATGTCCGCTACATGCTTACAGGCGAGTTTGCTACAGAAGTAAGCGATGCCAGCGGTATGCAGCTTCTTGATGTTCCAAACCGCTGCTGGTCTGATGAAGTTCTTTCTAAACTTGGAATTGATAAAGCCCTTCTGGCAAAGGTTTATGAATCGCCGGAGGTAACCGGTAAAGTTTCTAAAGAGGCCGCTGAGCTTTGCGGCGTGCCTGAGGGAACTCCTGTGGTTGGTGGTGCCGGCGATAACGCCGCTGCCGCTGTAGGAACAGGCACTGTTCAGGATGGAATTGCCTTTACAACTCTTGGTACAAGCGGTGTTGTATTTGCCCATACAGATAAGCTTTCAATCGACCCTAAAGGCCGCGTACATACCTTCTGCTGTGCCGTTCCAGGGGCATGGCACGTTATGGGTGTAACACAGGCTGCAGGTCTTTCCCTCAAATGGTTCAGAGATAACTTCTGCGATGCAGAAATGGTAACTGCAAAAGGAATGGGAAAAGATCCTTACTATCTTATGGATAAACAGGCAGAAGGAATCCCGATTGGTGCAGAGCGTCTTTTGTATCTTCCATATCTGATGGGTGAGCGTACTCCTCATCTTGATCCTGACTGCCGCGGAGCCTTCATCGGTCTTTCTGCAATGCACACACGTCAGCACATGCTTCGTGCCGTAATGGAAGGTGTTGTTTACAGTCAGCGCGATTCTGTAGAAGTTCTTCGCGGAATGGGCGTAAAAATCAATGATATGCTGGCCTGCGGTGGTGGCGGAACAAGCCCTCTCTGGCGTCAGATGCTTGCAGATGTTTACGGATGTCCTGTAAAGACTGTAGTCAGCAAAGAAGGCCCTGCTCTTGGTGTTGCAATTCTTGCTGCTGTTGGAACAGGTATTTACTCTTCTGTTCAGGAAGCCTGCAAAAAGGTTATCAAGACAAATCCAGCTCAGAATCCGATTGCAGAAAACTCTAAGGAATACGAAAAATTCTACAAGATGTACACTCAGCTTTATCCAGCTTTGAAAGAAAGCTACGGAAAGCTTGCACACTTGTAATACTGAACCGCAGATTTTGCGGCGATAAAAAATGGAGAAATTATGAAAGTTAAAAGTGTTTTTTCAAAGGCATTTGCAAAATATGGTAAGGTTCTGGAAGGTTATGATGTAAGTGACCTTCTTAAAAAGCTTGAAGATACTCCTTGTCCTACTGATGCAACCGTATATAAACCTGGTGAGCCCGCTCTTGAAAAGCTCCCGATTCTTCAGGAATTTTCTGACGGAGCTTACGGTGGAATGCCAATTCAGATTGGTTACTGCAACGGCTACAATACAAAGCTTAACTGTCTTGAATATCATCGTGGTTCAGAGCTGAACATTTCTACTGTTGATATGATTCTTCTGGTGGCAAATGTTGCTGATATTGAAAACGGCAAGCTTAGTACAAAGAAAGTAGAAGCCTTTCGCGTTCCGGCAGGCGTAGTTGTTCAGGTTTACGAGACAACCCTCCATTACGCTCCATGCTGTGATGTTGGCGCTGACGGTAAGGTGAGTGACGGCTTCCGTGTTGTAATTGTCCTGCCAAAAGACACCAATACTGCAAAGCCGGAAATCAAAGAGCGAAACTTTGAGGATAAGCTCTTGTGGGCAAGAAACAAGTGGCTTCTGGCACATCCTTCTTCTTCTGAAGCCGGACAGGGCGCTTATGTTGGTTTGACAGGCAAAAATATTGACCTGGCAGCCAGATAATTATTATTTT
Source organism: uncultured Treponema sp. (assembly GCA_947165895.1). Lineage (GTDB taxonomy): Bacteria > Spirochaetota > Spirochaetia > Treponematales > Treponemataceae > Treponema_D. The sequence goes on from CAMVCB010000005.1 coordinate 85,985, forward strand.
GAAACTATTAGATAGTTATATAAGAGGTGAAAATTATGGCAAAATTTGAAAACATCCCAGACGTAAAATTGGGAATCATCGCTGTAAGCCGAGACTGCTTTGTAATCTCGCTTTCAGAAAAAAGACGTGCTGCTATCGTTAAAGCATTCGCCGGAAAAGGTGAACTTTACGAAGCAAAAACAACAGTAGAAAACGAAAAGGACATGCTCAAGGCTGTTGATGAGGTAAAGAAGGCCGGCTGTAACGCTCTGGTTGTATTCCTCGGAAACTTCGGTCCTGAAACACCTGAGACTCAGATTGCTCAGAATTTTGATGGTCCTTGTATGTTCGTTGCTGCTGCAGAAGAGACACAGAACGACTTGATTAATGGTCGTGGTGATGCTTACTGTGGTATGCTCAACTGTTCTTACAACCTCAGCCTCCGCAAAATCCCTGCAGTCATTCCTGAATACCCTGTAGGAACTGCTGATGACATCGTTAAGATGATTGAAGAATTCATCCCTGTAGCACGCACAATCATCGGTCTTAAGAGCCTCAAAATCATTACATTCGGACCACGTCCTCAGGACTTCTTTGCCTGCAACGCACCAATCAAGGGACTTTATGACATTGGTGTTGAAATTCAGGAAAACTCAGAGCTTGACCTGCTGGTAGAATACCGCAAGCACAAGGATGACAAGCGCATCGCTGATGTTGTAAAAGACATGGCAGAAGAGCTTGGAACAGAAGGAAACCAGTTCCCTGATATGCTTCCACGTATGGCTCAGTTTGAACTTACTTTGCTGGACTGGATTGAAGCAAACAAAGGAAGCAAAAAATACGTTGTACTTGCAGACAAGTGCTGGCCTGCATTCCCTAAGGAATTCGGCTTTGAGCCTTGCTATGTAAACAGCCGTCTTGCAAGCCGCGGAATTCCTGTTGCATGTGAAGTAGATATTTTCGGAGCCCTTTCTGAATACATCGGAACTTGTGTAACCGGCGCTCCAGTAACCTTGCTCGACATCAACAACTCTGTTCCACAGGATATGTACGACCAGAGCATTAAGGGCAAATTCAAGTATCCATATACTTTGCAGGATACTTTCATGGCCTTCCACTGCGGAAACACACCATTCTGCTGCCTTTCTCCAAAATCAAAGCCTGCTGTTAAGTTCCAGCTTATCCAGAACCGTCTGCTTGAAAATGGCGGAAAACCTGACTTCACACGCGGTACTCTTGAAGGAGACATCAAGGATGGAGATATTACATTCTTCCGTCTGCAGACTACTCCAGATACAAAACTTCAGGCTTACATTGCCCAGGGTGAAATCCTCCCTGTTGCAACACGCTCATTTGGTGGTATCGGTGTATTCGCAATCCCAGAAATGGGACGTTTCTACCGCCACGTACTGATCAGCAAGCACTATCCACACCACGGTGCAGTTGCATTCGGTCACGTTGGAAAAGCTTTGTACACAATCTTCCAGTATCTGAACATTGCAGACATCGCTTACAACCAGCCTAAGGGATGTCTCTACAAAGATGAGAATCCATTTGCTTAATGGATATTCAACTGTCAGTTTTGCGCAAGCAAAACTGATTAAGCACGCGACAGCGTGCGACCATAATAAAAGCATTTAATTAAATGGACATAAAAAAAACAGGAGCTGAACCAGTCAATCAACTCCTGTTATAATCCCCAAATCTGTCCGGCAGCCTTTTAGAAGTATCCTCCTATTAAAAACTCTTGCTTCTAAAAGGCTGCTCTTTTTTTATTAAGGGGCATTTTATTAATCTTCTTCATCATAATCATCATAATCTTCGTCAGTGTCAAGGAAAAGAGACAAAAGCTCCTCCAGCTTGTCGTATTCCTTCATGTCTTTTTTACGCTGTTCCGGGTCGGCAGAAATTACAAGGTTGTCGGCATAAGAAGCAATCAAATCATAAATCAGGGTAATCTGATCTTCTCCGCATTCGGCAAGGTCATCAATGCTTTTTGTCGTGGAAATAAGATTGTTTAAAAGTGAAATGCTTTCATCGTAATCCTGATTGATATCATCATATTCAGGAGTGTGGAGGTCTTTTACATAATCCCTGCATTCTTTCGTGTCGGCAAGGATATTTTTTAATGTCTGAATGTAAAATTCATCAAGTTCTTCGTAGGTCATAATTCATCCTGATTATACACTCTGTTACGGAAGTTATACAATCGGAATTTTTTAGGTGTGATTCCTGTGTGTTTTTTAAAGGTTGCTATAAAGTGACTTTCGCTGGAAAAATTAAGGAAGTTTGAAATTTCTGAGGTTGTGTATTCTGTAAACATCAGAAGATTTTTTGCGGCGTCGACCCGCTTGGTGATTATGTATTCTGAGATGTTTTTTCCGGTTTCTTTATGGAAAAGCTTTGACAGGTAGGAGTCGCTGAGCCCGGCAGCCTGGGCTATCTCTTCAAGAAGGATTTTATTGTGCAGGTTATCGTAAATGTAGTCGATTGCCAGCTGAACGGGCTTTGAATAGTGAATCTGAGTTTTGGATTTCTGCATCCTTTTAACGTAGGCTTCGCAGAGTTCCTTGTGAATTATGTGCAGCTCTTCCTGTGAATTGCAGGTGTCAATTCTGCGGATATAAATATCGCTGAGGTTATAGGCGCTTTCCATTTCAAGGCCGCCTTCAATGCAATAGCGGGTTATAAAGGCGATTGTGATTATAAGGTGGTATTTGAGGTTTCTGAGCGGATTTTCACTCAGCTTTCCAAAGCCTTCTACGGCAAGCGGGGTAAAAAGACGATGCATTTCTTCCATGTCTCCGTTTCTGATGCTCTGATAAAATGACATTTCCTTATCATAAGGAATGTGATTCAGTGCATATTCGCGGTTATAAAACTCGGTTTTAGCAAGCTCGTCTTTTATACCCATTTGCTTTCCTTTTTAAGAAAATCTTTCTGACTTAATTCTTATAGGATTCTCTGATTGCGGCATTGATTTCCGGGAAGTACCAGCTGAGTTTTGCGCGGTTGAAATATCCGTGGCACTCGCCGGAATCTATGTTTTTATCGTTGGCAATAACATTGTTATCCCACAAGATTACAGCAACCTTTGCGGCATCAGCCTTTGAGTAGTAGCACTTTGTCCACTTTATGCGCTCTGCTGTGTTTTTTTTGTCAGATGCAGAGGTTTCTCCCATTACAACGCCGATTCCCTTTGAAGTATATTTTTCTGAGAGCATGTTGAAAAGATAGTTGATTGAACCCTCGACGCTTGAAGTGAACTTATTGTTACTGCCCTTGTTCATACAGAATTCGTAAGGATCGTAGGCGTGGGTAGAAAGAATAAGTCTGTCATTTGCGCTGTCTGCCGGAAGCTTGTAGAAGCTGAGGAAGTGAGGGGAAGCGGCATATTCCGGGCACATGATATAGCGGTCTGCATTATTTCCGCCGCTTGCACGGATTGTGTTCAGACACTGCTGTTCGTAGTTTGTAATGATGTCGTTCCAGAGCTTTGAATCAGCGGGATTAGGGAAGCCCCATTCATTGGATTCACCGATTCTTCGAGGTTCATTCATTACTTCAAAAATAAGGCGGGAATCGTAATCTTTAAATTTTGCACTAACCTGTTCCCATACAGAGGTAAGATATTTAATAGATTTTGACTGAAGGGCTGTGTCAAGGGAAAGACAGAAGCCTGCAGTTCCACCCTTCATTTCTGCTTCTGTAAGGTTATCGTGATGAATGTTGATGATGACATAAAGTCCCTCATCAAGAGACCAGTCTACAACTTCCTGGACCCTGTTCAGCCATTTTTCATCGATTTTGTATTTTGAATTAACATGAGTGTGCCAGCTGACAGGAATACGGATTGTAGAAAAGCCTGCTTTTTTAATTTCCTGTATCATGGTTTTTGTTGTTTTTGGCATACCCCATGAGGTTTCTGCCTCAAGCCCCATACTGCCTGTTTTGTTTCCGGCATCAAAGGTGTTTCCTAAGTTCCAGCCTGTTGCCAGTTTGTGGGCAAATTCCACGCTTGAAAGTGCTGATGAGCCTGAATCAGCTGCCATTGCGCATGAAAACATTGAAAATAATACTCCTGCTGCGGCGCAGGAACGGATAATGGTGCTTTTCATAAAATATTCCTTCAAATTAAAAGATATAAAAAAAGTCCTGAAATAATAGTAACATCATTTCAGGACTAAAGACAGTTAATTTTCTCTTATTTTGCTTCTTCTACAACTACGTCGTCGATGAAAATTTTGTGAGCTTTATTGAGCTGCTTTCCATCAACTGCACCCATAGAGATAGTGAAGATAACAGCCGGGTCACTTGCGTTAGCCATTGTGAATGTATGTTCAAAAGTCTTGTATTCATTTGCAACATTCATCTTCAGGGTACCTGAGTAAGGAATCCAGTTGTCGTCCTTTGAACCGTCACGCTGCAAAGCCCACATGATTGTTCTGTCCATGTCTGATTTTATTTTCATGCTTACATGGTATTTCTTTCCCTTTTCAAGGAGGATGCCGTTCTGTTTAAGCTGAATCATCCAGTCCATGTTGCCTGTATTATTGATAGAAACTACAGCCTGCTTGTTGCCGTCGATTTCTTCAACTTCGCTTGAAACTGCGGCATTCTGATGAGCGTAAAGCTCCCATGCTGCCATTCCGCTGTTGAAGTTACCGTTCAAAAGGCAAGAATTTTCCTTGAGGGTGATGTTATCTACCATAACACTTGCACCGCTGTTTGCAAGGAAGAGTTCAAAAACATATTCGTTAGTCTTTGGAATTGTAATCAGGTATTCGTAGTGGGCCTTTTTTGTTGTAAGGGCTGGGAATTCCTTGAATTTTCCAAGCTGAACGCCAATCTTGCAGTTTTTAGAAGCATAGGCGTCGAACTGGAGGATGTACTGTTTTCCCTGTGGAAGGGCAAAACCGTCCTGACTGACAGTTACATCGCTGAAGCTTGTCATTCCGGCAGGGCAGGTAACCATAAGCTCGCGGCGTCCGTTGTCGTTTGTAACCTTTACTTCTGCATTGATTTTGTTGTCGATTTTCCAGTGGGCAAGTCGTCCGCGTCCTTCCTGGAACTGGCCGTTGTGAATCATGTTTCCGTCCGGAAGAAGGTTAAGACCTGCTGCAGAAAGGTCAATTTCGCCGATTTTTTCAAGGCGTACATTTGAAATGTGGATTGGAGAGAGAGAATTCTGATTTCCACAGTTGAATTCGATTCTGGCTGTAGGATCTGAGAACTCCAGCATTTTGAATTCCCATGAGAAGTGCTTTTTCTGAGGTCCGAGTTCAATTGTTACGTCAGGAAGATAGCGGATCCAGCCGTTATTTGGAGCCGAAATACATGCAACGATTGTGCGAGCTTCGTCTGCGCTTGCGTCAAATGAGTAGCGGTAGATTCCTCCCTTTACAAGTGGCATTGGTCCCTGAACAACCTGAATTGCGTGAAGTACAGGTCCGTCTGTAATAGGTTTGATGTCGATATTGCCGTTTTTAGCAGAATAAGTTGCGCTTCCGCCCTGGAAGTTCAAAAATCCCCATTTTTCTTCTTTAGGGCTTACCATGTTTCCAGAACCGTCAGCCATAACCTCTACCTTTGGAGCTTCCGGCTTTTCAATATCTTCGTTGTATTCTTTTTTCTGATAAACCTTAACGTAATCAACCTTCATCTGGGCTTCTTCACCGAATGTGGTCGTTTCGTCAGGATATCCAGGCCAGTTTCCGCCTACAGCAACGTTAAAGATGATGTAGAAAGGCTGGTCAAAAGGGGCAGGGAAGGTTACATCCTCAAAGCCCTGGCGGCGTGTGTACCAGTCGTTTACAGTCTTGAAGTTTACGCCGTCGCAGTACCAGCGGATTTCACCCGGTTCCCATTCAACGGCAACTACGTGGAAGTCGTCGCTGAAGTTACTCTTATCAAGGGTCATTGTTCCCTGACTTTCGTTGTGAGGCTCACCAAAGTGGATTGTTCCGTACATTGTTGAAGGATCGTGACCAAGAATTTCCATGATGTCGATTTCACCGCATTTTGGCCACTGACCGTAGAAGCTTTCGTCGTCCGGCATCATCCAGAAGGCAGGCAGATAGCCCTGACCTTTAGGCATTTTGATGCGGGCTTCGATTCTTCCGTATGTGAAGACGTGTTTTCCCTGTGTGTTTACACGACCTGATGTGTAAGATACAGTTCCGTCCTTATTTGCAGTTTTAAGAGGCTGAATTACAAGGCAGCCGTCCTTTACGTAAGTGTTCTTAGCTGAGTTTCCGTAAGACTGAAGCTCATTGTTTACCCAGCCCGGCTGATGAAATTCAAAATTCCAGTCCTTTGAGTTGAGTTTCTTTCCATTAAAATCGTCCTGCCATACAAGGTCTGCGTCTGTGTAGTTTGACGGCTTTCCCTGTGCAGAAAGATGTCCGATTACAGCAGCGGCGATGAGTGCCAGTGCTGCTGTTTTCTTTGTGATTTTCATAAAATTTTACTCCTTTTGTTTGTGGTCTCCCACCCTTATATAGACAAAGAAAGTGCACCCATAAGGCTGTGGATGCACTTTTTTGTATTTGGTTTTTAATTAATTATTTATTTAAGAACTACTTTTGTGATTTTTGGACCATATCCCTGGAAAACAAGACCGTCAGAATGAATTGATGTCCAATCTTCATCAGAAGGTGTAAAGGTGAATGATTGTTCTGTATCACCTTTATAAGGCCATATAGTCTTTTCTGGTTCATTACCATCGTTTGCAACCATAGCCTGTCCAGAAATTTTATCTGTAACAACGTATTTATTCTGCCAATCACCTGTTTTTATTGAAATACAGAATGTTTGTTCGTCTAATGTTCCCTTTGTAAAGTAAATTTCGATCTTCTTTTTTTCTGCAGGGAAATTTGATGCTTCAATCTTTGTTCCTGCTGCCCATGAGTTTAAATCAAGAGCTTCTGCAAGAAGGTTTGTTTCTGTGGTTGTACCAGCAGCTGGAGTTGATGTGTTATTTGTATTAGTAGAAGTATTTTCCGGAGTAGCTGGAGTTGGGTTTTCTGGTGTAGGATTAGCTGGTGCAGGATTTTCTGGTGTATTATTTGCTGGAGTTGGATTTGCAGGCTCTTCAACTGCAACTGTTGCGTTCAAATCTGCGCCGTTTTTCTTTGTGATGAGAGTCTGGTATTTTGTTTCTGAAAGTTCTTTCCAGTAATTTGCTGCAGGAGCTATATCAACGATTGTTGCTACAATTGAGCCGAGTTTTACACTTGAAGCACCTTCTCCTGTAACTTTTGCCTTATTAAGCTGCAGTGTTACTTTATCATTTACAGAAAGCTGTTTTTTCAAATCGATTGTGCATTTATATGTTTTATGCTTGCTGGCATCTTTTTCTTCTCCATCTGTTCCTGCATTATATCCGTCTTTGAATGATGAATAAGAGTCAAGAGCAAAAGTAATTGTTTTTGGAGTATCAACAGCGGCTCCGTTTACAGTTAATGTAAGGTCTGCATCTGTAAGGAAAATCTGTTCTTTTGCACCAGCGGCACTACGGTCATACTGAAGAATAAGCTTTGTATTTTCACTGTCTGTAGAAGCAACTGAGATTACATAAGTAATCAAATCACCGCTAAATACTTCTTCATTGTTTGTATCAATCTGGTTTGCTCCGCTTGAAGTGCCTGCCGGCTTGTTCAGAGAGTCATCTGAGCTTCCGTTGCTGCATGATGAAAAGCCTGCCAGTAATGCTGCGGCTGCCAGTCCTGCAAAAATTGCTTTAACATTTTTTTTCATAATAAATAATCCTCTTAATTTTTTGTTTATGCTTGTCCGGAAAGGGGAGCTGCGCGCTTTGCTTCCGCTTTCCTTGCCTTTACAGGATTTATTTTCAGTCGGGATTGGGGTTAAAAATATAAAAAAAAAGCACAAAATATCAAAAATCAGCAAAAACTTAAAATAATACAAAAAATTATTTAACGGATTTTTTATATAAATAATAAGAAAATGATATTTTTCTCAATAGTCCTGATTTATAACTGTGATTACTATGAAATTTGTTGGATTTAATAAAGGAATTAATCTTGGTGGCTGGATTTCTCAGTGTAAGGAATATACAAAAGAACATTACGACAGTTTTATCAAAAAAGATGATCTGAAGGTTATAAAGGGAATGGGCTTTGACCACGTGCGTCTTCCGGTTGATTATAATGTTATCATGGCTGACGACGGTACTTTTCTTGAAGAGGGCTTTCCTTATATTGATAACTGCATTCAGTGGGCAGAGGACTATGGTCTTAATGTGATTGTAGATCTTCATAAAACCTGCGGTTATATGTTTGATACAAATGCCGTTCCGAATCCTGATGCTTTTTTCTTTGATAAGGCTTTGCAGGACATTTTTATAAAAATCTGGGAAAAGCTTGCGGCCCGTTATGCGTCAAAAGCTGATATGGTTGCCTACGAGCTTTTGAATGAGATTGTTAATCCGGCTCTGGAAAATGAATGGAATGAGATTGCCACCCGGGCTTTTAAGGCTGTTCGTGCCCTTGCGCCGGAAAGCTGGATTATTGTGGGCGGTGTTGATTACAACAGTGTTTCTGCGGTTCCTGGAATTAAGGTTCCGGTTGACGAAAAAACTGTTTTTACCTTCCACTGCTATGAGCCTCTTGTCTTTACTCATCAGAAGGCACCCTGGGTTGCAGAAATGCCTGCGGATTTTGAGGTTTCTTACCCAGGCTCTTCCATTGAATATATCCGCGAAAAGAGTCAGCAGATTCCTCAGGCCCGCCATGGAGCAATTTTTGCTGAATCGATGAATAATTTGAAAATTGACGACAACTTTTTTACAAGACTTTTTGAACCGGCCCTTAAAACTGCCGAAAAAACTGGTGTGCCTTTGTACTGTGGTGAGTACGGCGTAATTGACCGGGCTCCGGCTGAGGATTCAAGGCGCTGGTTTAATGATATTCACAGGGCGCTGGAAAAGCACGGAATAGGGCGGGCGCTCTGGTCTTACAAGAAAATGGACTTTGGACTTATGGATGAGCATTATGACGGCATACGCGCGGATGTGATTAAGGGGTAGGTTTACCATTAAAATGCACCTGCCGCAGATGGGCGTACGCTTCATTGTGGGCGAAAACACAGGTCTTCGCATTTTTTGTGAAAGAAATCCTGCGCCTTTCGCGAGCGAAAGACTCGGATTTCTTTTTATGGAAGGCTCCAAAAATGCTCACAATGTGTTTTGCCCCCAATTCCGCTTCCGCCCATCTGAAGGCAAGTTGAATTAGAATGACTTTGCAGTCCCGCTCCGTTTGCGCCATTCTGGAGAAGTGTTTTTTATGTCGGTCTACTATTCCGCTTCCGCCCATCTGAGGGTAAGCTCCCTGCTAATGTTTTCTATGCCAGCTCTGCCAGTTCTGACCATCGCGCGTATTTTTCTTCAAGGCGTGCGGAAAGCTCCTTGTATTTTTCACCGGCGGTGCGGGCGGTTTCAAAATCGCTGGAGGACATTTTTTCTTCCAGGGCTTTCTGTTCGGCTTCCAGGGCTGGGATTTCGGCATCCAGCTGTTCGAATTCACGCTGCTCTTTGAAGGAGAGCTTTTTCTTTGGGGCAGCCGGGGGCGTTGCGGGGGCCTCCCCCGCAGAGAGGGTAGCGGAAGACTGCGAAGCAGGCTGGAGCGAGGGGGAGACTTCCCCCTTTGTTGCCGTCGCAGGCTGTTGATTTTTAGCTTTTCCTAGTTCTTCCCTATACTCAACGTATTCGCTGCATTTTCCTACAAAGCCTGAGATGCTGCCGTCGTCTTCAAGGATGAAGAGGGTGTCGGCGCATTTGTCCATGAAGTAGCGGTCGTGGCTTACCAGGAGCAGACAGCCCTCGTAGCCCATCAAAAACTGTTCCAGAATGTTCATCGTGAAGATGTCAAAGTCGTTGGTAGGCTCGTCAAGTACAAGAAAGTTGGGATTTTGAAGCAGCAGGCGGACCAGATAGAGCTTTTTGCGTTCGCCGCCGCTGAGGGTGCTGACCGGGGAATGCTGGATTTTTCCTTCAAAACCGAATTCTTCCAGAAATTTGGTGGCGCTGACTTCTTTTTTGCCATCGTTTAAGGTCATGCGTTCAGCTGCTTCCTTTATGTATTCAAGGACGGTGAGGCTTGTGTCTTTAAAAACCGGGTTCTGGGTGTAGTAGCCGAAGCTGGTGTTTACGCCTGTATCGATTGTGCCTGTGTCGGGAGCCAGCTGGCCGGTTATTATGTTGAGCAGGGTTGATTTTCCGCTTCCGTTGTCCCCGAAAATGCCGATTTTTTCACCCTTTGTGAATTTGTAGGAGAAATTCTTAATTACTGGTGTGCCTTCTGCCTTGCCGGCGAATCCTGCTCCCGTCGTAATCCTTTCACCATCTTCAGCATTTGTAACGGGAGCCACGAGTTTTTGATTCTCAAAAACTCGCCTTGAATGTTCCGTTGCAAACCCCTTAGGATAATATTTACTTATGTTGTGGAGTTCCAGGACTTTTCCGCCAAGGCGGCGGCCTTTTACTTCGAAGGTGAAGCCCTTGTCGGCGGCGAATTTTTCTCGGTTTATCAGCTGCATGTCTCGCTGGATTCGGGCTTTAGCCTTTGTTCCGCGGGCGCAGGGACCTCGTAAAAGCCAGTCGCGTTCAAAGCGGAGGACTGATTCAATCCGGCGCTCAGTGTTTGCTTCTATTTCTGCTTCTGTTTCCTTTTTTTCAAGATACTGGCTGTAGTTTCCCTCGTAAAGCTTGATTTTTCCCCGGGCCAGCTCGTAAATGTTTGTGCAGACTGCGTCCAGAAACCAGCGGTCGTGGGTTACCATGAGAAGTGAGCGCTTCATGTCGTGCAGGTAATTCTGCAGCCAGCTGATTGTGGAGATGTCCAGATGGTTGGTCGGTTCGTCAAGAAGCAGAAGCTTTGTATCTTCTACCAGAACCTGGGCAAGGGCGACTTTTTTTATCATTCCGCCACTCAGAGTTCCCATTTTTCTTTCCATATCGTGGATGCCGAGAACTCCGAGAATTGAAGCAATCTGGGCTTCGTAATCCCAGAGCTGGAGCTTATCCATTTTTTCCATGGCGGAGTTGTAGGCTTTCTGGGCTTTTTCTGTGCTGCCTGCCCATGCGCTGGTGCCACCTTCCCCTGTGGTAGTGCCACCTTCCCCGGCACCAGCGTCACCTTCCGCGCCCGCGAGTGCTTCGCATGCCAGCTGATATTCGCGGATTACGTTCAGCTTTGGTGATTTGCTTTTGAAAATATGGTCGCGGATTGTGTCTTCCGGCTTGTATGCAGGATTCTGGGGCAAAAATGAAATGCCGCAGTCCCGGTTTATTGTGATATTTCCTTCGTCTGGCTGCAATATGCCTGCGATTGTGTTCAAAAGAGTTGATTTTCCGCAGCCGTTGCGTCCTATGAGGGCAGCTTTTTCGCCTTCCTGAATGCCAAATGTAACGCCGGTAAAAAGCGGTTTTTCCCGTCCGATTTTTGCAAGATTATTGATTGAAAGAAGATTCATGGGAGTATTATATAGGTTATAGGGTTTAGGTTCTAGGTTTTAGGTTTTAGGTTCCAGGCGGGGGCTGTAAGGGGAAGCTGTGTGTGTGTGTGGGAAAAAAGAAGACTTCTATTCTTTTGTGTAGGTGATGAAGTTCAGTTTAACACCATTTTCCAATATGCTTGAATGCTCGGATTCTGTGAAGGCGCTTTCCGGCAGCTGAGGAAAAAATGCGTCGCAGGGGTAGGCGGCTTCAATCTGAGTTGTGTAAATTGTTTCTGCTAACGGGATGCCTTCGCTGTAGATTTTCTGGCCGCCGCAGAGAAAAATCTGGGGCTGGGGAAGGAGAATTTGAGGGCGGAAGGGGGGCTTTTGAACGGGAAGGTTATTTTCGTTTGCTGTGAGGGCTTTTTCCCTTCCAGAATTAATTCTTTCTGCCAGTTCAATGGCTTCTTTCAGGCTTTGTACGGTGTAAAGATTTTCGCCTTCGAAGTTTTTTGTGGTCGAAACTACTATATTAACACGGCCTGGCAGGGGCTTTCCGAATTCTTCAAAGGTTTTGCGGCCAAAAATCACAAAGTTTCCTAAGGTCATCGTTTTGTAGTAGGCGCGGTCGGATGGAAAATCCCATACTATGCGGCCGTCTTTTCCGATTCCGCGATTTTTTTCAAAGGCTACAATTATTGCAATAGTCATAGACAAAATCCTGCTATCAACTTTTCGCAGAAAAGTTGACTGATGCGGCTGGAGATGCTGACGCTGTAAGGTAAATTTTTAGCCGCATCAAGCCTCTACTTCAACCATCTGGCTGACAGGCTGCTTCTGGGCGTAAACACTGTGAAGGTTTTTGTAAGGATTTTTGAGACCCGCAAGCTGTATTTTAATCTGACCGATGTGAACCTTAAGAAGCTCGCGGTTGATTTTATTCTGGGTAAGCACCCTTTCCTGCAAATCTGTCAGATCCTGCTGCAGGCTTTCTATTGTCTTCTGATCATCACTTGCGGCTGCCTCTCCGGCCCTTACAGAATTGTACATCTGGCGCATAGGCACAACAACCTTCTGCAGATTGATGATGTTTTTTACAACCTGCTGTTCAAGTTCTGTGTGGGCAAGCAGGGCTTCTGTATTTTCGCTGGAAATGGAATCCTGCTGTTTTTCGAGCACAGTAAGATATTCGCGGAATTTTCCCCTCTGCTGTTCAAGTAAAGTCCTGAATCTGCGTAAAATTGCCACCCTTTCGTTTAATTCTTCCTGTGAAATTTCTGCCATATCTTATCCTTGAATATTCAATGCGCCGCGAACGTTTGCTGCCGGAGCATTGTTTGTACTGTTTGCAACAGTTCTCCATGATTCCAGAAGATCATTCATCATCGTAAGAACAGAATTAATCTTCGCCTTATCCTTTTTGATGGAAGCATCCAGCAGTTCCTCGTTAAAGAAAATATAGAGCGACATAAGGTTTTTTGCTATATCCCCGCCTTTTTCCATATCAAGCGAAACCTGAAGCTCAGTGATTATAGCCTGTGCCTTCTGCAGAAATTTTCCAAATCCTTCTATATTAGAGGCTTTTACAGTGCCGTCATTTTCAAAAAGATTGATTGCACCCTTCAGATTTTTAACTGCTCCCTCGTAAAGAAGTACAACAAGACGTCCCTGGCTGGCAGTGGTAACATTGTTTTTCTGGTATGCGGAATAAGCATTTTGATATGCCATTTTACTTAACCTCCTGTGGATTTAGCTTTACATACTTTATCGCTTTTATCTTCGGCAGTTTAATTTTCTACTTTAGAGTTTTTTTTATGGAAAAAAAGATATTTAATTAGTATATTAAATCTATGGCAGAAAATCAGAACTTGGACAATAAAAACGAAAAAAATGATGACAACGATCCCTACAAATTCTTCAAATTTATGGGACCGGAAGATGATAACAATAAAAAGAATAATAAGCGCCGTGGTGACGGAAAATTCCCTTTCTGGCCTATTCTTCTTGTAATCCTTTTTGGCCTTGCCGTAATGGATATGTTCGTTTTTCAAAAATCAGACGGACTTGTAGATTATTCCGATTTTAAGGACATGATTGAAAAAGGTCAGATTGTTTCGGTTGAAATCGGCGAAAACTACTTTGTAGGTTACGGCCCTGAGCGGGTAAACGATAATTCTTCTACAAAAGGAATTCAGCTTTTCCCTGTGACTCAGAAAAGCAGCCGCCTTTATAAAACTGCTGCAGTTTTACTTCCTTCTTTTCTGGAATTGCTGGACAGTCATAATGTTCATTACAAATTTGTTTTCCAGAAGCATGGTTATCTTATGCAGCTTCTTGTTAACCTTATCATTCCTTTTGGAATTATTTTCCTCATGTACTTCTTCCTCTTCCGCAAAATGGGCGGAGGCGGCGGTGGAATGGGCAGCATTTTCAATGTGGGCTCAAGCCGTGCCAAGGTTGTTGAAGAAGGAAAAATCAAGACCCGCTTTACTGATGTTGCCGGTGTTGATGAAGCAAAAGACGAGCTTGTTGAGGTTGTAGACTTCTTAAAGCAGCCTAAAAAATATACTGATATCGGCGGTAAGATTCCTAAGGGCGTTTTACTGGTAGGTGATCCTGGAACCGGTAAAACTCTTCTTGCCCGCGCTGTTGCGGGTGAGGCCGGAGTTCCATTCTTCAGCATTTCCGGCTCTGACTTTGTTGAAATGTTTGTCGGCGTTGGTGCTTCCCGCGTCCGCGATCTTTTCCGCCAGGCCCGCGATAAGGCTCCTTGTATAATCTTTATTGATGAAATTGATGCCCTTGCAAAATCCCGTGCCAACGGCTTCAGCTCTAACGATGAGCGTGAGCAGACCTTGAATCAGCTGCTTGTTGAAATGGACGGCTTTGACAACGACAAGGGTCTTATCGTTCTTGCCGCAACCAATCGTGTTGATGTTCTTGACCCTGCTATTTTGCGACCGGGCCGCTTTGACCGCCAGGTTCCTGTTGAAAAACCTGATGTAAAGGGCCGCGAAGAGGTTCTTAGAATCCACGCAAAGAACGTTAAGCTTGATGATGATGTTGATTTTTCTTCTATAGCACACGGAACAACCGGTTTTGCCGGAGCTGACCTGGCAAACGTTGTAAACGAAGCCGCTTTACTCGCAGTCCGCAACGGCCGCAAGAAAGTTACGATGGAAGATTTTAATGATGCTATCGATAAGGTAAGCATTGGTCTTAAAAAGAAGAGCCGCAAGGACAACGAAAAGCAGATGCGCCTTACTTCCGTACACGAAACAGGTCATGCTCTTGTCGGTGCCTTTACTCCAGACCATCCTCCTGTAAATAAGATTACGGTTGTGCCTCGTTCTCATGGAGTTGGCGGCTATACCCAGTACCGTGAAGAAGATGAAGAAAAGTTCTGCATGACCCGTAAGGATATGATGAATGAAGTTGACGTTTGCCTTGGCGGACGCGCTGCCGAAGAAATCATCCTTGGTGATATTTCTACCGGCGCTTCAAATGATATTGCCCGTGCAACTTCAATCATCAAAGATATGATTACAGTTTATGGTATGAGCGACCGCTTTAAGAACATGACTTTGGGAAAGGGTGTTCTTGGAAACCGGGGCGGCGAGCCTAACCTTATCCGCGAGTTCTCTGAGCAGACTCAGAACTTTATTGATGAAGAAATTGCCCGAATTATGAACGAACGTTACGAGCATGTTCTAAAGATTTTGAGCGAGCACAAAGAACTCCTTGAATACATTGCCAACCGCCTTAAGGAAGTTGAAACAATGGACGGCAAGGAATTCTATGAGATTGTAAAGGGTGAGCAGCATTGCAAAGAAATAACTTCTGGGGAAAATGTTGAGAACTAGGAGCCGAGTGGGACGCAGGCATACAAAGGTCGTAATGCCTGCTACCAACTTCCGAATGAGCCGAACCTTTGTTTAACTTCCGCGGTGCGGAAGTTGCAGGAATAAGCATATTTTATTATAATTATTTCCTATGAAAAAACTTTTATTGGCAGTCTGCGCCTTCTTTTCTGCATCGCTTTTTGCGCAGAACATTACTACTGCAAGCGCATATTTTAAGACAATTTCTGAATATTACGGTTCTATAAAAGATTACGAAGTTGATTTTGAAATTAAGGTAGACAAAGAAGAATCTGCCGGAAAGCTTTCTTACAAGGCTCCGGATCTTGTGCGCATGGATTATACAAACCCGGAAGAGCAGGTTATCGTTTTTAACGGTTCAATGCTGACAATTTATCTGCCGGGGTCAAATGCAATCCTTCAGCAGGATGTAAACACAAGCGGAAACAATGCAAACACTCTTGCTACACCTCAGGGACTTGCCCTTTTGAGCCGCTATTACACTGTTGCCTACGAAACAAGCCAGAACGCAGAGCCTCTTGATGCTGATTCAGATGAAATGGTGATTAAGTTCATGCTCACAAGAAAAACAGCTTCTGAAGCCTTCCGTTCTATTAAAATCTGTGTAAATGAGCAGACAAAACTGATTCGTCGCGTTGAAGCTGTAACTCCAAAGGGTGAAAATTTCGTTTTTGATTTTTACGACTATAAACTCAATCAGAATATTACAGACCAGCGTTTTATTTATGACGCACCTTCGTCTGCAAATAATTACAATAATTTCTTGTTTTCGGAGTAAAAGATGGAAAGCTACGGCGCACTGCTAAAAAAAACACGAGAAGCAAAAAACGGCGATCTTGATTTAATTGCACACGAGATTTCCATTGAAAAACGTTATCTTATCGGTTTGGAAGAAGAGGATGATTCCGCTCTTCCGGGTAGTGCTTACCTTAAAGGCTTTTTACGTAACTATGCAATTTATCTGGAGCTTGATCCGGAATATGTGCTCAAGCTTTATCACAATAAGGAATTACAGGAGTCCGGAGTTCCGGAGGGACTTTACGAGCCCATCCGCTCTACAAGAAATCTCCTTCCGGTTATAATCCCTGTTGCCCTTCTGGTTTGTATCATCGGAATTATTTCTTCACTTTTAATCGTCAAAAAATACAACATCAAGGATGATAATGTTGTTGTATCAAGTAAGCTTAAAAACCGTTCCTTTGAGCTTACAGATAAAAAGTTCCAGCAGCGTGTTTACAAGGGAGATCAGTTCTTAATCCCTACAGGAAACAATAATCAGATTGTTGTAAATGTAAGCAGCACTCTTAAAAGTCTGGGACTTGCAATGCCAAGCGGAACCTACTACGTAGATCTTTCCGAGGAATCTGAGCTGGATGTCGATGGAGACAATGCTTCTGACCTCATTGTTTATGTTTCTGATATTTCTTCTACCGATGAAAGCCGTGGTGCCGAGGTTAGTATTCTGCTCTATCATGGACTTGCCGGTCAGGAATCTGCGCTCAGCGATGCTGATGTTGCAAACATTACTGCCGCATCTGAGGTTAATCCAAAGCATATTCAGCGCGTTCTTGTTGAAGATAACCGTGCCTATCCGTTTACAATCAATGCAAACTTCCGCGATGCATGTCTCTTCCGCGACAAGGTTGACCGCGAGCGTTCTGTTGAAGGCTATTTTGCCAAGGGCGACCTCTTCACGGCAACTCCTCACAATGGAATCCGCCTGTGGATGTCTAACTCAAACTCTGTTAAGTTTACTATTATTGCTGATTCACGCACTTACGACCTTGAAATGGGTGCCGCCGGCAAAGTTCTGGTAGAAGACATCAAGTGGATTAAGGATACCGACGGTAAATATAAGCTGGTGGTTATTGAAATTGACTAAAAATCTTAAAAGCTTCTTTATTGATCAGCATGGTTGTGCAAAAAATCAAACTGACGGAGAGCTGATTTCGGCTTTTCTTGAAAAGGAAGGATTTTCTCAGGTTTTTGATGCCGACAAGGCTGATTTTATTCTGATAAATTCCTGTGGTTTTATCAACTCTGCAAAAAAAGAATCAATTGACGCGGTTTATAATGTAAAGGCAGCTTATCCTGCCGCAAAAATCATACTTACAGGCTGTCTTGCCGAGCGCTATGCAAATGACCTTTTTGATTCCATGCCTGAGCTGGACGGAGTTTTTGGAAACGGAGACCTTTCTAAAATTGCAGGCTTTATGGAAAAGGTCAGCGGGGGTCAGCGTTCTGTTCAGACTTTTGACCAGTGCGGTATAAGCTCTGCAAAGCGCACCAAGCTGATGAATTTTAAAGGTTCTGCCTTTGTAAAAATCACCGAAGGCTGTTCAAATCACTGTTCTTTCTGTGCAATTCCCCTGATTCGCGGGGAGCTTAGAAGCCGCCCGGTGGAGTCAATTATCTCTGAAATCAAGGAGCTTACAGAGCAGGGCGTTTACGAAATCAATCTGATTGGTCAGGATCTTGCGGCCTACGGAAGCGGGGAAGAAGATAAAGAGCTGAGGGCAACACTTAATCCTGTGCGTTCACCATTGTGCCAGCTGCTCGAAAAAATCAGCCAGATTCAGGGGGATTTTGTTGTACGACTTTTGTACATTCACCCGGATCATTTTAATACAGACATTCTTAGCGTCATGAAAAAGGATAAACGCTTCCTTCATTATTTTGACATTCCTTTCCAAAGCGGAGACGATAAGACAATTCTTGCCATGAACCGGACTGGTTCGCAAAAAAAATACATTGAACTGGTGGAAAAAATCCGTTCGGAGCTGCCTGACTGCATGCTGCGTACAACCTTCCTTACAGGTTTTCCGGGCGAAAGTGACCAGGCCGCAGAAAATACACAGACCTTTCTTAAGGCAATTGCCCCGGACTGGTCGGGCTGCTTCCCTTACAGCCGCGAGGAAGACACTCCTGCCTACAGCATGAAGCCCCGTGTTCCGGCAAAAACTGCTCAGGCCCGCGCAGATGCCCTTGTTCAGCTTCAGACAGAAATTACAAACGAAAAGCTGGCCCGCTTTGCCGGACAAACGGTAAATGTGCTTGTGGAAGAGGTAATTAATGCCGGACAGGCTTCTGGAGCTGCAGAAGCTGCAGGAGCCGGGGAAGGAGGCGCTGGCGCTGACAGTGACTTTGATTCTTCGGAAGGACTCGCAATCGGCCGTGCCTGGTTCCAGGCTCCCGAGGTTGACGGCAGTGTAGTTGTCCGCTATGACCTGGATGATTCCTGCCAGTCAGCCGCAATAGCGCCGGGAAATGTGATTAAAGTTCAAATTCTTGCAAGCACCGGCGTAGACCTTGATGCCCGTTTTATTGAACTTGTAAAGGAATTTCCAAAAGATTCAGATCTTTACTTTATTTCCTAGAGGAGAGCCTTATGACCGAGTCTCTGGAACAATATCTTTCTGTACTCAACGATGAACAGCTTGAGGCCGTAAAACATGAAGGAAGTCCGCTTTTGATTTTAGCGGGAGCCGGTTCTGGAAAAACCCGGGTAATCACAACAAAGATTGCTTACTTAATCGGCGAAAAAAATATAGAGCCCTGGAAAATACTTGCGGTAACCTTCACAAAAAAGGCCGCAAATGAAATGCGCGAACGTGCAGTTTCTCTTGATGAAAGGGCTTCTCAGGCACAAATCAGGACTTTTCACTCTTTCGGCTCCTGGTTTCTTCGTAAATTTGCAAAAGAAGCCGGCCTTGAAGATTCATTTACTGTTTATGATGACGGCGATATGGAAACAATCGTAAAAAAAGCCGTGCCGGAACTCAGTTCAAAAGAGGCCCGTATAGCTGCCCATCAGATTTCCCTTGCAAAGGATTACTGCCTTTTCCCGGAAGATGATTTGAGCATTATAGGCAGCGAATTTGATTTGAACGACATTTACAAAAAATATCAGGCAAGGCTGCGTGCTACAGGAAATGCCGATTTTGGTGACCTGATTATGCTTCCTGTCCGAATTATGGAAGAGCATCCCGAAATCGCGGATTACATTCATTCGCGTTTCAGCGTAATTATGGTCGACGAGTATCAGGATTCCAATATTGCCCAGTTTAAGCTTTTGCAAAAACTGTCAGGCGTGGAAGAGGGCACTTCAACTTATGTCTGCGTAGTCGGTGATGATGACCAATCAATCTACCACTTCCGCGGTGCCGAAGTTCAGAATATCCTTTCCTTTGAAAAAAAGTTTCCCGGCACTCAGATTATCCGCCTTGAACGCAATTACCGTTCCACAGGAAAAATTCTTCACGCCGCAGACCTTGTCGTAAAAAAGAATGTAAACCGCCTTGGAAAAACTCTGATTGCTGACCGCGGAGATGGAAAGCAGCCGGTTCTTGCTTTTTTGACCGACCAGAATACCGAAGCAATTTTCTGCGGCAATATGATAAGTCAGGCTCACGAGGCCGGCGGAAAATATTCTGACTGGGCCATTCTTTACCGCACAAACGCCCAGTCCCTTAATTTTGAAAAGGAATTTCTTCATAAAAAGATTCCTTATGTTGTAGTCGGCTCTTTAAAATTCTACGAACGTGAAGAAATTAAAGATGCGCTTTCCTACATAGCCCTTTGCGCCAATCCCCGTGACGAAATTTCTTTCCGCCGTGTCGTAAATAAGCCGGCCCGGGGACTTGGCGAAAAAACTCAGGACAAAATCCTTGAAAATGCCGTCGAATGGCAGGCTGACGGAACTCCCTTGTATTCAAATCTTATTGAAGCCTGCAGAACCGCGGCTCCTTCACTTTCAAAAAAAGCCCGGGAAGGTGCAGAAGCCTTTTGTAAAATTTTTGCAGAACTGGACGGCTTCCTTGAGCCGGATGACGAAGAAGATAAGTCAAAAAATGAAGGACTTCACCTTTCTGATTTTATTGAACGCGTAATTAAGGCAAGCGGTCTTGATGAATATCATAAGGCAAGTGATGAAATTGAGGGAACCCAGCGCCTTATGAACCTTGAAGAGCTTGTAAACTCTGCCATTCCTTATGAATGCAGCCTTGAAGGCCTTACGGAATTTCTTGATGCCATCAACCTTGACCGTACACTTGAGCTTTCCAGCGAAGAAACTTCTGAAGATGCAGTTACCCTCATCACCCTTCACAACACAAAGGGTCTGGAATACAAAAAGGTTGTGATTACAGGCCTTGAAGAAGGAATTTTCCCCCGCATGGATAAGGCCGGTGCCGATCTTGAAGAAGAACGCCGTCTTTTTTATGTAGGAATTACCCGGGCCCGCGACGAGCTTTACGTTACTTCCTGTGCCAGCCGCTATATGTACGGTTCGGTTCAGTTTATGCGACCAAGTCCTTTTATTAAGGAAGGGGCAGCAGCATTCAATGCGATAGGTCAGGTGCCGTTTTCCTTTAAGAAGGCTGCCGCAGAGGAGCGTTTTGCGGGCGTTGGCAGGAGGATTGAAGGTTCTCCCTTTGATTCCGGCGCCGCAGCTTCCAATGCAGGTGAAGAGCAGCTTTCTGAAGAAGATTTAGAGCTGCTTGAAAAATATAAAAAGGGCACAAAGGTTTACCACGATGATTACGGCTATGGAATGATTCAAAAATGCAGTCTGAACGAAGGTGAAATTGTTGCAGAAATTCAGTTTGAAAACGGTGGCAGAAAGAAATTCCTTCCGAAATTCCAGCGTAAATCTCTGGATATAATCAAATAAAACATAATATTAAATAAAATTGCCAAATCAAATTTGTTGATATAAAATATAAGAATGGCACGAAGCAGGTACAGGGTTGCTCTCATTCTTGATTTTATAACGATAGAATATTCTCACAGGCTTTTTGATTCAGTTGCGGAAGCCTGTCGTGAGCATGATTTTGAGCTTATTGTTTTTCCAATCGGAACCCTGCATTCTGTAAGAACTGCCTTTGGCTACCAGCAGGCCGCAATCACTTCCCTGATTACAACAAATTCCATTGACGGAATTATTATTTCTACCGGCGTTCAGCTTCACTTTGTTTCAAAGTCAGAAATGCTTTCCTTTATCAAGGGCTTTACGCCGATTCCTGTAATTTCTGTTGCCGTTGATATTCCGGGCTGTCCTTCAATCACTTCTGACCCCTATGATGCCTATAAGGTAATTTTTGATAATCTGATTGATGTTCAGCACTGCAAGAAGTTTGCCCTGCTTGGACTTAGAAGCTCTTCACCTGAAATCAGAATAAGGCGTAACGTAATTCACCGCATTCTTGAAGAAAAAAATCTTACAGCCCAGAATTACACTTATTTCCGTATGAGTTTTGATTATCTTCAGATTTTAAAAGATCTGGAAACTTATGCAATTTCCAATAACGGTAAAATTGAATTCGACGCAATCATCGCTTTTACTGATGAAATGGCTTATGCCGCCAGCGAGTTTGTAAAATCACATGGAATGAGAATTCCGGAAGACATTCAGATTGTCGGTTTTGATAATCTTGAGCAGTCAGAATTTAATAATCCTTCCATTACAAGTATTGACCAGCATATAGATGAGCATGGAAGAAAGGCTGTAGAAATGCTGGAAGCAATTTTTAACGGTGAGGAATTTGAACAGAATCTGAACCTTATGAATACGGCTGTGCTTCGCGAATCTTCCTGCAAGATTCCATATCCGGAAGAATTTAAAGACCGGGAATTCTGCAATATCAAACTGAATATTGATAAGGTGATTTTTTCAAGGAACGTAGTTTCTGATTTGTATTTCAGGACGGCACAGGTTCAGAAGGTTATGAACTATTATACCGAAACCCAGTTTGATATGACCCCCGACCAGCTTAAGTCGCGCCTCAATTCAGATTTACGGGATTTTGGAATAAAGGCAGCTGCTATCGTGCTTTATGAGGCTCCAATCGAACAGACAATTCCTTTTGATTACTTTAATCTCCCTCACCGGGCAAGCATCTTCTGTGCTTTTGATGAAAGCTCCGGCTACGACAGCGAAATTCTTCCAGAGAGAATTAAATTTAATCCAAATGAGCGTATGGTTCCGGACGGAATCTATGATTTTACGGAAAGCGGAAACATCGTGATGGCTCTTTACCACAATACCCTGCAGTATGGTTATGCTGTTTTCAGAACATCCAATCATGATGATTTCTTTGTTCACGACTTTATAATGAAGATTGTTTCATCCCTTGTGAATTCAATCTTCTCTTATGCTCAGGTTTCCAGTGAAAAGAACAAGTTCCATAAAAAATATAAGGAGCTTGATGTTGTTGCTAATACTGATGAACTTACGGGACTTTACAACCGCCGCGGCCTCTTTGATTTTGGAAAAACTACCCTGCAGTTTGCAAAGGCAATGAACCAGTCTGGATTGATAATTTACTGTGATATGGACGGCCTTAAAAAAATCAACGATACCTTTGGTCATGAAACCGGTGACTGCGCGATTATCGCTGAATCTATCATCCTTAAGAGTAATTTCAGGGCAAATGACATTGTCGCAAGGCTTGGTGGTGATGAGTTTGTAATCATAAGTCCCGGAATGACTGTTGAGGCCTTTGAAAAAATCCAGAAGCTTATCAAAGAAGACTGCGACCTCTGGACTGAAAAAAATGAATCAAAATTCCGCCTTTCAATCAGTATGGGTTATGTAAAATTCCCGTCTTCCAAGGTTGGTTATCAGATTACTCCTTTGCTTTCAGAAGCCGATGCCAACCTCTACATCGAAAAACGCAATAAAAAACTAGCCGAAAAAAAATAGCATCCAACTGCAATGTTTGCCCTGCAAACATTGATAGTTAGCGTACGTGCATTCGGAAGTTGAATGCAAATTCCAAATACAATGTTTGCTCTGCAAACATTGATAGTTAGCGTACGTGCATTCGAAAGTTAGCAGGTGACATTACGCGCTAACGTATGTATTGGATGTAGGTGGCTGCCGGGCGGGCAATAATGTCTACACGGCGGTTCTGGGCCCTTCCTTCCTCATTTTCGTTGCTGGCTACAGGACGAGTGCCGCCGTATCCCTTGTAAGTGAAAATTTCCTTTGGAAGTCCGTATTCAACCAGGGCATTCATAACTGTGCGGGTTCTTTCAATAGAAAGATTAAGCTGGCCCACAGGTTTTCCTACATCGGCTGTGTGTCCTTCTACAAGAATTGTGTAGCCGTTATTTTCGCTGATAATCTTGTTAAGACCGGCTGCGATTTCCCTGATTCTGCCTTTTTCATGTTCCAGAAGCTCCGGCGAATCAGGCTTAAATTTCAAATCATCAACTGTGATTTTAATTCCGCTTGCGTCATCAACAATTTCAACATTCTGAACCTTATTTTCAAAAAAGTGCTGGCGGACAGTATTATAATTTACGTAATATGCCTCATCTTTTTTAGGCGTTGCAATATCGTAAATCAGGTTTTTCTTATCAAGAAGTACAACTACCTTTCCCTGTTCGAGCAGCTTTAAGTTTTCAGGAACCGTCAGAATTTTAAGGGCATCTTCGCGGCTGATAATCGGGTCGGTTCTGTTGCGGCCATAAACTTCCTTTGCCCGGATGTAAAGGGGATCAATTCCAATCCGGTCTGAATACTGGAGAATGTCATCTGAATAATGGAAGGCTGTCAGCCCTGTTTTTTTTACGACCTCAGGATTTACAATTCCCTTTTCATAAACAATATTCATCTGATTGTCCCAGATTGTCGGGAAAAAGCAGGGATAAACTTCACTTTCTATGTATTCGCCGTGAACCGGGTAGGCGCCGCGGGCATCAATTATGATTCCCGAATAGGCGCGGGAAGGAATCAG
This sequence comes from uncultured Treponema sp., assembly GCA_947165895.1. Lineage (GTDB taxonomy): Bacteria > Spirochaetota > Spirochaetia > Treponematales > Treponemataceae > Treponema_D. The sequence continues at coordinate 110,043 of CAMVCB010000005.1, forward strand.
GTCAATCGGTTTTTCCGGTATGTAGCTGAAATACTGGCGCACAAGTTCCTTTCCAAGATTATTAATGTTCAGGGTGTTTGTGCTGTCCAGTGTTGCAAGATCTTTTGAAAAAACATCGGGGGTTTTGTAGCCGTGGGTGATAAAATAATAAACCTGATCCAGAGTCAGCTGCTCCATTACAACCATATCGGAAAGGGTGTTTTTGGAATCTTCAAAAAGTGAAAGCAGGGAAGGCTGAATGAGCTGGGACATTTTTAATGCAATTTTCGAGGATGCTGTTTTTTTGCCTGAAGGCATTTGCAGGCTTGCAGATTTACAGTCGTATGAAAGGTCAGTGGTAAATTCTCTTGTTACCCAGTTTATGCGGCTTTTTGCACTGATGATTCCCTGTGAGGATGAAAGGTCTGATGAATGAGAATAAACTTTTGAGGCCCCTGTCAGTAAAAATCCCAGAGTCAGCGATAAAATGATTTGCTTTTTCATAAATAATCCTACTATATCAGTTTCGGATTATTTTGAGGGAATATAAAGTGTTTTTCCTATTTTTAGGATTGCGTTTTCGGATATATCATTGATTTCGCAGAGGGATTTGATGCTCACGTGAAAGCGGCGGGAGATAGACCAGAGGGAATCTCCTTTTACGACTATATATTTGAATGGGAATTCGATGGGGGCCAGTTCTTTGATTGCGTTCAGGGCTGATTTTTCCATGCCCAGAGGCAGGCGGATAAGGCTTTCTTTTGCCGGGTGAGTCATTCCGCGAATATAAGAAGGATTGAGTTTTTTTAAGGTTTCCGGCTCCATTTTCATTTCCTGAGCCAGCTGGCTGATGGAGTAGGCTTTTTTTACGCTGATGTAATCAAAATTTCCTTCCTTTTCATTTTGTAAAAGCTCAAATTCCTCGTGGTGATCCGGCAGGTCAATTCCGTAGTAGCGGCTGTTTGTTGCAAGGTCAGCGATTGCAAGAAGCTTGGGCACGTATTCTGCTGTCTGACGGCTGATTAAATTATGGCTGGCAAGGTACCAGAAATCCTTTACCGGTGATTTTTTGAGTGCCTTTGACATGGCTCCCAGTCCGCAGTTATAGGCTCCCAGGGCAAGCGGCCAGTCCTGAAAATATCTGTAGTTTTCCTTAAGCTTTTTGATGGCGGCTTCAGTTTCGCGCCAGGGGTCGTAACGCTCGTCAACAAAATCGTTGAGTACCAGAAAGTTTGAAACGCTGTTTTCCATGAACTGCCAGAGTCCTATTGCTCCGGATTTTGAGCGGGCATTGGGCTTATAGTTGGATTCAATCATGGGAAGGTATTCGATTACAAGGGGAAGATCGTTGTCGATTACTGCCTTGCGGACGTAAATGCGGTAGTCCTGGGCCAGCTCAAGGTCATCAGAAAGGCGTTTTGCATATTTTGGTGAAAGATAAAGACGGCGGATTTTTTCTACTTCGGGACGTTCTGCTCCGGGAATGTCCAGGGGAATGTAGGGCGGGCGCTGAGCTGCCTCTACAAGCTCCTTTTGTATCAGCTGGAGGGAGTCGTCTGCTTCCGGGGCTTCTTCTTCGCAAATAAGGGGAACAGAAAGAAGACTCAGAAAAATCAGCGGTGGAAGGAGGCCTTTTACTATGCGCATCAGAGTTTTTCACCCATGTAGATTCCGGCCCATTCCCAGTTTCCGTGAATGTCTGAGTCCAAAGGAAAGTTTACTTTTCTGAAATAAAGATACCAGACCGGAACGTAGGTAGACCAGCCGGTTGTACGTAAATATGCTTCTGTTGGTGTTGATGAAGGGTCAAGCGTGTCGCTGCAGCGGATTCTGTTTCCCCTCATAAAGCTTCGCATTGAAAACTCTTCCTGAGCGTTAGTATCAGTTTCATCCTGCTTCCAGGACATAGAAAAGAAGTTTACTTTGGCCTTGTATTTATCAAGTGAACGCCAGTCATAATTGCGGATAGCTTTTCTTACCGCTGTTTCAAGGCCTTCCAGAGTTTCAAAGGTCCAGTTTTTGTCTGATGAATTATAATCAATCAGATGGCGGGCATTTTTGTAGGCATCAGGTTCTCCCGGAATCTGAATTGTGGTTGCATCCGGCTGCTCAAGAAAGACTGTGTAAGCCCTTAAAGCCTGAGTCCACTGGCTGTCCTTTTCGTATTCCATTGCAAGGCGCAGGTAAAGCTCTGTTGTGTTTACATTCTGGGGAAAGCGGTTTATCAGGCTGTTAAAATACCTGATGCGGTGGGCAGGTGATTTACTGATTTGAATCAGGTTTTGCAGGCACATAAAGTGGATTGAATTGCCTTTTACAAGCAGATCCTGATACTGCTGCAAAATACGGTCAAAATAATATTCAGCAACCGGCTCTGCACCCATGGAAAGGTAAGCGTAGGCTGTCATCAAAAGCCAGTAGGAGTTGTACATATCGTTTGGATTCTGCTCAACCCAGTCTGTAAGGAAAAGTACCGCCCCCTGATAATCCTTTATGTTAAGATAGTTTGTCGCCATCTGATTGATGATTGTGTAGCGCTGCTGTTCGTTCAAATCTCCCTTTTCCAGAATATGAAGCAGCTGAGACTGATTCTGCTCAAACAAAAGAGACTTGTTTTCATTGGATTTATTCTGACTGCAGGCCGATAATATAATAGAAAAAAGTGTGAAAATGCAAAGTGCAATATTTTTTAAATTCCGCTTCATGCATGAAAATTTACCACAGCACTTTATTATTGTAAAGAATGATTTTTGAATGTATATTTAAATGATATATATTTAAAAAGAGACGGGTTTGTGATATGAAAGGCGGCTACATTAAAGTTCTGAATTTTCTTGCTATGCTGGGTTATTTGCTCATTGCAACCGGCTTTCTTGTAATTTATTTTGATTCTAATTTTGCAATGTCTCTTCCTGTTATGATTGCTTATCTTGTTGCCCAGACAATAATCGGCTTTATAATGCAGTTTCTTGCAATCAGGCATACAAAAAGCATATATCATATTTTTTCAGGGGCTCTTGTTTTTATCTGCGGACTTATTTCCCTGCTGCTTCAGTTTTTTGAAGACCTTAAATTTTCTCAGGTCTGGCCCCTTTACGCATTTTTCTGCGGTCTCATTCTGATGGAATGCAGTTACTTCCGTCATAAAAAAATCCGTGCAGAATACGGCATACCCTCTTTAATATTGATGATAATGAGCTTATACTATCTGCTCTTCTCTTTAAAAATTATAAAAGTCTCTCTTTCATTAATCAGTTTCTTTGTTGCTCCGGTTCTGATAATCGGAATAACAATCCTGCTGATGGTATTTTACTTTTTGCAGAAAAAGCATAAGGGTTTGGTCCTCGATGACAAAAATTCAGATGAATTTTCATACGAGGAATTTTTAGAAGACGATTGATTCCGGCGGTCTAGTGAAATTAGGGTCTTGGACAGTTAAGTTTTTTTCTCTTGCCTTATCGGCTGCTCTTTTTTTGAGCAGTCCGCTTTATTCTGCCTCAAAGAAAAAAAAATCAAAATCTTCACATGTTACTGACACTTACACTGGTGAAGAGGCTGTAAAGCTTCCTTCGTCAAAGCGAACTTATTTTTACAAGATAGATCCAGAAGTTCTTCAGAATGTTGAATTTGGCTCCGCAGATTCTCTCAGAAAGGCTATGCAGCTTCTTCATAAAACTGAAGGAAATTATGAAGAAAATGAGCTTGTCCTCATCGAAATTGCTACAAAAATCATGAAGACTGTATGGCCTTCTCAGCTTATAACCTGGGATCCTGCAGAGCCTCAGACTGAAAATTCTTATCTAGGCGCTATTGAATCTTCTGAGCGCGGTATTTTTGACTCCAGTACAGAAAAAAATGATTTTCTTTCGACCCTGCTTCCGGCTCTTGTAATTATGAGTCCTTCAGTTTCTGTCTCCTCTTATGATTTGTGTATAAATGCCTGCAATGAAGCCTTTGCCTTTAATAAGGATTCTGTGCTTGCCCACTATCTTCTGGGAACGACTTACCTGAAAAAAAAGGATTATGCGAAAGCTGCCGAAGAGTTCAGATATGTTTATGCTAATTCCAATTTTACCAGGGAAAACGGCATTGCCTATGCAAAGTGCCTCCTTCACTTAAATGACATTGACACTGCAGAAAAAGTCCTGGCAGACTTTACCCAGCCTTCCAATGATATTGAGCTGCTGAGGCTTCAGGCTTATGCTGCCTTTGCCCGCAAAAATTATCCTGCCGCAGAACAGTATGTTGCCCGCGTCCTTCAGCAGGAGCCTAACGACCTTCAGTTTGTCCTTTTTCGCGCAAAAATCCTCATTGCAAAGAAGGATTACATTCGTGCCGTTTCCCTCTTGGATATGTATTCGCGCCAGAACGACACTTCAATCGATTATCTTCTGCTTCGAGCCAGTGTTCAGCTGGAATGGAGTAAAAACACCGATATGGCAACTCAGACAGTGGAAAAGGCCCTTCAGCTTTACCCGGAAAATCTTGACGCCCTCATGCTGGCTGCCCGCATTTCTTCCGAAACCGACTCTCCTGTTGCCGGAAAGTATGCCGACGAACTGGCTGCGGAAATCCTCAAAAAAGAGCCCGATAACACTGAAGCCATGCGCTATGCCCTTTCGGGGCTTATGCAGCGTGAAAACTGGAATTCTGCATATTCAATGGCTGCCCGTCTGGCTGCGCTTCCTAATCCATCAAGTGATGTGATAAAAAGCTATGTTGAAGTCTGCCTTAAACTCAAGAAAAAGTCCGAAGCCTTTGATTTTGCAAAAAAGATGCAGATGCAGAGACCAGATGATGAAGAAATCCTGCAGGCTTATGTTTATGCCTACTGTGAAAACGGCAACCGCGATCTTGTTTTAAAATACATCAATTCACTTTTAGATTCTTCTTCTGCAAAAATGAAAAGCTATCTGTATTATAGAAGAAGTTTTCTCCAGCTTACAGAAGATACAATTCTTGCCGACCTGCGTTCTTCTTTGATTTCAAATCCCCGCAACAGTGAAGCGCTTTTCCGCCTTTATCAGGTTTATTATGCCAAGAATGATTACCGCAAGGCCCAGTATTATCTGCGCCAGGTAGTTGCAATAAAACCTAACGATTCTTCAATCCGCCGCCTGAATGAGGCCCTTACTCAGTTGATAAAATAGCCCATAAATGATATTTTTATATCCTGATACAATTGTCAAAATTGGGTCATATTTTAAAAATTTTAGGATGGGAAACTTATGTCATTCATTCCAATGCTTCAGGCAGCCGGAACTGCTGGAAGTGCTTCAACAACAGGTGCTTTAACAGGCACTCTCTTACCATTTTTATTAATCATCATTATTTTCTATTTCTTCTTGATTCGTCCACAGAATAAGAAACAGAAGGAAACAGAGAAAATGCTCGCTGCTTTGAAAAAAGGCGACAAGGTTATCACAATTGGTGGTATTCACGGAACAATTTCTTCTGTAAAAGAAAAGACTGTAATCGTAAAGGTTGACGAGAACGTAAAACTTGAATTCAACCGTTCTGCAATTTCTTCAGTAGAAAAAACTGATGCTGAAAAAGCAAAAGAACTTGAAGAAAAAGCTGATAAAAAAGCAAAAAAAGGTGAAAAATCTTCTGATTCAGCTGCCGAGGCCGTTGAAACTGAAGAAAACAAATAAATTGGGGTTTTAAAAAAAATGAACAAACGCTCACGTTTAGTACTTCTGCTTGTTGTTCTTGCGCTTTGTTTTGTTTTCCTGTGGCCGTCTATCAGCTGGTATGGACGTACTCCAAAAGAAGTTCAGGCTTTGGCTTTGGGTTCTACAGAAAACATCAAAGATTTTGCAACTGCAAAAGCATCTGAAGATGTAAATGCAATTAAAGCACTTGCATCAAAAGATTCCTCTGCAAAATTAGGAGAGGAATATGCCTGGCTGGAAAAAGATGCAGCCAAAAAATATAAGCTTTTGGACAAAAAAGTTTCAAAAGATATGACAGTAATTGACGTTCTTTCTGCTTACGACAGTGAGTATGAATTTATGAACGTAATTCAGGCACGCTACCGCGACAGCATTCTCAAAGCTAAAAAATACTATGAGAACTCTGTAAAGCTTGGTCTTGACCTTTCGGGCGGTATGAACGTTATCGTTCGCGCTGACCTTGATGCTGCCGTTGAAGCAACAGGCGTAGAAAACATTCATCAGCCTGTAGCTGATTTCAAAAAAGAAGCAATGGCTAACGCTATTGAAAATCTTACAAGCCGTATCGACAAATTCGGTCTTACTTCTCCTACTGTCCGCCAGCAGGGTGATGACCGCATCTATATCGAAATTCCTGGTGCTGCTCAGGCAGACACAATCACAACATTGATTATGGGTAAAGGTCTTTTGAACTTCCGTCTGGTTGATTCAGAAGCTACTCAGAACTTCAAGGCTTACTACGCACAGCATCCTACATCAACTTTCAACGCTGTTGGTGAATTGATGGACAAATCAATTATTCCTGAAGACTGCGAGGTTTTCGGTGAATATACAAAAGATGCTTACGGTCTTGATGAACGCTATGACTATGTTGTAGTAAAGAAAGAAATCGCCCTTGAGGGTAAACATATTAAATCTGCTGAAGTTCGTGCAGACACAATCACAAATCAGCCTGAAGTTGCTTTCATGCTTGATGATGAAGGTGCTAACATTTTTGCTGACTTCACAGGCGAGCATGTTGGACAGAACCTTGCAATCGTAAGTGATAACAAGGTTAAATCAAACGCTACTATTAAAACAAAGATTACAGGCGGAAGCGTTTCTTTGAGCGGTGGATTCAGCTACGAAGAAGCAAACAACATCAAGAAAGTTCTTCAGACAGCATGGCTTGAAGTTCCTCTTGAAGTAGAAAGTCAGCAGGTAATCGGTGCAAGCCTTGGTGAGCAGGCTATCCATCAGGGTATCTTTGCTATCTGTCTTGGTCTTGGTCTGATTCTTGTATTCCTTCTTCTGTTCTACCACCTGTCAGGTATCAACGCCGTTGTAGCTCAGATTTTGAACCTTTACATCATGTTCTCGGTTCTTTCTGCTTTCAATTTGACTCTTACACTTTCTTCTATTGCCGGTATGATTCTTACAATCGGTATGGCCGTAGATGCTAACGTTCTTATTTTTGAACGTATCAAGGAAGAGCTTCGTCAGGGTAAATCTCGCGTAGCTGCCATTGCAATGGGTTTTGATAACGCATTCTGGGCAATTATGGACTCTAACATCACAACATTCATCGCTGCCATCTTCCTTTCTCAGTTGGGAACTGGTGCAATTCAGGGATTCGCCGTTTCACTGGCAATCGGTGTTGTTTCTTCTGTATTCACTGCATTGTTTGTATCACGCCTTATGTTCGATTTCGATACAGATGTGCTCCATGCAAAGAAAGTAAGTATCGGCTGGGGGATTAAACAATGAAAAGAATGAATTTTAATAAAGGCTTTATTCCTTCTGCTGTTCTTAGTATCGCAATTATCATTTTCGGAATTGTTGGCTTTGTAACAAAAGGAATCAATTTTGGAATCGACTTTAAACCTGGTCTTATTGAAGAGGTTCGTGTAGCACCTCCGGTTGCAGAAGTTACTTACAATGGTTCTGCAAAAGTTGCTGTGGAACTCAGCGCCGGTCAGCTTGATCTGGTTATCAGTGGTATTGGTGCTGTAAACGAAACCCGTTCATTCAATTTTGCTGAATTCACAACTGTTGAAGCTCTTGCAAATGAAATGAACAAGGTTTCTGGTGTAAATGTAAAGGTTCTGGACGGTGCTTTTGACACAACAAAGCTCTTTTTGAACTCAGCAGTTTCTAATCAGCTGACAAATTCAGTTCTTTATATTTACCCTGCCGGAACTTCTGAAATTACAACTGATGATATCCGCAATGCCCTTGCTTCCCTTACAGGTATTTCTGTAAAACAGCTTGGTCAGGGAGCAGATGCAAGCTACCAGATTCGAATGTCAGATACGAAAGAACTTTCCCAGACTGACCTTCAGGATTCTGTAAACAATCAGCTTTATTCTTCATTCGGAAAAGAAAAGGTTGCAATTGTAAAAACTGACTTCATCGGTTCAAGCATGTCAAACTCAATTGCCTCTAAGTCAATCCTTATGTTTGTGCTTACAGTTGCTTTAATCTGGATTTATGCCGCAATCCGTTTCCACTGGGACTTTGCCCTTGGTGCTGTAATCGCATTGATTCACGATACTTTGATTATGCTTACATTCATCATCTGGACTCAGATGGAATTCTCTACCACTGTTCTTGCGGCAGTTCTTACAATCATCGGTTATTCTATCAACGCTACTGTGGTTATTCTTGACCGCATCCGCTATAACCTTACATACATGAATGATGTAAATTCTTTCACACCGATTTTGAACCAGTCACTTTCTGACACACTTGTTCGTTCTATTTTGACAACAGTAACAACTTTGTTCGCAGTAGTTTCTCTTTATGTTTTCACAACTGGAAGCATCAAAGACTTCTCTCTTGCATTGATTGTTGGTTTGCTTAGCGGTATGTACTCTTCTATCTTTATTTCAAGTGGATTTATTCAGTTCTTCCGCCGCACATGGAAGCCTGAATTTGGTGTTCACCACTCACTTAGAACTGTAAAGGCTGATGAGTAATTAGAAGGACATCCTAAAATAAAAACCGGTTGAATTGCTTCAACCGGTTTTTTTTATGCCTTTATTTGTTTTAAGAATGAAGGGGTGGGGAAAATCTTAAGCTACAGCGTAATCTACAAGGCGGCGGGCGCGGGTAGGGTGCTGAAGTCTTGTGATTGCAGTCTTTTCAATCTGACGGATGCGCTCTTTTGTAAGGTCGCAGTGTTCGCCAACTTCCTTCAAAGACATTGGTTTTGCGCCGTTCAAGCCGTAGCGCATTCTGATTACGCGGCTTTCGTTTGGCTTGAGGGTTTCAAGTACGCGGTTGATGTCTTTAGACATTGACTGCTCAATAACCTTTTCTTCCGGTCTTTCGTTGATTGTGTCTTCCTGGAAGTCTGCAATGTTAGCCTTGCTTGAATCTGAGCCCGAAACTTCTGCATCCAGAGAAACCATTTCGCGGCTGATATTAATCATTTCGCGAACGTGGCTTGTGCTCATATTAAGAAGCTTTGCAATTTCTTCGTATTCCTGATGTTCAGTTTTCTTTCCGTGAATTGATTTGCGGGCGTGTTCAATCTGAACAAGCTCGTTTGCCCGGTTGAGAGGAAGACGGATTGCACGGCTCTTTTCACAGATTGCCTTAAGAATGCTCTGGCGGATCCACCATACAGCGTAAGAAATAAAGTGATAGCCTTTTGAAACGTCAAACTTTTCGATTGCTGTCATAAGTCCGATGTTTCCCTCGCTGATTAGGTCTGTCATATCAAGTCCGTGATTCTGGTATTTTTTCGCAACGTTTACAACAAAGCGGAGATTGGAGGTTACGATTTTATTTTTAGCAGCTTTGTCACCGTTTTTTGCTTTTACAGCCAGTTCGTTTTCTTCGTCGCGTGAAAGAAGCGGGATTCTGTTGATTTCCTTAAGGTACATTCCCAAAACTTCGTCGTCGTATTTCATTTTCTTGCCTCCGCAGATATCTTTTTTTCATAAGATATATAGCAAGAAACGTGCCAACTACAGAAAACTAGAAAAAAATCTCAAAAATATTTAAAAAAATAAAAAATCGTACAAATTTTTGCAAATTTGTACGATTTTCCTTGCCTTTTTGGCCATTTATTATTATCTTGTGGTCTTTTTTGACACAGGGGGCTGTTTTACGGGGAATTGTGGGTTATTTTGACACAATTATTTCAAATAATTCAGTACAACTTCCGTAATAAGCGGTACAAGCTGTTTTTTGCGTGAAACTACTCCCTGCAAAAAGTAAATATGTTCATCCTGCTTTGGCCAGTTGATAAAGGAAATAAATTCTTCTTCACAGTCAATCAGAAGGATACTTGATAGCGTTGTAATGTCTGTAACAAGAAGACAGGAGAAAAGTCCCTTGCGACTGCGGCGTTCAATTTCAAGCTCCTTGAAGAATTCAGCCTTTCGGTCAAGAATCTCTTTTGTGCTTCCGACTTCAATCTGGCTTACAGTGTAAACGACCTTTCCTTCTGTGTATTCCTTCATATCCTGGCGCACAAGCTCACCTGCAGAGCGGTTACCAATCCTGCTTCCCGCAAGAATGATTTCGTTGCCCAGACTTTCAATTTCAAGATCTGCAAGGTCAGAAAGGTATTCTGCTGTGTCTATATCAGCCTGTGTTACGGTTGCTGACTTCAAAATCAGGGTATCGCTGAGGATTCCGCACAAAAGAAGGGCAGCAATTTTCTTTGGAATCGGGATTTTTGCCTCGCGGTAAAGGCTTGTAATCAGTGTGGCAGTTGAACCGACCGGCTTGTTGATAAAAGTAATCGGATATTTTGTAGAAAGATTTCCCAGTCTGTGGTGGTCAATGATTTCAAGAATCTTATAGTGATCAAGGCCTTCTACCGCCTGGCTTGGCTCGTTGTGGTCGACAAGGCAGACTTCAACGTTTGGCTCTCGCAGTAAATCATGCTCAGAAATAATTCCTACAATTTTATTTTCAGTATCAATTACAGGAAGATATTTTATCTGAGAATTGAATAGTATTTCATTGATTTTAGAAACTGTATCATTTACAAAAACAGGCTGAATTTCCTTATCACCAATGGCAGAAACCGGCATTGCAAAGGAAATAAGCTCAGCTGTAGGAGAAGTAGAATAAGGGCTGATGAGGACGCTTACGCCGTTTTTTTCTGCCTGCTCACGGACTTCCTTTTTAATTGCGAAGCCTGAAGTAATGATCAGCACCTTTACCTTGTAGGAAATGCAGAGGCTGTGAATGTCGTCTCTGTCGCTTGCAATGACAATCACGTCTTCACTGGCATGAGATTTAAGGGTATTTTCAAATTTCTGGGTGGAAGATGAAGCAACAAGAACGTGGCCCTTGAAAATCTTATCAGCATCAAAAGTCTGAACTAAAACCTGGGTGTTTAAAGTTTTCTGAATCAAAGAAAGGCTTGTAGAAATAAAATTGTGCTTTACAGGATTCATGAACTTTAAAACGCCGGCCGCAAAGCCTGTGTAGTGGAGCATGGAAATATACTTTCCGTCTGCATCAACGACAGGAAGTACGCGGAGAGACTTCTTTTTCATAAGTCCGATTGCTTCCCAGATTGAAACATTCTGCTGAACTGTTTCGCAGCCCTTTGGCATAAAATATTCAACCTTTGGAATCAGGTCTGGAACATAGAGGGGACGGCTAAGTCCGAATTTTTCAAAAATGAAAGTAGTCTGCGGATTCAGATGACCTGCACGGGCAGCTACATATTCAGGATAGCCCATCAGGTTTTTAAGTTTTGCATATGCTACGGCACTAACAATAGAATCAGTATCCGGATTCTTGTGCCCGATAACGTAAATTGTTTTATCCATAAAAGCATTTTAGCATTTTTGCCGGGGTATTGGAACTAATATCAGGGCAAAGGCATTAATAATATATTCACTGATTGCAGATGGGCGTACGCTGCATTGTGGGCGAAAACACAGGTCTTCGCATTTTTTGTGAAAAAATCCTACGACATTTCGCAGGCGAAAGTCTCGGATTTTTTTTATGGAAGTCTCCAAAAATGCTCACAATGTGTTTTGCCCCCAATTCCGCTTCCGCCCATCTGCAGGTCAATATACCTTATAAATGCTTTTGAACAGGAAGTAATGTTAGTTGTTAATGTAGGTTAGGGCGTCGCTTCTTGCCTGGGTAAGAAGGTCTTTGTCGCGGACAATGTCAGCTACTGCAAATTCCATGGCTCCTGCCTGAAGGGTGCCTGTAAGTTCGCCGGGCCCCCTCGTTTTAAGGTCCTGCTCGGCTATGTAAAAGCCGTCGGTACTCTGGCGCAGGGCTTTCATACGCTCGATGCCGCTTTCGGTCAGGTTTTTGCTGTAAATGAGGAAGCAGAAGGACTGGTCGCTGCCTCGTCCTACGCGGCCCCTGAGCTGGTGCAGCTGGGCCATTCCAAAGCGGTCGGCGTTTTCTATTGCTATGCAGGTGGCGTTGGGAACGTCTACTCCTACTTCAATTACTGTTGTTGCGGCAAGGACCTGGATTCGGCCGGCGCGGAAATCATTTAGAATCATTGTCTGCTCTTCTTCATCAATTTTTGAATGAACAAGGGCACATTTATACTGAGGGTAGATGTGCTTTGAAAGATGTTCAAAGGCCTTTTCGGCGGATTTTATACGGACATTTCCATCGTCGTCGCTGTATTCACTGTCGATGGCGGGGTAAACAAAATAAGCCTGATGACCTTTTTCAAGCTCCCTGCGGATTGCTTCGTAAGCATTGATTTCGTTGCCTTCTTTTACAAGGTAAGTTGTAATGGGCTTTCTTCCCGAAGGCATGGTGCGGATGGTTGAAACATCAAGGTCCCCGAAAATCGTGTAGGCCAGGGTCTGGGGGATTGGGGTGGCGCTCATCATAAGAAGATGAGGTTCAAAGGTGATTCCGTTTTCGTTTGTACGGCCTTTTGCAATTATTGCCTGACGCTGCATTACGCCGAAGCGGTGCTGTTCGTCAATTACGGCCAGTTCCAGGTCATTGTAAACAACATTGTTGGAAAAAAGCGCGTGAGTTCCTATTACAATATCGATTTTGCCGTCTTTAAGATTTTTAAGAAGCTGGCTGCGGCCGGCAGATTTTACGTTTCCTGTAAGAAAGGCAACCCGGATTCCAAGAAAGTCCAGCAGGCGGCTAGCGGTTTCGGCATGCTGGCGGGCAAGAATTTCGGTTGGTGCCATAAGGGCGCACTGGCCTTTCCAGCTGATTACGCGGAGACAGACAAAAAGTGAAACAAGGGTTTTTCCCGAGCCTACGTCGCCCTGTAAAAGCCGCTGCATTGTAAAGGCTGATTTTTTTGGCAGGGGGATGCCGCGGTCGGCCTGATTGAGGATGCGGGAGCGTTCTTCATAGCCCCGGTCGATTTCGCTGTCCATCTGGTAGATAACTGCCCGCTGATCGTCTGTAAGGGGGAAGGGTAGCTTTTCCATAAACTGTTTTTGAAGAGGGGAAAGGGAGTCTGCAAAAACCTCGGCAGTTACAAAAGGCTTTGGCTGACTTTCTGTGCTTACTTCCTGGTCTCCAAAGCTTCCCTTGTGCTTGTAGGCACGTTTTAAAATCACGCTCTGAAAATGAAATAATTCTTCGTAAGAAAGGGTATTCCGCGCCTTAAGGGCTTCTTCAATGCTGGCAGGCTGATGAATAAGCTGGATAGCCTCCTGCTTGTGAAGAAGTCCCCGTTTTTCTATAAGGTCTTCCGGCAGTTCGTCTTCAATTCCCTTTGCGTACTGACTGATGGCCGCACTGATTGCCTTTGAAAGCTGCTTTTGCGAGACGCCTTCTGTGAGGGGATAGATTGGGAGAACTTTGTTGTCGGAAGGAAGGCGGCTGGCAAGGTCTGCCGGCAGGGGGGCGGGCTGACCTGCTTTTATTTCTGATTGGCTGGCTTTTTCAAGCAGGCTTGCTTCAAAGCTTGAGGACTGCAGGGCATTATATTTTACAAAAAAGCTTCCGTGCAGGCTGATAATTGAGCCTACAGGAAAGGATTTTTCAAAAAAAGGCCTGTTAAAGCAGATTAATTCTGCCTGTGCGGTTCCGTCATTAATAATCAGCTTGAGGGTGCGCATGTTGCCGTAGCCGAACCATTCGTGGCGTATAATTTTTGCAACCGTGTGGATTTTCGGCGAGCGGGAAAACTCGTTTAAGGAAACCCTGCGGGTGCGGTCTTCGTAATCCCGCGGATAATATTGAAGCAAATCTCCCACAGTAAATATGTTCAGCCTTGCAAGATTTTTAGTAAGGGCCGGCCCTACACCCGAAACAGAGGAAACTGGATTTTTAATTTCGGAAAGCTTCATAAGAGTATTAAAGAGATTTTATCATAATTTTTGATAAAAACACACAGTTTTAATAACTTTCTGCCATTCTAATTATCAGTTCCTGTATGGAAAGTTTTATGTTTTCTGGTAATTTTTCGAATGAATCAATCAGAATCTTGTTTTTACGATATAGGTTATTTTCTGAATCTTTTGATTCAAGTTTCTTAATTCCCTCAGTATTTTCTGTTATTAGTGCTTCATCTTCTAAAAGACTATCAAGCGGAATGTTAAGAATTTTAGAAATCTTAAGTGCCAAATCTGCAAGCGGCATACTGTTTTTATTCATTCCGTTAATTATTGTTGAATATGGCACATTTGCCCGAAAAGCTAAATCTTTTACCTCCAGATTTTTATATGGTAATAATCTTTTTACATTTATCCAGAATGAACTCATATCTGATTATTACCGAATTAAGATATTTGAATTGATAAAATATCTTCAAAAAGATAATATATCGTAATAGCGATATATTATCTTAGAAGGGATTATATGTTATTTTCATCCATCACATTTCTAGGCTTTTTCTTGCCCTTTATTCTTGTTCTTTATTATTCGATCCCAAACCGGATTTACAGAAATTGTGTTCTTTTTCTTGGAAGCCTCTTGTTTTATGCCTGGGGAGAACCTAAGTTTATATTTTTGATGTTTGCTTCGATTATATTAAATTATAATATGGGATTAAGACTTGGAAATCCGGAACTTACCCGTAGAAAAACTCTTTTAATAATCTCAATTATTGTAAATATTGGAATCCTTTTTGTTTTCAAATATTTGGGATTTTCATGTCGAATTATTACTGCGATTTTAACATCACTTCATCTAAAACCATTGAGAATTATAAATCTGATTATGCCGATTGGAATTTCTTTTTACACTTTTCAGGAAATTTCTTATATTGTTGATGTTTATAGAAATCCGGAACTTTCACAGAAAAATCTTTTGAATCTTGGTTTATATATTTCCTTTTTTCCACAGCTTATTGCGGGACCGATTGTCCGCTATCACGATATTAACGAGCAGATTGTAGAGAGAAACGAAAATCTTTCTCAGTTTTCAAATGGAATTGAACGCTTTATTATTGGCTTGAGTAAAAAAGTTTTAATAGCAAATGCTATGGCCCAAGTTTGCGATAATATTTATTCTGCAGATTTTTTCTCATACGGAACTTATGCCGCATGGATTGCTGCAATCGCTTATGCTCTTCAGATTTATTATGATTTTTCGGGATATTCGGATATGGCAATCGGATTAGCAAAAATGTTCGGATTTGATTTGCTGGAAAATTTTAATTACCCATATGCAGCTTCTTCTATTACAGATTTCTGGAAACGCTGGCATATTTCATTAACAAATTTTTTCCGTGATTACGTTTATATTCCACTTGGTGGAAATAGAAAAGGTAATAAAAGAACTATTTTCAATCGATATATTGTTTTTTTTACAACAGGACTATGGCATGGTGCTTCCTTTAATTTTATATTGTGGGGACTAGCTCACGGAACTCTGATGACAATAGAACGCTTGTTAGGAAAAAAAGTAAAAATTACTGAATGTAAATCTATTAGAATAATTATTTCAATTTTCCATCGTATTTTAACACTTCTTTTCATTTTGTTTTTATGGATATTATTTAGAAATGGAACAAAAATGACTTTGAAACTGCTTTTGAAAATGGCGGGTTTTAATTACACTGCTTTTACATCGTACGGATTGATTCCTTGGTTTCAGGATGGATTTCTATATTTGAGTATTGATACAAAGTTTTACATTCTTGCAGCTTTAGGAATTGTATTTAGTTTTCCATGGTGGAGAAAAGTTAGAATTCTATATTCTAAAAATAGTGTAATTTCAACAGCTTTAAGAAGTATAAAATATCTAATGCTTGGTTGTTTGTTAGTTTTATGTTTTGCAAATCTTGCAAGCAATTCGTATAATCCCTTCATTTATTTCAGATTCTAGAGGAAAAAAAGATGAAAAAGCTTATACAGACTTCTTTTGTGATTTGTTTTTTGCTGGTTCTTGCAGTTCCTTTTGTTCGCTTTAATAAGTATGGCACAATATCTGAGGTTGAAAACAGAAATCTTGCAACTCGACCTTTTTTATTAGCGGATAATCGTATAAACAAAAATCTCTTTTCTGAATACAATGCATATTTTGATGATCGTTTTGGTGGTAGATTTCCTTTAATTTCATTAAATCAACATATTGAACAGATTTTACATAAAAATTCTATTCAGTATAATGAAAGAGCATTACAAGGAAAAAACGGATGGTGGTTTTATATTTCAGTACCTGATGGTGATAATCTTCAGGATTTTTATAAAAAGAACTTGATGAATGAAGAACAGCTTGCTGTATGGAAACAAAATGTAAAAAATACAGCAGATTGGTGTCAGGCTAATGGAATAAAGTCTATCTTCTTAATCTGTCCTAATAAGCATTCTGTTTATTCAGAGTTTTATCCATTTCCGCGTCCTAAAGGAGAGACAAGAAGTGACATGCTTGTTAGAATTTTAGATAAACTCGGAGTTTCTTATATTTATCCTCGTGATATTTTACTTCAGAAAAAAATAGATTTTGATTATCCTTTGTATTATGAAACTGATACACATTGGAATTCTGCAGGTGCATATATTGCGTCAAGGTTACTAAAAGAAAAAATAGAATTATATTTTCCAGATATTGAATTCCCTGAAATTGAGTATGAAACAGATGTTTATTACAGTATGGGAACAGGTGATATTCTTTCTATGATTGGAGTGAAAGAAAGCAAAAGTACTCAACCGAACGTTCATCCGAAATATTTTGATAATTCAGATTTTTATACTTATGAAAAAACTGAAGAAATAAATGGACTTCATACTAGAGGAATAAACAAAAATCTTCCTCGTGCACTTATTTTTAGAGATTCATTTTTCAGTGCACTTGAACCATTTATTTCCCCATTATTTTCGGAAGCTGAATATAAATGGAAACAGTTTCGTAATGAAGATAAAGATTATGTTTTGAAATATAAGCCTGATATTATCATTTTTGAAAGTGTAGAACGATATTCACCAGGTCTTGTAATTTGTAATTGATGATATAACTATTAATCAATTTTTAATCTCATTTGATTATGGTACAGTTTATGGTATAATTAAAATATGGATTTTGGATTCATATCTGTCTATATTGACGATTTTACTCCTTGTCTGAAAGATAATGCAACTGGTGAACTTATAGATACTGAAGTTATCCGTATAAAAAGAAGTTCTTTTTTGGAAAAATACAACAAAAAGAACGGATGGTATATAGACTGGTCGAAATTACCCGCTAATTCAGAGGTTTATGCACTTGTAATAAAGGGAACTGTAGATATTCAGGGGCTGGTTTCAATTCAAAATAATCCTGATGCAGGAGCCTTGTATATTCAATGGATGTGTACTGCTCCACAGAATAATAAAAGATTAACGGATAATCCGAAATATTCTGGAGTAGGTGGGCATTTATTTGCTATAGCAGGCAAAAAATCTATTGAATATGGGTATGATGGTAATGTTTTTGGCTTTGCTGCAGATGAAGAGCTTCTAGAACATTATGTGAAAGAGCTTGGGGCGGAAGCAATTTGTATGCTTCATGAATTTCATTTTGGTATATTTGATGACCAAATGAAAAAGATAATGGAGGTATATTCTTATGAATGGACAGATGAACAATTATAATTCTTATATGCAGAAAAATTATTCACCTATAGACGTAAACACACTTCCATATTTTGTAGACATGAAAGCTATGCGTGATTACGCCAAAGAAAAAGGTGTTTCGATTTCCTCATTAACAGATTCTGAAAAAAAGAAATTTATAAAAGCAAATCCTGCAAGTAAGAAAGCCTCTAATTTATAGTATTTCTTCTTACACCGGCAGCTGGTAACAGAGTCCGACTAAAATGCGGATGAAGATGTTGCCGGCGCCAAGAATTACGGCAAAGCTTATCCAGGTGATTAAGAGGGCCTTCTGGTAGGAAAGGGTAGACTTTACAAAAGTCCCGGCTACCTTAAAGGCAAGACGCTGGAGGAACTGGTCAATGTTGTTCCAGGCGGAGTTGTATGGTGTGTAACCGTGTTTAACTGTAAGGACAATCCAGCGGACCAGAAGCAGCAGGAACAGTATAGAAAGAATTGATGTGCTGACATTCCAGAGCATGATGATGATTGTACCAAGAATTCCGCCAACGTAGATGCGGCCTGTTGAGGTAATTCCTCCTAAAATCGAAGAAATTACGCTTAGGATTCCGATTGAAAGAATCGGGGAAAAGTCGATGTTGCCGAAAGTCAGCCAGCCTGAGCGGCTGAAAAAGTTCATGTAGGGGTCGGTAAGGGCAGAAATTGCCCTTCCTATAATTGTGAACTTGGCTCCCGGGAACCATGAAATAATTATGTTTAAAAAGCAGAGCATTGTGTAAATTGTAACTGCTGC
Source organism: uncultured Treponema sp. (assembly GCA_947165895.1). GTDB lineage: Bacteria > Spirochaetota > Spirochaetia > Treponematales > Treponemataceae > Treponema_D. The sequence goes on from CAMVCB010000005.1 coordinate 128,432, forward strand.
CGAAAGAATTCCTAGAATAGCACTTATCATTCTGTCCAAACCTCTTTTACATATGGTATGCCCCGCAGCTCTTTAAGAACATCAGGTGCGGAGCTGATTGTAATCTGGCTGTTTGCCTTGATTACAAAGGGATTTTTTCCCGTGTCTATATGAAAATATACTGAACAATTACCCATTTTATCAAATAAAAAATCTTTTAATTGCATTAAGCCCTGTTCGCCGTTGAAGGTCGGGTCAACCGTGATGTGAACAGACTGGGCGGCGTGATTTTCCAGTGTCTGAGGATCTTCTACTGCATCTACCAGGAAGGATGGCGTGTCTCGGCTGCCGTCTACCTTTCCGCGGAAGGCGTAAACTTCGCCGTCGTGAATCTGAGGCCCCAGCTGAGCCCAGGTTTTCGGGAAGAAGGTACAGTCAATTTCGCCTTCCTTATCAAGCAGCTTGCAGAAGGCCATGCGGTCACCTTTTTTTGTGGTGATTTCGTGGCGGCCGCTGAGCATTCCAAGTGCCACATAAGATTTTCCGGCATCCCGCAGCTGATAGAATTTTGCGCCGCTTGCCGCCATTGCATCTTTTGCTGCTTTTTCTTCAGCCGCAACCCGGGCCATATTGCTTGATTTCAGGGTAACGGCATGGTCAATTGCCTTCTGGTAGTCGTCCAGAGGGTGACCGCTGACGTAAATACCGATACATTCCTTTTCCATGTTGAGTTTTTCCATAGTTGGAATGTCCGGAATCATCTTAAACTGATATTCGGTGTAGGCGTTTGCTTCTTCGCCAAGATCACCGAACAAATCACCCTGCCCTATCATCTTGTCGGCAAGAATGTCGGAAGCGTAATCTACTGCTCCGTCCAGATTTGCAAGCAGGGTCGGGCGGTTTAGAAGCTCTCCGTTATGCTGGCCGCAGTGGTCAAAGCCGCCAGTCTTAATAAGAACTTCGACTGCCTTTTTGTTTACGGCAATTTTTTCGCGTCCGTCTTCGCCTTTTTCAAGTCTTGTGCAGGCGCGTTTTACAAAGTCCATAAAGTTTTTGTAAGGGCCGTTTTCCTCCCGCTCTTTTACGATTGCGGTAGCGGCACCTTCACCCATTCCCTTAATTCCCTTAAGTCCAAAAACGATTCTGCCGTCTACAACGTCAAAAATAACATCGGAGCGGTTTACGTCCGGCGGGTCAACGGCAACTCCCATTTTGCGGGCTTCTTCAATATAGAAAGGAAGTCCGTCGGTAGAGGTAATTTCGTTTGTGAGGTTTGCTGCCATGAATTCGGCAGGATAGTGGGCCTTGAGCCAGCCTGTGCGGTAGGCAAGAACCGAATAAGCGGCCGCGTGAGATTTGTTAAAACCGTAGCCAGCAAATGGAACCATGATATCAAAAATCTCTTCGGCATGTTTTTCTGTATGTCCGTTTTTTAGGGCTCCTTCTACAAAGTCCTTTTTTTTGCCCATCAGAACTTCAGGCTTCTTTTTACCCATGGCTCGGCGCAGCATATCCGCACCACCAAGAGAGAAGCCCGCAATAATCTGGGCAACCTTCATAATCTGTTCCTGATAAACCATTACACCGTAGGTTTCTTTCAAAAGTCCTTCAAGAGAAGGGTCAGGGTAGTGAACGGTTTCGGGGTGCCATTTTCCTTCGATATACTGGGGAATACAATCCATTGGTCCCGGTCGGTAAAGGGCGTTCAAGGCAACCAGGTCTTCAATTTTTTCCGGCTGGAACTGGCGGAGGATTTTCTGCATACCAGGCGATTCAAACTGGAATACGGCAACAGAGTCGCCCCGGCAGAAAAGATCAAAGGTTTCTTTATCAGTTTCGCTTACATTTGCCGTTACAAATTCAGGGGTTCCCGGGGCGCGGTGCTTATTTATGATAGCCTCTGCATAGCGGATAAGCGAAAGTGTTTTTAATCCAAGATAGTCAAACTTTACAAGGCCGCAGGGCTCGATAATATCCATGGTGTACTGTACGCCGACTTCGCCTGTTTTAGGATCTTTAAAGACCGGAGCCCAGTTTGGAAGCGGGGTAAGACCGATTACCATTCCCGAAGCGTGGAGACCTGTGTTTCGCTTTACGCCTTCCAGCTTAAAGGCAAGTTCAAAAAGCTCCTGGAAGCGGGGATCATCCTTGTAAGGAATGAGCTGGCCGCCGTCCGGCATTTTTTCTGTCGGCTCGCTGAAGGCATCCTTAAGCTTGGCCTTAGGACTTTCAGGAATGCATTTTTTCAGCATGTTTACTTCTGCCAGCGGGATTCCAAGAATACGTCCTACGTCGGCAATACAGTTTTTTGGTTTGAGGGTACCAAAGGTTACAATGTGTCCTACGTTGGCATCACCGTACAAATCGCGGGTGTGCTGGATAATCTCCTGGCGATAGTCGAAGTCCATATCAACGTCAAAATCCGGCATGGATACACGTTCTGGGTTTAAGAATCGTTCAAAAATCAAACCATATCTGAATGGGTCAATGTCGGTAATGGTCATTGCGTAGGCAACAAGGGAACCGGCACCCGAACCTCGTCCAGGTCCAATCGGAATGTAGTGTTTAGGACACTTGTGAACCGGGTCGTAAAGTGATTTTGACCAGTTGATGAATTCCCATACGATAAGGAAGTAGCCGGAGAATCCCATGGTAAAGATGGTGTTCATTTCGTAGTCGGCACGTTCGCGGATTTCAGGCGTAATTTCCTTGTAGCGTTTTTTAAGTCCTTCTTCTACAAGATATTTTACATAGTCATTCTGGTCAGACTGATAGTCATCTCCGTGGGTGCGGAACTCAGGAGGGAGTTCAAAGCGGGGAAGACATTCCTTAAGCTCCGGAGTTGAATACTGTTTAATAGTAAGATTACACATATTGGCAATCTTGATTGTGTTGTCAAAAGCTTCCGGGCACTGTGGGAAGAGGGAGCGCATTTCCTCTTCTGTTTTAAAATACCAGTTATCAAGGTCCTGGTCTCCGCCCATTTTTGCGTGCTTTTCGTGAAGAAGATTTTTAAAGCCGATACAGCGAAGGGCATCCTGGGCAACCGCATCTTCCTTTTCTACATAGTGAATATCATTTGTTGCGACAAGGGGGATGTCCAGCTCGCGGGCGAGATTTATCAGTTTTTCTGCAACAATTTTCTGGTCAGGAATACCGTGATCCTGAATTTCGATGTAATAGTGGTCGGGTCCAAAAAGCTCCTTGTATTTGAGAGCCAGCTCCCGGGCTTCCTTATCCATGCCGGCAAGCAGCATCTGGGGAAGTTCACCCTGAATACAGGCAGAACAGCAGATTAAGCCTTCGTGATACTGCTGCAAAAGTTCAAAGTCGATGCGGGGTTTACCGTAGTAGAGGGCGTTTTCATCGCAGAAGGCCCGGCTTGAAAGCCAGCACATGTTTTCGTAGCCCTTCTGATTTTCGCAAAGCAGAATAAGATGGAAGTAGTGGGCGTGACGGTCGCCTTCTTCGCCCTTGTGGCTGTAGGGAACGTCGTTTTTTTCGTAGTGGCTTCCGTAGGCAACGTAAAATTCCTCGCCTACAATAGGATTGATTCCATTAACGTGGCAGAGTTTTTCAAAGTTGAGGGCTCCGAACATGTTTCCGTGGTCAGTCAGTGCCAGAGCCGGCATGTTCAGCGATTTTGCCTTTGCTACAAGCTTATCCAGCGTTGCACACGAGTCCAGTAGTGAATAGTCTGAGTGAACATGAAGGTGAACAAAGTTAGCTTTTGGTGTGCCCTCTGGGGCATCAGGGAATACGTGATAATCTGCCATAGGGTCTATTATAGCATATTCCGGCAGAAAAAATAAGGCGTGGGCTCAACACCCAGTCGCAATTCGCGGTTCCGCTATCCGCTCAGTAAAAAAGGGCGCCAGTTTTACAACTGCCGCCCTTTTTCACCGCTTCGCGCCGCTCATTTCTCGCGCCTGCGGTCACCTGCCTGTTGTTATAAGGCATTCCTAAATATACATTTCAAATTATTGTTTTTTCCAGACTTGCCTTTGACTTCCTGCTACCTTTTCCGTTTGACCATTATTTGTTCTTTCAACCATAGTTGATACATTTTCTATAGTTTCATAATTATCTGAACTTGTAAGTTTTACCACTTGTACTGTTCCTGCATAAATACTTACGCTTCCGTCATCATTAACCTTCCATGTTTGAGTTCCTTCATTAGTTGTAATGGTGCCGTCTGCTTTGAATTGTATGTCAGACTGTTCAAACCAGATATGATTTATTGTCTTGGCGTTTTCAGGAACATTTTCACCTTCAAAAGGTCCGGTTACAGGCACAGCATCAGCGCCATCAATTTTTAGAGAATAATTATTATTGGAAATCTTTGTTATAACGTATGTATTTACTACAGCACCATTTTTCTTTCTAAGAGCATTTATTACATTTCCGTTTTTTTCAGCACTTTGATAATCAAAAGTACTATAATTTTCCGATTGGTCATTAAATGTACGATATTCAGCTATACATTTATAAGTTTTTCCGCTGACTGATACAGTTGATTGATTTTCCAGAAGGAAAAGTTGGGCATTGCAATCTCTACCAATTCTAAACTGATACCACTCGTTTCCATTTTCATTTTTGAACTTGATAATAAAACCTGTAAATGTAAAATTATGACCAGTATGTTTGCTAACAATCCAGTTATAAATGGCCTGTGTAGTTGTCGCATCTGGTTCAAACTTACATATAACTTCCCATGCATAATCAACATTACATTTATATGCCAGTTCGTATGTTACATTTTGAAAACCTGCTATTGAGGAAGTTATATTTGCAAATTCTGGTTTTATTGAAAAGTTAAATGTTTTGTCAGAGGTGTTATAAGTAATTGTAGGACTATTAGTCAGGCTTGGAGGCATTTTTCCTGTTACAGTAGATGTTATTTTGACTGATTCAGACTTACTCTTTTGTTCCCAATTCGAGTTGTAAAATTTTACTTTATAGTAATATGTTGTGTCTTTATCCACAAAATAATCGATTGCAGTAACTGTCCCCTTGCTATTTTCTCTTGTGAACCAACTGACATAACTGCTGTCGGTGTCTTCTGTTGCTCGACTTATGTCAGCTACAGTACAATCTGCTGGAACATTAACAACGACTCTTATACCTTCACTTGTTGCTGTTGCTGAAATGTTATTCGCAGCACTTCGTGAATCATCAGAACCATTAGAGCATGAACTCAAGCAAAACATAATGATTGAGAATGAGAGCAGAGCAAGAAAGAAATTCTCAATTTTTTTCATAAAAAACTCCTGCATAATTGCAATAGCTATTATTTGATTTAGACATTACAGCTTTGCGCCACTCATTATTCGCGCCGGTGCTGTTTAAAAATGGAAGTGTACATGCCTAATTTTTTTTATCTTTTGCAAATGTATAAGATTTTGTTCTGTCACTTGATAAAACTAAAGTAATTGATGACAAGTCGGCAGAATAATAAAAATTAAACACATTGTTTTTGCAGAAAACATCAGCTGGTAAATCGGAATCAGACAGGTAAATGGATTTTATTGTCATAACACCACTTTGATTTTTTTTGTTTAATGTATAGTCAGCCTGCATATGGAAAATAGGCAATTCACTTCCAGCTGATACACTTTCTTCTGCTACTTCAACTCTATTCCATTGATTAACCGTATTATTCCAATAGAGAAAATATGCTTTGTTTGATTCTATTCTGAAGCCTATGTCTGTTTTTACATCCCATGCGGGCCTTGTAACTGTAAAGTTTGTCTTAAAAGTTACATCCTGTACACTAATTTCCAATGTGCTGGAAACAACCACAATCTTTGTTACCGTATATCCGCAACCATACAGAACCATTCCTCCAGTTTGGTTTATTATAGCTGCATCTTCTGTTGTGAGATATATACCGGTTGTTTGGGTTGGTGTGTAAGGCTTTAAAACTCCTCTTTCAGTTATGTCTTTTTCAGGTTCTGCCGGCCATGTTTCAATTTTACAATTAACACCTTTGCCTTTGTTCTTAAATCTTCCTCCTTTCCAGTTGTATCCCTGAAATTCGAAGGCGGCCCACTTATGATTTGACATAGAATTTTCTTTGTGAGTAATCAGAATTAAATCACCTTCAGAGACTTCTGAAAAAGAAACATTTATGAATCCATCTGGGCGCGAAAACCAATTGTCACTATCGTCTGCGAGGAACATACAGTTACCTTCCCAAACTGTAGTTCCACTTGGAAAATCAGTTATAACTTCTGGGGATGTTGAGTTTCCAAAAGTGTTAGTTGTCGCTGCGTTTGTGGATGAAGAACTTGAATCATTTGCACAGCCGAAGAAAATACTGCAAATTAAAATTGATACAAAAAAATTAGAAATAGATTTGAAATTCATATAAATACCTCCAAGTATTAATGACTGTTCATTTGAATTTTAGGATTTTTTACTAAGCCAGCATTTTTGTGATTCACCTTCAGGAACGAGTTTTATATCACCATTAACATCAGTTCCTCCATCAAAATACCAGGTAGCAAAGTCATCATCGGAATGAATGTTTATTGAACCGCTCATTTCCTTTTTTGTTGAAGGATTTGTCATCGTAACTGAGACTTTTACAGTACCATCGGAATTTACAGACCAGGTTACAGCCTGATTATTGAAAACTCCAGTTTTATCATTGTTGAATTTGTGCTCAACGCTAAATGGTTTTAATGCTTCTCTTGTTTTGTTTGCTGCATCCGAGATGTCATTCAAATTTGTTATTGTTACAGGGGTCTCATCATTTTTCTGGTATGTCCATGTAGAGTCGGCATTTATTGTGACTTTACGTTTGAGAACAAGTGTGTCATCCTTATAATACTCTTCTGTAATGATATTATTTGTTTTTGTTTGTATCTCTTTATTAAATTCTATCCCGTTATGATTTTTTATACTGGTTGAGGTAGATACGAATTTTGATAATACATAAGTATTTCCTGCAAGTTGTGCGGCTATTTTGTCGGTATCGGCCGTTGTAGTGCTGGCTGGAGTTTCTGTTGTTGCAGATGAATTGTTAGTGGAATTACTGCTGCTCGAATCATTTGAGCAGCTCCAGAATGATAGCGGAAGAAGTAAAAGTAAGGCTGGAAGGATACGATTAGTTTTTATTTTCATAGGGCATCTCCTTATTGCATGTGCAATATTTATTACAGAATTAAAATAAAACTCTCATCGTTTATAAAGCTTAGTTCTTTATAAATGATGAGAGTTATTTGTATTTAAATTATGTCAGTTCTTTACTGTGAAATATCCTGGCTTATCTGTTCCACCGTCTACACGTGCATAAGTTGAATCCTTGTGGATATAATCGTAATTTGTTCCGCTTCCTCCCACAAGCTCATAGCATGATTCGAAAAGATTTTCACTTGTTTTGATGCTTGATAGATCTGTGTTTTGAGCTACATATATTTTGCTTAGCTTTTTGGAATAATAAAACATTCCGAACCAGATACCATCGCTTTCTGATTGCATTGAGAGAATTGTTGCTTTTGAAAAATCAAATTTGCTTAAATCAAGTTCTGTAAGAAGGTCTATTCCTGCAAACATAGCTCCGAAATTTGTAACTTTTGAAGTGATAAAGCTTGAACAATCAATACTTGCGAGTTTTTTATTCCATGCAAACATATATGACATATCTGTAACATTGCGGGTGTCAAAATTGTTAATATTAAGATTTTCTAGGGCATACATATTTGAAAGCATACAACTCATATCAGTAACTTTACTTGTATTAAAGTGGCTGATATTCAATTTTCTTAGTTTGAACATACAAGTGAACATTTTGTTCATGGTTGTAACATTGCTTGTGTCAAAACTGCTTATGTTTATTTCTTCAACAGCTTCTGTATCACAAAACATACCGGACATATCTGTAACGTTACGTGTATCAAAACTTGATAAATCAAGTGAAATGATATTTTTAGAGCCAGAGAACATCCACGACATATTTGTAACTTTGGAAGTATTGAACTTACTCAAATCAACAGACCTCAGGTTATCACATTCATTAATCATTGAACACATATTAGTAACATTGCTTGTATCAAAGCCTGTCATATCAATTGTCAAAAGACTTTTACAACTCTTAAACATATTGAAGCAGTTAGAATTAAGCGGAATTCCTTTGTTGCTGTCAGTGTAGCCTTTTGCGTAGTAATAAATTGTTGTGCTGCTACGATACAAAACAGCATTTATAGCAGTGTTTATAGTGTATGTTTGTACAGAACTTTCAGGAGCAGTTGCAGAAGGCTTAACGTATTTTGCAGAGGAATTAGCTCCTAAATTTGTTAGCAAAATTTTATTTATCTCTTCTCCTGTCAATGTTTTGGAAGCAATGTCAGTACTACCTGTAGAGCCTCCGGTTGTTGGGGCTGGTGCTACAGCAGGATTTGATGAACTTGAGTCATTTGCACAACTCCAGAATAAAAAAGGTAATAGTAAAAGAAAGGCAGGAAGTGTTCTCTTAATGTTTAATTTCATAGGGCATCTCCTTATTGCAACTGCAATATTAATGTAATGTTATAATTCGCGATTGCAATAAATAAATGTTATCACAGAAATATAAAAACGCAAGTGCAATATCTTACTTTTAAAAAATTGCAAGTGTGATAAATTTATGTTATGGGATTCTGGCAGAATGTTGTTGATGAATGTGAATATAAAGGAATAAGCCGAAAAGAACTTGCATTCGCAGGAAACTTCTCGGTAAATACGATTTCATCGGGATTGAAGCGAAATGGAATGCCAGAAGCAGACCTTGCACTTAGAATTGCAAATGCACTTGATGTTCCGCTTGAAAAATTACTTTCTATGCCTCCATCAAATGGAACAATCGATAAATCTGATTACATTGAAGAAAAGACTTTATTCAAGACATATATTCCATATATAAAGAAACTGGAAGCAATGTCCCAATCAACAAGAAAGGCAATTTTTACAATCATTGATAGCGTAGACTTATAGTTTTAAACAAAAAAAACGCGGCAGTTTTGCAACTGCCGCCCTGTCTTTTAAGACTTATAAGCTTTTATCAATAAGGAGCGTCCTTCCACTTCATTGTATTAAGGTTGAGCTGCTTGTCAAAGACTGTTAAGATTTCAAAATCTTTAGAGATTTTTATATCCTTTATAGGAAGTACAGCTGCAATCTCTGCTCCAACTTTGATAGTTGTATTTACAGTCTTATCTTCTTTTACTAATTCTTTCTTGTCGCGATCCCATGTGTAAGGAATATTTCCAACAAGGTTTACAGGAAGGGTAAGATTTGCAAATACGTATTCTGGACCAATTCCTCCTCCAAGTGAGAAATTGAAAGCTGGGTGCAGGGTAAGTTTTGCCTGATTAAGCTTAATATCAACATCTTTTTCTTTTTTGCCTGCATACCATTCGGCATCTGCATTTCCGTATCTGCCAAAGTCAAATGATACCTTAGGTGGTATAATACTGTAGTTAACACCAAAGTTTATCTGACCTTCATATAAGCCTGTAAAGCCTGCATAGAAATTGTTTATAACAGCCTCTACATCCATAGTGACCTTAAAAGTACCGTCCATACGGATATTCATAGGAACATAACCTGCAAGGAAGGTTTTACCTACTGATTTACTTGTGCTGATAAGTTCTTTATCTTGCACAACAGGAATGCTTGAACCGTCAAGCTCATATGTTGCAAGGGCAGCAACTCCAAGATATCCGTGAGTTCTTTTCTTGGTGATTGTCATGTCTCCCCTTACACCAACCTGAAGCTTTGCACCAAAATCAGATGCTTTGCCTAAATCAACATCTGTAGAACGGTAGATAGCGAATTTATTTGTAAGAGCCTTATTCTTATTGAGGTAGTCATCATAGCTTGCTGATTTTGTAATTCTTGCAGAGTCATACAGAGCATTCTGGCTTTGATCTGCGCTGGAAATTTTACCCATATCAAGGGCAAGATATGCATAGGCATTGGCAAAATCAGGAATATCTGTCTGACCGTCAGGAGAGTCATCATAGAAGGCATCGATATAAGGACGAACTAAGGCAAGGTACTTTGCAATTGTACCTGATCGCTTTTTAGCGTCATAAGACTCTTGAGCATTTGCATATGCATCAAAGATTGTTTTTTCTTCACCTTCCAGTTTTATTTCATATTTAGCAAGAATTTTTCCGACTCTTCCCGGGTCTACAAGAATTCTATTCAATTCGGCTATACAGTTTTCTTTATCTGAAGTGTCAATGTTGAAGTCAGGTGTTATTACGGTATCCGGGAAAGCTTTAAGGAGTTCCTTTGGTCCGTCGTCATCAGGGAACTGTTCCGAAATATAATAATAGGTTTCAAAAACTTCCCAATCGTCACTACCAGTGGTTGTGATGTTAAAATCAGATGCTGTTTTTAAGCATAAAGTACCTTTTTCTGGATTTGCAGAATCAACAGCCGCAACTACTCCATAAACTTTTACACCGGCTACATCCATTTTGTAGTCATCCGGCGTGTCAATCGGTGTGTATTTAGTAGGATCGCAGTAGTAAATGATAAAGTCACCGTCTGCAAAGCCGCCTGGTACACCGTTAGGCTCTTTGTCTGTCAGCATAAGGAAGTTACCGTCTACATTGATTCCAAAGAAGCCTGAAATAGTTTCATTTGCAACTTCCTTGTCATAGTGAGAGAACATTGTTGTATAGAGGGAATTTTCATTTACAATGAAGGTAAGGTAACGGGCATCACCAAAGAAAGGTCTTTTGATACCGGGAATCTTGTAGGTTACATCCATTTTACCGTCATTATTTATATCTGCTGAGTCACCGGTTTTAAGATTAAATGTTCCAGTAGATTTACTTTTTCCGTCCTTGCTGTAAATAGAGCTTGTAAAATAAATGCTGTTTTTATCGATGGAAATAATGTGAATTGTTCCGTAGCGTTCTGCATCATCAACATCTTCATAAATATCAAAACTGCCACCACCTTCGGCCTGTTTTGTACTTTTCTGCAGGGCACCAAATCGTACACCAAATGTTCTTCCAGAACTAAGCTGACCCGTACCGTTTGGAGAATACAAGAGGGAACCGCCCATAAAAGAGTTATGGGAAAGAACATTATATTCACTTTCCGGCGTTGGCCCTGAAGAACCGCCGGAATCAGAAAAAGAACAGGCTCCAAGAATTAATGAAGCAGCCAGCAGAATGGGAAGGACTATACAAGAGTACCCCCCCCATTTTTTGTTTTCTTTTCGGGTCATAAATTACCTCTCTATATAAAGAATAATTATATTTATGAGGTAAATTGTATAACGGAATTTTATAGTCGTCAAAAAAATTTGTGACTAAAAACTAAAATCTTTCGGCCTTTCCGCTCTTTACAAAGGCAGATGCTCCCTTGCGGCTTGCGGCACGGCTGGAATTACGCTCGGTATGTGAGTGGGTGTTAGGGCGTGAGCTGCGGCTTCCTTCGCGCGGTTCACGGCGCCCACGGTCGGCAGAAAAGCCCCTTCCTCTAAAGTCGCTTCTTGAACGGCCGCCAAAGTCGTCACGTCCGCTAAAATCACGTCCCCCGCGGCGGCTTCCTCTTCCTTCTTCCTTGTTATCAACATGCATGTGAGGAAGATTTTTGTCTGACTTAGAAAGCTCAATTGCCTTACGGGCAGATGCAACCGGCAGACTCAAAAGACTGAACTGCTGGGCAACGTCAATCTGGTCGACCATGCGTCCCGGAATGTGAAGGAGCTTACTGAAGTAGTCTGCAATTTCCTTTGCCCGGTAGCCGTCTTTTTTTCCAAGTGAAACAAAAATACGGGTCTGATCTCCGCGGGGAGTAAAATCCCGCTCTTTAGAAACTGAAATGCGGCCGTAGTGCTTTGGAGAAAGCTTGTCACCGTACATTACGGAAAGAACTGCCGCAAGCACCTGGTTTGCGTCCTGTCCGCTTGTGAGCTCTGCTGCAAAATCATTAAAGAAGAGAGGCAGGGCTTCTGTATTTACGGTAAGAGGCGCAGCCTGAGGAGTCTGGTCAGCTGCTTCCGGGGCAGTATTATCTTCTGAAACAATATCTGCCTGCTGAGCAGCATTTTCTGCCTTTATAAAAATCTTATCTTTAAGCTCTTCAAAAAGGCGCTTCTGTTTAATAGAAAGAACTTCGTTTACTGTAGGAATTGTGCCTTCCTTAAGCTCGCCCTTACTTGCCTTTGCAACGGCACTTGTCAAAAAGCGCAGCTTGCGTCTTTCTTCCGGGCGGACAAAGGTAACGGCAATTCCTTCTTTTCCGGCGCGTCCTGTACGGCCAATTCTGTGAACGTAGGTTGCGGCATCAAAAGGAAGGGAATAATTTACTACGTGAGTCAAATCTTTGATATCGATACCGCGGGCTGCAACGTCGGTTGCAACAAGAATGCGGGTCTTTTTCATCTTAAGGCGTTCAAGAACCTTTTCGCGCTGATTCTGCATGATGTCGCCGTGAAGGGCATCTGCCTCGTAGCCGCGCATATCCAGCTGGCGGGTAACGTTATCGGCATCCATCTTAGTCTGGGTAAAAACTACACCGTAAAAATCTGGTGAAATATCAATCAGGCGGACAAGAGCTTCGATTTTTTCGCTTTCCTTTACAACCCAGTATTTCTGGTCGATGAGAAGGGGTTCTTCAACAACCTTTGCTTCTTCAATAATGTCGTATTCGCCCATAAAGTCTGCGGCGATTTTGAGGATTGGTGCCGGCATTGTAGCACTGAACAAAAGAATGCGGGCATCCTGATTTGCCTGCTGGAAAATTTCGCGGATATCATCAATGAAGCCCATATCCAGCATTTCATCGCCTTCGTCCAGAATAAAATATTTGATTTTTGAAAGGTCTAAAGTTTTGCGTTCAAGGTGGTCTTTGATTCGGCCGGGAGTTCCAACTACAATTTCACAGCCCTTTTTAAGCTCGCGGATCTGGGAAACATAGCTTGCACCGCCGTAGAGAACTGTCGTACGGGGAAAGCTTTTTGAAGCAAAAGACTGCATTTCTTCGCAAGTCTGAATTGCAAGCTCGCGGGTCGGTTCAAGAATAAGAGCCTGAACCTTATCTGATTTTTCCTTGATTGACTGAATGATTGGAAGACCGAAGGCGGCAGTTTTCCCAGTTCCTGTGCGGGCGCGGGCAATAAGATTTGTATCACCGTTTAAAAGGCGGGGAATTGCCAGCACCTGAATTGGAGAAGGAACTTTAAATCCTTTTTTTTCTACGGCTTTAAGAGTGTCCTGGTCAAGACCAAGGTCTGCAAAGCTTACTTCATCTGATGAATCTTCTTCCGAAGCTTCGCCGTCGTTTTCATCAATTTCTTCTGTCTGATTTTCTGCAAAATTCTGAGAAGACAATACAACTTCATCAGAAGCCATTGCGGCTTCATTCATTTCTTCGATTTTCATAAATACCTCTGTTTTCCGGGATTTTTATCCCTTGTCCAATCGAAAGCAAAGTCATTTATGAACTCTCTGAAACAAAATAACCACGCTTTCGCGCTGCCCCCTTAGTATGCGGCCAATAGCCGTCCGGCAGCGGAGTTTCACTATAAAGGAAAAGAAAGATTATTACAAGAAGATATTTGAAGAACGTTGAAAATTTCGCATTTATTGATAGATTTACCGGCTATTCTTCAACTTTTACTGTGGAATCAGAGCTGCTTTCCTCTTCAGAGGCTGCCGGGCTTTCTGCGTTTTCAGCGGCGGCTGCTTCCGGTGAAATATCAATTATTTCCGGGCGAGGCTCAACCTTTTTTACAGTATAATCAAAGCGTACGTCTTCAACATCTTCTTTATGACGTGATTTAAGAAGCAGGGTCATACTTTCCGGCTTGTAAATATATCCCGAAGAGTTATAGCTTTCGAAGCGTGAGTCTGTTCGGAATGCAATGTCATAAATATATATAGAAGTAAATTTCTTAATTCCCTTGAGAATTACATAGTGTGTGCTTCCCATTGGGAAAGGAATGCTGATTGTAGTTGAAGTTGCGGAATCAGCTTTGTATTCAATGTTGCTTGTACAAGTCCATGCCCAGGTAATAAGGCCGTTTTCATCATGAATCTTTTCAAAGTGCGGATAATTTGGATTATCATAGAAGAGAAGAGGATAAAGATTTGCAAGGGTTCTCAAATCAAATGAATTGCTGCCGGCAAGATATGAATTCAAAACAATGTAGCCGCCCTTTTCATAAACCGGATTTTCGCTGATTTGTCCGTATCTTGCCAGGGCAATACCAATTTCTGCGGCCTGGCTTACAGAAATAAAGTTTCCGTTTTCAGAAATTGTCAGAGTGTCGTTTGCAAAAGTACATGCATCACAAATGCGGGAAATGGCATTTTCGATTGCAGGCTTGAGGATTACCGCAAAATCAGGCTTGAGCCTGTAAAGGTCAACATAAGTCTGAATGATTCCGCTGGCCTGAGAAAGAGGAACAGCAGATAAATCAGCTGCAGCTGTGCGGGCAAGAATCGTTTCAATTAAATTCTGATTTTTGCTTACATACATGAAGTTTGCAATATTTCTGATTGTGAAAATATCAAGTGAACCGGAAGATGCGGCCTTTGAAATCTGAAGGTCGGTGTTTGCAATGTAGGTTTCAAGAATTCCGTCCATTTCTGCAAGATTATTAAAGTATGGTGCAGAAAGATAAGTTCTTGTCTTGCTCTTTTTGATTGTCTGAGGTACTTCTTCAATTGCCGTGTTGTAATTTCCGTTTGAAGTCTGAGCTGCAACGTAAGAAATGGCAATCTGTTCTGTAAGGTTTGTTTCCTGGGTGTTTGCCTTGAACTGGGCAATAAGATTGTTCTTAACGTTGTTTCTTGTTTCCTGGAAGAGAGTAGGGCTTGCAAGGGCGATTTCAGAAAGATTATCAAATGAGAATTTTGTAGTTTCCTTGTGAATCAGGTAGGTGAGCTTTGGCGATCTTCTTGAAACTGCAAGGGTATTTTCTACGACAGAGGGGCTGTTGAGTTCCCATTGAAGTCTTTTTCCTGAAAGCAGGGTGCGGTTTCCTTCTTCAAGAATTTTCATGTAAGAGCTGAATTTAAAAGGAATGAAAAGCATTGCCACGTCATCGGGCAGAATTGATTCAGCGTAGAAGGAAGGATTATCTTCGTCGGATGAAAGACCGACAGTAAGGTTTATCTTGTCTGAAAAATGGAAGGTGCAGCTGTCGTCATCAGAAGACCAGTCCAGCAGACGCAGGTTTTCTTTATGATTGATTCCCCGCTTTGTGTAATAGACAGGATTCTGGTCGTCCATATAAAGAATGAGTCCGTTATACGAAATCTGAAATTTATTTTTCAAAGGATATTCCGGATTTTCTTCTTCGGATTTTTCCATAGTTATATGGAGATTTCTGATTTTTTTCAGTATGCTAGAGTCTGTCCTAAATTGAAGGACAAATATGCCGATGATTATAACGAAATCGGCTATTAGCATTCCTAAAGCTTTTCTGATAACACGAATCTGCATGGTTCTTACAGTTTAGCTAATGGCGGATTATTTTTCAATCGAGAGGTATATATGAAAAAGACGAAGATTGGTGCTTTTGCGGCTTTATTTCTTATTTGCTGTGCCGCAAGTGCGTCTACTACAGAGGTTAAAGAGAGTGTTTCCGGTAGCGTTGATTTTGTAAGAACTGCATCTGATAATAAAAAACAGTCAGCAAGCGTGGTCTTTGCAAACCGGCTTCAGAAGGAGTTGAACGCAAATAATCTTAAGGGAGCAATCGCCCTTTGCGAAAAAAGTCCTGATGCCCTTGAAAAAGACCCGGAGCTTAAAACACTTTTGTGTGCCCTTTATTTTTCGGACGGCCAGTATGATAAAGTGATTTCAAATGCAGAAGCGGTGCTGGAAAAAAATGATAAGAATATAGAAGCTCTTGAGCTGATTTCGATGGCAAATCACGCAAAGGGCGACAGAAAGGCTTATCAGGCTACAGCCCAGCGTATTCTGGCAGTTGACCCTTATAATCCTTCGGTGAACATTCAGCAGGGCCAGGATTATGCGGTTGCAAAAAAATACAAGCTTGCCCGCACAAGTTACGCTAAAGCCTTGAAGGGGGATTCAAAAAATGAAGACGCTCTCTTCGGCTTTGCACAGATGTCTTACTATTTAAATGACGTTGACAGCTCAAAGCGTACATTTGAAAAAATCATCGAACAGAATCCTGAAAGTGCAATTTCCTATGCCTATCTTGGAAAGCTTTCTGCGGAGGATCAGAACTATCTGAGGGCTGAAAGTCTTGTAAAAAAGGCAATTTCTCTTGAACCTTCAAATTACGATTATTATATGGATCTGGGAAATTATCTTCGTTCTCAGGGAAAATTTGATGCGGCCGCTGCTACCTGGCAGAAGGCTGCTTCCCTTGACCCGACTTACTTCCTTGCCTACGCTTATCTTGCAGGGATTTATGATGAGCGCGATATGTTTGACAAGGCGTTGGAAAACTATCACATGGTAATCAAGACAAATCCTAAGTATTTTTATGCTTACGAAGAAACTGCAATTCTGGAATATCATGCCGGAAACTATCAGAATGCAATCAGCTATTTTAACAAGGCCTATGAATACAGCCAGAGCCTTTCTTACAAGCTGATGATTGCAGCCTGCTTCTATAAGATGAAAAAGCCTCTGGATGCAAAAAACGTGCTGATTCCGGTTTTAAAAACCCTGAACCGTGATTCCCTTGATTATCTGATGGCCCGCTTTTATTCCGATGGCTTTAACCGCAATGCTGAAAATGCCCTGATTCAGAGGATTGAAAAGGAAGAAAACAGCCAGAAAAAAGGCAAAATGCAGTTCTATATGGGACTTTTTGCCGAGGTTATGGGCGGAGACAGCGGGGCTTTGGACTGGTATGCCAAAGTAACTGCAATGCAGGCTCCTATGTTCTTTGAATACAGAATTGCCGAGTGGGCAATGAAAGCGGCAGCAGAAAAGAAAGAATAAGCAGGGAGTTTTTTTACAGATGAGTCAGACACAAAAGGTTTTGGAGCTGGGCGGCAGAAAAATTACACTGGTGGGAACCGCTCACGTAAGTGCACAGAGTATAGAAGAAGTTGAAAATGCAATCCGCGAAATTAAGCCAGACTGCGTTGCCGTAGAGCTTGATGAAAAACGAGCAGATTCAATTCAGAACGGAAAGAAATTCAGCGAGCTTGATATAATTAAGGTTATCCGTGAGGGAAAGGTTTTTCTTGTGCTTGCTAACCTCATGCTGGCAAGCTTTCAGAAAAAGATGGGTCAGAATGTCGGCGTAAAACCAGGAGATGAAATGCTTGCGGCAATCCGGGTGGCCGGAGAAATGGGGATTCCTACAAGTCTTGTTGACCGTCCTGTTCAGGTAACACTTCGCCGCGCCTGGGCAAAAAACAGCTTTTTTGGAAAAATGACTCTTTTAGCATCACTTCTTGCCGGCTCCTTTTCTAAGGAAGAAGTTGATGAATCAGAAATTGAAGCGCTCAAAGAAAAAAATGAAATGGACAGCATGATGACAGAGCTTTCCAAAGAAATGCCTGTAATTAAGGAAGTTTTAATCGACGAGCGTGATAAATACCTTGCTTCAAAAATCTGGGAATCACAGGAAAATAATATTCTTGCGGTTCTTGGCGCGGGACATCTGAGCGGTGTAGAAGCTCACCTTAATCAGCTTGCTTCCGGGGCAGAAAACAGCGATGTCAGTCAGATCAGCGAAGTACCGGTAAAAAAATCTCTTGCAAAGTTTGTGGGCTGGCTGATTCCCCTTATTATTATCGGTTTTATTGCGGCTGGTTTTGTATATGGCGGCCGTAAGGCGGGAACTGCAATGCTTTCGACATGGATTTTGTGGAACGGAATTCCAAGCGCTGTGCTTTCCCTGCTGGCTCTTGCTCATCCCCTTACGATTATAATTTCCTTTATTGCTGCGCCATTTACTTCTTTGTGCCCCTTCATTGGTGTTGGCTTTGTCAGCGGCATTGTTCAGGCTCTTGTCTGTAAGCCCCGGGTTGCTGACATGGAAGCTTTGAGTGATGATGTGCAGCATGTAAAGGGCTGGTACAAAAACCGCATTCTTCGCGTGCTTCTGGTATTTATACTGTCGTCACTGGGAAGTTCAATCGGAACCTTTGCGGGCGGCGCAGATGTGATAAGGACATTCAGCGAAGTGCGCTAGTTGCAATCACCCTTACCGGATGATTTCTTTTACTTACCCCGGAATTCCCGCGGACTTAGGCCTTTTTCGCGTTTGAAAAGCTTGGCAAAGTGATTGGCATCGTTGAAGCCTACAGTCTGTGCGATTTCGGTTACGGATTTGTCGGTTTCTTTGAGCAGTTTTGCGCTTTTTTCTATGCGGAACTGGATGATGTAGTCAAAAATGCTGGTGTTCATACTGCGCTTGAAAAGGCGGCAGCATTCTTCCTTGCAGAGGTTGATTTTTGAGGAAATGTCATCCAGGGTGATTTTATTTTCGTAATTGAGCTCGATGTAAGTGATGATTGAGCGCAGCCTTTCAAAATCGACGTTGCTTTCCAAAGCAGGCTGGGGAATGTTTTTACGGTGGGCAAAAATCAGCTTCCAGAATTGCTGCAGGCAGATAATGATTTCAAGCTCCTTTTCTTCATCCTGACTTTCGGAAGTTTTAATCAGCTCTTTTATAACCGTAATTACTTCTTCGTGCCAGTCTTCGCTTCCGTCAAAGATAATATATGGAAAATAAAAATCCTGAATTACAGGCTTTACGTATTTTGTGTAAATTATGCTGTTTTCAAAGCCGTAAATGACTTTTGGATCAAAGGTGACAGGAATATAATCGCAGTTCTGGTTTTCAATCATGCTGCCGGAATGCATAAGTCCGGCATTACAGAAAATTGCGTCCCCTTCCTTTAAAACAAATTCCTCATTATTGATTTTATACTTCATTTTCCCCTTAGTAATCAGGGTCAGCTCGATTTCCGGGTGCCAGTGCCACATAAAGGAACCGGCTTCATACTTGCGCAGACTCTCGTAGCTTACAAGAACCGGGAAGCTGTAATTTCCGTGAGCTTTTGTTTCTTTCTGTAGGGAATTGGTTTCAATCTGCATAATTTCTCAAAATAATACTAAATATTTACTAATTTTATCATGGATTTATTCAAAATACCACTTATAATAAAACTAAATGACAAAAAAATGCTTCCGTTGCGAAGTCCTGAAAAGTCAGGGCTAAGGGCAGCTCCGCTTGGAGCGCAGGCTCGCCCAAACCTTAGAATGACTTTCCAGTCCTTCTCCACTACCGCATTTTTTTTAATTAATTATCAGGGGTAATTATGACACCATCTATGACTTCATTAGAAAATATCTATGGAAAGGACGGGGCTGCGGCTGCGCAGGCTCGATTTGAAAATATTTCTTCACTTTTTACTAAATCTTTCGGCTCGGACAAAATGGAATTTTTTACTGCGCCCGGCCGTACTGAAGTAATCGGAAACCACACTGACCACAACGGCGGAAAGGTAATTGCGGGAAGCATTACCCTTGATACAATCGGTGCGGCTTATCCTAACGGGACTGATGAAATCAACATTCTGAGCCAAGGCTTTGACGAGGTTGTAAAATTCAACATCAGCGATGTTGAAAACGTGCCTAAATGCCAGGGCAGCCTTTCACTTGTTGCCGGAATGATAAGCGCAATCAAAAAATTCGGACATAAGGTAGGCGGCTTTAATCTTTATACTTCGACAACTGTAATTGCCAGTGCGGGTGTAAGCTCTTCGGCTGCCTTTGAAATGCTGGTATGTTCGGTAATCAATTATTTCTTTAATGACAATAAGCTCAGCATTGTAGACTATGCAAAAATCGGACAGAGTGCAGAAAATGTTTTCTGGTGCAAGGCTTCGGGACTTATGGACCAGATGGCCTGTGCGGCAGGCGGAGCAATCAAGCTTGATTTTGCAGACAGCTTTAATAATGGTACCGTTAAATATGAAAAAATCGACCTGGATTTCAAAAAATACGGCTATGACATTGTAATCGTAAATACAGGAAAGGGACATGCTGATTTGAGCGCTGAATATTCAAGCGTTCCAGGTGAAATGCGCGAGGTTGCAAAAGAGCTTGGCGTAAAAAATCTCTGCGAATCAAGCGTAGAAAAGCTTTTGGAAAAAACTCCACAGCTGATTGGAAAGCTTAATAATGACCGCGCCCTGCTCCGTGCCTTCCACTTCTTCAATGAAACTGACCGGGTAGAGCAGATGGCTGACGCAATCGCAAAAGACGACGGTGAAAAGATTCTCAAGCTGATAGATGCTTCTGGCCGTTCATCCTTTGAGCTTTTGCAGAACTGTTACGTTAACGCTCATCCCGAAGAACAGAAGATTTCCCTCTGCCTTGCGCTGACTAGTCAGTTTATCAATAAGATTGGAAAGGGTGTCTGCCGTGTTCACGGCGGCGGTTTTGCAGGCGTAATCATGGCAATCCTTCCAAGTGAAAGCGTTCAGGACTATATCAAATATATGGGACAATTTGTGGGTGAAAAGAACGTTTATCTTATGAATATCCGTAAGGTGGGAGCCGCTCATATAGAAGCATAATAGCCGAAATTTGTTTTTAGATTATTCCTGGGGTATAATTTTTTTTGATGAAGAAAATTATACCCCTTTTATTTTTAACTTTTCTTTCTGCTCAGATTTTTGCCGCAAGCATGGAAGCAAAGGTTCGTAGCCTTCCCCCTGAAACAAGCCGGCTTGTCTTTGAAAATCCAAAGGAAGGCCTGCCCATTCTGGTAAAGCATCTTACAAGTGGCTCCAGCGTAAGCGGCTCTGTTAAAGCTATTCACGACTGGATCTGCGACAATATTGCCTACGATGTTGATATGTATTTTTCGGGAAAGCCTTCTAAGCAGGATTATGAATCGGTTTTGAAAAAGAAAAAGGCTCTCTGTTCGGGTTATACAAACCTTATGACCCAGATGTGCAGTCTGGCAGGTATCGAAGCAATCGGAATTGAAGGTTACTCCAAGGGCTTTGGTTATAGCGGCGAACTGGGAAATGGGCCTGACCACGCCTGGAATGCCGTCCGCATGAACGCAAAGTGGCAGCTGATTGATGTGACCTGGGATGCGGGCTACGTGGATTACAAGACTTTTATCAAAAAATATTCTACCGAGTGGCTTAACCGGACACCTTCCCAGTTTTCTTTTTCACATCTGCCTCAAAAGGAAGAATACCAGTACCTTACTGTGCCTAAAAGCCGGGAGGACTTTGTAAGGGAGCCTTATATTCCGGGGATATTTTTTGAATACGGCCTTGCGCTGGGGAAGGAGGCGCCGGCTTACACAAACGAGCTTTCAGCTGCCCGTAATTTTGATTTTAAGCTGACTAAGCAGGGGGTGGCTGTTTCGGCCTATATTTCTGATATGGCCAGCGGAAGCGTAATCGGGAATGCAGTCTGGGTTGACCGTATTGGAAGCCGTATTGCCCTGGACGCTGACATTCCGACCGCTGGAAAGTACCGCTGTTTTATTGCCGCTAGAAACCGGGCTGAATTTTCTGTGCCCCGTACTTTTTCTGAGGCTGATTTTGAAGGAAACCTTCTTCCCCAGGCAAAAAAACTGCTTTCCGAAAAGAAAATCACGCAGGTGGAATTTGACCATTTTACCGACTATTATTTTAAGGTTGATGAAAACAGGCGCTGGTATGTGAAGGAAAATCTTTTTGCGACAGTCCGCAATAATGATGCAGTAAAGGTTATCAGGCTTCTGCTTAAGGATACAGCTTATTCCGAAAATGTCCTTTATTTTGATTTGATTTCTTCTGAAGGCTATAATGGATTTGGGGAAGGCTGGCTCCGCTTTCCGTCTGAATACCGCTCTTACATGGAAACGTCAAATACTCATTTAATAGGACCGGTTGCCGGAGTTCTGCAAAAGGGCAGCAGGCAGAAGTTTGAAGTAGAATCAAAGGATTATGTGGGAATTGCCCTTTCAACAGGGGGAAGTTTAATCCCCTTTACAAAAGATTCAGGAACAGGCCTTTATTACCTTGAAATAGAGATTCCGTCAGATTCTGAGCAGGTAACAGTCTTTGGTTCTAAAAACGGAAAAAATTATGCGGGACTCTGGTTTTACAAAACGGAGTAATTAGTATTTATTTTTTCCAAAAATTGTGATATAATAGTAGAACTTATGGAAACAAAATTCAGTGTAGACCAGAAGGTCGTTTATCCTAGTCAGGGTGTAGGAAAGATTACTGAAATCTTTGAAAAAACATTCAAAGACAAAACAATGCTTTACTACAAGATTTATATTGAAGCATCAGATATGATTGTTATGGTGCCTGTAGAAAAAGCAGATGATCTGGGAATCCGCCAGATTGTTACAGCAGAAGAAGCCCAGCAGGCACTCAATCTTCTTTCTGAGGATTTTGAACCGATTACTTCTGACTGGAAACTCCGCTATCAGATGAACCTTGATTTGCTCAAAAAAGGAACTGTAAAAGATATAGCAACTATTGTCCGCTGCCTTTATAACCGCAGTAAAGTAAAAGAGCTTCCGATTCTTGAGCGCAAACTTTATGATTCAGCAAAGAAGCTTCTTGAAGATGAAATTTCTCTTGCACTGGGAAAAACAGAAAAAGAAATCAGTGATGAAATCCATACAAAGCTTGAACCGCCTGGAGCTGCTCCAAAGATTAAGCACGCTGTCCTTATCGATGATGATGAAGATGATGATTTGATGAATGATCTGGACGGTTCTGGAAAAGATAAAGATTCCGATGAGGATGATGACGGAGAAGATTCAAAATCATCTGACTCAATGGAAGCTGAAGACGATTTTGACGACGACGATTCAGACTTTGAGTAATCCAAAAGTTGCAGTCATAATTACCGCGGCAGGCTCTTCTACAAGAATGGGTACTGCGGTAAAAAAAGAATTTCTTCCTCTTGGCAATGGCACAGTTATTTCAAGCTGTGCCGGTGCATTTTTAAATGCCCTTTCCCCAAATTATCAAATAACAGATTTTATAATTACCTGCCGGCCAGGTTCGGAAGATGAAACAAAAGAAGCCCTGAAATCATGCAGATATGATGGCTTTACCTTTGTTACCGGCGGAAAGAGCCGCCAGGAATCGGTTTTTAAGGGACTTCTTGCAGTTGAGTCTCATGGATGCAGTCCTGATATCGTTATGATTCACGACGGGGCCCGTCCTTTTGTTACGGAAAAAATCATCCTTGATGGTCTTAAAACTGCCCTGGAAAATGGAGCCAGCGTTCCCGGCCTTACTCCTACCGACACTCAGAAGGAAATTGATGAAAATGGGATGATTGTCCGTCACCTTGTAAGAAGCAGGCTGGCTGCCGTTCAGACCCCCCAGAACTTTAATTTTGAAAAACTTCTGCAGGCTCACAAAAAAGCGGCCCTGCAGGTGGACCAGCTTGCGGCTGAAGGCATAAAAAAAGAATTCACCGATGATACTGAAATCTGGGGCGAATTCTGCGGTAAGGTAAAGGTTTATGAAGGTGACATTAAAAATATTAAAATCACCTTCCCCAAAGATCTTGATTTTTTAAAGCTCTAATCTGCCAGACTGTAAACAACGGTCGTAACAACCCTTACATTTTTTAACTCTTCAAGGCCCGGTGCGGCGTCTTCTATAGAAAAGAGCCCCTGGCTTGCGGACTGGATTTTTCCTACCTTGCTGTGACTGTCCCGGGCAAACTGTTCGGCGGCTTCCCGCGCATTCCGGGTGGCAAGGGCAATCATTTCAGGCTTAATCTGATTGAGCCCGTTAAAATCATATTTGACCTTTGAATCATAATCAGAATTTACAGAAATGCCCTTTCCCACAAGCTCGACTGTTTTTGAGCTTGCAAGCTTTACCGCATCAACTTTTCCCGAGCGGACAAGAACTGCCTGTTTTGCAACGTAAACAAAGGTCTGGCGGGATTTATCGATGTAAAGCTCAACTGAAGTATCGGTAATTTCGGGAGCCTGAACGGCATAATCCTGGTCAGAAAGTCCGTAAGATTTTAAGAAGTCTGTTACAACCTCTGTCTGTGAAATGATTTTTTTCTGTAATTCCGGCAGTGTGTTTGCGCCAAGAGAAAAGGAAAGCTTCCAGACGGCCATGTCGGCGGCAACTTCCCGTTCAGCCAGTCCTCTGACTGACACAGTTCGTTTTTCTTTGATAACATTGCCCAGACCTGCCGCAAGAATCGTACTTGCAATCAGAACTGTAAGGCAGATAACTGCGGTGTGAATTGCATTTTTCATAAATGTCTCCTTTAAAAACTCCGCGTTAGCGGTCGCGCCCTCCTTTCTAATAGTATAAAACTATTTTGACAGAAGACAAGTTACAAAAGCTTCAACGGCTTCGCTGGTACCTACCGGGGGAAGTTTTTCCCCGGTTTTAGCCTTTACAAAAACCTGGTCAGGCTGGATTTCAAGAACTCTGGCAATGTTTTCAATCACAGACTGGCGGAAAGGGATGAATTTTGGTTTTTCAAGCTTGATTACACAGTCAAGGTTTTCGATTTTCCAGCCTTGAGCATAAACTTCTTTCATTACCGTGCGTAAAAGTTCAGCTGAATCTGCGTTTTTCCATTTTGCTTCTTCCGGCGGAAAAAAGGAACCTATGTCGCCAAGTCCGCTTGCCCCGAGAACGGCATCTGTAACAGCATGAAAAAGCACGTCGCCGTCGGAATGTCCGTCCTCGCCCTTTTCAAAAGGCAGTTCGATTCCTCCCAGCAAAAGCTTTCTTCCTTCTATTAATCTGTGCAAATCGTATCCAAGTCCAACTCTAAGCATAAATCCCCCGGAAATTACAAATCAGGCATCTGCAGAATCAAATCGACCTCATTTTCTGTGAGGTTTACGCGTTTTGCAATTTCTGCAATTCCCCAGCCCTGACGTTTAAGCTGTCGTACAGTATCCTTCTTTGCTGGTGCAATGCCGCCTGAGCTTTTTGAAGGCTCCTGTTTTACCTGATTTTCTGTAATCTGGCGAAGGGTATTGAATTTATTATCCATTTCGCGGTTGATAGTGTTGATGTTCATTACAGCCTTATCAAGTCCGCCCTTTGTACTCTTGATGCTTTCAATCTGCTCATTTGTTTTTGTAATCAGATCATCAAGCTTTTCCAGCTGTCCCACTGCATTTGTAATTCTAGGGCCGTTCTGAAGGATTCTGTCAACGTTAGACTGAACTTCCTTGATTTCATTTGGAAGTGAAACAATCTGGCGGTTTGCATCGCGCAGTCTGTCTTCAATTTCCTTAAGGCGGTTGAATGATGTATCAACATCTTTTGCAATTCTTGTAAGAACTTCGTCCTTGCGGTCAAGCTTTTCGTACTGTTCTGTAAGATTCTGAAGCTTTTCGTTGTAATTGCGGACTGTAACTTCCATAGTCTGCAGCTCGTCTTTTGTGTTATTCAAAGAATGAACGTGGCTGTCTACGGCATCTGCCATCTGATTTACGTTGCTGAAGGCCTGAGCAAGATTTTCAATCTTAGATTTCTGGCTTTCGAAAATCGCAATCTGATTTGAAAGGTCATCGTTCATTTTGAGAATTGAATTATACTGAGAGTTGAACTGATTTGCGCTTGCTTCAAAGGATTCCAGCTTAGAAAAATCGTCCTTAAGGGTCTGCAGGCTTTCTTTAAGCTGATTTTTCATCTGCTCGGCTTTTTCAAATTCCTGGAAATTAGCACGAACATTCTGAACTTCTTTTGCAATTTCGCTGAAGTGAGTCTGCAGGGTGTTAGCATCGTCCTGCATCTTCATAATCATCTTTGACTGGTTGCTGCGGTTAGTTTCGGCGGCATTCTGAATTTCCTGCTTGAGAATTTCGATTTTTGAAGTTGCGTCATCGTTCTGAGCCTTAACCCGGGCTTCAGTTGTTGTCATCATTTCTTCATACATCTGGTTGAGCTGCTTGATAATCTGGGCAGAACGGGTTTCATACTCTGTAACTGATTTTTCTGTTTTCTGCTGCAGTTCTTCAATCTGAGCCTTAAGAACTTCGTGCTGCTGTTTTGCGCTCTCCTCGTAAGACTTGATGTTCTGCAGAAGGTTCTGACCCATGCTTTCAAGCTTGTCTTTTGTCTGGTTCTGGAAGTTTTTAATTTCCTCTTCGTAAACGGCATTTGATTCATCAAACTGACTGCGAATCTGCTGTTTCCAGGTGTTGAATTCCGAAAGGGCTGCGTCAATTGTAGAAGAACCTGTCTGCTGGCGTGACTGAACTGTTTCTTCAAAGCTTTTCAAATCCTGCATAAGCTCGTTCTGAGTCTTTTCCAGGGCCGAGCTGATTGCAGAAACATTGCGTTCAATTTCGCGCTTGTAATCTGCCTGAGTATTCTGGCTGATTGTATTGATTGTGGATGTAGCTTCATTTTTGAATGAGGCAATCTGGCGCTGAACTTCATCAATTGCATTCTGTGCCTTATCCTTAGCTGTATCGATTGAATCGTTGAGCTTTTCGTACTGGCTTGAAGTTCTTTCCTGAATTGCGGCAATTTCAGACTTGAGGTTATCAAGATACTGAACCTCCAGAGCTTTTCTTGAATCCTCGTAAGTGTTGGTAAGATTTGTGAGCTTTGTATCGAAGTCATGCTTCCAGTCAGCGATTTCTGAATCAATCTGATCATTTTTAGTCGAAAGATTCTTATTGAATGCATCTTCGAATTCCTGAAGCTTGATGCTCATCTTTCCGTTTGCTGTTTCCTTCAAATCATCAAGACTGCGGTTGATTTCTGAAAGCTTTGCTTCTACAGCGTCTGAATCATCCTGAATTGTCTTCGCAAAGGAGTCGTGCTTTTCCTTCTGCAAGACTGTGAAGTTTTCGAAGTCACGCAGAACCTTTGCCTGTACTTCTTCCATTGCTGATTTAAGGCTCTTTTCGAGGGAATCAATATCGCCCTGAGAGAACTGAATCTTTGAAAGCTTGTAGTCGATGTCCTTTTTGTAGGCTACCAGCTGCTCGTCTGCCTGCTCCAGAATATTCATGTGCTTTGCTTCGTTCTGTTCCAGGGCCTTGCGGATTGAATCAGAAACCTTCTGTGAAAGGTCGTTGAGGCGGTCGCGGGTTTCGTTTTCAATATTTTCTATGCTGTCGTAAACCTTTTTGATTTTACCTTCGATTTCAGGCTGAAGGTTTTCTGTTCTTGAAGCGGCATCGTCACACTGTCGTTTGATTTCGCGCAGTGAAGATTCAGCTTTTTCGATAGAATCTGTTGTCTGCTGGGAAACTGTGTCCAGAGTCTGGGTAAGGGAAGTCTGAAGGTCGTAAACCTCGTCCTTGAACTGGGCTGTGCGGTCTGTGCATTCCTGAATTTTTGAGTCCAGCTCATTGCGGATTTCTGCAATCTGAGACTGATATTTCTGCTGAATGTCTCCAAGCTCGCCGAGGCGGGAGTTAAATTCAGTTTCAAAACTTGAAAGCTTTGTTGTCCAGAGTGAAGTTGCTTCCTGCATTTTTTCTGCGCTCTTTGCACCGAAAACTTCAATTTTGTTCATGTCTTCCTGGGCAAGCTCATTAAGCTTTTGTGTGTGACCTGCTTCAAAGTCAGAAAGCATTGAGTTGAACTTTTCAAGAAGCTTTGCATGTTCTTCTTCAAAGGTCTGGTTGAAATCGCTGATTTTCTTTGTGTTTACGGCTGTTACGCGGTCAAAAGTATTTGAATATTCGCTTACCAGCTTTTCATAATCTGACTTAAAGCGGCTTGTAAGGGATGTAAAGTCGTTTTCGTTCTTTGACTGAATGTTTTTGAGAACTTCATCGTATTTCTGATTAAAGCGGGTGTTGTCAGATTCCAGTTTTTCCTGCAGCTTTGCAAAAACCGTATCGTTCTTTGCAGTAACACTTTCCAGCAGTTTTGTGTATTTGTCCTGAATCTGCTGGATTTTTCCCTGGTAGGTATTTGTGAGGGTTGTAAGGTTTGTGTTGAATTTTTCATTGATTGAAGTGAGGTTTGTCTTAACCTGACCCACAAGCTTAGCCTCGTCTTCCTTGTATTTTTGTGTTGCGGCTGCAGATTTTTCATCAAAGCTTGCAGAAAGCTCACTTGTCTTTGCGTTCAAAAGCTGAGTGAGGTCTGCAAACTGCTTGAGGATATTGTCCTGTGCCAGCTTTGTCTGATTTTCAAGGCTTGTCTGAATGTCGCCTGTCTGAGAATTGATGTTTGAGCTCAAAGAAGAAACCTGACTTGTAAGGTCTGCTTCAAGCTCGCTCATGCGCTTCTGCATTTCCTTAAGGTATTCTTCAGCCCTGTCCTGAGCCTGTGATTTGAGGTTTGCAAAGGCTGTGTCTTCAAGGTTTTTAGCGCGGGAAACTGCATCATCATAGGCATTCTGTATATTGCTTTTGAGTTCTGAAAGAAGCTCTTCTGCCTGATCTTTTGTGATTTTGATTTCCTGACCAAGGTTTGCGGCCTGATTTTTATACTGCTCAAGCAGGGTTGTTCCGATGGCCTTAAGCTGTTCGCCGTTGAGCTTTGAAAAGCTTTCAGAAAGTTCTGGAATTTTGTGCTCAATGCCGCTTACAATCTGATCCTGTTTGTTAAGACGGTCAGAAATCTTATCTACAATTACGCTTTCCTTCTGGATGCGCAGGAGATTTTCTTCAACCTTGCCTGTCATATCGTTCAAATCGTTAAGAAGACGGGAATAATTGTCGATTTCTGCTTCGATTTTCTTTACGGCGCTGATGCTGGTCTCAAAGGTTTTAAGCTTTCCTGCAAATTCTTCGTTCTGGGCCTTGAGCATTTTGAGGGCAACGCTGGCCTGAGAATGGTGTGAATTGAATTCAGAAATTAAAAGCTTGAATTTGTCTTCAATCTGCCGGTAGATGTTTTCAAGGTCTCCCGTACGCTTATCCGCGTATTTTCGGACTTTATCCCAGGAGTTATTGTCCTTGATAAGCTTGTAAACATAAATTGAAATTCCCAGTGAAATAGTAACAGAAAGAAGAGCTGCGATTGCGATTTCCATACCCATTTTTAATCCCCACCCACAATTTTACTTTGAGTTATTTTTTTGTTTCTTTGTTTCCCAGCAGTATTTGTCTGAGCTGGCTGTACTTCCAGAAGGTTATGTCGGCGATTTTGGATTTTACTCCCAAAATGCCTTTTTCCGGCTGGACCAGCCAGGCGGCTTTCATGCCGGCATTCTTTGAGCCCACAACGTCATATTTGTGACTGTTGCCCACATAAAGAATTTCAGATTCCGGCACATTAAGAAGTTCGGCCATTTTTTTGAAAGGCTGTGCTGAAGGTTTTAAAGCACCGGTTTCTTCGGTGCCAAGAACTACGTTGCACAAATCCTTTATGCCCCAGACGTCGCCCTTCTGCTCCGGCGGAAAATCCGAAAGCAGGGCGATTTTGAAGCCCGCATTTTTGAGGTCCTGAATAAGTTCAACGGCCCCTTTATAAGGCTTGATTTTATAAAAATATGACGAAAGACCGGCATAGACTATTCTGGTAAGCAGGAGCTCCGCTTCTGCCGGTGAACAGCCAAGTCTTTCAGCCATCATCTGAGTCTGTGTAGTTTTAAAATCATCTTTAAGCGGAATTTTGCGTATTTTTGCGCGGACAATACCGTACTTCAAAAAGAACTGGTTGTAGCGCAGAAAGTGAAAGAGAATCCGTATGTTCAGTTTCCATGTGCGGTAAAGTGTGCCGTCAATATCAAAAGCGACGGCCTTTATTTCGCCTAATTTATCAATATGCACAAAATAATTATACACCAATTTCCCAAAACGGTATATAGAAAAAAATGGTAAAAAAAAGACATAAAAAAATTGACAGTTAAAAATTTCAATTATAAAATATTGTTAAATTTAGATATCATGGAGGAATATAAATGAAAAAAAATCTAAATCATTTACTTGTTTCATTTGTGCTTCTTGTTTCTGCTGTTTTTTCGTTTTCCTGTTCAAATAGCTCAGGCAGTGATGGGGAAGTCGATGTAGGTGCAAGAGGAATTTATCTTGCTTCTTCATATCAGAGTTTATCTGATTACACAAAAAAAACAATTCAGTTTGCCGGCCTTAAGTATTCTGGCAGAACAAGTTCAGTTCCAAAGGTTTTCATAGTAAATTCTGGCGCTCTTGCCAGCATGTCAGAAGCAAATATGCTGCTTGCTGTAGAAACCTGTGCAGAGGGAAATACATTTATTATTGATGCCCCTACGAAGGAGCAGGTAAAGGCCTTTAAAGAAAAGATAGATGCCTTCCTGGCAAAAGAAGAAAATGCATATCATAATGCTTTGCAGGATGTTCATCTTTATTCAATAGATAATCTTCTTTTTCAGTTTGTAAAAACTGGCGATGGCAGTGAACCTGATACTGCAATTCCAGACTTTAATAGCAATAGTCATGAACAAAAAGCCTTTGAAGCAATAGCTATGCGAAAAAATCAGATTTATTTTGTTCATGATATAGATGAAGTTTTTGATGCAAGTGCTCTTGTAAATACTCAGGCTGAAGCTACTGCAGACTATAGTGAAAATAATGTTGATACAGGTGAAAAAAAATCTGAGTCAAAAGAATCTGTATCCGTTGCTGCTAATAGTACAGATTATAGTGCACTGATGGAAGAATCTGCTGAAAACTTTGCACAGTGGATTCTGCTCACAAACTCTACAGATGCTGTAACCCAGGCTGTAAGTCTTGATGACGCAAAAAAGGCACAGTCTTTTGTACATAACTTTACAGCTTCATTCTCTTCTAACCGCAGTCATTATGACGGAAGATACAATGGAAAAAGTGAAAATGTTCAGATTTATATTGATGTATGGGTTGCCTGTGATATTGATAACAAAAAAGACCACTATATTGTAAGAACCTCATGTGTCTGCAATAACGGCCAGCTTGGCTATGGTAATTCGTGGGATAATGGAAAATATGTTGGACCTTATTTTAATTATGCCCATGTTACAACTCAGATTCAAAAAGCAAGCCTAAAATCCACCGACTGTCAACCGCAGACTACGACTGGCAATTCAAGCTTTGCAACAAGTCAAGGTTTCAATTTTGGAGGAAACGTTGGTTTTAATGCATCTGGTCCTACAGGTGGTATTTCCGGCGGTTATTCTTATACAGAAACCACAACACACTCAATTCCAGATATAAACATTGCTTTACATTCTGGCAGTAATTCTGCTTATTGGGAATATACAACACCGGAAGTAAACGGCACCTGGTCCGGATTAGTTACAAAATGTGACGGGGCTAAGACAATCCAGCATAATACAGCAATTTTTGATACTTATGCTCATTATACTATGAGCAGTGCAGAATATTATTCACAGGGAACCTTCCCTCTCCTTACAAATGCAGAAGTAAGTGTGGGAATGCTTACCGGCTGGATTACAGGATTTTTTGGACAAACTCTTCATAATGGTCATGCATATACAGCAACCAGTGCCAAATGGACGGATTATGTAAGAAAACCAAGTAATGCTTTCAAAAACTATGTTATGGCCTTTGAACCACCGGAGGGAATGTCTACTTCTGACCGTGCTTTGCTTGCTGATGCCCTTAAAGTTTATATTTCTGACTGGGGAAATAAAGTAGATTACTACGGTATTGTTAATACAGATAATCCTGGCGATTACACTCCAATTGATGATATAGCAAAATCTCATTTTGCAATTGCCAGAAAGACTCTTGAAAACAACAAAAAGGTTCTTAAAGACCGCGGTTTTAATGGAAAATTCAAGTTCTATATTAAACGTTCTGATACGTCAGATATTCTTACTTCATTTGATATGGAATTCTAGTAGGATTCTTTAATGAACTTTGCCTCCGGTTTGCGCCGGGGGCATTTTTTTTTCTGTAAGCTATAATGTCTGCCCTGTCTTTTGGGCGAAATCTTCCAGCCAGTTTTTGATGGAATCCTGCCAGCTTTCGTTGAAGCTGTTTTCAAGAAGATTCCGCTCGTAAAGGCTTGTAAAGTAGTCTAAAATTTCTTCCCGGGTAGCAGAGTCAATTTCGCTGCTCTTTTTAAAAAGCTCTTCAATAAAGAAAACTGCATCCTCGGCAGAGAAAAAATCATCTCCAAAAACTGCTGTAATCATGTAAAGGGCGGTCGGAATGCAGTTTACGCTGTGCTGCTTTACAAAAAGTACGCTTTCTATGATTGCGATTGCCTGAGTCTTGATTTCTGAAAGGCGGCGGTCTGCTTCTTCCTCAGAAAAAAGGCCTGCGGCGACTCCTTTTTCAAAAAATCCCTTGTACCAGGCGTAGGTTACCGCACAGATTGAAACGTGAAGGCTTGGAACGCAGAGAAGGTGAGGGTCTGCGGCGTGAATTGCCTTAAAGGCGGCATCTTCCATGTAGTGGGGTCTGTCCGTTGTCGTCATGGAAAAGCGGTAGATTGAAGAGGCGCTTTTGTAGGTTTTTGTAAGGGCCCGGAGATTCTGGCGGATGTAAGGGGCGGCCTTTTTGTAGCCCAGTCTCTTAATCATCATGTCAAAGGGTTTTACAAAAAAGGGGATAAAGCCCAGATAGGTGTTTACCTTGGACGGTTCAAAGGGAATCTTGTTGTCTAAGTCTGTCTGCACGTTGATAACCGGCCGGTGGGTCAGATGCAGAACCTGCCTCTGCTGCAAAAAGAAAAAATTGTGGGTTACAGAAAAAATAAAATGCCAGGCCGGGAAAAAGGTTCTTGCCCGTCCCAGAAGATTAAAATAGGGACTTACCGCAGAAAATTTCCAGGTGCTGATGTCAGAATATTTTAAGTTGCGTTTTTCCTGTGCCGTCATTTTTTTGCTTCCCCCTCTAAGCCAAAATTTATAACTGCGCTTCTTCATGCAAAAAGTCCAGACGGCTTAAACGAGCCTTATCTGGCGTAATGCAAAGATTTTTTTCCTGGGTCGGAAGAACAAGTCCTTTAGGTCCATTCTTTGCCCGGCGAAGATATTTTACATGAGTATAATATAAATCAACTTTTGTATTATTTCGAGCCTTTGAATAGTAAACCGCAAGATTTCCCGCATCCAGAAGAATGTCCAGAGGTACCGTTTTGTTTTTCTGAGCCTTGATAAAAACGTAGCCGCCCGCAAAATCCCGCACGTGCAGCCACAAATCTTCACCCCGCACATGACGGCGCAAAAGCTCATCGTTTTCGTTTGCATCGCGGCCAACATAAATCAGCCAGCCGTTTACGGTGTATTCCAGGCCCGGGTGAGTTTTTTTCTGCTTCTGAACCGGCGTTGAATCCCTTCGCAGCATCTGTTCAATTTTTACAGGATTTTTTTCTGCCAGAATGTCCGCATACTGTTTTTCAAGCTTTTCCAGCTGCAGGCGGGCAATCTGAATGTCATGCTCAAGCTCTTCTGCCCCGCTGAGCGCCTTCTTGTAATTTTTATAGTATTCAGCCGCATTTTCCTGACCCGATTTTTTAGGATCAATCAAAAGGCGCACGGTTTTTCCGCTTTCGTAGTCCTCGCATTCCAGGTATTTTGAAGAGCCGTCAATCAGATGGGCGTAAGTCATAATCAAATCGCCCTGATGCTTAAGCTGAGGCGCGTTCTTAAAATCTTCCTGCTTGCTCAAAAGGTTATTAAGGGCATTTTCCCGCTTAGACTTTACGCCTTCGTACCATTTTTCGGCCTTTTCCAGAAGTGACTCGCGGCTAAGGTTGTCCGCATGCTCGGAGTACCAGTAGTCGATATAAGAGTTGAATGTGTCACCTTCCCACGCGCGAATCGGAAATCTCTCCTCCGCCTCTTTCAGCTTTTCTTCAATTACGGCAGGGGGAATAAAGGTTTCCCCCTTCATTTCGTAGCGTTCCGGGCGGCGGAACATGGAATCTAAAACAAAATCATTTTCGTCGCACAAAATTACGTTTGCCGCGTTGTTCCAGAGACGAATGTACATATTAAAACGCTCATCGTCCGAATGAGAAAGCTCCATTTTAATGACGCGTTCAAGACCAATCTGGGCACAAGTATTTATGCGGCATCCCTTAATTTTTGACTTAAGGAATTCCATAAAGCGCAGAGGCTTGGGATTTTTTGTAATTTTGCGCCTTGTTTCGTTTATTCGCACTGAATTCTGAGCCGTACAAATCAGGACTGTTTTTGCAGAGCCTTCCTTGTAGGTGTAAAAGGCAAGGGTGTCATAACCCGGCTGGATTATGTCCTGAATAAAGGCCCCTTGCAGATTCAGTTCGCTTAAAACAAGGTTGATTTCGTTACAGTTTAAAGACACTACTTTTTCTTTCCTAAATATGCTTCGCGCATTGTCGGGTTTTCAAGAAGCTCATTTCCGCTTCCCTGCAGTACGATTTCGCCAGTTTCAAGAACGTAGGCGATGTCGGCAGTTTTAAGAGCCATGTTTGCGTTCTGTTCAACAAGAAGGATTGTAACACCCTTTTTGTTGATTTCACGGATGATGTCAAAAATCTGCTGAACGATAAGCGGTGCAAGACCAAGAGAAGGCTCGTCAAGCATGAGAACCTTTGGGCGGCTCATAAGGGCGCGACCAAGGGCCAGCATCTGCTGTTCACCACCGGAAAGAGTTCCCGCAAACTGCCAGCTTCTTTCCTTCAAACGAGGGAAAAGCTCGTAAATCCATTCAAGGTCTTTCTGGATTGTTTCCTTGTCATTACGCAGGTAGGCACCAATCATCAGGTTTTCAAGAACTGTAAGGTCTGAAAATACGTGGCGGCCTTCCGGAGAAAGGGCAATTCCTTCTGCACAGATTTTATTAATAGGGCTCCAGATCAGCTCCTTGTTATCAAGTCTGATAGAACCTTCCTGAGGTTTTACAAGTCCGCTTATTGAACGGAGCAGGGTAGACTTTCCGGCTCCGTTTGCTCCAATCAGAGTAACGATTTTTCCGTCCGGAACTTCAAGATTGATTCCGCGAAGGGCCTTAATTCCGCCGTATGATACATGTAAATCAGAAATTTTAAGCATTTGCTTCCCCCTCGTCAGCTTCCTCGTCGCTTTCACCAAGATAGGCCGAAATTACTTCCGGATTATTCTGAATTTCTTCCGGGCTTCCCTGGGCAATCAGGGCACCAAAGTTCAAAACGTAAATGCGGTCAGAAATATCCATTACAAGGTCCATGTGGTGTTCAATCATAAAGACTGTAAGGTGGAATTCATCGCGGATGCGGCGGATAAAGTCTGTAAGCTCGGCAGTTTCCTGAGGATTCATGCCGGCTGCCGGTTCATCAAGCAGAAGAAGGCTTGGATTTGTAGCAAGGGCCCGGGCAATTTCCAGGCGGCGCTGAAGTCCGTATGGAAGGGAAGTACAAAGCTCGTTGCGAACCTCGTAAAGTCCCAGAATTTTCAAAAGCTCTTCTGTTTCTTCACGCTGCTTTTTTTCTTCTGCGTGATTAAGACGGAAGGTAGCCGTAAAAATATTGCTTGTCTTTCTCATGTGTTTTGCAATCAGAACGTTTGTAAAAACAGTCTGACTCTTCCAGAGACGGATATTCTGGAAGGTACGGGCAATTCCAAGCTTTGTGATTACATCAGGAGTAGGTTCCAGTCGTTTTGTGTAGTCGCCCCTGTTTGTTCCGGCATAAAGCTTTTTCATTTTGCCGGCAGGAAAATTTTCTACGATTTCTTTTCCCTTGAAGTAAACTGCACCGTTTGTAGGTGCGTAAACGCCTGTTACAACGTTGAAGGCGGTTGTTTTTCCGGCTCCGTTAGGACCAATCAGGGAAACAATTTCGCCCTTATTTACATTCAAAGAAAGATTATTTACTGCCACAACGCCGCCAAACTGCATTGTGATGTTTTTCATTTCAAGAACTTTTTCTGCTTCAGCCATTATCGAACCTCCTTGAAATCAGGATTCTTTCGGGCTTTCAGAGGCTTAAAGCTTTTTATGCGCTTTACAATTCCCGCAAGGGAAAATTCGTGCTCGCCCATAATTCCCTTCTGGTAGAAAAGTACAATCAGCATGATTACAACCGAGAAAACAACCTTTCGGAAGCCCGGACGCAGAATCTGTAGGGAAGTAAAGTTGAGGTTTGCGTTATCAAGGAAGCGCAGCCACCATTCAGAGCAGGCAATAAAGAGGAAGGATGCGATGCAGCTGCCTGTAACGCTTCCGATTCCGCCGATTACGACAATCAGAAGAATTTCGTAGGTCATGGCAGACTTAAACTGGCTGGCCTGAATTGTTGTCTGGAACATGGCAAGAAGGGCGCCGGAAATTCCTGCAAAGAAGGAGCTTATTGTAAATGAAAGCTGCTTGTGTTTTGCAAGGTTGATTCCCATTGCCTCTGCCGCAACTTCATCATCGCGGATTGCCTTAAAGGCTCGGCCGTAAGTTGAATTAATCAAAAGCATGATGATTGCAATACAGATTCCGCTTACCGCAAAGTAAAAAAGGGTTGAACGGAAAACAGGATATTTTCTAAGCAGGTTTGAACCGTTTGTAATTACGCCAAGCTTATCCCACTGGAAAATAGCGCGGATGATTTCTGCAAAACCCAGGGTTGCGATTGCAAGGTAGTCAGACTTTAAGTGAAGGACAGGAAGTCCGATTAAATATGCAAAAAAGGCAGCAACAAGGCCTGCCAGAATCAGGGCCGCAAAAACAGGAATTGTAAACTGAATTGCGCCTCCGTCAAAATACTGGTAAACCTGGGCTCTGGCCGAAACCGGGATTGTAAAAATTGCATAGGTGTAGGCACCCAAAAGCATAAAGCCTGCCTGACCAAGACTGAAAAGTCCGGTAAAGCCGTTCAGAAGGTTCATTGAAACGGCAACAAGGGCGTAGATTGCACCTTTTTTCAGTACGGTGAAGAGGATGTGGGTAGGGGGCACGACGGCTTCCAGAATTGCGACAAAGGCAAAAAGAAGCACCAAGAGTCCCCAGCTGATTATCTGATATTTTTTATCTTTGAAACTTATTTTTTCCATATGATTTCTCCGGTTTTGATTAAACTTTGTCGGTAACTTTTTCACCGAAGATACCGGTCGGCATGAACATAAGGACGCAGATTAAAAGAACAAAGGTAAAGGCATCGCTGAAGGTTGTTAGTCCTACTCCCTTGATGATGTTTTCGCAGATACCGATTAAAAAGGCACCGATTACAGCGCCAGGAATGGAA
Organism: uncultured Treponema sp.; assembly: GCA_947165895.1. Classification (GTDB taxonomy): domain Bacteria; phylum Spirochaetota; class Spirochaetia; order Treponematales; family Treponemataceae; genus Treponema_D. The sequence continues at coordinate 165,433 of CAMVCB010000005.1, forward strand.
CCGATTCCGCCGAATACTGCCGCAACAAAGGCTTTAAGACCCGGCATACCGCCGACTGTAGGAGTAACTCCCGGGTAGTTACTGAAAAAGAGGATTGAACCAACGGCCGCAAGGAAGGAACCGATAATAAAGGTCATGGAAATTACCGAGTCGATTTTAATTCCCATAAGCTGGGCTGTTTCAAAATCCTTGGAAACGGCCCTCATTGCCATTCCGATTTTTGTGTGATTAATCAGAAGAACAAGGGCAACAACAAGAAGAATTGTCAAAAAGGGAGTGATGATTGTAACCCGCTTTGTAATGGCACCCGCAATTGTAATTGAATCGCTGATCCATGGGATTGTCGGATATTTTTTAAGAAGACCGCCTGTTACATAAAGGGCAAGGTTCTGTAAAAGATAGCTCATACCGATTGCGGAAATCATGATAGACATACGTGGTGCTGTTCGCAAAGGCTTGTAGGCAATACGTTCAACCGCAAATCCCAGTAAAACGGTCAGAATGATTGTAAAAGGAATTGAAATCCAGAGGGGCATAACGCTGTATGAATAAATCATAATCAGACCAGCTGCCATAAAAACGTCACCATGCGCAAAGTTGATAAGGCGCAGGATTCCGTAAACCATTGTATAACCGATTGCTATGAGCGCGTACTGTCCGCCCGTAGAAATGCCGGCAAGAATATAAGGAAGGTTATTTTGTAAAAAATCCATCACTTTTTCCTATAATTTTAAAATATCTTTGTAATTATATAGAAAAATTGTGATGAAAAAAAGAGGGCGGTCAGGATGGGGTGTTTTATTGCTCTTTTTGTAAGTTTTCGATTGCTTCTTTTAATAACTTAACGGTTTTCTCATGGTTATTTTTTTTATTGGTGGATTTTCCTTTTACTAAAAATTCAACAGATGTGTTTAAAGAGTCTGCTATTTTTACCGCTTGCTCTGCGTTTGGAAGTCTGTTGCGATTAATCCAGGATTGCAAAGTATTGTAGCTTTCGTTGATTTTTTCAGCCAAATCTCTTTGAGTTAATTCTTGATAATCTAATTTTTCTTTTACTCTTAGCAAGAAGTCTAACATCAGATTAAAAATAACACGAATGTACTATTTTAAACTTGCTTATAATGCTATTTGTGCTAATTATAAAATTACATTCGCACATTTGTGTGAATAGTCAGTTTAAATATGTTCTTTTGTGAGGAGTTTTTATGTCAGAAAAAGCAAAATCAATAATAGAAAAAATCAAGGTTGCAATAGCAAAACTTCCGTTTGGCAGTTTTGTTGCAAAAGTTCCTGCTCTTGCAAAGTTTTCGGGTTATGCGAATTATGTAGCGTGTATTTTGGTTCTTATTATTTTGGGAGGATTGATTGCACCGTCGCACAGTGTGGGACCTGCTGTAAAGGAATTGAAGAAGATAAATAATGAAAATGCTCTTTTTTGGATAAAAATGATTGAAAAAAATGGTATTGACGCAATTTATGACAAAGAAACTTTGTTGACAGAGGCGATTGATGGAAATAATTATAATTTGGTCGCAGCTTGTATAAAATCTGGGGCAAATGTTAATTTGCATCCTAGTGAATATTCAAATTCTCCTGTTGCAAGAGCTGTAAAAAATAGTAATGCAAAAATTGTAAAATTACTGATTAAAAATAAGGCTATACTTGTTGAACAAAAATATATGAATTCTGATGCATTGCAGTACGCACTTGCAATGATGAATATGGATATATTGAAAGTCGTTATGCCGAATATTTCGAAAGCAGAGATAGATTTTACAAGTGGTGATAATAAAAGAAATGAGATAGATTATCTAGGTGAGTATGGACATGATAGTAAAGTCTGCAAAAGTTTTTTAGCCCTTGTAAATGATTGGGGGTATAAACCGAAAAAGAATTTTTATTATTTAAGAGCACTTATTTATTCTGTTAAGGCCGAAGATATTCCTAATTTAATTGCAACCATAAAGAAAGTCGCAAAGGAAAATTTTTATAAAGAGAAATATGGCAAAGAAGTTATAAAAGGTGTGAAATATCAGTTGGATTATAGAAAAACTAAATTGGAAGAAACTTATTGGAAAAAAAGAGTAGAAGTACCTGAAGAAATTAAAAAGGAAGAAGAGAAAGTTAGAAAGCAAGTTGAGGAATTGATTTCCTGGCTTGAAAAAGAAGGATATACATATGAGGAAGAAAAGTAAATAATAATGATTATATTAGGGGGTCGAATTCGACCCCCATTTACGTTAACAGGAAAACATACATTTACAATTAAATCGGATAAGTGAAAATTCTGTAAAATAAGTAATTATTTTTGTTATGAGATGTTATAACAACTTTATTCTGGCGGCGTTAGTCGACAGGCGTTAGCGGATAATCCGTGTGATATTCCGGGGGCGTTGCGGGGGTGTCCCCCGCAGAGAGGGTAGGCGGCAACGAAGTGCCGCCGTAGGGAGAGACTTCTCCCTCTTAATTTATTTAACCGACTGCTGAGCTACGAAGTCCCATTTGCCGCTTTCGTTGTTTACTTTTTTAACGTAAGCTACGTCGCGGACTGCGTCGCCGTTCTGGTCGAATGAGATTGCACCAGAAACGCCTTCGTAAGTAACGCCTGGAAGAGCCTTGATTACGTCAGCGCCTTTTGTGCTGCCGGCAGCCTTAAGTGCTTCGAGGGCTGTGTAGTAAACGTCAAAGCCCATTGCAGAAACTGCTGCGATTTCGTCGTCGCCGCCGTTGTTTGTTTTAGCAGTTGCGTTTGAGTTCAGGTAGTTTCGGAAGCCGTCAACGAATGCTGTAACTTTAGAATCTGTAGAACCTTCAACGAAGAAGGTTGTTACGTAAACCTGAACTTTTGTGCCCTTAGCCTGGGCAAGAACAACGTTAGAGTCCCATGTATCGCCGGCCAGGATTGGAAGTGTAAGTCCCTGTGTGTTAGCCTGCTCAATGATGAGGGCTGCTGCTTCGATAGAAACTGGGCTGAAGAATACGTCTGCGCCAGTTTTTTTAGCGTTTGCAACGTATGCCGCAAAGTCAGAAGTTCCGTCAGGGAAGGTTTCTTCTACAACTTCGCCGCCAAGCTTTTTGAAGGCTTCAACAAAGTATTTTACAAGACCGCCCGAGTAGTCATCACCGAGTTTAGAAAGACAATATGCTTTTTTTGCAGCGAATTTATCTGCTGCGAGGTTTGCAAGAACAGTTCCCTGGAATGGATCGAGGAAGCAGATGCGGAAGTAGTGTTCGTTTCCAAGTGTAACCTGAGGGTTTGTACATGTAACGCCGATTGCAGGAACGTTAGCGGATGCAAAAGTATCGCTGGCAGCGATTGAAACACCTGAACCGTAAGATCCGAGAACTACAGAAACGCCTTTTGAAATGAGTTCTGAAGCAGCAGTTACGGCTTTATCGTTTGAAGATTCGTTGTCTACGATTTCAAGCTGAACCTTGTATTCTTTTCCGCCGATTTCAACAGTCGGGGTAACGCTGTTTGCGTACTGAATACCCAGAGTTTCCTGTTTTCCGCCGGCTCCGTTATCTCCAGAAGCAGGTTCAAAAACACCGATTTTTACTACGGCAGTCTTTTCTCCGCCGCAAGACACGAAAGCCGCAGCCATCAAAGCGGCACACATACCAAGCAATACTTTTTTCATAATCTCCTCCAAGTAAAATGAAAATGTTGCTTGTATGATAACAAAAAGTAATGAGAGTTTCTATATAGAAGAACGCGCCGGTTGCGGTTAAATCTTTTAATCCCTGCTGCGGTAAAAAAAATCACTTTATATGAAAGTTCTCCTAACCGCAGCATCAGCTTTTGCTCTGCAAAAGCTGACATTTTATGCGACTTAATCCCTTATCGAATCAATATTCGCCTTGCCGCCCGGAACGAATGGCAGAACGTCTTCTTCGTTGCCTACGCTTACACGGACAAAGCAGGGCTTGCTGGCGCGGTTGGCGTCGAAGGCTTTTTTGTACCAGTCAGGGTCAGAGTCGGCGTCGGCGGTTTCAATTCCAAAGCCTTTGGCGATGGCAAGAAGATCCGGCTGGTGACCGAAGATTGATGCGCTGTAGTTTTTGTCAAAAAGATATTTCTGCTGCTGGTAAACCATGCCCAAAGTGCCGTTCTGGAAAACGATAACTGTTACCGGAAGGTTCTGTTCTGCAAGGGTAGCCAGCTCCTGAATGTTCATCATAATTGAACCGTCGCCGGAAAAGCAGACTGTGCGTTTTTCCGGATTTGCGATTGCAGAACCGATTGCGGCTGGCAAACCAAAGCCCATAGTTCCAAGGCTTCCCGAAGTAAGGAAGGTGCGGGGCTTTTCAACCGGGTAATACTGAGCCGCCCACATCTGGTGCTGGCCAACGTCAGTTGTAACGATGATGTCCTTTGCAGGAATTCCTGCCTTTTCTGCAAGGCCCGGAACCGAGCGGATAAACTCACGCGGATTTGTAAGCTTTGCATCTTTAGGGCGGCCGCAGGTTATAGAATCATTTTCCTTCTTTGTATTCTGAATTTTTTCAAGCCATACGGCGCGGGCTTCGGCTTCCTGCCATGCGGCTCCGTATTTTTCCTGCTTTTCAGAGCTCAGCTGAACCAGAACCGGGAAAACCGACTCAACATCAGCAACAACTGCGATATTTGCTTCTATAATCTTATTTACTTCAGCGGCATCAACATCAATATGGATGATTTTTGCATTAGGACAGAATTTTTTAACTACGCCTGTTGCGCGGTCATCAAAACGAACGCCGGCCGCAATAACAAGGTCAGAATCGTGCATGGCAAGGTTAGCCGCATAGCTTCCGTGCATACCAACCATGCCGATCCAGAGCTCGCTTGATTCCGGCACGCAGCCGATTCCCATAAGGCTTGAAACAACCGGCAGCCGGTAACTCTTCAAAAAGGCCGCAAGCCCCTCAGCCGCAGCAGGGCTGTTACAGCCGCCTCCGCAGTACAAAACCGGACGGCGGGCAGAAACAAGAGCGTCAGTAATCAAATCCATTTTTGCGGCATATTCGTTTGCCGGAGTGTGAAAGCGGATATCGTGAAGTTTGATACTCTGAATATCAGGCCAGGCATCAAATTCAATTTCCTGCAGCTGAATGTCGCGCGGAACGTCAATCAGAACCGGGCCCGGGCGGCCGTTTACCGCAATTTCAAAAGCCTGGGGAATTACGGTCAAAAGCTCAGCCGCAGACTTTACCATAACTGAATGCTTTGTAATCGGAAGGGAAAGACCGAAGGTATCAGCCTCCTGGAAAGCGTCAGTTCCCAAAAGATAAGTGTTTACCTGGCCTGTAATTGCAATAATAGGAATAGAGTCACAGCGGGCATCCGCAATGGCAGTCAAAAGGTTCATAGCTCCGGGACCTGAAGTTGCCATGCAAACCGCAGGCTTTCCTGTAGTTCGTGCAATTCCCTGAGCAATAAAGCCCGCAGCCTGCTCCTGGCGCACAAGAACGTGACGGATAGAACTTCTGTTAAGTTCATCATAAAGCGGAAGGATAGAACCTCCCGGAATACCTGCCACCGTGTCGATACCGTACATTTCCAAAAGTTTTACGATAATCTGTGCGCCTGTTTGTTTCATACTTTTCGCTCCTAACAAAAAAGGCTTTCCTTTTACCGGAAAGCCTTTTCTTATATCAGTGTATATTTTTCTAATCACTATATAACAAATCTTCCGGTTTATCTGAAAACCTTAAGGACGAGGACTGTTACGACTGTGACTAGAAGTTTTGCGTTCATAATTAAGCGTATTTTTACATAAAATTCAAAAATAAGTCAATAGGGGCGCAGAATGCGGCTCCGGGCAAGTGGGTTATAAATAAGTTTGGTCTAAAATATGGCTCCCGGTCGAAAGGTGTAGGGCAAAACCGCGCAATAATGCGCTACACGCTGATTGTTGCAAAGAAACTATAGGATTGACCGCTTGCGCGGTCACAACAATCAGAGTGTTTTTGCCCCACGCCTTTCTCCCTCGCGCCAGCTTGGCGTAAATAATTTATAACCTATTTGCCCTGAGCCGCGTCTACCCAGACGCATTTCGCCGCTTGCTACGCGCGGTACTGCAAACTTTGTTTGAATCCCTTAACTTCTGCTTGCAGAAGTTAAGCAAACGTTAATTGCCTTTGGAAATTATAACGAAGATTACGACGTTTGCAGCACTGCCTTCGGCACGGCTCAATTCTCGGCGCAACATGGCATTCCAACTGCAGCAACTTTTGCCTAAGCAAAAGTTAAGCGATGGTACGATGCCTTGCAAATTTCAGACTGAATTACGACCATCGCAATGCTCTGGCGCGGTGTAATTTCATTTTGAATATTTTACACTCCTAAGTTACAATAAACTTATGACAAACTTAATCCACAAATATTTCATCAATAAAATACGGCGCGAATGGGCTTCTAACGATGCAAAACGCGATGCCGGTCTTACAATTTCAGATAAAGTAAACATATGCGATAATATTTCTTATGGAGCTCACGGCCGCGATAACCTTCTCTGCGTTTATACTCCAAAAAATGCGGAAGGAAAGCTTCCTGTAATCATAAATATTCACGGCGGCGGCTTTTTCTATGGTGATAAGGAGCTTTACGGACTTTATTCGGCTGATATGGCGGAACGGGGCTTTGCGGTAGTTGTTTTTAATTACCGACTCTGCCCGGAAAATTTATATCCGGCTCCGCTTGTGGATATCAACAATGTAACAAAGTGGGTTTTAGCAAACTGCCAGGAGTTTAATTTTGACCGCGACCGTATTTTTATTGTCGGAGACAGTGCCGGCGGTCAGCTTGCCCTGAATTACACTACAATCCTTTCAAATCCTGATTATGCAAAGCTTTTTGAGGCAGATTTTGAAGTGCCGGATTTTATTCCCCGTGCTGTCTGCCTGAACAGTGCCCTTACAAATCTTGTAAAAGATGGAAAGATAAGCGAAGGGGCAAAAGAGATTCTGACAGTTTATCTTGGTTCTGCAAAAAAAATCAAAAGAAATGTTGAACGCCTTGATGTTCAGAAATACATTACTTCAAAATTCCCGCCGGTTTTTGTAATGACCGCCCCGAATGATTTTCTCTTTAATGAAGCAAAGCCTCTTCACGAGCTTTTTCTCTCCCGCGGGGTAAAATCAGAATACCACCTTTACGGCGAAGCCTCTGATGACTGGGCAAGTCATGTTTTCCATCTGAACCTGCGTCTGCCTGCCGGCCGCCAGTGTAATGATGATGAAGCAGAATTTTTTAGAACTCATTAATCTGCCGGGTTTTGAAAAGCAAAACTCGAGGTTGCGGTTAGAAAAACTGATAATTTTAGGATTGATTTTCGACCGCAGCCGAAATTCTCAAAAAAGTAATTTCACTTTTCCAGTTGAAAACGGTTTTTGAGCAGGCGGCAAGAAGCAGATTTACGATTTTCTGTAAATCGGCAGTGCCGACAGCTTCGCACATTTTGGCTCCATAGGCAGAATCGGCATTAAACCATTTTTCAATGTCATCCGGGGTAATGCGGCGTTTTTCAATTACTTCCTGTGTTGCGGCTTTTACTGTAAGGCCCCGCTTTCGGAAGGTGTTGGCAATAAAACTTCCGTCCCAGCTGAAAAGCGGATTATCCTGATTTCCAAAAAATTCTTCCTCTGCTTCTTCCATTTTATCAAGAATCGGGGCAAAGGAGCCTAAGGTTTCCGGCGTTAAAATCTGGCTGGAAACAAGCCGGCCGATATGCTGGCCTTTACATGGAATTTTCTGGGAAATGATTGCGGTCCAGCCCTTGGCAAGAGGACTTTCCCAGGCAAAAACTTCGTCATCAGAAGTTACCATAGGGGTTTCGCTTTCTGAAAGAACATTCTGCAAAATATCAGCTTCTGCCTTCTGCGGCGTCAGCACTCCCTTAATTCCGTCTGCCAGTGCAATAATCGAAGCTTCCGACGCAAAGGGGTCAACAAAGAAGAGCCTGTCAAAAAGGGCTCCTTTATACTGGAACTGCACCAGTACGTCGTAAAAATCTTTTTCAGTCATAAAGTCCTGAGACATAGTCTGTCCGCGAACCTTAAGAATAGGGCGGTCAAGAGTTCCCAGGGTGCGGCCATACTGCTCCAGAATCTGCTTTCCCTGTTCTGTTCGGCAGACACCGCAGGTTACTCCCTCAGGAGTTTTTCTTGCAACTTCCCACAAAAGAAGTCCGTTATCCGCATTCCAGACAAGAGAGCGGTGGTGACGGGCAAGCTCCGCCATGGAAATCATGCTGTCTCTGATTCCAAGAAGCACTTCGGCCCGGTTCGAATCAAGGCGCTGCTGCCAGAAGCGGTCGGCCCGGTTTAAGATGACATTCTTTGAAGCATCCTTTGGGCTGAAGGTAAGGTTTTCTGCCTTTTTGCTGTCGCCGCTTTTAAAATGCTCGTTAATCCACCACTGGCTGATAGGATTTTCCCCGAATTCTGATTTTGCGCAGGATTTTGCGGTAGGTGAGCGCATTCCCGGCTCGGGCATAAGGTTGATTGAACCCGTTTCTTCCGGGGCGGTTGCAAGTTCGTCTACATTTATATCATCCGGCGAGTTTGCCTTTTCAAGAATAGATGCAATCTGAAGCTCTCGCAGAGAAAGAACGTCGTCGCGAATCTGACCTTCATAGCCCTGTGTGCTTGGTGTATAAAATACCCTTCCGACAAGGCTGTCTGGTAAATACTGCTGGGCAACCCAGTGGTCGCGGTAAGCGTGAGGGTAGAGGTAGCCGGAGCCGTGGCCAAAGCCTTCTGCATCCCGGCTGGAATCTTTGAGGTGATTTGGTACTTCAATGTCTTCTTTTTCAACTGCGGCCAGGGCGTCAAAAAAGGCCATGCTGGAGTTTGATTTTTTTGCAGTAGCTAAATAAAGGGCTGCGTGGGCAAGAAAGTAGCGGCCTTCTGGCATTCCCACCCGGTCAAAAGCCTGGGCACAGGATTCCACAACGGAAATTGCCATAGGATCTGCAAGACCTGTGTCTTCGCAGGCAGAAATCAGCATGCGGCGGAAAATGAAATGAGGATCTTCTCCGGCGCGAACCATGCGGGCCAGCCAGTAAACGGCAGCATCCGGGTCGCGGCCCCGCAGTGATTTTATAAAAGCCGAAATAATATCGTAGTGGTAGTCGCCGTCGCGGTCGTAAAGGACAACCTTTTTCTGAATGGACTCTTCTGCGGCTTCTTTGGAAACGTAAATCTGGCTTCCCCAGGCAGGAACCGGCGGATCATCGTATGGCCGCCAGATTTCCGGCGTTGTTTCTACGGCAAGCTCCAGGGCGTTCAAAAGGGAACGGGCATCACCGTTTGCGGTTTCAATCAGATGCTCAAGGGCGCCCTCTTCAAACTCCACCTTCCAGTGTCCGTAGCCCCGCTCTGTATCATTCAAAGCCTGGTTTGCGGCCTTTCTTAAATCATCTTTTGTAAGTGCCTTAAGCTGAAAAACCCGGGAACGGCTGACAAGAGCCTTATTTACTTCAAAAAAAGGATTTTCGGTAGTTGCACCAATCAAAATTATTGTTCCGTTTTCTACCCAGGGCAGAAGGGCGTCCTGCTGGCTTTTATTCCAGCGGTGAACTTCGTCAACAAAAAGGATTGTGCGGCGGTTATAAAGATTGTAAAAATCCTCAGCCTTTTTGATTGAATCGCGGATATCCGCAACGCCTGTCAAAACGGCATTCAGCGTAATAAAGTTTGATTTTGTATGATTGGCAATTACTCGGGCAAGGGTGGTTTTTCCGCTTCCCGGCGGGCCGTAAAAAATGACAGATGTAAGCTGGTCTGCGGCAATGGCGCGGCGCAGCAGGCGTCCCTTTCCAACTATGTGGTCCTGACCAATGTATTCATCAAGATTGCGGGGCCGCATGCGGGCTGCCAGCGGTTCTGTAGAGCGTTTTGCCTGGGAAAATAAATCATCTGCCATAGGAAACAGTATATAACAGAAATTGATAAAAATCTGTTTAAAAATATAAAAACTGCTTTCGCGTAGATGCTTATGTTACCTTTGCAGCTGGGCTTACGCTGCATTGTGTACTAAAACACAAGTCTTCGCATTTTTTGTGAAAAAATCCTGCGACCTTTCGCAAGCGAAAGTCTCGGATTTTTTCTTTGGAAGTCTCCAAAAATGCTCACAATGTGTTTTGTACCCAATTCCGCTTCCGCCCATCTGCAGTGCAACCTGCATCCTTGCGCTTTCTTAAATTTCAGTTTATTCGCGGTTCCAGTTTCCGCGGGCAGGGTAGTAGCTCCAGAGGCCTATGCTTGAGTAGGCAACGCCGGTTGAAGAGCCGGTGCCGGCTATTCCGATGGCGGCGTAGAGGGCGCTGGCAAGCTCTGCTTCTGCAGGATTTGCGTTCAAAAGGGCATATACGTGGTAGCCGGATGTAATCTGAGACTCGGCGTTAGTCTTGAATTTTGTTGTTCCTGTTGGAACGCCATTGTTAAGATCTGATTTTGTAATTCCGCCGTAAGTTGAAATGCCGGTGCTTGCGTCCCAGGTTCCCATACCGATGATGATTGAATCAGCACAGACTGCGAGGGCTGTAATTGTTCTGTTTGCACCGATTGATCCGCCGTAACCAGCTTCAGTCTGATAGTGGAGATAAGAACCGTTTGCATAGTAAAGCTTTGTTGCATCTGTAGTTGCTGTTTCATTTGTTACTGCTGACGGATTATTAAAGAATTTATATTCACTGTCAAACCAGGCAGCTCCGTAAACGTTTACCTTATTTGAAACAAGGTCTGTGTAGAGAGTATTTCCGCCCCAGGCTTTATCAATTGCATAAGGTTTGATAGCTCCATCAGCAAGCTCATAATATTTTGGAGTAAGAATTGTAGAATCCGAAGTATTTACGGCATTATATTTTCCGCTTCTGATAAATACTTTTCTGTGCTCTGGTTTTACTGCATTTGTGCTGAAGAGGCTGAAGGCTGAATAGTAATAGCCTGTTGAAGAATATTTATAAACCTTAAAAATTGCACCTGAATTACCTGATTTTGATTCATCAAGCAGGGTCCAGTCTGCAGCATCAAGTGTTATGCTGTTTAATGAAGTGATTTTTGCACGGCGGAGTCGAAGCAGGTCAGGAGCAACAGTTCCGTCATCATTATCGTTTTTGTAGGTGCAGGAAAGAATATAAAGATATTCACTGTCTGCTACGATTTTGATAATCTGCTCGCCGTTGTGCTTTGAGCCATAATAATCATAAGAATGCAGGCTGAAAGGAAGGGCTCCGTAAGTTTGCCAGCTTCCGTGACTTCTGTTATCTGCCCTTTTGTAGCGCATTCCCCCGTCAGCATTTAAAATCAGAAATTCTGTTCCGCTGGCGTTATATCTTGCAATATGGGCAATTGAGCCTGAAACAGTTGCATCTTCGGATACAACATCATTTATTACTCCGTCGAAAGCCGGATTATCACAGGCTGTAAAGAAAAAAGGTGTGATTAAAGCTATAGCCGCAAAAAGTTTTACAATTTTTTTCATATTCAAATCCTAATTAAGTATTCTGGCAAATCCTAGAAGTGGTAGCGTACTGCAAGAGATGCTGTCTGGAATAAGCCATGGAAATCTTTTCCATTGTTTTCGCTGCTTTTCCAGCCTGGAGTTTCAACTGTCCACATAAAGAATGAAGTCAAGCCGAATGACCATGATTCGCTGAAGCGGTAGAAGGCACCTGCCTCAGCCTTGAGTGTGAAGGCCGGAAAGTAGGTCATGTTTGCCCAGGTGTGGTCTGCAATACCCATTGTAAGGAAGAATGGGAATTCAAATTTTCCGATGGTCGGCTGAGCCATTGCACCAAAAGTGATTGGCACCATAAAAAGAGCCTTGTTACCGATTGAGAACTCGCTTGAAACAGAAATTTCACCGCCGAGTGCCAGCCAGGTATTCAAAAATCTGTAATAACCGATTGTTGCCTGAACACCAGGCCAGAGTTTTCCCTCAAAATTTAAAGGGAAGATGGCTCCAAGTTCAATCTTCAAAAACTGATCTCCCGGACCGTTCTGGAGATATTCATAATCATCCTCGTAAATATCAGGTTCGTTAGCGTCCTGGGCAAAAATTGTTCCTGCAAAAATTGAAAGAACCAGTAGCAGTGAAAGAATGCGCTTCATAAAGGTTTCCTTTTTGTATTAATAATATGGATATTTTATCTCAAAAATTTTATTATGCTACATCATATAGATTTTAGCGATATTTATCAATTAAACAGAATTGTGGAGTAAAGGTTACTATGAGTGCTGTAATTATCGATGGAAAACAGGTGGCTGCGGACGTACGTGCAGATGTTGCAAAAAAAGTGGCAGAATTAAAGACAAGGGGAATTGAAGCCTGTCTGGCAGTTATTCTGGTAGGCGAAAATCCGGCCAGTGTAAGTTATGTTACTGGTAAACAGAAGGCTCTTGCTGAAGTCGGAATGAAAGACCGCAGCGTTCATCTTCCGGAATCAACTTCCGAAGCTGAGCTTCTCAAGCTGATTGAGCAGTTAAACGCAGATCCGACAGTTCACGGAATCCTTGTTCAGCTCCCCCTTCCAAAGCATATCAACGAAGATAAAGTGATTATGGCTATCAGCCCGGAAAAAGACGTAGACGGCTTCCATCCTGTAAACGTTGGTAACATGCTGATTGGACGTCCGGGCTATTTGCCCTGCACCCCTCACGGAGTAATTGTCCTTCTCCGCAAGGCCGGAATTGAAACAAGCGGAAAGCACGCAGTTGTAATCGGCCGTTCAAATATTGTAGGGAAACCTGTTGCGGCACTTCTTGCCCGCAAAGACGTTAATTGTACTGTAACAATGTGTCATACCGGAACTAAAAATATGGCAGAAATCACCCGTCAGGCAGATATCATCGTTGTTGCCAGTGGCCGTCCTCACACACTTACCGCTGATATGGTAAAAGAGGGCGCAGTTGTAATTGATGTTGGTGTAAACCGCATTCCTGATTCCAGCAAAAAATCAGGCTTCAGACTTGTAGGCGACTGCGATTTTGATGATTTGAAGGAAAAAACAAGCTTTATTACGCCGGTTCCGGGCGGAGTAGGACCTATGACAATCGCAATGCTGATGCAGAACACTCTTGAAAGTGCGGAAAGAAGACTTTCAAAATAGAATCATACTAGCTTGAAAAATGCTTTCGCGGATATGCACGGATTTTCACGGATAAAAAACTATCTGTGTCCCATCTGTGTTTATCCGTGTTCATCCGTGTCAAAAAATCAAGTCTTTCAGCCCTAAAAGCGTTTTCTTCTCTGCAAAGAGCAAACTCTTGATTTCCTCGGTCGGCTGGTCCTGGTCGGGAACCATAACTACCTTACAGCCGGCGCGGTATGCGCTGGTCACACCGTTGGGGGAATCTTCAACGGCTATGCAGTCTTCCGGGGCAAAGCCCAGCTGTTTGCAGGCGTAAAGGTAAATGTCCGGCGAAGGCTTTCCTTCCTTTACCATAGTGGCAGAAATCACCCGGTCAAAATATTCAAGAATTCCGGCTTTTTTCAGATATCGCTCGCTTCTGTCCTGAGGTGAAGCTGTTGCTACGGCACGCACAATCCCCCTTTCTTTCAAAAAGTCCAGAATTTCCAGACAACCGGCCTTCAGCTGCAAGCCGTTTTTTTCAATAGTTTCTTCCATTAATTTCGAGCGGTAAGAGCGCACTGCCTCGTAATCAAAATCAGGATCCCCGCTCATTTCTTTTAAAATTCCGGGAGCAAAAGGTCTTCCCAGAGAGCGAAGACTCAAAGCCTGTTCGTCAGTCATCGAATAGCCGAAATGTTCAAAAGCCGCCGGCCAGCATTTGCGGAAATATTTTTCTGTATCGAGAATGGTTCCGTCCAGATCAAAAAGAACTGCCTTAATTGTATTTCCCGCTTTATTAGTTTTATTCATATAAAAGAGTATATCATATATGGGGGATTTTTTTATTTATTTATGCTAGAATGCCCCTTACATGAAAACATATTTTTTTGAAACATACGGCTGCGAAATGAATATTGCAGAATCTGCGGCCGTGGAACAGCTTTTAATTGCCCGCGGCTGGAAACAGGCCTCATCAGCACAGGTGGCCGACATGGCAATCATCAACACCTGCTCGGTACGCGAAACTGCCGAAAACCGCATTATGGGCCGTCTGGGCTGGTTCAACGGACTTAAGGCTGTGCGCGCTAAAAAACTTGGCGCCAAAACAAAAATGCTGGATGAAGCCGTAGAATGGGTTAAGGACGGAGCAAAGCCTTTAACTCTTGTTGTTATGGGCTGCATGGCAGAACGCCTTTTGAAAACCTTCCAGAAGGATTATCCTTTTATTGACTACGTTGTTGGAACATACGCAAAATATCAGTTTTCGGAAATTATCAGCGCAGTAGAAGAAGGCCGCAAGCCTTTTGAACTTGATGATTCCAGCAGCTATAAGTTTGCAAGCCTTTCCGCAGAGCCAGGCGCTTTTTCTACCTTTGTGCCTATCATGCACGGCTGCAACAACTTCTGTACTTACTGCATCGTCCCTTATGTCCGCGGTCGTGAAATCAGCCGGCCAGTCTGTGAGATTTTGCGCGAGCTGGACATTCTGAACGGCTATGGCGTAAAAGAAATTACTTTGATTGGACAGAATGTAAATTCTTATAAAGGTGAAATTGAAAACAACCTTTTTGCAGGCAAAAAGGTTGCAACAGCCGTTACGGAAACAGAAATTGGTGGCAAAGTTACGACGGCTGTAAACTTTTCTGGTCTCCTTCAAATTATCGCAGACCACCTGCGCGAAACAAAATCTGGCATCCAGTGGGTCCGCTTTATGTCGTCACACCCTAAGGATTTTACAGACGACGTAATCGATGTAATTGCAAAAGAGGATGTTATCTGCCGTCATATCCATCTTCCGGTTCAGCACGGCTCAACAGCTGTCCTTAAGGCAATGAACCGCCGCTACACCCGCGAGCAGTATCTGGATCTTGTAAAACGCATAAAAGAGCGCATCCCGGACGTTTCCCTCACAACAGACATCATGATGGGCTTCCCTGGCGAAACTGAGCAGGATGTAGAAGACACCCTGGACTTAATGCGTCAGGTAAAATATGAATCTGCCATGATGTACTATTATAATCCGCGTGAAGGAACTCCTGCCGCAAAAATGGAGCAGCTTCCGGAGCAGGTGAGAAAAGACCGCCTGCAGCGCGTTATCGATTTACAGCTTGAACACACCCACGAGCAGATGAGTAAACGCGTTGGCAGTGTGATGAAGGTTCTTGTAGAAAGCGTAAGCCGCGACGACAAGACCGAGCTTCTTGGTCAGACCGAGCAGCATGAAAAGGTTGCCTTTAAGGCTGAAAAAAGTTTAATCGGCAAGTTTGTAAACGTAAAAATAACGGAGTTGAGCGGAAATACCTTTCGTGGTAAGATAGAATCATGGTAGTAAGTTTGATTTTTGTTTTAATCCTTGTTGTTTTACTCGCAACATTTATAGGACATAATCTTGGAGCAGAAGCTTTAGTTCAGCATTTCTGGTTTTTCAAACAGTATGATAATGTTCCAGTAATTCTTCTGGTATTTATTTCCTTTGGTGCGGGAGTTGCTCTTTCTCTTTTGTGTGTGCTTTTTGCCCGCCTTCGCAAGGCTGATGAGGAGCGTGATTCAAAAAACGCAAGTGATAAAGCAAAAAAAGCTGAAGAAAAGGCTCAGAAGCTTGCTGAAAAAAATGCAAAACTTGCCGAAAAAGAAGAAAAGAAGCTTAAGAAAAGCAGAAAATCAAAGGACGATGATGTAAATAAAACTCAGGAAATGTCTGCCATCGACCTTCAGAATATTCAGAAATAGAAATCCCGGGCTACAGGGCCTGACGGGTGGGGGATTTTGATGAAAAAACTAATCTTATCTGCGGCTATATCTTTTGCTTTGGGCGGATTTATTTTTGCCCAGTCTGATGCAAGACAGCTTACTCTTGAAGCTTCCAGAAAAGCCAGCGTTGATGAATCAATCATTTATCTGAAAAATCGAGTTTCAAAAATTTCTGACCCTGTTCAGAAAAGGGCCCTTTATATTTTTATGGCATCGCTTCAGGAGCAGATGTCTTTTTACAGCGATGCCCAGATTTCCTATGCGTCGGCTGCTTCAATCGCTGCTGCAGACGCAGAAGGCTTTCCCAAAAAATCAAATGAACAGCTGGTTCTGGATGCGGTGCGCTGCGCTTTAAGTGCCGGCGACTCTGATACAGCAGAGCTTTACCTTAATTCTGCTGTCCGCAATTCAAAAAATGCCAGAATCCGTGCCTATATAAAATTGTACAGCCAGTGGAGCAGACTCTGCCGTGCCGATACCGCCGAAGATTTACAGGAACCGATTTTAATCCTCCAGTCTTATGCAAAAAATGAGGCTATGAGCTTTGTAAAGCCTGCCGTTCTTCTGACCCTCTGGTACCTTACCGGTGAAAAATCATACGGAGTGGAAATTCAGGGACTTTATCCTAATTCCATGGAAGCGGCTGTTGTAAACGGTGATGCCCAGCTTCTGCCGACTCCCTTCTGGTTTTTTGTTCCAAAGAAGGGCGAGGCTGAGCAGGGAACAGGAAGTCTCGCCGCAGTTGAACTTCCAAAAGACGAACAGAATGCTGATGCAAACGGGGCAATCAGTCTGCCGGGCCTAAATGCTTCTTCCAGCCCTGCAGCTGCCCAGGCTAGCGGCAATGTCCCTTCTGCCCCAGCTTCAGCATCCGGCGAAAAATCTGCCTGCAAGCTTCAGGTGGGCTTTTTTGCTTCAAAAAAGAATGCCGAATCCCTCTCTGATGAACTCAAAAAGAAGGGTTTTTCTCCATATATCACAAGCGAAACCCGTTCCAGCGGCAACACCTATTATCTGGTTTTGCTAAATGATGAAGACGGCTCCCTTGCCGACAGGCTTCGCAGTAACGGCTACGAGTGCTACGTTGTAGAGTAGAGCCTATTTAAATCCCAGTACCGCGGCTACTTTGCGGCGCGGGCCGGCGATTACATTTTTTCCGTTTATTACCAGCTGAGCGGAACGGCCGCCGTCGAATTCCATTGCGCTTTCTGCGCCCGCTTCCTTAAGAATTTCTGCACAGTCCATGTAAGAAAGCTTTTTCCCACACATTAAAAAAAGAGTTTTACCCCCGTCTGCAAGGCCTGCAGCACTTCTGTAATCTTTGTGGTCTACAAAGTCGTAGATTTTTTCGTCCCGGAGGATTGTCCAGAAGCCGCCTGCGGCAAGATAAAGGCTGGAGTCGCTAAGGTCGATTTCTTCCTGGCTGTCAAAGATTTGCCCTCTATAACCGCTTACTTCTTTATAGATTGCAAGGGCGGCATATTTTTTATTTGGCTGAGAAATAAGATTGCCTTTTTCTATTACAAGGCCTGCCGGGCTGCCGTCTTTTTTAAATGGTGTGGTGTTTATTACAAGCCGGCTTGCTGATTTTTTTGCGAAGGCTTTCGGGCTGAAGCTTTTGTTTAAGTTTTTTTGAGAAAAGTTTGAAATTATAGACAGGCCTTCCCCCGCAAGGTTTACTTTTACTATGGAATAGGGTGAGCGGGGACTATATGATTTTATTATCTGGAAAGCCGGAGGGGGCAGCTGGCGGCTGACGCTGTTTAAAGCAGTGGCAGATGCGGCTTCTTCCTGGAAGGCAGAATTTTGTCCGTAGGAAGCCGACAGGGTCATACATGAGGAGAATAGAAAAAGGCCCGCTAAAAGTGGAAAAATAACTTTTATTTTCTTAAATTGCATTTGTTTAGTTTATCAGATTTTGATTTTAATGTATGCTAGAGTTATGGCAAAAACATTTGATGCCCGATAATCGAAAATCCGTTAAAAAATGAGCCGTTAGGGTCATTTTAGGATTATCGAAAGAAAGGGTACCGAGCAAGCTGGCTTGCGAGTCAGAATATTTAAGACAGGATGTTTAAGATGGCAAAAACATTTGACGATAAGAAAATCATTTATACTATGGACAGAGTTACCCGCAGCTACGGAACTAAGGTTGTTCTTAAGGATGTGAGTATTTCCTACTATTACGGCGCAAAAATCGGTGTAATCGGACCTAACGGTTCGGGTAAATCTTCGCTTTTTAAGATTCTTGCGGGCGTTGATAAGGATTTTGCGGGTGAGACTACTCTGGCACCCGGCTATACAATCGGCTATCTTGAACAGGAGCCTTATCTAGAGCCGGGAAAAACTGTTATGGAAGTTGTAAAAGAGGGCGTAAAGGAAATTACTGACCTTCTTGAAGAATTTGATAAGATTGGTGAGGCTTACGGCGACCCTGATGCTGATTTTGATAAGCTTGCGGCCCGCCAGGGCGAGGTTCAGGAAAAGCTGGACGCTCTTGATGCATGGAACCTTGATAACAATCTTGAGCTGGCTATGGATGCTTTGCGCTGTCCTCCGTCTGATCAGGTTGTTGACGTGCTTTCCGGTGGTGAGCGCCGCCGTGTTGCCCTCTGCCGCCTGCTTTTGCAGAAGCCTGACATTCTGCTTCTGGATGAGCCTACAAACCATCTGGATGCCGAAACTGTTGCATGGCTTGAAAAACACCTGCACGATTACCCTGGAACTGTAATTGCCATTACCCATGACCGCTACTTCCTTGATGAAGTTGCCGGCTGGATTCTGGAGCTTGACCGCGGTGAAGGCTATCCTTTTAAGGGTAACTATTCAAGCTGGCTTGAACAGAAATCTGAACGCCTTCGTCTTGAAAATAAGAACGAATCAAGCCGCCAGAAGGAAATCCAGCGCGAGCTTGACTGGATTCACATGGGGGCAAAAGGCCGTCAGGCAAAACACAAGGAACATATTACCCGCTACAACGAACTTATGGCTCAGGGCTCAAAGGCTCAGCTTAAAGATACTCAGATTTCTATTCCGGCCGGCCCTAGACTTGGCGGTCAGGTAATTGATTTTGAAGGAGTTTCAAAGTCATTCGGTGATAAGCTTCTCTTCGAAAATCTTAACCTTCATATTCCGGCTGGTGCGATTGTTGGTATTGTTGGTCCTAACGGTGCCGGTAAAACAACACTTTTCAAGATGATTGCTGATGCGGCTGGTCTTGCGGGCGGTGAAAAGCCTGATGCGGGAACTATTAAGGTTGGTCAGACTGTAAAGCTTGTTTACGTTGATCAGATGCGAAGCGGCCTTGATGAAAATAAGACTGTTTATGAAACTCTTGGCGGCGGCGGAGACCTTGTAAAGCTTGGTGCCGTTGATGAAAAAGGCCGTGCTCTTGAAGGCGGCGTTCGTGAAGTAAATGCCCACGCATACTGCGGCTGGTTTAATTTTGCGGGACCTGATCAGAATAAAAAGGTAAGCGTGCTTTCAGGCGGTGAACGTAACCGCCTGAACCTTGGTATGATGCTTAAAGAGAGCGGAAACGTTCTTTTGTTCGATGAACCTACAAACGACCTGGATGTTCAGACAGTACGTGCGCTGGAAGAAGCCCTTGAAGACTTTGCCGGCTGTGCAATGGTTGTCAGCCATGACCGCTGGTTCCTGGACCGCATTTGTACTCATATTCTTGCATTTGAAAACAATTCAGAAGTGCGCTTCTTTGAAGGAAACTGGTCTGAATACGCTGCATGGAAGAAGGAACAGTTCGGCGAGGAAGCCGGTGTTCCAAAGCGCGTGCAGTATAGGAAACTTAGTCGTTAGTTTAGTTTAAAAAAAACAAAAAGCGGGTCCCAGCGACGGCGAAAATCAGGGGACCACCCCCTCACGGGTTCCCCCCTAATTTCCGCCTGCGTCCCACTTTTTGTTTTTTTATTTAACCTTACCTACCAAATAAAATTTCCTTTACTGCCGCTAAGTAGCGTCTGTTTACGAGGTGCACGATGGCGCGGGCGAACTTTGGCTTAAACTTGCAGGCAGTCAGAAGGATGATGCTTTCAATCGGATTTTCGGTCATACCGCAGACTGCGATTTTTACGGCAGGGTCGTTTTCGTTGCGGCCAATTTTTTTGTTATCTTCGATAATTCCGTTTACAATCTTATCAAGCTGCTTTTTGCAGTACTTACTGATTGCGGCTCCTTCGGCAAGGGAATTGTAAATTGTAAAGGTTCCTGGAACCGGTGCGCTGTCGTCCGGAAGGGGCTCTTTGTAGAGGCTTGCAAAATCCTTGTGACTGAAGATTTCGCCGTCAACGGCATTAAAGTATGAAGGAAGACGCTCTTTGTCATTTGCCTTGTAGTCTATTCCCTTTACGGTGATTTTTTCGGACAGCTTTACATCAGAAAGTGATGCGGCAATCTGGATTTCGTAAACTCCCGAAGGCGCAATATATTTTTTGCTTTCAAGGTCAAAGAGGCTGAAGGCTTTTGAGTCAAGCTCTAGATTAACTTCTTTTTCTTCGCCTGCTTCAAGGAAAACTTTTGTAAAGGCTCGGAGCTCCTTGTTTGCACGAAGATAATCGCATTCAGGATTTTTTACGTAAAGCTGAACAACTTCTGCACCCGAAAATTTTCCTGTATTTTTCAGGGTGAAAGTTACAGTCAGCTTGTTCTTTGAACCTGTGTCACCGTAGCCGGAACGGGAACCAACATTTCCCAGTGCCTGGTCAGCGTCTGAGCCGTCAAAGTCAGCTGCGGAAAGCTTAAGATTTGAATATTCAAACTTTGTGTAAGAAAGTCCGAATCCAAAATCAAAGCGGACAGGAACCTTGAAAGTATCGTAGTAACGGTAGCCGGTAAAAATACTTTCCCGGTATTCAATTGCGGCTTCTTCTTTGCCCCAGGTTGCGCGGGAAGGAACGTCTTTTTCTGAGAAGGGGAAGCTTTCTGAAAGCTTTCCGCTAGGATTTACTTCTCCTGAAAGCAGGTCAGCGCAGGCTTCTCCACAGGCTTCTCCTGCCAGAGCCATATGAAGTATTGCGCTCAAATCATCATAGAATGGAAGGGCAAAAGGAGAGCCTCCAAAGGTTACCGCAATCAGCTTTGTGTTTACTGTAAAAATCTTATTGATAACCTTCAGCTGTTCGCCAGGCAAGGCCATGTCGTGGCGGTCAAAGCCTTCGCCTTCTGTCCGGTTTGTAAGGCCGCAGAAAAGCAGGACTGGAATATTTTCCTCGGCACCTTTTTTTGCCAGGGCTACTGCCTTTTCTGCCATAGCCTTACGTTCTTCATCAGAAGTTGTTTCTACCTTATCGTCAGCCGGGTATGCAGGCTCGTATTCAATATCAAAGCCCTTCTGCTTGAGACATCTGATTACGTTTGGCCCCGGTGTAGCGTTGATGTGGCTGGAACCGCCACCCTGAATGCGCATGTCGTCTGCCATCTGGCCCAGAATGATGATTTTCTGAGCTTTTAGAGGCAGGACTCCGTCATTTTTAAGAAGAACTGCTGAGTTTTCTGCAATCTTTTTTGCCGTAAGATGTGCTTTATTGTAATCGGCCTGAACCTTTGGATTATTGGCAAAGCGAAGTACAAGTTCAAGCACCTTTTCGCAGGCGCGGTCAATTTCTTCTTCTGTAATTTCTCCACGCTTAAAGGCCTTTTCAAGCTGGTCAGGCTGATAGCCGCCCGAATCAGGCATTGCAAGATTTAATCCCGCTTTTATGCAGGCCGGGAAGTCAACGGCGGCACCCCAGTCAGAAATCAGGGCACCTTTAAATCCCCATTCGTCACGCAGAATGTCTTTGATGATTTTTTTATTCTGGCAGGTGTACTTTCCGTTGATTTTGTTGTAGGAAGCCATGATTGTGGAAGGCTGGGCATTGCGGACAGCAATTTCAAATGGACGCAGATAAATTTCACGGAGGGCACGTTCATCTACTATAGAGTCTGAAGACTGGCGGCGGGTTTCCTGATTGTTGCAGGCAAAATGCTTGATTGAAGTACCAACATTTTTCTTCTGCATTGCGTCAACGTATGCAGTTGCAAGTGAGCCTGCCAGCAGAGGGTCCTCTGAAAAATATTCAAAGTTTCGTCCGCACATAGGCGAACGTTTGATATTCATTCCGCAGCCAAGAACAATGCCGACTTCTTCCTGAATTGCCTGGTCAGCAATTGCTTCTGCCATTTCTTTTATCAAATCAAGATCCCAGGAATTTGCAACGCAGCTTGCGGTTGGAAAGCAGGTCGATGGAATTGAATCGTTTATATCAACCTGGCCGGCACCCTGTTTGCGCAGTCCGTGAGGACCGTCTGTCATCATAATTTTTGGAAGTTTTCCATTTGCGTCAGAGGTGTACCAGCCGCCAACGCCGTTCAAAAGTCTGATTTTTTCTTTAATTGTCAGACCCTTCAAAATTTCTGTTATCTTAGTATTTTCTGTTGAATTCATAAGAAAGATTATAAACGAGGACTGGAAAAAAGTGAAAAAAATCTTGTTGTAAATTTTTATTTATCTTCCTTGCTGTGCTATAATATAATAGTTTATGAAAAAGACAGATTTGGATTCTATCCAGCAGAAAATTAATTACACTTTTTCTAATCCCGGCCTTCTGGAGCAGGCTTTTACGACAAAAGCTTATTCCAGAATGAATGCTGACAAGGGGAATTATGAGCTTCTGGAATTTTTTGGCGATAAGGTTCTGTCTTTTGTTCTTGCAAGGGAATTTTCAGATTATTTTTGCAGGATAAAGAAAAAGCAGCTTTTTTCCAGGGAAAGTGAATGTTCCCTTACCCAGCGCAATTCAGAACTGGTTAAAAATGAAAATCTGGGAAGGTGTATTTCTGAAAGCGGACTTGAAGGCTTTTTACAGAAACTTCCCGGAGAAAAAGTTCTGGGAAAGCGGGAAGGGGATTTATTCGAAGCGATTCTTGGGGCGGTTGCTCTTGATTCCGGTTGGAATGTAGAGGCCCTGCAGAAGGTTGTAGATACTCTTCTTAAGCCTTCTGAAAATTTTGAAAAAGAATCTTATGAAACAGAAAGCTTTATCCTTCTTCTAAAAAATCTCTGTAAACGCTATGATATTCTGATTACAAATTTCCAGATTTCAGTAAATAAGGATAATTCCTATACTTCAAAGCTCACTCTGGAATGTGATGGAAATGAAAAGAAGTTCAGTCAGAAGGCAAAAACTGAAATCGGGGCTAAGCTGAGTGTGTCACGGGCTGCCTACCTTTTTATTAAAAAGTTCTGGCTTTATCAGCCTGCTGAAGAATGGATAGAAAATCCTGTAAGCCAGTTGAATTCATTGAGGCAGAATAAGTGGATTTCCAGTGTAAAATATGACTGCAGTCAGATTGTAGAAGCTGCCGGCCCGGAAGAAAAATCACCTTCCTCAGCAAGTCTCTGGTCCTGTTCCTGTACTGTTGAACGGGATGAAGTTAAAACTCTAGTTGTAGCAGTTGAAAAGCCTTCTCAGAAAAAGGCAAAGAATGCTGCCGCGCTGAAAGCATTATGCATAATTCTTAATCAGGTTCGTGAAGATCAGACCGGCCGCGGTAAGGGACTTTTGCGCCTGATTTTGGAAAGATATATTTAAGGAGATTTTCGATTTTATGGTAGATTATACTGAAGGTTCGGGAAAACAGTATCATACAGGGGTAGGGCCTGCTGATATTGGAGAATATGTAATTATGCCGGGGGACCCGAAACGCTGTGCAAAAATTGCAGAACACTTTGATAATGCAAAGCTGGTTGCGGATGTACGCGAATATGTTACTTACACAGGAAGTCTGGATGGAGTTAAGGTAAGCGTAACTTCTACAGGTATTGGCGGTCCGTCAGCTTCCATCGCGATCGACGAGCTCGCTAAATGCGGCGCAAAGACTTTTATTCGCGTTGGAACCTGCGGCGGCATGCAGGAAGATGTTATGGGCGGTGATATTGTTATTGCGACTGGTGCCATCCGCATGGAAGGAACCAGCCGCGAGTTTGCCCCGATTGAATTTCCGGCAGTTCCAAATCTTGACGTTACAAATGCCCTGGTTCAGGCGGCAAAAAATCTTGGAATCCGCAGTCACGCAGGCGTTGTTCAGTGTAAGGATTCCTTTTTCGGTCAGCACGAGCCGGAAATCATGCCTGTAAGCTATGAGCTGCAGAATAAGTGGGAAGCCTGGCTGCGACTTGGCTGTCTTGCAAGTGAAATGGAAAGTGCTGCTCTTTTTGTTGCAGGCAGCTTTCTCCGCGTCCGTGTAGGCTCCTGCTTTCTGGTAGTAGCCAACCAGGAACGCGCCAAAAAAGGCCTTGAAAACAAGCAGGCTCATGATACAGAGCTTGCAATCAAAACTGCGGTAGAAGCACTTCGCATTCTTATCAAGCAGGACAAGGCGAACGGAAAATAAGGTTAAAAAAGAAAAGGGAGCCTTTCGACTCCCTTTTCTTTTATATACGGTAAATATTATTTTACATGACCGTTCAAATATTTCTTTACTGAAAGATATTTTCCGCCGGCCCCGATTTTCTTTCCTGCTACTTCAACAAAGCCGTCCTTTGTAGACAGCTCCATTTCTGTAAACTTATCAGGCTTTACAAAGCACATTTCTGCTGCATCAGAAGGAACCTCAAATCCCTCTGGCTCAAGAATAGTTCCAACTTCAAAATCATCAGCAAAGATAACTTCACAGGTGTCCTGGTCGGTCACAGTAGGATCACTTACTGCAAGCAGCATACCGTTACTGCGAACACCACGGAAGTTTGCAGGTTTAAGATTGTAAACAAGAACGATATTGCGGTTCAAAAGCTCTTCCGGTTTATAGAAGCTTACAATTGAACTTACAATCTGACGAGGCTCTGCATCTCCTGTGTTCAAAGTCAAAATGTAAAGGAAGCTTCCGCCCGGATGCTGCTCTACTTTTTCAATTTTGCTGACCTTAAGGATTACGCGGCGGCTGAATCGTTCTGCAAGCGGGAGCTTGTCGATTTCAGCAGGAGTAAGCTTCTTTTCTGAAGCTGCCTTTTTGAGCTCTTCTTCACTTACGCCTTCTACACTTCCCAAAAGTTTTTCAAGACGTTCTTGTCCGATAATTCTCATAAAGCTTCCAAGACGAGGCCCCTGCTCTTTTGCAATCAAAGCCTGATACAAGGCTGTGAACAAAGCCTTTGCGTCAAGTCCAAGTTCAGTTGCAACAGCATAAATTGCTTCCTGGCACTCCTTATCAGTCTGGAATGAAGAAAGCTTTGGAAGAACCTGCTCCTTTACGCGCTTAATTGCGTCTGCCATCTGAATAGAAAGTTTTGTTTTACTTCCTTCAGAACGGATTTCAAAGCAGAATTCAGGAGCGCAGTCTGGAGCCGAATGTTTAATCCAGAACCAGGCACAGGCAATACGGCGGCGAAGTCTTTCTTCCTGTTCAGCTTTAACATCACCAAGAGAAGCAATAACTTTATCAGCATCTCCAGAATAAATCTGAAGGAGGGTAGTAAGCATACGGAAGGTAATCTGATAAGGCATAGTCTCAGGAATTTTTCCGTCAATCTGGCTGAGCATGTAGATTCGCTTTTCTTTATTAAAATGATCCTCGCTCTTTGCCTTGTCAATTCCGTAAACAATGCGTTCAGTCTTGTCGTAGTCCTCATAAACTTTAAGAACGTCCATATCAAAGCTGATGGCAAATTCTGTGTTAGGGCGGGTTCCTGCAAAAATATAGCGGAGAACTTCAGCCTGGTAAACATCAAGAGCATCAGGCAGGGCAATAACCTTTCCTTTTGATGAAGACATCTTGCCTGGTACACCCTTGAGGTTTACAAAGTCGTAACGCATGGTAATCGGAGCGTCCCAGCCGTAAACCTTTTTAGAGACAAGCTTTGCAGTATCGTAGCTTCCACCCGGACTGATGTGGTCTTTTCCACCCGGCTCGAAAACAACCTTTTCTTCGTTCCATCTCATAGGCCAGTCAACACGCCAGCCAAGTTTAGCACCTTTAAAAGTACGGATATCAGCAGTTTCGCAGTTACCGCATTCACACTTGTAAGAAATGCCGTATTCTCCGTCATAGCCGGTAATTTCAGTTGTATCTTTAGAGCATTTTCCGCAGAAAATAGCAACAGGCCAGTAAACGTCGCTGTCCTTCATCTTGTGAGCGTCATCACGGTATTCGTTAAGACAGGCCTTGATAAGGTCGCGGTTCTGCATGGCTTTACGCATACCTTCTGCGTAGCGGTTTGCACGGTAACGGCTTGCCTGATAAAGGAACTCCGGAGCAATACCGACGCGGGGAAGCTGCTGTTCAATATCAACCTCGTGATGGCGTGCGTAGTTTTCGTTACGTTTAGTTGTATCAGGAACTTCAGTAATAGGATAGCGAAGGTATTTTTCAAGGATTTCCGGGTTCGGCATGTTTGCAGGAACCTTGCGGAATACGTCATAATCATCCCATGAATAAATAAAGCGAACCTTCTTGCCGCGGTCGCGAAGTGCGCGTACAACCAGATCTACAGTAATAATTTCGCGGAAGTTTCCAAGGTGAACTGTTCCCGAAGGTGTAATTCCCGACGCGCAGGTGTAAGAATCCAAATCACCCTTTTCACGAATAATTTTGTCAGCCATCTGATCAGCCCAGTGGCAAAGTAAAGGGTCTTTCTTATTATTTTCGTTATTGTTACTCATAGCACTTTATTATAGTAAAAAGCAAATATTTTGTCATTGAGGGGGAATTTTCCCTCTTACTTTCTCTCCAGTCCGATGACAAGCAGTATCACAATATAGGGGAGGGAGAGAAGGACTGAGCCTGGAATGGAGGGCAGAAAGTTCTGGATGCTGGCGGCAAAAAAGTCTGCGGCACAGAAAATCAGGACAGAAATGGTGATACGGAAGGGATTTTTTTTGCCCAGGTAAACGGCAGCCAGAGCCATCCATCCCCGGCCGCTTGAAATCCCCGGTACAAAAGATGAAATCCTCATGCACAAAAAGGCTCCCGAAAGCGATGCAAAAAAGGCTGCAAATCCCCATGCCTGAATGCGGCATAATACCGGATTTACACCTTTTGCGGTAAGAACGTCGGAATCACTTCCTGTAATCCTTATGTAAAGTCCTGCCCGGGTTTTCAAAAGAAATAAAAATGCAAGGGAAAGGAGGATAAGTGAAAAAATCACCGTGAAAACTTTTGTTTCCAATACCGGAAAGTTAAAGGCCGGGCTTGTGAGGACTCCCCTGTTATTAAAATGCTGCAGGGCAAAAAAAGACGGAAGGGCAGAAAAGAGCAGGTTGATTGCCGTAGCCCCGATAAAAGGATTTGCGTGAAGCTTTTCTATCAGCGCCGCAAAAAATACCAGCGAAGCTACGCATATTAAGCTTGTAAAAAGCATTCCGAGCGCGGCAGAGCCCGTCGTAACTGTAAAATAAAACATAAAATAGGCAGAAAAGCTTACAAGACCTTCCAGAAATATTGCAAGAATTCCTGCATAGTCGCTGTACAAGGCTCCCATTGCACATAA
This sequence comes from uncultured Treponema sp., assembly GCA_947165895.1. Lineage (GTDB taxonomy): Bacteria > Spirochaetota > Spirochaetia > Treponematales > Treponemataceae > Treponema_D. The sequence continues at coordinate 192,724 of CAMVCB010000005.1, forward strand.
AAGCAGGGGACAGGAAAATGAAAGAATGTTAATTACCGGCATTTTTTCGCCTCCTGATCTTTAAAAATGGAATTGCGACAATAAACATGATGACAGCCTGAATTATTGCCCCCAGATCATAGCCAACGTTATGATGAAGGGTAAAGGAGTTTATAAAAGCTGTAAGTCCCCCTAAAAAAATGCTGGAAGGAATTACAAAAAGAGGATTTGCACCTGCCAGCATGGCTGCTGTAAGCCCGGTCCAGCCGATTCCCGCATAAAAGCCCGAATGACAGGTATAATAAGTTCCCCCTACAATGAAGGCTCCGCAGAGTCCGTGAAGTGCGCCGCCCGCCAGTGCGCTTGTAAAGCTGATAGTCTTTTCACTGAATCCTGAATAAAGTGCAAACTCCCGGCTTATGCCAAAAATGCAGGTTTTCCGGCCCACTTCTGTTTTAAATAAAAAGAACCAGCTGAAAAGGCAGACTGCAAGTCCCGCAAAAAAACTGATGTTAAGTGAAGATGGCGGCAAAAGCCTGATAAATCTGAATGATTTACTGATAAAGGGACTTGCAAGAAGATTTCCTGTATTGCCTCGGAAAGGGCCCGCAAGCAGGCCGTTAATTAAGGGAATTACTGCCGAAGAAATTATAAAGCTTGTGAGCAGAAAGCTTGCTCCCCGGTATTTTCGTAAGAGTGCAGAAAGAAAACAGAGGATTGCAGATGTAAGGGCCGCCGCAGCCAGGGAAAGGGGGATTGCAAGAATTGCTGGACAGCCGGACAGTTTGGCAAGAAGAATTCCTGCCGTAAAACCTCCTGCATAAATCTGGCCTTCTCCGCCAAGGTTAAATTCCCCGGCCTTCATGGAAATGGCCGCTCCACTTCCTGCGACCATATAAAAAGAGGCAAAATTAAGCATATTTCCAAATTCGTAGACTGTCATAAGCTTTTTTCCTGTAAATCTCTTTTTCCCAGCCTGTATATCTTATCACAAATCTCTTCCGGAAACTCAGATGAAGAAAGCACAAGGACGATTTTTCCGCTTTTTGCAATTTCTTCAATCCGCCTGCAGAGCTTTTTTACACCCCTGCTGTCCAGCCCCTGAACCGGTTCACATAAAATCAAAATATCTGGATTTTTTTCAAGTTCTCTTTCCAGAATCAGCCTTTGAAGCATTCCTCCCGAAAGACATTCAGCCTTTTCATTCAGGGTGATATTTACGTCTGCCTTTTTTATCAGGGAAAGGGCCTTTTCACGCCCTTCTGAAAGTCCTGAGCTTAAAAGCTGCATAATAGTAAGCTCCGGATTTGAGCCGCGGAAGTTTTTATTTGAAGGAATAATTCCAAAGGTAAAAGGGGATTTTTCCAGCTGACGCCTTGTAAAATTGCCGTCTTTAATCTCAAAGGAAAAGGCCCGGCCAGTAATTTTATCAGTGATTTTAAGCAGTCCCTTCTGCCTGGCCCGGCTCATTCCGCTGATTGTATCTTCAAGACTTTCCCGTCCGTCTTCTGCCTGTCCGCTGATTAAAGTTATTTCGCCGCCGTTTGCCGTAAAAGAAAAATCGCGGATGGCGGGTTTATCGTTGGGAAGGGAAGTGAGATTATAAAAGGAAAGGGAAAAGTCAGTTTTTTTGCTGTGATTTGGGCAAGTCTCCCGGCCCGCAAAGCCATCTTCCCGGAGTCCGGCATTTAAAAAATCATCCTTTGGCTTACTTACACGTCCTTCTTCCAGATATGTAATTGTATCACCGTATTTTTTTGCTTCTTCCATAAAATGGGTAATAACTATGATGTTCATCCCTTCAGCAGCAAATTTTTTCAGCTTTTCAAAAAGAAAATCCCGCTGGTCTGAATTCAGAAGGGCGCTGGGTTCATCAAGAATTAAAAGACCGGGATTTTTTAAAAGCGCACCCGTAAGTGAAGTGAAAAATCTTATGTCGCCGCTGCAGTTTTTTATCAGCCTTTTTTCGTCGATACCTGGAAGCCATAGAGACAGGAGCTCCCGGGCCCGCTTTCTGTCAAAGCTGGCTGCTCCCAGCATAAGATTTTCTATTATACTGATGCTGTCTGCAAGAAGTGGTCTTTGATGAACGCATACAATTCCGTATTTTATGGCATCTGCCGGACTCTTGATAGCGACTTCCTTCTGATTCAAAAGGATTTTTCCTGCTGTAGGAAGAATATCTCCGCATATTATTTTTATGAGACTTGATTTTCCGGCGCCGTTTTCCCCGATTAAAGCGTGAATCTGGCTGTGGTTAAAATCCAGGCTTACACCATTCAGCACAGTTTTTTTTGGATATTTTAAAACTAAATTTTGTACAGAAAGATTGAGCATCAGAGCTTAATTTTAAGTTCTCCACTTTTGATTTTATTAACAAGCAGATCCATTTTTTTTCGGACATCTTCCGGAACATTTTTGATATAAAAGGGATTATCATTGATAAATTCAATGTATCCATCCTGCATTCCGACAGTCTCTGCACTTCCCCAGGGCGTTTTTCCCTGCAGCCACTGGCTGGTAACTTCTTCTGCAAGCTTTTCCTGAAGATTCTGGGTGCTTGAAATGATAACTTCCGGAGCTTTTGCAAATCCGTTTGAGTCAAACCAGGCAATTTTGATTTTATTGTTTTTTGCAGCTGCAAGCACTCCCTGGGAAGCGCCGCCGCAGACAGGAAGAATAACATCAACACCAGTTTTGCATATTGCATCAGTTATTTCAGCACCTTTTGTTGCATCATACCAGTTTCCGACAATGCGGTAATCAACAGAGGTTTCTGCAGCTGCATCCCGGGCACCCTTTTTATAGGCCGGGAAAATTATATTGTTCATTACGGGATAATCCTGTGCTGAAATCAGTGCAACCTTGTGATTTTTTGACATAAGTCCGGCAATGTAGCCTGTAACATAGCCCTGCTGAACCTGATCATAGCATTTTGTCATTATGTTGGGATTGCCCTCTTTTGTTGCATCAAGAAGAATGAATTTCTGAGAAGGAAATTGTTCCAGAACTCCCTCTGCAAGGTCGGGAAGGGAAGGATTTGAAGATATGATGACGTCATAAATTTCTTCAGCTGCAAGGGCAGTAAGCTTTTGTGCCCATTCTGCCTGATTTGTTCCAACTTCCATAATATAAAGAAGGGCACTTTTATTTTCTGGAAGCCCTGTATTATAGGCCTGCACGGCTTTTGTAACGCCCTGGACAAGTTTTGCGTATGTAGGACTGTCTGCAATAATGCCGGGAACAAAGACCGCAATTGACGGATTATCCCGTTTTTTGTCTGAACAGCCGGTAAGGCTTAAAGCCATAATGGCTGTCAGTATAATGAAATGTTTTTTCATACCTGTAGAATATTTGTTTTATATAAAAATTTCAACGGGTAAAAAAGGCTTTCTTTTCTGCCCTTATTCTTGCTTTCCAAAATTTTCTGCAATCCGGGAAAGAAGGCTTGTAAAGAGATTTTTTTCTTCCTCTGAAAATCCGCTGTAAAATTTTTCTATTAATTCTTCCGAGATTTCGCCCGTTACGCAATTGTAATGCTTTCCCTTTTCTGTCAGCGAAACAATCCTTATGCGTTTATCTTCGCTTGAGGGCTGGCTTTTTACAAGACCTTCTTTTTCAAGCCTTCGTACAAGGACTGTGGTTGTAGATTTATCTCTGTTGATTATTTTAGAAAGCTCATTCATCCGTAGATTTTCTGTCCGGCTAAGCTGGAAAAGAATATTTCCGTGTGATGATGCAAAATTTTCAAATCCCTTTTCTGCAAGTTTTTTTTGAAGAAAATCAGAACTTTGTGAGTGAATATGCGAAAGAAGATTTATGCTGTTTTTTACGTCTGAAGCCATAGTTTATTTTAACATATTTTTTCCTTTTTTCTATTGTTGAAGATGCTTATAACTGTTAAATTTAAAAATATGTTTGGATTTTTTATTAAAAAAACTTTTTTTGACGGCTGGGATAATCTTTTTAATCTGGTTCTGGTAAATATTGTTTGTCTTCTGTCGGCTCTGCTCCTTGGCGGCTTGATTGCTGTTTTTTACAGCTTTCCCCTGATTTTAGCGGGTCTGATACTTTTATTTTTTGTGACTTTCGGCATTTTTTCTACTGCATATGGTAAAGTTGCCGCTGATATTGCAAATTATAAGGGCGTTCATATCGGGGATTTTTTTAAGGCAATTCCTTCAAGCTTTAAGGACGGTGCCCTATTTGGTCTTTTGTGCGGTTTGATTGGAATTATTTCTGTTGTTGCAATGCGTTTTTATTTACGAGAGGTTCATTCGATTATAGGTTTCCTGCTTGCGGCCTTTCTTTTCTGGATTGATGTAATATTTTTTCTTTCTTTTCAGTGGTTTGTTGCAATCAGATCTTTGATGCATAATGATTTTAAAAAGTGCCTGAAAAAATGCTTTTTGATTTTCTTTGATAATACGGGATTTTCAATTCTGATGGGACTTTATACTCTTGTCTGTTTACTGCTTTCGTTTTTCTGTGTAGGTTTCGTGCCTTCGCTTGCGGGAATTGTTCTTGCACAGACAAATGCCCTGCGATTAAGACTTTATAAATATGATTATCTTGAGCAGCATCCCGAACTGACAACTCCATCCCAGCGTCGTCAGATACCATGGGAAGAATTGATTTATGAAGACCGCGAAACTCTTGGTCCTCATAAATTAAAGCAGATGTTCTTCCCATGGCGGAATTAATTATTTTGTCATCAGCATTGTTTTTGCATCGATTTTCACTTTTCCGTCACCGTTTTTAAGGATTGAAAGTGAAAGATCTTTGCCGTCAGAAGCAAGATGAGCAACTGTTGCAAACAAGTCAATTTTAGCAGCTTCAAGAGTGTCTTTGAGCTTATCTGCTTCTGATGTTCCGCTGAACCAGGCTGTCATTTTCTGGCTTTTTACAAAATCAGCAAAAGCCTTCAAATCTGCTGCAGAAGCCTTGTCAAAATCAAGTCCGTCAACAATTACAGCATCAATACTTGTTCCGCCTTCCTTAAGCGATTTCAGTGTGTTTACAACTTTAGGAAGTGTAAATGTTTCCTGGTTGAAATTCAAAATAATACGGTTTTTTACAATTTCTTCTGAAATTTCACTCATTGTGCTGAAATTCTTTTTCTTAGCGATTTCAGAAAGAACGCTTGAATACCAGGAAATCACATTGGATGACTGCTGGTCAAAAGATACATGGACAAGTCCCTTGTCATTTAAAAGTGAATCAATTCCAAACTGTACCAGAATAGAAGTTTTGCCAAGACCCTTTTTAGCAGTGATTAAGCCCATCTCTCCGGTTTTAAGTCCAGCCTTAGTAGCTGTATCAAATAAGCGAACAGGGCTGTGTTCGATTAAATCTTTCTTTTCCATAAGAGTGTCCTCCTGAGGTGTAATTAAAGTGTTGCTTAAAGCAACTTTTAACTATTCTAAAACGGAAAAGAGTTTAAAGCAAATTTTAATTGGTGCAGGATAAAAAAAAGCGCCCCTTTCGGAGCGCCCTTTTACCAGCTGAAAAAGCCTAAGTTTAGAAGTTATTGTTTTACCTTCGAACTTTGCGAAGCAAAGCTCGTTTGGTAAAAAATAGCAACTGCTATTTTTTACCTTGTTCTTTTGCAGCCTTGTGTTTAGCGATAAGTTCATCAGCAACAGCGTTAGGAACTTTACCGTATTTTTCGAATTCCATTGTGAATTCACCCTTACCCTGAGTTGAAGAACGGAGGATAGTAGAGAATCCGAACATTTCAGAAAGTGGAACTTCTGCGTTTACAACAGAAGTACCGTTTTCATCAGTTGAATCAATGATTACACCACGGCGCTGGTTGATAAGACCGAAGAGGTTACCCTGGAATTCTGTAGGTGCAGACATCTGTACCTTCATGATTGGTTCAAGGATAACTGGTTTAGCCTTCATGTAACCTTCACGGAAAGCACCAATAGCAGCAATCTGGAATGCGTTATCGTTAGAGTCTACAGGGTGTGACTGACCATCATTGATTGTCATCTTAACACCTACGATAGGAGCTCCAATCAAAGAACCTTCCTTCATAGCCTTCTGGAAACCTTTATCACAAGAAGGGATGAATTCGTTAGGAATTGCACCACCCTTAATTGCGTCTACGAATTCGTAGTCTTTGTCTGAAATTGGCTCCATGAATCCGGCAACACGACCGTACTGACCAGAACCACCAGACTGTTTCTTATGTGTGTAGTTGAAGTCACCCTTAGTTGTAATAGACTCGCGGTAAGCAACCTGTGGAGCACCTGTTTCTACTTCACAGTTGTATTCGCGCTTCATACGCTCAACGTAAACTTCAAGGTGAAGTTCACCCATACCCTTAATGATTGTTTCGTTAGATTCAGGATCTGTGTAAACGCGGAATGTAGGGTCTTCTTTTGTAAAGCGGTTAAGAGCCTTAGACATCTGCATTTCAGCCTGTTTGTCCTTTGGTTTGATAGACAAAGAAATTACAGGTTCTGGAACGTACATAGAAGCCATAGAGTAGTTTACTCCACCGTTTACGAATGTATCACCAGAAGCACAGTCTACACCGAAGAGGGCAACGATATCACCTGCGCAGCCTTCGTTGATATCTTCCATCTGTGCAGAGTTCATACGTACAAGACGTCCAACCTTGAACTTCTTCTTTGTACGAGTATTGTAGAGTTCCTCACCCTTCTTAATTTTACCCTGGTAAACACGAGTATAAGTAAGCTGACCATACTGACCGTCATCAAGTTTGAAACCAAGTGCAACACAAGGTTTGTTATCAACTGATTCAAGTTCAACTTCAGCTTCGTTGTTGTCCAGGTCAAGAGCAACGTTGCGAACTTCGTTTGGAGCCGGCAGATAGCGGATAACTGCGTCGAGCAAAGGCTGAATACCCTTGTTTACGTGAGCAGAACCACAGAATACACCTACAAACTGTTCTGCAAGAGTTCCTTTACGGATAGCAGCGATGATTTTGTCTTCTGCAACGCCATCGTATCCGTTTTCCATGATTTCTTCCATCAAAGAATCATCGAACATAGAAGCAGCATCCAAAAGCTCTTCACGATATTTATCTGCGTCAGCTTTCAAGTTAGCTGGAATTTCTGCGATGCGGAGGTCTTCACCGTTAGGACCATCAAAATAGATGGCTTTCATAGCTACCAGGTCAACAACACCTTCAAGCTTGTCTTCAAGACCGATTGGAAGCTCCATCATGTGAGCGTTAAGTCCGAGTTTTTCGCGAACCTGATTACATACGCGGATTGGGTTAGCACCCTGACGGTCACACTTGTTTACGAATGCAACGCGAGGTACATGATAACGTTTAAGCTGACGGTCTACTGTAATTGACTGAGACTGAACACCGGCAACGGCACACAAAATCATGATAGCACCGTCAAGAACGCGGAGTGAGCGCTCTACTTCTACTGTGAAGTCTACGTGACCCGGAGTGTCGATAAGGTTGATTGTGTAGTCCTTCCACTGAACCTGTGTAGCTGCTGACTGGATTGTGATACCACGTTCACGTTCCAATTCCATGTTGTCCATTACAGCACCAACACCATCTTTACCACGAACTTCGTGAATTGCATGAATCTTGTTACAGTAGAACAAGATACGTTCTGAAGTTGTAGTCTTTCCTGAGTCAATGTGGGCACTGATACCGATATTTCTTACTTTTGAAATATCCCAAGCCATACTATTTACCTCTTTAAAAAAAAATTTCCTAGTTTGAAAATACTATCGCTCTATATTACAGAAAATTGCTATCCTTTTCAAGAGTTTGGCAAAGGAGGGGAAGGATTTCCCCTCGCTACAGCCCGCAAGCGGTCTTCCGCTACCCCTTCTGCGGGGCTCAAGCGCCGCCCCGCAACGCCCCGCTTAAGTCTCCGTTTTAAAGACGATTTTCCCTGTAAGGACAAGAAATTTTGTCTTCCAGTGGGCGCTTATCCAGCCGCTAAAGGCCTGCTTAGTAGATTCTCCATCCTTTTGCGTAAAGTTCAGGGCGCCTGCTGCCGTAATCTTTGGATTTTTGAAAAATGCAAGATTGAGGCCCAGCTTTTCACTGGAGGTAAGACTCTGGTAATTTTGAGATGGAGTCAGGCTGGCGGCCATTATAAAGTCCGGGGAGATTTTTGAAAAGTACCAGGAATTTGAAAACTGCATGGAAATGCTTTCTAAATCCGTACAGATTTTTCTTCCGCTCGTATCCAGACTGAAATTTGAATTTGCAGTTAAAGAAAATGAATATAATAAAGAAAATAATCTTCCTCCGGCTGAAAGCTTTATTTTATGTGAATCAAAATTTTTTTCTGAAAGCATAAAGCTTGTGACTGCAGACAGACCGCTTCTTAAAAATACAGGACGTCTGATACCAAGCGGAAAGGTTATCTGAAGTCCAAGCTTTGCCTGCAGCATATCCTTTATGGTATTATCCCTTGTGGTAAGAAGCTTTTCGTGCTCATTGTAAAAGACTGAACAGCTTATAGCAGTCCGGCCAAGGGTTACTTTATTTTCGCTTTTATAGATAGTCTGGAATTTTCCAAAGGGTGTCTGATAGAGGGGAAAAGAAAAGAGGCTTTCAAAATGAGGGATTTTTACCGAGACCTGGGGATTAATGCAGAAATGACAGCCTTCGTGATAGTAAAAATCTGAGTCGGTAAACCAGGAGTTAAAAGTATTTTCAGGGAAGGTAAAAAGTCCCGCTGTTGATGCAAGGGTAATCTCAAGCTTTTTAAATAACCTTACTGTCTGCGAGCCGGAAAAAACCGGAAAAATATCATCATTATTATAGAAGAAGTTTAACTTTGATGATGAAAAAGCTTTCTTTTTGTCTGTATAGGCAAATTCTCCAAAAATGCTGATTTCCTTTTTGAAAGCCGAAAGTCCCGGAAGCGCTGCAGTAATTTCTGAAACATCAGTTCTGGCCCTGGAGAAGGGGGTGATGCTTTGTGATAATGAAGGATCCTTCAGCTTTGAAATGCCCCCTCCGGCCGTCAGGTTCCCGACTTTTATCTGGCAGGGGAAGTTTTTCCAGAATCTGGAAGTGTAGAGGACGCCGCCCCAGTTCCATTTTTCCATATCCTGAAGATTCTGGCTTGAACGGATTTCCAGAAAGGGCAGTAAAAATTTTTCCTGAAGTGCCGCCGTCAGCTCCTCCGCAAACAGACAGCCACCGCCTTTACCTGCGGGCAGCAGTGTAAAGAAGCAGGCTGATAAAAAACAAAATTTAAATGAAGACAATTTTCTCATACCTTAATATGGGCAAAAAAGTGTCATTTCCGGCAATTTTTTTGAAAAAAATGTAAAAAAAAGTTTAAAAAAAGAAAAAGCGGCCTGCAGTGCAGTCCGCTTATTTAACGCTTCTTCGATTTTATGCTAGCTTAATTTGTACTTGTAACGTAACTCTTTGCGTTTGAAAACTCACTGATTTTTGTGATTTTCTGGCGCCAGTATTCAGCTTCACTCTTTGTTGTGTAAGGACCTACGCGTACGCGGTAGAAAAGGTTATCCTTTGTATCCTTGTAAGTAAAGATGTCAGCCTGAATCTGATTGGTGCCGAGGGCCTGGCGGGCTGTCTCTGCACCTTTTTTATTGCTGTAAGCGGCAACCTGAACCCAGAATTTTGAAGGGGCAGCAGGCGCTGCTTTTGCTGCAGCCTTTGGCTTAGACTCAGTCTTTTTAGACGCAAGCTGCGCAGGTTTAGCTGATTTTGAAGCAGGAGAAGCTTTAGTATCTGATGCTTTTTCAAAATCACGTGGAGCGCGGTCACGAATTGCAGGAGCTTTTGGCTTATCAGCAAAGGTGACTGTTACGTTTATATTCTGAGCCGGGCTTTCAGCTGTATTTTCTTTCAAAGTTTTAAGGGAGTTCAAATCGATTGTAGTTCCCTGGTTAGAAGGAACTTCGTAAACGTTAGCCTTGTCTGCTACAACGTAAACTTCGTTTGTACGGATTGGCTCAGCCGGAGCATTTACATTCTGATTAGGGAAGTTAAGCTGGTCTTCAAGCGGAGCTGGATTCATTCCGTTATCAAGGGCCCAGCCGTTGTTGATTTTTTCTGATGGAGTAACACGGGCAATAGTCTGTTCTGTTTTTGCAGAAGGAGAATATACGATTACCGCAGCTCCCAGAACAACTAACAAAAATGCGCCGACAGCGGCAATTATCCATAATGTCTTTTTGTTTTCCATAAGTTTTCCTCTTATACCGGATTAATCCGGCCACCTTATTAAACTTATCGGAAAAATGAAAAAACACTTTAGTGAATTTTGAACAAAGTTCGTGCTGGGACTATCTGTTTTTTATGAAGATAAGTGGAGTTTCTTCGGATTTTGCAGCCTTGTAGCGGGAAAGCAGGTCTTTCTGCGCGAAAAAGCGGCGCAGAATCTGGAGCAGGGGCAGGTGGTCGCGGCGGCGGGCACGAAGGAGACGGGTAACAAAAGGTGCTTTTACAAAAACAATAGCCTGGCAGAGCTTAAGAAGCTCAGGGGTTTTATATAAAACCGTCGCATTTATGATGATTTTCTTTCCTTTATTCTGTGCAATAAATTCTTTTGTAAGCTCGATTATTTTTGGATAGATGATTGATTCCTGCCTGGCAAGGAGGGCCGGATTTTTAAAAAGCAGCCTTCCCAGGTTCCGTCGGTTGATTGAAGAGTCAGGGTTTTCTATTGCAAGGCCGCAGGCTTCGGCCTGGTCTTTAAAGGCAGAAAGGATTTCTTCCCGGCAAAGTTCTATGGCCTTGTGGGCTGTAAGATCAAGGTCGGTAGAAAGCCAGCCTTTTTTTTCAAGCTGAGAGCAGATGTAATTTTTTCCTGCAGCCATCTGGCCGGTGACGCAGATTAGGGAGAAGGCTTCTAATGTGTTAGCGCTGGGAGCCCCGAAGTTGCCGCCTGCGGCAATGAGCGTCAGCGAAGGGCGGACATAGCGACCCGAGCGAAGCGAGGGGAACACCATCTTAATGAAACTCTCCCCAGTTTTTGCCGTATTCAATGCTGACTCTTAGCGGAACTGAAAGCTTTACTGCGTTTTCCATTTTGTCGCGGATTAGGGCGATTGTTTTATCAATTTCGGACTGATTGTCAGGGCATTCAAAAATCAGCTCGTCGTGAACCTGAAGCAGAAGTTTTGCGGGGCTCTTTTCCTGAGCAAGGGCCTGGCTCACGTCAAGCATAGCGCTTTTTACAATGTCGGCGGCGGTTCCCTGAATCGGGGTGTTTTTAGCAATTCGCTCAGCACCGGATTTTTCAAGCTTATTGCGGCTGTTTATGTTCATAATCGGGCGGCGGCGGCCAAACATTGTGCTTACAAAGCCTTCGGATTCTGCACCGGCTATGACACCCGCCATAAAATTGCTGACGCCTGAGTAGGTTTTGAAATACATTTCTATAAAATTCTGGGCCTGGGTGCGGCTGATTCCAAGGTCTTTTGCAAGGCTGAAGGCGCTCATTCCGTAAATTACGCCGAAGTTGATTGTTTTTGCGGTGCGGCGCATTTCCGGGGTGACGGCATCCGGGCTGACTCCGAATATCAGGGCGGCGGTGGCACGGTGAACGTCGGTGCCTTCGGTAAAGGCTTTGCACATATTCTGGTCGCCGGAAAGATGGGCAAGAACTACAAGCTCAATCTGGGCGTAATCGGCAGAAATTAAAACTTTACCTTCCGGAGCTGTAAAGGCCTGACGGATGCGGCGGCCGGCTTCGCTGCGAACCGGAATATTCTGCAGGTTGGGGTCACGGCAGGAAAGGCGGCCGGTGGCGGTTCCTGTCTGGATAAAGCTTGTGTGAATGCGGCCCCGGCTGTCGGTCAGCTTTGGAAGGGTTTCTACATAGGTTGACTGGAGCTTTGCCATTTCGCGGTATTCAAGAATCATTTTTGGAACCGGATTTAGGGCTGCAAGCTCTTCAAGAACTGATGTGTCTGTTGAATAGCCGGTTGCGGTTTTCTTTCCTTTTGGAAGGCTCAGCTGGTCAAATAAAACAGTCTGCAGCTGTTTTGGAGAAGCAATGTTGAATTCGTGGCCGACTGTCTGGTGAATTTGTGCCTGAACCTGTGCGAGTTTTTGCGTGAGCTCATCGTTGTAGGAATCCAGGGCCGATGAATCCAGATGGATTCCCGTGATTTCCATTTTTGCAAGGACGGGAAGAATTTTGTGTTCAAGCTCGAAAAGCTTTTTATTTTCCGGGTGGGTGTCGTCCATAGGAAATTCTTTTAAAAGGTGGCCTGCCAGCTGCAGGGTAAAGTCGGCATCTTCGGCGGCATAAGGATATGCTGTTTCAAGGGGCAGGTCTGCGAAGGTCTGACCTTTAGAGACTATATCGTCGTACTCAATGCCTGCAAGGCCCAGCTTTGTTTCGCAAAGATATTCAAGGGAGTAGGCGTTCTTTCCCATGCGGTCCGGATTGGAAAGCCAGGCTGTAAGCATTGTGTCAAAAAGACGGCAGTTGAAGCCAAGAAGGGAAAGGGGCTGGAAGTCTGATAAATCTTCTGCGGCTGCCGGCTGTGAGGCCTGCTTTGGAAGACTTCTTTCTATAGTAGAATAAAGCACTTTCAGGTCAAATTTTGCGTTATGCATGATTACTGTCAGCTCTGGATTTTTGAAAATGCGCAGAAGCTGATTAAGGGCATCTTTTAGTTCTATGTAATCTGTCTGGGAAAAAAGATCTTCTGAGGCAAGCTGGATTGGAACGTAAACTGCCTTGCCCGGCTGGTAGCAGAGGCTGAAGCCGACGAGCGTGGTGTTGAGGGTGTCCAGGCTTGTTGTTTCGCAGTCATAGGCTATGCGCCTGCTGCCGGATGAGATGAAGGCGGTGATGTAAGCTTCCAGGCCGGAAAGCTTTGTGATTGCACGGTAGTTTGAGGTGTCGTTTTTGCGGATCGGGATGATTTCTGCTGCCTGAAATGCTGGGGGCGCTTCCGTCGTAATGTTTCCCACGTTGTCAGTTTTCGTCACGGAAGCTGCAACTTTCTGCTTTGCAGAAAGATTGCCATCAGCGGGGGCTGCCGCATCTGCCAAAATAACTTTCTGTCCCGCATTTACCGCCAGTTCGGCGTACTGTTTTGCTGGCTGGAGGGCTCCGTAGGATTCAAGCAGGCTTGCGGCCTTTGCAAAATCCAGCGTCAGAGGGGCAGAAATTGCCTTTTCTATTTCTTCGCAGGGAACGTCGTCGCAGAGGCGGACGAGTTTCTGAGAAAAATATGCATTTTCCTTTCCGTCAATCAGCTTTTTCTGCATTGCGCCCTTAATTTCGTCTATGTGCTCGTAGATTCCGTCCAGGTTCTGGTAGTCGTTCAAAAGTTTTCCGGCAGTTTTTACGCCGACTCCCTGAACGCCCGGGATATTGTCGGCAGTGTCACCGTAAAGGGAAAGCAAGTCCAGCAGCTGGGCGGGCTTTACTCCCCATTCCGCAATTACACCTTCCTCTCCGGTTACCTTCCAGCCGCCGCCGTTTTCGGGCTTTAGAATCTGGGTTGAATCATTTACAAGCTGCATTAAATCCTTATCGCCCGAAAGAATGCGGCAGGTCTGTCCATTTTGGGCACATTTTTTTGCAACAGTGGCAATTACGTCGTCTGCTTCGTAGCCGTCGCACTGTAAAATCGGAATGCCCAGGGCTGAAAGAATGTCGCAGATCCAGGGAATCTGGGCGTGAAGGTCTTCCGGTGTTTTGTTGCGGGTTGCCTTGTATTCGGGGTAAAATTCGTGGCGGAAAGTTTTTGTTTTGGAATCCATTGCCGCGATTATGTGACCCGGCTTGTAATGTTCAAGTATATAATGGAAGTTTCTGAAAAATCCGAAGAGGGCGCTGATATTTTCTCCCCGCGGATTTGTAAGCGGTCTGTTTATAAAAGCAAAATAGCAGCGGAAAATGAGTCCGTAGCTGTCTAAAACGTAAACTGTGTTTTCATCAAAATTCATGTCCTTATGATAGCAGATTGGGCGCTTTAATTTAAGCCTGCGGTCTGTTAAAAATATTTGTTAAAAGATTATTTGAAAAAAATTGAAAGTGGATTTAAAATATTGTTATGGATTTTCAAGCTTTTGTAGACAGTTTTTCTCAGGCTGCGGTTGTTATTTCGGTAGAAAAAAAAGAAGAAGGTAATTATGGCGATATCCGCTTTGTTGCCGGTAATTCTGGATATAAAGCTCTTCAACCGAATTTTTATGATAATGCAATTTACTCTGATATTGTTCCAAAAGAACCCAATTATGAAGCCTTCTGTTATCGCTGTGCTGTTTTGAAGCAGCATCTGCATGCCTATGTTGAAACAAAATCCATGGATACCTGGGTAGACGGCACCTACATTCCGCTTGATTCTTCTGTTGACACTGACAGGTTGAGCTATATGGTTTTTACATTTTACTTTACAAAAAATCCTGATGTCCAGCTTATGTCCGACCTTTCTATGGAATCTGCAAACTTTGTTGTACAGACTTGTATAAATCTTCGTGGTGCTGACAATTTTGTTGAGGCAATGAACAAGGTTATTGCTGATATCCAGAAAAAAACAGATTCCTTTAGCAGCGTTATTTTCATGATTGATGAGGAAAATGATAAGTTTACTCCCTTGTGCTATAAATTCCGGGATGATGCAAATAAAATTGAGGATTTTGTAAATTATCTTACTAAGGATGTTGTCTATTCCTGGGTAGAAATGCTTAAACAGCGGGATGTTATTTTTGTAAAAGACCAGCATGATTTTGAGGAACTGGAAAAAGTAAATCCTGTCTGGGCAAAAAGTCTTAAAGGCGCTGCCGTAGAAAGTGTTGTCCTTGTTCCTTTAATGCAGGGAAAAAAGATTATCGGTGTGCTTTTTGCTACTAATTTTGATGTTGAAAAATTCGTTGAAATTAAGGAATTCATAACTCTTACAGCCTTCTTCCTTTCAGCAGAGATTTCCAACAATCTTATGCTGGAACAGCTGGAATATATGAGTAATATTGATGTTCTGACCGGCATTAAAAACCGAAACGCAATGAATGCCCGCGTTGACTGGCATATTTCCAATAAAATGCAGGTACGCACTCCATTCGGAATTGTTTTTGCAGATTTGAACGGCCTTAAAACCTGTAATGATAATTACGGGCATGAAGAAGGAGATAAGCTTTTGAAGAATGCGGCTAATCTCCTTAAGGAGGTTTTCCCTGATGACGAGATTTATCGTGCCGGCGGTGATGAATTTGTTGTAATTGTTGCGGGTGCGGAAAAAGCTGATTTTGAAAAGAAGGTTTCGGAAATCAAGAAAAAATCTTCTTATGGTAATGATGTCTGCTTTGCGATAGGTTCTCACTGGACAGAGGATGCAGGCAAGCTCCGCATGGCAATGCATCTTGCTGATGAAGCTATGTATGATGATAAGGATGAATTCTATAAAACCCATTCAGATATTTCGAGAAGAACCTGATTGTGATAGAATTGCCTGATGCAGCGAATTGATACACTTTCTTCTGGTTATAAAATTATTCAGGATGACAAAGCCTTTTGCTTTGGAATTGATGCCCTGCTTCTTGCGGCCTTTGTCCGCATGAAAAAAGGCGACCGCGTTTTTGATCTTGGATGCGGAAACGGAATTTTAGAGCTTCTTTTATGTGACCGGGCAAAGGAACTTAAAAGTGCCCACGGAGCGGCAGACTGCCATTTTACGGGGCTTGAAGTTCAGCCTAAGGCAGCTGAAATGGCCCGGGAAAGCGTGCGGATAAACGGGCTTGAAGAGCGGATTGATATTGTGGAAGGGAATATAAAGACTGTAAGGGAAAGCTTTCCGGCACAGGCTGCTGACCTTGTGATTTCCAATCCCCCTTACATGAAGCCGTCCGCCGCAAAAGAAAACTCCACCGATGAAAAAACAATTGCCCGCCACGAAGTTTTGTGTTCTTTGGATGATGTGATTGCTGCCGCCCGTTGGCTTTTAAAATCCAGCGGAGCTTTTTATATGATTCACAGGCCCTACAGGCTTTCGGAAATCTTTTCTTCTCTTGAAAAGCACCGTCTTACCCCCCGCCGCATGCAGCTGGTTTACCCGAAAATCGAACAGGCTCCCGAAATGGTTCTGATTGAAGCCCGTCCCAACTACAAGCCGGACATAAAAATTGCCCCGCCGCTTATTATGTACGGTGGGGATGGAGAATATACTCCGGAGTTTAAAGACTTTGTTCGGGCTAAAAATAAACCTTATAATTGCTGATTTCATAGCCCGAACATCAGTTTTGACAAGCAAAACTGACATTTGCAATTAAACTGCTATCCTACAAGTTCTTTCGCTCTGGCAAGGGCGGCGTTGATGTTGTCGAAAATGTTCTGGCGGCCGATTTTGTCAGCCATGCCGGTTTTTTCGCAGAGCATGTAAGGCTGGGTGTGGATGCCCGAAAGTACGATTGTGATTCCTTTGCGGTCACAGGCTGACTTGAGCTGTTCAAGGGCACGGAGACCACCGGCATCGATGTAAATTGTGTTTCTCATGCGGAGAATTAAAACCTTGCAGTCAGAGCCGGCGCGTTCTGTTGCGTATTCAAACTTGCGGACAGTTCCGAAAAAGAGGGATCCGTCAACCTCGTAAACGAGAACGCCTTTTGGAAGTTCAATCTGCTCTGTGGAGCCGTCGCCCAGAATTCCTGTAACAACTGTGCGGTTTCCGCTCTGAACCTCTGAAAGGTCAATCATTTTTTTGATGAAGAAGAAGGCTGCGAAAATGAGTCCTACGCCGATTGCATAAGTGAGGTCTACAAAAACCGTGATTAAGAAGGTTACTGTCAAAACTGTGATGTCTGATTTCTGGCCTTTAATCAGGGCGCGGATGGCCGGAATTCCTGCCATGTTCCAGGCTACCTGAATCAAAACGGCTGCCAGGGCTGCCATAGGAATGTATTCAACGTATTTTCCAAAGCAAACCATAATCAGAAGAAGAACGACTGCGTGAATCATGCCGGCTACAGGAGTTCGGCCGCCGTTATTGATGTTTGTTGCCGTTCGAGCGATTGCGCCGGTTGCAGGAAGACCTCCGAAAAGAGGGCTGAGTACGTTTGCAATTCCCTGTCCGATAAGCTCGTTGTTTGAGTCATGCTTTGTACCAATCATACCGTCGGCAACGACCGCAGAAAGCAGTGATTCGATTGCAGCAAGAACGGCGATTGAAACTGCGGTAGGGAAAACTGTCTGAATTGTTGAAAGGCTGAGAGATGGAAGGGTTGGTGTTGGCAGGCCTGAAGGAATCTTATAGCGGTCACCAATCAAAACTGTTTCGAATCCGAAGCTTTTGTTCAAAATTACGTGAATTACAGTGGCTGCGATGATTACAATCAGAGAACCTGGGATTTTTTTTGTTACCTTTGGCCACAAAAAGAGGGCTACAAGGCTTACGATTGCCATAATCATTGAATATGGATTGATTGTGCTGATTGAAGAAGCGTAAACACTAATTTTTCCGGCGAAGGTTCCAGGCATTTTTGTGTATTCTGTGCCGAAAACTGTAAGCGGGAAGTGTGGGCTCATTCCGAAGAAGTCACCGATCTGGCCGCTGGCGATTGTAACGGCGATTCCGGCAGTAAATCCAACTACGATGGTGTATGGAATGAATTTTACAAGACCGCCCATTTTGAAGGCGCCCAGTAAAATCAGCATGATGCCGGCAAGAACGGTTGCGGTTGCAAGTCCTGAAAAACCAAGCTGCGGATTATTTACGATTGCATAGATGATTACTGTGAAGGCACCTGTTGGTCCTCCAATCTGAACGCGGGTTCCGCCGAAGGCCGCAATACAGAAGCCTGCGATGATGGCTGTGTAAAGTCCTGTTTCAGGGCTGCAGCCGCTGGCAATTGCAAAGGCGATTGAAAGAGGTAAGGCAACGATTCCTACGATAATTCCGGCAATAAAGTCTGTGATAAACTGTTTGCCGCTGTAGGATTTAAGTGAATTAATTAGTTCTGGTTTGTACATAGATTTTTCCAAATGTATGAAAGTTTTAGAAAATTATGATATTTTTTGCGCTTTTTTTCAATAATAAGCTATGAAATTAGCCACAGATAAACACTGATAGGACACGGATTATCCTACAACTTGCGCCCTGCGCAAGTTAAGCAATGGTTGAGAGGATTTGGAAGTTGAAGAATAAGTTTTTAACCATTGCAAATCTGTGTCCCATCTGTGGCTATTATTTCATTAACAAAAGAATGCCTTCCCAGGCGGTCAAAATACCAAATACGAAGAAGAGGGCGAAGGAGATAAATTTCAGTGCCTTCTCAGGGGATTTTTTCTTTAATAATAAGCCTGCAATCATACCCAGGAAGTCTGCAAGAAAAAATCCTGTTGTGCAGGCAAGCCAGACTATTGAGGCGCTGGCAAGGCCATAGTTTGCCCCAAATGTTACTGCTGTCAGCTGGGTTTTGTCGCCAAGTTCTGCCATAAAGAAGGTGCAGAAAACTGCAAGCGGAGCAAAGGAGATTTTTGAATTTCCGCTTTCTTCTTCATCATCTTCTTTTTTCAGGAGGGTGGAGAAGGCAAAGTATAAAAAGGCAAGGGCTGCTGCAAACTTTACTGCCCAGAGCCAGTGATTTAGAATCTGATTGAGAAAGCCGCCGGCTAAAACTGCAAGCGCGTTCAGTATGAGGATTGCCGCAAGTGTTCCGATTGTAATGTCGCGGATTTTATATTTTGATGTTAATCCAATCAGCATGAGCTGGGTTTTATCGCCCATCTCCGCAATAAATTCTGTTGCCAGAACTGAAAAAAATAAAACTAAAGGCTCCATAAAAACTATAGAGCTATTCTATTTCTTGTGGCTGTAATAATCAATTACCGTATAAATACTTTTGTAAATGATAAAGCTGAAAAGTGCCGAAAACATCTTGTCGGTGATGTTCGTAAGGAAGCCTGAAATTGTAAGTGCCAGATTCAAATTCTGGAAGGCGACGTAAAGTCCGTAGGTGATGTTGTCAATTTGAGGCACACTTGATTCTACCGGATAAATTAAGGAGGCAATTATGTTTCCAATACCGGTATTTGTGATTCCGCTCCAAAGTCCAGCCCATATAAATGGAAGAATTGAAAAGGATTTTGACGGATGAAATTTTTTGAAATGTTCAAAAGTCAGCCAGGCCGTCAGAGCTGTAAGAATGTGACAGATGACAAAGAAAATCATCGAATAATCCATGATGTATAAAGCTGAATTTGTAAGCACTGCGCAGATGATTCCCGGTGTTAATCCAAAACCCGCTGTGATAGCTATGGTTGTGAGAGAATCAAAATAAAGCGGAATGGAAGTTGTCCTTGAAATATAGGCACCGCCTATATTTATGGCCGTGCCAAGAATTATGGCAATTGAAGTGAAAATTAATTTTTTTGCAGAAAGCTCAGACCTTTCTTTGTTCTGCAAATCCTCCGTCGAAATTTTAGACGGCTTATAAAGGCTTTGCCTGAAGGTAAGAATCGCTGCAATTACAAGAAGAAAGGCTGTAAAATACAGAACGGTATCATAACAGTAAATCAGCTCCCGCTGTTTTGTTTGGATTCCATGCTGAAGCTGGGAGGTTTCCTTCATCAGGGTTTTTGCAAGTTCATTTTTATTGCCCGGCTGTCTGATATTTTCTTCCAGAATAGAAGCAATGATTACAAAACTGTTAAAAATCTCTTCATCAAACTGCGTATAAAAGAAGCACTGTCTTTCAAATTTTGCTATGAATTCCGGAGGAACCATGTAAATGCTTTCTATATTAACGGTGATTTTGTGAATCATAGTGAAAGACCTGTCTAAGTCTTTAAAAGTTTTTAAGGCGGCGTTTTTTGAAATCTGTGCGGTAAAGAAATTAAGGATGGCAAGGATAATAATAATTACGTCTAGCCTTATGTATTTTGTTTTCATAAAGAAAAGTATAGCATTGATAGGTTAAGAAATAAATAAAAAGATTGTTAGAAAAAATAAGGGACGGCTTGTTTCGCCGCCCCTTTGCTTTTATTTAAGGTTTACCATAGATTTATCGTAATCTGTTGGTGGAACAAAGCCCATAAGTGTCATAAGTGTAGCTGGCCAAGAAGAGATTCCAAGGCCGCTGTTGAGTTCAAGCTCATACTCGCCCTTGTATTCCGGGTCATAGATGATGCCAGGAACAGGATTCAAAGAATGAGATGTCTTTGGCTTTGGTTCGCCGTCTGCTCCAAGAGCAACTGAACCGTCCTTCTTGTGCTCGTACATATCGTCAGAGTTTCCGTGGTCAGCAGTAAGACAGAGGATACCGCCAGCCTTTTCAATAGCTGCCTTAAGGCGGCCAAGCTGAAGATCCATACCTTCCATAGAACATACTACAGCGTTGAATACACCTGTGTGTCCAACCATATCTCCGTTAGGGTAGTTAAGACGGATGTGGTCATATTTTCCGCTTTCAATAGCTTCAATTACCTTGTCAGTAATTTCTGCACACTTCATCCATGGGCGCTGCTCGAAAGGAACAACATCAGATGGAACTTCAATATATGTTTCAAGATTCTTGTCGAATTCACCAGGGCGGTTACCGTTGAAGAAGTAAGTAACATGACCATATTTCTGAGTTTCAGAAATTGCCATAAGATGAACGCCGGTCTTTGTAAGATATTCACCCATAGTGCGGTCAATGCTAGGTGGGTTTACAAGGAACTGAGCAGGCTTGTGGTTGTCCCCATCGTATTCCATCATACCTGCATATTCAACAGCAGGGCGGCGTACGCGGTCAAAGTGAGTAAAGTTATCTTCTTCGAAAGCAGCAGTAATTTCAAGAGAGCGGTCACCGCGGAAGTTGAAGAATATTACGCTGTCACCATCAACGATAGGTCCAACAGGCTTTCCGTCTTTAGCGATTACAAACTCATGCATATCCTGGTCGAGAAGGCCGGCATTTTCACTACGGTAAGTTTTGATAGCTTCAGTAGCGCTTGCAAACTGACGACCATCAGCCAGAACATGAGCGTGCCATCCGCGCTCTACCATGCTCCAGTCAGCACCGTAGCGGTCCATAGTGATGTACATACGTCCACCACCAGAAGCAATCTGATAGTCAACATCGCTGAACTCAGCAAGGAATTTTTCAAGAGGCTCAAAATACTCAAGAGCGCTTGTAGGAGGAACGTCGCGACCGTCCAGAAGAGCGTGAACGCGGAGAGTTTTTACACCTTCCTTGTGAGCCTGAGTAATCATAGCCTTAAGGTGGTCAATGTGAGAGTGAACATTACCATCAGAAACAAGACCAATCAGGTGGAAAGTAGAGTTTTTGTCCTGAACGTTCTTTACAAGCTTCTTCCAAACAGCACCTTCGAACATGCTGCCAGATTTAATTGATTCACCGACAAGCTTAGCACCCTGAGCAAAAACGCGGCCGCAACCCATAGCATTGTGTCCAACCTCAGAGTTACCCATATCATCATCTGTTGGAAGACCAACAGCAGTTCCGTGAGCCTTGAGCTTTGTGTGAGGGCAGTTTTTTGTGAACCAGTCCAGATACTTCATCTTAGAAGCCTTAACTGCATCACCTTCTTCATATTTACCATATCCAACGCCGTCCATAATTACCAGGACAACAGGACCACGACGACCTTTCCACTTCGGATTTTTTTCCAAAGCATGCATTGTGTCTGCCATATATTACCTCTTTGGGCGTTCCAGCTCGCTTCGCTCGCTGTCGGGCTATTCGCGGTTCCGCTATCGCTCCATTCCTTCATTCGCTACGCTCATTCCGGAACGTAAGCAGCAGGCTGCTTACGCCGCTACTATCCCTAACGCATTTTTGTAAATTAAAATCGCTTACAATATAATGAAAATTACGCGTTGTTACAATTGCAGGGATGGAAAATAAAGGAGAAATGTTAGGTGTGGCTTACAAATAAGAGGGGATTTTAAAACAAAAAAAACACATCAACTTGTGATGTGTTTAAGTCGGCAAACACAGTTTGCCTCTGAGATGTTTTCAGAGTAAATCCTAAAACGAACCTGCTCGGTTCGTTTTTTAACGGATTCACGATTATCATCTGGAGAATAGGGGATTTGAACCCCTGACATTCGGCT
Source organism: uncultured Treponema sp. (assembly GCA_947165895.1). Lineage (GTDB taxonomy): Bacteria > Spirochaetota > Spirochaetia > Treponematales > Treponemataceae > Treponema_D. Next base: position 214,714 of record CAMVCB010000005.1, read on the forward strand.
TGCAAAGCCGACGCTCTAGCCAACTGAGCTAATTCCCCGAAGGTGAAATTAATATATAAAATCTTGGGGAATTAATCAATAGGGGGCTGAGCGATTTTTTGGGAATTTTTAGCCCAAAACTAATTTGTCGCTTACTTCGCCTGTGGTGTTGAACTTGGCAAGCAGATCTTCTACAGTCAGCTTTTTCTTTTCTTCACCGCGAACGTCAAATACAATCTGTCCTTCCATCATCATGATAAGGCGGTTTCCGTAGCGGAGGGCGTCTTTCATGTTGTGGGTTACCATGAAGGTTGTAAGGTGATCCTTCTGAACAAACTCTTCTGTGAGCTCAAGAACCTTTTTTGCAGTTTTAGGATCCAGGGCAGCAGTGTGCTCGTCCAAAAGAAGAACCTTCGGCTTCTGTAAAGTAGACATCAAAAGGGTAAGGGCCTGACGCTGTCCGCCCGAAAGAAGTCCTACCTTTGCTGTAAGGCGGTTTTCAAGGCCAAGATCCAGCAGGGCGAGTTTTTCGCGGTAAAGCTCCTTTTCAGAGTTCTGAATGTGCCATGCAAGACCTCGTCTTTTGCCGCGGCGCATAGCCATTGCCAGGTTTTCCTGAATTTCCATATTTGCGGCGGTTCCCAGCATAGGGTCCTGGAAAACGCGGCCAAGATATTTTGCGCGGAAGTATTCAGGTTTACCTGTTAAATCCATTCCGTCAAGGAAAATGGAACCTGTATCTGTGTAGTGAACGCCCGCAATCAGGTTCAAAAGGGTAGATTTTCCGGCTCCGTTTCCGCCGATTACGGTAACAAAATCACCGTCTTCAAGTTCAAGATTGATTCCGCGGAGAGCCTTTTTTTCTGTAACAGTTCCCGGATTAAAAGTTTTTGAAACATTAAAAAGCTTAAGCATTATTTTACCTCCGGAATAAGTTTAGAATTATCACCGTCTGCGCGTTTAAGGTCTTCATCTTTTTTGCGGGTGTTTGTTTCATCTTCAAGGTTCATTCCGGGAAGGGAACGGCGGCGGCGGTCAATTTTTGTCTTTACTACAGGAACCGAAAGGGCAATCGCAACAATCAGGGCTGTCAGAAGCTTAAGGTCTGTAGATTTCAATCCCAGCTGAAGAACAACCGCAATTACGATTCTGTAAATCACAGAACCCAGTACAACAGAAAGAAGTGTGTACCAGAAGCCGAAGTGAGCTCCAAAAATTACTTCACCAATGATGATGCTGGCAAGGCCTACAACGATTGTACCAGTTCCCATTCCAACATCTGCATATCCCTGGCTCTGGGCAACAAGGGCACCGCTCATTGCAACCATGCCGTTGGAAATCATAAGACCCGCAATTTTAGTATTGTTTGTGTTTACACCCATGGCACGAACCATGTGCTCGTTAGAGCCGGTTGCACGGATTGCGCTTCCATATTCAGTTCCAAAGAACCAGTACATGAGTGCGATGATTGCAGCAATTACGACAATACCGATAATCAGGGAAGAACGTGTATTGTTCAGAGCTCCGTCTGTCAAATCACGAAGGCCGGACATCATTGTAGGGCTTCCTAAAAGCGGTGTGTTGGCCTTTCCCATAATGCGGATATTAATAGAATAAAGTGCAATCTGTGTAAGAATACTTGCAAGCAGAATATTGATTTTAAGCTTTGTGTTCATAAATCCGGTTGCAAGACCGCAGAGACAGCCAATGATAAAAACAAAAAGCAGGGTCAAAAGAGGATTCATCCCCTTGATGATAAGAACGGCAGTAACTGCACCGCCGGCAGCAAAACTTCCGTCAACAGTCATATCTGCAACATTCAGAATTCTGAATGTAAGGTAAACTCCCAGAGTCATCAGTCCCCAGAGAATACCCTGCGAAACTGCGCCTTCCATAGCAAACAATATCGGCATAGATTTTTCCTTTAAGTTAAAAAAATAGAGGACTACCCTGTAAGGCAGTCCTCATAATTATAGAATAAATCTTAAAAATTATAAATCAGCTGGAACTGTAATTCCAAGTTTTTTTGCGGTTGCTTCATTTACAGAAAGATCGCATTTATTCAGATACTGGATTGGCATGTCTGCAGGCTTCTTTCCGTCACGGAGAACTTCAACTGCCATCTTAGCAGTCTGTTTTCCAAGCTCGTAGTAGTTGATTCCGTAGGTTGCAAGGGCACCGTTCTTTACCATGCCCTCTTCACCAGCGATTACAGGAACCTTGTTGTCTGCTGCAATCTGGCTTACAAGAGTCATGCCGGCTGCCATCATATTGTCTGTAGGACAGTAGATTGCATCAACCTTTCCGCAAATGCTCTGAGTTACCTGCTGGATTTCGTTTGAGTTAGAAACTGTTGCTTCTACAAAATCAAGACCGTTTTTGCGGCAGGCATCTTCTGCGAGCTTTGCCTGAAAGTAAGAGTTCTGTTCGTTAGAGCAGAAAAGAATACCGATTTTTTTTGCAGATGGAATGAGCTTTTTAAGAAGTTCAATCTGAGCGGCGCATGGAGTAAGGTCTGAAGTTCCGGAAACGTTTGTTCCTGGTTTTGCGTTTGATTTTACAAGCTTTGCAGATTCAGGGTCTGTAACTGAAGAAACAAGGATTGGAATAGAAGATGTAAGATTTGCTACAGCCTGTGCAGCTGGAGTTGCGATTGCAAAAATCAGATCACTGCGGTTGTTGATGAGTTTTTCTGCGATTGTTACACAGTTTGCCTGTTCACCCTGGGCATTCTGATAATCAATTTTAATGTTCTGTCCGTCTACATATCCTGCTTCTGCAAGACCGTCAACGAATCCCTTGTAGTTTGCGTCTAAAGCTGAGTGTTCTACCAGCTGGATTACACCGATTTTAATTAATTTAGGTTTTTTAGCTTTTGCTGCGCTGATGGTTGCAATACAAAGTGCTGCTGCAACTAGAGCTGAAACGATTTTTTTCATAATTTTCCTCCAGATGAAATTTTACTGAAACTATACAGTATTATTAAAGTTACGGCAATGAGGATTTTTTATCAGGGGTTAAAATTGTTGAAATCACTCTATTTCTGGATTATACTTTTAATAATTGACTTTTGGAGAACTGAATGAGTGACGAATTAGATCCAGAAATCTCTGCGCTTTTGAATAAAATGCCTGCAGGAAATTCAGATGCCGCTATTGATACTTTAGATGATTCACTTGAAGAAGTTGAGGAAATTGATGAAATCGGCGATGCTGATGAACTCGAAGAAGAAAACTTCGGAAGTATGTTTGGTGCAAAGCCTGCGGTTGCAAAATCAGCTTCCCGTGCAGGTCCAAAAACTATACATGATGTTGATTTAAGCAAGACTTGTTTTGAACCTATTGAAAAACTTGTTAATGATACTCCGTCAGATGTTTATAACGATCCTAAATATTATAAAATTTGTCTTACCGGCGAAAATCAGTCGGCACAGCGTGTGCATCAGATTCTGACAAAATATCTTACGACTGCAGATCCTAAGGACCGTTCGGTTTTCCGTCAGCAGATTGTAACAGCTTACTGGGAACTTTTGCGTGGCATGGTAGGAAAGATGGCTAATTCATCAACTCCAATGCCAAAAAGAATGCTTGTCCGTTATGGAATTATTTTGCCGAGCCTCTTTAAGCCGGAAACAAAAGAATTCTTTTCCAAGATGATTTTTGAAAACACAAGTAAGGAGCCTGTTCTTTACGCTGATGAATGGTTTAAGGAAATTGCAGCCGGTCGAATGTCAAATTCTGCTACTGATGAAGCAAAGAAACCTCGTGCTCCTGAAAATTCAGAGGCCGCAAGCAAGGAAGAAAAGGCAAGACTTCAGCAGCTGAAATCAAAGAATTCTGGCCGCCTGCAGAGTGCTGAAAATATCCTGAACATTAAGGAAAACGAGAGAAAAACACTTGAAAATGAACTTATGAGAGACATCAAGCAGATTTGTTCTCATGTCTCTTTGCTGGGAATGGAACCTCACACAGCAGAGCTTAATGAAGAGCAGAGAAAGCTTTTCCCTGTAGTTGCGGATTTACTCAGACGTCTTTCCCGCAATGATAAGGAATTTGTTAAGGCTTTTGCGGAATATAAGGAAGCAAAAGCTACTTTTGAAAGCGTTGCAAATAAGATTCAGGCAGCTGGAGGTCAGGAAGAAGAAACAAATGATACCGAAGCTGTAAAACTGGAATTTGAAACTTACCGTCAGATGGCAAAGATGACTGTCGGTCGCCGCGGTAATCAGTTCCCTATTTTTACACGCGAATTCTTCCATTGTACGGAAAACGGAACCGGAATGCGTGAAAATGTAATTGAGGTTTTGCGCTGGATTGAATCCCTGGATCCGGGGGTTTTTGTCCGTCTGCACAAGAATATTCCTAACCGTATTGTTCCTTATGTTCTGCTTACACCGACTTACGGTGACCGCGGCTTCTGCTGGGAACCATTTGACCGCTATAACCGCGTGACAAGCCGCGGACGAATTGTTGTTCCAATGTACCCCCGCGATTTGAAAATCGCCGTTCTTACTGCCGTTGCTGATTTACGCTGGCAGGTTGCAAAGGAAAAGGCTTCTTACTACTGGATGGAAGAAGGTCTTACTGGTCAGTATTACCAGCACGTAGAACAGATGAAGCTTAAAGGTGATTTGAAAGAGTTCTTTATAGAAGATTATATTCTCTGGATGACAAAGGAATCGACAGGCGTTCAGCGTCTGGATAAGGATGTCCGCGGAATCTTCTGGCGCAATATGCCATTCCCTAAGGAGCTTAAGGAAGAGCTGCGAAAGCGAAGTCTGGTTTATGATGAGCTTTGCAAGAAGGACCTTAACAGAGAGATGTCTGACGGATACTAATCTGCCGTCTGAAATAATTAGCCACAGATGAACACAGATACACACGGATGATTATACAACTTGCGCTTTAGCGCAAGTTAAGCAATGGTTACGTATATTCCTAAATTAAAAGTTACATTACGACCATTGCAAATCTGTGAAAATCTGCGTCCAATCTGTGGCTATTTTTTTTACTCCCATCCAAAGGTAGCAGGCGGCTTATTGGTTGCGTCAAAATATAGGGCGTCTACAAAAGGAAGCTCTGCAATTTTATGAACGATTGTGCTCATTACTTCTTTTGGCAAAAGGGCAAAACGGGCTGTCATTACGTCTTCGCTGATTACCGGGCGCAGGACAAAGCTTGCGTGGTCAGCAGAACTTGCGTATGGCAGGTCGATTGTCAGGTGCTGGAAGATTTTGTTGTACCAGCCTGAATTATGAAGCTCTGTAAGAACAATGTTATCAACTTCGCGAAGCTGGTCTAAGCGGCGGCGGTCACAGTAGCCTTCCTGTAAGTGAAGGTCGCTGTCAGCAATTCCCGGCCGCTGGAAAAGCTTAATGCAGGTGCGGTTGATGAATCGTGCGCTGTTTGTAATGGAAGAAGAGCATTCTTCAACCTTTTCGCGCTTATCAGGCAGGTGATAAAAGCCCTCTCCTTGGTCTGCAAATGTAAGAAGGGCAGGGAAGCGGTAGGTGCGGAAGTCTCCCTGAACGCCGACTGAACGAACCGGAAGAACTGAACGTTTAAGGCTTTCACTGCATTTCGGGCAGAACATATCAAGCTTTATCCCGTCAAGTTCTTTCTGAGCGGCCGCAAATTCTTCTTCATCCTTTGTGCTCCATGATTTTCCGTCGTTACACAAAACGTTAATAGAAAGTCCAGGTCCCGGGAAAGGATGGCGCATTACAAGCTGGTCAGAAAGTCCCAGTTTTTTTCCGATATTGCGGACTTCATCCTTATACAAATCGCGGATAGGTTCAATAATCAGGCCTTTTGCGATCAGTTCCTGAATACCCGCAACCCGGTTATGATGTGTCTTAATTGTGTGAGAATTTTTAGTTCCGCCCGATTCGATGATATCCGGATACAGAGTTCCCTGAGCCAGAAGCCAGCTGTCATCAAGATTCTGGCGGGCTGTTACCTCATTGCGAACTGTAATAAAGTTTTCGCCTACTGCCATGCGCTTTTTCTGCGGATCTGTAAGGCCCGCGATTGCTTTAAGGAAGCTTTCGCTTGCATCTTCTACTATAAAATTTGTAAAGCCGAATTTGCGGTAAGCTTCCGCAACATTGTGGCTTTCGTTTTTGCGCATAAAGCCGTTATCAATGTGAAGTCCAAGAACCCTGTCCTGACCAAGTGCCTTGTTTAAAAGTGCAAATGTAATTGTTGAGTCAACGCCGCCGCTGAGGAAGAGAAGAACGTTACGGCCGTCAGCTTCTTTTTTAATGTTATCAAGAATTACCTGAAGAACTGTGTCCTGGTCCCAGTTTTTTTCCATGCCGCAGAATTTTGCAAAGTTCTCAAAAATCTGGTTTCCGCAAGGGGTGTCTTTTACTTCGCAGTGGCACTGAAGGCTGAAGCGTTTTTTAGAAAGATTCTGAAGGGCTGCATAAGGGCAGTCTTTTGTGCTTCCCACAACTTCAAAACCTTCACCCGGCTGCAAAACTGTATCCTGGTGGCTCATCCATACCTGCTGGCTTGCTTCAATTCCTTCAAAAAGCGGAGATTTTACAGTGGGGTTCAGATTAAGCTGGGCAAAACCGAATTCTCCGACCTGACCCTTTCCGACATTTCCGCCATAGCTTTTAGCCATAAGCTGATGTCCGTAACAAAGGCCTAAAATCGGCAGGTCTAGTGTCAAAATCTCTTCATTAAATTCGGGAACATTTTCTTCATAAACCGAAGAAGGACCGCCGCTCATAATAATACCCTTTGCGTTTTCAAAAACGTCCAGGTCTGCAGACGGTAATGCAATTTCTGAATAATATCCAAGCATTCGGAAGCGCTTTGCAATAAGGTGGGCATACTGACTTCCGAAATCCAATACAACTATTTTTGAACGAGCCATAAAAAGTTCCCCTAAAAATTAAGTTGCAATACATTTTAGCAGAAAAGAAGATTAGTTTAAACTGCAAAAAATAAGGTAAAACTGATCTTCACTTTTATAAAAAATTTTTCTTTTTTTATTGACGTTTTACGGACTAAATTAGTAATTTAACTATTGAAGTAAATGAATATCGCCGGAAAAGCTATGAAATCCGGTGAAAAATTGTACAGGATAAAGTAATGGCTGAAGAAAATCAGAACGAAGAAACTGAACAGACAAAAGAAAATGCAGAAAATCAGGCTGAAAAGACTGAGGCACAGGCTTGCGAAGACGAAGCTGAAAAAAGTGATTCTGCAGAAGCTTCTAAGAGTGAGAAAAAAGAGCTTACTCCGGAAGAAAAAATTGAGCAGCTTGAAAAAGAGAATGCTGACCTTAAAGACCAGCTTTTGCGCCGCGCAGCTGATTTTGATAACTACCGCAAGCGCATGATGAAAGAAAAGCAGGAGACTTTTGATTACGCAAATGCTAATCTTCTTGGCGACCTTCTGGACAGTCTTGATAACTTTGACCGCACCATTGAGGCCGCCGCTACTGCAAAGGATGTAAAATCTGTAACAGACGGAATCAAGATGATTAACAAAAACCTTGTTAAGATGCTTGAAGACAAATACGGTCTGGTAAGCTTTGGTAAAGAGGGCGACGAGTTCAATCCTGATGAACACGAAGCCATTGGAAGAACTGAAGATGAAAAGGCAAAGAAGGAAACTTTGATGCAGGTTTATCTGAAGGGATATAAATTAAAGGAAAAAATTATCCGTCATGCTAAGGTAATGGTTAAAGTACCAAAGGCATAACGGAAATAAATAGAGGAAATTATAAAAAAAGCCGGGTAGCAAAATACCTGGATGTCAAGGCACGCTACGCTTAAAGCCTTGACATCCGGTTTAATCGCGCTATCCGGGAGGATAGCACGATTATGGGAAAAATTATTGGTATCGATTTGGGAACAACAAACTCTTGTGTTGCCGTAATGGAAAACGGTGAACCGGTTGTAATTCAGAACTCTGAGGGTGGACGTACAACTCCATCTATCGTAGGTTTTACTTCTAAGGGTGAACGTATTGTAGGTCTTCCTGCAAAGAACCAGATGGTTACAAACCCTAAAAACACTGTTTATTCTGTAAAACGTCTTATTGGTCACCGCTTTGCTGAACTTCAGGGCGAAGCTACAAAGCTTCCATATACAGTTGTAGACAACGGTGCAGACTGCCGTGTTGAAGTTGACGAAAACGGAGCTAAGAAAAAATATTCTCCACAGGAAATTTCTGCTTTCATCTTGCAGAAGATGAAGAAAACTGCTGAGGACTACCTTGGAACAGAGGTTACAGAAGCTGTTATTACAGTTCCTGCTTACTTCAACGATGCTCAGCGTCAGGCTACAAAGGATGCAGGTAAAATTGCAGGACTTGATGTAAAACGTATCATCAACGAACCTACAGCTGCTTCTCTTGCTTTTGGTTTCAAACAGGATTCTGATAAAGAAAAGACAATCGCTGTTTATGACCTTGGTGGTGGTACATTCGATATTTCTATTCTTGAACTTGGTGACGGTGTATTTGAAGTTAAATCTACTAACGGTGATACACACCTTGGTGGTGATGACTGGGACCGCGCTATCATCAACTGGCTTGTTGACGAATTCAAAAAGGATACAGGAATTGACCTTTCTAAGGATCCTATGGCTATGCAGCGTCTTCGTGAAGCTGCTGAAAACGCAAAAATCAGTCTGTCTAACCAGACAACTACAGATATCAACCTTCCGTTCATCACAGCTGATGCAACAGGTCCAAAACATCTGCAGAAGTCTTTGAGCCGTGCTCAGTTTGAACAGATGACAGAAGATTTGTTCGAAAGAACTAAGGAACCTTGCCGCAAAGCTATGGCTGATGCAGGCATTACTGCAGACAAAATTGATGAGGTTCTGCTTGTAGGTGGTTCTTCACGTATGCCTAAAGTTCAGGAAATTGTAAAATCTATCTTCGGTAAGGAAGGTTCTAAGGGAGTTAACCCTGATGAAGCAGTTGCAGTTGGTGCTGCTATCCAGGGTGGTGTACTTGGCGGAGATGTAAAAGACGTTCTTCTTCTTGATGTAACACCTCTTTCACTTGGTATTGAAACAATGGGTGGAGTAATGACAAAGCTTATTCCACGTAATACTACAATTCCTACAAAGAAGAGCCAGGTATTCTCTACTGCTGCTGACGGACAGACTGCAGTATCTATCCACGTACTTCAGGGTGAACGTGAAATGGCTGACCAGAACCGTACACTCGGCCGCTTTGACCTGGTAGGTATTCCAGCCGCTCCACGTGGTGTTCCACAGATTGAAGTTACATTCGATATCGATGCTAACGGTATTGTTCACGTATCTGCAAAGGATTTGGGAACAGGAAAAGAGCAGCACATCCAGATTACTTCTTCTTCTGGTTTGAGCGAAGACGAAATCAACAAGATGGTAAAGGATGCAGAAGCAAATGCAGCTGCAGATAAAGCCCGCCGTGAAAGCGTTGATGCTAAGAACGAAGCTGACAGCCTGATTTACGCTACAGAAAAATCTGTAAAAGACCTTGGAGACAAGGTAGACGCAGCTGAAAAACAGAAGATTGATGACGCAATCGCTGCCCTCCGCCAGGCTTTGCAGAGCGACAATGTAGAAGACATTAAGGCTAAGACAGAGGCTTTGAAACAGGCTTCTTACAAGATTGCCGAAGAGCTTTACAAACAGCAGGGTGCCCAGGCAGGTGCCGCAGGCGCAGCCGGAGCTCAGCCAGGTCCTGACGCTGCTGCCGGTGCAAATGCAGGCAACGCCGGAGCTTCTTCATCATCAGGCAACTTCAACAAAGGTAACGCTGATGATGTAGAGTATGAGGTTAAAGACGAAAAGTAAGTAAAAACTTCCCGGTATTCTGATTGATACCGGTTTTTATAAACAAAGTGGATTGTGTGCCCGCGATAAGAAAGCCGGGGCTGGACAACATTCGGATTGCATCCATGTTGGACAGTCACGGTTTTCTGACAGCGGGCACACAGGTATACGCTTTTTCAGATGGCGGATACACACTTAGAGATTAATTAATCCGAATAACTTAGGAAACATATATGGCAAAACGTGATTATTATGAAGTATTAGGCGTAGAAAAATCCGCTACTCAGGAAGAAATCAAAAAGGCATACCGCAAGCTCGCCGTAAAATATCATCCGGACCGAAACCCGGGCGATAAGACTGCGGAAGAAAAATTCCGCGAGGCAACAGAGGCTTACGAAGTTCTTTCTGATGAAAAAAAGCGTCCAATCTATGATCAGTATGGTTTTGCCGGCCTTGACGGAATGGGTCAGGGCGGTGGCGGCGGATATTCACATGCCTTCCACGATTTCAGCGACCTCTTTGGAGGGGCTGGCGGCGGCTTTGGAGATATTTTTGACAGTATCTTTGGCGGCGGTTTTGGCGGAGGACGTTCTTCTCGTTCTTCGGGTCCTGCGGCCGGTTCAAGTCTTCGCTACGATTTGAACATTCATTTTAAGGATGCCGTTTACGGTACAAGCGCAACAATTCACTTTAAGCACAACGAAACCTGTGAAGCATGTCACGGAAGCGGTGGCGCTGCTGGCTCAAGCAGAAAAACCTGTCCTACCTGTGGCGGTATGGGTCAGGTTCGCCAGGGCAACGGTTTCTTTACAATTCAGCAGCCATGTCCTACCTGCCGCGGAAAGGGTACTACAATCGATAAGCCTTGTCCAAACTGCCGCGGAACTGGTATTCAGGAAAAGAGCAAGGAAATGTCCCTTAAAATTCCAGCCGGAGTTGATAACGGTAAGCGTATTGTAATCCGCGGAATGGGTGATGCCGGCGAAAACGGTGGACCAGCAGGTGACCTTGTAGTTGTACTTCACGTAGAAAATCATCCTTTCTTTGAGCGGGATGGCCAGGATTTGTACTGTGCCGTTCCTGTTTCAATGGCTCAGGCCGCACTTGGCTGTGAAATTACAGTAACAGGCCTTGACGGTAAGAAAATTACAATTAAGGTTCCTGACGGAACTGCAAATGGAAAACTCTTACGCATTAAGGGCGAAGGTGTTCCTGCCGGTACTAGTGGCCGAAAGGGCGATTTGTACGTAAAGATTATGGTTCAGATTCCGACAAGACTTTCTTCAAAACAGAAAGATCTTCTTAATCAGTATCTTGAGCTTGAAAATCCTCCAAAAGAGCCTCAGCTGATGAAGCTTTCTTCTCTGGAATAGAATTCTGGCAGGGCGGGGTAAAGACAGAATTATAACATTAAATTTTTCTCCAAAAACAGCCGATTATATGATAGAATAATATAATCCAAAATGGTCTTCGAGGGACTTTCTTATGTATCGAACGAGAAAAAAGATAATTATATCTGGCATTTACCTTAGCTCTGTAATTGTATTCATCATCCTGTCAGTTCTCTTGACTCCGCTGACACTTTTTAATAACGCAAACTTCTATGTATTTTTAATTACATCAATTATATTTCTCAGCCTTGTTTTTCTTGCAAACAGGGCTTTGACCTTTCTTCTAAGTCTGGCCCGCCGTCATACTATTGAAGCCGGTGAAACAAGACTTCTTAATGAGTTTATCGACAGGCTTCGTTTCTGTTATTCTCGTGATGATTTTGTCGCCAACTGTACCGAAGTTCTTGAAAAACAGGGTGACTGTTCTGTAATCGTAATTGACCGCGAAAAAAACTACGTTCTTTACAACAGCCCTTCTTCGATTGCGACTTCGGAAGAGGTTCATAAGCGAATTGACCGTTACTTTCCTGTAACCTGGGATGACGGCTTTTACTTTTTTGATAAAAACACAGATATTACGTCTAAATTCTCTGCTGCGCGTGGTTTCTTCCTCTGCTATCAGAAAACCCACGTATTTGTTTTCTGCCGCTATACCCGTCTTTTTGACCTTGAAGTTTATACCCGCCTTTATGAGGAATACAAACGTTTTATTTCGCGTACCCGCACTATCGGTACTTTGTCTGAAATTGCTGATACAACAAAGGAATGGGAGCAGCTTGCCATTACCCAGCAGTCCTTCCTGCCTCAGCGTATTCCGAATATTCCAAGGCTTAAGATTGCCACTTATTACCGTCCGCTTGTAAACGTTTCGGGTGACTATTATTCGATTCTTCCGATTGACCAGAACCGAACGCTTTTGATGTTAGGGGACGTATCCGGTAAGGGACTTCCGGCTGCCCTGATTATGGGTCTTGTAATGAACACGGTCCAGATTATTGAAGATAAAAATGACCTTGTTGGCGTACTTCATTCGGTAGATAAAGCTATTAAAGGAATGCACCTGCAGGATAAATATACCGTATTGTTTCTTGGTATTGTTGATACAGAACGTATGTCAATCCGCTACATCAATGCATCAATGTCTGACCCTATTATTCTTTCACCGTCACCAAACGGCTACCGTATTAAACCTCTGACTTCTAATGCTTCCCTTGTCGGAATTCTTGATGTCGGTGATGTAACGGTTGCAGAAAAACGCCTCTTCCGTGGTGATGTAATTCTTATGGCAACTGACGGTGTTTCTGAAGTTATGGATGACAGCGGTGTTGAGCTTGGTGATACTGATATTTTCAAGAAGACACTTCAGCTGGGTGCCGCAAAAGACCCTCAGAAGATGGTAGACGACATTGTAGATTTGATTATGAAGTACAACGGAGATAAAAAACTTCATGATGACGTTACTATGATGATTGCAAAGGTAGGTTACTAGTATGGTTTATATTCTGCTCAATGTATTCTTGTGTATTCAGTTATTCTTCGTTGCAAACCTTGTAGACAGACGCATCAGGGATGAAGCCTACGATACTTCTGGAATTTCTGTTTCTCTTTTGCTTTGTACTGTGGAAACTGTTCTTTTTGCCCTTATTCTGATTCTCAAGGATTTGTGGCTGACAAAATTTACAGCCCAGATTATGAAGCTGGTTATGTCAATCGACAGTATCAGTATCATTATGCTGAGTTTCAGCTTTCTTTCTCTTTCAAAAAAAGAGGTTCCTGTATTTGCGAAAATTTTCCGCTATTTGCTTTATATTTTTATTATCTATATAAACTTTTTCCGCATTCTTGATTATGGTGTTCGTCTTGAAAATGGTGTGACAATTACTTCAAGTTTTATACTGCCGCGGCCTGCAAGTGATTATTTCCCTGTTACCTGGTACACACTGCAGTTTATACTTGCAAAAGTTATTGCCCCTGTTTTTGGATATCTTGGTCTTATGGTTCGTGAAGAGGATTCTTCAAATCAGCTTCATAAGTACCGCTGTACCGTAATCGGCCAGGGAATTGTACTCATGTGGCTTGCCTATGCTGCCATTCAGTTCCTTTCTGTCCGCTATCTTAAGATTACACTTCTATTTATTTATCCGGTTCTGCCTTTGTATATCATTATTGTTAGTGCGATAGGAAAGAAAAACGTGCCTTCCGGACGCGGACTTCTGATTTCTACTTTAAAAGTTCTTCTTACCTATATTTTGCCTGCCGTAATTGTAGGTATCCTCTTTATTTTTATCCGCCCAAAAGAGACATATACAGAGCCTTTATTCCTTATTCCTTTTATAATCGTTTCTATGCTTGCTTTCTATATTTCCTTCAAAATGACAGGAAAACTTTCTTCTGTAGGTCATATTTATACTTCTGACTATGAAGAGACTCTTGAAAGTGATCTTGCTTCGATTGACTATTCAGAAACTGAAATGGATATCATCACTGAAAAGATGTTCAACGTGGTAAAACAGAATGTAGAAACAACTTCTATGACTGTTTACATTATGAGCAGCTTAAATACTCTGGAAATTGCCTATACAACTGCCAATATCAGAAATTCAATTCCTCTTGCTTCTACCCCGGTTCTTGAAAACCTTTTGAACATTAACAAGACTGTTGTTTCTTATGAGGAAATCGAAGAAAACCACTTCCTTTCTGATATGACAAAAGAAATCTATGATTTGATGGCCTTTACAAAATCTGATTGTTTTATCATTTTGAATGAAGGACACAATATTTTTGGTCTTATTGCCCTGGGCAAAAAGGTTACCGGTGACCACTTTACCGAACGCGATACTGTAATCTTCTCGAAGCTTTATTCATACTTCTTCGTATTCGGTTACTACATGCGTAACATCGCTAACAAGGACATCATGACTGTCGTAAACCGCGAAATCCGCATGTCGTCACAGATTATTACTTCCATTCAGGAAAATATTGATACAATCAAAAATCCAAAGGTTGATATCGGTTATCTGATGGTTCCTGCCCATAATATTGGTGGTGAGTTTATCGATGTAATCCGCCTGAATGACAAGCGTTACCTCTTTGTAGTTGGTGACTTGAGCGGTAAGGGTATTGCGGCTTCCATGAACATGGTCATCCTTAAATCCATCATCCGTTCATACCTGTCAGAAACTCACAACTTTAAGCAGCTTGTTGTTAAGCTGAATGAATTCGTACGAAACAGTCTGCGTAAGGGTACAATTTTTGCCGGCCTCTTTATGATTGTAGATTTTGAAACTGATACAATGTATTACATCAACTGTGGTATTCCGGCCCTTTTCTCTTATACTCAGGTTTACAACAACGTAATCGAAATTCAGGGTTCCGGTCATATTCTTGGATTCGTAAAGGATATTTCTCCATATATTTCCGTAAAATCTACAAAATTGAACCGTGGTGACATCATTCTTGTATGTACAGACGGACTTTTGCAGTCACACTCTCTTCGAGGCGAGCAGTTCGGTCGTGAACGCGTTCAGCGGGTTCTTATTGATAACTCTACTTACCCGGCTCAGCGTATGGCCCGCTTTACTTTTGACGCTCTTACAAAATTCATGTCAAAGGAAATGGAAGACGACGTAAGTATTTTGATTTTGAAATACGAAACTGCCGTTCAGTATGTTGATGAGGCTGAAAAGGCGGCTCAGAAAGCTGAAGAAAAGCTTGCTCAGGAAAAGTCTGCTCTTGATCAGGCTCAGGCAGAAGAAGTTCAGGCTGTCGTTGGTGCGGCTGCAGCAGAGGCTGGTCAGGGGACTGGAGCGGGGGAAGGTGAGACTTCTGCTTCTAAGGCAGAGAAAGAGGACTCTGGCGAAGAGTCCTTCTTCCAGGTTGATAATTCCCGCGAAATGTCTGAAGCTCAGTTTGCTGAAAAACAGAAAGAGCTTGATGGAATGGCAAAGGAACAGGAAGCACAGACTCTTCCTCGTGATGTTTCTGATGCAGAAATCGGGGCTGAAGAGTCTGACGAAAGTTCTGCTCCTGCCGAACAGCCTAAGGTCGTGGTTCAGCATGATGCCCCGCCAGAAGGTTTTGATACATCCGAACTTGACGAACTTGATTCTTTGCTTAGTGATATTGGATTGTAAAAGGGAGGCAGTTTTTTATGGATCAGTTAGCGATTACCGAAAAAGACGGTTCAAACTATCATTTGTATATACTGGAAGGTGCCTTAAACGCTTATACCATGGGTGAGTTCCAGAACACTCTTTATGAGGCTGTTATTTTTAAGAATATCGTACTTGATATGTCTCAGCTTGTTGAACTGGACCCTTCCGGCGTAGGATTTTTGATGGCAGCCTTTAATGATGCAGAGGCCTATGGCCACAAGCTCTTTTTTCTCTCTCTTTCCAATGAGGCAGAAAAAGCTCTTGCAGCCACAGGCTTTAAAAATGAATTTCACCTTATAAACTCTATTACCGAAGCGAATATTGAATAGCTTTTTTCAAAGTTTATTCAATAATAAGTCTTCCCTGGCCTTCAGGTTTTCTGTAGGTTTCAGGGACTTTTCCTTTTAAAATATCCAGGTAATTACATACAGCTTCATAATCAGTTATAGGCTTTTGTGAACTGAGGGTTTTTACATCCTTAAAGAGGTGTCCGTCTCCGTGATCTGATATAAAGAAGCTGATGGATGCGACCGTGTAGTTTTTCTTTACGTTAAGAGGTTCTCCATTTACAAGAACATCGTGAACACGGTATTCGCCATTTACTTCGCCGGTGAAAAATCCTTTTCCGTCAGTCTGAACAGAAGAAGGTATGCTTGAATTTACCTTGTAGGTAAGTCCTGCTGTGTGCATAATTCCGCCTGACATTCCTGGAAGTTTTCTTACGCCGAATTCCAGTTCATCAAGAAGTGTCTGGCCTGGTATCTGGTAAACATAAAGCTTGTTGTTAAAAGGCTGTACGGTAAGAATGTCATTAAATGTAATGTCTCCTGCCTTGAAGTTTGCACGGATTCCGCCGCCGTTTATGATTGCAATATCGGTTTTCATGGCATTTTTGAAGGCATCAGTAATAAAGTTTGCAATGTTTCTTTCTCTGTTGCGGACATACCATTTATTGTTTTCATCAAGTGCGTCCATATCAAAATCACAGTGACCGTATTTTTTATCAAGGGTAGAAGAAAGCTCGGCCTTTATCTGATTTATGGATGCTTCTATTTTTTCATCTTTTGATGAACCTTTTTTTGGAGGAACTTCTGCTGTAAGGTCTGTGTAAATGTTTCCATCCTTCGAAAGAACTACCTTTCCTATATATTTAAGTTTTGTTCCACTCTGGGTAACAGGAATTTCTTTTCCATCCTTGTTTTTTACCAGCAGATTTGGGGTCACCTGATGTGAATGACCATCAATCAGGGCATCTGCACCGCTGGTGTTTGCAATCAGATTTATAGAACTAAACTCCTCCATGTTGCATTTTTCGCCAAGATGGGCAACAAGAATTACATAGTCTGCACCCTGTTTTTTTACATCATCTATTGCTTTTTGTGTAAGCTCATAAAGCCTTTCTCCGCCAAAGTCATAAATCTGCTTTCCTTTTTTATCAAGAAAGTTCATCGGATTTGAAGATATAAGTGATTCAGGTGTTGTTACACCAATATAGGCAACTTTTGTGTTTCCGTATGTTATGATTTTCCAGGCTGGTAAAAGAAATTTGCCATTCTTTCCTGTAAAGTTACATGACAGGTAGCCGCAGTTAAGCTTTTTTGAAAGTTCAATAAAATGTTCTACTCCATAGTCAAATTCATGGTTTCCTGGAATAGCAATGTCATAACCGACCTGATTCATGAGTGTGATTATGTAGCCGCCCTTGGAAAGCATGCCGATTGTAGCGCCCTGAATTGCATCACCCGCATCAACAAGTGTTACATAAGGTGTTGTTTCCAGCATTTCCTGTTTGTAAAGTGACAGACCTGCATATCCGATATTGTCGTCAATTCCGCAATGAACATCGTTTGTATATAAAATTACAATGTCTTTGTCTGGTTTTGCCGCAAAGACAGAAGCTGAAAATAAGACAGCCGCAAAAAGTGCTGTCATAAGTTTAGATTTTTTCAATTTAATCCTCCAGTATAAGGCGGCCGTTCAGAGCCGCCGGTGTTTTTTTACTTTACCATATTATTATTATATCTAATATAAGTTTCCTGTGGTATAATTTTTATATGAAAAAATGTCACTTTGTAATTGCCTCTCTATTTTTTTACGCAGCTTCATTTTGCAGCTGCGCCAATATTAAAATCAAAAAAATCGATAAATCATATATAGAAAATATTCCCCGCGTTATTCTTGGTGATGAGCAGAGTGAAAAATATCTTCCTTTACTTAAGGATAAAAGGGTTGCCCTTTTTTCAAATCATTCGGGAATAATGGGTGATAAAATTATTCTGCAGGACGGCCGGGAGCTTTTCGGCGGAAACGAGCTTTATGGAAACAGTGAAGAAGCCGCAGATCTTCCTTTTGGTAAGGATGCTGACGGAAATGATATTTCTTACGGCCCTCATATCCTTGATTTTTTGATTGAAAGCGGAGTAAATGTTACTGCAATTTTCAGCCCGGAGCACGGCTTTCGCGGTACGGAAGATGCCGGGGCCGGCATAAACAGCTCTGTTGATGAAAAAACAGGCGTTCCCCTTCTTTCCCTTTATTCCGGCGGCTCTGATAAAATGCCCCCTGCCAGCGACATGGCCACCTTTGATACTCTTGTAGTTGATATTCAGGATGTGGGCCTGCGCTACTATACCTATTACATTTCTCTTTATCATCTTATGAAGGCCTGTGCCCTTTATGGAAAAAAAGTAGTAATCCTTGACCGGCCAAACCCCAACGGTTTTTATGTAGACGGCGGGATTTTACAGAAGGCTTTTGAGTCAAATGTAGGGCTCCTTGCCATGCCGACGGTTCACGGAATGACGCTTGGTGAGCTTGCCCGCATGCTGAATGATTCAAAACTTTTAGATAAAGACTGGAAAGCCTGCGATTTGACGGTAATTCCCTGCAAAAACTATACTCACAAAACTAAATACTGTCTTATAAGACGGCCGTCTCCTAACATCAGGACAATGCGCTCGGTTTATCTTTATGCCTCTACCTGCTATTTTGAAAATACAATTGTTTCTGTAGGACGGGGAACAGATTCTCCTTTTGAAATTTTTGGAAGTCCTTACTTTAAAGATGATGATAAAATGGACTTTTCCTTTATTCCTCATTCGGTTGACGGAGCAAAAAATCCGCCTTTTCTTGAAGAAATCTGTTATGGAAAAGATTTACGCTCAATTCCACTTTCAAAGATTTTTGAAAATGGAAGCGATTTATCTTATTTAAGCCGGGCTTACAGGACTGCAAAAAAAATGCAGCTGGCGGACTTTTTCGGAAAGCCTAACAGCAAAGGCTATTACTGGATTGATTTATTAACCGGCTCAGATTTTGTCCGTACCCAGCTTATGAAGGGAAAATATCCCGAAGAAATAAAGGAAAGCTGGCAGAAGGAGCTGGACGAGTTTAAAAAAGCGCGAAAGCCTTATCTTTTGTACCCGGAAAAGGAAATTGAAAAAAGATGGCAGGCGGACCTTACTTTCCCCGACTGGATTTCTGTTGCAAATTATTCGGCAAATAACATTCTGACTTTTGAAAGCTATAAAGGGCAGGGAAAATTGTATTTTACGCCGGAGGCTGACTGCAGCTTTAAGCTTTTTATAAACAATTCTCTTATTCCGGTAAATCTTAAGGCAGGCTCTTCTTATGAAGCTGATATTTCAGGTCTTACTAAAAACGGAAGCAATATAATTCAGATTTCTGATTTCCAAAGCCCTGTGGAAGGTGCTAAGGTTCGGGTCTGTATTCCATACCCGGTGCTGAAAAAAGGAAATCTTTCTGAATCCAAAATCCCGGCTTCGGCTGTAAAATTAATCGACAAAATTATCAGCGCTGACATAAAAAAAGGCTTTACCTCTGCCCAGCTTACGGTGGTAAAAGACGGAAGCTTTGTTTATCAGAATCAATGGGGAAATATCCAGACATACGGAAAGGGTGGAGCTTTAGTTGATGCTCCTGCCGTTACAAAAGACACCATGTATGATTTAGCCTCTGTTACAAAAATGATGGCGGGAAATTATGCCGTTCAACTGCTTGTTGACCAGGGCCGCCTTCCCCTTGATACAAAGCTTGTTGATATTTTCGGCCAGTCTTTTGCTGATGATACGATTTTAATCGACTACGAAAATAAAAAAATCCATGCAGATTTCCCGCTTGAGCAGATTAAGGAATGGAAGAAAAGAATTACTGTCCGGGATATCCTTATGCACAGGGCGGGCTTTCCGGCAGGCTATCCTTACCACAACGATTCTTATTGCCTTGAAAAAGATAAAATCAATGCTGAAGCCGGAAGTAACGTACTTTTTGCCGGTAATGACGGTTCTGAAGAAGCAAAGCAGAATACCCTTAAGCAGATTTTCCGTTCTCCTCTGATTTATGAGCCGGGAAGTAAGCTCCGCTACAGCGATATAGATTACATTCTGCTTTCCTTTATTGTAGAAAAAATCAGCGGTCAGCCTTTTGACCAGTTTCTGAAGGAAAATTTCTGGGATCAGCTGCAGCTTGAGCATACGACCTTTAATCCTCTGAAAAATGGCTTTAAAAAATCTGACTGTGCGGCAAGTGAGCCTGAAGGAAATACCTGTTCAGGTGCCATTAATTTTACAAATATCCGCACAGAAACTCTGCAGGGAGAAGTTCATGACGGAATTGCTTATTATGCTATGGGGGGAGTTTCGGGTCACGCAGGCTTATTTTCTTCCTCGGAAGACCTTGCAAAGCTTGCCTTTCTAATGCTTACAGGCGGCTACGGAGAAAAACGCTTTTTTTCCCGCAATGTAATTGACCTTTTTACAAGTCCCCAGACTGCCGAGCACGCAGATTACGCTCTTGGCTGGTGGAGGCAGGCAGAATTTCAGACACCAAAACAGTTTGGAACTGTCTGTTCAAGCCGGGCTTTCGGTCATCAGGGCTTTACCGGGACTTTAGTATTTGTTGAGCCTGAAGAGAATCTTGTGATTGTCTACCTTACAAACAAAATCAACACTAGAATGGTAAGGGGCTTTGAGCTCAGCAATCAGTTTGAGGGAAACGCCTACCAGTCTTCAATGATTGGCTTTGTTCCCCAGATAATCCTCATGGGCTTGAAGGGGGCAACAGACGCCCAGTACAAGGCCCTGCTTTCCGACATGAAAAAAAATGCCCGTCAGAGTGCAGAGACTAAGACGGGCGTTTACTGGAAAGCCTGTGAGGCTTTGGAAAGTATCCGTTAATTATTTTATAACCAGGTTTACAAGCTTATCAGGCACGATAACTGTCTTAACAATCTCGTGACCGTCGGTAAACTTCTTTACGCCTTCAAGAGCAAGGG
Organism: uncultured Treponema sp.; assembly: GCA_947165895.1. Lineage (GTDB taxonomy): Bacteria > Spirochaetota > Spirochaetia > Treponematales > Treponemataceae > Treponema_D. The sequence goes on from CAMVCB010000005.1 coordinate 235,321, forward strand.
CTGCGGCTTTGAGGTCGTCCTGGCTTGTGCCTGGAGCAGCTTCAAAGGTGTCGCGTTTTTTGCCGTTAATCATAACGACAATCTGCTTTGTGTCGTCCTTACAGAAGTCTTCGTTGAAGGTCGGCCAGCTTTCGTAAGCGATTGTGTTTTTGTTGCCAAGCTTTTCCCAGAGCTCTTCACCAAGGTGAGGGGCATAAGGAGCAATCAGTTTTACAAAGTCAGACCACATTGCGCGAGGCAGGCTTTCGAACTTGCCGGCTTCGTTGATGAAAATCATCATCTGGCTGATGGCAGTGTTGAAGTTCAGTGTATCTGTATCGCTGGAAACCTTTTTTACAGTCTGGGCAAAAGTCTTGCGCAGTGAAACAAGGGCTTTGTCTTCAATCTTTCCTGTAATATCAATGTCGTTCAAAGGCTTTTCGCTGATAGCCCAGACCTTTTCAAGGAAGCGGTGAATACCAACAATTCCCTGGGTGCTCCATGGCTTACTCATTGTAAGAGGGCCCATGAACATTTCGTACATGCGCACAGAGTCAGCACCGTAAGCCTTGATTTCATCATCAGGGTTTACAACGTTTTTCAAAGACTTACTCATCTTGGCAACAATCTGCTCAAGAGGCTCACCTGTTGCTTTTTCAAAGTAAGTGCCGTCTGCCTTCTGGTCAACTTCGTCTGTAGGTACAAGAGTCTTGTTCTTGCGCTGGAAGGCAAAAGAAGTAATCATACCCTGGTTTACAAGGCGCTGGAAAGGCTCTTTTGTAGAAACAAGACCGCAGTCATACAATACCTTGTGCCAGAAGCGTGAGTAGAGGAGGTGCAAGACCGCGTGTTCAGCACCACCGACATACAAATCAACCGGCATCCAGTAATTTTCTGCTTCTTTAGAACAGAAAGCTTTAGTGTTCTGCGGGTCAAGGTAGCGCAGGTAGTACCAGCAGCTTCCTGCCCACTGAGGCATTGTGTTTGTTTCGCGGCGGGCAGGCTTTCCGCACTTAGGACACTTGCAGTTTACCCATTCGTCAATGCCGGCAAGAGGAGATTCACCTGTTCCTGTAGGCTGGTAAGATTTTACGTTTGGCAGGGTAAGAGGAAGCTGGTCTTCCGGAACCGGCACTGTACCGCAGTCAGGACAGTGTACCAGAGGAATTGGCTCACCCCAGTAACGCTGGCGGCTGAAAATCCAGTCGCGGAGCTTGTAGTTTACGGCTTTTTTACCTACGCCCTTTTCTGCCAGCCATTCAAGCATTTTTGCAATGGCATCTTTTTTATTAAGGCCGTCAAGGAATTCTGAATTAACGTGGATTCCGTCTTCTGTCCAGGCCTGCTTCTGAACGTCAACCTCGCTCTTAAGAACTTCGATAATTGGAAGATTGAATTTCTTTGCAAAATCCCAGTCGCGGGTATCATGGGCAGGAACGGCCATAATTGCACCGGTTCCGTAAGAAATCAAAACATAATCTGCAATCCAGATAGGAATGAGCTTTCCGTTTACAGGATTTACTGCATAGCTTCCGCTGAAAACGCCGGTCTTGTCCTTTGCAAGGTCAGTGCGTTCAAGGTCAGATTTTTTAGCTGCCTGTTCGCGGTATTCTTCAACAGCCTTTTTCTGGTCAGCAGTTGTAAGTTTTTCAATAAGAGGATGCTCAGGAGAAACAACCATGTAGGTTGCTCCAAAAAGAGTATCACAGCGGGTAGTATAAACTGTAAGTTTTTCGCCGTTTTCCTTTCCGTCCTTGTCAGCAACGTTAAAGGTAACTTCAGCACCTTCAGATTTTCCAATCCAGTTGCGCTGCATGATTTTTACGCTTTCAGGCCAGTCAAGTCCGTCCAGGTCTTCAAGCAGGCGCTCAGCGTATTCTGTAATTTTCAAAATCCACTGGCGGATTGTTTTGTGGGTAACGATTGCACCGCAGCGTTCACAGCGGCCTTCCTTTACTTCCTCGTTGGCAAGACCAGTCAGACAGCTTGGACACCAGTTGATTGGAGTCTGAGCCTCGTAAGCCAGTCCCTTTTCGTAAAGCTTAAGGAAAATCCACTGAGTCCAGTGATAGTAGTCAGCCTCACAGGTAGAAACAACGCGGTCCCAGTCATAGCTGAAGCCCAGAGATTTAATCTGCTGGGTAAATTTTTCGATGTTTGCGTGAGTTGTTGTGCTTGGGTGGGTGCCGGTCTTAATGGCATAGTTTTCTGCCGGCAGACCAAAAGAGTCAAATCCCATAGGGTGAAGCACATTATAGCCCTTCATTCTAAGGTAACGGCAGTAAATATCAGTTGCTGTGTAGCCTTCAGGATGACCTACATGAAGTCCTGCCGCACTTGGATAAGGGAACATATCCAGAATGTATTTTCGTTTTTCCGGCGGAATCTTAGAATCTTCCTTTGCGCGGAAAGTTTTGTTAATCTCCCAATATTTTTGCCATTTTGGTTCAATATTCTCAAATGGGTATTTTGACATTTTTTTTACTCCTCAAGGCTAGGCATGGATGCCGTACGTATCTTTGGAATGTAGATGTCGAACTTTCGAAAGAAAGTTCGCTAGTAAAAATTACATGGATGTAATTTTTACGACCATTATAGTGAAAAAAGGTTCTAGGTTCTAGGTGTTAGGTTTTAGGATTTTCAGGCGAGTTCCAACACCTGCCCTCCTTGCTCGCGCCGGGGGCACATAAATGGTTTTAGTTGCGGATTCCTGATTTTAGCCTTATCCTTATTATATATTTTTTAACGGGATTTAAGCTCATGAACGAGAAAAACAGAAAGATTATCGAAGAATACAACGAAAAAAAATCAATTTATCAGGAGCTTGAAAAAATTGTTTTTGAAAAACTGAAAAATATTGGAAAGGCAAGTTCTATAAGGATTTATAGAATTGAGCATCGCGTAAAGGAAGAGCAGAGTCTGATAGGAAAACTTGAGCGCAAGGGTGATAAATATGAGTCTCTGTCTGATATTACTGATATCCTGGGGCTTAGGGTTGTCTGCTTTTTTGCTGATGATGTGGATCTTCTGGCAAAAAAAATAGAGGAAAATTTTGAAATTGACTGGAATCAGTCTATCGATAAGAGAAAATATCTTGCCACGAATTCCTTCGGCTATCTTTCTGTTCATTATATCGGCTCTTTGAAAAAAGACAGCGATTACAGACCGGAATTTGAAAAAATTAAGTTTGAGATTCAGACCTGTTCACTTTTGCAGCATGTCTGGGCGGTTATGGAGCATGATCTTGGATATAAGACAAAATTCGGAATTCCAAGGGCAACGGCAAGAGATTTTTCGCGACTGGCGGGCCTGCTTGAAATTGCAGATGAGCATTTTTCACGCATCAGGGACAGTGTAAGAGAATATACTAATCAGGTTCATCTGAAAATTGTTAATGATCAGGCAAATGATATTTTAATTGATTCAGTTTCTCTTGATGAATATATGACTTACAGTCACAAAATGCAGAAGTTTCTGCATGAACTGAGCGACACCTGTAAGGCAGAGATTTTTCCTTCCTCAGCAGAAAATTATATTGAGTATCTGGTCTGGCTCAGAAAGGAAAAAATCGGTGATTTAAATATTATGCTGGAAGAAAACGGTGAGCTGGCCCTTAAAATTGCAAAAAATGTTCTTTGTCCCGCTAATCTTGATATAGTTTCCTCCACGGTTGCCCTCAGATTTTTGTGCCTTGCAGAGCTTATCAACAGGGAATATTCAAAAACTCATATCGTAGATTTCTTTGCCCTTTCTACCGGCAGCAGGGAAAAAGCCGAAAAGGAAATGCAGGATCTTTTCAGAGTTGCAAAGTAGCTGCCGGGGAAGGCCGGCACCAGCCTTCTTCAAACTTCATTGCGACCCCTGACCTTTTCCGATATAATATTATTATATGAAGAATTTTGATTACAGCGTCATTTATTCGGATGAGGATATTGTAGTTTTAAACAAGCGCTCCGGCATTTTGATTGCGGCAGACCGCTATGATCCTGAAGCCCCTCGCCTTGACCTTTTGGCAGAAAAAGAATTCGGCAAGCTCTATGCCGTTCACAGAATTGACAAGGACACTTCCGGCCTGATTATTTATGCGCGTAATCAGGAAGCCCATAAAAATCTTTCCATGCAGTTTGAAAAGCGCCAAGTTCACAAAACTTATCATGCTCTTGTTTATGGTCATCCTCTCTGGCAAGATTTGAAGGTAAAGCTTGCCCTCAAGCCCGATGGAGATGCCCGCCACCGCACAGTTGTTGATAAAAAATTCGGAAAGCCAAGTGAAACTGATTTTCGTCTGATTGGCAGCTGCGGACAATACAGCTGGATTGAGGCTAAGCCTTTAACAGGCCGTACCCACCAGATTCGCGTTCACCTTGCGGCAAACGGACTGTGCATTGTGTGTGATCCTCTTTACAGCGGTAATCAGAAGCCCCTTCGTCTTAGTGAAATTAAAAAGAACTGGCGGGGTGATGAGGAAGAAGAACGTCCTTTATTAAGCAGACTTGCCCTTCACGCATATAAAATTGAATTTACCCATCCCAAATCGGGCGAAAGGGTGAGCTTTACCGCCCCTTATCCCCGTGACATGGAAGCCGTAAGAAAGCAGTTTGCAAAGATTTACGGAGTAGACAGTACTGCTGAGTAATTTTTTCGCCACGGATTTTTACGGATGAGCACGGATATAACAGGAATTTTAAGGAAAGTATTGTTTTTTCTCTTTTTGATGTTTGCTTTTACTGGCAAAATCTCTGCTTTTGACTTATTTCAGTTTTCGGTGGCACCAAAGTACGCTCTGCATAACGGGCAGTTAAATGAATACGTCCTTTATAAAAACGGAAATAATCTGAGTGAACTGAACTGGGAAATCAAAAATATCAGTCTGCTTGGTTTTAATGCCACTATGAGCTGGGAGATGATTCTTCTGGAAGCTGAATGTATGTGGGGCTTTCCTAAAGCCAGCGGCAATATGTTGGACTCAGACTGGCTCAATTCCTCTAACTATGGAATGAAAACTGATTATTCGGAAAGCTCCAATAGAGTCGATTATCTGGGGGATTTAGAACTGCGGATGGGGGTAAATATCAAAACCTGGGATTTCCTTCATATCATTCCATACGGCTGTATTTCTTACAGCAAAATATGTTTTGAGGCAGAAAATGGATATGGCTGGTATGGTGATTATAAAAATTCAAAAGATGGCCTGAATCATTACTGGTCTGATACTGAAGCAAAATATTTGAAATCTGGAACTTTGTGCCCTGTTGATTTTGAAAGGGAAACCTTTAATTACGGGCTGGGCATAAAAAGCAGCCTTTTGTTGTTTAAAAGATATACCTTTTCCCTGGATTTTTGTCTTGCAATATTTACTCAGATTAATTCAATAGATAAACATTATACTACTATGAACAAGTCATCATATAACTCTTATCTTGATAAAATGCAGGGCTTTTTTAAAAGCTTTACTATCAGAAGTGAATTTGATGTAAAAATCTGGAAGGGCCTGTCCGCGGGCGCCGGTTTTAAGTTTGTTTATATCAATCAAACTTTGGGAAATGATTATCACAAATCAAGCTCTGAAACAAAATATTCCCTTGATTCAACAGTCAATGCTGCTGCTTCCGGCTACTCCTGGAATGTTGAAGCCTTTGTCCGTTATTCCTTCTAGAAAGCAGAGCAAATTTTTTATATTTACGACAACGTTTTAGTATTTTTTCTTTACAAAAGTCTTTTTTGATGTTAAAAAAGAAAATATGGCAGAAGTTACTATCAAGGATATTGCAAAAGAATGCGGGGTTTCATTTTCTACTGTAAGCAAGTCGCTTAAGGGTAGTTCAGAAATAGGAGAGGCTACAATCCGCCTGGTACAGGAAACTGCAAAAAAAATGGGCTACCGTGCAAACTCTGCTGCCCGCGAACTCCGTACAAAACGTTCCTATGATATTGGAGTGCTCTTTGAAGATGCAACCGGCAGTGGACTTCAGCACCAGTACTTTGCTTCAATTTTTGATTCCCTGAATATTTCTGCAAACTCTCTGGGCTATAACATCAGCTTTTTAAATAACGTAAGTCACGAAAAAACCTCCTATCTGAGTCAGGCAAAATACAGGGGCTTTGACGGCGTTGTAATTGCCAGTATCGACAATTTTAAGCGCCCCGACATTCAGGAACTTATTCACAGCGACATTCCTGTCTGCCTTCTGGATTACACGTCAAACAGTGACTGTTCATCTGTTCTCAGTGATAACGAAAACGGAATCCGGCAGATAGTTGAATATCTTATTTCTATGGGCCACAAGAAAATAGCTTATATTTACGGTGACTCCAGTGATGTAACCAATGTTCGCCTTGATACCTTTTACGAAATTATGAAAGAACATAATCTTCCTGTCCCAAAAGAATACATAATCAAAGGCATCTACCATGAGCCAAAATCTTCAGAAACTGCAACAAACCGCCTGCTTAAACTTCCTGACCGGCCTACCTGTATTCTCTACCCAGATGATTTTGCATATCTTGGCGGCCTCAAGGCCCTGCATGAGCATAATGTTCTTCCCGGAAAAGATATAAGCACAGTTGGTTATGACGGCATTTTCATGTCCTCTGTTCTGACCCCGGCCCTTACTACTTATGCTCAGAATGCCAGGGAAATCGGCAGACAGCTGGCCAGTCTTTTAATTCAGCGCATTGAAAATCCTGCCCTGGACGTTCAGATTGTCCGGGTAAAAGGACAGATTAGGGAAGGGCAGACTGTTGTCGATTTAAGACTTTTGTCGAAATAACAAAAATTTAGGAAAATTTATAGTTATTTTTCTTGACAGCTGGAAAAAACTTGATAATATTAAACTACAACGTTGTAGAAAGCTACAACGTTGTAGTAAAAAAATTGTTAGGAGAATGACATGAAAAAATTAGTTTCAGTAGTTGCTGCTGTTGCTATGGTTGGAATGGTTTGCCCATTGTTTGCTGCTAAAAAAGCAAAGACACAGGGTAAAGTATTGAACATTTGTGTTTGGAATGAAGAGTTCCAGTCACGCTTTAGAGATTATTTCGAAAAAGCTGGAAAACTTCCTTCAGATGTAAAAGTTAACTGGATTATCACACCTAACCAGGGTTCTGCATATCAGAACAAGCTTGATGAGCTTCTTTTGAACCAGGAAAACGTTTCTGCAGATGAAAAAATTGACCTTTTCCTCGTAGAAGCTGACTACGCTCTTAAATATGTAGATACACCATATGTTCTTGATGTAAAAAAAGACATTGGTCTTAAAGATGCAGACCTCGCTCAGCAGTACAAATATACAAAAGATGTAATGACAGACTCTAAAGGAAAGCTTAAGGGTGTTACATGGCAGGCATGTCCTGGTGGATTCATCTATCGCCGCTCAATTGCTAAGGCAGTTCTTGGAACTGATGATCCTGCACAGGTTCAGGCAGCTTTGAGCAACTGGGACAAATTCGATTCAGTTGCAGCTAAAGCAAAGGCTAAGGGATACTTCATGCTCTCTGGTTACGATGATGCTTACCGTGTATTCAGCGACAACGTTGGAACTGCATGTGTAAAAGGAAACAAAATCGTAATCGATCCACAGATTAAACGCTGGATTGCTCAGACTAAGACTTACACAGACAAGGGTTACAACAACAAGGCTAACCTCTGGTCAAACGAATCATTCAAGGGTGCTGCAAAGAACGGTAAAGTATTCGGATACTTCGGACCAGCATGGTTCATCGACTTCTGTCTTGCTCCTGCAACACTTGATGACCCTTCAGCTCCTAAAAAGCTTGGAAACGGTTCTTACGGTGACTGGGCATTCTGTAAAGGTCCTCAGGGCTTCTCTTGGGGTGGAACCTGGATTTGTGCCGCTGCTGGTTCAGACAACGTAGACCTCATCCGTGACATTATGTACACAATGACTTGTGACAAAATCACAATGACAAAGATTGCTAAGGAAGCTTCTGACTTCGTAAACAACGAAGGCGCTATGATCGAAGTTGCTAACTCTGATTATCAGAACCCATTCCTTGGTGGTCAGAACCACATCAAGATGTTCCTTGATTCTGCAAAATCTATCTCTAAGACTACAATCACAATGTACGATCAGGGATTTGCCGAGAAGATTCAGGCTGCTATGCAGGACTACTACAACGGTGACGTTGATGAAGCAAAAGCATGGGACAACTTCTACAAGGCTTTGATTGAACTTTATCCTAACCTCCAAAAGTAAAGTTCATTAATATAGGAGGCAGCCGCTGGAAAAAAGGCTGTCTCTAAATTCACCTCTGTGCTGCCTGGAAAGTTCTACAGAACAATTAATTACTTTTTAGGCAGCATTTTTTTTACGTCAGGCTTTTTTTTACAAAAGTAATATATTTTTAGGAGTTATCCTTATGGTTAACGAAAAAGGTAAAAAAATCAGAAAAATTAATTACAACAACTGGGGTTATTTTTTTATTGCTCCTTTCTTTGTTGTATTTATCATTTTTCAGTTGATTCCTCTTATCACTACTATTGGAAACAGTTTCTTTGAGAACTATCGCGTAGGTTTAATGCAGGTTGGTCCAACATTCAACGGACTGCAGAATTATCATGAAATTTTCTTTGAAAGCGATGTTCCCCGCTATGCACTGAACACATTGATTATGTGGATTTTGGGCTTCCTTCCACAGATTATTTTTTCTCTGCTTCTTTCAATCTGGTTCACAGATACAGAGCTTCACCTTAAGAAAACTCAATTCTTTAAAACAGTAATTTACATGCCTAACCTGATTATGGCTTCTGCTTTTGCAATGCTCTTCTTTGTTATTTTTGCAGACGGCGGTCCGGTTAACAGCATTCTTCTTAATATGAATATGATTAATGAACCTGTACGCTTCCTTGTAAAAACAGGAACCGTAAGAGGTCTTATTGCCTTTATGAACTGCCTTATGTGGTACGGTAACACAACCCTTCTTCTTATGAGCGGTATCATGGGTATTGATAATTCAATTTTTGAGGCAGCACGAATTGACGGAGCTAACCCGGTTCAGGTTTTCTTCAAGGTAACACTTCCTCAGCTTGCACCGATTTTGATTTACGTTGTAATTACATCCCTTATCGGTGGTATTCAGATGTTCGATGTACCTCAGATTTTGACAAACGGAGAAGGTAACCCTAACCGTACATCTATGACTTTGATTATGTATCTGAACAAACACTTGTTCAGCAAGAATTACGGTCTTGGTGGTGCTGTTTCTGTTGTGCTCTTTGTAATCACAGCTATTTTGAGCGGTATTGTTTACAAATTTAATATGCAGTCTTATAAGAGAGGTAAGTAGGATGACAAGAGCAAGTTTAGCTACAAGACGTTTTATCTGTTATTTTATTTTGGGAGTTCTTTCTTTCTTATCTCTTGCGCCTTTTGTTCTTTTGATTTTGAACTCTACAAGACTTCATTCACAGCTTGTAAAAGGCTTCAGCCTTATTCCAGGTCCTTATTTCTTTAAGAATCTGGGTAACCTGCTGGCAAACGACAATATTCCAATCCTTTCTGGTTTATGGAACAGTGTAATCGTTTCTATTTTCAATGCCCTTCTTTCAGTTTACTTCAGTGCGATGACTGCTTACGGTATCCACATGTATAATTTTAAGGGAAAGCGCATTGTTTTCAAGTTTATCATGGCAATTATGATGATTCCTACTCAGGTTACAGCCCTTGGTTTTGTAAAGCTTGTTACAGGAATCCATATGATTAATACTCTCTGGCCTTTGATTCTTCCTGCAATTGCTGCACCAATCGTTTTCTTCTATATATTACAGTATATGGAATCGGTTTTGCCTTACTCAATCGTTGAAGCAAGCCGTGTTGACGGATGTAACGAGTTCCTTACATTCAATGTAATCGTTCTTCCAATGATTAAGCCGGCTCTTGCAGTTCAGGCAATCTTTGCTTTTGTAAGCTCATGGAACAACTACTTTATGCCTGCCTTGATTTTGAGCTCAAAGACAAAAAAGACAATCCCAATTTTGATTGCCCAGCTTCGTTCAGCTGACTTCATGAAGTTTGACCTTGCTCAGGTTTACATCATGATTTGTGTTGCAATCATCCCGTTGCTTATTGTTTACCTCTTCCTCTCTCGCTACATCATCGGTGGTGTAACATCAGGTGGAGTAAAAGAATAAGCTTATAATAGTGAATCCGTTAAAAAACGAGCTGCGACAGCGGGTCGTTTTAGGATTAACCTTGAAAAATGCTCCCGCCCGAGACTAGCGAAGGGCGGTCAAAAAAATAGGAGAACTAACTTATGAAATTTGGAAATTTCGATGACGCAAACAAGGAGTATGTAATCACAACACCAAAAACTCCATACCCTTGGATTAACTATCTTGGCAGCCAGAAATTCTTCAGCTTGATTTCTAACACAAGTGGCGGTTATTCATTCTATACAGACGCACGTCTTCGTCGTCTTACCCGTTACCGCTACAACGATATGCCGCTTGATAACAACGGCCACTACTTCTTTATTAAAGACGGTGATACAATCTGGAATCCGGGCTGGCAGCCAACTCAGACTCCGCTTGATTCTTACGAGTGCCATCACGGATTCGGCTATTCAAAATTCATCTCTAAAAAGAATGATTTGAAGGCTGAGGCAGTTTACTTTGTTCCAAATACAGAAAACGCAGAAGTAGAAATGCTTACGCTCAAGAACGAAGGAAAATCAGACAAGACAATCAGCCTGGTTTCTTTTGTTGAATGGTGTCTCTACAACGCATCTGACGACTGCCAGAACTTCCAGAGAAACTTCTCTACAGGTGAAGTAGAAATTGAAGGCAGCGCAATCTACCACAAAACTGAATACCGCGAGCGCCGCAATCACTTTACCTTCTACTGGTGCAACCAGAAAATTGACGGTTTTGATACAGACCGCGAAACCTTCCTTGGACTTTACAATCCTATTTCTGCACCAAAAACTGTTGTTGAAGGAAAATCAGGAAATTCAGTTGCAGACGGATGGTCTCCAATTGCTTCTCACCGCGTAAATATGACTTTGAAAGCTGGTGAAGAAAAAACTTTGATTTTCGTTCTCGGCTACATCGAAATGGATAACGACAAGAAATTCCTTTCTGAAGCAGACAAAAAGAAGGCTCTTGATGCAGGATTGCTCCGCACAAACACAGCTTCCGGCGTAATCAACAAGGAAAAGGCTTACGAGCTTCAGAAGAAGTTTGATACAAAAGAGAAGGTTGAAAAAGAGCTTGCAGCCCTTAAAGCATTCTGGGATGAAACGCTCAGCCACTTCTCAATCAAAACTGGTGATGAAAAGCTTGACCGTATGGCAGTATGGAACCAGTATCAGTGTGTTGTAACATACAACTTTGCCCGCTCTGCTTCTTACTTTGAATCAGGAATCGGGCGAGGGCTAGGCTTCCGCGATACTTCTCAGGATATGCTTGGTGCCGCTCACCAGCTTCCAGCAAGCCGCATCCGCGAACGCCTTTACGACGTTGCCGCAACTCAGTTTGAAGACGGTTCTGCTTACCACCAGTTCCAGCCTCTTACAAAACGCGGAAACGCTGATATCGGTTCTAACTTCAATGATGACCCTCTCTGGCTCGTTCTTGGTGTTGGTAATTATATCCGCGAAACAGGCGACGTTGACTTCCTTAAGGTTGATGTTCCTTTTGATAATTCAGAAACAAACAAAGCAACAATGTTCGAGCACCTTCGCCGTTCATACAACTACATCCCTAACCACATGGGACCACATGGACTTCCTTTGATTGGCCGTGCTGACTGGAACGACTGTCTCAACCTTAACTGTTTCTCTACAAACCCTAACGATTCATTCCAGACTTGTACAAACAAGGAAGGAAAGAACGCTGAATCAGTTATGATTGCCCAGATGTTCGTGTTTGTTACACCTGACTACGTTCAGATGTGCCGCCTTATGGGTGATGAAGCTGAAGCAAAACGCGCAGAAGAGCTTTGCAAGAAGATGGAAGATGCTATCTGTACTGCAGGCTGGGACGGAGAATGGTACGTTCGCGCTTACGATGATGCAGGACACAAAATCGGTTCTAAGGAATGTGAAAACGGAAAAATCTTCATCGAAAGCCAGGGCTTTGGTACAATGGCAAAAATCGGTAAAGATAAAGGCTATCCTGAAAAATCTCTGGACAGCGTAAAGAAATACCTTGATTCTAAATACGGAATCTGTATCCTCTGGCCGGCTTACCAGGAATACCACGTTGAACTTGGTGAAGTTTCTTCTTATCCACCTGGATACAAAGAGAACGGCGGTATCTTCTGTCACAACAATCCATGGGTTGTAATTGGTGAAGTTGTAAACGGCCGCCCGCAGGATGCATGGGAACACTACACAAAGATTGGACCTGCATGGGTTGAAGAAAAATGGTCTGACATCCACCGCACAGAGCCTTATGTTTACAGCCAGATGGTAGCAGGACAGGAAGCCCGCCGCGAAGGTGAAGCTAAAAACTCATGGCTTACAGGTACAGCCGCATGGAACTTTGTTGCACTTTCACAGTACATCTGCGGACTCCGCCCTCAGCATGCCGGTCTGGAAATTGAACCACGCCTGCCAGAACACATTAAGAACGCAGAGTTCACACGTAAGTTCCGCGGGGTAACATATCACATCACTGTAGAAAACAAGAAGAACACAGGTGCTGTTTCGCTTGAAGTAAAGGGCGGAAAGGCAAATGGTCTTATTGTTGCCGCAGACAAAGATGTAAAAGACGTTTACGTTAAGGCTGTAGTAGCATAAAACGGGGCGTTGCGGCAAGCATAGCTTGCCGAGATGTTTTCTTGTAGAAGCTAAACAACAGTCGCAAAGGACTGTTGTTTTTAACGCTTCTGCTATTATCATCCTTCATTAAAAGCAGTTCGTCGATGGGCGGACTGCTTTTTTTATATGGAAGAAAATACAAATTAATGTTAGAATTAAGTAGTTATAATTAAAAAGTGATTCGGTGGGAATAAAACATATTAAGGGGCTGCCATTTGACTCGGACGCTTTTTAAAATTATAAATATCCTCACAGCCACACTCTTTCTTTTCTGTGCAGTTTCCTGTGACATGATTAATACGCCTGTGAAGGAATTTTTTACGGGCAGCCTTGAGGCGCTTTCTTCAAACAATCAGAATAATTCAAATGAATCAGATAATTCTTCCGGCTCAAATCCGTCTGGTGACAGCGGAAATAGTGATAATACTTCTGCCGGGGAGGAGGATAGCGGAAATAGTCCGGCAGATGAGCCTGAGCCAGACGCTTCTGAAGAAAGTCCTGTTACGGCGGAGGATGATGCTTTTGATAATATAGACGAAAACATCTCCTTTGTTTTTTACGTTTCTGATCAGGGGGATGATGATAATGACGGTTCAATGGAAAATCCTTTCCTTACAATTGATAATGCCCTGAAAGCCTTAAGGCAGAGCTTTAATGCCGATACAGAAAAATCAAAAAGTGCCGGTTATGTGCTTCTGCTCAGTGACATTAATATAAATTCAGAAATTGATTTTAACAGATCGGATTACAGATTTGCTGAAATTGCTCCGGCTGTTGATATAACTATTGGCGGTTACAAGACAAAGCGTACAATAAATGCCGCTTTTGGCAGCCGGATCTTCAAAATCGGCTGGACAAACGGAAATATTACCATTCAGAACCTGACATTGACAGGCGGCTATTCTACGGATGTAGGTGGCGCTGCCTTTTATATCACTTCTACTGATTCAGCTACAGATTTCAGCAGTAAAAAATTCCTGATTAAAAACTGTATTATTACAGATAACATGAGCTCTCTGCCGGGCGGCGCACTTGCCCTTGAAACAGCCTATAATGTTGAAATTGAAAATTGTGAAATCACTAATAATACAAGTTTTGACGGCCCTTCTGTCTGTGATTTGAAGACTCCTTCCGGCCTGAGTGCAGGAATTGGAATCTGTTTAAAAAATACTTTGATAAGGGAAAATTACAGCCATACCGACAGCAGCAGTAGTCTTTCTTCATATGAGTATGGATATGTAATCAATACAGAAGGGGTCCGCTATGCCCGTTTTGACGGCGGTGTTACTGTAAAAGACAATACGATAGATTCTATTCCGGCCGGCAAGGATTATTCAAAGCTTGCTGCCGTAAATAATGCTTATGGCATTGAATTCAGCGGTAAGAATATTATTACAGATAATAAGGCGGTTATTTCTGGTTCGGGCTCAAATTCTATTGGAATTGAAAAAAATCTCATTATTGTGCCGGATGCAGCTTCTGCAGCCAAAATACTTTATATGCAGGGAAACTGTGACGGCAGCAAAATCGGCGTCAATCTTTCTTCGGCAATTACAGATTCAATAAAATTTACAAACGGATTTAAGGCTTCTGGTACAAGCTCGGCTCCAGCAGAAATTTTTGTCAGTGACGGAGCTTATGCCGTAGACTGGGATTCAAGTGGAAGTGAGGCGGCCTTTGTCCTTAACAGCGGAAGCTTCATCAATCCTCTTGGAATTACAATGACCTTTACCGCAAGTCCCGTGGTTCTTACCGCCGGAAAGGCGGAAAAAATCACGGTAAGTCCTCATGTCCTTTATGAAGGAAGTGATGTTACTGATACTTTTGCAGACGATATCAGCTGGTCTCTTTCTCTGACTGAAGGCTCAGCAACAGTAGCTGCGACAGACAGCAAAATACTCAGTCTGACGGCTTCTCAGACTTTGCCAGATACTTATCAGCTTTTCATAACGGCAGTTTTGAACGGCATTGTTTATGATGATTCTGTTACTATAGAGTGCCAATAGTTCTTTCTATTCCAGGATAGCACGTCGCACGCTGCGCGTGCTTAATCAACTTGCTTCGCAAGTTGACGGTATAACCCACACTCCTATTCTAGAATTGCTCCCTTGTCAGCAGAGCTTACCAGTTTTGCATATCTTGCAAGGTAGCCGGTCTTTACTTTTGGCTCCGGTGCCTTCCATGCGGCGCGGCGGCGGGCAAGTTCTTCGTCGCTTACGTCAAGGTGAATCTTGTAATTGTTGATGTCCAGAGTGATTTTATCTCCTTCCTGAACAAGGGCGATCGGTCCACCTACCGCAGCTTCCGGCGAACAGTGGCCAAGTGAAGCGCCTCGTGTTGCGCCCGAGAAGCGGCCGTCTGTAATCAGGGCTACCTGCTTGTCCAGTCCCTGTCCCGCAAGGGCTGCTGTTACTGCCAGCATTTCGCGCATACCAGGGCCGCCTTTTGGACCTTCGTAGCGGATGACTACAACGTCACCCGGCTTAATCTGAGCCTTCTGAACAGCTTCCATTGCCTCGCTTTCATCATCAAAAACGCGGGCAGGACCTGTGTGAAGCATAAGCTCTTTTGCACAGGCAGAGCGTTTTACTACAGTTCCGTTTGGAGCAAGGTTTCCGAAGAGAATTGCAATACCGCCGTTGTCGCTGAAAGGATTTTCAATAGGGCGGAGGATTTCAGGATTGCGGTTTCTTACGCCCTTAATGTTTTCTGCAATAGTTTTTCCTGTTGCGGTAATCAAAGAAGTGTTGATAAGGTTTTTCTTTGCAAGCTCTGCAAGAACAGCCTGAACACCGCCTGCATCATCAAGCTCACACATAAAGGTGTGGCCGGCAGGAGCCAGGTGGCACAAATTAGGTGTGCGGTTAGAAATTTCGTTTACTTCGTGAAGGTCAAGTTCAAGACCTGCTTCGTGCATGATTGCTGGAACGTGGAGCATTGTGTTTGAAGAACATCCCAGAGCCATGTCAGCCGCAAGGGCATTGCGGAAGTTTTCTGCTGTCATCATCTGACGGGCTGTAATTCCTTTTTTGTAAAGGTTCATAACTGCCATACCTGCGTGTTTTGCAAGGGCAATACGCTCTCCAGTTACAGCTGGAATTGTACCGTTTCCTGGAAGACCAAGACCAAGAACTTCTGTAAGACAGTTCATGGAGTTTGCAGTGAACATACCAGAGCAGGCACCGCAGCCAGGGCAGGCACGGTGTTCCATTTCCTTAAGCTGATCTTCTGTAATTTTTCCTACTGCAAGACCACCTACAGCCTCAAACATATCTGTTAAAGAAAGATTTTTTCCTGAATATGGATTAGAAGCATCGTTTCCAGCAAGGTGACCCGGCATCATAGGGCCGCCCGAAACAAATACTGTAGGAAGATCCAGGCGGGCAGCGGCCATAAGCATACCCGGAACGATTTTATCGCAGTTTGGAATCATAACGAGGGCGTCAAACTGGTGAGCCTTGGCTACACATTCAACGCTGTCCGCAATAAGCTCGCGGGTAACAAGGGAATACTTCATTCCTTCATGTCCCATCGCAATACCGTCACAAACGCCGATTGCAGGGAATTCAACCGGAGTTCCTCCCGCCATTCTAACGCCGGCCTTTACTGCCTCGGAAATGCGGTCAAGCTCAATGTGACCCGGAATCAGTTCGTTTTTTGCACAGATAATTCCAACTAAAGGCTGATTTAATTCTTCGTCTGTGTAACCAGAAGCATAAAATAAAGAACGGTGAGGCGCACGTGCTACACCTTTTTTAGCGTTATCGCTTTTCATATAATCCTCGCTTATAAAAAACTATGCCGGTTATGCCAGCTTTATTTCAACTTAATAATAACTATATTTCCCTTTCTAATCAATAAATAAATTTACAAATACTAAAGTTTCTTAAATATAAATAAAAAAGCGTTTCCCCAGAAAGGGAAACGCCCGGTATTTTTAATTCAAAATGAAAAAAATCGCCGAATTAACTACTCGTACTTATCCTGAATTACAAGCTTGATGAGCATATCATTTTTTACAGAAATGCGTTTTCTCTGTTCTGCAAGCTCATTGCTGTCCAGGCTGATTCGTGACTGTTCGCAAATCATCTTGCCGTAGGCTGAAAGGGTAGCAGGACTTGAAGCTTCACAGGCAAAAATTACGTTTCGCTTATTGATAAAGTGGAAGTAGAACTGCTGGAACTCTTCGTTATCCGATGGTAAGGCATAAAGGAAGATGATTCGCTTGAAATCGTGAATTCTGGCAATCTTTTTTGCACATGTAATAAGCTTGTCGCTGAAAGTATGCTCTCCAATATCTGATGTTATGATTTTTTCAGCAATTACGAATAAATCACCGTCTTCCGGCGGCTGGCCGGCAGGTTCGCAAAGTTCGATTTTGCTGAATCCAACAGATTCAATAAGAATTTTTGTTTTTGAGTCGAGGGCAAGACGGTCTTTAAGCTGAATATGAACGTCGTCACGACCTGCGGCTTCATCACCGCCAGCGGAAGAGAAAAGATTTTCAAGCTCACCGGCAGTAACTGCACCGTTATTCGAAGCTGCGCTGTCTTCGGCAGAAGCTTCGGCTTCTATTCCGACTCCGCTTGCGCTTTCAACACGGGCTTTTTCTTCACCCATGATATCGGCGAGCATATCATCTACATTATCTGACATTTTATCATCCTCCGTATTTTTTACATCATTTTCATCAATATTTTCTTCAACTTCTTCCGGGGCGGCTTCAACTTGTGTGACAGGAGCCGCTTCTTCAATTCCCATTGAAGCGATTTCTTCATCAGCAGCGCCAATTTCTGAACTGAAGATATCATCATCTTCCAGATCATCAGAATCGGCAATCATAACTTCAGAGCTTTCGCTAAGGCTGTCCTCATAAAATTCAATTTTGTTTTTTTCTACCGGCGCAACCTTAAGACGCAGCTTGTCACTTCCTTCGATAGACTTTTCGTAAAGGCAGCCATCCTCTTCACTTACATAGAAAAGATTATTGCCGTCATCTACACGGATATTGCGAATTGAATCGCAGCCCTCAAAGGCATCATCGCTAAGCTCATAAAGGTGTGCAGGCAAAACCACAGCTTCCAGACTCTTACAGCCCGCAAAAGCTTTGGAGTGGATTTTTGCAACCGTGTTAGGAAGCACCACAGACTTTATTGACGAGCAGCCGGCACAACAGTTTTCCGGAATCTCCTGAATTCCTGCGCGGAAGGGGATTTCTGGCAGAGACGAGCAGCCGTAAAAAAGTCCTTCTGGAAATTCTGTAACAACACTCGGCATGGAAACCTTTGTGAGCTTTGAACACCCAGAAAACAAATAAGGCGGCAGAACCTGTAAAGAAAGTGGCAGCTTTACTGATGTAAGCGAAGTTAGATTCTCAAAAAGACAATCAGGCAGTTCTTTTACAGAATCCGGAAGTGAAATTGAGCTGACATTTGTGCCCGCAAAGGCTTCATCCGCAATCTCTTTTGGACCGTAAGGAACCGTACCATTGAATTCGCTGGAAGCAGGATCAATCCCTACCAGCGTATTCATGTCATTTGTGAAAAGCAAACCATTCTTTGATGTATAATCTGACATAGATATATTTTAATCCACATTTATGAATATCGCAATTTAATTTTATAAATAATTTTTATTTCTATAAGAGATTTTTCCCCGCTAAGAAAAAGATAAAGATTCACTTACTTTCTGCCGATATACAAATGTCGGAGTTTGTCTAAAAAAAATCATTTTTTTTGCTTGCAACGACGGATTTGTAATGTGTAGAAAAACAAAAAGTCTTGCAGTCTACATTTTAATTTTCCTCATTTTTGGAAGCCTTGCCGCCCAGGAAATGGTCATTCCTATGGTAAAGACTCCGTTCCCGGTTCACGGAGCAACCTGGAACAAGGACGGCAGCATCTTCGCCTATACGGAAGAGAATAATATCATCGTCCGTGACGGCTCTGAATATTCACTTTTGCAGTCAATCCAGACAGAAAACGGAAACCTGCAGTTTATGGAATTTACCCGCTTTACAGAGGGTAGTGGAGACCAGCTGGCAAGCCTTTCTGAAGATAATACGCTTGAAATCCGAATCCTGCCGAATGAAAATCCGGTGAACAGGGCATCAATCAATTCCGACAATTTCCCGACCGCCATGGCTTACAACTGGAACGGTAACTATCTTGCCACCGCCGATACGGGAAATTCAATCTACATTTACATGCAGAACTACATGACCGAAACCCTTATTGAGCGAAAGAGTCAGGTTCTGAATCACGTTGCAACAAACTTAAGCTTCAGCCCGGACAACAAATATCTGAGCGTGGGCTGTGAGGACAATCAGATTTACATTCTGGACGTCAGTTCGGGAAAAGTCCTTTATTCGATGAGCTACCCAAACAATATGAAGGTGGCCCCGATTTTTACAAAGGACAGCCTTGGAATTATCTACCCGATTAAGAAAAAGCGGGTTATCGTCACCGATTTTTACGGTAACGTCCTGCGGCAGATAAAAGCCAGAAAGCCTGTTCGTTCTCTTTCACTTTCGCCGGACGGCGATACTCTCATTTTAAACTGCGAAGACAATGTCTTCTATTTTTACAGCATTCAGACCGGAAAATATCTGGGCTACATCCCCCGCTACAGCCAGGCTCAGCTGACCTGCTACGCCTTTGACAACGCCGGAAAGAAGCTGCTTCAGGGCTACGCCGACGGTTGTATTTTCATTCTGGATGTGGAAGAAGTCTTCTTGCTGCCGGGGGAAAAGGCTCCTGCATTTAAACTGTACGTTGCTGACGATTCAACCAGCATGAAGGGAAAGAATCTGGATCCACGCGACCTTGAAAATCGCCGCGGAAACAGGCGGCCTTATTTTAAGAGCGGACACCAGATTGTAATTGATTCAAGCTTTGCAGTGCTTCCAACTCCTTACATGATAGCTGTCTCAGCCGGAATTGGTTACAAAAATTATAAATGGCTCAAGCCTTTTTACGTGGGAGCAGAAGTGGAACCATTTATAGGCTTCCCTACAAGCCAGTTCCCATATTCATATAAATTACGCGGAGGTTCGATTGAAAGTCCGCTTTTAATGGGCATGAAAGTTTATGCCCCTGTTGGATTTGCCATGAAACCTCTGAGCAACGATCTTGAAGTTTTCGGTGAAGTTCTTTTGGGAACATCACTCTGTCAGCTTTGGGACCGTCAGTTCGGGGATTCAAGAATAACAAGTAAGGTTTTTCCATCATTCTATATTGCAGGTAAAGTTGGACTTGGATGGAAATTTATTTCAGTGTCAGTTCGCGGAGAATATGACACCATTCTACAGTTCTCGTTTAGCGCGGATGTAGGATTCAACATCAATCTTCCAGGAGGTTAAGGAGGCAAGACGTGAATAAGCTTCGTTTTGTAGTAATTCCGCTGCTCCTGCTTCTGGTGATTGGCTGCTCGAACAGCGTTCAAACGATGCTTGATGACTACAATTCAAACTTTACAGTCACACATGCTGTAGATAACGGTACACAGCCGTCACCCGGAGACGCAAACTTTGTGGCAAGCGACATGCTCTTCCCAATCTACTACGTTTCCAGTGTAGATACGCTGAATCTAGCAGCTCCGTACAACTGCAGGTCATACAGTTGGGTTTTGACAGATCCTGAAGAAGCTTATGATCCGGATGTTGGACCGACCGAAATTGATCTGGTCATGTTCAACAATACGGACAGAGTCTCCAGAACGTTTGTCACCTATATTCAAGAATCCCTGGAAAAAGGAATTCTTGAAATTGGTAAGACCTATAAACTGACTTTGACAGTTACGGAGAAAAACGAGGAGGCAAAAAGCTACACAGATATCGCAGCTGTCGTAATTTATAAAAATTACGATTTTTAACACATGACATATGTCATGTATAAAACACGGCGAAAGCCGCAAAAAGTTAAAACAAATTCTAATTTTTTCATATGGAGGTAAAACATGAAAAAACTAGCAAAGTTAGTTGCTTTAGCTGCAAGTTTAACTGCCCTGATTTTTTCAGGATGTTCTAACCTTGTAGATGATGCAAGTATTGAAGGCGATACTATAAAAGCCGGTGGTTCAAAGAGGCTTACCCTCTATGCAACAGGAAGTACAGAAAATCTTGTATTCCCGGAAGATTCTGGACGTATGATTCTTCCTGCAGCTCTGGACGGAAATGATTTGAAATTCGTTCTCTTTGCTCAGGATCAGCTTGATAATACAAAGCAGTATTGTAAAAAAGTTACTTTCGTAGCAACTGCAGGTTCTAACGGTCGTACAGGTACAGTTGATATTGACCTTACAACCAGTAAATATACCCTTTATCTGTATGCACTTACAGAAGACGTTACTATTACAGGTACCTACGCAACTGATGAAACAACAGTTACAGGCAGTACAAAAACTGTTATGAAGGCTACTGCAACCGTAGATATGCGTTATAACGAAAAGGTAAGTTTCTACCTCACTCCATATTCTCTTGGTGGTAGCGGCGGAATAAACCTAACATTTAAGACTGACTGGGATCTTGATACAATTTATCAGGCAGACAATAAGATTGCTTTCTTGATTGAAAACATCAATACAGCAGCGTCAATTGTAGATACATCTCTTGTTGCAACTTCTGATATTTCAGCTAACAAACTTAACAAAAACTGGACAGAGGCAAGTGTTGCTTCTGGAACATACAACCTTAAGGTTAAGTTCATTGACAGCAATACAAGCAAAACTTATGTTTGGAGTGATACAATCGTAATCCTTCAAAACCAGATTACAACTGCGACAATTTATGTTCCAAATGTAATCGGTCTTAAACCTAAAAAACCGGCAGGCTTTACAGCAAAATATGCGGAACCTGAAAATGAGGATTCAGGTTTCTATGATGTAGAATTCCTATGGTCTGCACCTGACACAGATAACGAACAGTATTTCCAGATTGAACTTATGAATCCTGACACTTCTAATACTCCTGCAAACTACTCTTATGCAAACCTTTACACAATGAACGCAGCAAATACAGCTTTCGATCAGGCCACTGCAGATGATAACTGGAAAACTCTTAAGACAAATGGTGGAAAAATCACTACTTATGAAAAACTGGTTTATTCAGAAAGCAACTATCAGGCTGGTTCTTTGAACACAAATGCAGACTCAGTTGTAGTTTCCCTTCCTCTTGGTGTCCGCTATATTGCAAGAATTGCAGCTGTAAACGATGCCGGAACTTCTGACTATGTCTATGTAAACCTTAAATTGACAGATACAGGAACAACTGCATGGACAGATTTCGTAGCTCCAGTTACATACAAACGCCGGGAAGTAGGTGCAAACATTACTCCTAAGCAGTTTGACTCTGATGATAACGGAGCATATGCTGTTGCCGTAAACCTCTTCCGCGTAAAATATGATCTTGCTAACGGTGCCTACTACCAGACAACTTACAGTGCACAGACTGCAGGAGGAACAAGTGTTTCAGATCCTGCTGCTGGTGAAATCAAATCTATTGCTACTGCTGCTGCTACTGCAAATCAGGGACAGATTCCAACTTTGAACGGTTCCCTTACTGCTGACATCCGCTACTACACACAGCTTTACGATTCTGCAAGCACAACACCTGGAACAAATAAAACTGGTGTTGCCCTGAACAACCCTCTTAAAGAAAATGCTGACTTTACAGACCCTGCTGCTCCAACAGGCTACAGTCTTTATAAGACAGGTGCCAGCTGGACAGGATGGAAGCTTGACTCAACATCAGGCTCAACAATTTACACATTAAATTCCCGTGCAGACAGAGGTACAGCTCTCCCAGACCAGCCTCTCATTGGTACATCAAATGCAACTGTGGGAACCCATATTGTAGCTGCAAGTGACTACTCTGCAAATCCTGCAGTTCCTGGTGACGGAAGCTATCCTGGATACAAGAACCTCTCTCTATATGCCGTTTACGGTGCTGGAGACGTTACTGTATTCAATCCTGCAGACTACGCTATTCTTGACTGCGATGCTGTTCTTCTTAAGGGAACTGCAAGCGGAATAGGTTCTGCCGTACAGATTGCAAGTCTTGATAACTCTAAGACATTCACAATCAACAATAATACTACAGCCGGATATAAATTCCTCTATATTGCAATTCGTGAGCTTAACTATGAAAGTGTTCGTGTAAAGGTAACATCTCAGTCTTACGGAAGTCTCTATGACAAGAAGATTGATGTTATTCCAACCGTTAATGTAACCGGAACTCCGACAACTTCAACAACTCTTACAGGCAATAAGCGCTATGTACTTACTACTTCACAGCCTGGTGACTGGGCTGCAGGATATGCAGGTTATGCTAAGTATGCAGACGGCAAGTACACAGCTCTTGCTGCAACAGAAAACTGGACAGCAGGTACCTTCTACAAGATTGTTGATGATACAAAGTTCACTTACTTTGAGATTCCTCTTACAAGCACATTTGGTGCCGGAACCTATACAATCACACTTATGGGATACAACAAAAACAATCCTAAGGTTCCTTACACATATCCTGTAACAATGACTGTAAAAGAAAGTTCTACAGCTATTTATTCTCCTACTACTTTCGAGCCTTACAACTGGACTGGTAATGAGGATAAATACTTTACAACAACAGACGGTACAACATTTACAGCTGCAACAGCTGGTGACTGGGCTAAGGGTGAAGCAACAGGCGGTATCTGGCAGAAAGACTAGTCTTTCAAAATCGGATTACAGGACAGCTCAGGCTGTTCTGTAAAATGGCCCTAAAAAATGGGATGACTGATTATTTTTATAATTATCAGTCATCCCATTCCATCATTTTTTATGAAGAAGTTTTCTTTTATTATATTTAATTTGATTTTTTCTCTTTTTCTGCTGATTGGCTGTGCCAACGGACTTACAGAGTACTCTTCGAATACTTCTTCACATTCTATAAAAATCATTGCAACAAGCAATAATCTTTTGAATTTTTCATCTGCTTCTGAACGTTCTATTATTCCTTCATCTGTAGACGCCAGGTCTCTTCATTTTTATTACTGGGGTAAAAATAAAACGACAAACACTATAGTTCCCGTAAAGGAAGTTTTTTTAAGTTCATACTCTCAGGACAATCACAAGGGTTCTGTAGACCTTTATTTTGAAGCAGGTGCTTACGAATTAAATCTTTTTGCAACAGAAAACGAACTTACAATTACTGGTAATGAAAGTTCCTATGGCAGTGACATTAATGATGTAAAGAGTAATGCAATTTTTCTAAGCAGTGCCACCGTAGACGTACGCTATATGGAAAGCGTTACTTTTTATTTAACTCCTGCTTCTTCATCCAGCAATTATGGGTCTGGAAAAGTTAATATTGAACTTTATACTACCTGGGCTTTACCTGATTCAGGGCTTTCTATTTATGTTGGTTTATATGATCTGTCAACAAATCAAGTAATTAAATACTGGAATCCTGATATGTCACGAGAAGAAAGCACAGAATGGAATCTTGTTGATAATCTGCAAAGACCTGCTCCTACTGGAATCCCTAACTACTACCTGCGCTACATGACTCCTGGAAGCTACAATTTTGCAGTAAAATTTTACACCGACGGCGGTAAAAACTGCTATGTATATTCAGACATTCTTACCGTCTATTCAAATCAGGACACCCGGGCTGCAATTGCAATTCCACCGGTAATTGAAGCCCTTCCAGATGCTGCCCCCTCTGAGTTCCGTGCAGGCTGGGCAAGTCCTTCAAACAAAGAAGCCGGTTATTACTATGCAGAATTTGCCTGGAATGATAATTCCACAAATGAAAGCTATTTTCAGCTTGAACTTCTTGATATTTCAAAAATTGATTTTGATGATACAACTTACTATTCACATATTATTACAGTTATGAATAATGCTTCTTCTCTCTTGCAAAAAGAGACTGCATGGAATGCTCTCATTACCGCAGGTGCTGTGCAGTATAACTGTAATCCTTCTAACTACGGAGATTCCGATAATGCTGCTTTTCAGCATATTAACGGAGACGGCTCGTTATGGAATAACAACACAAGTATTGTTTATTCTTTACAATTAGAAAAACGATATCTTGCACGTATTTGTGCAATGACAAGTCGTGGTTCTTCTGACTATACTTATCTGGATTTTGAAA
This sequence comes from uncultured Treponema sp., assembly GCA_947165895.1. GTDB lineage: Bacteria > Spirochaetota > Spirochaetia > Treponematales > Treponemataceae > Treponema_D. Next base: position 260,213 of record CAMVCB010000005.1, read on the forward strand.
GCACAGGTTTACTTCCTGATAGCACAAAACTTAACCTTTCTTTTAATAAGTTTGATACTGCCGCATCTTCCCTCAATCTTTATAAAATTACTTATAACTACAATGGAGGAAAATATTCAACAGGCAATGATGCTGCAGCTGATTCAAAAATCAACCGTTATGTTTATAAGTCACAGCTGAAAAAAGAGGCTGCTCAACCGAAAATTATCTACCCGGTTGATTATGATTACGACGGCATTCATACAGCGACTTTAATTCACCCGGATTATGGGCAGTGGCAGAGCTGGAAAAAGGGAAGCCTTGATGGTGAAACAGTTATTTATGTAAATAAGGTCTGCGAATATACGGATTGCAAAAACCTTTCACTTTTTGCAAATTATCTAAACGGAAGTGGAAGTGAAACAAGTTTCGAGTTAAATTCAAATCTGTTTGTATTCGGCGGAAGTGCAGATGATGGTGCTCATGGAAGCCCGGATCAGCAGATAACAATTGGAACTTCAGAAACTGATAAAGATGTGTTTACTGTAAATCGTACAAATTATCCTCATCTCTTTTTTGGTGTGGCTGATAATACATCTTCACCTGTTTACAATGCAGCAGCATCTTCTATAGAGGCTATAAAACGTTACGGGATAACAGAAAATATTACAGGTTATAACTACAATATAAATATTCAGTACTGCGTATTGTTTGAACTTGATATTTCAAATCCGGTTGAATTTGTAGGGGGAAACTATTATTACGTTACACTTAATCTTGTAAAAAATGAAAACCCAAATAACCCGCTTTATTACACTTTGAAATTTAAAATTGTTGAATAAATGAGGAAAAACTTATATGGAAAAAAAATTGAACACTAAAATAAAATATTTGTATTCTATAATTTTTTTAGTTTTCTGCGGAAGTTTTCTTACAGCAAAAGAAGCTTCTGATATAAATGCTGGTGTATGGCGAGGATTTTATGTGAGTACAGCACCACTTTTTGAGCTTAAAAATGGAGATTTTTCAGAAACCACATGCCGTACTGCAACAAAAACAAAATATACTGAAATTTTGTGGAAGGAAGAGATGAACTGCCGTGTCGGGGCAAAGATTGAAGCCGGCTGGTGGTTTATTGGGCTTGAAACTAATGCTCTTTTTGGAATTCCAAAATCATGCGGAAAAATGAGCGAAAACTGGTGGACGGCTGCTTTTGATCCGAATTTTCACCTTGCTGATTTTGAATGCGACACAAAACTTATATCTGATTTTGAAATAGACAGTCGCTTGAAGTTTGATATTCCGTTTTTTAAAGTTGTGCGATTTCGACCTTATGCAGGCTTCAGCTACAATATTTTAAATTTGAAGGCTTCGGATGCAAGTGGAAAATCTGGAAGAACATCATCAAAAACTTCTGCAGATAGCGACGAAGCTCTTTCTTATAAGGTTTCTGATGAACGTGTAGATTATAAGCGTGAAACACTGGATTTTTATCTGGGCTTACAGGCTGGGGTGGTGCTTTTTGACCGTCTGACGATACTCGGCGATTTTAATGCAAGTCCTGTGTTTTACCTCAACTCTATTGACCATCATTATGCTGATAAAACAACTGCACCTAACGTTAACGAAAGTTATACACTTAACAGATTTCATACAAATTTTCCAAAGATGAGTTTTGGAGGCTGTCTTGAATACCGCATATGGAAAGAACTTTCTGCAGGAGCTTCTTTTTATTATACAATAATAAAGTCAGTTACCGGCGATGAATACATTTCTTCAAGCGGTTCAAATTACAAAGACCACAATGGATTTAATGCTGAGTCTTCACAAAGTTACTGGAAAGCCTCTGTTTATGCTAAATATCGCTTTAAAATAGGTAATGCAATCACTCCCAGAGCCCGTTCTGAGCACGAAAAAAATGAGAAGGCTCCGAAAATACGGAATGGTAAAGTGAAGGTAAAGGTGTATTAGGAAAGAAAAATAACGCGGTTTGTGAGCGCGTTATTTTTATCTGAAATAAATTATTTTTTTGCTTCCAGCTGAGATTTGAGTTCCTGGACTTTTTCAACAGAAAGTCCCTGAGCCTGTGCAATTTCATCGATTGAGAGTTTGTTTAATTTTAGAAGATTTGTTGCGGCTTCAATGGCTTTTTTTGCTTCGCCTTCTGCAATGCCTTCTTTTTTTGCGGCTCTTGTTAAATCACGGTCATGTAAATTCATAGCGGCGTAATCTGTCCTGAATTTCTCGTTATCTTTGATTTTTTCAACTAGCCTTGAAAGACGGTTTGTAAAATCATCTTTTCCCGGCTCATTCGTGCTTATAAAATGCAGAAAAGCTTTTGTTTTTTCATCGTTTTCTGATTCATATGCACTTGAATTATAAATCACCGTAAGACTTTTGTCATTTAAATTTACTTCGTCATTTTCTTTGCAGACATTTTGGAATGTGTAACACGGAAGTCCATAAGGGATTTTATTCTTTTCATCTATAAAGAATGGGTCTTGCTTACAGATGAAAAGAATATAACTTTCTTTCAATTCCGGATAATCCTGACCTTTCATAAGACTATCCATATCTATCATTGACTGATAATATCTCGTACGCTTGCCAAGTGCTTCCTGGGGATAGCACTGTAATTCTACATCGATAATCTTGTCCTCATCTTTCAAATAAACATCAAGGCGGACACCTTTTGTTGTGTAAAATGGCTTAATAGCCTTTTCAAGCTTTGGATATTCAACATGGCCCACTTTTACGTGGAGCAGTCGTTCTACAAGTTCTGCACTAATTTCAGGATTACGCATCACTTCCTGAAACATACCATCGTCTGCAAAAGTCAGTTCGTCCACAGGTTTTTTGTCATAAGTTGTTTTTGTTTCACTCATATTTTTCTCCAAATTTTGATATTAACTCTACACAGTTATAATAGGCAAAAAAGTGCAAATTCCGGCAATGTTTTTGAAAAAAAATGAGAATTTTGAAGAAAAATGTTAGATAAAACTCCGTGAACTCTGTGCCCTCTGTGAGGAATTTTCTGACAGGAAATTAAAATTCCGGAGGACATTCAAAATGCATGGGGCTGCGGGTAAGCGGGTGGGTGAAGGTGATTTCGGTGGCGTGGAGCATGAGGCGCTGGCCGGGCAGGCAGGTGCCGTAGAGGGTGTCGCCAATGATTGGCAGGTGGAAGCCGTGGATGTCGCTGGAATGGAGGCGTAGCTGGTGGGTGCGGCCGGTCTGGGGCATAAAAAGAATTCTTGTGGCTTTTTTGCTGCTGCCGTCAGGAGCCCGGTAGGTCACAAGCCCAAGATTTTCCCAGTCTGTGATGCCAAGCTTTCCGAATTCTTCGTCGTAAATCTGGTGGGGGCGGTTATCGGGATCAAGGCGGAATTTTAATTCTATGCGGCCGGATTTTTCTCCTTTTTTAGGGGCGGCTTCTCCGTCTGCCTTTTGCAGAATTCCGTCCAGCAGGGCTATGTATTTTTTGTGAACTTTCTTTGCTTCAAACTGGCGGTTGAGTTCCCGGTGGGCTTCTTTTGTAAAGGCCAGAATCATGATGCCCGAAGTTTCCATATCAAGGCGGTGGACTGCGGGCTGGCTTAGCTGCATCTGAAGGGGGAAAAGCTTGATGGCCCGGCTTTCTATGCAGTCTTTTTTGTCGGGGGTCCGGCCTGGAACAGAAAGAAGACCTGACTGCTTGTTTACTACAAGAATTGAATCGTCGCGGTAAAGGATTTCAAGGCCTAAAATTGAGGGCAGAATGTAGCCGCAGCGTTCGTCGCAGGGCGGGTAGGAGCTTCCGCATTTTTTCTTAGGACTGTCCTTTCCGTAAAAAACTTCGTCCATGCTGACTGGAATAAGACCATGCTCAAAAGCGTAGGAAAGAAGCTTTGGTGCGCAGCAGTCTCCGGTGCCTGTCGGGGGAAGCCGGCCTCCGTGAAGGGCAATAATTTCATTCAGGCTGATTTTTTTCCCGTCAAAGCGGGTAAAGGAGTAGAGGTCAAAAACCTTTTGAAGGGACTGACTTGTAAGCTCTGTGCGGGTGGCGCTTAGTTCTTTTTGACCGGCATTTATGCGCTCTGTAAGCCTGTGGATTTCCAGGTCATTCTGGGAAAGGGCTTCTTCTATAAGGGCTGGTGAAACAAGGGGCGGAACAACTATTGTTTCCGGGGACGCTTCTTTAAGCTGCAGCTGCATGCTGATGCCGGATACTGCGTAAAGGACGACAAGGCTTTCCGGCTTAGGAAATGGAAGGTGGCCTGCCCCGGCGGGTGCCTGCATTTTTACTTGTTCGGGGGGGACTTGCGCCGGTGGCTGCATTTGGTCCATGCCGCCCGCCGGGGAATCATTTTTAATGCAAAGAAGGCAGCCAAGCATTATACCATGGCCGGCCCGCCCGCTGCTTTCCCGGGTCAGCTGAAGCAGGTCTGCGCCGCCTTTTTTGAGCTTTTCAATCAGGGCGAGGTTATAGGCGTGGGCTTGCTCTGCGGGAAAGGGTGGAAACATTATTTAGTCCAGATTGCGGATTTCAACTTTTCCGTCGTCAGTTCCAAGGAAAACAATGGGCTTTTTTTTGCTGAAAAGACCAACTTCCACAACGCCTGTGAGGGAATTGATTTTGTCTTCCATTGCAGGAACGTCAATCGGCTGGCTCCAGGTACAGTCAAGAATCCAGTTGTTGTTGTCTGTGATGACAGGGCCGCATTTGCGAACGCCTTCGCGGAGGACTGGCTTTGCGCCGGTAGCTTCAAGGGCGGTGGTTACGCTTGCGCGGGCTTCCGGGATAATTTCTACTGGAACCGGGAATTTTGTTCCGATTGTATCTACGCGTTTTGTTGAGTCAGCAACTACAACAAAGATTTTTGAGTTATATTCTACGAGCTTTTCGCGGACATGTGCTGCTCCGCCGCCTTTAATCAGGTTGCAGTCAGGGTCTACTTCGTCGGCACCGTCAAAGGTAAGGTCCAGCTGGCCGTTGATTTCGGGGTGGTTCATGGAATAAACCGGGATTCCGTATTCAAGGCAGGCGTTCTGAGCCTGAAAGCTGGTAACTACGGCTTTTATGTTTTTGATGTCGCCTTTTTTAAGGTGTTCTGCAAGGCGGGTGATTGCAGGCATTGCGGTTGAGCCTGTACCGAGTCCGATTTTCATTCCGCTGAAAATCAGGCCTTTTTCAATAAGAGTGTCGATTGCGGTGTTTGCAACCATGACCTTCTGTTCGCTCTGTGTCATAAAAAATCCCCTTCCCGGCGCTAGTAATCTTCGCCGGTGAATAATTTGAACTGTTCGTATGCCTGATATTCGAGCATCTTGTAACCGTTGCAGACCTTGCAGCCGGCTGATGCTGCGCGGCGCATAACTGGGGTTGCGGCCGGTGTGTAGATGATGTCGAATACCATTTCGCTTCCACGGAATTTATAGAAGTAAAGCGGGTCATTTTCTGTTGATGATGGACCTTCGCTGTTCATTCCAACCGATGTTGTCTGAATAATCAGTGATGAATATTCATCAAGAATTTCGATGGAATCTTCGTTCAGGGGAGCGGCTTCAAAATTGTAGCGGTCGGCAAGCTTCTGGGCGTTTTCAAGCGTGCGGTTAAAAATGCAGGCTCTCATGCCGAGTTTTTTTACGGTGTAGGCGATGGCTTTTGCGGCTCCTCCGGCTCCGATAATGGCAACCTTCATCTTTTTTGTCTTGACGTTGCCAAGGAATTCGATAAGGGAGCGTTCAAAGCCTGTGCAGTCTGTGTTGTAGCCGAACCATTTGTAATTTTTTCGGACGATTGTGTTACAGGCTCCAATCTGCATTACTTCCGGAGAAAGCTCATGTAAATAGAACATAACTGATTCTTTGAAAGGAATTGTAACGCTCATTCCCTTAAGATCCAGCTGTTCTGCAAAATTCAGGGCTTCGGAAATCAGCTGGGAGCGTACCGGAAAGTAAACGGCATCCATGTTGTGGTTTCTGTAGCCTGTATTGTGAATTTCGGGGCTGGAGGTTTTTAACAGGGGCCAGCCCGCAATTCCAAAAAGCCGGGTGTTTTTTGTGATTGAACGGAAATTGTAAAGCTCATTGATTGTAACCGGGTCGATGTGGCCGATTATATTTGTATTCTGACTTGTTTCCAGCGGAGAAGTGTAGGTAAGGTAAGAGCCTGACAGGGCGCTTAAAATTCTTGATGGAAAGCCTTCCGGGCCCATTGCGCAAAGGATGTGGTCGTAGCTGTCCATGTGGGCACTTTCGTGAAAAAGATTTACTACGTCAGAAAGTGATTTTGGCATAAAGGCGATTTTTGGAATTTCGTAGCCTGTTTTTCGCATGGAATCACAGCGTTTGCGAAGGTTTGTAATCGGCTCGGTCATATTATGACAGCTTCGGATAATGCGTACTCCAAAAGCCATGGCCGCATCCTGAATGCTTGGAATGTGATAGTCTTCCTCAAAATCAACGTATGCAAAGTTTCTTTTTTTGTTAGGGTCCGCAAAGGCGAGTGCCCGCCCGAAAAGATTTGTTCTCGAAAACTCACTGCCTGACCATTTTCCTCCGTCAGAATTTCGTCTGATTGTAAGGATGCAGGGCTTGTTAATAAGAGCCGGGAACTTTCTGATGAGAAGTTGTTCGTCTTCCAGAAGGTGGTCGGCTCTTAATTCGACAATGTCACAGTATTTCTGATATTTCTGTACAAGATTAATGTTTTCTTCTATTGTCTGTCCTGTAAGGGTCATGCAGATGAGGGGGGCGTTCATTAGTTCACCGCCTTTCTGCTGTTGAGCTTATCAACTACATAGAGAGAAAGCACAGTTCCCTTTGGAACGGCATACGGAATTGTAAGCTCTCCTCCCGGATGGCTGAAGCTGATGATTGTAAACGGATCACCCTCTGATGGAGTTGCTTCAAGGCGCATTGGAACCGGGTAAGGGTAAACCGGCAGCTTCTGGGTGAAGATTCCGTAAACATTGTCGTCGATGCTGCCGTCAGGCAGAGCCATCTCAACCTTCATGCGAGAGTAGTTTGGAATGAATTCGGAATCAAAGATTTCCTGATTTACGACAGTTCCAGGAATTTCTCCGTTTTCTGCTTTGTGACCTGTAATATCAAATACAATTTTGTGTCTTGTAATTGCCTGAAGAAGGTCGTTGATTGTCTGTCCTACAAGTTTTGGAGGACGGGTATTTTCAAAGTTAGGTCCACGGCTTACAACAAGGTGAACTGTAACCGGTTCTGAAATGCTTGTTCCTGCCGGAGGATCCTGTTCAAGAATTGTTCCGGCGTCAGAAGCATCCGGTTTATACATTGGGGATGCAAGCACGATAAGAGGCTTTGTCTGACCTGCAAAAAGTGTCTGAATTTTCATCTGGATGTCATCAAGCTTCTGTCCGACATAATCATCAACCTTGTCTACGATTACACCACGGCTTACTACGAGAGAAACGCGGCTGTAGCCCTTTGTGATTGAACCTGCTTCCGGGCTCTGATCAAGAATTTTTCCTTCGTCACCCGGAGTATCTGAATAGCGGAGGTTGATTTTCGGATAGAGCTCCTTTACCTGAAGCTCAAGAAGGGCGTCTTCAAGCTTTTTTCCTGTTACATCAGGGACAAGAACCTTTTCCGGCCCCTTTACAACTGTAAAGAAGACTGCGGTTGCGGCAAGCACCATGACAATAACTGCTGTAATTGCCGCAAAAAGCATGCAGGGAACATTAGTTTTTACAGACAGGTATGATTCTTCAACCTTGATATCTATATTCTTTATTCTGTTAGGAAGATTTTTTACTTCGCTTTTTACTTTTTTGGCAGCTTTTTTGCCGAATATTTTTGCCTTTTCAACAATCTGATTTTCAGACTGTTTTTCACTTTTATTTTCTGTTTCGTCCATAATTTACTCCAAAACTGTTCCGATAAAGTCCTTTGCTCCGTTCATAAAGTCCTTATAACCCATTGCTTTTTTGCCCTGGCGCTGAAGTTCCTTTACGCACAAAAGTCCGCTTCCGGTTTTTATATATATTCCTTCTGATTTTACAAACTGAAGAACCTTGCCGACTGGTTCGCTAGTGTAGCCGCTTGCCCTCTGGTCATTTTCCGCAATCCAGCCGGCGCTTAAGATTTTAAGGGGCTGTATGTTTCCCATAATGCTTTCTGTGCACCAGCAGGCCGGGTCAGGATAGTATGCCCTGATTTTTGCTTCTATTATATCGGCACTTTCTGACCAGTTGATTTTTGCATCTTCTTTAGTGATGATTTTTGTGTAACTTGCTTCCCCTGTCTGAGCCTTTCCTTCCGGCAGGTGGTTTTTGCTCAATAAATTACAGAAAAGCTGAGCCCCGATTTCGGCACTCTGCAAAAGCAGGCTGTCTGCTCTTTCGCTTCCGTCAAGATTTATAATCTGCTGGGCAAGGATATTTCCTTCGTCCATTTTTTCGCTTACATACTGAATTGTAGCGGCGGTTTTTTCATCGCGGTTGAGGATTGCGGCCGGTACAGGTGTGCAGCCGCGGTATTTTGGAAGCAGTGAAGGGTGAAGGTTGATTCCGCCCATAGGGAAAAGTGCCATGAATTTTGGTCCGAAGATGTGACCGTAGGCAAAAACTACAAGAAGATCTGCTCCAAGGGGCGAAATCTGCTCCCGGGCTTGGGCGTCCAGGTGCTCCGGGGTATAAAGGGGCAGGTGATATTCCTGCGCAAGCTCAGAGACCGGCGTTGGGGTAGGGGTTTTGTGCCTTCCCTTTGCTGACGGCGGATTGGAAAGAACGCCGACAATTTCAAATCCGCATTCCTTCTGTTTTTCAATGAGAATCTTTAATGTTACTGCAGCCGCTTCCGGGCTTCCTGCATAAAGAATTTTCATCAGCGCTCCTGTTTCGGCGGGCCGGACAGACCCGCGGTGTTTTTGTCTTTTCCTACCTGTTTTTCTTTGCTTCTTTTGCTGCAAGCTTTGCGGCAATTTTTCTTGCTTTTGCTTCTTTTTCCCTGCGTTTCTGTTCTGCGCGTTCGCGGCGTTTTGCAAACTGAGCTGTTGTTTTTTCTGCAAAATCCTTGTCGCCGCGGTCAATGAAAACGATTCCGTCAAGATGGTCGTATTCGTGCTGAATGATTCGGGCTAAAAGACCGTCTGCATCAAGGGTAAAAGGCTTTCCGTTTTCATTAAGAGCCTGAACTGTAACTCTTACCGGGCGTTTGATTGTTTCATAAACCTGAGGAATGCTGAGGCAGCCTTCATCATAGTCGCCCAGCTCTTCCGAGGTTTTAATAATCTGCGGATTGATAAAAACGCGGCGCACATCATCGTCCGCAATCAGAACAAACATGCGCAGATTTTTGCCGATCTGAGGGCAGGCAAGTCCAACTCCGTCTGCATCAATCATTGTGTCGAACATATCTTGAGCAAGCTTGCGGATTTCATCATTTACTTCCGCAACAGGCTGAGCCTTTTCTCTTAAAATGTCCTCTCCAAGTTTTACAATGTCTAAAATCATTCTATATCCTTAATTTTCAATTCTGATTCTGGCTGCGCGTGCATGTCCCGCAAGTCCTTCTGCATCGCCCATAAATCCTGCGGCAACAGCGCTTCTGTGGGCTCCTGATTTTTCCGGCTGAACGCGAAGGGTAGTAACAGTTTTCAGGAACATGCGGACGCTGAGTCCTCCTGTAAAGCGGGCTGAGCCTGAAGTCGGCAGTGTGTGGTTGAGTCCTGCTGCGTAGTCACCGAATACTTCTGCTGCGGCGTGGCCGATAAAGAGGGAACCGTAGTTGTGAACAAGCTTTTCAAGCTTATCCCGTTCTTTTCCTTCATCCATTGCAAGTTCAAGATGCTCTGGTGCCTTACGGTTTGCAACCTCTGCGGCCTGTTCAAGATTTTCTGTGATGATGATATATCCGCAGTTATCAATACTCTTTCTTGCAATTTCCTTTGTTGTCAAAGTTTCAAGCTGATGTTCAATTTCTTCTGCAACTTTTTTTGCAAAATCTTCATCATCAGTTACAAGAATTGGCTGGGCAACAACGTCGTGCTCTGCCTGGGCAAGAAGATCTGCCGCTACCCATTCAGCTTTTGCATTTTTGTCTGCAATAATCATTACTTCTGTAGGGCCCGCAATCATGTCGATTCCGACTGTACCGTAAACTGCACGTTTTGCCCCTGCTACGAATTTATTTCCAGGTCCTACGATTACATCAACCTTTGGAATGCTTTCTGTTCCGAAAGCCATTGCGCCGATTGCCTGTGAGCCGCCTACTGCATAAAGGTGATTTACACCGCAGATATAGGCTGCCGCCATAATCCCTTCGTCAGCATAAGGTTTTCCGCCCGCAAATGCGTGTCCCGGAACTCCTTCGCCTTTTTTACCGGCTGTGTCCTTGTCTTCCGGGTGAACGCGGGGTGGGGTACACAAAATTACATCTTTTACGCCTGCCGCAACAGCCGGAGTAACAGTCATAATTACTGATGAAACCAGTGGAAAGCGGCCAGCCGGTACATAACAGCCGGCACGCTCTACAGGAATTGTTTTCTGACCTGTGAAGACACCCGGTGTAATTTCTGATTCAAAATCCTGAAATGATTCGCGCTGTTTTTTTGCAAAATCAAGGGCCAGGGTGTGAGAATAAACAAGAGCATCATAAAGGTCGCGGTTCTGAATCATCAGTTTTTCTGCGGCGGCCTTAAGCTCTTCCTGCGGAACTTCAAAAACGGCAGGAACTGAAACGTCAAATTTGTTTCCGTAAATGCGGAGGGCAGCGTCGCCCTTTTTCTGAACTTCTTCCAGAACGGATTTTACGGTTTCTTCCGCTGAATTTTCAAAATCACGTCCTTTAAAAAAACTTTCGTCAATGTCTGTGTATTTTATTGTCTGTATCAATTTTCTAGTTTTCCTTTATAAAAGTGATTGACCAGCCAGCATAGCTGGCTGGGAAGCTTTTTCTTGTAAATCCTAAAACAAAGCACTGCCGTACTTTGTTTTTTAACGGATTTGCTATTTAAGCTTTATGACGTTTATCTAATTCGTCATATACGTCCTTCCAGGTTACGCCTTCCTTGTACATCAGCACGTTTACAAAGTAGATTAAATCTGCGGCTTCCCAGATAACGTCATCTTTTGCTTCTGCTTCACAAAGCTCTTCAGCTTCTTCCATAACCTTTTCGCGGACACGCTCGTAGTTCAGGGTTGCTGTATAAGAGCCCGGGCGTGGATTTGCAAAACGGTCTGCAATTACGTCGTAAAGACGTCCCATTGTTGATTTTTCCTGTGGATCTGTTCCAAAGCAGGTCCAGCTTCCTGTATGGCAGGCAGGACCGTGAGGAATGACTGTAGCTAATACGGTGTCGCGGTCACAGTCGGCACGAAGTCTTACAACTTCAAGGTAGTTTCCGCTGGTTTCACCCTTTGTCCAAAGCTTCTGACGTTCTCGGCTGAAGAAGGTAAGCTTTCTGCTTTCAAATGTTTTTGCAAAAGCTTCTGCGTTAGCATATCCTTCCATCATAACTTCGCCGTTAACGCTCTGTGCGATAACAGGAATCAGTTTTACTTTTTCAAAATCAAGGCAGCTGATAAAGGCATCCTTGAGGGCTACTTTGCCGGTATAGAGGGCCATTCCAAGCTGAACGTCACAGTGGAGTTTCTCAAGCTCAGCAATTTCTTCAACCGAAGAAACTCCGCCTGCTACAACAACGCGGCATTTTACAGCTTCACGCAGCTGGCGTACATAATCCATGTTTGTGCCCTGCATGCAGCCTTCTTTTTCTACGCAGGTAAACAAAAGTTCAGAACAGAATTTCTCTGCTTCTTTTGCTCCTTCCACCAGCGGAATATCTACGGTTTCTGTCCAGCCTTTTACGGCGATTTTTCCGTTAATTGCATCAACGCTGATTATGATTCTGTCTTTACCGATTGCGGCGGCAAGCTCATTCAAAAAATCTTCGTTTAAAACTGATTCGCCGGCAGCAGGCTTTGCCTTCCATGCGGCAGAACCTATGATAACTTTTTCTGCGCCAAGGCTGATAAGCTCCTTTGCCCGCTTTACGCTTCTGATTCCGCCGCCGGTACGAACGTTTCCATGATGCAGCAGCGATTTTAATAAGGCAGTATTTGCAGTGTTTCCCTTTTCGTCAACATTTCCCAAAGCCGCATCCAGATCAATAACAGCGACTTCTCCATACATGTCAAAATCTGCAATCAACGCATCTGCGTCATCGCGCTGAAGCACCAGCTCCTTTCCGTTTTTGAGCTGAACAACATGTCCGTTCTTTAAATCTATAGAAGAAATTACCATAGATCGCATTTTAGCAGATTTATTCCTTTTATAGAACTATATTTATCAAAAAAATGCTCTCACAAAAATTGTCTTTTGCTCTGCCGAGAGCCCTCGACGCAGACTTCGTCTGCTCTGAATTATCATTACACGTACGCTTTACCTTATCGGGCTCAATGCGTCGCAAAATCCAATTTTTGCTGCGCTTTTTCTGAAAAAATCTTGTAAATAAATGTAACCTTCCTGTAAAAATGTGTTTTATATATATGAAAAGCAAACGAACCAAACGATTGACTTTTTTCATTTGAACCTTTTTTTATTTTTTCCTTAAAGACCGCGGTTTACCTCCTTTGCCGCGGTCTTTCTTTTTGTTAATCAATTCATTATTATTACTCTAATAAATAGTCTTAAATTTGCGGCGTAATAAGGAGACGTGAAAAAAATTACATTCATGTAATTTTTTTCACTGCAAAGTTTATCGTTGATAAACTTTGCGATATCGTGCATCCATGCACGCCCGCTGCCGCGGAGGCTTTAAAGGAGATATAAATGGCACGTACACATTACATTGCTGGAAACTGGAAGATGAACACTTCTAAAGCAGAAGCTGTTGCTTTGGCAAAAGACCTCGTTGAGCAGCTTAAAGGAAAAACTAACAAATTCATGATTGGTGTTCCTTTTGTTTACCTTGATGCAGTTGCTCAGGTTGTTAAGGGAAGCAACATCATTTTGGCAGCACAGGACTGTGCCGCAACAGATAACGGAGCTCACACAGGTGAAGTTTCAACAACTATGCTTAAAGACATCGGATGTCAGGCTGTAATTCTTGGTCACTCAGAACGCCGCCACGAAATCGGTGAATCTGATGAACTTATCAATAAAAAGGTTCGCAAGGCTCTTAATGACGGTCTTGAAGTTGATCTTTGTATCGGTGAACTTTTGAGCGAACGCGAAGCCGGAGAAGCTGAGCAGGTTTGTGCATTCCAGCTTTCAGCAGGTCTTGCAGGCGTTACAGAAGAGCAGATGAAGAAAGTAACAATCGCTTACGAACCGGTTTGGGCTATCGGTACTGGTAAAACTGCAACTCCAGCTGATGCTCAGGCTATCCACAAGTTCATCCGCGGCTATATTGCAAAACTTTACAACCAGAAGGTTGCTGACGAAGTAATCATCCAGTACGGTGGATCTATGAAAGCTTCTAACGCTCCAGAGCTTCTCGCACAGCCTGATATTGATGGCGGTTTGATTGGTGGTGCAAGTCTTAAAGCTGAAACATTCGTTCCTATTTGCGTACTTTAGTTTACAACTGATGGACCCCTTTCGCAGGGGCGAAAGGGCAGGCTGCGTGAGTGCTCGCTCACTCGCACTCTTAGGGCAAATCGCAGCCTGTGTTCCAATCTGCGTACTTTAATTTATAATTGCAGCGTACGTCCATCTGCAGGGCAATTTGCATTAAAAATGCCTTTACCCTGATATACCCCGCCATTGCATAATTGACTAAATCAAGCCTTTTCATTATCATTTACAAACTAATTTTAAAAACATTTTTTTTGGAGATATAAAATGGGTACTCTCGGCATTGTACTTTTAGTAGCATTTGTAATTGTTTGCGTTCTTCTGGTTCTTCTGGTTTCAATTCAGGACGATGGTGAAAACGGAATGGGCGGACTTTTGGGCGGTCGCGGAACTGCGGCATTTGGTGCTCATTCGGCAAATATCCTTACAAAAACAACTTTCGTATTTGTAGTTTTGTTCTTCGGTCTTTCTCTGGGACTTGCTTTGATTAATAAAAAGCCTTCGGTTGCAAAAGACCTTGTTGCTCCTGCTGCCGTAGAAGAGGGTACAGAAGAAGCTCCTGCCGGTGAATGGTGGAAAACAGAAGAAAGTTCAGAAACTTCTTTGACAGAAACTGCAGAGTAATGTTTTTATAACATTTTGATATAATTTTATGATATTTTGATTGAAAAATCAAAAATCGGGTTTATAATAGTTCAGTAGATGCTGTTTGCATTTGCTGAACTTTTTTTTTATCATTTCGCATTTACGAAGTGAGCGGAGAAAAGTGATAAGAAGGTTTTTATGCTTACTGATTACATTACGCCTGCGGACATCAAGCTGAATCTTGAAAGCACTGACAGGGAAGAGGCTTTTGCCGAGCTTACCGAGCTTCTTGTAAAAAAATCTCCTGGAATTAACCGGACTCAGGTTATAAATGCCCTTATTGAACGCGAAAATAAATGTTCAACCGCCGTATTCCCTATGGTGGCGGTTCCTCATGCCGTCTGCGAATCTGCAAAGGAAACAGGTATTGTTATTGGTGTAAGCCGTGAAGGAATTGAATTTGAACCTGTTGAATCGTCAGACAGACTGTGTCCTGTCGTAAATATCATCTTTCAGATTGTTTTTGAAAAAGATAACACTGATTCTCACCTGAATATTTTACGGGATATTCTTTTTGTGGTCAGTAAACCGGAATTTCATCAGAGAGTCCTGAATGCTCAGACACAGCAGGAACTTTATGACCTTCTTGTTGAGCTTGAAAATTAATATTTTGGAGGGAAAGTAATGGCTGATGAAAAAGATGAACTTAAAATGATTAATCACCTGCTTGATGTTGAAAAAGAGGCTAATGTCCTTATCAGTCAGGCAATGGAAGAGGCAGCAAAAAAGACAAGTGAGGCCCGTGCCAAGTTCAATGAAGAATATAAACAGAAGATAGATGCAATCATCGAAGAACTTAAAAATAAATATGAAGCTTCGGTAAAAGAAGTTTCTGATGATCATGCAAATCAGATTCAGAAGTTTGAGAAATCGCTGGATGCAAAGGAAGAGCATTACGGTGATTTTAAGCAGCTTTTAGACAGGCTTTTGCTGGAGAAGAATTAGGCCTTAATAGTATTATGGATAATTCTGCAGCAAAATCTTACATTTATGCAAAAGCAAGCGGTCTTATCGGAAAGTCTTTTACCGGTGAACGCACATCTCTTCTTTTTAATGTAAAGACCATGGGCCAACTGTGGACTCTGATTTTTAACAGTCAGCCGCCCCTGCTTCCCGAGGTTCTTCTTGCCCGTCAGATAGAAGACCAGGCTTTTAAAAATCTTATGAGCCAGTATGTGTATTTTCTCAATCAGTTTGATAAGAGACAGAAGATTCTGGAGCTTCCCCTTAAGATTTTTGATGCTGACAATTTAAAGACTGTAGGTGCTGCCCTTTGTGCCGGTGAAAAAGACTGCCCTCCGCTGAATGATCTGGGAGCTTTTTCTCAGTTTAATTTTAAAGCCTGGCCTGATATTGCAAAAATCACGGAAGGCTCTGATTACAGCTGGTATAACAGCGTTCCGGATATTCACGAACAGCAGAAAAACGACTATCACATCGATATTCAGATGGTAAAAAGCTTCTGGAAGGAGCTTCATACCCTTTCCGGTGATGATTTTACAATCCTGATTAATCTTTTTAAAACAGAATACACCTTAAAAAATATTGTCTGGGCTTTAAGACTGAAGATTAACTATCAGATGTCAAAAGAAGAAATAATTCAGAATTTGATTTATGTAAGTGACGCCCCGACTAAGGAAGATCCGATTGCGGCTCCGGCACTTGCAATCCTTGATAAGGAAACTGATGTCTGGGAAGACTGGGCAAACTGGCGTTATGCCTCCCTGCTGAATCCTCATACTGCCGGCGAAATCTGGAGCCTTGATCCAAGCTGGATTGAAGAGAAGGGCAGAATCAAGTTTACCAAAATGGCCCGCCTTGCTTTCCATCAGAATCCTATGTCGCTTTCATCAATAATCGGCTGGTTTAAGGTAAAGTCCTTCGAACTCAGCTGCATAAGAACGGCAGTAGAAAGTCTCAGGCTTGGCATTTCAAATCAGGAAGCAATGAATACAGTGGGAATTATAGAGAGGTAAGTATGGCAAGAACGGCACGAATGAGTCTGATAGAGCTGATGGTTCTCAAACAGGATGTGTACACGGTCCTTGAATATATAGGAAAAAAAGGTACTTTTCAGTTTCAGTCAAAAAAATATTCTGAAGCAAAAAATGAATCTGAAGCTGACTCAATTTTGAATTTTGACGTTCAGTATTACAATGAAATAAAAAATGCCTGCACAAGCCTTGGCTTTACAGATTTCCCTGATGACCTTTCTGATTATAATGCGCCCGGTGAAGATGACCGCGAGGACGCAAAAAAATTCCTTATAGCATATAATGAGCTGCAGAAACGCTTTTCAGAAGCGGCAGAAAATCTTGAAAAATCTGCAGAAGCCTACAAAGAGGCAATGGCTTTTTCAAACCTGAAGGTTTCATATTCAGAACTGGAAAGTCTTTCTTTTATCAGCCTTAAGCTGGGAAAAATCCCGGTAGAAAATTATGATGATTTAAGGGATTCCCTTCTTGATAACGCGGTTCTTGTTCCTCTTGGCAATGACCATTCCCGCGTTCTTGTTGCTTCTTCTAAAAAAGGCCGTTTTGCCGCAGAAACTGTCCTTAAAGAATACGGCTTTGTTCCGCTGGAAATCCCTTCTGACTTTAAAGGGGTTCCGGAAGATATGCTGATTGGCCTCCGCCGCAATAAGGAAGAGGCTGAAGAGCTCATGAAAACGCTGGAGGTTGAAAAAGCTAACTTTATTGAAGCTCACGCCCAGATTATCAAGCGTCTTATAGGAAATTTTGCAATTGGAATGCAGATTTCCCGCGTAGAATCAACCCTGCAGTCAACAGAGCTTGTTTACCGCATTACGGGCTGGGTTCCTGAAACAGAATTTGAAACCTACATGCACGATCTTGATGAAATCACCGAAAACCGCATAGCAATCCGTAAATATAATCCGCTTGAGGTTCCTTCGGTTATCAGCGGAAAAGAGCAGGTTCCGGTAAAGCTTGAACACGGAAAATTCGTAAAGAGCTTTGAAAGGATGATTTTCAGCTATGGCTCTCCTTTGTACGGAACAATCGACCCGACTCCTTTTGTAGCCGTTTTCTTTACAATCCTTTTTGGTATCATGTTCGGCGACTGCGGTCAGGGACTTGTTTTCCTTATTGCGGGAATTTTAATGGCTCTGAATGTAATAAAGGTCGGCGGCTGGAACAAATTTGCCCCGATTTTTATGGCAATCGGTATTACAAGTACGATTATGGGTCTTCTTACAGGCGAGTTTTTCTCGGATGAAAAGCTGCTTGAACCTTTTGCCATGTGGGTAACAGGTCTTTTCGGAACCCCTCATGCTCCGATTATAAAAATGATGCCTTCCAACGACCCGGCTTCCATTGTTGCAATGTTCAGCGTCTTTGGCGTTGCGGTCGGAATTGGTTTTGTAATCAATACAATCGGACTTTTGATTAATATTGTAAATAATTTGCTTTTGAAGCGTTATGATGAGGCTTTATTTGGTAAAAACGGCCTTGCCGGCGCCTGCTTCTTCTGGTATGTGATTGTGATGGTTATCCGTATTGCGGCCTTCCATCACGTAATTGCCTTGTATGACTGGATTGTCATTGCCGTTACTCTCTTTTTTGCCGCCTTCGCAAGTCCTTTTGAGCGTGCAATGCGTCATGAAAAGCCTCTGCTGGAAAACGGCTTTGGCACCTATCTTATCAGCGGTCTTGTAGAACTGATTGAAGTAATTTCGGGCTATCTTTCTAATACTGTAAGCTTTGTCCGTGTAGGAGCCTTTGCACTTTCTCATGCCGTTCTGGACTTTTTGATTCTGACTCTTACCGAGCTTTGCGGTGGGGCAGGCGGTCTTGCAATCCTTATTGCGGGAAATGCAATTATTATTGTACTTGAGGGAATGATTGTTGCAATTCAGGTAATCCGATTGCAGTATTATGAGTTCTTCTCAAAGTTCTTCCATGAAACAGGAAGGGAATTCAAGCCTTTCGTTTTCAAATGTGAATAGGATTTCTGCGGAGTGCAGAAATGACTAAATATATTAGGAGCGTTTTTATGAAAAAGAAGATTTTTGCTTTTTTAACAGTTTTCTCAATTATGGGAGTAGCTTTGTTTGCAGAAGAGGCAGATGGAGCTGAAGCAGCAAAGGCTGCCGGATTCCTGGCTGGCGGCGTAAAGTACATCGCTGCCGCTGTAGCCGTAGGACTTGCATGTATTGCCGGTGGCATGGCTGTAGGAAAAATCGGTTCGGCTGCTATGGGTGCAATGAGCGAAAATCCTGAACTTTCGGGAAAGGCACTTCCTTTTGTAGGACTTGCAGAAGGTATCTGTCTCTGGGGAATGCTTGTTGCCGTTTTGATTTTGATTCTGTAGAAGCTTTAAACAGATGAAATTTTACATAATCGGCGAACGGGAACTCGTTCTTGCCTTCAAACTGACTGGAGTTGACGGAACAATTGCAGAAAACCGTAATGACGTTCTTGAGGCATTTAATCGTGTCACGGGAAAGGGCGGTATTGCAAACGTTCCTTCCGGCGAAATTCCAAAGGTTTTAATCCTTACGGAAAGCGCTGCCAGTCAGATTGAAGAGGAAGAAATTGAGTGGCAGAAAACAGGAAAATTTCCTCTTATTGTAGAAATTCCGGCTTTGAACGGACATGTAAAAGGAAGAAAACTTCTTAGTGATGCAATCAAGCAGGCTGTGGGAGTTGAGATTTAATTTTACTCATTTTGGCAGGTTTTTAGATGGAAGAATTAAGATCGACAGAGATTCTGGATAGAGAAATTCAGTCTGACGCAAGAAAAAAAGCAGAGAATATCCTCAAAAAAGCAGATAAGTCCTGTGAGGAAATTCTGAACTCTGTTGAAAAGACTATAGAAGAAGCCAGAAAAACAAAGGAAGATTTTTATAATAAAAAACTGGCCAGCTTCAAAAAAAATCAGGATTCTTCAATACCTCTCGAAAAACAGAGAATTGAGGTTTCTTTCGTTCAGAAATCAATTATAAAAAATATAAATAAATATCTCGAAGAACTGGGACAGGATAAGCGTATGGAACTGGTTTTTAATCAGCTGGAAGAGAGAAAATCGCTTCTGGAAGGTAAAAAACTGAATGCCTGGGTTTATGGTTTTGAAGTTGACAAAATACAGAAAAAACTTTCAAAGCTCTTCGGAAAAAATCTTTTGAAATGCCAGCCGACTGAATTCGGACGCATTTCTGTAGAAGATGAGCTTATAGACAAGCAGGAAGGTGTCATTCTTGAAAGTGATGATAAAAGCCTTAAGCTCCGCCTTACACTTTCGGAGCTGGTAAGCGGGCTTTTTGAAAATCACCGTGAAGAATTATGCGACGCTCTTTTTGGTAAGGGAGGTCTTGCATGATAGAAGGAAAAATTACCCGAGTTTCCGGACCTATCGTCTATGCGGAAGGTCTTGACGGCTGCGGACTTTATGATGTTGTTGATGTCGGAGAAAAACGCTTAATCGGCGAAATCATCCGCCAGAATAAGGGAAATGCTACAATTCAGGTTTACGAGGAAGATACGGGCCTTCATCTTGGAGAAAAGGTTGTATGTACAGAACGTCCTCTTTCCTTACGACTGGGACCTGGTCTTGTAGGCAATATTTATGATGGTATTCAGCGTCCTCTTCAGGATATGTATGATGCTTCCGGGGCCTTTCTGCTTCCGGGCGAGCGTACAGAACCTCTGGATGTAAAAAAGGTCTGGCATTTTGATGCGGCAGAAGGCATTGAAAAAGGCTCTGCCATAAAACCAGGTTTTGTTCTGGGTACTGTAAAGGAAACTGAATCAATTACCCAGAAAATTATGGTGCCGCCTGATGTGCGCGGCCGAAGCCTTAAAACATTTAAGGGCAGCGGCGACTACACGGTAGATGATGTAATTGCTACTACAGAATTTGATGAAGAAATCAGACTTTCCCACTACTGGGCTGTACGAAAGCCACGTCCTTATGCACAGAAGCTTGGCGTAAGCGAGCCTTTGATTACAGGTCAGCGAGTCATTGACGTGTTCTTCCCTCTTTCTAAGGGCGGCACGGCAGCAATCCCGGGCGGTTTCGGAACCGGGAAAACCATGACCCAGCACGCCATAGCAAAATGGTGTGATGCAGACCTTATTGTTTACATCGGCTGCGGGGAACGCGGTAACGAAATGACAGAGGTTCTTTCAGAATTTCCTGAGCTTATTGACCCTAGAACAGGCCGCTCTATTATGGAGCGTACTATTTTGATTGCAAATACCTCAAATATGCCGGTTGCGGCGCGCGAGGTTTCACTTTATTCAGGAATTACCCTGGCAGAATATTTCCGCGACATGGGAATGCACGTTGCAATTATGGCAGACTCCACTTCGCGCTGGGCAGAGGCCTTGCGAGAGCTTTCGGGCCGAATGGAAGAAATGCCTGCGGAGGAAGGTTTCCCTGCATATCTTCCGACCCGCCTTGCTTCATTCTACGAGCGGGCCGGCCGTGTAACCAGTCTTGAAGGACAGGAAGGAAGTGTTTCTATTATTGGTGCGGTTTCGCCTCCGGGCGGTGACTTTTCTGAGCCTGTTACCCAGCATACAAAGCGCTTTATCCGCTGCTTCTGGGCTCTTGACCGCGAGCTTGCAAATGCCCGTCACTATCCTGCAATCGGCTGGATTGATTCCTATTCAGAATATGCGGACGAAGTTAAAGACTGGTGGGAGCTTAATAATTCTTTGTGGCAGACACTTCGAATTGAAGCTATCAACCTGCTTAAAAACGAAAACCGCCTGCAGCAGATTGTCCGCCTGATTGGCCCTGATGCCCTTCCTGACAGCGAGCGTCTTGTCCTTAAGGTCGCCGACATGATAAAAAACGGATTTTTGCAGCAGAATGCCTATGACGATATTGATAAATACTGTTCGCCTGAAAAACAGATTGCCATTCTGGAACTGATTATGGACTACTTTAAGCTTGCCCTGGCCTGCATTAAAGCCGGTGCTCCGCTTGTAAAGGTTGCTTCTCTTCCGGTTTGTGATGAAATTGTCAGAATCAAGATGGTTTATCGCAATGATGAAATGGATAAAATTGAAAAGGTTCGCGACAATCTTCATGCCCAGATTGGCGAAATAGAACGCACTTATTCGGTAAGAAATGCGAACGTTTAGGCTGGAGGAATGAGATATGAAAGGTATTGAATACAGAGGCGTTACTTCCGTTGACGGACCTATTGTCATCCTTAAGCGAACGGAAAACGTTTTTTACAATGAAACTGTCTGCGTGCGCGACCGCAAGGGTGAAAAACGAATAGGTAAGATTGTAGATATAAATGAAAATGCAGTTGTCGTTCAGATTTTTGGTTCTACAACCGGACTGGATCTTGATGAGACTTCTTTTGAATTCCTTGACCAGCCGCTGGAACTGCGTGTAGGAGACGGCCTTCTGGGACGCGTTTTCAACGGACTTGGTGAGCCGATTGACGGATATCCTGCTATTGTTTCTGACAAAAAAATGAACGTAAACGGATTTCCTATCAATCCTTATGCCAGAATTTATCCGCGCGACTTTATTCAGACTGGAATTTCTGCAATTGACGGAATGAACTCTCTGGTTCGCGGTCAGAAGCTTCCGATTTTTTCTGGAAACGGACTTCCCCACAATAAGCTTGCGGCTCAGATTATCCGTCAGGCAAAGCTCCGCAACAGTGATGAAAAATTCGTAATGGTTTTTGCCGGAATGGGTATTAAATACGACGTTGCAAAATTCTTCGTAGACACTTTTGAGGCATCCGGCGTTTTGTCTAACGTAGTTATGTTCCAGAGCCTTGCCGATGCCCCTTCCATCGAGCGAATCATCACTCCGCGCTGTGCCCTTACCGCCGCAGAGTATCTTGCCTTTGAAAAAGGAATGCACGTACTTGTCGTTATGACAGATATGACTAACTACTGCGAGGCCCTGCGTGAGATTTCTACCACCCGCGGCGAAGTTCCTGGCCGTAAGGGCTATCCGGGATATCTTTATTCCGACCTTGCAGAGCTTTACGAGCGCGCCGGAAAAATCAAGGGCAGTGAAGGTTCAATCACTCAGATTCCAATCCTTACAATGCCTAACGATGATATTTCTCACCCGATTCCTGACCTTACCGGTTACATCACAGAAGGCCAGATTGTACTTGACCGCGAAATGAGTCAGAAGGGACTTTATCCGCCTGTTTCGGGACTTCCGTCTCTTTCCCGCCTTATGAAAGACGGTATCGGCCCGGATATGACCCGCGAAGACCATGCCAATGTTTCCAGCCAGCTTTTTGCCTCTTACTCTAAGGTAAAATCAATCAGAAATCTTGCTGCAATCATTGGTGAAGAAGAGCTCAGTCCGCTTGACCGCCAGTATCTTAAGTTTGGCGACAGGCTGGAAAAGGAATTTTTTGGTCAGGATGAATTTGAAGACCGCACAATCGAACAGACTCTGGATCTGGGCTGGAAGCTGCTAAGCCAACTGCCTCGTGAAGAATTGACCCGAATTAAGCCTGAGTTTATTGAAAAATATTTAGGGGAAGAATAGTGGCTAAGCTTAATATTGCGCCGACAAAATCTAACCTTCTCGCAATGAAAGAACAGCTGGCGGTTTCTACCAACGGCTATGAGCTTCTGGAAGAAAAACGCGAAATCCTTGTGCGCGAGCTCATGCACATGGTTGAACAGGTTAAGGTTCTGGAAAAGGATATAGAAAAGGTCACTCAGCAGGCTTATCCGGCCCTGAAACGCATGCTTATGCTTGACGGTGCCGACCAGATTGAGCGTATTTCTCATGCCGTTCACTATGATTTTGAAATGACAGAAAAAAAAGTAACGGTGGGAGGAATGCCTTTTTCTTCGATTGACGTTTCTCTTCCAAAGAAAGAGCTTTTTTATTCCTTCAACGGAACCTACGCCAATACCGATGCCGTCATAAACAGATTTTTCGAGCTTCTTTCCCTGCTTACCCAGATGGCTTCTATCAGAACGATAGTCTGGCGCCTGGCAGAAGAGGTTCGTAAAACACAGAGGCGTGTTAATGCCCTTGATAAAATGATTATTCCTCAGACTAAGGAAACAAAAGCATATATCGAAAGTGTTCTTGAAGAGCGCGAAAGAGATAATACCTTTGTTCTTAAGGCTCTGAAAAAACGTAACGGAGACAATTAGAGGAGAAGGATAATGGCAAAAAGTTTTTTCAAAAAAATTGTTGTTGCAGTAAATGGAAAGCAGTCTTCAATTCAGACGGCAATGTATGCTGTAATGATGTCAAAAATCTATAATATCGAAATCCGCTTTGTCTTTGTAATAGATACTGCTACGATAAAATTTCTTTCTATAAATAAGCTGATTGTTTCTGAGGATCTGGAAGAAAGATTGGAAGCGGACGGAAAACGCTATCTTGAGTATGTGGAAATGCTTGCTTCATCAAAAGGAGTTAAGTGCCAGAAGGATTTGAGAAAGGGCGGGGTATTTTCTGAGGTTTTGAAAGCTGCCGAAGAATTTGATGCAGATCTTATTCTTCTTGGCGGAAATATCCGCGAAGTTGGTAAAACCGGAATCAAGCACAATTTTCTAACTTCAGCCGAAACTTCGATTCTTTCCAATTCAAAGTGCCCTGTAATGATTGTTCAGAAGCCGAATATTGAAGCAGAGTTTAAGATCTTCTGATGGCGATAAAAATGCTCATATAATTGTTGATTTTCCTGTCGCCATCTCTTTTGCTTCGCAAAAGTATTTAAATGTACTATAATAATCGGTCGTGACTGACTATTATAAGATTCTTGGTGTCCGCCAGAATGCGACTTTAAGCGAAATTAAACGCGCTTACCGTGAAAAAGCAAAACTTCTCCATCCTGACCTTATCGGTGATGTAAGCCGCCGCGACGAATTTGAAAAGGTTGTTACAGCCTACAGGGTTTTATCTGATGCCCGCCAGCGCACGATTTTTGATGAATCCTTTTTTATGCGTTTTGGCCGCAACTATCAGCATCGTGATACTTTTGATTATTATAAATGGCTGTCGGAACGTCAGGACGAAGAAAGCCGTTCCAAGCTGATTTTTTATACCCTCATGCATCAGAAGGAAGATGAGGCTGTTGCTGAATTCAAGCGCATGCAGATGAGTCATGCGGATTTTTCCCTGAAAAAGTGGTTTTCCCGCGAAGATTTTATGGATTACGGCTATATTCTTGCGGAAGAGCTTGTAATCCGTGCGGAATATTATGACGCCTTTCTTCTTTTGGAACAGATAATCAAAATGGAATATTCCTTCAATTATTTTAAGATTTTCTTTCCTGAGGTAATGGATTTTACATATGCCATCTTAAAAAACAATATCGACGGGGTTATAAATGATGAGCTGGCCCTTGATGTTTACGAGCGGGCCCTTGATTTAGGCTTTGGAAAGGCTGCTGACCGCTTTTTCCTTCACAAGATGGCAGAAGAATATCTTCGCATCGGCGACGAGGCAACTGCCGAAATCTGTTTTAATGCCGCTAATTCATAAAAATTTGCTTTTCAAAAAAATTTGATATATCATTTTGTTATGAATATTTCAGTAATTAATGCATACTTTTTGAAAATTGGAAAACTTCAAATCAAATACAGAATTGCGGTTTTGATTTTTTTTATCCTTCTTAGTGCGGTCTGCTGTTCAGGCTTAAGAAAATTTAAGATTGTAAATGGAAGCGACGGCTGGTACGGTGACTCTGATAAAATCAAGATTAATAAGGACAGATATGAGAAGATTTTTGGAAACAGTCATTCTGTTGCAATTCTTATGACAGCTGATGATGTTTTTACTGAAGAAAATCTTCATGTAATTGATCAGATTGGAAAGAGGCTGCTTGCTGAAGTTCCCCGGGCAAAAAATCTTACATCCTTAATTGAAGTTGACGTGCCTGTCGGAAATGAAGAGGGCTTTGAAATTGTAAAGCCTTTTGCAAATGGAATCCCTTCTGATAAAAATGAGCTTCAGAAAAAACGTGAGCTTATAATGAGGGGAAGTGAAAAAACAAATGCACTTTTGAATGCTCTGGTAAGCGCTGATTCAAGAGAAACCTGGATTTCCCTGTCACTTTATCCTTATGAAGGAGACAGAGATGAAGAAAGCTACGCTATAGGAAACAAAGTTTTTGATATTATAAACAGTGAGGAATTTAAATCAGATAAATTTCATCTTTACGGAAGCGGGCAGCCTTATCTTGATTTTCTTGATGAGTATTATGAAATGCCTGATTATATTGTCAGAATTGCCGGCGGCTTTATCGTAATGATAATCTTCCTTATTATATTTGTAAGGAAGCCTCTTGGCGTAATTCTTCCGACACTTGCTACCAGCGGGGCAATTGCGAGTGTTCTTGGTGCAATGGCATATTTTAATGTCAAAGCTGATTTGTCACTGATGACCCTTCCGATTTTGCTGGGAATGGCGCTTTCTGTAGGTTATTCAATTCATTACATCAATATCTATAAGATTGAATTCAGGCGGACTGGAAAAAGAAAGGAATCTGCAATCCACGTTGTTGAAGAATGCGGCTGGCCTGTATTTTTTACCGTTCTGACTACAATGGCTTCTCTGGTCAGTTTTGCCCTTGTTGATATGAAACCTGTTGCCTGGATGGGAAAAACAGCTTCTCTTGTGGTTCTTGCGGTTTACTTATATATTTCAATTCTGATTCCAATCTGCCTTTCTTTTGGGAAGGATAAGGCTCCTGACAAAAAAACAGAAAACGGAAGTACAAAGGTTGATTTTGCCTTTGCAAAATGGGCGGACATAGCATGGAACAAACGCCGTCTTATTGTGATTTTGACAGCTCTTTTATTCATTGTCTGCATTCCGGGAATCTGTCTGATCCGGCCAAAAATTGATTATTTTAATAGTGTTGGATTAAAGCTTCCTCATACAAGGGAATTAAAAGCTCTCCTTGATAAAACGCTTGGAAATCAATATAGCTATTCTGTGATGATTACCTTCGATGAGCCTGACGCTTTTAAAGAGCCTGAAAATATGGCCGCACTTTCTGACTTTGAAGATTTTCTAGGAAAACTCAGCCTTACTAAAGTTTCCGGTGAAAAACCGCGAGTAAGCTCCGTAACTGATATTTTAAAGGAAATGTACAGGGCCTTAAATGAAGGGCAGGATCAATACTATTCACTTCCTGAAGACGACTATGTTCTTGCCCAGCTTATGGAACTTTCTTCTATTGAAATGCCCCGTGATTTTTCTGAATACATGGATGATGAATTCCGCGTTGCAAATATCAGCATTGATATGAAGGAATTTTCTGAAGATGAAGCAGTAAAAAATGTTGACCTGATAAATCAAAAAATGGCAGAGCTTTTCCCGGATGCGGAATGCTGTATTTTAGGTGATATGATTGAATATGCCGAAATGTGCTCCAGAATGGTGAGTGGAGAATTAAAATCCTTTGGTTTTTCATTTATCGTCATCGCAATAATGCTCATAATTGCCTTTTCAAGTATAAAAACTGGCCTTATTGCCATGATTCCAAATATTGCCCCTGTAATTCTGATTGGTGCTGTAATAGGTTATTTTAAATATCCTCTTGATTTTGTAACCGTAACTGTAATGCCGATGATTCTGGGAATTGCGGTAGATGACACAATCCACCTTACAACTCATTTGAAGGGTGGCCTTGAAAAATACGGCTCCTACCAGAAGTCAATGGAAGAAGCCTGCCGTGAAATTGGCCTTTCAATGTTTATGAGCACCTTTATTCTCTGCTCGATATTTGCAGTTTATCTTTTCAGTCCGCTTCACTATCTTTTTATAATCGGAATTCTTTCTATAATCGGTCTTTCCACTGCCCTTATTGCAGACTATACGATTACACCGGCTCTGCTTTATATAATAAAACCATTTAAACAGGAGAAAAAATAATGAAAATCACAAAAATTCTTTTAACATCACTTTTACTTTCTGCAGGATTTTCTTTGTCTGCACAGACAGCAGAGGAAATCGCAAAAAAAGTTCATGATCTTCCTGACGGAAAAACAAATTATATTACCGCAAGTCTTACCCTCATCGATAAAAACGGAAAAAGCCGCCTGCGTGAGATTGCAAGCTATGCTTTTCATGACGGACCTGTTAAGAAAAATGTAACGGTTTTCAGAAGTCCAAAGGATGTTGCGGGCGTAAGTTATCTTTCTTTTGATTATCCTGATAATGCTGATGGAAGTGTAAAGGATAGTGACAGCTGGCTTTATCTTCCGGCCATGAAAAAAGTTCGCCGCGTTTCCGGCTCAAGCAAGGATGATGATTTTCAGGGAACGGATTTCACCTATGATGATATGGGCGAGCGCAGCCTTGGAAAGGACAGCTTTAAGCTTTTAGGCTCAGAAACTTTTGATGGTGTAGACTGCTGGATTCTGGAATACACGGCAAAGGATAAAAATGCAAAAATCAGCCGTCGTGTCATGTGGATAGAAAAATCTAATTATGTTACCCGTAAAGGTGAATATTTTGACCGTCAGGGAAACAAATTTAAAGAGTTGCTTTGCGAAAATATTGAGCAAAGCAGCGGCTACTGGTCTGTAAGAAAAATGACAATGACTAATATTATTACCAATCATAAGACAGTTTATGAAGCGACCGAAGTAAAATATGACCTTCCTCTGGATACAAATCTTTTTACTGTAAGTGCGCTTGAAAGGGAAATGGTAAAATAATGAAAAAAATTATTTTAAGTATAATTTTAGGCTCTTCCCTGCTTTTTGCCCAGGATTTTGATTACAGCGGAAGCCTTACAACTTTGGCTGGAGCCGGACTTCCTTACACCGAGGATAATGCCGGAAAATTTCTTGCGGGGCAGCTGGCATTTGATAATCTTTTTAAGGCCTACCTGAATGAAACGATTTTTTATCTGAATGCGGTGCTTGTTGCGGATGGCTGTCAAAGTCAGTCAAGTAACGGGATTTCTTCTTTTGTGAGTGATGACGGTGTTTTTGCCCTTAAGCTTAAGGAAGCCTATTTTGATTATAACGGCGGCGTCTGGGCTTTGCGCGCCGGAAGGCAGATAACAGGCTGGGGTAAGGCGGACGGCATTCAGATTACAGATATTCTTTGTCCTCAGGATGAATCAAATATGATTGCCCAGACCTACAAGGAAAGCAGACTGGGAATTGATGCCCTAAGGCTTTCATTTATGGGGGACTGGATTCAATCCGATTTTTACTGGATTCCGATTTTTACTCCCAGCACTCTGCCCCTTGCAAAAAAGAGTCCTTTAAGAAGTCTTATTTTTCCTTCCTCCTATGAAGGCTACGAGCTGAATAATCCAACCCGCCAGAGTGATTTTTCTCTTCCGGACTTAAAGCTTTATAACAGTGAATATGCTGCGCGGGTCGGAATGTATTTTTCAAAGTTTGATTTATCCTTTTACGGATTTTACGGCTGGGATGATCTTCCATTCACAAGCTATAATATAAGTGAATCTGGAAAGGTAAATGTAAACGGCGAGTACAAAAGGATGGCTATGCTTGGAGCCGATGCCGCAATTCCTGCCGGTGATTTTGTTTTCCGCCTTGAAAGTGCCTTTTTCCCTCAGCGCAACATTCAGACCTCTGCGTCTTATCAGGCCGCAAGACAACTGGCTGAAAAAGCTTTTGATTCTTCCAGAAAATGTGAGCAGCTTGTGTCTCTTTTAGGTTTTGACTGGACTCCAAGTGGCGGCTGGATGCTTACATTCCAGTATATTACTGACTGTATTTTCAATGATTCATCTGATCTGGACAGAAAAAAATTCCAGCATCAGCTTTCGTTGACCGTAGAAAAAGGATTTTTCAATGAAAATCTTAATTGTTCGGCACTTGCTTTTCTTGATTTGAGGGATTTTTCTTCGACGGCAGAAATGTCCTGTGAATATAATCTTTCTGACGCTGTAAAGCTGGGACTTGTTGCAAACCTTTACTTTAAGGAGGCAGACGGAAAAAATGGCCTGTACGGAATGTATAAAGACCTGAGCTGCCTCACCTTAAAGGGAAAAGTTTCATTTTAAGACGCTTTTTCCGCAGTAATCCAGGTCTGTAAGCACTTCTGTGTGGTCTTCAAAAATTGCAACGGTGTGCTCTTCGTGGCAGGAAACGCTGCCGTCTGCGGTAAGAACAGTCCAGCCGTCTTTTGCGGTTTCTACGTCTGCTGTACCCATGTTAATCATAGGCTCCAGTGCAAGAACCATGCCCGGAACAATGCGTGGGTTTGCGCCGCGGCTAGGGCAGTTTGGAACGCTAGGGTCTTCATGGACGTCAATGCCGACTCCGTGACCGCAGTAGTCGTAAACTACGCCGTATCCGTTTTTGCTTGCAATTTCATAAACTGCATTTGAAATGTCGCTGATTCTGTTTCCAACAACGCAGGCTTTGATTGCCGCATCAAGACATTCTGCTGTTACTTTCTGAAGCTTTCTAACCTCTGGTTTTACGTTTCCAATCAGAAGGGAGTGGGTTGTATCGCTTATAAATCCGTCCAGATCGATTCCAACGTCCAGGCTTACAAGGTCCCCTTCCTGAACAATGCGTTTTTTAGAAGGAATTCCGTGGATAACTTCCTCGTTTACGCTGATGCAGACTGCGCCCGGAAAATCTTCGCGGTACCAGGCAGGCTTTCCGCCGTGTCCGATAATATAATTTTTAAAAAGGTTATCGATTTCTTTTGTGCTCATTCCGGCTTTAATCTTTGGGATAAGCTCGTTGAACATGTCGGCTGTAAGGTGGCATGCTTTTCTGATTCCGTTAATCTGTTCTTCGTTCTTAATATAAATCATTATTTTGCCTCGTGATTAGCACATACTAACATAAATTGAATATAAAAAAAAGCACTGCCGTGTGACAGTGCTTTTTGAAGAAACGCAAAAGACTACTTTGAGTAGTATTCTACGACCATCTGGTCATTAATCTGTACAGGAATGTCTTTGCGTTCCGGCATACTGATCAATTTTCCGCTGAAGTTTTCTTCATCGCGCTCCAAATATGGAAGTGCGGCTTTGTTGTCTCCAAGGAATGTATCTTTGAACTGTGAGCTTTTGCGAGCTTTTTCTTTCAAAGAAATAACCTGTCCAACCTTTACTTCAAAAGACGGAATATTTACGCATTTTCCATCTACAAGAATGTGCTGGTGACTTACCATCTGGTGTGCCATACGGATTGAGTTTGCAAATCCCAAGCGGTAAACAAGGTTGTCAAGTCTGGTTTCAAGTAAAACGATAAGGTTTTCACCTGTTTTTCCTGCTTTTCTAGAAGCACGGTCGTAATACTTAACAAGCTGGCGCTCAAGGACTCCGTAATAAGCCTTTACCTTCTGCTTTTCGATTAAGTGCATTCCATAGTCAGAAAGCTTCTTTTTCTTGCTCTTGAATGCTGGGTCGTTAGCTCTGTCCAATGCTTTTGGATCACCGCAAACGTTAACCCCTAATCTTCTACATTCCTTAAATCGAGGTTCTCTTCTGGTAGCCATTTATAACTCCATAAATTTTATTCTATACCGGCTTAATAAAGTCGGTGAGCTATAATAATATAAAATTTCAAAAATGAATTCAAGTTAAGTCCTTGTAAAATATGAAAAAAACAGCATATCTTTATTATTTTGATGATTATGAATATACTATGCGCATGAAATTCTGGCAAAAATATTTTAAGAAAATTTCAGTATTATTTTTCCTCTTTTTTCCAGGACTTTTGTATGCACAGGAAAACGTTGAGAAAGTTCGTGTCGGCTATTATGAAAATGAAGTTTTTCAGGAAGGAGCAGAAACTGGAGCCATAAAAAAAGGCTACGCATATGAATATTATCAGAAGCTTTCTGAATACACCGGCTGGAAATATGATTACGTTTACGGAAGCTTTTCAGAGCTTTATCAGATGCTTGTTGATGGAAAAATTGATTTACTTGCGGGACTTGCCTGGAAAAAGGAAAGGGAAGGCTACATAAGCTATCCAAGTAAGCCCATGGGAAAAGAAAATTATACCCTCCTGAAACACTCTATTGATTCTGAAATTTCTACAGATGTTCAGACTTATAATGGAAAGAAAATCGGCGTTCTTGACAGCGCCATGGTAGATGTTCTTAAAAACTTTCTGACTTCAAATAAGATTCAAGCCTATATTGAAATTTTTCATTCCTATGACAATCTTTTTGAGGCCTTTGATGATAATAAAATAGATATTCTTGCAACAGAAGGCGACGGTACTTACGGAAAACGCCATGCAGAAGTTCTCTGTCATTTTGGAAATACAGATTTTTTCCTTTGTGTAAATAAAAAACGTCCTGACCTGCTTAATAAACTGGATCAGGCTCAGATTCTTTTGGATATTGATGAGCCTAATTATCTTGCGGCTCTCAGGGCCAAGTATTATCATTCTACTGTTTCCAGCAGAGCCTTTTCTGAAACTGAAAAAAAATGGATGGCAGAGCATCCTTCCCTCAGAATCGGGTATCTTGATAATTACCTTCCGTATAGTGGTACTGACGCCGACGGTAACGTTACCGGAATTGTAAAGGATATTTTATCCAGAATTGCGGGCTCTCTTGGAATTGCCAGCAAGGAAATTACTTATACCGGTTACGAAGGCTATTATGAGATGGTTCATGCAATGGAGCTTGGCTATGTAGATGTTGTATTCCCTGTAGGCGGCGGTCTTTTCTATTCAGAGGAAAACGGAATCTATCAGTCTACGCCCCTTGTTTATTCGTCAGTTTCTCTGGTTACATCTTCTGACTTAGCGCCCCTTACTCCCTTTAATACCGTTGAATCAGCTTCTGCCAAGCCTGTAAAACTTAAGTTTGCCTCAAATCAGAATAATACCATGCAGTATTATTATATTAAGACAAACTTCCCGGATGCAAAAATTATTCCTTACAGAAGTGAAGAAGAATGTCTTGATGCTGTTCTTTCCGGCCAAGTTCACTGTACAACCATAAACGGGTTAAGAAGTGACATCTTAAAAAACAGAAGATATAAAAAGCTTTTTGTCCGCCAGCTTACGGCTCCCGATGCCCGCTGCTTTGGTGTTAAGATTGGCAATGAAGGCCTTCTGAAGCTTTTGAACCGCGGAATAAATGTTATTGGTTCTGAATATGCCCAGAATCTGGCTTATCGTTACACAGAAAGTCTTTATGCTTATAAACTTTCTGATTTTATAAAAGACAACATTCAGTTTATAATTCTCTTTCTTCTTGCCGCCGCAATTGTTGTGATTATTTTTGCTTTTCGTTATGCAAGTCATTCCCGAAAGGCTCTTTCTGCCGCTGAATCCGCAAGCAAGGCAAAAACAATCTTTCTTGACAATATGTCTCATGATATTCAGACTCCGATGAACGCGATTGTGGGCTTTACTTCTCTTGCGACCATGAACCTCAACCGCAAGGAAAAGCTTTCTGATTATCTCAAGCAGATTTCTGTTTCAAGTCAGCATCTTCTTTCTATTATTAATAACATTCTGGATATAAGTCGATTTGAAACTGAGAGTGTTTTCCTGAATGAAGATGAGGTTAATCTGCCGTCACTTATAGGAGATATTACAGCAATTGTTTCGCAGTCGATACGGGAAAAAAATCTTGATCTTAGCTTTGAAAAAAATATTAACAACAAAAATATAATTACAGACAAGCTGAGACTGCAGCAGGTGATTTTGAACATTCTTGGTAATGCCATTAAATTTACTCCTTACGGTGGAAAAATCTCAATTACAATCAATGAGCTTGAATATTTTGGTAAAACTTCCGGCGAGCCAAAATCACTTTTTGAAATCATCATAAAGGATAACGGAATTGGAATGAGCGAAGGCTTCCTTGACGTGATTTTTGAGCCTTTTGCCTGTGACCAGTTAAGTGTTGAAGCAAAGTCTCAGGGAAGCGGACTTGGACTTGCAATTACAAAGCGTATTGTAAATCTTATGGGTGGTGATATTTTTGTTTCAAGTCAGGAAGGAAAGGGAAGTGAATTTGTAATTAAGGTTCCTTTCAGCATCTGCACCCTTCCACTTATGCAAAAAGACTATGATGACCGCGACGTTGATTTTACCGGCAAAAAAGTTCTTTTGTGCGAAGATACGGAAACAAATCAGATTATTGCCCGTGATATTCTTGAAAATTCCGGCTTTGTAGTAGACCTTGCCCGCGACGGTGTGGAAGCCCTTGAAAAAATGAAGCTTAGTCCTTCGGAATTCTATGACATAATATTGATGGATACGCGAATGCCAAATATGGACGGTTATGAAGCTACAAGGCAGATACGCTCCCTTTCTGACAAAAAAAAGGCGCAGATTCCTATTATTGCAGTTTCTTCCAATATATATGGCGATGACCGTTCAAAGATTTTTGAATGCGGCATGAATGCCTATCTTTCTAAGCCTTATAATATTCCTATTCTTCTGTCAACTCTCAAAAGTCTTTTAAAAAATAATTAATCTTTTTGCTAAAATCTCTGAAAGCAGAGATTTTAGCAACTTCTAACGCTTTGTTTATAATTATTTTGACTTCTATCTAAAATGAAGTATAATTTTAAAAATGATACAGGAAATTTGCGTCAAAGCTTTTGCTAAGGTTAACTTCGGATTAAATGTGCTTCCAAAAAGGAATGATGGCTTTCATTGTATCGAAAGTATTTTTCAGACGGTAGATTTGTATGATAGTCTGCACCTGTCTTTTATAGAGGAAAAGACCTGTGTTGTAGAGTGTGCTTCTATGAAGCTGCCGGAAAAAAATACCATCACAAATGCGTATGATGCATTCTGTGAGCTTACCGGGAATACCAGAGGGGTAAAAGTTATCCTTGAAAAAGGAATTCCCAGTGGCGGAGGTCTTGGAGGCGGCTCTTCTGATGCCGCAGCTTTCATACGAGGAATGGAAAAGCTTTGTAATGTGGAGCTTAGCCTTGAGCAGTATGACAGCATAGCAGAAAAGACCGGCAGTGATGTTTTCTTTTTTATGCATTGTGATAAAAACGGCTCCGGGTGTGCCCTTGTAAGCGGCAGGGGGGAAGTTGTACAGAACATAAAAGGCCGCAGTGATTTGTGGCTTTTGATGATTTTTCCGGGAGTTCATTCTTCTACTAAAGAAGCATATGACCTGGTAGATGAAGCCTTTAATAAAGGCAGAAAAAATATTAGTCCAGACTTTTCTGACTATGAGTTTATTTATAATAAATCAATTCAGAAATGGACTTTTATTAATACTTTTACACCTGTTATTGCGGATAAATATACAAAAATCCGTGATGCAATAGGTGCCTTAAAAAAAACTGGCTGTCGTTATGCTGAAATGTCAGGTTCAGGTTCGACGGTATTTGGTGTGTTTACTTCAAAAGAACAAGCTGATTTAGCTTATAATTCGCTTGCTGAAACATGGTGTTGTAAACTTGTGTCTACTATTTAGTGTTGGTTAATTTGTGCGGAGGTCAGAATGCAGATTACCGAATTACGAATCAGAAAGGTTGAGGATGAAGGAAAATTACGTGCTTATGTCACTGTAACTTTTGATGATTGTTTTGTTGTTCATAATGTAAAAATTATTGAAGGAAAAACCGGTTTGTTTATAGCAATGCCAAGCCGCAAAACAGCAAACGGCGAATACAAGGATGTTGCTCATCCAATCAGCCCTGAGTTCCGAAACGAGCTTCAAGATAAAATTCTTGCAGAATTCAATGCCGGACATGTTGAAACTGGCGGGGATTCTGAGTAAAATAAGATACTCATTTTGAGATTGGGCCGTCGTCAAGCGGTAAGACAAAGGCTTTTGGTGCCTTCATTCCGCAGGTTCGAATCCTGCCGGCCCAGCGTCTTAAAATTAAAAGGTCACCGAGACTAAGTACGGTGGCCTTTTCTCTTTTAAACGGCACATTACTAGGTAAGAATCGCTGGGCCGGCAGGATTCGAACCGAAACGAGCGCGCCGATAGACGAAAAGCGTGCAGGGATGCACGCGGCAGCGAGTGTAGGCGCCGCAGAGGGAGCAGCCATGGAGGGCAGCGACCGTCGCGGCGAATTCTGCCGGCCCAGGGAAGGGGGCACTTACAAATTTAAAACTCCCCCTACATACGTCCCGTTTGCGTAGCAAACGCCTTCCGCCAAAACGCTTACCCTTTCCCCCTTGGGAATGTTCTCCTTACGTTTTTAACTTCCCCTCGCGCCGAGCGTGTAGGGGCGCGGAGCGCGTGCGAAGCACCGACCGTAGGGGAGCCCGGAAGGCGACTGGGAAGGCGACACTGCGCCCAAATTTTTGAAATCTATTGAGTAAAATGCGTTTTTTTGCTATATTTTACAAACTTTATGGTTCTATAGAACCTGGATATAAGGAGCTTTAAGAAAATGAGTAAGCAGAAACTTGATGCAAAAACTCGCACAACAACTGGTAAAACAGCTGCTAAAAATCTTCGCAAAGAAGGACGTATCCCTGCTGTAGTTTACAATGACAAAGGTGAAGCTACATCAATCGACGTTAGCGAAGTAGAATTCAACAAAATCTGGAGAACTGTAACTCCAACAACTTCTATCAACCTTGTAGTTGACGGAAAAGACAACGCTGCATTGATTAAAGATGTAGAATACAACATCCGCAATGACAAAGTTTTGCACGCTGACTTCTTTGTTCCAGCTGCAGATCAGAAACTTGTTTCTAAAATCAAGGTTCACTATACAGGAACTCCTGCTGGTGTTCTTAAGGGTGGTTTCAAGAAAGAGCGCAATAACGAAATCAAAATCAAATGTACTCTTGCTGACCTTCCTGAGACAATCGTTGCAGATATTTCTGGAATCAACGTTAGTGAAGCACTCCGCGTAAAAGACCTTAAAGTTGGAAAGAACATTGAGGTTCTTACAGATGCTGAACTTCCATTGGTAACTGTATCTCCAGCCCGCTAAGTTTAAGCGGTTTGTGATGCAAGGGGCTGTCTTTTCAGGCAGCCTTTTTTTTATGAAAATTAATGCTTTTGAAGAAAAAATCAAAAAAAATCTCGCCGCCTTTGGAATCAGTCTGGAGCAGGGGCTCAGGCTGGGGGTGGCTGTTTCGGGCGGGGCTGATTCTGTAAGCCTGCTTTCGGCCCTTGTTTCAATTTTAAAGCCTGCCGGGCTGCCGATTTTTGTAATCAACGTAAATCATAATATCCGCGGGGAAGCTGAAAGTGCGGGCGATTCTTTTTTTGTGCGCGATTTGTGCGGAAAGCTGCGGGAACAGGGGGCTGAGCTCTACTTTACCCTGGAGGAAATTGAGAAGGGGCAGATTACGGGGCTTTCTGAAAAAAGGGGGGGCGGAATTGAAGAAGCGGCCCGTTATTGCCGCTATCAGATTTTTGAAGATTTTATCCGCGAAAATAAGCTTGATTATTTATGTCTTGCCCATAATCAGAATGATAACCTTGAAACTATTTTGATGCGCTTTTTGCAGGGGGCTTTTACAGAAAATTACGGAATTGCTCCCTGCCGGGGAAAGTATATCCGGCCGCTTTTGAATGTTGAGCGGACTGAAATTGAAGAATATCTTAAGGCGGAGGGACTGGCCTGGAGGACTGATTCTACCAACTTTGATGATTCTTATCTTCGCAACAATATCCGGTTGAATCTTATTCCTCTTCTGGATGATAAATTTGAGGGCTGGAAGACAGGACTTTTGAAGGGGCTTGAAAAGGCCCGTTTGGATGGGGAGATTATCGAAGATTTTCTTGAAAAGCGGATTGAGCTGCTGGATAAAAAGCTTTTGAAAAGCTCTTCCGACAGCTTTGAATATTCTATTTCTGCTTCTGATTTTTCTAAAGAAGCGGCTTCCGTACAGATAAGGTTTCTTTCAAAAATGATTAGCCTTGCCGGCGGGGAAAGCCTGGGGCGGATTCCTTTTTCCTTTTTGAAAGAGGTCTGTGCGGCTGTAAAAAGCGGAAATTCCCTCAGTAAAATCTATAAAAATGTTTATATTTCTTTCAAAAATAAGGCTTTAAAGGTAAAAAAGTTTACAAAAATACAAACGGATTTTGTTTTTTCTGCTATAATAGAAGAAGAGGGATTATATGCCTTTCATTTTGGAGAGCTGGAGCTTGAAAAAAACGCTGACAGCGGATTTTCACTTTTTTTCTATGATGAGGGTGTAAAAAAATTAATTTCCGGATCTGTGCTTCTTCCATTATGTGTGCGCAGTTATCTTTTTGATGACAAGGTTTTATGTGCTGACGGGGAAATGAAAAACGTTTCTGATGTTTTTTCTTCCTGGCATGTGCCTGAATCAGAAAGAGGAAAAATCCCCCTGATCCAGCAGCTGTCCGGTGAAAATCAGCGGATAATCTGTATCCTTGGTCAGGTATTTGGGTTTGATAATTGGATTGTAAAATGAAAAAGTTTCTAGTTTTAGTTTTTTTTGCTTTATTTGCCGGCGGAATGAGTTTTTCCCAGAATTCTGCCTCGGTTGCGAACAGAACAACGGCAATCCGCTGCCTTAAGCTTGCAGAAAGCTGTCTTACGGGAAATGATTTTGAAAGTGCTAAAAGTCAGGCGGAACTGGGACTTTCCTACGATGATTCCATTTCTGACTTGTTTTATATAAAGGCGGCTGCCTGCGTAAATCTTGGCTATAAAAAGGCTGAAATCATTCAGAGTCTTGATACTGCTTTTGAAAAAAATAACTGGGTGGATTATACGACAACCGGTGCAAGAATCCTTTATGCTGATTTACTCAGTGACCGCGGCGATT
Organism: uncultured Treponema sp.; assembly: GCA_947165895.1. Lineage (GTDB taxonomy): Bacteria > Spirochaetota > Spirochaetia > Treponematales > Treponemataceae > Treponema_D. The sequence goes on from CAMVCB010000005.1 coordinate 298,021, forward strand.
ATGAAAAGTCTCTGAAAATTCTTGATGACGATCCTTTTATCTATTCTGCCGATGCTGAGTTTGTGCGAATAAAAAATTACTATCGTATGGGAAGCCAGGCTTCAATCAGTCAGGCAAGAAATAAGACTAACGCCGCAAGAAGAATTTACGCTTCTGATTACCGTTTTATGCAGTGTTTTTTCTACTTTGAAGTTTTATACCTTCTGGATGCAGAAATCCATAAGCGCGAATATGTAATGCCGGATATTGTCCGCACGATTGCAGCTTCATATCTTCTGCATCTTCCTGATTATTCAGGAAAAAATCAGGAGCTTGAGCTTATGGCTTCTTTTTTTGCGGAAGGAGATGAAAAAGACCGCCTTATCCGTGCTATTGATGCCAAGGATATGAGCATTCAGCCTTTACTTGCAATTGCCGGATTGCGGCAGGGCCTTTATACAGATAAGCAGGCTTTTGATTTATTTTTCCAGACTTCACAGAATAAAATTCAGCTTAATCTTCTGCAGTGCCTCTGCTCTTTGATTAAAGATGAAGAGGTCCGCTATGAATTTGCTGAAAAAATGACCAATTTTGAAGGGACTGTGACAGCTGACCTGGATTTTGATTTACAGGACGAGCTTACTCTTGAATATAAAAAGGGCCGTCCCTCTTCTTTTGAATACAGCTTCCATAATGATGGAATTATTGATCTTCGCGCTGAATGTGATTTAGGTTCACCAAAGAATGTTAAGCTTGGTACTTTTGCCGAGATTTCATATTATGATTTTCCTGAGGTAAGCCTGATTTATGAAAACAGGGGCTGTCCTGATGAAATCTCATTTGAATTTCTTAGAAAAAGCTTTGATTATAAAATTTTTGAAATGAAGGCGGATGAAGTTCTTGCTTCTCTTAATCTGGATTTTTATATTCCGCTGCTGCCGGAGGAAATTAAAATACCTTCTGCTGAGGAAATCCGTCACTACTGCAATCAGATGAAATTTTATATTGATGAGCGTGATAATGCTTCTCTTGTTTATACAATGTTTGAAGGCCAGCCTGTTGAAGCTTCTTTTTATGAGGGCGACAGGCTTTATGCCAGCTGCAGCTTTACAGACCAGCTTCCTTTTGTGCGTCTGTGCGACTATGACGGTGACAGATTTTTTGAAACAGAAGAGTTTTTTAATCTTTACACAAATGACGGAAGCAAAATCTGTGCTCACAATAAAGACATGGTTTCTAAAGTTTTTTCTGACTTTGCCGGAAAGCAGAATCTCTTTTTGAATAAGGTCTGCATTGACCGCAACGGAAATAAAGCAGTCGAATTTTCTGAGGAATACACTGAGGACGGTGATACCATTACAATCTGGGATAATAATGATGATGGCATTGCTGACTGTATGCTGATAAAATATTATAAGGAAGAAAATGAGCCTGAGCGCGAGCTTACTGTTTATTATGACAGTAAGGGAAATGAAAAAATTTCCATGCTCTGTCTGGACCAGATTCCTGTAAAAATAATGGAAAATAAAACCCGCGAGCTGATTGTTTACGCGGGTGAATATGATGAAGTTTTCTGGATTGAAGAAAAGGGTTCTAAGGAGCTTGAATCTGAGCTTTTGAATAAACTGGGCCAGGAGGTTGGTCACGACCTTATTCAGGGACGCAGTCTGATGTTTGAACTTGGAGGCATCAGGGTTGCTGTAATCGAAGTCGGTTCAAAATTATTTTTCAGAATTGTTCCTGATGAGCTGGAAAAGGTAGTCTTGAATGAAGAAAATCAATAAGTTTTTTATATCTGCTTTATTAGTAGTGGGAATGGCAGCCGGCCTTCTTTCCTGCCGCAGTCTTCAGCAGCCGGATCAGATTGAAGAGCCTTTGGATTACAGTAATTATGATGTCGTTGAAGCTGAAGTCAAAAGAATCCGGGGATTTATGGAGAATGAGCCTGTCCGGGCCTTGTGGAGGGCGGAGCTTCTTGGTAGAGAAGATATAATTTCAGAATGCGTTGATACAGTTTACCGCAAGTTTAAGGTTGCCCTTTATGACGGTGATTATTTTGCCGCCCAGAGGTATTTTAAGAGCCTTACGGCAATTAATCATACTTTTGAAAAGGATGAGCCTGCAAAGCTTGAATCTCTTTTTTATAAAACAGTGCCGGGTTTAAGCGGAAAAAATTCTAAGGCTCCCAAAACTGTCGCCGACTGTATGCATGCAACCGTAACAATCTGGGTCGACCGGGGAATTAAGGTTCGTAATGGGGCAGGATATCCTGATGTTATCATAGGTTCGGGCTTTTTTATTGATGAGCGGGGCTATCTGATTACAAATCATCACGTAATTGAATCTATGGTTGATACAAAATATGAGGGCTACTCCCGCCTTTACGTAAAGCTTCTGTCAGATCCTGATACAAAAATTCCTGCAAAGGTTGTCGGCTATGATTCAATTCTTGATCTGGCACTTTTGAAAGTTGAAATTGAACCTGAATTCGTGCTTTCTCTTGGTTCTTCCAGTGACCTTCAGATTGGTGATAAGGTTTCTGCAATCGGAACGCCTATTGGACTTGAAGGAACCCTGACAGCGGGAATTATTTCTTCAACTGACCGAAAGCTTCAGACTGTAGGAAATGTTTTTCAGATTGATGCTGCCGTAAACTCTGGAAACAGCGGCGGTCCATTAATCGATCAGAATATGAAGGTTCAGGCAATTGTTTTTGCCGGAATGCTCCAGTATCAGGGCTTGAATTTTGCAATTCCTGTAGAATATTTGAAACAGATTCTTCCTTATATGTATAAATCAGCGGCGCTAAAAGAAATAAAGGCTGCTAAAGACGAAGATTCAAAAACTGATGATCAGGACCTTTCTCTTAAGGTTATTCATCCCTGGCTCTGTGCTTATGGACACACAATGCGAAGCGGCAGCAAAAAGACAGGGCTTGAAGTTCAGTATGTAATGCCTGGCGGAGCTGCTGCCTTAAGCGGTCTTTCTATGGGAGATGTAATTACCGAAATTGACGGGAACAGTGTAAAGACTCTGGAGGATTTTCAGATTTATCAGCTTTCGGCCCAGCCGGGAACTATGGTAAGCTGCAAATATAAGGATGCCCTGGAAGGGGAAGAAAAGAGCTGCCTTGTATATTTTGAAGAACGCCCTGATTATCCTTTGCCTCTTATTTATAAGAGTGATTTTATTGACAATTCTTTTATTCCGATTTTTGGAATGCAGATTACCCGTTCTTCGACTGAAAGCAAAAAGGTATATAAAATTACAAAAGTTATCCGCGGAAGTGTTGCTGACGAGATGAGTTTTTCAGAAAATGATCAGCTGGGAGTTTATTCGGTTAAATTTGATGAGGAAAATAAATATATAATGGCACAGATTATGATTCAGCGCCGTAAAAAAGGATTGATTGATGTTGGTATGGTTCTTTCTGCCCCTTATGACAATCCTTACTATTTTTAAACTGCCGCCGGCCGGCTTACACAGGAGAATTAAATTATGGATATGAAATATAAACGCAACTTTTGTATTGTTGCCCACATTGACCACGGAAAATCAACTCTTTCTGACCGCCTTATTCAGAAGGCAAAAATCATTGATGACAGAAAGATGATGAATCAGATTCTTGATAACATGGATATTGAGCGTGAAAGGGGAATTACAATTAAAAGTCAGGCCGTAACAATTCCCTATCATGCCAAAGACGGAAATGACTACGAGCTGAACTTTGTAGATACTCCGGGCCACGTAGACTTTTCTTACGAGGTTAGCCGTGCCATTGCTTCCTGCGAAGGTGCCCTTCTTTTGATTGATGCTACCCAGGGTGTTGAAAGCCAGACTGTTTCTAATATGTATATGGCTCTGGAACAGGATTTGCGGATTGTTCCTGTAATTAATAAAATCGACCTTGCTTCGGCAGATATTCCTTCCTGCAAGGCTCAGATTGATAAGGAACTGGGCCTGGACGCTGATGAAACTCAACTGGTTTCTGCAAAAACTGGAGAAGGAATTGATGAGCTTCTTGAAGCAATAGTTACAAAGTTCCCGGCTCCTACCGGCGACCCCAGCGGAAAGCTTGCGGCCCTTATTTTTGACTGCCACTATGATGCTTACCGCGGGGTAATCGTGCATGTGCGAATGAAGGAAGGTACTGTAAAAACCGGCGACGTAATAAAAATGATGAGTTCTGGCGCTGAGTACAAGGTAGAACAGTGCGGTGTTTTTAAGATTAACTACGAAGAAACTGGAAAGCTTGAAGCTGGTGATGTAGGCTATATTATTGCCGGTGTTAAGACTGTAAGTGATGTCCGGGTAGGTGATACAATTACTTCCTCGGTTGACGGACGGGAAGAACCCCTGCCTGGTTTTAAGGAAGTTAAGCCTGTCGTTTATTCTTCTATTTATCCTATGGATTCAAACGACTACGAAGAGCTTAAAGTCAGCATGGAAAAGCTTAAGCTGAACGATGCCAGCCTGATTTATGAAAAGGATAATTCTCTTGCCCTTGGTAACGGTTTCCGCTGCGGTTTCCTTGGTCTTCTTCACCTGGAAATCATTCAGGAAAGACTTGAGCGTGACTTTGACCAGGCTGTAATTTTTACGGCTCCTTCTGTACGCTACAAGCTGGAATTGACAACCGGAGAAGAGACTTATATCGATAATCCTTCTGAATATCCTCAGGGAAGAATTCGTTCGGCAGAAGAGCCTTACATTAAAGCCAGTGTTATTACGCCGGCTGAATATATCGGTTCAATTATTGCCCTTTGTACAGAAAAGCGCGGAACTCAGACTAACATGCAGTATCTTGATGAAAAACGCGTTGAACTTACTTATGAAATGCCACTGGCCGAAGTTCTCTTTGACTTTTATGACAAGCTTAAGAGTTACAGCCGCGGTTATGCTTCCTTTGATTATGAAATTATCGGTTACAGACCAACAGAGCTTGTAAAGGTAGATATTCTTTTGAACGGTAAAATGGTTGATGCCCTTTCTCAGCTTACCTTTAAGGAAAATGCCGTTGACCGGGCCCGCAAATTCTGTGAACGCTTAAAGGATGAAATCAGCCGCCAGCAGTTTAAGGTTGCCATTCAGGGGGCAATCGGAAGTCAGATTATTGCCCGCGAAACTGTAAATCCGGTTCGTAAAGACGTTCTTGCAAAGTGTTATGGTGGTGATATTACCCGTAAACGAAAACTTCTTGAAAAGCAGAAGGAAGGTAAAAAGAAGATGAAGATGATAGGTGACGTTGAGCTTCCTCAGAGCGCCTTCCTTGCAGTTCTGAAGGATCGTGAAGACAAGTAGCTGAAAAAATCTATAATTCTTTTATTTTGCCTTAAAAAAAGCTTCGCGGGCTGCTTTTTCATCATGGAAGAAGAGCTGGCGGAGCTTTTCTCCATTAACAAGGAATATAGTAATTACAGAACCTGTAAGGCTGTATCTGCGTCCGTTTTTTTCAAATTCCATGTGATTCATAGCATCCTCCTGCTTTAATTACCATTATTTTCGGAAGCGCAGGTTAAAACATTAGGTTATTTTTATATAAATTTGAGGAAAAAGTCGATTTCGGTGCGGATTCGCTTTAAGAAAGAAGTTTCGTATTTGAATGTGATTCCGTCTGGAAAGTGAAGGAAAAGATATTCCCGGGAAGAAGCTTCTTTTATTATGTATTCTTTCTGTTCAAGGGGAGAAAGTTTTTCTTTTCCTGTAAGTACGTCCCGGAGTTTTTCAAGGGCAAGTTTTTCATTTGAAAGAAAAGTCTTTATGCTTTCTTTTTGACTATCTGAAAAGGCTTGGGGGAGGGAAGATTTTGAACCTTCTTCACTTGTCTCTTGTCCCGTCAGGGCAGGTTGGGGCTTTTTACTCATAATATTCAGCTTAATGCCGTTGTCTGAAGCGTCAAAAAGATTTTCTTCCCCGCAGAAAAGTCCGTTAAAAAGCTCTGCGTAGTTTTTTAGCGTTCTTGTTGTATAAAATACCCGCCCGTCTTTTGAAGAAACTTTTTCTGCAAGCGGACTGAAGGCGGCGCTGTATGCGGAAGGGGGATAGAGTCTGTTTTGAGAAATAAGCCTCTGGGTCTGAGCCATACTGCCTTTTGCGTGAGTAAGCCCTGCAGAGTATGAAAAATCCAGGCCGTAAAGAAAAACCGGAATGGAAGCGTCTGCCCGGAATTTTAAGGCGTAATATACTGCAGTAAGGCCTACAGAACCGAAGGGCTCGTTTGCGGGCGGAATTATAGCATTTTTTAGAAGATTATCAATAAAAGAAACATTTGCATATTTTGTCGTAAAAAAAGAAATTCTTTCTGGTTTTGTGATTTTTGAAAGATTTGAAACGGCCGACATTCCTGCAAATATTTGTGTTTCTTTATTTTTTGCTCCGATAAAGGCTTTTTTGATTACTGCCTGAGCTTCTTCTATAAAAACGCCGTCCACATGAATGCCGCTTGCAAGGAGAGGCTGCAGGGCGGTGTCTGCACACAAAATATAGTAAGAGGATGGGGCGGCGTTTTTAATCAGCCTGATTCCTTCATTTGTGCTTTCTCCGGCTCCGAAAACAATAAGGGGCTTTGTAACTGAGTGGAAAAATCCCTGAATTGGAGTGGTTTTTGCAAGAAGATTTAAGTTTTTGAAAAAATTCTGGGAATATTTGCGGCCGAATTTTACAAGGGTCATGCGGTTTGCCCAGAAGGTCATGATTGCCCTGCTGCATGCTGAGGAAAGCTGGTCATAAAGCTCCTTGTGGAACTGAACTCCCGCACTGAAATCAATTCTTACGACCCGCTTAAAAGTTCCAGCTGGTAAAAGCTGCACGCCTTCCATTGTCGTATAGGAAGGCTGGTTTAAAATTACCGGGAGGGACTGAAGCTCGGGAAGGCTCAGGCGGGCAGCTTTCATCATCTTTTTGTCATTAAGTGAATACTGAGTTTTGGAAAAATCGGAAAGGGAGCTGTCAAATTCGCAGAGCAGGCAGAAGCTGGAATCATCAAGCTTTTCAAGCAGTTCTGAAAGTCCGTAGGAAAGAAGAGGGGAACAGCAGAGAAAAAGGGTTCCCGGAAGCACGGTCAGATTTTGAATTGTCTGACAGATTGCCTTTTGGGGCGCGTACTTTGAATAGAGGTACTTATTTCTGTAAAAAACAGAAAAGCCCTGCGGCGTTTCCACAAGGCAGGGCTTTTCATCTTGGATTTTTTCCGTCATTAAAATCCTGAATTATTTATTGTTCATCATCTCGCGGAAGTAAACTTCCATAAAGTGATTTTCTAATTTATTGCTCTTAAGGATAGCAGTCTGAGTTGACTGACGGTCAAAGTTTGAGAGGTCAGGAAGACTCTTGTCTGCATCTGCGTCTGGAGCGCTTTCCTTTGTGAACTGAAGAACAACAACGTTTCTGTTCAAAAGAATTGGTTCAGAAATCTCATTTTTAGAAAGTGAGAAGGCTGTTGTAAGGAAATTCTCGTTTGAATCAGCATTTCTGAATGCGGCTTCATCAGAAGTGAGTGAAGATGTTACAGAAACGTTTCCGTAGTTCAATGGGAAAGGTGCAAGCTCTACAGTTTTTGCGCTTAAAGTAACGGCAGCAGCAGAGAATGAAGTTTTCTTTGCTTCTTCTGCAAAAGCCTTTGCCTTCTGTGTAAAGTAGTCTTCAAGAATAGAGTTTTCGTAAGTTACGATATAAGAGTTTACCTGATTGATTACTGCGTCTGATGTGAAATCTGGAAGCTCTGCATCCGAATCTGCCTTGAAGATAGAGAAGTAAGCGCCTGTAGGAATTACTTCACTTACAGAATCAGCTGTAAGGGCTGCAATCTTATCGATATCTGCTTTTTCTACAAGAATGTTTTCAATCTGGTAGCGGTAGCTGTTTGTAAGCTTTCCTTCTGAGTTGCTGAAAGATTTTGTAGAATATTCAGAAACAGCGTCTGTAAAGGTGATTTCATTTGCGGCAATGCGTTTTGCAACAGAAGCGGCTGTTGATTTATCATCTACAGAAATTACAGAAAGGTTGTATTTGATGAACTTGTCTGAGTTCTCTTTACCGTATGCAACTTTTTCTTCTTTAGGGTAGTCAGTAAGCGGGAAGATTGCTGCATTGAAGCCCCGGAGTTTGTTTCCGTAGCTGCTTACAAAATCAAGCTCTTTTGATGAATCTTTAAGGCCGTAAAGGGGAGTTGAACCTACCAGGTCTGAATCTGCTCCAAAGTTATCATCATAAAATCTCTGTGTGTAAAGAGTTTTTTCTGCTTTTTCTTTAAGCTCACGGATTCTTTCTTTTGGAGTTGAGCGGTAGAGCTTTGAAGAATATTTTCCGTTCTCAGAGAAGTAAGGAATCAACTGTCTTGTTACAGCTGACTCTGGAACTGAATAGCCTGTTTTTGAAACTGCATCTTCATAAGCGTAGTTGATTACAGTCTGATTGAATGCGTTGTAGAAAATTTCTGAATAAGCACTTGAGTCAAGTTCACGACCGTACATCTGATAAAGCTGTCCGTAGTAAGTAACTGCATCAGCAAAATCTGAATTCTGCTCGTAACGGATTGCTTTGCCGTTGTATTTTCCGAATTCCAGAGGCTTCTGAACAGCTGCATCTGAACCTGTCATTGCAGGGAGGATTACGAATACAAAAGCACAAATCAAAAGGATGATGAGTGATCCTAATGTGTAGACACTATTTTTTTTCATTTTTAGTACACCTTATATAAGAAATAATGTTTAATTTTAGCAGATTATCTTGATGTCTGCAATTCCTTCTTTGCCTTGTAGCGGGCAATTGCCTGATCAATCAAAAGCTGGATAAGCTGAGGATATTTAAGGCCGGCAGCATCGCACATTTTAGGGAACATGCTGATTGAGGTAAAGCCCGGCAAAGAGTTGATTTCATTGAGGTAAACCTGATGTGTATCTTTGTCGATGAAAAAGTCAACTCGGGAAAGGCCGGTGCAGTCCAGAGTCCTGTAGGCGGCGCAGGCTGTTTTTCTGATTTTTTCGATACCTTCTTCGCTGATGTCGGCCGGAATTAAAAGTTCGGCACCATTTTTATCATTGTATTTTGCATCAAAGTCATAGAAGGTGTGGGTCGGCTTGATTTCTCCCGGAATGTAAGCGACAACTTCTTCAACACTATTGTCTGAAGCAAAGGTTACTGAGTTTCCTGTAACGCTGCATTCTACTTCGCGGGCATTGATGGATTTTTCAATAAGAACCTTGTCGTCCCAGAGAAAGGCTTCCATGATTGCAAAGCTGAGTTCCTTGCGGTTCTTTGCCTTTGAGGCTCCGTTTGAGCTTCCGGCACAGCAGGGTTTTACAAACATAGGGTAGCCCAGTTCATTTTCTGTTGCTTCAAGGAAGTCATCATAAACTGAAGAATTGAGCATTACGTGGCGTTTCATGCAGACATAAGGAACTACAGGAATTCCTACGCTCTGCAAAACCATTTTTGCCTTTTCTTTGTCCATGGTCAGGGCACTGGCGATTGGTGTACAGCCTACATAAGGAATGTCTGCCATTTCAAAAAGTCCCTGAATTGTGCCGTCTTCACCGTAAGTTCCGTGAAGGGCAGGGAAAACTACATCAACGGAAAGTGATTTTCCATTTACCGCAAAAGAGTCCTTGCCTGCACCAGGAATTACAGTTACAAGCTTTGCCTGGTCCTCAGTAATTTTAAGAGGTGAACTTTCATCTTTAAGAACCCGCTCGTATTCACTCTGATCCTGAAGATACCATTTTCCTTCTTTATTAATACCAATCAGAATTACTTTATTTTCTTTACTGATGTTTCTGACGATTGAGGCTGCAGAAATCAAAGAAATTTCGTGTTCACCTGATTTTCCACCGTAAATTACGCAAATATTCATTTTTTTATTCCCCATTAATTTTTATAATTCATCTCTTCAAGAGCCTTTTTTGCTTCTGATATTTCATCATACTTTATCGGGCCGTTTTTATAAATAATGCTGTTTTCGTGTGACTTGCCTAAGAGAAGGACAATGTCATTTTCTCCTGCCAGACTGAAAGCCTGTCTGATTGCCTTCGGACGCTCGTGAGTGATAAAAAGGTCTTCATTCAGCCTTTTACCTTCTTTTTCGGCTCCAGCGGCAATCATCTTTAAAAGCTCGACAGGGTCTTCCCCGCGCGGATCCTCGTCCGCAAGAATTACAATGTCACAGAATCGCGCCGCAATTGCTCCCTGAAGAGGGCGCTTTGTAAGGTCACGCTCTCCTCCGCTTCCGAATACGCAGATCATCTTTCCCCTGCAGCGTTTTCTGATTGGCGGGAAGATTGTTTCAAAGCTTGAAGGTGTGTGGGCATAGTCAACAATCAGCTCAAAAGGCTGTCCCTGGCTGATTACTGTCATGCGGCCTTTAATTGGTGTCAGCTCCGGAATCTTTGCAGCGACTTCTTCTGCTGAAATTCCTGTCATCTTGCTAACAGCTATGATTGAAGCCATGAGGTTATAGGCATTGAAGGCGCCCGGAAGCTTTGATTTTACCTGGTAAGATTTTCCTGTGCTTTCTGTGATTGTAAAGCTCAGGCTGCTTGAATCAGAAATAATGTCTGTCGCTGTCAGGTAAGGAAGGCCTGATGGAATTGCCGGAAGAGACGCATTCTGATCGTTTTCTCCGGCATTGCGGCCGGCCTTTCCATTTGTCGTAAAGCCCCAGACCTTCTGTTTTGTGGCTTTTAAAAAATATTCAGCCGACGGATCTTCAAGATTTACGATTCCGACCGGAGTGATTTTCGTTTTTTCTCCGCTGATTGTTTTTACGTGGTCAGCAGAATCAAGCTTTCTGAAAAGATTTGCCTTGTCATCGCGGTACTGCTCAAAGGTTTTATGGAATTCAAGATGTTCAAGGGTGACGTTCATAAAGGCGCCGCAGTCAAAATTGATGTTTCCAGTTCTGTTCAGGCGGGGTGACAGACCGTGAGATGAAGTTTCTACTACCGCATAGGTACAGCCGTTTTCCAGCATCTGGTTCAGGTGATGCTGAATAATCGGTGCTTCCGGTGTTGTCTGGTGCTGAGGATTTGGAAGAGCTTCTCCTCCAAAGGAATATTCGACTGTCGAAATAAAGCCGGCCTTTTTTCCGCAGGCCCGTAAAAGCTGCCAGATAAAGCTTACTGTAGAGCTTTTTCCTTCAGTTCCTGTAACGCCGATTACAATCAGTCTTTCTGAGGGATTGTCGTAAAAACAGGCAGAAAGGGGTGCCATAGAAAAACGGGCATCAGGAACCTGAATAAGTGCCGGAGCAAATTTTGGCTGGTCATCAGAAAGTCCGTTATCGATTGTTCTTTTGATGATTGCTTTGGCAACTTCATTCTTTATAGTGCCGCTGAGTTCGCCCTGAAAAACGATGGCATTAGCGCCTTTTTCAATTGCCTGAGCAATAAAAGCTTTTCCGTCTATGTGAGTACCCGGGAGCGCAAAGAAAAGTGAATTTTTTGAAATTTCGCGTGAATCAAATACAAGATTTTCAATAGGAATGCTTTTGATTTCTGTTAAATCATTAATAATGCTGCCGTCTGCCGCAAGAATTTTATGTTCGAAAGAGGGCAGAAGCTGTGATAGAATTTTTTTCATAAATTCATTTTAATATTTTATGGAAAATCTTTATAGTGGGTGAGGACGGTTTTATATATGTTTGAAGTACGCGTTGAAGCTGATTTTTCGGCTGCTCATTTTTTACGGGATTACAATGGAAAGTGCGAAAATCTGCACGGTCACAATTATAAGGTTTATGCCCATGTGCGTGGAAGTCAGCTCAATGAAGGTGGAATGCTGCTGGATTTTACAAAGCTTAAGGCTGCTTTACGTGCAGTTTGCAAGGAACTTGACCACACAAATCTTAATGATTTTGATTATTTTATGCAGAATCCCAGTGCAGAGAGGATTGCCATGTTCATTTATGATGGCATTGTAAGACGTTTGAAGGAAGATGGAATTGATGTAAAAAATCCGCCTGCCGGCCAGCCAAAGCTTTGCACAATCGATGTTTTTGAAACTGACACCAGCCGGGCAAGATATATCGCGGAATAAAAAAAATTGTGTTATAATTTTTTAAACAGGAGGCTTTATTATGAAAAAAGCAGGAAAATTTTTTACGGTTCTTTTTATTTCACTTGTAATGCTGTCATTTTTGAGCTGTGGCAAAAAAAGCTCAGAGTATTTCAAGCTGTGGAATGATTGTGATTCTTTAAAGGCTTTGATTGAATATGTTGAAGACGTAACAGATAAAAAATCACCGAACTACATTCCGGTTGAAGACAGAATCGTTACCTTTGATATGGACGGAACCTTTATCGGTGAGCTTTATCCTTCCTATTTTGAATACAATATTCTTGAATACCGTGTTCTTGATGACCCGGATTATAAGGACAGGGCTTCTGAAAGTGAACTTTTTGCCGCAAATGCTATCAGGGATTTTGTAAGGAATGGAAAACCCCTTCCAGATCATTTTGATTTAATTCACGCCCGGGCGGCTGCAAAGGCTTATGCCGGAATGACTATTCCTGAGTTTGATGCTTACGTTAAAAACTTTGAAAAAAGGACTCCAAACGGATTTGAGGGTATGACTTATGCAGAATCTTTTTATAAGCCTATGCTGGAGGTTTTTGATTATCTGACCGCCAATAACTTTACCTTTTATGTAATTTCGGGTTCTGACCGCTTTATCTGCCGCGCCCTTGTGGATTCTCTGGGCATTGAACCGAACCGCGTTATTGGTATGGATGTACTTTTAAAATCTGATAATCAGGGAGATGATGAGGGGGTAAATTATACTTATAAGACCACTGACAGACTTCTTAGAACAGACGTCCTTCTTATCAAAAACCTTAAGACTAACAAGGTAAAAAATATTGCCCAGGAAATCGGAAAAGTGCCGGTTCTTTCCTTTGGAAACAGCGGAGGCGATTCTGCAATGCACAATTACTGCCTTGCCAACACAAAATACAAGAGCCGGGCCTTTATGCTGATTGCCGATGATGATGAGGACGACCATGCCAACCGTGAAAAAGCCCTTAAGCTGGGCCAGCAGTGGAAGGAAGCCGGTTATGTTGTTATTTCCATGCGTGATGATTTTAAGACTATCTACGGCGAAAACGTAAAGAAGGTGGATTTTAAATTCTAGCTGAATAACGCTTTTTTCTTTCACTTCCGGCATTTTTGATGTTACATTTATTAGGTGAGTAATTTAAATTGGCATAGAGCCGGAATTGAAGAAATCGGGCTTTTGCAGAAAGTAGCTGTTAATAACGGAGTTTTTGCAAATAATTACAGTGCAGTTAATTCCTTTTTATATGCAAAAAAATATGATTCTCAGATTGCACTCTGGAATGACTGGATTTTTGAAAAATATTATGTAACAGGCGAAACTTCCATAGCCTTTCCTCACCGGATTGACGGAAAAAACAGCGGTGCAGGGGAGGCTCTTTCCCTTCTTGTGGAGGATGCAAAGCAGAATGGAAAGCCCTGCATTTTCAGAAATATCACCGCAGAAGAAAAAGAGCTTTTACTCGAAAATTTCACTGCTACAAAAATTGAAGAAGCTCCAGACCTCAGCGATTACATTTACAATCAGAATGATCTGGCAGAGCTTCCAGGTTCAAAATACAGCAAAAAACGAAATCATGTTAATCAGTTCAGAAAAAAATACCCTGATTTCCATCTGGAGCTTATTACTCCTGAAAACTTTAAGACCGTCTGCGAGCTTGAAAAAAAATGGTTTTCTGAAAGCTCAGAAAGTCTTGATTTGCGCCAGGAAGCAGAAATTATCTGTATGGCCCTGCAAAATTTTGAAGAGCTGGAACTTAAGGCCGGAATGAAGGGGGGAATCCTTTTCGCGGGTGACCAGCCTGCCGCCTTCTGCCTTTCCAGCACTCTGAGCCCGGAAGTAACAGACATTCATTTTGAAAAATGCCTGTCTTCTTTTGCCCGTGACGGCGGCTATGCAGTCATCAATAATGAATATGCAAAAACCATTACAACAAAATATATAAACAGGGAGGAGGATTTAGGTATTGAAGGCCTTCGTAAAGCAAAGCGCTCTTATTACCCGGAAATCCTCCTTCCAAAGTTTAATGTTGAAGTGAAATCTGGTTCGAAAGCATAAGTCTTTTTGAAGGAAAGCTTTTCTACAGCTTCTACTGTTGAGAAGCTTTAGCCTCATTCCAGAAGTTATCTTCTTCCTTAAGATGGTCGTGATCCATAGGAATATTGTTTTCGGACATCTTTTTTTCTACATAGGTGAAGCGGTCGTAAAACTTCTTGTTTGTGCGCGACAGGGCAGTTTCCGGGTCTACGCCAAGCTTTCGGGCATAGTTTACCACGGCAAACAAAAGGTCTCCGATTTCTTCTTCAAGATGAAGCTGGGCCTTATTCAGGCTTTCCGGGGCGCGGACAGTAAAAGCTTCCGGACTTTTCTGAGCTTCTGAGCTGGAGCCTGCAGGGCTTCCTTTTGCGCCCGCCTTAGTAAGCTCTTCCCGCAAGGCAAGCTTGGCTTCTTTTACTTCCCCGAATTCTTCTTCAATTTTTTCTTCAACCAGCTTCGGGCTGTCCCAGTCAAAGCCTTTCTTTGCAGCCTTTTTCTGAAGCTTGCAGGCTCTCAAAAGCGGAGGAAAGCCCTGTGGAACTTCGTCCAGAATAGAAGCTCCCTTACGGCCTTCTACATTCTGTTTGATTCTGTCCCACTGGTTCAAAACTTCTTCGCCGGTTCTAACCTCTTCTTTTGCCTCGCTGGCTCCTTCGCTCTGAGGAAAAACATGAGGATGACGGCGGATAAGCTTGTCTGCAAGCTCTGTTAGAACTTCCGCCACCTTAAAGCGTCCTTCCTGCTCATACATATAGGAAATCATCGAAGCATTTAAGAATACGTCGCCAAGCTCTTCCTTTGCGTGCCCTGCATCATTTTGAGAAATTGCGTCTACAGCCTCAAAGGTTTCTTCTATTAAATCCCGGCGCATGGAAAGGGGAGTCTGTTCCCTGTCCCAGGGGCAGCCACCCTTAGCCCTCAAGGTCTGAATTGTCTTAAAAAAATATGAAAAGGCGTCTGTGGTTTCCCTCGTAATTTGTTCGTTTACGCCTGTGCTTAATGCGTCTTCTAGTTTCGTATTCATGTTTATTGTCTCACCGGAACCCCAAGTTTATCCAGCTCTTCCTTAATGCTGCCTACAGTATAAGCGCCCGAATGAACCATTGTGGCAATCAGGGCTGCGTCTGCTTTTCCTTCCTTAAGAACATCAGCCATATGCTGTGGAGTTCCGCCTCCGCCCGAAGCAATTACCGGAACGGCAACGTTTTCCGCAATCATTCTTGTAAGGGGGATTTCGTAGCCGTTTTTAGTTCCGTCAGCGTCAATCGAGTTCAAAACGATTTCCCCGGCACCAAGTTCAACTGCTTTTTTTGCCCATGCAAGTGCGTCTAAATCAGTTTTTACCCGGCCTCCGTTGATGTAAACCCGGTAGCCGCTTGGCATCTGGGAATCTCTAGCCGCATCCATTCCAAGCACAATGCACTGGTTTCCAAAAATGCGGGCCCCCTCTGTTATCAGCCCCGGATTTTTTACCGCCTGACTGTTCAGACTTACCTTTTCGGCACCCGCAAGAATGGTCGAACGGATATCTTCTATTGTACCAATTCCGCCGCCAACGCAGAAAGGAATGAAAACCTGCGAGGCAACCTTTGCAATCAAATCAAGAATAGGGCCCCGGCCCCGCGCAGAAGCAATAATGTCATAAAAAACAAGCTCGTCAACGCCCTGACGGTAATATTCAGCCGCCATTTCAACCGGGTCTCCAATATCAATATTATTCTGAAACTTAACGCCCTTAGTGGTGCGTCCGTCCTTTACATCCAGACAAACAATAATTCTTTTTTTCAGCATATTACATCCCGCAGAAATTCTTAAGTATCTTTAACCCTTCCTCGCCGGATTTTTCCGGGTGGAACTGGCAGGCAAAAATATTTCCGCTCTGAATTACAGCCGGAACTTCAATTCCGTGTTCTGCACTTGCCTTGATTACATTTTCGTCTTCCGGGCAGATTACGTATGAATGGACAAAATAAAAATCTGAACCTTCTTTTACTCCCTGCAAAATAGGGGAGCCACCGTGCTTTACAGTCAGGTTATTCCAGCCAATCTGCGGAATCTTAAAGCCTTCCTTAGAAAGTCCCGCCTTTATCGATTCAAAATAGCGGATTTTTCCTTTAATAAGGCCAAGACACTTTGTGTTTCCTTCTTCGCTCCAGTCAAAAATAATCTGGGAGCCCAGGCAGATTCCAAGCAGAGGAATACCTTCCTTACATTTTCGCTTCAAAAATTCATCAAAGCCGGTTTCTTTAAGCTGAGTCATGGCATAAGCCGCCTCTCCCACTCCCGGGAAAATCAGCTTGTCGCAGTTTTCCAGCTCTTCCGGCTTTTTAGAAAGCACAAAATCAATTCCAAGACTTTTTAGCGCGCGTTCCACACTTGTAATGTTTCCGGCGTTGTAATCAACAATTCCAATCATGGTTGAAAGATTACTTTAATGTTTTTTTAGTTGCAAGTGCATTTTGTATATTTTTTTACTTTATAAGCCGATAATCATTTTATGAATGTGAATTATATAGAGCTGATTTTAGGCGTTATAAAAGATATCCGGGTGATTCTTACAATAGTTGCCGCCCTTTTTATCATAGAGTTTGCGGGCTTTGTTACTTCATACAAAAAAAAGGCTCCCAAACCTAAAAAGGCAAAGGCGGCTAAGGCTGCCCCGGCTCCCGCACCTGCACCCGCCCCCGCAGAGGGTGGAGAAGGGGGAGGTGGAGCCGACGCTGCTGCTGCTCCTGACAAGGGCTGACATAAAGTCTGTCTTTCCAAAGAATTCTGCCCTTTCGGATTTTACCGCTTTCTAAAAGCTGGGAAAGAATTTCTGACAGATCGGAATGAGTCCATATTCTCATTCCGATTTTTTTAACGCTTTCTTCATTAAAAAAGCTTCCAGCTCCGATTCAATTTCTTCAATAGTATAAAAGCCCCTGTATTTTCTTATGAGCTTTAGTGCCTGCTCAAAATCAGTCAGCTGCCTTTTTATTTTTCTTCCATCCTTTTCAGCCCGCCTTGCCAGACACAAATCACAGCCCTGACAGTAAGCTTCTTCTGCACCAAGGGCATCTAAAAGCACCTGCCGCCTGCAATCCTGACTTTCTGCAAAATTCATCATGGCCGCCTGTCTGGAGAATTTTTCATAAACAGAATATTTCAGGCTGTCAGAAAGACTCCATAAAAGAATTGCCTTTGCTATGCTTCCGTCCCTGCCGCCCCGTCCTGCCTCCTGAATATAGGCCTCGGCTGTTTGAGCTGCCTCTAAATGCACTACGGTTTTTATATCCTTTTTATCTACGCCCATGCCGTATGCGCAGGTGGCACATAAAATCCCGTCCCGGGACTGATAAAACCATTTTTCAACGCTTTCCTTTTCTTCTTTTTCGAGTCCCGCATGATAAAACTTTGCAGTGCCCCCTCCAAGACAGGCGTTCAGTTCCTCTGCCATTTCCTGGGTTTTTGACCTAGTACCGCAGAAAATTATCATAGGGCGCTCTTCCTCTTTTGCAAGCAGTAGGGCTTCCTTCATTTTTGCGGCGCATTTTCTCACGTAATAGTGGATGTTAGGCCTGTCGCTTTCACTTCGGACAATGTGGGCTTGCCCCTTAAAAAGGATTTCAGAAACCCGGGAAAGTACTCCGGGGGAGGCTGTTGCAGTAAATGCCGTTATTACCGGCGGATTTATTTTTTCTATCACCTTCCCAAGCTCAAGGTATGATGGCCTGAAGGAATCTCCCCACTCACTTACGCAGTGAGCTTCATCAATGGCAATGTGCTTAATTCCGGCCTTGCAAAGCTGGTCTACAAGGCTCTGGCTTTGCAGCACTTCAGGATTTGCAAGAATGATTTTTGCACCGCCCGGCCCCTTATCCATGATTTTCTGAAAATTAGACTGCCTTTCTTCCTCTGTCTGTCCCCCGCGAAAAACCACACACCTCAGACTGCCTTCTTCCATGCGCCTCTGCTGGTCAGTCATCAGGGCAAGAAGGGGGTAAATTACAAGACTGGGGCCGTCTAAAAGCAGGGCCGGAATCTGAAAGCAGAGGGATTTTCCTGCCCCTGTAGGCAGGAGCACAATCTGCCTGCCACGGCAAAATGAATCATCTTCTTTTTGAAAAAAATCCTGTCTTTCCTGGTCCGAAAATTCCGCAAGTTTTTTCTTACATTCGTAGGCCTGTAAAATATTTTCCACCACCATGCGCTGCCAGGGGTAGAGGTATTTTATTCCGAAGTTTTCTTCCGCTGTTTTTGTGATTAAGTCCGGCTCTTTTCTTTCTTCTGTATTAATATCTTCCATATATATAATATGGATTTTTTTTACAAATTCCGGCAATAAATTGAGAAAAATTAAGCAAAAAAATCGTGATTATTTTAATCAGGAGACAGACTAATCCGCAAGAATGATTTCTACGCGGCGGTTCTTTTTTCTTCCCTCTTCTGTTGCATCAGATGCAATCGGCTCTGTGGCTCCCTTGCCCTGGGTAAAGATGTGCAGCTTGTCGCGGACCCCAAGATTTATCAGGTAGTTTGCAACGGCTTCAGCCCTCTGTTCAGAAAGGATTTTTCTGTTTTCGGCTGTGCCCCGGTTTGCTGTGTGGCCTGTAATCAAAAGGTCGTTTGAATATTCTTTAAGAAGGCTGCCGATTTTCTGCAGTTTTTCCTTTTCCTTTGGAAGAAGGACATTTGAATCCGGCTCAAACTGAATGTTTTCCAGGCTGATTGTAAGGCCCCGGTTTCCCTTTACGATGTTTATGTTTTCAAGTTCAAGGTCGTTGATTTTTTCCTGAAGCTTTTCTACAGTCGCTTCATTGTTTACAGATTTATAATCCAGCACCTCTCCGTGGGCTGAGCTTTTGAAGGTGTAGGAAACTCCGCTTATATCCATCATCCGAATCATAAAACTTTCGATGTAATGATCTATTTCGCCTTTTTCCCTGTCCCACCAGATTTTCTGCCGGGCAAAGCCGCTGGCTCCGGCATAAGTTCCGCTTTCTATTGTACGGCGGGCCAGTGCCTGTGAAAACTCGTAATAAACGTCGATGACGTTCATGTTTACGCCGTCAACAATTTCGTCGCCAAGATAGGTGTAGGTGGCAGTGAAGGGGATTGTGATTGCTTCTGTCATTGAAAACATCTTGCGGCAGTCGTGAACTTCCTTTCCTGCTGCCTGCCAGCTTTCCCCTATTTTTACAGGCTCCTTGGGAAAGCAGGGAATATTCTGCACGGTAGGAAGATAGTCATTATCAGGATTTAAGATTTCACCGTTTTTTGTTCGGGTTACGTTTACAAAATCCTCTTCGCCCCAGTTCAAAAGCTTTCCGCTCACGCTCATAAGATAGTTTTCGGTTGTCATGTAGTGGGTGTGGAGCTTTGCGCTTCCGTCTTCATTTACGTCTGTAACGGTAGTAGCCGTACGGTTTACAATCTGAGTGCGGTTGTTAAGCCTTCCGTTTAAGTAAGCTTCCTCTTCTATAGTAGAAATGTGAAGGGAAGATTCGCCCTTTTTCTGGCGGAATTCAAAAAGCACTCCGTCAGAGTCAGCATTTTTAGCAGCTGCCTGTCCGTAAATGGGCGCGTAAAGGGCAAGAATAACAAAAAAAAGAATTACAGGATAAATAAATGACTTCTTCATGCTTTTATTATCGGAAACATGGCAAAAAGTTTAAAATCTATTGTTTGACAAGTAAAAAATCCTCACTTACAATAAAAATGACTTGTTATATTATTATTTGTTATTACAGGAGGAATTATGAAAAAGATTACTGGTAAATTACTGGCTGCCCTGATGGTATCCCTGTTTTTCTTTGCCTCTTGTTCCAATGGTTCTGACAGCGGTTCTTCAGGTGGTGGTGGAGGAGGCGGAGTTGATCCAGAGCCTTATGTACCTGCAGAAGATCCGGTAATAGAAGACGGAACATATTTTTATGGAAAAAATACAACTATTGAAATTAAGGCAAATTCCAAAGGAAAATCTGACGGATATATTTATCTGAAGGAATATGTTGATTATCAGGCCTATGTGAACGAAGGTTCTACTGGAGCAGATGATGATATTTACGAAAAAGCCTGGCGCCGTGCCTATACCGTTGAATGGCTGGGAAGTACTCCCGCAAGAAAGGTTGTTGGTATAGATGGATTTACTTATTATTTCTATCCATATAGTTCTTTTGTCAAGATTGTGAGAGTAAAAGGCAGTTCATCTTCATCATATTCATCGTCTTCAAACCTTACAAAAGCTACTGATGATGTAAAAGCAAGGCTGGCTTTACCTGATGCGAGTGCTACTTACATTTCTGATGATAAATATGATGATGAAAATTATCTTTATGTTGTTTTTTCTGCTGATTTAAAGACAGTTACTTTTTATAAGGATACAAGCGATTCTGCAACACTTGATGATAATAATAAAATCGGTGATATGCAGAATCAGAAATGGCTTTTTTCAAGCACTGCTGTCAGGGCATCAAATGGTGACTGGGAGGTTACTGTAAGAAAATCTGGTACAGACAAATTTATTGTTGTAAAAAACGATAAAGAAACTTCTGGCTCTGACAGTAAAACATCCAGTGTCAAATGTGTAAAAAAGACGGCCAACTACAACTAATTAAATTAATTTCAAAAAGTGTTCCTTTCCTCAGCCGGTAAGGAACACTTTTTTTATTGGAGGCTTATATGAAAAAATTATTTTATTTATTATTTGCTGCATTTTCATTTGCGGTGGTATTTCCATCCTGCAGTAACGGTTCTTCTGGTGACGGGGAATATAAATCACCTATGAATTACACCTTCCTAACCACAAACCGCTGTTACATCGGTGGTTCCCTTATCTGGAATCCATCCGGAAAAGCCGGCCAGTTAAGTAACGGAACAAAAATTGGTGTGCGAATCGGTCACCTGAAAAAGATTACCGAATCAATTTCTGCAGCTGATGGCAGTCAGAATGAATATAAAGTTTCCGGCTCGCTTAATGGTGAGTGGGCAACTCTTCCCGGAGGCTCAACCGTAACAAAGGTGCGCTATGAGGATGAAGCTTCTAAGGCAGAATACGGCTATATTACCGTAAATGATGTCAATGCAGATTCAATCAGTCTTACCTGGACAAAGGTCGATTCAAACAATAAAACAGCTTCTCAAAGCTTTACGATTAAGAAGGGCGAGTTCTGCGATTTGAATGGCAATAATAATCCGGATTTAAAATATGATACTCCTGCAATAAAGCGTACCGGTTATGAAAATGCCCGCTGGCTTACCTTCCTCAATGATAATACAACTGCCGAAAATACCATGTATTACACTTTCTCTGCAAAAGAGGTTCAGGCCGGCTACCGGGCTCTTTTTGAAGATCAGTCTTCCTCTGCCGATGACGGTCTTTACGGCGTAAACTCAAATAATGACTTTATTTATATCAGCAACTCAAACAATACGAATTTTGATTATGCCTATGGTGACTATGTTGTCTGCATGCCTGATGCCTATACAGAACCAAAGTTTGAAGAAGTAGGGGTAATCCCAGATGATTTTGATGTCGAGAACGCTCCTAATAATGAAGTGGAGCTCAGCTTTGGCGGAAAAGCCTATGTAGCCGGGAAAGATAATAACTTACTTAATAAAGACCAGTTTTCAACTTTTGATATTGAATATGCATATGACGGCTGGCAGTTCCCTGATCCGGTAAACGGTCCTCTTGCCCTTTACAGTGATCTTGCAGAAAATGATGCTGTAAAGAACTGCCTTGGAGATTTGCCGTCAGATGCCGCTGCTGCTATTACACAGATAAATTCTAAACTTACTGATACCGCTTTCTTTAAAGCCCTCGTTGAGGCAAAATCTGCCTGCCTGACTGCTGATGAAAAATCTTCCTGCCTGACTGCATGGGATACTTCTGCCACAAGCGATGACACAAAGAGAAAATACTGCCGTATCTTTATTGATGAATTTTATGATGAATCACCTGATGCTGTTATTGAAGCTCCTGAGCTTGGAACGATTTATCCTTCTATGGTTTTGAATGTCGGAAGTATAGATGCTGTTGATGAAAGCCTGAATACGCTCCAGCATACTTATATGGAAGATCCTGCAGGCGGGGATCGAAAAATCAATTCAAAATATAATGAATTTGTTGCAAACCGTAAGAAAATCAGGGATGAATGGGCAAAATTCCGTCATGTTGATTTGACTTCTGTTGTCATGCTTTCCAGTGCAAGCGGCAACAGGAACCTGAATCCTAAAAAAGCAGGTTTTAATCTTGGCCTTGGTGTTAAGCTGACAGCTTCAAATCCAAGCGGCAGAATCAGAGTCGAAGCCGGTAGTGCTATTTTCCTGGATATGGATCTTAGTCTTGACTCTCTTAATGCGGCAGTGGATACAATGACTGCCAATGCCGCCGGAAAGTCGATGGAAAAGCTGCTCAAAAAATTCTTCAAAAGTCCAAAGTGTGAAGTAAAGATGGCAGATGTTCAGATTGCAGGTCCTCTTCCTTTTGTTGTAGGTGCCGCAATCAAATTTGGCTTTAATATTAACCTTGGAAACTGGAATCCCCATATCTGTTTCTGCGGACTTTACGGAGCTGAATCAAATGTTGAAGTTGAATATGGCGTAAACTGGTTCTGTAAGCCTTATATTCGCGGAAGGGCAGGCGGTAGAGCCTTGTATCCTACTGAAATCTTTGTCGGAGTTGAGAATCCAGATGCAAAGGAAACTGTCATTTCATTTGAGCCATGGTTCCAGATTATTCCTTCCTTTGGACTTGGTTATACGGTTGCAAGTGTCCGCGGATCCTTCCCGATTAAGCTTGGTTCGGAATTTGCCTTTGATATAAAAAAGTCAGGATCAAGCTTTAAGTCTTTCTGCATAACCTTTGGTGTTGACTTTAATGCCTACGCGGAAGCAGACATAAAGATTGCAAAGCTGCGTTATGACATAGCAAGTCCAAATCTTACAAAGGGTAAGCTAAGGTTATATCCGACACCTGTTGTGTTTATAAAACAATAAAATTATAACAAAGGAGTTTTTATATGCAGAAAATAAAATTACTTCTTATTCTTGCAGCCCTGGGAATACTTTTCAGCTGCAGTAACGGTTCCAGTGATTCGTCAAATCACAAGGAGCAGCCTGTAACCCCTGCTGGAACAACCTTTGCCCAGGAACTTGAAATTTATGTTCCTGACGTTGATGTTGGTGATGAAGACTACGTTTATGTCTATTTTGCCCCTGAAGGCGCAAAGGTAAGTATTACTTGTGACACTGACCTTGCTGATTTCAGCGGGGAAGTCATAAAGATGAAGGAAGAGGATACCAGCGCTGAATGGTATTATGTACCATTTAAGGCAAAAAAAGCCGGTACCTTTACTTTCAAAGCTGTATCAGGAAATAAAATTGACAGTCAGGATGTAGTAATTAAGCCTGTACTAAAGAGCATTATAGTTTCTTCTCCTAAAACTTCCATTGAAGTAAATGAAAGTCTTCAGTTAAAGGTTGCTACAGAACCAGCCGGATTGACAACTTCAATTTCCTTGGTATCTTCTGACACAAATATTGCTAAGGTTGACGCAAATGGTAAGGTAACTGCAATCAAGCCTGGTAAGGTAAGAATTATAGCTATGGCCGGCAATGACTCTTCCGGGGTAAAAGAATCGGGCATTGTCGCAGGTTATTATGATTTAATCGTAAAGGGCTTTTATCTTAGTGATACAGATTTCTTCCTCTTTGAAAAAGATTCTGATGAAATTGTTACTGCTTATACAGAAGGCTTTGATAATCCGACTATTACCTGGCAGTCCAGTAATACAAATATATTTACCGTTTCTGGAGACGGAAATAAAGCAACATTAAATTATGTTTCGGGTGCTTCCGGTTCTGCCACACTCACGGCAAATCTTACTTCCACTTCTGGTAATGCCACTGCAACAGCTACTGTATATGTTGCCAAATCTGAACTTCTTGCACTGGGAGACAGTATTGCTGCCGGTTATGCGCCTGTAAAGATTGCGAAGGCTATTACTAATGATGATACAAGTTTGCAGGAACTGGACTTTATTGAAGCCTATAACAAGTATGTAGGTCGTCGAAAAAATGCTTCCAATTATCCTGATTATGTAAATGAATTTGCTCATTCAGCCCTTATCGGAAAGGATATAGGAAGCAGCAAAAATATCCGGGTAAGAAGCTATGCAAAAACCGGTGATCAGACAAAACATTTGCTTCAAAAACTCAAGCCTGACTTTGAAGATCCAGTTCTTGGTACCCGCAAAGGTGAAATTTTTGAAGCCGTAAAAGATGCTGATTATATTACTCTTTGTATTGGTGCAAATGATATTCTCCAGCACGCAACCGGTATGACTATTGCAAGAAATGATGCAGAAAGTTTTGGAAAACTTCTTGCAGTGGAACTTGAAAAATTCAAGGTTAATTTTAATGTAATCGTAAATACTCTGACTTCAAATGGACAGACTCTTCTGGTAATGAGCGTATATAACCCTTATGAATACTTTAAAGAGGGTGTTATTCCTTCTTCAAGCATAAATGAATCGGCAATCTTAGGCTTTATTACTACTAAGAAATTCCTTGAGCTTATTCCTGTGGCAAAAGATTATCTGACTCAGTTGAATGCCTACATTAAAACAGTTGCTGATGCAAATCCTAATGTAGTCTTTGTTGATGTGGCAGAAACTTTTAATGCTATTTCCCAGGATGAACATTATAACTATGTTTATGTTAAACCTGATATGTTTAAGCTTTCAGATCTGGTAATGGACTGGGGAAGAACGGTACCTGTCTGGTTTGACCCTCATCCAAGAAAGAAAGGACAGGAAAAAATTGCAGAACTCTTTAAGACTGCTATGAAATAATGTTGTTAATTGAAAATAATTAGAAAGCAAAAGGGCTGCCCCTAAGGTGAAGTGCACTTCACTTATTAGCCAGCCCCTTTTTTATATATGCTGCTTAAAAGGATTTTAAGAGGGTAACAAGTGTAACTTCCGGGTAGTGCTGTTTTATGATGCGCTGTAAATCTGTGTTACCGGAAAGCATCATAGGCAGAGCATATGTCAGAACAATTTGAGAAAGCGAACCTGTCGTAGAGGTAGGATTTGCAGAATCATAAAGGATGCCTATATGTTTTTTTAGAATGTCTTTATCGCGAATTTGAATACCGGATTCCTCCATCTTTCCTACTATATAATTAGTGAAACTATCTTGACTGCCCATGACCCCTATTATGCCAAACATATTGTCTTTTAGTTTTGCCATAAATATAGAAAATTGACTGGAGTTTGACATATAAAGCTGAATAAAATAACTGATTGTTTCCTGACTTCTTTTAACAAATTCTTCACGAGATTTAAATGAAAGCTGATCAGTCTTGTCATTACCGGCTTCTAAGAGTTTCCTTATGAAAAATTCAATGCATTCTTGTTCTGTTTTATATTCACTACCCGGGAACTCGGCCACAACCCTGTTATCTTTATATTCCTTTAATGTATGAACACAGAAATCCGGAAGGTCAATTTCGCTGTTGAATTCTTTAAGCCATTTGTCAACAACAGAAGTATAAGAGACCTGGTACTTTATGTAATCATCATATTTAGCCTGAGCGTCTTTTTTTGTTATATACTTACTCTTGTCACAGTCAAATAAAATTTTATCAGTTCCACAGCGGTACAAGCCGTATGCTTCCGGTGCAATATAGGTAACCATATCAGCCTTAGAAACATGATTGAAAACATTCGGGTATGCTATTGCGTGTTCTTTTATCAGGCTGCGGGGAGTTGCAAAGGTATAGGTAAAGACTTTTGTCTGATCTATGTCTAATTTTGCATATTCAGAATCAAGGCCTGTAAGAATATAGTAGGAAAGTACATTTGCAACTGCTGCGGAACGTGAGTAGCCTGTAATCCAGAGCTTTATTTTTTTATTTTTATATTCTTCAGAATAGTGGGCATTTATATATTTTTTAAGGCCGTCATAAACTATTTTTGCTGCGTTTGAAAAACCGTGATGGTCTCCGGATTCTCCCAGATTAAAATTGCTTACCCATTCAGCGGAATAACTTACACCCCGGATGGCAACTGCAATTATGTGATTATTATCATATGGATCCAGCTTATGGGCTAAACCATAGGAAATAGAATCTGCTATATCCTGCCTGTCATAATCACCATCTGCTCCGTTGTAAGCTTCATAGGTATCAAAAGTTATATCATTAAAGAATTCACCTAACTGCTTTTTATTACTTCCTTCTTCTGCAAGACAAAGACTTGCAACTGCGAGTGTTTCGTTATAAGCGCACGCGTCTGCAAAGGTGCTGGGATAAATATTTGCTTCTGTAGTAATATCACCGCCGTCAGGATCTGCTTTGGAAGGAAAATCAACCTTTGTACTTGCAGTCGGCTTTTCTTTGCCGGAAGAATCATCCCCGTTCATTGAGCAGGCAGTGAAAAAAAGAGGAAAAAGAATTAAAAGAAATACACAGATACCTGCTAAAGAATGCTTAATGAATCTCTTCATAAAAATCTCCTGAAATATAATAATAAAAAGTTATAATTATTATACATCAGGAAGATAATTAAGCAAATTTTAATATGCCGGAATGTGATTACAATGAAAGCCTGCGGCCGCTTCTGTAAGTGATAATTATCAGTCTAAGGCCTGCAGTTCAATTGCAATTTCTTCCATTTCGCGGTCGGTCATTGCAATTGTTTCTGCAACGCGGAAGAGTTCCCGGCGCACGCTGTCCGGGACTTCTGCGCTGTTTTTATAGTGCAGCTGGTGTTCAAGGCTGGCCCAGAAATCCATGGCAATCGTTCTCAGCTGGATTTCTACGCGTACATTGTGCTCTGTTTTTGAAAGATAAACTGGAATTTCCATTACAAGGTGCAGGCTTCTGTAGCCGGATTCTTTAGGCTTGTCGATATAGTCATTCTGTCTGATAAGAGTTAAATCCGGCTGCTTGAGAAGCATGTCGCGGACAGAATAAATATCCGAGATATAAGGACAGATTACCCTTACTCCCGCAATATCGTTTAGGTTTCCCATCATTGAATCAAAATTTACCGGGAGACCCTTTTTTTCAAGCTTTTTTGCAATACTTTCCGGGCTTTTAATCCTGCTTTTTACTGTAGAGATTGGATTTCGCGTACGGTTTACGCTGCTTTCTTTATTAAGAATATCAAGTTTTGTTTCGATTTGTTTTATTGCGCTTTCATAAATCATCATTATCTGCTGAAACTGAAAGGCCATTTTGTAAAAATCACCGGGAACAGTAAGTGAGCTTGTCATTGCTGCCGGTAATGTTTCTGAAATAATATCTGAACTGGTCATTTTTTTGCCTGAAAGATTTCTCTCCACTCCTATTGTATAAACATAATAAAAGTGGAAAGGTTTCGGCAAGAATAATCGCGTTTAATATGTTGCGGTCGTAATGCTAATTGCAAATGAAAGTTCATAGTACCGCAACATCAAGTTTGCATTCGCAAACTTGACAATTAATCGGCCGAGAAGCGGATTGATTCCCAGTATTCGTTGAAGGTTTCCAGGTCTTCGCCTACATCAAGCTTGAGTTCACAAGACTCCATTTCTTCTGCCTTGTACATAGGGCTTGTTGTTCTGAGTGTTTCTGCTGCCGGATTTACAAAGCCCGGGAAGCGGAACTCGTCAAGGAATTTAACGTATTCTTCCGGACGGTGAATAAAGTTGATGAACTTCATTGCAAGGTCGTAGTGTCTTGCGTTCTTCAAAATTACCATAGAGTCAACGTACATAGGGCCGCCCTCTGGAGGAATAAAGAAGTCAATCATTTCTTTCTGGCGCTCTTCCGGAACTTCACCGTAAACAACTTCAGCATAACCCTGGCAAACCCAGAAATCTTCGTTTGCAAAGGATTTTCCAAAGCCTTCTGCGTCAAATTTAACAAGATTTGGCTTCCATTTCTGGTTGATGTAGTCTGTAATATCGCCTAAAACCTTGCGGTCAACTGTGTTTACAGAATAACCTTTGAGGGCAAGGGCATCTCCCATAACTTCGCGCATATCATCCATCATTGTCATGTGACCCTTAAGGTCTTCGCGCTCAAAAATTGTCCATGATTTATTGTAATTATGAACCTTCTGCTTGTTTACGCAGATTCCGGCCGCACCCATGTAGTAAGGAACAGAATATTCCATTTCAGGGTCGAATGTAAGCTTTTCAAGAACCTTTGGATTGATATTTGAAGCATTTGTAAAGGCTGCTTTATCAATCTTTTTAAGCATTCCCTGCTTAATCATAATTGAAGTGTAGTCCTGAGACGGGAAGGTTATGTCGTAACCGTCTGCACCAGCCTTAAGCTTGGCATACATAACTTCGTTTGAATCAAATGTATCAACCTTAACCTTGCAGTTATACTCTTTTTCAAAATCCTGAAGAACAGAATCCGGAGTATAGTAGGTCCAGTTAAAGAGATAAAGTGTATTATCATCCTTTTTTCCGCAAGATGATAAAGAGAGAAGGGCTGCCAGAAGTGCAGCGCCGGTAAGAAGACTTGATTTTTTCATTCTAGTCCCTTGAAAATATAAAGAATCTTGCCGGCGGAGTTAACTGCTCCTGTGCCCCGGCAAGTTATTCACAAATTAATGACTTGCGGCAATACCTTTAAGTCCTTTTCTAAGAATAAAGGCAATCAGACATGTAAACAATACCATAACAAAAGAAAGTGAATTGATTACAGGTGAAACGCCGAAGCGGATCATAGAATAAACGTAAAGCGGAAGGGTAGTTGAACCAGGACCTGCAACAAAGAAGGTGATTACAAAGTCTTCAAGGGACATTGTAACTGCCATCAAAAATCCTGACATGATTCCCGGCATGATTGCAGGAATTACAACCTTAGTCATTGTCTGGGCTTCTGTTGCGCCAAGGTCTCGGCTGGCTTCTACAATTGAAAAGTCAAACTCGTCCAGGCGGGCATTTACCATAAGGAAAACAAAAGGCAGACAGAAGGTTGTGTGGGCCGCAAAAACGGTAAAGAGTCCAAGCGGAACTTTTACACCGCTGAAGAAAATTACCATGGAAATACCGATGATGATTTCCGGCAGAACCATCGGGAGGTAGGCTAAAGTCTGAATGAACTTCTTTCCCGGGAATTTATACCAGTTGATTCCGATAGAGGCTGCGGCACCTAGAAGTGTAGAAACCGCTGCCGAAGAAAAGGCTACAACAAGGCTGTTCCAGAGGGCATGCCACAAATCTGCTGAATCAAAAATGAGCTTTTTATACCATATTAAGGAAGGCTCTGTAAAAACTGCGCTTTTTCCCTTGTTAAAAGAATAAACTACAATTACTAAAAGGGGCAGAAAGAGGAAAACGATTGTAAGTCCCAGCATGATGCGGGAAAAAGAGAAAATCTGTCGTCCCTTGCGCCATGTTTTTTTTGCGTGGCGGGAGTTTTCTGAGCTTGGTCTTTTTCCGTTAAATGCGTTGTGTAAAAAAAGATAAAAAGGATGGTCCATCAGTTTGTACCTCCTACATAATTTTCTTCTTTTGCCATCTTCTTGCGCAGCTTGGCTTCTGCATCATTGCTTCTTGTAATCCAGATGATTCCGAATACAGAAATCAAAGTGATGATAAGGCTGAAGGCTGCAGCAAGCGGCCAGTTTCGTGTTTTCTGAACCTGGTCAACAACAATGTTTCCCAGCATGTAAGAATCTTTTCCGCCGACCAGCAAAGGTACTGTGTAGGCGCCAAAAATCGGAATGAAAGTAAAAATCAGGGCAGAAATAATTCCGCTCTTAATGCCTGGAATCAAAACCTTAATCATTGACTGGGCCTTTGTTGCTCCAAGGTCGCGGGCAGCTTCCAGAAGAGAAAAATCAAAGCGGTCAACGGCTGTAAAAATCGGAAGAATTGCGTATGGAATGTACATGTAAACTGAAACGAGAATTACCGCAGTCTGATTGTACAAAAATGGCACGTATTCTTTGATTAAGTGCAGCTTCAAAAGAATCTGATTGAGCATTCCGTCGTTGTTCAAAATACTCATCCAGGCAAAAATGCGGATAAGGGAATTTGTCCAGAAAGGAATGATAATCAGAAAAAGCAGAATTGTCTGATGGCGGCTTCTTGCCATTGCATAGGCGCAGGGAAGGGAGACTAAAATTGTAATCACTGTAGAAATTATGGTGATTTTCAGAGTCCTCATCACAATAATGCCGTATTCCGGCTTAAACATCTGATGGTAAGCCTTCAGTGAAAACTGCCAGTCAACGCCGCCGTAAACACCTTTTTTAAGAAAGCTGTATATAAAAATGATTACAAGGGGAGCAATAAAGAAAATGCAGAACCACAATCCCATCGGCCAGCCGTAGAAGACACCCAGACGGGCATCACGGCTTTCTTTAGTTATTTTCTTGTCTTTCATCAGCTTACTTCTCTATGTCTTCAACAATGTAAGCGTCTTCTGCTGACCAGCTTACATATACCTTGTCTTTCCACTGAATTACAGGGCCGTCATCCATGTAGTCTGTGTGCTGCTTGAAAACCTTGATGATTTTGCCGGTTTCAAGGCGTACATAGAATTTTGACTGGAAACCAGAGTAAATCGGCTCTTCAACAATTCCGCTGAATACGTTGATGTCTGTGCGTCCACCGGTAGAAGGCGGCTCAAGGGTAATTCGGATTTTTTCAGGGCGGATTGTAAAGGCAACCTTCTGCCCTCTGTCTGTTTTTTCGTAATCAGTTACCTGCATGTAGCGGTCAAGGGCAGTTTCTGCAGCTGTGTCAGTTGCAAGAGGAGCCTGCTTTCCAAGTTCAGGTACAGAAAGAGTAGCCATAAATTCATCTTCACCCTTAATTGATTTGTGAGGAACGCAGTCAACAACTTCTGCATCAAAAAGGTTTGTTTCACCGATGAACTGGGCAACAAACTGAGTTGCAGGGCTTTCGTAAATTTCAAAAGGAGTTCCAATCTGGAGTACGTGACCCTGGTTCATAACTGCAATGCGGTCAGAAACAGAAAGAGCTTCGCTCTGATCGTGGGTAACGTAGATAAAGGTAATTCCAATCTGGTCGTGAATGCGGTCAAGGTCAATCAGAAGATTGGCACGCAGCTTTGCATCCAGAGCAGAAAGCGGCTCATCAAGAAGAAGAACCTTTGGTTCATTGATGAGGGCGCGGGCAATTGCAACACGCTGCTTCTGTCCGCCAGAAAGCTGATTTGGCTTTTTATGGATATGCTGGTCAAGCTGAACCAGATGAACATATTCGCGGACTTTTTTGTCAATTTCGTCTTTTGGAAGTTTCTTCAGACGTAACGGGAAAGCAACGTTGTCATAAACGCTCATATGAGGAAAGAGTGCATAAGTCTGGAAAACTGTGTTTGAAGGTCTTTTATCAGGTGACAGCGGAATGACGTTTTTATCATCAAATAGAACTACACCATCATCAGGGAATTCAAAACCTGCGATAATGCGGAGAAGAGTAGTTTTTCCGCATCCAGAAGGGCCGAGCAGCGAGAAGAACTCGCCCGGCTTAATAACAAAATTGATGTCGTCCAGCGCAACAAAATCACCGAAGTGCTTTGATACGTGGTCGATGGTAACCTGACTTCCTTTCAACTCAAGTACCCCTTAGAAAAAAATAGCCGTCCATACGAACGGGCATCAAAAAAAGTTTTTTTTGAGCTGCTGCAAAAAGCATCAGCCGGTAATGTTTACCATAATATATATATTGGGTTTTAGCAACAAGTTTTGGAAAAAATGAGGTAAATGTTTGCCTAAACTTTCCTTAATAAATAACCGATAATTATATGTCGGAATTTATTTAAAAGGTGCGCCTATGAAAGAAAATAATAATCAGCTGGATTACGGACAGTTTGTAACAAAGGACGGAAAGGTTTCTCCTAAAATCAATAGTATCAGGCTTAAAAACCGCTCGCTTCTCTCTTCTGAAGCAGATATTCACCTGGCAGGAAGCGTAGTTACCCGCACAGAACTTTCCGACGCAGAAATCAGACAGAATAAAAAGAAGGTGGAAAAGCGCCGCAGAAAACGGGTTGCTGCCATCACAAAAAATATCAGACGTTCACAAAAGGTTGCAAAACGCATTGAAGCCTTGAATCTGAAAAATCAGAAGGCCGCAAATAAGGTTGCCAGAATTGCCACTAAAAAAGAGGCAAAAGCAAGGCAGAAGGCCATTAATAAAAGCCTTGGCAGCAACAGATTTTCAATCGGCGTAAAGCTTATTTCTATTATATCTGCCCTGGTAATCATCTCTCTGGGACTGATTACCTTCCTGGTTTCAATGTTCGTTTCCGGCGATGCAAAAATCAGTGCGGAAGACAATAACCTTACAATTAACAGCCGCACTTCCGCAGATACAGAAAACCGCCTTAAATCCGTAATGTCAAATGTCGGAATGTTTTTCGATCTGCTTGAAGGCTCGGATGGAGACCTGGAGCTTGCAAGAAACTCGGCCCTCTTTTTCCGCAGAAATCAGGATATTGCGGCTGTGATTTTGCCGGAAGAAAACTGGATTTACACAAACAAGGCCTTTTTCCTTAAAAATGAACTGGAAGAAAATCTCCTTGAAGGTTATGCAGATTTTGAAAGGGAAGCGGTTGAACTTTCGGCCCGGGGCTCATATGTCCTTAAAAATGCCTCATCCGTCTTTTCCATTCCTATGCTTTCCCTTTTCTTCCCGATTTCAATCGGCGGGGTGCCAAAAAGCGTAATCGTAATTTATTCAACCGAAGCTCTGTCTGAAAGCTTTGGAACAGGTTCAATCAGCCTTTCCTTCTTTGTAAACAGCGCGGGCGAAGTTCTGATTCACCCGGATTTGGATTTGATGATGAATGACGCAAATTTGAGTGAAAGCTTCATTGTTAACCGCATGAAGGAAAGCACCAGCAATAACGGACAGATTACCTTCCTGCAGACTGAAGGTGATGAAGCAGGTAACGAGCTCGAATCCGAATATATCGGTGCCTTCCACAAGATTTTTAACGGAAGCGGTGCTGTAATCACTGTTGTAAAAACTTCCGTAATCCTTGAGGCTGTAAACGCAACCACAAGAAGAAATATTTATCTTACTGTGGCAATCCTTTCTCTTGCCATTCTGATAATTTATGCCTTTGCAAAATCTCTTAGCAGTCCTCTTAAAACCCTTACAGCGGTTGCAAATGAAATCAACAAGGCAAACTTTAATACTGAACTTTTTGAAGAGCTGAATACAAACCGCAGGGATGAAATCGGCGTTCTTATTCAGTCAACAAAACAGGAACGGGAGATTCTGAACACCTTTACAAAGCTTACCAACAAGGGTGTAACCGATGCTATCGTCCTTAAAAAAATCGACTTTGAACCTCATCTTAAGGATATTTCGATTTTCTTCAGCGATATCCGCGGTTTTACGGCAATTTCAGACGGATTTAAGAACCGCTTTGGTGAGGAATCTGCCGCCGAAATTATAGGATTTTTGAACGACTACATGAGCCGCATGGTAACCTGTATTACAAATACCGGCGGTGTAGTTGATAAATTTGAAGGGGACGCAATTATGGCCTGCTGGGGCGTCCTGCGTAATGATGACCTTGACTGCGAGCTTTCTCTTGAAGACCACATCGGAAAAATCCAGCGTAAGACAAACCGCATTCTTTCTGATGAAGAAAAGGCAGAATTGATTGCGAAGCGTGAGGAATTTGAAAAAAATCATGCCCAGCATGTTATGGACGATGCAATCAGTGCAATTACCGCCTCTGTTGCAATGCGCTACTCTCTGATGAAGTACAACAAGGATGCAGAAGCCTTTACAAAGGCTCATGAAGGGGAACCTCTTGCCAAGTATAAGCCTCACATCAGAATCGGTTCGGGCATAAATACAGGCCGTGCAACTGTTGGCTTTATGGGGTCTTATGACAAAATGGAATTTACTTCAATTGGTGATGCCGTAAACTTTGCAAGCCGAACAGAGGCAAGTAACAAGCCTTGCGGAACCGACCTTTTGATTACGGAAGATACTTATAATCTTTTGAAGAGCCGTTATATCCGCTGTACAGAAAATAATTTTACGATTGCGGAAGAAGATTTACCTTACGAAATTCATGTAGAGCAGATTCCTGTAGAGTTTGAGGTAAAGGGAAAGGGGGCCCAGCATTTCTATGCAGTAGTTAATCTTCCTAATTTTAATATAGAAGAATTCTTTAAAAAAGCTGACCCGTCATTTGAAGTTGATAAGGACTGTATTAAGGCCGTTGGTCCTGAAGGTCCGAAAGACATTCATGCACTCAGAGCCATGCTTGGAATTCCTGAGCCGGATTTTGAAGGAGTAAACCTTGATGAAGAAGAAAACAAGATTCAAGTCAAAGGGCAAAGCTCTGGCTCGTGATTTTCTGGTTGCGGCCGCCTGTCTTTCTGTTTTTGCGGCAAGCATCTGGCTCTTCTGGAATGATTTAAATAAGACCTCAACCCGAAGCGATAAGGATGCTATCGCTACTATTACTTTTAAATACAAGGTAGCCCAGCGCAAGTTTACCGACCGTGTTGTCTGGGAAAGACTGCAGCAGAATTCTCCTCTTTATGATGAAGATACAATCCGAACTTCAGATTTGTCGACAGCTACAATCACCTTTAACGGCGGTGAAGTTCTTGCCGTCCATGAAAACACCATGGTTCAGATTTTTAAATCCAGCGACGGAAGCCTGCGCCTTAGTGTAGGGGACGGTGGAGTTGAGGTTGATACTTCGGATTCTAAGGCTTCTTCAATGGAAATTGAAATGAAGGACGGAAGCCTTGTAAATCTTGAGGCGGGAAGCCGACTTAGCGCAAGCTCTGCTTCTGACGGCGAATCCAGTTTTCAGCTGGCAAGCGGAAGCGGTCTTGTTGCGGGGCAGGTTCCACTTTCTGCAGGGCAGACTGTAAAGGTGGAAAATGGTCTGGTTCAGAAAGTTCCTCTTTCCGTAACGTCTATTTCAAACGACCTTTGGATTCTGAACAGCGAAAAAACGCCTGCTCCCGTTCATCTTGAATGGCATGCAGAAGAAGCTTCATCCTCGGGAAAATTTGTAGTCCAGACCTCGCGTTCCAAAGATTTTGATAAAATTGATTCTGAAATCCAGGTTCAGAATTTAAATTACGCCGATATTCCTGTTACTGAAGGAAATTTTTACTGGCGGGTATTTGAAGAATATGAGCCTGAAAAGATGGTAAGCGGAAAAATCCACATGAGTAATTTAGTTGAGCCGGAGCTGCTTTCTCCTGCGGATAATGCTGTCTATAAATATAGAAAAACTCTGCCTCAGCTTTCTTTCAGCTGGGAAGAAAGTCCTCTTGCCCAGTATTATCGCCTTGAAGTTTCTTCCAGCCCGGATTTTTCTGCTGTCGAGCTTTCAAAAGATGTACAGGGCTTAAGCTATTCGGCCTCGGAGTTGAAAGAAGGTAATTACTTCTGGCGGGTTACCCCTTACTATAATCTTAATAATACAGGTTTTAAGGGCTCTTCCCGTCTTGCAGCCTTTACAATCCAGAAGGCTGAAATCCTTACAAAACCTGTAACAGTAAGTCCTGCTGACAATGCAAATCTTTTTTACGTTTCAAAAGAGCTTAATACAAACTTCCGCTGGCAGAAGGAGGACGTAGAAGCTCAATACGAACTGCTTCTTTCTGATACAGAGGATTTTTCATCAATTATTTATTCTGAGTCCACAAGTCAGAACAGAATTCAAAAGGATTTTACTCCTGAAAATCTGCCTGCAGGAAGCTACTGGTGGAAGGTTTGCCGTAAGGCTTTGCCGGAGCAGGAGCTTGAAGAAGAATGGTCTGATGTTAAGACTTTTAACGTTGCCTTTTATTCTCCTAAGAAAACCCGAATCCTTTATCCGCCGGATAATTTTTATACAGACACAGAAAATCTTCTGCTTACAGGCTTCAGCTGGAAGGCTGGTGATGAGCTTGATTTGAAAAAAGCAGATGACAGCGAATACGGAATTCAGAGCCTGATTCAGTTCTCAAAAAGTCAGGATTTTTCTTCTATTGATTTGGAAAAGACAACAAGAGAAAATCAGATTGAAAATATCAGTCTTGAGGGCGGAAAATACTACTGGCGTGTCGGACTAAGGGCAAGTGCTGCATCTGAACTTCACTTTACTCAGGTTCAGTCTCTTACAGTCCTTAAAGAACTTGAGTCTGTAAAGGTGACTTCTCCTCTTCCGTCCCAGACTGTGCTTGTATCACAGGCTCGTCCTCTTCGTATTGGCTGGCAGCCTTGTCAGGATGCTGATTATTATACTGTTAGGATTTTTAATAAGGCTGACGGAAGTCTTTTGCAGGAAAAATCCTTTGTAAAAGATAACTTTGCAGTCTTTAATACAGAAGACTTTTTGAAAGCTCCTTCCATGGAAATAAGCTGTTCTGTTCAGGCTTTTGCAAATGCCAGTGAATATGCGGCAGAAAGAAAAGGAAAAGAAAGCCTTGTTGATTTTGCAATAAGACAGCCGGATCCTGTAAAGCTTCTTCTGCCTGCTGCGGAAGGAAAAATCGCAGGACTGGACGCCCTTAGAAAACCTGTAGTCTTCAGCTGGCAGGAGGGAAGAGATCTTCCTCAAAAAAGCTTCTTTGTAATCCAGAAACTGCAGTCTTCAGCTGCTTATAAGGACTTCCATGTAATTGAAAATCCGTCTAAGGAAATCAATCTTGAAGGACTCACAGCCGGAACTTACCGCTGGACTGTAAGGGCAAGCCTTGCTGACGGTACTTCTGTAAATGCGGCAGATTATAAGACTTTTTATGTGCTTCCTGTTCCAGAGCTTGAAAAACCTCTTTTGCAGGAACCTGAGAATGGCTTTATAATTAATACAGGCTTTCTTAAAAAGAACAGAACTCTTAAATTCAGATGGCAGGAAGTTCCCGATGCTACCGACTATACTTTCACTCTTTACAAAAAAGGCAGTGACGGAAGGCTTCTTCATGTTTCTACTATAAAAACCGGTAAAAATCCGGGCGTAAATTTCAGGGAGCTCAAGCTTCTGGATATAGGTGAGTTTGAATGGCAGGTAACGGCTTATTCAATCAACAAAAAGGGATTTGAGGAACAGCACAGTAAGGCGGCAAGCGGAAGCTTTGTAATTGACATTCAGCTTCCAAAAAGCGTTAATGTAAAGAATCCGGGAGAAATCTTCATTGAATAAAATTAGAACTTTCCTCTGTCTTTTTATCTTTCTTCCATTTTCTCTTTTTGCGGCTGAACGCCTTGAATGGTCAGCCGATGAAAACGTTTTTGAATATAAGGTTGAGGTAAAAAATAAAGCAAGTGGGGAAGTTAAATCCTATACTACACAGGAAAATTTTATTGACCTTGCAGAAGCAAGCGGTGACTATGAATTCCGCGTAAAAGCTCTTGATATGCTTGGCCGCGAGAGTGCAGTAAGTGAATGGCAGAGCTTTAAGATTTCCAGGGCGCTTACACCTGTCCTTACAGGCATGCCCCCTGCCAGCTGGAAGCTTCCCGAATCCAGCGCAGAGCTGGCAGTAATTCCTGTCAGCATTCAGAACGTAAGTCCGCGTACCAGAGTTCAGCTTATAAATCAGCAGACAAAAGAGGTCGTTGAAGGCCAGCTTGTGCTTGAGTCTTCAGCCGGAATTGCCTCTGCAAGCGGAATTAAGGTTCCCCAGCTAAAAAGCGGGGAGTGGAAAATAAGCATCAGGGATCCCAGCGGACGTTCTGCAGAAAGCGGCATAATAAAGATTGAAAGTCAGAAGGAAGAAAGACTGAAAAAAGAAGCCCTTGCTAAGGCCGAGGAAGAAAAGGCTGCGGCAAAAAAAACTGAGCTGGCGGCGGCGCTGCTTGCCGGTGCCGGGACTGGTACTGCCGGGGCCGGAGCTATGGCTGCATGGGACGGAAGCCTTGTCTCTGGTTCAGGAAGCAGTTCTGCTTCTCCAGACCTTACACCAAAAGGGGCTGAAGACAGCTCCGGCAGTAAAATCTTTGCTTCAAATGCCCAGAAAATCAGGATTGAAAAACAGATTGCAAAACGGGTCAGAGGCTATCAGAAAAAAAGCCGCTGATTGTGTAAAATATTCCGATAAATTAGTAAAGAGGTTTTATGATAATGAAAAAAATGAGCCGTAGGATGACAACAAAGCGAATTCTGGATAATCTTCCAGGCGGAGTTCTTGTTTACAAGGCTGACAGAGATAATGAGCAGATTCTTTATGCCAACAAGGAAATCATTACCCTTTTTGACTGTGAAGATTATGATGATTTTTACAACTATGTGAACGGAACTTTTAAGGGTTTTGTTCACCCGGACGATTATCAGCGTGTTCAGGACACAATCTGGGATCACATTGATAATAACTTTTTGAACCGTGACTATGTAATCTACCGCATAATAACAAAAAAAGGCATCATAAAAGAAGTTGATGATCTGGGACGACTTGTAATTGATAAAAAGTACGGCGACCTTTTCTATGTATTTTTGCATGACCTTGGTCAGAAAATGCGCACTGTTATGAATTCAAGTCTGTAGGCTTTATGACAAAAAAAACTGCAAGATTGATTCTTTGTATTTTGATTTTCTTCCTCTCCCTTCCTGCAGTTTTTGCAAAAGCTTCAAAAGAAGTTTCGTATTTTGACGTAATAATCCAGAAGCAGAATGAAGTGTCTTTGCTATATGAGGATTTTTATTCCCTTCGTGCTAAGGGAGATGTAAAAAAAGTTGATATTGCAGCCGAGCTTGAAGTTGGAAAGTACCGCTACAAAATTGAAGAATCTGAATGGTACTATTTTGAAATTGAAGATGAAAGTAAAAAGAAAGTCCATCCTCTTGATTTTAATTTGAGTCTGGGTTATGCCTGCCCTGTAATTCTTTTTGATGATGTAATTCCCGATTATATGGAAAAACGCTGCTGGCCTTTAAGCGGCACTGCAAATATTGAAATTCTTCCTGTAAAAACACCTGCCGGCAATTTTGGCATTGCCATAAAAGGATTTTATTCCCGGATGGAAAAAGAATACTCTGGCTACAGGATTTCGGGTAACCTTATTTCCGCCTATCTTGATTTAGTCTGGCAGCTTCCTTTGAACCGGGTATTTGTTTTTGATTTACATGCCGGCGCCGGCGGAATCCTCTTCCATAATTTTGAAGTGAATTATGACAATCTGATTACGACAAAAAAAATGAACAGTCTGGATTTGAGTCTGGACGGTGGACTTGCCCTGAAAGTATTTTTTACAAGGCACTTTTTCCTTAGAAGCGCAGCTGACTTTACCTATTCAATTATGTCAGATATGACGCTGGGACAGATAATCCCGGAAGTCAGCCTTGGCTTACACTTCTAAAAGAAAATCCGGACTGATATTTATCAGCTTATCAGCCCCGGATTTTTGTTGTTACATTAATTTTTTACTTTCTGCCCTTGTATTTTATGGCCAGCATGGTAAGGTCATCAAACTGAGGTGCTGAGCCCACAAATTTATCAACTTCACTTCGAACATTAGAAAGCAAATCCTCTGGGGAAGCGTCTGCATTGATGTTAAGAGCATTTTTCAAACGGTCTAACTCAAAGAGCTTTTCATCTGCATTTGTCGCTTCAGGAACGCCGTCTGTATAAATAAAGAGAGTTGAACCTTTTTCAAGGGCAATTTCATAATCTTTATACTTTGCACCTTCAAAGCCCGCAAGAACTAGTCCGTGCTTGTCCTGTACAAACTCGAAGTCTTTTCCCGGCTGGCGGACAACAGGATATTCGTGACCGGCATTTGCGGCTTTCAGAATGCCCGTGTTCAAATCAAGAATTCCAAGCCATACAGTTACGAAGAGATTTGCCTCATTTCCTTCACAGAGCTGATTGTTTGCATCCTGCAGAACTTCGGAAGGAAGGGGAAGGGAGCCGAATAAAGCCCGGTTTTTGATAATAGTCTTTGAAATCGCCATGAAAAGGGCTGCCGGAACTCCTTTGCCCGAAACATCAGCCATAACAAGGGCCAGGTGGTCCTCATCAATGAAGAAGAAATCATAGAAATCTCCGCCGACTTCCTTTGCAGGAGTCATAGATGCTGCAAGTTCAAAATCACTTCGGTTTGAAAATTCCTTGTCTATGCGGGGAAGCATGTCTGCCTGAATTTTTGTTGCTACATTTAAATCGGTAGAAATGCGTTCAAGCTCCTTTGTCTCTGTAAGAAGCCTCTGCATGTAATTTTTTGTGTCTGTGGCCATGCTGATAAGGCTTTTTGCAAGGCTTTGAATTTCATCTTTTGTCTGAATGTCTGGGTCTTTGAATTTAAGACTTTCGAGGTCATCACCGTTAGCCTTCTGAACAAAATCAGAGGCCGAATGCTGCAATCTTTTAAGAGGATAAATTACGCGGCGGTTGAGCCAGAGAATCAGAATTAAGATGAAGAAAACCGCAAGAATAAAGCCGGCTACAAAAATTCTTACAGGGTAGACCCGCAGGGTCACATCAATATCTGTCATGTTGATGTCAACGCTCATTACGCCAAGAGCTTTTCCTGCAGAATTGCGGACAACTATCGAGGTCGTGTAAACGCTGCCCCATTCTGTTTTGTTGGGATAATACCAGTATTCTCCGGGCTTGCTGTTCATGTAAAAATCAAGATATTTTTGAGCAACCTCAGGCGGATATTCAGTGCCGCTCAGCTTTCCAAGTCTTACAATGTCTTCTCCCCGGTCTTTATATGCCTGATATTCCTGCTCTGTGTTGCCTGTACAGATGTATTGCATGTTGTTATTTTTTTCTGTATTTAGTGGTACAAGCATGTAAAGCCAGTTGATTTTTGCATTGCTTTTTATATAGTCCATCCGCTTTCTCAATCTCAAAAGAGCTTCATCCTCTTCATTTTTTTGAATTGACTGGTCAAGTGCATCCCAGTCAAAGCCATTTACCGCAAGATTCAGGGTGAAAACTTCATAATCTTTATACTTCTGAATCATGCCCAGATAATAAGTTTGATAGCCTACAAATCCCAGACAGATTGAAAGCAGGATTGTAAAAATTTCAACTGCAAGAGACAGACTTGTGTTTAATTTCTTTTTTGTATCCATGAGATTCCTCCATTATTTTTTTAGGATTGAAAAATTTATTACTATGTGAAGAATGCTTAACAGCAGCAGCACTCCCGCAAATATGACTGTTGATACAATGACGTTTCTGGAAAGAAAAACCAGAGCCATCATTGCAGGACCAAAAGACTGTCCGATAAAATCTGTGAAATTAAATACGCCCATAGCATCGGCTATGCCATATTCCTCACATTCATCAAGAAGTGAGAATTGAGTCTGCAAAACAGAACGCCCAAAGCCGTTTGAAAGTCCGAGTACAAAAATTGCAGCCAGAAGTCCTGTAAGGTTTCCTATAAATGCATAAAGAAGAACGGCAAAGGCATTTAAGAGCACCGGTGTGTAAGGGCTCATGCTGCCTGTTTTTTTAATAACCCATTTTGTCAGTCCGTTACCAAGATAAATTGCAAAGAAGGAATAAAGCATCATCAGGGCTGCAACAGCGACTTCACTTAGCCCGTGCGTATCAGAATAAAGAGGCAGATAATAGTAAATAAATCCTCCCATCAGTGCAAAAGGCGCCTGTATCAGGATGATAAAAGACCAGATTCGTTTTTTAAGGATAAAGGGCAGAACTCTTCCGAATGTCCGCTTTTCCTTAGTCTCTTGAGGGGTAGCCGGGCTGGAATCAAGACCAAGGGTACGCCAGAAAATAATAAAGAGCAGGGCGGAAAAAATCCACATGGCCGAGACAAGAGGGAAGATTAGCTGCCGTCCTATTGTAGAAGCAAGTGCCGCACCAAAGAGCATACCGAAGTTGATTCCCGAAATTTGTGCTGCATTGTAAGCAACATAGCCTGAGGCCCGGTTTTTAGGGCTTGGAATCTGCGAAACCATGAGGTACATTGAATTTGTAGTAAGTCCGACTCCGATTCCGTCAATCACAAGGGCAAGAAAAAGCAGGGGATAGGACAAAGGAAAAGTAAAGATTATCAGATTGCTTGCTGCCGACAAAAATGTACCGGCTGCGATTATTTTTTTACAGCCAAAGCGGCGGATAATGCCTTCGCAGAAAAGAGCCATCAGGCCGATTATGAAAAGGTTTACCGAGATTGGAAGGGCAGCCGCAAATTTTACCATTCCGTCGCCAAGAGATTCGAAGGCACCCCGGGTAATTACCATTGGCAGGAAGGTTGTCGTCATGTTGTAAGCAGCAAAAAGGGCAAAAACTATCAGGCGGATGTAGTAATGAGGGAAGATTTTGGTCTCAAGACCGGAACGGGATTTTTCTTCCTTTGCTTCAAGCTCTGCCCGGGATTTTGAAAGGATGTAGGAAAGTGCTTCTCCCATCAAAAGCCAGACGAAAATCAGGGTGACTACAAGTCCCAGCAGAACGCTTTTTTTCATGCCGGTTATTTTATCGTTCAGCATGAAATTTTCGGTCATCACGGATACAACACCACAAACCTTTCCGTAGTCATTGATTACAGGAACCGAAACATAAGTATAGGATGCCGAAGTATCATCCTTACTGGAATGGACGGCGCGGGCAGTTTCATAAATCTGCTTTATTTCTTCGGTTTCACCCTGGGTAAGAGGATAGAATGTTCCGATTGCCTGATCCAGATAGGCACAGGCATAAGCCCCGTGAGTTTCATCATATTTAAAAATATCACAGTAAACATTACGGTTTACATCAAGATTACAGTCAATTACATCTTCCATGCTGGAAATCATCTGCCGGTATTCTTCAGAAGCAAAGTCAGCTGCCTGGTGAATTGAATCAAGAGTTGCCGGACGAATAATGTTTGCCACTGAATAAGCCATGTTTTCCATCTGAGCAAGAATCTGAC
The DNA here is from genome assembly GCA_947165895.1 of uncultured Treponema sp. GTDB lineage: Bacteria > Spirochaetota > Spirochaetia > Treponematales > Treponemataceae > Treponema_D. The sequence continues at coordinate 340,907 of CAMVCB010000005.1, forward strand.
CGCTCATGACCTTTGAAAACTCATTAGTCAGCTTAAAGGTAACAGTTCCTGCTACTGCCATAGCAACGATAACTGTATAAATACTGATTCTCTGAATAATCTGGAGATTGCTGTTCAGAAAGGCAAGAATTCCTACGGCAAGGAATAATAGTGACGAAATGACAAAAAGAATTAATATTAATAGAAGAAAAAACTGTTTTTTCAAAATAGAAGTATTTTTTACAGGATCTTCAATTGAAAACAAAGAAACTGGAGATACTGTGGTAAAGCCGCTGGCTGTCAGAACCCTTTTTTTTTCTCCAGTCTGAAGGTTAAGTTTTATTACTCCGTCGGAATAAAGGTCAGAATACAAAAGTGAATCTTTTCCATCGCTTTCTATCCAGTTTGGAAACTCATTGTGAGCGGCGCTGTAAATGAGTTCAAGTCTGCTTTTATAAAGGCGGAATAAACGTCCGGCCTTGTCCAGCATAAAAATTTTTCCATCCGGACATTGAGCCATATCGTTTACAAAATTGAAGGCATCTGTATAAGGAAATTCTGTTTTTGACACTTCTCCAGTCTCAATGTTGAAGCTGGCTGTGCAAATCGAATTTTTATTTTTTTCAGCATAATTGATTTTTCCTTCCGTCACAGAAAGAAGCATGATTTTGTGCTTGTTGACCATTTTTTCGTATCTCGTATCGAGGTAAGTTGCCTTGTAATGGCCGTCAGCATCGTAAACAAGCACTGCTTCCCGGGAAATTCTGTTTCCATCCCAGGCACCCTCCTTTACATAGACATTTCCTTCTTCATCAACTAAAAAATCATCGGCATAGAAAAAACTGTCAGGCTGTCTGCCTGGTGGTGGCAGAACATGACGGACGGTATTTGATTCCTTTTCTACAACAATGATTCGTGTCCTCTGGTTATCGAGAATATAGCGAAGCGGACCGTAATCACGTACGATATATGGTGAATCAAGTTTAATTTCTTTTGAAACCGGAAATTCAATTTCATTTTTATGAAAAAAACAGACCAGACCAAAAATAAGCGAAAGTATAAAAAGTCCTAAAGGCAAAAGCTTTTTTTTAGCGTTTATCATAATCTTCCTTTTTTATGTATTCCTTGTATTGAGTTTCGGTTGAAAAAAGTGTGCGCCAGCCGTCTGAACTCATTCTGATGGGATACAAAAGGGCGGCCAGTTTTATTTCGCCCTTGTGCATTTTGCGGCATTTCCAGAAGGAATCTGTTTCGCCCAGATAATCGACTTCAAGAATATTCCTGACTCCGTAGAAATAGAAGGGCAGGGCCGGCAGGGTGATGTAATCCTTAACAGACTCAATTTTTTCCTGAATGCCGGAAATTATTCTATTTGTTGATGGTTTTTGTACGAATGGTTCACGCTTTTCGTAATATAAATTCAAAAGTTCTTTTGTTTCGCCGCTCATCAGCATGCATTCAACGTCGGGGTATTTTCTTTTGAAGAATTCAAAAAGTTCTTCGTACATTTTGATGACAGGGCGCGCAACTTCCCTGAAGCGTTCATGAGCCCTTCGGCGGATTTCTTCCGGCAAAGGCTGTAGCATTGCATCCAGATATTTCTGGTAGGAGGCATCGACAATAGGAAGGGTAAGAACCGAGCCAGTTGCACTTGCAAGCTCAAAAAGATAGAGGACGCTGTCAAATTCCTCTGTGGTAAGAAGGCTTTTGTGGCTTATAAAAGAAATGTCAGTGACATTCTGAGCGTTTTCTTTTGTGAACTCAGCTTCCTGTGAAACTTTGTCTTCAGCACTGCGGCGGCGGGTCGTAAAATCGTAAATTTTCTGACTTCCATCTTTTAGGGTCCAGATCATATCAACCTCATGCTCTCCAAAAAAACAGGGGCCGCCTGTGATTGCTGTTTTTTCACCATTAGCTACAGCCCGGGCAAAATCTTCAAGTCCTGCAGTAAAATATGGCATCTGTTCTTTAAATGGCCAGCGTACTTTTTTAAATTGAGGAAGCTTATCTTCGACTGTCTTAAAATCATTAATTTCTACAAAGGTTTTGTAGATGATGGAGGAGCCTTTACTCGCCTTTGATAAATCAATCTTTGAAAGAATTTCCTTTTTACGGGTGCGAAGTTCCTTGATTCTGTCTTTGTTTGCAATTGTATCACCGGAATTCTTGTAGCTTTTTATTTCTGAGTTGATTTTTTCGACTTCGATTCTGTCATTTTCTTCAAGAAGATTTTCGGCATTATTTAAATCCGCTGCTTTACCCCTGGCGATTTCGAAAAAATTTGCAGCACTAAAAGGCCAGCGGATAAAATCATTTGAAGAATTTTTGTAAATCGTGTCGCTTTGTTTTACACCCAGCGAAGCCAGAAGACTCTGAGTTGAGTAAATATCCTTTCCATGAACATAAAAGTACTCTTCGTTGTGTTCGCGGTTTTCCATAAAGAAAATTATAGCACAGGAATATGGAATTTGCTTATATTTATTTCTGCTTTTGATTTGGTAATGCAGATAAAAAAAGAGCTGCTGATATCTCAGAAGCTCCCTTTTAGGTTGGGTATGCTGGATTCGGCTTTCAGTCGTCAACATCGTGTTGCCTCCTTTCAGCCCGCCTGCGTTCGCTGACGCGTGCATCCATGCACGCTTTTCGCCTGACGGCGCGCTCACTTCGTTTCGAATCCAGCATAATTATTTATTAATGCAGGTTAAAAAATAAAGAGCTCCTGATTGTTTTCAGAAGCTCCCTTTTAGGTCGGGTATACTGGATTCGAACCAGCGACCTCAACGTCCCGAACGTCGCGCGCTACCAGCTGCGCTAATACCCGTAAAAAACTTAAAGTGTGAGGCGGAACTTATGGTCGCTGGAAGCGAACTCAAGGTCCCGAAGTGGAAGCAACCATAGCTTCCTTTGCATAATAAAAAAGCCTTCCGGATTTGGAAGGCTTTAGCGCGAGTGACGGGGCTCGAACCCGTGATCTCCGGCGTGACAGGCCAGCGCGATAACCAGCTTCGCTACACCCGCGTGATGTTTAATAATATATACTCTTCACTTATTTTGGTCAATAGGTCAAAAGCGAATTTTTCAAAAAAAGTTATTTTTTTTCATTTTTTTTCGCTTTGCCTGCCGCCTCTTCTGGTGCTATATTTATCCTATGGTAATAAAAAAGTTTGAACCGACATCAACTGGATTATGCCGTCTTACGCCGGACCAGGGTGCTGTATTTTATATCCGTAAAGAATACCTTGAACATATTGATTTTGAAGGCATTTATGCCGGTGCAGAATTTTCGGATGATGAAGTTTCAGAGCTGCTTGATGCGGGGCTTGCTTCTGTAGTTGAACTTAAGGCAATCACATATCTTGCCCGCTGTGAACAGTGCCGCTTCAAACTTAGCAGTAAACTGGCTCAGAAAGGCTATGAAAAAAAATATATAAACATGGCCCTGGACTTTCTGGAAAGTAAAAATCTTTTGAGCGATTCCCGCTTTGCAAGTGCCTGGCTGAACGGCCGCCGTACAAATCATTATGAAGGCCGGTCAAAACTTTCTGCTGAGCTTGCTTCACGCGGAATCTCCCGTGAAATTGCCGCAGCCGCCCTTGATGAATTTTTTACGGAAAATGATGAATTTGAAATCTGCTGCAAGGCATACAAAAAACTCAGCGGCAAGGGAAAATCAGATGAAAAATTGATTTCTTCCCTAATGTCAGCTGGATTTTCCTGGAAGTTGATAAAATCCGTTATGGAAGAAATTGAAAACCCGTGATAAAATTGATATGGATTTGTGTTAATGAGACTATTGAACCTGCTGAAAAAATATATATATCTTGCCGCTGCTCTATCTGTTTATCCTTTTTCTGTTTCCTGTTCAAAAACTCTGGAACTGGATATTGCAGAAATTGAAGCGATTCAGAAGTCTCTTGATTACGATTTACTCCAGAAATCTCTTTCCAGACCCTACCTTAATCAGCCTTTTAAGCCCGGAAAAACCGGCGGAATCTGGAATGACACGATTCTTTCTGACCCAAAAACTTTTAATCAGCTTGTAGGAATTCGTGACGGAAGCAGTCATGACATTATTACAAAAACTCTGACCGGGCTTTTTGATTATGATCCTGTCGATAAAAAATGGTTGTCACATGCTGCTTCCTTTCAGACTGAATTAAATTCTGAAACAGGCATGCTTATCCTGCATTGTAAAATCCGTGATGACATTTACTGGACCTACTGCAATTCTGACGAAAAAATCCCCCTTACATCTGATGATTTTGTCTTCTGGTATAATGAAATTGAAGGCGATGAAAAGGCTGGGCTTGGCGGCTATGAAGGACAGTGCCTTACTATGCCGGACGGAAGCCAGGCTCATATAGACTGCATAAAAATTGATGATAAGAATTTTGATTTTATTTACCCCCGGGCTGTAGCAGAGCCTCTGCTTCATTCAAATATGACCTGCTGTCCTTCCTTTATTTTCCGTCCCGCAAAAGAAAAAGGCGGCATAGACGGCGTAAAAAATCTTTTTGGTATCAACTGCGACCCGAAAACAATTCCTTCCTGCGGAAAATTCTATATAACTGAATACATTCCTTCCCGCCGTCTTGTTTTTACAAGAAATCCTTATTACTGGGAAAAGGATGAAAATGGAACTTCTATTCCATATTATGAGCAGCTTGTATGCCAGATTGTCGGCGACCAGAATACGGATTATCTGCTTTTCCGTCAGGGAAAAACAGAAGTCTATTCTCCCCGCCCTGAAGAATTGAGTGATGTTGTAAACAATCAGAAATCAGATTACACGGTTTACAATGCAGAAGGTTCAATGGGCAGCCAGCTCTGGACTTTTAATCAGAATCCAAAAAACAGGGAGCAGCCTTTTTACAGCTGGTTTACAAAAAAAGAATTCCGTCAGGCTATGAGCTGTATTTTGAACCGGGAAAGAATCATTAATCAGACTTACCGCGGACTTGCAGAAGCCCAGTATTTTTTCTTTCCGCCAATCAATCCTTACTACAATGAAAAAATTCAGCTGGAGTACCTCTATAATCCTGAGAGAGCAAAAAAACTTCTTTCCCGTGCAGGCTTTAAATGGGATGAAGAAGGAAAACTTATTGATGAAAAAGGAAATACTGTTGAGTTTGATCTTTCAATTGCATCGGGAATTACCGTTACAAATGATATTGCCCAGATTATCAGTGATGAAGGGGCAAAAATCGGAATAAAAATAAATGTGCGTCAGACAGATTTCCAAAAGCTTGTTGAAGCTGCGACTACCACTTTTGACTGGCAGTCATTGATTATAGGACTTGGGATTTATGCCTTCCCGACTCAGGGTTCAAATGTCTGGCCTTCAAGCGGAAATCTTCATATCTGGTATCCGCTTCAGAAGGAAGCTGCCACAGACTGGGAAGCCCGCATAGACTATCTTTATGAAGAAGGGGGCTGTGCGCTTGACCCGGCTGCTGCAAAAAAAATCTGGGATGAGTATCAGGCTATCTTTCTGGAAGAATGTCCGGTTATTTTCCTTGTGCGCGAAAGAAGCTTCTGTGCAATCCGTAACCGCTGGGATTTATCGAATGTTTATTTTGATAACAAAAACGGCTTTGAAACAGAGTGGATTTATTTGCGTTAGAGTGAAAAGTTGTTTATAATATCAGCTAAGGCTTTATAGAATTCATGCGGTACAGAAGCAGGGTAAATCGAACTATAATTTTTGCAATTATTTCTCTTTTTGTATGTAATTTTGCTGTCAGACTTATTTACGGCAGTTATCGCAGAAGCCTTGAAAGAAAAAACGATAAGATTCTTGACGAAAAAATTGCACAAATCAGTTATGAACAGGGAGGAATGGATTATAACATTTCTCTTCTGGAATCTCTCCTTAAATTAAAAAATCTTACAGATGCCCAGTATGGACGTATTTATCTTTTAATTGCCAATTCCCATTACATTGCCGGCGACATGAAATCATATTTTGACGTCATAGGAAAGGCTCTTTTTTATAATCAGAGGGCAGGGGCTAAGGATGATACGATTTATCTTTATGCAAATATGGCAAAATATTTTCTGGAAATAAATGCAGATGAGCAGGCTTTTTCTCTTATAAAAAGGGCAGCAGCTTTCGGTTCTTTTTACAGCTGTGAAAATATTCTTACAAGAATTCAGGCACTACAGGTATATTCTAGCTATTTGATTGCAGAAAAAAAATATGAAAATGCCTATCTTGCGGCTCAAAAAATTATAGATGACGCTCCTGCTACAGCTTCCTTTACGCCTGTTTTTCCCAAGCGCTTTGAAAGGTCAGGAAAGGCTATAAAGGCCATGATTCTTCTTAAGCAGAATAAAATTAACGAGGCTTACATAACTGCCTGCCAGCTTTGGGAAAAATATGCGGATGAAAATGAAAATGTTTCCCAGTTTTGTGCCTTCGATTTTTATATGCCTCTACTTGAAATAAAAACCCACTGGGCTGTTTCTCAGAAAAAATATGATAAGGCACTAGAATTCAACGAGCTGTACGGTAAATACTGTGATATGTTTTTCTTTAAGACTAAAAAGACCCAGCTTTCTGGCTTTCTGATGTCTTCCCTGCCTCCTCAGATGGGTAAGGAGAGGGGCCAGCTTTATGCCCAGCTTTCTGAAACCTCCCAGTCTCTTGTAAAAACTCTGGTTAATGATTATACATATCTTGCAGACAATAAATTTTCTACTGTTATAAATGAGCTCGAACTCCAATCCGAAATCCATGAAAAATCGCAGGAATTGATTCATGCCCTGCTGATTAATTTATTTATTGCTGCTGTTATCCTGCTTTTTATTTATGCTGTATTCAGGGAAGCAAGAACGGACGGACTTACAAAGCTTTTTAACCGCAGGGCGCTTAATTCAAAAATCCACTGGCTTGAAAAATTCCAAAGGGGTTATTCTGCAATTATGATTGACCTTGATGATTTTAAAAAGCTGAATGATACTTATGGACATGACTTTGGCGACGAAGTTTTGCGTTCAGTCTGTAGGGTTGTGCTTGACTCGGAGCATCATAATGTTTATGCCTACCGCTACGGGGGAGAGGAAATTGTTATAATCCTTGAACATACCTCGTTTGATGATATAATTCGTCAGGCAGAATCAATCAGGACAAAAATCTGCCGTATAAAGTTTGAAAACGGTGCCAGAATTACTGCAAGCTTTGGAATAGGAGCAAAACCCGAAAATCCTATAAAGCAGGCGGATGAAAACCTTTATTATGCAAAGAACAAGGGAAAGAATATTGTTGCATACAAGCTGAACGGAAATCAGTATCTTGCAGAACGTCGTCTGGAAATCAGAAATCCGATGCCGGATACAGTAAAAAAATAAGTTAAAAATTGGATAATTAAAAATGAAGGTGTGGGATTTTTATAAAAAAAAGGCTCCTCTTGCAGCCTTTATTACGGGACGACTGATTACAATGCTCGTCCTTCTTTTCTTTCTTGGCTTTGCCCTCTTCGGCCTTATGGAGCTTGCTCCCGGCGATATTGTAGATCAGATGATGAGCCAGCAGATTATGTCCAGCATGGAAGGCGGGCATAAAAATAATCAGGTAAAAAATTCCGATGATGATTTATTTAATGAAAAGCAGATGGCTCAGCTGAGATCAGAGTTCGGACTTGATAAGCCCTTTTACATTCAGTATTTTAAGTGGCTGGAAAGGGTAATCATTCATCATGACCTTGGAACAAGCCTTATTTCCAGGGCCCCGGTCAGCTTTTTAATCCGAAGCAGAATCTGGAATTCTGTTCTCTTGAACCTTATTTCCCTTGTTTTTATCACGCTTTTTTCTTTTATACTGGGAGTTTATTTTTCCAGCAAGGCGGGAAGTAATATTGATACGGCAGTTACCTTTTTTGCCCTTTTTTTCCATGCCTTCCCGGGCCTGCTTCTTTTAATTCTTGTCCAGCTTTTTGCGGCTGTAACGGGACTTTTTCCGGTTACCGCCTATCCGGATTTTTCTTTTGCGGACGCACCTGCCCGCTTTACATTCAGCTATATACATCATATTTTCCTCCCGCTTCTTGTGTCCTTCCTGGGCGGAGCCGGAGGAACCATGCGCATGATCCGCGCCACCATGCTGGATCAGATGGGTATGCCTTATATTTTTGCCCTGCGGGCCCGCGGCATTTCTGAAAAACGTGTCTATCTGAATCACGCCTTCAGAAATACATTAAATCCCTATATTACGGGAAGCGCCAATCTTCTTGCCTCCCTTTTTTCAGGCTCCCTGGTTCTTGAAATCATCTTTGCCTATCCCGGAATCGGCCGCCTGATGTATGAAGCCGTAATGCAGCAGGACATCAATCTTGTTCTTGCAAATTCTATGTTTATTTCTGCCCTGGTTCTTGTGGGCATGGTAATCAGCGATATTCTTCTGGCCTTTGTGGACCCGAGAATCCGCTATGGAAAGGAGTAGGGCAGTATGAAAAAGTTTCTGGAATTTCTTGCGGGAAGAAAACTCGCCTCAGTCTCCCTCATTCTTCTTCTTGTAATCTATTTTATAATGATTTTTGCAGAATTTTTTGCTCCCTATCCTCAGACTTTGAGTTACGCTCAGAACACCTACCATCCGGCAAACGTTCAGCTCACTCTGCACGGCTTAAAAGTGCGCGAATACCGGGTAATCAATCAGGCTACCTGGAAGTATGCCCGCGTCCGTAATGCAGAATATATCCACGATCTGGGATTTTTTGTAAAAGGCCAGCCTTACCGCCTTCTGGGCTTCATTCCATGCAGCCGTCATCTTTTTGGAGCTAAGGACGGCGCCTACCCGGTTTATCTCCTTGGCGCCGACAACCTTGGCCGCGACCTTTTTTCCCGCATCGTTTACGGAAGCCGCATATCCCTGACAATCGGCTTTGTTGCGACCGCAGTTTCCCTGCTTCTTGCAATCCTGCTTGGCGGTCTTTCCGGCTATTTTGGCGGCGGCATTGACTGGAGCATAATGCGCATAAGCGAGTTTTTCATGCTGATTCCGGGCCTTTATTTTGTCCTTTTTTTGCGCTCACTTTTAAATACAAAAATGGATACGGGCACTTCCTACATGATAATCACCCTGATTCTTGCCCTGGTCGGCTGGCCGGGCTCTGCCCGCACAATCCGCGGAATAGTTCACGCCGTTAAACGTGAGGATTTTGTCGTTGATGCCGCTCTGGAAGGAGTTCCCAGCGTTGTAATTATTTTCCGCCACATCATTCCCCAGATTTCCAGCCTTCTGATTGTCAGTACCGCCCTCAGCGTTCCGGGCTTTATCATGAGTGAAACGACCCTTTCTTACCTGGGGCTTGGAATTGCCGACCCTGCCGTAAGCTGGGGAAGCCTTATCAACCGGGATATTTCAACTCTTGCCAACCTCAAAAATTTTCCCTGGCTTTTGTACCCCGTCCTGATGCTGCTGCTGGTAACCCTGGCCTTTAATTTTCTGGGTGACGCCCTGCGCGACTTTTACGACCCCTACAATGCGGTCTTCAAACGAAAACTTAAGCGTCAACAGGCTGCAGAGCAGGTGGTTGCCGGTAGTGAAACTTTCGATGGTGTACAGATTGATCCGGCAACCAAGATTACGACGGAAACAGGCGTTCCCGCCGGCAGGCGGCGGTCGGGCTTTCCGTGGTTCCGCGCTAACCGCGCTTCATTCTCAGAGCCGCTTCGCGCCTCTGAGAACGGCTGCGCCGCCACTCCAATCCCTAACGCATTGCTTTCCGTGCAGAATCTCTGTGTAACCTTTGAAGTTCCCCGCGGCAGAAAAATTAATCTGGTGGAAGCTGCCCGCGGTGTAAGCTTTGACGTAAAACGCGGGGAAATTCTTGGCATGGTAGGTGAATCGGGAAGCGGAAAATCTGTTTCCACAACAGCCATTCCGGGACTTTTGCCCGCAAATGCCAGCTTTTCAGGTCATATTTTTTATGACGGACAGGATTTAACAGGCCTTTCTCAGGCAGAACTGCGAAAATACCGGGGAAATAAAATTGCCCTGATTTTCCAGGAGCCGGGCCGCTCCTTTGACCCCCTGCAGAACATTGGAAGCGTCTTCTGGGAAACTTACCGCATCCGGCAGCCGGAAATCACCAGGGAAGAAGCCTTTAAAAAAGCGGCAGACCTTCTTTCTGAGGTTGGAATCCCCGATCCTGCCGCAAGACTTTCTGCCTTTCCTCATCAGTTTTCCGGCGGTCAGCTTCAGAGAATCGGAATTGCCCTTGCCCTTGCCCAGGACTGCCAGCTTTTAATTGCGGACGAGCCTACAACTGCCCTGGACGTGACAATTCAGGCCCAGATTGTTTCACTTTTACTCCGCCTTAAAAAGGAAAGAAATCTTTCTATTATATTTATAAGTCATAACATAGACCTTGTGGCCCAGATTTCTGACCGCATTGCCGTAATGTATAAAGGAAAAATCAAGGAAATAGCAAGTCCTGAAGAAATTCTGAAATCTCCAAAGCATCCTTACACAAAGGCTTTGCTTGCCGCTGTACCTCAGTTTGGCAATCATTACACTCTGGGAAAAATGCAGTCAATTTCAGAAGAGGAGAGGTCTCAGTATGAGTAAAATTCTTGAAGTCCGCAATTTATACAAGCAGTTTAATATGGAAGCCGGCTTTTTTTCCAAAAACCGCCAGAACGTTTATGCTGTAAATGACCTTTCCTTTACCCTTGAAAAGGGACAGACTTACGGAATTGTCGGTGAATCCGGCTGCGGAAAAACTACAACTGCAAAAATGATTATCCGGCTTTTTAAGCAGACCTCCGGAGAAATCATTTATTATCCCGGGGAAGGCCAGGCTCTTTCGCTTTCATCCCTGAATAAAAAAGAGCTTTCCCGCTACCGGGAGCAGGTAAAATATGTTTTTCAGGACCCTGCCCGTTCCCTCAATCCCCGTATGTCGGTTTTTGAGGTACTCACTGCAGGTTTAAAATATTCTTCCCTCTGGCAGGGCCGTGACCAGGCTTTAGAAAGCGCGTCAAAAATCCTTTGTGAGGTTGGACTTTCGGAAGGGGATTTGTTCCGCCGTCCGGCAGAATTTTCGGGCGGTCAGCGGCAGCGCATTTCCATTGCCCGCGGACTTATTATGAATCCCCGCCTTCTTTTATGCGATGAAGTTGTAAGTGCCCTTGATGTTTCCATTCAGGGACAGATTATAAACCTTTTATGTGATCTGCGGGAAAAACGAGGCCTGACTTATTTATTTATCACCCATGATTTAAAAGTAGCCTGCTACTTCTGCGACAGAATCGGCGTAATGTACCGCGGTCTTATGGTAGAAGAAGCTCCTGCAAAAGACCTTTATAAAAATGCCCTTCATCCATACACAAAGCTTCTTTTCAGCGGAGCCAGAGGCGAGCTTACGGCATCAAATAAGGAAGTAAAAACAAGCCTTAGTCAGGAAAAATGCTGTCCTTTTGCCTACCGCTGTCCTCATGCAATGGAACGCTGTCAGAAAGAAGTCCCTGCTTTCAGGAATGGGGGAAACGGGCACAAAATCCGCTGTTTTTTATAAATTCTATATTTCTTAAGTTATACTTAAAAATTTAAGAATAATTGAAACTTTCCCTGCTTTCCTGTAGTATTAGGCAAGAAAATACATTTCTTGGGGGAATCAGAATGCCAACACCTTTGGAAAATTATCTTGCCGCTACAAACGGAAAGCCTAATGCTGCTATGACAGCCTATGTTGCAAATCTTCAGCAGGTTGCTGCAGTTGGTCCGGATATTGCCGCTTCAATCGTAAATGAACTTGAAAATCAGAGAAGCCACCTTAAGCTTGTTGCAAGCGAAAACTACTGTTCGCTCAACGTTCAGGCTGCTATGGGAAACCTTCTTACTGATAAATATGCAGAAGGATATCCTGAGCACCGCTACTACGGCGGTTGTGTAAATATCGACGCTGTTGAAAATGTTGCAGCTCACGAAGCTGAAGCTCTTTTTGGTGCTGATTATGCTTATGTACAGCCTCATTCTGGTGCAGACACAAACCTCGTTGCTTACTGGGCAATTCTTTCTGCAAAGGTTGAAACTCCAACTCTCGAAGAGCTTGGCGTAAAATCTTTGAACGACCTTACAGACGAGCAGTTCGACGCTCTCCGCAAGAAGTTCGGAAATCAGAAATTGATGGGATTGGACTACTCTTGTGGTGGTCACCTTACTCACGGATATAAAATGAACGTTTCTGCCCGCATGTTCGAATCTCATCCATACGGTGTAGATAAGGAAACAGGCCTCCTCGACTACGACGCAATCGAAAAGCAGGCTATGGAGGTTCGCCCTCTCATCTTGCTTACAGGTTTCTCTGCTTACCCGCGAAAAATCAACTTCAAGCGCTTCCGCGAAATTGCAGACAAGTGCGGAGCTGTTCTCATGGTAGATATGGCTCACTTCGCAGGTCTTGTTGCAGGTAAAGTTTTCACAGGCGACTACGATCCTGTAAAATGGGCAGACATTGTTACTACTACAACTCATAAAACTCTCCGCGGTCCTCGCGGTGCTATGATTCTCTGCAAGAAGGAATTTGCTGATTACGTAAACAAGGGATGTCCTATGGTACTCGGTGGACCTCTGGGACACATCATGGCTGCTAAGGCAATTGCTTTCAAAGAGGCCCGCACTCCAGCTTACCAGGCCTGGGCTCAGCAGGTTGTAAAGAATGCTCAGGCTCTGGCTGAAGGCTGCAAGGCTCACAACATTCCTCTCCAGACCGGCGGAACAGACAACCACCTTATGCTCTGTGATGTAACTGTTTACGGTCTTACAGGAAAGCAGGCAGAAGCTGCATTGTTCAAGTGCGGTGTAACCGCAAACGCTAACGCCCTTCCATACGACAAGAACGGTGCATGGTGGACATCTGGTATCCGTATCGGAACTCCAGGTCTTACAACTCTTGGTATGAATGAAGCTGACATGAAGGAAGTTGCAGACATCATCGACTTCGTTCTTAAGAACACAAAGCCAGGCCTAACAAAAGAAGGAAAGCCTGCTAAGGGTAAGATTGAAATCAGCGACGATACAGTAAATGCAGCCCGCGCTCGTGTAAACAAGCTGCTTGGTGCACACGTACTTTATCCGGAACTCGATCTCGACTTCCTGAAGAAAGAGTTTGTTAAATAAAAATAGCTTTTGATTTTCAGCAAAAACGGCATATAATATTTATATGCCGTTTTTGTATAATGATTTCAAAAGATTTATCGGGCTTGATACAGATCGCGCGTCTTATATTAAGCAATTTTTAAATCGTATCAGACTAAACTGTCCTGTAATTCCAATAGACGGAAAAAATCACCTTTACGTCAGCTTTCCAAAAAATCAGTATAATCCGCTTTTTAAAATAAAAACCGTGATTGCTCATTATGACCGGGTACCAGGTACTCCGGGTGCAAATGATAATTCTTCTTCAGTTTATTCTTTATTAAAGTGGGCAGAACGCCTTGTTAACCGGCCGGGAATCCACAATGTCCGCATTATTTTTTCTGATGGTGAAGAAACTATGAATGGGGTTGCTTCTCAGGGGGCTTACGGTCTTGCTCAGGTTTTCAAAAAACTTGGATTAACAAAGGATGATGTTTTTGTTTTTGACTGCATGGGGCGGGGAACAATTCCCGTTCTTGCAGAGGCAAATTTTCCGACTGCCGTTTCCCAGTCCTTCCTGAAAGAATATACTGAGCTTGAAAACCGGGCTGAAAAGCTTTTGCAGAATACCTGCGGAAAATATATAAAGGCACCCTGCAATCTTAGTGACAATGCGGGGTTCCTTGCAAATGGAATACCGGCAGTTGCCTTGACCATGCTGCCTTCCGATGAGGCTGACGGTCTTCTTTTATTTGACCGCCGTCCGGCATCCTGGGATTTGCTTCACACAATGAATGATAATTTTGAAAGCCTTGAGGAGCGTTCTTTCGAAATCACAGCAGCTATTCTTGATGGTCTTGCAGATTTAAGGACTCTTGCAAAATAGGTGAGGACTGCCTGCGGGCAGGGGCTTCTTTTTATAATGCCATTTGACCAGTGGCGAAAAGTCAGGAAAAACGCTATAATATAAGCAATTACAAAAATCCGGGTGGGAAAAATGGATTCGAAAAAGACGACTGCGGCAAAATCAGCCGCTCCAAAAACTGGTGTAAAATCAACAGCTGCAAAGAAAACAGGCACTGCAAGGGCAAGTACAAAGGCTTCGCCGGCAACTGCAGGTGAAGCTGTCACGGCAAAATCAAGTGCTGCAAAAGCTGTAAGAACATCTCCTGCTAAAACTACTGCGCCAAAAGCGGCTGCCGTTTATGATGAATCTTCCATCCAGCATCTGGAAGGCCTGGAGCATATCCGTCTGCGCCCTGGTATGTATATCGGTTCCCTTGGTGACGGTTCAAATGAAAATGACGGTATTTATATCCTTTTAAAGGAAGGTATTGATAACTCGGTTGATGAATTTTCCCAGGGCTTTGGTAACAGAATCGACGTTGAAATTAAAGACGGCCGTGTAAAAATTCGTGACTATGGACGTGGAATCCCTCTTGGAAAGCTGGAAGACTGTGTAAGTAACGTAAACACCGGTGCAAAATACAATAACTCTGTTTTTAAACAGGCTATCGGTATGAACGGTGTCGGAATTAAGGCGACAAACGCTCTTTCTTCTTATTTCCGTGCTGCCTCTGTCCGCGATGGAAAGATGGCTGTAGTTGAATTTGCAAAGGGAAACAAGCTTTCAGGTAAAAGCGGTAATGCAAAGCCTGGCGTTCCAAACGGAACCTACCTGGAGTTTGAGCCTGATAAGGAGCTTTTTGGAAAATACAGCTTCAACATGGAATATGTTGAAAAAAGACTCTGGAATTATGCTTACCTGAACCCTGGACTTTTGATTAAGTGTAACGGCAAGGAATATATCAGCCAGAACGGAATTATGGATCTGCTTTCCCATGAAATGGGAGGGGCAGACAAGGCTCTTTACAATCTTTTTGACTACAAGGGACAGAACCTTCAGTTTGTTCTGACTCACGGTGCCAGCCTTGATAAATTCATCTATTCTTTTGTTAATGGTCAGAGCACAGAAGACGGCGGTACTCATGTTACTGCCTTTCTTGACGGTTTTACAAAGGGAATTAACGAATACTTTAAGAAAGACTATGATATCCGCGATGTTACAAGCGGTTTATATGTGGCATTAAAAATCGGGCTTGATAATCCTATGTTTACAAGCCAGACAAAAAATAAGCTTGGTAACGTAGAAATCCGCGCTCCAATCATTAAGGAAGTTCAGATTGCGGTTGATGACTGGCTGCGTCACAATCCTGATATTGCAGGCCGCATCGAAGAAAAAATCATCAAAAACCAGAAGGCCCGTAACGAAATTAACAGCGTTACAGACAAGCAGATTCGCGAGGCTTCAAAATCCCTTATGCTTAAAATTCCAAAGCTTAAGGACTGCCGCTACCACCTGCAGGACGGAGCTAAGGGTGCAGAAAGCATGATTTTTATTACAGAGGGTGATTCTGCGACAGGTACAATGACTCACGCCCGAGACGTAACCTATCAGGCAATTTTCTCTCTGCGTGGTAAGCCTGCAAATATGTACGGAATGAAGCGTTCTGCAATTTTTGATGTAGAAGAGCTTAAAAACCTGACTTTCAGTCTTGGAATTCAAAAGGATATTGAAGGGCTGCGCTATCAGAAAATCATTATTGCAACCGATGCCGATAATGACGGTTACCATATCAGAAACCTTGTAATGACCTATCTTCTTTTGTACTTTGAAGAGCTGGTTTTGACAGGCCACGTTTACATTCTTGAAACTCCGCTTTTCCGCGTCCGCAATAAGACAAAAACCGTTTACTGCTACAGTGAAGAAAGCCGCGATAAGGAAATCAAAAAGCTTGGTGCCAGTGCTGAGGTAACCCGATTTAAAGGACTTGGAGAAATCAACCCGAGCGAATTCGGACAGTTTATCTTCCCCCGCAAAGAAGGCGAAAGTGAAGACAAGGGCATGCACCTGACCCCTGTAACTATCCAGCAGCTGAAAAACGTTCCGGAAGTATTAAAGTTCTACATGGGCAAAAACACCCCTGAACGCAGAGATTTTATTATTCACAATCTGGCGAGTGAGATTGACGTGTAATGTAACTTGCCCTGCAGATGGACGGAAGCGGAATTGGGTGCAAAGACCTGTGTTTTCGCACACAATGCAGCGTACGTCCTTCTGCAATCGGTGAATATATATTTATAATGCTTTGGGACTGGCTGCCTATCTTTTATAATACATACATGTTATAATCGCCCTTGTGAAGGACTTTTTCTTGAAAAGATGCAGGCTTTTTTCTCTTTTATTGGCAGGCTTTCTCTTTACGGCCTGTTCGGGGTTATTTACATCTGACTTTTCACAGCTTTCCGAAAAGCCTTTACCGGCATGTGAAAATTCTTCAGCTCCTGAATTAATCACCCTTACCGGAAATATTGTCTGTGAAGGTGCCTTCCCTGTAGAAAAAGCCCGCCTTGTTCAGTCTGCTGACCGGGCTGCTTTAGCTGCTTCTTCCTCCGGGCGCTCGGCCCTTCCTTCCATAGAAATCGGCAGTCAGGTTCAGTATTTTGTTACGGCAGAATGTGACGGAGAGACTGTAGATGGGCAGGTAAATTCGGATGCAAAAAGCTTTTCCATTTCATTGACAGAAGGAAAAGAATGGTCAATAACTGCCGGAATCAAAAATAATGCTAAGAGGGTAATGGAAAGCCAGCCTTACAAAAAGCTTTTTACCAGTGCTGACAGGGTGATAGAGCATAAGTTTGTAATAAAGCCTGCCTCAGAAGGAAATGGCAGTGTAAAGCTGGAAATTAATGGCGGAAGCAAAATTTCTTCCCTTATGCTTTTTTGCAGTGATGATGTTATTGCAAGTTCATCGGGAGAGGAGCTTGCATTTTCTGGAGGAAAGACTGTAATTAATAAGAATAATGTTCCCTGCGGTGCATACAGTGTCAGGTTTGAATTTAAGGATTCTGACGGAAATACTTTTAATTTGTGGCAGACTATCAATGTTTTTCCAAATATCGAAACAAATTACTGGCTTTCTGGTGATTCGCTGAATCTTATTTCAGCTGGAATCTTTACACTTTCAAATGATGCTATGGCCGCAGCTTCCCGTACGGTATTTTATGTTGGTGCTACCGGGGCTAAGGATTCTGACGGCAGAGCCTCTTCTCCTTCTGATTTAAACGAAGGTAGTGCTTTAAAACCTCTGGCTTCACTTATGACAGCCCTTGCAAAAGTAGAAAATGCCTATGCAGGTGCCAGAGATTATAAAATCTATCTTTATTCTGACCAGAATCTTGCAAGCGGCTCGTATGAAATTAATTCTAATGGAATCGGTTCGCTGGAAATTGAAGGAAAACAGAGTACTGCTTCAACTATAACCGGAAACACAAGTGGCAGCGTATTCAATGTCACTACCAGTAAGCCGGTAACTTTCAAGAATGTGAAGATTATCGGTGGAAATGCTGCTTATGGTGGTGGTTTGTATGTGGGAGCTTCTTCTGATGTAACGCTTGATGAAGGCGTATCTGTTACAGGAAATACTTCGGGAATTGGTGGAAATCAGGTTTATGTTGATGGAAAACTGACGGTAGACGACTCTATTTCTATTCCAACAGGACAGTTTAATGGCAACGCAAAAATGGACTGGAAGTTTTCTGACAGTGCAGTTTTTGTTTCTTCAAAGCAGGCTTTTGTTACTGTAAAAACTTCCTGGGCGAAAAGTGCAGTTTCTTTTGTAAACCTGATTGTAAACGAAGGTGAAGCCCTGCCAAAACTTTCTACGACAAATCCGCCGTCTACTCATACTGCAGTAGGACTAAGCGGCTTTGAACGTGTTGGTTATGACTTGAATGGATTTTATACTGAAGAAAACAGCGGTGGAACGCAGTATTTTGATTCTACGGGAAATAGTACGAAAAACTGTGATTTTACAGGCAGGAAGATGCTGTATGCGGGCTGGGCTATTAGTGGTGAGCACGGTGAGCTTCTTACAGGTGGCACTACAAAGAAAAATTTACAGAACGGTTATTCTTATGTTGTAAGTGATGATGCCTCATATTCTGGTGCAAGCAGCGGCATGCAGGTTAATGGAACTGTAACTATTTCTATTGAAGAGGGATGTACGCTTTCTTCTGTTGGTGCTGATGGAACTAATGCAAATGGTCAGACTTCTGGTACTGGCGGATATGCCGGTATTTATCTTGAATCTACAAGTACTCTCAATGTTTACGGATATGGAACATTAAATGCTACCGGTGGAAAAGGCGGAAATGCGTCAAAAGGTCTTTCGAATAAAGATGATGCAATGATGGAATATGTCAGCACATTTAAGGGAAATGCAAAGGGTGGAACTGGTGGTGCTGGTGGTGGCGGTGCCGGCGGCGGTGGTGCTGGAATAGGAACTAATGGTGCCGCTGGTGGTAAAGGCGGTTCTGGTGGTGCTGGTAGGACGGAGAATGATTTTAATAATCATGATTCTGTTCTTTCATCTTCGGATGTTGGAAGCAGCGGAAATGGACAGAATGGTTCCAGTTCAGCAGATTGTGGTAGCATTAATGTTGCGTCAACGATAATTCAGAATATAACAGGTGGCTAAGGTGGTGCTGCTGGTGAAGGTGGTACTGTTATTACTACGACAGTCAGCTGTGGAAAAAGTAAGGCGACAGGTTACCGTGTAAACGATTCAAGTTCTGGTTTTAGTTATGATTATGCTTCTGGTGCCGGAGGTGCAGGAGGCGGAGGCGGTGCTGGCGGTAATGGTGCTCCCATTGGTACTGGCGGTGCTGGTGGAGGAGGCGGCGGCGGTGGAGCCGGCGGCTCAATCAACGGTAATTCAAGCGGGAATCGTAAATATGTTGGCGGTCATGCTGGAGCTGGCGGTCTTCCTTCTGGTGGCAATGGTGAAGAAGATATTGAACAGAATCGAACTACAGGTTCCGGCGGTTCCGGTGGCGCAGCTGGAACTGGTGGAGTGGCTGCAACTGTAGGCACCTTATAAATTCACTTCTTGAATAATACTTAAGTTATGCACTATAATTAAACTTTCAATATCATTTTAGGTGCGAGGTGCGCTATGGCAATCGATTTGAAAGGACGTGATTTTCTAACATTAAAAGACTTTACTTCGGAAGAAATCATTTATCTTCTTGATCTGGCAGCAAGTCTAAAAGAGAAAAAAAAGCTTGGTATCCCTGTTGATATTCACCGGGGAAAAAATATTGCCCTCATTTTTGAAAAAACATCTACCCGTACCCGCTGTGCCTTTGAAGTTGCCGCTCATGACCTTGGAATCTGCACAACCTATCTTGCAGAAGGCAGTCAGATTGGTAAAAAAGAAAGCATTGCCGACACAGCCCGTGTTCTTGGCCGCATGTTTGACGGAATTGAATACCGCGGTTACGGTCAGGAAATGGTAGAAGCTCTAGCAAAATACACAAATGTCCCTGTCTGGAACGGTCTTACAAACGAATATCACCCGACTCAGATGCTGGCCGATATGCTTACAATCCGCGAACACCTTGGAAAACTGAAGGAACTTAAGCTGGTTTATTTTGGCGATGCCCGCTATAACATCGGAAACTCTTTGAGCATTGTCTCTTCTAAGCTGGGCCTAAATCTTGTACTCTGCAGCCCGAAAAAATATGCGCCGGATGCGGCTCTTATTGAAGAATGTAAGGAGTGGCAGAAGGAAAGCGGCGGTTCAATTACTTTGACAGAAGACGTAAAAGCTGCTGCAAAAGATGCTGATATAATCTACACTGACGTCTGGGTAAGTATGGGTGAGCCTGATGAAGTATGGGCTGAACGTATTGCTGACCTTAAGGCGTATCAGGTAAATGCAGATGTAATGAAGCTTGCAAAGCCTGAAGCAATTTTTATGCATGATCTGCCTTCTTTCCATAACCTGGAAACAAAAATCGGGCAGGAAATCGGCGAAAAGTTCGGGCTTACTGCAATGGAAGTAACAGACGAAGTTTTTGAGTCAAAACAGTCAGTTGTTTTTGATGAAGCCGAAAACCGCATGCATACAATTAAGGCTGTTATTGCCGCAACATTGGGAAATAATTTTTAAGAGGTAAATTATGAATGCTATTATCACAGTTGTTGGTTCAGATAAAGTTGGAATTATTGCTAAGGTTTCGGAATTTCTGGCAAGTCATTCGGTAAATATTGCCGACATTACACAGACTATCCTTTCGGGAAACTTTGTAATGATGATGATGGTTGATTTGTCTAAAGCTGATGTTGCCGTTGACCAGCTCCGCGATTCTTTGACAAAAAAAGCCGAAGAAATGGGAGTTGAAATCAACGTAATGGCAGAAAAAGTTTTTACAACTATGCATAGAATTTAATGCAAGTTTTTGCTTTGCAAAAACTTGTGGTGGCGGTAAGTCAACTTATAGCTGAAAAAAGTATTTTTACCGCCACCAAATGCACAGAGTTTAATGCAGTTTAAAATCCCCTGTTAGGATGTATGCCTTCTCCGGGGCCGTTATTAGTGCTGCTGGATTTTGTGTAAACATAGCTTGTGCTGGAAGTTGAAATATCGCTGATGCTGCTTGAGCCGCTGCTTACTTCCGGCAGTTCCACATAAAGGTTATGGAAGGTGCTTCCTCCGCTGGCACTAACTCCGCTCACAGCCTTGTAGCTTGTTCCTGTCTGAATTTTTGGGCTTGATAAAATCATTATATAGCTTGAGTTGCTGCTGCTTCCGTAAATTTCTGGAATTGTGTAAGCAAATACCGGGCTTCCGGAAGAATCTTCAAGGGCAAAACTTGTATTTCCGCTTCCAAAATAATTTCCGCTTAAAACCAGAGTGCTCTGAGAGCAGGCTGAGCTGGTAGGAGCAGAATAATTGTTTGTTCCGATTCCAGCTAAAAGTCCGCCTGTTATTGCAAAGGTATTGGAATCGCAGTCAAAAGCACATTCCGGCGTGGTTGAAGTAAGTGCTACAATAATGCCCCCTGCAATCGTCAGCGTTCCATTAGAATCAATAGAATCGTTTCCGGAAGAATATGCAAAAATATTTCCTCCGTAAATTTCGACCTTTCCCTTATAGCCGGAAGTGTCTCGGCTTACGTTGATGCAGTCATCAGTTGTTGTAACTTCCACAATTCCGCCTGTAATAAAGAGGGCCTGTTTTCCTTCAATTCCTTCAGGAGAAAGCTTTGTTTTTTCGCTTACACTTGCTCCGTCTGCGTCTGTAAAGGTGTAATAGCTTGAGCTTTCATCCTGGGGCGTTCCGGTAGTTGTAATGCTTAATTTACCGCCTGTAATCAGAACAAAAGGATAAGGGTCATCACTTGTGACAGTGCTTGCGGCATCTTCATCAATATCCCATTTTGCGCTGACTCCCTTGCTGACAGTGCTGGATGTGATGGAACCTCCGTTGATTACGATATAGCCTTCGCCAGGATATTCATTGGCTTCTTCATCATCTGTGTCATAATCCCAGCCTTCAACAATAATTCCCCGGCTCTGGTTGTTTGTATGACTTCCTCTTCCGCTGATTGTGATTTCGCCGCCGTTCATTACAAAGGCGTTTGCAGCCTGGAAGGCGTTTCGTCCTGTAGAATTTACAGTGTAGCTTCCGCTGTTTATCTGAATGTAATCCTTTGAATAAAAGGCGTGCTTATAGCCTTCTGTTACCGTAATTGAACCGCTTCCACTCATAATCAGAGGGCCTTTTGTGTAAATTGTAGCTTTTTTGCTTGAGCTTTCATTTGTCTCAGAATCATAATTTGTGCCGTAGCTGCGTCCGTCGGTAAAGGAGTTTGTGCCCTCTGCCACAAGGTAAACCGGGTTTTTCTTGTCCATTTCGATACAAGGGTAATTTCCGCTTGTTAAGGTGACGCTGTTTAAGCAGATTTCTACGCTGTTGCTTTTATTTGTTGCGCTTACAAAAAGAGATTTTCCGCTTGCGCTTCCGCTCAAAAGAAGCTTAAGGTTATTTCCCTTGCTACTTGAATCAGAAATTGTAATCAGGCCTGTGTCTGAAAGGCTTGTAGTAATGTTTCCTGTTACAGTTCCTTCGCTGGTAATTGCAGAATAGTCGCTGTCATCGGAAGAAACTGTTAAATCAGAAAGATTGATGTAAATCTGATTTGCAAAAGAAATGTTATCAGGCTTGAGGGCTGTAATAAGATTTCTTTGTGCAATATTTGGAGAATAAGAGTTGCCCCACTTGTAAATAAATTCCGGCAGGCCGTTAATTGAATTTGTTCCTGAAGGCAGGTTATTGAAGCTGGTAATTTCTGATGTAATGCTTGTTGAGCCTGCTGCCGATTTTGAGCTTGCGTTTGTCGTACTTGTGGCTGCTATGGTTGAGCTGCTGCCTGAGGCGCCTGTTGTGCCTGTCCCGGAAGCAGAATCAACATTCATGTTACAAGCTGAGAAAATGGTAGATGATACCATAAAAAATAAAATTAGCTTTTTCATAAGTCTTATGTTACGGCTTTATTTACGTCTAATCTTGAAAAAGCTGATAACAAAGTGTAAGACTTTATTCAGTGCATATAAAACTCTTATAAGCATTTACTCAATTCTGCTAAGAGTATTTTCATACAGGCTAAGATTTCTTTTAATATGCATTTAAAAATATTGTTTTATTATCGGATTGGGTTTTATAATAGCCATTGTGAAAAAAATCACGGCGATTATTTTTACAATACTTACTTTCTCTTTTCTGCTTTCTGCTCAGCCGGGAGGCTCTTCTGCAGGCGGCCCCGGGGGGCATTCTTCCTCTGGCCCTGGGGGTGGACCTGGTGCGCATGGAGGCCCTGCGGGTCCGTCTGCACCTTCTGATCCGGGCGGAAAAGCTCCTCCATCCGGGAAGGGACCTCTTCAACCACGGTCTGTCCAGCCTTCTTCAACTTCCTCTTCTTCGCCGGCCATTATAAATTACCGGGGAGAACGTAAGGTGGCTTCAGATTTTCCTCTTGAAGTTCTTTGTACATCGCTTACAAAGAAGAATAATGACTACAATCTTGCCGTACATTTTAATCAGCCTGTCGCTCCTGAAAAAATTACCTGCGAAAGTGTATTTTTTAATGGAAAAAACATGGGAAGTAGTGTTATTATTAAATTCAATAGAAAATCAGATTCTGTAACTTTAAGCTGGAGCCAGGCCTTATATTCAGATGATGAAATTAACGATATTTCAATTCTGTTAAAAAATGTTCAGACTTTTGATGGAAAATTTATAGAGGAACTAAAAGTAAAATGAAGATTCTTGTAGTTGAAGATGATAAGGGTATCAGCGAATATCTTATTCCGGAATTAAATCATGAAGGCTTTGAAACTGTAGTTGCCAGCACAGGCAGACAGGGAATAGAAATGTTTCATAAGGAAAATCCGGATTTGATTCTTCTTGATGTAATGCTTCCTGAACTTAACGGAATTGAAGTTTTAAGACGTATTCGTGAAGTTTCTAATGTTCCTATTATTATGGAAACTGCCCGGGGTGAGTCAATCGATAAGGTAAACGGACTTAATGCCGGTGCGGATGATTACATTGCAAAGCCTTTTGACATTGAAGAGTTGATTGCAAGAATCAATGCTGTTTTACGACGGGTTAATCAGGTTCCAAAAGATACTTCTGTTTTAAAAGTACGCAGCCTTGAGATGAATCTTCAGAGTATGAGTGTAAAAATTGAGGGCAAAACCCTTAATTTTTCTAAAACAGAATACTTTCTTTTAAAACTTTTTATAGAAAATGCCGGAAAAGTTCTTTCCAGAAATGAAATCCTTGATGCAATCTGGGGTGAAGAGCATTTCATCGATGAAAATATCGTTGATGTTTATATCGGTTATCTTCGCGCAAAAATTTCTGATGTTACAAAAGAAGAATACATCAAGACTGTGCGTGGAGTCGGATATATAATTGAAAAGTAAATCCACTGAAAGAAAGTTTTTTAATTCTTTCCCATTCAGAATTTCACTGCTTTTTACAATAATTCTTTCGGTTGTGCTCATTTTTTCTGTTCTTTCGATGATTTTTATTGTCGATTTATCGGTTCACAGGAAGCAGGGAATTGAGCTGGAACGTAACTGTAAGGGAATTATAGATAATCTTTCCTTGCAGGGGAGAATGAATACTGACGCCCTGCTGGCAATTCCATATTACATTACTTATTCTGTTTATAATTCAAAAACGGATTATGTGTATTTTACAAATGATCCCCTTCTTCCCCGTAATCTAAAAACGACTGAAAAGGCAAAACTCTATTTTGAAAAAAATTATTTTACTGACGGGGATTTAAAAATCCTCTATTATTCCCAGAACTTCCGCTTTCCTGAAACTTCTGAGCCTGTTACCGTAATTTCCGCAATCTATCTTGATGCCGATTATGCTACAAAGCTTTCTGATCTTTTTCCATATACTTTCATTCCTTTTGTATTTGTTCTGATAACAATTTCTTTTTTCATTTCTTATCTTAATACAAAGCGGACAATCGAACCTGTTGTAAATATGTCGCGGCAGGTAAGAAAAATTTCCAGCTCGGAGCTTGATACAGTTCTTCCTGTTTCTTCCAGAAATGATGAGCTTGATGAACTTGCAAGAACTTTTAATTCTCTTTTTATAAGGATTAAAAAAGATTTCGCCCGCGAAAGGCAGTTTTCAAGTGATGTTTCCCACGAACTGAAAACCCCTCTTGCCGTTATCAGCGGTCAGGCAAAACTTTTGCTGCGCTGGGGAAAGGACGACAAAAATCAGCTTGAAGCCTCCCTTAATTCAATCGCAAACGAAGCTCATTCAATGCAGGTTATTATTGAAAATCTCTTACAGATAAGCCGTTATGAAAGCGGACGCTTAAAGCCGGAGTTCGTCAGATTTAATGTTTTTGAATTTTTTGAACGCCTGCAAAGGGAGTTTACTCATATTGATTCAGAAATCCCCCTTGAAGTTCTTATTGACTGCGACAGAAATCTGGAGATTCTTTCTGATTCAGAGCTGCTTCATCAGGTCTTTACCGCTTTTATGTCAAACAGCATAAAATTCTGCGATAAGGATGTTTGCAGAATTACACTCAGGGCTATAAAACAGGATGAAAAAATTCTTCTTTTTGAAGAGGATAATGGCCGGGGTTTTGCAAAAAAAGACCTTCCCAATGTTTTCAACCGTTTTTACACGGGAGATCAGGCCCGCACAAGAAATGTCCAGAAAAACAGTACGGGACTTGGCCTTGCCATTGCAAAAACAATTACTTCCGTTCTGGGCGGTAAAATCAAGGCTTCTAACAGCGAAGATGGCGGTGCCCTTATTACCGTAAAAATTCCAAAAAGCCCTAAAAAGTGATTATTTCCTCATAAATCTGAATTGCGTACTGGTCTGTCATTCCCGAAATATATTCTATGATGCACTTTGTAAAGGATTCTTCATCATTTACGTCAAAAACGGCAGGGGTATCAAAGCGCAAAATCTGCTTTTTATTGATAAAATCGTGTTTTTCAGAATTCCAGGCCCTGTAGTTTGAATGTTTAATCAGCCATTCTTCAAAAGTCTGATTTAATTTCGGGTAAAGGCGCAGGGCAAGGGAAACCCTTCCGTTCTGGGCGTAGAGCCAGGTCTTTTTAAGGGTTCTGAAAATTGTCTTTATGATGTTTTCTGCGTAAATGGCAAATTCTTTTAATCTCCAGTGGCTGTAAATCTGGCTGAAATTAAACTTTTTGAGTTCGAGGATAAAGCGGAAGTATTCGTCAGAAAAACAGAGGCCTTGTTCGGGACTGGACTGTTCGCATAAATCTACAATCAGGTCATTGATTAAAACCGTTGTGTTTACGGCTTTTCCGCTTCTGAGGGCATGGGCTCCCTTTCTTTCAAAGCCCAGTGTGCTTCCGACAATTTCGCGCAGCTGACGGTAGGAGGTCATGTCCAGAATGTGGTAGCTTCTGGCGTCTTCGAGGTCGCGTCCCAGGTAGGCAATCTTATCTGCAATTTTTACAACGCAGCCTTCCCAGGTAAAGGGCTGGGTAAGTCCCGGCCTTTTCATCGAATATAAATCAATGGCTTCTTTACGCGGCTTGATACCCTGCTGGTCAATTTCTCCGCAGTGGCAGATGAGGCCGTCCCGCACTGCATAGGTAAGGTTGAGCGGCTTCTGGACTCCGTTTGGATCTTCCAGGGTTTCTATAAAGTCTGCAAAAAAGAGGGAGTTGCGCTCGTGCCAGAATTTTTTAGGGGCATTTGCTCCTTCCTTCTGTTCAAGCAGCTTGTTCAGGCAGTCTTCCCCGTGGTGTCCGAAAGGGGCGTGACCTATGTCGTGGCCCATGGCAATTGCGTTTGTAAGCTCCGGGTTTAAGCCAAGGTATTTTGCGATTTCTGTGGCAACCGAGGCTACATGGGTAACATGCTCCATTCGGGTGCAGA
This sequence comes from uncultured Treponema sp., assembly GCA_947165895.1. Lineage (GTDB taxonomy): Bacteria > Spirochaetota > Spirochaetia > Treponematales > Treponemataceae > Treponema_D. Next base: position 367,280 of record CAMVCB010000005.1, read on the forward strand.
TGTGGTCGTTGTGGGGGGCAAAAAATACCTGGGTTTTATGTTTCAGGCGGCGGAAGGCCTGACTGTGAAGGATTCTTGTATAATCGCGCTCAAATTCCGAGCGGATTCCGTTATTTCTTGAATAAAGTTCTATTTCACGTTTGTTTGCCTGCTCCCATTTTTCTGTGCCGGGGAAGCAGCCCTGCTCTTTAAATGAATCTTTCATGATTATTATTTTAATATTGAAAGTTCGCTTACTTCAAGATATGAATAGGAAATATCCCCTTCCATTATGTCTGTGCGGTAGGTTCCTGTGATTGTGATTTCCTGATCCTGCTGGGGGTAATCGTCCGGGTAGGTATGTTCTCCCAGCCATTTGAATTCCATGCCCTGTTTGCAGCAGGCAAGGGCGTCTGGGATTATGACTGCAAAGTAGCGCTCTCCTGTGTCATCGTCCACAACTGTGTAGAAAAAGCCGTTTACCTTTATGGTCTTTCCTGTGTAAGTGTCGGGGTCTACTACCATTTCAAAAATGTAGGAATAAATCATGTTGGCATTCATTTTGGTAAGGTCAACATCAATTTTGCCGGATTTCTGAGGGGGAGGCAGAGCCTGGCGTTGATTCATGTCATTTGGTGTGCGGACTGGCTCTTCAAGGCTCTGGAAGGTGGCCGGGTCGGGCGGCAATTTATTTTCAGACTTGGGAGTGCAGGCTGAAAGACTTATGAGAATTAAAAATATGGGAAGGGGATTTGCCGCACGACCTGTCATCTTTAACGTCCTTTTACTGTTTCTATCAGGTAGAAGGTTATGAAAACAAAAATGTCGGCCGCTACAATTGTACTTCCAACCGGGGTGCCTGCGAGGATTGCTATTAAAAGGCCCGCCATGGCGCAGACAACAGAAATTACTGCCGAACAGATGGTTACGGAGCGGAAGCTTTTGAAAAGGCGCATTGCGGAAATGGCCGGGAAAATTACCAGGGCAGAAATCAAAAGGGAGCCGACCAGATTCATGGCGAGGACTATGATTGTTGCGATTATGACTGCGATTACCAGGTTGTAGATGCTGGCATGGGTTCCTACGGCTGTCGCAAAATCCTGGTCAAAGGTTACGGCAAAGATTTTGTTGTAAAAAAGGATAAAGGCGATGATGACGCTTATTGAAAGGGCGGTACAAAGGTAAACTTCGCCTTTTGTGAGGGTGAGGATTGAGGTTGAGCCGAAAAGGGTAGTACATACGTCCCCGCTCAGGTTTGATGAGGTTGAAAAAACGTTCATCAGAAGATAGCCCAGGGCCAGGGCGCCGACTGAAATCATGGCGATTTTTGCATCCCCCTGGATTTTTGTGTCTTTTCCGGCCCGCAGGAGGAGGATGGCGCTTAAAATTGTAAGGGGCAGAACCAGGTACATGTTGTTTGTGATGTTTAGAACAGAGGCGATTGCGATTCCGCCGAAGGCTACGTGAGAAAGTCCGTCACCTATAAAAGAAAAACGTTTGAGGACCAGGGTGACTCCAAGAAGGGAAGAGCAGAGGGCAATCAGAACGCCGACGATAAAGGCGTAGCGTACAAAGGGAAATGAAAAATATTGAATCAATGTATCTATCATAAAAACTTAATCCTTCCTGTAAGCGGAACTTTCTGGCGGAAATCGTCTTTTTTACCGAAGAAAACCTCGTCGCCAATGTGAAGAATGTGAGAGGCGTATTTCATGGCGGCCTGAATGTCGTGGGAAATCATGATGATTGTAATTTCTTCCTTATTAAGCTGATTGATAAGGCGGTACATTTCTTCGGTGACTACGGGGTCCAGGCCGGAAACAGGCTCATCAAGAAGCAGCATTTTCTGGGTTGCACAGAGGGCGCGGGCAAGTAAAACCCGCTGCTGCTGACCGCCGGAAAGCTCCCGGTAACAGCGTTTTGCAAATTCCGTGATTCCCATTTTTTCCATATTTTCGGCGGCTAAAAGCTTTTCTTCCTTTGTGTAGAAAGGACGGCGGCCGCAGCGGGACTGGCAGCCTGAAAGTACGATTTCCCTTACGCTGGCAGGAAAGTCGCGCTGAACCTGAGTCTGCTGGGGCAGGTAGCCGATTTCGTCGGGCAAAAGTCCGTCGCCGGTTGTGATTTTGCCGGAAATTGGTTTATGAAGACGGAGAATTGTGCGCATCAAAGTTGTTTTTCCAGAACCGTTTTCACCGATAATGCAAAGATAATCGCCCTTGTTAACGCTGAAGTTCAGGTTTTCGATTATGATGCGGGAATTGTATCCTAGAGTCAGGTTTTCACAGGATAATTGTGCCATTACTTCTCCAAAAATATGAAAATGATTATCAAATTGGGCTTTATTAAAGCATTTAAAAGCATGTGTGTCAATTTTTTTAGCAAAAATAAAATTTTGGGTATATAATATATCCATGCATTTTCTGGAATTTGATATTGCAGCTTTTTTTATTGGTATTCTCGTATTATGGTTTTTTCATAAAAACCGCCCGATTCCGACCCTGCATAATAAAATATTCAATGCTCTAATCCTGACTTCTTTTGGAGTTACAATCCTTGATTTAATCACCGTAATTTTTACAACTTATTCTGTATTTCTTCCCCGCGCCTTAATCTGGATTGTAAACTGTCTCTATTATACAGGCTCAACGTCGCTTTCAATGATTTGGGCGGCTTACGCATATTCCATTATCGAGCGCAGGGAACGTCCTTCAATCCTGAAAATTACAGGGATTCGCTTAGTAATTCTTGGTCCCTGGCTTTTTGCCCTTGCCCTTATCTGGCTTACACCTCTTCTTGCATCCAGATATACCCTGATTTTTTATCTTGATGAGCTTAATCTTTACCACAGGGGAGATAATATTTCCTTCTATGTTATTCACATAATTGTGGCATATTATCTTGCCCTTTCCCTTTTGATTTTATTTATTAACCGCAACCGTATAGAAAAACAGAAGATAGTGATGTTCTGTATTTATGCGGGAATTGTAGTTCTTTCTGTGATTCTTCAGCTGATTTTTGAAAGCCTGCTGATTGAATCCTTTGGAATTGCCGTTGCAACTATGGCCTTTTTATTTTACATTCAGAGGCCGGAGGATTTTATTGATTATCTTACGGGGCTTTACAATCAGAATGCCTTTTTAAAGCTCATGCATTACAAGCTTTCTACAGATTCATCCTGTGTCTGCATTGCCCTGATTATTGATGACGTTCCCTTTCTTTCTCATACCTTTGGTTATGCTCAGGTAAACAGACTTTATACTGATATTGCGGATTTTTTAAAGAAGAATTTTTCATCCGCAATGATTTACAATCTGGACCGGGGACTTTTTGGAATTGTCTATAAAAGTCTTTCTGATTCAGATTTGAAAAATATTATTGCCGTAATCCAGAACCGCTTCCGCAAGCAGTGGGTAAAGGACAATATTGAAATTAAGCTCTATTCAAGGCTTTGTATCATAAAATGCCCGGAAGACAGCCGGTCGGCCGAGGACACAATCGATATCATCAACTTTGTTACAAATGATGACCGCTACAGACTGGGCGTTGTTTTTGCCAGCGAAATTGATATTGAAGAAAAAAAGCGCACTGCCTACATTGAGCGGGTTCTTCGTTCCGGTATGAGTGAAGGCCGCTTTGAAGTTTATTATCAGCCCCTTTATTCAACAGAGAAAAAGACCTTGATTGGAGCAGAGGCTCTTATCCGCCTGAGGGATGAAAACGGGGAATTTATTTCGCCGGAGGATTTTATTCCGATTTCTGAAAAAAACGGAACAATTCTTCGCATCGGAGAATTTGTTTTTGAATCAGTTTGTAAGACACTTTCTTCTATTAATCCTGCAGAGTACGGCATTGAAAAGGTTGATATAAATCTTTCTGTTGCCCAGTGTATGCAGGAAATCCTTGCAGATCAGATTTTGACGATTAAGAGTATGTATCATCTGCCGTCTTCAATCATCAATCTGGAAATTACAGAAACTGCTGTTGCCCACACTCCGGCAATTCTTCTGCGCAATATGGAACGCCTTAGCGAGGCCGGTATAGAGCTTTCGCTTGATGATTATGGTTCCGGCTATTCAAACATGAATTATCTTCTGAATCTGCCTTTCAAGATGGTAAAAATTGATAAGTATATTGTCTGGGCTGCTCATAAGGATAAGCGGGCAAACATCGCACTTGCATATACAATAAAAATGATTAAGGCTCTTGATATGACAGTTCTTGCTGAAGGTGTTGAAACTGCTGAACAGGCGGCATGGCTTACAGAATTAGGCTGCGATTATCTTCAGGGCTTTTATTTTTCTAAGCCTGTAACAAAAGACCAGTACCTGAAAATAATGAGGGAAAATTACGTTAAGACAAACGGTAATGCTGCCCCTGATAATCATAAGGATGATGATGTTGAAGAACTGGAGGAAATCTAGCGGCAGGCTTAGAGGCAGTGCTCTTCTTCTACGTGCTTTTTGATGCAGTTGAAGGTTTCTTCGCTGATTACGTGCTCCATTTTGCAGGCATCGTTTTCTGCTATATCCTTTGGAACTCCGATATTTGTAAGAACTGCGGTAAGAACCCTGTGACGTTCGTAAATGCGTTCTGCAATTTCCCTTCCTTTTGGTTCAAGGATGATGTTTCCTTTTTCTGTGATGCTGATATAATGCTCGGCTTCCAGATTGTGAACGGTGACGCTTACGGAAGGTCGTGAAAAATTCATTTCCCTGGCAATGTCGATTGAACGCACATCGCCTTTTTCTGAGAGAACTAAAATTGTTTCCAGGTACATTTCTGCTGATTCACGGATTTGCATGATAAAACCTTCCTTTCTTTTAATTTTATTATATTGTATCAAATATTATTGTAATAGGCAATACTTTTATTTATCAGCAGCTGTTTCAGGCACAAGTCCTTCTACCATAAATTCATCAGGAATCTTTACCGGGCGGCCGCTTTCCTTGCTGACTGTGCACCATTCAACTTCTGCTTCAATGCAGACTGTTCCGTCGGCCTTTCTGATTGTCTGGTGAAAGGCTCCGTGAACGGTTTTGAGCAGGGTAGGGTAGCTGTCAACATATAGGGTGTCGCCTAAAACTGCCATTGCCTTGTAGCGGATGTCGATATGGGTGATTGGAATTATGTAGCCGGCGTTAAAAAAATCATTATAGCGGAAGCCGATTTTATTTAGAAAATCCATTCGCGCGTGTTCCAGATAATTCTGATAAACGGCGTTGTTTACATGGTTGTAAGAATCAAGCTCATAGGAGCGTACTGCAATTTCTGTTGTAACTTTCATATAGAATAATTTTAGCAAATTGCAGAAAAACTGTCATTGATTTTGCAGCCTTTCGGGCTTATTATGAAATAAGAAATGCTTCATCTTGATGTAAAGGTAAAGCTGCCCTTCCTCTGGGGAAAGGCGGTTTTTAAAAAATCAGAATGGCCTCAGATCAACCTGATTGTTGGTCCAAACGGAAGCGGAAAAACCCTGCTTGCCCAGGAGATTTCTAAGACTTTTTCTTCTGCCGGCTATAACGTACTCTTTTTGCAGGCTGGAACAAAAAATCATCAGAAGGCAGTTGAGATTCTTCGTAAGGATGAAAGAATCCGGGCTAAGGTGGAAACGGTCCTTTCGGGAATGTTTCGAAAAACCATCCAGTTTGTTGATGATATTGATGGAACCTTCATTCCTATAGTTACAAACCGGGCCTGGAACGTTGAGTATGATTTGAATTCTGTAGAATGTCACGGCCTTAAGGAAATAATCATCCTTCTGGTTAATCTTTACGATAATTCAAATGACGTGACCTTCTTTGATGAGCCTGAGCTGCATCTTCATCCCCAGTTCCAGCAGTTTTTTATGAATGAGCTTCGTAAGGTTGCCGGCCGCCACAAAAAACGATATTTCTTTTTGATTTCTCATTCGCCTTATTTTATCGATCTTCGTACTTCTGACGATCTTCTTGGCGTAATTGCCTGCCACACAAACAGCGAGCCGACTCATATTGAAAGTCTTTCCGAAGCTGATGATGACCTTTTCCGCCGCTTTCTGCCGCGTTTTAATACCTATCACAAGCAGTTTTTCTTTTCTGATAACCAGATTTTTGTGGAGGGCTATACCGACCAGCAGATGTTTACAAATCTCCTTCCATTTATAGAAGATGAATATTCCAGCGCCGGAACGGGAATTATTGACGTGGGCGGCAAGGATGAGCTGGGCGTTTTCTGTAAGGTCTGCTCTCTTCTGGGAACCAACGGCCGCATTATCACTGACCTGGATTCTCTTTTCAGCGGTAAGCTTCGGGACGTTTTCTGTAAGGATCAGAGAGTCGAACAGTGGCTTTCAAAGCAGGAAGAAAGGCAGTGGAGCTTTTATGAAAGTATTTTCAGCCAGAAGGAGCTTAATCACAGGGTAACTCTTGAAAGGCTGATTTTCAGGCTGGAACGCTATCTTACTGCCATCGGAAAGGAAATGCTTTCTAAGGAAGAGCAGGCTCCGAAAAAGCTGTCACTTTATATAGAAAAGCTTGAAGCCCTAAAAATAAAGCATGTTAATGTTGAAAGTGTTGATACTTTTAAGACAGTCCTTCTGCAGGGAATTTTACTTTATAGTCCTGAGCTTGAAAAATATCTTTCAAAGGAAAATGCCCGGAATCTCCCCCTTATCAAAAATCTTTATTCCATTATTCTTGCGGCTGCCGAAGCGGCCAGGGTTTATATTCTTCCCCGCGGCTGCATAGAACACTATTATGTCCGTAACGATATTCTTTTTATGCCCGTTCCCGGTAAAGACCGGCTTTTTCATGCTGAGCTTGAGCACATCACAACTGCCAGCCCCAAGGTTATCCGCCGCGACTATTCAGAGCTGATTGGCATTTTAGAAAAAGCCCTGCAAAGGTCGTAATTTTCCGTGAAAACTTCCGAATCTTCGTAACCTTTGCTTAACTTTCGCTTCGCTCAAGTTTTTGGAATTCCCGGAAAATTACTTTCCTGAACTTGAGAGTTTCTATACATAAAAACAAATTTTGTGGTAAAATAAACACAGAGGTACCTATGGAAAAAATTGAGATTTCAAATGAAAAAGCTTTAAAAGCCCTTGAGCAGATAAAAACTTACTGCGCGGCTACGAATCTTGATGAATTAAATTACGTCATCAAAGTAATGAAAAAACTTCGTGATGCAGGTGTTTCAAAACCTCTGGAAGCTGATTTTTCTTCCCTGAAAAATTAAATTTACACACATATATAATCAAAAAAAGGAAAAAATATGACAAATTCGTTCTGGTCTTTAGTGCCTGCAATTGTAGCGATTGTTCTGGCCCTTTGTACAAAGGAAGTTTATTCTTCCCTCTTTATTGGAATTGTGATTGGCGGTATTTTCTACGCCATTGATGCCGCAAGCGGTTTTGCAGGATTTTTTAATCATGTCTTTAAAGACGGCATGATTTCCCAGCTTTCTGACAGCTGGAATGTTGGTATCCTTGTCTTCCTTGTTGTGCTTGGAACTATGGTTGCCCTTATGAACAGGGCCGGCGGTTCTGCTGCCTTTGGTAACTGGGCAAAAAAACACATCAAGACTAAGGCTGGCGCTCAGGTTGCTACAATCTGCCTTGGTATTCTGATTTTTATTGATGACTACTTCAACTGCCTTACTGTAGGTTCGGTAATGAAGCCTGTTACAGACAAGTACGGCGTTTCAAAATCAAAGCTTGCTTATCTGATTGATGCAACAGCCGCTCCTGTTTGTATCATCGCTCCTATTTCTTCTTGGGCCGCAGCTGTAAGTGGTTTTGTAAGCGAAGGCGAAAACGGAATCTCACTTTTCTGTAAGGCAATTCCTTTCAACTTTTATGCCTTCTTTACTTTGATTATGATGTTTGCCATGGTTTTCATGCGCTTTGAGTATGGAACAATGTCGGCTTATGAAAAGGCCCTCGATTCAATGGCAAATGAAGATTCAGAGCCTGAATCTTCAACAGAAGATAACTCAAAAAACGGCAAGGTAATCGACCTTGTTCTTCCAATCGTTCTTCTTATTGTATTCTGCGTACTTGGAATGATTTATACAGGCGGCTTCTTCAGCGCTCAGGTTCCTGGTGAAAATGAAGGAGAAATGGTTGCAAACTCAAGCTATCTGAATTTTATTGAAGCTTTTGCAGGTTCTGATGCTTCTGTCGGTCTGGTACTCGGTTCTTTTGCGGCCTTCATTCTGACTTTGCTTTTCTACATTCCACGCAAGGTTCTTTCTTTCAAGGCTTCCATGCTTTGTATTCCTGACGGATTTAAGGCAATGGTTCCTGCAATTTTGATTCTGACTCTTGCCTGGACACTTAAAGCAATGACAGACAGTCTTGGTGCCGCATCTTATGTTGCGGGGCTTGTAGAAGGCTCTGCCAAGGGCTTCCAGAACTTCCTTCCGGCAATTATCTTCGTAATTGCCCTTTTCCTTGCCTTTGCAACAGGAACTTCATGGGGAACCTTCGGAATCCTTATTCCAATCTGTATTGCGGCCTTCCCTGAAGGCGGACTCCGCATCATTTCAATTTCTGCATGTATGGCAGGTGCTGTCTGCGGTGACCATATTTCACCAATTTCTGATACAACAATCATGGCCAGTGCCGGAGCCCAGTGTGATCACGTAAATCACGTTTCAACCCAGCTGCCTTATGCCTTCTCTGTAGCAGCCGTTTCTTTCGTGACTTACATCGTTGCGGGCTTTACCCAGAGCATGGGAATTGTAGCCAGCGCCCTTATTTCATGGGTAGTTGGCCTTGCAGTCCTCTTCGCCTTCCTTATCTTTATGAAAAAGAAGGTCTCAAAGAAGTAAGAATAATTTAACTACATCTATGAATACCTTTTGCTCAGGCAGAAGGTATTTTTTTTTAATTTTTTTTCAAAATATATATTTATCAATCTGTCATTTTCTTTTACTATCACGTTTACCATTGAAAAAATCAGGGTTCCTGCAGAGCAATGTGGGCGGAAAAAAAAGGCTGAGTCTGCTTATGTGATTTCCGCTATTTTCTTACGAACAGGTAAAAGCCATGTTTAATCGTAAAGACTATGTCAGTGACAAGGACTGGCAGAATTTTCTGGAGTTTTCAAAAGATTTAGAAACACCAAACATTGTTATCAACGTCAACACAGTGAAGCAGAATTACATCAAGCTTCGCGACTCTTTCCCTTACGCCCGTATTTATTACGCCGTAAAGTCAAATCCCGGTGAGCCGGTACTTAAAATGCTTGTAGATATGGGCTCGAATTTCGACATTGCTTCCCGCTATGAGCTTGATTTAATCAACAAATTTGATGTAAGTCCGGACCGACTTTCTTACGGAAACACAATCAAAAAAGCAAAGGACATTAAATATTTTTATGATAAGGGTGTACGCATGTTTGCTACTGACAGCAAGGATGACCTTAAAAACATTGCAGAGCAGGCACCCGGAAGCCGCATTTATGTGCGTATCCTTATTGAATCTACAACGACTGCCGACTGGCCATTGAGCCGGAAATTCGGCTGTCATCCTGATATGGCTTATGACCTTCTGGTTCAGGCCCGCGAGCTGGGACTTACTCCTTACGGAATCAGCTTCCATGTTGGAAGTCAGCAGCGCGATATTGGTCAGTGGAACGACGCTATTGCCAAGGCAAAATATCTTTTTACTTCCCTTGAGGAAGAGGAGGACATCCGCCTTTCTATGATTAATATGGGCGGCGGTTTCCCTGCAAGCTATGTGGATCCTACAAACGATTTGAGCACTTATGCTTCGGAAATTACCCGCTATATTCAGGAAGACTTTGGGGAAGATATTCCGGAGATTATTCTTGAACCTGGACGCTCTTTAGTTGGTGACAGCGGTATTCTTACAAGTGAGGTTATTCTTACTTCCCGCAAAAACAACACTGCCCTTAACCGCTGGGTTTATATTGATGCCGGAAAATTCAACGGCCTTATCGAAACTCTGGATGAAGCCATTAAGTATCCGCTTATTACAAGCAAAGACGGCCCTAATGAAAAGGAAGGTGAGGTTATAATTGCCGGTCCGACCTGCGACAGTATGGATATCATGTACGAAAATGCCAAATACAAGCTGCCGGTTTCCCTTAAAGCCGGCGACAAAATCTACTGGCTTTCTACCGGCGCCTACACAAGCACTTACGCCAGCGTAGCCTTCAACGGTTTCCCGCCGATTAAGACTTACTTTATGTAAGTGAAGCAGCTATGCTGCTTCTTGATTAATAGCAAAGCGTTAAAGAAAATTGCGAACAGCAATTTTCTAGCTTTACATACCTAAAAAAAAGCCACAGATGGACGCAGATAAACACAGATAATGATTTATATCTGTGAAAATCTGATGGAAATGCACCAAAATGAAAGGTGCATAAAAAAAACAGACCTGTGGGACGCAGGCGGAAATTAGGGGGAACCCGTGAGGGGGTGGTACCCTGATTTACGCCGTCGCTGGGACCCGCAGGTCTGTTTTTTTATTGGAAGACCAATTTTTTTTACGGGGGGGCTCGTTAGCCCCGGATTATCATCTAATCCATCACATCCTTGCTCAATTCCATAATCATATTGAAAATCGGGCTTCCTCCCGGAACCATAGGCAGAACCATTTCGTCCTTGTCTACGCGGGCGTCAATTACTGCTGCTTTTCCGCTCTTGAAAGCTTCTTCAAATACTTTTGCAAATTCCTTAGCGTTGCTGGCGCGGTAACCCTTGATTCCGTATGCTTCTGCAAGCTTAACCCAGTCAGGACCAAAATCAAGAGTTGTCTGGCTGAAGCGTTTTCCGTAGAAGAGGCGCTGCCACATACGGACGTTACCAAGGGCATTGTTGTTTTCTACAACGATTACCAGAGGCAGGTTGTAGTGAGAAATTGTAGCAAGCTCGTTACAGTTCATGCGGAATGAACCGTCGCCGGCAATATGAACTACGCGGTTTTTCTTGTCAGCGCACAAAATACCGATTGCGGCACCTGTTCCATATCCCATAGTTCCCAAGCCGCCGCTTGTAACAAACTTTCGTGATTTTGTAAAAGGGTAGAACTGGGCAGTCCACATCTGATGCTGACCAACTTCTGTCGTGATGAAGGTATCAGGACCTGCAACGCGGGCAATTTCTTCACAGATAAATTTAGGATTAATGGAATCAGATGGATTCTTGTCGTAGCATGACGGATATTCTTTTTTCCATTCATTAATCTGATTAAGCCATTCCTTGTGGTCTGCTTTGTTAATCATTGGAATAAGCTTTGAAAGGACCTCTTTTACATCACCGATTACGCATGATGTAACCGCAATATTTTTGCTGATTTCTGCCGGGTCGATATCAATATGAAGAATCTTTGCTTTTTTTGCAAATTTATCTGCATTTCCGTAAACGCGATCGCTGAAGCGGGCTCCGATTGCAATAACAAGGTCGCTTTCTGTAACACCCATGTTGCTGGCCTTTGTTCCGTGCATTCCGACCATCCATGTGCAGAGAGGATTGTCAGCAGGGAAGCAGTCGCGGGCCATAAGGCTTTCACTTACCGGAATCTGAGCTTTTTCTGCAAATTCTAAAAGCTCCTTTTCAGCACCGCTGATTTTTACGCCGCCGCCGGCATAAATAATCGGTTTTTTAGAATTATTAATCATTTCGGCAGCAGTTTTGAGCTCATTTGCATCAGCGTCTTTTACAGTGATTACGCGGCGGATATTTTCATGACCGTTTGCAAGTATTTCCTTGTCATCAATATTTTTCAATGGTTCAAATTCAGTTTCAGCCGCAGTGATATCCTTTGGAATATCAATCAGAACCGGGCCCGGACGACCTGTTTTTGCAATTGCAAATGCCTCGCGGATTGTCTGTGCCAGCTCCTTAATATCCATAACCATAAAGTTATGCTTTGTAATAGGCATTGTTACGCCTGTAATATCAATTTCCTGGAAAGAATCCTTTCCCAAAAGTGAACGGCCAACGTTACATGTAATGGCAACCATTGGAATGGAATCCATATAAGCTGTCGCAATTCCGGTTACAAGGTTTGTTGCACCAGGACCTGAAGTTGCAAAACATACACCAACCTTTCCTGTGGCACGGGCGTAACCGTCTGCGGCGTGAGAAGCTCCCTGTTCATGAGCTGTAAGGATATGAGTCAGACGATTTTCATTTCTATATAACTCATCATAAATATTTAGGATTGCACCTCCCGGATAACCAAATACAGTATCAACGCCCTGTTCAATAAGACATTCAATTACAATCTGCGAACCGTTAAGTTTCAAAATCAACCTCGCTATTAATTATTTTCGCTACATTCTATCTATTTTAAGCCTTTTATACAATATTAACTAATATTTCAGAAACTTAAGTATTTGTTAATTTCTTCTATTTAATTATATAATACATCCTACAACATTTTGCTTTTGCAAAATGTTAAGCAACGGCTAAGTGCTTACGGAAGTTGGAATTAAAGTTTTTTACCCCTTGCCGGGGCTGTGCCACCTTCCTACAGGCTTTGTGCGGTTCCGCTGCCGCTCCATTCCTTCGGAATTGCACTTCGTGCAACCGCTCCAATCCTGGCCATGCCGGGCCGTAAAATTGCAAATTCAGCCTTCCCAATGTTAAAAAAAATAACAAAATTTTCTAAAGAAATTTCAAAAAATAAATAGTTGAAGTGTTGACACTTTTTAGAGAAGAGTATATATTAATTT
>CAMVCB010000006.1 GCA_947165895.1 uncultured Treponema sp.
TACCCGTTCCCATACCGAACACGGAAGTCAAGCTCTCTTACGCCGATGATACTGCACTTTTGCGGGAAAGTAGGTAGCTGCCGGCTTTATTTTATTTAACATATCTATTTGTCAAAGAAATCTGAAACATTTTAAGAGAAACCCGCAAAAGTGCAGTGCAGGGGGCAGAGAGCGTCGCAAATGCGTTGCATTTGCTTAAGCGAGCGTCAAGTGCGCAAAGCGCACTTGATTAAGCAGACGCGGAGCGTCTGCGACGGAAAGTAGATAGCTGCCCGCTGGTAGAAATCCCTGTCACTTTGGTAGCTCGTCTTTGATAATTATCCACCTTAAGCTCATTACAAACTTCAACACGGACTCCTTTCAAATTTAAAGCCGTAGGCAAATTTGCACTTGCATCAGTAACTTTCCCCATTCACTTTTCCCGTCCCCTGCCTCCGAGCGTGGAGGGCCGCGAAGCGGGTGCGTCAGCACCGACCGTAGGGGAGCCCGGAATGCGAGTGGGTAGACTGCACCTGGCCTGTAATAATCATGAATTACCCGTGCGGATGGGCTTTTTTGTAGGTTTCAATCAGTTTTTCTGTAGTTACATGGGTATAGCGCTGGGTTGTTGAAATGCTTGCATGACCCAAAAGCTCCTGAACGACGCGTACATCGCAGCCGTTTGAAAGAAGCTGGGTCGCAAAGGTGTGACGGAAGGCATGGGGATTCATGTGGCGGCCGGTTCCTTCGATTCCGGTGTAGCGGGAAAGAATGTATCTGATGCCGCCTGTGGTTAGTGCGCTTGCGTTTTGATTTATAAAAACCTGGGGTACGTCTTTCCCTGATTTTTTATGTGCAGTTAGAATAGTTTTTCTGTCTTTAAGATATTCAAGAAAGGCCTTCTGGGCTTCTTTCCCAAAATAAACGATTCTGTCTTTTCCTCCCTTACCGTGAACCAGAGCGGAACCAGTTCCTCCCTGAAAATCAGAAATTTTAAGGGCAGCAAGCTCGCTTACACGGCAGCCGGATGAATATAGCATTTCAAAAAGTGCCTTATCCCGGGATTCCCACAAAAGTTCTTTTTTATGGGGAAGCTCGCAGAGAGTATCTATTTCGCCTTCTGTCATAAAGCGGGGCATAACCTTGGCTCGTTTTACAGTTTTTAGTGACAGGGCCGGATTTTTTTCTATGTAGCTGAATTTGAGGCAGTAGGAAAATAAAGTCCTGATTGAAGAAATAAATCTGTTTATGCTGGCGTTTTTACGTTTTAATTTTGAAAGTTCTCCGATGCAGATATTGAGGTCTTCACGGGTGACGTCATCAAGAGTGCGGTCTTTTCCCAGAAAGTCCAGCAGAAGTCTGTAATCATTTTTATAGCCTTCAACTGTATTGGGGCTTAGCCCCTTTACGGTATCGATATATTCTATAAATTCATCAATTGCATCAGAAAGTTTCATATTCTATATTATCGGCAGACAAGGCAGCTGATTTTGCAAGAATTTTACTGCCAGTGACATTTATTTTGTCTTCATCGTAAATACGCCGTCCCAGACTGCAGGCAGTCCCTGAGTCAGATAGGCATTACATCTTTGGATCATTTTCTTTTCCATAGATATAAAAGCGGGATCCTGGGCATCACTTGTATGGAAGCAGTTATAGGCCTTTTCAAAATATTCAATTGCCTTTTTCAAGTCATCAGGATTTTTTTCTTCATGTGGATTTTCACGGCCTTTAAGATACCATTCCATTCCCTGATTAAAGATTTCTGTCGCTTCAATTTCTGCGCTGCTCAATTCTGATCGCAGGCCAATAATGCTGTAAATCTGCACAGGCTTTTCAACATTGATAACCTTTACGCAGTCCAGCTGACGGGCAAGAAGTTTTCCTTTATAATTTCCGGAATCTGCGTCCTTCCATGTACTTTCACTGGCCATAATCCAGCTGTCGTACTCCTTGTTTGTCCCTTCCAGGCGGCTTGCCAGGTTTACGTTATTTCCCATAACTGTATAGTTCAGTTTTTTTTCGGTTCCCATGTTTCCTACAACCATATCACCGGTGTTAAGACCAACCCGGGACTTTAAGAGAAATGGAGTTTTTGTAAGCGGGTGCTCCGGGAGTTTATATGCCTGCTCCTTATTAAAGCGGTCTTCAAGCTGCTTCATCCGGATTGCGGCAAGACAGGCATCGTAGGCGTTGTTTGGACTTTCTACAGGGGCGCCGAAAAATGAAACGATTTCATCACCGACATATTTATCGATTGTGCCCCCTGCATTCATAATTGCATTACTCAAAAGACCCAGATAATCATTGAGGATTGCAACAAGCCGGCTGGCACCCTTTACTTCGCCTTCAATCCTGTTGATACATTCCGTGAAGCCGGAAAATTTTCTTACGTCAGAGAAAAGGGCAGTAAGGCGGCGGGAATCTCCTCCCAGCCTCAGCATATCCGGATTTTTTACAATCTGATTTACGATTTCCGGTGCAAGGTAAGCATCAAAACCGCGGCGAAGAATATTACGGTCTTTTTCAAGAAGAAGGAAATTATAGGCTGTGTTTCCTATATAGCATAAAATTACAAATGTTACAGGCATTGCAAAAGGAATAAAAATCTTAAAGCCAATCATCAGAAGGGAAAGTAAAATAATCAGGCCAAAAACATAGATAAGTCCAAAGCAGATTTTTTTTGCCAGTCCCAGGTTGCGGCATAAAATTACGATTAATAGAACCATAAAAAGAGCAAAGGCGGCTCCCAGCCAGACGCTTACAGGCCTTATGAAATCCTTCTGCAAAATTGTATTTGCTACGTTTGCATGAACACCAAGGTTTGCATACATCCTGTCAAAAGGGGTAATTCCAAAATCGGTGCTGGCATTTGCGGTAAAGCCCACAAGGCAGATAGAACCGTGATATTTCTGCCTCATGTCAAGTTCGTATTCATCATAGGTCTGAACAAGAGAACTTGTGCCTGTTGTAAGCTCTGTAAGTTCTGCAATCTGGTCGCCATACAGCTGACTAAGCTTATTATTTTCACTAATTTCGCTGAGCCCTGCGTAAGCGGAAGATGAAAGAAAGAGATGGAGCTTGTCAAAAAATTCCCTGCGAAGCTCGTAATACTGATTTAAAAGACTTTCATTCATTCCTCCGCCGCTTGCATTTCCGTCAATATCAAATCCATTGCAGCTTTTGAGCAGGGCATCCTTAATTGCAAGAATATCTGAATAGGATGAAATCAGCTGGCGGCAGGTCTGATTAATATAGGTCGGAAGATAATCCAGCGAGGCAAAAATAGTCAGATTTTCAAAAATATAGGATTCAATGGTATCAAGCTGATGAAGAAAGGCCAGGGATTCATGGCGGTTTTCCTTTACGTTTCCAAGATTACCGCCAAAACTGTCCAGATAGGTTGAATGAAGCCAGTTGATAAGCATACAGCCGTTATCATCAAGGGGAATTGAAACTTTTTCGCGTTTTTCTGAGCCTGGAAATTTTGCGTTCTCAAGCACCAGCTTTGAAGGGTAACGCCTGATTTTTTTTACATCAAGCAGGTCAAGAAGGGGTGCAAAAGAAAGCTGTCCCATAAAAGTTCCGTCACATTCTTCCAGAAGCTGAATTCTTCGTCTTGTTCCGTCAAGGTCAACAAAACAGTTTGTAAAGGAGGCTCCCTTTGCGGCATTGATAAGAGGACTTATTGCAGGCGTAATAAACTGGGCATTTTCATTATTTATAAATCCTGCTGCCTCTGCTTCCATTTTTTTGATTGCAAGGTTTCCTTTTTTTATAAAATTAAAAGGATCTTCTATTATATTGAGTCCAAAACGCTTTTTTGCATAATTCTGATCTTCAGCACTTCTTTCCAGCCCCATAGACTGCATGTTCACTGTCAGCCAGCAGTTTCCAAAAAACTGAATGCAGCGGGAAAAATAATCATCTGTATCAATAACAAGGTCGTTTACAAGGCTGTAAACATCATCGTAATAGTTGAGCTGAGAAAGAGTTTTTTGATTTAAGGCAAGATTTGAACGGGAAAGGTATTCAATATCGAAAATAACCCTTTCGGCGCCAAGGTCCTTCATTCGTAAGAGGGCGTTTCCCATAATATCCCTTGTCCAGGGCCAGTCACCTACCTGTTCAATGGCATAATCATCAATTTCAACAAGCAGAAGAGGGCTGTCACTTTTTATTTCTCTGGTGAAAGGAAGCATAAAATCATAAATTTTATAATCCGCTTTTCTGAAGGAACCGAGCTTCCATGCCAGCAGGCAGATAAAGGCAGAAATAAAAACAATAAAAAATTCAGTAAGCTTTCTGTTTAAAATACCCTTTTTTTTCATAGCCTTAATTATAACCTTATGTTACACTTTTTGTATAAGGAAAATTGAAAAATGAAAAAAATAATTTTATTGCTTTTGATTTCAGCTTCCCTTTTTTGCGGCTATGCCCAGTCGGCCCAAAAGCTTACGGAAGTTCTTTCTATAGAAAATGTTACTTATGGAACTGCAAGCTGGTTTCTTGCAGCTCAGACAGGTTTAATAGATGATACAAAATCAGAAAAGGAAGCCTTTGACGCACTTTCTGAAGATGGCTGGTTTAATAAAATTGACGCAGAAGCTGATAGTAAAATTTCTCTAAAAAATTTTGCTTATTTATGTACACGGGCTTTTAATATTAAAGGCGGTTTAATGTTCAGACTTACAGATGCTCCCCGTTATGCAGCCAGAGAGCTGAAGGCAATGAAAATAATTTCAAATGATGCGGATGTGAATGCCTCAATTACAGGCCGACAGATGATAAATATTCTGACAGGCTGTGCTTATGAAAGAGAGGAGGCTGAAAAATGATTAAAAAGACTTTCCTGATTTCATCACTTTTTTTAGCCCTTTCTTCATTTATTTATTCTTTTGATTATGGAGCAAGTATAACAAGCTATACAAAGGTAGAAACTCCTTCACTCCTTGCAGCCGAAAAGGATGAATTTAAGACTTTTGCCCTTAAGCAGGAAGAAATCCTGACAGGCTGGCTTCGTCATGATTTTAGTCCGACAATGTATTTGGCCGCAGAAGCTGATGTAAGATTCAGAACTACAAATCCGAATCTTGATAATACTGATAATCTTGTAAATGTTTTTATCCCGGATCTGAAGCTTTTCCGCTTTTTTAAGAAATTCGCTTTGTCAGCTGATGCCTCTGCAGCAGCTGACTGTATCACCTTGAATGCCGGCCGTATTTTCTATTCTGATATTACAGGAACTGTTCTTAACCAGCCTGCAGACGGCTTTAATCTTTCTTATTCAGCAAGCCGCGTAAAAGCAAGACTTTATGCAAATTATACAGGACTTTTGAATGCCCAGAACGTTACAATCCTTAATAAAAAAACTTCATCTTATCTGCTTGATCCAAAAAAGCCCTGGTATTTTGCGGCTCCCTACACAAATGCAGGCTGTGCAATTGAATTTCCCTATCTTTTTGCAAACCAGACTTTAAGCGCAGAATTCCTTGCAAGCTTTGGAAGCGGAGGAATTGAAGCTGCTGCAACAGGTTATAACAGATTTTGGGGAAGTCTTGGATTAAACGGCTTTCTTTTGAAAAATCTCTGCTATGTCTTTACTACAACATTTGGAAGCGAGCTTGAAGATGGAATTTCAAACCTTACAAAGCTTTCTGTTACATATCTTCCAAACTTCAAAAATATGGCAGTTTCAATTTTTGGTCATTATGCTTCCGGCCAGCAGCTGGGACTTAAGCCCTTTAAGGGATTTACAAAAGCAACAGCCGTTGCCGCTCCCGGTGAGCCTGAATATTCCGGCATAACAAAGGCCGGCGCAAGTATTTCTATCAAACCTCTCAAATCACTTTTTACAGCATTAAATACAAGCGCAATATTCAGCTGTCCTAAAGATGAATTTGAGTACAAGGGCTTTGAAGCCGGACTTACGGGAGTCTTTCAGGTTTTCAGTGATTTGAACATAAACGGAAACTTTACACAGTTTTTCGCAAAAGAAAGTAATAATTCAAAGGCAACCTTTACTCTGGCTGCCAGCCTGGCATTCTAAGGCTTAATGTTTGAAGGAGAATATGATTATGAAAAAACTTCTGTCTGCTTTTTTTCTTTTGTCAGTCCTTGCACTTTCCGCATATTCACAGGATAAAATTTTTGCAAAGGTAGAAGCTGTAAGCGGAAAAGTCGAAATATACAAGGGAAGTGTCTGGTCTCCTCTTACGGAAGGAGCTTTGCTCAACAGGGGAGATATCATTTCTACAGGCTTTAATTCAGAAGCTGTAATTTTAATAAAAGATTCAAGGGTTAAGCTTGCCGCCCTTACCAGAATGACGGTTGAGCAGCTTGCTGAAAATGACGTAAAGGAAGAAACCCGCCTTTTCATTGATACAGGAAAGGTTTCTGCAAGTGTAAAGCATGCAGAAAACAAGCGTACTGACTTTAAGGTTCGTTCTCCGGTTTCTACTGCTTCTGTCCGCGGTACAGAGTTTGATTTCTTTGCAATCGGAAAAATTGCAACTACTTTAGGTCTGGTTTCTGCCTCGGCTTCCAGTTCCCCTGTTGCGCAGGTTGCCCAGTCTGATGATGTAAGTGGGGGCGCAGGTGCGGAAGGGGAATCTTCTGTAATGACAAATGTAGCTGATGTTGGAGATGCTTACGGAACTCCTGTTTATGAAGGACAGGAAACCGTTAAAGATAACGTAAGCGGAAACTTTATTCCGACTCAGCTTACAATGATATCTTCAACTCAGGATGTGGGAGGCTTTTCTGCAAATACAGGAAATTCAATTTCAGAAAACGGAACTGCAGCTCTTTCAGGCATGACTTCCGGCCCTGCAAGCTCAGCCTCAGCGGGCGCAGCTGACTCTTCAAATCCATCTTCTGAGCCTGCCCCGGCTCCGACCCCGGCCCCGACATCTGCTTCTTTGTCTATTACTCTCACTTTGAATTAATTTTTTATTTGCCTGCCGGCCTGTAAATCATTATATTTAAAGCTATGGGAAATAAAACAAAAATCAGAAGCACCACCATTCTTGCAGTTCGCAGAAACGGGCAGGTTGCTATGGCGGGAGACGGACAGTGTACCCTTGGAGAAACTGTATGCAAGGGAAATTCCCGCAAGGTTCGAAAAATTTATGACGGAAAAATCCTTACAGGCTTTGCCGGAAGTGTTGCCGACGCATTTACACTTCTTGACCGCTTTGAAACTAAGGTAAAGGAATATAACGGCGATATCATGCGCTCTGCAGTTGAGCTTGCCAAGGCCTGGCGTACAGACCGTACCCTGCAGAAGCTTGAAGCCATGCTCCTTGTTGCCGACAAAAACAAAATCCTTTTAATCAGTGGTGACGGTAACGTTATTGAGCCTGAGCACGACGCAATCGCAATCGGTTCGGGCGGAAACTACGCCTATTCTGCGGCCCTTGCTTATCTTGATTCATCAGATTTGTCCGCAAAAGAAATTGCCGAACGTTCTCTGAAAATAGCCGGCAGCATCTGCATTTACACAAACCAGAATCTGACGGTTGAAACTCTTGAATAACAGAAGGCCGACCGCCGGTGGTCTTACACAGGAATAGAATATGGAAATTACAAAAGAAACCGAACTTACCCCAAAACAGATTGTAGAAAAACTTGATCAGTATATTATCGGGCAGAAAAAGGCAAAAAAGGCTGTGGCTGTTGCCCTTCGTAACCGTTTTCGCCGCCTTAAGCTGCCGGCAGAAATCCGCGATGAGGTTGCTCCAAAAAATATTTTGATGATTGGACCTACCGGTGTTGGTAAAACTGAAATTGCCCGCCGTCTTGCAAAGCTTTGCGGGGCACCATTTCTTAAAGTTGAGGCTACAAAATATACAGAAGTAGGTTATGTTGGCCGCGATGTTGAATCTATGATCCGTGACCTTATGGCTGTTGGCTACAACGACGTAAAGGCCGAAATGGAAGAGGCTCTGCGCGAAAAATCAGTTTCTATTGTAGAAGAAAAGCTTCTGGATTTACTTGTTCCGGGCTCTGGTGAAAAAGATAAAAATATAAAAAAGGAAGAAAAGACTGAAGCTGTACCTCAGGGGCTGATAACTCAGTCGGGCGAAAATGCAATTACTTTTGATTTGAATAAGCTTGCATCATCTTTGCAGGACACTCTTGATGCCGCAAATACCGCCGCCGCTGCCCAGCAGAAATCTGATGAAGAAAAGGCTGAGGAAGAGAGGGCAAAAAGTACCCGCGAAAAGTTCCGAACAATGCTTCGTGAAGGAAAGCTTGAAGACCGCGAGGTTGATATGGTGGTTCACCGTCCAATGGGCGGAATGCCTAGCATGGAAATTATTGCGGGCGGTTCAATTGACGACCTTCAGAACAGCATGCAGGGCATCATCAATATGATGAACGGTTCCGGCCGTGGTAAAAAGCGCTCGGTTACAATCCGCGAGGCCCGCAAAATCCTTACAGAAGAAACTCTTGACAACATGGTTGACCACGACAAGGTTGCAGACGAGGCTAAGCGCCGCGTTGAACAGAGTGGAATTATCTTTATTGATGAAATTGATAAGATTGCCGTGCACGGAGAAAGCCACGGTCAGGACGTAAGCCGCGAAGGTGTTCAGCGCGATATTCTTCCGATTGTAGAAGGAAGTAACGTAAATACAAAGCTCGGTGTTGTTGATACAACTCACATTCTCTTTATTGCGGCCGGAGCTTTCAGTGTTGCGGCCCCAAGTGATTTGATTCCTGAGCTTCAGGGACGTTTCCCTCTGCGGGTTGAACTTGAATCCCTTCACAAGGAAGATTTCAAGAAAATCCTTATGGAGCCAAAGAACTCCCTTATCAAGCAGTACACAGCCCTTCTGGAAACTGAAGGCGTAAAGCTTGAATTTACCGAGGATGCCCTGGACAAGATGAGCTTTATTGCCGAGGACGTAAACTCTAAGGCCGAAAATATCGGTGCCCGCCGCCTTCATACAATCATGGAAAAGGTACTTGATGAAATTTCCTTTGACGCAGACGAGCACTCAGGCGAAACAATAACAATTGATGCAAAATACGTTGAAGAAAAACTCAACGACATTGCCTCAAGCGAAGATTTGTCGCGCTATATTTTGTAGGCAAATTTCTCATTGAAATGAAAGAGTTTTAGACACGGATGAACACGGATAAACGCGGATGGGACACGGATAGATTATATAAATGGTAGTACCTTTCTATTCGTATAAATCCGTGCCTATCCGTGAAATCCGTGTCAAAAAATTAAAAATCACTAAATAAAAAATCTGACATTCCGATGATAAAACAAAGGATGTCAAAAAATGAATAGTTTTACACGCTCAATCGATTTATTACAGCGCGAAATGGATGTTTCAAGCCTCCGCTATCAGGTTACGGCAAATAACCTTGCGAATGCTGAAGTTCCAAATTTCAAGCGCCAGACCGTCAATTTCGAAAGCGAACTTAAACGCGCTTTTGAATCAGAAAAGATGGCGAAAGATTCTTTCCAGCTGACACGTACAGACGACCGCCATATTGCAATCAACCAGCCCTACGATTACCGCGAGGTTCAGCCGCGCCGCGTAACAGATTATCTTTCTACAGCAAAAGCCAACGGCAACAACGTAGACGCAGAATACGAAGCAAACAATATCCTCCAGATTCAGATGCAGTACCGCTTACTCACACAGCTCACAGCCTTTGAATTTGAACAGGTTAATACAGCGATGAAGAAATGAGTAAGGCCGCTGGCGGCCTTTTGATTGATAGCAAAGCGTTAAAAAAATTGCGCACAGCAATTTTTAGCTTTACCAAATTGAGGTACTAAAATGGGAATGTTCACAAGTATAAATATTGCGGCAACTGGAATGAGTGCCGAACGTCTTAGAAGCGATGTAATTTCTGACAATATTGCAAACGCAACTACAACACGGACACAGGAAGGAGGAGCCTTCAAGCGCTCTTCTGTAATTATGACTCCTGTTTCTGATTCAAATCCTCAGTGGAGAATGCCTTTTGTGCCTTCTGACCATGATAACGGTCCGGGCCGCGGAGTAAAGGTTCTTGAAATCGTAAAGGATACTTCGGAAGGAACCTTTGTTTACGATCCTGACCATCCGGATGCAATAAAATCCGGCCCTCACGCCGGTTATGTTGAGTATCCAAACGTAAATATCGTAAACGAAATGGTAGATTTGATTTCTGCCAGCCGTGCCTACGAAGCAAACGTTACCGTAGTTGACGGAGCAAAGGATATGTTCAACGCCGCATTGGACATTGGCCGCTAGTTGGTGTAAAATGTTTTTCGGGTGGTGAAAAATGAAAATTGCAGAATTTGGCGCTCTTCAGATGGCGCGGACTGATGCTCAGCATTTTGGAAAAGCAAAAATATCTTCATTAACAAATGCGGCTGAAATGCCGGCTGTAAAATCAATTCAGGGCGTGTCAAAGGATTCTGAATTGCATTCTCTTTCCGGCGTTCAGGAAGCTGCTTCACGTTCTTTTCAGAGCTACTTAATGGAAGCCTTGAATTCTGTAAACGGAAGCCAGCTTGACGTTGCTTCCGTTCAGGAAAAATTAATCACAAATCCGGACGAAGTTGATATCCACGACGTTACAATCGCCATGTCAAAGGCAAGAATGAGTTTGAATCTTGCCCAGAACGTAATCGATAGAATTACTACATCTTGGAACGAAATTACTACCACACGATAATAGAAAATTAAATTAAAACTTTGTTCAAAAGTTTTAATTTAATTAACGTGAAAATTGTGTCGTCGATTAAAACTGCGAGAGCAGTTTTAATCCAGCAAGGTAAAAAAAATAGCGAAACGTGGGACGCAGGCGAAAATTAAGGGGGAACCGGTGACGGGGTGATACCTTGATTTTCGCCGTCGCTGGGACCCGCGTTTCGCTATTTTTTTTAATTGTCAAATTTCCCCTCTTATGCTATAATTTTAATGAATTTATATAAATTTCTTTAAAAGAAATTCGTTCACGGGAGGGGACAGATGAACGAATGGCTTAAAAAGTTTACCGAAAAGCTCAGCGGGCTTTGGAAGAACGGAAAACCAGTTCAAAAAGTCATATTAATTATTGTAGTTGCTGTTATCATTATTGCGGTTGTATCTGCCGCAAGATTTTCTTCAAAACCGACTACAGTAAGAGTATTTACTCAGGCAATCACAGATCAGGACACACTCACAAGAATCACAGACAGAATTGATGAGGAACATATTCCTTGTACCGTTCAGGATGGTTATATCATTGTTGAAGATGAGCGCACTGCAAGAAAACTGCAGACTCTGCTCGTAAGTGAAAATTTAGTCCCTTCTTACGTTCAGCCTTTTTCGGCAGCCATTTTCAAACGTGACTGGTCAACAACTGATGCTGATCAGCTTATAAAGATGAATAAGGAACTTCAGAACGAACTTCGTAATATGATTATTACGACTGAAGGAATTCGTGATGCCAGCGTCATAATTACCCGGCCGGAAGATAAACTGTTTGCGGCAGACCAGAAGCCTGTTACAGCATCCGTAAAGCTGCATTTTAATAACGGAAGTGATTTTCCTTCTAACCGCCGCCGGATTCTGGGCTTGCAGCGCCTTATTCTTTCGGCTGTAGAAGGTCTTACTGAAGATAACCTTGTAATTGCCAATTCTCAGGGCGAACAGCTCAATGATTTTGAAGGAATGGCAGAAAGCGACCGCATCGACCTTGTCGCAAAACAACAGAAAAACATTCACAAGATGGAAATCCTGATGACAGGAAATATTCTTGCTTCTTTGCAGGGCATCTTTGATGAAGACAGAATCCGTAACCTCAACGTAAAGCTTGAGATGGACTATTCTCAGAAAACTATTGATTCTACAAAGTATTCTCCGATTGTCCGCAAGGAAGATAACCCTGATACTCCATACGACGATTCTGATATGGTTGACTATCTTCCTGTAAGTTCCCAGACCGTTACAAATGAGTGGCAGGGAACCGGCTATAATCCTGAAGGTCCTGCAGGAACAGAAGGACAGACACCTCCCGTTTATTCTGATATGTCAAATGTTGTAGGCCGTTCTACTCAGACCGGTGTAACCCAGAACAATGTAATTAACACAACCGTAACCCACGAAGAGTCAGCTCCAAAGCCTGAAAAGTGGTCAGTTTCTGTCAACGTTGACGGAACCTGGAAGAAATTCCGTGATCCAAAAACA
Source organism: uncultured Treponema sp. (assembly GCA_947165895.1). Lineage (GTDB taxonomy): Bacteria > Spirochaetota > Spirochaetia > Treponematales > Treponemataceae > Treponema_D. The sequence goes on from CAMVCB010000006.1 coordinate 12,168, forward strand.
GGAAAATGGGAAATTGATGAAGACGGTGGAATTAAGCGCGAATATGTTGCGCCGACTGATGAAACTTTGAATCAGGTTAAGAGCTATATTGAAGGTGCAATCGGATATAACAGAAGCCGCGGTGATATTGTAAGCGTAACTGCAATTCAGATTGACCGCACAAAGCAGTTTGAAGAAGAGGATGAAGCATATTTTGCCGAAATTCAAAGAAGACGAACAATCATTCTTTCTTTGATTTCTATTGCGGTAATTCTTGTGGGCTTTATCCTTTTCAGAATTATTTCCAAGGAAATGGAAAGACGGCGCCGCGAGCGCGAGGCAAGGCTCCTTGCAGAACAGCAGGCAGCCCGCGAGCGTGCCCTTTGGGAAGCAAAGGACGAAGGTATGGACGTTACAATGTCTGTCGAAGAGACAAGACGTATGGAACTTCAGGAAAATGCAATTGCTATGGCAAAAGAGCATCCTGAGGATGTTGCAATGCTCATACGTACATGGCTGATGGAAGAGTAGGGAGGAAATAAATGGCTGACGAAGCAGGCGGAGAAATAAAATCATCTCCAAAGCCGGTCTTAAAACCAGCAGGTGCCGGCGGAAATAAAAAAGGAAATAAAGATTATAAAAGCCTTACTGGCCGTCAGAAAGCGGCTATTTTCTTAATCTCGCTTGGCCCGGATGTTTCTGCAGAAATCATGAAGCATCTGCGCGAAGATGAGGTAGAAACCCTTACCTTTGAAATTGCCCGTCAGGAAAAAGTAAATCCTGAATTTAAAGATGCCGTTCTTGAAGAGTTCCAGGAGCTGATGAATGCCCAGAACTTCATTACAACCGGTGGTATCGACTATGCCCGCGAACTCCTCGAAAAATCCCTTGGAAGCCAGAAGGCTATCGATATCATCAACCGCCTTACATCAAGCCTTCAGGTTCGTCCATTTGACTTTATCCGCCGTACAGACCCGGCTCATTTGTTAAACTTTATCCAGCAGGAATATCCTCAGACAATCGCCCTGATTCTTGCTTACCTGGAGCCTGGAAAGGCCGCCGTTATTTTACAGAACCTGCCGGAAGAAATGCAGGCCGAAGTTTCAAAGCGTCTTGCAACAATGGACCGTACATCTCCTGACGTTTTGCGTGAAGTTGAACGCGTATTGGAAAAGAAGCTTTCTACCCTGTCTTCAGAAGACTATACAGCTGCCGGTGGTGTTGAATCTATCGTTGAAATCCTCAACCTTGTTGACCGTTCTTCTGAAAAGGCAATTATCGAACAGCTGGAAGAGGACGATCCGGACCTTGCAGAAGAAATCAAAAAGCGAATGTTCGTATTCGAAGATATCGTTATGCTGGACGACCGTGCCATCCAGAAGGTACTCCGCGATGTCGATCAGCAGGAGCTTGCAAAAGCCCTCAAATCTGTCGATACAGAAGTACAGGATAAAATCTTCCGCAACATGTCAAAACGTGCGGCTTCTATGCTTAAGGAAGATATGGAATTCATGGGACCTGTCCGCTTAAAGGACGTTGAAGAGTCTCAGCAGAAGATTGTATCTATCATCCGACGTCTTGAAGACTCTGGTGATATCGTTATTGCTCGTTCTGGTGAGGACGAACTGGTATCATAGTATTATAGAAAAACGGCGGCACTGACCGGCCGCCTTAAAGAAGAGAGGCAAAAAGTGGCAAAAGCAGTTTTCAGACCCGGCGAAGCAAAAGAACTTGAAAAAAAGATGGTTTTGCCGCTTTTTAAAGATTACTCACCGGTTGAAGAAGAGCCTGAAGTTGTTGAAGAGGTTTACGAAGGTCCTACTGTTGAAGATTTAAAAAAAGAAGCTGAAGAGTTTAAGGCTCAGTGGGAACAGGAAAAACAGCAGATGCAGAATGAAGCTCAGCTTCAGGCAGATGCAATTATAAAAAAGGCAGAAGATGCCGCCTTTGAAGAGGTTCAGCGTCAGACAAACTCTGCGGCAGAAATAAAAGCTCAGGCAGAAGATCAGGCTAATGAAATTCTTTCTAAGGCACGGGCCGAAGCAGAACAGATTATTGCCGATGCAGAAGCAAAAAAAGCCCAGCTTGAATCAGAAGCTAATCAGAGCGGATATGAAGCCGGTTATAAAAAGGGCTATGATGACGGAGTTGCAGAGGTAAACCGCCTTATTGAACGCATGCACAAAATGGTTGAATCTGTTATGCAGCGCCGTGAAGAAATCCTTTCTGAAACTGAAAGCCAGATTGTTGAACTTGTAATTCTGATGGCAAGAAAAGTTATCAAAATCCTTTCTGAAAGTCAGAAGCAGGTTGTTATGGCAAATACTCTTGCCGCCCTTAAAAAGGTAAAAGCCCGCGGTAAAGTAACCCTTCGCGTAAATCTTGAAGAAGTAAAGCTTACAACTTCTCATATTCAGGAATTTATTCAGCACGTAGAAAATATTGAAGCAATAAAGGTTCTTGAAGATTCTTCGGTAGAAAAGGGCGGATGTATTGTAGAAACCGACTTTGGTGCAATTGATGCCCGCATCTCAAGTCAGCTGACAGAGCTTGAAAATAAGATTCTTGAAGTTTCTCCTCTAAAGACAATCAAGCCTCAGGATACTCTGACTTCGGCAGAGTAAGACGGCGGATTTGGGAGGCTCTATGAAATCTTCTTACCAGGCTGAATTTAATTTTACAAAATATCTGGAAAAGGTCTGTGATGCAGAAACAATTCTCTATACAGGACGGGTTTGCGGTGTCCGCGGACTTGAAATTGAAAGCGAAGGTCCCCGCTCTGTAATCGGGGAAATCTGTGTTATAAAACTGCCGGACGGCAAATCAATTAAGGCTGAGGTTGTCGGACTTGAAGGAAAAATCATCCGTCTTACAGCCTTTGGCGAAACTAAGGGAATTGAAGTTGGCTGCGAGGTTGTAGCTTCCGGTTCAACCCTCCAGGTTCCTGTTGGAATGAGTCTTCTTGGAAGAACTATTGATGCAACCGGAGCGGCCCTTGATGGCAAAGGTGAAATTAATCCTGAAACTTATTATCCTGCCATCGCTGATGCCCCGGACCCTATGAGAAAATCGCCTGTAAATAAAAGAATTACAACAGGCGTCCGCGCCATTGATTCTCTTCTGACTGTAGGTAAAGGTCAGCGAATAGGTATTTTTGCGGGTTCCGGTGTAGGTAAATCGACCCTTCTTTCCATGATTGCCAGAAATACTGATGCAGATATAAACGTAATCGGATTGATTGGTGAGCGAGGCCGCGAAGTTCTTGATTTTATTGACCGGGATCTTGGTAAGGAAGGCTTAAAGCGTTCTGTTGTCGTTGTTGCAACCGGTGACCAGCCTGCAATCTGCCGCGTTCGCGCTGCCTATGTCTGTACTGCCATCGCCGAATACTTCCGCGACCAGGGAAAAGACGTTGTTCTTATGATGGATAACGTTACCCGATTTGCAAAAGCCCAGCAGGAAATCGGACTTTCTAATGGTGAACTTCCGGGAAACGGAGGCTTCCCTCCGTCAGTATTTGATATGCTTCCAAAGCTTATGGAGCGCACCGGTACTAATGACAAGGGCTCTATTACAGCCTTTTATAATGTCCTTGTAGATTCTGATGATATGAACGAGCCGATTACTGATGCCGTTCGCGGTATTCTTGACGGTCATATCGTCCTTTCCCGCCAGCTGGCCCAGGCTTATCACTATCCTGCAATCGATGTTCTTGCTTCCATAAGCCGTCTTTCAAAGCGTGTTTCAGGTAAGGTTACACAGAAGGCTGCCGGAAAGGTTCGAACCTGGATGTCAACCTATCAGACTAATGCAACAATGATTACATCTGGAATTTATCAGAAGGGAAATTCTGCTTCTATTGATGAAGCAATTGATAAGCATGATGAGATTGAAGAATTCTTAAAGCAGGAAGAATTTGATCCTTGTCCTATGAATGATACTCTTGATAAGCTTGCGGCCCTTACTGCTTTGGAAATCCCTGAGGAAGAATATTCTGAGACTCCGGCTTTAGACCGTCCTACAACTGCTCAGATTGTTGATGCCAGAAAAGCTGTAAACGAAAGTGAAGAAGTTTAAGTTTGAGCTTGAAAAAATCCTTGAATTCCGCGATTTTGAAAAACAGCAGGCAGAAGGAGAGCTTGCAAAAGCCCTTGCTGTAGAAACAGAAATCCAGAACAATTTAAAAAAAATCGCTGAACAGTATGCCGCTCTTGATAAGTATATGTCAGGTTCCCTGGATTTTAATGATATGGTAAGCATGAGCCGGAATAAATCGCTTTTAAATTATCAGAAAGAGGAACTTTTAAAGCAGCTTGCCCAGGCAAAGCTTGTAAGTGAAGAAAAAAGAAAAATCCTTCAGGAGTGCATGAAAAAAACATCTGCCCTGGAAAAAATGAAGGAAATACAGCTTAGTCAGTACAAAGAAGAATTAAAGCAGGCTGAAAAAAAGAGACTGCAGGCTCTGGCTGTAAGTAAGATAGCTTCTGATCATAGATAAAAGTTCGACACGGATAGCACGGATAAACACGGATTTTCTCAGATTAAAAACTCTGTCCTATCCGTGTATATCCGCGTGAATCCGTGTCAAAAAAATCTTTTGCTAATACTTGAAAGCGCTTCCTCCAATAAATTCCCTTATGATTGAACGCGGCGGTACGGCGTCGGGAGAGATTGTTGCAAAGTTTTCAAGGAAGCTTAAAAGACGTCGGGCTTCGGCAAATTCCGGCATAGTTGGATTTACGCGGCGGAGAAGAGGGGCGGCAAATACGCGCAGAACAGAAAGCTCATAGTCAAGCGCTGTATTCAATACGGCATCGGCATTGTTCTGGAAAGGGAAGATATGAAGCTCTTCTCCCTTGCGAACGCTTGGCCACATCTGTATTGTGCCTTCAGCCGGTTTTCCACGGAAGTTGTTGTCTCGTACAATTCGGCGGATAAGGCGGTTATCGCTTGTTGAAACTCTGTTATGGTCGTTAAGATTAAGCTGGGTCAATGCAGAAAGATAAATCTTGAATTTGTATTCTGCCGGAACTTTTGGGGTAAGCTTGTCGTTCAAACCATGAATTCCTTCCATAATAAGAATTTCATTTTTACCCAGAGTCATTGTGTTGCCTTCTTCAAAGTAGCTGATTCCGGTGTGGAAATCGTAGCTTGGAAGGTTGATTTCTTTTCCTTCAAATAAATCCATAAGATTCTGGTTCAAAAGTTCGATGTTCAGGGCTTCAAGACATTCAAAATCCGGCTGACCGTTTTCATCAAGCGGAGTTTTATCTTTTCCCGCATAGTAGCAGTCAAGACTGATTACTTTTGGTGTATAGCCAAGTGCCTGAAGTTCCAGAGCCAGTTTTTTTGCCGAAGTGGTTTTACCAGAAGATGAAGGGCCCGCAATCAAAACTACGCGGACAGTTTTCCGTTCTACAATCTGGCTTGCAATTTTAGAGAAGTTTTTCTGCTGGAAAATCTCTGTAATGTCAATAAAGTCATTGATTTTACGGTTTGCAATCAACTGATTTAAAGAGGCTGCCGAAGTAACATTCATGCGGCGTCCCCAGTTTTTGTACTTCTGATAAACTTCAAAGAGTTTTGGTTCATCCTTAAATTCAGGAAGTACAGCCGGATTTGTATGTTTCGGGAAGCGCAGCAAAAATCCTGTTCCGTATTTTTTCAGTTCAAAGTTTTTCAATATTCCAGTGTGCTGAACCATAGGACCAAAATACATATCAGAAAAATCTCCGATAGTATTGATTTTTACAGAAGGAAGTCCCAGAAATTCCAGCTGTTTACGTGTTTCAACAAGACCAAGCTTATCAAAAAGTGCTGTTGCCTCTTCGTAAGCAATGCGGCAGGTTTTTATTTCCAGATCCAGATCAACAATTTTACGCATTTCAGCCTGTATTGCATCAATTACTTCCTGACTATCTTCCTTTCCGTCATCAAGATTGTAATAATAGCCGTAACCAAGACTGTGACCTACAAGAAGTCTTGTTTCCGGATATAGTCTGTGGGCTGCGGCGGCGAGCAAAAGACAGAGGGAGCGTCTGTAAATTGCTGAGCCCTCTTTTGTCGTAAGCATAATCGGTTCAATTTTTGCAGTATATTGAATACGTTTCTCCAGAGAGCAGATTTCATTATTGATTTTTACGCCAACAATATTATCAGTGTCTTCCGGTGAAAGCTTAAAATTTCCTAAAATTCTATAAACCAAGGTTCCTGCTTCAACAGTCGTTTGTGAGATTTCTTTTGAATCTTTGATAAAAGTCACTTTAATTTGAGCCATAATTCACCTCTCGAGTATAATGTATTAGATAATTATAAAACGGTTTTTTATATTTGTAAAAAAAAATCCGGCAGCCCCTGGGAGTGGACAAAACCCGGGAGCCGCCGGAAAGTTGTGGAGTAATTATGGACAATTATTTTTTCTGGATAACGATTATTGTAAGGTCATCCTTTACTTCTGCGCCTTCCACGTATTCATGGAATTCGCCTAAAACCTGATTAAGTTTTTCCTGAGCAGTTTTTCCTGTGGCGTGCTCAAAAGCCTGTCTGATGCGGTCGCTTCCAAATTCAATGCCATTGCTGTCCTTAGTTTCATAAAGACAGTCTGTGTAAATAAGAATTGCATCTCCAGGACTCATTTTGAATTTAATTCCAGTGTATTCAACCGGAAGATTTTTAATTCCGACAAGACCGCCAGAGGCTTCTTTACCTGCAATGGCTGCCATGCTGGCTTTTCCGTTTGAGTTACGGTAGAACATTGCAGGATGACCGCCGTTTACATAGTAAACATGCTCGTTTTCAAAGCGCAGCAGAATACCTGTAAGATAGTTTTCTACATCACCCTTGTCTTCTGCAATCTTATTACTGATAATGCTCATGACACTTGCAAGGGGTTTATTCATGTTATCGACGAATTCCTTTGAAATAATCGATTTTGCAAGCATTGTAACAAGACCTGCGGCAATTCCGTGGCCAGAAACATCAAAAAGTGCAGCACCGGCCAGACGGTTGCCTGCTTTATAAAAGTCAAAAAGATCACCCGAAACGCCGGCTTTAGGATTGAAGGAGAAGGCAAGGTCGTAGTCGGCTGTAATAGGGGCAACGCGTGGATAAAAACTCTGCTGGACATAAACGGCAAGCTTCATGTCTTCTGCGGCCTGTTTATTTGCAGATTCAAGCTGGGCATTTGCTTCGGAAAGCTCGCGGGTTCTGTCATTAACCTTTTTTTCCAGGTTTGCATTCAGGTCTTCCGCTTCATTGCGGGCTTGTGTAAATTTACTTGCAAGAATAAAAAGCAGCATGATGATTACAAGCATCCAGCCGTACATGGAAATGTAAGGAAGGGCATACCAGTGAAGGATGTTGTGAAGCAGGTCCATGAAAATTGCAAGAATAAATGGAGAAAAACCAATCAGCAGAGGGCGAACATCCCTTTTATTTTTAAGATAGGCTTTTACCATAATGATTGCAATATAAACAAGATGAGGCAGGAGTAGCAGCTGACAGATTTCCCACATTCTTCTCAATACAGGATAGCTTGGTGCAACAAGTATAATTATAACCGGAATGATGACAAGAATTCTTCTTCCGATTTTTACATATCTTATTTCTTTACGTTTAAGGAATACGCTGACAAAGGAGCCTACAAAATAGATGAGCAGGAAGGGCAGCGAATAAGAAAAAAGCTTCTGGAATGTAAGAAAGTTTAAGCCTTTAAATGGAATGTAAGGCAGATCATCAATATAGAAAACCGAAAGGTAGAGGGCTGTAACAATATTGATGAAGGCAAAGAGGATGTTTTCCCTGTCTTCTCGTCGCTTAACATAAATAAGGATATGATATGCGGCAATTACTAGAAGGGCAAAGGCGCAGAGGGCATAGATTGTTCCGTTCCAGAAGCGCTCGCGTTTATATTTTAGTTCGGTTTCGTGTGAAATTCCTATAAATGGAAAAGGATTTGCAACTACAGAGCCTTCTCCGTTAAGCCAGATTTTAATTCTGAGGACATTAATATCCCCCTGATTTACAAGTCCTGACGGAATATTGTAAAGACGGACCTTATTCCAGGAGCTCCATTCTTCAGGAGGAAAATAACCGCCGCTTCCAATCATACTTCCGTTAAAATATGTCTGGTCTGCCATGGAAATTCTTCCAAGATATATAGAAAGATCTTTACCAGAAAGATTTGACGGAATAATAAACTTTTTTTCAAGCCAGATATATCCGATTCCAGTTTCAAGAAGCGGAGGCAGGTTTGTAAGGTTTTCCATTGGGAGCGTTTTCCAGCCGGATTTTCCGCTTTCATCAAGTGTGTAGCTCCAGTTTTCAGAAAGATAGAGTCTTGATTCTTTTTGATTTTTTTTACAGCCAGAACAAATAAGGGGGAAGAAACAGAGCAGCAATATTGTAAAAAAAGTCTTGCTTTTGTTCATAGTTAACCTCTGGTTGATTTATGATATATAATCTATTAATACGATAGTAATACTATCATCAATTTTTTACTTTACTATAGATTGCTGACAGTGTCAATTTATTTTTAGTTGGATGATGAATAGTACAGTAACTTGTAACATTTTCTTAAATATGATAAATTAAACTATTAATTCTGTAATCTAATTTTATATAAGGAGTTCCCCATGTCAGGACACAGTAAATGGGCGACAATCAAACACGCTAAAGGAATCGCCGACGCAAAGCGCGGTAAGATTTTTACAAAATTCATTAAGGAAATTTCTATTGCTGCACGTATGGGTGGTGGAGATCCTAACTCTAACCCACGTCTCCGTACAATCATCATTAAGGCTCGCGCTGCTAACATGCCTAAAGACAACATCGAGCGCGCAATCAAAAAAGGTACTGGTGAAGACGGTGCAACATCTTACGAAGAACTTGTATATGAAGGATATGCTCCAGGCGGAGTTGCTGTAATGGTTGAAGTTCTTACAGATAACAAGAACCGTGCAGCTGCTGATATCCGTAATATCTTTACAAAGAACGGCGGAAACCTTGGTACAACTGGTTCTGTTTCTCGTATGTTCCAGCGCAAGGGTACAATTGAATACGATGCAGAAAAAGTTTCTGAAGACGAAGTAATGGAAGTTGCTCTGGAAGCTGGTGCTGATGATATCGTAAACGAAGATGGAGTTATCACTGTAACAACTTCTCCTGATGCATTCGCTGCTGTTGCTGATGCATTGAACGAAAAAGGCTTTGAATCACTTTCTGCTGATGTTGGTCTTGTTCCAGATGCTTACCAGCCTGTTGATAAAGATACAGCTGCAAAAGTTCAGAAGATGATTGATAAACTTGAAGACAATGATGATGTTCAGAACGTTTATCATACAGCTGAATTCCCAGATGACTTCGAGCCAGAGGAATAATCTTCCGCTTTGAATCGTAAGAAGTCCGCTTTTTCAGGCGGACTTTTTTTTTATGGCTGAGAAAAGTTTTTGACACGGATGATTAATAAGGATGGGGATTTTGAAGCCCTGCCGGGAACGGTAAAACAAGCAGAGTTTTCTCACAAAAAAATAAAGCGGGTGCTGGGAATTGACCCGGGACTGGCTAATACGGGCTTTGGCATCGTGGATTTTTGTGACGGGAAATACCGCATGGTAAGCTATGGCTGTATTACTACAAAGTCTGACCAGCCCCACGGAGAGCGGCTTCTTTCTATATATAACCGTCTCTGCGCTGTAATCGATGAGTTTAAGCCTGATGAAGCGGGTATGGAAACCCTCTTTTTTGCAAAAAACGTAACATCTGCCATGGGGGTTGCAGAAGCCCGGGGTGTAGTGACGCTTTGTCTTTCCCAGCACTGTATCAAACTTGGAGAATATCAGCCTAATCAGATTAAACAGGCGGTAACTGGAACTACAAAGGCCGATAAGGAGCTTGTAGAACGCTACGTAAAAATACTTTTGGGTCTTAAAACTGAGCCCAAACCAGACCATGCCGCCGACGCCCTTGCAGGGGCGATAACGCATTTACATAATACTTGCCTTTAATAAAAGCCGCAGATAAACACAGATAGACACAGATAAAGCAAATCTGTGTGAATCTGTGTCCAATCTGTGGCTTTTTTTTTCTATCGTATGTAAAATGATTTTATGTTTAATTCAATTACCGGAATCATTACGGGAAAATTTCCTAAACAGCTTTTTTTGGATAATAATGGAATAGAATGGGATATCTGTGTTCCTGATTCAAATCTTGAGCTTTTGCCTCCTGTTGGAAACGAAGCAAAGGTTTATACCTGGCTGCAGCATACCGACCAGCTTATGAGTCTTTACGGCTTTGCCAGCAGCGAGGAGCGTTCTGTATTTTTAGATCTTCTGAAGGTTGACGGGGTAGGCCCAAAAGGCGCCGTAAAAATAATGAGTTCAGTTTCCAGCGGACGATTGAATGACGTACTGGAACGCGGCGATGTTGAAATGCTTGAAAAAATTCCAGGGGTTGGTAAAAAAACTGCCGGAAAGATGATGCTTACTTTGAAGGGAAAGCTAAAGATTTCTGAAAGCAGCCTTTCTTCCCCACGCAGGGCTGATGCTTCACCTTTTGCAGATGTAATTGCTTCCCTTGCCAGCATGGGGTATGACAGACGGCTTGTTGAACAGAAAATTCTTGAACTTTCGGAAGTTCTTGCTGCTGATTCCTCTTTTTCTGCAAAAACTCAAAAGGAAAAGGAAGATTTTATATTCCGCAAGGCAATTATAGAGCTTTCGTAATTCATATATAATTATATTTTATTTTCTTTTTGCATTCTTAAATTTCTGGGTGTATAATTTAAGGGACTTCAAGTTTGTTTTTGCAAGGAGAAAGAAAATATGAAATTTTTGAAAAGTTTAAAGCTGTCTTTTAAAATTGGTGTACTTATTGCGATTGCGATAATTCTTGCTTCTGCTTCTGTTGCCTTCTTTTCGACAAAAATTGTAGCTTCCAGAATTGCCGCAATGACACTGGAAAATCTTGAAACTACAGAGACGGGCGTTATGGAGACCTTACAGCAATGGTCGGAACAGCTGAAATATTCAACACTTGTTCTTGCTGATAAAACCAGACTTGCTGCAGCTCTTGATACAGGGGATGTTGCTACAGCTAATTCTCTTACAGTTGAAGAGAAATCCATGCTTGATATAGATTATCTTGTGACTGTCGATACCTCAGGTCGTGTAATTGCCGGTAACGGTGGAATCGGAAAAAATGTTTCTAATGTTTATTCTGTTAAGACAGCTCTTCGGGGAACACCTGAGTTTTCTTATGAATCAACTGACTTTTATCCTTTTAGTTTAAGTTATGCTTATCCTGTAAAGAGAAACGGAAAAACTGTTGGTGCTGTACTTGGAACCTTCAGTATGAGTGACAGTGAATTTGTCGAAACCATTAAAAATACTTATAAACTTGAGTGTACAATGTTTGAAAAAAACATTCGTGCGGCTACAACTCTTGGAGCAAACCTTGTTGGAACAAAACTTGATAACGATGTCATCGTTCAGGAGGTTCTTAATGATGGCAAACGCTATGAAGGTATGAACACAATCAACGATCAGAAATATATGTCTATTTACGCACCGATTACTGACAATAGCGGTGAAGCAAAGGGTATGCTCTTTGTTGCAAAATCAACCGCAGTCATCAATGAAACTATGAACAGTATTCTTATTATTATAGTTCCTGTTATAGCTGTCCTTGTTATTGTGCTTTGTGTTATTGCAGCCTTTATTCTTGGCAGTCTGCTCAAGCCTCTTAATGGAGTAAAGAATACCCTTAATGATATTTCAAGCGGTGATGCAGATCTTACAAAACGAATTGAGCTTAAATCTGAAGATGAAATCGGTGCTGTAGTAAACGGCTTTAATGCTTTTGCCGGTAAGCTTCAGAATATCATTGGTGATGTAAAATCTTCTAAAGATGAGCTTATGGTTGCCGGAGAAAACCTTACAACTGCAACTCACGATACAGCAAGCTCTATTACAGAAATTGTTGCAAATATCGACAGTATGAAAAAGCAGATAGAAGGTCAGACTCAGAGCGTTAACCAGACTGCCGGTGCCGTTACAGAGATTGCATCTAATATCGAATCTCTTGGACGCATGGTAGAAACCCAGTCAAGCGGTGTAACTCAGGCTTCTGCTGCCGTTGAGCAGATGATTGGAAATATTTCTTCCGTCAATACATCAATGGATAAAATGGCTCATTCCTTCAACGATTTGCGTTCTAATTCTCAGGTCGGAATTGATAAGCAGAAGGCTGTTAATGACAAGGTTGAACAGATTGAAAATCAGTCTCAGATGCTTCAGGAAGCAAACGTTGCAATTGCAAATATCGCCAGCCAGACAAACCTTCTGGCCATGAATGCCGCAATCGAAGCTGCTCATGCCGGTGAAGCAGGTAAGGGATTTGCAGTTGTTGCTGATGAAATCCGTAAGCTTTCTGAAACATCTTCTGCCCAGTCAAAGACAATTGGTGTTCAGCTCAGCAATATTAAGGAATCTATTAATGAAGTAGTTTCTGCTTCTTCAGAGGCAAGTATTGCATTTGAATCTGTATCTAAAAAGCTTGAAGAAACAGATGCTCTTGTAATGCAGATTAAGTCCGCAATGGAAGAGCAGAATGAAGGTTCAAAGCAGATTACAGAAGCCCTTCACAGTATGCAGGACAGCACTCTTGAAGTAAAGAATGCTTCTGCCGAAATGGAAGAAGGTAATAAGATGATTCTCAAGGAAGTTCAGACCCTGCAGGATGCATCTATGAGCATGACTCAGAGCATGGAAGAAATGAGCATTGGTGCCAAGAATATCAACGAAACCGGTGCCGCCTTGAGCGAAGTTTCAGACCAGATTAATCGCTCAATCGACAAAATCGGCGTTCAGGTAGACCAGTTTAAGGTGTAGGTAGGTTATAGGTTATAGGTTACTGTATTTCTGATGTAGGAATTCTAGAAAAACTTATAATTGTAGGAAAGAAATGCGGAGCAAGGTTCGTCTTTTGTGGAGCATTGAACCCGATGCGGTTGATAAAGGCTTTGATTTGCTTACAGAGCAAGCGAAGCTTGCGGCGAGGGTTCTCGGCGGAACAAAAAGCGGTTCTTGCGGAAGCATTTCTTTTTTATTTTATATAGCATATATAAACATTATCTATAATCTGCTATACTGAGTATATGACCGACGAAGATTTTGGCGCAATTGTAAGAGCCGACATTCAAAACCGTTTTGACGAACAGGATAACAAGCTGCGCCCGAAAATGCTTTCGGATTTTTTAGGACAGGAAAGCATAAAAAAGAATCTTTCAACATTTATAGAAGCTGCAAGACAGCGCCAGGAGCCTCTTGATCACCTTCTTTTAATCGGGCCTCCTGGACTTGGAAAAACTACTCTTGCCCAGATTACGGCAAACGAGCTTGGTGTTGATTTTAAAGTTACTTCGGCACCAGCCCTTGATAAGCCGAAAGATCTTGCCGGTATTTTAAGTACAATTACAGAGCGTACGGTATTTTTTATTGATGAAATTCACCGCTTAAAGCCCGCAATTGAAGAAATGCTTTATATCGCAATGGAAGATTTTGAACTGGACTGGATAATCGGACAGGGGGCAGCGGCTCGTACTGTCCGCATTCCCATTCCGCCTTTTACCCTGGTAGGGGCAACTACGAAGGCTGGAAGTGTAAGTTCTCCTCTTCGTTCCCGCTTTGGTTTTATTCCCCGCTTTGAATTTTACACACAGGAAGAGCTTTCTAAAATCATCATAAGAAGTGCCGGAATCTTAAACGTTCAGATAGATAGAGATGCTGCCCTTTTACTGGCCCAGTGCTGCCGGGGAACTCCGCGAGTTGCAAACAGGGTTCTCCGCCGCATGAGGGATTTTGCCCAGGTTCAGGGAAGCGGCTGCATTACTGTTCTGACTGTTGATGACGGTCTTAAAAAACTTGAAATTGACGAGCTGGGGCTTGAAAAGGCTGACCGCGATATTCTTAAGTCAATAATCGAAAACTTTGGAGGCGGGCCGGTTGGAGCTGAAACTCTTGCAATTTCAATCGGGGAAAGTATGGACACTCTGGAAGATTACTATGAGCCTTACCTGATTCAGTGCGGACTTTTACAGAGAACACCCCGGGGACGAATGGTAACTGCAAAGGCTTATTCTCATCTTGGTCTTAAGGCTGCTGGAGACAAGGTTTCTCAAAACGGTCAGCAGTCTTTATTTCTGCAAAGGTCGTAACCGGTCTTACAACTTCCGAATGTTCCGAACCTTTGCTTAACATTTTGCAAGGCAAAATGTTGTAGGATTTCTTTTTAGGAGTTTTTAGATGAAAACATCTGATTTTAATTTTGAATTACCCGAAGAACTTATTGCCCAGCATCCGAGCGGAGTTCGCGGTCAGGATAAACTTATGCTTTTGAACCGCCAGACAGGCGAGTTTGAACATCACATGATGGATGATTTACCGGATTTAATTACACCTGACACTCTGATGATTTTTAATAATTCTCGTGTCCGCCGTGCCCGCGTTTACGGAATTAAGGAAACTACTGGCCGCGAATGTGAGTTTATGTTTTTGAACACAATAGATAAGGACTGCTGCATCTGGAATACAATGGTAAAGGGTGCAAAAAAGCAGAAGCCCGGGATGCATTATAAATTCCCTGACGGCACTGTTGGAACAATTATTGAACACACAGGCAATGAAGGAACTGAGTTCCGTGCCATGAAGTTTGATTTTGCAATTGATGAAGACTGGTTTGAACGTAACGGTCACATTCCTCTTCCTCCTTATATTAAGCGCGGCGATACAGAAGAAGATTCAGAGCGCTACCAGAATGTTTATGCAACTGATACCGGCTCTGCTGCCTGCCCGACAGCCGGCCTTCACTTTACGGAAGATATGCTCAAACGCCTTTCTGACAAGGGAATTGAAAGAGCTTTTGTAACCCTTCACGTTGGTCTTGGAACCTTCCTTCCTGTTCGTGAAGATGAAATTGAAAATCACAAGATGCACGAAGAGTGGTACACAATTCCTCTGGAAACTGCTGAGAAAATAAATCTGGCAAAAAAAGAGGGAAGACCCATTCTTGCGGTTGGAACTACAAGTGTAAGAACTCTGGAAAGTGCGGCAAAAGCAATAATTGATGCGGGAGGAAAGCCAGGTGATAATAATATCTGGGTAAACGCCGGAACCTCTTCTACCAGTATTTTTATGTACCCGGGTTATAAGTTTAATGTTGTAGACAGGATGTTTACAAACTTCCATACGCCGGAAAGTACTCTTATTATGCTTGTATCAGCTTTTGCCGGCCGCGAGCATATTCTAAATGCCTATCAGGCCGCCGTAAAAGAAAGGTATCATTTCTTTAGTTACGGTGACTGCATGTTTATCCGTTAGTTTTGCGAAGCAAAACTAATTAAGCACGCGTCAGCGTGCGACGAGACTGTATGTTTATCCGTTAGTTTTGCGGAGCAAAACTAATTAAGCACGCGCCAGCGTGCGACGGGACTCCGCCCACCTTAAGTCAGCTGCTCAAAGGAGTAGCGGGTCAAATTGAAAAACTGCTGCCTTACAACGTCACTGATCATTTTGTCGGTAGCGGTTTTATTGAACTCATCTGCGGCATTTGCACAAATCTGAATTATGTCTTTCTGGGTAAGGGGCAGCCTTTTTCCCACAAGGGAGTTTTCGAATTCCTTGCTGTGGAAGGTGAAAGGTCCCGCAAAAGTAAGTCTTACATTCAAAAGAGAATTTTTTTCAATTTTGGCAAGGAAGGCAAAAGATGCCGAGTCTTCAGAAATCCCCTGCTCAGGGCCGATGCGGCGGAAAATTGAAAGATCAGAGTCCACAAGCGGAATGCGGATTGCGGTCAGAACGCTGCCGGCTGGAATTGCCTTAAAACTCAAAATGCTTTCGCTTGTCGCTTCAAACTGGTTTTTAAAATCAAGGCGGGCATCCAGTGCCATGAGGGGGGCGTAAAGAGTGTGCTTCTGGCCTGATGCAAAAATATTTCCGCCGATAGTTGCCATATTTCTTATTATTGGATTTGCAATACTCTGCAGGGCTTCATAAAGAACCTGAGGAAGGTGATTCTGCCCCAGAGCTAAAATCTGGCTTAGGGTGACGCCCGGTCCTACAGTCAAAAATCTTTCGTGTCTGACAATGTGGTTAAAATCTTTAATCTGCTTGATTGAAATGGCTTTTTGCGGAAATTCTTCGATTCCTGTACAGCCGCCTACGATAACTGCGCCCTGGTTGTTTTTCAAAAGAGAGAGAAGTTCGTTTACGTTTTTTGCATAGAGCATCTGTTTGTTCATTCACGGACTCCTGTGATTTTTGTAACCCTTTTAAGCTTTCTTGCCTGAACCTGCATGGCATAAATTACTCCGTTTACAAGAGTTTCGAGGTCTGTACAGCAGGAAGAAAGGTGCTTCATGTGTTCTTTTATATCTTCACGGGTAGGGATTTTTGGACTTCGCAGAATCTGGTAGGTAGAAAAAATTTTTCCTGCATTGCAGTAGCCGCAGAGCTTTATGCCGGCCTTGTTAAATCCTTCCATGATTACAGAATAAATTTCAGATTTTTCAAAATAGTCCAGGGTGATGATATCCATGTCTTTTACAAGACCAACCGGGATTTTGCAGGCTGCGGACGGAATGTCATTTATGAGGACTGTGCAGGAGCCGCATGCGCCTTCCATGCAGCCGCTTTTTACCGAGGAACAGCCCCTTCTGTGAAGAACTTTTGCAAGAATTTCATCCGGCTGCTCATCTAAAATTGTTCTTATACAATTCAGTGTAACTGGTATTTTCATTTTTTACCTTCACCCCGCTGTTTTATGAGTGTGAAAAGCTGCTGTTCCGTACAGGGAAGCTTTGTAACCTGAGTTGCAAGGGCTGATGAAAGTGCTGATGTAAAGGCTGCCGGGAAAGCGTTCTGAACAAGTTCTCCTACCTGGCCTGCAGCGTTTTTTGACGGCAAAAACTGCACGTAAACATTATCGCAGTTGACCTTTTTCCCTCTTACCATCATGCAAAGCTCTTTTTGTACTTCTAGTCTTATTGTTCTCAGGGCTGCCGCTTCATCAAGAATTTCTCCACAGTCAACTGTCAGCCAGATGCCGCGGATTTTTTCGTTATAGGTGTAAACGTCAAGCTCAACTTCTACGGCACAGGAAATAATTGAGTTTGCCATAAATGGATTGCCTGAAAAGGTTTCCTTATTCCACTTGTTTTTTGAGCCGAGTGTAAGTCCTTTTTTTGAAGAAATCGGCAGGGGATTGTGAAAACGCTTTTTCTGAATATCCAGACAGCATTTTTTGATTATCTGATTGATAATTCCGATTGTGCTGAAGGTATCCTCCGGAGAGGCCGGC
Source organism: uncultured Treponema sp. (assembly GCA_947165895.1). Classification (GTDB taxonomy): domain Bacteria; phylum Spirochaetota; class Spirochaetia; order Treponematales; family Treponemataceae; genus Treponema_D. Next base: position 29,502 of record CAMVCB010000006.1, read on the forward strand.
ATATCCTTTACGGTAAATGTTGAATCAATCTGAATGTTTGATTTTGGAATTTCAAGGATTTTGCTTGCCGTTGTTTTCCAGATATCCTGATTTACCTCGGACGGCTGGATAGTATGGATTACAAGATTTTCGTCAGGGTAAAGTGTGACTTCAATTTTCGGATAGTAAGAAAAAGCGCTTTCTCCGTTATAACCGGAGCTGTTGTAGGCGCATGAAAGTCCGATGCCGCGGAGAGGCAGGGCAAAGAAAGGTTCTTCTCCCTGCTGAACGCGGTCAATTGAGTCCATGTGGAAGGATGCAAATTTGCGGTTGAAGTCACTCATTCTGATTGTATTTTGAATTACTTCTTCAATATTTTTTCTATCAATGTCAAAGGGGAAATCAGGCGATGACGATGAAAAATTAATCTGGCGGATTTCGTCCGGGAAGATTCCTGTCACATTGCTGATTTTCTGAATCTGATTTTCGATGGCAAAGAAGCCCTGTGAATCAACTCCCTTAATGTTGATTGAAGTTGGCGGTCTTTTTGATGTTTTTGCTATTGCCTTTATGTAAAGGTTTTCAGGCCTGTAAAGATTGCAGGCTGCGATTGTAATTCTGTCTGTGATTTCTTTTGCAAAAGGATTTGCGCTTCCTACATCAATATCTATGCTGACATCCAGAGCCTTTATGCGTCCGTTTTCTGAAACTGCCGCATTGTAGGTGATTTTTGTATCGACTCCCGGAGCCATATACTGCTCCTGCTCCTTCTGGGAAATCATCAGCTTTACAGGTTTTTTCAAAAGCCAGGATGCGACGGCTGTCTGCAGGGCGATTTGACTTGTGCGCCAGAGTCCGTCCGAAAAAACTCCCGAGCTTTTTGTTTTATGAATGTATATAAGTTCTATGTCGATTCCAAGAGTCTGAGAAAGGGCTGTCTGCAGGTAATGAGTCCAGCGGGTAGGTGTGTAAACGTGGAGCTTTTCGCCTTCAGTATAGCAGAAGGCTCCTGCGCTTTCCTGCCATTTAGGATTTACAAGCTCCTGAACCCAGGTTTCTTTTACGTTGTAGGTTTCTTTTTCAAAAAGAGTTTTTGTTGCTTCTTCGTGCGAAAGCTTTTTGTATAAGCCGCTTGTTACTGTACGTTCCGCTACAATTTTTTCGTTGTCATCGGTTTTTGTGCCGGTTACAGAGTCCAGGGAAGGGAGATTACTCAGGCTGGAGGCGAGGCTGTCAAAATCTGATGTTCCCATTGAAGGCGGTTTAACATGGCTTTTCATGACGTTGGAAAGAGCCGATTCAAGGTTCTGAATGTCAAAATAAATTGAAGCCTTTTCCGTAAGCTCCTTGATTTTTCTTTCATCCGGGCCTACTACAATTCCCAGAGGTTCGCCTGTATAATTTACGCTGCCAAATCCAAAGATTTTTGTAACAGTATCATTAAAATTAAGGGTTTTCTTGCCTGGAATATCTTTTGCAGAAAAGAGAAAATAATCTTCCGGTAAATCTGGAATTTTAATATCGTTTACAATACCGGTTGTGGCAGGGCTTCGGATAAGGGAAGCATAGAGGGTGCCTTCCTTAAAAAAGTCGCTGTAAAATCCTTTTGCCTCAAGAGAACGCTTTACAATTTTTGGAGCCTTTTTAGTTTTTGCCATCTTTTCTATTATACAGTATTTTATCTTATTTGTGGTTTTCTAATCCAATTTTTCTTATTGTTTCTATTACATAATCTGACTGTTCCGGGCTTTCGTCCGGAAAAAGGGGAATAGAAATTGTCCTCTGATACTGGACTTCCGCGTTGGGGTAATTTTCTGCGGTAAAATCAGGATAAAGATTTTTCCAGTAGGTAAAATGAAAAATCGGAATAAAGTGGACCGAAATCCCAAGTCCCGCTTCCTGAAGCTTTTTTGCAAAGTCTTCGCGGCTGATTGTAAGCTTTTCGGGTACAAGCCGCATAAGGTATAAATGCCAGGAATTTCCGCTGCGGCTGTCTGGTGGCAGCTGGATAAAATCAAGCTTTGAAAAGGCTTCGTTGTATTTATCTACGATTTTCTTTCTCTGCTGGTAAAAAAGCCAGGCTCTTTCCGTCTGGCGGCAGCCAAGGGCGGCAAGTATGTCCGGCAGGTTGAATTTATAGCCTGGTGCGACTATATCATATTCCCAGCTGGCACGCGGAGAAGTGTAGCGGTCCCAGGTTGTTCTGTCCATTCCGTGAAGTCGCATTACTGTCATGCGGCGGGCAAGCTGGCTGTCGCGGGTGCAGACCATGCCCCCTTCCGCAGTTGTAATTGTCTTTGTGACGTAAAAACTGAAGACGCCCGCATCTCCGATTGCGCCGGCAAAGCCAAGCTCTGTAGGAGAGGGGTAAGAATGTGCTGCGTCTTCTATTACGTAAATTTTGTGTCCGGGTCTGCTGTATTTTTTTGCAAGAGACATAATGCGTTTCATGTCGCAGATGTTTCCCGCAATGTGAACGGGAACAATTGCCTGGACTTTGGGGCAGGCTGATTCTGCATCTTTTTTAAGTATTTCTTCTATTTTGTCACAATCTATGCTGTAAGTGTCTTTTTCTATGTCGGCAAAAAAAACGTCGGCGCCAAGATGGCGGGCACAGGCGGCGGTAGAAACAAAGGTGTAGGGCGTTGTGATAACGGCTGTTCCGGTTTTTACTCCGCAGGCTTCCATCGCAAGAATCATTCCGCTGGTGTTGGAATTTACAGCAAGGCTGATTACAGGCTGAGTTGAAAGTCCCATAGTTTTACGCTTTTCTTCAACACTTTTTGCGTCAAATGGAGACTGGTCTGAGACAGAGGTCTTTTCTGTCAGGCTTTCTGAAAACTTTTTTTCAAAATCAAGGGCATATTTTCCGGTTGTAAGCCAGCCTGAACGAAGGACTTCTAAAACTGTATCTTCTTCTTCTTTTGTAATTGCAGCCCTGTGAAAGGGAACCTTTATTTCACTCATTTGTATTTCCTGTTTTATCAGATTTTATAATACGTCTGATTGTTCTATTCCTTCTGATTTTATCTGCTCGTAAAAGTTTTTAAGGCTTTGACAGTCTGAGCAGAGAATGTTTACAAGCTTTGTCCTGTTTCTGAAATCATCTTCCATTCCTTCTGTGAAAAAGCAGCAGGGCTTTAATTTTTCCAGAAGCTGATCAAGACGCTTTTCTTCATATTCAATGTTTTCCAGCTGAAGAATTTTGGGATATTTTGTCTGGCGCGGATTTTCTTCCTTCAGCCATAGGGGTTCGTTCAGACGTTCACCCTTTCTGGCACCGATGAATTTAATATCGATATCCTTGTAAGGCTCCAGTCCTGAAAATTTTATAATCTGTTCGGCAAGCTCAAGAATTTTAATCGGCTCTCCCATATCAAGAAGATAGGAAATGCCGTTTTTGCCGACACCGCCGGTCTGCAATACAAGAGAGCAGGCTTCCGGGATGGTCATAAAATAGCGTACCATATTCCGGTCTGTTACTGTAATCGGACCGCCTGTTTTTATCTGATTCTGGAAGACTGGAAGAAGAGAGCCCCGGCTTCCAAGAACGTTACCGAAGCGGACAAACATAAAGGCCTGATTTTTGCTGACTTTTTTTGCGGCATTGAGTACAAGCTTTTCGCAGAGCATTTTTGAGACACCGTAAACGCTTACAGGGCTTACTGCCTTATCTGTGGAAATCAGCACAAAGCGGCTTACTCCGTGCTTCAAGCTTGCGTCCAGAAGATTCTTTGTGCCGAATACATTATTTTCAATGGCGGCAACCTGATTTTCTTCCATCATCGGTACGTGTTTGTAGGCGGCACAATGGAAAATTACATCGCATTTTGTATTTTTGATGATGTAGTCCACGTAGGCGCGGTCACGCATATCTCCAATGATTGGAACAATTGTTGCCTTTTCTCCAACGCCTTCTGCCTGCAGCACTTTGAGCTCCCTGTAAATATTGCAGATTGAATTTTCGCCGTGCCCAAAAAGGTAAAGTCTTTCGGCTCCTCCGCTCAAAAGCTGGCGGGCAAGCTCCGAACCGATTGAACCACCGGCTCCTGTAATCAAAACCCGCTTTCCGCGAAGATAATGAAGGCTTTCTTTTAGGGAAATTGCAATAGGAGTACGGCCAAGTATATCCAGTGGGTCAATCTGCCTTGTCTGAACCAGGTGAGCATCACCATTTATTACCTGGCTTATTCCCGGAAGAATTTTTATATGTGAAAAATGATTTTTCTGCAAAGTATCATAGATTTCGCGGATGCGTTCTACCGGGGCGCTTGGAATTGCTATAATCGCTTCATCTGAATCTGAATTGTTGAGGATTGATGCAACGGAAGAAATGGGACCTAAAACCGGAATTCCGTCTATCTGGCTTCCGATGATTTTTTTATCATCATCTAAAAACGCGTTTACCTTTCCAAAAATTTTCTTTCTTTTAATGTCATCTGCAATTGTTTGTCCGGCAAATCCGGCACCTATAATGTAAATACGTTTTTCCATTTTCCCAATCCCATATTTATTTTATCACAAATTACTAAACTTTCAATGGCGTAAAAAAAAGTCTAAACTCGTTTTATTTTTTCACCGAAAAGATAAATAAGAAATAAAAGAAGAGGAATATCATGGGAATGACAAAAAAACTTGGATTGGCATTTTTTCTTGTGTTTTTTTATTCGTTTGCAAGCTTTGCAACACAGATTTCATTTCAGATTCTTCAGTTTGATGAAACAACCGAAGAAGTTAATTCAAAATCCTATGATATAGAAACCTTCCTGCTTGACGGCTTTTTTGAAAAAAACTATATCGTCACAACTTCCCAGTCTTCTGTGATTTACAACGATGATGATATTTTTGACTTGTGGAAGGCTGGGCTTGGAGAAGCTTTTAATGGTTCTTCTGATTATTTTGTTCAGGTTGAAGTTCATTACAGCGCAGACATGAATCTTCGTCAGCCTGTAGGAATGTTAGACAGGATAACCTGGAAGCTGGCTGTGGTAAAAACAGGAACTGTAATCGATGGAGAAACAGTAACTGATATTATAAAAAAATCGAACGGACAGGAGGATCTGGGAAAAATTACCCAGCATCTTGTTACGACAATAAATAATGCAATAAAGGCTTAGGATTCTTAAGGATGGGTAGGAATATGAAACATATTAAGGTTTTTACAAAATTAGCAATGGTGGTTGCCGGTACTTTCATGCTGGCATCATTCAGCCCTTCTCTTGATGGAAGGGCAGTTGTTGTTGATGAAGGAGTTATGCCGTCCGGGCTTTTTGCAAAGACAGTCGGTTATCTTCCGGGTGATGTAATCAGTGTTTCAAATGCAGGGGGAAGCGGCTCTGTTGACCTTCTTGTTATTGGTGCTCTTGATGCTTCGGAAGGTGTGGCTATTATGCTTACTCCAGAGGCTGCAAAAGCTATAGGAATTGAAAAAGATTCCAATTCAATCGTAAAGATTACCAAGAGAAATGGTCAGGATGACCGTGTTTATGGAAATGCAGTTATTTCATCAGATAAAAATGCAAACGCTGCTGAAAAAACTCAGAAAGCTGCGGTAAAAGATAACCCTTCTGCTGATTCTGTTGCTGAGGAAGTTTTCCAGGAAGAAAGCACAGCTGAACTTGCGGCAGAAAATCCTGTTGAAAACCTTGCGGAAGCGGCTGCCGGCGTAAGCGGAAGTCCAATGTTTGATGAATCAGAAGAGCTTTCTCAGGCTTCTGAAGAAAATACTGCAGAAAGTCCTGCACCTGTAACCGAAAGTCCAGTAGAAAAACCTGCTGAAGAAGTTGCAAAAGATATTCCTGCAAAAGAAACTCAATTTGATAAGCTTGTTGATGAGGCTGCGCCAAAAACAGAAGAATCTTCTGCTGTGGCCGTACTTCCATTTGATTCTGTAGAAGAAGAGGATGAGGAAGAACTTAAGGAGATTGCTGAAATCCCTGAAATTGAAGAAAATAATTCAAATGAGGCAGTAATTCCCGGTCACACTGCTTTTGCCCAGCCTGATCAGACTGTAACAGAAGAAAGTGATGAGGGAGACTATGATTCTTACGATGCAATTGTTCTTGTTCCGGCTCTTGCAAATCCTCCTGTAAGTGATGATCCTGATTACAAGCCTCTTGAAAAAACAGCCGCCGTGGGAAGACCTCTCACTCCTGCTCCTGCAAAGACAGCTCTTTCCGGCTCTTCTGTAAGCAGCTATGACAGCCTTCTTGTAAACAGCGAAAAGGATTTGATTCGAAATACTTATTACGTTCAGATTGCAACAATGCGAGATGATGCAAATATTCTGGAAGTTGTAAATAAATATGGCAATAACTATCCGATTACCATTGTTCAGCTTTCAAATAATTCAAAACAGATTTTGATAGGTTCTCTTTCAATTGATGAATATGCAGTTGTTCTTGAACGCTTTAAATCATACGGATATAAGGATGCTTTCCTTAGAAAAATCAGATAATTTTTCCAGGTTATATGAAAAAGAATATATTTATAAAGGCAGTTTTTCTCACTCTGTTTGCAGGTCTTTCTTTTGCGGAGGATGCTGCAGACAAAGCTGATATTACATCAGATTCAGGTATAAATATTGATCAGATTGCTCAGGAGCTTGAAAGCGAAGAAAATCTTTCTGAAAAGCAGTCGGCTGAGGATGTTATTGTTGAAGAAGAAGTTTTTGATGCTGAAAATGAAGCTGAGACCGCAGAACTTCCTCTTCCTGTAAAAAACGATAATTACTGGCGGGGAAAAACTGCGGTTGCCGCAGAAAATGAATTTCCTAAGGGAATTTTTGCAATGGCAAAGGGGTATTATCCCGGTGATAGTCTGACTGTTTATAACAGCAAAACCCAGAAAACTGTTAATGTCCTTATAATTGGTTCCATTGACCAGAATAATATGGTAGGAATTAAATTTTCTCAGGAAGCGGCTCAGGAAATCAAAATCACAGATAAGACAGATGCCAATGTAATTCTTGATGAAAGAATAAATCCTCCGGAAGTTCGTGAAAGTGCGGGCGCAAAGCTTGTAATTTTTGGCGGTGATGAAAGTGATTATTCTGACTTTGAGCAGCCTGTTTCTATTTCGGAAGATCAGGTCATCCTTACAGAAAATGCACCGGAGGCTGCTGACGTAATTGATGAAATTGCAGAAGAGCTTGAGGCTTCTGAGGTGGCCGGGGAATCGGGTGAGGAAAGTGGAAATGCTCCTGTTCAGGTTTCAAATGCCGTGGAGTCTGTGCTTCCTGACGGTGTTGAAATTCTTGAAGATTCTTCTGAAAATTCTTATGCGGCAATTGTCCTTGATGTGCCTCAGTCTGTAGAAGAGCAGGCAGGTGTGGAAGAGGCTGTTATTGAAAATCAGGCGACAGCAGAAGCTGAGTCTGTTTCAAATCCTGTCGCAGCGGAAAAAAAGTCTGTTGAATCTGCAGCTGATGATGAAAATGCACTTATTGCTGCCCAGTCTTCTGTTTCACCTGTGGTAGAAAATGAACAGACTTTTGATAAAAATAACTTCAAGGGAAAAGGTTCTCTTCCATATAAAAATCTTATTGCAAATGAAAATATGGTTAGAAAAGGCTATTACATTCAGCTTGCCTTCCTTGCAAACGAAGATAATCTTCAGAAGTTTATTGATAATTACGGTGATGAATTAAAGCTCTTTTTGATTCCACATAAAAACGGCTATAAGATTTTTGCCGGCGTTTTCACCGATGAGGATAAGACTTTTGCTCTTGATTATGTAAAATCCCTTGGTTTTAAGGATGCATTTGTTCGTAAGCTTGGCAGGTAGGATTTGGAGTTGTTAGTTGTTAGCGGTTAGCTGTTAGCACATGAATTGTCTGAAATAAAAAAAAAAGCAGCTGGTTCGATTTTAGAACCGCTGCTTTTTTGCTAATAGCTAACTGCTAATAGCTTATAGCTACCTGCTAAATTGTATAAATCCATCCTTCAGGGGCAGGTAAGCGGCCCATCTGGATTCCAGTCAATGTGTCGTAGATTTTCTGGAGAACTGGTCCCATTTCATCTTTTCCATCATTGAACTTAATTTCTGTTCCGTGGTCGTTGATTGTTCCAACCGGGCTGATTACAGCTGCAGTTCCGCAAAGACCGCATTCTGCAAAATCCTTAAGTTCAGCCTTGTTAATCTGACGCTCTTCAACTTCCATATTAAGAACATCTTTTGCAACTGTAAGAATAGAACGGCGTGTAATAGAAGGAAGAATTGAGCCTGATTTTGGAGTTACAAGCTTTCCGTCCTTTGTTACAAGAAGAATGTTTGCCCCGCCTGTTTCTTCAAGATAAGTGTGTGTTGCAGGGTCTGTGTAAATGTTTTCTGCAAAGCCGTTATTGTGAGCGTCTACGATGTTGTAAAGGCTCATTGCGTAGTTCAAGCCGGCTTTGATGTCACCAGTTCCGTGTGGAGCTGCGCGGTCAAGGTCAGAAATACGAACTGTGATTGGCTTTGCACCGCCCTTGAAGTAAGGTCCTACAGGAGTTACAAGAATGCGGAACTGATATTCATCAGCCGGTTTTACTCCGATTACGTTGTTTGAACCGAACATATATGGACGGATGTAAAGTGTAGCGCCGCTTCCGTAAGGTGGAACCCAGTCTTTATTTGCTTCAATTGTTTTAAGAACAGCTTCGATGAATTTTTCTTTTGGATAAACCGGCATCTGAAGGCGCTTGCAGGAATTTTCCATGCGTTCAGCGTTCAAATCAGGGCGGAAGGTTACGATATCACCGTGCTCTGTTGTGTAAGCTTTGAGTCCTTCAAAACAAGTCTGCGCATACTGAAGGACGCAGGCACATTCGTCAATCTGGAATGAATGTTTAGATGTAAGTTTTCCTTCATCCCATTCGCCGTTTTTGTAAGTAGCGACAAAGCTTTTAGATGTTTTAATGTAGCCGAAAGGTAAGTTTCCCCAGTCAAGATTTTTCTTTCCCATAATAGTCCTCCAAAGCGTGTCGCAAAAGGCGCGCCATCTTTTTAATAATATTCAAGTTATTTTAATATTATTGCAGAAAGGTTTCAATGATTATTAAAAAAATATTTTTCTTGCCTTTTGCCAGTTTTGATTTATAATAAAATGTAATCTCCGGTTCAGTCCTATGGGTGGATGAAATTCGGAAATTTGAATAACAAATAAAATGGTTTTAACGAAAAGTAGAAAGAAAATTTACCTGTGGAGGGGATATGAAAAGAATTCTTTCGTTTCTGACCGTTTTATGTTTGGTCGGCTTTGCTCTTATAGCAGAGCAAGGTTATTCAGTAAAGGCTGTCTCTGGCAGGGTTTCTTACCGCCAGAAGGACGGTTCCTGGGCACCGGTTATGGTCGGCATGTATTTAACCGATTCAACTAAAGTTGCTACCGGCTTAAATTCAACAATGATTGTCTATGGCGCAGAAAAGACTGTCGTTGTTCTTCCTTTGAGTACCGGAAATGTGTCCGAGGTGGTAGCCCGTTGTTCCAATGCTGTTTTAAGGAAAACGGACTCCAATTAACAGGTTTCTAAGTTGTTACCCCCTGTCCTGCGGTAAGTTCCGCAGGACTTTTTTTTTGACGAAAATGCGATATAATAAAAGTTATGATTTTATATTCGTGGAAAGACATTCAGAATTCAGTTTCAAAAGAAGAATCTCCTCTGGAATTGCTGGCTGGTTCAGGAATCTCTATCGGAAGTTTTGACGGGCTCCATCTTGGCCACAGAAAAATCCTTCAGGAACTTGTTGCTTTATGTCAGAAGGACAATGTACTTCCCGGGGTTGTGACTTTTAAGCGCCCCCTTCCGCTTTATAAACATTCTGCTGATTATGCAGGAGATGTTTCAACTCTTGAACAGCGTATCAATATAATGGAAGAACTTGGGATAAAATTTGCCATTGTTCTTGATTTTACTGATGAAATTGCAAAAATAAGCGGACACGACTTCCTTACAATTTTAAAAAATGTCTGCAATATGAAAATTTTTGTAGAAGGTGAGGATTTTCGCTGCGGCTATAAGGGTGCCACAGACATGACAGCCATAAAATACTGGGCAGAACAGAATGGAGTAGTAACAAGTTTTGTTCCACAGGTTTTATATAAGTCTGGCACAGATGAAGAAGAAAGAATCAGTTCTTCTTATATTCGTTCTATGATTAAAAAAGGCTTTTTTTCTACGGCAAATGAGCTTTTGAGTCGTCCCTATGAGCTGGATTTGAAAAAATGCACACAGTTTTCTGATAAAAATTTACATATCGAAAAAGGTGAAATTGCTCAGGTCTTGCCGCCCTGCGGTATTTACCGGGTAAAATCAGAAAATGGAGAATCAGTGCGTCTTGAGATTACAGAAAAGGAACTTATTTTTGAGCTTCAGAGTAATCTTTCTTCGGTAAGCTTTCAGTAATTTTTATCTGACTTGATTAAATCTTAGTAATATTTTAAGATATTATAGTTTTGTTTATACGACTTACTTTGTGATTTCTTCCCAGAAACCCGGGATTTGACCTGCAAGGTTTTTCGCGAATACAGACTGTAATATTATTTTTAAGGGGTTCCATAATGGCACTTTCAAAAGAAACAACTGCCGCAACCGTAAAACAGTACGGTGCAAAAGACACAGACACTGGTAACGTAAAGGTACAGATTGCTTTGCTTACTCAGCGTGTAGCTCAGCTTACAGCACACACAAAAGAGTTCCCAAAGGACGCTTGTGGTAAACGTGCTCTTCTTAAGGTAGTTGGTCAGCGTCGTAAGATGCTCCGCTATTTTGAACGCACAGACCTCGAAGGTTACCGTGCATTCATCAAAGAACTTGGTCTCCGCAAGTAGACTGAATTCTTTCAAAAGACCGCTCGTATATCGGGCGGTTTTTGTTTTTAACGGGTAGAAGGGGGCGTTGCGGGGAACTCCCCGCTGGGTGGGTAGGGCGCAACGAAGTGCGACCGTAGGGAGGGGCTCCTCCCTCCTTATTTATCCATTGATTAATTGATTGTTATGGCTTAAAATAAACTATTATTATTTTGAATATTAGTGTAACTAATAAATAGAAAAAAGCATGCGTCGGATGTAGTGACGTATGTAGGAGTAAAATTTATGTCTGTAGAAAGAGTAACCTACAAACTTGGAGATGACGATCTCATCCTGGAAACTGGAAAAATCGGTAAACAGGCTAACGGATGCGTTTACGCTCAGTGGGGTGGAGCCGCAATTATCGCAACAATTTGTGCTTCATCAAGCGTAACAGAAGGTCAGGATTTTGTGCCTGTTACAGTTGAGTACAATGAAAAATTCTATGCTGCCGGAAAAATCCCTGGCGGTTTTGTAAAGCGCGAAGGTCGTCCAAAGGATAAGGAAATTCTGGTAAGCCGCCTTATCGACCGTCCTATGCGCCCTCTTTTTGAGCCGTCTTTCGGTCACGAGCTTCAGATTGTACCTACCTGTGTTTCTTGCGATGGCGTTCACACTCAGGATATTCTTGCCGTAATTGCAGCTTCTGCCGCAACTACAATTTCTGATATTCCATTCCACGGTCCGGTTGCTGCCTGTCGTATCGGATATTTGAACGGAGAATACATTGTAAACCCAACCTTCAAGCAGATTGAAGAAAGTGAACTTGAGATTGTTGTTGCTGGAACTAAAGACGGCTTTACAATGGTTGAAGGTGGTGCAAACGAAGTTTCTGAAGATGTAATGCTTGGCGCTCTGGAAAAGGCACAGGCTTTCATCACTGATATGTGTAAGCTTCAGGAAGAGCTCCGTGCTAAGGCCGGAAAAGAAAAGCTTCCTTTGAATCCTCTTGATGTAACTCTTGCTAACGCTGAAGAAATTGAAAAAGAGGCAACCCCGCTTTTGAAAGAAGCCTGCTTCCAGGACGGAAAAATGAACCGCGGAAAGGCTATTGCAAAGGTAGAAAAAGAACTTGCCGCAAAATATGCAGAGCAGCTTGAAGATCCTATTCAGGCTAAATTGTTCATGACTTTGATGGATGACATTCAGTATAAGCTTCTGCGTAAATCAATTCTTGATGACGGAGTTCGTATTGACGGTCGTAAGACAGATGAAATCCGTCCTATTACCTGCGAAATAAACGTATTGCCAACACCTCACGGAAGCGCACTCTTTACTCGTGGTGAAACTCAGTCCCTCGCAGTTTGTACTCTTGGTACTGCAATGGACGAGCAGTCTTATGATGATATTGATGGAGACAGAAGCGAGCACTTTATCCTTCACTATAACTTCCCACCATATTCAGTTGGTGAAACTGGTAAGCTTACAACAGGACGCCGCGAAATTGGTCACGGAAACCTTGCTCGCCGCTCACTTGCTGCTATGGTTCCAAGCCGCGAAGAATTCCCTTATACAATCCGCGTAGTAAGCGAGATTATGGAATCTAACGGTTCTTCTTCCCAGGCTTCTACTTGTGGTGGTACTCTCTGTATGCTTGCTGCCGGTGTTCCAATGAAGAAGATGGTTGCCGGTATTGCTATGGGTCTTATCACAGAACCAGAGGGAGACAATCCTTATGGCCGCTATAAGATTTTGAGCGATATTCTTGGTGAAGAAGATCACCTTGGTGATATGGACTTTAAGGTAGCCGGAACAAAAGACGGTATTACAGGCTTCCAGATGGATATTAAGATTGCCGGTGTAACAACTGAAATCATGAAGAAGGCTATGGAACAGGCTCGTCAGGGTCGTCTCCACATTCTTTCTATCATGGAAAAATGTATTGATAAACCGGCTCCACTTGCCAAGAACGCTCCACAGATTCTTACAATGAAGATTCCTGTAGACAAGATTGGTGCTTTGATTGGACCTGGCGGAAAGAACGTAAAAGCTTTGTGCCAGCAGTATGACGTAACAATCAACACTGATGATGACGGAACTGTAACAATCTATGCTAAGAACGGCATGAACGCAGAAGCTGCCAAGAAGGCTGTAAAGGGTATTACAGAAGATCCAGAGGTAGGAACAATCTACCAGGGAACTGTAAAACGCATTATGGAATTCGGTGCTTTCGTAGAAATCCTTCCTGGAAAAGAAGGTCTCTGCCACATTTCAAAGCTCAGCCGCCAGCGCGTAAGCAAGGTAACAGATGTTTTGAAAGAAGGTCAGCAGATTCCTGTAAAGCTTCTTGAAGTTGACAAGCAGGGAAGATTGAACCTTTCTTATATTGATGCTTTGGAAGAGCAGAAATAAGAAATCGTACAAGCCATTTAATGTAATTAGATAAAGTTGGCGCGAGGGAGCAAAGCGTGGTGCAAAAACACTCTGATTGTTGCGACCGCGAGCCAGCTTAGAATTAATTAATTATAAAACTCGTTCTTATAAAAGTCGTCCTTGCGGGCGGCTTTTTTTTTGTGCTATAATAAATGAAATGTTTGAAGAAATTGTAAGCCGTCTTAGCGAAGTGAAAATAGTTCCCGTTGTTACCGTTTTTGATAAGGACGAAGCGGTAAAACTTGCCCATTCACTTGTAAACCGGGGCTACTCTGCCGTGGAATTTGCTTTCAGAAGTTCCGCCGGCGATGAAGGTGATTTTATAAGGGCAGGGGAATGTATTAAAGCTGTCCGTCACTTATGTCCCAGAATGCTTTGCGGGGCAGGAACTGTAATAAATCCAAAGCTGGCCCAGCTTGCAAAAGACAGCGGCGCACAGTTTGTAATGGCACCGGGCTTTAATCCCGCAACTGTTGACTGGTGCATCAAAAATGAGCTGCCCATTTTTCCGGGGGTAAATAATCCCAGCCAGGTTGAAGAAGCCCTTATGTCAGGTCTTGATGTATTAAAGTTTTTTCCTGCTGAAGTAAGCGGGGGGATAAAAATGCTTAAGGCACTTGCAGGGCCTTTCCCGACAGTCAGATTCATTCCTACCGGCGGAATTGACGCTGCTAACGCCGAAGATTATCTTGCCTGCAAAAATGTCATAGCTGTCGGTGGAAGCTGGATAACATCCGTTAAATAAATAATGCCGCCCGAATTGTAAAACAAGACGGACGGCAAAATCGTTGGAATAAATTATCTAAATTAGAATGAATATTTCCAGTGAACCGGGAAGTTTACGCGGGAGAAGTCTTCGCCAAAATATACGCTTACTCCGGCTTTTAATTCATGGTTTCCGATTGTGTATGTAACAGAAGGATGAACCTGGAAGCGGTTATCAACTTTCTTTTCACTTTCAGATTCTGTATCCAGAGCTGCCGCAAGTGCACAGTCAAGAGAAAGAGGTTCAATTACATTGTAACCTGCTGTTGCCGCAATATAGAAGTCATATTTCTTTTCTTTTGAATCGCAGAAATTTGTAGCAAACTCAAGGGCTGTGTGGAAGGCATCTTTTTCATAAGTTCCTGTAAGAGTTGCCAGGTTTCCTGCTACGCTGCTGTCTCCAACCTTAGTTACGTTAGGTTCTACGCTTGCGTTGTAGCCAAAGCCCGCATTCAAAACAAGACCTTCAACTTTCAGAAGGCTGCCATACACACCAAAGCTGATTCCGTCAGCAGAATTGTAGTCGCTTTTTTCATTGTCTGCCACGTTGCGGACTGCAGCACCCAGAGCAAAAGCGTCGTTTGCCCATTCAGCACCAAAGTTTACAACAGGTTTGTATTTGCTGTCGTTGAATACAGAAAGGAAATCAAGACCAGCTCCGATTTTCAAACCTTCAAGAGGGCGGATTACGGCACCAAAGTCGCTTCCCATATTTCCGGCTGTTACATTGTCATCCCACATAGGGAAGTATGAACCTGAAAGCCACATCTTTTCATGGAATTCAAAGCCAAGAAAATCAAAAGGACGAACTTCAAGGAAGGTGTCGCCAAAATCATAACCCGCAGTTCCATCTTCTGTCTGACCAAGGGCGAAAATTTCTTTGTCATCTGTACCATTTTTTTTGTTTGACCAGAAAACAAGTTCAATCATTCCGTCTACTTTTTCTGAAGAAAATTCCAGTACGGATTTATTTTTGATGCCTGAAAATTCATTTTTTGAATCAGAACTGCCTTCTTTTGTTATATCAACAATGTTGCTGGAAACTTTGTTGGAAAAAGAAAATTCTGAATCTGCAAATGCAAATCCACAAGCCATACTGAGGGCAGCGCAAGCTGCAAAAACTTTTGATTTAATCATTTAGGTACTCCTTAAAATCTGTGTTAGTGATTACTAACATAACAGTGTGATATATAAAAGCAAAAAGAAAAAAAAATCAAGTATTTTTTTGAATAAATGTTAGTTATAACTAATAATTTTTGACAGGTGGTTAAATCTGTGCTTATCCGCTATAATAATTCTATGACAAAAATCAATATTAAAGTTGTAGCAAAGGAAGGAGCAAAGCTTCCTCTTTATAAAACTTCCGGGGCTGCCGGTGCCGACATCTGCGCTCTTTTGGAAAAGCCTCTTGTAATTGAAAGCGGAAAATCGGCAATGGTTCCGACCGGCCTCTTTTTTGAAATTCCGCAAGGCTATGAAGTTCAGATTCGTCCCCGTTCTGGTCTTGCCGCCAAAAACGGAGTAACGGTTTTGAATACTCCGGGCACAATCGACAGCGATTACCGTGGCGAAATCAACGTAATTTTAATCAACCTTGGCGATAAGCCTTTTACCGTAAACAGCGGCGACAGAATCGCTCAGATGCTTGTTGCCCCGGTCATTCAGGCAGACTTTTCTATAGTTTCAAGCCTGGAAGAAACAGAACGCGGAGCAGGCGGCTTTGGCTCAACAGGAGTCTAGTCAGCTTTTGAATTTCGGGAGAGAAAATATTTGCCTGATCTGAAAAAAATAAAAAAACGGATTGGAAAGAAAATTGAGAAAGGCCAGAAGCTTGTAAAAACTGAAGTTTCTGCAAGACTCAAAAAAGTTTCTGAACGAAAATCCCTTTTATACAAAAAATTTGAACCTTTTCTCTTAAAGATTTATTCAAAAATCGAACCGCAAGTAAATTTCTGTAAAGAAAAATACGAATGGTTCAGCGTAAATATTTTAAAATCAGGCGAGCTAAAAAATCACATACTCATAAAATATCTTTTTAAAGACCTATTTTTATACTTTCTTGTTGCCTTTCTTTTCTTTTTTATGATTTTCTTTGTAAATCAGATTCTTCTGACCGTTGAGCAGCTGCTTGCAAAATCAGCACCATTCAGCGATGTAATGAGGATTATGTTTTACAGTCTGCCTTTTATTATTGCCCAGTCAGCCCCCTTTGCCACCTTGGTAGGTTTTTCCATGAGCCTG
Organism: uncultured Treponema sp.; assembly: GCA_947165895.1. Lineage (GTDB taxonomy): Bacteria > Spirochaetota > Spirochaetia > Treponematales > Treponemataceae > Treponema_D. The sequence continues at coordinate 45,688 of CAMVCB010000006.1, forward strand.
GGCGGTATGATGAGCAGCAATGAAATCCTGATTTTTCGTGCCTCTGGTATTTCTTTTATCAAGATTTTTTACCCTGTAATGATTCTTGGGGCAGCAATTTCTATCGGCTCTTTTTTTGTAAACGATTATCTGCTTCCTTTGGGAACGATGAAATATAATCAGCTTTTCAGAAAAATCATGCAGTCGACTCCGGCTGTTTCCCTTGAGGCAAACAGTGTAAAAACTCTGGACAGTGCAAGCATTGTCATGGGGGATGTAAAGGACGGTAAAGTAACTGATTTAATTTTGTTTGACAGTGATAATGATGCCCAGAAAATCATAGTGGCAGGGGAGTCTTCCCTGGACGGAGGCAGCATCAACGGGGTTCTCATGCAGCTTTCGATGACAGATGCCCTTGTTCTTTCTATCAGTAATAAAAGCAGGCATAATTATGATGTTCTGGAATCGGAAAAAACAGTCCTGAACGTTTTTGATAAGTCTGTTTTGGGAAATTCAACTCATTCTGCCCGAGAAATGACCACCTACGACCTTTCGCGTGAACTTAAACAGATGAAGGCAAACCTTGGAGATTCCTTTTCGGAACAGCGCCGCCTGAAACTCTGGATAATGGAATTTCACAAAAAGTTTGCCCTGCCTTTTGGATCAGTTTTTTTTGCCTTCCTCGCTTTTTCAATTGCCTTTGTCTTTGGAAAACACCGCGGCCAGACAATCTGCCTTTTTATTGGACTTGTTGTCTGCGTGCTTTACTGGGCCATGCAGATTATGGGACAGCTTTTTGTTCAGAGAGTCGGTCTTGATCCCTTCTGGTGCATCTGGGTTCCGAACTTTGTAATTGCCGTCATGGGATTAGGCTTCCTTGCCGTGCTTCTGAAAAAATAGGGGAAGGTCTTGAAGCTTGTCGGATATCTTTTAAAAAAAATAATTCCTCTTTTTGTTGGTGCGGTTTTGTTTTTCGCCCTGGTCTTAAATCTTGTAGATCTTTTTATGAACATTACAACCTATATGCAGAACGGTTGTACCTGGCATGATGTAGGCCTTGTAATGTTGAACTACATTCCAAAAACTGTCTGGTATGCAGTTCCAGTTGCTATCCTTTTTTCCACCTCATATACCCTTAGTAATATGTATGCCAACAACGAGCTGGAAGCCCTTTTTGCATCCGGGGTTTCTCTTTTTAAGTTCACTTTTCCGGCTCTTCTTCTTTCTTTTTTTCTGTCTTTTGCCCTTTTTGCCTTTGAAAATGCCCTCGTCGTTCAGACTTATGAAAAGAAAGTAAAACTTCAAAATCAGCTTTTGCAGAAATTTGAATCAGAAAACAATGATAATGTAATCGTAATTTCGGAAAATGGAAAAATAATCTATAATGCAGACCGCTATTTTGAGGAAAGTAAAAGACTTCAGAACGTATATATTGTTTTCCGAGATGAAAATAAAAAACTGATTTCAATTGTGCACTCAGATCTTGCTGTCTGGGATTTTGAACTTCTTCACTGGCGGCTTCAAAATACAATTGAATATGTGAGGGATGAAGAGGTCGGCCGTTTTATTACAAAGCCCTTTGACATTCTCCTTGAAGAAAAGCTTACGGAATCCTATGAAATCTTCCGAAAAAATATAGTGGACGTTCAGTCAGTTTCTGCAAGGGAAGCAAAAATTTACATTCAGCATCTTAGAAAAGCAGGACTTCCCTTCGGCGAACAGCTTTCTGAATACTATAAGAAATATGCCTTTCCTTTTATTGTCTTCATCGTTGTTTTTCTTTCTATCGGACTTACGGGAAAGACAAAAAAGAACGTGCTTTTGATAAGCCTTGCATCATGTATTTCTGCTTCAGTTTTGTTTTACGTAATTCACATGGTAACAATGGTTTTTGCAAAGCACGGCTATATTTCCCCCTTTGCAGGTGCCTGGTCCCCTGTGATTTTATTTACAATAGCTAGTATAATATTATTAAAATATAGCAGGACATAGCCGGCCTCATGGCGGCTGACATTTTTAAGAGGTTTTATGATTACAAATATTTTTGACATACATCACAAATCAAAAGACGGAAAAGCCAGAACCGGCGTTATTCACCTGGCTCACGGCGACGTTCAGACTCCGGTTTTTATGCCGGTTGGAACCAACGCCACCGTAAAGGCAATGCCAAAGGATTTTCTTGAAGAAATCAACTTTGAAATCATCCTTGCAAACACCTATCACCTTTATCTGCGCCCGGGTGCAGACCTTATCGAAGAATGCGGCGGACTTCACGGTTTTTCTAAGTGGAACCGCAACTTTTTGACTGATTCAGGCGGATTTCAGGTCTTCAGCCTTTCAAAACTGCGCAAAATCAGCGACCAAGGCGTTCGTTTCCAGAGTAATATCGACGGAAGTTACCATATGTTTACCCCGGAAAGCGTAGTCCAGACCCAGCGCAAGTTTAATTCCGACATTCAGATGCAGCTGGACGTTTGTACCGGAGCCGGTGAACCCCGCAAGGTTGCTGAAAAAGCCCTCAAGGTTACAAGCGACTGGCTTTTACGCGCTAAAAAAGAGTGGGAAGCTGAAGTAGAAAAGGGCTATAAAGGCGTTTTGTTCCCGATTGTGCAGGGAAACTTTTTTGAAGACCTTCGCCGCCAGTCTGCAGACTTTGTAAGCCAGCAGAATCTCCCGGGAATTGCAATCGGCGGTCTCAGCGTCGGCGAAACCCCGGAAGAATTTACAAACTTCCTTAATTACACAGTTCAGTATCTGCCCGAAGACAAGCCCAAGTACGTTATGGGAATAGGAACTCCCGAATACATTCTGGACGCCGTTCAGGCCGGAATCGACATGTTCGACTGCGTACTTCCAACCCGCAACGCCCGTAACGGTTCATATTTTACCCGCTACGGAATGCTTTCCATCAAGCAGGAGCGCTGGATTCACAGCCAGAAGCCGATTGACCCGGAATGTAACTGCAAGGTTTGCCGAACCTATAGCCGGGCCTACCTCCGCCACATTTTCAAGGAACAGGAAATCTTAAGCTCAATTCTTGCCAGCTACCACAACCTTTATTTCCTGCATAATATGATTGGTGAAATCCGCACCGCAATCAACGAAGACCGTTTTGAGCAGTATAGAAAGGACTTCCTGGAAAAATTCCATCAGGGAGTGCAGGAGTAACTTTTGAAAAAGTCTTTATTTTGCCTTTTTGCAGCCATTTCGATTTTTACCCTCAGTGCCCAGGAGGAAAATACTCCCCTCAAAGATCTTTATCCCATGGACAGCGTTACCCAGGCTGACGATGCCGTTCAGGCTGTGGAAGACAAGCTTTCCGACATTCTTGGGGATCTGGAGCTTACCGACGAAGAAAAAAAACTCCTTGAAGCGCCCGAAAGTCCCGATTCAGGCTCAAATATAAAGGATGATGTTTCGGAAGCCGGCACGGATCAGGCTCAGTCACCGGCTTCTGACCAGCCTTCCCAAGATGAATCTCAGCCGGCTTCCGAAAGTCCTGCCGGCGAAAGCGAGGCCGAATCTGAAGAAGACCTTCCGGCGGAAGAAGAATTTTCCGAAGAGCCTGCCCAGTCAGAGGATGAGGACAAAAAATCAAATTCCCTGGCCGGAGTTTCAGAAGTTCCTCCGGCAAAGCGTCCCCGCCCCATAGATTCAGAAAAGGCAAAAGCCGCCGAAGACAAGGACGAAAATCCTGATGTCCCGGAAAAGAACCGCAATACAATTAAGTTTGGAATTCCTTCAGAAATTTCAAATCTTATTGATGAACTTATTTCCAACGATGATCCCCGCTTTACCGAAGAAATCTATGATTTGTTTCAGGTCAGCCAGAACATCGTGATTCAGAAAAAAATCCTTGAATATTTTACGAAGCTGGAAGACCCCTGCCTTGAGGATTTTGCCGTAAAAACACTAAACGACCCTTATGACACAAAGCCGGACGTTGTAAAAGCCTGCTTTGAATATATTCAGAAGGTCCGCACAGAGCCTGCGATTCCGGCGGTTTTTACAATCCTTGAAAGCGAAAACGAAACCTACTTTAATGATACGCTTGCCACAATCGGTGAAATCGGTGGCCCAGATGCTGCTGTCTCAATTGCAGAATATCTTGAACGCGATGATTTGAGTGATGCCCAGCGCCAGACTTTGATGAAGACTCTGGGTAAGCTCCATGCGGTAGAAACCTTTGATAAAATTGTTGCAATTCTTGAAAACGAGGATGAAAACTCCTTTGTAAGAATGTATGCCGCAGAAGCTCTGGGACTTATGGGAAAGCTTGAAGCTGTTCCTGTTCTGATTAATGCCTTTAAGGATGCAAATCCAAACCTGCGTCAGTACGCAATCAAGGGCTTGAGTGAATTTGCCCAGAATGCAGATGCCCAGGCGGCAATTTTGCAGGGAATCCGTGACGAGCACTGGAAGGTTCGTCAGGAAGCAATTAAAGCAAGTGAAAAAATCCTGGACCGTCATGCAATTCCTTATCTTGAATATCGTGCCGAAAATGACAGTGAGCGCATAATAAAAGAAGAAGCAATTTATGCCCTTTCCCTCTACAACGACGTAAATGCCGACCACTTCCTTATCGACCAGCTTGATAAGAAGATGGCCGATTCCACAAAAATCAAGATTGTTTCAGTCCTTCTTGAAGCCGACCACGGTGAAGAGCAGATTCTTGAGCTTGCGAATAAAACCCTTGATGATGTCCGCATGAAAAATCTTGCAAAGGGGCTTGGAAAAGTTCTTGCAAAATACTCCCGCTCAAGCTTTAAGGATATCTGCCTTAAATATCTTGATAATAAGGATGCCGATATTGTAGGTTTTGGTCTTGATATGTACAAAAACTACAAATTCGGCGGCGAGGTTGAAGAAAAAATCAAGGCTCTCTATGACAGCCGCCAGACCAACTCAACCAACCGAAATCGCGCAAAACGTCTGCTCGGTATCGAAGACTAAAGCTTTTGACACGGATATCACGGATAAACACGGATTACCCCGGATAAAAAATACAAAAACTATCCGTGTTCCATCCGTGTGAATCTGCGTTCATCCGTGTCTAAAATTTATTCCTTCTTGCTGTAAAATTTGTTTACTAATCTAAGTGCGTCGTTTATGCGTTCCTCTGCTTCCTGGCTGAATTCTACGTCTTCTTCTACCAGGGCTTCAAGGCTGGCGTGAGTTTCCTGCAGGGCTGTTGAAAAGCCGCGGGAAATTTTAAGCCAGTAATTTCCCTTACCGTCCGTAAAGAGGGTGATAAAGCCGTATTCTTTATTCTTCTGTTTTGCAATGGCAGTTCGTAAAACACTTTCCAGGGCAAAAATAATCTCTTCTTTTTCTACTTCATTGTAAATATTTGCGTTTAAGTGGCGGTTCCACTTTTTTTCTGCAATCGGAGTCAGCACAAGATTTTTTGCAATCTCGATAATCTGAGAAAGCTTTTCTCCGTCCAGCATTATACCGTTATCCTTTGTTATGATGCGGCCCCGGAGATTTGCACAGGCTTTAATCTTATTTTTGTCTGTCTCATTCTGAATGGCAAAAATAAAGCGTTCAAGCGGAAGCAGGGCAGTTTTCTTTCCCTTAAACCTTTTTGTTTCAAAAATATCTCCGCCAAAAGAAAAACTTTCGTCCTTGTCTTTTGCTCCGGCTTTATTTTCAGACCCTTTCTGATCAGCTTTTTTAATGCGTTTCTGCTTTGCTTCTTCGTTACGCCTGCGCTCTTCTGCACGGCGCTGGTCTGCTTCTTCATCATTTTCGCGGTCTTTTGCTTTTTTACAGGCCATGAGGCGGTCAAAAAGTGCCGGGTTTATGGTGTCCAGCATAGGGTGGGTAAGTGGCGAAACGCTCATTGCAAAAATGCGGGAGGTTCGCACGATTTCTCCTGCCACAATAAAAACCGGATTCTGGCGGAACATAACGCTTCCCGGGTGAATGCAGATGTGGCCGGCAGTAAGGGAGCGGTAATTTTCGCGTCCCATGCGGATGCAGACAAACTGAATCATACCCGCCGCAATACAGCAGAGGTAATCCTGCATGCTGCCGTTTTTGTGGGTAAGGGGAATGCCCATTTTATCACCAACGATTTCGCCCAGCTGAATATAGATGTTTTCTATTTCTGCCATTATGCGTTCGTCAAGGTAGTTTTTCTTACAGAACTTTTCACGATTGTCGGTCTGTTTCCAGGCGTTAAAGAGATTGATGTAAGTTCCAAAATCTCCCTGCAGGTCGCGGAAACGGTGGTGAGCCTTGCGGGCTTCCATTTCTTCATTGGGAGGAAGAACAAAAGGCGAATTTGCGCTCAAAAAGGAAGCAGCCACAAGTGCCTTGTCGATAACATCCGGGAAGCGCATGATTGCTTCTACAATAATACGGCTGATTCTAGGCTCCAGGGGGAACTTCACCATAAGCTTTCCGATTTCAGAAAGGGTATTGTCGCTGTCTAAAGCTCCCAGCATGTTCAAAGTATCAACAGCCCCGATAATTCCTTCCCGGCCAGGACTTGCAATAAAATCAAAGTTGTAAAAATCTGTGATTCCAAGTTCTGCCATGCGGAGAACTACTTCGCTGAGGTCTGTGCGGTAAATTTCTTCTTTTGTGTACATTTCGCGGCTTTCAAATTCTTTGCGCGAATAAAGGCGGTAGCAGGTTCCTTCGTGGGTTCGGCCGGCTCGTCCCTTACGCTGATTACAGCTTGCCTTACTTACCATTGTTTCAACAAGGCTTGAGGTAAAGGTGCGGGGACTGTAAAAGTTCAGCTTTGCAAGACCGCAGTCAATTACGGTTGTAATGTCCTGAATTGTTACCGAAGTTTCTGCAATGTTTGTAGATATAACGACCTTTTTCTTTCCGGCCGGCGGATTGTCAAAAACCCTCTCCTGTTCTTCTTTCTGAAGTCGTCCGTACAATGGCAGAACCCAGAGCTGGCGGGAAAAAGGCGCATGCTCCAGGCGGTACATGCAGTCCTTGATGATTTTTTCGCCCGGAAGAAAAATTAAGATTCCGCCCTCGTCTCCGTTGTCTAAAACGCGGTCTACCGTGCGGCAGATTTTATTCAAAATTGCATCGCAGCCGGCCTCTGTCGCAGTAGTTGCCCCGCCTTCAATCGGGTCGTAAACTACGCTTACCGGGTAGGTGATAGTATCAATGGAAACAATCGGCGCATTGTCAAAATATTCACTGAAGACCTGGGTGTTCATCGTTGCCGAAGAAACGATTACGTGAAAATCCTTTCTCTCCTTCAAAACCCGCTTTACAAGTCCCAGTACAAAGTCGATGTTGAGACTTCGTTCGTGAGCCTCGTCAATCATCAGAACGCTGTATTTGGAAAGCCAGGGATCCAGCTTCATTTCCTGAAGAAGAATTCCGTCAGTCATGATTTTGATTCTTGTATCCTGATTTGTCTGGTCTTCAAAACGCATCTTGTAGCCCACAAGACCGGGGTAAGTAGTTCCCAGCTGTTTTGAAATAAATTCGCTTACGCTGAGAGCTGCGATTCGGCGGGGCTGGGTTACGCCAATCATTCCGTTTGTAGCATAGCCTGCCTCATACAAAATCACCGGAATCTGGGTAGTTTTTCCTGAACCTGTCGGGCTTTCTACAATTACAACCTGGTTATTTTCCAGGCAGTCTAAAATCTTCTGCTTCTGCGCATAAACTGGTAATGATTTATAGTCTATTGCCATTTAATTAAATCCTTTGTCGCTTCTGTATTAATCTTAATCCGCCGTTCAATGTATGCTGCCCAGTTCTTACGTTTTACCTCTTTCAGATAATCTACAAATTCCTGATTAAGCGGCTTAAGCACAAATTCCCAGGCGGTATTGATATAAGTAGTAATAAAAATCGGTTCAGCTTTTTTTATTTGAACCGGATTTTCTGGTTTTCCTTCTGTATTATAGCGTGTTTTGCCTGTTTTAGTCTTTATAAATTGCACATAATATAAGAGACCGTCGCCAGTGTGATCCCGCTCGCTCATAGGTGTCCCTGCATCAAAAGTCGGCTGAGTTCTCTGTGCACTGATAGTGTTTCCGTTTGCATACATAATCAGCTTATGACGTCCGCTTTCGGCTTCAAATATAAATTCCCGGTCTTTTATGATATGTGCGTGATTTGCCCAGACCACATCCGCAGTTTCAAGAAGCTGTAAGTAAAAATCACGCTGACTTTTAAGAACCGTTCTTTTATATTCAGGTTCATCTGCATGTAGTGAAATTACAAATAAATCGCAGGGGTTTTCAGCCCTCAGTTTTTTGCAGAATTCAACAAATTCCCGGTGTGGTTTTTCGCCTGTTTTAACGTAATTTATAAAGGCATAATCATGAGGATAGTTTAAAATGCCTGTTACAGGCAGAAATAAAATTTTCCAGCCATTTTTTTCTATTATGTTATAAGTATAATCTCCGTGCTTAAGCTTTTTAAGCCCCGAAAAATAAATGTCTTTTCCTTCTTCCGCTTTTTTTGTCTGCAGCTCTTCCATGGAAATGATTGTCTGGGCAATTCCCCTTTCCCCCTGGTCAAAAGAGTGATTGTTTGCAAGGGAAAATACGTCAAAGCCTGCGTCAACAGCCGCCTCAACATAGCGCAGGGGAAGATTGAAGTTAGGGTAGGAAGATACAGGCTTTGTCTGGTCTACCGGCGATTCAAGATTTGCAAAGGCAAGGTCGCTGTCTTCTATGTATGATTTTACATCCCGCCAGATTTTATCGTATTTTGTAATGTTGTGATTGTAGGTGTGGGCCATAATATCGCCCGCAAAAAGAATTGAAAGTTCGTCTGAATCAATTTGGTGTGCTGGTGGGGATATTTTTTCTTGTGATGTAGTATTATTTTTATCAGCTGTTTTATTTGTTGCGCAGGAAGCAAGGAGAAGTGTAAATAAAAATACCGCATAAGAAAACAATTTTTGCATTAGATTCATTATACGGTATTTTAATCAAAATTGAAAAAGAAATTTAGACACGGATGAACACAGATGCACACGGATAGTACGCGGATGTTTTTCTATTTTTTATCCGTGAAAATCCGTGTTTATCCGTTTTATCCGTGTCAAAAAAAAATTATTTTTTCCAGATTTTTTCGCGGACAAAAGTCTGGTTGCGGTCTGCGCCAACAGAAACAATGCCAACCTTTGTGCCTGTAAAGTCTTCAATAAACTCTACATAAGCCTTGGCATTCTTAGGAAGCTTTTTGTAGTCTGTACATTTTGTAATGTCAGTCTTCCAGCCGTCAAACTTCTTAAGAACAGGTTTTGCGCGGTTGAGTTCTGGAATTGAAGTAGGGAAGTCAGTTACGATTTTTCCATCGATATCGTAAGCAACGCAGGCTTCAATTTCGTTCATGTCATCATAAATATCAAGGTGAGTAAGAACAAGATTGTCGATTGAGTTTACGTGGCAGGCATAGCGCAATGCTACAAGGTCAAGATAACCGCAGCGGCGTGGACGTCCTGTTGTTACGCCAAACTCGTTACCAGTGTTGCGGACATAGTCGCAGAGTTCGCCTTCAGTATCAGCATTGAATTCAGATGGCATCGGGCCGTTACCTACGCGGGTTTCGTAAGCCTTGAATACACCGTAAATCTTGTCCAGAGCCTTAGGACCGATTCCAGAACCTGAAGCGGCTCCGTAGCTGCCTGAAGCACCTGAAGAAACGTAAGGGTAGGTACCAGAGTCAATATCCAGCATGGCACCCTGAGCACCTTCAAACAGAATCTTTTCATCGCGGTATTCGTACATTTTAGCCGCAATGTTTACGCGCATTTTAATAAGCTGGTCTTTATACTGTTCAAGGAATTTCTTGTCTGCATCGTCAAGGTCATTCCATTTTTCTTCCCAGTCAAGGTCTGCAACGCGGATACCGTCGCGCTCAGATTTCATAGAATATGTAGTTCCAATTCCGCGGCCTGTAGTTCCGATAGGGCGTTTGCGTGCTGCATCGCGGGCTTTATCCATTTCGCGGTAGCCTGGAAGAGTAAGGTGGGCACGGTCAGAAATAAATACACGGCCTTCCCAGTTTACACCGTTGTCCTTGAGCATCTGAAGTTCCTTAAAAAGAGCCTCAGGGTCAATTACCATTCCGCTTCCAAGAAAAACTGATTTTTCCGGGTAAAGGATTCCAGAAGGAACCTGATGGAGAGCGTATTTTTTTCCATCAACAACGATTGTGTGACCTGCATTAGCGCCGCCCGCAAAACGAACAACGTATTTTGCATCCTGAGCAAGGTAGTCAACGATTTTTCCCTTGCCTTCATCGCCCCACTGGGCACCCATTACTACAATATTCATGGTGTTCTCCTGCCGCTGAATCATCGCGGCGTAAAAGATTTTTTTGCGGCATTCCGAAGAATCATCTCAGATTTGCCACGCGCTTACTATAGCACAAAGTCATTTTTTAGTCATTATGAAGTTTTTAAGTGGTTGTTAAGGAAAAGCCACGGATGGGACACAGATATGCAATGGCTAAAAATCAATTTGCAAACTTCCAAATGAATCTGGCCATTGCTTAACTTGCGCATAGCGCAAGTTGTAGGATTATCTGTGAAAATCTGTGTGTATCTGTGGCTAATTTTTGCTATACAAATTCTTAAATTTTTTGTTATAATATAAGATATGTTCGTAGGTGCAGTACTCTCACATAAGGCTAACGTTTGCTCGTTCAAAAACAATCTGATTCTCATCAGGCTTAAAACACCGATTTTTCAGGTTGTTATTAATGACAAGGATTTAACCTGCATTTCAAAGAAAATTGAGTTTTTTATTCCGTCCGATCTGCACGGAATAAAGGCCAGGGTAATGGGACGCGAATATGAGCCGGATGAGCTTAAGGTCATTTTCCCTGCCATAACTCCAAGCATGTGGATTTCGACTCAGTTTGATAACGGAACCCTGGAATCAAACCTTGAGGGAATTGCAAAAACAATTGACGGAAAGGTTATTTTTGTAAACGAGTTTAAATCACTGGATGATGTATTTACGCTTATGCTGAAACAGGCCAATTATGAAGCCGCAAAGCATAGAACTACAATCAGAAACTACTGTGAAAAAAACATCGAACTCTTAAATGACCAGATTCGTAAATTTAATTCGGAGAAAAATACTTTTACTGAACTTTTGAGCGAGTTGTAAATCTTAATTAAGTGGTGGGAAGGGGATTTATGAAGAGATTTTTTATTTTAGGCGCACTGCTGGGCCTTTTCTTTGCTTCATGCTCTTATAATGCATCAGATTATTCGCAGTCAGGTTCCAGATCAAAGCAGAAAAATGATGATGAAGAGCTTCAGTTATTCAGTTTTGTTCTTGATAATGATTTTGTTTCAACCGTTCAGAAAAGCTCTGGAATTTCAAAATTAAATTCTGTTACCGTAAGAATAGAATTTACAGGCGGCTACGAAGCTACAGACACCAAAAACCTCAGCTTTTCCGAGCTTTTGGGAACCTCCTTCAACTTTACCGATATCCCCCTGAATAAAGCTTTTACAGTAAAAATTCTTGTTTACCACGGCAGCGTCCTCAAATATGAGGCAATCAAAGAAAACATAATCCTTGAAAAAGGCGGCGAAAACGACCTTTCCATGGTTTTAAAGAGCGTTTTTGATTTTGCGGATGAGACGAAAACTGTAGTATGGAACTATCAGAATGATAACTATTCATTATACGCACTTAATTCGGCTTCAGACTCTTTAGGAGGCCCATTTGCAACTGATTTGAATAATAAAAACTTCTTTTTTGATGCCCCAGGTAATGTCTGGTATTTTGACGGTGGAAAATTAAAATCAAGTAATGAAAAAGAGATTGTCCTTAATGATGTGACCGGATCAGATAACCAGAATTCTTTTGATTATCGTGCATTTGCCTGCAGCCGTGAAATGAATGTTTTGTATGCATTTGGAATGCCTCATGGCGAGGATTTTGTTTCTACATTTATAAAATATCCAAGCATCCTTACAGATTCAAAATCAAATACAAAACAATCCTATAAAATTTCTAATCCTCAGCTGCTGAGTATTATAGAAGGAGCTTTTGCTGTAAAAAATGACGGAGAATCAGAAAAACTATATGTAATTTCAAAGCAGCGTTCGGCAGATGGTAATCCTGTTTTACATTTATTTGAATTTGATATTTCAGATATTGATGATGATAAAGCTCTTGAAGGTGTTGATAAGTTTTCTTTTTCAGATATCCTTGAAAACGAAGCGATAACTGAAGAATCAATTTCCGACATGCTTTACCAGGACGGGGCAGTGTATGTAATTGTAAATTGTTCTTCCACAGATTTTACTCCGGCTGCAAGCTTGTACAATTATGGTTTTATTTTGAAATATGATACTTTGACTAATCTTGTGTCAACAACAGGACTTTCTAAAAAAGAAATAAAGAATACAGATATAGCAAATATGTATTGTTTTTCAGAAGATGGAAAAATTGCATATAAAGACAATGCTTATTCTGACTTATATGTTGTTGCAGGAGAAAAGGGAGCTTCGGAAGATCCAAAAACAGGACGCTTGTCGTATTCTGCTAATTTTAACACCATTTTCCCGACAATTCAGGCCCCTGAAACTAAATTTATTGATTCAAAAATTACAATCTCTTCAAATTTCTATAGCCCTAAAAAATTCATCGCCATAAAGCCTAAAAAGCTTGTAATTGCAGATGACGGATATGCTTTCTATGTTGATGATAATAATGCACTTTCATTTAAAAACGTAAACAGAATTGTAACGGTGGATCTTGAAACATTTGCTTTGGAAACTTCTTCTGAGTCTGTTTCTGTCGCATTTGATGATGATCCAGCCGTATTAAAAATGGCTTCTTTAATTAAAGATTCTGGTGCCGATGGTTCTTGTTACCTTAATAATAGTAACATAAACATATTTTTTAAGGAGGAAAATGGAGGTAAGAATCCTTATGAAAATTGTTATCTCGGTATCAAAAACGGCGACAGTAATTAGCACTGTTTAATTATGTATTTTTCAGGCATCCGCAACTTGCGGATGCTTTTTTTTATTTCTGATACTCTTCCATCAGTTTTTTTAAGTATTCCTTGTCGTTAGAGGCTTTTTCAACATCTTCTGCCCGTCCCAGGGAGAAGAGTTTTGCAAATAAATCCGTAATACTTTTTATTCCTTCATTTATTCCTTCGCTTCTGCCTTCTTTTTTTCCTTCAATTCTGCCTTCTACCCGACCTTCCTCACGGCCTTCCTCACGACCTTTTACCCGACCTTCTTCACGACCTTCTTTCATGCCTTCCCGTCGGCCTTCCATTCTGCCCTTTGCAAATCCTCTGGATTGTGCATCAAGAAAGCGTTTTTTCATAACCAGGTCTACATACATTTTTCTGCCTCCTTTTGCATCTGTTAATTCATCAATCTGTTCTTCTGATAAAACATATCTGTCTGAACCGGAAAGAACTCTCAGAAGATTAAAGATTTCTATTATATGATCTACTTTTCGTCTGGAACCGTTGAATGGTTCTCCTTTACGACTTGCCTGTAAATATTCAATAACTTCTCTAAATCCTGTTTTGAATTTAACAACTGTTTCTGTCTCAAGCCAGGCAAGGTTTATCACGTGGATTTTGTAATCATTTACAAAATCTTCCATTCCATGTGGAATAGAAAGCACTTCTTTTAAGGATGTATTTTCTTCCCATTTGCGGCTGGTATCAAAATATAATACAAGCGTAATTATAGGATAACATTGCTTAATTCCTTTTTCAAGCAATTGACTTCTGTATGCCGCGGCGTCATAACTCATGACCCGAAGAGGCATGAATTTATCCTTTTTCGTCTGGTTTTCAATTCCCAGCATACTCAATCTGATTTCACCATTATTCCAGTATTTTACAACATCCCGCTCCTGATAATGTTTTTTTCCGGCTTCATTATTGTATTCTGAAACAGGCTTTGCATCTGTCAAATCTTTTTCCTTTACGATTCTTTTGCCTCCAAAAATCAATACATTTACAATGTCAGCAAAAACATCGTTGTATGATTCAAGATTTTTTTCAGCAATATCTTTTTCTGCCACTTTTACCTCCTGCTATATAATGGAAAAAATTTTAAAAATCCGGCAATGTTTTTGAAAAAAAATCATTTTTTTTGAACTTTTTGCTGTATTATTAAAATATGAAAAAGTCCGCACCATTAATTTCTGTCTGTATCCCTGTTTTTGAAACGGAATCGTATCTTGCAGACTGCCTTCGTTCAGCCTGGGAACAGGATTTTTCGTCTTTTGAAATTGTTGTCGTAAGCGATGCTAGTGATGGAAAAGATGCGGAGGGGAAAAATGCGCGAAAAATTGTTAAAATTGCAGAAAAGACTGCTGTAAAATACAGGAAAGAAAATAAGCTTGCGCCGGTAACTTTTAAATTTATAGAGCACCGGGAAAACCGTGGGCTTATTGAAGTCCGGCGGACTCTTTGTCATCAAGCTTCCGGTCTTTATCTTACCCAGCTTGACAGTGATGATGAGCTTGAAAAAGGGGCTCTTTCTTCCTTATATAATGCGGCAAAAAATGGTGATTTTGATATAGTTCATGGAACTTCAACAGCAGGCCTTTTTGATTTAAATGGTGAATTTATTCCGGCTAAGGAAAACCGCTACGGAATTATTTTTTACGGCAGACTTTATGATCATGAGGTGTTTTCCGGCTGGCTTTTAAAATCTCAGTTTACGGCGAATACCTGGGGAAAGCTTATAAAACGTGATTTGTGGCTTAGGGCCTATGAAAATATTCCCTATACCGAATGTAATATGGCTGATGATGTTCTGCTTTTTTTCTTCCTTGCTCAGATTGCAAAATCTTATATTGGAATAGAAGATAAAGTTTACCGCTACCGTATAAATACCGGCATGAGCTCCGGACGCAGAATCGACAGTATTAAAAAATGGCGGATGATTTGTTCTGCAGCAAGCGTTTTTACCGTAATTTCGGAATGGATAAAGGATAATCCCGGACGCCTTACTCAGGAAGAAGAAAATCACATAAGGCGCATGACAGCCGCATACCTTTCAAACAATCTTCTTCAGCTGCGCGAAACCGTTATTCCTCCGCTTCAGCAGGAGGCAAGGGCTCTTTTATGTGAATTCTGGGGCCAGTCTTTTGTTAATCGCATGGAAAAAAGCAATAATTGTAAAAAATAATTTGTTATTTTCCCTTTTCGGGTTTATCCTTGTCTTATGCGAAAGGCTAAATTTTTAATTTTTGTTGTTTTAGTTTTATGTGTTCTCCCGCTTCCGGCTCAGCTTAAATATTTTGCCGGTTTGCATGGTGATCTTTCCATCCCGGCCTGCCAGAATGGCGATAAGGTTTTTGGATTTGGTGGCGGAGGAACTTTTGAAGGCGGCGTTTATCTTGGAGACCTTTCTCTGGCTCTGCTTGGTGGACTTTCTTATAGTAACGACAGCGGAAATCTTGTTCAGGAAATGACTGAATGGAAGGTTGGTGTAGAAGCCGGTTATGATTTTGGAAAGAACATAATTCCTTTCTTCCCGGAATGGCTTGCTATACGCCCTAATCTTGCTGTCCTTGCCGATTTTTACAAGGCAGACGGCTATCGCTCAAAGAGTAAAAAAATCATTGGACAGAAGGAAAGCTCAAACGGTTTTTCTCCGGTTTTTGAAGCCGGACTTCTGGTAGATTTTCCTAATCTTCTGAGCTACAAGGCTTTTGATTTTATCCCTTCAATCGGATATCACGAAACCTTCCGAATGGAAAAGGAAGGCCTGCTCTTTTCAGGCCGGATTTCTCTTGGCATGAGAGTCCTCTTTTCTCCTTCTAAACTGGGAAGCTTTAATAAGGAAGGCGGTACCCTCAACGTTTTTGCAACCACAAAAAGCAAGCTCTTTACACCTGACGGCGACGGTGAAGATGATACAGTTGTTTTTGATGTTTCATCCGATGCTGACGAGCACGAAGGCGTTAATACCTGGGAGCTCCGCGTTTACGACCCTGGTCAGAAAATCTTCTTTATCGATAAGGGTAAAGGAAAACTTCCAGAAGACTACACCTGGAAAGGTTTAAGCCAGAACGGCAGCCTTGTTGATGGTGGTGCAATCTACCAGTACGTATGGTACGTTAAGGCAAATGACGGCTCAGACGGATTTATTCCGGGAATTATTCAGACCGGCGTTATGGTTCAGGAAGATGACGGTGTTCTTCACTTCTCACTTTCTTCCATTCAGTTCGGTCCAAACTCAGCCGGCTACGAAGGCCTTACAGACGAAGAGATTCAGCGTAATAAAAACCTCTTTGATACTGTTGCACAGATTCTCAAAAAATATGCTAACTACAATGTTACAATTGAAGGTCACGCAAACAACGTCAGCGGAACAGAGCGCGAGCATCTCAAAGAACTTCTCCCTCTTTCTACTGCACGTGCCCAGACCGTTAAGAAAGAGCTCATCGCCCGCGGAATTGAGGCAGAACGTCTTAACGCTGTAGGACGCGGTTCCGAAAAGATGGTTACATCAAAGAAGGATGAAGCCTGGAAAAACCGCCGCGTAGAATTCATTTTGACCGAAAAGGAGTAGAGAATGAAAAATCTTAAAAATAAATTATTCATCATCTTTTCTTTGCTCTGTGCCCTCGCGCTTACCAGCTGTATGGATTTGTATGATGGCAGTGAAGTCCCGACATCCTTCAAGGTAACCTTTGACGGTAACGGCGGCTCATATATTGACGGTGGTATTGCAGCTACTACATATTCGCAGATTTACGCTTTTGCCGAGCAAAAGAATTTGATTGCAAATAAGTTTTCAAAGGCAAACTGCAAATTCTTAGGCTGGGCCGAAAGTGCAACAGCAACAACAGCAACCTTTGCCGACGAAGCCAACTTCTCAACAAAAACCGACCGCACTCTGTATGCTATCTGGAGTGAAGTTACTTATACCGTTACTTTCGTAGGTAACGGTGGTTCTACTTCAGAAGGTAAAAATACTTATACTCAGGACTTTAAAGTTGGTGAAGAAAAAGCCCTTGAAAAAATGAAATTTGTAGCTCCAGAAGGAAAAACATTTAAAGGATGGACAGAAACAGCTGGTACATCAACCTGTAATTATCATGATATGGATAAGATTTCTGTCAAGGAGGATCTTACCTTATATGCTGTTTGGATTTGGACTTCTAATGTTTGTACAATAACTTTTGAAGGTAATGATGGATCAACAGCTGGAGGTGCTACCTCTTATACCCAGGAATTAGAGATTGGTACAACTGAACCTTTAAGAGAAAATATGTTTGTAAACCCTCCACAAGCTAAGTATTTTTATGGATGGGCAACTACAGCAAATGCTACAAGTAAAGACTATAGTGATGGACAGTCTTACCCTGCGTCTAGTCCAGCTGTAACTTTGTATGCTGTTTGGGTTGACACCAATTTATATGTATCTCCAAATGGTAATGATTCTAACTCTGGTTTGACTCATGATTTGGCATTTAAGACTCTGCAAAGGGTAGTAAAAGAAATTACAGATTCTAAAAAATACGGAGCAACTCTTGACTGGAATGTTTATATCGATGGTTCAGTAGAAGGTAATACAAATATTGAAAACCTAATTGCAAAAAGCATTACTCTTGCTAAAGATCCAACAGTTGGAGTCACTACTGCTGAATTGAACGGTAGTAATAGTGGAACTGTATTAAAAGTAAGTACGGATTCTGATATAAGAATTAACGATGTTACTATTACTGGAGGTAGGGCTACTGATGGTGCTGGAATTTATATTGATAATGCAAGTGCAAAAATTACATTGAATTCCGGTGCGAAAGTTTCTGATAACACAGCTACTAATGATGGTGCCGGAGTTTATATTAAGAAAGGACATTTTATTGTTAATGGTGGAGAAATCATTAGTAATACAGCTACACGTTATGGCGGAGGTGTTTGTATTGATTCTGGAGAAATGATTTTCCAAGACGGTTATATTGGAAAGCAGAATGAAGGTAATAAGGCTGCTGAAGGTGCTGGAATTTATAATAAAGGTACTGTAAAAATGAGTTCTGGTCATATTACTAATAATGAGGCAAAAAACGGTAATAATGGTAATGGTTGTGGTGTTTATAATTGTAACACAGGAATTTTTGAAATGAGTAGTGGTGCAATTACAAACAATTTTGCAGGTGTTGTACCTACTGGAGATATAAATGTAACCTCGCGAGGAGGTGGAATTTATAATTCAGGTACAGTCAATCTTAAAGGTGATGCAATAATAGGAACTGCTACGCAAGCTTCAGACAGTTCATATTCAAATTATGCAAACCAATCTGGAGGAGGTATTTATAACGTTGGTGTTTTAACTTTTGAAGATAACTGTACTTGCTCAATTCAGGGAAACCATGCAAAAGTTAGTGGTGGAGGTTTGTGGTTTTCTAGTACCTCTACCTTTACAAGTAATACATTCACAAGTACTGGAGATGTATTATCTGATACTAGAATTGTATTAAATCATGCAAATTCAAATTGGCAGATAAAAAAAGATTAACTTTCTGTTACCCACCGCTGAAGTGCATCCCAATTATTGGACACTTTACCTAGGCTGGTTTAAGGACTGATTCCTAAAATATTTAGGAGTCAGTCCTTTTTATTTTCCCTTAATTCTCTTTTTATTGTACCAAGATAAATATTCAATTAATTCTTTTTGGAAATTTGTTTTACCTAAAAAAAAATGATTTTGCGTTAGCAAAATCGAATCCGTGTGGCAAACCTCTTATTCATTCTGCATTACCATTACATCCGTTACCAGCAGCTTGCCCAAAAATTCCATCCTATCCGTGAAAATCCGTGTCCATCCGCGTTCATCCGTGTCAAAAAAACTTTGTGAGGGATTTACTTAAAAAAATGATTTTGCGTTAGCAAAATGGTATTCCGTAGGAATAAGGATTCCGTAGGAATCCACAATCCGTGTGACAAAACTCTTATTCATCCTGCATTACCATTACTTCCATTACCAGCAGCTTGCCTAAAAATTCCATCCTATCCGTGAAAATCCGTGTCCATCCGCGTTCATCCGTGTCAAAAAAAACAATGTACGTCTAAGCTTTTTTCTGTGCTTTTTCGCCCACGATTTCCAGCACTCTTTCAGTTGTCATTTTAAGGGATTTTGCAATTATTTCAACAGAAACACCGTTTTCGTAAAACTCTATGGCAGCTTCGATAGTCTTCTGCTGGGCGCCTTCTTTTATGGCAGCCCTTCTAATATCTCTGTCATGTAAATTCATAGCGGCGTAATCACTCCTGAAGTTCTCGTTATCTTTGATTTTCTCAACCAGCTTTGAAAGACGTTTTGTAAAATCATCTTTTCCCGGTTCATTGGTACTTATAAAATGTAGAAAGGCTTTGATTTTTTCATCCTTTTCAGCTTCATATGCACTTGCATTATAAATCACAGTAAGACTTTTGTCATTCAAATTAACTTCCGCATTTTCTTTACAGATATTCTGGAATGTATAACACGGCAGACCGTATGAAAGTTTATTTTCTTCATCAATGAAGAATGGATCCTGTTTGCAGATGAAAAGAATATAACTTTCCTTCAATTCTGGATAATCCTGACCTTTCATAAGACTGTCCATATCTATCATTGACTGATAATATCGCGTGCGCTTGCCAAGTGCTTCCTGGGGATAGCACTGTAATTCTACATCGATAATCTTGTCCTCATCTTTCAAATAAACATCAAGGCGGACACCTTTTGTTGTGTAAAATGGCTTGATTGCTTTTTCAAGCTCCGGATATTCAACGTGGCCTACTTTAAGGTGAAGAAGCCGTTCGATAAGTTCTGCACAAATCTCAGGATTTCGCATGACTTCCTGAAACATACCATCGTCTGCAAAAGTGAGCTTATCCACAGGCTTTTTGTCATAAATTGTGTTTGTCATAAGGGAACCTCATATAACTAGTTTTTTTTAACAAAAAAGTTCTATATATAAAGTCCCCCGGAACTTTAAATTCCGGCAATGTTTTGGAAAAAAAATTAAAAAAAAATGATATTATGCTTACCTAAAAAAAAAGATTTTGCGTTAGCAAAATTGGATTCTCTGGGAATTAGGATTCCGTAGGAATCCAAAATCCGTGTGACAAACCTATTATTCATTCTGCATTACCATTACTTTCGTTACCATCAGCTTGCCCAAAAATTCCATCCTATCCGTGAAAATCCGTGTCTATCCGCGTTCATCCGTGTCAAAAAAACTTTGTGAGGAATTTACTTAAAAAAAATGATTTTGCGTTAGCAAAATGGTATTCCGCAGGAATAAGGATTCCGTAGAAATCCTCAATCCGTGTGGCAACTTTTAATTTTACTTTTTCAGTGCTTCCAGCACCAGCTCCAGAGGAGCTTTCATTTTTTGTGCTGCAACTTCCGGTGAAGCATTATAATCATGAACCAGCATTACGGCAGCTTCAACAGCCTTCTGTTCTGCACCGGCTTCCTTACCGCTTTCAAAATCATATGCTCTCTGTCTTTCCCATTCCATATACTGCTTCTTCCATTGCGTATTATGCTTTGCGTCCTCTGCCAGCCGGGCAACTTTCTTAGAAAAGTTATCGCCTGCTTTCTGGCCGGCAACCAGCTTTAGAAATTCCTTCTGTTTTTCATTCAGTATTTTATCATAGTTATCAGCAATGTAAAAGATTTTGTAAGCCCGGTCGTTAAGACGAAGCTTTGGAGTTTCCAGACACAAATTTTCAAAGTGATAGCATGGTAGCCCCTTCTGGAATATATCCGGAATGCAGATAAAGATAACGTATGAGTTTTTCAATTCCTTATACGTCTGTCCTGATTTTAAACAGTCCACATCAATTGTGCCCTGATAGTAACGGGCCCGTTCAGCCAGCTCTTTTGTATCCGTCGCCTGAAGCTCAATGTTGTAGGCATCTTTTTCATTCTTAGCATAAATATCCAGCCGGATTCCCTTGCTGCCGAAATCTGTTTCAATTACTTCTTCACCCCGCATTTCAATGCGGTCAATTTCGATTTCCAAAAGTATTTCCAGCAGCTCCTTACAGACATCAGGGTTGTGTCTCATTACTTTGTAAAAGATAAAGTTGTTTGCAATTGTAGCCCGTTCCCATTTTTCTTCCGGTGTGAGCGGCTGTTCTTTATTTATTCTTGTATCGCTCATACAAAATCCTCCATACCTTAATATGGATTTTTTTTGCAAATTCCGGCAATGTTTTGGAAAAATTCTGAATATTTTTCCTTCCTGGGCAGATGTTGTGGCATTTTTAAGCAGAACTGCGCCGAGAATTGAGCAGCGCGAAGCGGCAGCCGGAGCGAGCTTTGCGAGTGAGGATGCTGACCGTTAGGGAACT
Source organism: uncultured Treponema sp. (assembly GCA_947165895.1). GTDB lineage: Bacteria > Spirochaetota > Spirochaetia > Treponematales > Treponemataceae > Treponema_D. The sequence goes on from CAMVCB010000006.1 coordinate 66,976, forward strand.
GCGAAATGCGACTGGGAAGGTGGCACTTCGCCATTGTCTAAACGGGGATTTTTCTGTATTATATCCGATTAAATAAAGAGGTAATACATGGCATATTTTTTTGAAGAAGAATCCCGCACATTCGATGAGTATCTGTTGGTTCCGGGCTATACTGGCCCTGATTGTATTCCGGCAAATGTGAGTTTGCAGACTCCGGTTGTCCGCTACAATAAGAAAAAGGGTGAAAAATGCCCCCTTACAATGAATATTCCTATGGTTAGTGCGGTTATGCAGGCGGTTTCTGATGATAAGCTGGCTGTTGCACTGGCAAAAGAGGGAGGAATCTCTTTTATTTTTGGTTCTCAGACTATTGAAAATCAGGCTGCCATGGTTGCCCGGGTAAAAGACTATAAGGCCGGCTTTGTTTCTTCTGATACTAATATTCGTCCTGATCAGACTTTGACTGAGCTTGTTGCCGCAATTGAAGTTACCGGTCACTCTACTGTTGCCGTTACAGAAGACGGTTCTGCAAACGGTAAGCTGCTTGGAATTATTACTGAGCGCGATTTCAGAATCAATCACTGCGCTCCTGACGCTAAGGTTTCTGAATATATGACTCCGCTTAAAGACCTTGTAAAGGCTGAAGACGGAATTACTCTTGAAGAAGCTAACAATTTGATTTGGGCTCACAAAATCAATCAGCTTCCTGTTGTTGATAAAAATGGAAATCTTTTGTACCTGGTATTCCGTAAGGATGCTGCCAGCCACACTGAACATCCTCTTGAGCTTCTGGACAGCAAAAAACGCTATATTGTTGGAGCTGGTATTAATACCCGCGATTATATGGAGCGTGTTCCGGCTCTTTTGAAGGCTGGTGTTGATGTAATGACTCTGGACTCTTCTGAAGGATTTACTGAATGGCAGCGCCGTGCTTTGCAGGACATTCACGCAAAATGGCCGAATGCCAAGATTGGAGCCGGTAACGTTGTTGATGCTGAAGGCTTTAACTTCCTTGCTGATGCTGGTGCTGACTTTGTAAAAATCGGTATTGGCGGCGGTTCTATCTGTATTACCCGCGAACAGAAGGGTATTGGCCGCGGTCAGGCAACAGCAACAATTGAAGTTGCTAAGGCCCGCGACGCTTACTACGAAAAAACTGGTATTTATGTTCCAATCTGTTCTGACGGTGGTATTGTTTATGACCATCATATTACACTGGCCCTTGCTATGGGTGCTGACTTTGTAATGCTTGGCCGCTACTTTGCCCGCTTTGATGAATCTCCTACAAACAAGCTGATTGTAAACGGCAACTACGTTAAGGAATACTGGGGTGAAGGTTCTAACCGTGCCCGCAACTGGCAGCGTTATGATCTGGGCGGTAAAAAAGGCATGGCTTTTGAAGAGGGCGTTGATTCTTACGTTCCTTATGCCGGGGCACTTCACGATAACGTTACCCTTACGACAAGCAAGGTTATTCACGCTATGTGTAACTGTGGTGCTGTTTCTATTCCTGAGCTTCAGGAAAAAGCAAAAATTACCCGCGTAAGTTCTGCTTCTATCCGTGAAGGCGGCGCTCACGACGTTATTGTTAAAAATTCTATAAAGGCTAATTAATTAATAGCCACAGATGGGACGCAGATAAACACAGATATAAAATGCTTATCTGTGGACATCTGTGTTTATCTGTGGCCGTTTTTTTTCTTTATTTTTTGATAATCCCCGTGTATTCTTTAACTATGGAAAAATTCTTTCATATTAAGGAAAGCGGCTCTGATGTAAAAACCGAAATAATAGCAGGCTTTTCTACCTTTATGACTATGGCCTATATCCTTGCTGTCAATCCTCTGATTCTTTCTGATTGCGGAATGGATTTTACCAGGGTTTTTGCGGCTACGGCTATTGCATCGGCGATTGCTTGCTTTGTAATGGGCTTTTATGCAAACCTGCCTTTTGGCCTTTCTGCTGGTATGGGACTCAATGCAATGTTTGCCTATACAATCTGTAATTCCATGGGATATTCCTGGCACTGGGCTCTCAGCGCCGTTCTGGTTGAAGGCCTGATTTTTATTCTTCTTACTGTTACAAATGTCCGCGAAGCAATTGTAGAATGTATTCCTTCAAATCTTAAAAAATCAATCGGGGCCGGGGTCGGGCTTTATGTGGCCTATATCGGCTTAAAAAACGGTAACGTAATAGTGGCCGATAAGGAGACTATTACTGCGATTAATTCTGAATGGTTTACGGGAGCTCCCTTTCTGACAGTTATTGGTGTTATTATTACCGGTGTTCTGCTTGTCAGAAAAGTTCGCGGTGCAATCCTGATTGGTATTTTTTTAGTTACTCTTCTTGGTATTCCTTTTGGCGTAACTCATTACAGCGGGGGCAGCTATCTGCCTTCTGCTCCATATTTCTGTCAGTTTTCCTTTGCTGATATTTTTTCAAGCGGAAAGTCGATTTCTGATTTTATAATAATTACAATCACGCTTTTGTATGTTGATATGTTTGATACGGTGGGAACGCTGATTGCCTGCGCCGGTAAATCGAATATGATAAGGGAAGATGGTTCCATTCCTCATACTAAGCAGGCTTTGATGGCAGATGCTGTTGGAACTACTGCCGGAGCAATATTCGGAACTTCTACCATAACAACCTTTGTTGAAAGTTCAACCGGTGTGGCAGAGGGGGGGCGAACTGGTCTTACGGCAGTTGTCGTAGGAATCCTCTTTCTTTTAGCACTTTTTCTTGAGCCTCTTTTTGGTTCAATTCCCTCTGCGGCTACTGCGTCAGCCCTTATACTTGTAGGGGGCATGATGATAACTCCTGTGAAGGATATAGATTATTCTGATTATACAGAGCTGATTCCGGCCTTTCTTACAATCATTATGATGATCTGCTCTTCAAGTATTTCTGACGGAATTCTTTTTGGCATTTTATCTTATGTAATTATAAAAGCCCTTACTGGCCGCATAAAACAATTGAAGATGATGACCTGTGTCGTCGCACTTCTTTTTGTAATCCGGATAATTATTGGAATACTCACCTGATGTAAAAAGTCTATATAGAAAGGATATTTAAGAAGATTAATATGGAAAAAAATGAATTAAAAAAACTGATTGATACTGCCGCCGGAAGAATTCCTGCGGATTTATGCATTAAAAATGCAAGAATTGTGAATGTTTTTGACAGAAGTATTTTTGATGGTGACATTTATATTTCCGGCTCCTATATTGCGGGCTTTGGAGGAAATGATTTTCCGCCTGCAAAAGAGGTCTTTGATGCAGGGGGCAGTTATATTGCTCCGGGGCTGATAGATTCTCATGTTCATATTGAATCAAGCCATTTGTGTCCGGCAGAATTTTCCCGACTTGTAGTACCTCACGGAACGACTACTGTATTTGCGGATCCTCACGAAATCTGCAATGTATGCGGACTTGACGGCCTGGACTATATGCTTAAGGCTTCTGAAAACATTGCTTTAAAGGTATTTCTTCATTTTCCGTCCTGCGTTCCTGCAACTCCTTTTGAAAATTCCGGGGCAGTGCTGGGGGCAGAAGAAATTGCTTCCCGCATAGAAAATCCCCGCATTCCGGCTCTTGGCGAGTTTATGAACTATGTTGGGGTTTGTAATGCTGATGATGAAGTTCTTGATAAAATAATTACTGCAAAAAAAGCCGGAAAAGTTTTTGAAGGTCATAGTCCGTCTCTGTTCGGGAGCGGGCTTGATGCTTATGTTGCGGCCGGTGCTTTAAGTGACCACGAATGTACAACTAAAGAAGAAGCTGTTGAAAGACTTAAAAGAGGAATGTATGTTGTGCTTCGGGAAGGAACTGCCTGCAATAACATTAAAGGCCTTTTGCCAGCCGTTACGGAAAATACATTCCATCTCTGTCTTTTCTGCACCGATGACCGCCAGCCTTCAAGCATTGTAAACGAAGGTCATATTGATAATAACATAAGGATTGCGGTAAAAAACGGCCTTAATCCCCTTACTGCAATTACAATTGCCACTTTGAATGCGGCAAACTGCTATGGCCTTAGGGATCGCGGTGCTGTTGCGCCAGGCCGCTTTGCTGATTTAATTTTATTTGATGATTTAAATGACTTTAAGGTAAGAAAGGTATGGGCTTGTGGTAAGCTTGTTTCTGATGAAGAAAAATATCTTGCAAAGGACATTATCGTAGAGCCTGAAAAAGTAAGCGGTAAGATGAATGTAAAAAACTTCAGCCGGGAACGACTGGCCCTGAAGCTTAAGTCTGACAGAGTAAGGGTTATTAAAATAATTCCTCATGAGATTGTAACTGAAATGACAGAAGCTAAGGTTTCCCGCGATAAGGACGGCTGCTGGCAGCGAAATTCTGATGATATTATTAAAATTGCCGTTGTAGAGCGTCATAAAGGGACTGGAAACGTAGGTCTTGGCCTTATTCAGGGCTTTGGACTTAAAGACGGTGCTATTGCAATGTCTATAGCTCATGATTCTCACAATATAATTGTAATCGGTGATTCTGACTTTGATATGGAAGCTGCCGTAAACTGCCTTATTGAAATGGGCGGTGGTATGGCTATTGCAAAGAATGGAAAGATTTTATCCAGCTTTCAGCACGAAATTGCGGGTATTATGTGTTCTAAGTCTGCCTTTGAAGTTGCAGAAAAAATCAGGGAAATGAAGGAAATTGCAAGAAAGGAGCTTTCTGTGTCAAATGATATTGCCGTCTTTATGACTTTATGTTTTATGGCTCTTCCTGTAATTCCTTCGCTTAAGATTACAGACAAGGGGCTCTTTGACGTTACGCAATTTAAGCATGTGAGTGTAGAAATAGAATAAGAGAGGAGCGACGGCAAGCATAGCTTGCCGAGCCATTTTTATCGTAAAAGCTAAACGACAGTCGCAACGGACTGTCGTTTTTAACGCTTTTTCTTTTTTCGGCAGGGAATGCTTTCCCCCCTCATAAAAGCTATCTGTGTCTCATCTGTGTGAATCTGTGGCTATTTATCCTTATTTTTACTATAATATTTTTCATGAAAGCAAATGATGAGAAGATAGTTATCCGGGGTGCGAGGGAGCATAACCTTAAAAATGTTGATGTTGAACTTCCGCGCAATAAGCTTGTTGTAATTTCGGGGCTGAGCGGAAGCGGAAAATCTTCCCTTGCTTTTGATACGCTTTTTGCGGAAGGCCAGCGCCGTTATATGGAAAGTCTTTCGGCTTATGCCCGCCAGTTTCTTGGCCGTATGGATAAGCCGGATGTTGATTTGATTGAAGGACTTTCACCTGCCATTTCCATTGAACAGAAATCTACAAATAAAAACCCGCGTTCTACTGTAGGAACTATTACGGAAATCTACGACTATTACCGTCTGCTTTTTTCGAGAATCGGTAAGCCTCACTGTCCTAACTGCGGACGGGAAATCCGGGAGCAGTCCATTGACCAGATTATCGATACAATTATGACCTGGGAAGACGGCACTAAAATGCAGGTGCTGGCTCCGGTTGTGCGCGGTAAAAAGGGTGAGCACACTAAGATTTTTGAAGACGCTAAAAAGTCGGGCTTTATCCGTGCAAGAGTAGACGGCGTTATGGCTGACCTTGACGAGACTGTAAAACTTGATAAGCAGAAAAAGCACACAATCGAAATTGTTGTTGACCGCATTGTTAAGTCGGAGGATGTTCGAACCCGTCTTACAGACAGCGTGGAAATTGCCCTTAAGAGTGCCAACGGTATTGTTGTTGTAACCCGCCGGACTGATGCCGGGGAAGAAGAGGTTTTCTTCAGCCAGAAAAATGCCTGTCCGGACTGCGGTATTTCCATTCCAGATTTGCAGCCCCGACTTTTTTCTTTTAACAACCCTTTTGGTGCCTGCCCGGAATGTACAGGCCTTGGCCAGAAAATGGAATGGGATGAATCTAAGATTTTACCGGACCGAAACTTAAGCTTTGATCAGAAGGCTCTGCCATTTTTTAATCCTGACAGCGAATGGAATCATTCTATGTTTTCAGCTGTAGCAGAGGCGGCGGGCTTTACTCTGGATACACCTGTTAATCAGCTTACTGACGAGCAGTTTAATTACCTCTGGCATGGCGATGCCGAAAAGAAAATCCACTGGGTTTACAAAAAGCAGAGCGGGGAAGGCTATTCAGAATATAACCGCCCCTGGCCCGGAGTTTTGAATGAGATGAAGCGGCGCCACAATGAAGCCTGGGGCGAAAGTCAGCGGGCTAACATTGAAGAAAAGTTTATGACCATAAGCGAGTGTTCCTGCTGCGGCGGAAAAAGACTCCGCACCGAAGCTCTTGGCGTTACTGTCGGCGGAAAAAACATCTGGGATCTGACAACTCTTTCTGTAAATGAATCAATTGAATTTTTTGACGCCCTCCAGCTTACCGAAAGCGAAAAGAAAATCGGGGAGCAGGTGCTTAAGGAAATCCGTGCCCGACTTCGCTTTTTGAAGGATGTCGGTCTTGAATATCTGACTCTGGAACGCGCGGCTGAAACTTTAAGCGGTGGTGAAGCTCAGCGAATCCGCCTTGCAACTCAGATTGGTTCTGCCCTCTGCGGCGTAATGTACATTCTTGATGAGCCTAGTATCGGTCTTCATCAGCGGGATAACCAGCGCCTTATTGATACTCTGATAAACCTGCGTGATAACGGAAACACTGTAATTGTTGTTGAGCACGACGAGCAGACCCTGCGGACCGCCGACTATCTGATTGATATGGGGCCTGGAGCCGGCGTAAACGGAGGTCGTGTTGTTGCGGCGGGAAGACCGGAAGATGTGGCTAAGGTGCCTGAAAGTCTTACCGGCCAGTATCTTGCGGGAACTTTAACAATGAAAATTCCTGAGCAGCGCCGCAAGGGTAACGGAAAGTTCCTTCAGATTCGCGGCGTAACAGAGCATAACCTTAAAAATATTGATGTTGATATTCCACTGGGAGTCTTTACCTGTATTACAGGCGTGAGTGGAAGCGGAAAGTCTACCCTTATGGGCGATGTAATTTTTCCTTACGTAAGTAACCGCCTTATGCGCACAAAGCTTCCTGTCGGAAAATGTACTGAATGTCACGGAGCCTCTGCCCTGGATAAGGTAATCAACATTGACCAGAGTCCGATTGGACGTTCTCCACGCTCAAACCCTGCAACTTATGTTGGCGTTTTTGATGCAATCCGCGATTTATATGCAAGCCTTCCAGAAAGTAAGGCCCGCGGTTACCAGAAAGGCCGCTTCAGCTTTAATGTGAAAGGTGGCCGCTGTGAAAACTGTCAGGGGGCTGGCGAAATCGTAATTGAAATGAACTTCCTGCCTGATGTTTTCATTCAGTGTGAAGTCTGCCACGGAAAACGCTTTAATCACGAAACGCTTGAAGTTTTGTACAAGGGAAAATCGATTAATGACGTTTTAAATATGACGATTGACGAAGCCTGCGAGTTTTTCAGTTCAATTCCTCATATTTACAGAAAAATTGCAACTTTAAAGGCTGTCGGCCTTGGCTACATTCAGCTGGGCCAGAATGCCCTGACTCTTTCGGGCGGTGAAGCCCAGCGAGTTAAGCTTGCAAATGAGCTTGCCCGCCCTGGAACCGGTAAAACCCTCTACATCCTTGACGAGCCTACAACCGGCCTTCATTTTGCCGATGTAAAGCAGCTTATGAGCGTAATTCAGAGCCTTGTCGACAAGGGAAATACAGTTTTGATGATTGAGCATAACCTTGACGTAATCTGCCAGGCTGACTATCTGATTGACCTGGGACCGGAAGGCGGAACTGGCGGCGGAACAATCGTTGCAAAGGGCACTCCTGAAGAAGTGGCTCAGGTTCCTCAGTCTTATACCGGGCACTATGTAAAGGAAATGCTTGAGAAAAAATGATATACTTTTATTTGTAAATCTGGCTTAAAAAGTGATATTTAAAAAAGGATTGATAAAAAAAGAAATACTTTTCTCTTTTCTTCTTCTTTTTCTTATTTTTTCAGGCGGTTTTTTGCATGCAGAAAATGAGAATGCTAAAAAAGAAGATAATGTCACTGTAATTACGATTAAAAATGCCAGCCAGACTTCCTATAAAAAATCAGAAGAAAGTGGAAATGATACAATCATGCTTAACGGCGAGGTTTGCATTTCCGTTCAAAAAGGAAGCGTAACATCCGAAATTTTAGCTGACTATGTAACTTATGACCGCGAAACAGAAATGCTGTATGCGGAGGGGAATGTTTCGATCGCGACGACAGGGGCAGCTTCCGGCAACGATACTACCAGGGCTAATTCTTTTTTGCTCAACACTTCAACTCTGGAAGGCGTTTTTGACGGCGGTAAGGTTGTTCAGACTCAGTCGGATGCGATTAATCTTCCCGGCGGTTCAACACTTATTGTATTTTCTGATATGTTTGGTAAGGGGGCTTCAAATGCAATCGCCTTTAAAAATTCCAGCCTTACCTTTTGTGATGATATAAATCCCCACTGGCACATTGATGCCACAAGAACCTGGCTGCTTCCGGGCGGGGAGTTTGCTTTTTTTAATGCTCTTTTGTATGTAGGCGAAATTCCGGTTCTTTATCTTCCGGCCTTTTATTATCCTAAGGATGAGCTTGTTTTTAATCCTGTTTTTGGTTACCGCCGCCGTGAGGGCTATTTTATAGAAAATACTCTTTATCTTTATGGACGAAAACCACTTTCAACAGATTCTTCGACCTCGACGTCTTCTTCCAGCAGCAGTTCATCCTCGTCAACAGACGATAAATCTGCCGCCGGTGCCGATGCCCTGAAGGGCCTTTATAACTTTATGAAGCCTTCCCAGCTTAAGGAACAGAGGCTTGAAGGTCTTATCCTTCATAATCTTGATGAAAACTATACGGGCAACACCTCGAATTATTTTAAATTTATGCTGGACTGGTATTCAACTCTTGGAACGATGACCGGCTTTTCTGGCGTTTTTAAGCCATCAGATAAATACCTGACTTCCTTAAATACGGATTTCAGCATGGGATTTTCTAAGACGATTTTTAAGGACGGAACAAAATACTATCCTTACAGTCCTACAAGCGGAAAGACCTATTCTGACCAGTCTAACTTTATAGGACTGGAGCTGCCTTTCCGCTACGGCGGAAAAATCAATTTTACCCTGTCAAATCCGGTAAACCTTACCGTTGATATACCTTTTTTTTCAGACCCCTACTATCAGTATGATTTTATTACTAACCGTGCTGAATATATGGACTGGATTTCTTATCTTCTTGATTCCAGTACGATTGCAAATGCTAAGGATGCAATTACAGTTTCTGAATATTCAAGCTTTAACTGGAGTTTGACTTCATCAAAGTCCTTTACTTTGCCTTCTGCTTTAAGGCAGTTTTTTTCGACTGTGAGCTATAATCTTTCTTCTTCGGTGCAGTTTTCTACAATCAATTTGAATACGAGCGGCCAGACAATAACAGATACTTCGGAACTGAATTATATTATTGACGGTACTTCGAATTTTAAAAAGTTTTATGCACCTTCCCAGGTAACCCCTCTTTCCCTTTCCTTTAATATTTCTGGAACTCTTTTTCAGTTTCCTTCCAGCACGTCATATTCTGCTACATCAAAGACTCCGGAATATGCAATTTCTATGAATAAGGCAGACGGCGTAAAGTCTATTGCGGAGCTTAAGGCCGAGGAAGAAAAAAGATTAAAGGAGCTTGAAGAGGCTCAAAAGGCGGAAGAGGAGTCTGACAAAAAAGAAGAAAAAAAATCAGATGACGGTAAAGAAGAGAAGAAAGATAAAAAAAATGAAAAGGAGGAAGAGGAAAATCTTTATTTCAAAAATGGAAATATAATACCTCTTTTGCCGGAGCTTGATTTTTCACAGGAAAAGGCAAGTCTTGCAGAAGGCTTTGTTTACAAGCTTGATTATTCCTTTAATCCTTCCATTCTTACCCAGATGGCTTATTCTACCGACACAAATTATCTGAAAAGCGGAAATGACTTTAAGTGGGAAAACATTAAGTCTTCCATGTACACCATTAAGCTTCCTGCAACACTTTCGAATAATTTTACCTATGGCGGTTCTGTTCTGTCTGTAAGTAATTCTTATTCTTACAGTCCGATTTTCCAGAAGCATCCTTATATCAATACCAAGGGGGGAGCAGAAGGCGGTTATACAGAAGCAGAAGCGGCAACCCTTAAAATTACCGACTATAAGGCTGAATCTCAGGATATTTCAACTACAAATTCTGTTTCTCTCTTTCCTTTTGCCCATGTTCCGCTTTTTTGTGAAACCGGCTTAAAATGGAATTCAACCGCAAAGCTCTACCGCCAGGAATTTATCGGTGATGCGGACACGCCGGAATATAAATATTACACCCTGGATCTGGGTGATGAAAACTGTATCACTGTAAACTCCCTGGATTTTATTCTTGGTCTTACAGAAATGGATAAAAAGTTCAAGCAGACTTTGACTTTCAGTCAGGTTATGCCGCCTCTTGCCCGCCAGTACAACGGAACTTTATCCCTTGTTTTCCCTTATGTTACAGAAACTATTTCTACTGGTATTCAGGAAAACAAAACTGCAAAAACTGAAGATGAAAAATGGAAAAGAAAGGATTTGCAGCAGTCCACTACAATTTCCGGCAAGGTTCTGGGGTCAACACTGTCAATTTCTGAATCCTATAACTACAATATGCAGGATTACTATCATTCAAGCCTCAAGCTTTCTGCCAGCTGGTATGGATTTTCTACAGCTTATGTTGCTTCTTACGCTCAGGGCTATGATTTTGAAAATAACAAATGGGTTCCCCGAAAGGATAGTGAAGGAAAGGATAAAAAGGAATTCCTTCCATACAGCTTTTCTTTTTCATATACAATGCCGTCTAAAACCTGGTACAAGTGGTTTAACAGGATTTCGGTGGCACCGGGCCTCACAACAAGCCTTACAGCTGATTTGATTAAGCCTACAAGCTCATATTTTGTTTTTACTCCATCTCTTACATTTAATATCAATAACTTTTTTTATATAAAGTTTTCGTCAACAACCCAGAACTCTGCAATTTACAGATATTTCCAGAAGATGCTGGGGCATGACGGACGTGTTTCTGGTGAAGATAACCTGTGGATGGATTTGCTTAATTCCTTCCGCTTTGATGATGAATCTTTGAGAAAAGCTTCGGGCTTTAAGCTTAAGTCAATGAATATGGAAGTTACCCATGACCTTCATGACTGGAAATTCAGCATGACCATGAGCTTTGCACCCCGTCTTGTTACAAAGGATGGAAAAACTGAATATGATTTCAATCCTCTTGTTACAATCGGTGTTGTGTGGAAGCCAATGGAGAGCATGAAAACTCAGATTAAGGATAATTATGGCGACTGGACTTTTCAGTAGTGCGATGGTCGTAATCTAAACTCCAACTTCCGAATGAAAACTACCATCGCTTAACATTTTGCGAGGCAAAATGTTGTAGGAAATTGCTTTTTAGTGTGTTTAACCTTATAATAGAAATACTTAATGAAAGATTATACGATTGTTGTTCCAGACCAGAATGTGCTTTCCTGTGTGTGCGGAACAAATGACAGCAACCTTAGACTCATTGAAGAACATTTAGGCGTTCCTGTTTTTACAAAAGGTAACGAGCTTTCTGTAGAAGACGAAGACCCGCTGATACGCCAGAAATTCCAGTTCATTGTTGACCGCATTATTGATGAAATAGCCGCAGGCGGGAAAAACGGCGAAGACATTGTAATTTCAGTTTTAAATACCCATAAAAAGCCAAGAACCGAAGAAGCCGTGATTTTAATTCCGGGCGGATTAAAGAGGGTTTATGCCCGTACCCAGAATCAGGCTGAATATATCAGTCTTTTGCAGACAAAGGATATGGTTTTCTGTACAGGCTCTGCGGGAAGCGGAAAAACCTTCCTTGCCGTATGTGAGGCTCTCAGCCTTGTATTAAGTCATAAAAAAAGCAAGCTGATTATTACCAGGCCTGTTGTTGAAGCCGGAGAAAGCCTTGGATATCTTCCCGGCGATCTTGAGCAGAAAATCGATCCTTACATGAGGCCTTTAAAAGATGCAATGGAAACTGTTCTGCCGGTAGAAAGTGTAAAGAGGCTTTTTGAAGCGGGCATTATCGAAGTTGCTCCTCTGGCTTATATGCGTGGACGTACCCTGAATAATGCTGTTGTAATTCTTGATGAAGCACAGAATACTACCATTCCTCAGATGAAAATGTTTTTGACCCGAATGGGTGACAATACAAAGGTTTTTGTTACCGGTGATCCGACTCAGGTTGATTTGCCTAAAAAAACTCCTTCGGGTCTGATGCATTCGGTGAGTATTTTATATAAAATTGATGATATAGGATTTATGCAGTTAGGAGCAGATGATGTCGTTAGAAATCATCTTGTAAAACAAATTGTAAAGGCGTATGAGCATGAAAAACAATATGAATAAAGCCAGAAAAAATCAGGGAACCCTGGGCTTATATTTTAAATCTATGGGAGAATATATTTCAAAGAATTATCTTTTCCTTATTCTCTTTTTTGTAGGTCTCCTTTCAGTTTCTGCCGTTAACTTTGTAAAAATTTCTACAGTGCAGACTATTGCAGATTTTTCGCTTGATGATTTTGAAATCAATCAGATTTCTGACCGTACTATTATTTCCCAAAAGGATTTGCCCCCTGACGAGCTGGATCCGATTTCCATCGAAAAGGGTGAAAAAATCATAAAAAAAGGCTTTCCGATTACAGAGGAAGGCTATGCAAAGCTTAAGAAGATGTCTGCTTCGCCTCTTTATATTGATTACCGGGCCTTTGCCAACGCAGAGCTTTTCCTGCTGCTTCTGGCAATCATGTGGTATCTTCTTTATACATTTATTCCCTTTAACCGCCGCATTTATGTGCGTGAGCCTCTCCTGCAGATTATCTTCTTTTTGATTACCTACGTTGTTGTTGCCTTCTGCGGAAAGCTTCAGATTTTTTCTTCTGCTTATTCTATCTGTATTATTATTCCGGTTTCTCTTTTTGTAATGCTGGTTACAATTTTGTACGGTAATATTTCTGCAGTCCTCCTTTCTTTTGTGCTTTCCCTAGGTGTGCTTATTGGCAGTGACTGTCAGGTTCCGACCTTTATATTTGCCCTGGCGGCTTCTCTTACCTCAGCAGCAATCGTCCGCAAAATTGAAAAACGACTTGATCTTGTTTTTGCGTCAATCATGCTGGCAGTCTTTGACTGCGTTTACATGATTATTGTTCATGTTATGTTTAATCAGGCTTTTTTTGAGCTTCCAAAGCTTTTGGGCGGTGTTGCGGTAAACGGCTTCCTTTCAGGAATCCTTACTCTGGGACTTTTGACACCGCTTGAAATCATGCTTAATACTTCTTCGGTTTTCCGTCTTATGGAGCTTTCAGATTTGAATCAGCCTTTAATGAGAAAAATGCTGGTTCAGGCAAGCGGCACCTACCAGCATTCGCTTATGGTTGCCCAGCTTTCAGAAAACGCCTGCCGTGAAATCGGTGCAAACTCTCTTTTAGCCCGGGTTGGTGCCTACTACCACGATATAGGAAAGATTGAACAGTCCGAATATTTTGTAGAAAATCAGAAGGGCGAAAACAAGCACGATGACCTCAACCCATCTCTTTCCCGCTCAATTATCAAGAGTCACGTTCGAAAGGGTGTGGAAAAAGCTCATCAGCTGCACCTTCCTCAGGCTGTAATCGACATTATTGCGGAACACCACGGAAACTCTGTAATTTCATATTTTTATAATGAAGCAAAAAATATTGATGATACACTTTCTCCGGAAGAATTTTCATATTCTGGAAATCCTCCTACCACCCGCGAATCGGCCGTCGTTATGCTGGCAGATACCGTTGAAGCGGCCTGCCGTACTTTGAAAAGTCCTTCGGTTCCCCGTCTCGAAGCCTTTATTTCAAAGCTTATCAGCGACAAAATTGACCATAAGCAGCTTGATAACTGTGATTTAACCTTCCGCGATGTTTCTAAAATCAAGGAAGCCTTTGTTCAGATTCTTGCCGGTTACTATCACAGCCGCATTGAATATCCTGATCAGAATGAGTCAGATAAAGAAAAGTCTGACGAAAAGGCTGAAAAAAGTGAAAAAGCTGAAAAAACTGACAGACCTGAAAAATATGAAAAGACTAAGGCGGAGCTTTAATTATGGCAAACCGCGTTTTAGTTTCTGTACAGGAAGAGCTTGATTCTCCTTTATGGCTTGATAATGTTGAGCCCTTTGTTCAGAAGGTTTTAAAGGCCTTTGATTATGACGGGGAAGAAATCAGTATTCTTTTCTGCAATGACTCTTACATGCAGGAACTGAATAAAAATTACCGGGGTGTAGACAGCCCTACCGACGTGCTTTCCTTTGAAAATGACGAAGAATATGAGGACCAGGAAGGCAGATGGCTTTGTGCAGGCGATATTGCAATCAGCCTTGATACTCTGCCTGTAAATGCCGCTTACTTTGAAGAATCAGAAAATGACGAAATAAAAAGGCTTCTTGTTCACGGAATCCTTCATCTGAATGGTTATGACCACGAGCCTGAACACATAGAAAAGGGCGTAAAGCCTGTCTGCGAAATGCTTGTAAAGCAGGAAAATCTTTTAGTTGAATTAAAAAATGAGAGTGTAATTAGATGAGTTTTTTTAAGAAAAAGAAAAAGCAGTCTGAAGTTGAAGAGCTTAGTGCTGCCCAGAAGGAAATCCTTAAAGAAGAAAAAGAAGATATGATTGAAGGTGTTGAGGGACTTTCAGAAACTGCCGTAAAGGAAGTTATGGTTCCCCGCATCGATGTGGATTTTATTTCTGACCAGACTCCGCGTGACGAGCTTCTGGAAAAACTCATTGCCAGCGGACATTCCCGCTTCCCGGTTTACAGTGATTCAATTGATAACGTAATCGGTATTCTTTATGTAAAGGATTTACTGCATCTTTTCCTTGAAGATTCAGAAATTGACCTTAAAAAAATCATCCGTCGTCCTTACTTTGTGCCTGAAAGCAAGAGAATTGACTCTCTTCTTCGTGAATTTAAGCGCCAGCACCTTCATATTGCGGTTGTAATTGATGAATACGGTGGAATTTCCGGCCTTGTTACAATGGAAGACATCATCGAAGAGATTGTAGGTGATATTCAGGATGAGTTTGACAAGGAAAAAGAAGCCATTATTTCTGCGGGGGACAATATCTGGCTTTGTGATGCCCGAGTCGACCTTGATGATTTGAACGAGGCTCTTGATGCAAAGTTCCCGAATGAAGATTTTGATTCCCTTGGTGGTTTTGTATTTGATTTGTTCGGCAAAGTGCCTGTAAAATATGAAAAGACAAGTTGGAATGAATTTGATTTTATCGTTCAGAATATGGAAGGACATAGAATCAACGTTATAAAGGTAATTAAAAACAGTGAGAAAAATGAAAAGTCAGAAGAATAAGATTTTAATTGCTCTGTCTCTTTTTGCGGCTTTTTGCCTGCAGCCTGCCTTTTCCCAGAAAAGCAGAAATAATCCCCTTGAGCTTTATAATCAGGGCTTAGCCCTGGAAGCCCGGGAAAACTGGTTTGACGCTGCCCAGGAATTTTTTCAGGTTGTGACATTAAATCCTTCTTATACTGACGCCTGGTTTCATCTTGCTGACTGTAACTACAGAATGGGTGAATTTGAGCTTGCCCTCAATTATCTTTTGAAGGCTGAAGAGCTTGAAAAAAATAACGGTGCTATCGAAAACCTGAAAGGAATGATTTTTCTTGCCCTTGGAAGAAGTGAAGAAGCCCGCGAAATTTTTAATAAAATCTTAAAAACTTATCCAAATGACGTAAACGCCCACTTTGGACTTGCTGAGCTTGAGCTTTATGACGGAAAATTTTCCGGCGCTGAGCAGCAGTACACTGAAGCTTTGAGAAGACAGCCTTCTAACCGCAAGGCTCTTCTTTCCATGGCTTTAATCTGCGCAGAAACAGAACGCTTTTCGCAGGCAGAAAAATTTTTGAATCAGGCTATGCAGCTTTATTCGGGGGAAGGTGAGGTTCACTACCTGGCATCCCTGATTCAGTTTATGCAGGGACATATTTCCCAGGCTGAAAAGCACGTCAGAATCTGCCTTGAACTTAACAAGGATTTTGAGCTTGGCTATCAGCTGCTTTCTGCCATTTTGTATTCAGAAGGCCGTTATGCTGATGTAATCGATATAAGTGATTTTCTTATCAGCCGTAACCGCAATAACGGTAAAGCCTGGTACCTAAAAGGAATTGCCCAGAATAAAATGGGAAAGCCTGAAGATGCAGTTGAAACCTGGGATGCCGGGCTTTCAGTTTCTCCTCAGGATGAAATGATGCGTTTTCACCTTGAGCTTACTGCCCGTGAGCTTCTTCCCCTGGAAGATGCCCGCAGAAAGGAATGGGCTGATTATCATCTTGTAAATGCCAGTCAGTATGAAAGCCGCTTTGATAAAGCCGGGGCAGTTTATGAATACCAGAGGGCTCTGCTTCTGGATCCTCAGAATGTAAAGGCAAGACTTTCCTATGCAGACGTAATGGAAATGAACGGTATGCATGAGCTTTACCTTGAACAGCTTGCTTTTGTAGAGGAAAATCATCCCGAAGCAATCAATCAGAAGCTTAAGGATACAATCGAAGGCTATAAATCACTTCTGGGAACGACCCTGGCCAAAAAATGGAATGTCGAACCTTTTTATCTTGATAAAATCCGCTGGAATATTGCCGTTTTTTACGTAGATTCAAATACAAGCTTTAATCATGCAGATTCTTCCCGCCTTACTGCCCTTGCCGCAAGTGATGTTTTTTCTGGTGTGGCGATTACATCTGTAAAAACACAGGTAACGCCTGTCAGCGGCTACAGTGAGGCTTATAAAAAAGCCCGCTCATCAGGCTTTGATTATTTTATTCTTGTGTCGTCAAGTGAATCAGAAGAAGATATTACCCTTAAGGCTGCAATGTACACAGGTCGCACGGGAACTCCCGTTCTTGAAGGCAGCTGGTTTGCTACAGGAAACAACCGTTTTTCTACGGTTTTACGCCGTTTCAGAAATAAAGTTCTTGAAAAGCTTGTTGTCCGCGGAAAAATTCTTGTGCGTAACGGAAAGCTCCTTCTTGTTGACCTTGGAAAATCTGAAAACGTTGCAAAAGACTTTGAGTTTAAAATCATAAAGAAGGGCGGCCTTAAAATTTCTGATACAGACGGCGGGCTTTCTTACAGGGATTCTGATCTTGCGGGTTCTCTAGTAATCACAAACAGCGGAGAAGAGGTTTCTGAAGCTGAACTTGTTCAGCACGGTTTTTATGACCGCGTAAATGTTGATGACGAAATTATTCTTACAGGTATTCCTGAAAAAGAAAAGGCAGAAGGAACTGATCCTGTTCCAAATTCTGATGAAAGTGGAAATCCTCTGGTTTCTAACAGCGAAGGACAGAGTATTCTTAAAGAAATCAAAAAGAATGTAGAAAAACCTGCCATTGTTGAGATTTTAAGGTCGATTTATTAGTAGATCAGCTGGTCAAGACTGTTGTCAATCCACTGTTTTGCAAGCTCGGGGTAAATGCTTTCGATTCTTACAAAGGTTTTGATTGCTTTTTCGTAGCGGCCCAGCATATAAAGTGATTCGCCAAGGTAAAAATATGCTCGCGATCTGGTCTGGCTTGAAATATTTGTTCCCGTAAGCTTTTCCAGTTCTGTAATTGCCTCTTCGTATTTTTTCTGAATGAAGCTTGTCTTTAATACTTCAAATAAAAGAAAATCATCACCGCCGTCAGGAGAAATCAAATCATCTTCAAAAATATGAATTGGAAGTCTCGCAACCGTTTTTTTACTTTCAATTCCAAGCCCTTTTGAAGCCCTGGCTGCATCTTCGGAAACAAGATAATCCTTTTCAAGACCTTCTACATAATCAAGATAGGGAAGAGGAATTTCGCGCAGGGAGCCCTGGGGGTATAGCTTTTTTTCTTTTTCTTCGGCAGGGGCTGCGCTGGCAGAAAATCCCGAGGGAATGTGGGCCCCTGTAACTGTAGAGTTAATCGACATCATGATAATGTCGTAAGGCTCGTCTGTAACGCAGATTACGGCGTAAAAATAATCCTTGTAGTCGCTTACTGTATCTGTGTAGCTTGTTAAAATCGGAAGCAGACTGGCAATCGGGCTGAGATTCTGCAGCTGGGCATATGAAGAAATCGGAGATAAATCTCTGTAAACCAGAATCTGAGTAATTTCCTTTTCAGGATTTAAGGGAAGGTCCCAGAGGATGTTGATTTTGTTTGTATTTCCGGCAACTGCCTGAATGTCCTGAACTATTGGACGCTGGGCAAAGGAAAAAGTGTAAATAAATGATAATAGAGCTGCAAAAATAAAAATAGACTTCTTCATATATTCATAATCGGCGTTTTATTGAAGATTCTTGAAAAAAAGGTTATTGTATAAGCTATGTTAGAAGAAGTAAAAATCCAGATTGAAGAATTAAAAGAAGAAATCAACAATGTTTGGGGGCGTCTTTGACTCGGACGCAATCGATAAATCAATAAAAGAAAAAGAAAAGCTTACTGAAGCCGACGGATTCTGGGATGATCACGAAAAAGCAGAAAAAGTTATGAGCCAGATCCGCCGCCTGAAAGGACGGGTTGAGCCCTGGCGTAAGCTGCTTGCAGATTTTTCTGATCTTGAAGCTATGTATGACCTTGCCCTTGAAAGCGGAGAAGCTTCTGATGAAGATGAAGTTACTTCGATGTACAAGAGCTGCAAGGAAACTTTTGATCACTTAAATATTTTAAATCTCCTTTCCGGCGAAGTTGACCAGAACGATGCATATTTAACCGTTCATGCGGGAGCAGGCGGAACTGAAGCCTGCGACTGGGCCTTTATGCTCAGCCGAATGTACCTGCGCTGGGCAGAGCGCCACGGCTTTAAAACCGAAGTTGTGGACCAGCTTGAAGCGGAAGGCGGAATTAAGTCCATTACAATTCAGATTTCAGGCGATTATGTTTACGGCTACCTCAAGTGCGAGGGAGGAATCCACCGTCTTGTGCGCATTTCTCCTTTTGATGCGAATGCCCGCCGCCACACAAGCTTTGCCTCTGTTTACGTTTACCCCGTTCTGGACGATACAATCGAAGTTGAAGTCCGCCCTGAAGACCTGCGCGTAGATACTTACAGGGCCGGCGGCAAGGGCGGTCAGCACGTAAATAAAACAGACTCTGCCGTCCGCTTTACTCATATTCCTACCGGAATTGTAGTTGCCTGCCAGACTGAACGCAGCCAGATTTTCAACCGTCAGGCCTGTATGAGCATGCTTAAGGCCCGTCTTTACGAATATTACCGCGAGCAGAAGGAAAAGGAAAATTCCAAGTTTGCCGCAGAAAAAAAAGATATTTCATTTGGAAGCCAGATCCGCTCTTATGTTTTCCAGCCATACACTATGGTAAAAGACCACCGTACAAAGTATGCAACCGGAAACATTCAGAATGTAATGGACGGCGATATCGACGAGTTTATGAACGCCTACCTCGTTGCCAAATGGAAGGGACTGCCTATGGACGGCGGTGGGGATGATGACGACGAAGCATAAGTCCCTGTTCAAAATTTTTTTCTGCTCATTATATGCTCTCCTGCTCCTTCCTTTTGCCCTGAATGCCGCAGATTCCTCAACAAGTGCCTCAAAATGGGTTATCGGAGCTGAAAAATTCAGGTATTCTTCGGCCTTCAAGGAGGATGATGCCGTCGTTGAAGGAATTTCTCAGATGTTTCCTAACCGCATCATGGAAAAGATTGATGAGGACTGGACTCATGTTGAATATCCTGATGAAAGGCTTGAACAGACTTTATACAATCTGCGAAAGGACCGCCTTTCACTTTTTTTACAGCTTTCTTCCGAGCACAAAAAACGCGATTCTCTGATTCTTCAGAATTATTCAAAGGGGAAATTAAAATCAAAGATTCGCGAGGCCGATAAATCAATTTCCGAAATTGAAAAAAAAATTTCAGAAAACTTAAAGCTTGTTGATGAAGCAATGCAGCGTTATGCAAAAGAAGAAAAGGACATGCAGAAGGGCTTTTTTAATCAGAATGAAAATACTGATGCAAAAAACTTTGGAAATATGTTCCGCAATATGTTTTCAAAGGACGCTGTTTTAATTTCTGAGCGTGACGTGTCATTTTATAAGGATGACCAGCTGGCTTTTTTTCAGCCGACAGAAAAGGCCATAAAGGCCGGCTATGCAAGCTATGATTATGAAAAGGAAGTCGTTTCTGCCGGGATTAATTCTCTGATTACCGGCACCGTCACCAATTACGGAGAGTATTATTTTGTTTCGGTTGATGTTTATGAATATCCGGGTGGAAAACTCAACCGCAGTGTTTCGGAAGTCGGAAAAATTGAGGAGGCTGATTTTATCTCCTCAAGTCTTGCCCATCAGATTGTAATCACATTGACCAACGGTATGCCGGTTGAAGTAAATTTTACCGTTAATCCTGTTGATGTAAGGCGTAAAGTAAGAATTTATTTTGATGATGTTCTTCAGCCGCCGGAAATGACTCACCTTATGACAGAATCCGGGGTTCATGCTGTAAAATTTGTCTGTGACGGCTATAAGGAAATGGGAACTTCATATTTTTTTGAAGGAAATCATGTTTATAATGTAGATGTAAATATGCAGCCTCTTACGGAATATTTTATAAATGTAGTAAATATTCTGCCTTTTGAGGGAACTTTTTATGCGGCAGGAATTAAGGCAGAAGGTGTAGAGGACCAGCTTTCTCATGCCCGTATAAAAATAAATGATGCCCAGATTCTGGGACAGTTTATTTCGAAGGAAGGCTACACTACAAATTATTATGTTCCCAAAAGCTTTCTTGTTGATGAAAATACGGTTGCCCTTAAAGCTCATAATTTTGATGCCAATGAATATATAGATCACCGGCGAAGGTATATGTACGGAACCTATACTCTTTTTATGCTTTCTATGGTGCCTTATTTTTATACCTACGGAAATTATTATAATGCGGCCAGTCTTTATAACAAGGGACTTGGAGACTATGATGATGCCCTTATGTGGCAGACCAGAAATCAGATTTGCGGTGGAATTGCCATAGGCTTTGGGGCTCTTTTTATTTATGAGCTTGTCCGCTATCTTGTTGCGGCAAACTCTGTGCTTCCTGTAAAAACAAAGGCTATATCGCCCAAAAAACTTGAAAGAAAACGGCAGGCTGCAATAAGTAAAAGACTTAAAAAAGAAGCTCTGGTTGAAAAAGAAGCTGAAAATGAACAGACTGATTCAGAAGCCTTGCCTTATGAAGAAGAAGCTGGTAAAGATAATCAAGAAACAGGAGAAAAATCGTGAAAAAATCCTTTGGCGAAAAATTAAAAAATCTTTTTTCCAGAAAGATTGATGAAGAATTCTTTGAAGAACTGACAGATAATCTTGTTGAAGGCGATATAGGGGCAAAAACTGCCTTTGAAATTACAGAAGAGCTTGAAGCAATCTGCCGCCAGAAAAAGATTTCTGAGCAGAAAGATATTTTAAATGAGCTCAAAGCCCTGCTTTTAAAGGATATCCGGGAAATCAGGCTTGAGCCGGACATGACAAAACAGAATGTCTGGATGGTGCTTGGTGTAAACGGAGTCGGAAAAACTACCAGCGTTGCAAAACTTGCCCTCTGGTTTAAAAATCACGGGGTAGAAAACATTGTTCTTGCAAGTTCAGATACCTTCCGCGCTGCCGCAATCGAACAGCTTGATACTCACGGAGAAAGAATCGGAGTGCGGGTTGTAAGCCATCAGCATGGAAGCGACCCTAGTGCCGTCGTTTTTGATGCGGCTGAGGCTGTAAAATCAAAGGGACCTGGTCTTGTAATTGCGGATACTGCCGGCCGTCTTCACAATAAGGAAAACCTGGTCCGCGAGCTTCAGAAAATTGACCGCACCTGTTCTTCCAAGGCTGACCAGGGCTGCTATAAGAAAATCATCGTAATTGATTCTACAACCGGTCAGAATGCCCTGCGTCAGGCAGAAGTCTTTAATGAGGCTGTCGGACTGGATGCAATCATCATGACAAAGTGTGATTCAACCGCAAAGGGTGGCGTTGCTGTTTCAATCGGCCGTGAGCTTGGAATCCCCGTCGCCTTTGTCTGCACCGGTGAAAAATATGAAAATATAGAAGCATTTAATGCTGAAAAATATATTGATGACTTTCTGGGACTGTAATTTCTGATGAAAGGGATTTATCTTTTTCTGATTTTGATTTTCTCTTTGAACTGCCTTTCATTTTCAGAAGAGGATGAAAGCCTTATTGAAGAAAAATTTATTGAAGAAAGTCCTGCCGGTCAGCTTTTTCCAGAGACTGCTGAAGATGTGGCTGAGCCTCTTCCCCTTGTTCAAGCCGCACCTGAAAATCCTTCCATAGATTTCAGAAATTCCAGTGACCTTCTAAGCTTTTCTCAGTTTGAAGATGAAGTAATTGAGATTGCAAAAGATTCAGATAAGCGGGTGATTATTTATTCCATCGGGAATAAAACTAACCGGCGTTTTTTTGATGAAGATTACCGCCTGAAAAAATCGGAATTCTGGGAAATTGCCTCCTATGATAATTCTAAAATCATAAAAAGCGAGTTTTTTTACTATAAGGGAGATTCAAAAAGGCCTTATCTTAAAACGGTAGATTATGAAAATAAGAGGGAGGATTTTTACTACCGGGATGACGGCATAGTTTTAAAAAAAGAAAATTACAAAAAGATTGGCAGTAAAAATTATATTACAGAAATTACCCGCTGGTCTTTTGACAGTCAGAATAGAATCACTCAGGTAAAAACAAGAACTTTTTTGTATAACGATGAAGAGGATACAAAAAGACGTGATGTTTTTGTAAAAACTTTTTCATATAAGTATAATCCGCCTTCTGAGGATGGCAGAGAAATCCCTCCTGATGTAAAATATTATGAAAACGATGTATTAAAATCGCATGAGAGGTATTCTTCAAAGCCTGGAACTTACAGTCAGCATTTTTATTTTGACGGCGGAATAAATATTAAAACCTGGTATGTTGATAATCAGAAGGTTCGCGAAGTTATATATAAAAATAATGATGTTATCAGGGTGAATAAAATCGATGAAAACAAAGCTCCTTCCAAAGATTAGACTTGTCCTGTCTATTGCAAAAAGATTTTCTTCTCAGGACAGAAGCAGCCGTTCTTCCATAACCTCCCGCCTTGCCGCTGCCGGAATCTGCTTTGGCGTTATGACTCTGATTGTCGTTATGAGTGTAATGAACGGATTTCAGATGAGCTTTATAAATGCTATTCAGGAAATCTCTTCATATCACTTTCAGATAGAAAAGCTGCCCCAGGAAAAAGAGGGGGACTTTCAGAGATGGTGCCAGTCCAGAAAAGAAATTAAACATGCCATTCCGTTTTATCAGGCTCAGACTTTAATGTGCTCGGTGGATTCTTCAAAATCAAAAAATTCTGCTGTTTACGAAAGTCCCGCAATTATCCGGGGACTGCCTGCCCGGGCCTTTTACGACGATTTGGGGCTGAGAAAGGAGCTTTATCTTGTTTCCGGCTCCCTTGATATTTCAGAGAAGGGCTCGATTATCCTTGGAAATCAGCTTGCGGCAAACCTTCATGTGCGGGAAGGTGACAGCGTAAATCTGTTTGTGCTTTCCGGCTCAAGTGATGTGGATTTATTTTCCGGCCAGCGTATTTTTAAGGTTAAAGGAATTTTTGCATCCGGCTATCAGGATATCAATTCAAGCCTGAGCTTTATAAACATTGAAGACGCAAAAGCTTATTTTGGAAAAGGTGCGGAAAAAATCTGGGGAATCAAGCTTGAAAATATTTCCGATGTTGAAAAGGAAATCAGGCTTCTGGAAAAAGAGGAATGGTGGGAGCAGGGCCTTGCAAAATCATGGAAGGAATTCAATAAGTCATTTTACGGGGCTTTAAGAATCGAAAAAAACATGCTGCTTCTTGTCGTCTGTCTCATTTTTATAGTTGTCGCAATCAATATTTATAACGGAATGCGACGTCTTGTTTTCGAACGCAAGCGGGAAATTGCAATTTTGTGTGCTCTTGGTGCAGAGCCTGAAAGTGTCCGCTCTGTATTTATCATGAGGGGCTTTTATATCGGCTTTATAGGCGCCAGCCTTGGACTTATTTTTGGACTTTTAATCAGCTTTAATACTGATGTTGTGTTTAATGCCGCCTCAAAAATCGTATATTTTCTCCAGTATATTTTTACGGCTCTTTTTAATCACGAAAATCTTATGTATGTAAGGGAAAATTCTGCTTACGCACTTTATGCAAGTATTCCGGCCCGCATTTTTCCGGGTGAATGTATCCTGATTTTTGTCTATGGAATTCTTGCCCCGCTTACGGCCTGTTTTTTTGCAAGCAGGAATGTGCTTAAACTTTCATTAACCGAGGTTCTCCATGAAGAATAGTATTGTATCAGTAAAGGGACTTGAAAAAACTTTTATTTCTGCAAGTGAAAGACTCACAGTCCTTTCGGATTTGAATCTGGAAATTGAAGAGGGAAAGAAAATTGTAATTGCCGGGGAAAGCGGAAGTGGAAAATCAACCCTTTTGAATATAATCGGTGGCATTGAAAGTGCAACAAAGGGGCTTGTCCGCGCAGGTGAGCTGGAGCTTACTGGCCTTAAGGAAAAGGAGCTTTCAAAATACCGCTCGGAATTTGTCGGCCTTGTTTTTCAGTTTCATTATCTTCTTAAGGATTTTACCGCCCTGGAAAATGTTTACATGCCGGCCCTGATTGCAGGAAAGCCGAAAAAAGAAGCAGTTGAAAAAGCCCGGGCTCTTTTACAGGATGTGGGAGTTTATAACCGTAAGGATCACCTTCCGTCCCAGCTGAGCGGCGGAGAGCGCCAGAGGGTAAGCGTTGCAAGAGCCCTGATAAACGACCCGGCATTAATTCTTGCAGATGAGCCTACAGGAAATCTGGATCCTGCAAATGCCGCCTTAATCAGCCAGCTTTTGTTTTCCATGGTGGAAAAATACAATAAAACCCTGCTGCTTGTAACTCATGATATGAAGATTGCAGAAAAAGGTGATTTTATCTATCACATAAAAGACGGAAAGCTTGAGCTTGTAAATGAAAGGGGAGATTTGTAAGGTGTCGTTAAAGTCTTCTCTTTATTTTGCAAAAAGTCTGATTTTTCCCCGCACACAAAAGTCCACCGTAGCAAGAAAAAGCCTCTACGGTTCAATAATCTGCATTGCTCTCAGCGTCGTTCCCCTTGTTTCAGTTCTTTCCGTTACAAGCGGAATGATAAACGGTATGACAGAACGCCTGATAGGGCTTTCTTCGGGTCATCTTGAAGTTCGCGTTGCAAAGGTGCTTGAAGAAACTAAGAGCGGTGAAAAGTTTACAGCCTATGCAAAGAACTTTGAAAATATCAGTGGAATTACAAAAGCCTGGCCGGAAGTTACTCTTTTTGCCCTGGGGGTTGGAAAAAATATGAGGTCAGGAGCTTTTTTACGGGGCGTATCTGAAAATATTTTTGAGGAAAACGAAAGCTTTAAGACTCTTTTTGAAGTAAAGGAGGGCGATACTGCAAGCCTCAAAAAAGCTTCATCGGTGCCCTATGCTATAATCGGTGATAAGATGGCAGAAAGGCTTTCCCTTAAGACGGGGGAGCTTTTCAGGATTATCACTACAAAAAAGGCGGGAGAAGCTGTCGTTCCAAAGGTGACTACTTTTAAGGTTGGGGCAGTTGTAAGCTCAGGCTATCAGGAAATGGATGAGCTGTGGATTTTTATCCCACTAACAGCTTTTTTCCGCTCCTTTCCAATGGCTAACGCCAGCTTTAATATACTTTTAGAAACAGAGGACGCCTTTTCTCCATCTTTAGTTGCCCTGCAGCATAAGGTAAAAAAAAGCTGCGGCCGTTTTGCAAATGTTTTCCGCTGGGACCAGGTCAATGCCGCCCGCTTTGAAAATTTTTCTTCTACAAAGGTAATGCTTGTCTTTATCATGATGATGATTACCTTTGTTGCAAGCATAAATATTTCTTCGGCCATTGTCATGCTTGTGATGGAAAGGCGAAAGGAAATTGCCATCTTAAAAAGCCTGGGGGCAAGACCCTTTGAAATTACTCTGTCCTTTCTGCTTGCGGCTTTATATTGTGCGGCAGCGGGGCTTTTAATCGGCGTTCCTGTGGGAATTCTGCTTTCGGTAAAGGCAAATGAACTTATCCGCTTTCTTGAATGGTTTGTTAATCTTTTTAAGGAAGTGCAGCTCATGGATCCTGCCTATTATTTACAGACAATTCCTGTTGCAATTCCAGTAAATCAGATAATAATGGTAGTAGCGGGCACTTTAGTGCTTTCTGTTCTGGTTTCGGTAATTCCATCTGTGAAAGCCGGAAAGGAAAAACCTTCGGAAGGATTAAAACTTTAATATGGCAGAAAAGGTATGCCGCGTCTGCGGAATGACATACGAAGAAATCTCAAAAACTCAGAAAATCGGCTGTGCAGAATGTTATTACACCTTTAAAGAAGAGTTTCAGAAGACGCTTAAAAAGTACGGAATTACCGGTCTTTATCAGGGCAGCTTCCCCAAAAAACTTAAGGGTTACCGCTCGACCCTTACAAGCCGGGTAGAAATGCAGTTTAAGCTGGAAGCGGCTCTTGAAGCTGAGGAATATGAAAAGGCTGCCTTTTACAGGGACTATCTTAAGGTTTTGAATAAGGAAGCTTTTAAAAATTCATCAGATAAAAACCTTTTCTTTGATACTTCATCAGATTCAGACATTGATTTAGAAAAAGCGGATGAAAAAAAAGGGGATGATGATGGCAGAAAGTAAAAAAGCAGAAACAAGCCTTCCGTGGTTTTCTCTTGCCGGTCAGAATGATGATGTAGTACTTTCTACCAAAATCCGCCTGAGCCGGAATCTTGCAGATTTTCCCTTTCCCGTGAAAATGACTCAGGATGATATGGAGAGGGTAAATTCCCTTGTTTACGACGCCATTCAGCCAGATGAAAGCTTCCATTTTATTGATTATAAAAATATTTTCAGCCAGGGCCGGCAGGTTCTGATGGACAAAAATATTGTCACTGATGAAAAGGATTTTGACTGTACGGCTGTAATTTTAAATGATGATGATTCAAAAAACATTCTTGTAAATCACGTTGACCATATAAGAATCTCTAATTTTTCTTCCGGCTTTGAAACAGAAAAAACTATGTCTGAGATTTATAAGGTTGATGAGCTTTTGCAGGAAAAACTTCAGTTTGCCGCAAGCCGGGATTTCGGCTATCTTACTTCCCATATCAAGGACTGCGGTACCGGATTAAAAATCTCCGTAAGGCTTTTTATTCCCTCGATTGTGCTTTCGGGGCAGTTTGATTCAATAATTTCAATGGTGACAGAAAAAAAACTCTGTATTTCACCTGTTTTTCAGGTTTCGGACACCGCAAATTTTGCAAACTTTATTTTTGATTTGTATCCGGGGAACTCTTCGGAAGGAACGGAACTGGATCAGGTTGCCTGCATTACATCCATTGCAACAATTATTTTAAAAACAGAACGCAAGATTCGGACTACTTTTGCCGATAATAATCCTACAATACTCTTGAATTTTGTAAAAAGGGCTTATGCAAAGGCAATGTATTCGCTTTTACTTACTTACGAGGAAGCTGCGGATATTATTTCTGTAATTAAGTTCGGTTTACAGACCGGCAGAGTAAGCGGCATTCAGAATCAGGATTTAAATGCCCTCTATTACCGTGCAAAGCACGGACACATTCTTTATGTAAACGATAATTATGCGTTTTCATACGAAGAGGATTTGAAAAAGGATTTGAGTGCCCAGCTTCAGCGCCTTAGAGCAATTGTAATTCAGCAGGCTTTTGAAAAGCTTACGGTTAACTGATTGGGGTTATAATTGAAAAATTTATCAGTTCGCGCAAGAAAAATTGTATTGGTTCTGGCCCAGGATGAAGCCAGACAGTTCGGCTCTAAAGAAATACTTCCTGAACATGTACTGCTTGCCATGCTTCGTCTTAAAGAGGGAGTAGGTTTTTCTACACTTACAAGACTGAATCTGAACCTGATGAGACTTGAAGAATCTCTTGAAGATTCTTTTTCAACTTTAGAACGTGGTCCAACCCTGGATCAGCTTCCTCAGAGTCAGCGCATGAAACTTCTGCTTGAAAGTGCAGAAAAAGAGGCTGAAAATCTTCATAACTCTTATGTAGGAACAGAGCATCTTCTGCTTGCTGCCTGTAATGAAGCAAAAACAATAATCGAAAATTTCTTTTTTGCATCCGGCTATTCTATTATGGATGTCCGCTTTACCGTTATGGAAGTTCAGAACGAAGTAAAAAGCTCCTACAGTGATTTTAATCTCCATACTTATGCAGATGAATTTTTCAAATCACTTTTTGGGGATGATCCTTCTGATTTTCTTCTTACAGACAATAATCCGGATTCTGAAAAAAAACAGACTTCAGATAAAAGTCAGTCTGACGGTGGAGAAGAATCCTTCCTTTCTGAATACAGCCGCGACCTTACAAAAATGGCACGGGAAAATAAGAGTGACCCGGTAGTGGGCCGCGATAAGGAAATTCACCGTGTAATTCAGATTCTTTCCCGCCGCACAAAAAACAATCCTGTTTTGACAGGTGAGCCGGGTGTTGGAAAAACCGCCATCGTAGAAGGACTTGCCCAGGCAATCGTAAACGGAAAGGTACCTTCAAATCTCCTGAAAAAACGCCTTCTTTCCCTTGACCTTGCGGCAATGGTTGCCGGAACAAAGTACCGGGGTGAATTTGAAGAGCGCATGAAAAGGATGATGAAAGAAATTCAGGAAAATGATGACATCATTCTTTTTATTGATGAGCTTCACACAATCATAGGTGCCGGCGGCCCTGAAGGAACAATGGACGCTTCAAATATCATGAAGCCGGCTCTCAGCCGCGGAGAAATCCAGATAATCGGTGCAACAACAACAAAAGAATATACCCGCCATATCGAAAAGGATCTGGCTTTGGAAAGAAGATTCCAGGTTGTAAAGGTTAGCGAACCAAGTGATGAAGAGACAGAGGAAATACTCCGTGGAATTAAGCCAAAATACGAAAATTTCCACCACGTCAGCTACGAAGATGCCGTTATTCCGGCAATCGTGCGCCTGAGCCGCCGCTACATCCCGGAAAAAGTTCTGCCTGATAAGGCAATCGACATTCTTGACGAGGCGGGAGCTGCAAAAAAAATCAGCGAAGAGCAGCGTCCGGGCGAGCTTGTTGAAATTGAAACAAATATCAGTGACCTTATTGAAGAAAAGAAGGCTCTTGTAAAAAATCAGGATTACGAAAATGCCGCAATTGTCCGCGACAAGGTAATCGAGCTTAAGAAAAAACTCAGCCGCTATTCAACAATGCTTAGCGAAGGCCAGCTGGGCGAAAAAAAGACAGTCACTGTTTCTGATATTGAAAAAATCATCTGTGAAATGACTGGAATTCCTGTTGAACAGCTTACAACAAGAGAAATTACCAGAATTATCCATATGGAAGAAGAACTTCATAATACTGTGATTGGACAGGATGATGCAGTCCGCGTAATTTCTGGCGCAATCCGCAGAAGCCGGGCTGGCATTTCTTCTCCAAAACACCCGGTCGGCTCTTTTATTTTCCTGGGCCCTACCGGCGTTGGAAAAACCCAGCTTGCAAAGGCTCTGGCAAAGTATCTTTTCGGCTCGGAGGATGCCCTTATCCGAATTGATATGTCTGATTATATGGAAAAACATACCGCAAGCCGCTTAATTGGAGCTCCTCCGGGATACGTCGGCTACGAGGACGGAGGTGTACTTACAGAAAAAGTCCGCCGCCATCCATATTCGGTTGTACTTCTTGATGAAATTGAAAAGGCTCACCCGGATATTTTTAATCTTCTTTTGCAGCTGCTTGAAGAAGGAGAACTTTCTGATAATCTTGGTCACACGGTAAATTTCCGCAACACGGTGATTATTATGACAAGTAATGCCGGTGCCCGTCAGATTACAAATGAAGGCCGCGTCGGTTTTGGAACTCTTGAAGGGGTTATGCCATACGAGGATATTAAGGCCGGCGCCCTTAATGAGCTTAAAAAGCTTTTGAATCCTGAGCTTATCAACCGAATTGATGATGTTATCGTATTCAATGCCCTTTCTAAGGCAGAAATTTCTAAGATCCTTGATATTCAGATTGCAGATCTTGCTTCCCGCCTTTCTCAGAAGAATCTTAAGATTGTCATTGAAGACGATGCAAAAGACTATCTGATTGAGCACGGTTACAATCCGGCAATGGGTGCCCGTCCTATGAAGCGTCTTATCAGAAAGGAAATTGAAGATCCTCTTGCTATGGCTATTCTTGAAAATACAGATAAAAAGAAGGCTTTTGTAAATGTAAGCCTTTGTGACGGAAAGCTCAAAATCAGCCTTACGGAAAAAGAAAAAGTTCCTGTTCTCCAGCTTGTTGGAAAAAAAGGTGTTATCGGGTAAGATGTAAGGATTAAACGAGGTATAAAATGATTAAAGAATTTCTGGATTACAATACAGTCCGAAACAATGCATTAAAAATTGCTCACAAAATCTATAAGGACGGCTTTATTCCTGATGTAATTTACTGTTCATTACGCGGTGGTGCCGCAATGGCTAACGTAATCAGTGAATATTTCAAAATTGTCTGCCGCGCAAAAAATTATCACCCGGTACTCTACGCCGGCGTTGTAGCGCGCTCTTATTCTGACATTGCCCAGCATACTCAGGTTTTCATTGACGGCTGGACTTATCCGCCGGAAAATCTCCGCCCGGGCGACAAAATCCTCCTTGTTGATGATATTTACGATTCAGGCCGCACAATCAACTGCCTTGTAGAAACTCTTATGAACAGCCGCGGTTTTAAACGCGAAGACATTAAGGTTGTCGTTCATGATTACAAGCATTTTAATTATGACAACGGCCACGCAAATCTTCCTATCCAGCCGGATTACTACTGCCGTAAGTTTGAAATCAACAATCCTGATGAAAACCGCTGGATTCACTATGCAAGCCATGAGCTTATCGGTCTTACATCTGAAGAACTGGAAACTCATTATTATAAGGATGATCCTGAATTACGTGATATTCTTGGACCATATCTTGGAAAATAGGGAAGAAATTACAGGCAAGGCTTAATGACAAAAATCAGAAATATCCGGAAATCAGTTTTTACTTTTCTCCTGCTTACTTTTTTTTCGGCCCTCAGTCTTTCTGCGGAAATAAAGGTTATTAATCCCGCAAAGGGCCTCTGGGCAAACAAGCAGATGCTGGTTGTGGATACTTCTGAAGGCGGCGAATTTTATTATTCGGTGGACGGCTCAAATCCTGTAAATTTCGGATTTTTCTATGACCGGCCGGTTTTTCTTGATGTTGAAGGGGATGTAAATCTTACTGTTTCCCACATCAAGCCGGACGGAACTTCTGAAATGACAAATATCCGCTATTCAGTTGTCCCGGATGCCGCAAAAGACAAGCCCTATGCATCTTTTATTTCTCAGTTTTATGATTTTGGCGTCATAAATTACTCTTCAGGTTCAGTTTTTTCAATTCCAAAGGAGCTGAGCTTTAAAATGAACCATTCCCCGGAATTTCTCAGGGGGATGGAGCTTTCCCTGTCTGAAAAAAACGTCCTTTCCCGCTATGTTCCCTGCATCGTGCGCTCAAATGAAGGCGGAAAAAGCTGGCGTTTTGTAATTAAAACTTATCCTCATGTTGCCGGTTTGAATAATACCCGTCAGGTTCCAATAAAAATTGAAGACTGGACCAAAATTATTTTTACCGACACAAAAATGCTTTATAAAATTGATGAGGAATACTGGAATCTTCCCTCAGAGCCGCGTATTATAGACCGTTCCCGCCCTCATATTGTTTCCTGGCAGAATCTTGATTATAAACAGGGCGGCACAATTGATTTTTGCATTCTTCCTGCAAAGCCTAAGGTTCAGTCCTTTGTAGAAAAGGATGGAACTACAACCTTCATTGTGGAAGGTGATTCTTCCTACACGATGAGCGTAAAAGGTGAAAATAACCGCTATACAGAGCTTTATTCTCAGATTGGTGCTGATGTTTTTTACGGGGATAATGCCGAAGGGATGCTTAAAATCGGACTTTTTTCAAGCTCGGTTTATCAGGGTGAAATTGAAGTTGCCTATAATATTGATAAAAGGGCGCCTAAAGCACCTGTAATTACTTCAGATTTTGAGGGCTTTTATTCCCGCCATGACGTAAAGTTTGGAATTGAAACAGAGGCAAAAAATAAACTTTATGTTGCCTACAGTCGTCCACTTTTGATTAAGGATGTTACAAAGCTCAACGAGGAAGTTATTGAAGCCCTTAAGCAGACTTCTGTCGGACAGTTTAAGGAATGTCCTCCTTCCGGCTACAAGCACAGCTTTACAAGAAATGATGCGGGTGCTTTATTTTACAAGGTTCAGGCATATAGTCAGAATGAAATTACCACAAGTCAGATTGTTGAGTATTCTCTGATTATAGACAGCTTTAATTATTTCTTTGATTCAAATGCCTCTGGTCTGAATGCAGACGGTTCTGCGGCTCATCCTTACAATGACATAAAAGCCTGCCTTGAAGACATCAACCGCTGTACCTCGGTCTGCCTCAGGTTGAAAGGGGACGCAGTTCTTCCGTCAGAAAGCATAAAACTGATTGCTGACTGTGAGCTTTTAAATGACGGGGAAGGGGCTCTTATTTTTAAGAAGGACAGTTCACTTCAGATTGAAAATGTGGCTCTTGGAATCAATAATATCCGTATTCAGAAGGATCGCGATATTGAAGAAAAATCAATTATTCCTTTGTTCAGCATAAATAACGGAACACTTGAAGCAAAAAACTGCGAGATTTCCTGTGATTTTGCAAAAAACGGAAGTGTTATTGATGCTAATTCAAGTGTAGTTAAGATTTTTGACTGCATTGCAAGTGTAATGGCAGCCTCTTATTCTTCATTTATTTCAAGTCTGGATTCTTATGTAATTCTGCGGGATTCTGTAATCAATACATCAGCAGATACAAGCGTGATAATTTCTGCTTCCAAAGGCAGCGTAGATTCAATAAATAATCAGCTTAAGGTAACGGCAAAGAGCGGTCGTATTGCAGAGCTTTTTGGTGTAAAAGGCGATTTTGAAAAGAACGTTTATAAGTATTCTCTTGATCAGCCTGCAGAAGGTCTCCAAATGGTATTTGCCAGCCGTGATTCAGTTTTGACAGAGGCAGAAAACGCTGATTATGCAGACTGATAAAATTATCCTCACCGTCGGTTTTGATGAAGCTGGAAGGGGGCCTCTTGCCGGTCCTGTTTATGCGGCCGCTGTAATCCTTCCGGAAGATTTTCCTTTAGAAATTTTAAATGATTCAAAAAAACTTTCAGAAAAAAAACGTCTGGCGGCTGAAATCATCATAAGGGAAAAGGCCTGCTTTGGAATTGCCTTCTGCGATGAAAAGGAAATTGACCGGATAAACATCCTTCAGGCAAGCCTGCTGAGTATGAAAAAGGCCCTTGACCAGCTTGTGGAAAAACTGCCTTCCTGGTGCGAAAAAAATCATATTGATTATGAAAGGGTTGCTTTATCAGCAATTGCAGACGGAAACAAATGCCCTCCTGTAGAAATCCAATGCCGTGCAGAGCCTAAGGCCGATGCAAAATACCCCTGCGTAATGGCCGCCAGCATTCTTGCAAAAAACGAACGTGACCGCTTTATGATTGAAATGGATAAGCTTTACCCTCAGTACGGCTATGCAAAGCATAAGGGCTATCCGACTGCGGCCCACCGTAAAATCTGCCGTGAAATAGGCCTTTCGCCGATTCAAAGACTTTCTTTTAAATTTTAAAAACGCTAAACTACCATCAATATGAAAAAAGATACATTCCAAATCTCCTATCCTTCAATTTATGCAGGAACTGAAAAATCAGAAATTACATTTTTACCGGGCAAACCGGATTTAAGCTCTGTTTATAATCCCGGAGCTGCTGATGCAGACTGCAGGCGTTTTTTTGTTACAGATGCAACAGTTGCAAGCCTTGAATGTATGCGTGATTTTACTGCAAAATTTGATGACGGAGTTTGCGGTAATGATTGTCTTTTAATTCTGGGCTCAGGTGAACCTTTCAAAACAATAGAAAGCGTGCTTTCAATCATCACATCTGCAATTGATGCAGGTTTTACAAGAAAAGATGTATTTGTTGGAATCGGCGGCGGAGTAATCTGCGACCTTACAGCCTTTGCGGCTTCTCTTTTTAAGCGCGGTGCCGCTGTTGAATTTGTGCCGACAACTCTCCTTGCTATGGTAGATGCTTCTATAGGCGGAAAAACCGGCTGTGACTATCAGAATTACAAAAATATGATTGGTTCCTTCTTTCCGGCAAGAAAGCTTTATTACTGGCCGGAATTCGTTCAGTATCTTCCTGAAAACCAGTATAATTCAGGTCTTGCCGAAGCCTTTAAGACAGCCCTTCTTTTTGACAAGGATATGTATAATATCTTCAAAAATGAATCTGAAAAGCTTAACGCCCGCGACCCTGCGACTCTCGAAATAATCATAAACAAGAGCGTTCGCGCAAAAGCGGCCGTTGTAGAAAAAGATTTTACAGAGCAGGGAATGAGGGCCACTTTAAATCTTGGCCACACCTTCGGACATGCTCTGGAAAGCGTTGCGGGACTTGGAAAAATAACCCATGGTGCCGCTGTTGCCTGGGGAATAGGGCGCGCCGTAACTTTGAGCTTTAAAAAGGAATACTGCCGCGAAGCCTTTATGAATGAGATTTTTGATGTGCTTAAGCTTTACGGCTGGGATACTTCTGCCGTACCGGGCGCAATTTTTGGCGGCGGCTCAGGAGAACGTATTCTGGCTGTTATGCATAAGGACAAAAAAAATCTTACTTCTAAGGTAAGACTTATCCTGCAGAAGGGACTTCAGAATACTTCTATTGAAGAAGTAACTGATGCGGAAATCCTTTCAGTTTTAAAATAAAGAGCAGAAAAAATGACTGATTCAGAGCACTATTTTGACTGGGCCGCAACAAGCCCGGGTGATAAAGAAATTCTCCGTCAGGCCCTGGAGCTGACACTTGATGACTGGGGAAATCCTTCCAGCGTTCATCAGGCCGGAAAAGCCGCAAAAACTCTTTTTGAAAGTGCCAGAGAAAGTGCCGCAAAAGCTCTTGGTGTAAAGCCCTCTTCTGTCTTTTTTACTTCCGGCGGTACAGAAAGTGATCATATCCCTCTTCTTGCGGTTATTAATAAAATGCAGAAGGGGACTGTCCTCATCAGCTCTATTGAGCATCCGGCTCTCCGCGAAATGGGCGATGAAATTAAAAAAGCCGGCTGTAAGGTTGCTTATATTCCGGCAGACAGGGACGGCGTAATTCAGCCTCAGGCTGTCACAGAACTTTTGACAAATGATACCCAGCTTGTATGTGTGATGGCTGTAAACAATGAAACTGGCGTAATTCAGCCGATAAAGGAAATTTCACAGGCCATAAAAAAATGGGCTCAAGGCAGACGACGGCCAAAATTACATGTGGACTGCGTGCAGGCAGCGGGAAAAATTCCTTTTTCCCTTACGGACTGGGATGTAGATTCTGCAGCTTTCAGTGCCCATAAAATCTGCGGCCCGCGGGGAAGCGGAATTTTATATTTGAAAGACGGCGAAAATACAATTGAACCTTTTTTAAGGGGTGGCGGCCAGGAAAAGGGAATCAGAAGCGGAACTGAAAACGTTTTCGGAGCCCTTGCTTTTGGAAAATGCCTTGAAAAATATTTTATCAGTCAGAATAATCCTGCAGCCCTTGCTTCTTATGAGGCTCAGAAAAAGGCTTGTCAGGAATTTGTAAATAAGCTTGCTTCATTAAAAGGCTGTACTATTGTGCCGGCATCAAGACCCCAAAAGCCTGATTTATTTTCTCCTTACGTTGTGCAGGCGGCTTTCAAAAACATTCCGGGAAACGTTATGCTTCGTGCCCTTGATTCAAAAGGCTTTTATATCAGTACGGGCAGTGCCTGTTCTTCGCGCAAAAACAGCCGGCCAGTCCTTGAGGCAATGCAGGTAGATGCGTCTTTACGGGAAACTGCCGTACGCTTCAGCTTTGGGCCACTTACCAGTCAGAAGGCAATGGACGAACTTTTTGAAGAAGTAGAAAATATTGCAAAAACTTTTAATACGTGATATTTTTATAAGACACATTACAAGGGAAGGTTCTTTATTCGGGCTTTATCCCTGTTTTTTAGAAATCATTTTTTAGAGGTATAAATATGGGAGCACGAGGAGAACTTTTTACTACTCAGATTTATCTTGATAACCGTTCTTATTTTTTCAATGTAAAAGAAAATCGTACAGGTGATGTATTTTTGCAGATTGTAGAGAGCAAGAGCCGTGACGGTGCAGAAGCTGACCGCCATCAGATTGCTGTTTTTTCTGAGGATATGCAGAAATTCCTTCAGGGTATGGAAAAATCCCTTGAATTTATTGAAAAAGACCGCAAGGCCCGCCAGAAGGCAATCCGTGAAAAGAAAGCTGCTAAAGAAGCAAAATATGGAGCCGGAGCAAAGGCTGCCGGCGGTAAAAAAATTTATCACATCAAATCTGACCGCAACGCAGAAGAAAATCCAAAATACGAGCCTCCTGTAAAAAAATCAGGAAGAGTTCACGTTGTTTCAAAAAAATCCGATAATAAGTAATAAGAAATAATACTTAGGATTTAAAATTTTAAATATGCTGCTAAAAAATTTTATTGTGTTTGAAGGAATCGACGGTGCCGGTACTTCAACACAGATTAAAAAACTCTGCTCAAGAGATACAAAAACTTTCATTCCTACAGCCGAACCTACCGACCGTGCAACAGGCCGTTTTTTGCGCCAGATGCTGGCCGGAGATTTTAAGGTAGATGAAAGAACCAGTGCCTATCTTTTTGCCGCAGACCGCTGTGAGCATCTTTACGGTCAGGGTGGAGTTGAAGAGCTTTTAAAGGCTGGAAAAATAGTAGTAAGTGACCGCTATTTTTTTTCAAGTCTTGCATATCAGTCTGCAACTTGTGGAAATGAAATTCCCCGTCTTGTAAATTCACCTTTTCCTCTGCCGGAAGTCCTTTTTTACTTTGAAATTAATCCTGAAATTTCACTAAAAAGGGTAGAAAGCCGGGCAGAAAAAAAGGAAATCTACGAAAAAATTGAATATCAGAAAAAAACTGCCGCCCTTTACGAAAAAGTTATATCTGAATACGAAGACAACAAAGAAGGAATGACAGTCGTAAGAATTGATGCCACAAAATCAATTGAAGAAATTTCTGAATTTATTTATAAGACTCTAATCAATCTTAAAATCATCCGATAATCAAAGCGTGAAAAGACCGGTTCTTGTAATTTTACTTTGCACACTTTTATTTTCTCTTTCTCCAAAAAATGCCTGGGCCTATATGGTAAAATACAAGGAGGACTGGTATAAGCTTTACCATGTTCACTACCAGCAGTACCCGGATGACTGCATCGAAAATATTTACTGGCTGGAAAAGGCCGCTCAGGCTGATTTTTGTAATCCTCAGTTTGCAGATTTTAAAATTGAAAGTGAAAAAGAATGGGAAAAATACCGTTATCTTTTTCAGATGCACATAAATTTAAAGCTGATTGAACAGCATCTGCGTCTTGGCCGCACCTACGACAAAAAGTGCATTTATTTTTATGACGCTCCCTGGAAAGACGAATATCTTCGCAATATGGAAAAGGCTCTTTCCTGCTATAAGGCAGGCCTTTACTACTGGCAGGAAGCAAAAGTATGGTGCGAAAAATCAAGCAATGCCTCTTTTAATTTTCTTACAATCACTGCAAAACAGAACTGGGAAGACGAGCGCGAGCGGATTATATCCGGCCAGCTTAACTATGAAAAAATGCTGAATCGCGAAATTTCCCGCCTGGAAAAAAACATCTCACAGCTGAAAAATATGGAAAAATCCTACTAGAAGAATGTCAAAATCGTTATAATAAGGTATTCGTAATCTTTTCCGATAATTATAACGATGAAGGTAACTTTTTTAAAAATCCGCAGCTTCATTTTTATACTTCTCTTTCTGCTTGGAATCGGACTGACAATTCCTCTTCACAGGAAGATTGTGTCCAATGCGGAAGAAATGGTAAAAGGACTTTCATCAGATTTATACGAAAAAACGGGACTTTATTTTTCTTACGAAAGCCTTTCTCCCTCTGTGCTTTCAAAAATCCTTGTAAAAAACGTTGTCTTTTTTGACAACGGGGATAATACAGTTCTTTCCGTAAAGAAAACCAGCATTGATTACAATATTTTTAAGCTGGCAAGAGGCAATATTTCCGATGGAATTAAGAGCTTTGTAATTGACGGTATC
Source organism: uncultured Treponema sp. (assembly GCA_947165895.1). Classification (GTDB taxonomy): domain Bacteria; phylum Spirochaetota; class Spirochaetia; order Treponematales; family Treponemataceae; genus Treponema_D. Next base: position 105,320 of record CAMVCB010000006.1, read on the forward strand.
GACCTGAACCTTACTGAAGTTCTTAAGCTGAAAGATCATTTTGCCGGTGGAAAAGCAGAAAAAAAGGATTTTAACCTCAATGAACTTTATGAAAAGATTCCAAAGAACGTAAAGCTTAAAAATATTCATTTGAATTATGAATCAGATGCGGTCAGAACTGTGGTCAGCGTCAGGGATTTTGAATTTGAGCCTAATTCCTTAAAAAATGCCGTCAACTTTGACATCAATTCGAATGTAAAGCTGGAATTGCCTTCCTTAAAGCAAAAAATCTCTTTCCGGTCGCGTTTTTACGGCATCTTAAATCAGAATCTTGAAAATTCTTCTTTAAATATAAAGATTTCAAATCTTACAAACGGAATTTATTCGATTAACCGGCTGAACTTTTTCCTTGCCTATTCACAGAAAGTTCTTGATATGCATTTAATTCAGGCAGAAACTCCCTGTGCCCTTGGCGCTGACTATCGTTTTGATTCAAAGGATTTGAATATTCAGTTCAGAACCAAAGATTTTTATCCGGCCGCCTTTTTGAATTCAAACAGCGGCAGAAAAGAGCTTAAAAAAATCTCAAATTTAATGCTCAATACAGACACCATTGTAAAACTGAACTTTGAAGATAAAAGCATTGATTATATATCTGACAGCGATATTTATCTGCCTTCTGAAATTATTCCACAAGGTGCCGCTCTGACATTTTCTTTATTCGGCGATGAAAATCAGGTTGAACTTGACAGCTTCCACCTTGAAGGTCCCCGCCTGAGTCTTGATATGAAGCTCAATTATGAGTATGAAAAAATGAAGCTTTCAGGCTTTGCAGGACTTCCGTATTTTATACTTGCAAACGGAAAATCACTTTCGACAGAAGTTTATATCGATGCCCAGGAAAAAGGCTTTATGATTTTTTCACCCCAGCTTTTTATCGGTGAAAAATCCCTGTCTTCAATACAGTTAAACTTTATTCCTCAGGAAGATTCCTTCTATTATGATTTTGAGGCAAGTGATTTTTCTCATGCAGAAGATGAAGGCCCTGGAATAATAAGGCTTAACGGAAATTTTATGTCAAAGACCCGTTATGCTGAATCGAATGTTACCTTACAGAATCTTTGTGCCGGAAGCCTGCTTGATTTTGCTTCCCAGTTCAAGGACCAGAAGCAGACGGAGCTTCTTAACCGCCTTAGCGGGATTTTGGAAGACATAATGTTTTCAGGCGATATTTATCTTTCAAGTGATTTCAAATCGATTTCATACAATGTGCCTTACATAATCGCTGCCGATGCGAAAAAAAATAACTTTGCCATAATGCTTTCTTTCGGTGGAAATGAACAGTCTCTTTCTTTGAACAGACTGTCAGCAATTTTTGGAAAAATGAATATTTCTGCAAGTGCAAGTTTTGATATGGACCGCAGCGCTAAAAATATGATTTTTCTTCTTGACCTTGCAAGCGGCGGCATTCCTTATCATTTTTCCGGAACCCTGATGAAGGATTATCTTTATGTTTCCGGTGATTACAGCACGGAATTCTCCTTAAATCTTTTGAAAAAAGGCGGACTTTCGGGCTACTTTATCTGCGAAAATCTGCCTCTTGTTTACAATGATATAACTGCGGTTCTTACAAGCCGGTCAAACCTTTCTTATTCAAAGGATGACGGACCTGAAATCCTCCTTAATCATTTTGAACTTGAAGCTGCCGGTGCCAACTACAAGGTTATGCCAAAAATTGCACTTTCCGGAAACATCACAAGATACGGTGCAATTTTTGATTCCTTTGGCTATTCTGATATGTATTCTTCTCTTGCTGGTAATGCGGATTTTGCTTTTGACTATAATCAGGGAATCTTTAATTCAATCGGTCTTAATATCAGCCTCAATAATCCCGTTAATGAAGAAGCTGTAAATCTGACAATGAATGCTTCAAACCCGGAAGCTGCTCCTCTTTCACTGGATATGCTGAAAAATTCCATCTATTTTGATTTACAGATGCAGCTTGTAAATTTTAATCTCAATCATTTTTTTGTAAAAAATGATAATAATCATCTTTCTGCTTCTCTTTTTGCAAGCGGAACTGTAAATCACCCCTATGTTTCTTTAAATCTTGATAATCTTTCTATGATGCAGGGCGGCAAGGTTCTGACTGCTAAGGGACTGGCAATTCTTGAAGACAGAAACTTTTCTGTTCAAAGTCTGAATATTTCAAAAGGAAAAATGGAAATTTCTGATATAAGTGCTGATTTTTCACTTACAGATATGACGGGTTCTGCAAGGGGGGACTTCCTTACATATATAATCGGAAAAAGCATAGATATTCCTTTTGAAATCACTTTTACAAATCCTGTTATCCCCGAAGGAAAGTTCCTGCCCGATGCCTTTATGGTAAATCTTTCTTCAAAGGAAGTCGGCGGTTCTTTTATCAAAAAGCCTTTTCCTTTCAGTCTTTCTTTGATGTACGATAATCACAATTTTAATTTCTTTACATCAGAAAATATCGGGCTTTACGGCCTTTATACGGCAGATAAGTATCTTGATATTTCTTATGATAATAATAATTTTGCAAGTTTTAAACTTACAGGCTCTGCACAGGAAAAGAGGGATATTCATGTTTCGGATATAAATATTAATCTTGCAGAAGCTTTTTCATATTTTAATTTTGATTTTTTCTTTAATTATACAAACGGTATGATGACCGGTAATATTGATTTAACCGGAACGGCAGCTGATCCTGATCTTACGGGCTCTCTTTTAATTACAGAGCCTGAGTTTATTTTCAATCTGATTACAAATCAAAAACTTAATGCACCTTACTCGCATATTGAAATAGCCAATAATGAAATCAATCTGATTGAAACTCCCTATTTTCTAAAAAAGACACCTAAGCTCACAATTGCATATTCAGTTTTCCTCAACAGACTTAGTTTTGACCACCTTGATGTTTTTGTAAAATCCCTTAAGGGTGAAAGAATTCCCGGCAAGCTTGATGCCGGAAAATTTGTCGTAAAAAGTGATATTGAAGCTGATTTGTCCTTCCTCTTTGAAGGGGGCACTCTGGATGTAGAAGGTTCTATAAAGGGGGACGGCACATCCTTTACAACATCTATGGATAAATTCCTTGGTAACAAGCCTAAGAAAAAGAAGAAGGGTAAGGGAAAAAAGGCTGAAAGTCAGGGAATGGGCTTAAAAATCCGTACAGACCTTGATATTCAGCTGGGAAATCATGCTACCTTCATTCTGGATCCTCTTTTGAGGGCTGTTCTTGTGCCGAATTCCCGCCTTGGTCTTCTTGTTGATACCGAAGATGATGTATATGCCATAGAAGGAGACGTTGGAGTCCGCTCGGGAGATATTTCATATCTTAACAGAAACTTCTATATTAAAAACGGAAGAATTAAATTTAATCCTGATGAGCTTTTGAATCCCCTTGTAACTCTGCGGGCCGAAACCAGGGAAAGGGATTCTAAAAACCGTAACGTAAAGATTTCAATGTCTGTTGACCGCCAGTATCTTCAGGATTTGAATCCGCGCTTTACGTCCGACCCGATAAAATCTGAAAATGAAATCAGAAATATCCTGGGGCAGATTGCGATTGCGGATTCATCGAATGACAGGGGACTGAGTGCAACAAACTTTATTCTTGCTGCCGGTGACTATGCCATCCAGTCATCTCTTGGACGTAAAATTGAAAATTCATTGCGTGAAATACTGAATTTTGATATATTTTCAGTACGAACTAATGTTTTGCAGAATACAGTGAATTACAGTATGGCCAGAAATTCTTCTGCTTCAAAAGAAGTATTTGCCATCGGTAACCTTTTGGATAATTCAACTGTTTATATGGGTAAATACCTGAACAATTCCATTTATGTGGACGCAATGCTTCATCTGACTCTGGATGATACAGTTCAGTCCTATAATGAATTGCTTGCTTCCGGCAGTAATCTTGTTTTTCAGCCGGAATTAGGTATGGAACTGGAGTCTCCATTTGTTAATATCCGATGGAGTGTGGCTCCAGACATAAAAGCCCTGATGAATCAGCAATTCAAACCTTCCAGTGCTTTAACGCTTTCATGGAAGTTTTCATTTTGACATTAGGACGAAGCAGGTTTTTTCGCTGACGCATTTTAGCCTGCAAATTTATAAATAGTAGAAAAAAAGTTTCTACATGGGAGATTTTCATGTTCCGTAAGCTTACTGCTTTTGTTGGGTGTCTTTTACTTTGTGCAGGACTTATTTTTGCACAGAGTGATGATGAGGGGGAGTGGTTCTGGAATCAGCCTGTCACAAAAATAGATTTCAATGGATTAAAAAATGTAAAAAAATCTGAATTATCAGGTATTACAAGTTCCTTTATAGGTCAGCCTTTTTCAGAAGAAACTTACAACGCAATTCTTGACAAGCTTTATGCCCTTGATTTGTTTGATGACATTGAACCTTATGCAAAGCATGCGTCAAAATCAAATAATGACGTTCTTCTTGTTTTTACAGTAAAAGAGCGTCCTGTAATCAAATCAATTACCTTTTCAGGCAACAAGAAAATCCGAAACGGTGAACTTCGCGAGCAGATTAAATTAAAGGCCAGTGATGTTTTTGTTGAATCCAAAGTTTTGATGGATGAACGCGCAATCAGAAATTATTACATTCAGAAGGGTTATACAACTTCAAATGTAACACACACAAGCCAGGAAACAGATGACGGAGTAATCGTTACCTTTAAAATTACCGAAGGTGCCAGCACTGTAATCCGTCACATTAATTTTGCAGGAAACTCTATTGCATCTGCCAAAAAGCTTAAGAGCAAGCTTACCCTTAAGGAAGTCGGCGTTTTCAAAGATGGTGCCTTCCAGAATGCAACTCTTGAACAGGATAAACAGGCACTTATTGCCTTTTATAAAGAAAAGGGCTATGTAGATGCTTCTGTTCTTGATGTCCAGATTGAAGAAGCCTATAACGAAAAAAAGCAGAGAAATGAACTTTCGATTACCTACTTTTTACAGGAGGGAAGTCAGTACACCTATACTGGTATCCGCCTGCATGGTAACGAGGTTTTTTCTGATGCTGAACTTGTAAAAAATCCAAAATTAAAGGTTGGTTCAACATATAATGAAGTAAAATTTCAGGAAATTCTTTCAGGCGTTACAGGAAAATATTATGAAAACGGTTATATGTCTAACCAGTTTTATCCTGTGCCTTCAAAAGATCCTGAAACACATGAAATTTCTTATGACATTACAATTCAGGAAGGTCCACGTTCCCACATCGAAAATATCATCATTAAGGGAAATAACAAGACTAAGGATTATGTAATCCGCCGTGAAATCCCAATTGAGCCGGGTGACATTTTCAGCCGTGACAAGATTATTTCCGGTCTGCGTAACCTTATGAACCTGCAGTATTTCTCAAGCGTTGTACCTGAGCCTCAGCAGGGTTCAGAACAGGATCTTGTAGACCTTGTTTTCTCTGTTGAAGAACAGTCAACAACTTCCCTGCAGTTTGGTATGACCTTCTCTGGTTCTTCTGACCCTGATAATCCAATTCCTATTTCACTTTTCGTAAAGGTTGAAAACTCTAACCTTTTTGGTGAAGGAAAAACCGTTTCTGCGGGAACTACAGTTTCTGCTTCTGAACAGTCTATTGATTTGGGATATTCTCAGAACTGGATTGGAAGTCTTCCTATTTCATTCTCTGAATCGCTTTCATTCTCTCATAAGAGCGCATATTCCCTTACAAACCAGTGGCTTCCTGGCGGTGATTATACTCAGCGTTACTATTATACAAAATACGAAGGCTGGACAGCATCTCTTTCAACAGCATTTGGCCGCCGCTGGGCATTCGACTATGCAATTCTTTCTCTGGGGGCTGGTCTTACAAACAACATTACAAATTATGTCTTTGATGAAAATATTTATGTACCAATCGATCAGGGACTTTCAAAATATGCAAACCGCTGGGGTATTTTGAACGGTATCTGGGTAAGCGGTTCTGTTGATAATCGTGATATTAACTATGATCCTACAAAAGGATGGTTTGCAAGCCAGAAATTCACCTGGTACGGACTTGTTCCCGGACTGGAAAAAGAATTCTTCCTCCGCAGCGATACAAAACTGGAAGGCTACTTAAAGCTTCTGGACTGGCGTGTGGCTGAAGCCTGGTCATTAAAGCTGGTTCTTGCGGCTTATACAGGCTTTACTGCATTGTTCCCGGCTCCGGATTCTGCCGTATCTGATTCAAATAAAGTTTATATTGACGGTATGTTCAACGGACGCGGCTGGACAGAGGCTTATAAGGCAGCCAAAGGTCAGGTTATGATTTCTAACCGCCTGGAGCTTCGTATGCCTATTGTTCCTAATATTATCGGTATTGACTTCTTCTATGATGCGGCAGCTGTAAAATCAAATATGAGTCAGATGTCTAACCTTGGAATTGAAGACTGGTATTTCAGTTATGGTCCTGGAATCCGCTTCCTGCTTCCTCAGTTCCCGCTCCATCTTTTGTTTGCATGGAAATATAAGATTGACAGTGACTGGAATGTGGTTAAAGCTTCTGACTGGAAAAAGCACAATGGTGGTACCGGTACTGATTTCAGCGACTTCCAGTTCGTACTTTCATTCAACATTACAAACAAGTAAGGGAATATAAATGAAGAAAAACCTTAAGTTTTTATCAATTGTAACTGTTATTTTTACACTCTGCTGCGCAAATGCTTTTTCTCAGCAGATTACCCGCTTTGGCGTAGTTGATACTGCCAAGGTTTATAATGCCTACTTCCGCAATTCTGCTCCAATCAGAAACTATGAAAAGAAAAAGGCAGAATTTCAGGCAGAAATCAACAAGAGGACTGAAGAGCTTAGAAGCCTGCAGGAAAAAAAGCTTGAGTATGAAAACTCAAATAATGATGTTCAGGCAATGAGAATTGAATCTGAAATTACAAAGAAGAAGGATTATCTTACTGAATATACAAACGCAAAAAATGTTGAGCTGGAAAGCCTTCAGAACTCCCTCAGAACCTCTGATGAATTCTATAAAAAACTCTACAATACACTTTCAAAAATTGCAGAAAGCGGCGGCTACAGTATGATTTTGAGTCTGCAGGATGCCAATGCAATTTTGTGGTATTCTTCTTCGGTTGATATTACAAATCAGGTTATTTCTGAGCTGGGACTTGAATAATGGCAGGGGAAGAGGCAGGTTCTGAAGAAAACCTTACCCCGATGATGATTCAGTATCGGGCTATAAAAAATAAGTATCAGAACGAGGTTGTTTTTTTCAGGCTTGGTGATTTTTACGAAATGTTTGATTCAGATGCGGTAGAAGTATCGCGTCTTTTGAATTTAACATTGACTCACCGGGCAAAACAGCCTATGTGCGGAATTCCTTATCACGCTGCAAAAATTTACATAGCACGACTTCTCCGTCTGGGTAAAAAAATCGTAATCTGCGAACAGGTGGGCGAGATTCCAAAAGGCGGGAAGGGGATTGCTGAGCGTAAGGTTGTAGAAATCATTACTCCAGGAACAGCTGTTGAATCTGAATATCTTGACGGTTATAAGGCAAGCTATCTGGCAGCCCTTTCCATTTCAAAAGGCCGGGCAGGCTTTGCATATCTTGATGTTACAACTGCGGCCTTCAGGGCAACTTCCTGGCCCGCAAATAAAATGGCAGAAAATTTTTCCAAGGAATTAAACCGCGCAGCTCCCCGTGAACTGCTTCTGCCTCTTTCTTTAAAGACAAACTCAGACATTCAGAATGTTCTTGCCTCAAATACAAATCTTTCTGTCTCCTATTATCCTGACTGGGATTTTAATTACGAGCTTTCATACAAAAAACTGACAAATCAGTTTAAGACACTGAACCTTAAATCCTTTGGCCTTGATGAAAATGCCAGTGAAATTGTTCCAGCAGGCTTTCTTCTAGATTATCTTGAAAAGACCTGTAATTCAGTAATTCCTCATGTAAGTTATATCGACGTTTACAGAGACTGCGAATATCTTATGATGGATGATTCTTCCCGCCGCAATCTTGAAATTACAGAAAATATGAGGGACGGCACAAGCCGGTTTACACTTTTAGAATGTGTTGATTTTACAAAGACAGCCATGGGTGCCCGTCTTTTGCGTAACTGGCTCTTATTTCCTCTTACTAAGGTAAAGCAGATTGAAGAAAGACAGACTAGAATAAGCGAATTTGTTGACAATCGTCCTCTTCTGGAAAAAATTAAGGCAGACCTTTCCCATATTCTTGATGTTGAACGCCTTGCTGGCCGCATTGCAATGGAGCGTGCCCATGCTAAGGATTTACAGGCTCTCAGAGTAAGTCTTGAATCATGGATTGGAATAAAAGAATATCTTAATCAGTATGATTTTTCCTTTGTTGAGTCAGAAACTTCAGAACAGATATGTCAGTTAATCGCAAATGCAATCCTTGATGATCCCGCAACCTCCCTTACTGAGGGTGGCATTATCAGACCGGGCTGGTCTTCTGAGCTTGACCACTGGCGTCAGATTCATGATAACTTTAACAATGTTCTTTCTGAATATGAGGCTGAGGAAAAAAATGCAACCGGAATTTCAAACCTCAAAATAAAATACAACAATGCGTCGGGGTATTTTATTGAAGTAACAAAGGGAAAGCTTGCTTCTGTTCCTCCTCATTTTATTATGCGCCGGGCACTTGTAAATCAGGACCGCTACACAACGGCCCGCCTGCAGGAGCTTGAACAGCAGCTTAATGAATCTTCAACAAAAATACTGGAGCTGGAACGGGATCTTTTTATTGAAGTAAGAAAATCTCTGGCCCGGCATATATCATATCTTTTACAGATAGCTGATGAAATTGCCAATACCGATGTAATTGCATCTTTTGCCCAGGCCGCAATCGCCCATAAATGGGTAAGGCCGGAAATGGATGAATCTACCGTTTTTGAAATTAAAAACGGCCGTCATCCTGTGGTTGAAAATCACCTTCCAACCGGCGAATTTGTCGCAAATGATTCATTGATTTCTTCTGATGATGAGGCAATTCCTTCTTTTGATTTAATTACAGGTCCTAACATGGCGGGTAAATCTACCTACCTGCGCCAGAACGCCCTTATAGCCCTCCTTGCCCAGACCGGCTCCTTTATTCCGGCAGATAAGGCAAGAATCGGCATTGTAGACAGAATTTTCTGTCGTGTTGGTGCTTCTGATAATCTTGCAAAGGGCGAATCAACCTTCCTTGTAGAAATGACCGAAACTGCAAATATTCTTCATTCTGCAACAGCCCGTTCTTTAGTCATTATGGATGAGGTAGGCCGCGGAACTTCAACTGAAGACGGACTGGCAATTGCCCGGGCTGTTTCTGAATATCTTTTAGATACAATAAAATGCAAGACCTTCTTTGCAACCCACTATCATGAACTTTCGCGGATGGAGCATCCCCGTCTTAAGTTTTTGTGTATGGATGTAAGTGAAGAGGCGGGAAGTGTAGTTTTCTTACGAAAGATAAAGGAAGGCGTTACAGAAAATTCCTATGGTATTCATGTTGCGGCTCTTGCGGGCATTCCAAAAGAGGTAATCGATAGGGCCAAGGTAATACTTTCTCATATTCAGACTGCGGCAAATGAAAATCCTTTGATTTTTGATGAAGCCAGCCTGAAAAAAGAAAAGGAAAAAGAGCCCCTTTATTCTACTCCAGGCCTTTTCAGTGATGAGGAAATCATAATTTCAGAAATACTTTCTTCAGATGTTGATAATATGACTCCAATGTCTGCCCTGCAGATTATTTCCCGCTGGAAAAAAACACTTTCAGGCCAGTAATTTTTAATTTTTTTTGATTTTTTTTTCAAAAGATTGCCGGAATTTGCATTTTTGAGCCTATATTATAGGTGTGGAAAAAATCTCTTTTCTGCTTTTTCATTATTTAAAATCTCCTTTTGTGCTGTTTTTCGCCTTTCTTGGCGGAAAACAGCACTGTATTATTTGCGGTAAGGGAACTTATTCTCTTCCTGTATGCAGGGATTGTCGTAATGAAAGGTTTTATAAAAATGTAAATGCCTCTGTCTTTTATCAAAACAGATGTAAAATCTGCGGCCGGCCTCTTATTTCTACAAAGGAAAGCTGTCCTTCCTGTCGGGAAACTGCTGTCTTGAAAAATCTGGATTTTCATCTGCCGCTTTTTCACTACAGATTATGGAATAAGGAGTTGCTTTTTTTATGGAAAATAGAGGGTGTTAGAACTTTATCCGGCTTTTTTGCAGGACTCTGTTCACAGGCTCTGAAAAAAATTGATGTAAAATACATAGTACCGGTTCCTCCGCGTCCCGGTAAAATCCAGAAAAACGGCTGGGATCAGATTGATGAATTGTGCTCTTTTCTGGAACTGCGCTACGGTTTTTGCCGCTTAAATCTTCTGGAAAGGACTTCAAATCTTCAGCAGAAAAAGCTTGGGCGCAAGGAACGCTTTTTAAAATCTGAACTTTCCTACTGTATGAAAAATCAAAAGGAGCTTAAGAAGGAGTTAAAAAAATGTGGCGGCGACTTCCCTGAAGAGGTCTGCATTATAGATGATGTCTGCACGACTGGAGCAACGCTTGAAGCCTGCGCTTCTATTTTAAGGGCGCAGAGCTGCATAAAAAAAATAAAGGGATTGACGCTTTTTATCGTTTAGCCCCTGTATCAAAGAGAATCAAGGAGGTTTAAAAACAATTAAAAACTTGCATTGCTAAAACTGAAATTTGGGAGTATTATAGTAGTATTGAATATCGCCCGCTCTGACCGGCGGGCTTACGATAGCAGGAAAAGCTAAAAAACTGCTGCATCGCAGTTTTTTTTAACGCTTTGCTATCTAACACCGCCCGCTCTGACCGGCGGGCTTACACAAGGAGATTTTATGGCTGAACTTGAATCACAGTTTCAATTAGTTACATTTCATTTGGGAGAAGAATTGTACGGTGTAAACATCATGGATGTAAAAGAAATCGTAAAGCTCCAGAATGTACGTTATATTCCAAATGCTCCTTACTATGTAGAAGGAATTATTAATCTTCGTGGTGAAATTATTCCAATTATCGATTTGCATAAACGCTTTAAGATTCAGTCATCTTTAGTTGAAACAGATGAAAATTCAATCGACGGCGGTTTTATCATTCTTAAAATCGAAGGAAGCCAGATTGGTATTATAATTGATAAGGTTGAGCGCGTAGTTTCTGTAAAGGCAGAGGATGTAAAAGAGCCGCCACAGATGCTCAGTGGAATCGGTTCTGAGTACATTGAAGGTGTTATCCGTGAAGATCACGGTTACCTGATTATGCTCAACATCCGAAAACTCTTTAACGCAAAAGAACTTCAGAAAATTATCGAAATGCAATAATGATACAGACTTACTCTACTACTATTCGACGAAAAGAAATGGATGCCGTGCTTACCTGCATGGTAGATGAAAAAATCGGCCCTGGTGAATTAAATACAAGACTTATTCAGCAGGTCAAAGAATTTATTAAATGTGATGGCTGCGTAGCTTTAAGAAGTCCTTCCATTGCCCTGAAATATGCCCTGGCTTCGCTCGGTCTTCAGGCTGGAGCAAAGATTATGATTTCAGCTCTGGCACCTCTATGGCATTATAAGGCTGTGGCGGAAGCTGGTTATGAGCCTCTGGTTCTTGATGTAGATGAAGCATCTTCTCTTGTAACTCCCGAAATTATAAAAAAGGGAATGGAAGAGGGAGGAGTTCTGCTTCTTCTTCACGAAACAGAAGGTATCTTACCGGATTTTGAAGAGATTCTTGGGCTTGGCATACCATTTATTGAAGATATTTCCCAAAGTGCAGGTTCTTCACTTCCTGTAAAAGATGCGAATGGAAATCTTACTGACCAGAGAAAAATGGCAGGAACCTTCGGCATTTATTCTATTATGGGACTTGAAGAGCGCAATGTTATTACTGCTGGCGGTGGTGCCGTTCTTATGGCACCTGGAAGGCGAGAATGGATTGTCCTTAAGCATCTTACTGATGAAGCTGATGAGACAGATCTCCTTCCTGATATCAACTGCGCCCTTGCCTGGGTTCAGATTAAGGAATTTGCCCGCAATGAAAAGACCCGCAAGGAGCTTTTCGGGCTTTTCCTCCAGGCCTGCATGATTGGACGCCACAAGACTTTTGCCCGTGAAATGGAAGAGGGCTCTACAATGTGCTCTTTCCCTCTGGTGCTTTCAAGTTCCTTTAAGGATGTTAAGCAGTATGCGGCAAAAAAGGATATTGAAGTTCAGCTTGCTTTTGATAAATCTATAATTGCGGCAAAGGACGAGCTTTCAGAGCGCTGTATTCATGCAAAATCACTTTCTCTTTGCTGTGTACACGTGCCTCTTTATCCGCGCCTTACTCATGCTGAAAGTGCAAAGATTGTAAAAGTTTTAGGCTCATTGCCGTAATTTTTGTTTTTAATTGTTAGAGAAAAGTTATGAAAAAAGCTCTTGTTATTATCAATGTCAGTAAAACTGAATCGATGAAATTATCAGATCAGATTGCAGCTTTTCTCAAGACAAAAGGAATTCTGACAGAAACCTTTGTATTTGACGGTTTTTCTCCAGATTCAAACATAAAAGGTTATGATTTTGTAATAACTCTTGGTGGTGACGGAACCGTTCTTTTTGCCGCAAGAAATACAGTTCATAATCCTGTTCCAATTTTTCCGGTCAATTTCGGGCAGTTTGGTTTTATTGCCTCTGTTCAGCCCGAAGAATGGCAGGATGAACTGGAAAAATTCCTTGGTGGACAGTCTTGTGTTGTTGAACGCAGTATGGCAAATGTCCGCATAATTCACAATGATGAAGAAATTTACTGCGGAAACGGACTTAATGACGTCGTAATCTGCGCAAAGTCTGCGGCAACTACAATTTCGCTGGATGTTTATTACGAAATGCAGCTTTTGTGTAAGCTTAAGGGGGATGGACTTATAGTAGGAACCCCTACCGGCTCTACAGCTTATTCTGCGGCGGCAGGAGGTCCGATTCTGGATCCTTCCCTGAATGCCTTTGTCCTCACTCCTATTAATTCCTTTTCGCTTTCTTCCCGCCCGATTGTTTTGAACCAGGATGGCCTTGTTTCAATCAAAATATCAGAAAGCCGGGCAGACGGAATAAACCTGAAAATTGACGGAGCAAAAAACATGGAGCTTACTGTGGGTGACACAGTATTGATTAAACAATTTGATAAGAAGGTACAGCTTGTAAACTGTACGGCAGAAAAATTCTATACAGCTTTGCGTTCAAAATTGAACTGGTCGGGAGGCCCTCATGCTTGAAGATTTAACAATTAAAGATTTTGCCCTCATCGACTCAGATTATATTGAATTTAAAAAGGGCTTTACTGTTCTTTCCGGTGAAACAGGAGCTGGAAAATCTATCCTCATCGGGGCAATTTCCTTTTTACTTGGAGGAAAGGCAGATGTCGGACAAATTCGAGCCGGAAAAAACGAAGCCAATGTAAGCGCCACCTTCCTTTTAAACGAAGCTGAGCCTTCAAAGGAAGTGCAGTCCGCAATTCAGGCAGATGAAGAATACGAGCCAAAATCCGCAATGGAATGGCTTTTTATGCATGGAATTGAAGCAGAAAATAAGAGGGTTCTGCTGCGCCGCTTTATCCGTGCTAACGGAAAGTCAGGTGCCTGGATTAATGATACCCCGGTAACCAGAAGTGATCTTGCAGCTTTTTCTTCTTTTTTAATCGATATTCACGGTCAGCATGAGCATCAGTCTTTAATGAAGGTAAGTGAGCACAGAAAATTTCTTGACGCCCGGGCCGGAATCACAGCAGAAGTTGAGGCTTTTACAAAAAAATATGCCCTTTTAGTTTCAAAAAGAAAGGCTTTGTCTGATTATTCAATGAGTGAAAGTGAGCGCCTTCGAAAGCTTGATATGATGAAGTTTGCCGTAGAAGAAATTGGAGCTCTTAAGCTTAAAAAAGATGAAGATACAGCCCTTGAAGAAGAGGAATCCCGCCTTTCGGGCTTTGAAAAGATTTATTCTGAGGTAGAAAGCATTAATCAGCTGCTTTCCGCTGGAGATGAAGGAATAACAGGGGCCCTTAAAAAGCTTATGAGAAGTGCTTCTTATGTAAGCGGCCTTGATAAATCCCTGGAAAAGCTTTCTTCCCGGGTGGAATCGGCCTTTTATGAGCTTTCTGACATAAGTGATGAGTTTTCTGATTATCAGTCAAAGCTTGTTTTTGATCCTGCAAGACTTTCTGAAGTTCAGGACAGACTTTCTGCAATCTATAACCTTAAGAAAAAATATGCCTCATCGGTAAATGCACCGCTTACTGAAGTTCTTGCTTTTTATGATCAGGCTCAGAGCTTCATTGAAGAAAATGAAAGCGGAAATGATAAAAAATCTCAGCTTGAAGCTGAAATCAAAGTTCTTGAAAAGGAAATTCTTTCTGATGCCCAGAAGCTTTCTGCCGCCCGTATGGAAACGGCAAAAGTCCTTGAAAAGGAGACGGATGAAATCCTTTCTAATCTTGGTATGAGCGGAACCCGTTTTGGAGTTTCAATTAGCCAGAAAGAGGGAAGTGATGCCGTTCAAAAATGTGGTCCTTACGGAAAGGATGACATCGAATTTATGATAAGTGCAAACCCCGGAAATCCCCTGCAACCGCTTGCAAAAATTGCTTCGGGCGGTGAACTTTCCCGGGTTATGCTTGCCTTAAAAACGATTTTTGCCCGTACTTCATCTCATAATATCGAAACTATGATTTTTGATGAAATTGATACAGGTATTGGCGGAGAAGTTGCCGTGGCCGTAGGAAATCATATCAAAAATCTTTCTAAAAACACACAAATTTTCTGTATTACACATCTAGCGAGCATAGCAGTTTATGCCGATAATCAGATTAAGATAGAGAAAAGTGTTTCCGGAGAAATTACATCATCGAACGTTCATCCTATTGAAGGAGAAGAAAGGGTTTGTGAAATTGCACGAATGCTTTCCGGAGATGCCCAGCAGGCACAGTCTCTTGAACACGCACGCTCTATGTTACAAAAATTTAGCGGGGGCTACTGATGGCAAAAATTTCGGAAGAACGCCGACTTCATTTTTCAGAGACAATTTCTCCTTACAAGGAGAAAGTAACTCAGACTCTTGAAAAAGAGAAGACTATGCTCAACGGAATGCACGAAGGTGACATGGATTTTGAAAATAAAAAAGTCCTTTTGTGCGAAGATATGATTTATGCAGCGTCATTGTATATGGCTCAGAATAGTCTTTCTGTAAAGGTTCTTGAAGTAAAAAATAACGATGTTTTGAATGATGCAAGAAAGATGATTTACAAGGCAATCATTTACCTTGAAGAAATTGTTACCCCAACAATTGACCTGCCTTATTCTGACCTTGTCCCTAAACACGAAAAAATCAGAAATCTTTCGCTTGCAAGACGCTATACAATCATAAGAAAGCTGGGACTTGCCATCAATCTTCTGCGGGATGCCTTTGGAGATAATTCTAAATGGCGATGGACCTTTGTAGAAATTGAAGGCCGCTTTGCAACTGTAGCCAAAAACTTTATTGATATGAAAAATGCGGTAAAAGATTATTTTGATCCCCGTTCGCAGAATTATGAAATGACAGTTATGTATATCCGCATGCTGGACAGAATGCTAAATGAATCTGCGACTGCTTACCGAGATAAATACGAGCTTTCTACCCGCCGTGTAGATGATATGCGTAACGCAATCAAATATCTGCTTGCATTAAGAAAGCTTTACATTGCAATAGGAAACGCTGAACCTGCTGAGGAAGTTAAGAAAAAGGCTGTAGTCTGGAAGGATAAGATGGATTCTGACGCTAAAAAAGGTTTGAGCAACTGATGAATAAAAAACTTTCACTTCGCATTTTTGAAGGCTTTTCCATCCAGCGCTGGAATGACCTTATCCGCCCTTTTGATATGGTAGAAATGGATAAAGCTGCCGAAAAAATGGTTCTTGCCTATATAATTGGAAAGTATGAAGAAAACAAGGGGAATTTCATTGACTGGGAATGGATAATTCATGCTTCTTTTTTTGACTTGCTTAGAAAAATTGCCCTCTGCGATATAAAAGCTCCTGTTCAGCAGATGCTGAAGCGCGAATTCCTTGACGAATATATGCGCCTTAATGAGTGGGTTTTGAATCAGTACCGCCCTCTTATTAATGATGATGATTTATTTTCCCGCTTTACGATTTATGTCGGCCAGAAAGCAGGATATTTTAAGCTGCCAGAAGAATTGAATGCATCTCTCCGTGTTTACAATGCCGCCCATAAATATGCTACAATGCGCGAGCTTGATATGCTTTCCGTTGTAAATGAAAAACAGCGGCTTGAAAAAATCTACACTGAACTTCAGGCAGATATTCAACCCTTTCTTGATCTTGAAGGCCTTCAGAAAATTATGACTCACCAGAAGCCTTTTGACTTTCTGATGAAAATTGAACAGCTTCGTTTTCAGACAAGATGGAACCAGACTCCTCGTGTACCCGCTACATCTGTTCTTGGCCACTGTTTTTATGTTGCCATTATGACAATGCTGCTTGGCCGGGAATCAAATCCTGATATGTGTAAGCGCCGTGTAATCAATAACTTTTTCAGCGCACTTTTTCATGATTTACCAGAATCAGTTACGCGAGATATTATTTCACCTGTAAAGCAGGCAACTGACGGTCTTCCTGATATCGTAAAAAAGATTGAAGACGAAATTGTCGCTAAAGAACTTGTTCCTCTTATGGAAGACTTTTTCCGTGACGAACTGATTTATTATACAAGTGATGAATTTTCTGACCGTATTCTTGATGCACAGAAAAACGTGAAAAAAGTTTCCTGGGAAGATTTGAATAATTTTTACAATGAAGATGAATTGTATCCTGTTGACGGTCGCCTTGTAAGAATCTGTGATCACCTTGCGGCCCTTATGGAAGCTGATATTTCAATAAAGCATGGAATTACATCTGTTCATCTTATCAATGGACGAAAGGGAATGCTGTCTCATTATGATCCTGATGAAAAAATCAGCGGTATAAATGTATATAAGCTCTTCCACGATATAACATCATAAAATTATAAAAAAGCTTTCAGTTCCTTTTTTTACTGCCGATAAATATAGTATGAAGAAATTTGTACTATTAACTTTGATTGCAATTACTTTCTTAGCCTTTTCATTTGGTGATACAACTTATATTGTTGAAAAAGGTGATACCTTATATTCTATCAGCCGTAAAAATCAGATTACTCTTGCTGAACTCAGAACCGCAAATAACCTTTCGGAAAATGATGTTCTTAAAGCCGGACAGAAAATTATAATTCCAGAAGCTGATATCGGAACCGCAGCTGCTCTTTCATCTTCCGGACAGAAATCGACAGCAAAAATCAGTCCTAATGCGCCAACTTCATCTTATGTAGTACAAAAAGGTGATACTCTTTACGGAATTGCCCGAAAAAACGGCATGAAGGTTCCGGAACTTCTGGCTTTAAATAATCTTGATAACAATGCAGTAATCAAAGTAGGTCAGAAATTAAAAATTTCCAGCGGAAATCAATTTTCACAAGGCAGCACTTCTCAAACTTCAAATGCCCCTTCTTCTTCATCTTCAACAGCAGACTCTGCCGCAAACACAACCACAATCAGACTAGACGATAAAGCTCCAGATACAAGAACCTACGGTTCAACAGTATCTTCAGATGCAAATACAAAATGGCCTGTTAAAAATCCGCGAATTACTTCGGTAAAAGGAAAGGTTTCGGGCGTGCAGCTTTCAGCCTCTCAGAACGAAAAGGTTTTGTGTATTCATGAAGGTACTGTAATGTATGTTGGCGTTTACCGTGGCTTTGGTCAGGTTCTCTTTGTTCAGTCAAAGACCGGCCTGATTTACGCTTACACTGGTCTTGGCAGCGTAAACGTTAAGAAGGGTGATTACGCTGTCAGTGGTGCAGATTTAGGAACTGCGGGCGTAGACCCTATCAGCGGAAAGCCTGGCATTACCTTTATGGTATTCCAGAACGGCCAGCCGATAGACCCTAGAACGGCTCCAAGAAATTAGACTTTTTGACACGGCTCAGTGTCGCTTAAAATCCGCAGAAAAAGTTCTTTACAGGTTACAGCATCGTCAAAGGCACGGTGACTGTGACCTTTATTTATTTTTAAAGCATCTGCTAAATAATCAAGCTTGTGGCGCTCTGCTTTCGGATAGGCCCAGCGGGAAATGCGCAGGGTATCAAGTGCGTGATTTCTCACATAAGGAAAACCGTTTTTTTCACATTCAGAGTTCAAAAAATTAAGGTCAAACTGAACGTTATGGCCCATCAAAATGGAATCACCTATAAAATCAATAAAGCGGGGTAATACTTCTTTTATGAAAGGAGCACCGCATACCATTGAGTCTGTGATTTTTGTAATTTGTGTGATTATTGGTGGAATTGGAAGATTTGGATTAATAAGGGTGGAGAAGCGGTCAAGCTCTCCATCCTTATTGAATTTTACAGCACCAATTTCGATTATTGTAGAGTCCTCCGCCTTTATGCCCGTCGTTTCGGTATCAAAGGCTGTGATGACTGCTCCGCTGTTTAAAAGCTTGAGCAGCCGTCTGTTATCCTGCAAAATCCTGTTGTAGTGCTGCATTATAAGTTTTTACCTTATTTTGAAGCTGCATCAAGAATGGCATTAATGTCATTTTCGATTGCGTTACAGAAGGCTCCTGCCTTAGTTTTTGCATCTTTAAGCCATGCATCGCTTCCGTTTCCTGCCGGAATTACAGAGTTGATGTAGAACTTAATTTTAGGTTCTGTTCCTGAAGGGCGTGCACTTACGATTGTACCGCTTTCAAGGTAGAACTGAAGAACGTTGCTCTTTGGAAGAGTGATAGCCTCTTTCTTTGCTGGGTTTGCAGGATCAAATACTGTGCTTTCCTGAACATCGCGGATTTTAACAACCTTTTCACCGCCCAAAGTCTTAAGACCTTCTGAACGGAGTTTAGCCATAATACCTTTCATTGTTGCAACGCCAGAAGAGCCCGGGAAGTTCTTTGAAATAGCGCGGTCTTCAAAGTAGCCGTATTCTTTATACATGTCATCAAGGTGTTCAAGAAGTGATTTACCCTGGCTTCTCCAGTAAAGAATCATTTCTGCACACATAGCGGCAGCAGAAACACCGTCTTTATCCATTACATCTTTTTCAATTTTGTAACCGTAGCTTTCTTCCAGACCGAATACGTAGTTGTGAGTTCCGGCCTTTTCAAAATCCTCTTCTGCGGCAGCAATCCACTTAAAGCCTGTAAGACATTCAATAAGGGCAATATTGTGTTTTTTGCAGATTGCGTCTCCAAAGTTTGAAGTTACAATAGAGCGGATGATGGCAGGATTCTTTGGCATCTTGCCGAATTCTTCGCGGCTTCTGATTACATAATCCATCAAAAGGGCACCCATCTGGTTTCCGCTCAAAAGAACAAAGTTTCCGTCCTTGTCTGGGAAAGCTGTACCAAAGCGGTCTGAGTCAGGGTCTGTTGCCATTACACCGTCAGCCTTTTCTTTTTTTGCAAGTTCAACTGCAAGAGTAAGGGCTGGTTTTTCCTCAGGATTTGGTTTTTCTACTGTAGGGAAGTTTCCGTCAGGTTCGCGCTGCTCAGGAACTGTGATTACCTTAAGGCCAAGGTCACCAAGAACTTTTTCTACGTGCATTGCACCTGTTCCGTGGAGCGGTGTGTAAACAATGCGGATATCCTTTGCTTTTTCCTTAATAAGTTCCGGGCGGAAAAGCTGAGCCTTACACATAGCCCAGAATTTTTCATCAATTTCTTTATCAATGATTACAAGCTTTTCTTCGGCAATGGCCTGAACGCGGGTCATTGTTTTAACTTCTGTAACCTTGTTTACTTCTTCAATGATTCCAACATCATGAGGTTCGATTACCTGAGCACCGTTATCCCAGTAAGCCTTGTAACCGTTGTACATGCGGGGGTTGTGTGAAGCTGTTACTACAACACCAGTTTTTGCTCCAAGAGTACGGATTGCAAATGAAAGCTCTGGAGTAGGGCGGAGGCTTGAGAAAAGGTAAGCCTTAATTCCGTTAGCTGCAAAAATCAGGGCAGTTGCTTCTGCAAAAACGTCTGAGTTCAGACGGCTGTCATATGCAACAACTGCACTCAAAGTTCCCTCTTTTGCTTCTTTTGGGAAAGCCTTAAGAACGTAGTTTGCAAGACCCTGTGTAGCCTTGTTGATTTCAAGTGTATTCATGCGGTTTGTACCACCGCCCATAATTCCGCGGAGTCCGCCTGTTCCAAATTCAAGAGTCTGATAGAATCTGTCTTCAAGCTCTTTGTAATCTTCTTTAGCAATAAGTTCTTCTACTTCCTTGCTGAATCTTTCATCTTTTTCTTCTGCAATGTAAGCTTTTGCTCTCTTTAAGATTTCTGCCTGTTCCATTCAAAATTCTCCTGTCTAATCCCGCAGGACATCCGCGGGCTATGTTCAATAAGACTAATTATATTTGATTTCTATTGATTTTGCTACTATTCATGTTAAAATTGTATATAAGTGGGTGATTAAATTGATTCCCGCAAGGAATTTTATTTATTTTGGGCAGTTCATTAATTAAGAAAATAAAACATTATGATACTCTCATTACTACTGTTCTGGTAATTCTGGTTTCTATTGTTCTTGTAGCCTTCGTTTACAGAAAAATGTACCGCCTTACCGAAAAAAATGCCTGGAACCGTATTTCTGCAACTGCCGAAGATGTTGGTTCTAACTTTTCTGAAACCCTCCAGTATCAGAGCCTTTATTTAAGTGATTATGCTCAGATTATTATAGATAATAATATTGAAAGTCCCGGTGAGCTTGAGGCTTTTGCCGGTAAATTTTTTCTTTCTTCCGGTGTATTTGAAGTTTATCTGCTTTTGCCGGATAACCGCGTACTCGGAGAGCAGGGAAAGCTTGTTTTTACTGAGCGGATGGATACTTTTGGAAGAATCTCTAAGATGGGAGAGCATTTTTCCCATTTTAAGCAGTCCGATACCATGGCTTCCAGTTTTTATATCAATCATTATTATCCTGTTGAAAAAGACGGAAAGGTTATATGTGTGCTTTTTTGTACTATTGATCTGGACTTTTTTTCTAACGACGGGGCTTCTCATGTTTTTGGAGGAGAGGCCGACTACCTTATTTTTAATTCCCGGACCCATGAAATCTATGTAAATACCTGGACAAAGCTGATTGGAAATCTCCCGACCTTTCTCATCAGAATTTTTCCTGCAAAGAATAAAATCGATGATTTTATTACTGCCTGCGAACGCCGCGAAAAAGTTTCCCTTGAACTTGGAAATGATTCAAAGAAAATGTTTTTTTATGCCGCTCCGCTTTCCAGTGATGATTTTTCTTTATGTGTCTTTGCAAAATGGAATATAGTTTTTTCTGATCTGAAGCTGTTCAAAAGTGTTGCTGCAAAAATCATTCTGATTATGACCCTTGTTTACACTGTTTATCTTATTTTTATGATTAAGGCAAACAGGGACAAGCTCAACGTTCAGATTATGGCAGAGCGGGTAAAAAAAGCAGAATCGGAAGCCAGATATAAGACAATGTTTCTTTCCGAAATGAGCCATGATATCCGCACTCCTATGAATGCAATCGTAGGCTATATAAATCTTGCCATTCTGAACTATAAGGATGATGTAAAAATCAAGCATTACCTTTCAAAGAGCCTTCTTGCAAGTAATCATCTTCTGGCCCTGATTAATGAAGTTCTGGATATCAGCCGTATAGAAAGCGGTAAAATCAACATCACACATTCGGAATGTGATTTATTTGAGCTGTGCAAGGAAATCGAAAATATTCTTACTATTCAAACCCGCTCCCGCAAGCAGAAATTCAGAATCGACACAGGAAAACTGAAAAATTCCTATGTAATGTGCGATAAACTGCATCTTTCACAGGTTCTTATAAATATTCTTGGTAATTCTGTCAAATACACTCAGAATGGAGGGGAGATTTCCCTTTCAATTTCCGAAAATTCATTCGCCGTCACTCCTGAAGGACCTTCTTCTGATTATGAGTTTATCATTAAGGATAATGGAATCGGAATGAACAGTGATTTCTTAAAGCATGTCTTTGAGCCTTATTCCCGCCAGAGTTCCGTGGAAACAAAAATTGCCGGAACAGGGCTTGGACTTTCTATCTGTAAGCAGCTTGTTGAACATATGCAGGGTACAATTGCCATAAAAAGTGCTGAGGATGTTGGAACTGAAATCACTGTACATTTAAGGCTTTATCATATTTCAAAGGAGCAGTACGAAAAAACTCAATATATTTCCCTGAATAATACATCTTCAAAAATCGAATCTCAGATAAAGGATTCAAGTCATAATTACGAAGGCAAGATTCTTCTTCTGGTTGATGACAATGACTTTAACCGCGAGATTTCTACAGAAATCCTGCATCGTGCCGGCTTTAAGGTTGAAGAGGCAAGAAACGGACAGGAAGCTGTTGATAAGATTTCATCCAGTGCTCCGGGGTATTATTCTGCCGTTCTTATGGATATTCAGATGCCTGTTCTGAACGGTTATGAAGCTACAGCCCTTATCCGCAATCTTGACGACAGGGAGCTTGCTACAATTCCGATTATTGCAGTTTCAGCAAATGCCTTTGATGAAGATATTCAGAAGGCAAAGGCAGAAGGCATGGATGCTTATGTCGTAAAACCTATCAACATTACAAAATTATTTGATGTTTTAGACGGAATTTTTGTTAAAAAATAAAAACTGGTGTAAAATATATAAAAACGGGAGTTGAAGTTGAGTATAAAAGAATTTTATGAACACACTCATTCTGATTATGAAGATGCAATGGAACGTCTTGGCTCAGAAAAACTGATTTCAAAATATCTTTTGAAATTTATGGAATTAAATGATTTCAACGATATGATTAATTCCATTGAAATAAAAGACTGGGAAGGCGGATTCAAAGCGTCTCACAACCTTAAGGGAATTGCCCTTAATATGAGTTTTACCGCTCTGGCAAAATCTGGTTCAGAGCTTTGTGAAACAATGCGCCACGGAGAACCTCAGACTGACATTACAGAGCTGGTAAAAAAAGTGGGTGAAGATTATAAGCTTATTATGGATGAGCTTGCTAAGTATAAAGAAGAAATAGAATAAGGAGCGGCTCTATGCGAAATAAAGTTCTGATTGTAGATGACGTTGAGCTTAACCGCGATATTCTTTCTGATATGCTGAGTGAGGATTATGATATTCTTACTGCTTCGGATGGACGTCAGGCAATTAATATAATGAATAATCAGATTGAAGAAATTTCTGTAATTATTCTTGATCTTATTATGCCTGATGTTGACGGTTTTTATGTCCTCAATATTATGAAAGAACGTGACTGGATGAAGGATATTCCGGTTATCGTAATTACTGGTGACCAGACTGCGGAAGTAGAAGCAAAAGCCCTTCAGCTTGGCGTAAATGATTTTGTTCATAAGCCTTTTAATGTAAAGCTTGTGCGTCAGAGGGTAAAAAATATCACTGATTTGTATAATTACCGCAAGCAGGTTGAAGAACGCTCTTTCATACAGACTGATATTCTTGAAAAAACTAATGATCTGCTTCGCCGTCAGGCTTATGAACTTCATCAGAATAATGAAAGAATTATCGACGTGCTTGGTACTGTTGTTGAAAACAGAAATCTTGAAAGCGGCGAACATATTCACCGGGTTAAAGGTTATACAAGACTGCTTGCCCTTGAATATATGAGGCTTTATCCGGAAAGCGGTCTTACCTCAAAAAAAGCAAACCTGATTGCTTCGGCAAGTGCCCTCCATGATGTTGGAAAAATTGCGATTCCTGATTCAATTCTTCTAAAGCCTGGTCGTCTTACCAAAGAAGAATTTGAAGTTATGACTGCCCATACAACTAAGGGGGCCGAAATCCTCAAGGAAATGGCAGATTTGTGGGATGAAGAATATGGAAAGACCTGCTACGAAATCTGTCTTTATCACCATGAACGCTGGGACGGAAAGGGCTATCCGAATAAAATAAAAGGTGATGAAATTCCTTTGTCTGCTCAGCTTGTTTCTTTAGCCGATGTTTATGACGCTCTAATAAATGAAAGATGTTATAAAGACGCTTTTACAACGGAGCAGGCCTATAATATGATTATTAATGGGGATTGCGGAACCTTCAATCCAAAAATCATTGAGTGTTTTAAGAATCTGCGCGAACAGTTTGAAAACTTTGACACAGATAAACACACCCTGGATAATCAGATTTCGGAATATTTTAATATTTCATAAAAAAAATCCGCTGCATTTCAAAGTGCAGCGGATTTTTTTTTAGCAGTCAGCTATCAGTCAGCCTTTCTGATCATGCTTGTTTCCCATTCAAGAAGGGCTTTTTCTTCTTCAGACTTGTTGCCCTTTACATCGCACATGATTCGGAAGACAGGTTCTGTACCGCTTCCCCTCATCCAGATGAAGGCAAGTGGATTTTCATCTTTGTCTTTAAAGAGGACTTTTAGACCGCCTTTTTTACTCAAAGAAAAATCAGATACGTTACGGCTTTCTTTTGTTCCGTTTGTAATAACTGCCTCGTAAGAAAAAATTCCGTACTTTTTTTCAAGCTCAGCTTTCTTTTCCTTCCATTCTGCTTCAAATACCTTCTGGAAGGCTGCCTTTAATTTTGCGTGATCTGTAGTCTTTACCTTAAGAACTGCTCTCGGTTCACTTACTCCTGTTGTTGTATAAAGCGGCAGACTTTCAAGAATGTCTGTAAGACTGTAATCAGCCTTGAAGACATTTCCAGATTTTTTACACCATAATTCAAAGAGCCCGTTTTCGCGGATGGTTAAAAGCTTTAAGAGGGCAAATATTGTGTTCAAAGGATCACGTACGCTAGAAGGATAAGTTATTGTTCCTCCGTTTGAACCTTCGCCAAGAATAGGCACTGTATAGCCTTCTGCACGCTTTTCGCGGGCCAGGTTGACAACATTTGCTTCCCCGACTTCTGCTCGGAAAACCTTTGCTCCAAGAGCTTTTGCAATTTCTTCAATTCTCATTGAGGTTGGACAGTTTACGGCTACTGCGGGCTTAATATCCCTGCCATTATTATTCCAGATGGACCAGGAAAGCTCGGCAAGAACCGAAAGACTGAAAACTTCCTGGGCTTTAAGAATAACAGCTTTTTTTTGCTTTTCATCCCAGTAAACAATGTTTCCACGGTCTCCGTCACAGTCTGGCATGTAACCAAGAATATATTCTTTATAGCCCTGAGCCTGCAGCCATTCCATCTGCTTTGCAACATGTACAAGATTTTCAGATTCAGGAATGATTTCGTGAACGATTTCGCTGTCATTGATGCTGTTAAAATGAATTTTATTTTCCGCAAAGAAATTACGGTCAATGCAGAAGTTTCTTGAACTTCCGTTAAAATCGCATACTACGCCAATCGGCTTTTCTTCACCGGCTGCCTTTATCATATTAAAGAACTTTTCCTGCTCTTCTTTTTCAGAAGATGATGAAATTGTTTCTTTTATAAAGCTTTCATAAGCCTTGAGTGAATTGTGTTTTGAACTTTCCCTTGTCTGATAAACCTGTTCGAGCTCAGAGCTTTTACAGTTGAGACAGTCATCAACAAGAGCCTTTAATTTATCATCATCCTTTAAAATTTCAAGGAATTTTTCGCATACCTTAGCGTTTTCCTGAGCGTTCAGAACTCCGCCGTCATTAGTTCCGAATTTAATTCCGTTATGACCAATAGGATTGTGACTGGCAGATATGTAAATGAAGCCGTCAAGTTTTTTAGCATATGCCATGATTTCCGGCGCAGACGAAATGCCTAAAAATTGAATGATGGCACCTTTTTTTACAAGAGTTCTGAGCATTGCATCCGCAATTGCGCTTCCTGTAGGACGTGTGTCCATTCCGAGGGCAATTACAGGAGATTCCTGCTTTGAAACTTCTTTCAGGTAATCAAAAAAAACATAGGCACTTACTACTGCGATGGCCCTGCTTTCTGCTGTGATTTCAGGAGTCTTGTCCTGTTCATTCCCCGAAGCCGCGAAAACTTTTCTCCAGCCTGAGGCAGATAAAATCATGTCGTGTTTCATGATTATATTTTATCACATTTTTAGTAAACTGTAATGTTATAATTTATCTGTCGTGTTTCGCCTTTAATATCTGAGAAAAGAAGGGAAAGTGTAAATTTTCCCGGTTTGAGGTGAGCTTCTCCAATCATCATATATTTATCATCCGGGTAGATTTCGGCAGCGGAATAATTCTTTATTCCCATGATATTGCATTTTCCGCCTTCCTGATTAATTGAATTTAAGACAATTTCATCAGAAAGTTCACCGTTGAGCAGAATTGAAGTTTTATAGGGAACGGCCAGCTCATTTCTCTTAAAGTAAAGGCGGAAAAGTCCTGCATTAAAATTCTTTGCATACTGAAGATCGTAGGCAACCCCGTTTTTGTTCCTTACCTGCAGGTTAGATATTGAAAGGGCCGGAAGATTTGAAATTTGAGGAAGAATTGTAAGGGGATTAATTGCCTTTCTTTCCTTTGTATCAATCAGCTGGAAATTCAGCGAATTTTCTTTTTTCTGATAGCCGCTTTTTCCGGCTTTTGCAATTATTTCTCCCTTTTCAATCTGTTTTGTGGAATTCTTTGTTCTGATGGAATAACGGTCCAGATTTGAGTAAACGCAGAGCAGGTTATCTTCCTGACTCATGATGATTGCAGTTCCCAGGGCTGATGGAAAGAAATCAGTATCATCAGTTGAATCCTCAATAACAATTAAAGTGTTGCCGACATCCGAAGATATTACTTCATCTGCATCAGAAATTGTGATTGATGTAGATGGAATTATGCTGTTTTTCTGTCCAAAGTAGCCTGTAATCTGTGATGATTCAACCTTCTGAAGCGGCCAGTCAAAGCAGAAAAGATTTGCAAAAAGTGAAAATGTAATTGCGGTGGAAAAAATCTTTTTCATAACTATTTTCGCTCCAGGGAGATTTTTGAAATTGAATCATCTTTACCGATGTAAAGGGTATCATAGCCGGTCTGAATGAAGGCTGTATCTGCCATGAAAGAAAAACTTCCTTCAAGAGTATTTGTTTTTTCCAGAATATAAACCGTGTACTTTCTGCCTGTTTTTCCAAGAAGGAATACAAGATTTTCCGTTTCCCTTATAGAAATAATTTTTGAATCAATCTTTATAAGGTCATTCTGATTTTTCTTAAAGTCATAAACGCCGATTGTGTTTTCAAAATTATATATTACGCGGCTTTCATCATTACAGAAATGAAGAAGGCACTGACTTGCACTGTTTGTATCGAGGAAGGTGTGGAAAATGATTTTAGGCTGATTTTCTTCCCTGTGGGCAAGAATAAATCTCTGCTTGTTGTGACCGCAGATTGCCGCTATATATTCTCCGTTCTGTGAAATGTCAATGCCAAGAACTACAGGGAGATCACTTCCTCCTGGTGAAAACTGAATTTCAGCTTCTCCGCTTTCGTTATTAAAGATATTGATTGAACCGTCTGCAAAACCGGCTGCTGTGTATTTTGGGCCCGCTTTAAAAGCTGTGATAGGAAGTATTCCTTCGTATTTCCATTCCTGATTTCCATCAGAATCACATTTTATAAAGGAGTTTCCTCCCTGAAGCATGACATAAATCATATCATCAACAATGTAAGGAAAGCCTTCAAAGTTTATTACGCCCTTTGCGCTGCCGGTGTTTTCATAAAAAGTGATGTTTTTTGCATAATTATCATAAATTGTAAAGTAAGTGTCAGAAATTGAAGCCATGTTAGGAAAGCTTTTATAAAGAGTTATGTTTCCTTCGTCTGTAAAATAACCAAGATTATTGCCCAGACGGAAATAATACTGCTGTTCATTTTCCTTAAGCATAGAAGGCTGTTTTGTAATATTAATTTTCCAGACAGGCTGGAACTGATATTCTTTAGGAAGCGGTTTTGCCGCAAAAATTATATAAAGAAAGAAAAAGAGTATAGCCGCAAAGATGAAAAGCGGAAGTTTTTTGTTTGATTCCATAACTATAAATGTAGCATATTTTCTATATTATAGCAAAGGTAGGTATAAACTGTTGACAAAAAACCGTAAAAAATGCAAAATCTTCTAAAGATTTCAAACAAAATAATAAAAACGTTTAACAGGGGTTCAATAGTGGAAGACGATATTCTTACAATAGAGGAAGTTGCTAAATATCTTCGTGTATCGGATCGAACGGTTTACGACTGGGCTCAGAAAGGTGAGATTCCTGCCGGAAAAATCGGAACAGTATGGCGTTTTAAGAAGTCAGAGGTTGAAAACTGGGTAAATGCCCGCCTTTCATCAGATTCTTCAAAGCAGACACAGATTCAGGTTCAGGTTAGAAACATTCTTTCCCCTGAACGTGTAATTTTTATAAATCACACTACAAAAAGAGATGCACTTGTAGAACTTGCAGATGTTCTTGCTACAGCTCCACAGGTTAAAAACGCACAGGAACTTACAACAGAAATCCTCAAGCGTGAAGAGCTTATGTCTACTGCAATCGGACGTGGAATTGCAATTCCGCATGTAAGACTTTCATCAGTTACAGATCTTGTAATGGCAGTTGGTGTCTGCAAGCAGCCTCTGGAAGATTTCCAGACAATTGATGATGAGCGCGTTAATCTTTTGTTTATGATTGCTGCCGCTTATAACCAGCACTCATACTACCTTAAGACAATTTCGCATTTCAGTGCAAAACTCAAGAAAAACGACCTTCGTCAGGCAATGACACAGGCTTCTTCAGAAAAAGAAGTTTACGATTTGCTGTTAAAAGCATAGATACATAATAAAAGGTAAATTACAAAAAAAATGGACTGTGGGACGCAGGCGGAAATTAGGGGGGAACCCGTGAGGGGGCAAAACGCGACGGTAGCTAGCGTTTTGCCTGATTTTCGCCGTCGCTGGGACCCGCAGTCCATTTTTTATATAAATTGTTTATTCTGATTCAATAGTAAGCCACTTTTTTCTGTCAGCGTGATCCTGGGCTATGGTTCCCCAGTTTACTTTTGCTGTTGTTTCTCCCATCAAATATTCCTGTCCATCTTTGGGATTTTTAAAGGTCTGACCCGGTGCTTTTATTTTTACTGCTGCCATAGCATGGGCATATTCAGGAGAAAATATCATCATACAGGGAATGCCCTTTTCACTTAAAAGAATGCTTAAAAGCATGGAACGGCTGTCGCAGTCATTACCTTTTCCTTCAAGGACCGCAGGCAGGGAAGTAAAGCCTGAGTTCATATTCTGGGCAGTTGAAGCCTTTGTCTGAGCGTATTCAAAATCCTGCACCCAGTTCAAAAGCATCTGGGCATAGGCAAGCTCCGGCTGTTTTGCATTCTGTTTTTTTGCTTCCGGATACAAGGCCTTGTAAACGTCTTCTGCAACGTTTGCAATACGGGCCTTACTGTCTCTTTCTATCATCCTGTAGTAGCGCTTCCAGGCTTGCATTTTCAGGGGATGATTTGCATACATGGTAAGAATGTTAAATTCAATGTTGATTACAAAAGAACTTGCTTCAAGGTCAATCTTGTCAATTTTTGTCTGAATTTTTTTGCCTCCAATGTTTAGTGTAAGTGCTTTTGCACCTTCTTTTGGATAGGCGATTGTTGTAAAAATTCCTTCCGTATTACTTTTTCCGATTTTCAGTGAATTTATAGTTGAGATAATAAAGAATTCGCATTTTTTTGCCATTGAGGCCGGTGCATAGCAGAGAAGGGTAAGAAAATATCCGGGCTTTTCTGTAGGTGCACAGACTGCCCAACCTTCATAATCAGAAACTTCTACCGTAAATTTTGCATTTGCCACAGAACATAAAGAATCATTCCAGGTAAAAATGCTTGGCTTTTCCTTTGAGCCTATTTTCTGCATTGCATTCTGTAAAACAGAAAGTGAATCTCCCTCGCTGTCATAAATCTTTACTGCAAGGGTTACAGGAAGATTTTTATGATTAAAGGCAAGGCTTAAGTTGTCATTACCTGCGGCAGAAAGCTCGTAACCTTCCGGGATATCAAGTGAATATCCGAAGGTATCATCGATAACTGCTTCCGAAAAAAGAGAGAAGTTTAATAAAACAGCTGTAAAAAGGGCTGTGAGTTTTTTATAAAAGTGCTTTGTTGTCATTTTTACTTTCCTTTATTATTATATTTCGGATGAATTCTATTCCTGTTTTATATGAAGATGAAGAAATTTATGTGATTAATAAGCCTGCCGGGCTCAGTGTTCAGGGGGGGCAGGGGGTTAAGCATTCGCTTGATAATGATTTTGCTCTGCAGGTCGGAGCAAAGGTTTATCTTGTTCACCGCCTGGATAAGGATACCGCAGGCCTTATGATTGTTGCAAAATCACCTTTTGCCGCATCTAAATGGACAAAGCTGATTTCTTCAAAAGCCGTAAAAAAAGAATATATCGCAATTTGTGCCGGCAGAATGAAAGAAAAAAAAGGTGTCATTAAAGAAAATGTCACACAGCATGGAAGTGAAAAGTCTGCTGTCACATATTTTACAGTTGAAGAGGAAAAGAATTTTACGACAGAAATTGAAGGCTATGAGAATATCACACTTTCTTTTTTGCGCCTTAAGCTGGAAACCGGCCGTATGCATCAGATTCGCATTCACCTTGCAAAAAACGGCTGCCCGATTGCCGGTGATGATCAGCATGGAAATTTTAAACTCAATAAAGCATTAAAAAAAGCCCTGAAAATCAAATCGCTCCTTCTTGCTTCGGTTCGTCTTACCCTTCCTTTGAAAGGCCGGGAAAGTGCTTTTGAAATTGAACTTCCCCAGCATATGAAAATATGCTAAAATAGAAGAATGAGCAGAAAATTAAAAAATATTCTTATTACAGGCGGGGCCGGATTTATCGGTTCAAACTTTATTCATTATCTTTTTGGACTTTCATCAGCAAAAAATAATCTTTTCAGCGATGCCGCATTTGACGGAAGAGTTGTAAATGTTGACTGTCTCACTTATGCAGGAAATCTTGAAAGTCTTTCTGACGTAGAAGAAAAATACGGAAAAGCGTGTGGAAATAATCAGCGATACTTTTTTGAAAAGGTTGATATCTGCGACCGTGCAGAAATTGAACGCATTTTCAAGCAGTATGATATTGATACTGTAGTTCACTTTGCCGCAGAAAGCCATGTTGACCGCTCAATTCTTGGGCCGGAAGCCTTTGTAAAGACTAATGTAATGGGAACCTTTACAATGCTGGATGTTGCCCGCAATTACTGGAAAAAAGAGGACGGCTCTATCCGTGATGATGTTCTTTTCCATCATATTTCAACAGATGAAGTTTACGGTTCTCTTGGCGAGACCGGTTACTTCCGTGAGGACACTCCTTACGATCCAAGAAGCCCTTATTCTTCATCAAAAGCTTCTTCAGACCACCTTGTAATGGCATATTTCCATACATATGGTCTGCCAATCACTCTTTCCAACTGTACAAACAACTATGGTCCTTACCAGTTCCCGGAAAAGCTTCTTCCGCTTATGATTTCAAATATCAGGGACGGAAAGAACCTTCCTGTATATGGTAAAGGCGATAACATCCGCGACTGGATTTATGTAGAAGATCACAACCGCGCTGTATGGCTGATTGTAAAAAACGGCGTCACAGGCGAAAAATACAACATTGGCGGTGAAAATGAATGGCAGAATATCAAACTGCTTCATAAGGTAATTGAACTTACAGCTGCCGCAACCGGTAAAAAGGTAGAAGATGTAGAAAAAACAATTACTTATGTTAAAGACCGCCCTGGTCACGACAAGCGCTATGCCATTGACTGCACAAAAATAAAAACAAAGCTTGGCTGGAAGCGCCTTATGACCTTTGAAGAGGGCCTGCAGGAAACTGTTGACTGGTACCTTGCAAATACCAGCTGGATTGAACACATTCAGAGTGGTTCTTATAAGGACTGGATTTCTAAAAACTACACAGAAATGGGCAGATAACCTTAGGAATAAAATATGTTTGATGTAAAAGATACAGATTTTTTTGATCTTGAAGATGAATCTTTTGACAATATTGTTGAAAGTGATATTACTTTTTCCGGCGATATTAAGCTGAAAAAGACCTTTATGATACGCGGTAAACTCAACGGCACAATCACTTCGGAAAGTGATCTTGTTGTTGATACAAAGGCTGTCGTAAATGCCGATATCAAGGCAGAAAGAGTTCTTATCCGCGGTAAGGTCAGGGGAAATGTATCTGGAAGCAAGCTTATTTTTGTAACGGCATCTGGCTCGCTGGAAGGTGATATTTCAACTCAGAAGGTTGTTCTGGAGCCTGGCTGTGTTTTTACAGGAAAATGCCAAATGCTTCCGGCAACAGAATAGTGGGAGAATCTGATGAAAAAAGTTTTTTTATTATTTTTACTGACTTTAAATTTTTCTTTTAATATCTTTTCTCAGGGGGCAAAACGCGATGCCCTTGTTCTTTATCATAACGGAAACTATCTTGATGCCATTCAGATTTGTGAGCAGGAGATTACCGATAACCCCAACCGCGTAGATTCATACGTTGTTCTCTGCTGGTCACTTGTTGCAAACAAACAGTATGCAGAAGCCGAGCAGCGCGCAGAAGCTGGTCTTAAAATCAGCCCTTATGATTTGCGCTTGATTGAAATTTTTGGTGAGTCAAAATATTATCTTGGAAAAAATAACGGTGCCCTTGAACAGTTTCAGAAATATGCCGCAACAGCGTCAGAAAGCGGTGCCAGAATCGGAGCAGCCTACTATTACATGGGGGAAATTTACATTCGTCAGGCAAAATACCAGCATGCTGATATTTCCCTTTCTATGGCTGTAAAAAAAGAGCCTCTCCGCGACCGTTGGTGGGCAAGAGTTGGCTTTGCAAGAGAAATGGCAGGTAACTATGCAGAAGCCCTTCAGGCTTATGATGAAGCTTTAAAACTTAACTCAACTTCCTATGATGCCAGCCGCGGACGAGAGAGAGTCAGCGCAAAACTTAACTAGTTGATTTATTGTGAGTGATATTAGAATTGAAACCTTAGGCTGCCGTCTTAATCAGATTGAAAGCGAGGCTGCAGCAAGATTTTTTATTGATAACGGCTTTTCTGTTGAAATGAAGGGCGTTACAAGTACAAGTGAGCAGGATTTACAGACAAAGCTCTGTATTTTAAATACCTGTACGGTAACTCAGAAGGCCGAGCAGAAGGCAAGAAGGATAATCCGTCTGCAGCTTAAAAAATATCCTTCTTCCTGCGTTCTTGTAACCGGCTGTTATGCCCAGCTTAGCCCCGATGAAATTAAGGCTATGGATTCAAGAATTGCTGTACTTGGCGG
Organism: uncultured Treponema sp.; assembly: GCA_947165895.1. GTDB lineage: Bacteria > Spirochaetota > Spirochaetia > Treponematales > Treponemataceae > Treponema_D. Next base: position 138,640 of record CAMVCB010000006.1, read on the forward strand.
GCAGATAAAAAGCCGAATTACAGAAGTTCCGCCCCTGCTCAAAGAAGTAAAAGATTCATTTGATGCGGTTTCATTCGCAGCTCTTATCAATAAAAAAATCTCTGCACCTCAGGCATCAAAACAGGGCTTTCCAGAGGCTTCTTTTACACTTGCAACCTCTTCTTTTATAGCCCATTCCCGTGCTTCCCTAAAGATTCAGGACGGATGCAATAATAACTGTTCTTACTGTGCAATTCATATTGCCAGAGGGCACAGTGTATCAATTCCGGTTGAAACTGCTTTACAGCGGGTTCTGGAGCTGGAGGAAAAGGGTAACGATGAGCTTGTAATTACTACAGTAAATATTGGCCAGTACCGTGCAGAATATAAAGGGGAAATATTTAATTTTACCCGCCTGCTGGATTTTCTTCTGCAAAATACAAAAAAAATTGCCTTTAGAATTTCAAGCCTTTATCCTGAAGTTGTTGATGATGAATTCTGCCGGGTAATAAAAAATCCCCGGGTTCGTCCTCATTTTCATATTTCAGTTCAGAGCGGAAGTAATTCTGTCTTAGAGAGGATGAACCGGGTTTACAAGCGGGATGCTGTTATTAATGCATGTCAAAAGCTCCGCCAGGCAAAAGAAAATCCTTTTTTAGCCTGCGATATAATTACAGGCTTTCCCGGAGAAAGTGATTCTGACTTTGCCGACACAATGGATTTATGCAATAAATGTGCATTTGCCTGGATTCATGCCTTCCCATATTCAGAACGCCCGGGAACTCCAGCCGCCCTGATGAAGAATAAGGTTCCCCAGAGTATAAGTGGTGAACGCGCAAAAAAAATCACCGATTTTGCAATTAACAGTAAAATAAATTATGTAAATCTTTTTGCTGGAAAAGAAATGGATGCAATTCTGGAAACTGTTCGCCGTCCCATGGCACTTCGTTCTTCTAACGGAACTATGATTTACCATGCCGTGACAGAAAATTTTCTCCACTGTGAAATTGTTACAAATCAGCCTCTAAACGTTAATAAAACTGTTCGTGTCCGCATAGAAAAAGCCCTTCCGGAACGCATTTTGAAAGGCGGCGAAATTGAGTGCAGCGCAGTTATAGTAAAAGCATAATATAATAAATATTTTTCAAATATTTTTATTTCACTTCTTGTTTATTTTATTCTTCTTCTGGTTGGTGTGATTTTTATTCTGATTATTTACGGCTTACCCTGCATAAATATCAGTCTGGGACTTGGTTCATTACATCTTTTTTATTCATCAATCAAATTAATGGAAATAGAATTTTTTGCAGAGGACAGGGGGACGGAAAACACTGGAATTCCTATGAAAATCCATGTGACCGAAACTACAAAAGCCCAGACCTTAAGCTATTATCAGTATAGTCAGAATACAGAAATTGATGTAAAAGGTAAGGGGATGATGAAGACTTATTTTTTATAGCAGAATCGGGATGATTTAATTTGCCCTTTTAAACAAGTCGCCCTACAATAAAAGTATGACTCTTTATCACTACACAGATTTTAATGCGATGCGGGGAATTATTGTAAACGGCGAAATCTGGCTCTGGAATCTTAGGCGTATGAATGACAGCCAGGAGATGGAATACTTTATTAAGGAGCTGAAGGCTGCCGTCCGGAATGCGATTTCCAAAGACTTTTACAGGCGCATGGATGATTTATTTGCAGAAAACCTCAAGGATTTTAGCAGGCTTTCCAGTTATGCCAGCTGCTTCAGTGAATATTCTGATGATGCAGCCCAGTGGGCAAGATATGCAAAAAATGGAATGGGAGTCTGCATTGCCTTTAATAAGGAACTTCTTGAACAGATAGGGCAGGCAGGCCACGCTCCTCTTTGTAAGGTGAATTATTCAAAATCCTGCTGTGATCTTGATATTGTTTATGAGATTGCCCAGATTGTAACTTCTGAAAATCCCGATAAAGCTCAAATTCATCAGATTTTTAACCGTCTTGTTACAAGCTCTCCTTTATTCAAGCATCCTTCTTTTATAAGTGAAAAAGAATACCGCCTGGTTTCTCTTCCTTATAATGTTAGTGAATATTTAGGGCAGCCTCATTTCTTTGTTGAAGAAACAAATATAAAAAAATACTACATTCTCAATCTAAAAATTGTCTGCGAAAGTCTAAAAATCCATTATCCTGATTTATTTGAAGAAATCTGCATAGGCCCCCAGGCCCGTGTGACAAAAGATGTGTTGTCAGATTATTTTGCCGCGAACGGCATGGAAGAATTGTGCAGTAAGATAAAACTTTCCGAATGTCCTCTAAGAAGGTTTTAAGATTAGACAATGCTTAAATTATATAAAAAAAAAGAACTTCCGGATTTTCCAGAAGTTCTTTAGTTGGGCAAGAGGGATTTGGCGTTACAGTCGCAGACTTCCTGTCTGCTCCTTCCACGCCGTCTCCGTTCGCTGTCGCGTGCATCCGTGCACGCTTTTCGCCTGACGGCGCGCTCTCTACGCTTCAAATCCCTATTTAATTAAATTCAAAATACTATTTAAAATAAAAAGAACTTCTGTATTTTCCAGAAGTTCTTTAAGTCGGGCAAGAGGGATTTGAACCCCCGACATCCTGGTCCCAAACCAGACGCGCTACCAGCTGCGCTATTGCCCGTTGCGTGATTAATAATATATACTAATTGCAGATTTTGTTCAAGTGCTTAAATCATAAATTTATAAAAAAAATCATTTTTTTTTATTGGGAAAAGTGTCTGTTTTGATATAATATTAATGTATATGAAATTCTTTTTAGTAATCACCTTTTTATTTTTTGCAGGCAGCATAATTGGCTGGGGAATTGAACTTATTTTCCGCCGCTTTTTTTCAAAGAATAATCCTGAACGTAAATGGATAAATCCGGGTTTTTTAACCGGACCTTATATTCCTCTTTATGGTTTTTCACTTGTGATTTTGTTTTTACTTACTTTTATTGATGTAAGTTTCGTGGAGAATCCATATTTGCAAAAGACGCTGCTATTTGTTCTGATGGCTCTTTGCATTACTTTCTTTGAATATATAGCCGGAATGATTTTTATTGTGGGAATGAAGATAAAACTTTGGGATTACTCCAGAAACTGGGGAAATATCAAAGGAATCATCTGTCCACAGTTTACTTTTTACTGGTGGCTTCTTAGCGCCACCTACTATTTTTTTATTCATCCCAAAATTCTTGAATGGCTTTACTGGTTTGTAAATCACATCGAATTCAGTTTTGTTGTCGGATTTTTTTACGGTGTTTTTACAATTGATGTCTGCTATTCTCTTCGTATAATGACCCGAATCCGCCGCTTTGCCCGTGAAAACCAGATTATTATTCATTTTGGGGAACTACAGCAGCAGATTAGATTGAAAAACGAAGAAAACAAAGAAAAACTGCATTTCTGGCTTTCAATGAAAAGTGAAAAAAATCCCCTGTATGAAAGCTTGAAGCTGATATTTGATAAAATCGGAAAATAATAAAATTAAAAAGGCTTCCGTGTGGGAAGCCTTTTCTTTTTCTGAACTAAATCTCTACAGATTTTTTTGCAACATTGTCTGTGATGTATGAAATAAAGTCTTCAAGCGATTTTGTTTCCTGCTGCTTGCCGGAAGAGAAGCGGTAGCGTACGCATACGCTCTTTTCATCCTTTTCTTTCTGTCCGACAACAAGAATGTAAGGTGTTCTGTGTTCTGTAGAAATTGTCTTAATCTTACTCTTCATGTTCTCATCATCAGTGTAGGCTTTTACACGGAATCCAAGGTCGTCAAGCTTGTTTGAAACTTCTTCTGCATAGTCATTGAATTCAGAACTTACAGGGACAACTGCAACCTGCTCAAAGGCAAGCCAGGTTGGGAAGGCTCCTGCAAAGTTTTCAATCAAAATACCTAAGAAGCGCTCAAAAGAACCAAGAATTGCGCGGTGCAGCATTACAGGATGGTGTTTCTGGTTATCTGCGCCAATGTATGTTGCGTCAAGGCGTTCTGCGCTAGGAAGCTGATAGTCTACCTGGATTGTACCGCACTGCCATTCACGGCCAAGGCAGTCGTAAAGCTTGAACTCAAGTTTTGGACCATAGAAGGCACCTTCACCCGGTTGAATTTCGTATTCAAGTCCGGCCTCGTGACAAGCATCGGATAGAGCTTTTTCGGCTCTTTCCCAGGTTGCAAGATCTCCTACATGATCTTCAGGCATTGTAGAGAATTTTACTACAAGCTCATCAAAACCAAAATCATGGTAAACTGCCTTCAAAAGCTTACAGAATTTTGCAACTTCTGAACCAATCTGTTCTTCTGTACATAAAATGTGTGCATCATCCTGAACAAATCCTCGTACACGCATAATTCCGTGCAAGGTTCCTGAAGGTTCATTGCGGACATCGTGCCCAAACTCTGCAAGACGTAAAGGAAGGTCTTTATATGAACGCTGGCGGCTCTTAAAAATCTCAAGTGCACCCGGACAGTTCATAGGTTTAATGGCAAAAAGACGTTTTTCACTCTCAGTGATGAACATATTCTGCTGATAGTGTCCCCAGTGACCTGAACGCTCCCACAATGTGCGAGGCATAATTGCCGGAGTATTTACTTCAAGATATCCGTCGCGGCGAACCATCTTTCTCATATAATCCTGAATTGTTGTGTAGATAGTCCATCCGTTTGGATGCCAGAAAATCTGACCCGGATCCTCAGGATCAAGATGGAAAAGATCCATCTGTGTTCCAAGTTTACGGTGATCGCGTTTTTCAGCTTCTTCCAGCATTTTAAGATAATCTTTAAGGTCATTTGGTTTTGCAAAGCATACTGCATAAACGCGGGTGAGCATCTTATTATTAGAGTCTCCACGCCAGTAAGCTCCCGCAATTTTTGTAAGCTTAAATGCCTGTCCGTTGATTTCCTTTGTGTTAGCAACGTGAGGGCCGCGGCAAAGATCAAGGTAGCCGTCCTGTTCGTAAGTTGTGATTGTTTCACCTTCAGGAAGATCCTTTATCAGTTCAATTTTATAAGGCTGGTCTGCAAAAAGCTTGAGACCTTCTTCCTTTGAGATTTCTTTTCTTACAAAATCATGATTACCAGAGATAATGCGGCGCATTTCTTTTTCAACGGCTGCAAAGTCGGTTTCGGTGAACTTGGTTTCGGTTGGGAATTCAAAATCATAGTAGAAACCGTTCTCAATAGCAGGACCAATTGCAATTTTTGTGCCAGGGAACAGTTTCAGGATAGCTTCTGCCATAACGTGCGCACATGAGTGACGTACAGTCTGTAGTTTTTCATCAACTGCCATAGTAATACCTCTAAAAAATATAATAGTATAATATTAATGATTTTGACTTTATTTTTCAATTGAGTATAAAAAATGGCTTTCGCTTCAACAATCCACAAAGTCAGGCTAAGGGCGGTACCGCTTGTAGCGTAAGCTCGCTCAAACCTTAGAATGACTTTGCGTCTTGTTTTCGCTTTCGCCATTTTTTCCTTCCTACTATAAAAATACTCGTAAATTCACTATTATATTTTTTATGATAAAAGCAGAAATAAAAGATAAAGAATTAAATAAACATCTGGATTCACTGGAGCCGGATAAACTCCGTATTTTTACAATGGCAGACGGCCGTGTACGCGGTGCACTTTTTCATGGAAGCCGTTTTGTAAATCAGATGAGGGCTCAACATAATCTTGGCATTCTTGAAACTATGATTTTAGGTCAGGCCGGTCTTTGTGCCGCCCTTATCATTCCAATGATGAAAGATCGTGAGCATACAGTAATAAAATATGAAGGAACAGGTAGTGCTGAAGGCTATTCACTGGAAGCTGATTCAACCGGATATGTACGCGGTTATCTTTACAACGAGCATATTAAGCTTGATAAACCACTGGAAAGCTGGGATTTAAAGCCTTTTCTTGGTGTTGGTAACCTTACCTTTAGTCGGGTTCATTCTGATGATAAATATCCTCAGTCCAGTACGGTTGATGTTGATGACGGAAATATTGCAAAGGATTTTGCCTGGTATTTCAGCCAGTCGGAGCAGCTTAAAACTGCCTTTAATACAAGTGTACAATTTGATAAGCAGGGAAGGGTTGCTGGAGCTGGTGCCATGTATCTTCAGATTATGCCAAAAACTGGCGGTACTAAGGTAATCGGTTCCCAGGTAGACAGTCATCAGGAAGAAAGCGAAGATGAAGAGGATTTAATCCGTCGTGTAGAAAATGCTTTTACAGCCTGCCCGTCACTTGGTCAGCTTTACAGCGAAAAAACTGTAGATTCAGAAGATATTATTTTAGGACTTTTCCGCGAGTTTAGTCCGACAATTACGCTTAGCCGCGATATTATTTTTGACTGCAAATGTAACGAAGCAAGTTATCTAAATTATCTGAAAAATCTGCCTGCCAAAGAAAAGAAAGCAATGAAAAAAGATGGATTAGATCCTGTAGAAATTGTCTGCCGTAACTGCGGAAGCGTTTACAGATTCCCGCTTTCTGATATTTAAGGTTGACGATTTTTAATTTTCTGCTTATATTTAATATTACTTGGGGGTGCACCGGTTTCGACGGAATCGCGAAATCTTGTGTTGCAAGTAGGAGTGAAGGTTCCTTAAACTGACAAGAAAATAACTGCAAAACGTAAAGAAGAAGATTCTAACGAAGAACAGTTCGCAATGGCAGCTTAGTTTGCCTTGTAGGACCCCACAGGCTCTGTTCCGCGTCTGTGGTTCGTCTTTTACCCATCGGGACTTGCTTCTTAAAGTTTCTGGTATTTAGGAAGGACATTTAATCAGAATACGGAGGCGACGCTTGTTATGCTGCTACCGGCTCCCGACAACCACCTCGCATAACTAAACTTGTAGAGGCACCTGGTTTACCTTTTCGGACGGGGGTTCAATTCCCCCCATCTCCAATAAAACTCTCGTAGAAATGCGGGAGTTTTTATTTTTTAACTGAATTTTGTGGGAATTGAACCCCGCGGAGTGAGCGCCGACCGAATAGGGAGGAAAAGGTGCCATGGATGGCACCGAAAGCGAACGTAGATGGGGTGGAGTACCAAAACAGGATGTTTTGGTGCGGAACCCGGTTCAATTCCCCCCATCTCCAATTTAAAATAAAAAAAACTCAGCATTCGCTGAGTTTTTTTTATTTTAAATACGAACTTTCGCGTTGCGAAAGTTCGCGGATTTAATTTGACTTTGTCAAAAAAGGTTGACAATAATTATTCACCGTCGTGGCTTGTACGGAATTTCTGCTGAAATTTCTTAAGCATTGCTACAGCATTTTTCTTTCCGTTGTAAACAAATCCACCGTTCCAATATTCAAGAGCGGCGAACAAAGCGTTACCACCATCCTGGCTGTCTGACTCTTTTGTTTTGAAAGAAACATAGTCAGCAAGCTGCATGAAATCATTATTATGCAGACATTCAAGACGTTTTCTGTTAAATTCATTCCATTTTTCAAGGTCTTTAAAACCTTCACCTTCATCCTGAACGATAATGTGGGCATGTGTAGGACTAAAAGAATACCAAACAGTTACTTTCTTATTGATATCACAATGATTTCCGTGTTTAACTGCATTCTTGATTACTTCACTAATCTGCTGTTCAAGAAGGTTTAATTCCTTAATTTCAGTTGGGGCAGACTGTACAATTAACAAAGTGAAATAACGAATCTGTCTGAAATCTGACGGAAACTCCTTTTTCAACATATTTGTTTTATCAAACAATGGGTCGTTCTCGTCCGATCTAAGCTCTTTAAATTCCTGCATTTTTAACCTCTAAATAAAAGTAAAGACTTGTTAATCTGGTTATTCTTTTACCATCAGCAATGCTTCATCAATGCTGTTTGCAATCGGGAAGTATCCCATAAGCTTTGTAAGTTCAATAACCTTTTTTACAGAGCCATGAATATTAGCAATTGCCAGATTAAGGTTCATCTTTTTGATTGTAGAACAGATGTAAATCAAAGCACCAATTCCAGATGAGTCAATGTAATCTACCTGTTCAAGATTGATAACAAAGTTTTTAACGTTCTTTTCCAACATCTTCATAACAAGTTCCTTCAGCTTGTATGAATTGTAAAGATCCATTTCTCCTGTTACGTCGATAATGTAAACATCACCATTTTTACGTATTTTCAGTTCCATAGAAGCTCCTTTCTATTGTATTTTTATTACCAGAAGGCTTTGGTCATCATATTGCTGTGCAACGCCGCAGAACTTTTTCAAATCATCTTTTACCTTGTTTGAAATCTCTTTAGCACTTGCATTGCAATTCTTTATTATAATTCTGGATAAACTACTTGACGAATATTGTACACCATTTTCATTTAATGATTCAAGCAAACCATCGGTACAAGTCGCCAATATATCACCAGAATTTAATTTTAATGTAATATTTTCAAACACTGTTTCTTTTGTTACTCCAAGCGGTTCACTTGGAGTTGAAACCTGTTTGATTGTCTTATCAGCAGCAGAGAAAAGAAATACCGGATTATTACCGCATGTTGCTATCTCTGCTTCCTTTGTTGTTGTATTGTAATTTACCAGTGCAACGCTGGCAAAATGGTCAATTTTAGAAGAGTCACCGCAGATTCCTCGGTTTGCCCAGGTCATGATTGTAGCGGCAGACTGAGCTGTGTTTACTGCAAGTCTGAGAATTGCGCGAATCATAATCATTACGATAAGAGAGTTCATTCCTTTTCCTGCAACGTCTGACATGATAAAGGAAATCTTGTCTTTACGTGACGGAAGAATATCGTAATAGTCACCGCAGACACCTTCTGCCTGATTAGAAAAGCAGCCGATAGAGATTTTTGGAATAACAGGCAGCTTCTGAGGAAGGAGGTCCTTCTGATATTTAGAAGCAATAGAACCACCTTTATTAAGCTCAGTTTTTTCTGCATAGGCAAGGAAGCTGTAAAGAGGGTTCATTGTTACAGAAATTGCGTTTGCAAGTGATTCAACCTTTTCAAGGTCGTCCTTAGTGAATTTTGCGTCCCCTGGATTCTTTGCAAGACCGATAAGACCAACAACAGTTTCTTCTTCGCGGATTGGTGCAAAAATATAGCTGCCGGTTCTTAAGAAATCTTCCGGTCCGTTCTGATATACACGAGGATCCTTTATTGAATCTTCAATAAGTACAGGTTTTCCTTCTGTGAAAATATCACCAAAAATATTTCCGCTGAGCTGGAACTGAGCAAATCGAAGATTTGTTTCAACTCTTAAAGGCTTATGTGGTAAATCATCTGGCAATTTATATGGAGGAGGAAATGAACCGACAAAAGATTTAACTGCAAGAACCTGATCATAATCATCCTCAATAAGAATGATACAACCGTCGGCAGAAACCTTTTCCCTCAAAACACCGTTACAGTATTCGAGGAAGTTTTCCATAGAGTTATCGTTTGTAAAGAAGTTTGATACCTTATTTACGAATTCATTATAAACGCTGAGTGTACGCTTATGCTTTTCTTCCAGCTCTGAAATCAAAGCGGCAGATACTGTATCCTGATCTGAATGACTGGATTCCTGACTTGCCTTTGCGGCTTTTTTTGCCTCACGTTTTTCAGGATTATCAAAGGTTTTGAATAAGAGAAAAATTCCAAGGAAAAATTCGGAAACAATTGAAGCAAATACAAAGAAAATATACTGTCTGGTGAAGACTGAATAGAAAGCTCCTAAGACTATAACTGCGAGCATAAGATAAAACATAAAACTCGGTTTAGCCTTATTGCGCAATTTCAGAATGAGAAGCGAGAGAAGAAGCACTAATCCCAAAATTGCTGTAACCAGCAATGGAATACCGATGAATGAATCAATTGAAGTCAAAATTTTAATCTCCCTAAACCAGTGTATTTTTAAATACAAATAAAATTATAAACTTGAAAAATCCTGTCGTCAAGTTTTTATGACTTTTATTGTTGATGTTTTATGATTATTCTGTTGATCCAGTTCATAAATTTTCTGTAAAGAGGGATTTTGTGCTGCATGTAAAAATCAGACACGGCCTTATCAATTGAAATATTGTCATCCCCGAATTTTGATTTTAAATCATCCCAGTAGCGGACAATCCACACATAAAGGTCAGAAATTGTCTGTTTTTTGAAGATTTTCATAAGCTTCTGCTTCTGGATTGTAACGGCGATAGGGAAGTAAACTGTTTCAAACCATGAAATTATTGCCGCTTCCATAGTAACTTCTTCTGATTTATGAAGGTTCAGATAATATTTATGAGTCAGAATGTGATTATAGATTACGTCGTAAGAGCCGGTCGTTGAAAAATCCAGGCACCAGTAGTCGGTAATGTCGCCAAAGGCCGTTTCTGCATAAAAGGAACGCTTTTCATAATTGATAATCTGACGGATTACATCCCTGAGATTATCTGGTTTTTTAAGGACAATTTCGCTTTGAAGTGATACAACTTCTGCGTCAATAAATTCTGTGCCCCTGGCTTTTGCTACAGAAACACGGTGGTTTCCGTCCCGGACAAAATAAAGACCGGCAAGCTCATAAACCTTGATAGGAGGAAGAGAAATATAATTGATTGCCGCCTCATCAACATGCTGCCATCTGTTTCTAAGATGTGAGTTCTTTGGGAAAAAACGGTTGTCAAAATCCTTATAGCGGCCTTCGCTGCCGACTACCTTTGAAACTTCGATTGTTTTCATTCCAATGTAAGTTTCGTTTTTTGGCTTTATAAGCTGCTTTACATCATTGAGGGAAAGCAGCGTCGCTTCTTCCGGATTGAGTAAATGCTGTATTTCATTGATAAATGCCTTGTTGTGGGCTCTTGTGAAGTCTTCTTCAGATTGTGTTGATGTAACTGACATTTGTTCCTCTGATAATCTATTTCTTTTTTCTAATTTTCTTCCGTTCCGTCTGAAACAATTACAGTGTCATCCGGGAACTCAATTATACAGTGTGCGTAGGCATTTACAACTTTTGTTTTGAAGTAAGTGCCGGACCTCTCCTCCCTCATATCGTAAAGGTGGATGTGTCCGTGTACCATAAGGGAAGGCTGGTATTTTTTTAAAAACCAGTTAAAACATTCAAAGCCTATGTGGCAGGGATCTTCATGGTCGTGGATATGGCGCGGACTTGCATGGGTCAGAAAAATGTCCAGATGGCGGCCATAAAGAAGTTTGTTCAAAAAAAGCCTGAAGGACAGTTTTTTCAGCTTGTGCTTCATTTCTCTGTCTGTGTACTGGCAGGCTCCGTTATTGTATTTTGATGAACCTGATACGCCCGCAATCAGAAGAGGAGTTTTTTTACCTGTCTTAGGGTCAATATAAGAAAGATTTTTATTTACCTCTGTTTTAAAGCCTATGTAAGAAGCTCCGTGTGCGGCTTTTTCTGGCTGAGGAAAGGGTTTTGGTCCCATTCGCAGATGTTCTGGTGTTATCTCATAATATCGGAGCTCTTTAAGATTGTGGTTTCCGAAAACAAAATAAGTCGGCTTGTTTAATACTGTGACAATAAAATCAATGTAGTCCATAGGTAAATCCCCGGCACAAAGAACTAAATCAATGTCGGGGAATGCCTCTTTTACATTCGGAGTATAAATCAGAGGATCTACATAGTCAGAAAGACAGAGAATTTTCATTTTGTGCTTATTGTCCTGCTTTAGAAAGCACGGCTTCAAGCTTCTGTTTTTCTACAAGTTCTACCGGGCGGTTTTCGGCAAAATGTTTTGCTGCCTGAGAGAAAGATGAACTGGTAAAAAGAAAAGCTTTGACGGCATTCATTGTTTTCAGAAGGTCAACTGCCTCGCGGACTGGTGCATCCTCGATTGGTTCCGGATTACGGAAGAAACGGATTAAAATTACCTGCTTACGCACGTTCATCCATGAATCATCACCCTTGTTTATGCCGGTAATCTGGCAGCCCCATTTTTTAAGGTCGCAGGAAAGCACCTGAAGATTAAGGCCTTTTTCGGCGGCGTTTTTGCAGATATCAGGAAATTCATCGTTTGAGCAGGTAAGGTAATCTTTTAGATAGTCATTTGCCTGTAAATCCTTGTATTCCTGAAGTTTTGAAGCAACATCACGGAAGTTTTTATTGCGCTTATAAATTTCTTCCCACTGTTTTATTGCATCATCGATTTTACGTGATTTTTCATAACAGAGTCCGAGAAAGTAGCGGGCAAAAAGTGTTTCCGGGTTTGAATTGTTTTTATCAAGTTCGATAGCCCTCTGAAAATCCAGGGCGGCATTATCGTAGCGGTTTGCAACCATAAAGCAGGAACCGTGTTCAATCAAAGCCTTCATGCGGACTTCAGGATCTCTCTGGGCTTTTTCAAATGCCTTGATGGCAGAGTTCAAATCCTTCTGGTCCTTAAGGATTTTTCCCAGGTAATAATATGACGAATAGGTTTCAGGACTTAATTTAACTGCAATGTCAATTTCCTTTTTTGCGGCTTCAAGCTGTTTTGTTCTGTAAAGCATAAGGCCGATTTCTGCATGGGCTTTTGCGTGCTTTTTATCAATCATGGCTGCCTTCTGCATAAAGCCCAGAGCAATGTCATAACGGTTCTGAAGTTCGTAAATGCGGCCTGCCTGGAAAAAGTTTTCTGCATTGTTTGGTTCCATTTTTGTAAGGAGAAGAAAGCTCTGCAGGGCTTCATTCTGCTGGTTCTGCTGCAAAAGAAGCTGGGCATATTCTTTTCGGAAGGGTACTTCTTCAATTCCTTCACCAAAAAGTGCGTTATCATTAACTGTTTTATATTCTACAAGGGCAAGTTCATTGCGGCCTTCCTTAAGGTAGGCCTTACCCATATAAAAGTGAGCCTTGTAGTTTTTAGGTTCCTTGGCAATTATCTGCTTACAAAGCTTGATGGCTCCCTGTGTTTTTCCCTGTTTGATAAGGCGGGGAACATTATCAAGTTTGTGAGGAGCCATTACACTTCTTACAATCGTAAAGGTTAAAGCGCCAACTACAAGCAAGAGTATAACAATAAGAACAATCGCAACCATACCGGATATAAATCTCCAAAAATTAATGATAAAATTAAAAAAGTGTTAATAACAATTCGATAATAAATAAGAGTAATTTATTTAGGTTGAGATGTCAAATTGAAGGATGAAAGAAATGAAAATTAAAAATATATTTTTGAAAATTTTCCTGCTTCTGCTTTTTTGTAATTTAAATTCTGTATATGCAATTTCGGAAGGAGGAATGCTTTTTACCCATAATAAGGCCCGCGAGGCAATTCCTCTTCTGGAAGCTGAAATAGCAGGCGGAAATGCCAGCGGCGACACCTACAATTATCTGGGACTTTCTTACTTTCAGATCGGGGAATATAAAAAATCTATTGAAGCCTTTGATAATGCCTTGAAAAGTCCTTCAGTAAACAAGCTTACGATTATCTATAACAAGGGAAATTCCTATTACGCTTTGAAGGATTATTCGAATGCGGCAAAGTGTTTTACTTCCTGCATTGAAATTGACAGAACTTTTGCAAAGGCTTTTTTAAACCGGGCCAATTCTTATTTACAGTTAAAACGCTATATTGAAGCGATATCTGACTACACAAATTTTTTGAAGCTTGATCCTAAAAATCCTCAGAGGGTAAAAATCATCAAATTAATCGGACTTTTAAAGGAAGAACAGAAAAGACTTGATGCTGAGGCTGCGGCACAGAGGCAGCTTACCGAAGAATATTCTGATAATCCTGATTTTTATGATAACAGGGACCTTGAAGAACTTTTTGAAGATGACGGGGATTTTTATAATCATAACGAGGATAAATCTGAACTTTATAAAGATGAATTTTCCGGTGCTGATAAAAAATCTGATAAATCTGAGGAAGGTCTTTCTGCCGCGCAGAAAAAAATGCTGAAAGAAGATAAGGTCATTCTGGATAAGGGGCAGAAGGAAGAGGAAGAACGCCAGAGACAGCTGAGGGAAGCTGAGCAACTGCAGGCGGAGCAGGAACGTGAGGAAGAAGAAAGAAAACGCGAGGAAAAGCGGCTTAAGGATCTTCGTGAAGCAGAAGAATTATTCAAAAAAATAGAAACGATTCAGACTCAGGAAATCAAAAAAGAGGTTGAAAAGAAAGAAGAAGCTAAAATTGAGCCTGAACCGATTTTTGTTGAATAATTAAGTTCTCTTTACAAGGGCGAAAAGCTGCTCCCGGCTGATTGTCGTATATATAGGGCGGCCGTGAGGGCAGTGCGGGTCTTCAAGTTCGAAGGCTTTTTCGCAAAGCTCTGCGGCCGTCTGGTCATCAAGAACATAGCCGTCTTTTACGGCTGCCTTACAGGCTGTCATGGCAGCAATCGAGCGGATAATCTGGGCGGGTTCAACCTGCTTTACAAAAATCAAAGAACGCAAATCGTATTCTGTTCCTGTCCAGCGTTCAGGAATTGAAGTAATTTCCCATTCTCCTTCGCTGATTTTTTTTGTCTCAAAGCCGATTCTTGTAAGCTCGTCCTTGAGCTTTTCCAGCTGATTATCCTGACTCTTTGAGTCAGTTTTGATTTTATAGGGGATTAAAAGGGGCTGGCGTTTTCCCTGTGTATTCATAAGCCGGTCAAAAAGAATGCGTTCGTGAACGGCGTGCTGGTCAATAAAGTAAAGAACGTTTCCTTTTTCCGCAATCAAAAAAGTTCCAAGAGCTGAGCCTATGAAACGGATTTTCTGGACTGGTCGTGAAGCGGCTTGCTGACCCTGGTCCTGTGACAGCGCCTGACTGGCAAGCTCCTGTATATTTTTTTCGCTGTATGAAGTTCTGTAGTCAGGGGATGGCTGAGATACCTTAATTCCAAGAAAGCGGCTTCTGAAATCTGCTGAGGAAGAGGATGCAGAGTGGCTTGTGCCTGAGGAAGCTGAAAATCCTGAGGCCGGCTTATAATTTATGTGATTCTGATATACCCTTTCAGACTGGGGCTTCCATTCAGACTCTGAAGCTGGCTCGGAAGTAAATGAAAACTCCCTTACCGCATCAGCAGGCTTATCTTCATGGAAGTTCTGCTGAGTGTAGTGTAAAAAGAAGTTTTTGAGGGTTGAACTCAGACCGTGGTGCAGGTCAGAAATATCATAAAAGCGGGCTTCTTTTTTTGCGGGGTGGATGTTAAAATCCACAAGGCTGGGGCAAACCTTTATAAAGGCTGCCGCAACAGGGTAGGTGCCGTTTGGAAAGTAACCCTGTCCGCCGTATTCAATTGCCTGAACCAGCGAATATTCCTGAATGCGGCGGCCGTTTACGTAAATAAAAATATCTTTTTTAGTGCTGCGGCTGACTGCCGGTTCCCCTATAACTACATTAAATTCCCAGTCAGGAACTTCGTCTGTAAAGTGTGAGGACTGATTTTTTACTTCATTAAAAAGGGCCGGGTCTTCTGAGTAGCCGTTTGCCATTACAAAACGCTCTTTCTGGCTCTGGCCGGCCGGTAAATCAAGCTTAATTTCTCCGTCAACAATAAAACGGAAGGAAATATCTGTCTGGCAGAGGGATTTTTCTATGAAGGTGTTTTTACACATGAGCCCTTCTGTGGCCGGACGTTTTAAGAACTGGCGGCGGGCAGGGAAGTTTTCAAAAAGACCTTCCGACTGAACGATTGTTCCCCCGTTATTTGCAGCGGCTTCAATTATGTGGTCTTCGGTGATGCTGGCCCGCATTTTGTAGCCGCCCGAGATTATAGAAAGGCGTGAAACTGCCGCAATCGAAGCAAGGGCTTCACCGCGGAAGCCAAGGGTTTTCAGGTTCATTAAATCGGTTTCGGTCGCGATTTTGCTTGTTGCGTGGGGGCGGGCGCAGTTCTGTAAATCTTCCTTTGTCATTCCGCAGCCGTCATCTATAATGCGGATTTTTTCAATTCCACCGCCGGAAATTTCTACTGTGATGTTTTTTGCGCCTGAGTCTATTGCGTTATCCATTAATTCGCGGACAATTGCATTCGGGCGGTCGATTACTTCGCCTGCCGCAATTTTTCTTGCAACTTCTGCGTTGAGCGCTCTTACAGGATTTTCTGCACTCATTGTCTTGTTCCTGCCTGTGGAGCGCCGGCTGTTCCGGTGATTTCGTCTGCCCCGTCAAAAAGTTCCATTTGTGGTGGATTTTCCTTTTCCATTGGAACCGGCTCGTTCATTAAAATCTGAATCTTACCTTCGATTTTATCAAGCTCCTTTTCCATTCCGGCTGCAAGTTTGATTCCTTCTTCAAAATCCTTAAGGGCATCTTCAAGACTGATGTCGCTTCTTTTTATATCGCCTGTGAGTTTTTCAAGCTTTGCAAGTTTTTCTTCAAAAGTATTCATATTTGTCTCCCTTTTATGAGATTTTAGTTACCATAGCAGAAAGTTTTCCTTCCGCCGGAGTAATTTCTATTTCCGAATTGACAGAAAGTTCTGACGCATTGCGCACAACCTTGCCTGTCGACTTATCTACTACCATAGAATAGCCGCGGGCAAAAATTGTTTTTGGACTTGCGTTTTCAAGGATTGTTTTATGACGCTCAATTTCGCTTCTGTAATCGCGTATTTTATCATTTATGTTCTGATTCAAGGCCTGTCTTGCATTTTCAAAGCGGTTTAAAAGTGGCTGCTGAATGGCTCTGAAGCGGATTTCAAGTGATTCAGGATTAAAGCCACGCAGTAAAAGTCTTGTGCGTTCAACCTTCTGCTGAATGCTTGTGTAAAAATAATCTTTATAAGTAGAAAGCTGCATTTTTAAGTCAGCCATGAGAGGTACTGCAAGTTCTGCTGCGGCAGACGGAGTGGCGGCTCGTTTATCGGCGGCATAATCGCACAAAGCCCAGTCGATTTCGTGGCCGACAGCGCTGATTGTAGGAATTTCAGAAGCTGCTACCGCGCGCACAACGCTTTCTTCGCTGAAAGGCAAAAGATCTTCCAGAGAACCACCGCCACGGCCTACAATCAGAAGATCACAGAGCTTATAGAAATTTGCAATTTCAATCATTTTGCAGATTGTCGCTGCGGCTTCGGCTCCCTGAACAAGGGCCGGAAGAATAATTACGTTTATTGCAGGATTTCGTCTTTTTGTAATCTGTAAAATATCGCGGATTGCGGCTCCCGTAGGACTTGTGACAACACCAATTGTACGCGGAAAAAATGGAAGGGACTTTTTTCTTGCCTGATCAAAAAGACCTTCTGCGGCCAGTTTTTTCTTGCGTTCTTCAAGAAGCTGTAAAATATTGCCGCTTCCGGCCATTTCCATTTTATTTACGATAATCTGATAGGTTCCGCGGGGAGAATAGACTGAAATGCTTCCTGTTACGCGAACCTTGTCTCCGTCTTTCGGGCTGAAGGCGAGTTTGTAAGCAGCTCCACGGAACATTACCGCGCTGATGGCGGATGTGGAATCCTTTAAGGTGAAATATATATGACCTGCCGCACTTGGCTTAAAGTTAGAAATTTCTCCTTCAAGGGTGATGTTAAAAAATGTCTGCTGTAAGATTTCTGAAATTACGCCGTTCAGCTCTGTAACTGAAAATACGTGGTCTTTTTGTAATTCTGAGAGGGCGTAAGCGTTTTCCATAGAGTGAATTTAATCAATTTTATTAACTTTATCAATGAGATTCCGATTATTAAGTAGGGAAAAAGCGAAAGTATATATGAAAGCATTAACAGTTTTATTAGACGAAAAAAATAAATATCAGGATGAAAAAGTTTTTGGCGGGAAGAGCGCACTTGAACTTTGCAGGACCTTTTTTGAGGGGGCCGAATTTTTGCCAGCCGGCATTGAAAACGGGGGAGTAGACTGCCTGCCGGGTGCTGACATCGGCTCGGGAAGGGACTTGCTGGCAAAAATTTATCATCTTGCAAGGGAAAAAAATGCGGACTTTGTAATTTTTTCCTATGCCGATTTGCCTTTTATTAACGCGGATTTGACTTCGCGGCTTGTTCAGACTCATATTGAATATAAATGTGAATATACTTTTGCGGACGGTTTTCCTTACGGTTTTGCGCCGGAGCTGATTGATACCGGGGCGCTGGGAATTTTACTGGAGCTTTCTAAAACGACTCAGGCAGAGGAAGGTGATAAGCCTCTTTGCCGGGAAAGTCTTTATAATCTGATTAAGAGTGACATAAATTCTTTTGAGGTTGAAGCAGAGCTTTCTGATACTGACTGGAGGCTTTTCCGTTTTAAGTTCTGCTGCCAGAATAAGGATTCTTTTTTGCAGGCTAAGGGGCTTTTTGAGACTCTGGATGACGAGGAGAAAAAGGAGCTTTCAAGGCTTGATGTGGAAAAGGCGTCGGAGCTTGCTTCTGAAAAGTGCGGTGTTTTGAAGACCCTGCCTTCTTTTTACAACATTCAGATTGCCGGCGGGCGCGATACCAGGCCTTTGTATGAGGCGGACAGCATTTGTGACGCGGGCGGGCTTTTGAAAAAAGGGGAAATGAGTCTTGAAGACTTTTCTCTTTTATGCAGAAAGATTGCTGATTTTTCTGAAAATGCCGTGCTCAATTTTGGATTTGCAGGGGAGCCTTTGTGCAATAAAAATCTGATTTCTTTTATTGAAGAAGCCTTAAAATATGAAGGACTTTCGATTTTCTTTGAAACTTCAGGTCTTCTGCTTACAGATGAGCTTTGTGCTGCTTTGGTCCGGGCGGTAAGCGGTGCTTCTGATCGCACAAACGGCTATCAGAAGCTTATGATTGCGGTAAAGCTTGATGCTGTGACGGCGGAAACTTACGCAAAAATTAACGGATGCCAGATGGAAAACTTTAATAAGACGCTTGCAGCCTGCGATGCACTTTGTCGTGCCCTTCCCGGAATGATTTATCCTCAGTTTACCCGAATGAACGAAAATGAAAGTCAGCTGGAAGCCTTTTTCCGCTACTGGAATGAAAAGTCAAATCCAAGCGGGGGAAAGTGCATAATTCAGAAATACAACGATTTTTCAGGCCTCCTTCCTCCCTGTAAGCCTGCCGACCTTTCGCCTGTGGAACGTAATGTATGCTGGCACCTGAGGCGGGATTTGAGCATTTTACTGGACGGCAGCGTCGTTCTCTGCCCGAATATGCTTTTCTGTAAGAAAGGCTCTGGGGAAAGTCAGATTTTGGGAAATGCTTTTAAAGACGATTTATGTCAGATCTGGAAAAAATCAGATTCGATGCTTTTGGAGCATATTGATAAAAAATATTGTGATTGCTGCGGGAAATGCGATGAATACTATACCTTTAACTTTTAATGAACATCAGATCAGCCGCACTGTAATCGGCGGCCGTGAAAATAACAGTGAAAATACCCTCAATATTTCTGTGATTCTTTTGAACGGAAGCGGCAGCCATTTTAAGGTAAATATTTTTGAAAATCTTTTGCAGTGCAACTTCCGCTCTGTAGTTTCTGTAGAGCATGATGCCCAGAACCGTTCTATTGATGATATCGCAAAAAAATATCCGGTCGTAAAGTTCATCGTTCCTCTGGAAAAAGCCAGTGACGGCGAACTTATTAACCTTGCAATGAGCGAAGTTGATGCAGATTATGTTCTTGTTCTCCGCGATAATCTTTACATTCCGTCAGGAATCATCCTGCCCAATCTTGCCGAGCGCCTGATAAAAGATGATTACTACTGCGTCGTTCCCCGCCTTTTAGATCAGAATAAAAACGGAATCCCGACCCAGTTTATTCCGGCCGTAGAAAAAAAGCACTTTACAGTCGAAGAAATTGCTTCTGTTACGGACGGTACAAAAACAATTTTTCCTTTTGATTATATAGCCCTTTATAACCGCAAAAAATTTATCCAGCTGGGCGGCTTTGATTATACGATTCAAAGTCCTTACTGGCAGAATCTTGATTTAGGCCTCCGTTCCTGGCTCTGGGGCGAACAGACCCGCCTTACAACTATGCTTCATTTTTCCTATGTGGACCAGGTTCCCCTTGAAGAAAAAAACTTCAATCTGGATTATTTGCGCTATCACCTGAAAAATGAAATGCCAAAGTTCAAAAATGACCGGGCATATCTGTCGTTTTTCTCTTTCTTTACCTTCAGAAATCATTCTTCCTGCGGTCTTCTGGAAGCCCGCCGCCAGCATCAGGATGCAAAAAAATGGGTAGAAAAAAACAGATATAAATTCAAGATGGATTTAACCAATTTTATTGAAAACTGGAGCAGCTTATGAAAACAAACAGAGTAGTTGTAGTTCAGTGCAGGCTTTCTTCTACAAGGCTTCCTAAAAAGGCCTTGAAAGCTCTCGCCGGAAGGCCTGTCCTTTCCTGGGTGCTTTCTTCAATGAAAAAGGTCAATGCTGACTCTTATTATGTTGCAACTGATTTTGATTCTTATGATTATATTAAAGATTTATGCAGCGAAAACGGCTTTGAATGTTTTGCGGGAGATTTGAACGATGTCCTTAAGCGCTTCTGTGATTTATTAAAAACCCTTGACTGTAAGACTGTAATCCGGGCAACAGCCGATAATCCTTTTTTGTTTTATGAAGCCGCAGAAGAATCTGCAAAGGATTTTGAAGCTCGCAATAATTCCGGTATGAATGTTGATTACCTTACCTGGACAGGTCTTCCTCATGGCAGCGGCGTTGAAATTATGAAGGCATCTTCACTTTTAAAGGCAATAGACCTTACTTCTGATCCTTATGACCACGAGCATGTAGGACCGGCCCTTTATAATCACAAGGATATTTTTAACTGCCTTTTTGTTAAAGCACCCTTCCGTTTTTATCATCCTGAATTAAGAACAACTATAGATACCTACTCAGATTTTCTCCGCGCCAGTCAGATAGTAAATTATGTTCTGCAAAACAGGGCAGGGGGCGGCGACGGCGGCAGGGAGACTGCAGAAAACTCTCAGTTACAGCCTTTTACTACAGAAGAAATTGTGCATTCCTTTACATCTACCTTTGTTCAGCATCCTGTAGTTCTCGTTCCTTCTGTTACAAAAGGGCATGGAACAGGTCATCTTCACCGCTGTCTTTCTGCCGCAAGCAAAAATCCCTTTTTTGTCTATATACCGGCCGATAAAAGCCTTGAAGAATGTGACAGCCTCGTAGAAGAATATAAAAAAGCCGGCCTTAAGGATTTTCAGATTATTGAAAAACTGCCGGATGAAACTTACCGGCCGGTTATCATAACAGATACCTTTGAGCTCACAAAAAATCAGATAGAAGAATTCAGAACAAATACGGCTTTGATTTCTGTTGATGAAGGTTCTGAATATGATTCTTACTGTGATTATCTTTTAGACATTATTCCCTCTTTTTATCTTGAACGGGAAGCAAATCTTTTTGAACCTGATTTTATGGAAAAACCGTCTCACAAAAGAGAAAAACAATCAGGCAAAATTGAAAAGTCAAATGTAAAATCAATTCTTGTCTGCATCGGCGGCGAAGACCCTGAAAATCTTACAAGTCCTGCAGTTTTTTCTCTTGCAAAATGCTTCCCGGATGCAAAAATCACGGCAATTATGTCAGGCAATAAAAGCGAATACATTGAAGAAGCCGGAATCGACAACATTGAATTTATTAAGCCGATTGTAAATCTTAAGGAAAGACTTTTTGAATTTGATCTTGTGGTAACTCACTACGGTCTTACGGCTTTTGAAGCAATGTATGCAGGCTGTGCTGTAATCCTCCTTCCAACCTCAAATCTGCACAAAAATCTTGCAAAAAAATATAATTTTGCATATGTTGCCGATTCAAATCTTACCAAAGAAAGTTTTGACCAGGCTGCACAGTCAGACAACGTCTATCCGAAATTTAAGGAAGAAGAAAAAAATCTTGATCTGGGAGAATTCCTTACAAATCTTTCCCATGGAAAGCACCTCTGCTGCCCTGTCTGTCAGAAAATTCCTTCCCAGCCTGATAAAGTTGTATCAAGAAACATAAGCAGGACCTACCGCCGCTGCCAGACCTGCGGTATGCTATACATGTCTTTTTCTACCAGAACCGAAAAAGAGTATAAAAAAGAATATTTCTTTGAAGATTATAAAAAGCAGTACGGAAAAACTTATCAGGAAGATTTTGATTCTATAAAAGAGCAGGGAAAACGCCGTCTTTCTCATATCAACAGCTTCTTTCTGGGAAATGTTAAAGACCGGAATATTTTTGACATCGGCTGTGCCTACGGACCTTTTATGCAGGCTGCCGCAGAAGAAGGAATGAACAGCTTTGGAACTGATATTTCGGAAGATGCCGTAAAATACGTTCAGCAGGAACTCCACTTTCCGGCAGCGATTTCTGCTTTTCCAGAAATTGAAATTGCCGCAGAGTTCGGACTTTCTCAGTTTGATGTAGTTACCATGTGGTATGTTATAGAACATTTTAAAAATCTTGATTCTGTTCTTCAGAAGGTTAGTGAAATTACAAAAAAAGGCGGAATTTTTGCCTTTTCAACTCCCTCGGGTGAAGGTGTTTCAATGAAAACTGATGCAAAAAAGTTTTTTACAAACAGCCCTGAGGACCATTTTACAATCTGGGAGCCTTCAAAGGCCGCAAAAATTCTTAAAAAATATGGATTTGAAGTTGTAAAAGTTGTTTCTACAGGCCATCACCCGGAAAGATTTCCTGAAATTCAAAAGGCTAATGCAAAACCTGGGGGAATGATGTGGAAAATGATAGATTTGAAAAGCCGTCAGATGAAATTAGGCGACACCTTTGAAATCTATTGCCGTAAAAGGTAAGATAAAGACATTCTTTAATTCTGATGGTGGGAAAATGAAAAATATACTGATACTGGGTGCAGGCCTCATGCAGAAGCCCGCAATTTTAAGCGCAAAAGAACTCGGCTATAAAGTTTGCCTTGTTGATGCAGATGACAAGGCAGTTGCCATTCCTTATGCTCATGAATTCCGTAAAATAGATTTAAAAGCGCGGGATGAAATCCTTTCTTATGCAGAAAAACTGGAAGAGGAAGGAGGTCTTGCGGCTGTATTTACTGCCGGAACTGATTTTTCAGCTTCAGTTTCTTATGTCTGTGAAAAGTTACATCTTCCATCTCATACTTTTCAGGCAGCCGTAAATGCTTCTGTAAAAACTGAAATGAGAAAATGCTTTAAGGAAGCGGGGGTTCCATCGCCCGATTTTTTCAAGCTTGAAAAAAAAGATTTTGACAGCGGGAAGCTTACTCTGTCAGACGATGGTTTAAGCTTAAACAGCAAAAAACTTTTATTCCCCCTTGTCGTAAAACCGGTTGATAATATGGGAGCCCGGGGCTGCCGCCTTATCCGTTCAAAAGAAGAAGTTGCAGCTTCGGTTTCAAAGGCGCTTGCGGTTTCTAGAACTTCAAATGCAATCATTGAAGAATATATGGAGGGACCTGAATATTCGATAGATGCCCTTGTCTATAATGGAAAGTTTATCGTTACAGGTTTTGCCGAAAGACATATTTTTTATCCCCCTTACTTTATAGAAGTTGGCCATACAATGCCGGCTATCCTTTCTCAAAAAGATCACGACCAGCTGATTTCGATTTTTGCCTGCGGTGCAAAAGCCCTTGGACTTTCCTGCGGGGTAGCAAAGGCTGATATAAAAATGACAGAAAAGGGTCCTATGATTGGAGAGATTGCGGGAAGACTTTCCGGCGGATATATGTCCGGCTGGACTTACCCTTACGCCTCCGACATCAACCTGACAAAAGAAGCAATCCTCGTGGCCGCCGGCAAGGCTCCTGAAGCTGCAGAAAAACGCAGCATACCGGTAAACTTCGATCCGGCCGGCAATAATCTTTCAAAGCCCTACCAGCTTTTTGAAGTTCCCTGCCTGAGAACAAGTGCAGAACGTGCCTGGATTTCAATTCCGGGAACCGTTGAATATGTTGAAGAAATCAAAGAATACACTGACCAGGCGGTTCGGGACATTCTGCCGCGGGCTACGGTGTCTGTCGGCGGGCAGGTGGATTTTCCCCGTAACAACGTAGAAAAATGCGGAAACGTAATTTCTGTAAGCCACAGCCGGGACATTGCAGTGAGCACCGCAGAAGACGCTGTTTCAAACGTATTCATCACTTTAAAGCCCGGCTGTAAAAAAACAGATGACTTTATTGCGGGACTTGAAGCAGCTGATGAAAAAGGCTTTCCGCCGGCTGCCTTTGCAAAACTTTCTGACGATGAGCTTTCAAAACTTCCATCTTTGATAGAAAAAGACTCTCCGGTGACAGGTCTTCTGCCTCCTTTCATTCTTGAAAAATACGGAAAGCTTAAGGACTGGAATTACAACACAATTTCTCAGAGCCTTGAAAAATTTGATATACTCAGAAAAAAACATGCAGCTCTTGACGGAAAAAAATTCTGGAAAGCTCTCTTTCAGGGCGGATTACAGGCTGCCGTATATATTTGTGATTCAACGAAATAGGAAATGTTTATGACTTTTATGCGAAAATTATTCTTGCCCATTCTGATGATTTTTAACTGCGCCTTTTCTTTCGGCGCGAATTCTCTTTCCCTTCTGGAAACTGCCAAAAAACAGGGAATGACCCTTTACTGGGATTCCCTTTCTCAGACCGGAATGATAGAAAAGGCCGGTCATCAGATTACCTTCCGTTCAGGTGATCAGGTTGTGCTTCTGGACAGCATCAGGCTTCAGATTACAGATGCTCCAGAAATCCTTGAAAATCAGATTATGGTTTCCCAGAAGTTTATTGATCAGGCAGAAGAATTTTTTAATCAGAAGGTTGAAACTCCATTTAAGGTTGGTGCAATTCTCATTGATCCGGGCCACGGCGGAAAGGACCCGGGCGCCCTTAAAACTTATAAAATCGGCGGAAAAAATGTCACAATCCGCGAAAAGGATATCAACCTTAAAGTTGGAAAAATGCTTTTTGAACGCCTGAAAACTGCCTATCCTGACAAGCAGATTATCCTCACCCGCAGCACTGATGTTTTCTTAAGTCTTGGAGAGCGTACTGACATTGCAAACAACGTCCGTGTAAAGGAAAACGAAGCCGTAATTTTCATTTCGATTCACGTAAATTCTTCTTTGAACAAAAATTCTTCAGGTTATGAGGTCTGGTATCTTTCCCCTGATTACCGCCGTTCTGTAATCGATGAAAAAGCAGTTGCCAGGGAAGAAAAAAATCTTGCCCCAATCCTGAATTCAATGATGGAAGAGGAGTACACGACAGAAAGTATAATGATTGCAAAATTCATCATGGACGGACTTAAGACTCAGATTGGAAAAGAGTCAACGGCCCGGGGAATCCGTGCTGAAGAATGGTTTGTTGTCCGCAATTCTAAAATGCCTGCCGTTCTTGTTGAGCTTGGTTTTGTGTCAAATGAAAAAGAAGCTTTGCTTATGAATGATGATAAATACTTGAAAAAAGCGACATTGGGCATATATAATGGATTAGGTGCGTTTATAACACACTTCGAACGCTCACAAGGATTTACAGCAATTAAATAAAGTTATGGAACACAATAAAAAAGTACATTACATCCGTCTTTCAATTTTCTCACTGATTGTATTTATCTTTTTTGTGTCAATGGTGTTTTTTTCCCTTTCAAATAAAAAAGAACGCCGGCTTTTTATCTTTCCATCTGTAGAAACTGGAAATTATGTGGTTGAATACCGTTATCTGGATAAAAATCCTGTACAGGGTAAAATTCAGCTCTTTGTAGATGAGCTTCTTCTTGGTTCAAGCATCGAACGTACAAAGCTGGTTTTCAGCCGCGGAACAAGAGTTCTTTCATGTTTCCTCAGAAAAGGGGTACTTTTTATCGATTTATCCCCGGAACTTCTTGCTCAGGAAGACAGTGCCATCCAGATTGAGCAGGGCGTTGAACTGCTCAAGAAAAATATAAAGGCCAATTTCGGACACATTTCTGAAATTGAAATTTATGTTGGTGGTAAATATGCATATGAATAAAAATTTGTAATTTTATGCGTATTTAAAAAGTTAAAAAGTTGACAAAATGATGTACTTGGTAGATAATTATTTCTATACAAGGCTACATCGAAATAGTATTTAAAGGAGCTTCAAGGTATGAAGAAGACTTTGTGTTTATTTGCAGCTGCTATGCTGCTCGTTGGTGGTGCTGCTTTTGCTGAAGAAAGTATGCTCATCGATTTTACTTTGCTTGATGCTGATTGCGTTGCTAACGAAAACGGCGATAACACTCAGAACAGGCATACTGTTATGGACTACTCCGTAACTGCTGGTGCGACTTTCACAAATGATCAGAAAGAACTCATGAGAACTTCTCTTGTTCTTCCGGACTGGGAAGTTACATTGAACTCTTCAGCTAAGACTGTTGCAGCTTTGGCAGATTCAAAAGTTGTTGCAGCTCCTGTAAAAGAGAGTGCTGATGTACCATTTGCTGGAAAGAACGTAATGGGCGTTAGAATTGTATTCCCTTCATGGAACTCAAACGCAAACGCTAAAGTTATTCCTGCTTTTGAGATTCCTGCTTATGAACCATTGTCAGATGCA
Source organism: uncultured Treponema sp. (assembly GCA_947165895.1). Classification (GTDB taxonomy): domain Bacteria; phylum Spirochaetota; class Spirochaetia; order Treponematales; family Treponemataceae; genus Treponema_D. The sequence continues at coordinate 164,950 of CAMVCB010000006.1, forward strand.
GACGACAACGGTAACCGCCAGGAGCCAACAGATGAGCAGAAAGCCAGCGGAAAAACATTGTTTGAAGATGGTTATGGTGTTGTAAAGAATGTAGGAACAATAAAATCAATCCAGGTTACAACAATGGGTATGAACCACCCTCATGGATTGTATGTTCTTCTTAAGGATAATGATGGTGTAGAACGCCGCTACTTCATGGGTTATCTTGGTTTTGATGGCTGGAAAGAGCTTCGCTGGAACAACCCACAGTACCTTACAGAAATCCGTACTCGTGAAATCCGCGTATATCCAATCTATCCTCGTGGACTTCCATTTGTTAAGTTCACAGGTTTCCAGATTACTCGTGATGCAGCACAGGATGGAGGAGACTTCATCGGTTACTTCAAAGACGTAAAGATTATCTACGACAAGGCACTTCTTTCAAGCGATCGTGATATTGCTGATGAAGACCTCTGGGGTATCATTACTTCTAAGGAAAGAGCTCGCCAGAACTTTGAAATGTCAAGATTTGGTGAAAAACAGGTTAACCGTTACCTTGAAAAGGCTAAGCTTGCAGCTGAAGATGACTTTACATCAAGCTTGAAGAGTAGTGATGAAAGTCAGAGTAGCGGAAGCCAGACTGAATAAACCTGATTTGAACTAAAAAGAAAGCGTTGTTGGATTTTAAGTTCAACAACGCTTTTTTTATATATAATTATGAATAACAAATATTTATCGAAAACAACAATCAGAGAAAATTATGAGGCATACGGGGAATATTTTGCAAAAATTCTCCAGAATATTCTGCTTGTGCTTCAGGATAAAATTCATTTAAGTGCTCAGCCAACCTATAAGTGGCGAATCAAACGTTTTGAAAGCTATTACAAAAAGGTTCTCAAAAAGGAAGCCGGGAAAATAGGAAACGTAAATTCTTTGATTTGTCTGACTGATATGCTGGGCATAAGGCTTATCTGCGCTTTTCTTGAAGATATTAACCTGGCTGTTTCTCAGATAAAGGAAATTTTTGAAATAAAGGAAGTGGAAGTAAAGGGCACTGAAAAAAACTTCAGTGAGTTTGGATATGAATCAATTCATGTGCTTGTAAAAATTCCCGAAGACTGTTTTCCAGAGAAGGATGAACGTTTTGAGTCTCTTATGCCTCTGGAAGGCCAGCTTGTCTGCGAAATTCAGATTCGTACAATTTTGCAGGATGCCTGGGCAGAGGTAGAACATGAGCTTATTTATAAAACAGAGTTTTCTCCTTTTGATGCTCCTTTAAGAAGAAAACTGGCTGCGATTAATGCATCTCTTTCTCTTGCTGATATTACATTCCAGGAAATCCGAGATTATCAGAAAAAACTTCAGAAGGAGGTTGAAGAACGCCGTCAGTCATTTTATTCGATTGCAGACAATCTTCTTGATGAAAGGCCAAAACAGAAGCTTTCCGAAGAGCCTATAAACCGGGTTTCGCCTTTTGTTCAGGGTACTATTGATGATTTACTTTTGCGTGCTATTGAGGCTCATAATCAGGGTAATCTTGAAGGTGCGGTACAGATTTATTCACGAATCATCGAATCTGTACCTGAGAGTGAAAAAACTGTAATTTCGGTTATCAGAAAACACCGCGGTATGGCATATTTTTCTATGAATAAGTTTGATGATGCCCTGCAGGATTTTAACATCAGTATTGAGTGTGATCCAAAGGCTTTCCGTACCCATTATTATAAGGGAATTGTTCTTTCTATTCAGAAAAAATATAAGGAAGCCATTGATTCTTTTACAACATCGCTTGAAATTAATGAATTTCAGGCACATACTCATTTCCGTCGTGCTCTTGCTTACTTTGAGATTAATGAATATGAAAATTCAATGAATGATCTTGATGCGGCAATAAAGCTTGGAATGAAGCCGGAAGAGTATAAATTTTTACAGGAAAAACTTGTTCAGAAATTCGGAATGAATATGTAGTTTTTATCTGGTTTAGGACTTTGAGTTATTGACTTAAAGTCTGATAATCTATAAAATTAATAATCACGAATATTCGATTGGAGGCAATTAAATGGCTGGAGCTAGTAAAAACTCTCGTACAACTGTTGCAACACAAAAATTCGCATGTCCAGATTGCGGTGGCGAAATCATAATGAAAACAATGATTGAAAATGGCAGACTTAAGAATATTGCAGAATGCCAGAAATGCAAACGTGTTGAAAGAAGACCAAAGGATTTTAAATAATATTTAATTTCTTGATGGTATTAAAACGTATGGATTCATGAGCCATACGTTTTTTTTATATCCTGATATGAAAAAGTTTAATTTTTTATTCCTGCTGATTTTAATTAGTGTAAATTGTTTTTCACAACCAAACTTTACTCATTCCTACCAGGCTGATTATTCTCTTATGCCGCGGGATGAACAGTCCGTATTCTATTCAAAAAAGCTTAAAAATCTTTTTCCTGTAAATTACTGTTTTCAGTCTGTTGTAAGAATTCCCCGGGAAGAAGCAAAAGGATATACCTGTTCTCAGATTTTAAAGAAGCTTGATCAGATGGGCGGGCTTGATAAGGAATGTTACGGAGTAAGCTATATTGATGGTTATAGTGGTGTAAGAAAGGCAATGTTTAAAAAATCCTTGCTGGATGAAAAGAATCATGAGCTTTATATAAAGGATAAAACGGCCGGCGGGCTTAATTTTGATTTTAAAGTAGATGAATATTTTGACGGAAATGTATTTGCTGTTACGGCTGTTTTGAATAAAAATCCTTCAAATATTCTTCTTCGTGAAATAAAAAAGGATCAGGCTGCAATTTTTGTTTTAATGCAGGAAAATAAAGAAGAAATAAATCTTTATGTCCTTATTCAGTGCACATATTCTCCATTTAAATATAAAATACTTAAGAGGATTGTAGAGAATGCCGTTATGGCTAGAGTTTTCGAAGTCCAGAACTGGTTTTACCGTATGCTTTGTGAACCAAAAGGATAAAAATAAGGCTGCCATAAATAGGGCAGCCTGAAGTTTACTGGAAAATTTCTTCCATATTGTGTCTTTTGATTCTTTCAGCTTTTTTGTCTTTCATGCGAACCAGTAAATCGTCTGTCTGTGCAAATTCATTAAAAGACATTTTGTTTTTTACAACGTAAGAAACAAGTTTTCCTTCAACTTTACGTATGTACTTATTGTAATCATCGCATGAAATTTCTGGATTAAAACAATTGGCAAGTGCCTCGTCAATCGTTTCGCAAACGAATTTTTCCTTTGTCATAATTTGAGCCCTCTCTTATTTTGAAATATACTTTTTTGTACATGATAATTGCTTATTATACCAAAAGATATTATACAGTAATTTTTTTTTAAATCAAGAAAAAATAATACGAAATAAAACTTTTTTTTAATCTTATTATTTAATATTAAAAAATAATTAAAAAATTTTTAAAAATCCTTCTTTGACCTATTGACTCAAATCAATGTTTTGTATAATATATTAAACATCAACGCCGCAGTAGCTCAGTTGGTAGAGCGCCGGACTGAAAATCCGTATGTCGTTGGTTCGATTCCAACCTGTGGCACTTGGCTTCTAACTCTTGTTAGAAGCCATTTTTTTTGCCTAAATCCTTATGTTATAAGGAGTTGCGACATATAGCAAATTAAAACTATGGATTTATTCCTACCTTCTTTGCAGAATTAAGGACGAATAAAAACCGGTTTTTGGACACCTTGATGGCCTATAGTGCAAAAACGGTGCATTTTTAATGCAAAAAGAATGCATTGTTTTGTATTGGCAGTTTATGGTGTCTTGGACAGGAGTTTTTATGAGACCTTATTATCTTAGACTCAACGCTAATGGTTATTACGTCGTTTCTTTTACCAATAAGGAAACTGGAACCAGAACTAATTACAAGAGCACTCATACCAAAAATTATGATGAAGCCCTGCAACTTGCGATGACCTGGTATACGAGCGGTGCTCCTGCCAAGCAAAAACGAAAACCTGATTATGATTCTGCCTTTGATTTTGAAAACCTCTTGAAGCGTCTGACTTTTGACGAAGCTCAAACTCTTTATGAAAAGCTTTGTTCTAAGTTCAGGTTTGAAGGTGTTCCTGTTCAGACTGTTGTTCCTACTCCGGTGGTAGAATCTGCACCTATAAATGAATTGCCTGTAGAAGAGCCAGCACCTAAGAAAAAGGTTGTTGTGGTTCACAAGAAAAACGCCCTTGCAGATTCCGGGCTCTTGCCGGAAGATGTGGCTCAGAAAGTTTATGAGCCTTTGAATCCTGACTGTACGATTAAGCTTTGTGAGTTCCTGCGTAACTTCTGGACTCCTGAGAAGTCTGAATATATTCAGAATAAGCGTGCGCATAAGAAGTCTATCGGCGATTACCACTGTAAAGAAATGCGCGGTATGATTGACCGCTACTGGCTGCCGTTTTTTGGTGAGGATTTTACTGTTGGTGAACTTACGGAACAATACCTTGAGGATTTTCTGCAGGAGCTGGCGAACTTTCGCCATTTGAAAGGTGCGACTATAAACCATGCCCGCACTTGTGGAGCAACCGGTTTGAAGTGGCTTAAGAATAAAGGAATTATACATGCTAACCCGATGGCCAATGTTGAAGCCTTTTCTAAGAGTGACGCGACAGCACGCGGTATTCCAAGCGAGAAAGAAATTAAACAGTTGTACGAGCTGGATTGGGATAGCGAAGTTATGTACCTGGCCTTTAATCTTTCTGCCTTCAGCGGTTTGCGACCTGGGGAAATTTCGGGTCTACAGGTTCGTGATATTGATAGCGATAAGGATCTGATTACTATCCGTCACAGCTGGCATAGAACCGGCTTCTTAAAATCTACGAAGACAAATCTGATTCGCAAAGTTCCAGTTGCTCATAATATTATCTTACGGCTTTTGGTCCAGGCACAAAGATGCCCGAATGCAAATGAGGAAACTTTTGTTTTCTGGTCTAAAGCGAATGACTATAAACCTTTCCTGCCTCAGTATTATGATGATGGATTCTTTGAAGCTTTACGCCGTATTGGTGTGAGCGAAGAAGAACGTCGTGAACGTAACATTGACTTTTACAGTTTGCGCCATTTCTGTGCGACATACCTTGCTAATATGACTGACATGAGAAATGTTCAGGCAATTCTTGGACATACTACACCGGCCATGACTAAGCACTATGCTGATCATATGACTGATGAACACTTTAATTCTATTCGTGAAATATTTGAACAGAGCCGCATGAATATTCTTGCCGCTTAGATAATGTTCTGTATTTACACAATGAGAGCCCTTGCACTTCATGCAGGGGCTTTTTCTTTTTTACCTTTGAAAGTTTCCGAATGTGAAAACTTTGTGTATGAAATCATAAACTTTTTATATTAGGTATGAAACTTTTTATCGAGTTGCTGTCATTTATGAAGCTTTATTATTTTCTCAAGATTAAAAAAGACGGTGCAGATTGAAGAAAGCCCAGATTCTTCCTACTGCCCGAAGGAAAAAGTATGAAGGATGAAGACTTACTGTTGAACAGGAAGACTAACTTTCCTGAGATTATGTGTATTGCTGAGGCTGCGGCTTACTTGACTATAAGCAAATACTTTTTGTACACGCTTGTAAAAGGAGGCTTTGTTCCTTATGCAAAGATTGGTAAGCGGATTGTTTTTCGCCAAAAGGATTTGTTTGACTGGATTGGTAACAATGTGGTCCAGCCTGTACACGCGATGGATGACGAGGTGGAAGATGATTTTGAAAAATGATGTTGATGTGCTGGACAAGATTCAGGAGCTTTTTTCTGACTGTCTGCGTAACAGAGAGTTTGGAGAGTTCACCGTTTCTTTGACTATGAACCATGGGCGGCCTGTGAGGCTGCAGAAATCTGAAAGAGAAAATCTTGTTCGGTATGAACAGGAAAAGATTCTGATTCAGAAATGAGTAAGGCCGCTGGCGGCCGGTGATTAATAGCAAAGCGTTAAGAAAATTGCGAAAGCAATTTTTAGCTTTACCAATAATACCTTATGACAAGGAGGAGAAATTTATTTTGGGAGGACAAGTTGCTGACATACCAACCGGCAATCTTGGTGAACAGGCAGAGCCTAAATGCTGGGAGACTCGTTTAGAAGCCGAGAGTCCGAAAGCATTTAAGGCTTTCTGCATGTTCAGGAATATGGGCTACAAGCGCAGCATTAAAGCCTGCCTTGAGCTTCATGAAATAGATCCGAAAAAGTATGGCTCGTGGGCACGTTATGCAAGACTGTTCAACTGGAATGAAAGAGCTGCCCTATACGATGAGTATGTGGCAAAGGAAACAGAACGTGAACTGATTGCAGAACGTGTTGAACGAAAAAAACGCCAGATGGAAATGCTTAACGGTTTTGACGAGCTTGTAGGAAAACGCCTTAAGACGCTGGACCCGGAAAAGCTGGATGCAGATGGCGCAATGGATTTACTTGAAAGGTCTGCAAAGCTTGATTCATTTATTACAGGTGCAGACAAAGAAAACAATAAGCCGGTTCAGGGGGAACTGGCAATTAATTTTGTGGACAGCTTTAAGGATTTGTAATGAGGGAACTCTTTAAGCCGACAGCTGTACAGAAAAAAGCACTGGCATTGCTTGCCTCTAGTGCAAAGCATATTCTGCTTTTTGGTGGTTCGAGGTCTGGTAAGACTACGGTAATTGTTATGGCAATTATCTTTCGTGCCTGCCGCTATCCTGGAAGCAGACATTTGATTTGCCGTTTTAGAGCGAAAGATGCCAGAAGCTCTGTACTGCATGAGACTTTACTTCCCTGGTTAAACAAAACTATTGGAGCGCACAACTATAAGGCTAACGTACACGATGGTTTGATTACCTTGTGGAACGGCAGCGAAATTTGGATTGGTGGCCTTGGTGACAAGGAACAGGTAGACAGGATTCTGGGTCACGAGTATGTGACGATTTACTTTAACGAGGTAAGCCAGATTTCTTATTCTGCAATTACTACAGCTTACAGCCGTTTGGCTATGAAAGTTGAAGGCTGCAAGAATAAGTTTTATTACGACTGTAATCCGTGTTCGCCTATGCACTGGGCTTATAAAGTGTTCATCCGGAAGATTGAACCTCGGACGGATGAAAAACTGAACAAGCCGGAGCTTTATGCTTCTGCTGTTTTGAACCCGATGGATAACGCTGAAAATCTTGATGAAGATTACATCAGCGACATTCTGGATAACATGCCGGAAAAACAGCGGGCCCGATTCCGAGACGGCCTATGGGTAAAACCGGAAGGCAGCGTTTACGAAAAGTTTGAGGAATCTATGATTATTCCTCGTTCGAAGCTGCCTGAAAAGTTTGACAAGTTTACAGGTGGTCAGGATTTTGGTTTACATATTGCAGCGGTAAAAATTGGCTGGGTTGGTGACTGTGTTTACGTCATTGGAGACTATGGCGGATTCAACATAACAACAAAGACCAGCGTTGAAAATCAGACTGCTAAGGGATGGTATGACGAGAGTTTTGTTACCTACTGTGACCCGGCAGGTGGCGAGAGAATTCAGGAAGTACCTGGAGGTGTTAAGGCTAATAACTCTGTGGATGCAGGAATTGATTACATTATTGCCCTGATTGAACGCGGAAAGTTTTTTGTTTGCAAAGACTGTACCGGCGTTCTTGGAGAGATTTGGGATTACTCTCGTGATGAGAATAATCAGATTGTAAAAGTAAATGACCATTATATGGACGCTATGCGTTATGCAATTTTTTCTGCGGTAACAAGTGGTGTTGTAATGGTTTAGCAGTTTACCGATAAATAATATGGGATTATTTAACAGACGAAAACCAAAAAAGCAGCTTAGAAGTTTTTCGGAAATAAACAATGAATCTGTTGCGGATGATTTTTCTGTTCGTGAAAAGAAAACCTGCACAGATCCATATCTCCAGCATGCGTGGGTATCGGTGTGTATAGATATTCTTACGCGTAACGTGGCGCGTGCTGAGTTTGAAATTAAAAAAAATGGCAGAGTTCAAAAAGATTCCGTTTTAGCAAAACTCTTTCACTACCCGAACAAACATATGAGCCGCTTTGACTTATGGAAACAGACCTGCGCCTGGTGGAGTCTGGACGGTGAAGCGTTCTGGTGGTTTGGAGAGAGTTACAGCTGCGGCCTTCCTCAAGAAATTTATATTTTAAATCCTAGAAATATGCAGCATGTCGTGGACAACGGCAAAGTCACTAAATGGGTGTACACGGAAGAAGGATGCGGAAGGCCCGTAGTTATTCTTCCGGATGAAATTATTCACTTTAAGGACTGGAACCCCTGGAACCTTTTCCGTGGGATTAGTCCTCTAGTGAGCCTTGGACTTGAGGTTGAACAGGATTTACTTGCTGCAAAACAAAATACCGGCTTACTCAAAGAAGGAGGTGTGCCTAAAGGTCTGCTCAAGACTGACCAGGTACTGACGGAAGCCGAGGCAGAACTCCTTGCAAGAACTTGGGACAAGAAATATGCACATGGTATGAAAAACCGTGTTGCCGTGCTCGGAAAAGGAACGGAATATCAGCCACTGACTTTCAGTCCTGATGTTCTCAAGCTTTACGACATGAAGAAATGGAACTTATATACGCTGCTTGCGAAGTACGGTATTCCGCCGCGGGTTGCAAATATAGAGGATTCGAAAAGTTCCTTAAGCGGTACAGACACCGACTCTCAACATCGTGCTTTTTGGAATTATACACTTATTCCTCTTCTTAAGAATTTTGAAGAGGTTCTGGAAGTTCAGTTCTTTAAGCGGTTTGGCTTAACAGAGACTGGTACTTTTAATCTTGAAACAATACCAGAGCTTCAGGATAGCGAGGATGCTCAGAGTAATAGAGATATTGCCGAAATCAACGCTGGTCTAAAAACAATAAATGATGTTTTACGAAGCCGAGGTCAGGACACAAAACCCTGGGGTGATATCTGGTTTAGAGCTTCTTCACTGGTGCCCGTTAGTTCTGGAGATAATTCAAAAGGTGACAATTTATGATAAACAAAATTGTAGTCGCATGCTGCGACGTAGAAATTCAAAACATTGTAAAAGAAACGGTATCTTCTGTAATTGGAGATAAAAACGTTATTATCTGCAAAAGCATTTATGAGATTCATAATGCAATTAAGTATAAAAATGATATTGCAATCATTTTTGACAAATACTTTTTAGGCTTTGTTATTTCATATGAGCTGGTCAGAATCCATTACCTGAATGATAAGGTTCTTACTTACTTTGTTGATTTAGATGATGTTTCTCATTACTTTGCAATGAGAATTCATCAGCTTGGTGTTGAAGGATTTATTCCCAATATTGAGAATAAAGAATATTTCAAAAAGTCTGTTCTTCAGATTCAATCGGGTAAAAAACTTTTTCCAGCTTCAGTTACAAGAAGTTTTGATGAAGATGATTATCTTCTAGACAGAGAGTTCATTTCAGAAATTACAGCTACTGAAATGGAAATAGCCTTGTACCTTTCTAAAGGCTACTGTGCGAAAGAAATTTGTTATCGTACTGGCTTTAAGCCAGGAACAGTCAGTCGTTATACAAAACGTCTCAAGAGAAAAATAGGCTTCTATAAGCCAGGTGATTTAGAGTTGCTTTGTAAAAGATATTTTAATCAATCAGCCGGAGGTGAGAATGATAATTAAGATTGACGGTGTTGAAAACACAGAGCTTGGATGCCGTGACAAGTTTCTGAAGTTTCTTAAAGAAAACACACACAGCGGAAAGATTTCGCCACAGGTTGAAGTTTTCAAAAGCATCGATATGCAGAAAGATTCCTTTCACTGGGTAATGTCTACCTTTGATGTAGACCGCGACTTTGAAAAGGTTGACCCGGCCGGCTGGAACTTGAAGAACTATCTTTCAAATCCTGTTGTGCTCTGGAGCCATGACTACACCATTCCGGCAATTGGATATGCTGAAAATGTAAAGGCTGAAAGCATCCTTGAAGGAGACATAGTTTTCAATGATAAGGAGTTTGACGAGTTCGGCTGGAGCATCGGACAGAGAGTTAAGGCTGGAGCCTTGCGCTGTGGTTCTGTTGGATTCCTTGCAGAAGAAGTTGAATTCTTAGAAGCAAAAGACCGCGAATGCGATCTGATTTTCCGAAAACAGGAGCTTTTGGAATTTTCTATCTGCTGTGTTCCGGCAAATCCTTTTGCCAGAAGCGGTATGAAAAAACTTGAAATAACGGAAGTAATTCAGGAGCCTGAAGATCTTTCGTACTGGGATAGATTACGTGCGGGGTTAGCAAGAGCATAAGGTGGATGAGCTAAAAGCGGCCTTACACACGTAAGTATTAAAAAACAAGGAAGGTCTGCGGCAACAGGCCTTCCTCAATTTCACCAACAAGCTTAAGGGGGCTGATGATGAATGAAGTTATTTTAGCTCTTCACAAAAGATTGGACAATATGAAAGCCAATCTTCCAAGTGAAGCTGCGACTGTTGAACAAATCAACAAGTATTTCCTGGAACAGCAGGAAATCACAGAACAGATGTTGAAGATTCTTGGAGACACTGAGGATGCAACTACATCTGAGATTCTTGGTTGTAAGGATGCAATCAAGAACTTCCGCGAAACAATGAAACAGGCTGATACAAAAATGCAGCAGCTTTCTTTGCATGATGTTCACTACAATCTTGGTAAAGCTCTTTGTGCTGCCTGGAATAAAGACCAGCAGACACTTGGAGAACTTAAGTTTACTCCAAACATCCGTGCTGAAAAATGGAACAATCCAAAAGACTTTTCTTGGGAAACCGGAAAAGGCTTTGTTCCATCTAAAGCCGTTCTCGGAGAGCCAATCGGAAACCTTGCCAATAATGACCAGTATCTGATTAACCCAATCTACGAAGAAACAATCATGCAGGAAGCTGCAAAACAGTCGCAGATGATGAACCTCGTAACTCATCGCCCTATGAATGGACCTTCAATATTCATTCCTGAGCGTGACCGCGGCGGAATTGAATTGAAGTGGCTGACTTCATACGGCCAGAAAATCGATGCAACAAAATCAAACATGCCAACCCGTACAGAGCTCAAGGCTTACACCTTGGCTGGATATGTTCCATTCTTCGACGAGTTCGGAGAAGATGTTTTTGTTGACCTCGGTAAGATGTTCCTCGAAGATTTCACTGAAGCTTACGGACAGGAGTTTGACCGTCAGTGTCTTATCGCTGACGATGACCCATTCACAGGTGCAATGAATATGGCAAATGCCGAAGTGTGCCGCATTCAGGGAACAGATGAAACTCATCTTACATACCTCGACTTTCGCAAAGCTGAATTGATGGTTGAGCCAGAAGAAAGAAAATACTGCAAATGGTTCCTGCATGAAACATTCTTGAATCATATAGCAAACATTCAGGACGACAACCATAATCCAATCTGGAGAAAACCTGGCGACGGAATGCCAGGACGCATTGACGGATATGACGTTGTTGAAAGCCGTTTGATGCCTCAGCTTGCCGACATTGAAGCTGACAGCGTGATTGCCATCTTCATGAATCCAAAGAGAATCATTCACGGAAACCGCAAGGGAATCGAAATCAAACGTTTTGATGAAACAACCGAAGGACTTGAATACGGAGAGCTCTTCATGCGATTCAGAAAGCGTGACGGCTTCCTTGTTAGCAGACCTAAAAAGAACATGGTTCTTTTGAAAACCGCAGAAGAATAACATATCGCATAAAGTGTGATGTTTATTACCTGATACCAAAGACAAAAGTATTTTTGCCTTTGGAAAACGGGGGCGAAAATTACAAAACCGAAGTGAAGACAAATGCAAGGCTTGCGAAGCAACCCGACAGGGCTTGGCCTTGCATTTGGCTGAACGAAGGTTACAATGACCTTTGCCCCGTTTTTACTAATGACGAGAATTTATGATACCATTCCCATTTGAAGAACTGCAGAAGATTTTAGAGCTTAATGCAGATGAAATAGATACTGACCTGTTTATTTTTAATGCCACACTTTCTTATGTTGAAAACTTACTTGGTTATCAGCTGGATGATAAGAACTACAATGAATTACAGACAGTCAAAGATTGCCAGGTATTCACTGACCATGAAAACATTTCTGAAATGATAAACATAATTGATATGACTACAAAAATCCGTGTTCCCAACTGTGTTATTGATGGACGACGAATTATATTTATTGATCCAAAGCTTGAAGGTCATGTTGTTTTTCTAAACTACAATGCAGGCTTTACTGCTACCACTCTACCAGTAGACTTAAAGGAAGGAATTGTAAAACTCTTTCTTTTGAAGAAAGCAGAGTTTATAAAACAAATCAACAATGAAGCAGAAAGTAGTTTTGAAATACCGGCTGATATTAAATCTGTAATCTTTATATATAGAAGGAAATGTTTATGAAAAGTTTTGAACCTGTTTACAGAGAGCTGGAAGATCTATTTATCAAGAAGCTTCCTGAGTATATCCAAAAAATCAATATTGAGCATAATGACGGAATTATTATAAAACCTTTTCAAAACACTAAACTTGATGAAGATTGTCTGCGGCAGCCTTGTTTAAAGTTTAAGATGGAAGAGTCTGAATATTTAGAGAAGGACAGAATTATTGAAAACACTGTTTTCATTGTAAGTTTTGAAATAAAACTAATGGAAAACGAAAAGAAGAAAATAACATTCTTATGGCGTTATGTAGAAGCAATTAATCGAATGCTTAAAGAAATTGAATCCGAAACAATTTTTAATATAAGTAAAATAAAAGATTTAAAAATATTTATTCGAATTATTATATAATCATCTGAAAACTTTTTAGAAAATCTGGTATAGTAACGACATGGCAAATGACAAGCAGTTTAAGACAGTTGATGAACAAATACTGTTGCTTAAATCAAGTTGTTGGGTGCTTTTTTTTGTTTAAATAAACAATACTTATAATAGAAAAAAACGAAAAATGTGCTATAATGTTCTTATAATAACAATTATCAGAATCCTTGTAGATGAAAGAATCATTTTTAACTATCGATAATGGTACTAAATAATTTGAATATGATGATAAAGGCAATGTTATCCATTTTGAAAACAGCGGCGGACATGAAGAATTTTATGAATATACCTTCTGGCCAGATGGAACTATAAAAACAAAAATTACGTATGAAAAAATATAAAAACAAACCAGCCTTATTTTTTCTGATTACTCTTATACTCAATGCCTCGTATTCACTTTTCAATTTTATACGCTATTTTGAAAACAGGGAGGAAAATCTTTCGGTTTTTATTTTTCTTATCCTTCATTTAATTCCGCTGATGGTCCTCATTATTGTTTCTCAAAAAATTCAGAAAATCGAAGATAAGAAAAAACTTTCGCTAATAGAAAAATACCTGATTTTATACCTTTCACTTGATGTGTTTCTGGGGCTGGTAACTTACAATTTTTCGTTACCAAGATATATAACCTTTTTGTTTTATTCAAAAAACTGGTTGTACGATATAGTCTATATAATTCGCTACCAGATGTATTATCTGGCAGCACATTTGATTCTGAATATTCTTTATTGGATTTCTTTCGCCTTCCTGCTTAAAGACATTTCAAACAGATGGAATCTTGTTCCAGAAACAGAAAAGGAAATTCCTGAAATCGAAAAAAAGAATAAAATAAGTCCATCATTTAAGATTTCAATTGTAAATATGATTGTCCTGGCTTTCCAGACAGTTCTGAACTTTTTTATTTATCATGGATATGAAGATATCAAAGGTGGAACCGGTGAGCACGCTCTAGGAATGGTTTTTGTTGCCTTTTTTCTTATAATAGCAAAATTTATTTTCTCTCTACCAACTCTCGTTTTGTCTATAATCGGAATTGTTAAAGGAAACCAGCAGAAAAACAAAGATATGAAACTTAATCAGAAAGGACTAACAATAAACATAGTCTGCCTTGTAATTTGTGAACTGCAGGTGTGGTTGTGGTGGTGAGATTAAAATCTGAAAGTAAATGATGGAAAAAGACAGCAAAAATACTTTAAGCAAAATAGTCTCAGTTTTATTGATCTTTGAAATTTTCCTGATGTGGCCCTTTTTTTTCATACTATAGTCAGCGATCATCTTGATTATAATGATAAATACTCAAAGACAAATTTTCGAGGATAGATAATGAAAAATATACAAAAAATTATTTTATTGATAATACTCGCTTTTTATAATTTTGGATTATTTGCAAATACCAAAAGTAAATCTGTTGATGAGGTGATTAATGAAAAAGAAAAATTTGAAAATGTAATATTTGATTATTCATTTGATTATATTGCAAAAAGAAATACCGAATCAAAATATTTTCGCGATTTGAATTATTTATCTAGGGTTCCAATAAAAGTAAATGAAACCGTACATGTAAAAAATAGAAATTATCTAGGTATAGCTAATATTTTAGATTTTAGAAGTTACGCTTTTGAAGCTTATAAAGATGAACAAAAGTTAATTTGGGATATTAAAGATTTTGCTCTAGCAGGAAAAGATTGGTTACCTAATAATATTTCGAATAATAAATGGTGCATGAAATATCATTTTGATGTATTGAAATCCGAAGAAAGAGAGACGCTAAGGGAATATGAGAATTGGATAAATTATTATGATGATGAAAAATTACAAAATTATGTTTTAAGCAAACAAAAATCTTCTTCTACTAAAACTTGGAATGAATTATGTACGGCTATAGGAAATCCTGAAATATTAATAACAGACTGTTGCGTTATAATCAGAGGATTCTTTTACTACTATTGTTCTTACGGATTTATTACTGATAAAAATGGCAATAAGTTAAAAGTAAAATGGATCAGAGGTAATTTTGAAAATTGTTTTATTGATGAATTTGAAACTATAAAAGATGGTCATGAATCTATAATTGAATATTATCTTGATGGAGATTATTTATCAATTTACATTGATGGAAATAAAATAGAACTTGCAAAAAAATGTGATGATTTTGATAGACAATGGAAATCCTTGATAGAAACAAATTCTTGTGACCTGTCAAACATCACCTGGCCACACCATGCCGACGAAACAAGCGAGTACGAAGACACAATCCGTTATCCCGATCCGCTTGTAATCGAAGAGCCGGAGCAAATCGAAATTGAAGAATACGATAATTCTTCTGAACTTGCAGACTCTTCCTCTGCTCCAGCCGAAAACCTCGACCGCCCGCCATTCCCGGACAAAAAAGATCCTGATTATTGGAAAATACTGGAAAAATACTATCCGGACGAGTACCCGAAACTCAGGTTTGAATATCTCCAGAAGCGAACAAAAATCATAAATACTGTTGTAATCCCGTGCGCAATTGTGCTTGGAATCATCCTGCTTGTTGTGCTGGTCTTAGTTATTCGAAAAAAGCGCGCAAAGTAAGTTCAGGCTTCCGAAATAAGTGGAGGATATTATGGAAATATTTAAGTTGAATAAAAAAAATAAGTGTGTATTTGCTATAAAATTAGCAGAAAGAGCTTCTCGCTATATTGTAGATACTGAAAAGTTAACTTTGATTAATAATGCAATAGAAATAGCATTAACATTTGTACAAACAGAAAAAGGAAATGGCGAAGTTTTGTATAATTTTTTGGATAATGAGAATAATGGATTTACCATTTTTCAAGAAATGGAGATTGATGAAAAAATAAGGGGTGCTTGGGATTGCATAATAGATGCCATTGCTTATATAACAAAAGAAATATATCTAGTTAATGGAGAAAAATATTTTCCAGAACCTATTGAAATGGTTGATGATACAATTTTCATACATATGATAAATGCTTTAAAATTATGTAGTTCTGAGGAAGTAGAATTTTTAGAAAATTTATATAAAGATTGTTTCAATAACCAAAAAGCATAAAGGTTCGGAGCCGACAGCGGGTCAAGCTCGCTGCGGTACAACCAGTTGATATGTGGACGCCCGCACTGGGGCGCTTTTGTAAGAAAAAAAATTTAAAAATGAGGTTTGCTATAATGTTAATTGCAAAATATGGAAAAGGAAAAGAAAAACTTGTACAAATGTTTGAAGATAAATATGGAGTAAAGTTTGATTCAGAATACCGCAATTTTTTAATAAAATATAATGGTGGTGAAACACCAAAAACTACATTTAAAAAAGGAAAAAGACAGGAAGATGTGAGATATTTGTTTGGCTTAAAGACAGAGGAATCCATAGAAAAGCGATTAGAATATTTTGACCATAAAGAAAAAGGCTGCATTCCTATTGGAGAAGATGTTTTTGGTAATTATTTCACGATAGGAATTACAGATGAAAATTCTGGACTTATTTATTTCTGCGATCATGAAAGAGGATATCGAAAAACAGAAATCGCAAAATCATTCAACGATTTTATAAGTAAATGTAAAAGCAAGGAAATTAATGAAAGGGCAAAAAGAACTGTTGAAGAAAGAGAACAGGAAATGATTAAAAATGGATTTGCCGATTTGATAAATGAGCATTTAAAATCTACATGGCAGCAAGAATATGAAAAATATAAAGACATGGTGCAGGAAGAAGTTATTTTGTAATTATTTTTCATTCTTTTTATATAATGTTTTTTAATAAGGAATATTTTATAATCGGGACAAGCCCGATTATAAAATGAATTAGACTTTAGGGTGGTGACGAGGAAGCGGTTGTACGCGACTTTCGTCGCTTGGAATTTGAGAAACAGAAGCATTGCTTCTAAAAAGTACAAATTTTAGTTTCAAAAATATGGGAAAGAATGTAAAATCTGTCTGAAATATTACAGCCTAACAATAGCTTCAAAGCGGATTTTGCGGTCAAGCCACAAAACCGTTTAAAATTGTTACACGGACACCCCAATGGGGTGCTTTAGGAGAAAAAGATGAAATTTAAAAAAAGTTTTATTATTTGTCTTACCTCGGTTTTGTTCTTGATGTCTTGCGCAACAAACAAAAATATTCCTACTTCAAAAGAAAAACTTTCTATTTACGATTATGCTTTAACTGGCGCTGAAAAATCTTATAAAGATTATGAGAACAAAAAAGGATATTCCATAACAGAACCTGTTGCGCCAGGCAGTATTGGAAGAAAACCAAAAGAAGGTGAAAAAGCTCAATATAGTGTTCTGTTTGATGATAGTAAGAGCATGATTCAATATTTGGAAGATAGTGGTATTATTTCAATCCAAAAAATAGTTATTACAAAACACGATGACGGTTTATATTTATCAAAATATATAGGTAAAACAAAGACTGAATTTTTAAATGATTTTCCTTTGGATTTAGATAAATATGATAAAGAATATAGTTTTGGTGGCCTTCGATATGATTCCGAGAAAGACGGAAAATTTATTTTCCAAATAACAGTTGAAAATAAAGTACTTACTCATATAGTTATCATTGCAAGAAACGAAGAGGAAATACAGAGATATAAAGATTTGAATGATGCTATGAGTAAGGATAATAATTATTTAGATTATATTGAGAAAAAGTAAAAAATAACTGATGGAAAAAGATTGTAAAATAAATATTTTAAGCAAAATAGTCTCAGTTTTATTGATCTTTGAAATTTTCCTGATGTGGTCCTTTTTTTTTCATACTATATTCAGCGATATTCTGGGGGGAATTGATGATGTTGAGGGCCTTTTACTTATAATACTTTTGATTCCTTATTTTATTGTTTATACAATACATGAATACTTCATTCCAGAAATACTATTTGTTTTATGTTTTTTCGCTGGTTTAGTTGTACTTATTCAAAAAATTAGGAATAAAGAAAAATATAGAAACTTCTTAATTCTCTTTATTGTATTTCTCATAATATGTATACTTGGATTTTTTTCATACTTTGAAGAATTGTAAATTATAAAATGAAAAAATCACATTTACTTATTGCACCAGTTATACATCAGCAAGAAAACGGGCAAGCCTATTGCGAATACTTCCGCCACAATCTATGTGATTTTTGAAGACGAAGAGAGAAAGAACGAGGAAGCTGTCATCGAAACACAAACCGACAGCGAGGGCTATCTTTGGGTGGAAAATATTCCCGACGGCGTTGAGCTTTATACTATGTTCGATTAAAGTATGAAGATATGGAAAATGGAGAAAAATACAATGAAGATTATGTATATTCTGACGGCACTTTTGACAATTTCGCTGTGCGGGTGCGCCACAATGACGGGAACGGGGAAAAACGGGGAAAAACTTTTGTGGAAAAACGGGTTTCGTCAAACTGACAGGGCGGTGCTGAACAAGGACATCACGATTTTTGCACGTCTTCCGAACGTGGCGGACGGAACGAAAGTGAAAATCACGATTAGCGAAGTGACGACAAAAAAGGAAACTCCCCTTGTGTACGAGCTTGAAAGCGTGGTAAAACACGGCAAAGTCAAAGCTCTGTGGCACGTGAAATACGATATGGATGATGAAACTGATTTGGGATTCGGCGAAAACTATGAGCAACCCTCTTACGTTTTTTGTGTGAGTTACGAGGATAAGACAAGCGGGGTTTCAACGCCTGTGCGTTTGTTTTGCGATTTGTATATGAAGCTGGATTTTCCCGGACGTGTGCTGACGGATTATCCGTATTGTCTGCGCCTTGCCGACGGAAGCACACGACAGGGAAAGACAAACAAAGATGGGCTTATCATAGAAAAAGAAATCCCCGTCGGTGCGGTGCGTCGTCTGTTTTAATCTTTTTTCTAACTTTAAGCCAAACCTATCTCTGTTTTATGATTGAGTTGGATTCAGAGTCTCTTGAGGTTCAAATAAGAGATTCTATTAAAAATATTGAACCAAAAGACTATGCAACGACATACTTGAATGTTAAATTAACAACAGAGTGAGGATATTAAACAAATGGAATTTGAAGCATTAAAAGATTTTGAGTTGTACTCAAAAGTCCCAGAAGAAATTATTGCGAAGTATGAAGGAAAGATTCCTGAGCAGTTAATCGAAATTTGGAAAAACTATGGTTACGGTACATTTTTAAAAGGCTTTTTGCGAATAATAAATCCTGATGATTATATAGATTTCACCCAAAAAAGTTATTTTGAAAAAAAATCTATTCCACTTTTAACAACTGCATTCGGAGATATAATTGTATGGGAAGATAATGCTTATTTTTTTATTATACAATATAGATATAATAATTTTTCAAGTTTAGCTCGTGGCTTTAAGGTTTTCGAGAAACTTCTTGGTGAGACAGACTATTTTTTTAGAAAAGCAAAAGCAAAAAATTTCAAAGAAGCCTTACAGTTATTGGGAGCTCCTGCTTATGACGAATGTTTCGGTTATGTTCCGCTTTTATCTCTGGGCGGCTCGGAAAAGCCTGAGAACCTGCAGAAAGTTAAGCTCAGAGAGCATTTGGAGATAATGTTCCAAATACAGGGCGGAATTTAGAAGTAGCCAAACAGCAATAAGAATCCTCAATGTAAGCCCCCGCGCAAAGGATACGGAGGCCGCGAAGCTGACGGCGGAGGCGATGGTCAAGGTCGGGGTCAATGCCGTCTGGCTCATTGTCTCTTTAATCCAGCTTGGGCAAGCCGTTTACAAGGGAGTCAAGCTTTCCTACAAAAACAAGCAGCTTAAGGTCGGGAAGAAGACTCAGGTTGTGGAAGGAGTCCAAAAGCCTCCTGTGAAATTTAACGAGACTAACTGCCATGACCATTTAATTTATGGAGAGCATATAAAAAATAAAGTTCCTCTCAAAAGTAAAGATGGAGTAAAAGGAGCTCATAATGAGAAATATTTCTATCAATCAATCGAAGATAGATTCATTCCCATTTATAAAAAAGAGGGGCTGACTTTTAACATTAATGATTGTATTGAAAAAGCTGTGCCGCATCCGTCTTTCAAAGGGATAAAAGAGATTTATTATAAGTTGCCAGCTTTAAAAAATGGTGCATTCTTGGATCGAGGAAATTATGTAAAAGTGAAAATGCCAAAAACGGTCTATGATTCTGCTATCATTTCAGACAACCAAATGTTACAATGGGGAAAAGAGGCTATGCAGAATGGTATAAAGAATGGATCTGTTGTGGGG
Source organism: uncultured Treponema sp. (assembly GCA_947165895.1). Lineage (GTDB taxonomy): Bacteria > Spirochaetota > Spirochaetia > Treponematales > Treponemataceae > Treponema_D. The sequence continues at coordinate 184,935 of CAMVCB010000006.1, forward strand.
ATAAAAGTATTTGGAGAAAGCTCAAACGGGTTAAAATTTACAGGTTATTTAGATAAGGAAGGAAGAATTAACAACTTTCATCCAGTTATTCAATTTCACTAAGGAGGATTAAATGATATATTCTTATATAGAAGGAGACTTAGTAAATAATTTTTATTACCAAATATTCAATTATACAAACTGGTGTAATTGTGAAATAATGCCTTTATTAAAATCTTATTGTTCCTTAAAAGGAAACGCCATATCAGAGGAAGAAACTTGTTACTTTTCGCCAGAATGGAAAGATTATGGTCTTGAATATTTTGGTGAGGACAAAGTTTTGTTTGATTTTCAGGCACCAGCTGTTGATGAAGACAAGCAGATAGTAATTTCATACCAAGAATTTTATGACATCGTGTACAAATACTATTCCGAGTATGCGAGCCAGCATCCAGAGGAACAAGACGAAATAATGCACTTGCTTGAGGAGCTGAAAAATAAGCTCAATATAGTCAAAGAGTAATCCCCCCGCGCAAAGGATACGGAGGGCGCGAAGCGTTGCCGTAACGAAGAGCAGGCCATGAAGCAAAAGCGGAACCCGTAGCAGCCTGGTTTCAAGTTTTGCGACGAGCAAAACTTGAAATGCGCCAGCATGAAAAAAAGACGAAATTGACCGACTACCAGTACACGGAGAGCATAATTGACCGGCACTCATAAACGATATTAAGCATGATTTTTATATTGATTATAGAACTGCTATTAAAAAATTACTTGAGTCTGATTGGGATAATAAGAACCTTTTCGATGATTATAATGAAGCAGAAGCTTTCTATTTGGAATATTTAAAAAGACATGACGAAGAATATGAAGATAAAACAAAATGGTTGAAATGATAACCAGATCCATTACCTTGGGAATACACAGATTTTATAGCTAACAAGCAGTACATAATGTAGAGAGTTCTTGTAATTTTCACCCATGAAGTTTCCAAAGTCATACACTTTTAGTACAGAAATGTAAAAAAATCGCACAAATGCTTTAGTGGAAACCGTCTTACACTATCCCTATGATGATTCAGGGAAAGAGCTGCACACTGACTGTGGCAAAAGACTGTTACTATTATCCACTACCTTACAGCGAGGAAACTGTACGAAAAGCGTCGAAAGGCTTTGCTCTGCCAGGCGTCATCGGCATTAGGAACAGAGAGAAACTTGTTGAAACCGGCAAAGCCATTACCGGCTGCGTGGTTACAAGACTTGAATATAACAATATTCTTGCTCTGTTCCTTTTGCTTTTTTATTCTGATGACAAGTTTGATATTCTTGTTGATAGAGTTTGTGAAAAGCTTATTTATAAAAATGTATCTGTAAAAGAATTTGAACTTAGAGCAGAAAACAAAGAAGCATTTTATTTTAGATTTGATGTAAAAGAAAATGAAGATTCTTATATAACTGGCTGGGATATTACTACACCATCTTTGCCCTGGAACCAGTGCCGCACTTATTATTATGACGGTCACAGAGTAATTGCTGACTTGAAGACACTGCCTCTTGTTTACCGTTTTGAGCTTAGTGGCAAGTTTACTGAAAAAACAAAGTACCAGCTTACTCTTTACTTTCCATTAAACACAGAGCATTACCCGACACAGAATAAAATTGAAAAGCTTACAATTCAGATAGATGCCAGGAATGGAATCTGGCTGGACCTTTATGACTTGAAGCCTCTGGATGATATGGTGGACATCAACTGTGCTGACACAGTGCTTTGTTACCAGAAGTTTGAAGTAACTGGAATTGTAGTTTTTAATATTCGAAACGCTGAACAAAATACACAGGTGGTACTATGAGATTTTACGAGTTACCACCTGAAGTTGAAAATAAAATTCGCGATACAGACAGCCGCCCATTTGTAAGAGTTGTATTTGAGCTTGCAGATGGTGATGTTTATATTCCAGATTCTGACATATTTGAATGTGTTGCAACCTCATATAAAACAGAAGCCGGTGGAATTGTAAACTGCGGTGAACTTCTTCTTAAAGGTCTTTATGATGTAGAGCATAACGCTGAATATACAACAGGGCTTGGTGTTCAGATATGGTATTGTTTTGGAGAACGTGAAAACACTTTTTTCCGCTTTCACCTTTTTGTTGATGATAATGGATTTCAGAGCCAAGAGACAGGATATCTTGATAAGACTACCAAGGTACGCTTAATTGATTTGAGCTCTAAGCTTGATGATACAAAGCTGCAGCATAACTGGACTGATGCGCAGACTGTGGTTCACTCTGTTGTTTGTGACAGAACGAATCCTGAAAACTCACTTGTTCATATCATCGCAAAACGCGGCGGACTTAATGTAAATGAAATAAACTGTGGCTCTCTTCCTTTTGATATTCCTTATGTGATTGTTGTAGGTTCTGCCTGGAAAGAACTCTGTGCACTGGCAAAAGCTTATGACGCTGTTGTGGAATGCGGTAAGGATCTGACTCTTTCTTTTATTGAAAGTCCTTATGATGTTGAAAATGAATATTCTGAAGAAAGCGATTTTTCATTGGATGAAACAGAAATCACTCATTACAGATTTTTCAATAATAACGATAAGTACGCAAACAACGTAAGACTTAAATACACTCGTTATGTTCAGACTGAACGCCAGGAGCTCTGGTCCTACTCTGATGCACCTGTGTGGTACGACGAGGATATGAAGCCTTATTATCCGTTCACGGATGATTCTAGAAAAATCATTTCTGATAACGATTATCAGGCTATTTATACGGCTAAGAACGAGGAAGGTAAAACTCGTAATGTTGTGTATGCGGACCAGCTAGATTCTGAGCAGGACTTCTTGAATGCAATTGAAGTGACTGGCGAAGATAAGCCTGTTGTAATTCAGTACGACACTACAACTTATAAAGACCGTGCAATTGTGCAGCTTGGTCGTGACGGAAAACTTATTGGACTTCGTAAAGCTTCAATTACAGGTCGTGCGATTATTTCTGAAACTAACTACAGCATTTTTGTAAAGGATGACAATGAGATTGCGGCTAAAGGTCAGATTGTCAAAAACGTGACTTCAAAGTTTCTGTCTGATGATTTATTTGAAGATGAACCTTTCTGTCAGCGACGTGCAAAAGATTTGCTGCAGGAATGTATTAACTGCAAAGGTGCTTATTACTTTACAACTTATCTTCCTCTGATTCATGCCCGCGTTGGGGCTTTTATGGATATCAGACTTAAAAAAGATTCTGCATTTAAGAAAGTGAGAATTGATGAACTCACATTCAGATATAAAAAAGAAGAAGCCTTCTCCAGCGAAATCTGGGTAACGCGGGTTTAGACTTCGGGAGGAAGTTATAGAGAATATTGAATTGTTAGTTAAGTCTATGAATGGCTTACAGGTTGAGCTTTCTGGATTCAGATCTGAAATGAAAGAATTTAAGAAAGCTGTTGAAAAAAGAATGGACTGCCTTGATACGAGGTCTACTGCCTGCCAGTTTAATCCGAATGTGTGTGCAACGGCTCGCAGACTTGAAGAACATATTAAAGCGGACAACGGCAAAGCAGGAAGAAATATGGCTTTAATTGCCTGTGTGATTTCCTGCTTTAATGTGGCGGTCACTGTAATCACGTTAATTGTGAGGGGCTTATGAATGATAAGATTCGTGATTTGAAAATAAGGCTGATGCTGGAAGCGGAAAAAGAGCTGACGGAAGATTTGACTGAGGCTCAGCGTTACCAGTATTACCTGGGGCGGATGCAGTTTCTGCATTATGTGAGCGGTAAGGAAAATCTTTTGGAAGCTGACTGTTCGGGCTCTGTTTGTCTTGCTCTTCTTCTTGCAACTGGGTGCGGGATTAGAGTTACTGCAGATGCCTTGTACAGAAAGTTTTTTACAAAGAAACAACCGGATGCCGGAGACATTAAAGCTGCTTTCTTTATTTCCAACTACGACAGGAAACTTGGAAACAGAATCTACCATGAGGGCGAATGTGCTCACGTGGCTGGAGTTGCCGGAACTGATGTTGTATTGAACTGTGTAGAGCCTTATGCGGTGTTGAGGTCTCTTTCTGATATGAGGCCTGTCTACAATGCGATGGATTATACCGTGGTTGTTAGAGGACTGGACCGCAGAGCTTTGCAGAAAGCTAGCGACGAGCGTTCTGATTTGTTTGGGGCTGATTATGAATTCTTAGAGTTCCAAAAAGCAATTAGTGAGGTAAAGCTAAAAAATTGCTGAATCGCAATTTTTTTTAACGCTTTGCTATTGAACACCGGCCGCTCTGACCGGCGGCCTTACACAGGAGAAAGGTCATGATTAGTTTTAGATTTCAGAGACTGGTTGAAAAGCTGCTTAGCGTGAAATTTGTAATCTTTATTGTTGCAACTGTACTTCTTTGTTGTGGTGTTCTAGGCGGTGGCGAATGGTTGACTGTGGCTCTTACTGTAATTGCAGGAAGAGAGATTCAGAAGTTTAAGGATTTTAAAACTTCAAGGAAGGTATCTGATGAAGAAAGTTTGGGAAGTGATTAAGAAGTGTCTGGTATGGCTTGGCACAATAATTGCGGCTGTGTTTGCCGTGTTGTTTATTAAAGAGATGCCGAAACAAGTTCGGCATGACGGTGGACATTATGGCCATGATGATGAAAAGGAGGATGCGGATGAGATTAACAGGAAGGCTGCAGAAAAACGTGACGAAGCAATTAAGCGTATTTCTGATTGTGATGCTCGGACTCTTGCAGAATCTTATGGGCCAGTCTGCGATGCAATTGCAGAAGGAAAAGAAAGATTCCGCCGTAGATGTTCCAGAACTGTCAATTGAGGAAGTTATGCAAATTGCAGAAGAAGAAATTGAACGTACTGCTCAAGAGGCAGTTAAGGCTGCTTTATTGGAAACTGGTGGTGAGCTTGCTTTTGAAAAAGAGAGAGCTGACCAGTTGGAAAAACAGAAGTTGGCTCTTGAATTGGAAAACAAAAAATTGAAGGAAGCTGCAGAAAAGAAAAAGAATCAGTTTTTTTATGGAGCGTTGATTGGTGGTGCCGGTGGCGTTGTTGTAACTTCACTGGTGTTTGGTCTTATTGGAGGATTAGTAAAATGATTACAAGTAAAGGAAAAGTTCGTGGATTGGTTACGATTACTGTTCGTGACTGTAATGGTAATGTGAAATATTTTAAGAACGGATTCTGGCGTTCCATTCTCCGATTGAAAGAACGTCCGATGATTTTCAAGCATCATAATACAATCACAAATCAGGGTGATGGTTTGATTGCGGACCTTCTGGTTAGTAATCCTACTCAGAATAAAGTAGATGCAACTAACGGCTATATGAGAGTTGGTACAGGATGGACCGGTTCTTCTCCTAAGAACAACACAGGAGTAAATACTCCGACCGGTTCTTTCAAAAAGCTTGATTCTACATTCCCTAAAACTCAGGCGGCTTTTGGTTCTTCCGGACAGAACGTTGTTTTGTACAGAACTTCATTTGCTGCAGGTGATTTGAACGCTAACGGTATTAATGAAGTTGCCTTGATGAATGGAAATACTTCTGCTGCTAAGTGTCTTGCTTATGCCCAGATTACTCCTGCAGTAAATGTGACTTCAGCAGATTCACTTCAGATTGACTGGCAGATTACTGTAAGCGGTTCTTGATATGAGTAACTCAATTGTTGGAAACAATGGAAATCCTACCGACTGTCTTGCCTGGCACGAAGTTGAAATTGGGGATGATGAATATGAGGACATGGAAGGTGAATTAGTTGATGAACAGGATATTTTTGCAAGACGTGCAATAGTTCCGAAAAACTCTAATTCAACTATGGTAACTATTTATTATTACTATTATTCACCAAAATCTGAATGGTTCTGGGATTGGATGTATGGTGATCCATACAGACCTGTAGTTCCTGTTGTATTTGCGGCTGATTCTAACTGGCAGCTTACACAATGTCTGAACGCTTCATTTTTTGAAACTTCATTTACTGGTCAAAGTGACGGTTGGAAAGCCCTGAACGTAACTTTGACACGTAAGTTGGTAAAAAATGAAAGAATAGTTTTTGGCGTATATTCAGATATTCTTGGATATGCCTCTACCGGCGAAATTGATAACTTTGAGACTACAACAAGTTACTTTTACTATAGTCGTGCAAGGCGTGAAAATTATGCTTCGCAAATTGCCTATATAAGTTCGCCAGATTTCATAAGTCAGCAGAGAAATATATTTAATGATTATGAAATTTGTTTGTATTTGCAATATGAAAATGAGATTGAATCTGTTGCTTATACAAGGACTGTACTTGGGAATGTAAGAGCTGCGACTGCAAATACCAGGAAACTTGTCTGGAAAAGAAACATACCATCATTGTGGAATCTTAGTTCTAGGCTGACAAGGAAAACAAATTGGAAAAGAAATGCTTCATCTGATGGAATTCTTTCTGCAGGAGCTTTCAGATCTAATCATCTAGCCAGGTCTGCAAGTGACAGTAAAAGTTTTTCTGATTCTTCTGATAAAAGGATTTTCTTTTTCAGACATCATGAGGACCAGAAAGGAATTACTGCAAGGAGTTATCGAACTATCAGAATGAAGATTGCATATTCTGACGGATTTTCTTTTTCTGATTCTCTGCAGCAACTTTTTCTGATTATTCGTTCTGTGTTCTCTACTGGTGGAGCATTGGATTCTTCAAGTCATATAGCTGATTACAAGAGACTACCGGAATCAGTTGTTGATAATGAAGAACTTGTAATTCGCTCTGGTGATAACTTCCGCAGTTTTACAGATGAACTTGATTTTGAAGCTTTGCCGTTTGTATCACGCTTATTCTTCAGAACTGTTCAAACTGTAATGAGTTTCTGGGACTGGCTTCGTGGAAAGATTCGGGAAGCTAATAATGTGGCTTCTTTTTACTGTCCTATATGGACTGAGATTGAAATGGAGTGTTACATCTAAAATTACATCCTTGTAATTTTAGATGTTGCAGTTTCGCTTTCGCAAAACTGCGATGTCGCGCATCCATGCGCGCCCGCTACCGCGGAGGTTATAAGGAAGGTATATGAAACGTATATACAAAAACGAAACGAAGCTCAGGCTTCTGGTTGATACAAAATGTGACCTCTCAGGCTACGAGGACGTTACATTATGTTTAAGAAAGCCGGATGATTCTGTTGTTACTTTTGCAGCGGTTGTAAAGGATATTGAAAAAGGCGTTGTCTTTTATGATGTGCAAAGTGTTGATAATTTTGACCAGAGCGGCTGGTGGACTCTCTGGCCGGAAGTTCGTTTTGATGATGACAGGACGGCTTGTGGGCGTGCAGTTAGGTTCTTTGTTTTTGAGTCAGGAAGCGTATGAGACAGATAGATGATTACATTCCCATAGAGCTATGGCACGAGTCTAAAAACTTTTTAGAGGAAATAAACTGCGATATAGAAATCTATGAGAAGTTTAAGACTTTTGAAAAGAATCTGAATGAAGATGCTTTGAAGTTTGAGGCCTGGTGGAACTTCAAAAGGTATGCTGATTATCCTCATTCACTTTCGCTTCTTTATGACAACATCGTGAGAATTGATATAGAAATTGGCGGCTATGATATGCTGGATGGTTTTAGGAAACTTGAACAGAAGCTTGTATTGCTTTACAGGCTCTTAAAAGAAAACGGGATGACAAATGAGTGAAAAATCAAAAAACAAAATAACTGATGAAAAAGAAAGAGCTGCAATTGAAGAGCTTACCCGCGACTTAAAAGCAAACAAGTTTGTTAAAGGTGAAATGCAGTTTACGGATGTTACTAACCGTGATTATTTTTTGAAAGCTCATGGAGACCACATTCGTTTTTGTACTACCTGGAATAAGTTTTTAATCTGGAATGGAACCTGCTGGCAGACTGACACCAGGGCCGGCGTTGAAAGTTTGTGTGTAAGTTTTGTTCATAAGATGTACCGCGGAATGCGTGTAATAAATGATTTACAGCTGAGAAAGGATTTTGAAAAGCATCTGATTAAAAGTGAAAGCTTCCGCCGTATTCAGGCTCTTGTGGGGCTTTTAAAAGTTAGTGAGACAATTATTGTTGAAGACCATGAACTTGATACTGATGAATATCTTTTTAATGTTCAGGGAAATACTCTTAATCTGAAAAACGGAAAAGGACTCCCTCCGGAGCCAAAAAATCTTATTACAAAGAAAAGTCAGTTTATCTATAACAAAGAGGCAAAGTGCCCGACTTGGGACATGTTTCTGATGCAGATATTCAACAATGACTTAGACTTGATTCGCTTTGTTCAAAAAGCTATGGGTTATGCAATGAGCGGCGATGTAAGTGAACAGTGTCTTTTTATTCTATGGGGAACTGGTGCCAATGGAAAATCTACATTCCTGAATGTGCTGCAATATCTATTTGGGGATTATGCCTGTTCAACCGGAACTGAAACTTTTATGAGAAAGACATCTGAAAACTCTAATGACCTGGCACGTCTTAAGGGGGCAAGGCTTGTTACAACGAGTGAAGTTGAACAGGGAAAGCCGATTAGTGAAAGTTTAATTAAGCAGATTACTGGTGAAGATATGCTGATTGCCAGATTCCTATACGGTGAATATTTTTCCTTTAAGCCGACCTTCAAGATTTTTATGGCGACTAATCATAAACCAAAAATTAAGGGCTCTGATAATGGTATCTGGCGACGTATTAAAATGATTCCTTTTACAGTGACTATTCCTGCAGAACAGAGGGATAAAAATCTTAGCAATAAACTGATTGCTGAAAATTCAGGCATTTTGAACTGGTTGATTAAAGGTTATGCAATGTGGGCAAAGGAAGGTTTGAAGAATGAACCGGATGCGGTTCGAGAAGCTAATGAGGAATACCGCTTTGATATGGATTCTGTTGGTACGTTTGTGACTGAATGTTTTGAAATGGATGCAAGTTTGAAATGGAAGCTTGGGAATAAGATTCTTTATGATACTTATTTGAAATGGTGCAACAAGAACAATGAGCGGCCTCTTAGTCATAAAGGACTTAGTATGCGGATGCAGGAGAAAGGCTTTAAGAGGTGTGTGTCTAATAGTCAGAGGTTTTGGGTGGGACTTGTGTTGAAGAATGAATGGAGGGGGTGAACTTTAATTTATACGCTGAGCATCGAGTTTACGCCAGTAATTTTTCTTAAATTCATGTTTTGATGTAAAGAATTCTTCTTCTGAATTAGAAAACTGTCCAATATCAATTTTTGCTTTAATATGGTCGAGTGTACAGATTAAATCTGCAACCTGGAATAATTTGTAATCAACTGGATTTACTTTACGAACTTCAACATTTGAGAACATTGAATTAAACAGTATGTTTAATATACGTTTAAGTTGCTTTTGTCCATTATCATAATAAATGATAATTTTATCAAATGTATGCCAGTAGTCCATACAAGTTATAAGTTTATTTTTTATTTCTTTAGTTATTTTGGCCTCAAGAACATCAGAATCTGCACATTCGGATTTTCTTACCTGTGCAGTAAAAAATTTAATCGGACACTTTCGTGTAAAGCGAAATAAAAGGTTAAAAAGCTTTTTTCGTTTTTCCATTTCAAGAAATTGATAATCCGCTTCACGACGTACTAATGGTGCTGTATGAATTGCATGATGTGGATAGCCTAGCTCTGTTAGAAAATGTTCAAGTCCATCTATTTCAGTTTGTATTGAGTCAGTCTGATTATGAGCTATGACAGAAACAATATAAAATGGGGAATGAGATTCAAATTCTCCGAAATCTCCAGCTTCATCTATAAAGCAGCTTAAAATATTCTCTGCCAAAATTGGGATGCTCCAAAAAAGAAAAAAGGGTAAAAAAAATGGCGCGGGATCCCCACGCCGTTTCGGTGGACCAGGAGCGCATGTTGCTCAGCCCAATGACCTTTCGGTCATTTATAATATATGTCGAATAAGTTAAAAAATCAAGTGATTTTTTTGTTTTTAGATAGAAATAAAAACTAGAAAAAACACAAGATTCACTCTAATAGCAAGGGACGGGACCTTACTGAACCGGAGAGTATTTTATAGTTGCATAAGCATTTCTATTTTTTCCCCCGTGCCCCCAGTACGCGTGGCGCGAAAAAATGTACTGTTTTGAGCAAGATTCGAAATCTATAGAGAGCTAGAAAGCCGAAAAAATAAAAAAAAGTGACAAATAATCTGTACTAAGTGACAGTTATAGTACGGAAGTTTTAATGCTTTTGCGTTTATGATTGAATAGTTTTAAGTAATTCTGAATTACTTTGAATGATTTTAATGTTCTTATTTCTATTAATATTTTCTTTAGTACACATACTTAAAGAAAATTATATGAATATAAAAAGATATATATAAAAAAGTATAAACTAAGTTTAAGTACTGGTATCTGTACTGTGAAATTTAATTAATTTGAATTAAACTTTTTTGACCGCTGCGCGCGCCCCCCCCCGCGTTTTTGAAAATCATCACGTCGCCGCGGCAGCGGCGACATTGGAAGAATCAGTTCGGAGTGAAGACAGCTTTTCAAATCCAAGCGGTTGCGAAGCAGGCGCAAACTTTTGAAAGCTGTCTGAGCGGAGCTTCGGAAGATGATGTTTTATCCTGGACGAATCAATTTGTCCGAAGGACTTCAACGAGGCATTTTCATTTTGTAAGAGGCATACGGAAGGAGCAGTCTTGCTCAATATCAAGTGGCCGCGTAGCGGGCACAGGCTTATGGCAAGTCTGCGACTGGAGCTGGAACAATAATCAGTCAGCTGAGCGGCGGGAGCGCACGGACGCGCGACCAGAGCGACACTTGTAAGACCAATTCCTGAGTGGAGAATAAACTCAACGTTGTAAGAGGCGGCAACACGGACGTTGCCGCCTTGCCGATTGAGCGCAGGGGCTTGTCCCCTGTGCGATTGAGGCAACCATTTTTCCCACACCAATTAGAGTTCCCCAAAAAGCCGCCCTTGTACGATATTCTGAGCATCTTAAAAACGAGGGGCAGCTGCAATGCTGAGCAAAAGGTTGCCCCCTTAATCCCCCCGAGAGCGGTATATTGCATTCCTGTTTTTTTAGAAGGGGGTTGTGGGGGGGTGCCCCGCGGCAGGGGGGAAGGGGGAAACCTTTTGCGTACCCTCGTTTTTAAGTTGCGATACTCGCGGACGATACTTTTTTTTCTCACGATAAGTATTCAGCGCGATACGGACCTTTGGCGGCTTCTGCAAAAAGAATGCTTACTGCAACGATGGCCCGCCTGCGGAAACAGGCAGACCACAAAGCGGAGTGCTACTGCGAAGCAGATGCACGCAGCGACTGGGCTGACTGTGCTTGCATTGCTCCTTGCCTAGCCCGAACAAAGGCCCTCGTGCGAGCTTGCTAGTATATGCAAAAAGTCTGCGAACGAATGAACGAATGGAGCGCAGCGGAATGAGTGAATGAGAGAGCTGTCTTTTTGCTACCTTTTTGGACGGAACGTTCTCTGGACCTCGAAGAATGTAGTGAGTGGAAGCGGTACGAAGTACGGCTGGAGCGAACGGCAAGAAAGACCCCCTTTTTCCTGGAACTATGATATAATAAAATTATTATGAAAATTGAACACGTTGCTCTGTATGTAAAAGACCTTGAAAAAGCAAAAGATTTTTTTGTGACCTACCTGAACGGAAAAGCCAATAACGGCTACCACAACCAGAATACTGATTTTAGATCTTACTTCATAACCTTTGATGACGGAGCTCGTCTTGAAATAATGACCCGCCCAGAACTTGTAGAACAAGTAAAGAACCCATACAGAACCGGTTATGCACATTTAGCGTTTAGCGTTGGAAGTAAAGAATCTGTAGACGAATTAACCGCAAAGCTTGATGAAGCTGGTTATTCTGTTTCCAGTGGTCCGCGTACAACTGGTGACGGCTATTATGAAAGCTGCATTGTCGCTTTCGAAGAAAACCTTATTGAAATTACGGAATAAGCACCCTTATAGAACGCCGGATTTTTCACGGATTACTAGTCCGTATGTCGGCAGTGCACGGATAATGCACGTATAGTGCAAAAACAGTGCAAAAATAAAAACAACCCTATACAAAATAATGCAATTTAGTTGAAAATTAAATAATTTATGTTATAATAGAGTTACTTAACAAGATACTAATGCTATGCCATTGAGGGGATTTCTCGTTCTGAAAATCCGTATGTCGTTGGTTCGATTCCAACCTGTGGCACGAAAGCTTCTAACTCTTGTTAGAAGCTTTTTTTTTGTCTAAATACTTGTTTTACATGGATTTAGCAAAGCCATTTGTCTTTACTTATTTGTTTAAGCCTGCCCAATTTTCTTGGGAATGGGAGTTTAAAAATTCAAGTTTTTAATGTCTGTTTGGAAATTATACTGCAATCTCAATTAGAAAAGAAATCTATTATGGTCTTCCGATATGTAGAGGCAATATCAAATTTATTTTTTGAAACTGAAACTGTATTCTCATATAGGATTGATAGACAATTAGAGAACAAAATATATATTCGAATTAACCAGGAATCTTATTTAGATTCGATTTGTTCTTGAAACAAATCTTTTACATATAGATATTCAGGTTCAGAAAAATTACAAAACTTTTGCAAGTTTTCTAGCGTAGCTATGTGTTCTTCTATTAACTTTCTTGCGATTTTTAGATTTTCTTCAAAGCGGATTTCTTTTGAAGAATCGTCCAATAATTCATATAATTTTGTACGCTGCTCAATATCTTTTTGGGCTGCTTCAGGAGTTTTGAACATTAGAGTTTTAAAATCTTCTTCTGTAAAATGCCAGGAAGAAGAAAACTCTTCTTGTCCTAATTTTGAATATTCACAATTATAACATATGCCTTCATCTTCTGTTATAAGAATACTGACTACTTTGATTTTTAGAAACTCTTTATATTCTACTCTTAGTCTTCCGTAGAAAACATCACCAGGTTTACAGGCGGTTGTGTATGTCATCTTTTTACTCCGATGTTTAGTATAGCATATTTATAAAAATGAAACTATGAAGTAAGAAAATAAGACAGGATGAGATAATTCTATATAAACTCAATGCTTTATGCTATATTATGTGTATAGGGGAAAATATAAAAATGATTACTGGCGAAATTAAAAATAAAATCGACAATATCTGGCAGAAACTTTGGGCTGCTGGTATGGCAAATCCACTTACATGTATTGAGCAACTTTCTTATTTGATGTTTATCCGCTCTCTTGATGATATTGAGATTGAAACTGAACAGAAAGAAAATATGATGGGTATTAAGGGTAATCATATTTTTGATGAAAGCCGGCAGAAGCTCCGCTGGAGCAAGTTTAAGAATCTTAGTCCTGATGAAATATTTTCTTTAATGAAGGATGAAAAGAACGGCATTTTTGCATTCATTAAGAATATGCACGGAAACAATGAAAGTGCATTTGCAAAGTTTATGAAGAATGCTACTTTCCAGATTCCAGCTCCACAGGTTCTTGTAAATGTAATTGCAGGACTCGATGAACTTTATGAAAACGACATTCAAGACCAGGATATGCTAGGCGATATCTACGAATATATGCTTGATAAGCTTAGTGCTTCCGGCCAGAACGGACAGTTTAGAACTCCTGCACAAATCAGAAATCTTATGGTAAATCTTATTCAGCCAACTCCTGATGACTGCATTTGTGACCCTGCCTGCGGTACAGCAGGATTCCTTATTTCTGCTGCAAATTATGTTCGTGAGCATAATGCAAACAAGATGAATGATAAACAGTGGGATCATTATATGAAAGGACTTGTTACCGGTTACGATACCGATATGACAATGCTCCGCATAAGTACAATGAACCTTATGCTCCACTCTATAACAAATCCTACAGTTGAATATCAGGACGGTGTAAGTAAGGCAAATCAGATTGAAGGTCAGTATGATGTAATTCTTGCAAACCCGCCATTTACAGGAACTGTAAACGAATCAACAATCAATCCTAATTTGCTTGATGTTTGTAATACAAAGAAAACAGAACTGCTTTTCGTAGCTTTGTTTATTCGTATGCTTAAGAAAGGTGGCCGTTGTGCCTGTATCGTACCAGACGGAGTTTTGTTTGGTTCATCTAATGCACATAAGGCACTTAGAAAAGAACTTGTAGAAAATCATCAGCTTCAGGCTGTAATTAGTATGCCTAGTGGTGTGTTTAAGCCTTATGCCGGAGTTAGTACTGGTATTCTTGTTTTCACAAAAACTGGTGCTGGTGGAACAGAAAATGTCTGGTTCTATGATATGAAAGCAGATGGCTTTAGTCTTGATGATAAAAGGCAGCCGGTAGATGCAAATGATATTCCTGATATTATTAAGAGATTCCATGCTCTTGATAATGAAAAAGACCGCAAACGAACTGAGCAGAGCTTCTTTGTTCCAAAGTCTGAGATTGTTGCAAACAACTATGACCTTTCTATTAATAAATACAAAGAAGTTGTTTATGAGAAAGTTGAATATCCTGCTCCAAAAGTTCTTATTGGTGAAATTAAAGATTTGCAGAAAGAAATAGCTGCTGATTTGTCGGAACTAGAGAAAATGCTCGGAGAATAATTGATGGAAAGTCAGAACATAGAATATAAAAAAACATGGCGAGATGAATACCTCAAATGGATTTGTGCATTTGCAAATACTGAGGGCGGCAAGCTTTATATCGGCATAGATGACAATGGAAATGTTTGCGGTGTAGATGATCCTCATAAGTTGAGTGAAGATATTCCAAATAAAATCCGTAATACAATGGGATTAATTTGTACGGTGAATCTTCTTAATAAAAACGGTTTGGATTATTTTGAAATCATCACTGAAAAATATCCATTCCCCGTAAGTTATCACGGAAAATATTACAGACGAACTGGTTCAACAATGCAGGAAGTGAGCGGCCTTGAACTAGATAAAATGATTCTATCTGTACAAGGTCGCACCTGGGATTCTATTCCAGTTCCACACATTTCAGTTGATGATTTGGAAAATGATGCAATCAAACTCTTTAAGAAAAAGGCAAAGGAATCAGGCCGTTTAGATGATGTAGCTCTCGATGTAACAAACGAAACTCTTATTCAGAATCTTCATCTTACTGAAGGTGACTATTTGACCAGAGCATGTATGCTCGCTTTTTATCCAGATCCAGAAAAATGGGTAACAGGCGCATATATTAAAGTCGCATATTTTGAAAACGATGCTGATATTTTGTATCAGGATGAAATACACGGTCCGCTTATTCTGCAGGTAGAAAAGACTATGGACCTTATTTATTCAAAGTACATGAAAGCCCTTATTTCTTATGATGATATATATAGAAAAGAAACTTTCTTCTTTCCTCGTGCAGCATTTCGAGAGCTGCTTTTAAATGCAGTAATTCATAAGGACTATCTTTCTACCACTCCAATTCAGATTCGCATTTATAAGGATAAAATCCGTCTCTGGAATGACGGAGCTCTTCCAAAGGAAGTTCCTGTTGAAGATTTGTATAAAGAACATGTTTCAAAACCATGCAATCCAAACCTTGCAAATGTATTCTTTAAGTGCGGTATGATTGAAAGTTGGGCCCGAGGCTTCAGCAAGATTACAAGATACTGCGAAGAAGAAAACGCAAAACTACCAGAAATTGACCTTTCTCTTGGCGGCGTTACAGCCCGCTGTTTTGCTTCTGATAAATATCTGGCTCTTATGAACGAACATCAAGAGACAGAAAATGTCCCTTTAAATGTCCCTTTAAATGTCCCTTTAACCGAGCGCCAGAAGTCGATCTTTGAAATGATTGCAAAGGATAACACACTTACAGCTGCAATTATTGCAGATAAGCTTGGAAAGAATGAAAAAACAATCAAACGTGATATAGACGAATTGAAGAAACAAAATCTTTTGAAGCATTCTGATTCTAGAAACAACGGTTATTGGATAATTTTGTCAGGAGCGGAGAAATGAGCGAGTGGAAGACGGTAAGACTTGGGGATGTTTGTGAAATAGCAGCAGGACAAGGAGCTCCTCAAGGAGATTCGAATTATTGTAATGATGGAACACCTTTCGTAAAAGCTGGAAATTTAATTAAATTAATAGAAGGCAAACATGAAAATCAGATTCAAAAAGTTTCTGAAGAAGTAGCAAAATCTCATAAATTGAAAAAGTATTCAGCAGGCTCCATTCTCTTTGCAAAAAGTGGAATGTCTTGCATGAAAGGTTATGTTTATCAATTAAAGAATGACAGTTATGTTGTTAGCCATCTTGCAATTGTAAAACCAAAGGAAGACTCTTCAGATTATATAGAATACTGTCTCAGACATATAAAACCAAATACTCTTGTAAAAGATGAAGCTTATCCTTCAATTTCCTTGCAAGATATTTCAAATCTCCAAATTCCCCTCCCACCACTCGAAAAGCAAAAGCACATCGCTAACGTTCTGGATAAATGTACCATACTCATCGCCAAGTACAAACAGATGCTTGCAAAATACGACACGCTAATTAAATCCCGATTTATCGAGATGTTTGGTAATATTCAAAAATATAATAAAGAACCATTTAAGAATTGTAGTTTATTTATAGATTACAGAGGTCATACTCCTGAAGTTACAGAACAAGGTTCTATTAGAATGGTTAACGCAAAATCAGTTGGGAAAGGATTTTTCAAATATGTAAATGAATATGTTACTGAAGAAATATATGATTCCTGGATGCACAGAGGTTTTCCAAAACCAAATGATGTATTATTTGTAACTGAAGGACATACTTTTGGAAATACATGTCAAGTTCCTGCAAATATGAATAAATTCGCATTAGGACAAAGAGTTATAACAATTCGTGGTAATGAAAATAAATTAAATAACTTTTTTCTGAATGCTTATATGCAAACTGATGATTTCTATAAAGATATAAATAAATATAAAACTGGTGGAACGGCACAAGGAATTAGAAGTAAAGATTTACTTAAAGTTGAAATTCCACTACCACCTTTGATGTTGCAAAACAACTTTGCCTCATTCGTTCAGCAAATCGACAAATCAAAATTTGAATACACATACACAGGAGTTGCAGCATGAAAATCTCTGATTATGTTGAAAGTCAAATAAAAGGCCTCTGGGGAACTGATTTTGATGAAAATGGGATTCCTGTTATTAAGACAAATAATCTAACTTATGAAGGTAATATTGATTATTCAGATATTTGTAAGCGAAATATTACAAGAGAACACGCCAAAGAATGGTATTTAAAACCAGGAGATTTACTCATTGAAAAAAGTGGCGGCACAAAAACACATTCTGTTGGTTATGTAAGCTACTTTGAAGGTGATGAAAACAAATTTGTTTGCAATAATTTCATTTTAGCATTGCGTCTAAAGAATACAATCAATAGTAAATTTCTTTTTTATCAGATTCAATTCAAATATGAATCAAACCAATTCTCTGATTGCTTTAATAAAACAACAGGAATACAAAATTTAAAAGTAAAAGATTATTTAGCCAAAGAAATAAAAATATACTCTCCCGAAGAACAAGAAAAAATAGTTAAAGAATTAGATACTGTTAGATTAATAATTAATAAAAATAAACAAATTCTTGAGAAATACGATATTCTAATCAAATCCCGATTTATCGAGATGTTTGGAGAGCCTATTGAAAACACAAAATCATGGATAGAAGAGCCTCTTGGTAGTTGTTGTTTGTTAAAAGCCGGAAAAGCAATTAAAGCAAGCGAATTAGCAGATAAAGATAAAGAGCATCCATACCCTTGTTTTGGTGGAAATGGAATAAGAGGTTTTATTAGTAAAAAATCTCACACAGGAAAAATCGTCTTAATTGGGCGACAAGGAGCTTTATGTGGAAATGTTCAATTAACAGATGGTGATTTTTACGCAACTGAACATGCTGTAGTTACAAGTCCTAAAAAAGAACTAAATTCTATATGGCTTTATCATTTGTTATTCTTAATGGATTTAAACAGGTATAAATCAGGTGCTGCACAACCTGGATTAACAGTCGAAAAGTTAAATACAGTTCCAACAATGATTGTACCAATAGAACTCCAAAACGACTTCGCCACCTTCGTTCAGCAAATCGACAAATCAAAATTTGCCGTGCAGAAGTCATTAGAAAAAGCTGAAACTTTGTACAAATCCTTAATGCAAGAGTATTTTGGATAATAGATATAGGCTCTAAATTAAGGAGCTTATATGAAAAAGACACTAATTAATCAAATCCAGACTGAAATGTCTGGCGTACTGAATAATGCTCAAAGACAGAAACTTAGTGAAGTCCTTGAGCATTGTTTTTTTTACGTGGGTATTGTTGCTTTAGACAATGAGAACCTTATTCAAAGTAAATCTAATCAAACTTTGAAAGAAGAATTTCTTTCGGCAAAGCAAGTAGAAGGGTGTTCAGAGCGTTCTGTAAGTTATTACAGTTCTACTCTCGATAATCTGATAAAAACACTTGGAAAACCATTTAATCAGATAGAAACAGAAGATTTACGAGTATATTTGAGTGAATATCAAAAGAAAAATGATGCTTCAAAACAGACTATTGATAATATACGACGTATTCTTTCCAGTTTTTTTACATGGTTGGAGGATGAAGATTATATTCTAAAAAGCCCGGTAAGAAGAATTCATAAAATTAAGACTATGAAACAAGTAAAAGAAACTTACTCTGATGAAGCTTTAGAGAGACTTCGTGATAACTGTAAAACAATAAGAGATTTAGCCCTGATTGATATGCTTGCTTCTACAGGAATGCGTGTTGGCGAGCTCGTAAAGCTTAATAGAGTTGACGTTGATTTTGTAAATCGTGAATGTGTTGTATTAGGTAAAGGATCAAAGGAGCGTGTTGTTTATTTTGATGCAAGAACAAAGCTGCATTTACAGAATTATTTGAATTCCAGAACAGATGAAAATGAAGCTTTATTTGTAAGTCTTCTTGAACCTCACAATAGACTTGAAATTGCTGGTGTAGAAATAATGCTTAGGAAACTTGGACATAGTTTGGAAATTAATAAAGTGCATCCGCATAAATTCAGGCGTACATTGGCTACACGTGCAATCGATAAAGGTATGCCCATAGAGCAGGTTCAGAAGCTTTTAGGCCATCAAAAGATTGATACAACAATGGAATATGCTATTGTAGACCAGCAAAATGTGAAAAATTCGCATAAAAAATACCTTAGTTAGTGTTATTTTCAGGCATCTCGACTAATCGCAAAATCCCGATTTATCGAGATGTTTGGAGATATATCAACAGGGAATTATAAATTTGAAACTCGTAAACTTGGAAGTGTTTCAGAAGTTGGTTCAAGTCATCGTGTTTTTACAACAGAATTTGTTGAACAAGGAGTTCCATTTTATCGAGGAACAGAAATAGGAATGTTAGCAAATGGTCAACAACCAGAAGAGCCTTTTTATATTTCTGAAGAACATTATAATCGTTTAACTGAACATGATTCTAAGCCAAAGATTGGTGACTTACTTATGCCTTCTATTTGTAATAAGGGACAAGTTTGGATGGTTGATACTGAATTTCCTTTTTATTATAAAGACGGTCGTGTACTATCAATTTCACCTAATCAGAAAATATATAATTCAAAGTATCTTCAATATTTTATGCGTGAAAAAACAATTGTTGAATATCCAAAATTAGGTTCAGGTTCAACTTTTGCAGAGTTTAAAATCTTTTTATTGAAAGATATAGATGTCCTAACACCGCCAATCTCGCTCCAAAACGACTTCGCCGCCTTCGTCCAACAAATCGACAAATCAAAATTTGAAATGGCTATATATGAAAAAGTATGGTATAATTATGGAAAATGGTATTTTATCATGGCAAATTTTGATTATCTCTTGCAATATAAAGAATTTTCGGCATTTTCTGGTTTAGCAAACGAGGCCGAAAAACAATACAATAAATCTACAATGTTCTGCGGTATTTCTGCACGTAAGTGTGTGGAACAGGCCGTGAACTGGATGTACAGTGTTGATGATGATTTGTACATGCCTTATGACGACAGCATTCAGGTTCTGGTTCATGATAAAAACTTTGTAAATATTGTTCCTGGAAACATTCAGAAAGATTTGCAGATTGTAATTAAAGTTGGAAACCAGGCAGTTCATTCAAATACTGAAATTGACAAAGCTCACGCTCTTCTTTCTCTTAAAGCTCTTTTTAATTTCTTAAACTGGATTGTATTTACTTACAGCAGTACATACGAAAGCCGTACTTTTGACGAAACTCTTATTCCTGCAAACAAAGCAACAATCATTGTAAAAAAGAATCAGAAAGAAATTGATAAATACCGCAGTGAGCTTGATGAAAAAGAACAGTCAATTGCTGACTTAAAAAAGCAGCTTGCCGATTTACAGAAAGCATTATCAAGCAATAAGTCTAAGCCTAAAGATGACAGTCTTATCAATTATGAAACTATTGATGAAAAGACTACTCGTAAGCTGTTCATTGATGAGGATTTGAAAAAACTTGGCTGGCAGTTTGACGGTGTTATGGTTCAGGGAGAGTATCCTGTTCATGACATGGGTGACAAACATTCAGACGGCTTTGTTGATTATGTTCTGTTTGGAAAAGACCATAAACCTCTTGCTGTTGTTGAAGCTAAGAAAACAAGTAAAGACCCTAACATTGGAAAACAACAAGCAAAAGATTATGCTGATTGTCTTGAACGTGAATATGGACAGAGACCATTCATTTTCTATACTAATGGATTTGACTGCAATTTCTGGGATGATTTACAGGCAGCTCCACGCCGTGTAAGTATGGTATTCAGCCAGGGAGATTTGCAGAAGCTTGTAGATCGTCGTTCCCTTAAAGAAGATATAAACGCTATTCAGATTAATAAAGAAATTACCGGCCGTGATTATCAGATGGCAGCTATTAAGGCTGTTGTAAAATCTGCAAATGAAGGATTCAGAAAGTTCCTTCTGGTTATGGCAACCGGAACCGGAAAGACAAGAACTGTAATCAGTCTTACTGATGTTTTTGCTCGTGCAAATTATGCAACAAACATTCTCTTTTTGACAGACCGTATTCAGCTTGTAAAACAGGCTTATTCAAATTACAAAGAGCATCTTAAATCTATGTCGCTTTGTAATATGCTTGATTATAAATCAAGACAGAATGACAAGAATGCAAGAATTGTATTTTCAACTTATCCGACAATTCTTAATGCCATTGATACTGATAAAACTGAAGATGGAGAAAGACTTTATACTCCAGCTCATTTTGATTTAATTATCATTGATGAAGCACACAGAAGTATTTTTAAGAAGTACCGGGCAATCTTTGATTATTTTGATGCATACCTTGTAGGACTGACCGCTACTCCGCGCGAAGAAGTTGAACGAAGTACATTCGACTTTTTTGAACTTGAACACGGAAACCCGACTTATAACTATACTTACGAAGAAGCTATAAAAGCCGGATATCTTGTTGATTATTATCCTGTTGAAAACTCTACAACCTTTATTGATAAGGGTATTCACTTTGATGATTTGAGTGAAGAAGACCGCAAGGCTATTGAAGACCAGTACAAAGAAGAAGGGGCTTCTGATTTTGAAGAAGCTCCACCAAGTGACATCAATAAGTTTGTTTTCAACAAAGACACTGTAAAGAAAGTTATTGAAGAGCTTATGGAAAACGGAATTAAAACTGATGCCGGTGATAAGCTTGGAAAAACTATTATTTTTGCATATAACAAAAAGCATGCTCAGTTTATTGTTGATACTTTTGATGAAATGTACCCGCAATTGAAAGGTGGATTCTGTGCGAGAATTGTTTGTGATGACAGTAAAGTTGAGCAGACAATTGCAGATTTTGAAAAGCCGGATCAGAATCCATTTATTGCTGTAAGTGTTGATATGCTTGATACTGGTGTGGACGTGCCGGAAGTTGTTAATCTTGTTTTCTTTAAGAAAGTAATGAGCAAGATTAAATTTAATCAGATGATTGGTCGTGGTACACGTCTTTGTCCGGAGCTTTCTTGCTGTGACGGAAAGAACGGTATTTATGAAGGCAAGAAATACTTTTACATTTTTGACTGGCTTAGAAACTTTGAGTTCTTCCGTGTAAATAAGGACGGTGTAAAAGGCAGCGAAACTATAAGTCTTACTGAAAGTATTTTTAACCGCCGCGTGGAAATTATTAAAGAATTACAGGCTGCAGAATATCAGACTCCTGAATATGAAAAATACAGACATGAACTTGTTTGTATTGTAAACAAACAGATCCGGGAATTGAATTTGAACTTAACTAGCGTTCTTCTGCATAAAAAACATGTTTTGAAATTCCAGGATATTAATGCATTTAAGAATCTTGAGGATTCTGATGTTGAAAATCTAAAAAAGCATATAGCTCAACTTGTTTATATGGACGAGTTTGACGTTTATGCAAAGGGCTTTGATAACCTTGTTTATGGTATTGAAGTTTTGAAATGCCAGAAAAAGAATTACTCTAAGCAGCAGGAACAGATTGTAAATGACGCAAATATTCTTTTGAAGAAGAAAGCAAATATTGAACAGGTAAAAGCTCAAATTCCGCTTTTGACTCGTATTGTTGATGATTCATATTATGCGTCTAGCACAGTTTTGGACCTGGAAGATATGAGAGTTAAGATTCGCGAGCTTATTAAGTTCCTGGTTGAAAGTAAGAAAAAAACGATTCGATATGTTGATTATATTGATACTACTCTTCCTGTAGGTGAAGGAACTCCTGTATATACTGCAAATAATTTTGAAGCTTATCAGAAGAAAGTAAACTCTTACATTACTGAGCACCTGGATGATGAGGCAATTATTAAACTGCGCAATAATGTTCGTTTGACTCAAGATGATTATAACAAACTGAATGATGTATTTACTAAGGAACTTGGAACTTCTGAACAGTTTGAAAAGATAAGTGCTGGAAAACCGCTTGGTGTTTTTGTTCGTTCTATTGCAAAGATGGACCGCCAGAAAGTAAACGAACTATTTGCAGGGTTTATTCTTGAGTTTAATTTGAATATTAAACAGATTGAGTTTGTAAAAGTGATTATTGAGAATATCATTGAACAAGGCGAAATTAATCTTGAACGCCTTGGAGATGGTAAGCCGCCGTTTGACAGACCTGGTAAGTTCTTTAGTCTGTTTAATCCTAAAGCCCAGAACAGGTTGATACAGATTATTCGTAGCGTGAATGAGAATGCGCGTGTGGCGTAAGAAGGAAAAATAAATGAAAAAAATTTTTATTAGTCATAATACTCAAGATAAAGTTGTTGCTGATATTTTTGTTGATTTTCTTATTGCTGTAGGTATTCCTCGCAATGAAATATTTTGTTCTTCATTACCAGGAAATAATGTACGAGAAAATATAACAGCTGAAATTAGAGAGAGAGTTTAGATAGTAGTAATATATTTATTTGTATTTTATCTTCTTCATATTATCAGAGTGCTTATTGCTTAAATGAAGCTGGAATTGTTTGGTATAAACATGCTGCAACTATAATTATTGGGTTACCTGAAATTAATATTGATAATATGCAAGGTTTTATCAACAAAGATTATATGATTCGGCATTTAAATAATTCTGATGACATATATGCCATAATTGATGATATAATAGCAGAATTAAATCTTACTCAAATTAAGCATCAAGTTATAAATACTGAAACAGCAAAACTTGTAAGAAAGTATAATGATTTTCTCACAAATAGAAGAGTAGAATCCACTGAAAATCTTCCATCAAATAACGTAGATTTAGGTACAATCTCAACTGATGATGAAAAAATTATTATCTATTATATGATTGCAAAAGGACTTAGAAAAACTTCAAAAAAAGACATCATAAATTGGCTGCAAATAAAGGAAATTTTTAATGTTGATATAGATAATGGATTTGATCTACTATCTTTTTTAGGAAATTCAAAATATGAGAATGAGACTTTTGAATTAGATATAACATATTTTAGAAAGTTTTCAAATCAAAAAGGCGAAGTTAAAGAAGTTTTAAAACCAATTGTTTTCAATCATTATGAAAAAGTATCAAATAAGTTTATTAATCTCTGGCAAAGGAATGTTTTTAGTAATGAGATGAAATTATTCTTATTATATATTATTGAAAACAAAATTTCAAAACTTGGAGATAGATGGAAGGCTGATTTTGAAATAAACTCTTTAAGTGAATGGGTTAATAATAATTCTATGCCAGTATCTGTTGCAAATAATTATGGGGTTTATCTTAATGCATTAATAACAAATAATCTTGTTTATGAAAGTGAATGGACAAGTTATGGAAATCCAAGAGAATACACATTGTATAATTCCTTACAAGAATTCTTATTTAGTGAGTCTTTTCCATATTATTCCGAATTACAAGAATTAAAAACTATATCCGCAATTCCATTCTAATATTATTCAAAGAGGTTTGTAATATGGCTCATATAAATTTAAATATTGATTATTGTGCACAACTAAGAAATAAGGTAAATGAATATCAACATTATTCTATAACAAGAACTCATTCATTAAAAAAAGATAATGCACAAAGAGGATGGGAAAAAATATGTGCAATTATGGATAGACTAGATGATACTACAAGATATTTAAATTCTATTGAACTTCAAAAAACAATTGGAGTTCTTGCTGTTTTTGATTTTTATAATTTTATGAATAATGCTGCAACATTACTTGATTGTATAAAATATCTTGGTGAAATATATGATTTTGATTTTTCAAACGAAGATATTAAAAATGATATATTTAATCAGCTTGGAAATAATGGAAATGGAACAGATAAAGGTTATTTTGAATATTTACGTTCTTTGTGTTCTGTACATCCTATCGAGACTAGTCGACATCCAGAATTTCTTGATGATAATACAAAAATAGAATGTTCACCTTATGTACGTTGGAATGATGGTTTTCTAACGACTGAAAATGATTGTGATTTAGTAGCAATTGTATATACAAATAATCCAAAGTTTTTCTCAAAATATATTGGAATTAAATTGTTTGAAGTTTTTTCATATATTGAAAGACGTTTTAATATATTAGAACAATTAATCAATCATATTGATAATTATTATAAATCAATTATTGATGAATTTAGACATAAACCCTTAAAAAAAGAAAAAGATTTTTCAAATTATTGTGATTATTTGGAATATTTAAAAAAAGAATATGCAGAAAGGATTAATACTGGATGGGATGAACATTTTGATTTTTACATTGAAACAATGAAATGTACATTTGAAAATCCAGTTAATCAGGAAAAACTTTTAAAGTATCAAAATGCTGTGAAATTTGGATTCACTTTTTTTCAAAACTACTTACAGGAAATTCCTGAAACTGATAAATACGAAACAACTGGATTACATAAGCAACCAGAACATTCAATTGGTGATTCACTATTCTGGCAATTACAGGAAAGGCCTAGTGGAAGAGAATTATGGAATTATAATTATCCATTCGAAAAGCTGCTTTGTATGTGGATGCAACCAAGCTATATGGATATGGCAAATTCGTTGATTAATGAAATAAAACCATTTTGGGAAAAATATGTAATTTTTGAGCCTAATATGACACCTTTTGAAATAAGTATATTACTAACAATCGCTTGTCATTTTTATAAATTAGACCATGATGAGAATTATAGAAATGATATTCCTGATACGGAAGAATATAGGTAAAAATATCATTTAACTGACAACTGCTAGCATGTCATTATTGCGTTCCAGTCTTGAGTTACAGACCCGATATTTTTTTTATAACAGAAAATACAACATAAATCGATATTGTTATTTTTATTGACATAACCATATACTCCAGCCGAGTATAATAATTAGGGATTTACAGACTCCCAATATAAAACTGCTACAACTCGTAGCAGTTTTTTTATATTCTTGCTTTAATTTGATAAATTCGTAAATCCCGAAATTTTCACAAAATCTTTAGGACACAAACCGTCTTACAATTTCCCTATGATGATTCAGGGAAAGAGCTGCACACTGACTGTGGCAAAAGACGGTTACAAAGGATTTAGAGAAGATACACGTTCAAAGAAAAGAACTATTAGAGGATATGGAGGGGGTGTCTGGACTATTGGTGTGCCGATTCCACAGAACTGTATTTCTTTAAAAGATTTATCCTCTAAGATGATAGATTCTGAAAAGTATTTAAAAAAGATTTTACATGAAGAAATTGATAAAGTGTCTTAATAAGTTTGGAGCTGATCGGACTTGAAGCCTTATAAGATAGTAAATTATAAAAAAAACAGTCCAGTGGACTATTTTTTTTGTAATTATCCATCAACAAATTGTAGCGCTCTAGCCAGGTGAGCTACAGCCCCTTTTTTATTTTATTAATGAATTATTTTTATAATATATTATAATAAAAGAGGAGGCAAGTATGAAAAAACTCTTTTGTGTTTTGATTTTAACATTATCTTCTATGGTATTCGCTCAGGTTCCGGAATTTGCAGAACACCCGGAAGCAAAAACAACTGATCTGACAACATTGAAAAATTATAAGCGGTTAAAAGATAGAATTCGTCTTGTCAGTTTTTCTGAAAAGGAGAACATTTCATTAAAAATATATTATTTTGATGAATCAAAAAACAAATGGGTTATTTATGGAATTGGAAAATTAAAAGAATATAGTGATACTGATTTCGTCGATACAGAAAATGAAGGCATATTAAGAAAGATTAAATATATTGCAATTATTGAACCGGAAGGTATGGATTTTCAATATGCATTAAGAGAAGAGCATCATGACCTTTATATAAATGTAAAAGATTAAGAGTGATTATTTTATATTAGGGGTATCTCAGGTCTATGAGCGTGATATTGGTGCTTCAGGTAATATGTTTGAGTTGCATTTTTTAATACGGAATTTTGTTGGGGAATAAATATATAAAAGCGTCAGTAAATTTATTTCTAATTTTATGCTAAAATGTAATCATGCGTATTGAACATGTTGCACTTTATGTAAAAGACCTTGAAAAAGCCAAAGATTTTTTTGTTACCTTTCTGAAGGGGAAGGCCAATAAGGGTTATCACAATCCCAATACAAATTTCAGCTCTTACTTTATTTCATTTGATGACGGTGCCAGACTTGAAATAATGACGCGGCCGGAAATTATTGAAGAGCAAAAGCACCCATATAGAAGCGGCTATGCACATCTTGCATTTAGCGTTGGCAGCAAAAAGGCTGTTGATGAATTGACAGCTTGTCTTGATGAAGCCGGCTATTCTATTTCTTCAGGACCGCGCACTACAGGTGACGGTTATTATGAAAGCTGTATTGTCGCTTTTGAAGATAATCTGATTGAGATTACAGTATGAAAAATTTTATATCAGAAAAAATCAGGCAGCAATTACGCTTCCGGGGGCGTGTTCAGGGGGTTGGCTTTCGTTTTACGGCGCAATATACGGCTGAACAGCTGGGGCTGACGGGCTGGGTGTATAATGATTATGATGGCAGCGTTCTTATGGAAATTCAGGGCAGACCGGAATCTATAAAAAAGATGATAGAAAGACTGGATTCAGACAGATTTATCCGTATTGAGACTATTGAAAAAACGGAGCTGCCTCTTGTAGAGCACGAGGTCAGTTTTTACGTGCGCTAATTACTGTGATTCTATAAGGTGATTACTGTCGTCCAAAGTCTTATTTTGTGCTATATTTATAGTATGAAATTAAATAAAAATCTTGTGGCTTTTACTGGCGGCGGAACCGGGGGACATATTTACCCGGGACTTGCTGTTGCTGATGAAATAAAAAAAATTGCAGAAAAAAATCATAAAGAGCTTTCTATTATCTGGCTTGGCTGTTCTAAGGGAATGGATAAAAAAATCGTAGAGACTGCCTGTGGGGAAGGAGGAAAGCCCTCTGTAGAAAGGTTTTATGGTATTCCTTCGGGAAAACTGCGCCGTTATTTTTCACTAAAAAACTTTTCTGATCTTTTCAGAATTTTTGCAGGCTTTGTTTCGGCTTTTTTTATCCTAAAAAAGAAGCGCCCTTGTGTGCTTTTTTCTAAGGGGGGATTTGTAAGCGTTCCTCCATGTATTGCGGCCCGCCTTCTTGGCATTCCGGTTTATACTCATGAGTGTGATTTTACCCTGGGTCTGGCTAACAGAATCAACTTCAAATCTGCAAAAAAGATGTTTCTTTCATACGAGGAAACAAAAAACAGGCTTTCTGCGGCTGACCAGGAACGCGTAATTGTAAGCGGAAATCCTGTACGTCCTGTTTTTTATACGGCTGATGCTGCTCGGGGAAGGGAATTTTTAGGTCTTGGGGGTGAACAGGACGGAATAAGCGCTGTGGAAGCTGGCAATAAACCTCTTCTCCTTGTTCTTGGCGGTTCTTCCGGCGCCCGACAGATAAACAACCTGGTTTTTGATAATCTGGACTGGCTGTGTCAGCATTTTACTGTAGTTCATCAGACTGGTCTTTTAAACAATGACCAGAATCGGGAAGGGGAACTGAAAGAAAAATACGGTGCATCCTACCGTCCATATCAGTTCATTTACGAGCAGATGCCTGACGTGCTTGCGGCAAGTGACCTTGTACTTTCCCGGGCAGGTGCCAATTCAATATGGGAGGCTGCGGTTCTTCTAAAGCCTATGCTGCTCATTCCTTTGTGCGGAAGCGGTACCCGCGGAGATCAGGTTGATAATGCAAGATTTTTTGAAGAAAATAAGAGTGCCTTAGTCCTCATTGGTCAGGATGCAACTTCAGAAAATATGAAGCAAGAACTGACAAAACTTCTGGATCTTAATACAAGAAAAAATCTTTCGGAAGGATTAAAAAAACTGATTGGAAGTCAAAAGCCAGCGCAAAAAATTGCCGAAATTATATATGAGGAAACTTTGTAATGACTTTTGTACCCGTTGATTACTTTTTTTGCATTTTAATCCTGATTTTCGGACTGACAGCTTTTGCCCGTGGCTTTGTTGCCTCAGTTTTTGGAAAAGCTGCCTGGATTGCAGGCCTTTTATGCGGAATCTTTTTTAATAAGCAGATTGCAGTCCACCTGAGACCAAAAATTTCGAATGAAATTTTGTGCGTAGTTCTTTCATTTTTGATTGTTTTTGTCGTTATCTTTCTTTTCGTAAAAATATTTGAAATTATTTTGCAGAAAATATTTGAAAATAAGATTTTAGGAAGCCTTAACAGAGGGTTAGGCCTTTTATTCGGCCTGATTGAAGGCTTCGCCATCGTCTGTCTGATAATTTTTATTCTTGGTATTCAGCCTTTTATAGATACCGGAAATCTTTTTCACGACAGCTTTTTTGTAAAGCTGATGAATGTAGTTGTCAGTTCGGAGCTTTTTAAAAAGGCTGGAGGAGTAAGAAGTCATGTATGAAAATCTTGTAAATCAGGCTGTTTCTAAAGATTTATCCTCTGATATTAAAAATAACAGGCTGCCGGGCTCCCTTTTATTTTCCGGCCCTGAAGCAAGCGGTAAACTGACTGCGGCACTTGAAACTGCCCGTATTCTTTCCTGTCATGAGGGTGGAAAGCGGCGTTTTGACTGTACATGTCCGTCATGCCTGCAGCATAAAAGCCTTACCTGCTCAAATATCCTTCTTCTGGGACCTCGTGACTGCTTTCTTGAGATTTCCAGCGCAAAAGAGACTTTTCTGGACGCTGTAAAGGCAAATGCCAGCTATCTTACTGCGGCCCGCTATCTTTTTTTACGCAGCATCCGTAAGCTTACCCTTCGCTTTTCTGATATTTTATGGCAGGGAGATAAGGATTTGAATAAAATCGGCACGATTATTGCCGATATAAACGAAAATCTTGAACGTCTGGATTTTCCACGCCAGCTTCCTGCCTTTGAAGAACTTGAAGAAATCTGCTCAAAGCTTGAAAAAAAGGCTTTAGATCTGGAAACGGACTTTTTATACGATTCAATTCCTGTAAGTCAAATCAGAAATATGGAAATCTGGGCTCACATAAAAAGCGAAGAGGGCAAAAAGACAATCATCATTGAAAATGCCCACCGTATGCAGGCCAGCGTGCGTAATGCACTGCTGAAAATCCTTGAAGAGCCGCCTGCCGACTGTGTATTTATTCTTTTAACATCGCAGAAAAACGCCATCATGCAGACAATTCTTTCCAGAGTGCGAAATTATACCTTCAAAGAACGCACTTTAGACCAGCAGAAGGACGTAATCACTCGTGTTTTCCATAATGACGGCTTTACCGGCTCCATAAACGATTATCTTTTGACCTTTCTTCCTGTAAAGCCTGAAAAAATACGTGAGCAGGCAGACCTTTTCTTTACAGGCATTGCAAAACATCAGATTCCTGTGATTGCTGACCTGGTAAAAGCCTGCCAGAACTTTAATCCCCGTGTTGAATTAAAAATCTTTCTCGAATCTGTTGCGCTAAAAATGCGTCCCCTGAAAAACTCGCCTCTGGGGGCTGAAATTTCATATTCCGCAATGGAACTTTTAAGAAATACATGGGATAACATTACTCTTTTTAATCAGACACCGCAGGCCGCTCTGGAAATCCTTCTCAGAGACATGGCTGCCCTGAACTCTAAAGCGGGAGATATTTTCAAATGCGCGGTTATGTAAAGAAAATCACTCAAAAAATTGATAAGTTTTCCAGGGAACAGCTTTCTTCGCTGCTGGAAGATATGGCCGGAGAAATTGAAAATTATGATTCAATCATGGAATCACTTTCTGCGGGCATTGTTATAGTGGATAAAGACTATAAGCTTATTCAAAACAACAGGATTGCGGAACGAAGGCTTAATTTTACCCAGCATCTTGATGAAACTGTGCCGGGCTCAGTTTATTTATGGGAAATTATTGAAGATTCCGATATTGCTGATTTTATTAAAAACTGCGCCCAGAAGGGGACAACCAACAGCGCTGAAGATTTTTCGGTGGTTTCTGAAAACGGCAGCGTGCGGTTTTTAAACATTCAGATAAATCCTCTGGTCAAAAAGTGTGATATGTGCGGCCGGGTAATTCTGATTCGTGACGTTACTGACAAAAAAAATCAGGATCTGCTAGTTCACCGCATGGAAAATATGGCAAATCTTACAAATCTTGCGGCCGGAATGGCACACGATATAAAAAATCCCCTGGGTGCCATTTCGATTCACATTCAGCTTGTGCAGAAGGCCCTTCAGAAGGCCAGGGAAAATAATGACAAGCTCCCTGCAAAAAAGTTTGTTGAAGACCATATAGATGTTGTAAATGAAGAAATTGAACATTTAAATCGCCTTGTGATGGACTTTTTGTTTGCCGTACGGCCTGTAAATGCCACCTTACAGCTGAAAAATCCCGCTCTTTTGATAAAAAACATTGCAGAATTCTTTACAGCTGAGTTTAACCGCTTTAATGTGGGTGTAGAAATCACATCTTCGACTGATCAGCGCATTATGCTGGATGAAAAGCTTTTGCGTGAAGTAATAATGAATCTTTCGCAGAATGCCCTGAGCGCAATAAAATCAAGATTTCCGGAATGTAATATTGAGCGTAAATCTGAAGAGCAGGGGGCCTTTTTAGGTCTTTTTAAGATTGACTGCAGCACTGACGGCATTAAATATGTAATAAAAATCAGCGACAACGGCTGCGGAATGTCAAATCAGACTGTTTCCCGCATTTTTGAGCCTTATTATACGACAAAAGCCAACGGAACCGGACTTGGAATGACCATGGTTTATAAAATCGTAAAGGAATTTTCGGGCGAGATTCAGGTTGAATCGCAGGAAGGAAGGGGCACTATTTTTACCCTGACTTTTCCTCTGCCTCAGGATAATACAAAACTTTTAAAATAAAAAGGCCGGCGGCTCTGACCGGCCGCCTTACAGGTAAGTAAAGCTAAAAAATTGCTGCATCGCAATTTTTTTTAACGCTTTGCTATAGAACACCGCCCGCTCTGACCGGCGGGCTTACACAGGAGGCAACATGTTTACTATTCTTACAATTGATGATGAAGAAAATATCCGTAACGGACTTGCCGACAATTTTGAGCTTGAAGGCTACGAGGTAAAAAAAGCTGCCAGCGGAAAGGAAGGACTTGCCCTTATTGCCAAAGGCGGAATTGACCTTGTAATTACTGACCTTCGCATGGACGGAATTTCTGGTGAGGAGGTTGTTCGCCGAGTTACGACAGAAAACCCCGGAATTCCGATTATCGTTTTGACCGGTCACGGAAGCATTGAAGACGCAACTAAGGCAATTAAATCCGGCGCCTATGACTTTTTGACAAAGCCTCTGGATCTGGATCATTTAAACCTGATTGTAAAAAATGCCCTTCGCGGTAAGGAGCTTGCAAATCAGAATAAGGAACTTCTGGCCCGCCTGAACAAGGAAGCTTCACCTGATGAAATGATAGGAAAATCTTCCGAGCTGAATCATGTGCGGACTATGATACAGAAGGCGGCCCCTGCCAAAGCCAGTGTTCTGATTACCGGCGAAAGCGGAGTCGGAAAGGAGCTTGTGGCTCATGCGATTCATAATCAGTCACCAAGGAAAGACAAACCTTTTATTTCCGTTCACTGCGCGGCACTCAGCGAGACCCTTTTGGAGAGCGAACTTTTTGGTCATGAAAAGGGAGCTTACACAGGAGCTGATTCTATGAGCAAGGGACGTTTTGAACTTGCTGACGGCGGCACTCTCTTTCTGGATGAAATTGGTGAAATCAATCAGGCAACCCAGGTTAAACTTTTGCGGGCTTTGCAGGAGAAAAAATTTGAGCGTGTGGGCGGAACTGAAACTATCAGCGTTGATGTGCGCGTTGTTGCTGCCACAAACCGTAATCTTGAAGAGGAAGTAAAGAACGGAAAATTCCGCGAAGATTTGTATTACCGTCTTAATGTTGTGCGAATTGAAATGCCCAGCCTTCGTGAGCGCAAGGACGACATACCTCTTTTGATGCATTCATTTTTGCGTGAGTTCAATATTGAAAACGAAAAGAACATTAAGGGCTTTGACAACCGGGCTAAGGCCGCAATGCTCAAATACAGCTGGCCTGGAAATATCCGTGAGCTTAAAAACTGCGTGGAAAGTGCAGTTGTAATGTGCACGGGTGACGAAATAAAAATTGATGATTTACCTTCCAGTGTGCGCGAAAAGAGCGATGAAAAGGTAATTACAATTCCAATCGGTATGCCCATGGAAGAAGCTGAGCTTATAATTATAAAAGAAAATCTTGCCTTTAATGACGGAAATAAGAGTAAAACGGCCGATATTTTAGGTATAGGACGAAAGACTTTACACCGAAAATTAGGCGAAAAAGATGACGAAGAATAAAATCAACAGATAATAAGTGTATAAAATTATATACTGTATTATATATTAGACTTGAATAATATATAATACAGTATTTTTTTTGCCTGAAAGCACTAATGGGTAATATGTATGAAAAATGATACAATGTATAAGTGTATAAATTTGTATAAAGTAGACAGTTTTAAAGTTTTGTATAGTGGTTTTAATTTATTTATGCATAAAAATTGCATAAATATGCATAAAAAAATTTTTGACACGGATAGCACGGATACACACGGATTTTCACGGATATAAAATATATATAATATCCGTGTCCCATCCGTGCTCATCTGCGTTCATCCGTGTTAAAATAAAAAAAAGCGATAGCCCGTAAGCTACCGCCTTCTTTCATTTATTGATGATTTATCTGCCTTTTAGATTTCAGTGCCGCTTGGAATTACTGCGCCCTTACGGATAACGATGATTCCGTCTGCGCTGTAGAAGCTTCCGTGGTCACCGTCTTCATACTTATTCTTTGAAACACCGATTTTACAGTTGTCACCGATTTTTGCGTTCTTATCGATGATGGTTTTTGCAATCTTACAGTTTTTACCGATTCCTGTAAGAGGTGTTTTTGCCTTTCTGTAAGCGGCTTTTTCTTCATGAGTATCGTAGTAGTCGGCACCCATCATAATTACACCGTCAAGCTCACAGCCTTCATTGATAACTGAACGTACACCGATTACGCTGTTTTTGAGGCTGCTGTTTGAAATGATACATCCTTCTGATGTGAGGGTGTGGTCAATTTCTGCCTTGTTGATTTTTGAAGGCGGAAGATTGCGGGGGTGAGTATAGATTGGCTTAACTTCACTGTAGAAGTTGAAGCGAGGCTGGTCAGATGTAAGCTCGATGTTTGCATCATAGAAGCTGCGGATAGTTCCGATGTCTTCCCAGTAGCCGTCGAAGGTGTAAGAACAGATCTTCTTTTTGCCGATTGCGAGAGGAATGATTTCCTTACCAAAGTCTGTGTAGCGCTCATTTTCGCCGCCCAGCATGTCTTCCATTGTCTGAGCATCAAAAATGTAGATACCCATAGATGCAAGGTATTCTTTTTCTTCTGGAAGGCCTGGATCGCGGGCTTCTTTTGGAATCTTCCATGCATCGATGTTTAAATCTGCCTTTGGTTTTTCCATGAATTCCTTGATGTTGTTTTCGCTGTCAATCTTCATGATACCAAAGCCGGTTGCATCCTGACGGTTTACGGCTGTAGCGGCGATTGTGATGTTTGCACCTGATTTAATGTGGGCATCCATAAATGCCTTTAAATCCATCTTGTAAAGCTGGTCGCCTGAAAGAATGATGTAATGGGTAGGCTTTTGTGTCTTAAAGTGGATGAAGTTTTTGCGAACGGCGTCGGCAGTTCCTTCATACCAGCCTGAATGTTCAAGAGTCTGCTCTGCGGCAAGAATTTCTACGAAACCGTTAGAAAAGCGGTCAAAATTGTAGGAATTTGAAATGTGCAGGTGGAGTGAAGCTGAATTGAACTGGGTAAGAAGGTAAATCTTCTTGTAGCCTGAGTTAATACAGTTTGAAATTGGAATATCTACAATTCGGTATTTTCCGCCAAAAGAAACGGCAGGTTTTGAGCGTTCCTTTGTAAGAGGGTAAAGACGGGTTCCTTTTCCTCCTCCCAAGATGATTGCCAGTACTCTTGGCTCTTCGTAATCAGCCATAGTTGTCTCCTTTTTATTGTTTTACGATTATTTTTTTCTGTTTTTTTAATTATATATCTGATTTATATAAAAGGCAAAAATTTTCGTTTACTTTAAACCAAAAAAAATCACCCTCCGTATGCGGAAGGTGATTTGAGTTCTGACAAAAATATGCCTTTGCTTACATTCTGTCGTAACCGCGGTCGCCGAAGTTCAGGCAGCAGCCAAGGTAAATCTTTACGTCAGCAGTTCCTGCTCCAAAACCGTCACCGCTTGAGCTTGAACCTGAACCTTTTGTTCCGTAAGCACCAAAACCGGCACCAAGACCGATGATAGCACCATAATCAATACCAAGGTGGAAGCCGTCAACATTCAAAAGCCATGAACGGCCGCCAACATTTACGTCAAATCTGAATAAATCAAATTCTGCTATTGTTCGTTTGATAGAAGTTGTTCCTATTTTAATATCTTCACTTTCAAATACGAAAAGGTTGAAGCCTAAGGTAGGGCGGATGAAAAGAGAGAATGGATTTGCAAATGTAATGCGGAAGGCAGGTCCAACTCCAAGGCCAAGGTTTATACCATTACCTGAAAATGAGGTTGTATTGCCGTTTGTTTTAACTTCAGCTTTATTGAAAAAGTCAAGGTTGAGGCAAAGGCTTAAACCGGCATCAAATTTGCTTTCTCTATGTCCAAAGTAGAAAGTTACATTGTCTTCAAAACCGAATGCAAACGGCTGTGTGATGTCTGT
This sequence comes from uncultured Treponema sp., assembly GCA_947165895.1. Taxonomy (GTDB): domain Bacteria; phylum Spirochaetota; class Spirochaetia; order Treponematales; family Treponemataceae; genus Treponema_D. Next base: position 220,581 of record CAMVCB010000006.1, read on the forward strand.
TTTTAATTTTTTTCCTGTTGAGTCTTCGTCAATGTTTTCTGTAGCCATTACTTTTGCCAGGGTGCCGTACATATTTACGTCAAGCTCAATGTTTGCAAAGGCGAAGCTTGAAGCAAGTAAAAGACCTGCTGCGATTAGTAATTTTTTCATTTATAACTCCTTGTTAGTTTTTTATAATAATGAAGTAGTCTGATATTATTGTCAAGGTAAAAAAAAGATTCAAATAATTAATTTTTTAGCCTTTTCTGAAAGCTCTTCGTATAATTTTGCAGATAATGTGCAGAAGGTTCGTTTATGGATAACAACAGGTTATATTGTTAATTTGATGATAGTATATTATTATTGTAGAATAGAAATTTTTTTTCTTTCTATAATATAAATCGAATTAATCAATAATACCTGGAGATCCTTAAAATAAGGAGGCTTTATGAAAAAATATTATATTTTTATTTCAGCTTTATTTGTTTTTGCTTTGTTTTCGTGTAGTACTTCCTTCGGGGAGGGGGGTAACTATCCTTCTGTAGAGGAAAATCCTTCTTCTGCTCCTGCAGAAAATATTCCATTCCAACCGGTTGTTACACCTTTAAGGGTAACAAATCTTGCCTTTAACAGCCTTGACTGCAAATTACAGGCAGATGTAAACACGGCTGACGGGCAAAAAATCACAGTCAGCTGTAACGGCTTGTCGCAGACTGCTGTTGCAAAAAATAAAAAAATTTCCCTTACATTTGAAACTCCTTTTTACAAAGGAATTAAAGGCGGCAAAGCTTATGAGGTAAAATTTTCTGCCGACGGATATTATGATGCAAGTGAAAAGATAGGTTACTGGCCAAAGGTAATTTGCAGGGCCAGGGCAAAAGGCGAAGTTAATGTATACTGCGGTGGAAATAATAATTTTGTAGCTCCTGAAATAGCTTTGGAAAATTATGATTCTGATTCCGTTGTCATCCAGCAGTCTTTTAATGTTTATTCTAATTTTGCAAATAATAATCTTTTAGGAAGTGGAAGTGCAGACGGCTGGACTCTTGATAATGTAAAAGCCTTTTTGATGAATAAAGAGAACGTCGGAAAATCCGTTCTTATAACTTCCGTTGTTACACCTTCCAACGGCGATTCAAATCTAAAAGAGACTATAAGTGTTGTTTATCACTGTAAGTATGAAGAAGAGGCAGCTCTTGTTCAGATAAACAAAGATTACGAGCGTTATGAAGCCCTTCTTTACAAAGAATTGTATAATTACGATTCAGAATCAGCCGGTGGTAATGTAAGTTTCCAGTGGCAGCTTAAGAATAATGACGGCTCTTATTCTGACATTGAAGGAGCAGTAGACAAGGTTTTCAGGCTTACAAGTTCAAACGCGCCTTCCTTATTAAATGGTTATATTCGCGTAAAAGTTACCCAGAAGTTTGAAAATCCTTCTAAAGAAGATCTTACACTTTATTCTGATCAATATTTAGTTTCCCATTCAATCAAAGAAGCTCAGGTTTACTATAATGGCGAACTTTACGAAGGTAATACTTTTGATGCTAAAAAGGTTTGCGGAAAGGTAAGTGATGAGCTTGGAAACTGGCATGATATTAATTCTGATGATTTATATTTAATTTCTGAACTTGACGTAGAAGACTATTATCTGGCTAAAGCTTCAAAGACTTTCAGAATTCAGATTGACAGTTCCGACTTCTATATGGATGTTCTGGATGTTTTTGCTACGGTTCGTCAGGTTTTGAAATCAGAGAACCTGCCAAAATTAAAAACTGCTTCCGGTTCAGTTGAATCTGGCCTTGCAGAATTTGAAAGCATAAACTCAGATCTTGAAGTATCTTATGACGGCGGCGCAACTTTTGAAGATTTTCCTGTCAATGAATTTGTAGTTCCGGAAAACAAAATCCTTTATTTGAGAAAAAGGTCAAGCGGAACTCCTAACACAGAAGGTTATAAAAAGGAAAGTGAAGTCTGTCAGCTTATTGTAAAGGATGAAAATATCGGAAAGAAAACAAGCGGCGACGGTCTTATTGATGGAATTTCCCTTCCGACACTTACAATGCTGAAATCGGAAGAAAACGGCATTGTCCGTATCACTGCAAAACTTGATATCCGTGATCCTGAAGAATATGACTGGAAATATGACTGGCTCTTTAGCGATGCTCCTCTTTCTGAATGGAGCGGAAAGGGCGTATCTATTAAAAATAATGCTCTTGTTATTGATACATCAAAGCTTGGTAAAGATACTTACCAGATTTACTGCCAGGTAAGCATAACCCGGCGGTCAACATCTTATGATTTTGTGACGGTTTCTGCTCAGATTCCGCTTGCTGTTTACTAAAAGGAGGCTATTATGAAAAAATTAATCTTTATTTTTGCATCAGCTTTTTTGATTTTTTCTTCATGTTCAAACCTTTTGAATGAGTCAGATATGAATAATCCTGCTTCCGGACAGACTTCTAATAATGAAAGTGAGTCGGAAGAAGTCCTGCTTAAAGTGAATTTTGATGAGAATTCTTCAAACCGTACAGCCCTGCCTGATGTGTCGGTCAAAAAATTCAACTACATTTCCCTGATGTATGTTAATGACGGGCAGGATTATAGCTCCGGTTACACAATGGTGGGAAACTGGGAAAGTGCAGACCAGATGAGGAATGCGACACTTCCATTTAAGGTCGGTACTTATTATTTTACCCTTACTGCAGTTTACAATGAAGTTGTTCTTGAAGAAACAAAGCAGTACACAATCAAAAAAGGTTCTAATTCACTTTCTTTTACTCCAAAACTTGCATCGCTTTCCTTTGAGTTCAAGGGGAAGGGAAATGTGAATGTTGCTCTCCGCTATAATACAGATAACGTCAAGAAGGTTACCGCAGGTTTATATACAACTGAAGGTAATCGTCTTGCCGGTTATAATGATGAGCCTCTTGTAACTGAAAGCGGTGGAAATGTATGTTATAAAAAGGAAAATGTTCCTGGCGGAAGCTACATTGTGGTTTTTAAGTTTTATGCTGATGATGCATGTACACAGCTGCTTGGTACTTACCGCGAATATGCTTCCATAGTAAACGGACTTACAAGTTCAAGTGAATGTGTGCTTGATTCCGTAGGAAGTCTCTTTAATATTAATTATGAGCTTGACGGCGGTGCTTTTGCCGATGGTGTAAATAGACCTGGTTCTTATACAAGACGAATGGAAAGGGTAACGCTTCCGCTTTATACAGAAACTACGGATGCGAATGGAAATATTACTTCACGAAGCATTTATAAAAATGGTTATACATTTGACGGCTGGTATGATAATGCTGATTTTTCCGGCTCTCCTGTTACAGAAATTCCTTCCGGCAGCACTGGTGACAAGACTTTCTATGCTAAATGGATTAAAAATGTAATAATTACCTTCTCAGCAAGTGAGGGAAGCTTTACTACATCGAACCCTTCTCAGACTGTTTCAACTGGTAAAACTGTATGCCTGGAATTGGCAAATCGTCTGGGTATAAATAATGGAAAGAAACCCTTTAAGGGCTGGACAAAAACAACAGGCTCCAGTGTAGTAGATTATAAAGATGGTGCTGAAATTACAGTTAATGATAATATTACTCTTTATGCTGTATGGGGAGTAAGTGAAATAAATCCTACTGATTCAAATGATATAGCAGATTATGATAAAGACGGTATTTCTGACTGGCAGGAAATTTATGTTCATCATACTGACCCGGCTTCAGCAGATACCGACGGCGACGGCTGGACTGATTTTGAAGAGCTGAGCCTTTATAACCGCAATACAAATGTTTTTAATCCTCTTATTGCAGATGTTCCAAACATTGAAGTGAAAATGGTTGGAATGCCTTCTGTAAAATACAATTATTCTTTGTCTAGTGGTAAGAGTGAATCAGAATCAAAATCATTTAGTGAGGGGCATACAGGAAGTTCTTCTGCAAGTTCAAGTAATACATCTTCATTCTCTGAAACTTCCGGCTGGTCTGAATCCTTGCAGGTCGGTGCTGAATGGGGGCTTGAAACTAAAAAACATTTGAATTTTACAGTGACAGCGGAACAAAGCAAAACTAAGGGTGACAGCTATACTTATGGAAAAAGTGAAAGTGCCGGCTGGGCAAAAAACTGGTCTAACGGCAAGTCAAAGTCATCTTCAAGCGGAAAGAATTTAACAGATGCTGACCTTTCTGTAAATGTAGTGTTTAAGAATCCCGGCAATATTGCCTATGCTGTAGAAGATATTACCCTGGCTTTGTACAGAATTTCAAACAATACGGCAAGTAAAAAGGTTTTTGTAAAGAATTTTTCTATTGATGATAAAAAAGTCTTTACCCTGGCTGCAGGAACTGAAAGCGGTGTATATAGTCTTTCTGCAAAGTTAAATTTACAGGATGCAGAGAACTTCTTTAAATTTTCAAACGGTTTTATTGTAGAAATTTCCGGCTATAAAATTACTTTGCAAAAAGCCAACCAGTATGCAAATGATTTTACAGAAGCCCTTACACAAGTTCGGGCAAAAACTGCATCTGTATATATTGATTTTGGAAATGAAAGCAGCATTGCTCCCCGCACTTACAATGTTTCTGTAAAAAATAAATATAATCCTGCTGCTAATAATACGACAGACCTTTATAGTGAGGTTTCTCTTAAAGACGTTCTGGATAATATTCTGCATATGCAGGCGGGGATTGATTATACACTGACGTCCGATGGAGGAATTAATTCAATTTATACTGTCAGTAATTCAGGCAGTAGCAAAACAGGTGGCTGGTATCTTTCTCATAAATATACCGATCAAAGCGGTAAAAGAATTGGTAATGTATATGTGCCTTATCCAACTGGTCAAAGTACATTAACTCCTGATATTTCTAACATCAAAATTAATGCAGGTGATACAATTTCTCTTGTCTATTCTTTTGATAAAGATGAGGACGGGGTTCCTTTGAATGAAGAACTTATTTACGGAACCGATGACAATAAGAAAGATACGGATGATGATGGAATTGAAGACTTTTATGAAATATACGGCTGGGATAAGACCAAAACGAATATGAACCATCTTGATGCTAAATATGATGGCAAAAAAGTTTGTACAAATCCTGTTAATGCAGATACTGATGGTGATGACCTTTGGGATTATAAGGAGCCGGAAAAGACTGCAGCTGATGCTAACACAAAGGATACAGATCCTGTTGTTCCTGCTTCAAGTGGAAATGCTGATTTAGCCGTTTTTAAGTATTCTTTATCAAAGGGCAATGGCTGGGAAAATGCTCCTGCTCGTGTTCATGAGGGAACAGCTTCTTATGATACAGATGTAGATGTGTCCACAGACAGTGACACAATTTATCTTGATGTTCAGTCTGCAAAAAGTCTTGCAAAAATAGAGGTTGAAACTAAATATCATGATGTTACTACTCCACGCATGGATCCTACTAAGGAGACCAGCTGGTTGAGTACAACACCAATTCCTCTTGATTGTGGAAATAATATGATTAAAGTAAAGTGTACAGCCCCTGATGGACAAACAGCAATTGAGAAATATTTTAATGTATCGTCAAAGTTTCCGGATCTCAAAAATTTTGACGCAGTAAGCAGGAAGTTTGGCGGAGGAGAAGTTACATTCACCTGGACCTCTTATACAGATAATCGTGCAGCCAGTGAAAAAAACGGAGGCTACTATCTTATTGGTTGCAAAGAAAGCAGACTGCAGGTAGACAGAAAGCTTGCCATTAATGAGATTTCAACAAGTAACGTAGACATTGATGTTTCAAATAGAAAAAATTCGGATACCTTTGGTGTTAAAGTGGATGCTTCTGACCTGGCAGCTGGACGTTATATACTAAAAGATCTTGCAGCCAATACAAATTACTGCTTCTATCTGTATGCCTATTCAAATTCTCATAATCCTAATTTGTTTGCTTATCAGCTGCTTGCATCAAAGGCTGTAAAGACTGCTGTTACGGAACAGGGAACCCTTACTTTCTACGCCCATTATGTAAATGCCTATGAAGATCAGGACGGAGGAAGCGATCCTAAATATTACTGGTCTTTCCACGAAAGCCAGAACGATAATCTGCCAAAATGGGGTCTTTCATCTATGGACGTGGCCTGCAGCGACAAATTAAATGAATTTGATGATGATGATGACAAATATTATTGTTTTGGTCAGAAGCACATGCATAAGGCTAACCACGGACCGGATAAGTTTTCTGACTGTACAAAAAAACTGACAAAAGCAGTTCCTCGTAATAAAGATTATGAATTTACTGTAAGCTGGAAAGTTTCTGAGTATGACCCGGGTTCTGCAGATGACGATGTTGGTACTTATGAGGCAATTTTTAAATACTCACAAGAAAATGATACCTGGACAATTATTTATGGACCTGGAGTAATGTATTATAACTGGATGAAAGCCAATTATCAGCCTTGGACTAAAACAATAACAACTGGCCAGAGAACTGATGGTTTTATATGGGGCATATATAACAAAAGCTGTGGTGAAGTTGAGCTCCATCTGGATATTGGCTGGGAGTAAAAGAAAAAAGCCGTGGTTTTGATAGACCACGGCTTTTTTCTTTTTAAGATTAAGTTTTACTTAGAATGAAACTTCTGCGGCTAACTGAACAAAGCTGTTTTTGTGCCAGAAGCCGAATTCGCTTTCTGATTCATCTTTTGTCCACATTGCAAGTCCGGAACCGATGATTTTGAAGCTTGAAGCCGGTTTGATTGTAACTTTTGGCATTACAACTAAATCCTTGTGTTCAAAGCCGTAGAGTGCTGTAACTTCCGGAGCAAGCTTTCCGTTTAAGAAAGATGTTGTGAAGTTTACTACAATCTTATTGTTTGTGCAGCCTGTTGAAGTGTAGTCAACATCCGGCATGATTGTTCCAGGAATTGTCTTATAAATCTTGTCTTTGTTAAGAATATAAGTTCCTGTTTCCTGAACGTTGAGGTTTGCATCCCAGAAAGGAAGGTCAATGTCAAAGCCGCCAAGCCACTGGATGGAATTGTTGTGTACCCATGGATCGTCGCCGGCAACGTCGTCTGTGAGGTTGTAAGCTGCTTCACCGCGCAGGTTGAACTTCCAGAGAATTGTTGAGAATTCAAGGCCGAAAGTCTGCTTGCGGTCGTAGGCAAGGAATTTGTCATTGGCGCTGCCTGTTGCAAGGTAATTTGAAACATAGCTTGCCATTGCTGAACCGTTTACTGACGGCTGCTTGTAGTGACCGTAGTAGTAGCTTACACCAAGGTCAACCTGTCCTATAGAACCTGTTAAGCGGAGACCACCCTGACCATATTCAAATTTGTTTGTGTCAGGATATACGCCGCCTGCAAGTGAACTAGAATTGTTCAGGGCAAGAAGGTAGGCGGTTTCTGTTGCTGTAACATAGCTTCTGAGGGCTGGTTCGATGGATGTTATCTGTCCGTTGTAACCATATTTTTTTAATGTATCAATATTATCAGATATCAGCTTTTGAATTCCTGCATAAGTTGCATTTGCAGTATCTGCAACTGGAGCTCCTGCTGTAGCGAGTGCAATATATTCTGAATATAAAGTATCGAATTTGCTTGCCAGCTTATTTGCTTCTACTTTTGCCTGTGTAATATTTGCCAGATTCTGTGTTGCAGTACTCTTTACAACTGAATTCAAAGCCTGTGATTTTGCAGGTGTCCAGACTCCGCTTCCAAAGCGGTCAACCGGCATGATAGGTGTATAAACACCTTCAATCATTACATTTGAAATTGTTCGGCTGTTTAATGGAAGGGCATAAACTGCACGAATCATCGGTGTAGAGATACGGCGGTCAAGATAATCAGGGATGATAAAGTCTGTGTAGTCATCAGCATTGAAGTTATCGATTACATGCAGTTTGTCGCCCTTTCCCCATACAACCTTCATTTTTCCGGCTGTGAGGGTGAGGTTTCCAAGGTAAGCAGAAAGTGTAAGCTCATCAATTACGTCAATCGGGTGATTTTTGATTGTATCTTCATTTACCTTGAGCTGGAGGTCAGCACCTGCTTTTCCGCCGTCGTAATTAATGCCAAGCTTTGCGTTTGGAGTTGCAGTGATTTTTGTGTCACCGATTCCATCAACATCACCTGCCATAAGGTAATCGCGTACGTCAAGTGAAAGGTTTCCGCTGAATTCAACAGGAAGTGACGAAGAACCGGATGAAGAAGAGCTGTCTGATCCAAAATCATCAAAACCGAAGTCGAAGTCTTCCTGGGCTGCAAGGTTACCTGCCAGTGCGGCAGATAGAACTGCAAATGTTAGAATTTTTGTAATTTTCATAATAAGTCCTTTTTGTTATTTACTTGTTCAGCATAAAAATGGACACTAAGTGTTTTAGTGCCCTTATGCTGAACATCAACTTCGCTTGTGCGAAGTTGACATTTAAACGTTATTTACCTGTGTTCAAAAAGTTCTGTGTGAAGATTGATGCAGGAAGGCCTTTTCCGCCGCCGATTTCGCCGTCTACAAGAACTTTACGGATATCCATAACTGTTTTGTGGCCTGTTTTTACGTTTACAAGTGTGTTAGTCATTGGAATATCATAGTCACCGTGTTTTTCAATCTTTTCTACTGTCAATGTTTTTACAAGAGCGTCGTTCTTGTCGTACATTTCTGTGTAGATCGGGTACATTGTCTTTTTGTCAATCCATGTAAGGCGCCATGCGTACTGGCTTGATTTTGGATCCTTTGGAACTTCTTTGATGTTGTAGCAGTCATATCCGTTTTTTGTTTCGTCTTTAAGATATGTGTGCTCGTCTTCATCTACATCGCGGGTTGAAAGATCATCGTAAGTTGCATCTGTACCAAGGAATGATTTTGAACCTTCGCTTGAGTTTACGCGGCGTGATGATTTAAGCTCCGGCAGATAGATGAATTTGTCATCAGGTTTGTTGCCTTCGTTTTCAATCTGGAGGAAGCGGGTTCCTTTTTTAGAACCGGTTTTAAAGTCCATTACAACTGAAGAAAGGTCATTTTCATGCTTTCCATATTCAATTGCACCCCATTCTTCTTCCTTGTCGCCTGATTTGCTGTACAAAGAAATAAAAAGCTGTGCCTGTGAGAATTCCGGACGTTTGAAGTCTGCTACGTCTTTCATAATTTTGTAACCTTTTTCGTCAGCAAAAACTGCTGAAGAAAGAAGCAAAAGTGCGGCGAATGTGCCAAAAAGTGTCTTTTTCATATGTGTATATCTCCTATAAATATAAATTACAAATATTTGAGTCGGCAGGCAAAGCCTGCCTCTGAGCTGTTTTCTCGATAATCCTAAAATAACCCTTACGGTTTATTTTTTAACGGATTTTCGATTATCAGCTAATTTTCCTTTTTAGGACGTATAAATTTTGGATCAAAAATGTTCAGAATTCCAGGAATGATTGTCATGGCAAGCATTGATGAGCTGAACATTACGATTGCTACCAGGATTCCGATGTAGCGGAGTACAAGGAATTTTGAGCAGCAGAGAACCATAAATCCAAGTCCTACAGCAAGAGCGTTTGTGATGATACCGTGTCCGCTCTTAAGGAAGGTTGTCTTTGTAACGACTTCAAGATTGTCTGTTTTTGCTCTTTCGTCTTTGTAAGTTGAAAGGAAGTGGATTGTATAGTCGATACCTACACCGACCGCAACAGAAGCAATGATAGAAGTTACAAGGTCAAGATTGATTCCGGCAAAGCCCATAATCATGTAGTTCAAAAGGATTGTAAAGGCAAGTGGAACTGTTCCCAAAAGTCCTGCCCATCCAGAACCGAATGAAATTGTGATGATGATGAATACTGACAAAAGTGAAATCAAGAGAGAAGAAATCTGGCTTGAAACTACAAGGTTTGTCATTGTGTATTCCATTTCTCCGGAACCTGTTGCTTCGATTGTGTAGCCTGCCGGGAAGTGTTCTGCGGCAAAGGCTTTTGCGTCATTAATGATTTTACCAGTGTCGATTGTAGAGAAGTTTCTCAGCTGGCAGGTTACTCGCATTACACGAGGGTTCAGATCGCTGTCAAGGAAGCGGTCAAGTGAGCCTGAAAGAAGGGTAAGGTAACCGTTTACAACGCCTGCAAGTTCTTCGCGGCTTGCAACTGGATATTTTGCAGGATCATAAGGGATTTCGTAGTAAGCCATACCGTCGTAGTTGAATTTGCGTTCAAGTACGTTGAGAATGTCTTCAAAGTGAGCTCCCTGTCCCCCGGCTTCTGTGTAGGCGTCGTTCAAAATTTTAATCATTTCAAATGCTGTTACTTCGCCGTTCAAAAGTCTGTTGTATTCGATGTTAGGATCAACCCAGTCAACAGGTGCGGCAGCTGGTTCTGATTCTTCTTCTTCGCCAAAGCTGAATTCATCATCAAAACTGAAATCATCTTCACCAAAGTCAAAGCCGGCATCAAAATCAAAGTCGGAAGTGTCTGTGGCAGGGGCAGAAGTGTCTGTGCTTACAGTGCTGCTTCCAGGTGCAAACCATACCTGATTGATACGTTTGATAAAGGTTGTGAAGGATACGATTTTTCCGATATTGTCGTATTTTTCTGCAAGGTAATTCTGCATGTCATCTACGGCCTTCAAAATTTCAGGATTTTTAATGTCGCCTGGATTTTCGCCGCTGATTGTAAAGTAAACGCTGTTTGAACCTGCAAAGTTTTCATTTACATAGTCAATATCCTGTCTCATCTGAGTTTTCTTAGGGAAGTAGCCTACAAGAGATGTATCAATCTTTAAGAATGATATTCCTATTAAAGAGAAAACTATGATTGTAAGAGAGAAGATAATAATACGAGGTTTAGAACCGCAGAAGAATTTATAAATATTGTAAGAAGTTCCGCTTGACTGTGCAGAAACGCGGCCTGTCATCTGCTGGATGCGGGCTTTAAGTGCGTGGAGCTTTTTGCTCTTTATTTTTTCATCTGTGATTTCATTGAGTTTTTCATTTCTGCGTTTGTTTTCTTCGTTAATCTTTTTGTAAGATTTTGCAAAGAGCATTGCAGGAACAAAGGTAACTGCAAGAATAAGTGAAAGAGTAACACCAATTGCTGTGAAGATTGCAAAGTCATGAAGCGGTTCAATCGGGCTTGTTATAAGGGAAATAAATCCGATGATTGTTGTGATTCCTGAAAGTAAAACCGGTTTGAAAACTTCACGAAGTCCGTGATAAATGGCTTCTTCGTAAGATTCTTTTGTGAATTCAGTTCCAGCTTTTGCTGTAAGCTCAACATAATAGTGGGTCAAAACGTGGATTCCGTAGGCAGAACCTACCGCAATCAATGCAACAGGGATTACTGAAGAAACAAGAGTAAAGGCTCGTCCTGAAAGTGCCATAATTCCTACAGTAATAATAGTAGAAACTAATACATTAATAAGAGGTAGTAATGTTCCTGAAACAGTTTTGAAGCTGAAGTAGAGTGAAAGAAGAACGACAATTGTTACAAGAGGAATAAGTTTTACAAGGTCAGAAAGCATGAACTTTCTTGACTGTTCTGTAACAACAGGGTCACCGTAAACTTTAAATGTAAGGTTAGGGTGGTCAGCTGTTTCTTCTGTTACGATTGTACGGATCTGATTAAGAATTTCCTGCTGACGGTCTGCATCAGTTACAACCTTTGTGTGATTTTCTTTTGCAATTTTTCGGGCGTTTTCGCGGTCTTCTGCGCTCCATGTTTTGATGGAAATCTGCATCTGTGTTGCGCTGTCATCATCACTGAGGATAACGCGGTTGTACATGTCTTCCCAGCCGTAAAGCTTTGATTTTAGATCCGCAATATCTTGTGCGCTTCCTGTGTATTCTTCAGGAATAAGCTGGGTAGCGGAAATTGCGCCGTCGTGGTTGCATACGTAGTCGATATGGGTAAGTGAGTCAATTTCTTCTACATCATTTACTTCAATACAACGGTCTGTGATTTTACGGATTACATCGATATTTTCCGGTGTAAGAATGTTTCCGTTGTTATCAGCAACGCTGACACCGATTACGAGCATACTTCCGAAAACATCTTCCGTGTCATTTAATCGCTTGTAAGATTCATCTTTCTGAGGCATGAACTGTCTGATTGAGTTATCAATAACGAGTGTCATGATGAAAGAGCCGAAAAGACCTGTAAGAATTGCTGTGAGTGCAATGATTATCCATGGTCTTTTGAAAAAAGCTTTTGTAAAATTCATTTGAACCAACTCCTTTTTGTTTTTTTTATATTGGATTAAATGTTCAAAAAATTAAACCAATTAATAACAATATATTATCCATGACGTTTAAAGTCAATAAAATTTTTGTTATTTGTTTAAATAATTAAACGAATAAACAATTAAACGTTTAAGCGTTTAATTTTATTTGACAAAACAAATATTTATATTTAAATTAATGTTGAAGAGGGGCGGAGGTAAATATGATAGATAAAGAAGCATTACACAGAATCCATCTTCTATTTAATACATGTGCACCGCTTTTTATTGCCCTTGGTGATGAGGTCCGCCAGAAGCTTATTCTGGATATTGCGGACGGCGGTGAAGATGGTATTAACGTAACTAATCTTTCTGCAAAATCAAAATTGAGCCGGCCGGCGATTTCTCATCATCTTAAAGTTCTTAAAGACTGCGGTCTGATAAAACCTGTCAAAGAAGGAACTCAGATATTCTATCAGTTAACGCTGGATAAAAATCTTGATGAAGTTGCCGCTCTTGTAAAAGAAATTCAGACTGTAGTAGAGAAAATAAAAGAAAAGAAAGCTGAATAAATTCCCTTAATAAAATTTTTCAGATTCCGATAAAAAATATAGATGTAAAAAATATTTTTTGGAGGAATTATGATCCGAGGGTGGTACACGGGTGCTTCAGGAATGAATGCTCAGCAGAACAGACTGAACACCATATCGAACAATCTTGCCAATGTTGATACTGCAGGATTCAAACGGGACATTACTGTAAGTAAGTCATTTCCAGAGCTTTTGCTGCGCCGCACAAATTACGACGGCCTTTATGAGATTCCTAACGGTTCAGGCAGTGCCGATGCGGCTCCTGTAATCGGAAAAATCGGGCTTGGTGTAGAAACTAACGAAAACTACACTGATTTTGAGCAGGGCTCTTTCAAATATACAAACACACAGACAGATACAGCTTTGAGCGGAAAAGGCTTTTATGCTGTTCAGACTCCATACGGCGAACGCTATACCCGTAACGGAGATTTTTTCATCGGAAAAGAAGGTATTCTTGAAACTAAGGAAGGTTATCCTGTTCTTGGCGAAAAGGGTTTTATATATGTAGAAGACGATAAATTCACTGTAAATCAGGACGGCCTTCTTTACAGTCAGGATACTTCAGAAGAAATTGACCGTTTTAAGGTTGTCCGCTTTGATAACGAACGCTACCTTAAAAAAATGGGTTCAAGTCTTTACATTGACACAGAAATTTCAGGTCCTGCCCACATTGCAGAAGGCGACGAGCGTCCTCAGTTCTTGCAGGGCTACTCAGAAACTTCCAACGTAAACGTAGTAAATGAAATGGTTCAGATGATTGAAGTAAACCGCGCTTACGAAGCAAATCAGAAAACAATTCAGTCAGAAGATTCTATGATGCAGACTTTATGGACAAAGTTTGCCCAGTATAAATAAGGGGGTGCGTAAATGGTAAGATCACTCTGGTCAGCAGCAACAGGCATGAACGGACAGCAGTCTAACATTGACGCTATCTCTCATAACCTTTCAAACGTAAACACAACAGGCTACAAGCAGCAGCGCGTTGAGTTTGAAGATTTGATTTATCAGAACAAAAAGCTTGCAGGAACTCCTGCAACAGAAGATACAGTAACTCCAGTGGGCATTCAGATGGGCTGCGGTGTAAAAGTGGGAGCAACCCAGCGCATTATGAACCAGGGAAGCCTTCAGAACACCGGCGTTGATACAGACGTTGCCATCGTCGGCGAAGGATTTTTCCGCGTTCAGCAGTACGACGGAAGCTATGCCTACACCCGCGACGGTTCTTTTAAGGTTGATTCACAGGGCCAGCTTGTTACAAACAACGGCCTTCGCGTAATGCCGGAAATCATTTTGCCGGAAGGCTATGATGTTTCAACTTTGAACATCACTCAGACAGGCCGCGTCAGTGTTAAGGTAAACGGTGGCAATGACCCTGTTGAAGTTGGTCAGCTTGAACTTTACCGCTTTCCTAATGCTGTCGGACTGAAGGCAGAAGGCGACAATCTTTTTAAGGTAAGCAATGCCAGCGGTCAGGCAATTCCAGGCCGCCCGGGCTCGGAAGGCTTTGGTGATGTGCGCCACAAGTTCCTTGAAATGTCTAACGTTTCTGTTGTAAACGAAATGGTTCAGATGATTGTTGCCCAGCGCGCTTACGAGTTCAATTCAAAGGCCGTGCAGACAAGCGACACAATGCTGAGCACAGCTGTGAACTTGAAGAGATAACTTTAATGTCAACTTTGCATGGCAAAGTTGAATAGCAGCATAGTGGGAGTTTATACTTTTGCGGTAGATTTTTATGCTGCGTAGGGGAAAGCCTTCCCCTGCGCCCGCACTGCGTTGCGGGCTACCCCTTCGCCTAGGGGCTTACGCAGCCCCTAAAACCCTGCGGTTATGGAGTTTAAAAATGAATGTTGGTTTAGTTCAGAATACATACAGCGGTCTTACAAATGGTAAGGGTGCCTTGCAGTCGGCTCAGCAGAATGCGGAGGCTGGGAAATTTGCCGCCCTTGTAGAAAAGTTTAAGGCTCAGAATGAAGAAAAAGCAGAAAATACTCTTTCTTCCAGCCAGGTTACTGGCCGCGGACGTTTGAACGGCGACTGGACATCTGGTTTTGCGGGTCTTTCAAATCAGACTGAGGCAAAGGCTAGAGGTGCTGCCGTTAATCAGGCTAATTCGCATGTTCAGGCAAAAACAATCGATAAAACAAGCGAGCTTTATGAAAAATCAATGGAGCTTGAAAATTACTTTGTAAAGCAGATGCTTTCAGAAATGAGAAAAACTGTTCACAAGGCATACGAAGGCGATTTTGCCTCTAAAATGTACGAGGATATGCTCTATGACGAGTATTCCACAGCAATGACAAAAAGCGCAGGCTTTGGTCTTGCAGATCAGATTTACCTTTCTTTAGTATAAATTAGTATTTTTAGGGGAAATCCTTAAACATAATTCCAAACAAACTTTGCAGAATGCAAAGTTTGCAGCAAAGGTAAGGTTCATTCGGAAGTTGGAGTTTGCCTTACGACCTTTGCAATTTTTTTTACATCCTTTAAAGGGTTCTGTCGTTGGCAGGACTCTTTTTTTTTATTTTTGCATAGTGTAAAAACTCTTGTAAAAAGATATAATATTATTATGTCTGAAAATTGTAATTCTTTACCTGAAAATCTTTCGGGTCTGCATATTCATTTTGTCGGTATAAAGGGAACCGGAATGGCGGCCTTAGTGGAAATTCTTTTTCATAAAGGGGCTGTCATTACCGGAAGCGACGTAAGCGAGCGCTTTTATACTGATGAGATTCTTGAAAAACTGGGACTCAAAGCACTTCCTTTTGGGGCTGAAAATATTACAGATGATATTCAGTATGTAATTTATTCATCTGCCTACAAGCTTGATAAAAATCCTGATTTGATTGAAGCTGTCCGCCGGGGTATTCCATGTCTTTTGTACACTCAGGCACTCGGCTCTTATTCTAGCCGCTCTTATTCCTGCGGTATCTGCGGAGTTCACGGAAAAACTTCTACGACAGGACTTACGGGAACTATTCTAAAGGAAATTGATTTACCTTCCCAGATTCTGGCAGGTTCTATCATCAATTCCTTTGGAAATACCTGTACTTATACTTCGCCTCTGGTAAAGGAGAATGTGGGGGTAGCTGGCACCGGTCCTTCTGGCGGTAATATTTTTGTTGCCGAAACCTGCGAATATCAGAGGCATTTTATGTCCTTCTGCCCTCAGAAAATCATTCTTACAAGCGTAGAGCCTGACCATCAGGATTATTACCCGACATACGAGGATATCCGTCAGGCCTTTGTAGATTACCTTTGCAAGCTGCCTCAGGGCGGTGATGTAATTTACTGCGCTGATGATAAAGGTGCCTGCGATACTGTCAGTATTGCTTCAAAGCTTCGCCCGGATTTGAATCTTATTCCTTATGGAACTGAAGCTGCGGGTGATTATAAGCTTACTTTTGGTAAGGTTGAAAATGAGCGTAATAATTTTTCACTTGCTTTTTTTGACGGTGACTTTGCCCTTAAGATGCCTGGCCGCCATGAGGTAATGGATGCGGCTGCGGCGGTAGCTCTTGTCTGCCAGATTCTTAAAACTTTCGGCAAAAATCCTAAGGATTATGCAGAAAATATATCAAGCGGTCTACTAAATTTTACAGGCGGTAAGCGCAGAAGCGAGATTATCGGCCGGTTTACAACAAAATCTGGCAATGATGTAATTGTAATCGATGATTACGGCCATCATCCGACGGCCGTAAAGACAACTCTTGCGGGCTTCCGCGATTTTTACAGGGGAAGAAAGCTTATTGTGGATTTTATGAGCCACACTTATTCGCGGACTCAGGCTTTGCTTAAAGAGTTTGCGGCAAGCTTTGAAAGTGCGGACCAGGTTATTCTTCATAAGATTTATGCATCTGCCCGCGAAAATATTGCAGATTTCAATATTACAGGCCGAACTCTTTTTGAAGAAACAAAGAAAAATCATCCGGACGTTCATTATTTTGAAGAAATTCTGGACGCAAAGGATTTTGTTCTTTCTGAGCTGGAAAAGGCTCCGGAGGAAAAATATCCGGACGGTTATGTATTTGTAACAATGGGCGCCGGCGACAACTGGAAGCTGGGGCGGGCAATTTTAAGGTAAAGCTAAAAAATTGCTGCATCGCAATTTTTTTTAACGCTTTGCTATAGAACACCGGCGGCTCTGACCGGCCGCCTTACACACAGGAGAAATATATATGGTAAGCATGACAGGATACGGTTATGAGGAAGTTTCATCGGAGCAGGCGGTTGTCAGCGTGGAAATTAAATCGGTTAATTCCCGCTTTCTGGATTTGACTGTCAATCTTCCTCCATATTTGAATGCACTGGAAAGTTTTTTCCGGGCAAAAATTACAGAAAAAGTTATTCGCGGTAAGGTTGATGTTTTTATCCGCGTAAAAGAGCTTGAAAGCCAGGCAGAAATTCTTGCGGACATAGGAGCTGCAAAATCTTATCTTTCTGCAATTAAAAAAATCGCAGAGGCAACAGGCTATTCAACAGATATTCCTCTGAGTCTTCTGGTTTCTCAGCCCGGCGTTTTGAACACCAATAAATCTTATGATGTTGAAAAATACAAGGCTATGATTACACCTGTCTTTGAAGCAGCCCTTAAAAAGTTTATTTCGGATACTGAGCGTGAGGGGGCTAACATGAAGGCCGACCTTGAAGCAAAGCTTTCTAAGCTTGAAAAATGTGCCGCTTTCTTTAAGGAATGGCAGCCGAAAATGGAAGGCTATTTTAAAGAAACAATCACAAAGAAATTCAATGAGCTTTTGGGAGACGGTGCTGATCAGAATCGCATTATGACAGAAACAGCCGCAATGCTTGTAAAATACACAATTAATGAAGAAATTGTCCGCCTGCACAGCCACTTAGCCGCTATGCGCTCTGAACTCAAGAATAATCCTTACCCGGGCAAAAAACTGGACTTCCTCTGCCAGGAAGCCAACCGCGAAATAAACACAATCGGCAGCAAAAACCAGTTCGCCGAAGTCGGCGCCATGGTAGTGGAGGCAAAAGACTCTCTGGAGAACATCCGCGAGCAGGGAAAGAATATTGCATAACAAAGGCAATTGTGAAAAAGCGTGAACGGAGCGGGACTGCAAAGTCATTCTAAGGTTTGAGCGAGCTTGTGCTCCAAGCGGCGCTGCCCTTAGCCCTGACTTTGCAGGAACGCGCAGTGGAAGCTTTTTCACAGGTAGTGGTGATTTTATGCAACTTTTTTCCCTGCACGCCTGTCTAATTCTACAAAGAGGTTAATGCTATGATGAATAATATTTCGCCTGCCGCTCAGGTAATCGTATCCATAATTCCGATTGTAGGACTCGTACTGATTTTTGTGCTCATCTTTTTTGCACTTTTATGGCATCACCGCGAAGTAAAGCTTCAGATTAAAACTCAGACTTACGCTCCTATGGAATTCAACTGGAAGGCCTTTACTTTTTTAAGCGGACTTTCCCTTGTAGCCGTTGGTATTGTACTTTCTGTCATGTTCTGGGCAATCAAAGGACTTTCCTGGGGCCTTTTGGGAGGATTAATTCCTTTCGCTCTTGGAATTGTTTGTTTAATCTTTTATCAATTCCTGAAGAATGAAAAATAAACTTACAGAGGCAGAAAACTTCATACAGCTTCAAAAAGACAAGACTCTTGTACGCCGTTCCTTACGCAACAATTCAGAGGCTTTTGCTGAACTGGTTGCCATGAACAAGAAGCGGGTAGAAGCTGTCGGCCGTAAGTTTTTTAATGACATCACAGACATAGAAGATTTTGTACAGGATGTTTTTATAAAAGCATTTAAAAATCTTTCAAGCTTTAAGGGTAAGAGCCTTTTTTCTACCTGGATTACCCGTATTGCCTTTAACACAGCCTTAAATCAAAAAAAATCATTTAAAATTACAGATTCCTTTGAAGAGCAGGAAGAACTTTTGCCTTCCTATTATGATACGCCCGAAAATGAGCAGATAAAATCTCTTACCAAAGAAGCAATTAACGAAGCGGTGCAGAATCTGCCGGAAAATTACGCAGTCTGCATAAAAATGTTCTTTTATCTTGATATGAATCAGGAAGATATTTCGGAAATGACCGGTATTCCGCTGAATACCGTAAAATCAAATATATTCAGAGCAAAAAAAATATTAAGCCAGAAATTAGGAGGCCTTTTATGAAAGAAAAATGCCAGAAAATTATGGAAAGGTTCTATGCTGTCGATAAGGGGCATGTCCTTCCGTCCTCTGTTTCTACACATCTTTTAACCTGTAAGGAATGCCGGGCAAGGGTAAGACTTTTGACTAAGGCAGAGCAGCTTGTTGTAGAAGATTTGAAGAAAAAAGAAGATGTTGATTCTGAAGAAATCACAAAGATTGTAAATCTTGCCATGGAAAAGCAGAAGGATTTTATCAAGGTTTCCTTCCGCAGCTGGGGCGTAAGCGGCTTCTTCCTTCTTCTTTTCTGTGTGCTTTTGAGCTTTATTTCAAATGACACTTACCCGATGATTGAATTCTGTGCAAGTATTTTCTCCGGCCTTACACTTTCCTTTTACATCATGTCTTTTATCGGGGCAAATCTTGATATTTTTGTTAAGAAAACAAGAAAATTTGATACCGGAAGTTTGCTTTCTGTGTAGAAATGGTTATAATGAAGAAAATCCAGAAGAAAAGTAAATATGGCGAGCTCTGACCGGCAGCCTTAAACAGGAGTCATAAATGTCATACAAAATTAATAATGAACTTCGAGTTGCAATAAGCGGAAAATCAGGCTGCGGAAACACAACCGTTTCAACTTTGCTGGCAAATACTTTGAAAATTAAGCTGATTAATTACACTTTCCGTCAGCTTGCGGCCGAAAAAGGTATGACTCTTGCCCAGGTTATTGAAAATGCAAAAACCGACGATTCTTATGACCAGTATGTAGACAACCATCAGGTTGAACTTGCCCGTGCAGAAAACTGCGTGCTTGGAAGCCGTCTTGCAATCTGGATGCTGAAAGAAGCTGATTTTAAGGTTTATCTTTTTGCAAGTGATGAAGTCCGCGCAAACCGTATTTTAGAGCGTGAGGGCGGAGATCTTGAAGAAATAAAGAGCTTTACTGCAATGCGTGACAGTGAAGACAGCCGCCGCTACAAAAAACTTTATAATATCGATAACAACAACTATGACTTTGTTGATTTATTTGTAGATACATCAAAATATAATCCTGAACAGATTGTTCTTTTGATTCTTGAAGAACTTAAAAAGAAAAAGCTGATTACTGAAGAATAAAAAAAAGGCTTCCTGAAAATGGAAGCCTTTGTCAATCTGAAATCCTGTTTTTTATACTTTAAACTTGCCTACAGCATTGCCAAGGCTGCCAAGATTTTCTGTATTCTGGTGGGTAAGTTCATTTACATTGTTGATAGACTTGTTGATGCTTTCAATACCAATTGACATTTCTTCCATGCTTGCAGTGATTTCTTCTGTAAGGCGGCTGAGGTGATCCATCTTTTCTGCGGCAGAATCGGTTTCTGTCTGCATTACGTCACCGCCATCCTTAACGTGAGCTGTAATATCATTAATCTGCTTCATGGCAGTAAGAACCTGGGCTCCGCCTTCAGACTGCTCCTGCATAGCGTGAAGGATAGTTGTTTCCTGTTCAGAAACCTTCTGGGTGAATTCAAAAATCTGATTGAAGATATCCTGCATGTGCTTTGTTGAATCCGCAACCACATCAATTGATTCAATAACTTCCTTAAGGTTGGAAGTAATTTTCTTACCCTGATTGTTTGAATCTTCCGCAAGCTTACGAATTTCGTCTGCTACAACGCTAAAGCCCTTTCCGCTTTCACCGGCATGAGCCGCTTCAATTGCAGCATTCATGGCAAGAAGGTTAGTCTGGCTTGCAATATTCTGGATGACAGTAGATGCTTCAAGAAGAATTTTTGACTGCTCCTGAATCTTGAGTGTTGCCTGAACGGTTCCTTCAATATTGGTGCGTCCTGTTTCTGAAGAGCGTTCAAGCTCACTGATTGTACCGCTGTTTTTGTTCAAAATTGAAGTTACAGACTGGATGTTTGCAACCATCTCTTCAATTGCAGAGGATGATTCAACTACGCTTGCGCTCTGCGACTGAATTGTAGAAATAAGGTCATTTACGCTTGAATGAATTCTCTGCATTGAATTTGCGGCATCAAGAACGTTTGTTCCCTGCAGCTGAATCTGGCGGTTAACGCTTTCTATGTTAGAAGTAATTTCGTTTGCAGAGGCAGCTGTATCGTTCATGTTGTCGCCAAGCTCGCGGCCGTGCTCAGACATTGTAGAGGCAACATCCTTTACCTGTCTGATAGATTCCTGAATCTTTTCAATTGTTTTATTGAAGTAAGTGTACATCTGACCAAGCTCATTCTGATTTTTTACGTCCATTCGTACTGTAAGGTCGCCGTCACCCTGGGCAATATTTTTCATTGCCGCAACTCCCTTGTTCATTTCCTTAACAACGCGTCGGATAATCAGATAGGCAAGGACGATTACAACAATGAGGGTAAAGATAAAAATAATCAAAACGATTGAACGGATTCTTGCGGCGGCCTGACCGACTTCAGAAGAAGGAACTGTAAGTCCGACAAACCATACTTCTTCAGCTCCGGCTACAGTAAGCGGCTTGTAAACTTTAATTACGTGAGTTCCGTTGTCCATTGCAGGATAGCCGAATGGCTGGAGACTTCTTTCAGATTCCTTAAAAAGCTTTGATAAGGCAGCATCAGAATAGTCCGGATTCATCTGACCTTCAAGGCTTTCATCCTTTGTAACGGCAATAAGACCTGTATGGGCTGTCAAAGAAAGGTAGCCGGAATCAAAAATCCTGGCATCTTTTAGAATTGCAGAAAGTGCATCCAGAGACATGTCTACACCCAGCATTCCAACAATCTGTCTGTTTTTGTTGTGAATAGGAAAGGCAACACCGCAAACCCATATTTCCTTACCTCCAATCTCATACGGATTGGGCTGAATCAGAATACCCCGGTTTGCCTTCATAGGCTCTTCATACCAGAAGCTTCCTTCATATTCTGTAAGGGCACAGCAGGCAATTTCCCTGCCGTCGTTTGTCCAGTAAGGCAGAAAACGCCCGGTTTCATCATAAGTGTCATCGTAATTTACAAATTCTGCATCCCGGCCGTCCAGCATGTTGGGAAGGTAGATACAGTAAGCATCTACAAGACTTGGATTGAGTTCAAGAATGTGTTTTAGAAGACTGTTGATATAGTCACGGCGCTCTATAACTGGAATATCCTCATAGCCTTCAAGAGAAGCCTGAAGGGTTTTTGCAATGCTGAATTCTGATGTAAGGATTTTTTCTGTATTATCACTATATCTTGCGGCTGTCATATCAAGATACTGGGTTGAAACCTGCTGTAAAGAATTGTCAACTGCCCTGGTAATGAAGGTGGCACAAAGGGTAAGCAGAATAAAAAGTACAAGTCCGATTGAAAGCGAAAGCTGGCGGCTTATACTCTTGGTAAGAAAATTTGTCATAAAAAACTCCTAAGATATAGAATAAATCTACATGATTTTTATAACGTTTTGTAATTAATAATGACTTAATTATATAGTAGGATTTTAAATACGCAAACTTTTTTTTTAGCGGATTTTTTGATATATTTTTCTTTATGGAACTTTATTTAATCAGGCACGGTCTTACTGTCTGGAATGCGGCAGGAAAACTTCAGGGTAATGTTGATATTGAATTGAACGAGCAGGGAAGAGAAGCCGCAATTGAGCTTGGAAATAAGCTTGATAAAACTTCTTTTGACGTAATTTATTCTTCACCCCGAATCCGTGCATACGAAACTGCCTGCCTTATCCGCGGCCGCCATAACATACAGATAATCCGCGATGACAGGCTGCGGGAGCTTTCTTTTGGTGATATGGAAGGCGTTACTTATGACCAGTGGAACCGGGAAGACTGCCCCTACCATTATTTTTTTACCGAGCCGGATAAATATCTTCCGCCGCCAAACGGCGAATCTCTTGAAGAACTTTGCCAGCGAACCCGGGATTTTTTGCAGTCTGTAATTGAGCCTCAGTTTGATTCCTGCAGACGCATTATGATTGTAGCTCACGGGGCTTTGAACAAGGGACTTATGTGTTACCTTGAAAAAAATGACAAGGCTCACTTCTGGGGTAAGGGCTTACAGAAAAACTGTCAGGCTTCAATTTTTGATTTTGACGGAAAAAGCTGGAAAAAACTCACGGACGACTGATTTTCTTTTTTTACATTTTATTTTTTTTACATTTGACTTAGTTTATGTTAAACTTTTATATCAAAGTTTATTTTTTTGAGAGCCTTAAAAATGTTGAAAAATAAAAAAGAAAAAAACAGAAGAGACCTTTCTTTTAAGCTGATTGCAATTCCCGCCGCCGGAATCCTTATTTCACTTATTGCAGTAGTAATCATTTCTACAATGAGCATTGTAAAAACTGCCGAATATTTTGCCAAAATGCAGGGGGCGCCTGTTGTTGAAAAGGTTTTTGCCCATATTGACGGTGACCGCTTTGAGCAGCTGACAAAGACCCTTGATAAGGATGATGAATGGGCAGAGCAGACCCGGGTATGGATGTATGATATTGCCCAGTCGGTTGGCTGTGCCTACCTCTTTACAATGAGCCCGGCTTCAGGTGCAAGCTACCGCTATATTATAGATGGAAGCTGCGATCCAAGTGATACGGAAAACTATTCGGCAATCGGTACGGAAGAAAATATTTCTTCATGGAGTAAGGCCCCCTTTATTACCATGCAGACCGGCGAGCTTACAAGCTCAGGCATGATTTATCAGAAGGGCTGGGGCTGGACTGTTTCTACCTACAAGGCAATTAAAAATTCCAGCGGAAAGAATGTCGGCTTTATAGGCTGTGATTTTGAAATTTCCTTTATCATCAAAATGATTCAGTTCAGAATTTCCATTATTTTTGCCATCAGCGCCATAATTTTCATTGTTTTTGTTGTCATCATCCTTAAGCTGAAAAGCCTTATGACTCAAATCAGGCTTTCGGCAGAAAAAGAAATGCAGATGGGTGAAGAGCTTTTTGAAGCGGCTCAGAACCTGGTTGTTTCTACAAAGGAAACTGCCGCAACAAGTCAGGATTCCAGTGCGGCTGTAAAAGAAATTGTTGCTACGATGGAAGACTCAAATGTGCTTTCTGAAAATATTTCTAAAAAAATTAAGGACGTTTCTAACGTTGCAAACATCACCTCTACAGATGTAAGCCAGGGAGTTGCCCAGATTGAAGAAAACGTCCAGCAGCTGCATGAAATTTTTGACGCTAACCAGCAGACAATCGAAGGAATTAAAAATCTTAGTGAAAAAATCGAATCCATCTGGGATATTGTAACTTTGATTAATAACGTAGCCGATCAGGCAAAAATCATCGCCTTTAACGCCGAGCTTGAAGCAAGTACGGCTGGCGAGGCCGGAAAATCCTTCCGAATTGTAGCAAATGAAATCCGCCGCCTTTCGGACGGAATTATTGACGGAACCCGCGAAATCAAGGAAAAAATCAATGAGATTCAGCATTCATCTGACTCCCTTATCCTTGCTTCTGAAAGCTCTACCGAAAAAATCAATACCGGCTATGAAACTGCAAACGGACTTGGTGAAAAGTTTGAAAACATCAAAAAATCAGCAGAAATCACCGCATCCAGCGCAATCGATATTGCGGATATCATTCAGCAGCAGGCCAGCGCCAGTGAACAGATTCTGATTGCCCTTAAAGAAATTTCTGCGGGCGTAGAAAACTTTACGGTTGCCACAGACAATATTTCCGGTGCCGCCGAAAACGTTAGAAAAATCTCTGAGGACTTGAACAATGCAAGCCACAACTCATAAGGCAATTCCCGGAGCAAGTTTTCTTGTTTTTTCGATTAAGAAAAAACGCTATGCAATAAACACCTCTTTTGTAAAGGAAATCATGCATTCGGCCAAGATTCATCCTCTGCCTTTTGTGCCGCCTTACATCGAAGGTGTAGTTAACTGCAGGGGAACACCCTATACCGTTGTTAACAGTCCCCTTCTGGAGGGTGAGGAAGACTGGGAGCTTTTAGGGGACACAGTTCTTGTTTTTAACAGGGATGATGACCAGCTTGCCCTTCATATTTCAAATATCGAGCTTTTTTTTGAGCCGGAAGAAAATGATATCAGGGCGGACGGAATCCGTTTTAAATTAAACCTGATTCCGTATTTTGACGCCAATCACATAGAAGAGGTATTAAGAAAAGATTTGAGGGAGAAAGAATCATGAGTGGAATGCTTCGTATGCTTATTGCAGATGATTCAGCTATTACAAGAGGTTTATTTGAAAAGGCCTTTACGCAGAACGGTTTTGAGGTTGCGGGACTGGTGTCTAACGGGCGTAAGGCTGTAGATTTTTGCCGGGAAAATCCTGTTGATTTTGTTTTGAGTGATTTTGATATGCCGGAATTAACCGGGGCAGAAGCTGCAAAAATTATCAGCGGGGAAATGGGAATTCCTGTTTTTGTTTATTCTGATGATAATTCAAAGAGCGCCGTCTGCATGAATGCGGGTGCAAGTCTCTTTTTGAAAAAGCCGCCGCTTTCGGCTTATAACGCTCTTGTAATGAACGATTTTGTTGCAAATGTAAGGAAGGCTTTGGGGGGAGCTGCTGGCGGGGGCAAGGTGGCAGCGGCGCTGGCAGGGGGAGCCGGAGAGGCTTACGCATCGTTTCCGGCAGGGGGCACAGGCGGTCAGGCAGGGGATTCTTCTTCCCACAGCCCTGAGTCAGGCTCTTTTCCTCATCACTTTCATCATATTCCTCACGGTGATTTTAAGGTTTTATGCATTGGTGCTTCTACCGGCGGTCCGACTGCCGTTCAACAGGTGCTTTCAGGTCTTGGAAATAATTTTCCTCTTCCTGTTTTATATACACAGCATCTTGATGTGGGGGCCGATGAAAAAATGGCTAAATGGTTCAGTGAAACCTGCCCCAATATTCCAATGAGCCTGGCACGGGACGGGGAAGTTGCAAAATCAGGTCATGCTTATCTTGCTCCGGCTGACAGGCATCTTGTAATTGATTATGTAAAAAATGACCTTCCCGTTATTCATCTTTCTGATGAACCGCCCGAAAGATTTTTGCGCCCGGCTGTAAACAAGCTTTTCCGTTCTGCCGCAAAGAACTATCAGCAGAATTGTCTTGCCGTTTTAATGACAGGAATGGGACGGGACGGCGCCGAAGGCTGTAAGGAAATTGTGGAGGCCGGTGGATATACAATCTGCGAGGATAAATCTACCTGCACTGTTTTTGGAATGCCTGCTGCCGCAATCGAAATGAATGCCGCAACAAGGGTTTTCCCGCGCGATAAAATTGCGGAGGAAGTTTTAAAACTTGTAAGGTAAGTGTAAATGAAAGAGTCTGACAGTCCTGTTATAGATAAAAATGAATTTGACTCAATAATCGCTTTGATAAGCTTCCAGACAGGTATTGTGCCCCGTGAAAGCCACAAAACCGGCATAATGAATTTTATTGAAAAGCGGGTAAAGGAAATTGATTTGGGAGGACTGCCTTATCATTCATATCTGCGCCTGAATAAGGAAGAATTTGATGTTCTTGTAAATGCTGCAACCGTAAATGAAACTTATTTTTTCCGCGAAGAAGCCCAGTTCAGTCTGCTTAAGGAAAAGCTTTTCCCGGAAATCCGGGCAAGGCTTTCTACAGCTCCTGTCAGAATATGGTCCGCGGCGGCTTCCAGCGGAGAGGAAATCTATTCACTTTATCTTCTTGCCCAGTCGCTTGGAATAAAAAGCCAGTGTATCGCAAGTGATATTAACAGCGAAGTTCTGGAAAAATGCCGGCTTGGCCATTATGCAGCATCTACCGCCAAAAAGATTGACGGCGCAAAGTTTAATTATCTTCTGGCTCCCTTTCAGTCTGCCGATAAGTCTGTGATTTTCCCGCCTGAGCTTTGTAGTAAAATTGAACGGCGTCAGCTAAATCTTTCCTGCAGGGATGAAATTTTTCCTAAAAACATTAATGTGATTTTTATGCGCAACGTTTTTATCTATTTTACAATGGAAATGCGGGGACAGATTTTGAACAAAATTGTAAATGAAAGCTTGTGCGAAGGCGGATACCTTTTTGTTTCGATGAGTGAAATTGCTTCTATCGATCCAAAAATCCTTCCAAAAAATCTTGAAAAATGCTCAGACGGCAAGGTGTTTTATTTTCGAAAAAAATGACAGAGACAAAAACTGATTTTTTTAAGAAAAACTTTTCTCATCCGGATGAAAAAATCCTCCCTGTTCAGGCGCAGGAAGAAATGTCGCCAATAATCAAAAATTATCTTCTGGAAACAAGATGGATAGCCCAGGTCTTAAAGCATCAGCCTAAGATTGTCAATGAAATCCTGAGGGTATTAAGCATTACAAAAGACAACTCTTTGCTTCTTGGTTTTCCGCCGGTTTACAAAATCCTTAAGGCTATAGAAAATCTTTACAAGGGACTCAACGACAGGCAGATAAATTTTACCGAAAATCTTGAGATTTTACTTGAAGCGGTTTCGGAAAAGCTTTTTCAGATTTGTACTTTAATTGAAAACGGCGAGCAGGAAGAGCTTCTGGAAATCGGAATTAACACATATCTTCTTTATCTTGATAAAGCTCTTGCCGGAGAAATTTTTAATGCCGAAAAAGTTTTTCCCCGAAAGAATCAAAGATTTTTCCTGGAAAATGCCTTTAATCAGAATACAGTTGAAGACAAAACTTCTTCTCAGACTGAAAAAAAAGCAGAAAGTGATTCCATGCTGCAGATTCAGTCTTCCAAAATGGGAGGTCTTGTAAATCAGCAGGAAGAAATGATTGCCCGTTCTTATATCATCATGAATCAGGTTGAGCTGTTGAAGTCTGCCGTCCGCGAAGGAGACATGCGTTCTGCCCGCGAATCCTTTAATCAGCTGGCCCTGGACGCAAAAAATCTTCAGAACTCGCTTATGATTTCACATGACGAACTTTTAAGCTGCATCCACGATGATGTATTTTTGCAGAATCACAAGGATTTTCACGGATTTTTTGTACTTGCAAACGGGCGCAAATATCTTATTCCTTCGGAATTTGTCGTGGATGTTGTTACCGGAAGTGCCCTCGATTATGAAGAAAAAATGAATCAGCGCTATCTGATTTATATTCAGGAAAATGAATCGGGAACCGAGCAGATTCGCGAAGAAATTCCTGTTTATGCACTTTCATCACTTTTGCCGGGCTCTCCTGTCAAAGAACACGCGGTGCTTGATTCAATCATAATTGTAAATTATCAGTCCCATAAAATCGGAATTATTGTTGATAAAATGCAGAAGTTTGTTTCCCTTATCAGAAAGCCCATGCCGCCTGCCTTTGTCAATTTCCCGATTTTAAAAGGTCTTGCCTTTGACGAAAAATACGACATGATTCCAATTCTGTACGTGCCGGAAATCATGAAAAAATTCCGAGCAATGAGGCCTTATGAGGTTAAGGTTTTTGAAGCTCATGCCAAAAAGCGAATAGAACGCATTCTTGTAGTTGAAGATTCCGAAATCACCCGTCTTATTGAAAAAACAATTCTTGAAAATAACGGCTATCATGTAGAAATTGCCTGTGACGGTATTGAGGCCATGTCAAAAATCAAGGAAACCCAGTTTGATTTGATTTTGTGTGATGATGACATGCCGCGAATGAAGGGTGAAATTTTTCTTGATAACCTGCGCCGCATGGAAAATTATGTAAATATTCCGGTAATTGCGGTTTCGAATACGAATATTCCAAAGTCGGATGCTTTTATAAGCAAAGCTGACTTTAAACGCGATACTTTGATAGAAAAAATCAGGGAATTTTTTGATGGGGAAGTAAAATGAGTAAGAGGATATTAATTTTAGAGCCTTCTATAACCTTGCAGGAGGTTTTTAAGGAAAAAACAAAAAAATCAGAGCTGGAGCTTTCCTTTGATACAAACGGAATCAGAATGCTGGTTACCCTTTATAATATGCTTCCCGATGCAGTTTTGATTAATGCAAGGAATATGAATCCTTCCTGCGTTGAACTCTGCCGCCTTATCAAAAGCCTTGCCCGTTTTAAAAATATTCCGCTTGGCGTTTATGTAACAAGTGATTTTGTCTTTCCTGCTGAGTTTAAGACCACCTGCGGCGCTGATATGTTCATAATCTTCAAGCCTGATGAAATACTTTTGAATCTTGAAGAACTTTGTGCCAAAAAAGATACAAAGCTTGCCATGCCGGAAAAATACGACAGCATTAAAAACGGAAGTTTTCAGAAAATCTTTTTTATGTTTGAGCATCTTGAAGCCTTTTCCGAAATTATTGAAAAGCTTTTGAATCTTGTTGCCGAAGTCTGCGAAATCCCGGCTGCCGCAATATTTGTAAATGTTGATGACGGTGTGGAAGGCTTTTATATCTGCGGAAACAATTTTAAGCCTGAGGAAAGTGATAATTTTATTAAGGTCTGCGTAAATGACTATGAAAAGCTTTTTCCAAACCTTAATATGACTGGCTTTACGCCAAGAAAGCTCCGTAACGAAATCGAGCTTGAAAAATACCATTCTGACATTATCCCGCTTTCCGCCTATGAGTTTTTTGAGTTTAAAAATTCCCGGATGAAATCTTTTGGCAGTCTGCATGTTGTTCGTGAAGGGGCTTTTACCTCCAAACAGCAGGATATTTTTTCTTATCTTGTTAAGGAAGCGGCTCTGCTTCTGGAAACAGCCCTGCGTATGAAAAAGAAGATTAAGTTTGAGCGCAACATCCGTAAGGCCTTCAGCCGTTTTGTTCCCGAGCAGATTATTGATGAGCTTGTCGATGAGCAGGAAAACGAAAAAAAGACTAAAATTGGAGAAAAGCGTGACGTTGCAATTCTTTTCAGTGATATCCGCTCCTTTACAAATATAAGCGAGCATAACAAGCCGGAAGTAATCGTAGGATTTTTGAACCGCTATTTTACGATTATGACTACAATTATAAAAAAACATGGCGGTACTGTTGATAAATTTATAGGGGATGCAATCATGGCGGTTTTTGGAGCTCCTATCAGTTATGAAGACAATGCCCGCCGCGCTGTTGCCGCCGCTTATGAAATGAAGGAAGCCCTTGCATCTGTTCCTCTTGAAGATCTTGTGCTTCCTGACGGCATGATTTTTGATACGGGAATCGGCATTCACTATGGAGATGTAATTGTTGGTTCCATAGGTTCTGATGATAAAACTGATTATTCTGTAATCGGTGACAACGTAAACCTTGCAAGCCGTCTTGAAGGTCTTACTAAAAAATACGGCGCAAAAATTCTTGTAAGCGGCTCTGTAAAAAATGAAGTTAAAGCTGAGGAATTTATTTTCCGCCATCTTGACGACGTAAAAGTTAAGGGTAAGGCAAAAGCTGTTCCGATTTTTGCCCTTGACCGTGACATTTGTGAATATTCTGCTGATTACCGGGATGCTTATGAAAAGGGCTTTGCCCTCTATCACAAGGGAGTGTGGAGTCTTGCCCGCGAATATTTTGAAAAGGCTCTGGAAGCCTGTCCTCAGGATAAGGCAACAAAGCTTATGCTGGCCCGCTGTGAGGATTTTATAAAAAATCCACCGCAAAACTGGGACGGCGCCATAGCTTTTAATGAAAAATAAATGAAAATATAATATACTCTCCCTATGAAAATTAAAAAAATAAGTCTTTTTATACCACTTTCTGTGCTTTTGTGGTCAGCAGCCTGGTCACAAAGTCAGATTTCCTACAGCGGAAGCCCGACTTACAGCCTTGTTGAGCGCACGGATCTCCTTCGTTATGACAATAATAAGTATGTCGGCCTTACCAGCAGGGAAGTTCGTTCTTTTATTACGCCGGTTTCCCAGAACAACGGTTATTTATATGAAGGAAACTTTTTTGTAAACGAAAAAACTCAGAGGGATTCTTCTTCGGTTGCAGCCGGCATTCACGATTCAATTCTTTCGGTTTTCAGGATTGGAAAGGACGGAGTTTTGACCATGGTGGAAGACCACGGCTACCCAAGCTTCAGAAGCTTTCCTAGCTATCCGGCTCACCAGATACAGGTGGGAGAACGCTGGCAGGCAAAGGCTGAAAGGGCGGTTGATCCTTTGAACAAGGGAATCGTTACAAAAATGCCAATTTACGTGGAATATACTTATGCTGGAGATGAAAGTCTGAACGGGCAGCCTGTTTACCGCATTAATGCCCAGTGGGCCACCCGCTACGGAATGGGAAGCGGTACTTCCTATATTGACTGGGGCGGGGACAGGGAGCTGCAGAAGGCTGTGGGGACCCATAAGGCTACGATTCTTGTAAGTAAGGCAAGCGGGGCAGCCCTTGTTGTCCGTGACACCGTAGATGAAACTTTTGTTTATGCAGACGGAAATCAGGTTCACCTTAAGGGAACAATTAACCTCTTTACTGAATATCCGCCGGCTGTGGACCGCGACAGACTTCTTCCTGCTCTGCGCCGCTTTGCCATGATTGATGAAGAGGAAGAGAAAAAACTCAGGTCTGTGTCTGTGCCGGACACTACTGTGGCAGTTCTTGTGGAAAAAGAGCCTGTAAAAAAAGAAGAGCTGCCTTTTGATAATGATATTGCGGCTGAGCCTGTGGATATTGCGATGGCAGACCTTACTGATGACAGGCAGCTGTCTGAGCCCTACACCGATAATCTGGAGCCGCAGCATCAAAGAGATTTGACTACAGCCTTCCAGGCAGACCCATTACCTGAACTTCCAAAGAAAAACGAAGCCGCAATCACGGTTGATCAGACTCCGGCAGGCCTCCGCCTTACAATCCTTGATTTGCAGTTTGAAGCCGACAGTGAGCGCCTTCTTCCGGGTGAAACAAAACGCCTTGATAATATTGCGGCAGTCCTGAAAGAAGCGGGACAATCTCAGTTTTTGATTGAAGGACATACAGCCCGGGTCGGAAACAGTACTGACGGCGAAATGGAACTTTCCCTGAGCCGAGCCCGCTCTATTGCGGAAGCTCTTGCAAAAAGGGGAATCCAGCCGGGACGCTTTATCTGTAAGGGCAGTGGAGGCAATAAGCCGATTGCTGACAACTCCACGGCAGAAGGGCGGGCAAGAAACCGCCGCGTTGAAATTACAATTTTGGAATAAGGATAGAAAATCAAAATAAACAGGAAAATTATGACAGAAGAAGAAAAAGAAACTTTATACACAGAAATTAATGAGCTTTTGGATATTTTTAATCAGTTCAGCCCCATTCAGGCAAACGGTTCTTATGTTATTGAATCTGTAAAACCATGTATTTTAGAAATGGCTGATTACATTATAAAAGATAAAAATGAGTCGGCCGCTCTTTGTGACTGGATGGATTCATCAGATTTCTGGACTGCGCCGGCCAGCACCCGTTTTCACGGAAATTTTAAAGCCGGGCTCAGCCTTCACACCCTTAAGGTTATTCAGCAGGCTCTGCTTCTGGCTCGTCCTATTCTGGAAAACTTCTGGGCAAGCCCTGATGCAGAAAAATATCCTGTAACTGCGGAAGATATTTTTGTTGCGGCTCTGGTTCATGATTTTTGTAAAACTGATTTTTACGGCGTTGAATACCGCAATACAAAGGACATCACAGGAAACTGGATTAAACAGCCTTTTTATAAATCAAAGGGCGAAAACCGTAATCTTGGCCACGGAAACGAATCTGTTCTTAAGCTTGTCGAAATCATGCCGTCATACATTAAAAAGCGTCATGTTCTGGAAGCTGTCAGCCGCCACATGGGATTTTCTGATTTGAGTGAATCTGAAAGCTACAACTATTCAAATTTTTTGCAGAATCCTCTGGTAGTGCTGATTCAGCTTGCTGACGAAACTGCGGCTCAGTGGTATAATTGTTAGGATAGTTTGCGTAATTTCAGGTAAAAACGTTTTGGAGAAAGTTTTATAATGAAAATTTTTGGAATTACTAAACATTTAAATAGGGGGGGGCGTGCCAGAATTTTGGCGCTTAGCCTCTTTATTTTGATTCTCAGCGTTTTTTCCTGTGCAAATGATGCAGTTATAGATGATTTTACAAATCCTGTTATTTCAGATTCAGCAGAAAAGATTATATTTTCGGGCAGCCTGAACATTGAGGGGGCATGTCCCGGGGCTTTATCAAAAATCAGTAATGAAAGTGAAGTTACAGGGCGTTCTGCTTTTCCTTCCCTAGTAACTTCAGAAACATCAGATGTAAAATATTATATAAGTGCCAGAGCTACAGGGCCTGAAGGCATTTCAGAAGAAATAAAAGGCAGTGTTGACCAGACTGCAAAAAGCTATTTAATCGGACTTACAATCGGAAGAACTTATACAGTAACTGCAAGCCTTAAAAAGACTTTGGCCGGGGGCCAGCAGGTAACCGTTATGGAAGATGAATGGGAAAACGTGACACCTTCCCGTACAAACACAAGCCTGACACATGACTTTATTTTAAAACCTGCGAAAGAAGGAAATGGCAGCATTAAACTTGAAATGACGCTTCCTTCAGGAATAGATTGTCCCAGTCTGAGCGGTGATGAAATCGAAAGTACAATACAATTTCATGATGACTACACTACAGCAATAGCCACAATTTCTGTAGATGTCATTCCGGCCGGAACATATAATATTACAATAAATTTTTACAAGTCTTCTCGCAAATTTCTTTTGTATTCAATTCCTCAGACAATCAATGTTTTTGCAGGAATGGAGACTAACACCTGGCAGGACGATGGAAGTTCAAATTCCCCGATTTCGGCCGGCAAATTTGTACTTACAGATGAAATTATAAAAAACTATCAGCGTACGATTTTTTATGTCAGCGAAAAAGATTTTACAGGAAAAGCAATTGAAAACGGACAGACAAGAACTGGAAGCCCTTATGCACCCTTTGCTTCACTTTCTGATGCATTAAATACAATTGCGAATAATAACAAAGCTGAAGATTACAGAATCTTTATCGGCGGAAGTGTAAGTGGAAAAACACAAATTTCAACATTAATAAAGACTGAAAATGCAAAATCACTTATTATCGAAGGATTTACAGGAAACAGCTCAGATTGTCTTGTGGGAGATGGAAGTGGTTCTGTTCTTACTGTAGAAAGTTCAGTTCCCCTTACCATAAAGAATCTTACAATTACAGGCGGAAGTGCCGAACATGGCGGCGGAATAAATATGACTGCCGGTTCTAACGTAACGCTTGATGCCGGCGCTCTGATTGGAGAAGATAAGACAAGCCTGCCAGATTCAAGTTCATACGGAAACAAGGCAACAAAAGGTGGCGGCGGTATTTACAATACACAAGGTGCTCTTGTATTAAAGAAAGGTTCTAAAGTCTGCTATAACTATGAAGGTTCTTCCAGCTACAATGGCGGTGAAGGCGGCGGCGGAATAAAACTTTTTGGCGGAAGTCTTACAATTTACGATGGTGCAGTTGTTTCTTATAATAAAACTACCACCCGCGGTGGTGGTGTTGATATAGATAAAGGTTCTTCTAATGCAAGCTTTGTAATGACTGGTGGTGAAATAATTCATAATGATTCAACCGGCTGGGGCGGTGGTGTTATGATGCGCACCGTTAATTGCAGCTTTGATTTTAAGAGTGGAAAAATCAGTTATAATGCTGTTTCTGGTACAAGCAGCGGCTGGGCTCCAAATGGTGGCGGCATTTTTATGGATGGCGGAATCTTTACAATGAGCGGTGATGCCGAAATTTCTTATAACACAGCTAACCTATATAATGGTGGTATTAGATTTGTCGGAGAAAGCTGTGAAGTTCATTTAAATGGCGGCGTAATTAAAAATAATAAGGCTTTAGGCGGAGGAGCCGGTGCTGTCAGCATGGGAGGAAACCCTATAGCATTTACAATGAGCGGTTCAATTTCTATTCCTTTTGATGTTGAAGGAGATTCAGAACATAAAAATGATATTGAGCTTGCTGATGGAAAAGTTATAAAAATTACAGGTCCTCTTAGTCGTAAGGATACAAATCCGATTGCAACAATTATGCCTCAATCATATTCACGAGGTAGAACTCTTGTTGAAGCAGATGGTATAAATGTAACTGACCTTACCCCTTACAAAGATTTCTTTGCTGTTAAAAATACAGACTGGTTAGTAAATCTTTCTGCTGATAAGAAAAAGCTTGTGCTTGATTCTCCGATTTATGTTGCGGGAAGCAATCATCAAGTCTGCACCGCTGATGGTTCGTATAGCGGCACCGGTGAAAAATCAGCTCCTTACGCTTCAATTGAACAGGCTATTTATGCAATCAACGATTTGAATAATAACAATGCCCAATACACAATTCTGATTGACGGCGAAATTAATAGTTCCCAAATAATTCCGGCCGATGTAAAAGCTTCATATATTACCTTGAAGGGAGCAAGCGGAAATACATTTGATAAAATTAACGCAACTGGTGTAAGCGCACCTGCGCTTACAATTGCACTTGAATCTGCTTCTAAAGCTGTAGATATCCAGAACCTTACCATTACTGGCGGAAATGCTGTAAATGGCGGCGGTATTCTTATTGGAGATTCAGCAGTTGTATTCCTTGGTAATGACCTTATAATAACAGGCAATACCGCCTCTGGTCTTGGTGGCGGAGTATATGCACCAAACGGAGTAAATGTAAGCGGAAATGTCGAAATTAAAGGGAATACAGATTCTGCTTCTACCCCAAATCCTTCTAACCTTTACCTTCCGTCAGGAAAGAAAGTAAATGTTACAGGGGCACTTACAAATGGTAGTAAAAAGGCAAAAATCGGAATATCAACAGCAGATGAGCCGAGCCTTACAAGTAAGGTTACCTTTACTATAGATTACGGAAAATATAATTCCAGCGTTGCCCCAGGCACTTACTTCACCGGCGACAAGTGGACAGTAGCCACCGGTAGTGATGACGAAGCCGTACTCGCTGCCAGCGGCGGTAACATCACCATCGAGCCGATTTATGAAGATATTACAATCAGTATAGACAAAACTGCTGTATTGAAGAGTGCCGAAGACAAAACTCTGACCTTTACGGTAAAAGCTAAAGTAAACGGAAGTGATACTATTCTTGCTATTGGAAATGATACTGAAGCCGGTCAGATCCCTCTTACATACGCAGTTACTTATCACGGTGAAACTGTCCCAGCATCATTCTACACTGTGGGCACAGGAACAAATGCAAACAAACTTACCCTTGGTGACAATCTGCCTCTTGGAGATTACATGGTAAGTGTAAGTACTGTCTACAATGGAAAAACATACGGTGGAAATTTCCCTGTGAATATTAATAACGTTATTGTTTACTCTGCTTCTGAAGCTGTTACAGAAATTGCCAATATGACCGGTGAAAATACAATAAAACTCACGGGCTCAGAACTTACAGGTTTATCAACTGCAATTAAAAAACGATATAGACAGGATAAATCTTTAAGGATTACTCTTGATTTATCTGACGTTGAAGTTGAATCATTATCTAAATGTTGTAATACAGAATATGGAATTAAATCTATTATACTTCCTTCGTCGTTAAAAAGTTTCAGGTATGATGAAACGCAATGGGGGGCTGGATACCAAATTGAAGCATATATTATAAGTGATACAAATCAATATTTCAGTACTCAAGACGGCGTTCTTTATAACAAGAATAAAACAGACTTGATTCTTTATCCAAGAAATAAAGCTGATGAAGAATTTACTTTACCATCAACGGTAACATCGATAAAGGCTTTTGCTATGTCATCAAGTAAAGTTAAAAAAATTAATGGACTTGCACAGCTAAAATCTATTAGCGAAGGCGCCTTTGAATCTGTCGCTATTGAAGAAGCTGATCTTTCAGGTCTTACAATTACTGATATAGGAATGGATACACTTCGATCTTGCACAAGTTTAAAAAAAGTAATTCTTTCAAGCACAGTTAGCAGTTTGGGGTTTAGAGTATTTTATGGATGTTCAAGTTTGACCGAAATTCATTTTAAAAGAACAAGCCCGCCATCATTGTCCAAAGCTGATGGTAATCCGGAGTTTTCAGGTTGTAACAACAGTCTCAAATTTTATGTTCCTGCAGGCAGTAAATCAAGTTATACAAATTCTACAAATTTTACCAACTCACAATATAATTATTTTGCCGGCAGTGGTCTTGCGGACAGAATTATTGAAGAATAAAAATCTTATTGTACCAGGCAAAAAAATACCCGACCACAATCAGTGGCCGGGTTTGCCATGTTTATTCAACTATAATCTGCTTTTGTAATTCCAGAACCTTTTCAAGCGGAAGTTTTACACATTTTGCAATAACTTCAGGAGTTACATTTTCTTTTAATAATTCAGTTGCACTTTCAATAGCTTTCAGCAGCTGGCCTTCGGCTATGCCTTCCGCGCGGATAGTTTTCTCATATGCTTCCTGGTCAAATTCAGTCAGACTCAAACCAATAATCTCCTGTTTCTGTTCCTTGAATAAACCGTCAAGCAGCCTGTTATTTATGGCATCATCAACGGCATTTTTTACAGCATCGGCAGTGCTTTCGCCCTTGGAAAGTCTCAGCCGTACATTTGCAACAAAGCTTGAATAATCATACAATGCCTTGCACTTTTTTTGAAGTATATGTAATTTAAGGTGGCACACGGCGCGAGCGTGGAACCGCGCCGAAGGCGGCCACTGGACTGAGAGAGGCTTTGCCGAACGAGGGAAGCGGCTGGAGCGGCAGCGGAACGGTGGAAGGCGAATGGGTGTGAAGTTTCGCCTGAAAATAATCTCACCATATTTAATTTTTAATGCAAATTTGATATTATTTATGTTAATTATTTTTTAATTTTGGCCCCGGACGGGCTTAGACAAGGACGAAAAATGAACAGAAGACTTATTACAGCAGCTTTACCATACGTTAATAATATTCCTCATCTGGGAAATATCATTCAGTCGCTTTCGGGCGATGTTTTTGCACGTTTCTGCCGCAGCCGTGGTTATGACACTCTTTATGTCTGCGGTGTTGATGAATACGGTACAGCAACAGAGACTAAGGCACTTGAAGAAAAAACTGAACCTCGCGCCCTCTGCGACCACTACTATGGCGAGCACACAAAGATTTATGAATGGTTCCACATCAATTTTGATAAATTCGGACGAACTTCTAACGAGCAGTGTACAGAAATCACTCAGGCTCTTTTTAATGACCTGGACAAGGCCGGCCTGATTCACGAGCACGTAAACAAGCAGCTTTTCTGTCCTCACTGTAATATGTTCCTTGCTGACCGCTATGTTGACGGAACCTGTCCTAAGTGCGGCTATGAAAAGGCCCGCGGTGACCAGTGCGATAAGTGCGGTTCTCTTCTTGATCCTATTGAACTCAAAGAACCCCGCTGCCATACCTGCGGTTCAACACCGGAAGTCCGCGAGACAAAACACCTTTACATCGACCTTCCTGCTATGAGCGAAAAGCTTAATGCATGGATGGATAAGGCAAGCGTTGAAGGCCGCTGGTCTGACAATGCAATCAATATGACAAAGGCCTGGATCCGTGATGGTCTTCAGGAGCGTGCCATTACCCGCGACCTTAAGTGGGGTATTCCTGTTCCTAAGGCTGGTTATGAAAACAAGGTTTTCTATGTCTGGTTCAACGCCCCAATCGGTTATCTTTCTATTACAAAGCAGCTGGCTGACGAGCTTGTAAAGGCCGGAAAAAAGAGCTTTGACTGGAAATCATGGTGGCTTCCGAGTGAGAGCGAAGAGGCTAAGGGCAAGGAAAAGGTTGAGCTTTTCCAGTTCATTGGTAAAGACAATATTCCTTTCCACACTGTTGTTTTCCCTTGTACAATGCTGGGCTCTCCACACGAGTGGACAAAACTTCATCATATGTCTTCGACTGAATTTTTGAACTATGAAGACGGAAAGTTCTCTAAGAGTCTTGGGGTTGGTGTATTCGGTTCGGATGCTATTGAATCTGGAATTCCTGCTGATGCATGGCGTTTTTACATTTTCTATAACCGTCCTGAAAAGCAGGACTATCAGTTTACCTGGAAAGACTTTATGGAAAAGCTTAACGGCGAGCTGATTGGTAACCTTGGTAACCTTGTAAACCGCACATTGCTTTTTGTAAATAAATATTATGAAGGAAAGATTCCTGATGCCCCTGTTGACGAAGAGCTCTGGTCAAAGGTTCGCGAGCTTGAGGCAAAGGCAACTGAAAGTCTTGAATGGGCTGATTTGAAGGATGCTTTCCACACAATGTTTGAAATTTCTGATATCTGTAACAAAAAATTCCAGGCAACTGAACCTTGGAAGGCCAGAACAGAAAATCCGGCTGTGGCAGAATGCCTTATCCACAACCTCTGTTATGTAATTAAGGATCTGATGATTATGATGAATCCTTATATGCCTCAGTACACTCAAAAAATCATGAGCTACTTTGGAAAGTCTATTCAGGAAAGCAAGATTGGAATGGAAACAAAGCCCGGTTATACATGGAATGACCTTGGAAAACTTGAAGGCCTGAGCACTGTTGGACCTACAGAAGTTTACTTTAAGCCAATGGATCAGAAGACTATGCTTGCCTTCCGCGAAAAATTCGGCGGTAAACAGAATAAGGCTGAGGCTAAAAAAGACAAGAAAGAAAAGAAGGCAAAAAAGGCAGAACCAACTGTATTGCCGGTAGATCAGCAGGCTGATTTCTTCAATAAAAATATCGAGCTGACTGTAGCAAAGATTGTTGACGTTAAGCCAAATCCTGAAGGAGAAAAGCTTTATATCGAAACTCTGGATGACGGAAGCGGAAGTCCGCGTACAATTCAGTCTGGCTTGCGCATGTTCCTTAAAGAATCTGACCTTCTTGGAAAGCACGTTGTAATTGCATCAAACCTTGCTCCTCGTACAATGCGGGGAGTTGAAAGCCGGGGTATGCTTCTTGCCGGTCACTACGAGGCTGACGGAAAAGAATGTGTAGAGGTTCTTGATGTAAGCTGGGCAAAGCCTGGTACAAAGATTGTGCTTGAAGGTGCTGATGTAAATGCCGCAAAAAAGGCTGAAATCACAGGTGATGAATTCTTCTCTGTTCAGATTGCCGCAAAAGACGGTCTTGTTCAGATTGCAGGCAAAAAGCTTTTGGCAGACGGAAAAGAAATCAAAACTGAAAAAGCCTTGAACTCAGATATTGCATAATATGTTTGACATTAAAATCTCAAAAATTGAAAATACAAGCCGCACCAACGAAGGGTCTTTTTTACAAACTCCCTTCTGGTGCGAATTTAAGGCTGCTCACGGCTGGAAATACCTTCGCTTTGAAATGTCTGCAAAAGTGCCGGTTGAAAAGGGAAGCCGTAACTGCGAGGGTGAAAGATGTTCTACAAAAGAACATGAAGAAGGCCATGGCGAACATTCTGAAAATCAGATTCTTGAAGAACGCACTTATGAATTTGCTGTATTAGTACGTTCCTTTGCAAAAGGACTTTTCAGCCTGGCTTACCTGCCTTTATTTCCGTCACTTTTGTATAAGTGCACAAGCGAAGAAAAAATCGACTCTGCATTTGATAGCCAAGACCAGTCAGTTTTGATTGATGAAACTCTTGTAACGCCAGAAACTCAGAGCATTGAGTTTGCAAATTTTATAGCGGAGATTGCAGGGGCATTAAAGCCCTATCTTCCTAAAAACACTATCTGCGTACGTTTTGACCCAGATGTAGACTTTGCAACTCCTTTTGACCGCGACACCTTTAATTACGGATTAAAAGTTGTTTCCTATGCTGACCGCCTGCGCCTTAAAAAGACACGTGTAGACATTCAGCCGCCGGATTCAACCCTGGTTGATTTGACAGCCGGCGAAGAAGAAATTTTAGGCCGCATGAAGTCAAAATGGCGCTATAACATCCGTCTGGCAGAAAAAAAAGGCGTTCAGATTGAAAAAATCTTAGGAAATGATAGTAACTTGTCTGAAAAATTAGACAAATTCTACGAATTATATAAGATTACCTCTGAACGCGACGGTATTGCAATCCATCCAAAATCATATTACGAAGATTTAATGCGCCGTTCAGCAGAGGAAATTGCCGCCGGAAAGAATGTGCCGGAAGTCCGACTTTATCTTACCCGCCACGAAGAAGATTATCTTGGCGCAATAATTACGCTTTTTTCTAAAACCGAAAGCGTTTACCTTTACGGCTGTTCAAGTAACGTAAAGCGAAACCTTATGCCTAATTTCCTTTTGCAGTGGACTGCGATGAAGGACGCAAAGGCTTATGGAAGTCTATATTACGATATGTACGGAATGCCTCCTACCGATGACGAAAATCATCCTATGCACGGCCTTTATCTTTTTAAGACAGGCTTTGGCGGAAAAAACATTCACCGGACCGGAAGCTGGGACGTTCAGCTGAAAGCCCTTTATTCCCTTTGTACTCTGGCAGAAAATCTGCGGGCCTTCTGGCATAAGAAGGTTTTGAAAAAGCTTCGCGGTCGTTAGAGGGAGATTAGCTGTTAGCGGTTAGTTGTTAGCGGTTAGCCTGAGGGGGTGGAAATGAAAAGATGTCTGATTATTTCGGGGGGGGATTTTTTTGATGCTCCACGCTCTTTGTATGATGAGGCGGATTTTGTTGTAGCCTGCGATAAGGGCTGGGATTATGCAAAAAGGCTGGGATTTCTTCCGGATGTCGTAATCGGGGATTTTGATTCTTACGGTGCAGGCGTGGAGGAAGGTGACACTGCTGCCCCGGAAGGTGACGGCGCGTCCCCGGAAGGTGACGGCGCGTCCCCGGAAGGGGACGCATTCGCCTGGGATGGTGACACAAAAATCATAAAGCTTTCTCGCGACAAAGATGACTCAGATACTATGGCGGGCGTAAAATATGCAATCGGGGAAGGCTGTAATGACTTTACCTTTATCTGCGCAGCAGGCGGCCGTTTTGACCATTTTTTCTGTAATATTCAGACTCTTTCTTTTATTGCAGAAAAATTTGGAAGGGCAAGGCTTCTCTCTGATAATGACGAAATCACCGTGATTAATAAGAGCTCTGTTGAAATTGAAAAGAAGGAGGGCTGGAGCCTTTCAGTTTTTTCTCTTTGTGACGAAGCCCGGGGAATTACAGAAGAAGGGACCCGCTGGCAATTGAATGGGGGTCTTATGCGGCAGAATGCCCCTTACGGTCTAAGTAACGAATGGACCGCAGACAAGGCAAAAATAGCGGTGGAAGAGGGCACTTT
This sequence comes from uncultured Treponema sp., assembly GCA_947165895.1. Lineage (GTDB taxonomy): Bacteria > Spirochaetota > Spirochaetia > Treponematales > Treponemataceae > Treponema_D. The sequence goes on from CAMVCB010000006.1 coordinate 262,455, forward strand.
AATCATCATCACTTCAAAAATACCTGGCGGAGTAAAAGCTGTAAAGCGCGAGAAGTAACTTATGGACGATAAAGAATATTATTCAATTATGAACCGGACTTCCTCATTTGTAATCAATCAGGTGCTGAAAAAGAATAAAAAAAAGGCCGGAAATAACTCTCAAAAGTCCTTTACAAAGCTTGAACAGCATCAGGGGCGCGATGACGCTGAAATGCTTTTTGAAAAACAGGGCGACAAAGAATTCTAAAATTTTAATTTTAAAAAGCTGAACTTTGATGTTATAATTTTTGTATCATGGAGAAGAAAGTTCAGTTTCTTTTAGATTTTGTATCTAACTGCCAGAATACCTGCTATATCACAACAGATTCAGACACAATGAATCAGATTCCTTCGATTCTTGGGGAATCTTACTGTCTTATCGATTTAAAAGATGATTATTCGCCACTTCGTCCTTTTATGGAGCTGCTTCGTTTCTATAATCCTCCTTTTAAAATGCTTCAAAGCCAGGTTTATCCCCTGCAGCTGGAAACTTTTGCAACCTATATCCATGATGGAATTGCAAAGGAACGTGAAGATATCGTTCTTGATCATGAAATCAACTACGAAAAAAAACAGATAAAAAATACCCTTGTCAGCCTGATTGAAAAGCTGAACGGCGACAATAATTATATCTTTTTGAATTCCCAGTTTATGAATATGGATTCTCTGGAAATTGTAACTGAGGTAGAAAAATCTGCTCACAAGGGGAAGTTTATTTTCTGTTTTGATTCCGAAAATCCTTATACTGCTAAAAAGACGATTATGACTTTTCTGAAGGATATTTCACAAAATCATAATTATCTGACGGGTTTTAAGCTTGAAAAAAAACACGGAAAGGATCTTTCTGAGGATTTTTCCTTTACTTATGAATCTCTGATTATGGCTTTAAGAAATGCCCGGCTTTTTCTTGATTTGAAGCAGGCGGCTTTTCTTGCGGACAAGGCTCTTGAAATTCTTGAAACACAGAAGAATTATTCACCTCTTGCCCGCGAACTCAAGCTTGAGGTTGCCCTTGCATATTTTATCTGCTCTGAGGCTGATAAATCTGCGGTTCTCCTTTCGGCAATTTCTGATGAAGGAATTGATGATGAAATTGACCTTAAGGCCAAGCTTTTCCTTTCGAAAATCTATAATTCAAAATCCATGCTGAATCTTGCCAAAAAGTATGCTCTTTTGATTTTGCAGCGTTTTTCTGACGGACGGAATAAAAAATCACCTTATTATGCCCTTGCCCTGATGCAGGATTATTTTTCTACAAGCCGTGATGACAGGGTACTGGCTCTTGATAAATATAAGGCCGCGATCGATGCTCTTTTGCGTTCGGATTTGAACAATAACTTTGTAAATACAGTCCTTCATTTCCCGGAAGTTGTTTTTGAAGATGAAAATCAGCTGGGATTTTTTGAATACCTGCTTGATAAAACAGACCGCATTTCTCATGAAATTGAAAATAATATGCAGATTTCGGCTGTAATGCACTGGCGGGCAATTTATTATGAAGAGACTGGCCATAATGATGAGGCAAGAAAGGCTCTGGAAAAGGCTGATGCGCTCAGAACCCAGCTTGGTGATATAAAACAGATGATCTGCATTAAAAACGGCCTTTCTGATTTCTGTATGCGAATGGCCCGCTTTAAGGAAGCCTACAATGTCCTCAATGATTTTACAGACCAGCTTTTCCTTGTTTCTGATTATATTCTGATTATTGAGCTGCTTAAAAATATGAGCCGGGCAACTTTCTATGTCCATAATTTTGAACTTACAGAAAAAATTGCCCTTGTCCTTCTTGATTTGTATAAAAAATTCGTTCCTGAAAACATAAGTTTAAATTCCTATATTCCAAAGCCTGAGGATATTTACAGCTTCCAGTCTGTAATTGATATTTACAATAAGGATTATTTCCATGCGGAAATGAATTATAAAATCCTCACTTCAAAAACTGCAAAGCTTTCTGATAACTGTAAGCCTTTCATTTTTTATGTTGATGCCTGCCTTAAAGCTGTAAAAGGGGAATATGAGGCCGCAGAAAAATTAATGGCTAAGGTAATTGAAGATTACAATAAGCTTGGAAAATACAGTCATACAATCGTTTTCCTTCTTTATGATTTTGCAATTCACCTGGAAAATCTTGGAAATCACCAGCTTTCTCAAAAATATTTTGATATCGGCTTTAATCTTGCCAGGGAAAAAAGTCTTGTATATTTTTTCAAGAATAAAAAGGAATACACTCTTGAAGAGTACAGAAACAGTTTTACCAAGCTTGCGGACTTTAAGATTGATTCTCTGATGCTTATAGATAAGGCAAATAAAGATTATTCAATTAATCAGCTGCACAATAAACTCAATGAATATCAGTTTATCAATAAAATCAATTCCTTTAATCCGGGAATTACGGGAATTAAAAATTATCTTGAAAAGATTTCCTTTTGTATTTGCGAGTTCCTGGCGGCTCAGTCTGTTTCTTTTGCCCAGCTTGGCATTTCAAAAAAGTGGAAGAACCTTACATCCTTTTCTCAGTCCAGCACAAAGGAAATGCTTTTGCCTGAGGCTGTCTGGGAGAATCTTTTTGAACGTTACGGCAGCCCCGAAAAGCCGGAATTGATTTTTGATAAGGATAACGAGCTTTATTACTGCGATCTTTCAAAATTTGATTTTAAGGGAGCCATTGTAATACTTCCAAATGACAGCAAAAAATTTTCATCGCTTGCTGTTTCAATCGTAAATATTGCACTTTTGAATATTCAGAGCCAGCTTTTAATTTACACACAGCATGAAAATCTTGCGGCCCTTACCGCAATTGATCCGATTACAGGATTGAGTAACCGCCGTGCACTTTCGCGTCACATTACCCTTGAAAATGAACGGGTAGAGCGCTTTTTTAAGCGTAAAAAGCAGATTATTCAAAAGGCAATCGCCTTTATTGATATCGATAATTTTAAGTATTATAACGAGCGCTTTGGTTATATTGCCGGTGATTTTCTTTTGAAATGCTTTGCGGATATCCTTAAAAATACACTCCGCCGCATTGATTTTGTCTGCCGTTACGGCGGGGACGAGTTTGTTGTGGTTATGGGTGATACTTCCGAGGAGGAAGGAGAGCGTATGTGCCAGAGAATTTACATTGAGCATTCAAAGAGGGATTTCTTTCTGCCGGATTTAAAACATTTTATCAGTCAGGATTTTGATATTCCGCAGAATAAGGCTATTGGCTTCAGCATGGGACTCTGCTGTAACTCTGATACTGCCGAGCCTGCAAATCTTATGGAAGTGCTTAGAAACGCAAATAAAGCCTTGAAGTTCGCCAAGGAAAACGGAAAGGGTAGCGTTGCAACCTGGTCTAGAATCAAAGATCTAGCTGATTTGCGTCCGTAAAGTTCTGTAAAAGGTTAAGACCTGTCTGGAAAAAGCTTTTTTCCATATAGTCAGAAAACTCTTTATCAAGGGTAATTAAATTTTCCCTAAGCTTTTCAAATGTATCTGCGGCAAGTACAAGCTCGCAGTAGCCGTGCTCCCGTTTTTGTTTTGCCTGGTCGTTTACAGTCTGGGTAACGTGCTTTACAAAGGGCATGGTGCTGAGTTTTTGTAAGACTTCCTTTTCCAGAATTGGGAATTTTAATGACATGGCGGGGCGTTCTTCTCCCTGCCGGCAGCCTGTCTGGCTTTCAAACTGCAGCTGACTCATTCCGCTAAGGCGGGGATTGAGTTCAAAAATTACCCAGCGCTTTTTTTCTTCGTCCCAGCCAAAATCCACCTGGCAGATTCCATTTACCCTTATAAGCTTTGCAAGACGAAGTAATTCTGCTTTAAGTTCAGCCAGGGGAAGCTTGTCAGCCGCTGCATAAGTGTCTGTAACCGGCCCGATTTTTACGCTCTGTTTGGGGCTTGTAATTCCGTACTGGTTTACGCTTACCATAAAGGGATTAAAGACTCTGTAGCCGCTTTCTTCCGTTCCCCAGATTTCCATTGCAAACTGAGGGCCTTTTACAAACTCTTCTACAATCTTGTCTCCGTTGTTTTTCTTTCCGTTTAAAAAGTTTTTTACCTGGCCCAAGGTATGGCAGACTTCCATTCCGTAGCTTGAAAGACCTGAAGTGTCCTTAATGATTACCGGGAAGTTCATGTTTTTAATTCTGTAAAAAACGCTTTCTTTATAGGGGTTTTCCTTTAATTCTTGGCGGTTGCGCTCGGCCCAGAAAAGCTCGTGATGAACGTAAACTGCCTTTGCAAGAGGAAAGCCCTTTTGTTCAAGAAAAGTGTGGGTCTGGATTTTGTCAAAGGACATGAGGCTTACATCAAGGCTGTTACAGATAACCTTGATGCCTTCTGCCTTTAAGATTTCGGCAATCTGGGCATCTTTTACAGGAAGCCAGTCAAAAGGCGTTACCCAGTAGGTTGCGGCAATTACAAGATCAGGCTGTAAGGTTTTAATTAAGGCCGCAATATCCTCCGGGGGATTTTCCTTCCCCTGAGGCAGTATTTTATATTCAAAATGTTCAGATTTTTCAAGAATTTCGTTTCCTTCCAGGTCCAGTAAAAACATTCCCGGAAGTTCTGATACAAGGGTAAAAGTGTGCTTTTCAAAGCAGTCAGCCCCGAAAAAATCTGTAAGAATACGTTCGGCGTTTTTTGCATTTGAGGGAAGATTTGTATAATGGTAGCTTGGACCGTCAAAATTATTAGAATTACTGCTGTAAATTACGATCTTCATTTCTGAAGCTTCCTGTAACAAAATTTTTGTTTTATTTTAACAAGCTTTGCTGTATATTTACAAGCATGACAAAAGAAGATTTTATTTTCAAAATCGAAACTAAAACCGAATGGAGCTTTAACTATAAAGGTCTTGAATATAATCTTACCTATGGTGTGGATAATGCAGGTCGTGATTACATCCTTTTTGGACGCACCTTTGAAGGTGAAAAATATTATTCGGTAAAGGAGCTTTTTAATAAAGCGCGGATTGAAAATCACTTCTTCAGGGAGATGCTGGAAGATTTATGAAAAATCAGCTGGACATGACCAAGGGGCCTGTTTTTAAAGAACTGATAATTTTCTCTGTACCGCTGATTTTGTCGGGCGTACTTCAGCTTTTATTTAACGCTGCCGACGTAATTGTTGTAGGCCGCTTTGCTGGCGATAATTCCCTTGCTGCAGTAGGCTCAACCTCTTCTTTTATCAACCTTATGCTGAACTTATTTATCGGCCTTTCCATCGGTTCAAGCGTTGTTTCTGCCAATTACTTTGGAGCCGGAAAAATCCGGGAACTTCAGAATACCGTTCATACTTCCATGCTGCTTTCTGTTTACAGCGGAATCGGCCTTACCATACTTGGAATAGTTTTTGCACGGCCAATTCTACTTATGATGCAGGCTCCCCGGGAGGTTCTTGTGCTTGCAGTGCTTTACCTCCGCATTTACTTTGCGGGTATAAGTGCCACTGTTATCTTTAACTTTGGAAGCGCACTTTTACGTGCCAAGGGTGATACAAAGCGTCCTCTTTACATTCTTATGGTTGCCGGAGTAATAAATGTCATCCTCAACCTGGTTTTTGTAATCTGCTTCCACATGGATGTTGCCGGCGTTGCCCTTGCTACTGTCATTTCTCAGATTTTTGCCGCTGTCTTTGTTGTGGTTCTTTTAATGCGTGAAGAAGACGGATTTAAAATGGAGTTTAAAAAACTCAAAATCCATAAATACATACTCTTCCGTATTATAAAAATTGGCCTTCCGGCCGGTTTTCAGGGAATGATGTTCTCTATCTCAAACATGGTGATTCAGTCTTCCGTAAACTCTTTCGGCCCGGTTGTGATTGCGGGAAGTTCCGCAGGAATCAATATAGAAGGCTTTGTCTACCTTGCCATGAACGGCTTTTCCCAGGGGGCATTAACCTTTACTTCCCAGAATATGGGAGCGGGGCAGAAGGACAGAATCAAAAAACTTGTATTTGTTTCCCTTCTTACGGTTTTAGTAGTTGGAGAAGGTCTTGGCTTTCTTGTTGTCTTCTTTGCCCGTCAGATTCTTGGAATCTACTCTCAAAATCCTCTTGTAATAGAAGCCGGAATCCGCCGTCTGACTGTAATCTGTTCTACCTACGCCCTTTGCGGCATCATGGACACCCTGAGTAACATCATTCGCGGAATTGGTCACAGTCTTCTTCCTATGATTGTCTGCATAATCGGAGTCTGCGTATTCCGCATCGTCTGGCTTTCTACAATTTTTTTAACACCGGCCTTCCATACGGAATTTATCATATTTGTTTCTTATCCGATTTCCTGGGCGTTAACTTTTATTGCCCACTGTATCTGCTTTTCTATTGTCTTCAAAAAAGTCCATATAGAATATAACTAGAAAATATACTAGTAAATCTAGCCTAAAGAATCGGCTTATGCTATACTAATTGCATGGTTGAAGCAGAATATCCTATGCAAAAAGAAAGGACTTATCTGGCGGTTGATTTAAAATCCTTTTATGCAAGTGTAGAATGCCGGGAAAGACATCTTGATCCTCTTACAACACGTCTTGTTGTTGCCGACAAGTCCAGGACATCAAAAACAATCTGTCTTGCCGTAACTCCAGCTTTAAAGGCTTACGGACTTTCGGGCAGAAGCCGGCTTTTTGAAGTTGAAGAAAAGGCCAGGCAGATTAAGCGTCAGACCGGTAAGGAGCTTGATTATATTGTTGCCCCTCCAAGAATGGCTCTTTACATAAAATATTCAACCGAAATTTACAAAATTTACCTTAAGTATTTTTCTTCAGAGGATATTCACGTTTATTCAATTGATGAGGTTTTTATAGATATAACAAGCTATCTTCCTCTGTATAAATGCAGTTCCCGTGAGCTCGCAGAAAGAGTGATAAAGGATATTCTTTTTCAGACCGGAATTACTGCTACGGCAGGAATTGCCCCTAATCTTTATTTATGCAAAATTGCCATGGATATTGTTGCAAAGCATATTCCGGCTGATAAGGATGGCGTTAGAATTGCGGAGCTTGATCAAATGTCCTACAGGAAAAAGCTCTGGGCCCATAAGCCTCTGACGGATTTCTGGCGGATTGGTAGGGGAACTGCCGAAAAGCTTGCAAAATACCGTATTTTTACCATGGGGGATATTGCCCGGCAGGCTCTTGAAGATGAAGGCTTTTTATATAAGCTTTTTGGGATTGATGCTGAAATTCTTATAGATCACGCCTTTGGTTATGAGCCCTGCAGCATGAAAAATATAAAGTCTTATAAAAGTAATAAAAAAAGTCTTGGCAGCGGGCAGGTTTTGCAGTCTCCTTATCCCTTTGAAAAAGCAAGGATTGTTGTAAGGGAAATGGCAGAAAATCTTTCTCTTAGTCTTTTTGATAAAAAACTTGCTGCTTCTTCTTTTACCCTTATGGTTGGTTATGACCGGGAGGGGATTGAAAAAAGCGGCTTCAGCGGTGAAATTGTCCGTGACTGGTATGGCCGCTGCCTGCCAAAACCGGCACACGGAACTTTTGGCCTGGGCGATTATTCTAATTCCAGCCGCAGAATTATTGACGGAACCATGGCTCTTTTTGATCTGATTGTAGAAAAAAATCTGACTGTAAGAAGAATTAATCTTTGCGCAAATGATGTGATTCCTTTAAGTCAAAAACAGCCCCTGCTTTTTGAAGAAGATGCTTTCAAAAAAAAAGAGGACAGTTTGCAGAATGCAAGACTTTCCATTATATCCCGCTTTGGAAAAAATGCCCTGTTAAAAGGTATGGATTTACAGGAAGGGGCAACAACAATCCAGCGTAACCGGCAGATTGGAGGGCACAGAGCATGAAAGCTAAGAATGAAGAAGAACTTTCTCTTGAATTGTACGGAGATATAATCGATGAAGTCTGGCCTTCGTCTTCTGCATTCCATTCTAAAATGGAACTCAATCACCGGGCAAAAATATTTCTTCCTTTTGCCGCTTTAACAGGCTATGAAGAAGCTATAGAGCAGGCTGCCTGCGATTGCAACAGCAGGGAATAAAATGATAACAAAATGATAGGTTTGCTTTTTGAATATAAGCGCTGTAAAATTAATCTTATGAAGAAAATTTTTACTAAAACATCACTAATTTTAATTGCAATAACTGCATCTTTATCACTTTTATCCTGCGGCAGTTCAGGAAGAAAACTTTACAAAGATTCAAAAACTCCTGTAGAACGCTACGGAAGATTAAGCGTTTCAGGAACAAATCTCTGCGATCAGACAGGAAGGCCTGTTCAGCTTTGCGGAATGAGCTCTCACGGACTTCACTGGTATGGAAAATATGCAAATGCGGATGTAATGAAATGGCTTCGCGATGACTGGAATGCTGATTTGTGGCGTTCTGCCATGTATGTAGGCGGAAACGGCGGTTATGTTCAGAACAGGGCTATGGCAAACAAAGTTATCGAATCAATTGATGCGGCTATCGAAAGCGGAATGTACGTAATTGTAGACTGGCATGTTCTTCCTGAATGTGATCCTCTTTTGTATGTAAAACAGTCTGAAGAATTTTTTGACCGCATTGCCTCAACCTATGCAGATTGTCCTAACATCATTTATGAAATCTGTAACGAGCCTAACGGAGAAAAAGTTACCTGGGAAGGAAACATCAAGCCTTATGCTGAACGCATTATTCCGGTTATCAGAAAATACTGCGACAACGTAATTGTTGTTGGAACACCTGTATGGTCAAGTGACTTAACAAGTGCCGCCGCAAGCCCGATTGAGAATCAGAAAAACATTATGTACACCCTTCATTTTTATGCCGGAAGTCACGGAAAAGACAGCAGGGCTGTAGCTGAAGCAGCCATCAAAAAAGGTCTTCCGATTTTCGTAACAGAATGGGGAACAACTCAGGCATCTGGAGACGGCGGTGTTTATGAAAAAGAAACTCTTGAATGGATGCGCTTTCTTGCTAAAAATAAGATTTCCTGGGCAAACTGGTCTGTAAACAACAAGGGAGAAGATTCAGGAGCCCTCAAATACAATAAGGACCGTGATGCAAAGGGCGGCTGGAAGGAAAGTGACCTTCAGCCTTCGGGCATTCTTGTAAGAAAGATTTTAAGAGGCGAAGCAAAATAATTTTTTGCTGCTACTATAATTTCCCTTAAAAATCCGTTAAAATGGCTTCCATGAATATGGAAGCCTTTATTTTAGGTTGCGGAGGAATGATGCCGCTTCCTTACCGTCATCTGACTTCTGTTTTGCTGAGGCGTGACGGTGATTTATTTTTATTCGACGGTGGTGAAGGTACTCAGGTTTCCCTAAAACGTCTGAATCTTAAGTGGAAAAAAATCAATGCAATTTTTGTTTCTCATACGCATGCAGACCACGTTACTGGCCTGCCGGGAATCCTTATGCTTTCTGCCCAGGTAGACCGCACCGAGCCCCTCTATATTTACGGCCCTCCGAAAATCAAGGAATACATTGAAACAAGCCGCCGTGTTCTTGATATGTACATCAACTATCCGATTGTTGTAAAGGAAATTACCGCTCCCTGCGTTGTTCACGGCGGAGAAGATTTTTATATCCGCGCATTCCCGCTTGACCACACAAAAACCTGTGTAGGCTACACTCTGGAAGAGCTTGACCGCCCTGGTGAATTTAATCCTGAAACAGCCCGTTCCCTGGGAGTTCCCTGCGGACCTTTATGGGGAAAGCTTCAGAAGGGTGAAGAAGTTCAGGCAGAAGACGGTTCGATCGTAAAGCCTGAGCAGGTAATGGGAAAGCCCCGCAGCGGCCGTAAGTTCAGCTTTGTAACCGACACTCTTTACAAGCCTTCTATTGCGGATGAGGTTCGCGGAAGTGACCTTCTTGTCTGCGAGGGAATGTTTGAGCACGCCCTTTTGGATCAGGCAAAAGAAAAAAAACATATGACAGCCGTTCAGGCAGCGACAATTGCCCGCGACGCAAATGTCCGCCGTATGTGCATGATTCACTACAGTCCCCGCTACACAGACAAGGAGCTTTCTGTTTTGCTAGAAGAAGCCCAGTCTGTATGGCCAAAAGCTGAGCTTTCGCGCGACCGCATGCATATTGAAATTCCTTACGTGGATTAAAGGGCGCGGGAAGGGCGTTTTTTGCTTTTATGATTCAGGTCTGTGATTTTTCAAAAGCTTATAAATCCTCTTTTAAGATAAGCGGAATTAATTTTTCTGTTGAACCCGGAAAAATAACAGCCCTGGTCGGCGCAAACGGAAGCGGAAAATCTACAATTATTAAGGCAATCTGTGGTTTTCATTATGCAGACGGCGGTCAGATTCTTGTTGACGGAAAAATCGGATATCTCCCGGAAGTTTCAAATCTGCCAGACAAGCTCTATACCGCCGATTTTCTAACTTATGCCGCCCGAAGTTACGGACTTTCCGGCAGTCAGCTTGATTTTGCTGTCCGTCAGGCAGTAACAAAATGCGGACTTTCTGATGTCCTTACAAAAAAAATTAAAACTCTTTCAAAAGGCTATAAACAGAGGGTAAGTCTTGCCCAGGCTCTTATACACGACCCTGAAAATCTTATCCTTGACGAGCCCGTTTCCGGTCTTGACCCCCTGCAGATTTCCCAGCTTCACCGCCTTATTAAAGATTTTTCCTCTACAAAATCAATTTTGATTTCTACCCATATTTTAAGCGAGGTCGAAAGTCTTTGTGATAATGTAGTCCTTATAAAAAATGGCAGACAGCTGGGCTTTGGCAGTAAAGCAGATTTAAAAAAACTAATGGAAGGTGAGTTTGGTGAAATCTAAAATTCAAGAGCTTTATAAAATCCAGATAAAATATTTTATCACTTCCAGAAATATAATTCTTGCCCTGCTTTTTTCTTTTTTTTCATACGCAAACTTTTTTATAAGGCATCAGTTTTTTTCAGGAAATTCCGCATCCCTGGGACTTCTTTTCACAGCCATTCCTTACATCAGCATAATTTTAATTCCCTCTCTTTCTGCAAAATCTTCCTTCAATAATTTTGATGATTTTCTGCCTTTTTCAAGCTGTGAAAAGCTGATAAGCCGCTTTTTATCCCTTTTGACTGTATATACTGCTTTTCTGCTGTTTCTTATTCCGGCAGTGATTTTTATATCCTTCTTTTTTACGCTTGATTTTTCCTCTGTAATTACAGGCTTTTTCTTTTTGATTTTATATGCCGCCTGCACAATTTCCCTCTGCCTGCTCCTTTTTGAGCTTATTTCCAATCAGATTACGGCTTTTGTCGTAAGCTCACTTTTTCTTGCGGTTTTTAACTCTGCCCACAATTTTACAGTTTATCTTTCAAGTAAAAGCTTTATCGCCGCATTTTTTAAGGAAATATCTTTTGCCTGGCATTTTGATGCCGCTTCAAAATCAATTTTTGACAGCCGGGATTTTATTTTCTTTGTGATTTTTACAGCTTTCTTCCTGTTTCTAACATGGCTGACTTGTGAAAAAAAGAAGGGCAAAATTAAAACCCATAGCTTTAGGATAATCCTTTACTTTTTCATTTTTATTCTTATATTTTTGAATTCAAAACGCTGGTATTGGCGTCAGGATTTTTCAAAAAATAAGACATATTCACTCTCAAAATATACAAAATCCCTTTTAACCGATATTGAAGAGCCCCTTTCTTTAACCTTTTATCGTTCTGCAACTTTAAGCAGTCTTTATCCTCAGGTACGTGACGTTAGTGATTTTCTTCAGGCTTATTCTTCTCAGTCAAAAAATATTTCTTTTAAGATAAAAAATCCCGATTCAGATCAAAAATCTCAGGAACTTTTAGATTCATACGGAATAAAAAGTCAGGAAATCCAGAATTCTGCCCGGACTTCTACCAAAATTACAAGAGTTTATTCGGCCGTAATCCTTGAATATAATGGCACTTTTGAAGCAGTTCCTTTTGTGCTTGGTGCCCAGAGCCTTGAATATGACCTTGATATAAGGGTAAAAAAGCTTATTTCGGGTAAGAACTTTGTCGTAAATGTAGTCCTTGGAAACGGCATGTCTTTTTCTCAGGATTATACATATCTTGTTCCGGTTTTTAATCTTCAGGGACTGGCAGTAAATCCACTTTTTCCAGGAACTTCTGATTTTTCACAGCGATTATCTGATGCAAAGGGGCCTCTTCTTGTAATTGGTGACAGCCAGATAAAAATTGAAGATGCAATCGCAATTGAAAACTACATAATGGCTGGACGGGGAAATGCTTTTTTTGCCCTTTCTCCTTATTCAGCAGATATAAAGGGGGACTGGAGCCTCAAGGCAAATCAAAGGACAAATCTTCTTGAAATGCTGGAAAATTTTGGTCTCCGTTTTGAAGATAAAATTGCCGCTGATATTTCCTGCTCAAGAATTACTATGGTAAGCGGAGAAGATGATCAGTCCTTTGTCTTGAATTATCCTATGTGGGTAAAAATTCTTCCCCAGGCCAATGCCACGACGGGACTTACTCTTTTCTGGCCGACTCCTCTTACAATTACTGACAGTGAGCATGCGAAAGCCTTTTTGTATTCAAGTTCAAAAGGCTTTAATTACAAAATCTCTGAAGCCGATACAAATCCCTTTAATCTTTCTCAAAAGCCTTATCCTACAGACAGCAGGGGACTTCAGATTCTTGGGGCAGAAATTTCCGGCAGACTTAGAGCTCTTTATACGGATGCATCTGTAGAATATACAAAAATCATCGTTATTCCGGATCAGTATTTTTTAAATACCCTTATGAATAATTATTCGGCCCAGTCTGATGAAGCTGATTTTTCAAATTTTGATTTTGCGGTTAATACAATTCTAAAGCTGATGAATGAAAACGAGCTTGCAAAACTTCATCAGAAAAGCCTGCAGACGGGCTCTTCAATAAAAATCCAGAACGATGAAGAGGGCTTAAAAAAATATCAGACACTTGCTTTTGTAACAATTCTGACTTTATTTACCATTATTCCTCTTGTGGTAATTCTTTCTTCAGTCATTTATTTTGTCCTGCAAAAAAGAAAGCTTATTAATTATTGCCGTAAAATAACAGAAAAGGAGGGCTTATGAAATTAAAAAACTCCCATCTGCTTGCGGCTGTCATCATTCTTTTGGGTCTGTATATTCTTTCTTTTATAAAACCGGCTTTTTCTGCGAGAAAGCCTTTTAAGACAGCCCTTGTCAATCCCAAATACAAAAATGAAATTACAGGCTTTTGCCTTTCAAAGGGTAATGATTCAGTATTTCTTGAAAAGAAAAATGATTTCTGGTATGTAAAAAACAGCGGGCAGTCTTCCTGTATTTTTCCAGCTGACTCAGAATTAATTGAAAATCTGATTGAAGAGTTAATAAAAGTCCGTAAATTGTATAAAATTTCAGACCAAATTTCTAAAAATAACAACTTTGGTTTTGAAAAATCATCATTTTTTTATATAAAATGCTCTTATAAAGATACTTTTTCAGAATTTTATTTTGGAAATTATGATTTTTCCCAGCTTTTCCGCTATTTTATGACCGGGAAAAATGCAAAAGTTTATCAGATTGATTCTTCTTTTGAGCCTTATCTTACAGCCGCTAAGTCTTTCTGGACAGAAAAAACTATAATTTCAAAAAAGCTTTTGAATATTTCTTCAAGTCAGGACATTCAGTCTATAGTTATAAATGGCAGAAAAATCACCGCCTCTTCATCAGATACTTCTTTTGCTTCTTATACGCAGAGTCTTCTTGAACTGCGTCACGGCGGAATGCTGGATGAGAGTATTAAGGGGGAAGATCTTTCAAAGCTTTCTTCTCAATCTGCTGAAGAAGAAATTTTTCTTGAACTTGGAAATAAAAAGAGACTTTCCTTAAAAATTTATAAATCACCGGAAGAAAATGCTGTCGAAAATCAATATGTCCTTTTAGTAAATTACGAAAATCCCGATATTCGGACAGTCTGTAAAATCAGCGGATGGACGCTTTCTAAAATGCTTGACTATAAAATTAATTAAGCGAAAGAAGCGTAAAGGCTGTTATATTGTAAATAAAATGGGCTGTAAAGCCTGCGTAAATTGAGCCTGTTTTTTTCAGGCAGAGTCGTAAAACAATATGGGCAAGCAGGGCATTAATCACAGAAAAGATGCCTGCATAGCGGTGGGAAAATGCAAATAAAAGCGCAGTGAAAATCTCACCTGCATAAATCAGATACTTTTGTAAAGAAGGTTTACATGTCAGAAAGAAGGATTTTATGCTTTCCGGCAGGAAAAATCTGTAAATGCTTTCTTCAAAAAAAGCTGAAAAGAAAAATGTAAGGACGCAGAAAATACATTCTTTGAAATTTGAAGGCGGGGTAATTTCTTCCTGAATTGTATTGTGGCTTATAATAATTGAAAGTCCGTTTATCAAAAAAGAAATGGCGAATAGCAGGCAGAGGCAGAATACTGCCGGAAATATCAGTCTGTAACTTAAAGAGCCTTTCTGACTTTTAAAATCAAAAAAAAGACTTTCGTCAATATAAAGAAGTAGCAGGGAAAGAAAAAATAAAATCAGCTGGATAAAGGGAAAAGTCCAGTTTGAAAAAACAAGGGAAGGCGACTTTGTATTAAAGAGGGGCGGTAATATAAAAAATAAAAAAACTATAGAAAAAACAGTTATTTTGACGGCTTTTGAATGTATTTTCATTTATTTAATGGTATAATATTTGTGAAAAATAATCTTTATTAAATTAAGAAAGTTGATATAAAAAGCGAGGAATTTTGTGTATTCATTTATCGGTGTGATAATTGTAATCGTATTTTTTCTTACCCTTGGCGCCATTTATTCGGTTTTTAAGCCAAAAATTACCTTTTATATTTCAGGTCTTGATGCTGGATTCAGTTTTGCTGATATTCAGACTTTGTGGAAGGCTGCAGGTTTAAGTGGTATTGAAGAGCCAAACACTCTTTTTTATTCGATGAACTCCCTTACAAGATGTATGGAGCGTATTTCAAATTCAATAATGGTTGCTTCTAAAGATGAGCGTCCCCGCTATCAGGCCCTGCTTGCCAAACTTTTTGACTACAGAACAAAAATCCAGAATGAGTCAGATTCAAAAAAAGGCCTGCAGACAACACTTTCTCTTGATAAGGGGCAGAAATTACGCATTATTCTTCCGGGAAGGGGCGTTTTTACATCGGAAATCCTGAACAATGGCAATCAGATTGTTGTTACAATTCCAAAAAAGAATGACATAATCGAAGTGCCAGCCCATGAGTGGATTAATAAAAATTTGAGCGTCTACTTGTGGCGTAAGGGGGATGCCCGTTACGTATTTGATACTAATGTAACCCAGTCCGGGGTTTTTCTCGGCCAGCCGGCACTTTTCTTAAATCATTCAAATAATCTTGTTCGTACCCAGAAACGTAAGGCTGTGCGTGCAAAATGTTCAATTTATGGTCAGCTTTATATTGTTAAAGAAAAAATTGCTGATTATCACGCCGTAGAAACTCATGACGGTTATAAATGCCTTATTGAAGATATTTCTGAAGCAGGAGCTTTAATCCGCATTGGCGGCAGAGGACTTTCCCATGTTCAGATTAAGCTTCAGTTTAATATCCAGAATATGCTGATTGTAATGTTTGGAACAATAAAACATTCAGAATTTAATGAAGAGAAAAATGAATCCCTTTTGCATTTTGAATGTACACATATTGAATCTGCTATGAAAAATGAAGTTCTGGGCTTTGTTTATAATATGCTGCCGGAACCAGAAAAAGAGGTTATGCAGGCGCTTGACCTTACAGAAGAGGATGTTGCCGCTGATGTCACGGCCGCAACAGTCTCAGCTGCGGGGGAAGGTAGTTCAGCTCAAGAATCTCAGGTCCTTGCGTCCGAAAATCTTGCGGCAGCTAAAACTTCACTTGCTATGGACTCAATTGCAGAAAAAACAGAGGAAGTTTTTTCTGTTCCCGAATTTGAAAATTAAAACGGAGTATATTCTATGAAAAAATACATTTTTACATTTATTTTCTTTTTCTTTTCAAGTCTTTTTTTTGCAGCCACTGATTACCGTGCTTCTTTTTTGAAGGGTAATATTCAGGATAAAACTGCTGCCGTAAGGGAAGCGTCCTCTGATCAGGGAATCTGGCTTTCTGCTGCCGCCTTAAAATTTTCTCTGGAAAATAAAGCATATCTGGGAAAGGATCGGGAGCTGGACAGTCTTGTTGTTGCCGCAATTCTTTCTATTCCGGATACATTTTTTGATGATAAATCAAATCCAGACACTGCAGTTTTTATCAATGATTTTACGAACGTTTTTACTGTTTTTTCAGACAGCTCTACTGTTCAGATTGCCTTGCTGCAGAAAATCATTCAGATAAAAGATAAAATTGACACATCTTCTTTTACAAAGATATTAAATGCCTATATCCAGAATCTTTCTCCGTCTTCTGATGCAAGTGTCGCAAAGGCTGTTTTTTCTGCCCTTGAAGCAATCGGTGACCGTGAAAGCTTTGTCATTCTTTATAATCTCTGGAATAATAAGCGTCTTTCTTCATTTTCTGCTGACATAGAAAAGGCTTTAATCAGCCTTTCAAGTATTTCTTCAAATGAGATAATTCAGATTATCCATTCAAAGGATATTAATCAGATTTGCAAGGTTTATGCCCTGGCACAAAAAAATACGCAAATTTCTAAAAATATTTTGTGTGAAATTGCCGGAAATGCCCTTTCTGAGTCTATTATATTAACAGACAGTTCTTCAAAACTTACTCAGGAAGTTAAGGTTTTGCAGGAGCAGAGTCTTTTGATTCTGGTTCAAAATAAGTGGACCCGGGCATCTTCTATAGCAATTGATTATCTTCGTTTTTCAAAAAAAATGTTTGATAACAATGTGATTGATGAAGGAAGCTTTTCAAAGGTTATTTCATCAATGTCTGATATTTCACCTATTGATTCTGTAAATACACTCTGTTCTTTACTTGAGGAATACAATAACCGTAAGGAAAAGAATGAAAAGGTTTCTGATTCTGTGGTAAGGGCTGTCATAAACACTCTTGGTGCCATCGGAAATAAATCTGCATTCGATTATCTTCTTGCGGTAACATATTTGTCTTACCCTGAAGAAGTTCTTGCAGCTGCCCGTGAGGCACTTGCAGGACTCAGATGGCAGTAAAATTAATTGAAAGACCTTTTTTAATTGCAGCTCTATTCTGCGTATTTGTATTTTACTCAAAAATTATAAATATCTCACCCCGTAATCCTTTTTCATCTGTTTTTCAAACAGAAAAGATTACGGCTCTTTCAGGAACTTTGATTTCTTCCCCGCAGATTTCTTCATCGGGTAAATCCTATTTTTCAAAGATGGCTGTATCTTCCGCAAAATGTTATCTTACAGATAAAAAAGCATTTCCCTGCTTTTCACAAGCCAGGGGGAATGTAAATGTCATTCTTCCTTCCGATATGACCGAAGTTTACTTTCCGGGGAAAATATATTCACTGGTAAAATCTCTTGATAAGGGCTGTTTTTTATATGAAAGCGGAGCTGATTACGAATTTGAAGGTTATTTTATTTCATCCGATACCTTTCTGGTAAAATCCTGTTCAGCCTGCCGCTGGAAAAGCGGACTTTTAGGAAAAATTGATAGGGCACGTGCATTATGCCGCCTGCAATTTAAAAGACTTATGTACTACTGGAAAGAGGCGGGCGGTCTTATTCTTGCTCTTCTTTGCGGCTCAAAGGAATATCTGGACGGCGGACTTTATTCAAATTTCAGGCGGGCTGGCCTTTCCCATATAATTGCTCTATCGGGCATGCATCTTTCCATGTTCAGTGCAATTACAGTTTTCTTTGCCTCCCGCTTCGGGCGCAAAAAACTTACAATAGCGCTCCGCCTGTCCGCCCTCATATGCTTCGTCTGGTTTGCAGGTTTTTCTCCCTCCCTGATGCGGGCCTTTATCTGTTCAATGCTTTTGCTTTCTGCAAGTATAGCCGGAGTAAGGGAGCCTGACATGCTTATGATACTGAGCTTTTCATTTCTTTTGCAGACTGTCATTTCTCCTTCTGATTTACAGAATGCGGGTTTTATGCTTTCTTATGCGGCTCTGACTGGCATTCTTCTGACTGGGCCTCTGCTTACAAAGATTTTAGTTAGATTCCTGCCTTTTTATTTTTCATCATCTCTTTCAGCTTCCTGCGGAGCTCAGATTTTTACGGCTCCTCTTTCATTAAAACTCTTCGCTTCTTTTTCGCCTGCCGGTGTAATAGCTACAGTTTTCGTATCGCCTTTAATTTCAATTTTTATTTATACATCCCTTTTTCTGATTATATTCTGCCTCATTTTTCCATCTTTTTCTTCATATAGTGCATTTTTTGTAGAAATTGAGTATAATTTTATTAAATTTATTGTGGGAATTTTTTCTCACGCACCGGTTTGGAGTATATCTTGAAACATCCAGATTACAATTCGCCGCAGGAATTAAAGGCAGTTTTAGACTCAAAAGGCTTTTCCATGCAGAAGAAATTCGGTCAGAATTTTTTGATTAATGCTGCTGCAAGAACAAAACTGATTGACGCCCTTGATGTTGGTAAGGGAACTGTTGTATGGGAAGTGGGTCCCGGACTTGGCGCAATGACTTCAGAAATCCTTGAGAGAGGAGCAGATTTGACCTGTTTTGAAATTGACAGGGGCTTTGCTTCTTTAATTAAAGATTTCTTTATGGACCAAGCGGGTGAAAACCGTTTTCATCTGGTGGAAGGTGATGTTTTAAAAACATGGAAAAATCACCTTGCTTCTTCAAAGCTGCCGGACAGATTTTTCGGAAATCTTCCTTACAATATTGCCGCTACAATTATTGCAGATACTATTGAAAATAATGTTCGCTTTGAAAAATGCGTTTTTACTGTTCAGAAAGAGGTAGCTCTTCGTATGTGTGCAAAACCTGGCAGTGATGATTTTTCTTCTTTTTCTGTTTTGTGCCAGTGGGCTTATGACGTTAAGCCTCTTATGGATTTGGGAGGTGCAAATTTCTGGCCAAAGCCTAATGTTGATTCAAGGGCTGTTGTATTTACAAAAAGAGAAGATTTTCCAAAGTGCAATAATCCTTCTTTGTTTATCAAAATGCAGCGGGCTTTGTTTTCTTCAAGAAGAAAAAATGTACGCAATAATCTTACAGCCTTTCTTTCCAATAATGATTTATGCCTTCAGGCGCTTGAAAAGGCTGGAATAGATCCTCAGAAAAGGGCAGAAGTTCTTGAACTTCCTCAGATGCTTTTACTCAGCGATGTAATTGATGATATGAAAATTATAAAATAGTGCAGGTGATTTATGAGCGCAGATATAAAAAGTAACTTAAAAAATATCAAAGAAAAAATCCGGGAAGCCGAAAAGAGAAGCGGACGGGCAGAGGGCAGTGTTAAACTGATGGCTGTAAGCAAATTTCATCCTGCAGAGGATGTTATTGCCGCTTTAAATGAAGGTCAGTTTTTGTTTGGTGAAAACCGCGTTCAGGAAGCGTTTGAAAAGTTTCCTCCGATTTTTCAGCTTTATCCTGATGCAGATTTACACATGATCGGAAGTTTGCAGTCAAACAAAGTAAAAAATGCCGTAAAAGTTGCTTCCTGTATAGAATCAGTAGACAGAATTTCTTTGATGGATGAAATTGAAAAGCAGTGTGAAAAAATAAATAAAACAATTTCAATTCTTATGGAAGTTCATACGGGAGAAGAATCAAAATCCGGTTTTGAAAGCGAGGCTGAAGTTGAAAAAGCCCTGCAGCTTTGTGCGGACGGTAAATATCCCCATATTAAACCTTGTGGTTTTATGACAATGGCACCTTTTACAGATGACAAGGCTCTTGTAAGAAAGTCTTTCGTAACATTAAGGGAGCTTTCTGAACGCATGAAAGCAAAATTTTCTCAATTTGATATGCCCGAACTTTCTATGGGAATGAGCGGTGATTTTGAAATCGCAATTGAAGAAGGTTCAACTCTTGTTAGGGTTGGAACTGCAATTTTTGGAGAAAGGAATTACTCAAAATAAATGAAAAATCAGAGCTTTATATTTAAAATTATTGCTGTTTTACTATGTTTTTCATTTTTTAGTCCGCTTGGAGCTGATACTTCATCTACAACTCCAGAGCCTTACCGCGAAAACGAATTTCCTCAGTTTTTAAAGGATGCGCGGCGTTTTGAAATCATCACTCTTGGTGCGCTTCCCTTTGTTTCAATTCAGACAACTCTGGGCTATTCGACAATTCTATATTTTCAGCATGATTTTGAAGGAGCTTATTTTCCTAATCCTTTTGCTGCCGCTACTTATTCACAGGATGAACAGATTGGAATCCTTCTGACTTCGCTTGGAATCTGTGTCGGAATCGGGCTTACAGATTTAATAATTCAAATTGTAAAACGAAATAAGGCAAAAAAGCGTTCTGCGATTCAAAATTCAGATTTGATTATTACACCAGTAATAGATGACAGGCCTAAAAAGCCTCTTCCTCCTCCAGACGGATTTTTTTCGGAAAATATGCCGGATCAAGACGGCGTTGAGCTTATTAATGAAGAAGTTTCAGGAGTTCAATAATGCCTTTTTTCTCTTCAAAAGTCCCTGCTGATTTTCCTTCTTCTCAAAGACTTGATAAATACATAGCCTCGCTTCCAAACGGAATGAACCGTTCTAAATTAAAAAGCGGTGTTACCGAAATCCTCGTAAATGGAAAAAAAGTAAAAATCAGCCAGAAGGTAAAGGCCGGTGATCAGATAGATATCCAGTGGGAAGATAATATTCCGGATAACATAGATCCCGAAAATATTCCCCTGGACATCGTTTATGAAGATGAAAATGTAACTGTTGTAAACAAGGCTCAGGGAATGGTGACCCATCCTGCATGCGGAAACTGGAGCGGAACTCTTGTAAATGCACTTTTATACCATTGGGGAAGACAAAGCATTGAGCAGTTAAAAGAGGGAAGTGATGCAGAAATTTTAGAGCGACGTCGTCCGGGTATAGTTCACCGTCTGGATAAAGAAACCAGCGGACTTATCATAACTGCAAAAAATCGTGACAGCGAAGAGTGGCTTCAAAAACAATTTAAGGATAAAACACTACAAAAGGAGTATATCTGTATATGTACCGGTCGTCCTCCTGCATTAAAAGGTGATATCCGCACTCAGATTATCCGCGATCCAAAGAACCGCCACCGCTTTAAGGCCGTAGAAAATACAGAAGAAGGAAAGTTTGCCCGGAGTCTTTATCATGTTGTCGCAACTTATGGAAATTATTCTCTTATCCGTGTCAGAATAAAAACCGGGCGTACTCATCAGATTAGAGTTCATATGAAATTTTTAGGTTGTCCTATATTAGGCGATTCTACTTATAATAAACCGGATTCGCTTTTTCCTGATGCAAGCCTTATGCTGCATTCCTGTCGCTTAAAAATTCGTCTTCCAGGCCAGCAAAATTTGACTACATTTAAAGCAAAAACACCCCCTCGTTTTCTTGAAGTTGAAAAAAAACTTAAAAAGAAATATCCAAAAAAATAAAGAAGATTATGACTTCAATAAAGATTATAAGTGAACCAGACAAAAACAATCCCTATGCCGTGATTTACAAGCCAAAAGGGCTTCCTTCAGCGCCAATTTCAGCTGATGACAGGGAAAATGCTCTTTGTAAGGCAATCGAAGTCTTTCCTTCTTTAGGTGAAGTTGCAGGAAAAAAGAAAATTGAACACGGGCTTTTGCACCGCCTTGATACCGCAACTGACGGCCTTATTCTGATTGCCGCAAGTCAGGATTTTTATGATTTTATGTCTGATGAACAGGCTCAGGACCGCTTTATTAAATATTATACTGCGGTCTGTGATATCAATCCTGAAAACCCAAAGCTTTTGGATGGTTTTCCCCAGAATGAAAAAATTCTTCCAAAAGAAAAGCTTGTAATTGAATCATATTTCAGAAGTTTTGGTAAAGGCGGCAAAGAAGTTCGTCCTGTAACCAGAACAAGTGGGACTGCTGCATTAAAAAAAATCGGAAAGCCAAAGCTTTATCAGACTGAAATTGTTTCAATAAAGCAGATGGATGAGAGAAGCTGTAAGCTTGTCTGCCGTATTTCCCAGGGCTACCGCCATCAGGTTCGCTGTCATCTTGCCTGGGCAGGTCTTCCTGTAGAAAATGACCCTTTATACAATGCAATCTTCCGGGAAAAAGAAGACAGGTCTGGAATGCTTAACTTTTCTGCTACCAGAATTGAGTTTACAAATCCACTTGAAAAAAAATTGAAGATATTTGATTATGTGTTTTAAAATAAAAAAATACCCGGCACGAGATTTGAACTCGCATGATAAAATCACTCGGACCTGAACCGAGCGCGTCTACCAATTCCGCCAACCGGGCATTAAAAAATTAAGTGTTAATATAATATACAAAAAAAGATTTTTGGTCAATCCATATTAAAGGCAACTGTACAAAATCATCACAAGACTGCCCAAAACAAGCAGACAGACGGCATAAATCCAAACAGGCAGGGAAGAATCGCCTGTGCTTTTAGATTTTTTTGCACTCACAGGAATGTAGAGGCGGTTCTTTTTGTATTTAATATTTTTTGTGTGATTATTCTGTGCATTGATTTTTGCCCCGGAAGCTCCTGATGAGCCGTTTACGGCATATCCGCATTCTGGACAGCCGTTTATAAAATCTTCTGTTCGGCCAGTATGCCCGCAGTTAGGACACAGCACCGAAGCAAAAAATTTTCCGCATTTAGGGCAGAATTTTGATTTTCGGGGAACTTCGGATCCGCAGCACTGACAGAAAAATTTTGCTTCCTTTTGAACTGACTTTGCCATTATTGAATTTCCAAAACTAACTGATTTTTACTGCTGTCAAACTGTCTGATTACAGCTCCGTCATAATCATCAATCTGATTATTTATAAAGGTTGTCAGCACTGAAATAGAAGAAGATTCAAATTTTGAAGGAAAATCCAGAGTGCAAACAAGAGTCTTATCTTCAAGTTTATTTACTTTTCCGCTGAGCATCCTTCCTTTATCTGTTTCGCAAAGAAGAAATGAACCGATAGAAGGTAATTCAGATTCGACTTGTGGTATTATAGTGACAGATTTTGCTGCGGGTGCAAAAAAACTAAGCTTTTCATCTGTAATCTGATTAAAGCAGCCTGTAATTCCAAGTTCTATGTATTTTTTCTGATCTTCATCAGATAGAGGAGTTTCTTCGTAAAGATAAATTTTTACATCATTTCCACCAATACCGCTTTTTACAAACTGTACAAGGGTTTTCCAGAGGCGGGGATATTCATTTGAATTTAGGATAATTACATCTGGCCTGATTTCTTCAATGTTATCAAGCGCCTTCATAAACCACTTGTAAATGATTGTATCAACGCCATATTTTTCTGCTACAGCGTTGATTTTTGAGCTTAATATTGTATCTTCTGTAATTATCAGTGCTTTCATTTTTTTTCTTACTCTGTTCCAAGATTTACAACATTATAATCGTAAATCTGCCAGATTCCTTCGCGCTGACGAACCTTGTAGGTATAACGTTTTTTCTCACTGAAGTTTGGGTACTTGAACCATTCAATTACCGTAACATTTCCTTCGGTAGGAGAGTAAGTTGTACGTTCAATCTGGAATTTTTCTGGAATTGCAACGATATCGCTGTCAATTTTTGTCTGCATTAAATCTGCCTTGAATACTTTGAGGATTCTTTCGCGTTCTTCTGCTGATGAAGAAACGTATTTTTTCTGAAGATTTGAGTTTCTCTTAAGAAGAGATTCAAGATCCATATAGAGGAAATACTGATCCCAGAGTGATTTTTGTCTTGCAATAATAGTCTGTTCAACAATCTTATCTGGAGCAATATCAGCAGGGTGGAGAAGTTCAACTGTTTTTTCGCTGACAGGCAGGAAATTTGATGCAGCAGCCTTTGGACTTGGCTGAATTTCAAGGGTAAGGCGGTTAGATTTAATTGAAAGATATTTTGATTTATAAAGCTCAGGATAAAAAACTGCTTCCAGATAGTAAACTGAGCTTTTATTGATTGTAAGGTAGTCTTTTACGTTTTCTACAAATGAATATTCTTCTCCCTGCTCAAGAGAAATTTCCCGGAAATAAACTGTCTGATTTGTAGTTCTTTTTTCAACAAGATTTACGGTCTGTTCAAGTCTGCTGTTTTTCACAGTAAATGCGTTAAAATCAAGACTGAACATTCTGTCATCTGCAAGCTTAAAGCGCAGTGTTTCTGTTCCGTTGTTTTTAATGGAAATATGAACAAAAACAGGAGATTCTTCTCCGTCGCCCGGGTAATAAATTGTTCTGTTATAATATTTTATAGAAACGGAGGCTTTTGAAAAATCAGGAGCAGATTCAGTCTGAACCTGTGCAAAAGTATGGCTGAAAATAAAGAGACTTGCTATAATTACAAAAAGTTTACGTAAAGACAAAATTATTCTCCTATATTTATATTATCGGTAAGTAAAATGAAATCATTAACTATAAACGACTTATTACATAACTGGCCTCAATTTCATTCTGCCTGTGAAAAAATTACGGGCTGCTACGAAGAGAATAATTTTCCTCTTTCTGTGAGCGGACTCCACGGAAGCCTCTTCAGCTATTTTATTCAGGACTTTGCGGCCTATAAACATTCAAAAACTGTACAGGCCTTGCAGTATTCTGCTTCAAGTAAAAAGTCCCCCCTCTACAATTCTTTTTCTACAGATATTCTGATTGTAGTTCCTACGGAATTTGAAGCAACAAACCTTTATTCTGATTTTCAGACAGTTTTTCCCCAGGCAGAGGTACTCATTTTTCCGACCTGGGGAATTTTGCCATACCGGCCTGCCGCTGTCGGTTCCCTTGTTTTTGGAAAAAGGGCAGGCTTTCTTTCTAAACTGGTTCAAAAACCTGAAAATATTACATTTAATCAGAAAACCAGAATTTTTATCGTTCCGCAAAGAAGCTTTATTTCACCTTTGCCGCCGCCTTCCTATATAAAAACCCAAAGCTTTAAGTTAGAAAAAGGGGCCAGCCTTGATACTGCCCGCATTGCTGAAAAACTTACAGCCCTTGGCTATATACGAGTTCCGAAGGTAAGCGTCCGGGGGGAATTCAGTCTTCGCGGTGAAGTTCTTGATATCTTTCTTCCGGCAGAAGAAAATGCCGTCCGTGTAATTTTTGACTTCGATACAATCGAATCCTTTAAGGATTTTGATGCTGACAGCCAGTCGACAATTGGAAATCGTGAAAATCTTGTAATCTATCCTATGAAGGAAGTTTTATGGACCGAAGAACTTGTTGATACTTTGACTTCAAAGCTTGAAGATTATCAGAATACAGCAATAAAAAACGATACTGAGGGATATTCCGATGGTCTTTTTGAGCAGAATCATTCCGTTCATCTTCCTTTTACCAGAGAAGCTTTAAAAGCAGAGGAAAAACTCCTTTCTGAACTAAGAAATCTGCATGAATCAGAGGGGGAGGAATTTTTTTATCAGCTTTTATGGGATAAAAACTATACTTTTCTTGATTATTTTGATCCGTCTTCATTTATCTTTTTCTATGATTATGACCGTCTTTCGAATGCTAAGCTGCTTATAAACCGCGAATTTTCTGCAAGCTACAGAAAGGCAAGGGAAAGTCTTCCGGTTCTTCCTCCAGACATGCTTATTCTGGATTTTGATAATCTGCTTGAAGAATCAAAAAACAGAATCTATCTGAAAACCGTTTCAACTGATTCAGAAAAAAATGACGGTAATTCTATTGCGATTCAAAGTGAGCCTTCAAAAAGCTTTTTTGGAAACATAAATTATCTGAAAGACCAGCTTACAGAGCTTCAGAAGGATTTCTGGAAGGTTTTTATTTTTGCGGATAATGAAAATCAGTCACTTCGCCTGAATGAGATTTTTAAGGATTTTACAAGTCCTGATAATCCGTCTCCATTAAAAATTTTCCCAAATGCAATTTCTGCAGGATTCAGCGTTCCTGAAATCAAGCTTCTGGTAATTCAGGAAAATGAGATTTTTGGCCGCCGTAAATATGTTCCAAAAACCGTAAACAAGGCAAAATCCAAACCGATAGACACTTTTGTAGAACTTCAGCCTGGAGACTACATCGTTCATGTAAACTGGGGAATCGGACTTTTTCATGGAATCGAGCGTGTAAAAGCCCAGGGAAACGAGCGCGATTACATTAAGCTTGAATATGCAGACAAGGAATTTGCCTTTGTTCCTATAGAGCAGGTAAATCTTGTTCAGCGTTATATTGGAAATGAAGGCGATCATCCCCGGCTTGACCGCATAGGAAGCAAGGCCTGGGAAAACCGTAAGAGCAAGGCTAGGGCCGCTGTTGAAGAAATTGCCCGGAAGCTTATAGATTTGTATTCCCGCCGTCAGGCTGCGGTAGGTTTTGCCTTCCCAAAAGAAAAGGAGTGGCAGGCTGCTTTTGAGGCTGCTTTCCCATATGAAGATACACCCGACCAGGTGACCGTTACAGAAGAAATTAAGGCTGATATGGAAAGACCAGTTCCTATGGACCGTCTTGTCTGCGGAGATGTCGGCTACGGAAAGACTGAAATTGCCATGAGGGCTGCATTTAAAGCTGTAATGGGCGGAAAACAGGTAGCTTTCCTTGCTCCGACTACAATTCTTGCCGAGCAGCATTATGATAACTGTAAGGAGCGCTTTAAAAACTTTCCGGTAAAAATTGAACGTATGAGCCGCTTTGTAAGCAGTGCAGAGCAGAAAAAAACTCTCGCGCGCCTTGCGGAAGGACAGGTTGATATTTTAGTCGGTACACACAGAATCATTCAAAAAGACGTAAAATTCAAAAATCTTGGTCTTATGATTATTGATGAAGAGCAGCGTTTTGGCGTAAAGGACAAGGAAAGACTTAAGGAGATGAAAAACAATATCGACTGTCTTACTATGTCTGCAACTCCGATTCCGCGAACCCTGCACATGAGTCTTCTAAAAATCCGCGACATGAGCCTTTTGACAACGCCGCCTCAGAGCCGTCAGCCGATTGAAACTGTAATTGATGAATATACAGACGAAAGGGTAGCGCACGCAATCAGGCAGGAAATAGAGCGGGGCGGACAGATTTTCTATCTGCATAACAGGGTAGAGACTCTCATGGATGTAAGGCAGAAGATTGAGCGCATTGTTCCTGAAGTTCTTGTTGATGTAGCTCATGGTCA
Source organism: uncultured Treponema sp. (assembly GCA_947165895.1). Classification (GTDB taxonomy): domain Bacteria; phylum Spirochaetota; class Spirochaetia; order Treponematales; family Treponemataceae; genus Treponema_D. The sequence continues at coordinate 289,574 of CAMVCB010000006.1, forward strand.
GATGACAAGTGCTGAGCTTGATGATATTTTCCACCGCTTTAAAATGGGTGGCTTCCATGTTTTAATTGCGACTACAATCATTGAAAACGGAATTGATATTCCAAACGTAAATACAATCATCATTGACCGTGCAGATATGTATGGTGTAAGCCAGCTTTATCAGCTGAGGGGCCGCGTTGGCCGCAGTGACAGAAAGGCCTATGCATATCTTTTATACCCGGAGCATAAAGCACTTAGTGAAGTTGCAATGAAGCGTCTTCAGGTTATTTCGGATTTTACCGAGCTTGGAAGCGGATTTAAGATTGCCATGAAGGATATGGAAATCCGTGGTGCCGGAAACCTGCTTGGCCGCGATCAGTCCGGTGAAGTTTATTCTGTAGGCTTTGATATGTATGTGCGTCTTTTAAATGATGCCGTAAACCGCCTTATGGCGCAGAAGGACTACGATGCGGCAGAACAGGCTGACGTTATCATGGAACTTGAATACACAGGCTTTATCCCTGATACTTATATCTTTAACCAGCAGATTAAGATGGAAATTTATAAAAAGATTTCATCTGTTACAACTGAAGCTGAGTTTGATTCAGTTCTTAGTGAGCTGAATGACCGCTTTGGTCCAATCCCTGATGAAGTTTCAAGTCTTTTAGCCCTCGCTGAAATCAGAATTTTATGCAAAAAACTGAAAATCTCTTCTCTGCGGGAACGACAGGGTGAGGTTAAAGTTGAGTTTAAAAAGGTTTCTGATATTTCAATCGATAAATTTATGAGTCTTTTGCAGAAAAATCCTGGAATTATCAGGCTTGATCCTAAGCTCCAGAATGTAATTTTCATAAAACTTGGAAAAATCGGCTTGAAAGAAAAGTCAGAATTTATCCGTGAAAAACTCAGTCAGTTGTAACAGGTTGTAATTGAACTTTCTTTAAGGTATTCTTGATATATGAAAAAATTACTTTTTTTATTTGCCTTATCAATGACTGTTTCTTCAGCTTATTGTAAAGATATGCCTCCTGCTGACGTGGAAGCCGCTTTTACAAATTCTGATGCTGAAACTACAATTTCTTCAAAAATTTCAGAAAGTCTTTTGATTCCAAAGCTTCTTTCAGAATATGATTTGAATGCAGAGCCAAGCCTTTTCCGCGAAAAGATTTTTTATCTTGAAAATGATAAATCAATGTCAGAAATTTCACAGATTCTGCGCTCGATAAGCACAATGGAAGGAATCAGGTATTATTCAACTGGCAGTAAAAAATGGGAAACCTTATACGAAAAGGCAACCTTTATAGACAGTCCAGACAGCAAAAATCCGGTAGGGGAGGAAGCGCTAAAAGAATCTCTTTCTTCTGACGGAAAAAAGATTTACTGTCTTTTAGAAGACCATTCTCTTGGAAGCTGTGTTTACGAGCTTTCTTATTTTGAAAGGGAAAATGAAATCGCCGTTAATTTTCATCTTGTTGAACCGATAAAGCTTGGTCCGGTAAAAGCCGTAAAAGCTGACAATCTTGTAATAAATCTTCTTGTAATAAAAGAAAATAAAGACAGTGATAAACTTACCTTGTACATGAACGTTAAGGCAAAATATGTAAAGCTTTCTATGATTGAAAACCGCCTTAATAAATCTTTTGAGCGCCGTATTGACTCAATGTACACATGGTTTGAAGATCAGATTTCAAAATAAAATTTTTTCAAAACATTTTTCATTTTTTATTTGCAAATAGCTCCAGGCAATGCGATAATATTTTCGGGAAAACTTAATGTCTGGAGGTATCGTATATGGCAAAGATTAATGATGAAAAGAAAATTGAACGAATTGTCAAAGGTATTGTCATTGGGCTTGTTGTTGCAGCTGTTCTTTCTTTCCTTCTTTTATCTTCAGGAATATTCAACATGAGCGTTTCTGATCCGTACCGATATGAGTCCAATTACAGCAAGCTTTCTTCGTCAGAAAAGAGTATGGTTCGTTCTATGAAAAAGACAGGTGAAGTCCAGTCAAAAGTAATAGGAACAAGGCGCTCTGTTGGTGGAAACGGCAAATTCATTGATGAAGTCAGTAGAAAGCACCAGTCTGACAAGAAAAAGTAGACCTTTGAAAGAATCACATTTTTTTTGAGATTGTATTTTTTATACTCGTGTTACTTTCTATAATGTAGGTTCTGTCTACCTGTTTGAAGCCGCTGGCGGCTTCTGTTCTATAGTAGACCTAAACTACTGTAATTCATTAAAATTCTTCTTACGGTAAGCAATGCTCATAATCAGTCCGATGCTTGACATAGCCATCAAAAGCGAAGAGCCTCCGTAAGACAGGAAAAGCAGCGGAATACCTGTAATAGGCATCATTCCCATTACCATTCCGACGTTGATAAAAAAATGGAAAAGAAAAATTGCAAACAAACCTGATGCAATGTAGGTACCAAATGAATTTGCGCATGTTTTAATAAGATAAAGAATCTTTAATAAAATTATTGTATAAATTAAAAATATAAGGCAGCCGCCTAAAAATCCCAGTTCCTCAGAAATAATCGAAAAAATAAAGTCTGTACTTTGTTGTGGAAGAAAGCGGTAATGACTCTGGGTTCCGTGCAGGTAGCTCTGGCCAAAGATACCGCCCGCGCCTATTGCAACCTTTGACTGAATAATGTTCCATCCCGCGCCGCGAGGGTCTTTGTTAGGATTCATAAAGATAATCAGTCGTTTTATCTGATAATCCTTAAGGACTTTTCCTGCAGGAATTGAAAATAAAAGTGACAGTGTAAATGCACTTAAGGTATATGCAAGATGTTTAAAGAACTTTGAGCCGCCAAAATATTTAAACAGAATATATGAAATCATTGTAATAAGAAAAACAGAAATTATAAGAACAGTACGAAGTTTTATGTTAGTAAGAATTGTGATTAATGCAAGCGGATTTGCCGCAATTTCAGCATTCCATACAGGAAGAACGGTATTAAGGATTGTAAGGCTTCCGAACAGGAGAACATATCCAATGTATTTTACAGGAATTCCAGCCATAAAACACATTGTAAGATAGGTCGGAATATAAACACTGGCAGTTCCAAGGTCAGGCTGCAGCATGATAAGTCCGAACGGCAGCATCATAATCAATGTTGCGTAGATAAATCTTTTCAGCTGGGGCATATCCTGACTTTCATAAAGGAAGTTAGCAAGATAAAGCACATAAAAAAGCTTACCGAACTCGGAAGGCTGAATACCAATGTTTCCAAAACCAATCCAGCTGTAGGCTCCGTTTACATATTTTCCAAAAAGTCGTGTATAAATCAGAAGAATAATAAGAAAGGCATAGAGATAAATAGTCATAGACTGAAGTCGTCTGTAATCATACAAAGTGATTAAAACCATCAGTACAAGACCAATGCTGGCCCATACAATCTGTTTAATATGCTCATTAGTTACCGAAACTCCTTCTGAATTAATAGAAGAAGAATATATAAAAAGAATTCCGATAGTTACAAGTGAAAGAACTGCCAGAATTAAAAAATAATCGAACTTTGCAAAAATTTTATTTTTCATTACCCTATCCTATTTTACCTTACTGCCGGTCCTTCCCCTTTATTCGCGTCTGCCTACATTGTTTCTGTCAAGATACTGGAATCCAAGTTCTTTGATGGCTTCTGCGTATGTCTGGTGAGCAAAGATTCCCTGAATGATGATATTTGTACAGTAAGGAGCCCACCATTCCCATTTATTTACAGCTTCTACGATTGTCGCAACGCAGATTCTTTCCTCCGGCGGTGCATCGTAAGGAGCGTATGCAACAAGCCATGAATGCCACTGATTCATGTTTTTATACTGATCTACCTCGGCAGTACCAGTTTTACAGGCTATCTGAACGATTTTATTATGCATTGGATACTGTGGTGTACCGTCTGTAACCGTATAGCGCATCGCTTCCTGAACTTCCTGCCATACTTTTTTATCAATTGTTGATTCTGTCAGAATTTCAGGTTTAACTTCAGAAATTACGTCATTTGTTACTGAATCACGTACTTCCTTAAGAATATGAGGCTTGTAAATTACACCAGCATTAGAAACCATGGCAACCATATTGGCAAGGTGAAGAGGGGTCGCTTCAAGATAGCCCTGACCAATTGAACAGGACATTGTATCTCCGCCAAGCCATTTTTCGTGGTAACGTTTTTCCTTCCATTCTGCAGTAGGTACAAGTCCGGTAACCTGGCTTGGAAGGTCTATCTGGGTGCTCTGACCCAGTCCGAATTCCTTTGCATAGGAAGAAATTTTTTCAATACCAAGGTAGTCACGGCCGATTACCCAATAGTAAACGTCACAGGACTGGGCAAAAGCATTTTTTAAATCAAGCCATCCGTGACCCGGAGCGTGAATATGACAATGGAATATACGGCCGCCATAGTTTAAAAAACCGCGGCATTCAATTTTTTTTGCAGAAGGATAAACATTTTCCTGAAGCATGGCCGCAGACATGATGATTTTGAATGTTGAAGCCGGTGGATATGAAAGCTGAACTGCACGGTTGATAAGAGGCTTTGTTGAATCCTTAATCAGCTTTGCATATTCTGTTCCCGCATCATCTGAGCTGAAGATGTTTGAATCATAGTATGGGTAAGAAACCATGGCAAGAATTTCACCTGTGGCAGGTTTTAAAACTACAGTTGCCCCTACTCGTTCGCCAAGAGCTTCTTCAGCAAGTTTTTGTATATCAGAATCGATTGTGAGTACAAGGTTATTTCCCATTTTCGGAGGCTCGACAATTGGAACGTCAGAAATAACGCGGCCCAATACGTCGATTGTGGACATTTCACGTCCGTTTTTACCCTGTAAAAGGGAATCATACTGCTTTTCGATACCGGTTTTTCCTACAATACTGTCTTTTGTATAGCCTTTATTGTAGAGAACGTTCATTTCATCCTGAGTAATACCGCCTACGTATCCTACAATATGTGAAAGTGATTTTGTATGGAGGTAGTTTCTTACAGGTTTGGAAGCCCATGAAACACCAGGCAGATCTGTAATGTTTTCTGCAATATTTGAAATAACAGAAAAGGAAACGTTTGATTTTACAAGAATAGACGAATATGAGCGTCTCAGTGACGGCGGAATACGTTTATCGATGTCTGCCTTTGCAATACCAAGGTATTTTGCAAGGCGCATGGTAACTGTGTCATAAAGATTTGACGGAATATTTCCCGGTGTTACTTCGACCGCGAAGCTTTCCGTGTTGATTACCATTGGAAGGCTTGCATTGCGGTCAAAAATTTCACCGCGCTGAGCCGGAAGAACTGTAATAAGACTTGAAATTCGCTGGGACTGGGAACGGTAATGCTCTCCGTGTACAATCTGCATGGAAAAAAGACGCAGAATATAGGCGGCAAAAACCAGGACTAGAATAATCAGAAGAAGAAAAACCCTGACATTTTTTGATACTGTATCCGAAGTTGTCTTATACATTATCTACCCTGTCTTGTGTTGTAGACACTTCAAGAGATCTGTTAAAGAAGCTCAAGAATTTGAACATAACCGGAGCGAGGAGAATGTTTGCAATCAGTTCAAAAAGAAACTGATTTGAAATTAAGCCCGGGTGATAAAGATTTACGTTTGGAAATAATAATTTTAAAAGGGAAATCAAAATCGATTTTATGATTGTTGCTGAGCCGATTGTTGCCATAGGAATAATGATTCCTTTTAGTATCAATGTCTCCGTAAAAAATCCATAAATATAACCTATTATAGTTCTGAGCAGGCAGTTAAATCCGAATGGTATTCCCGTAATAAAATCAAGAAGAAGGCCTGAAATAAAACCTGTTGTCTGACCGACTCCCCTGCCGTTTAAAAGCGCAAAATAAACAGTACAGATGAGGACTAAATCCGGCATGGCATATAAAAAAGAAATATTTGCCAGAACGGAAGCTTCTGTAAGGACTGCGCAAAAAAGGATAAATGAGCTGATTAAAATTGATTTTGTCATTTTTAAACTCCCCTATTCAGTCCTGTTTTTTGTATTCAATTCTTTTGGATTTACAACGATTACGTTTTCAAGCCTTGAAAAATCAATAATCGGCGTAACTTCAATATTAAGCGATGAGTTATAATCAAGGACGGTGATTTTTGAAATCGTTCCAATCTGAATGTCACGCATATAATTGTCATTTTCGCCGGATGTAACGATGATATCACCAAAACTTAAATCCGGCGCTACCCTTTTCCGGATGTAACGCATCTGAAGCGGAGATTCCGGATTTCCAAGTCCGCTTACAAGCCCCAGGTCTCGGGTATTCTGAATACGGGCCGAAACGTTGTTGTTGATATTGTAAACAGGCATTACCTGGCTTGTAAACACACCGACCTGCACGATTTTTCCTACCAGTCCCCTGTTTCCGTTCTGGAAGGCAAGAACCGGCATATTTTTTTTGATTCCGTTAATGCTTCCCTTATCGATTGTAAGATAAGCATAAGTGTCATCAAGGTCGCGGGAAATAATCTGAGAGGCGATATTTTTTTCTTCTGTACCGTTTGAAAATTCCAGAAGCTCCCTAAGTCTTTCATTTTCCTTACGGATATCTGCGTTGGAACGCTGAAGCTGTTCGTAATTTTCAAGCTTGCTTACAAGTTCATTATAGTCTTTTTTGAGTTTACGAAGCTCCGCAACAGAGTTTACTGTATCTTTTACACCGTCAATAACGACAAAGACACATTTTTCTGCCGAAGAAAAAACTGTAAAACCAATTTTCTTAAAATTCAGTACAAAACTTCCGCTGCTGAAAGTCAGCATTACGGAAGAAATTACTATAAAAAAGAGGAAGACTATTTCTGCAAGAGTAAATCTGAAGCCTCTGTTGTTCTTAGCCATGGCTCTATTCGTTCAGACTGTCGTAAATTGAGCGTTCGGAAGACATATCCTTGAACATTTCAAAGGCTTTTCCGGCACCAAGGGCAACACATTTAAGAGGTTCTTCAACAAGAATTACAGGAACACCTGTTTCCTTAGAAATAAGGCGTGGAAGTTCACGCAGCATAGAACCACCGCCAGTCATTACGATACCGCGTTCAATGATATCAGATGCAAGGGCTGGAGGAGTTTCACTGAGAACTGTTTTAATTTCTTCAACGATTTTGCTTACAGGTTCCTTCAAAGCCTCACGTACTTCAACGCTGTCGATTTCAAGGCGGCGTGGAAGACCTGTAACGGCATCAGTTCCCTTAAGCTCCATCTTTTCAATTGTTTTTTCTGGGGCAGCATTACCAATCTGAACCTTAAGGCGTTCTGCGGCTGTCTGTCCAATAATAAGGTTGTGAACATTTTTAACGTGTTTTACAATGGCTTCATCAAACTTATCTCCACCAATGCGGATAGAATGTGTAACAACCATACCACCAAGAGAAATTACAGAAACCTCTGAAGTACCACCACCAATATCACAAATCATATGACCTGCCGGCTCAAAAATAGGGATTTCTGCACCGATTGCAGCAGCAAGTGATTCTGCAATAACTTCAACTTCCTTGGCACCGGCTTTTACGGCAGCTTCAATTACAGCACGGCGTTCAACATCTGTAATGCAGGAAGGAATACCAATCTTCATTCTTACTGATTTGAAAATCTGATGACGAGGAATGATTTTTGAGATGAAGTATTTAATCATCTTTTCGGTACTGTCGATATCGGCAATTACACCGTCGGCCAGAGGGCGGATGGCAATAATGTTTCCCGGTGTCTTATCAAGCATGCGTTTTGCTTCCGAACCTACGGCAACAATCTTTTTTGTACCACGTTCAACAGCGATTACGGAAGGCTCATCAATTACAATGCCCTTATCGCGAACGTAAATCAAAGTGTTACAGGTTCCTAAGTCAATACCAATATCTGTAGAAAAGTGATCTAAAAAACTCATTAAGTTCCTCCCACGTTTTATTATAAACCGTATTTTTTATCTATTTTAATTTTCGGACATTTTTTGTAAAGCAGCAGCATGATTGCCCTGAAGTTTAAGAGTCTTCCTCCATTCAGACCTGGCCTTAACAATATTGCCCTCTTTCTCATATATTACACCAATTCCGTAATGTGCGTCAGCGGAATTCGGGTATTTTTCCAAAACATTATCAAATTCTTTTTTAGCGTCTTCGTATTTTTCTTCTTCAATAAGAATCTGAGCTAAAAGAGTTCTTCCTTTTATAATAATTTCATCGTTTTTACTGTCATTGATTACACGGAAAAGATACTGCTTTGCAGCGTTGATTTCCTTTGTTTTGTAATACTGCTCCGCAATTGAAAGAAGAAGTGTATCTGATTCGCGGATTAAAAGTGCCTCTGTAAATGCCTGGATGCTTTCCATTGTCATTCCAAGCGCTGCATAGCTGAGCCCAAGATATTCAGGGATATCATCTGCCTTATATCCGTTTTCTCTTGCGAGAAGAAGATATTTTACAGCCAGGTCTGAATAATAGTGATTTGAAAGTGAATTTTTATAAAAATAAGCCTTTCCCAGCATATAGTAAAGCTGAGGCTGAACTGATTTTTTTGAATTATGAAGCGCGATTCTAAGACCATTTATACATTCATCAAGATATTCCTGTGCCTTCTGATTTTCGAGCTGTCCCTGAGAAAGAAAAAAACATGCGTAACTATTGTAAATCAGGGCTGTGTTATTGAAGGGTTTTTCCTGAATAAACTGACGGGAAATATCATAAACCTTTTCGTAATTGTAGTTGTCGTTCCAGGCTCTTTTGATATTTTTAATGCTGATAAGATTTTTTTTGTTTTCAGAAATAATATATGCAGTGATTAAAATTACAAGTGATACAGATAACATCATTGCCAGAATTCTTGTGATTCTGATTACTTTTGTGTTCCTAATCTTGTAAAGATTTTTATTATCTGTAGTCATCATTTTTTAATAAAAAAAAGATAGGACAATAAGCCGGGTTCTGTCTTATAAAGTATGATAAATCAGACTTTATATATAACCATCTATCCGTGACCTTTGTTGCCAGAGGCCTATAGCGATTTACCCGCAGTATAAGGCTCGGAAAAACCATACTGCTGCTTAATCTTGCTCCAAATGAGGTTTACAAGCCGCAAGTGTTACCACTTACGCGGTGGTCTCTTACACCGCCTTTTCACCCTTACCCGTCTTGCGGCGGGCGGTACGATTTCTGTTGCACTGTCTGTCGAAAAGCGGGGCTATGCAGAAAAACTGCAGCTGCCTGTTTTCGCCCGGTTATTACCCGGCATTTTTTCCGAAGGAGCCCGGACTTTTTCCTCATCATCTGCCTCTATCATCAGAAGCAGACAAAGCGGTTATATCCTATCTGTTATCCACTAATTATTCTGAATCAGAAGGATCCTCGTCAGAATCTTCCTCATCATCCATTTCATCATCAAGAAGTTCATCATCGTCATCCGACAAATCTGCTTCGTCGTCGTACATTCCTGAATCTTCCTGATTTTCGTTATCCATCTCCTCGTCTTCATCCTCAAATTCATCGTCAAGATCAGCGAGGCTTCCGGCTGTGTTGATGTCAAAGTAGTTCTCTGCTTCATCTTCTGCAACCTCTTCGTAGTAAAGAATACGGCTGCAGTATGGACAGAAGTTGATGTTATCACCTTCACGAACAATGTTTGCAAACTGTGGTGGAAGTGTCATGTGACATCCTGTGCAGACACCATTTCTTACAGATACAATACCGTTTGTATTTCTCTGAATAATACGCTGGAATTTGAAAAGAATTTCCTGATCAATATTAGGAGCGATTTTATCTTCTTCTGCTTTAAGCTGTGCAATTTCATTATTGTATTCGCTGAGCTGATTGTTCAAAGAATCACGGCTTGAGTTCAAATCTGCTTCCTGTGAAGAAATCATTGATTCGTAATTCTTGAGAGTTTCATTCAATTCAGAAAGACGCTTTTCTTCTTTCTGCAAATCTTTACGAACTTCGTTTTCCTTGTCTGTAGCTTCTGCAATCTGCTTTTCCAGAGCTTCGTATTCGCGGTGAGTTGTGATGTTATCCATTCCCTTTTCACCAGCTTCACGAGATTTTACAGCTTCATCAAGTTCTACTTTAAGAGTTCCGACTTTAGCCTTGAGCTCATCGTACTCAGCATTCTTTGCGATATATTCCTTCTTAAGACGAGCCAAAAGTTCATCCTGAGAAGAAAGCTGTTTTGGAGCTTCCTGAACCTTTTTCTCTAAGTCATATTTTTTTACAAGAATACTCTGTAATTCTTTAAGGTTATCAAAAACTTCTGTTACCATGTAAGGTTCCCCTCATGTTAAAATATCTAGTTATAATATAATAAATTGTCCTTTTAGTCTATAAGACAGGCGGCACTAGGTCTCAATATAGTCACGAAGTCCGTTTGCACGGCGCGGGTGACGGAGACGTCGCAGGGCCTTTGCTTCAATCTGACGGATACGCTCTCGGGTTACGTCAAAGTAAAGTCCAACCTCTTCCAGGGTAAGAGAATAGCCGTCTTCAAGACCAAAGCGCATTTTAAGAACTTCCTGTTCACGAGGAGGAAGTGTGTTCAAAACTGTTCGCAGCTGCTCCTGAAGTAATGTAAATGCTGTCTGTGTAGCCGGATTTTCCACTTCCTTGTCTTCGATGAAGTCTCCGAGAATTGAATCTTCTTCCTCACCGATTGGTGTTTCAAGAGAAATCGGTTCGCGGGCTACGTTCTTAACCTGCTTAACGCGGGTTACCGGCCAGCCAAGCTGCTGTGCAATTTCTTCATCAGTTGGTTCACGGCCAAGCTTCTGCATGAGCTGGCGGCTTTCGCGTACAACTTTGTTAATCTGTTCAATCATATGAACAGGAACGCGGATTGTACGGGCCTGGTCAGAAATTGAACGTGTGATAGCCTGACGGATCCACCAGGTTGCGTATGTTGAAAATTTAAATCCCTTGCGGTATTCGAACTTTTCTACAGCCTTGATAAGACCGATGTTTCCTTCCTGAACAAGGTCAAAGAAGTGAAGACCGCGGTTTGTATATTTTTTTGCAATAGAAACTACAAGACGGAGGTTTGCATTAATAAGGCGGTTTTTAGCCCTTTCCATCATAATGCGGCCCTTTTCAATGTCCTGAGCCATTTTAAGAATGTCTTCTACATTGTTTTCAAATTCGTATTCAAGACGGTGCAGCTTACGGTCAATTTTCTGAATCTGTGTGTAAATTTCACGGATTTCATCAGCACTCATGTTAAGCTCGTTTTCAAGAATTACAGCCTGAGAACGGATAGAGATTTTTCGTCCAAGGTTACGAAGCTCAGAAGTGTTTGTAATCCTAAGCTCCTTCATCTTCTTTTCCTGCTTCTGATGATATTCTTCAATCTTGATGATTGCATCACGGTATTTCTGTGTGAATTTATCAAGCTCTTCTGTCTGAATGTCTACCTTCTGAAGTTCAGGGAGAATTTTTTCGCGAAGCTCAATGAGCTGAGGATTCTGGAAGATTACGCTTGACTGCTCTGCCTCAAAAAGCTGCTTTTTAATGTTCATGTACTGCTTGATTTCAGGAAGAACAGGTTTAATGTGCTCTCCGTAGAAGCTCTTGAGACGGCGTTTATCTGCCATTTCTTCGTTGATTTCTTTTCTTGTTTTTCCAGGTTCGTGAATATCAATTCTTGTAAAGGCTTTCTGGGCAATTGTAAAGAATTCAGGAATCATAATGCCGGAATTTTTGATAACATCCTTAATGATGTTGTTTCCGTCTTCCATTGCCTTTGAAAGTTCAATTTCCTGTTCTGCTGTAAGAAGATTTTCGCGGCCGATTTCCCTTAAATAAAGTCTGATCGGATCATCTACGTTAGCTTCTTTATCGCTGTTTACTAATTTTGATTTAGCGGCAGCTTTTTCTGCTTTTTCAAGTTCGGCAACAGAATCGTCCTGAGGAGCATCGTCATCATCATTTTCGAGCATGAGCGAATCTTCATCATCTTCTGATGCGTCTTCTACATCTTCAGCTCCAGGTTCATCAACTCCAATGATGCCGGTTTCTACAGGTTCCCTGTTTATTTCCTTAAGTTCTTTAAGGACAGGCTCCATCAGTTCGTCCTGATTTACAAAATCCTGTCCAAGTCGTTCGATGATGTCATCCCAGGTAATAAAAGGTTTTGTTTTAGCAAACTCAAGAAGTTTTTCAATAGCAGAATCGATTGTTTCCATCTATGGTTTCACCTTACTTTTGTAATTTTTGGACTTGTCGGTCAAGTTCCAATTTTTCGGCCAGAAGTTTGTTCAGCTGCTGCCTGTCATCTTCGGTAACGACAGTGTAACTTCTTATCCTCTGTAATAATCGGCATCTTTGGTCGTCAAGCTTATTTTTCTTTACTAATTTTATAGTGTCTTTTAAAACGGCATCTATATTGCTTGTGTTCTTGTACAACTCAGAAGACAGGACTTCTGTAATCAGGTTTACAAGTCCCGGATTATTACATTTGGAAAGAATTGCTCCTATCGAAAAGTTATTTTCGGTATAACATTCTTCCAGTGTTCGGAAAAACTGTTTTGCATATGGATTTCTTAAATCATTTTCGGTCAAGTTCTGGCGTAGAACCGTAAACTGGTTAAGGTCGGCTGTCACTGCTATCAGACCCTTGAGCTCTGCATCGATTATTATCTGCTCATTCTGCTCTGTCTGTGCATTTTCTTGATTTGTTTTGATTTCCTGCCGGAAGTTTGCGCGTGCTTTGGCCTGATTACGATTGTTAAAATCCCTTTTTACAGCCTCCGGTTTCAGATTATATGCCTGACAAAGTTGCTCAAGACATGACTCTTTTTGCATATCAGACTGAAGTGAGTCGATGTACTCAAAATATTCAAGTGCAGCCCTTGTTTTACCCTCAGGTGTGTCTGTAGGGTATTTTTCACCTAGTCTAAGTAAAAAATAGTCGCTATCTAAGATAGCACTATTTACCTGTGCCGTCAAGTTTTCTTTTCCGAATTTATTAAGAATTTCTGAAGGGTCTTTACCGCCCTTTAATGTGATTACTCTGGCGGTAAGATTGTTGCGGCGGCACATTAAAATCGCCTTTTTTGTCGCTGCCTGCCCCGCTTCATCAGAGTCAAAAGACAGAAGAATTGTGTCCGCAAAGGCAGCAAGAATCTTTATCTGTTCTTCGGTGAAGGCTGTTCCCAGTGGTGCTACAGCATATTCAATTCCGCTCTGATGGTAGGCAATACAGTCCATATTTCCTTCGCAAACAATTGCCTTTCCTGACTGGCGGATTGCGTTTTTTGCAAAGTTGAAATAAAAGAGTGTGTCGCGTTTTTTATAGGTAGGAAGTTCGGGCGAGTTTATGTATTTTCTTTCCTTGTCGTCAGGAGGCATTGCCCGTCCGCTGAAGGCAACAACCTGGCCTTTTCTGTTGAAAATCGGGAACATAAGGCGGTTTGAAAAAATCGTTATGTCCGGGTAGTTTTTGCTGAAAAGTCCGGATTTTGCAAGAAAGGCATCGCTGTAGTTTTTCTTTCTTAAAAAAGCCTTCAGCCATCTGCGGTCTGCGGGTGCAAAGCCCAGCTTGAATTTTTCTATGATTTCGCGGGAAAGTCCGCGGTTAAGGGCGTATTTTAATGCCTCTTTTCCCTGTTCAGTTTCAAGTAAAAAATAGCTGAACATTGTGGCGGTTCTGTCGTAAAGTTCAAGCAGCTGGGGAATTGTGTCATCCTGTTTAAAAGTTTGCGATGGTTTATAACCGTCTTCGTATTTGATTTCGATTCCGCTTCTTTTTGCAAGTGAGCTTACGGTTTCTGTAAAGGAAGTTTTTTCCATCTCCATAAGGAAGGTGATTACTGTTCCTCCCTTATGGCAGCCAAAGCAGTTGAAGAAGCGGTTATTTCCGTCAACGTGGAAGGATGGAGTTTTTTCCCCGTGAAGAGGACAGCAGCCCCACCAGTCGTTAGGGCCCCGGCGTTCAAGTTTTGTGTATTCGCCTACTACGCTGACAATGTCTGTCTGCGAAACTATAGCATCAATTGTTTCTTTAGAAATCCTTCCTGCCAAGTTCTTATCCGCCTAATTCTTTGTGTAGAGGTTGTGATTAACCTTGTGCTGTTCAAAGGTTTTTGAAAAAACATGTTTTCCGGCTGCCGGATCTACAATCTGGAAGAAGTAATAATCAGTTTTTGGAGTGTTTGTTGCGGCCTCGAGGGCAATAAGTCCCGGATTTGAAATCGGCCCTGGAGTGAGGCCTGCCCACTTGTAGGTGTTGTAGGAATTGTCAATTTTCAAATCATCAAGGAGAATGCGGTCAGGATGAGGTTTTCCTTCTATTTCTGTGATTATGTATTCAACAGTTGCACAGGAATAAAGTCCTATGTTCTGTTTTATGCGGTTTTTAAAAACGCTTGCGATAAGTGGAGCTTCTTCCGGGATTCTGTATTCTCGTTCTACGATTGAAGCAAGAGTTAGAGTCTGGAATAAATCTTCCGGAGTTTTTGAATAAAGCTCAGGAATTTCCTTTATGCGGCTGAAGAAATTTTCAACCATCATTGAGGCAACATCAGCTGCTGACATTCCCGATGTAAGGTAGTAGGTATCGGGGAAAAGATAGCCTTCAAGACTTTCTCCGGGGATTTTATACTGCTTGAAAATTGTCTGACTGCTGTCTTTTGCAAAAGTGATAAAATCATACGAATTGCAGACTTTGTTTGCTTCAAGAATTGCGGCTATTTTAGAGATTGTGAGGCCTTCTGGAATTGAAATAACAATATATTCCTGCTGGCCTGAAATAAGTTCATTCTGAATTTCAGAAAAATCCATTGACTGATTAAGTCTGTAGCTTCCGCTTTTTAGTATGAAGTTTGCAGGAACACTTTCTTTAAAAAATAAAAATGAATTAATCAGGGGAAATCTTACAGAAAGGTAAAAAAGTCTGGCATTTTTTACAAGTTTTTTTTCTTCAAGGCTTTTTGCAACCTGATTTACTGTCATACCGGATGGAATTTCAATTTTTATGCTTCCTTCGTTTTTGGGATTTACCGGTCTTGTCTGGATAAAAACAAATGCATAAAAAAGGATTGAAATCAGAATGAGAAAAGAAAAAATTGATAATATTGCGACGGAAGTTTTTTTCATGAATAAAAACGTTTTACCTCATCAAGTGTAAGGGAATCATACACGGAATTTTCTATTGATTTTGCAAAATTTTCGAGTCCATGAGGAATTTCTGTTTCTTTTTCACGCAAAAACTTTGCAAGCAGTCCTATTTCCTTTGCACTGAAAGAATAAGTTAATTTTACCTGATTTTCTTCTGTCATATTTCTAGTTCAACGTCTTCTTTTGCAAGATAGATTTCAAGTTCAGGATGTCCTACCTGAATTGAATACTGCCGTGAAGCTTTTAAGATAGATTCAAGCTCTGCATCTGAATAAGTCGGTTCGTGATGGAAAATGAACATCTTTTTTATGCCCCAGAAATTTGCGTAGTCAACTGCATAACAGAAGGCTGAGTGCCCCCAGTTCTTCTTGGCAATGTGATCCATTACTGTGTACTGGGAATCGATAATCAGGCAGTCAGCATTCTGAAAAACCCTTCTTCTGTCTTCTGTAATGACAAAATCTTCCGGCTCAAGTTCAACATCAGTTGCATAAACGACTTTTTTACCTTCCCTCTCAAAAGAATAGCTGAAGGAATCTCCCGGGTGTTTCATGCGGCATACATTTACCTGAATATCATTAAGGGGAAATGTGTCGTCTTCCTTAAGCTTGTGAAAAGTAATGTTTTTCGTAAAGGAAGAAAAAGGAACCGGGAATAGAAAAGGATTTGTCATCTGCTTTTCAAGATAAAGCTTCATATTCTGGTATGGAGAATAAATATCAATTATTGCAGATGGATTATATGCATCATCAAAAAAAGGAAGTCCCTGAATGTGATCCCAGTGAAAATGAGAGAAAAAAAGGTGATAATGTCTGTCTTTAGGCTTCTTTTCTGATTTTCCAAGTGCGCGGATTCCTGAGCCTGCATCAAGAACGATTTCTGTATCACCGGCTTTTATTTCAACGCAGGCTGTATTTCCGCCTGTTGTGCCGTAAATCCAGTCAGGAAGGTTTGCAATAAAACGTACTCTGTCCTCGGCGCTTTTTATGTCGTCCGCAGTTATTCGCTGTACTACAGCCATGATTTTAGACTGAATCTGTTTTGGTGATAACGGAGTTGGAATTGAACCTCTGACTCCCCAGAAATGAACTAACAAATGCTCCCCTCTTGTGAATCTTTGCTTTTTTCTATTAATTTAAATTATCGGTGCTAAATTGTCAACTTGACGGCAGGGTTTGTGCCAGGGAATTTTAAGGGCATGCCATGGAAGATTTTGTTTTAAAATAAAAAAGACCGCTTAAACTGCGGTCTGGAATGGGGAGTAGAGGACTCGAACCTCTGGAGACGCGAGTCGAGGGATTTACAGTCCCTTGCAATTGCCGCTATGCGAACTCCCCTTTTTAAAGCTGCCTGTAGGATTTGGACCCACGACCCCGAGATTACAAATCACGTGCTCTACCAGCTGAGCTAAGGCAGCAGATGTTTTTGTTCGGTGCTTATTAGCGGTGAACGTGTTATAATATATTCCTTTTCGAATTTTTGGTCAATAGCAAAAATACTAATTTTTCAAAATTTCTTTAAAAAAAGGAATATATTTTTTCTGCACTACAGTTTTCCACAAATATTCCTTGTGGATATAAGAAGCGGCAGATTTTATCACCTTTGTAATTTCACCAGCCTTGAGTTTTTTTATCATAATGACTTCGCAGAGCTTTGCAGTAAGGCATTCGCTTGAGTTTCTGTCATAAAGATAACCTGATTTTTCATTGATGATTTTATTAAGGCCGCCGGTTCTGTGGGCAACAGGAAGAGTTCCGTAAACCTGGGCAATAAAATCTTCAAGTCCGCAGGGCTCAAAATATGATGGAAGTACAATAAAATCATTAATGGCACATACCATTCGGGCAATACTCTGATTGTATCCGTTTAAGTAGGTGATTTTTCCCGGAAATTGTTTTGTAAGGTCGATGATGGCATTTTCAAGGTCAACTTCCCCCTGCCCCATAAAAACAAATCTTACAAAAGGAAAGGTTTCCAGAATTACGGGAACAGAGGATGCAAGAATATTCAGTCCTTTCTGGCTTGCAAAACGTCCGTGATAGGCAATGTAAATTTCTTTTGAAAAATCAGATGAGCAGTCAAGTTTTCCGTATTTTTTTACACCGCTGCAGTCATAGTTTTCTGTATTGATGACATTCTGGATAAAAAATTTACGGCACTTCCATTTTCCGTCAAGGTCACGTTTTTCAGGATTGAACTCAAAAGGAAGAAGTGAAGCATTTTTGTCTGCAGGATTATAGCGGTCAAAGTCAAAGCCGTTTGTAATGCCCGTAATTTTAATTTTTCTTTCATAAAAAATCGGAGCAAGCCCATCGGTCAAATCATAGTTTTCTGGATCTGTAAGCTCCTTTGCATAATCTTCAGAAACGGTTGTAAGATGGGCTCCGCTTTCTGCCGCAAGCAGGAAGGGTTCAATCATGCTGCGGTTCTGAGATTTATAAAGAATTGAAACCGGAAGATCTGTGTACCAGGCAGCTTCACCTATACTTGAAAAATTGTGATGGTAAGCAGGTCCGCAGTTATGGATTGTAACTACCGTCTTTATCTTAGAAAGCTTTTTTTCCTGGGCAAGCAGAGCCGGGAGAGTTGCGGTCGAAGCATCCTGACAGTGAATTATTTCCGGTAAATCAGCTTTTTTCTGCATCATGGCATACTGGCAGACAGCCTTTTGAAAAAGGATATCCTTAAAAAGCGCGTCGGTGTGGCCTGAACCTTTTTTATGGCTGCAGTCAAGACATTCCTCATTTTCTGTATAGGTATAAACACCTTCTTTTTCCGCAAAGCTTGGATGATTTACAAAGACGATTGAAAAATCAGAAGTATCAAATTCTGCTGTTGAATAAGTCACTGTCTGACTTTCACCGCAAAGGTAAATTTCTGCCTCTGCCGCATTTTTATTGAGATTTTTAATATGAGCCCAGCTGTTACATTTAAAAACCGGGATAAAAAGAGTTACTTTATTATTTAATTTGGAAAATTCATTGCAGAGAGAAAATGTGACGTTTTTTACGCCCCCTGCCTCTGCAATGCCTGCGCATTCCATGCTGACAATCCAAAGTTTCATAAAAAACCTCTTACTTAGAAAAATCTGGACGAAGTTTTTCTGCTCCATTCAGATATACATTGTGTTTTTCAATATTTTCCGGGGCATAAGTAGTCACAAGAAGCCGGATAACGTTTTTCATGCCGCCTTCAATGTAAGCTTCCTGACTGCAAAAGAGAGCCAGTTCTTTTGTATCGATAACAGTATCTCCCAGTCTCAAAGCTGTTGCGGGATTTAAAACAGTAATCTCTTTAGTAAGCGTAAACTGCACCGAAACGATATCGTCTGCACTAAGACTATTTAATGTTACAATCTGATTGAATAGAGTGCAAACATTTTTTGTGATTTCTTCCTTTGTGTTTTCAGAGCAGACTGCCCCTCTGACTGCAATGAGTTTCTTATTCATTATTTTCACCTGAATTTGTATTTGAATTTGTTTTATCTTCGTCCTGATTTGCCGGGTTTTGGCCGGCAAAATATTCAGAAGCGTCAAAGTGATTTCTAATCTGATTGTAAAGGCTGAGATCCGGCATTTCGTAAGAAGTCAGCGCAAGAGTGATGATTTCAAGCTCCGGGTATTCTTTGTAAGACTGAATTGCGCGGATTAAATCTTCGCGGCGGATGTTTTCCGGATGAAAAGATGGATTTTCTTCATGCTTTTTTACAAAGTAATTTCCCGCCAGCTGGGTAATATAATCGGCCGCAGAATCAAAAAATCTGGTAAGGCTTTCCTGATCTGTAACCTTGTTTGCCTTGTAAAGTTCAAGAAAGGCTTCGGGAGAAATTGTCATCGAAATTGAAAAATTAAAATTATAGGAAAAGGAAGGGGCTGTATCTGCACTGGCCCTGTAAAAATCTGCCGAAGGAAGCTTTGAAGAAAAAGTTTTACTGGCAGAAAAATAAGGTTCAATATTAAATTTTACAAGAGATGCGTTAGTCGGTAAAAGGAACTGCCAGAACCAGGAAAACTCCCCGTTTTTTACGATTCTATCGCTTACGCCGCTGCTTTTGGAAACGACAAGCGCATAGGATTTAGGGGGCACTTTTATCTGAGGCCATCCAACCAGAAAAACAAAAAAAGAGAAAAGAGCTAAAATAATAAAACTTGCAAAAAACTTCTTCATGGAAAATACTTTCTTTGATAATATAACATCATAAATTGTTTGGAAAGCATGAAAGAAGAAAATGTTTTTATCCGTCAGCTGAAAAAGCATCCTCTGTCCTTTTTATACAGGCTTATCAAGAACCTTGTATTTGCCCTCTTTTTTTTCTGCCTTGTACTTGCCTTCATGTACATTGTTGGAAATTATCAGAGCTTTCAGTTTGAAAGCCAGAAGCTGATTTTAAAGACGATTTCTTTTTCTTCTATCGCGCTATTGATATTTTCAATCCTGATTCTTTTTGAAACGGGAATCCGCTTTGCTACAAAGGGAGAAAAGATAAAAAGCCTTGTTGTAATGGCTGTGATGATTTTCAACATATTTTTCAGCGTAGTCTGCATGAGCTTTTCAAACTTTGTATATTATCTTTCAGAAGGATTTTAAATGAAACTGCACAAATTTATTAGATTTTTTCTAATCAAAAAAATAACAATCCCCGCCCTGCTCAAGGAATTCGGCGGCGTTTTTGAAGAGAAAGGATTTAAGGCTTATCTTGTAGGGGGAGCTGTCCGCGATATTTTTCTGGGTAAGAAGGCTTCTGACTGGGATGTGGCAACAAACGCAACGCCCCAGGATGTAATGAAGCTTTTTAAGTTTGTAGTGCCAACCGGTATTGAACACGGAACTGTTACCGTCCACTATAAAAAGTGCGAAATTGAAGTTACCACTTTCCGAACCGAAAGCGGATATTCAGACGGCCGCCACCCTGACAGTGTAAATTATGCCGCCACAATCGAAGAAGATTTAAGCCGCCGTGATTTTACCATGAACGCAATCGCCGTAGACCTTAAAAACGGCCGCATCGTAGACCCTTACGGGGGAAAAAAGGACATTCAGAAAAAACTCATACGCACAGTAGGACTTGCCCGCGAGCGTTTTTTAGAAGACGGCCTTCGTCCAATCCGCGCCATCAGGTTTTCAAGCCAGCTGGAATTTAAGATTGAAGAAAATACTTACCGGGAAATTTCTACCGGGCCTGTTCTTGAAAAAATTGCCGGTATTTCTCTTGAGCGCTTCCGCGATGAGCTTTTAAAACTTCTAAAATCTCCAAAGCCTTCTCTTGGAATCAGACAGATGGAAGAGACTGGTATTCTTAACATTTTTATCCCGGAATTTACAGTCTGCCGGGGCTGCATTCAAAGTGATGACCGCGGCTATCACATTTTTGACGTTTTTGACCACAATATTTACGCCTGCGACGGTGCCCCAGCCTCAAAGCCACTGGTCCGCCTTGCTGCCCTTTTTCACGACATTGGAAAACCCGCCTCCCGCACAGAGACCACAAGCCCTGAAGGCCTGAAAGTCTTCCACTTTTTTAATCACGAAGCCGAATCAGAAAAACTTGCCCGCAAGATCATGATCCGCCTTAAATTTTCCAATGCCGACACCGACCACGTCTGCCATCTGGTAAAAAATCACATGTTTTATTATACCCCGGACTGGACCGATGCCGCCGTTCGTCGCTTCCTTGTAAAAGTTGGTTCAGAAAATATCCCGGATTTAATTGACCTCCGCCTTGCCGACATGTTCGGAAAATATAATCAGCCAGTCCGTCTTCACGATTCTGCCGCCTGCGACTCTTTAATTGAACTTCAGGACAGAATTAAGGCAATTGAAGAAAAAAATCAGGCCCTCAGCCTTAAAGACCTTGCCGTAAACGGAAAAGATTTGATAGCTCTCGGAATCCCCGCCGGAAAACAGCTGGGGGCAATTTTGAATGATTTATTTGAAGCCGTTCTGGAAGACCCGACCCTTAATGAAAAGGGCAAGCTTATTGAAATGGCAGGGAAAGCTCTCTCGAGTGGTATTCAGAGTAAATGCTAAACGACAGTCACAACGGACTGTCGTATTTTAAGTCGCAGCAAGCTGCTTAATAAGTTTTCTTCGAAAACTTACGCATTTTCTATATGCACATATTCATTCTTTCACGCACTTCTTCCAGGGTTTTAATACCGATTTCGCGGGCTTTGGCGGCGCCGTCAAGAAGCACTTTGCGAATATACTCAGGATCTTTTTCAAGTCTTGCACGTTCTGCACGCATCGGGCGGAGTTTTTCGTTCAAAGCTTCTGTCAAAGTTGCTTTAAGCATTCCGCCGCCGCCGTCACCAATACGCGCTGCAATTGCGGAAGGCTCTTCACCGGTACAAAGTGAAATCAGCATAAGAAGGTTTGCAACTTCCGGACGGTTTACTGGATCATAAGTGATGTTTCTGTCCTGATCAGTCTTTGCCTTTTTAATCATTTTTGCAGTTTCATCTTCTGTGGCAGAAAGCATGATTGCATTTCCGCGAGATTTACTCATCTTCTGGCTTCCGTCCAGTCCTAAAATCATAGGAGTTTTAGAAAGCAAAGCCTGAGGCTCCGGGAATACAGGCTCTTTTCCGCTGTCCAGGCAGAACTTGCGGTTAAAGCGGTTTGCAATAGTACGTGTCATTTCAAGGTGAGGAAGCTGGTCTTTTCCGACAGGAACGATATTTCCCTTACAGAAAAGAATGTCGCAGGCCTGATGAACAGGATAAGTGTACATTCCGGCGTTTACGTTTTTAAGGCCGGCAGATTCAATTTCCTCTTTTACAGTCGGGTTACGGCTGAGCTCTGCATTAGAAACCAGAGTCAAAAATGGCAGCATAAGCTGGTTACATTCAGGAACATAAGAATGAGGATAAATGATTACATCCTGCTTGCCCGGATCAATTCCTGCCGCAAGATAGTCAATTACAAGCTGCTTTGTATTCTGGCTGATTTCCTGATAAGCGTCGTGGTCTGTAAGCACCTGATAGTCGGCAATCAGAATCATTGTCGGAACACCAAGATTTGCAAGGCGAACGCGGTTCTGCAGGGAGCCGAAATAATGTCCGATGTGAAGACGGCCAGTCGGGCGGTCACCGGTCAGTACGCGGTATTTTTTAGGATTTACAAGAAGGTCAGCTTCAATTTTTTTACTTCTTTCAAGAGCTGCCTCGTAGCTTTTATTAAGGTCAGTGTATTCAAGTTCTGCCATATTTTTCCCCATTAGTTTCTTTTTTCAAAAAATATAGCAGATTTTATTAAAGTATAAAAGGTGTGGAAACTTGCTGGCAAGTTATGTTCGATAGCAAAGCGTTAAAAAAATTGCGCTCAGCAATTTTTAGCTTTACTTATTTCCCCCGCAAGGCCCCCCAGCCTACTTTGTTACGCTCTCGTACCACTGTAAAAAAGTCTGTCCTGTGCTTTCATCAACATCATCACTTTCTACCCAGCAGTGCTCGCGGGATTCCAGCTCAATATTCACAGAACCCCGGCAAAAGCGTTTTAAAAGGCGGCCTGTTTTGTAGCCCTGCTCGTAAATTCCCTTGTCGTATTTTGAAATTTTCCACCAGTAGCGGACTGGAAGAATCTTTATCAATTCCCTCAAGGTCGGCTGATAGTAGCCGCTTCCGGAAATTACAGCCTTAAACAAAGCAGGCTCATAGCAGGAAAGCTTAACTACAAATTCCGCTCCCTGAGAATGACCAAAGCCGATTATACATTTTTTGTCTATGCATTCATTTCGCATAAGGATATTCTGAATCATCAGGCTTACGTCATAGCAGTTTGTAAAATAATCTCCCCGGGCATGAAGGCAGAGGACGGCGCATTTTTTAACATTCTGAACTTCCGGGGCAATCAGCATGCGGCCGAATTTTCCCCGGGAAGAATACTTGTCTCCCGAACCGTGAAAAGTGACAATCAGAGGAAGCTTTGCCTCTTCGTTATGGCGGTCATTTCTGTATTCAGGCGGAATGTAAAGATAATATTCAAAACCTGCAGGAACCGCTTCATAAAACCAGAGAGAATCATCATAAGTTTTACAGGTCCAGTAGTAGTCAGCATCAAAGGTAAGTACAAGCTCTTTTCTTACAGAAGATTTGACTATGAAGAAAATGAAAATTCCAATCAGAAGAATAAAAATGGGCAAAAACGTAGATAAAAATATTTTTTTTAATCTTTTTGACATAAATTAATTATACATCCAGATTTGAAAAATAGCATAAAAAACATCCCTGCTTTATGTATAAAAATCTTTGACTTTTCTGATGACCAAAGTCCAGAACAAGTTTATAATGCCTCCTATGAATGCTGTGGAATACTTTCAGGACTGGCTTGATGATTATCTGAACTTTGAGAGAAATCCCAAAAAAGATATTTTCTGGCTGGATACAATAGATTATCTTTGCAAACGCTTTGAAAATCCTCAGGATTATGCCCCCTGTGTTCATGTTGCGGGCTCCAAGGGAAAGGGCTCTGTTTCCCGCATGATTGCCTGCATACTGGAAGAAGCCGGAAACAAAGTCGGTGTTTACACTTCCCCTCACATTACAGATTTCCGCGAGCGCATTACCCTGCCGACCTCATT
Organism: uncultured Treponema sp.; assembly: GCA_947165895.1. Lineage (GTDB taxonomy): Bacteria > Spirochaetota > Spirochaetia > Treponematales > Treponemataceae > Treponema_D. The sequence continues at coordinate 313,236 of CAMVCB010000006.1, forward strand.
TTTTGATGAAGAAACCTACGAAAAAGCCATCCGCGAAATGGTTCCGAATATCGAATCAATTATCCCGACTTCCCTTCCGGCCGAACGCCCGATAACCTGGTTTGAGCTTGTAACCCTTTACGCTTTTCTGGTTTTCCGCCAGGCAGAAGTTGACTGGTCCGTTTTTGAAGTAGGACTTGGCGGACGCCTTGATTCAACTAACGTAGTTCGTCCAAAGCTCTGCTGTATTACTCCAATTGAACTGGAGCATACAGAGTTTTTAGGTGACACCATCGAAAAAATTGCCGCAGAAAAGGCCGGAATCATAAAAAACTGCACGCCGGTTGTTGTCGCAAAACAGTCCTGCGAAAGCGTAAAAAAAGTTTTTGAAGAAAAGGCTTTTACCCGCCACGCACCAATTTATTTTGTAGATGAAGTTACAAAAAATCTTTCCCACAGCTTTGATGTAGAAAAAAAAGTTATGAACATCAGCTTTGAAAGTGAGATTTTCAACCGTCCTATAAAAGCAGGCCTTAAAATGCTTGGTAAGATGCAGCTGGAAAATGCAGCCCTTGCCGCCATCGCAGTGCGAAAGCTCTTTCCAAACCTTGATGAAGAAATCATAGAAAGAGGACTTTCAAAGGCAAAGCTTCCGGGCCGTTTTGAAATCCTTACAGAAGTTCCCGGCTACCCCCAGCTTCCGGCCCTGATTTTGGACGGTGCCCACACCTTAAATTCCATCACCCTGACTCTTGATACACTGAACAAGCTTTACGGCGAAGAAAAGGTAAGTCTTTTGTTTGCCTGTGCTGCCGACAAGGATGTAAAGGACATTGCAAAAGTTCTTAAAGGCCGTTTTGAGCATATTTATGCCACAAAGCCTGGCGATGTAAAGCAGTCAGATCTTGCAGGTCTTGAAGAAGCCTTCCAGTCTGCAAATCTTTCTTATGAGCTTAATGCAGATTACCAGACCATGATAAAAAAAGCCCTGAAAGAAAGTTCAGAACGGGGTGAAATTCTTCTTGTTACAGGTTCTTTCTACCTTGTTGCAGAAGTAGACAAGATTGTCTTTCATAAATAAAAACCACAGATTCACACAGATTATTTCCTACAACTTGCGCATGCGCAAGTTAAGCAATGGTTCTGTTTATTCGGTAGTTGGAGTATGAATTGCGACCATTGCAAATCCGCGTCCCATCTGTGGCTATTTAACTATGCGAAGAACACGCTTTGTAATCGACGTAAGCACTTCGTAGGAAATAGTCTTTCCAATTTTAGCAAGATCTTCTGCAGTGTTCAGAGCCCCGCTTTCCTTTGGACCGAAAATAATGGCCTTATCCCAAAGCTTTACGTTTTTGTTGTTTTTTCCTATGTCTACCATGCACTGGTCCATGCAGATGCGGCCGCGAACCGGGTAATTTTTTCCGTTGATTGTAACTTCAAGCCCCGGGCTGAAGCGGCGTAAAAGTCCGTCCGCATAACCGATAGGAAGAATTGCGATGTCTGTATCTTCCGGGCATTCGTAAGTGCGGCCATAAGAAACACTTTTTCCTTTGGGGAAGTGCCTGATTGCAACAACCTGGCTTTCAAGCTGCAAAACAGGCTTTATATCAAAATCCTTATTTTTTGATTTAAGGTATTCTTTTGTAATTTCATCAGGATAATAGCCGTAGGTAATGATTCCGGGGCGGACTAAATCAAAATGTAAATCTGAATTGTTCAAAAGACCGGCACTTGCTCCGCATGATAAAATGCCAGGCTCAATTCCGGCCTTTTTTACATTTTCTACGGCAAGCTTAAAGGCTTCTCCCTGTTCTTTTGTAAACTTCTGGTTTTCCTCAGAAAGGCTGTCGCTTACGCAAAGGTGGGTAATCATACCGCCAAGCTTAAGATGATCAGAAGATTCAATCAATTTTGCCTCATCTGCTGCTTCTTCCGGATAGCAGCCTATTCGTCCCATTCCGGTATCAACCGCAAGAAAAACCTGATGCTTGTGATTTTTATCAGCCTGCCGCTTAAAATATCCGTCTGCCGCTTCGCTTAAAGCAGAAATATATTCCTTACTGAAAACAAGAGGAGTCAGTTCATATTCAAAAAGATCATTGAATTCTTCAGGAACGCAAAGGCTGAGAAGTAAAATATGAGCCTTAATTCCCGCATGACGAAGCTCAACTCCCTCGCCTACGCTTGCCACTGCCAGGTATTCAAGACCAAGGCTTTCTGCAATCTGGGAAGTTAAAACGGCATTGTGACCGTAGCTGTCTGCCTTTACCGCAATACAGAGTTTTACGCCCGGTTCAACAAAATTTTTTATCTGTTTAATGTTATATTCAAGATTTGATTTATAAATTATGGCTTTAGTACAGCGATTCATTTTTTTTCTACCCGATTTTATTTTAAGTATTTCAAAGTTTTTTTACAAGTTAAAACAAATTATAATCAGAAATACTTATATTGAAAAAAGCCCTTTTTTACGATAAAATATTTAGAAATTTTTAATTTATATGAAATTGACAGATAGTGACAGAAAGATAAAATGAAAAAGAATATTTTACAACACGCGTTATTTTTGCCTTTAATTTTTGCAGCATGTACTTCAACTCCACTTACAAATCATGATGAAACAGTTGATGAAGCTGCTGCCTTAGAAACATTAAAAGAAAATCCTGTAGAAAGTGAATACCTTGCATCCCTCAATAATGTAGTTTTGAAGCTTGATTCAGCTCCTAAATTTACAACAGTCGGAAATAATTTTACAAAGCCTTTTACAATCCTTGTAACTGATAATTCAGGTATAGCCCTTGCGGCATACCCTGTAACAGTAAGCTATCCTTCAAAAAAGGAAGATGGCAAGATTATTTATGCTGAAGAAAATCTTCTTTCAGATGAAAACGGTAAATGTACTTTTACAGCCCAGACTCCTGCCTTTGCCTGCCAGTCAAATATTACTTTTTTCCCAACTCCGGTAAGTGATTCAGAAAAAGTTCTTGCAGCAGCAAAAGAAAAAGCTGTAAGTTCAGCATGGACAGTACGTTCTGATATCGTAAAAAACGGTGCTGTTCTTTTTATCTGGGAATTTAACGAGCTGAACCGGCCTGTAAAAAACTCTTATGACGTTCTTTCAAAACTTAAAAGTTATGGAATCTGGAATGTCGGAAATGCTCCTGTAAATGAACCGACAGATATCGGAAAGAGTCTTACAAGCCTTTACAAAGAAAATTACGAAATTATTGAAGATGCCTACGGCTATCTGATTTGCGGAACCATCAAATTTTCAAAGCCTGTTACAGCCCTTGAAAATGGAAAAGGCTACAGTTGTACGATGGTTGCCGATATTTCTGCGGTAAACATGAAAAACGGAAGCGTTGTTTTCCACCAGACTTTTGAGCAGTATGCTGAAGGTTCAAACTGGAACAATGTAACTCAAACTTGCAAGACAAAAATATCTGACAAAATTACAGACAGTCTGATTTTCGGGCTGTAGAAGGGGTTTATATGATTTACACAGACACAAGAGATTCAAGCGTAAAAGCTGATTTCAAGACTGCGGTTATGGGTGGAATGAATTCAAAAACCGGAGGACTTTATATTCCTGTAAGTTTTCCAAAGCTGGAGACATCTTTTATCTTAAAAGACCCTGCTCCTTCATTCCGTGATATTGCCTTCAATATGGCAAAGCCTTACGTTGAAGGTGAAATTCCTGACGAAGATTTGATTCAGATTATTCAGGATGCTTATCCTTTTACACCAAAAATCGTTCCAACCGACTCAATTTCTTATGTTCTTGAACTCTTCCACGGTCCAACCTGTGCCTTCAAAGACTTTGGTGCCCGCTTTATGGCCCGTGTAATGTCATATTTCAACCGCACAGAAAAAGATAACCTCCACATTCTGGTTGCAACTTCAGGAGATACCGGTTCTGCAGTAGGTTCTGCCTTCCATGGAGTACCTGGTATTGACGTTACAATCCTTTATCCGGAAGGAAAAATCAGTCCTCTTCAGGAAAAACAGCTTTCTACCTTCACGGGAAACGTTCGCGCCCTCAAGGTAAAAGGAACATTTGATGACTGTCAGAAGCTTGTAAAAACAGCCTTTACAGATGACGCTTTGCGCGGAAAACTGCGACTTTCATCTGCAAACTCAATCAATATTGCCCGCCTTCTGCCACAGAGCTTCTACTACATGTATGCAGCCTGCTATGTTCGTAACCGCTGCGTAATTGATTCAAAGCTTAAGGATCCAGCAATTATTATGGTTGTTCCATCTGGAAACTTCGGAAACCTGACCTCAGGTCTTATTGCAAAGGAAATGGGAGCTCCGATCGCTGGCTTTACAGCCGCAACAAACTCTAACCGTACAATTCCAGACTGGATTTCAACAGGTGATTACAATGCCCGCCCTTCTGTAGAAACTTTTGCCAACGCAATGGATGTTGGTGCTCCAAGTAACTACGAGCGCATTAAGGCAATGTATAATCTTGAACAGGTTCGCTCAATGTTCGCTTCTTACTGGACTGACAACGATGGAATTATTCAGGCAATCAAAAACTGCTATGATAAAACCGGCTATATCATTGATCCTCACGGAGCAATCGGATATCAGGCATGGGAAGATATTAAGGCAGGTGGTCTTTCAAGCTGTAAATCAAATGATTACAAAAATAAAGGCCTTTCACCAAATGTTCCTGAATGGGCTTCTAAAGTTACTTCAAAAGAAGCTGTGGGAATTATTCTTGAAACTGCTTCTCCTGCAAAATTCGGCCAGATTGTACGTGATGCAATCGATAAAGACCCTGTAATTCCAGAGCGTCTTGAGCAGATTATGAAGCTTCCGGATCAGGCAGTTTCAATGGAAAATGATTACAATAAATTTAAGGACTGGCTCCTTGCTAATCTTTAATCTAAAAAGGCTGCCTTTTCTGGCAGCCTTATTTTTATTTTTACTCACCTCCTGTACAAAATCCTCTAACGATTCTATAGCTTTTGAAGCAATGGATACTTTTATGACTATTAAATCCTATGGAAAAAATGCTCATAAAGGAAATATCCTGGCAAAAAAAGAAATAGAAAAGCTTGAGTTAATTCTTTCAACAACAAATCCAGCTTCTGAAATTTATAAAATCAATAAAGAGTCAGAAAAAGCATTAAAAAATGAAAGTACCCTCAGCCCGCAAAGCTTCACTCTTTCAAAAAGCGCAGAAGAAGTGACAGCCTTTTCTCTAAAGCTGGCGGAGGCTGGAAACGGCGCTTTTAATGTTTTTTTGTACCCTGTAACAAAAGCATGGGGCTTTACAAAAAAAGAATATAAGGTTCCCTCTGACAGGCAGATAAGAGACCTTCTTCCCCTTACTGATTATAAAAATGCCTCACTTTCCGCCGGCATCCTCTACTTAAAATCAGGCATGCAGCTTGATTTTGGAGGAATCGGAAAAGGTTTTGCAGGAGATAAGGCAATAGAAGTTTTAAAAGAATCCGGCATCACATCCGCAATCCTGGATCTTGGCGGTAACGTTCAGCTTCTTGGTTCTAAGCCTGACGGCAGGGACTGGAATATTGGCCTTAGAAATCCCTGGAAAAGTTCCGCTCCCCCGATTCTTTCCCTTAAGCTTTCCGACTCTGCAATCATTACAAGCGGCGGCTATGAACGTTATTTTACCGGCGATAACGGACAAAAGTATATACATATTTTTGATTCAAAAACCGGCCGCCCGGTTTCCAGCGATATTGTTTCTGTAACAGTTATCTGTAAGGAAGGCCGCTATGGAGATGCACTTAGTACGGCTCTTTTTGTTATGGGAAAGGACTCCGCAATTGAATTCTGGAAACATTCTTCCCTGTGTGATTTTGATTTTATCATGATTTTTGAAGACAAAAGCCTTATATATACAAATGGCCTTTCTGAAAAATTAAAGCTGATATTTGATTTTTCAGATGTAGAAATGATTAATTAAGCTTAGGCTTTCTTTCTTTTTTCAGGTTTGTAATTGTAAAGGTAATTGTCTTTTCAATCTCTTTTTCGCTTTCAATATTTATGTTCCAGAAAAGTGTTGATACAAAAGTCATCTGGACTGGAATAAGTGAAGTTCCGTTATAATCAGGACGTTTGATAATCAGAGGATAATATAAATACTGGGAAGTTTCGTTAGGTTCAAATGTAAAGGATGTTGTTCCTTCCGTGTCTGAAAGCCTTACAGAATCAATGTTATCAAGAAGCTTGCCTTCGTTCTGTTCTAAAAGGCTTCTGCTTGTATCTAAAATTCTTTTGCTTTCTGAATCAGCTGTTTCAAGATTAAAGTATGAAATGTTTTCCTGCTTAAAATGAGTGTGGGCAATGTTCGATTCCACTGCAAGCACAGCATTAAGAGGCTTTTCACTTTCATTTTTCAAAATATACTGAATAATCATTCCTGAAGAATTTATGATATATTTTTTTCTCAAAAGAATTTTTTGTTTTGATGGACCAAAATATGCTCTGGCACTAAGCTGAAGTTCAAAATGCTTAGGTGAAAATTTTATCTGATTATAGATGATTCTGGAGAAAATCCCGTCTCCTGCCGAGATGCCTTCCTTGTATTTTTCGAACTGATTTTCTGTAAACAGGTGATCTACAAAAATTCCCCGCTTATAATTATCACCCGTTCCGTCAAAATCAGGATTTCTGGAAATATTATCAGCGTAGTTTCCTGTATTTTTAATTGTATCCAGCTCCCGGATTGCTCCGCTTTCTGTATTTATGCAGGCAAAATAATTTTTCATGCGGCAGATATATTCGTTGGCACCGTCACAATCATAGTCAAAGCAGGAGAAGGTTTCGTGGAAATTTTCATCCTCACGGAGAATTTTTTCAGCCTCCATCAGGGATTTATAAGCCTGCTGTCGGTTAATTGAATTTGAAAAGGCTCCGTTTGGAGAGCATAAAAGTGCAAAACCGTTCTGTGCCTGCCAGAGTTTTTCCCTGGCAGAGTTTTTGCGCATTTTATCTTTTTTATACTGGTTTACCAGCATACTCACATAAAGAATTCTGTTGTAGAGCTCACGGCTTACTGGGTAAGTTTCCATAAAGTCATATACAGTCTGCAGATAATTCTGCTTACTTTCATTTTCAATAAAAGGACGCAAAATCCATTTAGAAATCTGACTGCTGATACCGGCCGGAATAAAGGCCATCTCTTTGGAAGGACAGAGATTTCTGAATTCAGAATATGTTATCGTAGAAATTCTTTCATCATGGCAAGCTATTTCCATAAATAAAGAAAACCAGTCTTTTTCGATTAGATTTTTGATAGATTTTTCATTAAGCTGTACAGATACCAGCCTTTCATTAGGGCTCTGGAAGGGCGAGTCTTTTTTCCATACTTTTTCTACAGCCTTGCAGATATTGTTAATATAGTCTTCGCAGGTTAATGCTGTATCTGGAACAAAGTTCTGGTATAAAGGAATAATCTCAATTGATTTTCCCAGATTAGACATGATAAGAGGAAGATAGCGCAGTTTTTTTGCCGGAATAAAGGAGCTGTCAAGTGTTACAAACTCAATACCGCAGGTAGAAAGGTTATTTACAAGTGAACAGTCCCAGCAGTCAGCAAAAAGAGAAGAACCTCTGGGTCTTTTTCCTATCGTCTGACGGATTTCTGCAGAAAGCATATCAAGCTGACCGTTTCTGTCGGCTGTGTACAAAAGAGGTAACACAGGATCGTAAAATCCACCGCCAAGCACTTCAATCTGATTCCTTTCGCTAAGCTGTTTTAAAATCGTAATAAATTCTGATTTTTTCTTTTTATAATACTGAAGAGCCGGCCCTGTAAGGTAAAAAGTAAAATGAAATTCGGGGTGTGAAAAGAGAAATTTTACCAGCGGCTTATAAACCTTCTGATATTCCTTTTCCATTTGTTCTGTGGAGTTAAGGTTTGAAGAAAGAGAGCGGTAAATAAAATTTATATAAGTGGACGCCATAAACCTCTACGACTTTTTCCCACCCATACAAGTCGTTCCCGAATTTTAATAAAAGTTCCTTCCCCAAAGAACTCTAAGAAATGTTTAAGAATTTCTGAATATATTAACTATTTTATAACAATAAGCCCATAGTTTAAAGTATTTTTTAGGCTTCCATTCAACATTTTTTTCAAGAATGTTGCGCTTGCAAAGCTCTTCAATTTCAGGATCCAGTCCCGGAATATCCAGAAGATTTTCCGTGTAAGGCGGAATCAGCTTGATGATGTTCTGGGGGCAGATTTTAAGGCACTTTCCGCAGCCGCAGCACATCTGATTGATAACTGCCAGTCCATCGCAAATGCTTATTGCCTTTTGTTCACAGACTTTTACACAATCCCCTTGCCCGATGCAAACGTATTTGTAGCTTTTATCTGTAAAGTAAAGAGATTTCAGCATCTTACAGGTATGCATAATGTCAAAATCAATTGCCTGTGACTGAATGTCAATCGGCTTTTGTTCAAGAACCCAGGCTTTTTGATTAGAAATCTTAGTTTCTTCCTTCTGTTCAGCCTTATAAAAAATTTTTTCCTTAAGGTTGATAATCAGGTTATCGTAAATTCCGTTCTTACTTTCAATGGATGGTCCAAGAACAAAAAATACAAAGCAGATCAGAATACCAAGAATTAAAATTGAAAGAAAAAGAAGTATAATTTTTAGAATCATTCAATAACTCCTATATTCAGCCAGCTGATGTCAAATACCGAAAGAATCAGAAGGATAACTCCAAGCATTACAAAGGCAATGCTGTAAAATTTTTCATTGATTGTAAGTCCATTGTTGCAAAGTCTGTGTTTCAGGGAAATGATAAAAGGACATATAATTCCAATCGAACAGATAATACCCGTACAGATTACCAGAGCGTGCAGATAAGAGACGCTTTCCATAATTGAAAGGAGGATTACAAGGTAGGAGATTATAAACTCTGTTGAAACCTTGTTGGTCGTAAGTCTGACAAGACATTCAAAAAAAGAAGAAAAAACAATCAGAATAAGATAAACCAGAAGTGGAAGAACCTCCTGAATGTTCAGGGGAACTAAGATTTTATCTGTAATCAGCCAGCAGAGAGAAAGGCTTGCAAAGATTGAACCGACAGTTTTAAAAATAAAGAGAAAGCGGGGAAATCCTACTACCCCGTATTCACCTACCCGGTTTATACCGATTCCATAAAAGAGTACGGCAGAGGCAAAAAAAGCATAATATAAAAATGAATCAAGATATATCATTCTGTCTCTCCAGATTTTCAATTGATGAGATTTTTGTTCTGATGATTTTGATGATAAGCAGAACTGAACCGCTCAAAATCAAAATGCCAGGAATCGACGCGCAGAAAGAAAAAAGCATTGTAATATCAGAATTAAAAATGATTTTTTCAAAAATCATGTGGTTTTTACCGTAAAATGTAATTGTTCCAAAAGATATAATATCCCTGAAAAGAAACAATAGAAGGCCCGAAATGCAGAAAATTGAAGAAAGTTTCAGGTTTGACTTGAGCTGAGAAAGGAGAGGTTCATTATTATCTTCGATTAAAATTGTTATCAAAAAGAGTGATAGCGGCGGAATGTAAAATAAAAAGCCCAGCACAAAGGCAACTTCTGTCTGAAAGATTATAAAAATCTGACGGTATAGAATTGCAAAGGTTAAAAGAGTCATCAAAAGCAAAAACGTCTTTACTTCGTTGATTTTAAGCTTCGGAAAAAGTGAATTAAAAACTGTTCCGATAATAGTAAAGAGAAAGAGCTCTAAAAGAATCGTAAAACCGAATACAAAGCGGCCTGGAGTCGGAATAATTATAGAGAGAAAAGCCGCAATGAACATATATGTTGAATATTTTTTCATCTATTTTGCTCCTTCAAGAATTTCAAGTACCCGCTTCTGCCAGTAATTTACCCTGATACTGAAATTTTTAGTCTCTATCTGGCTTGCAATTTTTCCGTGTACGCTTGCATATCCGACAAAAGTAACGTTATTTTCTGAAGAAACAAGAAAAACCAGTGGAAAAGGGCCATAAAAAGTTGCTCCGCGGAGTGTCACTACCTTAGACAGCTCCCCTGTCATTCGGTTTCTTGCTTCATAGCAGATTGAATTCATTGAAAATGTGCTTTCAAGTCTTATTGAATTTTCCAAAGACCATTCATTGGGATATTTTGTCTCTAAAACTTCTTCAATACAGGCTTTCAGATTATTCTGCCAGGCTTTTCTTGAAAGAATTGATGAATAAATTGCAATAAAAAAGAAAACTGCAAAAAAAGCCATCATAATGCCGTATTTTATAAAGAATTTTTTGTAAAAATTCTGATTTTCCTCGTTTTCCATAACCATTAATTCTGCTCCTGTGCTCCTGCAAGCCTGAATTTTTCATTATTAATATCTTCCAGATAACGGAGAATCAGGTTGAATACATTGCAGATTAAAATTGTATAGGCCATACCGATTGGCGAGGTTCCTTCCCCGCTGATAAAAAATGCAAGTAAGCCCGCAATAATTCCGTAAATAATTTTTCCATTAATTGAAATTGGAATTGTTCCCGGATACTGCATCATAAAAGCCGCAGTAAAAAGAGTTCCGCTTGAAAGAAGTGCAAGAATAACGTCACCGGAATTAAATGTGCCTCCGTAACAGAAGGGGGCAAAAAGTCTTACCATTACTGCATAAACAGTAACAAAAATCATGGGAATGATTCCCATAACATAATTGTTGCAGAAAAGAACAACAGTTGAAAGAATTGTAAGAAGATTAAAGCGGAAGGCAGGAATTGCCGCATTTGTGTCCCAGAGAAGAGAAATCAAACCTTCTGGAATTGAAACCTTAAAAATTGAGAGAACATAAGTGTTTAAAAAATTTGTAATTGAAGAGTCAAAACTGAAAATCGGGAATGTTCCCGAAGAAATCAATGCAACAGACGGATTTTTTGTTGTAAGAAGATCAAAGGAAATCGTAAAGCCCGGAAAATAAATCTTTCCGACAAAATAAGCTACGATAATTGTAAGGATAGATGGATTTACCCAGTTATTGCTGTTTCTTACATAAACCTTGAACATAAAAAGAATTACAAAGGTAACAAAAAAAACAGCCGGCAGAGGAAAGCTTCCCGGAAGAAAAAATCCGATAAAAAGTCCCTGAATCAAAATATCAAAGGATTTATAAAAATTTTCTTTTGTAATCAGATAATAAAGTCCGCTTGCGGCAAGGGCACCCAGAAAGGAAAACAAAATTACGAGTACAGAATCATAACTTTTAGAAACAAGGAGAGCGGTAAACTGTATAAGAAGCAGAATCAAAATCTTATAAGTCATTGTGGTCATTGAGTCACAAAGATATATATAAGGATTTGTATTACTCAAAAGTTTTATATTGTCTTCTTTCATTATATTTCCTTTTTAACTTCAATTTCTTCTTTCAGAGTGTTTATCATCTGAGACAGCGGAATGCGGGCCGGACAGACCATATTACAGATTGAACAGCCTATGCATTTTGAAATCATTTTTTTAGTAAAGTCTGAAAGCTCATTAAAGTTTATGGCGTCATTATAAATGATATCAGGAAGAATTCCTGCGCTGCATGAAACACGGCAGTTACCGCAGTTGATGCAGTCGTAAATTACAGAATCACTCTTTGTTTTTGAAGAAGAAATCTGAATAGATTTAACATATTTTGTTACAGGCATATCCAGGGAGCCCGCAGAAAAGCCCCTTATGCTTCCGTTTACGATTATCTGTTTTGGAGTTTTTGTAAGTCCTCCAATCTGCGAAATAACGTCTCTTATTGAGGTTCCGATTTTTACATTCAAAAAGCAGGAAACCTTAAGGCAGTTTCCGCTGATGTGAACAAGCTTATTGATGGCGGGAGTTCCCATGATTACACTCTGGTAAACTTCATATAATGTTGAAGCATCGCAGAATAAATCATTTTTGGAAAGCTTGAAATCTGTTTTTGTCTTGTTAAAGCCAGAAATGATTTTTTCTTTTAATCCCAGTGAATAGCGGCTTTCATTTACAGAATAGATAAAATGTTTACCTTCTTCTAGAAGGCCTTCTTCAATTTTCTGAGAGTCAGCCTTTACAAAAAGAATGGTATCTCGTGCAAGAGCCTTTGAAATAAGCTTTGCGGCTGCAAAAATCTGTTTGATATAGAATTTTGTAATAAGGCGGTCTGTTATACATGATGAATCATCGTCAAAGAGCCTTACTACCAGAGTCTGCCCCTTAAAACTTTTAATCTGCTGCCCAAGATTTTTTGCTTTCAGCGTATTAAATGTATTAACTACGCCGTTTTCAAAAATCATTTCGCAGATTTGTGCAGGAGCTAAAGAGTCAATATTTTTTTCTGCAAGAAGTTTTCCCAGATAATTAAAGCTTCCGTTCAGGCTTATTCTGATTGCCTTTTCGGTTTTTCCGTTGGGACACTGACAGTTTACAATGCTTTCTACCAGGCCGGGAATCGATGAATGAATGCCGCTTTTTGTTCTGCTGGAAGGAGCGGCAATAAGCTGACCTTCTGTTACTACATCACCCGGCTTTACAAGACTTTTGCAGACTGTATTATATTCTTCACTTAAAGGTATATTGACCCTGCGGGGCAAAAATGCATTCTGAGGCTGCTGATAATTTTTAAGTTCATTTGATTTTTCAGGATAAAGAATCATTTTCTAATACCTTTTTTTGTGTTTCTGTTTAGACCTCGTTTTATAATACTGGAAATATAAATAAATAGTAATATAAAAAAGCAAATTAAAATCATTATTATGCTGATAAAGTTTATGCTGTATGAATTGAGGGAAACATAACTGAACTTTGAAGATATTCCTTCTGATTTCATTACATTTTCCAGGGAGTTAAAACCAAGTTCTTCTATATCTGAATATGCAGATTCCTTAAAACTTTCATCAAAGGAAAGTGTTTTTGTCTTTAATACGATTTTTCCGTTTTCTTCCTCGTAATATGGGAATTCAACTTTTGAATAATCCTTATTATCTGCCATATTTTCGCTGTTAATTGAACGGTAAGGAGCGGTTTTTATCTTCCAGTTCCACCTGTAATAATCTTCAAGCTGAGGAAGCTCCTGGCTCTGCACGCTGGCCTTTCCTGGCAAGAGAATTTTGGAGAATTTCGAGGCCGGATTAGACTTTGAAGAAATCAGGCTTGTTACAAGAAAAATGAGCACTATCAGGATTGAAAGCGGCAGAAGAAAAAAGGTCTTTTCTGTAAAAAGCTCGATTCTTTTTGCCGGAAGAATAAAAATTGACTGGAAAGGACGTTTTCTGCATAAATATTCTTCAATATCCTTATAAAGAATTAGGGCAGAAAATAATCCTGCGGCATAAAAAATAAATAGAAGAGCCGTAATTTTTGTAGAAAAAATAATATTCAATAAAATCGTTGCAAAAAGGATTGCAAAAATCTTTTGTTTTTTGAAAAAAGAAAAAAGACCTTCCCTATTCCACAGCCTTGAAAGCAAAAATAAAAAGAGATGAATTAAAATCAGGGCTGTCGCAACTGAATAAAAAGGATTGCAGAGGACAAAAACAATTGAAAATGCCGAACCGATGGCATAAACCCATTTATTTTTTGCAAAAATAAAGAGGAGGGCTGCAAAAATTATTACAAAAAATGGAATTAAAAATGGATAAGAGGAATTTGTATCAAGTCCGCATTTGATTTTTTTATTTGCCAGATGATTATAAGCATCTTCAAGGCGGGATTTATAATTTACCGGGACATAATAAAGCATGTAATTCTGGCTTTTATCAAAAAAGAAGGCGTCCCGCTTTTCTATATAAGAATCATTTCCTTCAATTTTCATCATAGAAAGTTCAGGGGAATGCTTTGAAAGATTTACCGGAAGATACTGATTTGAAAGACTCACATAATCATCTATCCCCAGGTCAGAAAAAACTGAGGTAACAGCATTCTGGTCTGCATTTCTTGCAACGTAAAGAATGTTATACTTTTTCCAGATCTGTCCGGAAGGCACTGAACGGAAAGTAAAAATCACAAGAAGAGAAAGCAATGAGCAAAGGATGTAAATCAGTTTGTATTGGATTTTCATTTACTGCAACAATGAAAAAGCAAGTCCTACAAAAAAGCCCAGTACACAGCCGCAGATTACCTCTGTTGGTGTATGGCCAAGAACTTCTTTAATTACCTTATAAGATGTTAATAGATTTTTGCGGCTTAATTCGCAGCCGATTTCATTAATTTTTTTTGCCTGAATGCCGGTTGAGCGTCTAACTCCAAAGGCATCCCGGATTACTACAAAGAAAAACACAAGGGAAAGAATAAAAATGTCTGAACCGATTCCGTTTCTGAAGCCTATCGTGACGCAAAGCGAAGTTACAAGGGCTGAATGACTGGAAGGCATGCCGCCTGTTTTCCAGATGAGGTTTTCGAATAAATCTGTAAGTGAATGGATTCTTCCGTAAATGAGGCTGATGCTTGTCTTGATAAACTGTGCTATGAGCCAGCTGAAAACACAGGCAAGTCCAACAGGATTTAGAAGAATGGCTCTGAGTTGTTCTGGTAATTCTGGTAATGTTCCATCCATAAGTTTATTAATTTTATCATGTATATGTAAAAATTTCTATCATTTTTTTATATACGTTAATCGACAAAAAAAACTTTTCTGCATAATATGTAAGTGTGGATTTTAAAGATTTTACGCTTGGAAAAAATGATGATAACCGCAGGCTGGATAAGGTAATAAGAATATTTGCAGCCTCATTAAGTCTTTCTGAGCTATATAAATATTTACGAAAAGGCCTTATAAAAGTAAACGGTAAAAAAGCAAAGCCCGAAACAAAGGTTTTTGAAAAGGATAAGATTTCGATAGCATCTTTTATTTTTGAAAAAAATCTGAATGAGAAAAATGGTCTTTGTTCGGATAACGCCTCCTGCCCGGCTTCAGCCCTTTCTTCAGCTGCCAGTCTGCCTTCCCTTTCTGTCGTTTTTGAAAATGACCACATCCTCATAATCGATAAGCCATACGATATTGCTGTGCACGGAAAGCCTGATTCCCTTGATAAGGCGGTCGAAGTCTATTATAAAGAGAAAAAAAATGATGCTTCACTTTCCTTTAAGCCCGGCCCTCTTCACCGCCTGGACCGAAAAACAACAGGGCTTTTATGCTTTTCCATGAGCCTTGAAGGCGCCAGATGGTTTTCCCAAAATATTAAAAGCCATAATATTCAAAAAAAATATGCGGCTCTTGTGAGCGGAAAGCTTTTAAAATCAGAAAGATGGGAAGATGAAATTAAGAAAATCGATGATAATAAAAGCTTTAAAACTGTAGATGCAAAGAATTTTGATTTGTCTTCTGAAGCCGGAAGCGGTTATAAAAAGGCTGTAACTATTGTTTCTCCTGCAGGTTATGGTAAATATGAAGGACAGGATGTTACTCTTGTATATTTTGATATAAAAACAGGAAGAACCCATCAAATCCGGGCCCAGTCTGCCCTTCATCAGCATCCTCTTCTCGGGGATACTGCGTACGGTGGAAAGAAGATTAAAGGCAAAAGAGATTTTTATCTTACTGCCTGCCAGCTTAGTTTTCCGGAAGAAAATCCTCTGGGACTTCCTTCTCTTGTAAAACCTCCTTTCCCAGAGGATTTTAAAAACTTCCTGACAAGTTGTTTCATTAAAGATTTCGGTTTATAATAAAGTAATGGCTGATTTTGTAAAAAGTTTACTTCAGAAATTCAAACCTGTTATGGTATATGCTCTCGTCGGTGAAAGCGGAACTGGAAAAAGTTACCGTTCAAAGGGAGTCATGGAGCAGTATGGAATCAGGGCTATAATTGACGACGGTCTTTTGATTCAGGATGATAAAATCATTGCAGGACGCTCAGCCAAAAGGGAAAAAACTTATATGGGGGCTGTTCGGGTTGCCCTTTTTGATGACAAGGAGCACCGTGATTCGGTTGCAAAAATCCTCCGAAAGACAAGAATCAAAAAAATCCTTTTAATCGGAACTTCCGAAAAAATGGTAACAAAGATTGCCATGCGTCTTCAGCTGCCCCAGCCTCAGAAAATCATTCATATTG
Organism: uncultured Treponema sp.; assembly: GCA_947165895.1. Classification (GTDB taxonomy): domain Bacteria; phylum Spirochaetota; class Spirochaetia; order Treponematales; family Treponemataceae; genus Treponema_D. Next base: position 329,241 of record CAMVCB010000006.1, read on the forward strand.
AAGAAATTGCCAGCCCTGAAGAAATTGAAAAGGCTCAGAAATCCCGCCATGTTGAAGGAAAACACGTAATTCCGGTTCCTTCGATTGAAGTTAAGCAGAAATATCCGACTATTTTTTCAAATTCCCTTCATGATTTAATCAATAAAAGCAGCTTCCTTTTGAAAAAGAAAAAGAATAACAGCGGCAGGATGATTGAAAAATCTATTGTAAAACCGGAATTTTCCAAAAAAGGAAGAATAGAAATTTCTGAGGCCGCGCTGACACAAATGACAATGCACTGTGTTAATGAATGTGCCCCTGACGTAAAAGTTAAAAAGATTGCGATTAAAAAAGACAGCCGCGGCTACAGACTTTTAGTTACGATTGACGTTCCTTTCGGAACCCAGCTGACAGGAAAGGTTCATAAGCTGCAGCAGTATATTATCGATAAAATTGAATCCTTTACCGGCATTCTTATCGAAGACGTAAATATCATCATCGATAAGATTACCATGGAAAAACGTGACTCAGCCGCTCAGCCTAAAAACAAAAAATAGTAAAAAGCCTTAATCCTTCTTTTTGCCTTTCTTTGCCTTCTTAGGCTTTTCCTTATCATTGATTTTTATGCTGACTCCAAGATTCTGCATTGCACTTTTTACGGCATATTCCAGTTCTTTCCTTACAGGATTCATCGGAAGCACAAAATTACGGCATTCAGTCCAGGTTTTTGCGTACAGTTCGCTGACAGAAGATTTATTCTGAATTTCTTTTTTCCAGTCTGTAAGGCTTTCCACAAAATCCTGAATCATAAATACCATCTTTTTTCCAAGCCGGGAATCAGCTTTTGTTTCATTAAGCTGGTCAAGCTTTTTTATGCTTTCCATGTATTTTCGCTCAAATGCCTTGCTTTCATAAATAAGGGCTGTTGCAGATGGCTGAAGATACATATATAAATCACACTTCAAGGCTTCAGAAATAATCAAAGAGGCATGATTAGAATTCAATATTTTTAGCATTTCCTCGGTAAGACGTGATGGAGAAACGCTTGAAAGAAGACCTGCAGAAATCCTGATTTTGTGATGAAGCATGCGGGGCATTTTTGCATGAGTTGTTGCTGAATACTTGATTGCACGAAGCATACGAACCGGGTCTTCTACAAAAATCTTGTCTACCGGGATAACCGGGCGGAGAACATGCTTTTTTATGTCTTTAAGTCCGCCCACATAATCAATTACCTGCTCCATAAGAGGATCATAGTAAAGGGCATTCATTGTAAAGTCCCTTCGCTGAACATCCTCTTCAATTGTTCCAAAGCTGTTGCCGACAGAACCTTCACTTATTGAACGGAATGTGCTTACCTCGAAAATCTTTTCACCAAAAACAACGTGAACAAGACGAAAGCGGCGTCCGATTATGCGAGAATTTCTGAATATTTTTTTTATCTTAGATGGGGTTGCGTCAGTAACAATATCAAAATCTTTTGGTTTATTTCCGACAATCAGATCCCTGACTGCACCGCCAACGATGTAGGCCGTAAAGTCTGCATCCTTGAGGCGGTTTATTATCTGTAAGGCATCAGGATCGATGTTGTCGTGTGATATAAGATGTTCTGACTTTGTGTAAACTACAGCTTTTTTTACAAGCTTCCCATTCTTATCAGTACCATAACGATATAACACGATTTACAAATAATAAGGGAAAATAAGAATACAATCAACTAGGTGCTAAAAAACTGTTAAAGAAGCGAATTAAACCAGTCAATTACATCCTTTTCTACAGTTTCCTTGTCATCCTCATTAAAGATTTCATGACGGTCGCCTAAGTAGGTCTTGATTGAAAGGTTTTTAACTCCGTTTGCCTTATAAATATTAAAGAGCTTATTGATTGTAGCTCCGTAAGAACCGACAGGGTCTTCTGAACCGTAGATAAAGAAAACCGGAAGATCGTTAGAAATCTTTTTAATGTTTGCGCTCTTGTGGATTTTTTTTAGTCCGTGAGTCATGTCATAGAAAAAGGATGTTGTAAGAGGTATTCCGCACCAGGCATCATCATTGTACATCTGGATATTCAGTTCGTTTTTAGAAAGCCAGTCAACTTCTGTCTTTTTTTCTGTCCGCTTATTGTAAGAACCGAAAGAAAGATTTGAAAGGAATTTGAGTTTAGAATCTGCTCCAAAAAGGCATTTTGCTATGGCAGTGCAGATGCAGCCGCCTGTAATCAGGGCTCCCATAGGGCCTGCAGTTCCGCAAAGAATACAGCCGTCAATTTCCTTATCCTTACTGTATTTTTCAATATAGCCCTGGGAAACAAAGGAACCGAAAGAGTGGCCTAAAAGAAATATTTTTTTACCTTCAAACTCTTTTCTGTCATTTAAAATCATTTCGTGAAGGTCTTCTACCACGCGGTCAAAGCCTTTTTTATCTGCTAATTTTCCGAATTTTCCCTTTCCTTTTTTTTCTGCATTTTCTGCTGTGCGTCCATGTCCCCTCATGTCATACGCAACCAGGGCATAATCGTTTTCACAAAGAACGGAACCTAATCGGTCATAACGAAGAGAATGTTCTGCAAGACCGTGATGAAGCTGAATAACTCCTTTTATATTTTCTGCGTCATCCGGAAGCCATTTATTTGTCCAGATTTCGCCTCCATCGCTCAAAGTAATAAAATCTCCCTTAGTAGTCATAAACACCTCAAAAATGTAAAATTGATAATATGAATATTATAACAGATAAAATTGTTTTTGGGGGAAATTCTATTTCAAAAATTGATGGAAAAACTGTATTCATCCCCTACACCCTTCCCGGAGAAAAACTGGAAGTAACAATAACTGAAGAAAAAAGAGATTACGATATTGCAAAAATAGATAAAATTCTTGAGGCTTCAAAATATCGTGTGCAGCCAGCCTGCCCTTATTATCAGAAATGCGGCGGCTGCAATATGATGCACATAGAGCCTGCATATCAGAGGGAACTTCGCAAGCAGATTTTGAGTGATATTTTTATGCAGAATGGAATTGATGTTGAAGGCAAAATTAAGGCAGTTTACGGACCTGACTTTAATTACCGGGCCCGTTTTCAGCTCAATGACGGAGGCCTTTCTCAAAAAGCCAGCAACAATATAATTCCTGTAGAAAAATGCCTTTGTGCCGAAAAGCCTGTAAATGACTGGCTGGAAAGTAGTACTGCAGGCAGGCGGCCTAAGGGGCGCATTCACCTTTTTGGAAGCTCTTTTATGACTGCTTCTGATGAAAATCAGCTTGTAATCTGCAGTGAAGAATCACAGAAAAAAACTGGTATTGTTACAAAAGGCGGCGTAAAAAACAAAAAGCTTAAGCTAAAGGAAAATCATTATTTTTCCGGCTCGGTGATTAGTGAAGAAAATACTGCCACTGTAAAAATAGCCGGCAAGGAACTTACATTTGATGTGCGCGGCTTTTTTCAGTCAAATCTCTTTGTTTTTGAAAAGGTTGTAAAGCTGATTTGTGATACTCTTGGTCAGGGAGAAAATGTCCTTGATATGTATGCGGGCTGCGGTTCAATTTCAACCTTCCTTTCAGATAAGTTTAAGAATGTAGTTTTAGTAGAGCATAACCGCGACGCTTTAGTTTTTGCAGAAAAAAATATGGCTGGAAAAAAACATACAAGCTTTGGACTTTCCGGCGCCGCATGGGTAAAAAACTGTTCCGCCAGCTCTCCTTCCTTTGACGCCTGTGTCGTTGACCCTCCGCGTTCCGGCATGGAAAAAGAAGTCTGTGATTATCTATGTAAATCAGGAATTCCCCAGATTCGTTCTCTTTCCTGCGACCCGGCAACTCATGCCCGCGACTGTGCAAAGCTGATAAAAGCCGGCTATTCGCTTGAAGAGCTTTATCTTCTTGATTTTTATCCCAATACAAGTCACATCGAAAGTCTTGCAGTCTTTGTAAAATGAAGTTGATAAACCTGATTTCAGTCCTTTGTTTTCTCTTTTGTGTCACCTTCCATGCGGCAGGGACAACTTCCGCAGGAAAAAGTGCCTCTGGGGCAACTTCATCTGTAAGAAGTGTCCCGGGGGCGGCTGCAGCCGGTAGTCCGGGAGCAGGCGGCGTAAATGCCTCAGGTGAAAATGCATCTTTCCTCTGGCAGGCAGTTCTTTCCGGCAAGGTGCTTTCTGAGCCCGCCCTTTTAAGCTACGGCTTTTGCGTCATCACCGATGCAAAAAAAATTGACTGCATATCCTTTCTGGGCGTAAAAGTCTGGGAAAAGGAAATTCCTTATCCGCGTACAAGCTCAGCCTTTGCCCTTTCGGATGATTTTATTCTTGTCTGCCAGAATAATTCCGGGATAGTAAGCCTTTTGAATCCCAGCGGGCTTTGTTTATGGGAAAAACAGATAGATTTTGAATGTAAGGGGGCTCTTCCTCTCTGGGACGGACGTTTTTTGATTTTTGGAAGCTCTGAAATCATCTGCTTTGGAATTAACGGAATAAAAAAATGGCAGATTAAAAATGAAAGTCAAAATCTAATTCTTAATGACTGTACTTTTCTGCCCCAGACTGATAATGATGGTTATATTTATTTTGAGCTTTCTGATTCAAGGGCTTTAAAAATATCTCCTTTTGGAAAATATGAAATATCTTCTTATGATTTTGAGATGGAAAAAAAGATTCTTAGTGAAAAAAAAGAAATTGAAGAAAAGCTTGTAAAGGAAAATTTCAGCCGGGAACGCATAAAAAAAGCCTTTCTTACTCCGGAATTAGACCTGGTTTTGTGTAAGGAAGACTGGAATATCGAGCTTTATTCACTTTTGACCCGGGAAGAAAAAAAGAAATATTCATATTTTTTTACAAAAGTGTCTAAAAAATCATACAGAAATTTTTACAACCTTAACCAGATTTATTCGATTATCACAAATAATGATGAAATAAGTGACCAGATCCGCCTTAAAAAGCTTTCGGATGGCCTTTACGGCCAGGATGAAATTATTTATGCCTCGGAAGCCCTGAACGTTCTGCAGTCTTATCAGAATGAAATAAATACAAATCAGTTTGGAGACGGTTTTGTTCATTCTGAATATGAGGCCAATGCCAAGGATTTTGAGGTTGTAATAAAACAGATTCCTCTTTTTGCTTCCTCTGACTTTTCAAAAGTAAGTGCAGATTATATTGCCCACACAAAAAATTTCGCCGTTCTAAAGCTGATTTTACAATCGGTTTCGGAATGTGGTTATGACCCTGATTTACAGATTTTGACTGCCATTCAAAACCGTACAAGAAATATTTCTTATAAAAACGAAGAAATTTTATGCGCCATGTGCGATGCAATTTTTGAAATATGCCGTTTTATGGGCCGTTCTGCCTACTATAAAAAAGGAAAACTCATACTTGCGGATTTTTTATCCAGTCAGAATACAAACCGGGTTAAAGCTCACGCAAGAAAAACTTTTTCTAAAATAAAGCTTCTTGAACTGTAAGACATAGTCTTTTTGGTCGATAATTTACATGATAAATGTTATTATATTTCAAGCAGAATTAACGGAGTTTTTATGAAAAAGTTTTTTGCATTGAACCTTTTACTTGTATCCTTTTTTTCAGCAGCTTTTGCTCTCGAAGTAAATAAGCAGGAATTGGAAAGCCTGGGCTCAAATAAAGAAATTGAGTTTATTAATTACGAAGGCCCGCATGCTGTAATCAATACAGTTGCCCAGATTAAGGGAATCGGAAGCGAGATGGGAGTTCAGATTGCTTCTGATGTAAGTAAAAAAGGACATGCGGGAAATAACGGGCGCTACTCTGTGATTCACGCCGTAGATCCTTCCGTAAAGGAAAAACTTGATGCAGATATCCTTATAATCGGCTCTCAGTCTCAGCTTGACCACATCAATAACCTTCGCCGTATTATAAGCGGTTACCTTACTGCTGCCTACAATTATTCAGAAAGTGATGCCGATACACTTGCCGTTTTCATTACCGTTTATAATGCTGTTTACCGCTCAAATATCGGGGCTTTTTTTGACAAATACAAGTCAGCCGTAACCGATAATCTTGATGCAAATTACTGCGGACTTTCGGTTGATTATCGTGACTGGCCGGGAAAAACTCAGATTGTAATTCCTCTGTATGATGTAAATAACGGAGGGCTTTCAACAATCGATACATCAGTAATCAGTGATAAAAATGTCATTTCTTCAATGAAAGAAGATGATGATATGAATATTGACAGCCGTAAAAATCTTGTTGACCTGAAAGAGCGTGAATCTGAAGACGCAGGTCAGAATGCAAAGAATGCTCAGAAGCAGGCAACCGAAGAAAATAAAAAGCTTGAAGAAGAAAAGGCAAAAACTGAGCGGATGAAAGCAGAAGCAGAGACCGCAGAAAAAGAAGCGGCTGAAAAAGAAAAAATTGCAGAAAAAAATCCTTCTGACCAGCAGGCTCAGTCCGAAGCTGAAAATGCAAGAAGAGAAGCTGATAATAAAATGAAAGCTTTGGAAGGTCAGATAGAAAATGAAAGAATGCAGTCTTCCGTTACAGAAAATGAACGTGAAAAAGCAAGAAATCAGCAGGCTTTGAGTGACAGAAAGGAAAGTGAAGCCCAGTCAGAAAGAAAGGATATAGCAATAGATCAGGTTACTGTGCAGAATGCCCAGGCAGAAAATACTCCTGAAAATCTTGATTATGGACTTCTTCTTGTTGATGAAAAGAAGCAGTATTCAAAAATTGTTAAATTTAACAAAAAGAACGGAAAAGCTGTAAAAGATTCACCTGTAAATGTAATTCATAACCGCCAGTTTATCACTGCCGGAGACAATTTTGCTGTAATCGCGGGCGAAAATAAGGGAAACGGTGCTGTAAAGCTTGTTCTTATCGATCGGGAAAATATGGAAATAATCCTCGAAACTGAGGAAAAACTTTCAGACAGCTCCCCTCTTCTTTATGACGGCGGATATTTTTACTGTATAATTTCTGAAAAAGGCGGAAATTACCTTGGAAAATTTGATACATCCCTGCGTCTTGTTATGAAATCAGTTGAAGCTGTAAAAGCTGCAAGTCCTATTGTAATTACAGAAAATGCAATTACCGTTACCGGACAGGACGGAAAAATCAAAATTCTTGATAAATCCGATATTTCTTCCAAAATCGGAGGCTGAAAATGACAGGAAATGAGCGTGAAAACATAATTGTAAGGGCAAGTATTACAGGAATTTCTGCAAATATCGCCCTCGCGGCCTTCAAGGCTTTCGTAGGTTTTTTATCTAACTCAATCGCGATAATACTCGACAGTGTAAACAATTTAAGTGATGCTCTTTCTTCAGTAATTACAATTATAGGAACAAAGCTTGCCGGAAAACCTGCTGACAGAAAGCATCCCTTTGGACACGGACGGGCAGAATATCTTACAGCCCTTGTAATTGCAATCATCATTTTATACGCCGGACTTACTTCTCTTATTGAGTCGGTAAAAAAAGTAATTAATCCTGTAACCCCGGAATATACTTCTGTTTCAATAGCTATTATCACAGTAGCAGTTTTTGTAAAAATCATTCTGGGGCTTTTTGTAAAAAGAACTGGAAAGAAAGTTAATTCAGATTCTCTTATTGCAAGCGGTCAGGATGCCATTATGGATTCTATAATATCAGCATCCACAATTATTGCCGCCCTGATTTTTATCTTTTCGGGACTTTCTCTTGAAGCCTGGCTTGGTATTTTAATTTCTTTCGCAATCATCCGTGCGGGCTATGAAAGTCTTCACGAGACATTGAGTAAGATTCTTGGAGAACGTGTTGACGCAGGTTTGTCTCATAAAATCAAGCAGACAATCGCCTCTGTAGATCCTGAAATCCGCGGTGCCTATGACCTTGTTTTGAACAATTACGGACCAGACAAGCATATCGGTTCAGTCCACATTGAAATTCCAGATACCTGGACTGCCGAAAAGATTGATGCTGTTACAAGAAAGATTGCCGATATTGTTTATCAGAAACATAACATTGCGATTGCCGCAGTTGGAATTTACAGCATTAATACTCAGGATCAGAAGCTGATTGATATCCGAAATGAAGTGAATAAGCTTGTTCGAAGTCATAAGGAAATTCTTCAGATGCACGGCTTTTTTATTGATGAAAAAGCTAAGATTATGCGTTTTGACATAATTGTATCGTTCGACAGCCTTGATATGACTGCTATTTACAATCACGTTGTTGAAGATGTTGAAAATGCCTTCCCTGACTATACTGTAGAAGTACAGTTTGACTTTGATATATCGGATTAATAAAAAGCTATTTAGTGGCTCGCATAGTCTCGCCACTTGAGGCATTTTTCACGTTAATCCTAAATCGAAGCACTGTCGTACTTCGATTTTTAACGGATTTTCTATTTTAGCCTTCATCATCATTCTGGGCGTTTTCGAATTTTGAGTATGACGGAATGAACATGATTTTAATGTCGCCGGTGGCACCGTTACGCTGCTTTGCAAGGATGATTTTTGCTTCCTGAGCGGCAGTCTCTTCCTTAAGACGGTCACGGTGAAGAAACATAACAACGTCGGCATCCTGTTCAACCGCACCTGAACCACGAATCTGATTTAATTTAGGCTCCTCACCTTCTGCATCGCGGGCAACCTGACTTAATGCAACAACTGGAATCTGAAGCTCGCGGGCAAGAGCCTTTAATGATTTTGAAATTTCAGCAACCTGATCGTAAGTGGCCTTTGAAGGATCATCAGTTGTAATAAGACCAATATAGTCGATAAAGATGATTTTTACGTCGTGTTTTGTTACCATGCGGCGGGCCATAGCTCTAAGGTCAATAAGGCGCATATTAGGTGTATCAACAACGTAAAGAGGGGCTTCAAACCAGCGGCCGGCTGCATTCTGAATCTTTGAAATATCTTCACGCTTGAGCATACCAGACCTGATTTTACTCATGCTTACCCTTGCTTCCTGAGCCAGAATACGCATACCGATAGCTTCGTAAGGCATTTCCAGAGAAAAGAAACCGCAGCTGATGTGCTTTTCTACTGCAATATACTGCATCATAGAAAGTGCAAGGGCTGTCTTACCAATAGAAGGTCTTGCACCGATGATGATAAGTTCTGAATTCTGAAAGCCTGATGTATAGGTATCGAGTTTTGCAAAACCAGTCGGAATACCTGTAAATAGATTTTTACTGCGGAAGCGCTTTTCAATGATGTCAATTTCCTTAATCATCATCTGCTTGGCCGCATGAATCTCTGTATTTTCATTTTTTTCTGCCAGGGCAAAAATCTTTTTTTCAGCATTTTCAATAAGGTCTTCACCTTTAATGTTCAGTTCAAAAGAAGATGCTTTAAGTTCTGAAGAGATTTTAATAAGCTCCCGTCGTTCGTAGCGGTCAAGAACAATCTGCGCATAATAATCAACGTTGGCCGATGAAGGAACTGAGCTTGTAAGGGAGGCAATGTAGGCAGGACCGCCCGCCTTTTCAAGGTTATTCTGTTTTGTAAGTTCGTTTATTAATGAAAGGGAGTCACCTGTAATATTTTGTGTGTAAAGCTTAATGAGTGCATCATAAATAAGCTGATTCTGAAGGGAATAAAAATTGTCCGCTTTTAAAACGGTAACAACTTCAGAAAACGCTTCCCAGTTCAAAAGAAGGGAGCCTAAAACCGCCTGTTCTGCTTCCAGACTGTGAGGAGGCACTTTATCATTAAAATTTACATCCATAATTATCTCCCGCAAAAATCCAAAAAAAAACCGGCACTATAAAAATGCCGGCATAGAAAACTGAATATTAAAACTTATTCAGCTTTAGCTTCTGCTTTTTCTTCTTTTTTAGCATTGTCAGCTTTAGCTTCGTCCTGAGACTTTACGTTAAGCTTAACTTCAGCAACCTGAGATTCGTAGAGTTTTACATTGAAGTGGTAGCTTCCAACCTGTTTGATTGTAGAACCGGCAATTTCAATTCTCTTGCGTTCAATCTCAAAGCCCTGTTTAGCAAGAGCTTCTGCAACAACGTGTGATGTAACGGCACCAAAAAGTTTTCCGTTAGCAGCTGCTGGCATAGCAAGTTCAAGAGTAAGAGCTTCAAGCTTCTCTTTAAGGCTTGCAGAATCCTTGCGTTTCTGCTCTTTGCGTGCTTCAATTTCAGCTTTGCGTGCTTCAAAAATCATTACTGTTGCATCATTGTAAGGAACAGCAAGATTACGTGGAAGAAGATAGTTGCGGGCGTAACCGTTAGCAACGTTTTTTACGTCTCCTTCTTCACCAAGGTGATTAACGTCTACGTTAAGAATTACTTTCATTTCAAGCTCCTGTGGTAGTCCTTCTGAGCTACCGTTTTATTATTTTTACGCCAAAACCCGGAGTATGGGCAGGGCATAATTTAAATTTTAAGTAAGCAGGAATTGCCTGCTCTTGTCTTACTCAGTAACAAATGGCAAAAGACAAATTGCTCTTGCGCGTTTAATTTCTTTTGCAAGCTCTCTCTGGTGTTTTGCACATGTACCAGTGATGCGGCGTGGAAGAATCTTACCGCGTTCTGTCATATAGCGGCGGAGTGCATCTGCATCCTTGTAGTCAATCTTTGTTTTGTTAGCGCAGAAACGGCAAACCTTCTTGCGGAAGTATGTTTTACCTTTAGCACGACCGTCACGATCTTCTTCGCGACCCTCTGACTCTGGTGCAACCTGAGCTGCAGTCTGTTCTTCATATTCTTTGTTTTCTTCAGCCATAATATTTTCCTTATTATTGTTAGTTTAGAATGGAATATCTTCCGGGAAATCATTTCCGGAATCACCGTATGAATCCTGAGGATAAGGATTTGAATATCCGCCGTTAGAAGGAGCAGCATTATTTACAGGCTGGAATCTTGGGGCACCCCCAACCGGCGCACCGCCCTCTGATTTACCGCCTAAAAGCTGAACGTTGTTTGCAACAATAGAAACCCTGCTCTGCTTCTGACCGTCTTTTTCCCAACGGTCCTGCTTAAGATATCCTTCAACACAAATCTGTTTGCCTTTCAAAAGATAAGGCTTAAGATTTTCTGCTGTTTTTCCCCAGATTGTAACGTCAAAATAGTTTACTTCGTCTACCCACTGGTCACCATTTTTTCGGCTTCTGTTTACGGCGATACTGACATTAGCGCGAGCCTGTCCGTTTGCAACATATCCGAAGCTTCTTTCATCAGCTCCAAGATCTCTTGTAAGACGTCCAATAAGTACAACATGATTTAAGTCAGTCATCATAAACTCCTAAAAATGATTTAAGTGGTTAAGCTTATTTTGCTTCGTCGAGGCGAACAAACTGGTATTTAAGCAGGTTCTGGTTGATTTTGAATTCTTTTTCAATTTCAATAACTTTACCAGGGTTAAGGTTCATTGTGTAAAGGTAGAAACGGCCTTTTCTCTGTTTGTTGATCATGTATGCGAGATCGCGTTCACCAAAGAGTTTATCTTCAGTAATCTCTGCACCGAATTTTGCGAGTGTGCTTTTTACGTCTTCAGCACCTTTTTTTGACTTCTCATCATCCATTGGATAGATAGTCATAAGTTCATACTTTTTCATAAGTATCTCCTAAAAAATTCAGGAGGACAAAGTACAATTATTGAGTCAACGACTGATAATTATAAATGACCAGTTAAATGTAAGTGGTCATTCCTCCTTGTGGACATAAGGAAAATCATTTGTACGTTAAATGCACATAGATTTCCAAGGGGTGTTCTAAAAATATATAGAAAATACGCCTCTTTTTCAACTATTAGAGCTAAAAACTTGTGAGTTTTTCTCTAATAATGTATAATTTTTTCTATGTTAAATCGGTTAAAAAGTTTTTTCATTTTTACAGGCTTATTTTTTGCGCTCAATCCCCTTCCAACTTCTGCTTCTCTGCTTTTCAGTCAGTCATCTGCCCTTGTCCGTACTGAAGCACCGGTAATTTCCAATCCTGTTAAGAACAGCATGTGGTATATCTGTAAAAAAAAGGGAAACAATGCCGGCAACATAGTCAGAGGGCCATTTGAAAGCCGCGAGGCTGCCTTTGCAAACTGGTACTACTATTCAGCTTCTTCCAAAAAAGAATGTATATCAGAAAACCTGAACTTTATAACCTCTGATCCAGAGGCAGATTACCCTGAGGAATTTGAAGCTGTAAAAAAAGAACTGGAAGAAAATCATGCCCAGGCCCTTAAAAAGTATTCAATCAAGCCTAACGAAAAAATCGAAAAGAATTATATAAAGCGGACAAAGTCTCTTGCCCCTCAGTCAAAAATTTTTGAAATTGATCTTTTTTCAATTCAGAAAAAAATCCTTTTTGAAAATAAAACAACGGCTGACTACACAGCCTCACTTGAAATTAACCTTGGAAAAAAGATTTCAATCAACGCCGGTGATACGGTTGTCCTCAAATGGAAGGGTAAATTTGATATTTTTATTCCAAAGCTTAGCCTGAATTTTAACAGCCGGACAGATGTGCTTGGAGAAAACATTCCGGAAGATGAAATTTTTGAAGGTTATCAGGTTTATGTAATCGAAGAAAAACTTCCGGCAACAATCAGAATCGAGCTTTTTTATCCGGATTTTGTAGGAGAATCAGCTCAGTTTACTCTTCTAAAGCGTTCTGACCGGGTAGATTTAAGCAAGGCAGAAGAAACTGCAGAAGAAGTAAAAGAAGTTGAAGAAGAAAAAGCTGCTGCAGGAGAAGCCGGTCTTGCTGCAGAAAATAAAGAGAATACAGAGAATGCAGAAAATAGTGAAACTGATTTTTCTTTTGTGCCTTCTGCTATCGAAGCTGCTGACTCTTCTGTAAAGCGATATAAGCGTGAATATCTTCAGGATTTTGCCCTGCCTGAAACAACAGAAATTCCCCTTACCCTTAGCGGCTCGTCTGCGGCAAAGGAAGAAAAAAAACTGGTTGCAAATCCAAATCTTAAGGACAAGGATGGCAGAACAGATTTAATGAAGGCCTGCGCACTTGGAAATGAATGGCAGGTAAAAAATCTTCTTGAATCTGGAGCAAAGGTAAATCTTAAAGATAAGGATGGCTGGACAGCCCTGATGTATGCAGTTCGCTATTCAGAAAGCCTTGCAACGGTAAATCTTCTGCTTGATGCAAATGCAGACGTAAAGCTTTTGAATAATTATTCTTCTTCTGCCCTTTTGATTGCGGTAAGCTTTAACAACAATCCTCAGATTCTTACCCGTCTTATGGATTATTATAACAGCTCAGACAAGGAGCTTTTAAAAGCTCTTGTATTTCTGCTTTCATCAAACTCATCAACTGATTATATAATCAAGGAAAAAATCAAGCTTTTTATTGATAAAGAAATTCCATTGAATACTTTTTATAATGGAAAGACTCCCCTTATGTATGCGGCACAGTATTCAGCTTCAACAGAAGTAATAAAACTCCTTCTTGATAATGATGCTGTAAAGACAATCCGTTCTGTCGAAGGAAAAACGGTTTTTGATTATGCAAAAGATAATTCAAAACTTAGACACGATGATATATACTGGTCGCTCAATTCAAAATAAAACTGGATGAACAAATGAGAATAACTGGCGGTAAATTAAAAGGAAGAATTATAAAATGTCCGGACGGAGTAATCAGACCGGCAATGGACAGAATGAGGGAATCTGTTTTTTCCATTCTGGGGGATTTGAGCGGAAAATCCTGGCTTGATTTATTTTCCGGTTCAGGAACCATTGCTATTGAAGCTGTTTCCAGAGGAGCAAGTGATGTCGAACTCTGCGAAAAAGATAAAATCAAGGTTAATACCGTACTTGAAAACGTTGAGGTAACTCAAAAAGAATGTGGTGTAAAAATAAAATGTCATTTTATGCCTGTTGAATATTTTATAAAGCGCTGTAAAAGGGATTTTGATTATATATTTTTTGATCCGCCCTTCCCTTATAAATTTCATGAGGATTTAATAAAAAAGGCAGATGAGGGAAAACTTCTTAAGGAAAGCGGTACAATTATGGTTCACCGTCCCGAAGAACACTTTATGCCCGATAAAATTGGAAATCTTACCCGCTATGATCAGCGTATTTACGGCCGTTCAATAGTGGATTTTTATGGATATAGGGAAAATTCTTCAGAATATTAATAACACTTTATTAATATTCTTTGTTTTTTTCCGATATATATAGTATAATATATTTATAAGTTGGTAATTTAAATAAGTAAAGTTACATGGCAAAACGAAAAGAAATTGAACAGAACTTTGTAAAAAATCTTCAGGAAAAGAAAATTCCCGACGGCTTTATCAAACTCACCGATAATCCGGTTAATGGCTTATCTTCTGAGCAGAAGGTTATCCTCAACCGCAAGGCAAATACAATGTTCAATAATGGAAACGTTGAAGATGCCAGACGAATCTTTATCACCACCGGTTATTCTGACGGACTGACCAGGGTGGGAAATTACTACATGGATAAAAATGAATCTTTAAAGGCTTTGAAAGCCTACTACCTTGCTCATAATACGCGGGAAACCGAGCCGATTTATGAGCAGATAGCAAAAGTGATTTCAAAACTGATATCTGATTAAAAAAAAATAAAAAAAATGTGGAGTCAAAAAAAAGTGGAAAACAAAGACTTATTCAACCAGGAAAATGATTTATTTGTCCCAGAGAATTTCAACGAATCGGATGAGCAGCTTGCACGTATCTCTGAGATGTCTAAAAAACCTTATCTTCTTTTAAAAGAAAACAATTTCTTTGAAGCTAAAATCGCCTTTGAAGAAATCCTGAAAATCCAGGATAACAACAGCTATGCACTGGTAGGACTTGGTGATACAGAACGCAAGCAGGGGCATTTCCACGAGGCTATGGCCTATTACAATAAGTGTCTTGAAAGCTACCCTGCAAACTCTTATGCACTTTTTGGTCTTGCTGACTGTTATAAGGCAATGAATCAGTATTCAAGGGCAATTGAAATCTGGCAGCAGTACCTTGTTCAGGATGATAAAAATATCACTGTAATTACACGCGTTGCAGATGCTTACCGTAAAATCCATGACTTTAGAAAATCAAAGGAGCTTTATCTTAAAGTTCTTGATATGGAAACGGACAACGCCTATGCTTTGATTGGTCTTGGTCATTTAAACTATGATTTTAAGGAATATAAGGACGCCCTTTACTACTGGACCCGTGTCTATGAAATCAATAAGGAATTTTCAGATATTCGTGTTCTTACCGCAATTGGAAACTGTCACAGAAAACTGAAAACTTTTGATCAGGGGGTAAAATTCTTTGAAATGACTCTTGAAAAAGAGCCTAATAATTTTTATGCCCTCTTTGGACTTGCAGACTGCTATCGCGGCATGAATCAGCAGTATAAGTCAATTGAATACTGGAAAAAGATTCTTGAAATTGATCCTAAAAACAAGGTTATCCTTACGCGTACAGGTGACGCTTACCGAACTACAGGCAACTATGAGGAAGCAAAAAACTACTATAACCGTGCCCTGGAAATCGATTTTGATATTTATGCTGCCATTGGTCTTGCCCTTATCTGCAAGGGTGAAGGCAAAATTGATGAGGCAATCACAAGATTTACAAACCTCATAAAAAATGATACAAGAAATTCCCGCCTTTATGTTGATCTTGCAGAATGTTACATGCAGATTAACAGACGCGATGAAGCATTGAGAATTCTTGAAAATTATCTTCGAATTGACGGACGAAATCTTTCTGTTAAGAATCTTTACTCAAAGATACAAAGAGGATAAACTGTCTGTCGGTTTATGACATCTTCAAATATCTCAAAAGTTATTCTTTCGGGCCTGCTACCCGAAGAAATTGCTTCATCACTAAATCTTTCTCAGTCTTTCCGTGCCAGACAGATTTTTAAATGGATTGGTGCGGGCATTTCTGATTTTGACAAAATGACAAACCTCAGCCTTGATTTAAGAAATCAGCTTAAGGAAAGTGCCCTGCTCCGTTCAAGTAAAGTGGAAAATGTATTAAAGGATCCTGACGGAACTATAAAACTTCAGATAAGGCTTAGTGACGGAAATATTGTAGAAACTGTTTTACTTACAGACCGTGAAGGCCGTAAAACTGCCTGTGTATCATGTCAGGCCGGCTGTGCAATGAAGTGTGCTTTTTGTATGACAGGTACTCTTGGTCTTTCCCGTAATCTTGAAGCAAATGAAATTGTTGAACAGTTTATGTTTCTGGAAGAAATTTGCGGGAAGCTGGATAACATTGTTTTTATGGGAATGGGCGAACCTATGCAGAATCTTCCTGCCATACGGAAAGCTATAGCAGTTTTGTGTCATAAAGACGGACGGGCCCTTTCTTCAAAACGCATTACTCTTTCTACCTGCGGAATTATTAAAGGCATATATGATCTTGCAGATAATGGACCTCATATCCGTCTTGCGGTTTCACTTACAAGCGCCAACGAAGACCTGCGCAGGGAAATCATGCCTGTTACCAGCGGCAATCCTCTTAGTGAGCTGAAAAAAGCCATCGCTTATTATGCAGAAAAGTCCGGAAAACGGGTAACTCTGGAAGCGGCCCTGCTTGGCGGCAAAAACACAGATGATGTCAGTGCAAAAAACATGATTGATTTTGCCCGGGGTGCTGACGTAAATATAAACTTAATTCCATGGAATCCTGTTGCAACGCTTCCTTTTACAGAGCCTTCATCAGGGGAAGTAAAAGCCTTTGTTTCAAAGCTTGAAAGAGCCGGCCTTAATGTAACTCTTCGTACAAGACGGGGACGAAAAATCGGCGGGGCCTGCGGTCAGCTTGGAAAAACAGTTAAATAGTTCTGATTTTTTTTTAATTTTCTTTCATTTTTTTGTTTGACAATAAAGAATATTCAAGTTATAGTTATATTAAGGTGATAGTGTTACTATCAGTATAAAATTAAACCTATCACAGCGGAATCAAACTATGACTTGTTTTAATTCAAACAAGGCTTACAAAGCCAAAGAAAACACCTGTCTGGATCCTGTAAGAATCTCTACCCTTCTTTCAGAATTAAATGTAAGTGCAGCCGAAAAGTATAACTTAAAGTATGCATGGATTAATATGGGCGGCTGGCAGTCATGGAACCCCTGTGAAGAACTTGAACCTAACACAAAGCAGCCTTCGCTTAAATGCCACCTTCTTAAACAATGGAATCAGTATATCTTATTTCCTGAAAGTCGTCACGAAATTTCCAAAACTGTAGTTCTTGGACAGTTTGTTTCGTATCTCCGCTGGGAAAATTTTTATCTTGTTTTTGCATCTGTCGGAAATATTGACGGAGTCCTTCCTCCGGTTCAGTTTGTTTTTGACCGTCATAATAATACAGTAACTTATGAACTTGCAGATAAGGGAAAGGAGTGGCAGGAAGGCGAACTTCAGGCCAAAATAGAAGTTTTTACCGCAGAAAGCTATTTTGAAGCAAGAGAAAAACTTGAAAAGCTTTTTGGAAGCTGTGATAAGGAAAATCCAAACTACACTTCACGCTTTGATTCAATTCAGTTTCTGGGAAAACAGCCGGCCGGTTGGGAATCCTGGTACAATCACTATTTTAATATTAATCATAATCTCATTGAAGACGATCTTAAGGCCCTGAAGGAGACTCAAAACCTTATCAATCTTGGCGGCTTTGATAAACAGAATCTTGTATTTCAGATTGATGACGGCTGGGAATCTGCTCTTGGAGAGTGGACAATAAGAAAAGACCGCTTTCCGGAAGGATTAAAAGTTCTGGCAGAAAAAATCGAAGCAGAAAATTATGTGCCGGGTCTCTGGCTTGCCCCTTTTATCATAGATCTTCGTTCCGAAACAGCAAAGGAGCATCCAGACTGGATTTTAAGAAACCGAATAAAAGTGCCTGTTATGGCAGGCTACAATCCGCTCTGGGGAGCAAATTTCGGCCGTTATCAGCCAGGTCTTCCTGGTTCCTTCTATTGTTTAGATCTTAGTAACGATGCTGTAATTGAATATCTTGACGGACTTATGGACAAGGTAATCAATGAATGGGGCTTCCGTTACATTAAACTGGACTTTTTGTATGCCGGAATGTTATACGGAAAATTCAAAAATGGAGGAAGTGCCTACCAGTGGTTTAACCGCGCTGTAAAAATCCTTACAAAGCGCACAAAAACAAATGACGGAAAGCCTGTATGCTATCTTGGCTGCGGAGTTCCTTTTGAACCTGCCTTCAACTATTTTCCTCTTTCCAGAACAGGCTGCGACACCTTTGAACACTGGGAAAACTCTCTTCTGAAAAAACTCAACTGGAACGGAAGAAACAGCGCTTACCTGAACGTAAAAGATTCAATCGGCCGCGCAATGTGGAATAAAATTATTTTCAATAATGATCCGGATGTAATCTTTATCAGAAAGGAAAACTGCTCTCTTACAACAAAAGAAAAAGAACTTATTGCAACAGTTGCGGTAATGTTTGGGAATCAGATTATGTATTCAGATGATCCTGCAAAATCAACCAGTAAAGAAGAGATTGATATTGCAAAAAGGATTGTCGAAATCAATGAAAAATATAAAAACGAGGATTTCAGCGTAAAAGCAATCCGGGACAACATTTATTATGTTGTTTCAAAAAATAAAAAATATCAGGGTATTATCGATTTGGAGGAAAGATATGCAGATATTCGGTAATGAAATCAGCAGTAAGGATTATAAAAAAGCCTGCAAAAGTCAGAAAAACTTCATAAAAAAGTTCGGCGATGACCGTAATGTTGATTATAAATTAAACCTTAAGGATAATGATGTTTTAACAGGTCCTTTTGGTCTTAAAACTATCGTCATTGATGACAAGGCAGAAAAGCCTTTTAGTGAAATTCTTCCCGCAAAGTCTGTAATCATCGGAAATATCCGCATGGGCTTCGGTCACTATAGAATTTCCATGGCAATGGCAAGCGCCGCAAAGTCACTGGGCTATACTCCCCTCTGGCTTGATTTGAACTCTTTTCCGCAGACGACCTGCACAAAAATCATTGCGGCCCAGAACGACCTTTATTCAATGGGTTCCCGTCTTTCTCAGAAATCAAAGCTTTTTAATAAGCTGGTATGGGAGCCTATGAACTATGAAGGCTTTAAGAAGCTTTCTTACAATGCCGGGGATCAGAAAAATGCCGAGCTTATGACTTCGGTTTTTAAAAATATTCCAAAGGATATTCCTCTTATCGGAACTCATGTCTGGCCAGCCCAGGCTGCAATCCACGCAGGTATGACTAAAGTCGTAAACGCAATTCCCGATAACTGGCCGATGGCACTTCACCTGGCGGAGGGTTCCCTTCACACTGTTCAGACTCAGAATGCTTACTGGGGCTACAGAACCTTAAACGGCTTTTGCAAAAATAAGGTTTTAAAACCTATGCCGATGTCTGATATCGTTTATACAGGTCACTATATTGATGATGAACTTGTCCGCAATATTGAAGAAGACTGTAAAAAACGCTGCGACCGTGCCTCAAACGGAAAGCCTGTACGCTTCCTTCTGACAATCGGTGGTGCCGGTGCCCAGGGTGAATTTTTTGCTCAGATTATAAAAACTTTGATGCCTTACGTAAATCAGAAAAAAGCCTGTATTTACGTAAACTGCGGTGACTATGCTAACGTCTGGACAAAATTAAAAGACTTGATTCCAGAACTTAATAATGAAGAAATCTGCTTTACACATTTTGATGACTGGAAGGAAGAATGTGATTTTGCAAACAAGGCAATCGATGGAAATGATGATTATTCAGGAAATGGTATTCATGTTTTCTGTAATAAGGATATTTTTGCAGCCGTTTACATCACAAACCTTTTGATGCGGGCCTGTGACTTTCTTGTTACAAAACCAAGCGAGCTTGCCTTCTATCCGGTTCCAAAAATCTTTATCCGCCGTATTGGAGGACATGAAATGTGGGGTGCTATCCACTCGGCTGACCTTGGAGACGGAACTCAGGAATGTGAAAGCCCGGAAATTGCGGGTGCAGCAGTTACACAGATTATGGAAAATCCCCAGCTTGAAATCAACTTCTGTAAGAACATCGTAAATGCAAATAAAAATCACATTTATGACGGAGCTTACAAGGCTGTAAAGCTTGCTCTGGAGCGTTAAAAATATAAAAATGTGGTAAGGAAACTGCCACTATAAAAAACTAAACCAAGAGGAAAGAGAAAATGACACCAAAAGAAAAACATCAGGAAGAGCAGAACGAGTTAAAAACTTCAAGAATCAACCGAATTCTTGAAAGTGCTTTTAACCTCTTTTCAGAAAAGGGAATCGACACAATCACGATGAACGACATTGCTTCAACTGCCGAAATCGGAGTTGCATCCCTTTACCGCTATTTTGCCACAAAGGATGAAATTGCAATCCGTACGGCAATCTGGGCCTGGAACAAGCAGAAGGAAGTAATTCTTCCTGCCCTTCAGTCAGACAGCTATGAATCTTTGACAGGTTATGAACAGATTGAAAAGATTTTTAAGATGTTCGTTGACCTTTACGATAAGGAAAAAACTTTCCTTCGCTTTATCTACTTTTTTGACTCTTATATCAACCGTCAGAAAATCAGCTTTGAACGGCTTTTTGATTATGAGGGAATGATAGCCCTTGTTCAGGATATTGTTGCAAATGCAATAACTAAGGGAATTGCTGACGGTTCTATAAATCAGGAATATGCCGGCCAGCAGAAGGATTTGTATTTTACAACCATGCATTCTCTTTTCAGCATGTCACAAAAGCTTTCTCTGGCAGGAAACATGCTTGCAATGGATTCAGCAGTAGACGGAACTTTACAGATGAAGCTGCTGGCACAAATGATGCTTAAGGCAATTAAAGCTTAATTATAGATTTTACCACACTGGAGGATGGTGAATAAAATGGAAAATAAACGTAAGTTGGGACTGGCAGAAAAAATTTCTTACGGTCTGGGTGCTGTCGGAAAGGATATGGTTTATATGCTTTCTGCAAGTTATATCCTGTACTACTATCAGGATATTATGGGTGTAAGTGCAATTGCAATGGGAATTATCCTTCTTGCGGCACGTGTTTTTGATGCTTTCAACGATCCTATCATGGGAATTATCGTTTCTAAGACAAAAACAAAATGGGGAAAATTCAGACCATGGCTTTTAATCGGTACAGTTACAAACGCAATCATCCTGTATCTTATGTTTGCCTGCCCTCCAAGTCTTAATGCAAACGGACTTGTAGCTTACGCAGCTGTAACTTACATCCTCTGGGGTGTAACCTACACAATGATGGATATTCCTTACTGGTCAATGATTCCGGCCTTTACAGAAAGCGGAAAAGAACGCGAAGGTCTTTCTGCCCTTGCCCGTTCCTGCGCTGGTGTTGGAAGCGCCATTGTTTCTATTCTTGCAGTACCTCTTGTTGCTTTTTTGGGTTCTAAATTCGGTGGAAACCTTACAGCCCAGTATCAGCAGGCTTTGAATGATTTTGGAGCAACTTCAGCCCAGGCTGTAGAAATCAAGGGAAAACTGGATGCAATTGGATTCCGTTCTGTTGCCCTTATAATTGCAGTTTTGTTTGTACTTTTCACAGTAATCTGCTGTATCGCCATTAAAGAAAAATCTACTGTTGATGTAAAAACTTCCAGTGTCGGTGACATGTTCAAGGCTTTGTTCCGTAATGACCAGGCTGTAACAATGGTAATAGCTATTGTTATGATTAATACAGCCCTCTATATTACATCAAACCTTGTAATCTACTTCTTTAAATATGATTTTAATCCGGATCAGTGGGAGGCAAATTACACTCTCTTTAATACTTTCGGCGGCGGCTTCCAGATTATTGCAATGATGCTCCTCTTTCCTTTGTTCCGTGCCTTCATTAATACAATGAAAATTTTCTACACATGTTTCATTATGGCATTTGTCGGCTACATTGTACTTTTGTTCATCGCCTTCAGCGGAACCTCAAACTTCTGGACTCTTGTACCGTCTTCATTCCTCATTATGAGTGCAATCGGTATGCTCAACGTTGTAGTTACTGTATTCCTTGCAAACACGGTAGATTACGGTGAATATAAAAACGGCCATCGCGAAGAAGCTGTAATTTTTTCTATGCAGACCTTCGTTGTAAAGCTTGCTTCAGGTCTTTCAGCCCTGATTGCTTCAATTATTCTTGCTGTATTCCATATCAATAAGGATGCTTTCAGCGGCACAATTCTGTCCCAGAGCTCAAGAATGGGGCTTCGAATGTGCATGACTTTGATTCCAATGGCTGTACTTATAGTTGGTTTATTAATTTTCAAAAAGAATTACATTCTTACAGATGCAAAAGTAAGCCAGATTGGTGAAGAATTGAAGAAAAATAAAGCTTAAAAAACTACGTTTTTATTAATAATTACAAAAGGAGACTTCCCCAAAAAGGAGGTCTCTTTTTTTTAGGGTTTAATATTTTCTTAATAAATGATAAATTGTCTGTAAATAAAAAGTACTAAAGGAGGATTTTTTAGTATGGAAAAGTTCTTTCATTTAAAAGAACGCGGAACCACCGTTAGCAAAGAAGTTGTCGGCGGTATTACAACTTTCCTGGCAATGGCTTATATTCTTGCCGTAAACCCGGGAATTCTTTCTGGTTCAGGAATGGCATTCAATGCAGTTTTCACTGCAACTGCAATTTCTGCATGTATTGCAACTCTTGTTATGGCATTTCTTGCAAACCTTCCAGTTGCCCTTGCACCAGGTCTTGGACTTAATGCCTTCTTTACTTATTCAGTAGTTCTTGGAATGGGCTGCAGCTGGCAGTTTGCCCTTACTGCAGTTTTTGTTGAAGGTCTTATCTTCATTCTTCTTTCACTTTTTGGTGTACGTGAAGCAATCATCAACTCTATTCCTGCTACTCTTAAAAAAGCAGTTTCTGTCGGTATCGGACTTTTTATTACAATCATCGGTCTTGTAAATGCAGGAATCTGTACAGGTGATACAGGTACAATCATCGGCTTTGTAAACTTCAATATGAACCATGCTTCAGCTCTTGTTGCCGGCCTTGGTCTTTTGATTACAATCGTTCTTTACATTTTGAAGGTTCCTGGAAACATCCTTCTTGGTGTTATCCTCACTACAATCATCGGAATTCCTTTTGGAGTTACAAAAGTTCCTGAAAACTTCACTCCATTCTCTTCTCCTGCTGCACCTTACCTTTTCAAATTTGAATGGCAGAATGCACTTACCTTGAAGTTTGTCGTTGTTCTTATTACTTTCCTTTTCACAGATATGTTTGATACTCTGGGAACTTTGATGGGTGTTGCTGAACAGTCTAACCTTAAAGATAAGGATGGAAACATCCAGAATGTTAAGGGGGCTTTGATGGCTGACTCTATTGGTACTGTTGTTGGTGCATGTCTTGGTACTTCAACTGTAACATCTTTCGTTGAATCAACTTCTGGTGTTGCTGCCGGTGCTAAAACAGGTCTTGCATCAGTTGTAACAGGACTTTTGTTCCTCGTTGCCCTCTTCCTCAATCCTTTGTTCGCACTTGTACCAGCAGCCGCAACAGCTCCAGCTTTGATTTTTGTCGGCTATCTGATGATGCAGAACGTAAAATCTATTGAGTTTACAGATGTAACAGAAGGTATTCCAGCCTTTATTACAATCATGACTATGCCTTTTGCATACTCAATTTCTAAGGGTATTGTATGGGGAATTCTTTCATTCGTAGTTTGTAAAACTGCTGCAAAAAAAGCAAAAGAAGTTCCACTTGTTACATGGATTCTTGCCCTTGTATTCCTTGCAGATTTGATTTTTGAAAGCGTAAAATAGAAGAAGCACTAAAACACGAGCTGCGGCAGCGGGTCGTAAGTTCGAAGAACTTATTAAGCTGCATGCAGCGACTTTTAGCTTCATCGATAAAACCGCTCAGAGCAGGCTATGCCTGCGATTCAAAAAAAATCCCGATGCCTTATGACACCGGGATTTTTCATTTTACTTACTTATGTAAATTAATACTTGCTGTCAGCGTAGCCAATCCAGCCTTCCTTTTCTACAAGGGCTTTTTCAAAGTCATCAAGATTAAAAGGATAGCTCTTTGAAAGGCTTCCTGCAATCAGTTTTACTTTTGCAGTACCGTCATCATTGATAACGATTTTACATTCTGTTTCTTTATCTGCGAAAGTTTTAAACATATCAGCAATTGATTTTCTGTCGATTTCGATTGCAAGCATTCCGCAGTTAAACATATTCTGACGGAAAATGCGGGCAAAGTTTGGAGCTACAACAACGTAGATTCCGTTTACTTCAAGAGCCCATGGAGCATGTTCACGTGATGAACCGCATCCAAAGTTTTCTCTTGTGATGATTACTTTTTTACCTGCCACGTCAGTTTTTGGATTAAAGCCTTCAAGCTTCAAATCTTCCAAAAGATATGGCTTCAATGCCTGCTTAGAAATTTCTGTAAGGTATTTTGCAGGAATGATTTCATCTGTGTTGATGTCTGATCTGTCCAAAAAGAGAACAGAACCTCCGAACTGTTTCATATTAACCTCTTCGTTTTATTATAGGGGCACTAAACCCCTCTTTATTATAATAACATCTTTTGTCGAAAATGTGTACTTCAAAATTGCAATGCTGTTATTGCAATTTCTTCTATTTATACAATTCTGAATTGCAGATTGTTCCCTTGATTGCAGTTGCTGCGGCAGAAGCCGGGCTCATCAGATGAACCATACCGCCCTTACCCATTCGTCCGTTGAAGTTGCGGTTTGTAGTAGAAGCACATACCTCACCTTCAGCCATTACTCCGTTTGACATACCAAGACAGGCACCGCAGGTTGGATTTGTTACACAGAATCCTGCATCCATAAAGATGTCTATGATTCCTTCTTCCAGAGCCATTTTGTAGATTTTTGGAGTAGCAGGCGAAACAATTCCGCGAACACCGTCAGCAAGATGGTGGCCCTTAAGAACCTTTGCGGCAATACGCAGGTCAGAAATACGACCATTTGTGCAGGAACCGATGTAAATCTGATTTACTTTTGTTCCTTCCATATCGGCAATGTTCTTTACCTGATCCGGCTTATAACCAACAGTACAAACCGGCTGCAGGTTAGACAAATCAAGGGTATAAACTTTTTCGTATTCAGCATCGTCATCAGAACGCCACTTAGAATAAGCCTTCAAAGCTTCTTCTTTTGTTCCGAATTCATCCTTAATGAAGTCCCAGAGATAATCTACTGTCTTTTCATCAGGATAGCAGATGCCGCTTGTAGCACCGGCTTCAACAGCCATGTTACAGATAGTCATACGTTCTTCCATGTCAAATTTATCAACTACAGGACCTGTAAACTCAACTACGCAGTTTGTAGCTCCGTTTACACCGATTGTGCTGATAAGGTGAAGAATAACGTCTTTAGCAAAAACACCTGCTTTAAGCTGGCCGTTCAATACAAATTTAATTGATTTTGGCTCTCGGAATGAACATACGCCCTTCAAAATTCCAACTTCAAGGTCAGTTGTACCAACCCCGGCGGCAAATGCGCCAAATGCACCGTGAGTACAGGTATGGCTGTCTCCCATGATTACAGTGTAACCTGGACGTACAAATCCTTTTTCCGGGAAGATTGCGTGGCAGACACCGTTTGCACCGATATCAAAAAAGTCCTTGATATTCTGGCGGCGGGCCCAGTCACGAAGGATTTTTCCCTGAGTTGCAGTTTTAGAATCCTTTGCAGGAGTTACGTGGTCGATTACAGCCTTAATTTTTGTACAGTCAAAAACAGAATCCTTATTGCGTTCAACAAGGTCGTTAATAGCGATTGGAGTTGTGATTTCATGACAGAAAACACGGTCAAGCTTCAATACATAAGTATTTGGAAACGGAGTGTCTACAAGGTGTTCTTCAAAGATTTTCTGAGCGATTGTCTTTCCCATAATATGCCTCGATATTTAATAATATTAAATATATTTTAGTATAATTAAAGTTATTTGTAAATATGGCGCAGTTGAAATTACCCAGTCGCAACTCACAGTTCCCTGACGGTCAGTACATGCCTTGGGCATGTACCGCTACGCGCTGTTCGTTTCTCGGCGCAGTGCAGTCTAAAAATGTCAGCGGAAACTCCTAAGCACAATCTGCGTTCATCTGTGTCCCATCTGTGGCTATTTTTTATGAAACAACGTTAACAGGCTTTCCTTCAATAAATGCTTTAAGATTTTCGTATGCAATATTCTGCAGGCGGGCCCTGGTCTCCAGTGGAGCCCAGGCAATGTGAGGAGTTATAATACAGTTTGGGGCATTAAAAAGCGGACAATCTTCTGCCATAGGCTCGCTTTCAAGAACATCGGCTGCATAACCGGCAAGCTTTCCCTCTTTCAGGAATTGAGCAAGCTCCTTTTCTACTATAAAGCCGCCGCGGGCTGTGTTTATGAGGAAGGCTGATTTTTTCATAAGTGAAAGAGATTTTTCATTTATAATATGACTGGTCTGAGGTGTAAGAGGAGCATGAAGGCTGATAAAATCAGAACGGCGGCAAAGCTCTTCAAAACTTACCATTTCAGGCATTCCTTCTCTTGGCGTTCTTGTAGTGCAGATTACTTTCATTCCAAAAGCCTGTGCAATTACACTAACCTTTTTTCCAATATTTCCATATCCGAAAATTCCAAGAGTTTTCCCGGCCAGCTCATATAGAGGTGCCTTCCAGTAACAGAAATCCGGGCAGCGCTGCCAGTCTCCTTTTTGAACGGATGAATTGTGCATTGCAACGTGATTTGTAAAATTAAGGATAAAGGCAAAAACGTGCTGGGCAACAGAATCTGTTGAATAAGCCGGAATGTTTGTTACGGTAACATTCCGGCGGCGGCAGGCATCAAGGTCAATTACATTATAGCCTGTAGCGAGCACACCGATATATTTAAGATTTGGGCAGGCAGAAAGAATTTCTTCTGTTATATTGATTTTATTTAAAAAAATCGCATCAGAATCTCCGATGCGATTTTTCACTTCTTCCGACGGAGTCCGCTCGTAAACAGTAACATCAGCCAGTTTAGAAAATCTATCCCAGGGTAAATCACCAGGATTTACAGCATGTCCGTCTAAAATTGTTAATTTCATACTTTTTTATTTAAGGGGTAGGAATCCGGATTAACCGATAACGTCAACACCACAACCAGAGATTGCAGCATTAATTGCAGCTTCAGCTCCCGCATCATCATAATCAACAAGAACCTGTGATTTTTCACAATTTGCAACCGCATTTGTTACTCCGGCAACTGCAGCTACAGCAGCCTGAACTTTTCCTGCAGTACCTTCATCAAACATTCCTACTACATAAATCTTCTTCTGCATTGCAATTCCTCTTATATTGAAGTCTTTTAAATATACACCATATATAGGAGCCTTTCAAGTTGAATAACAAAAATTTACACAATCGGTATTTATGTACTAAAAAAAATTGTACATATTTTAAAAGCAATAGTACAATTCTACCTATGAAAGAGAAAACACTTAAATCAAAGAAGCAGGGAAAGCTGGTATATTACATTCTGGCAATTACAATCCTGATTGTTGCTTTTCTATCTGTATTTCAGATTGAATTTGTAAAGATGAGAACACGGAAATCTGTTGCAGATTCTTATGAAGAAGACTGCAGAAAAATCACAGATGCCTATGCAAATGTTGTATCTATCAGGCTTAGTGAATATCTCAAGCAGATGCGCATGTACACAGAAGCTGATATCAATCAAAGCCAGGATCCCCTGCAGATTCAAAACTGGCTTGTTTCTCATACCCAGTCCCGGACTCCTGATTTTGACAGAATCGGTTTTATTGATTCTAAAGGTGATTTCTACAACGACCAGAATAAAATTACTAATGTAAAGGATCGTATTTATTTTAAGGCCATCATGGAAGCGGGAAATGATTCAAACATTGATGATCCTGTAACTTCCAAATCCACCGGCGACACTATTATTCACGTTTCAAAAGCAGTAAAGGTAAACGGCAAAAGAATAGGATTTTACAGTGCTGTTGTAGGTGTAAATAAACTCAATGAATTTATCAGGGGAATCAGAATCGGAAAAACCGGCTATGCCCTGCTCTTTAACAGTGAGGGCCAAATTATCGCAACATCGGCTCCAGATGACAATGAAGATAATAAAACAATCATTCTTGAAGGAATGAAGCCGGTTACTCAGGCTCTTTCAGAAAAAAGAAGCGGTGAACAATGGATAAAATTTCCTAAACTGGGAAATAAATACATCACCTATCAGCCTGTAGAAAATGCAGACTGGGGCTTTGTTTTTATGATTGATGCAAGTCAGGTTTATGCAACGGCAAATGAAATTTCCATTACCCTGGTTATTGCCGGAATCGTACTCGGACTTGCCCTGGTTCTGGGAATCGGTTTTGGAATCTATTATTCACTAAGACCCTTGCAGCAGGTTCAGTCTTCAATTGATGAGATTGCTTCAGGTAAGGCTGATTTGACAAAACGAATTACAGGAAAAAGTGAAAGCATAAATAATGAAATCGGTGGCGTTGTAAAAGGCTTTAACCGCTTTACAGAAAAACTTCATACCATCGTTTCTGATGTTAAGAATTCAAAAGAAGCCCTTTCTGCTGCCGGGCTGGATCTTGATGCCAGTATGCAGGACACAAGCGCTTCAATTACCCAGATTATTGCAAATATTTCAAGCGTTCATAATCAGATTAGTAATCAGGGAGACAGTGTTTCGCAGACAGCCGGAGCAGTAAATGAAATTGCATCGAATATTGAATCTCTTGAAAGGATGATTGCAAATCAGTCTCAGGGAGTAAGTAATGCTTCTTCGGCAGTTGAGCAGATGATTGGTAATATCGCTTCCGTAAATTCTTCTGTTGATAAAATGGCATCTTCCTTTGATTTACTTTCGGAAAATGCAAAGGCCGGCGCTCAAAAACAGATTCACGTAAACGAACGTATTCATGAAATTGAACAGCAGTCTCAAATGCTGCAGGAAGCAAATGCGGCTATTGCAGATATTGCGGAGCAGACTAACCTTCTTGCCATGAATGCCGCAATCGAAGCCGCACATGCGGGTGACGCAGGAAAAGGTTTTGCTGTAGTTGCTGATGAAATCCGTAAGCTTTCAGAAACCTCTACAAGTCAGTCAAAAACGATTGGAAATCAGCTTTCAAGCATAAAAGAGTCAATTATTTCTGTTGTAGAAGCTTCTCAGGAATCAAGTGAGGCCTTTAATTCCGTTACAGAAAAAATCAGTGAAACAGATCAGCTTGTAAGGCAGATAAAAGCTGCCATGGAAGAGCAGCAGGCTGGTTCAAAGCAGATTACAGATTCTTTACAGTCTATGAATGACAGTACGGTTCAAGTCCGAACTGCTTCAGAAGAAATGTCAATTGGAAACAAGCAGATTCTTGATGAAGTACGAAATCTTCAGAATGCCACAACCGTGATGAAAGCCAGCATGGAAGAAATGGCAATCGGTGCAAAAAAAATCAACGAAACCGGTGCTGCCCTTTCTGTCATTGCAGAAAAAATGCGTTCTTCAATCACTCAGATTGGCAGTCAGATTGATCAGTTTAAGGTTTAACCTCTTTCTTCTGATTAATTCGAAGCCTGCATTAAAAATGAAAAAAAATTATATTTTTTTTCATTTTTAATGCAAAAGCTATTGACTGTTTTTTCTAAGAAGTATATAGTTCTAAACATCAAGCGACACTAAGTCACCTGAACAAATGCGGATGTCATATAACGGCTTATTATCTCAGCCTTCCAAGCTGATGACGAGGGTTCGACTCCCTTCATCCGCTCTCAAGCCTCCTGAATAGGGAGGCTTTTTTATTGTCCAAATCGTGCAGGGAGTCGAACCCTACGGGTTCTTACGCGCTTGATAAATCAAGCGGCGCAAAACGCGTTAAAAAAAAACTGACGGCTTTTTTTTAACGCGTTTTGTCTTCATCCGCTCTTCAAAGCTCATCGATAAGATGGGCTTTTTTATGCCTAAAATGCTTATGTTATAAGGATTTAGCGCGTTCAATTTTATCTTGGTAAGACTAGCTCTGGTTATTACAAGGCCTATTTTATTGCCCCTGTAACTGGTATCCGCGATTACGGTAAGAGTACGGGCACGAAAGACAAGCTTGAAGCTGCGGTTATTGCAAACGAATTATAACAGTTCCTGGTGAAGATGCTAAAAATCTTCCAGAAAGCTATGTTATTTTCATTACAGAAAATGACATCTTTGAAAAAGGACTACCGCTCTATCATATTGAACGAACTGTA
This sequence comes from uncultured Treponema sp., assembly GCA_947165895.1. Lineage (GTDB taxonomy): Bacteria > Spirochaetota > Spirochaetia > Treponematales > Treponemataceae > Treponema_D. The sequence goes on from CAMVCB010000006.1 coordinate 359,370, forward strand.
AAAGAATGTAATATACCATTTGACGATGAGAGCCATATCATCTATGTTAATGGTAAATACGAAGGAAATGATCCAATTGGCGACCTGATGCATGACTTTCATTGCAAAAAGGTCGATGATATGAAAAATAAGATTCTAGCTGAAAGAGCCAGATACCTCAAGGAAAATGAAAAGGTAGGGAGCGGCCACTATGTGGCAAAAACAGTCCAGTGGACTGTTTTTAGCGAGTCTCTCGAAGAGCTGTGCTCGTAGAGGTTAAGCATATGAGTAGAATAATGGAAGAGTTCCTAAAAGAAGTAAGGGAAGATGAAACAATAAGACTTCTTGCTATACTTCTTAAAAGTGAAAGTATGTCAGAAGAAAATATTAAAAAATTATTTAAGCTTAGCAAAAAGCAAATGAAAGCAATAAAAGAAAGAGTTGCTGTTATTGCTTAATCAATTTAACTATTATTATTCGTGCTGGTTGAAACACCCAGGTCCATCTACGGCGAGGAAGTTCCTCGCCTTTTTTTATGCTAATTATTTGAATAGCGATAAACGTTAAAATGTGCTATAATCTTCCTATAATATTTAATTATGTGAAGATGGGAAGAATCTTATGGCTGAATACAAGATACACCATAGTACATACGATTTTGATTCACTTTTACCTGAACAGAAAGCTCGCGTAAAAATTGACCAGATGTTGAAAGATTCCGGTTGGACTATTGTTCCTCGAGATGACTTTACTCCTGATGCTGTAAATGCTCAGGCTGTTGAAGAAAATCTGATGAAAGGCAATCTTGAAGCTGACTACATTTTGTATCTTGATGGAAAAGCTATTGCTGTTCTTGAGGCTAAACGAGAAGAAAACAAACTTGGACTTGAAGTTGCAGAACAGGCTCAGAATTACGGGAATATTCTTCCAGATTGGGTACAAGCCTGGAAAACTCCGCTTCCTTTTATTTTCCTTTGTAATGGAGATTTATTGCTTTTTAAGGATATGCGGGAAGAAAAGCCTTGTTATAAAGTCCTTAAAAAAATGTTTACTCCTAAAGAAATTGTAAATCTTGCAGGAGACGATATAAAATCACAATTTGCAAAACTTCCAGCTCTACCACCTGTGGGACCAAAAGGTTTACGTGAATGTCAGTTCGAAGCAATTACAAATCTTGAAATATCTTTTAAGCAGGGATTAAAAAAAGCTCTTATTGTTCTTGCAACTGGAGCTGGTAAAACATTTACAGCTTGTACTGCTGCTTACCGTCTCTTGAATTATATGGGCGCAAAACGAGTACTTTTCCTTGTAGACCGTAATAATCTTGGAAAACAGGCAGAAGGTGAATTTGGAACTTATAAATTAACAGAAACAGGAAATGCTTTTTCTGATGAATATATTGTTCACCGTCTTAGAAATGTTGAAAAGATTGGAAACGCCAGTGTTGTAATTTCTACAATCCAAAGACTTTTTGCTGCTCTTACAGGTCAAGAAGTTGATGAGCCTGATGATGACGAAGAAATGGAGCACGATGAAGATACTCCAGGAAAACAAGTACAACTTACAGGTAACGTACTTTTACCACCAGACTTCTTTGATGTAATTATTATTGATGAATGTCACCGTTCTATTTATGGAGACTGGCAGCAAGTTTTAACATACTTTTCTAATGCAAAAATTATTGGTTTAACTGCAACTCCTACTCCGGAAGCAGAAGCATTCTTTAATAAGAATCGTGTTGTAAATTACACTCTTGAAAAATCTATTGCTGATGGCGTAAACGTACCGCCACGAGTTTATAGAATTAAGACTGAGATTTCTGAAGCTGGTGGAATTCTTAAAGACGGCGAGAAAGTAAAGAAAGTATCAAACTGGACAGGTCAGTCACAGACACAAAAACAGAAAGAAGAAAAGCAATTTACAAAAACTGAAATTGACAGAAGTGTTGTTGTACCTTCTCAAATTGAAACTGTTGTAAGAGCATATAAAGATGCTATCTATGAATCATTATATCCAGAAAGAAAAAAAGACTGGTCTATGATTCCTAAGACTTTATTCTTTGCTAAGAAAGAAAGTCATGCTCAGGATATTTTGAAAGCAATTGAAGATGTTTTCAAAGACGAATTTCCTGACAAGAAATTGCCGGACCATTTTGCGCAGCTTATTACATGTAAATCTGGAAACTCAAATCAGTTGATTAGTGACTTTAGAAACAACAAAGATTTCCGTATTGCAATCACAGTAACTCTTGTTGCAACTGGAACCGATGTTAGACCTCTTGAAATCCTTGTATTTATGAGGGATATCAATTCTGAAGTTTTATATACTCAGATGAAAGGCCGAGGCTGCCGTACAATTGCTGATGATAAACTTCGCAATGTAACAACTAACGCTAATTCTAAAGACTGTTATTATCTTGTTGATGCAGTTGGTGTAACAGAACATGAAAAGTCTATGCCTGCTCCTGGCAAAGGACCTGGCAAAAAAGTTTTATCTCTTAAAGATTTGCTTGAACATCTTGCACATGGCGAAGTACCTGATGAAAACTTAAGCCTGCTTGCCGGATATTTATCTAATGTAAATAAAAAAGCAGAAGCAGAAGATCTAAATGAGCTTAATGAATTACTTGGCAGCATTACAGTAAAACAGCTTGCAATGAATATTTATGAGGCAATCGCGCCTGAAACATACAAACTGCCAGAATACAAAGATATTAATGATGAAAACAAAGAACGAAAAATCTTAATTTCAGCATTGATTAATAATTTGAAAGCTCGTAAAAAGCTGCTTGAAATTAATGCTGGATTTATAAAGATTGCAGTAGAAAAGACTGATACTTTAATTTCTGCAGGCTTCTCTAAAGAACAGGCTAAACAATACATCGATACATTCGAAAAATATCTTGAAGATAACAAAGATGAAGTTGAAGCTTTAAGAATTCTTTACAATCAGGAAAAAGTTGCTATTACTTATTCTATGCTCAAAGATTTGGAAAAGAAACTTATTGCTTATAATAATCAGTTCAAGTCAGAATTCTTATGGACTTGCTATCAGACTTTAGATGGTGAAACTGGAAATGTAAAGCCGCTCAATAAAGAAACTGAACTTGGAGTTTTAACTAATCTTATTCAACTTGTAAGATATGGATATAAGATTGAAAAAGAACTTGTTTCATTAAAGCGAAGATTTGGTAGTTACTTCAATCTTTACTGTGGACAAGCATGGAGAAAGTTTACTCCTGAACAAGTTGAAATTGTACAGCAGATTGCAGAGTATATCGTGCAAAATGGCTGTGTAACTAATATTGAACTTAACAATGCAAAACATGATTTATTTGTTAAAGCAATTCCAATTTTTGGACCAGACAAATTAAATTCAGAAATGCAGACTATATCTAAATACTTATTCTATGGAAAGGTTGCTTAAAAATGACCTCCTGTCATTTTTAAGCAACGAGTTTCCGCAAACCGAAAACTCGCAAAAAGTTTGAAAATATAAATAACGCGGCATCCATGCCGCTATTGGTGGAAGGAAAATTATGGCAAAAAAAGAAGCAACTCAAGTAAAACCAGAACAGACTTTAACTAAGAAAGTTTGGAATATGGCCGACGTATTGGCAGCAGCTGGTGTCGGATTTACAGATTATATTATTCAGTTAACATATCTTTTGTTCTTAAAAATGGATTCTGAAAAAGAATCTTATGGACTTGGCAGTGCTCTTCCAGAGGGAAGCAAATGGAAAGACATTGTTGCATTAGATGGTCCAGATCAGCTTGCAAAATATGAAAAGATTCTTGAAACACTCCAGTCAAAAGACGGTCTTATTGGAGCTATCTTTACAGAAGCTCAGAATAAAATTACAAAACCAGCTCTTCTTAAAAAGCTAATTGGAATGATTGATGAAGAAAACTGGTTTAGCATGGATGGCGACCTGAAAGGCGCAATTTATGAAAGCATTCTTGAAAAGAACGGACAGGATAAAAAATCTGGTGCAGGCCAGTACTTTACACCACGTCCATTAATCAGTGCTATGGTTGATGTTATTCAGCCAAAGATTACTGAAACAGTTGCCGATCCAGCTTGTGGTACAGGTGGATTCTTACTGGCTGCTTATGACTTTATGCGAAAGCAAAGTGATGAGCAGGATAAAATTGATTTCTTACAGAAGAAAGCTTTACGCGGAAATGATATCACTCCGCTTGTAGTAACCCTTGCTTCTATGAATCTTTATCTTCATGACATTGGAGCAGATACTACACCAATTAAATGCGAAGACAGTTTGGAACATGAACCAGAACATCTTGTAGATGTAATTCTTGCAAATCCACCATTTGGAGCCCGCCCTGCAGGAAGCGTTGATATTTCTACAATGCGTTCTGACTTAATTGTAACAACAAGCAACAACCAGTTAAACTTTTTGCAGCATATGATGGTTATGCTTAAAGACGGAGGAAGAGCCGGAATCGTTCTTCCTGATAACGTTCTTTTTGCAGATGGAGCTGGTGAAACTCTTAGAAAGAAGCTTCTTAAAGATTTTAATCTTCATACAATACTTCGTTTGCCAACAGGTATTTTCTATGCAAACGGCGTAAAGGCAAATGTACTATTCTTTGAAAAAGGAAGTCCAACAAAAGAGACCTGGTACTATGATTACCGTACTGGAATTAAACATACTCTTGCTACAAAACCTTTGAAACGTTCTGACCTTGATGATTTTGTAAACTGTTATTGTGCCGGACACATGGAAGACAGAAAAGAGACCTGGAGCGAAGAAAATCCTACAGGCCGCTGGCGCAAATACAATGTAAAAGAATTACTCGAAAGAGATAAGACAAGCCTTGATATCTCATGGATCAAAGACAAAGACGATTTGGAAGATGTAACTCTTAAAGAATTATTCTCTACAATCCAAGAGAAAGGACAGAATATTAATAACGCAATCAATCAGCTTGCAGGTTTACTTTCAGGAATTGAGGAATAATTAGATGAACACAAAAGCATTACGACAGAAAGTTTTAGACCTCGCAATTCACGGAAAGCTTGTTCCTCAGAATCCAAATGATGAAAGTGCAGAAGTTCTTCTTAAAAAAATCAGAGAAGAAAAAGCCGAGAAAATCAAAAAAGGCGAACTAAAAGCTGACAAAAAGGATTCTTTTATCTTTGTAGGAAGTGATAAACGGCATTATGAGCAGTTCGCCGATGGAACGGTAAAAGATATTGAAGATGA
>CAMVCB010000007.1 GCA_947165895.1 uncultured Treponema sp.
CATTCGGAACGCCGATACAGGCATAAAGATTGATAATCCCCTGCTTTTTAAGCTCTTCTTCAAGACTTTCATACATGGCACGGCCAAGACCTGTTTTTCGTGCAGATTTATCAACATAAATAGAAAGTTCCACATTCCACTGATAGGCCTGACGGGGCTTAAAGGTGTTCGCATAGGCATACGCCAGAATCTTCCCATCTTTTTCAACACAAAGATACGGATATTTCTTCGTAATTGATTCAATCCGGTTTTCAAATTCTTCAAGTGACGGAACATCATATTCAAATGTAATTGCCGTATTTTTTACATAATAGGAATAAATATCCAGGAGCTGAGTCGCATCAGCTTTTGTCACCGGACGGATAAATTCTTTCCACATGATTATTTTTCCTTATTGCAGAATTATAAACAATAAACTTTTTCAATTTTACACTCCCCTGGTAAATTTCCTTACCTCAAACCAATCGGTACGATTTTATTATATCAATCCTCAATAATATAATCTGCTAGTGTATGGCGGCATCCGCCGTTTTTACAAAACGGCGGTCGGGCGTTCCACCCTTCGCTAACGCTCATTGCTCCACTTCGTTTCGCAACTTCGGGGTTCCATGCCCTTGCCGGTTTAGTTCAATTTCCGCTCGCAGAAACACCCTTGAAACTTTCAGGGAGAACAAAATAAAGGCAGACGTTATTATTTTCCCGGAGCTGACGAACCTTACGGGAAGAAGTATTTGTCGTAAAAAAAATTAATATAGCAAGATTTCAGAAGTTTTTATTTTTATTTGCACTTATACTATAATAAAAAATCATCGTCTAAGTTGATAATTGGCTAATGGAGAAAATGAAAGTAATTGAATTAATAAATGATGATTTCATAGGATTTGTAAAAAATCTTCGCCATGCCTGCAGGGGCATTATAATAAATGGTGGAAATGTCTTATTATGTTATGAATCAAATGAAGGTAAGTATATAATTCCTGGTGGCGGACAAGAGGAAAATGAATCACTTGAAGAATGTTGTAAAAGAGAGATTCTGGAAGAAACAGGACTGATTGTAAATGTAAAACAGGCTTATATTGAAATTCAAGAATTGTTTTCAGACTGGAGCCATATTAATCATTATTTTATTTGTGATACTATTGAAGATACAGGTAAAGTTCAGCTTACAGAAAATGAAAAGCAGGCCGGCTATAAAAGAGTTTGGCTTCCATTAGAAAAAGCAATGGAGATTTTTGGAAATTATGAGAGCTTTCATACCACAAATATTGCAGATTATGGGTTATATCGAAGGGAATTCCATGCATTATCTGAGGCAGCGAAAATTTTAAAAAGATAGAATTAAACTTTCGCAGCTTCTCAGACGCTGGCGGAGTAAGGATTAAAAATGATTCAAATAGAATATGTAAAAAATGATGATAAAGAATTCTGGTATAAGTTAGACAAACATTTACCAGAATCTGAATTTGTAAAAAAGGTACGAGATAAACAGGGATATGTTTTGTTTGTTGATTCTAAGCCTGTGGGAATCTTAAGATATAATCTTTTTTGGGATAATACGCCATTTTGCAACATGCTTTTTATAGACTGGAATGAACAGAAAAAAGGATATGGCAAATTACTTATAAATCACTGGGAAAAAGAAATGAAACAGCTGGGATATGGAATGGTATTCACCTCTACGCGAGTAGATGAATCAGCACAGCACTTTTACAGGAAACTTGGTTATCAAGATTGCGGTGGAATAGTAATGACTCTTCCAGGCTATGAGCAACCTATGGAAATGTTTTTATCCAAATCTTTATAAAAGAAAATTTAATTCAAACCACCGCGCAAAATCCTGAACTTTGTCTGGTTTTCCCAGATTTGACAGAGCGCAGGAAAATTTTTGTCCGGCTCCAGCATTAGTTCTGCAAGCTTGTCCAGTTCATCGAGTTCTTCTTCGCTCAATTTAAAATCCTTAAATACTACATATTCCGGCTGATGAAGAAAAATTATTTCCTCGTTCATAAGGCAGTGAAAGTCATAAAAAAGAGCGCGTATTGCAGCCGCAAGTCCGTAAGTAACCGGCCAGGAAGCAAAGGACACCTGTTTTTCGGAAAGTTCTCCCCGGCGGAGTTTTAAATATGCCTGTCCGCCTGTGAGATATCGTTCTCGAGGAATATTGTTTGGATCAAAATTGATGTTGGGGTCAAGGTGAATGTCTGCATCGGTCAAAATCCAGCAATCAGATTTTTGATCGTACCATTCCGTAATCCAGTGGTCCCGATTTTCACCATCTTCCTTGATGTAAGGCGCAAATCCGCTTCGAACACGGGCTGGAATTCCTTTTGCTTTTAAAGTTGCAGCCAGCATGATTGCCTGACAGCGGCATGTGATATGAATCTTGTCCTTTGCGCTTCGATTTACCGAATATTCAGGGTTCAGGCGCAAAAGTTCAGCAAACATGCTCAGGGCATTTGGAAACCAGTCTTCCTCAAAATTAAGGCGGGTCAAAGGAACCTGGCTCAAATCTCCCCAGAAACCATCTTTTTCCATCCTTGTCGCAGGATTCAAAAGTCCTACAGGATGAATTGTCTGCTTTCTCTGTAAAATGCAAAGCTCATTGATGTCATCAGGAAGATTTCTGGCAAAATCCCGGTAAAGTCCTAGTTCTGTAAAAGGGCTTGTTTTTTTGTAAAATTCGCAGATTTCCTTTTTCATTTTTTGCTCCTGCTTTTCAATGATATATGAAGATATAAGGATAAACAATGTTTTTCAGATAAGATGCAGTTTTTGCTCGATGAAATGCAGTCCCATTTTCTTGTTTTTTTCATATTCATCCGCTACTTTATAAGAGTAAAAACTATTAATACATCTTTCGAGAGATTCTTGTTGCGATTGAATCAAGGGTGGATATATGGTTATAAAAGTTAACACAAAAACACAAAGTTAACACATAAAACCAAAAAATATAAAGAAATAGAAAGAAAAGTTAACAATTCTTTATCTTGCCGGTTTATTATCCGGAATTCAGGATAATAGCGGTTATCCTTGAATTGGTGCATATATGCACCAATTTGGTTTTATGCCGGTAAAATGAGCGTTGCCATTTTTCCGGCCGGGGCAAAAATAGCCCCAATTGTTTTACGGTTATTTTCCGTATTCATAATAATCTCCAAAAGAGAGATTATTTCTTTTTAGTGTATCCCCTGCTCCCGCTGTTTTTCCTTCAACCTTTTCCTCAGCCACTTTATCAAATGATGCCTTTGAAGAGTAACCTTTTTTCCAGAAAACAGCACCCACTGTCATAATTGCAGCTGTTCCGACAACGATAGGCCAGTTTTTCTTCATCCAGCTTCCAAAGCTGCCACCTGCTACGGCTTCAAGATCTTCTTCTGAAAGATTCTGAATATCATCGGAATCTTCAGCTTTTGAAAAAGATTTTTCTGCTTTTTTTCGCTCTTCTTCAAAGTTCTTTCTGAGCAATTCATTGTCTACCTCAGGAAATGCTTTGCAAATATTGCTCAGAGCTTCATCAGGTGTGCCTGAATTTTTGATAATTGTTTCTATTTCCTTCTGAATTTCTTCATTTGTCTTTTTCATGCTCTTCCTCCTTGCGCTTATGCACTTTCATCTGAGTTTTTAAGACAGCTTTCCTGCTTTTCCAGCCTTAATCTTTGGTATCAGATTATCCATTTCATCAGCACCTTCTTTGTATCCCTTGTTATATACATCCTTCAGCTTTGCTTCTCCGGAAGATTTACCTCCGGCGTACATAAAATATCCAACTGGAACACACAAAGCGAGAAGTGCAAGACCTGCCACCAGCTCTTTGTTTTTGCTGATCCAGCTGCTTACGCTTCCACCGGCTACAGCTTCCAAATCATTGTCAGAAAGATTCTGCATTTCCTCGCTGTCCTTCGCATTTTTTTCAAGTGCTTCCCTAAAACCAGCTTCATTAAAGTCCGGATAGTTTGATTTTAAACTCTTGCAAAGACTGTCAATACTTCGTGAAGTATCTATAATATCTCCAACTTTTTCAAAGTCAATTTTGCCAAGCTCTTCTTCTGTTACTCCGGCCTCAAGTAGCTGTGCAGTGATTTTATTCTTATCCATGACCATACCTCCTCTATCCTTGTCTTGCTACTTATTTATACTCCGGACGTTGGATAAAAGGCTAATTTTTAGTAAAAAAAATTAGCCTATCAGATCATATAGGTTGAGGATGGGTTTAATTTTTACCGATTGTTTGCTATTTCAAAAAATGGACGATTCTTTCATCTATTCTTCTGTGAAAGCTGTAGGTGTATGGCGAGAAGAATTTTGTCCAGAAGCGGAGGGCTGTTGGATTTAGTGTTTCATAATCTACCCCAAGGAATTCCGCACCCTCTTTTTCCAGGATTTTTGAAAGACAGGACACCAGGGCTTTTCCCACGCCGTCTTTTCTGTATTCTTCATTTACATACATTCCGCAGATGTTGTGAATCTTGTCGCAAAGGTAATTTTCTCCGTCACCTTTTTTGCAGGAGATGAATCCGACAGGCTCTTCTTTGCAAAATGCGCCGAACCATCTTTTACTGTCGTCTTCAAACCACTTGTCAAAGTCGCTCAAATCTGACGGGAAAAAAACAGGCCCGTTTTCCAGGTGATGCACAAGCTTCATTTTCAGATTTTTGAAAATTCCAAAATTTCCAAAAGGAACTTCTTTGAATTCAAGTTTTGCCGGCATAGTGAATTCTGGAATTGACTCAATTGTTGCCATTGCATCACTGCAGCGGATTCCAAAGCCGTTCAGAATCAAAGAATTGTTGGCTTCCGTGTCGTGTGCAAATCGTGCCAGGGCTAAAGAATAAATACCATCGCGAACCATTTCATTTGAAATTCCTTCAAACAAAAGTGACATAACCTTTTCTCTTTCGGCCCCAAGTTCAAAAGAAACCGCGCTTCCTCCCAAAGGGCTAAAGCTTCCTTTGCAAAGTCCAAAGAATCCGTCCCAGACATCTGCGAACATCATGTAGCCCACAAGACGCCCTGCACAAAAGGCAGCTTTTTTATATTTTTTTGTCGAAAGCCAGTTTAACAATCCCGCTGGAGATTCCTCCGGCAGCGAAGGAACTTTTTTCTTTTCTGCAGAATATTCTTCTTTAAGAATTTTTTCTGCATCCGAAATAAAAGCAGGTTCAAAATCTTTTATGATAAATCTTTCCAATTGTGTTTTACTCCTCCATCTTACGAGTGATTAAAACATACTTCAAAGAGGATTTATATGAAATGCCTTTCCAACAAGATGCAGATTTTGCCCGATGAAATGCAAACCGCCTTACCCTCTCCCATATACCTGCATTAGGCTTTGAATTTTCTGCGGTTTTCGTCATATTCTTTTGCGACAAGGTTAAACTGTTCCTGAATGTTCATTTTGATTTCCATCTTTTACTTCCTGTTTTTCCCATTCAGTTTTGAGCAATCTGTATTCAAGACGGGTCTTCATTTTTCCGTCATGCCATTCATAATCCTTATGTACAGCTTCCCTTATCATGCCGTTTTTCTGCATGACTCTCTCTGAGCCTTTATTTTCCGCAAGACAACCTGTTGTTACCCGATAAACGTCATTCTTAGTAAAGGCAAATTCTAAAACTTTCTTCAACGCTTCGGGCATATATCCCTTTCCCCAGAATTTCGGATAGGAGAAATATCCCAGATGCACGATTTTACCTATCGGCGTATTGTCCAGAACCGTATAGCCTATACTTCCCACCTGCTCATGACTGTCTTTCAATTCGATATGAAGAAAATAGAATTTGCGGTTTAGACTACTAATATCAGAAATCACGTTCTCAAAATCAGCCTTTGCTTCTTCGACTGAATGAAGCTCCAAATCCTGCAGATAATACATCGTTTTTGAATCTGACTTTAAGCAGTAATATGATTCAAAATCATTTTCGCAGTAATCCCTCAAAATAAGTCTTTCTGTCTCAAAGTAAAGGGAATCTTTCATTAGGTTCTTCTCCTCCTTCAGAATATTCCCTTCTGAATACAAAACAGCCTTGCCTGACAGGATGATTCTCTCCCCCTTTCGGCCATTCCAAGTGTTGCATGTCCGCAAAAATCAATCTCTGCGGCAGGAGTGAACCATCGAAGGTGATATTTGTCAACCTCTTTAACGGTAAAAGCCGTCTCAGAGAAATTGTTTTCCTTTGCGATGTTCTGCATGAGCGAGTCAGAAATCCAACTGTCCATAACGCAGACCGCCGCCTGATTCCCGCAAAAAACTTTGTCCGTAAATGCGTCTACAATGTACTGCTTCATTTTGGCTCCTGTTAAAGTTTTTTTGCAGTATATTTCATCATTTCAATCGCTTCTTCCACGCTGACAGCTTTTGCATAACGCTTTGGCCACATGAATTCGTTGAAGTACTTGTAGGAGGTTTCTTTGTCAAAATATGGATTGTCATAAGTTGAATTCGCATAGGCCGGAATTATAATCTTAAAGCCTTGCTCAAAGCCGCATTTTACGGTCGCATCCATGCAATAGTCCGTACAAACTCCAATCGTGATAATATCTTTTTCATTCTTTGCCTTTAAGTATTCAGAAAGACCTGTCATCGGATGAAAAGCGCTGTTCACATTTTTTTCAAACCGTTTTTCACCGGGTTGGGGCGAAAACTCATGGAAGATTTCATAATTTTCGCTTCCCTTGTTCATGTCTGATCCCGGACCGTCATCATGCTGAACATAGCAAACCTCAACTCCATTTTTGCGAGCCTCCGCAATCAGACGTTTGATGTTTCCTTTCACAGTCTCAAAAGCATAAAGCTTTTCGTTAAAACAGCCTTTTTGTGTGTCCACTACCAATAAAATCATTTTACTCTTCCTCACTAAAAAAGAATTCTGATTCTTTTTGGAATTCCCTTAGGAATCCATCCATGTACAGATGACGGCTTTCGGCAATTCTTTTGGCTTCTTGCGTATTCATTTTATCTTTAAGAAGCAAAAGCTTGTCATTAAAATGCTGCAAGGAAGATTCTATTGTTCTTCCTACTTTGCCGCCGTAAGCAAAAGTTCTTGCAATCCCTACAGCTCCGATGGCATCTATTCTGTCCGCATCCTGCACGATTTTTCCTTCTAAAGTTTCGGGGTGTTTTTCTTTGTTTTTACTGAAAGACACTCCGTTGATAATCTGACAGATTAATTCTATGTCATCATTCCCGATGTCGTGACTTTTAAGAAATTGCCTTGCGTTCATGTTATCCTTTGTGTCAAACAGTTTGTGGTCATCAACATCATGCAGCAAAGAAGATAAAGCGACAACCATCATGTTGCATTCTGGATACGCTTTGGCGATTTGAAGAGCATTCTTGTAAACTCTCAGCGAATGGTTTGCGTCGTGTCCGTCAGAATTATCCTTGAATATTTCTTGTATGTACAGTTTTGCCCCTTCGATTAATTTTTCATTCATTTTCTTTGCCTCCCCATTTAAATAGATATAATCTTTCGTAAAGTATTTGCAGTCCTGATTGTTATTATTTCTAGGCTCTCCGATTTTTCACCTATCTGTTTTCTTCCAGAATCCTCAGGCCTTCTTCAATTTCATATCCAAGAATTTCCTGAATCTTCTGGAAATTCTTTTTTTTGTGGAGCGTGTCGAGGACTTTCAGCAATTCCTTTTTGCCTCTTGGCACAACTTGTTTTTGATTCGACGCATTGCTTCCACGTGCATAATCCAGTGGCGGGAAAATGGCATCTGAATCAAGCCTTTTACATTTTTACCGCACCAGAAATCAATCAGCCAGGAAGCAGAATCGCTGTTGCTGACGCACTCGCCTGCAATAAGTCGTTCTTTGTCCTCAACCGAAAACTTCCGCTTTAAGTCTGAAAATCGCAGGCTCTTCAAAAGCTCATTTGTGGAATCCATCACAGCCTTGCAATAGTCATAAAGGGCTTTGACGTTGAGCTTTTTTGAAAACTCAATCATCGCCTCGCCGTCAAGCTCGTTTCCGGTTGTGATGATAGGGCTGTTTATTTTCTCTATCCAATTGCTTTCAAAAAGAATCTGCCTGTTATTCAAAATCAATGTGTGAGCTACAATGTCTTCGATGCGGAAAAGATGCCAGAGCGACCATGCGAGAGTTGAATTATGATTTTTGTCGCCGTGACCAAAGGGAAGCTGATAAAAAGCCACTCGAGGAAAAGTCTTTATAATAGAAGAAATCTGCTCAAACAAGTTGCCGCGTAATTCAAGAAGAAGATTTATGCCTTCAGAAAATGTCGCTTCCTTAGAAATAAGCGTTTGCATTTTTTTATTTTTTTCTGACCATTCTTTATCCATGTTATGCTCCGTTATAAATATTCATTTCATAGAATAGAAAATCTGCCCAGCCTGTATTTTCAATCACATTGATGTACTTTTCTCTTACGACTTCAAAATCTTTTGCAAGTTCAAGCATCTTTATACTCTCCGATGGATTTATAATCTTTGCTATTCCGTAAAAGAGCCGATTTCAATCAGGTTGCCGTCGGGATCTGCCACGTAGCAGGTACGCTGTCCCCAAGGCTCGGTTGTCGGAGGAAGAACAGATTTTGCCCCATGTTCAAGTGCATTCTGATATTCCTTGTCCACAGAAGCATAATCTGGTACATCAAACGCCAATTCCATTGTACCGTTAAATCCTTGTGGATACTGATATTTTTGCGAAGTCATCTTTTCAAAAGCAAGACGAGGAAAAAGAATAATTCTCATTTCACCCAAAAACATTTCTACATTCGGCTGAACACCGTCCCAGTTTGTCGTAAAACCAAAAGCACTTGTATAAAAATCAACCGTTGCCTTATTGTCGCGCGTAAAAAGCCCGACTGTATTACATTTAAATCTCTCTTTCATGCTATTCCTTCTGTTTAATTTCCATGCAAATTTTTCAGCGCATCTGGACTATGCTGAGTAATCATCGAAAGCGTTACTGGCATTATAAATAATTGCTTTATTAAATTGAATGGCTTTCAGATAAGATGCATATTTGTACAGATGAAATACAGGATGAAATTCATTACTCTATCGGAAGCTGACTTCCTGTAAACCGGTCGTCAATAGAAGCAGGAATCATAAGGCCTTCCTTTTCGTAGAATCTGTGTGCATTTCATCACTCAATCCATGCATCTTGTCTGAAATGGATTTTTCTTCGTGGAAAAAAGGCATAAAATGACTTCATCTAAAAGAAATTTCTATGAAAAACTAATTTAGGAGAAGAGAAATGTATATTGTCAAAGCAGAAACAAATCAGGTAGAAAAGATCACAGATATTTCTATCAGAGCTTTTGAAACAGATGTAAATGTTGGCGGAGCAAAAGGAGACTGTCCGCCTGACTTTGATTCAGTAGAATGGCATAAACAAATGGCCAGTGAGGGGCATTTGTATCAGGCAATGATAGGAAAAGATCTGGTAGGGGCTGCTATTGTATTCCCGGATGAAACAGAAAAAAGCATATACATTGGCAGGATTTTTATTGACAGCGTCTATCATAGAAAAGGTTACGGAATTCAGTTGATGGATTGTATAGAAAAGAATTTCCCCTGCGCTACTGAGTTTAATCTGGATACCCCATGCTGGAATAAGCGGACAAATGCCTTTTACAAAAAATTAGGCTATCAGATCATAAAGGTTGAGGATGGGTTTAATTTTTACCGAAAAATAAAAAAAAGGATAGATATGAGGAATGCTGTAATGAAATTTGACGGTACGCAAAAATCAATCAGATTATCAAAAAGCTCCTGGCTGTAGCGTGGGCTAAACTTGTCAAACTGTTCCGGGATTGTGTCAAAAATTTTTCTGAATTCCATTTTTAATTCTTTTTTTGTCGTTTTTAATCCAGAGTCTGACATTCTATAGTCTTCATCATTTCGCAAAATCCGTTGCGCTCGTAAAAACGCATGCCGTCTACATTGCCCGGAAAAACCTGAGTGCGGATAAAATCTGCGCCGTGGGCTTTGCCGTATGCCTTGGCTTCTTTTACAAGCCGGCTGCCGATTCCGCCGTTTCGTTTGTTGGGACTAACACATAAATCCTGCATATAAACTGTAGTCTGAGGCTTGAGGCAGCTGACTTTTTTCTGAGGGATAATCATTACATGAACAAAGCCTGTGACCTGGCCGTTGTCGTCGGCAACGAGAATATCCTGGGTTGGGCTGTCAAAAATGTTTTGGAAAAAATCATCCGTTCTGCTACCGATTACAAAATGCTCCGGCTGGTAACGTACACCGTCTTTTTCGAGTTCAAGATAAAGCTCGCGCAGGGCAGGTATGTCTTTTGGCCTTGCGGTTCTGATTATAATTTTTAAAGCCTGCTTTTCGATGAAGTCTTTATTTGAACCATCGCATCTTTGATATTTGATTTCGCTCATTTTTCTCATCTATCCTTCTCTTCCAATTATTAAAACCACATTTCCTCTGAAAATCTGCCTTCAAAAAATAACCGATTCTTTCTCTTGCCGGAAGATAGACTGCCTTACCTTTCATAGTCAAACAAACCATGACGATTGCAATAGGCGTATATTTTTTTAACGCCGGAAATCTTAAACCGTGCCTGCGCCTCCTGCTCAGGATATAGCTTTTTGATTTCTATACCGTCTTCACGAATTGCCGCAATAAAGGAAATATAATGTGATTTTGTCATTTCATGTGAAAGTGTCACAAAATATTCATCTTCTACGCGGTCAACATTCACCTGATGACTTGAATCTGCCGGTTCTGCTTCCAGTGGCGGCAAGATGATTCCGCAGCAGCTTATAACAGCTTCTCCTGTACTTTGAATTACATTGCCGCAAACCGGACAAACGTAAAAACTTGCACGACTCATTTTTGCAGCCTTATTTTTATTCGTAATATTTTCGCCGGAAAGAAGTTCTATTACAGAAACTCCCAGCGCTTTTGCCAGCACTTCAAGCAGAGAAATATCTGGTAAACCACGCCCTGTTTCCCATTTTGAAACCGCTTTGTCGGTAACGCATATTTTTTCTGCCAGTTCAGCCTGTGTTAAATGTCTTTTTTCACGGAGGCGTTTAATCATCGCCCCTGTTACATATTGATTTGTCATAATAAACCTCAAAAAATAGTTTTATGAACGTTCACAATATAACAATAACGCAGTCTTCTACTCAAAGCTACCTACTCTTCGTAGATTTCATGGCATCAATATAAAGCATTGGGAAATATATTTGAATAATTTTAAAACAAGATGCACTTTTTTACCGATGAAATGCATGGTAATTCTATTTTAGAGCTCTATATACTTTTGCCAGATTTTTTATCTTCTGCTTCAGTTTTTCGCGGATATGAGCAGGTTCAAGAATTTCACACTTGTCTCCAAGACTTAAAAGCATATCGTAATAGTAATCACTGTCGAAAAAGGGATAATCTGCAAAGTAATAATCTTCTCCGTCCTGGCTGAGACGCTCATAAGGACAGAAATCCAGAATCCTGTCTAAAACGGATTTATGTATTCGGATTTTTATATCTGTCTGTAAGCTTCTGGCAGCTTCTTCAAAATCAAGAAAGGGCTTCTGATATTCACGTGGAGTAAAAGTTTCTTCCAGCATTTTAAGCTCTGACATCCGGGACAGGCGAAACAGGCGGTAGTCATTTTTCAGGCGGCAAAAAGTCTGAACATACCAGGCACGGCCTTTAAATACAAGCTGATAGGGTTCGACCGTGCGGCTCGTTTTACTGCCATGACCATCAATATAGGTAAAAATAAGCAGCCTGTTTTCCTGTAATGCCTTTTTGATAATTTCAAGGGCATTTTTTACGCTGGCATTTCCTTCCCAGGGGGTTAAATCAATGTAAATCTGACTGGCCTTAAGCTCAATACTTTTTGCTTTTTCAGAAGGAATAAAGCTTTTTACTTTTGCAAGGGCATTTGCAACTTCGCTTCCCCGGACCATCCCGGAAATATTGGAAAGTCCCATCAAAAGTGCAGAAAGATCATCCGTAGAAAAAATCTTTTTGTCCACCTTGTAATCTTTCATGATTTCGATTCCGCCGCCACTACCGGATGTAGCCAGCACAGGAATTCCTGCCATGTTGATTGCTTCAATATCGCGGTAGATTGTTCGCGTAGAAACTTCAAACATTTTTGCAAGCTCCTGGGCACTTATCCGCTCTTTTTCAAGGAGGATCATGATAATACTTACAAGCCGGTCAATTTTCATCTGAAAGCCGCCATTTATTATATTCTGAAAAGAAATTCTAAATTGTTGACATATTGTTGTCAACAATCAGGCTGTAAACTGAAGGCATAATTTAATTATAAGGAGTCAAAAAGACTATGATTACAGTTTACATTTATCTGCTTGCCACTCTTGCAGACTGGGAAATCGGGTCACTTACGGCGGAGCTCAATTCAAAGCGTTTTTTCAGGCCAGATGCTCCCCAGCTTATCGTCAAGACGGTAGCGGTTTCAAAGGATCCGGTCAAAACAATGGGCGGCCTTACAATCATTCCTGACTGCACGATTGATGAAATTGAAATGACCAAAAAGACAGTTTTGATTTTACCCGGAGCGGACACATGGTCAGATGCTGAAAATGCTCAGATAATTCAGAAGGCTTCAGTTCTGCTTTCAGAAGGCGGAAGTGTATGCGCAATCTGCGGAGCTACGGTCACTCTTGCAAATGCCGGAATTTTAAATGACAGGCCTCACACAAGTAACGGGAAGGGATTTTTAGATATGTTCTGCCCGGATTATAAAGGACAAAAGTTTTACATAGATCAGCCTGCCGTGAGCGATGGAAACCTTATTACAGGAAGCGCAACAGGCTCCCTCATGTGGGCAAAGCTGATTATCGAAAAGCTTGGCCTTTTTAAGCCGGAAACTCTTGAAGCCTGGTATGCATATTTTTCAACCGGGAAAGCTGAGCATTTCTTTGCGCTGATGCAGAGCCTTGAGCAATAAATCCAGCTTCCCGGCTTTGCTATCAGCCAATCCTTACAGGACAAAGATAACGAGCGTCAAAAACATGCATAACTCCAGCCTCATATTTCAAAGCGAGCCTTGCAGCTTCCTTTGCATGGATAATCGTCGTATCGTAGACAGGAAGAAGGCTGTCTTTCTGGCTGATGAGCATGCCGATTTCTGTGCAACCCAAAATTACGGCTTCAGCCCCCTGCTCTTTGAGATAAGCTATGATTCTCTGGTATTCCCTGCGGGAAGAGTCCAGAATTTTTCCAAGGCAAAGCTCATTGAAGATAACGTCGTTCACAAGTTCTATGTCATTTTCGCCAGGAAGAAGGACATCAAGACCAGCCGCTTTGAGCTTATCTTTAATAAAGTCCTGAGTCATTGTGAATTTCGTGCCGAGCAGGGCTACCTTTTTGATTCCGTCGCGCCTGATTGCTTTTGCTGTTGCGTCCGCAATATGAAGAATCGGGATTTTGATTTTTTTTTCAATTTGCGGAACAAGCTTGTGCATTGTGTTGGTAGCGATTACGATAAAATCCGCTCCGGCACCCTCCAGCCTTTTTGCCGCATCCGAAAGGATTCTTGCGTTTCCGTCCCAATTGCCGCTCGACATATTTGCTTCAAGCTCGTCAAAGTCAACGTTGTACATTAAAATCTTTGAGCTGTGAAAACCTCCCAAAGCCGAAACAACTTCCCTGTTCAGAATTTCATAATAAGTGATAGTGCTTTCCCAACTCATTCCGCCGATTAAACCGATTGTCTTCATCTTATCTCTCCTATAAAAACCCCGCGTTAGCGGTGAGCCATGGATGGCGAATATCGCAGTTTGTGAAAGCAACGCTTGAGCAAACTGCAATGATAAAAATTACATGGATGTAATTTTTATCATGCCTCCTTTTTTATTTAAAATTTATGGGTCCAGCTGAAAATCAATCTCTGGAAGTACCATTCAGTTCCGACTTTCTGTGCAAAAAGCGCGTCTTCTGCCTCATCAAGCTCTTTATCAAAAGATCGGCGTGTCGTAAACTGCGCTATACAGGTAAGCTCATCTTTTTCGGCAAACTTAAACTGACAAAGTCCCGCAAGTGAATGCTGTGTAAAGGCTCCGTCGTAAGAAGCATCAAAATCCCCGTAATCACCGCCGTCATAATGACCGTAGGCCGTGTACATAAAGCCCGCCCGGTAAAGCACAAGAGGCATCTGATATGCCAGGATTCCGCAGAACTCGTACTGAAGCCCCTCTACCCTGTTTTTGTCGCCCTGCCATCCATAAGGCGTGTGCCTTCCCAGTCCTGCAAGCCCGGAATAGAAGGTCTTGTAAGAAGCAAGCATAATAAGGTGATTCCAGTCGCCGGGGACTAAAGCGCCCGTATCAAACATTAAAGTTCCCTGTGCCCAGACTTCATAAAAGGGATGAGAAAATGTTGAAAGCACTTCATATTTCCTTGATTTTTCGTCAAGGGCGCAAAGTCCTTCAAATCCCAACATATTCCAGCCGAAGCCAATCGAACCGCCTCCTTTAAAGACAAGGAATGGGAAAGGCTGAAAACCAAGTGCAAGCTGAGGACGGACAGAGAGCGGCGTAAGTTCAAAAGCTCCAGTCAAAACCACGTTTGCATCTTTTAAAAGCCAGTGCCCGCCAAGCGGAGTTTTTATCATATAATCCGCAAAAAGCGTGGAACGGCACTCAAAACCGCTGTATGCCCCTGTAAGCCCGGCAAAATGCGTTCCGCTGCTTCCAGGCTGAGTTTTGGACTCTGGATAATAAAGAAGGTCTGTCGTCAAATAAACTGAAAGTGGTGAAGCCTCCTCTTTTTTGTTTTTTTGCGCGCTCAGAAGATTTACCATTGCTGCAAGAATCAAAAATGCAAGGCCAGGTCTTTTTTTCATTTTTCAGCTCCAATATTTGTGTTCAAATTGTAAAATGCTTCTATATACTTCCAGCCGTCTATACCGTACTTTTCACCAAAGCGCACGATAACAGTGTTTGCCAGCGGCGAAATGTAGATAAACTGTCCTTTGTTTCCGTAGGCAAAAAAATCGTTTTCTGCATCCGGCCGATTCATCACATACCAGTGAAAACCGTAGAAACCGCCCTTATTGCAGGCCCCGCCAAAGATTTTCTGTCCAAAAGGATCCTTGTAATATTCGCTGTCATTTTTGCCGTTGCCAGGCGAAAGAGATTCTTCAATCCATTTTTTACTGATAACGACCTTGCCGTCAAAAAGACCTCCGTCACGGTAAAGACAGCCGAATTTAGCAAAGTCTAGAGCCCGCGCGTTGATTCCGCTTTCCATTTTCTCAAAGGCATCCTCGTCGCTGTCAAGGCTCCAGCTTGCGTCTGACTCCGTTCCGATTTTTGACCAGATTGACCGGCTAAGATAAGAGCTTACAGACTGGCCGCTCGCCCGCTCGATAATCAGTCCAAGAAGAAGCGGATTGTAATTGTTGTAAAGAAAATGAAGGCCCGGTTCTTCATCAATCAAAGTGCCTATAAGGGCAAGCTTTCGCAAGTCCGGATTGAAATAAGTTTTTGTATAATCGTGGCGGAAGAAACCTTCGGAATACAAAATGCCGGACGACATTGTGATAAGGTGCCTGATTGTGATTTTTGAAAAGCGCTCGTCACGCTCCAGAAGCTCAGGAAGATAAGTGGTGATTGGCTCGTCAGCGCCAGAAATTTTCCCCGAGTCAATCAAAGTGCCAATCATCGCCGAGTCAAAGCTTTTTGCCACCGAAAAAGACGTTACGGTTGAATACTCGTCATAACCCCTGCCGTATTTTTCAAGAAGAATCGAATTTCCTTTGATAACAAGGATAGCCTGAGTTTTAGTTTTAGCAATAAACTTTTCTAAATCATCAGTTCCAAACGCTTTTTTGAGCATTTCTTCTATATTGATATCAATTTCCCGCGTAAAAGGCTTGGGATTCTCACTGGCCGCAACTTCACGGCCCGGAAAATACAAATAATCCTTTACGCTGGCATCACGCCGAACAAAGGCACGCCAGGCTGTAGTTGTGCATCCATCAAAAAAGGCAGATGAAAGTAAAAAAATAAGTAAAATTATTTTGTTCCGCATAAAAGATTTCCTTTTTATCATAAATCCTTCATATAAAGCACTTCATCTTCAACCACTTTTCCCATTACAGTCTTTGTAAAGGCTTTTACAAATTTCATGCCGTTGCGTTCTGCCACATGGCGGCTTGGAAGATTGTCAGACTTCATATACGAAATGATTTTTTTCATACCCCGCCCTTTTGCGAATTCCGCGCAGGCCTTGGCAACCTCAGTCGCATATCCTTTTCCCCGGAATTCTTTTCTTAAGTGATAGCCGATCTCCGGGAACAAATCATTTTCAACCTGCTGCATGGTAATTCCGCAGTCACCAATCATCTCGCCGCTTTCCTTCAGACAGACCGCCCAAAGACCGAATCCGTATTTTTGATAATTATCAAGATTCCATTTTATCCAGTTTTCAACTTCTTCCCGCGAAAAAGGATGCGGATAAAACTTCATCGATTCAGGATCGCTCATAACAAGGGCAAGAGTGTCCGTATCTTCCAGCGTCATCTGGCGAAGAAAAAGCCTTTCTGTTTCCAGTATCTTAGTTTTTCCTTCTATCCACTCATCCAGAAACTTCATCTGCTCATCGGTGTGAAACCAGTGCTCGCCGCCCTGCATTACCGTAAGACTTGAAGCATTTTTTCGAGCAAAAGCCTCTACAGTTTCTTTTGGAACAAGATTGTCTTCCGAACCGTAAAGAATTTTTGTCGGAACAGTCCAATTCAACGAGTGAGCACGAACATAGCAAAGATAATCCCAAGACAAATCCTCGCCAAAATCCGTTTTGATGATTTTATCACGTTTCAAATCTTCCTCGGAAACACCAGCCCAGGACATCAGATTCAAAATCATCTTTTCCATATCAACTACAGGCGAAATAAAATAAGCCCTCTCGATTTTTGTGCAAATGTCAGCATTCATCGAAAAGAATGCGCCAATGCTGTTCGCAATCAGAATGATTTTCGCATAAGAAGAAGCAAATTTGTTTACGGCTTCTTCAATTTCCCTGCCGGTTTCCCAGGGAGTAAAAGTCTTATAATCCAGGCCCAAACAATCACAGTCTGGAAACAAAGGCTTGTAATGTTCGCATTCAGCCGCACTTCCACCTTTTCCGTGAATATATAAAACTAACTTTTTGTTCATTATTTCATTCTGCATCTTATTTACCTCTTGCCAAAAGAATATCTACAAAACATAAATAATAGAATAGATTTTAGACAAGATGCAGCTTTTGACCGATGAAATGCAAGGTATAGGGGATGATGTCAAACTTTTTCACGCTGTCAGCTTTGCCCGAAACCAGCGGATGCCAGTCCATTTTTCTCCTGTTTTTATGATTGAGAGTCAAAAAGCCTTTTATTCAGTGCGCTTAATCCTGTAAATGAGTTCCATTCCTTTTTGGTTGTGAATGTTATTGCACTTGAAAGCCCAACGTGCCACATCAGATGGCGGAACTGAGAAAGAATCAATTCAAGTCTAGTGTACTCGCAACCTTCTGGTTTTTGCAACAAATTTTCCAAGGTAAGCTTTTCGAAATATGAGTCGATTTTTGCCTTTACATAATCAAGGTATTTCAAAAGCTGGTCGCGCGAAATCACGATGGAAGAATCTGAAACATAACCTTCTCTTTTGGGGTCAATCACGCTCAAATTTTCCTGTATGCCGAAAAGCTTCTCGCCCTCGTAAACGTAGTCCATTGGGTTGATGAAAAATCTGTCCATGGAATGAAGATAATGGAAAATGTAGCGCGAATTGTTTTCCTCGTCAAACACGATTTCCAGATCCGCTGTCAAAATCTGATCCTTTACATTGATGAAGTTGATTTCCTGCTGACTTGCAATCTGCCGGATTATTTCTTCCATTGAAACCTCCTGATTTTGAACCTCTTGCTTTTATTCTCCAATCGGAACGTCCGCGTTCAGGCTTTTGTTGCGGTAATTTAGATTAGTTCTGAGCGAATAGCCCATCTTTTCCCAGAATGAATTTGCATTGTCGTTGTCCTTGAACACAAGTCCGAAGGCTTTTGTAATTCCTTCTTTTTTGAGGACTTCCTCCGCTTTGACGACAAGAGTACGGGCGATTCCCATACGCTGAAAATCTGGATGGACACAAAGATGATGGATGATAGCCCTTCGCCCGTCGTGGCCTGTGAGAATTGCTCCGACGATTTTTCCGCCGCTTGTTGCCGCAAAGCATGTAGTGGGATTACGCTTCATGTAGCGTGTGATTCCTTCTCGGCTGTCGTCCACAGGATTCAGCGCGCGCTTTGTCTGCTCAACCTGATTCCAGAGGGCCCAAAGCTCGTCATAGTCCGCTGGGCTAAGCGTCTTGTAAGAGATTTCGTCTGTTTCCTTTTCTATTTTTTTTCTGAAAATTCCTGAGTCTTCTCCCCAGACGTTTTTCATTTTTCCAACGAATTCAAAACCGTATTTTTCGTAAAGGCCTTTTTCGTCTGATGAAACATAAACGTATTCTGATTCCGGGTAGAGGGTAGCGGCATTATTCATGCAGTGTTCGATAATTTGTCCTGCAAGATGATGGCCACGATAGGCTGGAGCTGTGAACACAAATCCAATCCATGGCTTGAGGTCGCTTTCAATTTCATCTCTATCGCAAAAAGTCAAAAAGGATGCAAGATTTGGTTTGCCATCGCTAAGTTTCTCTTCGTCAAGCAGAAGATATAAGCTGCCTTTCCCAAGCTTCTGGTGGAAAGAGCCTTCTTTTAAAAGTGAAAGCAAAAAGGGAATCGCGCCCCATTCTTTTGAATGAGCCTGCATCTGAGCCAGAATGCTTTCTTTGTCATCATAAGAAAAATAGTCTTTTAAAATAAATGCTGTTTTCAATTCTGCATCCTTAAAGCGAAAGATTCATTCCTTCGCCGTTGTTAAGGGATGTGATTTTTTTACCACCACAACCACACCTGCAGTTCACAAATCACAAGACAGACTATGTTTATTGTTAGTCCTTTCTGATTAAGTTTCATATCTTTGTTTTTCTGCTGGTTTCCTTTAACAATTCCGATTATAGACAAAACGAGAGTTGGTAGAGAGAAAATAAATTTTGCTATTATAAGAAAAAAGGCAACAAAAACCATTCCTAGAGCGTGCTCACCGGTTCCACCTTTGATATCTTCATATCCATGATAAATAAAAAAGTTCAGAACTGTCTGGAAAGCCAGGACAATCATATTTACAATTGAAATCTTAAATGATGGACTTATTTTATTCTTTTTTTCGATTTCAGGAATTTCCTTTTCTGTTTCTGGAACAAGATTCCATCTGTTTGAAATGTCTTTAAGCAGGAAGGCGAAAGAAATCCAATAAAGAATATTCAGAATCAAATGTGCTGCCAGATAATACATCTGGTAGCGAATTATATAGACTATATCGTACAACCAGTTTTTTGAATAAAACAAAAAGGTTATATATCTTGGTAACGAAAAATTGTAAGTTACCAGCCCCAGAAACACATCAAGTGAAAGGTATAAAATCAGGTATTTTTCTATTAGCGAAAGTTTTTTCTTATCTTCGATTTTCGGAATTTTTTGAGAAACAATAATGAGGACAATCAGCGGAATTAAATGAAGTATAAGAAAAATAAAAACCGCAAGATTGTCCCACTCGTTTTCAAAATTCCTGATGAAATTGAAAAGCGAATATGAAGCATCGAGTATAAGAACAATCAGGAAGAATAAGGCTGGTTTGGTAATATTTTTTTTCATTAACTTCAATATATCTAAAAATAGCAATGTTTTATAGAGAAAATTCCAAAAGGAAGAAGAATAACTGACAAAAGTATTATTACTACCGCCAGCAGAGATTAGATTTTGGTGCGATTAAATTGGAGAATATTTTTCATTTTTTTTCTCCTGTTATTATTTATGCAAAAAAAGTTAATAATTTTTCCCATAATGCTTTTTTCTTCTCGCCATTTTTTGAATCAATATACTTGTGATGATTAAGTTCATTAGTATTTTCTATATTATTTTTTGATATTTTTTTACTTCCAAGTTCTGCTATTGTATATCTCATAAAGATTTCGGATTCCTTTTTTGCAGGACTATATTTCTTTTCTTCCTCGATAATTACGTTTAATATTTCTTGTGCAAAATTGAGGATTTTTTCTTTTTGTGCTTCAGCAGATTTTTCATTTATATCTTTTGTTTCCAACCAAAGCCCCAGCATCTCATCATAATAAAACCAAAAATCTATATTGTATAAATTAAATTGGAATCCACCATAGCCAAAGCCCAAACACGGAACTCCCTTTTCATACTTAACAGTCGGAATTCCCTTTATGAAATCCATACCATTTATAAACCCGTATTCATCATCGTCTAGGCCAACAAAGAAAATATCTGCACAATCTTTTTCAAAAATAATATTGCTTATTTTTTTTTCTGAATTTGTCATCTTATTTCTAACCAACACGCCCCAGTGCGGGCGTCCACATAACTACGCACTTACACGGCGGCAAACTTGCCGTCCGCTTTGAAGTGCATGTTATGCTATTTCTTTGTATTATATAAAGAATTATTAAATCTTATTTTGCTCAATCAGATTTATAGTATTCCAATCTAAATTTTCAGTTAGACGTATTTGCATTTCTTCAATAATTTTGTATTGCTGCTGCTCAATTCCTGCGTCAAAACCGTATAATTGCTCATATTTTTCTTTATATCTAGTACACCAATAATATTTTGTATATAAAACGGAATCAATTGATATATTTTTTTCATTTTGAATTTCATTTTCTTTTTTTTCAAAACACCACCAATAATTATAAAAATTATTTAAATCGTTATCTTTAAATTCGGCTTTTTTTTGATAATTTACTTCTATTAGTAGTTTATCCATTTCTTCCTTTAGTATTTTCATTTCTTTTCTACTATTCATTCTGGAAAGAATTTTAATTTTTTTTTCAATTGGAACATACCAGCCCAGTGGGCTGTGAGCATAACAATAGTTATAACTATCCGTATAACTAATAAAAATATATCAAAAAAATACAATCCTTTATAGACAGCCAGCAATTAATTGCTGAGTGCATACATATCAACAGTGTAGTTTTGGCTTTGTGCAAAGAGAGAGACGAGTGAGAAAAATGTTACAAAAAGCAAAAGTGATTTTTTCATTTTATAATTTACAGTTCTTCAAAGTATGAAAAAAATCCTGGCCCACATATTATGAGAAATACAATGAATAAAATTAAGAAGTTTCTATATTTTTCTTTCATCCTAATTTTTTGAATAAGTACAACTAAACCAGCGAAAAAACATAAAACAAATAGTATTTCTGGAATGAAGTATTCGTGTATTATATCAACAATAAAATATGGAATCAAAAGTGTTATCAGTAAAAGGCCTTTAACATCATCAATTCCCCACAGATTTTCGCTGAATATAGTATGAAAAAAAAAGGGCCACATCAGGAAGATTTCAAAGATCAATAAAATTGAGACTATTTTGCTTAAGATATTTATTTTACAATCTTTTTCCATCATTTACTTTTATATTTCAATCTCCAATATTATAGAATCTGTCTCGTCTGCTTCGTAAAAACAATAAGCGTTTAATTCTTTTTCAAGTTTAGATCGGTAAGTTTAATTTGTAATAAAAATATGATTTATTGCTTTATAAAAGGGCCTGTTTTAGTTCCATAATAAGTTATATACAATCCATCATCGCTGATTTCGTAGTTCCAAATTATTTTTTCTCCATTGAATTCGGTTATTATAGAATCTTTTGTAATATTTATATCATAAGTTATATCAATTCCTAAAGAATTGTTACTGGTCATTTTTGAACCATGAAATGTATTAGTTATTTCTTCTGATGGTATCTGCATAAATTCATTGTTTATTTCTGGACGTACATATTTCCATGTTCCTTCAAGCGGACTGGACTTTTGTTTTTTACATGAAATATAGAGAAATAATATTAAACCGGTAAAAAGAATTATTAGGATTTTTTTCATTTGTTTCCTCCAAAAAGCGCCCCAGTGGGCTTGACCGCATGTCAGCTTTGAACTTCTTGTTATGTGATTTTATGCGTAAGCGTACATCTTTATTGTTTCAAACTCTGAAGCGTGATTATTTTCTTCTTCTTCCAAATCGTAAAGGTTCTGGAGGTTGAGCCAAAATTCCGCTGTTGTTCCGAAAAATTTAGAAAAGCGAATTGCGGTGTCAGCAGTAATGGATCGGTTTCCGTGAATAATTTCGGAAATACGAGTCTGAGGAATATTAATTTCTTTAGCCAGACGATAAGCAGAAATATTCATAGGAACAAGGAATTCTTCTTTCAGAATTTCTCCAGGATGAATATTCGGCAATTTATCATTAGTGGTAATCTGTGATTCTAACATTATCTGCACCTCCGTTCTCAAAAGCAAATACAATTCTCCATTGATCGTTTATACGGATTGACCAAAACCCTGCAAGATTTCCGACCAGTTGTTCAAGATTATTTCCAGGCGGAATCCGTAAATCTTTAACTTCTTTTGCGGCCGCTATCATTCGGAGCTTCCGTCGTGCAACATTATGAATTGTTGGTGGCAATTTTTTACTTCTAAAACCTTTGTAAATTAATTCTGTTTCAGAATCTCCAAATGAATTTATCATAATTATATACTAACGGCAAACGGAAGTATTGTCAAGGCAAACAAAATCAATGCGGAGTAGTAAAAGCCAAGGTCGGAGAGATAATTGCAAGTTAAAGGGGTAATATTTTAAGTAATTTTAAATAATACCCTCTTAAAGCACTGATAAAAAATCTCAAATAGAAATAGTCATTCCTTCGCCGTTGTCATTGAAGCCAAGGCTCTTGTAAAGCGGATGTCCCATCTGTGTTGCGTCAAGGCTGATTTCCGTAACGCCGCGGGACTTTGCTTCTTCAATCAAAAATTCAACCATCATTTTTCCGACTCCACGCCTGCGGAATTGAGCCCTTGTGTAGACGTTCATAAGATGCGCCCTCTTTCCCGTGGGATGGTCAAAGGTGGGCATGACATTGATGTAGCTCAGGCTTGCACAGCCTGCGATTTTGTCTCCGTCCATTGCAAAAACTGTCGTCTGCTCGCCCTTCAAAAAATATTCGCGGCTGCATTCGACCAGAGTTTTGTCAAAGGTTGACTTTTCATCAAGACCGTTTACAATCCGCAGCATTTCAAGGCGGATTTGCATCAAGGTCTCAATGTCGTTCTGGTTCGTTTTCTTTATCTGCATTTTGATTTACCTTCCATACTCTGTGATTTGTTATTTTGCCTTTTGGAATAGCATAAGTCTCTGAGCTTCATTGAAATCAAAGCCGAATTTTTTATAGAAGGGAATCTTATCCGGCATTGCGCAAAGTTCAACAAAAATATCCGTCCCCTTTATTCCGTTTTCGCTGATGAATTTCAAAATCTCGTTTATGAGCATCCGTCCAAGGCCCTTACCCTGATACTCCGGTCTCACAACAACATCCTTTATATAATAATCAAGTCCCATGTCCCCGATTACGCGGGCCATTGCAATTATTTTATCACCGTCAAATATCGAAACTCTGAAAAGAGTGTGTTCCATGGCAAGCCGGGTCTGCTCCAGTGCAGGTCCCTCGCCCCAGCCAACTGCCTGCCAAAGCTCTATAAATTGCTCTGCTGTCAGCTCGTTGTATTTTACAATCAATTCCTTCACCATTTTTTCCTCCCTATCCTGTCACCCTCATTCTTCTTTATATTCCTTGTAGATATGGAATACATCTTCCATTGAAAGGAATTTTTTTCCGTCAAATTCCATCTTTAGAATCCAGGGCATAAAATCTATGATTTTCATAAAGCTTTCGCCGTTAAAAGTTTTGTCATAGTAGTTTATTATGGAAGAAAGCGCCGTCCCGTGAGTTCCAATGACGATGTTCTTGCCATCATATTTCTCAAGAATTTCATTGAGCGCCTCGATGTTTCTTTTCTGAACGGCTCCAATGGATTCTCCGTCTTCTTCCGCATAGGTAAAATCAGCCCAGCGCTTTCTGAACATTTCATGATTGTTACCGTCTTTTCCAGCTTTGCGTTCATGGAGACGTTCGTCAGTCTGAATCGATTTGCCGTAAGACTCGGCGGCTTTTTTTATTGAATCATAGCTCCGCCTGTAGGGGCTTGAGATAAAAACGTCGATTTGTTTGTCCTTGAGAATTTCCGCCACCTTGATTGAGTCTTCAAGGCCTTCTTCTGTCAACGGACGGTTTCTGTCATCCTTGATTTTTCCGTCCGGCTTGCAGTGTCGTACAAAATAAATTCTAGTCATTTTTACTTCCCTTATATTTTTTTCTGTAAATAAATCATGTCCACAAGCTGAACGCCCGCCTCAAAAATGGGATGGTCGTAATTCTTTGTAAAGAATTCTTTTTCAACATGATGACGCTTAAAGCCGCATTTTTCGTAAAAAGGAATTGTAAGCGGGCTGTCTCCTGTTCCAACCTGAAGGGTAGTAAAATCTTTTTGAAATTCCCGGGCAACAAAATCAATCAGTTTTTTACCGTAGCCCTTGCCCTGACTTTCAGGCATGGTGGCGATATTTTTGATTTCAAGAATGCCGCTCCCTTCATCTGTAATTACACATTCAGCTTTGACTCCGCCATCATCAAGCACAAACATCCGTCCGCGCTCAAGATAGCGGTCAACCATGTCTTCCTGTTCATCAGCAAGAAGGAGAAGAGAAATAAACTGCTTTTTGTTTTCTTTGATTTCGTAGATTTTCATTTTATTTCTTGTATTCATCCTTCAAAATAGAATAGTAGACTTCATCAACAATTCCATAGTTACATTTTCCTGACTGCCGCAGGGTTCCTTCG
Organism: uncultured Treponema sp.; assembly: GCA_947165895.1. GTDB lineage: Bacteria > Spirochaetota > Spirochaetia > Treponematales > Treponemataceae > Treponema_D. Next base: position 24,814 of record CAMVCB010000007.1, read on the forward strand.
TATTTCATTCCCATTTTCTGCATGACCTTTCCTGAATTTGGATTTTCAGCAGCATGTTTTGCAAAGACCCGCTTTACGCCAACTTCCTCAAAAAAGAATTTTATCAGAGCACGACCAGCTTCCGCAGTGATTCCCTGTCCCCACCATCTGCTTCCGATGCCGTAACCAAGCTCTACACATTCCGTGCTTTCATCAAGATTTACAACCGAGATATCGCCAACTAGTTCTCCGCTTTCTTTCAATTCGATAGCCCAGAAGTAAAAATCGGCTTTTGAATATGATGAAACCCATTCGCTAAGCTTCGTTTTTACATCTTCCACGCATTTGTAAGGCTGCCAGCTTAAAAATTTAGTCACCTTTTCGTCTGTCGCCCAGTTTTTGAACATAGCTTCAGCATCTTCTGTTCTGTGCCGTTTGAGAATTAGTCTGTCTGTTTCTATTCTTACAGTCCCTTTATGATTCATTAGAAGCCTCCATTACTGTATATTTTAAGGTTACTTTTAGTTGCAGGCCTTATAATTTCTTTTCCCTAAGCTCAAAACGTCCCTTTCGCCAGTCCGCATAGCCTGTGACAGTGTAGCCGCACTTGTCGTACAGCCTCCTTGAATATGGATTTTGCGTAAAACAGTCCAGACGGATTGAATCGTATTTTTGAGCGCGGCAAACTTCTTCGATATGTTTCATGGCCTGGCCTGCAATTCCTTGATTTTGAAAATCCGGGCTTACGCAAAGCCTGTGAATAACGCAAAAGTGAGAATCCGGGCAAATCCATTTTCCGTTTTTGTATTCTTCGTCACATTCTTCGTTCAACACAAAACAGACTGCAATTTTTCCATCCTTCTCTCCGACGAACATCTGATTTTTATTTATGTCGTCTTCCAGAGTCGCGCAGTCTGGATAAACTTCGTCCCACTGGGGAATATTCTGCTCGTCCATTTTTGCGATTGCATTTTTGTAAAGCTGAATTATTTCTTCAAGGTCTGCTTTTTCTGCGTGCTGGAATTTCATTTGCCCGCTCCTTTTAACGCTCTTAAACAGGCTCACGTGCTTTTCCAGGTTTGAAAATCCGTTTTTCGTATAAAATTTGAATGAAGGCTTGTCGATGTCGGTCTGAAGAAAAATGCCTGCCACTCCCATTTTCTTTATGTCATCCTCAATCATTTTCATAAAGCGGCTTCCGATTCCTTTTCCCTGCAAATCTTTTGAAACGCAGAATTCCTCGATGTTGTAATTTGCCCCTTCCCACCAGTGACGGATTGAACCAAGCGCAATAGCAGAAAGTTTTCCGTCTATCAAAAGACCGTAATTCAGCGCATTGAAACCGAGCGAAACTTCCTTTATGTAATTTTCCAGCATTTTTTTGTCGCTCCAGTCGTCATTCCATGGATCTCCCGCAAATGAAGAGCTGAACAATTCTGCTGCCTGCAAAAGATAGCTTTCGTCCAAACTGATAAATTCTTCCATAATTTTTTTCCATATTTTTATTTTTTATTCTTGTATGCGTAGCCAAAATTGATTGGAGGCGCAGTAACAGAAACGTAAATAAATTCTCCGTCACCGTCATTCAAAAGTCCGTGAACGTCTTTGTCGGCGAAGCGCACCACGTCTCCCGCTTTGAATTCCTTTTCTTTGTCGTCGGCAAGAAGAAGCTTACCGCTGCCCTTTGTTGCGTACCAGATTTGCTCGGAAGCATCGTGAGTGTGGCGGGGCTGGCTTGCTCCGGGAAGGAGATGAACTTCGGTAATGGTCACCCGCTCACTGCTTGAATTTTCCGGGTTCAAAAGCTGTCGCGAAACCACACCTGGATTTGAAAGTTCTTTGATTTCGCTTGCCTTGATGAATTCCATATATGACTTCCTTTACAATGATTTATTAATTATAAAAGAAAAAATAAGAAATTATCACAAATTTCAAATAAGATGCAGAAAATTCCCGATGAAATGCATAATAAAGCCCAATCATCTTTCTTGACATATCACTTCCTATGCCCTAAGATGAATTTATTATGTGGAAAACACCAGTTTTATTGTTAGAAAAATGCTATTTCTCAACCCTGTCATAGGGGTAGTGGGTCTTTTTCAGAAAGCTGGGGTTTGTCAAACCTTTTTCTAAAATCAAAAATTCAGATTACATTTCCATTTCCCCTTTTTATCAACCTTCTTTTTATTTTTTTCAGCCGTAAAGGGGCGGCGCACTATGTTGAACATTAAAAAACAAATCGGCAGATTGTATTCTTCTGCCATTTTCGGACAGCTTTCGCTTTCGGGCGCCTGGGTTGCGATTCTTGCTTCTCGTGGATTTTCTCTTGCTCAGATTGGCTTTGCCGAAACGATTTTTCATATCGTAAGCATTCTGTTTGAGATTCCTTCGGGCGTTCTGGCAGATGTATTCGGCCGCAAAAAGACGCTCGTTATTTCCTGCCTCATGAGAATGGCCGGCGATATCGTTATGATTTTCTCTAACAATTTTGCCATGGTATGTATTTCGATTGGACTTCATGCCCTGTGCTACAATTTTTCTTCCGGGTCCGGCGATGCACTTGCCTATGATTCATTAAAATCTGTGGGAGAAGAGCCGCGTTTTGAAAAATATGCTTCGAATCAGCTTGTCATTTACCGTGCGTGCGAAGGTCTTTCGACTTTGACCGCAGGTTTTGCCCTGATTTTAGGCTACAAAATCGCTTATTCAACCGGCGTTTTTGCATCTTTCATTCAGCTTTTCCTGCTCGCAGGTCTTGTTGAAGTGCGGCTTGAAGCTCCGGCAAAAGAATTCCATATCTGGAAGGAAATCAGCAAGTGTTTTAAACAAAGTCTTCTTTTCTTGAAAGAAGCCCGAAAAGCACTCGCGATGATGTTCATCAATTCCTTTGTGGGTGCGATGGATATTCTGCTTTTGTTCTTCTTGCAGGCAAAGCTCCCGATGGCAGGAATTCCAAACTGGGCACTCGGAATTGCACTTCTTGTGCTGCAGGCAGGTGGTGTTATAGGTGCTAAAATCATTCTTTATGCAAAAACTTTCCGTTACCGCACGGTTTTTGCACTGTCAACTCTGATAATTCTTTCTGGAATTGCGCTTGAACATTCAGGCCTTTATGTCCTTATGACTTTGGGCGGTTTTCTGGCGGCACTTGCAGATGATGCACTCCAGGTTAGAACAAACGCTCGCCTTCAGGACATGTTCCCGTCAGAGCAGAGGGCAACACTCATTTCCATTGAATCCTTTACTTTTTCATGCATAATGATTGTGCTTTCTCCGCTGGCCGGACTCTTCTTTGAGTGGTGGTAAAAAAATCGGGATGTCTGATAAAGCTGTCAGACATCCCATCCTTATATTGCCTTTCCTAATTCGTAAGCTTTTTTTAAGTCATCCTCTGTAATACGGCCTTTTATTTCAGACATCAGATTCAGTTTTTTCAAGGGAAAGGATTTTTGTGAAGATCTGTTAAATCTGTTCATAATCGCTTTAAGGTGGGAATCACTTTCGGAATTTTTATCTGAATTATCAATTACAAGAACATCTGTTTTTTTAAGCTTTTCGTAAATTTTGCCAACTTCGCCAGTTTGAAAACATTCCGTCTTTACACGAGAAAAAGAATAATTACAGCCGATGTAAGGATTAACCTTGTAATCTGATACCGACACAACCTCAATATCATTATGCGCAATAGCACCTCTGATAAATGAGGCAGCAAGGTTATCTGTGCTTCCGTTTTTGCCCGGACTTCCTGTAAGAATCAATATTTTGCTCATTTAAGTAATACTTCACCTTTTTAGTATTATTGTACTTATTTTATAACAAAACGTATAGAACAAAATACCTTTTCAGATGAAATACATATTTTTCAAGATGAAATGCAGGCTTTTTTTATTCCATAGCCTCTTTGAGAGCATGGGTGTACTTGCGGCTTACAAGCACTTCCTCGCCATTCAGCATTTTTACATAAAGTCTGCTGTTGATGGCCGGCCGCACTGATTCAATTTTCCTTACGTTTATCAGATGCGACTTTGATACGCGGATAATTCCCTCCCCCTGGGCAAACTCTTCTACCTGATAAAGACGCAGCTTTACATTGTAAATTTCATCACTGGTGTAGGCAAAAACCCGCTCCGCATCAGCTTCAAAATAAAGGATTTCTGATACAGGCAGCTTTACCCTCATATCATAATCACCATAAGCTTCGATTTTGCGATTTTTTACCACTTCAGGCTGCTCTTTCATCACCACAGCCTCGCTCATATTTTTTGTATCAAGAATATCAAAACAAAAAATTCCGATACAGATAATGACAGCGGCCACAGTAAAACCAAGGGCCGTCATATCATAATCCGGAACAAGGCGGCAAACCTTACAAATCCAGAAAATAATTACCGTAAAAATTGCGGAAGCTATTACAATAAACTGGCGACGACGGCAGCGATCCTTTTCCTTTATTGCAGAAAGAATCATCAGCCGCATTATTACCACAGCATATACCAGACACATTGCATCATAAATAAAATGCAAAGGTCCCCTTCTAAGCTCAAAATGCGGGAAAAGTCCGTCATCAACAAACTGATAACCGCTGTAATAAAGATGATTAACGCGCATTGTCAAAACCATGATATACATGAGCGCATGAACATAAGTCAAAACATTTGTCAGTCTTGGATAGCGCTTACCCGTACACCAGAAAAGACCAAACTTAAAAAGAGTAAAAGGAATCCAGGCCCTGCAGATATAGGTAAACTGCCAGATAAGCAGAGCTTCCCTTTCGGTCTGGGCATGCAAAAGAGCAAGATAGCCGGCATTATTTACGAGAGTAGTAATACAATAGAAAAAAAGCCATGCATGTGCCGGTTTTGACCATTTTTTGATAATACATGCGCACAAAAAAATCATCAGAATAATACTGAGATACTGAATACTAAGCAGAATCTTGAAGTATGGCATAGTGTTTCCTGTTTTTTAATTAAACTGAATTTAAATTTTTTGTTGAGAATCTACAAAAAAAAGGTACGCGCTTATAATAATTAAGTTACAACTTAACCCGCATGTTTTTCAAGAGTCTGAAAGAAAATCTTATGTGTGAAGGGCTTCTTCCTATTTTATTGCTTTCTGCGGGCAGGTGATTTTACAGTCGCCGCAGCGGATGCAGTCCATGCTGTCAGGATTCTTCCAGACGGGAATGTCGAGTTTGCAGGCTTTCTGACAGGCGCCGCATTTTGTGCATTTTTCTGTGTCAATTTTTATGCGGTAAAATGAGATTTTATTGAAGATGCCGTAAATGGCGCCGAGCGGGCAGACATAACGGCAGAAGGGACGGTAAATCACGATTGAAGAAAGCAGCGTGATAATCAGAATTAAGAGTTTCCATTTGAAGAGGAAGCCGGCTGCTCCCCTCATTGCGCTGTTTAACAAAACAAGGGGAACTCCCCCTTCCAGAGTGCCGGCCGGGCAGATAAATTTGCAGAACCAGGGCTCACCAAGACCTGTAATGTCGATTACAAACATAGGAAGCAGAATTACAAAGATTACAAGGAAGATAAAGCGCAGCCAGCGTAAGCCTTTTTCGCCGGGAAGCTTTCTGATTTTTCTGACAAAGGGAATCTTAAATAGTAAATCCTGAATAAGGCCAAAGGGACATAAAAATCCGCAGACAAAACGTCCCAAAAGAGTGCCGAAGACTACAAGAAGTCCGGCCACATATAGAGAAAGGCGGTATTCCCGGGCGTTGAGAGTCGCCTGAAGAGAACCAATTGGACAAGATGCCAGGGCTCCGGGACAGGAATAGCAGTTGAGGCCGGGCACGCAGAGGAATTTTGACTTTCCTTCAAAAATTCTTCCGCCGGCAAAGCCCTTTACATAGCCGTTTGAAAGGGCCGCAAAACAAGCCTGAGTAACAAGACGAATTTTACTTGATTTAGCAGCACTCATATCAGCCGATCCCTATACATTCAAGGCAGATTTTTGTGGCTTTGTGAAGCACTGTTACAGCTTCTCCACGAAGTATGCCTGCGCAAATCAAGGCAAAGCCTAAAGCGAGAAGAATTATTCCTGCAATTTTCCGCCCTTTTTTACTCTGCATTTTTCAAAAGCTTATCGATGATTTTCTGCCAGTCCTGCTGGCTTCTGGCTCCCAGGTACATCTGTCCGACCTGATTGCCCTTTGAATCAACAAAAATAGTTGCGGGAACCGCCTGGATGTTTCTTAAAAATGTCGAAAACATACCGTAATTTGGCACAAGATGAGTATAATGAGCGCCGGTTGCATTGATTATTTCGTCGGCAGCAGCCCTCTCTTTTGGCGAAATATTTCCCATCTCATCAATAATATCAATGGGGATTCCAACAACCCTGACTCCCTTTGATTTATTTACTTCATTAAGTTTTGCAAGATCAGGCATTTCGCGGATACACGGCGGACAAAAAGTTCCCCAGATATTCAGCATGGTAATTTTATTTTCCTGATAAATGGAGTCTGTAACAGCATTTCCCTTCAAATCAACCGAATCAAAAGAAATCTTCTTACCTGCCTTCTGCGCAAATAATATAGAAGAAAGTGCAAATACTGCGAGTAAAGCAAAAATCTTTTTCATAATACCTCCGTATTCTTACGATATACTTTAATATTATAGCACATCCGGCGGAATTTCTGTGACTAAATCACTTTTCTAATACCCGAGTTTTCTGTCTACCAGATAGTGCATTGGGCGGCCGGTGGTGAAATTTTTCAGATCTTCCAGGAACATTTCTACATTTTTATCTTTTGTATAGGCCACAGTCAGGTTTCCGGCAATGTGAGGAGTCATAACGAGATTTTTAAGCTTCCACAGGCGGCTGTTTTCTGGAAGGGGCTCAGTCTGGAAAACATCAAGGGCAGCACCGTACAAATGGCCGTTTTCAAGATTGTCGGCAAGGGCTTCTTCATCGATGGCAGTTCCGCGGCCCACATTTACAATGCAGGCACCTTCCGCAAGCAGTTCAATTCTCTTTCTGGTGAGGATATTCCTTGTTTCCGGCGTACCCGGAAGACTCATAGCAAGAAGGTCAGTATCCGGCAGAACAGAATCAAGCTCGCTGACAGGCAAAACCTTATCATAAATATCCCCTGCCTTACCGCTTCTGCACACTCCAATTAAAGCTGCCGGTTCAAAGGCCCGGGCCCGTTTTGCAAAGGTCGTTCCAATATCACCGGTTCCAAGAACGGTAATTCTGCAGCCCTTAAGGGATTTCTGACTGCGGGGTTTTCCCCAGAAGCCGGCCCTTGTTTCGTCATAAAATTCGTTCATGCGGCGAAGAATCACAAGCGCGCCTGCTATCATATGCTCCGCAATCGAAACTCCATAGGAACCTGCGGAGTTTGTCAAAATACAGTCTTCATTTGCAAAATATCCCGGAACCATAAGGGAATCAACGCCCGCCCAGGGTACACACAGCCACTTAAGATTTTTGCTGGTTTTAGCAATTTCCGGCGCAAAACCATAAATTATGTCAGCATCAAAATCAGACTGAGGGATTTCCTTGTCAGAAGTATAGAAATGTACTTCCGCACCGGCTTCAGCCGCTCCTTTTTTTATCAGCTCAATATGTTTTTCTTCAAATAATTCGTTAATTGCTAAAATTTTCATAAAAATACCCCTTTTCTGTCTGATTCTTCGGGCTAATTATATAGAGCTGGTTTATCCGGCGCAAGCAAGCCCAGACCTGAAGCCCTCTGATTCTGCAAGAAGGCCCAGCTGACTGCTGAAGGTGGCACATTCAACCTGCATAGGGCCGGCTCGGCGGCGAAGATGATAAAGAATTTTTTCCATAACGATTTGCATGGTACTGTTTAAGAGGGCGCCCATCTTCTTGCCGCCTTCCCCGCCCGCAGGCAGCCCATCTTCGCTCATAATGATTTTACAGGCTTCTTCAGTTGAAATCGCAGAAAGGACTGCGCTGACGGTTTTGACAGAAGCCCCTGCCTGAATGGCCGCGGCCGCAAGCAGTTCCATGCGGCAGTCGGCAATTTTTGAATGGGTATTCATAATTCCGCCTGAAACCTTTATCAGTTTTCCGATATGTCCCGCAAGAAGAAATTTTTCAAAGCCCAGTTTTACAGCCATATCTATTGTGTCGCCTATGAAGTTTGAACATTTAACGGCCCGGTCCAGGTCATAGCCATATTCAGATTTGATAAAATCAAGGCCGTAATTGCCAGGTGAAACGACAGCGGTCTTACTTCCAAGCTCCTTCTGCTGACGGAGTTCAATAAAAATCGTATCCAGTAGTGCCTGACTGCTCATAGGCTCAACAATTCCACTTGTTCCAAGAATTGAAATGCCCCCTTCAATGCCAAGCCGCGGATTAAAGGTTTTTCGGGCGATTTCCTGACCTTCAGGAACCGAGATTTCTACCAGCAGCCTGCCCCTGTAATCACATAGCTCGCAGACTTCCAGAACTTCTTTTTCTATCATCTGCCGGGGAACGGAATTTATAGCGTGATTTCCAACCGGCTGATCAAGTCCCGGTTTTGTCACAAGCCCGACTCCCCTGCCGCCCCTAATCTGCACCTGAGCACAGGAGAAAGCCTTATCCCCCGGCGCGCCAGCGGAATCAGCCTGACCTGCTGCCGCCTGCTTCCCCGACATTTCAGAGTAACCAGCGTCATCTTCCCGCCCCGACAGTCTCACCCTCGCCACAACATGACAGCCGCTGGTAACATCGGGGTCATCGCCTCCGTCTTTGATTACCGCACAGCTGACTTCCCTTTCAGAACGGGAAATATCCACAATCTGCGCATTAAAATCTACTCCTTTGGGAGTAGTAATTTTGATTTCCTTCTTGATTTTCCCGGTCAGCAGCATGTAGGCCGCCGCTTTAGCTCCAGCCGCAGCACAGCTTCCGGTCGTAAAGCCATAACGCAATTCAGCCATCAGCGAACTCCAATTCCATATAAAAGGGCATTGCAGATTGCCGCCGCAACCGTACTTCCCCCCTTGCGCCCCTGATTTATGATGTAAGGAACATCTCCACCCAGAAAAAGCTCCTTCGCGGCTACCACATTTACAAAGCCAACCGGAACGCCGATTACAAAATCAGGACGGTATATATCGCATTTTATCATCTCATGCAGGGAAATAAGGGCAGTCGGTGCATTCCCAAGGGCAAAAATCACTTTTTTTCCAAGAGCCGCAGCCCTTTCCATACTCACAGCAGCCCGGGTCAACCCCCGCTCTTTTGCCTCCGTCGCCACATCCTCATCCGCCATAAAACAGTGAACCTGGCCGCCAAAAGCTTCCAGCTTCCGCTTATTAATTCCCGCCTTAGCCATATTGGTGTCGGTTACAATGTGAGCCCCTTCCTGAATGAGAGCCCTTGCCCGCGCCACAGCATCCGGAGAGAACTTCAAAGTCCGGGCAAAATCAAAATCGGCCGTCGTATGAATTACCCGCATAATTACATCTTTATTTTCAGCCGCCAGGCAGATTTTCTGCGTTTCAAGCTCCTGCGAGATAATTTCAAAACTTCGTGCCTCAATTTCTTCCGGCTTTACAAACTCAATCATTTTCCCCTCACCTTTTTTATCGCCCTTATCAGCTGCCTGTTCTGCCTGTGCTTTTTTACCGCGATTCTGTACCAGCCCCGTCCCAGCCCCTGGTAGTCACAGCAGTCACGGATTAAGATTTTCTCTTCAAGGAGTTTTTCATAGAGTGATGTCGGTGGCGGCGCATCAAGTGGCAGCCGGGAGTGCCCGTCACCAGCGCCAGATTCCACTCCCACTTGGGAAGGCAGTGCGCCGCCCCCGAAGTCATCCTTAAAAAGTATAAAATCAGCATCCGAAGCGTAAACTCTAAAACCCAAAGCTTTAAGTTCTTCAGAAAGATACTTTCTTTCCCGGCGGATAAGTGCCCTTGCCCGCTTCAAATAAGAAGCGTCTTTCAAAAGTGCCAGCCCGACTTCCTGAGCAACAGAAGAGACGTTCCATTCCGGAAGCTGGACCTTCAGCCTTTCAGCAGCCGCCGTATCAGGACAGATGCAGTAACCAAGCCTCAATCCCGGAATTGCATAGCTTTTGGTAAAAGCCCGGAGAAGAAAAACTCCGTCAGACATCCCCGAAAGTTCTCCGCCACCGTCAGCAAGCTCAATAAAACACTGGTCTATAAGCACTTTTACATTATATTTACAGCAGTTTTGTATAAGCTTTTCGACAATTTCAGCATCAAAAAGCTTTCCGTCAGGATTATTCGGGTTAGTTAAAATCAAAAAATCAGGTTTTTCCTGCAAAATTAATTCCGCCAGGCGGTCAAAATCACTTTCGGTAAAAGAAAAACCGCTGTCTTCATTCAGGTAAAAATAAATCGGCCTTGCACCGCAGGACTTAACCGCCCGCTCATAGCCTGTATAAGAAGGCGCAAAAAGAAGAACCCTGTCAGCTTTTTCCGCCCGCAGAAGGGCCTGAATCAGTTCACTGGCTCCGTTACCAAAAACCAGCCTGCTCCCGGGAAGTCCCAGTTTTTTACTCAAAGCAGCTGTCAGCTCCCTGCACTCCTGATCCGGATAATTCCGGATTTTTTTAAGTGCTCGTAAATACGCAATCTTCGCCCTGAACGGCAGCCCCAGCGGGTTTACATTAATAGAGAAATCAAGTCTTATTTTATGTGAATAAATATCGCCGCCGTGCATATCAAAATCCCGACACAAATAATTTCGCACAAAATCGCCGCTGTGTACATAAGAAAAATTGCGCGTTTTATATCCTTATGTTCCGGCGCCCGTAAACAATCTCCGATATAAGGCTTTTCTTCAAGTTTGCCCTCATAATACAGGGGGCCTGCCAGCTGCAGACCAAGCGCTCCCGCCGCTAAGCTTTCTGTCTGGGCAGAGTTCGGGCTCTGATGATTAAAACGGTCGCGAAGGAAAATTTTCAGGGCATTTTTAAAGGAAAAATCCCTGCCGCCAAAAAGACAGGCCGCAAGCATAAGCAGGGCTGCCAGCCGCGAGGGAATAAAATTTACAAAATCATCAGTCTTGGCCGCCGCGCGTCCAAAATCAATGTAATGCTCGTTCTTATAGCCTATCATCGAATCCATGGTGTTTATGCACTTATAAAAAAAGCCCAGGGCCGGCCCCCCGATTGCGCAAAAAAGCATTGGGGCAATTACCCCGTCGTTTGTGCTTTCAGCAACCGTTTCAATGGCAGCCTTAGTCACCCCTTCGTCAGTCAGATTTTCTGTATCACGGCCTACAATCATTGAAACTGCAAGGCGGGCATCTTCTAAAGTGCCTTCTTCCAGTGCCCGAAAAACCCTGCTGCTTTCAACCTTAAGTGACTTTGCCGCAAGAATCTGCCAGGTAAAAAGGGCTTCGACAATACAGAAAAGAATCTTATTTATATGGAAAGAAGCAAGCAAAATGGTAAGAACAAGGGCTTCTGTTACCGCGCAGACGAAAAAAACTGTAATAAGGCCGGAAAAGCGTTTTTTTGCGGGGGAATCCCCCTGCCTGTAAAAAAGCCTTTCAGCAAAACTAATCAGCTTTCCAATCAGCCGCACCGGATGAAAGGGATAAACAGGGTCTCCAAAAATCAAATCGAGAATAAAGCCTGAAGCAAATGCAATTATATGGAAAATTATAAATTCCCGGAAAGTCATTCAGATTTTACTCCTTAATAATCTGGGCAAGTCCCATCACAATCCGGGTAACTTTATCGGCCTTTTCTGCAAGCCTGCACAAAATCCGCCCGGTCACTTCCCGCCATTCCCGTTCAAAAGCATCCAGAGGAACAATTCCGTTTCCAATTTCATCACTGATAATTATAAGTTTTTTCCCGGCCTCTTCTGCCATAGTCACACGGTTACTAATCTCCTGCAAAATCTGCTCTGAATTCATTCCGGAAGCCAGCTTTTCCCTAATCACAAGGTGAAGGTCATTTATCATTTCAGCATCCGGTGCAAGAGATTTTGCATATTCAACTTTATTCTGTGCGTATCCGCCTATGATAAGTTCCATACATTAATTATATCAAAAGTAAGTTTTCTAGGATATTCAATCCCGGCTTTATTACTCAGGCAATTACGGCTAATTTTTTTAGCCATTTTTCCTTGAACGGAGTATAAATAAAAGTAAGACAAATCATATGGAGGTATTCTATGAACGAACAGGAACTTAGAGAACAGCTTCTTGAAGCCGGTGCTAATAAAGAAGATCTTAATAAAATTGACTTTGCCAAAATCCAGACAATTTCAGAAAAGGCAACAGATGTTGAAAGTCTTTGCAAGGCATTTAAAGAAAACTATCCGAACTTCAAGGAAGGGGAGTTCAAAAAAGCCGTACAGCAGATATCAAAAGATTGCGAAGAATCAGAAGAGCTTTCTGATGAACAGCTGGCAGATGTTGCAGGTGGAAGTGCTGGAAGCTGGTTCAAAAAGAACAAAAACTCACTTATTGCCCTTGGTGCAGTTGTCGGCGTCATAGGACTTACAGCTCTTGGTACAGGTCTTTATTCAAAGTACAAAGCAAAGCAGGCATTAAAGGAACAGGCCTATGATAATATAAATAAACGTCCTCTCGATATATCAGAAGAAAAACTCGACGCTGATTAATACAGATAGAAAAGAGGACTGATTAAAAATTATGATGCAGGGGATAAGGCCGTCATTCATTTGCTTTATTCCCCGTCATATGATAGTCTAAACTCATGCAGACTCCAGATTACAAGAAAACCCTCACAGCCTGTTATCTTGGCTTTATTACTCAGGCAATTGCGGCTAATTTTGCCCCCCTGCTCTTTTTGACATTTCACAAAAGCTATTCTGTTCCGCTTGGAAAAATTGCCCTGATTCCGGCAGTTTTCTTTATGACTCAGCTGATTGTAGACATTATCTGCGCTCAGGTAGTTGATAAAATCGGATACAGAAAATGCGTAGTTTTCTCGGAGATTACTTCTGCGGCAGGGCTTGTGCTGCTGGCATTTTTGCCTGACCTTTTTTCTGATCCTTTTACGGGGATTGTAGTCAGCGTTGTAGTTTACGCAATCGGAAGCGGTTTAATCGAAGTTCTTGTAAGTCCGATTGTTGAAGCCTGTCCTTTTGAACATAAGGAAGCCACAATGAGTCTTTTGCATTCCTTTTACTGCTGGGGCTCTGTCGGCGTAATTGTGATTTCAACTCTCTTTTTTAAGTTTTTCGGCATTCAGAACTGGAAGCTGCTTGCCTGTCTCTGGGCTCTTCTGCCCCTTTACAACATCTTTAATTTTGCCACCTGCCCTATTGAACACCCGACCGGCGGCGAAAAGGGAATGGGAATTGCAGCCCTCTTCCGCCTGCCGCTATTCTATCTGGCAGTAATTCTTATGATTTGCGCCGGAGCCTCTGAACTTTCCATGGCCCAGTGGGCATCAGCCTTTGCAGAAAGCGCCCTGGGACTTTCTAAAACAGCAGGCGACCTTGCGGGCCCTTGTCTTTTTGCCGTAACAATGGGCAGCTGCCGGGCAATTTTTGGAAAATTCGGTGACCGGCTCAACCTAAAAAACTTTATGATTGCTTCCGGTCTGCTTTGTATTGTAAGTTATCTGCTTGCTTCCCTTTCGCCCCTTCCGATTCTGGGACTTTCGGGCTGTATAATCTGCGGATTTTCGGTTGGAATTATGTGGCCGGGAACAATCAGCATCTGCTCGCCAAAAATTCCCCGTGGTGGTACTGCCTTTTTTGCCATGCTCGCAATGGCGGGCGACCTTGGAGGCTCTGCCGGCCCTGCAATTGTCGGAAACATCAGTCAGCTTGCAGGAGATAACCTTCAGCGGGGACTCCTTGCCGGTGCCATTTTCCCGCTGATTATGATTGCAGCGCTGATTATGCTGACCAGCGCTAAAACTGAAACTACTTGAGCACAGAACCACAGCTAAAGGCTGCGGCACTTGGCTCAGCATTTACAAGGTGGTAAGTGTGTGAAACCGGATTATAAGTAATCGGCTTAAGCTTTGCGATATCAATTTTGCCGTCTGTCAAAACTGTTTCATCAGCCGTAATGTTTACAATTTCGCCAAAAAGGTGACTTGTTTTTTCATCATAAGATTTAAGGCGACATTCAAGAGTTACAGGGAATTCAGCAAAAACCGGTGCATTTACGTTTTTAGATTTTTCAACGTGAAGACCTGATTTTTCAATTTTGTTTTCAACCTTGTTGGAAGATTCAATTCCAACATAATCAGCAGGAATAACGCTTGCAAGAGTTGCAGGGCTTACGGTAAATTCTTTTGTTTTCAAAAGATTTTTTACAGTCTTGTGGCTTGCATCCAGACAGAGGAAAACCTCTTTTGTGTCACCAATTCCGCCCCAAGCCGCATTCATGGCATCAGCTTTGCCCTTTTCATCGTAAGTGCCGATAATCAAAACCGGCATAGGAAATAAAATCTCTTTTGCACCAAAATCTGTTCTCATAAATTACCTCTTTTTTGATAATAACCCAGACAAAAAATAATGACAATAGACAAAGTATTCGCTAATATTACTAAGTTACTTAAGGAGTTTTGATTATGACATCAGCTGAAAAACCAGATTTTGACCATGAAAAAATTAAACAGGCCGTCAGATTGATGTTTGAAGCTATTGGTGAAAACCCAGAGCGTCCCGGTATTGCAGACACTCCCGACCGCGTCGCAAGAGCCTTTGAAGAAATTTTTGAAGGCTGTAAATACACAAATGAAGAAATTGCCGAAAATAATAAGGTACTTTTTGATAATCCCGCAACCGGAATCGTAGTTGAAAAAATTACAGGCCCGGGTTTAAACGGAATGTGCGAGCATCACCTGCTTCCAATGTACGACATGACAGTTTATATCGGCTACATTCCAAAAGGAAAGGTAATCGGACTTTCAAAGCTTGCAAGAATTGCCGAACTTTGCGCAAAACGCCCCAGCCTTCAGGAAAAAATCGGAATGGATATTGCCGAATGTGTCAGACTGGCAACCGGGGCAGAAGACGTTGCCGTAGTTATAACAGCAAAGCACGGCTGCATCCAGTTCCGGGGAGCAAAAAAGGACGTAGTCACAAAAACCGCTGAACTCACAGGAAAATTTCTGAGCGGAAGCAAACTCCGCGCCGAATTCTATCAGCTGATTCAGAGCCAGTTATAATTTTGCCCGCCGGCAAATGTCTATCTGGCAAAAAAGAACACAGGAAGAGAAAGCAGCTCCGAAAGGCAGACAAAAAATCCTGCAAGGTCACCGGTAATCCCGCCAAAGTTTTTTCTGCTCATGGCATAATAGTATAGAAAAGAAATTAAGATTGCAGACAGTGTGAATACAGCATAAAGTCCTGTAAGATAAAAAAGCAGTCCCGCTCCCGCCGCAAGCTCAATAAACAAAATCACGATTACAAAAAGAGGCTTTTTGCTTGCACTTTCGGCCGCAAGCATTCCATCAGTCTTAGCCTTTGGAAAAGTCAAAACACTTATTCCGCTAAGGCAGCGCGAAATAAAAAAGCTGAAAGAAGAGGCAATTACAGCGCAGGAAGAATTTTCATTTACCAGCGACAAAAAGGCCCCCGCCAGCAGCAAATAAAGGGCAAAAGAGATGACGGCAAATGCCCCGATATGAGGATCTTTTAAAATTTCGAGCTTTTTCTGCCGGTCGCCGTAAGAATGCAGGGCATCCATAGTATCCAGAAAGCCGTCCAGGTGAAATCCGCCGGTTATCAGAAGGGGAAGCGCAAGGGCAATCATAATGTAAAAAAGATGATTTGAAGCAAAAACTCCGCAGCATAGCTTAAACCAGCCCCATTCTGCTCCCCCGATTACAGCCCCTACCCATGGAAAAAATATCAGATGATACTTCATATCGTCCGAGCCCCAGGTAAAGCGGGGAACCGGGATTTTTGAATAAATTGAAAAAGCGACGGTAAGCGATTTAAAAAACTGACAGACTGAACGAAAAATCCTCATTTTATCTCCACTGGTATTCCCACGACCACTTCATATACTTTATCAGAAATTACGGTAAGCTGGCAGTTTATTTTTCCCAGCGCTTTTATATATTTTTCAGTCGCTTCATCATACTGCCTTCCATCGTCAAAAACGTTATTTGTAACAATTACAAGATTTTCAAAAACCGAAGAAAGCTTTTTTACACCGTCAAGAATTTTTTCTACGACTTCACCCTGGGATTTCTGGTCACAGCTCTCTTCATCATCAATTCCCGGACTGGCAAACATCTCATTTGCACAAAGGTTACCCATACATTCTACAAGGGCATTCCCGCCAAGCCCGCAAATCCCCGTCAGACCGCAAATCTCCCCCAGGTTCCTGGCCTTCTCTATTGTCTTAAAGCCTCTGCCTTCCCGCAGCTTCCTGTGCCGGGCAATTTTTTTCTGTGCATCTGCGTCATCTTCACGCGCCATCATAGTTGCAATGTAATATTTTTCCGCACCCGGAAAATCTGCAAGAAGTTTTTCCGCAAAGGAAGACTTGCCGCTTCCACTCCCGCCGTAAACCAGATAAATCATTTTGACTTCCTTTCATACTGATTTACGCCGGACTCTTCGAACTTCAATGCCTTATTATAAACTTCCAGCGCCGTCCTCAAAAGACCTGCCATCATTACAGCCCCGCTGCCCTCTCCAAGCGCCATTCCCCCGTCAATCACAGGAGTCATATCCCGGCCAAGTTCAGCGCAGATTTTTTCCATCAAAGGCTCGCGGCTTTTATGAGATGGAAGCAAAAAATCCCTGCATTCTTCGTCCATTCTTACAGCCGCCAGAGCTGCCGTCACACTAATCGCTCCGTCCAGAATCACCGGCAACCCGTACTTTTTCCCTCCAAGGCAGACACCGCACAAAGCCGCAAGGTCGAAACCTCCCGCACACTCTAAAACTTCATGCGCAGATTTGTTATATAAATCATATTTTTTTATGGCCGCATCAACCACGCTGATTTTTCGGGCAAGTCCCTGATCAGAAAGTCCTGCTCCCCGCCCGCAAACTTCTTCTGCCCCAAGCCCTAAAAGTCCGGCCGCAAGAGCAGCAGTCGTTGTCGTGTTCCCGATTCCCATCTCGCCAAGGCAGACCGCATCATACTTTTTACTGCAGTCAGCGGCAAGCTCAATTCCGATCTGAATCGCACTTTCACACTCGACCCAGCTCATCGCCGCTTCCTTCATAAAATTACGGCTTCCCGCGCGCACCCTTCTATTCAAAACCTTGGGAATTTCGTCCGCGCAGGCAATCCCCACATCAACCGTAAGCAGATCAATGCCAAGTCCGGCCGCCATCACTCCAGCCGCACTCTTCCCGGCCGCAATATTTTTAGCGCAAATCGCCGTAACCTCCTGCCCCGACTGACTGACACCTTCCTCAACAATTCCGTTATCAGCACAGAAAACAAGAAGGGCCAGCTTATCAAGCCGCGGAAAAGTCGTCCCCTGAATCGCCCCGATTTTCGCAGTTAGCTCTTCAAAACGACCCATACCGTCCAGAGGCTTGGCAACGCAATCCCAGTTATGCTTTATCTGATTAAAAATTTCCTGATATTTATTCACTTCTCTCTCCATTTTGTCCCGCTAAGGCCAAGAATATCATAAATTGCTTTCATATCAAGTGATTTCCGCAGACTGTCTGCCAGTAAGTCATACTGACTTTCTTTGAAGGCTTTGTAATCCATCCGCTTTGCCCAGTCTGCTTCCAGAGCCAGTCCCTTTCTTTCGGACAGCGCTTTTACAAGGCTCACTGCAATATCGCCCTGATCAAAAAATCCGTGAATATAAGTACCCAGCACATCAGGACAGACAGAAGACACAGCCGGTACCCCGGAAGGAGTCCCAGCCGCTTGGGCAGGAGGCACTTCCGCCCCAGCCGAGCATAAAACTGCTTCCTCAAATTCTTTTCCGTCTTCCAGCAGACTTTTTCCCGCGTGTATCTCATAGCCGGCCGCAGTTTTTCCATTTAAAAAGTCAAAAAATCCGTCTGCCCCTTCTATCTTCCGTTTTACCTGTCGGGTAACTTTTTCCCCTTCAAGCTCCGTAATCAGCTTCAAAAGGCCAAGCCCTTCCTCCCTGCTGCCGGCTTCCCCTTCCACTCCGTCAGGGTCACTCACCCATTCTCCCAGCATCTGAAAGCCGCCGCAGATTCCAATTACAGGCCCGCCGCCCGCGCTGCCCCCTCGGAATCCGAAATCCACGGCTCCGGCCCCATCGCCATCGCCGCCAACATCGCCGGCCCCCATTCCGGCAAAATCCTTTACCGCCGCCGCAAGTCCACACTCCTTAAGCCAGCGCAAATCTCCAATCGTATTCTTGCTGCCCGGAAGAATTATCATGTCAGGGGAAAGCTTTTTAAGCCCTTCCACGCTGTCAATATAGGAAAGAGTCAGCCCCTTCCCCTTAAACTGATCAAAAACCGAAAAATCACTGAAATTGGAAATATGAGGCAGCCGAACCACCCCGATTTTCACCCCGCCCGCAGGAGGCACAAAAACGCCCGAAGGTGACCCGTCCACACCGGAAGGAGAGGCAAACCTCTCCGTCAAGCTGTCCTCATCATCAAGACTAAGCTTCATATAAGGCACCACTCCGGTAACAGGCACTCCGCCCCTGGCCTCCAGCTCTTTCAGTCCCGGCTCTAAAAGACTTACGTCCCCCCGGAATTTATTAATCACAAGCCCCTTCACCCGCTCCCGCTCGCTTTCCGTCAGTAAATCAAGAGTTCCAAGCAGCTGGGCAAAAACGCCGCCCCGGTCAATATCGCCTACAAGAAGCACCGGCGCATCCAGCATCCGGGCAAGGCCCATATTCACAATGTCATTTTCACGAAGGTTAATTTCCGCAGGACTTCCCGCACCCTCAATCACGATAATGTCATTTTCCGCCGCCAGCTGTCCAAAGGCTTCCATCACCGCAGGCTTCAGCTCTTTTTTATATTCAAAATAGTCGCGCGCATCCATGTTTGCCACGACCTTTCCATTAACAATCACCTGCGATTTTCTGTCGCTTGTCGGCTTCAAAAGAATGGGATTCATCAGCACACTGGGCTCCACTCCCGCCGCTTCCGCCTGCATAACCTGGGCCCGCCCCATCTCAAGCCCGTCAGAGGTCACATAAGAATTGAGGGCCATATTCTGCGATTTAAAAGGCGCCACCCGCCAGCCGTCCTGCTTAAAAATTCTGCAAAGCCCCGCCGCCAGCAGACTCTTCCCCGCGCTGGACATTGTCCCCTGAATCATAATAAGGTGGGGGGAAGACTCCCCCTCGCTCCCAAGTCCTCGCTTTGCTCCGGTCTTGTCCGCTACCCCCTCTCCTAGGGAGCCACCCCCTAAAACCCCCGCCTTCCCCTTTTCAGCTTCCTCAAACTCAATCTTCAGCCGGGCCGTCTCATTATCAAATTCACTTTCCTTA
This sequence comes from uncultured Treponema sp., assembly GCA_947165895.1. Classification (GTDB taxonomy): domain Bacteria; phylum Spirochaetota; class Spirochaetia; order Treponematales; family Treponemataceae; genus Treponema_D. Next base: position 44,156 of record CAMVCB010000007.1, read on the forward strand.
ATCCCGTAAAGTTTTTGAATAAAGTCTCCGCAAAAAATCTCTTCCGGGCTGCCAGTGCGTAAAATCTTTCCCTGACCCACACAGACAATTGTATCAGCCGCAGCCTTAGCCAGCTCCAGCTCATGCAGACTCATAATCACAGTCTTTTTTTCTACTTTTGCAAGCCTCTTAATCACCCGGATTAAATCAATTTTAAAGCGCATATCAAGAAAGGAAGTCGGCTCATCAAGCACAATAATTTCCGTATTCTGAGCAATGGCCCGGGCCAGCATAATCCTCTGCTTCTGTCCGTCGCTGACTTTTCCAAAAGTCTTGTCACAAAGCTCTTCTGCGCCAGCAATTTTAATTGCCCGCGCCGCAGCTTCCCTGTCTTCCTGCCGCAAAATTCCCAGCCGCCCCGTATAAGGATAACGGGCAGATTCAACCACTTCCCGGCAGCTCATAAACTCCGGCCTGATTTTTTCTGTCATCACCATAGAAAGGTGGCGGGCCGCTTCAAGCTCATTCATGGCCGCCGCATCCTTTCCAAGTACAAAAATCTTCCCTCCCAGAGCTTTAAGCTCCCGGGTAAGAGTCTTTAATATAGTAGATTTTCCGCTTCCGTTAGGCCCTATCAGGCAAAGAATTTCCCCTGCCTTCACAGTAAGGTTAATCCCGTCAACAACGACTTCCCTGCCATAGCCCGCAGAAAGCTCAGAGGATTTTATAACATAAGGATTTTTTTCTTCCATAAAATCTACCGCCGTTTCAGCATCATATAAATTACTACCGGAACCAGCAAAAGGGCCGTTACAGAGCTTACGCTAACTTCAGTCGGACTGAAAAGGCTTCTTGCAAGTCCGTCACAAAAAAGCGTAACAATGGCACCGCCAAGAAAAGAGGCCGGAATCAGAAGCAGGGGTTTTGCGGTATATACAGCAGATTTTACCAGATGAGGCACCGCAATCCCCACAAAGCTTATAGGACCTGCAAATGCCGTAACGCAGGCAGAAAGCAGGCTGGAAATTAAAATCAAAAGCAGGCGGAGCAGCTTTACATTCACTCCCATATTGCGGGCGTAATTTTCCCCAAGCTGAAAAGCTCCAATCGGTTTGGAAAGAAAAAAGGCTGCGGCCACAGAAGCAAAAACAACAAGTGTCATTATTTTCACTTCGCCCATATTTATGCCCGAAAAGCTTCCTACCGACCAGTTATGCAGATTTACAATATTTGAATCGTTTGCAAAGGTAATAAAAAAATCAGTTACCGCCGAACAGATATAGCCGATTAAAATTCCGCAGACAATCAGAACGCTCATTTTGTGAACCCTGAGCGAAAATAAAAGCACAATCCCCATCGTTAAAAGAGAACCCAGAAAAGCCGCAGCTACCAGAGTCAGAGAGCCGGCAACAATACTTTTATTCAAAAGAAAAATCATGGTCATGGCAACAAAAAGCTTTGCCCCTGATGAAATACCCAGAACATAAGGACCCGCAATCGGATTCTGGAAAAAAGTTTGCAGTAAAAATCCCGAAAGAGCCAGAGCCCCTCCCAGCACCATCGCCGCCAGAATTCTCGGGAGCCTTATATTCATAATGATTTTTTCATTAACACTGCCCTTCCCGGCTCCAATCAATATAGAAAAAACTTCACTTAAACCAATACGCACACTGCCAATTGAAAGGTTCCAGACAAAAAGCAGGGCAAGCAGCAGAATCATAAGTAAAAATATAAGAATAATACGACGCTTTTCCATTTGTATATGGAAATTATTATAGCATTCCCGGCTTTATTTTTCCATTTTGTTATTTTTTATTTATTTTAGCCATTTTACACCGGGCGGAGTATAAATAATTGTAAAATGAAAAAGACGGAGGAACATTATGAACGAAAAGGAGCTTAAAGAAGAACTGCTTGCCGCAGGCGTAACAGAAGAACAGCTTGACAGCCTTGATTTTACAAAAATCGAAGAAATCTTTGACAATACACAAAATGCTGATGAGCTTTGTATGGAAATGCAAAAAAACTTCTCAGATTTTGACGAGAAAAGCTTTAAAACAATGCTTTCAGAACAGGAAAAAGAAAGCGAAAAGACAGAGGATCTTTCTGACGAAGCACTTGAAGAAGTTGCAGGTGGAAGCGCAGGCAGCTGGTTCAAAAAGAACAAAGACTGGGTTATTACAGCGGCTGTAATAGGAGCTTTAGGTATAGCTGTTGGCGGAAAAAAATTATGGAATAAGATAGATAGAAAAAAATTTATAGCTAAAAAGAATGCAGTAAAAACTATTGTTTTATTTCAAGACTAGAAGGGGACATGTATGATGGAAAATGAACTTAAAGAACAACTGTTTGCCGCAGGGGCAACAGAAGAACAGCTTGCTGATATTGATTTAGAAAAAGTCGAATCAATTATAAGTGGTGCAGAAAACATTAATGAAATATCTTCAAAAATGAAGGAAGTATTCCCTTCATTTAATGAAGCAGAGTTCAGAAAAGCCCTTACAGAAACTGCAAAGAATTCTGAAGATGCTGAGGATCTTTCTGACGAAGCTCTTGAAGCGGTTGCAGGCGGTAGCGGAGGCAACTGGTTTAAAAGGAACTATGAAACAATACTTAGGGTTACAGTTCTTGCAGGTGTTCTTGGAGTTGGCTACGGATTTGGCAGAGTTATTGGCAATAAGATAGCAAAAAATTCCGCTCAAAATACTTATGCTAAGGTAAGAGGAAGAGAGTAAAGCTTTCAATAGCACACAAAGGAGGAATGATTCATGGAAAAGAAAGATGAAAAAATTATAAAAGATTTAGAAGCTATTGTTGCTTCAACAAACAGTCCTGAAGAAGCCTTCAAAAAAATTGCAGCAGCCTATCCTTCTGTAAGCGTAGAAGAGCTTAAGAAGAATTATGAAGAGGAAAAGAAAAAGGCAGAGGCTGAATTTTCAAAATGCTCAAAATCAGAAGATGTAGAAAATCTGTCTGATGATGCACTTGAAGAAATAGCAGGAGGAAGCTTTGGAGGCTGGGTAAAGAAAAACTGGCCTTACCTTGTACTTGGTGCTGCAGCCATTGGTTTGACAGCCGGAATTATTCACAAAGGCTTTATCGCTCGTCAAAACACCGCCGCCAATGCAGCTGGAGAATATATGGGCGATTATGACTTAAAGCCTATGGAACCAATTAAAGCTTAATTCCCATATTATTGGAGGCAACTATGAACGAAGAGAAAATAAAAGAAGAATTGATTGCCGCAGGCGCATCTGAGGATATGTTTGAAAAGATTGATTTTTCAAAATTCGAAGAAATATTTGACAATGCCGGCAGCATTGATGAGCTTTGCAGAAATATAAAAACTGCTTTTCCTGATTTTGACGAAGCAGGCTTCAGACAGGCAGTTCAGGAACAGGCTGCCGAAAGCGAAAAAATCGAAGATCTTTCAGATGACAGTCTTGAAGCTGTAGCAGGTGGCAGCGTAAGCAGCTGGCTCGACCGCAACAAGGACTGGCTGATTCCTTTAGGATTAATGGCAACCTTCGGACTCACTGCTTTTGTAAAGAAAAAACTTGATGCCAGAAGTGACCGAAAATGGGCTGCAAAGAAGCAGAAACAGAATTTAAAAATCTTTGATGTAAAAAACGGTGATGTTCTTATATAAAGCAGACAGAATAATTAAGGAGGCAATAAGATGAACCAGATGGAACTTAAAAACGATCTTCTTGCTGCAGGTGTAACAGAAGAAGCTCTTACAAAACTTGATTTTTCAAAGATTGAAGAAATTATAAGCGGTGCAAATAACATTGATGAAATCTGTACAAAAATGAAGGAAGCTTATCCTGATTTTAATGAGACAGAATTCAAAAAAAGCATTACAGAAACAGCAAAGAATTCAGAAGCCACTCAGGATCTTTCTGATGATACACTTGAAGAAGTTGCAGGTGGAAGTGCGGGCAGCTGGCTTAAAAAGAACTATGAAACCATTTGCAGGGTTGCAGTTCTTGCAGGTATTCTCGGTTTTTCGTATGCCGGTGGTAAATATGTTGGTAATATTATTTCGAAAAAGATTTCTATGAATCAGTATCATAAAGCACTAACAAATATTTAATATTTTGCCTGAAGAGATAGGATAAAGGAGGAAGAACTATGGAAAAGCAGGATGAAAAACTCAGAAAAGAAATAGAAGCAATTATTGCAACAGCAAACAGCCCGGAAGAAGCTTTTAAAAAGATTTCACAGGCATACCATTCAATAAGCGAAGAAGAGCTTAAGAAGAATTACGAAGCTGAAAAGAAAAAGGCTGAGCAAGATTTCAAAAATCTGTCGAAATCAGAGGCTGTAGAAAATCTTTCTGACGAAGCCCTGGAAGAAGTTGCCGGAGGAAACTTTGGCAGCTGGGTTAAGAAAAACTGGCCTTATCTGGTTGCGGGTGCAGTCTTCATTGGTTTTTCTGCCGGAGTTATTCAGAAAACCTGCTTCAACCGTCCGAATACAGCTGTAAATGCAGCTGGAGAAACACACAATGCGCCGGGAAATCTGGATATCGAACAGTATTAATCATTTTCAGTTTCCAAAGCAGCTATAATATAACAGGAGTAAGAAAATATTCTGATTAAACCAAGATTAATACGTAAGGTAATAAATTCCTAACTGGAAATAATGGCCCTTTTTATCATATGCTCCAGCCTGATTAGGTAGAGGAGCATGTAGAGGGGCTATATAATTATCCCAATCTTTTCCATCGTCATCGTTATTATAACCATTATATTTTGTATTACTGACATGAGACTGCCAGAAGAAAAATGCTTCTACATTTGGTCTATGACCAATAGTACTTGGAAGATACAAAGATTCTAATTCTCCACAGTATGAAAAACAGCCGTTCTTCAATGTAACAACTCCTTCCGGCAAATTTATGTCCTTTATAGATTTACAACCTGCAAAAGCCAGTTCCTTCATAACCGTAAGAGTTGGAGGGAAGGTAAATTTTGGAATTGTCTGACAGTCTCTAAAGGCTTCCTCACCAACATCAGTTACACCCTCATTAATTACAACTTCATTCGCAATTTTTGCACAGTTTTTAAATGCCCGCACTCCAATTCTTGTTAATTTCTGAGGTATAGCCATTTCCACCAGATTACTGCAGTCAAGGAAGGCTTCATCATCAATTACAGTAACTGTATCCGGGAAGAAAACCCTTGCAAGAGGAGCAAAGCCTCTGAAAGTAGCGGCCGAAACAGTCTGTAGTTTTGACATTCTCCTCATATCAACAACAGCACCCTTCCATTTAGCCTTACTTAATATACTAAGACTCTGTTCTACCGGGTCTCCATAATCTTCTTCGTGTACTCCGTGTTTAACCCAAATGAAATGCTTTAACTTTGCTGTTATTTTTTCTGTTGCAATGCCGGCAGTAGAAGTCGCCGTATCATCAATAATTGCAAAACCCCGGTAAACTGTTTCATCTTCATACCAGGCCGCATTCTGACTATTAAGGAATGATACAAATTCTGCCCAGGTTCCGCTGAAATCCTGAGCCAGACCATATAACTTTAAATCTTCAGTAACAGGAGTCTCAAAAGTAAATTCTTTATTGAAGTTTGCATCATAATACCATTTACATGAAAATTTCAGTTTAGGCTTCCAGGCCTGCTCACTATGCCGGATTGGCTCCATAATGACTATTTTATCAGTTAAATAAAATGTCACATAATGTACAGCTTCTGGTGAGTCCCACTTTGCATATAAGGAAAAGGGAGCTGTAACTGGTTCAGTAAATCTATATGCAATTTCTGAGCCTTTAATATACCAGCCGGTAAACCTGAAATGAGGATAAACAGGCAGCTCAGGCGTAAACTCAGTGCCATTTTCCCCATAAGGAACCTTTACAACCTTAGTTCTTACTTTTTCCCCACCTTCTTCCCAGTAACCATCGCCACTATTAAAAGTAATATCAACAGTCCGGGTTTCATCAGGGCTGTTCTGATTGCAGCCCAGCCATCCAGCCAGCAAAACAGTAAATATAAGTATAAAAAATATATTTTTTCTCATAGTTTTACCATAGGCTATTCTAGAAAAGTTGTTGCCCCGCCATTTGTAGGATCATTTTTGTCCTTGTTTGAATTGCCGGAAGAAGCGCCCGTTGGTTGCTGTGTTGCCTGCTTCTTATTAACTACATAATCAACTACAAGTCCTAATACTCCACCAACCATAAATGCAAGTCCTGCAGATTTCCAGTTAGACTTAAACCAGCTTCCAACACTTCCACCGGCAACTGCTTCAAGTGCATCATCTTCAAGATCTACAACTTCATCAGAAGAAGAATCACCTGCATTCTCATTCTGCTTTTCCAGTTCTTCAAGATTTTTTCTTACTTCATCAATATTGATAGAAGGGAACTGTTCCTTTACTTTTGCAGCGGCATCTTCAAAAGAAACCGACTCATCCATAATTTTCTTGATAGCTTCAAAATCTTTGTTTTCTGTAACCTTCTGAACAAAATCATCTGTAAAGCCTAATTCCTTCATGTTTTCTACGTAATTCATATCATGCCTCCTTATTGATTATCACTTCCAAGAGAATTTAATACTGATGGAACTACACCTAATGCAAGGAATCCCATTCCAGTAGCCACACCTTTTCCCACAGAAGCTTTATTTGCCGCTTTAGTGGCTGCACCTGCCTCCGCAGCTTCACCTTCTGCTGCGGCTGCTTTACCTGCTGCCGGAGTACCAGTAAACTTTTTCATTCCAAAATATGCCAGAGCCGACACACCAACAAAAGTTACAATTGCCGGCCAGTGTTTTTTGAAGAAGTCTCCTAGGCCTGAACCACCTGCTACACTTTCCAGATCTGCATCTTCAAGATTTACAACTTCTTCGCTGTCTGAATCTTTCTGGTTCAGCTGCTTTTTAAGTTCCTCTTTTGCATATTCAAAGCTTTCTTCCAGAGCTTTTACATCCATTTCCGGATACTTTTCGCTAAGCTTTTTCAATGCTTCTTCTGTTGTTGTACAGGAAAGAACCGTTTCTTCAAGTTCCTGAAAATTAATTCCTTCAAGAACTTCGCTATTTACCCCCTGTTTTTCAAAGAGGTCTTTTATTTCCTTTTCATTCAAAGTCTTCATAAGGCTACCTCCAGGACATTACCCCATAACATTGCTGTTATCAGTCTTTGCATCTTTCTTTGTGTCTTTTTTAGCAACTTCGTTATTAACAAGACCCATTGCAGTCTGACCGACCATTGCACCAATCATAGGAGCACCTAAGGCTGAACCTGCCACAGTACAAACAACTGCTACTGTAAGACCCGCCCAGTTTTTCTTAAGCCAGCTTCCAATACTTCCGCCGGCAACCTCTTCAAGCGCATCATCTTCAAGATCTACAACTTCTTCGCTGCCTGAATCTTCTGCTGCATTCATGTTAGCCGCATAATCATCAAAGATTTTCTTAAGCTCTTCTACCTTCAAAACCGGATACTTTTCATGAATCTTCTGAAAAGCTTCTTCTTTTGTATCGCTGCCGGCAACAAGCTTCTGGATTTCTGCGATATCAAAGTTCTTTTCAAAAGTTTCAATAAAGTCGGCAGACGCACCCTGTTTAGAGGCAGCCTCAAACAACTCTTTTTTATCAATTATCTCCATAATTATTCCCCCGTTTAGGGTGGCTGTTTAGCGCGCCTGCTCAACCACCGCTTTTGTCTTACACTTATTTATACTCCGGCCCCCCAAAAAAGGCTAAAAAAATTATGTAAAAAACAAAAGTTACAGCAGCGGTATCAGGCAAGCTTTTCTCTTAATTCTGCAAAGGCTTTTTTAATGATGATTTTTGCATTGGCATAGGAAATATGAAGTTTTTCAGAAGCAGCTTTCATAGTCATACCGTCGTAATACATATAGATGATAAGATTCCTTGAACGGTCATCAAGAGTTTCAAGAGCCTGGGCAAGTTCATTAAGGCTTTCATCATTCAGGATATTGTCAAAGCTGGTATCTACAAAGCCAATGTCATCTGACAGCTCATCACCGCCAAAGAAAAATCTTTTCTGGGCCCGGCTTGTTGTCCTGTAGTGAGTATAAACCGTATTCTGTGTGATTGTATAAATCCAAGTAGAAATAGAAGACTTTGTCTTATCAAAAGAGTCCAGATTATTCATGATTTTTATGAATACGCTCTGACAAATGTCCTCTGCATCAAATGGACTGATGTTTTTGCCAAGGATATAACGCATAACTTTGTCGTGATACTCTTTGTATATGTCATCTTTATCCATCTGATAACGTTCCATTATATAGAATTATATTCGACAAATTTAAAAAACACAAAAAATATACACATTTTTTTATTTTTTTTTAGCCATTTAGGAAAGCTTCGGAGTATAAATAAAAGAGAAACAGAGATATGGAGGTACGATTATGAATGAAAATGACATAAAAGTGCTGTTAGATTTTCAACATTTTGCCGCAAATAAGCGTCTCGAATCATTAATTCGCAGCGCTCATGAATCAGACAATGAAGAAGATGACCGTATTTCCATCATGACAGACAGTCAGGCAGAAATGCTTGCCGCAGCCGGTACAGAAACAGATAAGGATCATCCAAAAGACCGCAAATCTTTAATTCAGTCTTTGGGCGGACTTATGGTTATTCTTTCTCTCTGCCTTTTTATGGCATGTTCAAACGGTGTAAGCGAAACAAAATACATTGATCAGACAGCAATCAAAACAACTGAATATACTGGTGCAAATGCTACAGAGGTTGCTTATTATGCTCAGCTTTATTTTACAGATAAATTCGGTGATAAATACGTTGAAGAAAAAGCTGAAGACTATGTTTATGTAGGTTCAGAAAAGAAAGTAGTTCCGGCAGGAACAAAAATTTCCACAATAGGAAACATTAAAGCCTTACCTGAACCTCAGGCAAAAAATATAAACTATGATTGTTATGAACAATATGGCTTTACTCAGACGGGAAAAACAATCAATCTTTTTTATAAGGCAAAAACCGTTACTTACAGATTTTTCTTAATGCCAAATGATACTGTTCCTGTTGCAATACTGCAGGGAAAAACTGAACTGCCACTTACACCCCCGCCGACAAAGAATTACAATGCAAGCGGAAAGTTTGCAATCTGGAAGGGAACAGACGGAACCATTCTTCAAAGAACCTACGGCACAAAAGATATGGATTTTTTCGCCCAATGGTTCACTCCATACGGAAAAAAAGAACGCCCGGACACAGTGGGCGATATTGTTTTTTCTGACGGAACTGCCTCTCATTATTCAGGCCTTACTCTTTCAGACGAGCAGAAGAAGAATGCAATCGCAGTAATTATAAGCACATCCTATAACCGCACCACAGGAAACGGTACCGGCTACAATGAAGGAAGAGTTATATTGGGTCTTGGAACAATTAACAGCCCTGCCCTGCAGTGGTGGACTGGAGGTAATTCTTTTGAAACCCCCACTTCTAAAAATGACGGAAGGATGAATACTTCCATTATAAGAACTAAGAGCACTTCCGAAAGCTTTGATGATTTTCCTGCCCTTAAATGGGCAATAAACTATGCCTCTTACGCAAGTGAAGAAAAAGGCATAAATATTAACGATGAATTGAAGACCGGCTGGTATCTTCCGGCTTATAACGAATGGGTACAGGCTTTTATTTCCGAAGACGCAAGTCTTGGAGCCTTTAATGCTCTTGGAATTACCTATAGTGTACTTGCCGACAATTTCTGGACCAGTACCAGCACTATGGGAAAAAAAACAGACAGTGATCCAGTTTCATGGTATATACATTTACCAAACGCCCTTCTAAAGCCTGACCAGACTACCACAGCACTTGCAATGCGGGAGTTTAAATGAAAAGAAAATCACTTTTTATTCCTCTAGGTATTTTATTTTCTTCTCTTTTTATTCTCTCTTCCTGCTCCAGCGGAGATGATACTTATCCGTCTAATCAGACTGACAGCGTGAGCGTTAAAAACGGCGTTACATATAATTTTTATTATTCTCATGCAAGTACAAACCTGCTTTATTCAATTACAGGTAAACCTGGAGACCAGGTGCCTAATCTTCCTGTTCCTAAACGCAAATTCTACACCTTTGATTCCTGGAAAACTGATGACGGAAGCGAAATTCCTGCTAATTTTGGTACTACTTCCCTTGAAATATATGCCCAGTGGACAAGTACCACTCAGATTGGAAATAAAATAAAGCCTTCTGTAGTAGGAGACATTGTATTTACAGACGGAAGTGCCACTTCCTACACAGATGCAATTGCAACCCCTCTTACCGACGATCAGAAAAATAATGTTGCGGCAATTATTTTTACTACAAGCTATAATCTGGAAAACGGTGATAATAAAAACGGCTCTACAATGCTGGGAATTGCCGTAAATCCAAAACAGACAAACTGGTGCGCAGACAGAATCAAAGTTGGCAACGACAATGTTCTTCTTTCTTTGTATGCGGGCTACGACATTCAGAATATAACCTATAATAATCAGCCGGCCAATGTCCTTTCCTTTAATCTTTATGACGGAAGCAAAAACCTGCCTAAAACAGACCAGCTTCTTGCCTACTCTTATTATTATGCACCCGCCTTTTACTATGCCTATACCTACGGAACAAATGCAGTTGATATGAAAGAAGAATACCGCGACGGCTGGTATCTTCCAAGTTATTACGAAATGCGGGTTCTTATGACCGAAGAAGGCTTACTCAGTACAATAAAAAGTGTTTTTTCGCTTGCCGGCAAAGTTTTTGACCTAAATTCAAACACAACCGCAACAAACGCGAGTACACTGATTTTAACAAGCTATTCAGATACTTCAGTCTCGGACAAGGATGAGGGGGTAGAGCCAAATAAGGAAGGTGGAAAAAGCAACAAAACGGATATGTGGGTTACAATCCGCATGTATGATATTACTGCTGAACCAAAAATGCGTGATAAAACTCCCCGTGTAAATCCAAAAAACAGCTATGAAAAAGCCGCAATCTATACTAAAGCCTATGCAGTTGATTTTAAGGGTGAAGTAAATATTGTTACAAAAACAAATAAAGCGTGGGACAAAGACAATAATCCAACCAGCAGCGATGATGCTCCACACAAATCGTATGCCTTCCCTGTAAGGGTTTTTAAATAGGAGGCCGGCTTGAAAAAATCTCTGCTTTTATCACTTATTTCGGTCTCTTTACTTGCAGCTCTTTCTCTTTCTTCCTGCAAGGCAGATGTAGATTATGAAATTATCAAAAAAAATCCTGATTTTTCTGACACCTACACAAACAAGGATGCCTACAACATTTACTACTACAAGCAGCCTGTAACTGGAGAAACAGACATTACTGCCTGGGAACGAGACACCCAGAGTGATACAACAAATACCTATGTTCCGGCAGGGTCAAGCGCAAGTTCCCTGAACAACAAGGGTTACCAGGGCTTTGTTTATGCGGGTTTTGTCCAGAATGAAACAACTATTAACGTTTACTACAAACGCTGCACAATCCGCTATGAATTTTATAATCTCCTGACCGATACCAATCCTCTTTTTGTAATTACAGGACTCTTCGGCATGACCTGTTTAAAACCTGTCTGTAACGACAGAGATGAAGCCTATTTTGACAGCTGGCATACAAAAAACATGTTGCTTTACACCAGTAATTTTGCCATTAATGCAGACAGTAACACTCTAAACGATGTTTCCACAACAAAATGGTATGCAAGCTGGAAAGATAAGGCCACTGTTTTGGGATTAAGTCTGAACCTTGTTAATCCAGGGGACGTCCTTCTAAACGATGGAAGTGTAGTTCCATATTCAAGCGTCAATGCAATGAATCCTAAACAGAAAGCCGCTGCCGTAGCAGTTCTTGTTTCAAACTCCTACAATCTTAAGACCGGCGGCAATGTAGACGGAAGCACCCGCCTTTTAGCAGGCTTAAAAACCATTGAAACTGTATGGGTTATAAGCGACTCTGATGTTCTGTTAAATCAGCATATTAAAACCACAGAATATGACGGAAAAACAAACCGCGAAACCCTTTTAAACCTTGATAAAGACTTCCGTCATAATAAAAATCGTACTGGCTGTGCTATTTTATACAGTTATGACTACGATTATATTGCGGGTATAGCCGGAATCTACAAAAACGACTGGTATCTTCCTTCAGAAAAAGAATTAAAGCTTTTACAAAATGAAGCAGTAAAAAATGCCTACAAATACATTCTTAATTGGGATGAAAATACAGAATGCTGGTCTTCTACCTCTACAGGTAACGAACAGAAAGTAAAAACCGTAAACATAAAGGGTGACACCAGCGAAAGAGAAAAAGGCGAAAACCACGCTGTTATTGCATTCCGCCAGCTTGATTAGTAATTAAGTGTTACTTTAATTAGTAAATATCCGGAGTAACTTTTACCGCTTCTTTAACTTCTTCTTTTTGAATCTGCTTAGGCGGCTCTTCCGGAAGCGGAGCCGGGGTTGGCTCTACAGCAATTCCAACAATACTTGCAGTCGCATATTTGTATTCAAGCAGGGCCTCCAGATAATTTACAAGAGTCTGATAACGCTCCTGCGTTGCCTGTATAAATTTCTGGTCCTGTTCAATAAGATTATCAAGTTTAATAAGACCCGCACGAAAGCGTTCCTGCTCGTTATCATAAAGCTGGTTCTGCATTTCATATACGCCTTCTGCCTTTAACAGTGAGTTTCTGTAAAGATTCAGCTTTTCTATAGTATTTTTAAGCTCCAGGAAAAGCGTATTGCGTTTCATTTCGTAGTCAATCATCAGAGTTTCATAATTAGCTCTGGCTTCCATAACCTTTCCGCTTGTATCCCTGTCAAAAGGCTTAATTGTAACTCCAATAGAACCGTTTACATTTGTTCCCCGCACATTCCAGAAGCCGGAAGTCAGAGCCTGACCGAAATCATCAGAATAGGTTGTACCGCTCATACCGATTTTAAAACCTAAGGTAGTATCTGGTCTTCCGTTAATTTTTGCAATTTTAATTCCCTTTTTTGCAGAATTAAGCTGATCTTTAAGCATTCTAAAGTCGATGCGGTTTTCTTCAACGTAATCAAGAAAGTCCTCATCCAAATCATCTACCGTTATAAGATCCGGAGCCTGATTAAGATTCAAGTCATCAAGCATATCTGCCGGGTTTTCGATTATATCTATATCTGCTGTTCCCAGCATATTGGCAAGCTCCATCTTAGTTCTAAGATACTCTACCTTTGCAGAATCCAGGCTTCTCTGGTTGGAACTTACACTTACCTTCATTAAAAGGATATCATTCCTCATCAGGATACCGGCCTTTACCATAGAAGAAATATTTGCATTACGTGTATCAAACTTCTTCTGTAAGACTTCCAGCTGCGTCAGATTTTTATAGGCCATAAAATATGCCCAGTAAGCCTTTGTTGTATTGATTACAGTCTTGCTGATAGTATCCTGCAGCTGAACCCGCATCTGATCCAGATAGTCCTCTGCCTGACTGATTTGAAGGGCTGTAATAGAAGAATTAAATGATTTGAATAAAGGCAGATTAAGCTCAAGACTCAGTTCTCCAAGATTTCTTCCATGCTCATCCCTGGTTCTTCTGTAGGTATTTGAAGCAAATGCTTCGCCGAATTCATAATCTGTAACATTATTGTTTCGTCTTACACTGTAAGAAAGCTTTGACTGAAGTCCAAAACTAAAAAGTTTTTGTGCAAAAATTGAACCGCCTGACTGTCTTGTAAGCGAATTGTTGGAGAATATACCGTAAACAGATTCCGGAGTTATAAAAGAATATCCGTAAAGTGAATTCGGATCTCGCGGGTCTACCGGATTATGATTATAAGTATAATCACCTTGTGTCCCCACAGAAATATCAAGGGCTCCCTTTGCCTGCCTGTATTTTGCTTCGGCGATTATAAGAGCCTGCTGCTGCTTTCGGACATCGTAGTTATGCTGAATAGCTAAAGTAATTGCATCATAAAGGGTAAAGACTTTCTCTTCATCCTCCTGCTTATTTTCAGAAGAAAAAACAAGATTCATTGAGAAAAATAAACTAACTGCAGCAAATATTACTTTCCTAGAGAGCACCAGTTATTCCTCTTCCTCCTGAGATTCTTCCACTTTCTTCATCTTTGCTATATGATTATCGCATAATTCATTAAAATCCAGCACAAAAATCTTAGTTCCTATTATATCACCTCGTTTGTTAAAATAATATTTTCCGTTCAGTCCAGTCCAGGTATTTTTACGAAGTTCAGCTGCAACATCCTTTGCCTTTACAGAATGAGCCTTTGCCATAGCGCCGGTAAGGATTTTTAAGGCTTCGTAACCCTGAACAGCCTGCTGTGCCGGACTTTTTCCATATCTCCTGGAAAAATCATTCTTAAATTTGGTATAGGCATCAGAGCTGGCATTACGGCCAAAACTTGTAACTGCATAAATATCCCGGATATTATTTTCCATAATCCATTTTTCCAGTCCAGGATGATCAAAAGTATCCGGGCCAAGAATCGGTTTGTCCATGCCGTTTTCCCTCATTGTTTTGATGACATTTTCCAGCTGTGGCATATCGCCTGCAAGGAAAACAGCATCGAATTCAAAATTTGCAGTCAGCCACTTTGCCATATGAATAAATTGCATATCAAGATCAAGTTCGGTGTAACTTTCGCGGTCAATAATGAAAATCTCATCCTTTGTACAGGCAAATTCAAAGGCATTAGAAATATCTTCACCATAAGGAGTATCAAGATAATAGATAATCATACGGTTCCAGCCCCTTTCCTTACAGAAATTCGAAGCGGCTTTTGCAAAAGCTGCGGCCCGGGGAATATTTCTGAACACGTAAGGGAAGCCCTGATTTGTAAGCTTTGTTGCTGTTGCCATAGGAGAGAACATCAGAACACCGTAATACTGATAAACCTTTGAACTTTCAACTGCAATTCCCGAAATTGTATGACCAATAACTGCCGCAATATCATATCGGTTGGAAATATCATAAGCGGCGTACAATCCTTCTTTTTCTGTATCGTGATCATCAAATTGAATAAGTTCAATCTTGGCGCCGTCAACACCGCCGCTTGAATTAATTTCGTGGCAGGCAAACTGCAGGCCTTCCCATTGCAGGGTATCATTATTTTCCCAGCCATTAGCGCAGGCAATGCGGATTATTTTTTCTTTGTTAAAAAGCTTTGTCGTTACCTTTTCACGTTTGAGAGCTGGGTTATCTGACTTACAGGAAAGATAGAGGCTCAGCTCTAATAAAGCGGCGCAAAGGGTAAGTATAGTTTTTACATTTCGTTTCATCATTTTCTTGTCCCCCTTCTATACATTCTGTCGTTTTGCAAGCTCTGCAAAATAACCGTTCATCTTAATTAGTTCTTCGTAATTCCCGGTTTCAATAACCTTTCCGTTTTTCATAACGTAGATTCTGTCTGCGTGAATAATTGTACTGAGACGGTGGGCAATTACGATTCGAGTTACCTTAAGTTCATCCAGACTCTGACGTACAACCGCCTGAGTTACATTATCCAGGGCAGAAGTTGCTTCATCAAAAAGAAGAATGTTAGGCTTTCTGATAATGGCACGGGCAATAATCAGACGCTGAAGCTGACCGCCCGAAATAGAAAGTCCACCCGCAGGAATCATTGTAAACATTCCCATAGGCATTTCCCTGATATCCTTATCCAGGGCAACTGCCTTTGCCGCAGCCCAGGCATCTGCTTCTTTTAAGCCGGAACTTCCAACAATATTCTGCAGCATTGTTCCCTGCAAAACCGTATCGTTCTGGAGAACAACTCCCATCTGGCGGCGGATTGAACCAACATCAAAGTCGTTCATATCCTGCCTGTCAAAATAAATTGCCCCCGATTCCGGTTTTTCAAAGCCCAGAATCATTCGTAAAAGGGTAGATTTTCCCGCTCCCGAGGTTCCTACAATTCCTATGTACTCGCCCGCCTCAATCTTCATGTTTACATCATCAAGAATAAGAGGACCTTTTTCTTCATAGCGGAAGTTCAAATGGTTAATTTCGATTGAACCTTCAAGCTTTCCTATAGACGGCTTGTTATCCTGAATTTCAGGCGTTTCATCAAGAATTGACTTAACGCGTTTGCTCATAGGAATAAGGTTTCTTATAGAAAGAATTGAACCTGTAAAGCCAAGAACTGCTCCCTGGAAAGAACCATAAGCCGAAAGGAAGGCCATAAAAGTTCCGGTAGAAAGGCTGGCTATCTTCTTTTCCTTCATGGCAACGCTAAAGAAGAAGTAAAAGAGAATACTTACCAGGGTCGGATAAACCGCATTAATTGTCTGCATTACGTTGTTTACCGCTTCTATGTTGTAGCCGAAGGTTCGCTGGCGGGTATATTCGCGCGACCATTCACTGAATACGCGGCGTTCCGAATTTGAGTTTCTGATTTTTTCAATGCCGCTCAAAAACTGGAAGAGCATACCGGTAATTTTACCGCCGCTTTCAATAAGGGCTTTTTCCCAGTGATAGGTTGCAAAACAGGCAATAAAAGGTACAAGAACCGGAACCAGCAGGAATAAAAGTCCAAGCTTTGCAAAATAAGCGCAGTAGTTGAATTCCTGCACAAGATAAACAATGCTGAAAAGCAGGTTCATTACTGCCGAAAGAATAATTCCCGAAATTGTCTGCTGAATCTGACTGATTGTCATTGCACGGTCAGAAAGGTCTCCGGAAGTATAATTCTTAAAGAAATTTACAGGCAGGCGGAGCAGGCGGTCTATTATTGCGGTCTGCAGAACGTTCTGACTCTTGGTCTGAAGCCTCATGTTCGCAAGGGATTTTGCAATTGACCCCAGAAGAGATGCCATATTACATACAAATACCAGAAAGCAAATCTGCACAGCCATTGTACGCGCCGCATTCGGAATTACGTAGTCAATAAAGTTTTTAGTCATCATCGGAGTAAGCATTCCGATTAATGTACACAAAAGTCCGATGATTACAAATCGCACAAAATCAACTTTAATGTCCGCAAAAGTAAAGAAACACAAATCCTTTATGGTGATTTTGTCCTTTGTAATTGTGCGGTAAAGCATAAAGGCCATAGGATTTATACGTGAAGAATTTTCTGCTGTAATTTTGGTAACAGAATTATCTGCCGGGTCATACATCATGTAAGAATCTTTCTTTTTAATAAGGGCAACCGGGCGGTAATTTTCATCAATATCATTACTGTCAGAAAGTTCAATGCTCCCATCAATCCTATAAAAGGCAATTAAATGGCCGCAGTCATCGTGATACCATTTATCACGCAAAAGAACCTCGCGCAGGCGAACGGTATTATCCTTTGCAATTGCCTGAATTCCCGCCTTTGTATTTGGATAATGCTTTTCATTTTCCTTTACTTCAATGCGGGTTTTCTTAGCAACCATGCGGAATACCTTCTGAACTGCAACCTCATCACTGTTGAATACGTTCTCAACATCTTTTTTACGGGTTACAACCGCAGAAATTGTGCTGAGTGTATTCTGATAAGCCCTGTCAGAAAGCCGCTGATATTCAACGCTGGAAGTACGTTCAAACTCTTTATCTGCCTTAAAAAGCTCCTGCGACTTTTGCGCCAGAATACTGATAACCTGGGGATAAGTTTCCTTAGAAAGTTCAGGGGCTTCTTCCAGCTTAAAGGTTCGGCACAAGGCCTTCCAGGACTGCTTAAGTTCCTTTATGTAATCCGAAAGAGCCTTATCAAAAGGAATAATTTCTACCTCGGTTTCGGTAGTTCCGGCAAGGACAATTTCAAATTTTCCGGGATTTTCTGCGCTGTCTTCAACTGTAAAGTTAAAAGTAACGCCGCCTTCTTCATAATCTGCAAGAGGATGCCGGGCTCCATAAGAACCGTCCGGCATTTTTTCTACTATAAAAAGATAGGCGCTGCTCTTTATAACTTTGATTGCAACATTGCTTGAATCAAGCGTGAGGAAATTACTGTTTGTAACGTGCATTTTTCCGGCATTCATGGTCTTCTCTCCTACATCGTCTTGATAAGTTCCTTATACAATCCTTCCTGACTGATAAGCTCTTCATGAGTTCCACGCTGAACAACCTTCCCGGTATCCAGCACAATAATTTCATCGCAGTCGCGGATGGTGCTCAAACGGTGGGCAATAATAATACTTGTACAGCCGCGGCGACGCAGGTTTCTGTCTACGGTAGCCTCGGTTACCGCATCAAGGGCAGAAGTTGCCTCGTCCATAATCAGAATGCGGGGATTAATTGCAAGGGCGCGGGCAATTTCCAGACGCTGCCGCTGTCCTCCGCTAAAGTTTTTTCCGCCTTCTATTAATTTTGCATAGTAACCGTCCGGACGGGAAATAATTACATCGTGAATACAGGCGTCCTTTGCAGCCTGGACGTATTGTTCAATCGGAATTGTTGAATTCCACATTGTGATATTGTCTTTTACTGAACCGTCAAAAATAGAAATTGACTGGTCTACTACCGAAACGGAAGCAGAGAAAACCTTGCGGTCAATTTCTGAAACGGGTTTCCCGTCAAAAAGGATTTCTCCATCCCAAGGCTCGTAAAGGCAGCTTAAAAGCTTTCCTATAGTAGACTTTCCTGAACCTGAACCACCTACCAGGGCAATTCGCTTGCCCGGAGTCAGCTCCAGATTAAAGCCTTCAAGAAGAGGCGGAGAAAGTCTTGAGTAGCCGAAAGTAACATTCCTCATGGAAATTGACCCCTGCAGGCGCTCGTATGGCAGATAATTATCATCTGTAACCTCCGGCGATTCCTTAAATACAGGAGGAGCCGGGTAATCCATTACATCGTCTACACGCTGCATATCGGCATCAATTCCCATCAGCGTTTTTCCAAGTCCGATGAAGGTACTGACCGGTCCCATAAAACTTGAAAGCAGAGACTGGTAGGCAATCAGCATACCGATTGTAAGGTGGCCGTCCATAACACGGAAGGCACCAAGTGTAAGAACCAGAATATTCAGCACAGAAGAAATGACGTTTGGTGTAACCGAGTTACCAAGATTTACCAGGGCAAGATTCTGACTTTCAAGAACTACCTTTGCCTGCTGACCTGCCCACTGCTGGAAGAAGTCATTTTCAGAGCCGGAAGCCTTAAGCGATTCAATCATTTCAATTCCCGAAATTGTAGTTCCACTCAGCTTACCGCCTTCCATTTCAATCTTAAAAGACTTACTCTTGATTTTTGCAGATGAAATAAGGAAGACAACAGCCATTACAGAAACCAGGGAAATGCTCATGAGGGTAAGAGGCACGTCGTAGATAAACATCAGTACACCAAAAAAGACGCCCGTTACACCGTTAATTACAACCGAAATCAGCTGTTCACAGATTACGTTTGCAATTGAAGTATTCGATTCAATACGGTTACAAAGTTCACCCGGCATTCGCTGAATAAAAAACTGAACCGGCAGTTTAAAGAGGTGTTGCACAAACTCGGAGGAGGTCTTTAGCGAAATCCTTTCCTGGAACCTTAAGAGGCAGGTTTGCTGAACCCAGGTAAGGACACCGTTTATAACAAGAGCAGCTCCCATAAAGGCAAGCAAAGGCTTAAGCTGCCTCATTGAACCCGCAACCAGAATATCATCTATAAAGAAGCGGCTGAAACTTGGATATAAGAAGCCAAGAATAAACATGAGGAAGCCGATTAAAATCATAAACATAAGAATTGAAAGACGACCTTCAAGCCTTCGTTTAATTTTTGGCCAGATAGCAGGCTTAGATCCGCCTTTTTCGAATTCTTCGCCCGGGCGGAACATCAGAACAATTCCGGTAAAGGAATCATCAAATTCATCAAAATCAACATAACGGCGGCCAGAAGCTGGATCATCGATATAAGCCTTGCCGTGCTTAAAACCTTCAAGAACAACAAAATGGTTAAAGTTCCAGAAAATTACTGCCGGATAGCTTGCCTTTTTTAAACCGCCAAGCTCAACCTTAATACCCTTTGCTTCAAGTCCATATTTGCGGGCAGCCTTAAGCATGTTATTAGCCTTTGTTCCGTCTCGCGAAACACCGCAGTCAAGTCGCAGCTGTTCAAGCGGCACATACCTTTTGTAATACTTTAAAATCATGGAAAGTGCCGCGGCACCACACTCCAGCGCTTCCATCTGCAGGGTAGTTTTTGTCTTTTTTACGCCTATATGATCGAGACCGTATTTAGTTGTCGGAAGTTCTTTGAAAAATTTCAATTGCTCACCTTCACCTACTGCTGCATCGGAGGCTGAATATCAAACTTATCATCAGCGCCAATACCAAGTACCTTCTTCTTAAACAGAGGCACAACCAGTTCTATTGGCCGCTTTCCGTCTACAGTAATCGTACTTGAACACATAATTCCAGGCGACATTCGTTTGTTTGGACCTTTTGAAGAAGACCATTTATAGCCGGAAGGAGTTGTCGGATCAGGGATAATACTGGCACGAACTTCAACCGGATTCTGAATCTGAGAGAAGGTTCTTGTCAGCATGGAATTTTTCAGAATAGTGCTCATGTAAGCTTCTGTAACAGGGAAGTCAGAAACTTCAGTAACGATTCCCTGAATATATCCATATTCCTCCCGCTTAACAGTTGAAGGAATAATTCCAATGTTCATTCCCTGTTCAATCTTCTTTCCGTCTGTTGCCGAAATAAAGAGAATGGCTTCGGAAGGCGAAGTTTTATCCTTTCCAATCAGTGCGATTGTTGTTCCGGCATTAACATAGTCATTTTTATCTACCGAAACTTCAAGGACAATTCCCGTTGTAGGAGAAACTACCCTCGTTGCCTTCTGATAATTTTCCTTAAGTACAGCAAGCTCGTGCTTTTTTTCATTAACCTGACGGTCAATATCAAGTGAAGTCTGTTTAGAAGCAACGTAATCGTTTTCTGTAATCAGGCCTTTTTCAAAAAGTTCACGCATACGGCGCTCTTTTGAAATACCGTTTTTAGTATTCTGATTCAAAAGTTCCTGGGTTTTTAAAAGGTTATCAATAGTCGTCTGAGCCTGAGTTATCTGATCAAGCATATCAGTTCGTTCAATGCGGGCAATTACCTCTCCATTTCTGATATAATCACCGCGCTCAACAAAGACGTGTTTTACCGAGCCCTGATTTGTGTAGGTGACATCAATAACATCATCAGAGGAAATTAAAACTCCCATAGCCGTAACCTGTTCGGGGATGGAGCCTACAATACTCCAGACAAGAGCTGCCAGTATAATAACCAGCATGGCAATTACAGAAATAAAGTCATAAGGCTTTACAACCTTCATTGCCTGATCCAACTGATCAAGAGAACTGATTTTATCCAAAGCGGATTTTCGAAATACTATACCTGCCATACTCTTTTATACTCCGATAAAAACAGAATGGCTAAAAAAAAGTGAATTAATTCAAGTATTTTTTTTAAGCTTTCCTGCAAATTCGAAAGCCAAGGGTTCCGACCTTTCCGGTAGGCGCGCTGTATTCCCGGCAGGTGATTCTGCACTGTATGTCATCATCCAGCCAGCTTCCGCCGCGTTTTACTCTTGCCTTTCCGCTTTTCGGTCCATAAGGATTAAGAATCCTGTTCTTAACGACAGAAAGCTCATACTGTCCATACCAGTCCCAGCACCACTCACTCACATTGCCCGACATATCATAAAGACCAAAGGCATTTGGATTTTTTTCACCTACATTATGAGTTGTAATATTGCTGTTTTCTCCGTACCAGCCTACCTCGTCAAGATTGTCACTACCGGAATAATGTGTAAGTCCACCACCGCCTGCCGCATATTCCCATTCAGCCTCAGTTGGAAGGCGGAAGCCGTTTGCGTCAAAATTGCATTCCAAGTCTTTCCAGTTAGGACTGTTATCCGGAAGATCTTTAATATCATAATTTTTAACCGAATAACAGGGATCAAGCTTGTAGGCTCTGCTCAGCTGGTTACAGAAAATCAGGGTTTCAAACCAGTTTACAGATTCTACCGGAAGCAAATCCCCCTTCAGCTTGGAAGGGTTATATCCAAGTACCTTGTTAAATAAGAATTGTGTTACAGGAACCTGTGAAATAAAAAATTCAGAAAGCTCAACGACTCGGGTACCGGTGCGGGAATTTCCCATCATAAAAGAACCGGCCGGAATTTTAACCATTTTGAAATGCGAAAGATCAAATTTTTCTTTTTCCATAACTCGGCAAACCCTTATTTTATAAAAGTCAGATATTGCGCAATGCCAATTGTTTCAAAAACCTGCTTACAAAAATCACTTGGCTTTTTTATATAGAGAGAAAAGCCCTTATCAGCTTTTGCAAGGCAGCCTTTATATGTAGCAATAATTACGCGGACGCCGGAAGAGGAAATATAATTTACTTCGGACAAATCAATAATAATATTATGGCAGATTGGAACTGGGACCTGTAAAAAATTTTTATTTATATAGTCTTCAAGTTCTGGAGCTGAATTTGTATCGAGCTTGCCCTTTACAGCAATTTCAAAATTGTTATCTCTTTTTGATCTTTCTATTATTTCCATTTTATTTATTATAGCATAGATGTGAAAAATCGATATAGAATTTTTGGGTTTTTTTAGTGCCAGATATAAAAAGAGTGTTATAATAGTAATGATGCAGCAATTTCTTAGGTTGGAGGTCTGAAAATGGCAGAACTCGTTGTAAAATCTGATGATAAATATCTTGATTCCGTTCTTGATTTTATTCACACTCAGATAGAAAAACTTGACGTTGACCCTAAAAAAGTCGTACAGATTGATCTTGCGGTGGAAGAAATTTTCGTAAATATCGCCCATTATGCTTACCAGCCTGGCATGGGAGATATAAAGATAATCTGCGAAGCAGGAGAAGAAACCGGCAATCCTGTAGTAAAAATTGAATTTTCTGACGAAGGAATTGCTTTTGATCCGCTTGCAAAAGAAGACCCGGATATTACACTCAGCGTTGAAGAACGCGGAATTGGCGGACTGGGTATTTTCCTTGTAAAAAAATACATGGATTTTGTGTCATATGAAAGAAACGGCAATATGAATGTATTCACCATGACAAAAAAACTTGTATAATTAATACATGAAGACAAAAAAACTTATTTCTATTAAAACAGCACAGAAAAAACTGACTCTCTGTGCTGTTCTTTTTATTTTTTCACTTAATGCACTTATTTTCGGTGAGAGCTTTGGATTTAAGCTTGTAAAAAAACGTAAATACGGTCAGAGCACTCAGGTTCAGCTTTATGAGCATCAGAAATCAGGAGCTCAGGTTGTATGGTTCAAAAATGATGATACGAACAGGGCCTTTTCAATCAGCTTCAGAACCAGAGCCTATGACGATGTCGGTCTGCCCCATATTTTTGAGCATGCCTGTCTTGCAGGTTCACACAAATATCCAAGCTCAAACCTCTTCTTCCAAATGATGAAGCAAACCTACAACACTTATATGAACGCTTCAACTGCAAAGCTTTTCACTTACTACCCCTGCTCTTCCCTTTCAGAGGAACAGCTCTTTGCAAATCTTGACGTTTACATGAACGGAATTTATGATCCTATAGTTCTGACAGAGGAAAATGATTTAAAACGGGAAGCCGTACGCTTTGTTCTGAATTCCCCGGAGGAAGAAATTTCGGCTACTGGAGCCGTTTACAATGAGCTTCTGGGTATTTTTGCAGATAAGGCAAGCGTAAATTATTATTACAGCCAGAAATTTTTATTCACAGAAAGCTGTCAGAGCTACATCACAGGCGGTGTTCCCGCAGATATTCGTAACGTAACCTGGCAGTCAGTTAAAGATTTTCATAAAAAATATTATAAACCATCAAATTCTGTTATTTTTCTTTACGGAAAAATTGATATAAACCGCTTCCTTGAGTATTTCGACCATGATTTTTTCAGTAAATATGAAAAGGAAAGCGTAGATTTTACAGATACTTACATCCCATGGGAAGGCTACCGCGAAGCTGTGTACGAATTCCCGGTAAGCAAAGAAACTAACACAGATAACGCGTCAATAATTTCTTATATGTTCACCATTCCAGGTGTGACTGCAGACAACATCAACGATTTTCGTGTTATAAATCATTATCTTTCCCAGGAATCCTCATGGTTTTCTCAAACATTAAAGGAAAAGTTTCCTCTTGCAAAGTTTTATTTTGACTGCGAAACAATTCTTTTGTATCCATATTGTGTATTCCAGTTCGATAACGTAAACGAAGAAGATAAAGACCAGCTTATGGCCATTCTCAAAGAAGGAATAAATCGCCTTTGCTCTGAAAAAATAGATAAACGCTATATTGAAGTTTTTGCAAACGGTCTGAAAATGTCTACAATTCTGGATGAAGAAAATCCGAATCCTATTGATGAATTAAGCCTTGCAGGTCTCTTCTGGGCATCAGGAAACGATCCCCTTTATTTTATCGACCGCTATAACTCTCTTATGCGCCTTCCAAAAAGCTCTACACCTGAAAGTATTCTTGCCACTGCAAGAAAATTCCTTCTTTCCCCGGCGCAAAGCGGAGTTTTTATTACAAAGCCTGTTGCGGGACTTGCTGAAAAAAATGCCGAAGAAGAAAAAAAATATTTTGCAGATAAAAAAGCTTCCATGTCAAAAGAGGAAATTAACCGCCTTATCGAAGAAAACAAAGCTTTTGATAAATGGCTTTCTGATAATGAAAAAATAAACCTTCTTGATAAGGTAAAGGTTATAGGCAAAGACAATCTTCCGGAAGAAGCAAGCGACGTAACAATTACAGACAAAACAGAAGATTCAAAACGTTATCTTCTTGGCGAAAACAGGGGTGCACAGTATGTTTCAGCAGAATTCAGGTTCGACTTACATTCTCTTCCTTCTGAACTGCTTCATCCGGTAATGCTTTATTTTTCTCTTCTTGAAAATCTTGAAACAAGTAACCTTTCCCTGGAGGAACTGGAGCTTTTCCAGACTAGCTCTGTTTATTCAAGTTCTTTTTCAACTCAGTTTATGAGCATTCCGTCTCAATATGAAAGCGGAGGAACAGTTTTTGATGCTGTTGCGGGCTTTACCTGCCTGAACGAAAAGCTTTCTGATTCTTTTGCTTACCTTGAAGAGGTTCTTCTCAATACAGAGCTGAAAGATTTTGATGCAATCAGAAGCTATGCAGGAAGAATTGCAAAATCAAGACGACAGGGACTTTCAGGAAATCCTATAAATATTTTGATTGAATTATCATTTGTAGGTGCACACCCATCCTATACCTCACGTTTTTATGCAACAAGACTTGATTACTGGGATTTTCTTGACAGAGTTTCAACAATGTCTGACAAAGAAATCAGGGAACTTGTAGAAAAGATTGAAAGTGCAAAAAAAATCCTGATTAACAAAAACAATCTTACTTTCTGCTGCATTGCTGACAAAAAACAGATGTCAAAGTGCCTTAAGGCAGAAAAAGCAATTTCGTCTAAGCTTTCAGCAGAAAAAGTGACAAAGCATGAGATTTTCCCGGCTAAAAAGCTTTTTCCAAAATCAATTGCGGTTATTGTCCCGGGAAATTCCTGGTATAACTGCAAGACAATTTCTCTGGAAAAGCTTGGGAAAAAATTTAATGCAAAATATAAAGTTCTGGCTTCGGTTCTTTCGGAGGATTATCTCTTCCCTACTCTCAGATATAAATATGGTGCCTACCATGCAGAAGCCAGCATCAGTAAGGAAAGCTTTTATGTCTTCTCTTACCGCGACCCGGCAGTAAAGAACACCTATGATGTTTTCAATAATTCATCTGCATCCTTTGAAAAAATTGATGTAACAGATGAAAAGCTTGAAGGCTACCTTTCTAAAATCTATTCTTACTTTGCAGGTGGAGAATCCTTGACATCACAGCTTGAAAACAAGATTTATTCTCATCTTATTGATGATGTTGAAGACAACCGGGATTTACGCATGATGAAGGAGTTAAAATCTGTTTCACCACAGGATAAAGAAGAATTTTCCAAGCTTATAAAAATTCTTGAAAATGAAGGAACGATAATAACCGTTGGCGGCGCCGATCAGATTTATGCAAACAAGAATATGTTCGACCTGATTATCACAGATTTTATTAAATAACCCCCGTCCTGATCAGCAGAAGAAGCAGAATTGCCGAAAGGGACATAAAGGGAATATAAGGGAGCCTGAAATTTTTTCCAGGCTCCCTTTTCATAATAAGAAGAATAAAGAGAAAGGCCAGAGCCAGCACAACCGAGCCAATCATAAAAATCCATATATAAAGAGGATTCGGTATGAAAAGTCCACATAGAGCAGAATAAAGCACGTCTCCAAATCCAAATTTTTTGCGGCTAAGAAGCCACATGATAAAATATGCGCAGAAAGATAAAATTGAAATTATAAAAGATCTGATTAAAAGCTGACTTCCACCTGTAAAAAACAAAAAGACAATGGAAGCCAGGTAGCATATTCCTAAAAAGGGAACAGAAATCCGCCTGTTTTTTATATCAAAAAAAGAAAAAATCAAACTGAAAATTAAAAGTAACATTAAAATATTCTATATCGGCGGGTTAAAAAATTAAACCCTCGGACAGATTAGTGCCGGGGGCTTGCAAGCGCATTAAGAGACCAAGTAGTTCGGTCGGTGAATCTGGAAGTTGGAAGGCTTCCTTTTTACCGAACTAGTAGTCCTTTCTTTCTGACTTACGTCTTTTGTTCAAAAGTTTGCGCTCCAATGTTGTTTTCTTCTGGTGAAGTGTTGCAGAAGGTTTTACGAAATATTCACGCTTTTTGAATTCGCGGATGATACCTTCTTTTTCAACCATGCGCTTAAAACGTTTGATAGCTTTTTCCAAGTTCTCTGACTCATCAACGCTGATTGTTGCCATTATTAATTTCACCTCCTTCTGCCGGAATACCGAAAACAATGTAAAAATATTATCCTTTTAGGCAAAATTAATCAAGGGGATTTTCCTGCATTTGCTGCGTATCCCTGCATTTCAAAATCTTTCAGTTGAAATTAGACCATCTTGCTTTATAATAAACCTTATGAAAATCAGCTGCCCTATAAAAATTTTATTTATTTCACTATCACTTTTTTCAGCTCTTTTGTGCTCCTGTGCACAAAAATCTTCCCTTCCAGACTATGTTAAGGAAAACATGAAACTGGTCTGGTCAGACGAATTTGACTATGAAGGCGAACCGTCAGAAAAAAACTGGGAATACGACACCGGCGGACACGGCTGGGGTAACGGCGAAAGACAGAATTACACAAAATCACGTACAAATTCTTATGTAAGTGACGGAAGCCTTAAAATCCTTGCCTGCAAAAATGAAAAAGGAAAATGGACAAGCGCCCGCCTTACAACAAGCTTTAAGCACCCTTTTACATACGGATATATTGAATTCAGGGCAAAACTCCCGACAGAACGCGGTTCCTGGCCGGCTTTATGGCTCCTTCCTCAGCGCACAACTTACGGACAGTGGCCACGAAGCGGCGAAATTGATGTAATGGAATATGCAACCAACTTCTGGGGTAAAAAAACTTACGGTACAGTTCACTGTAAGGCAGGATATGGCGGAAATGCTGCTAATTCTGATTACAGGGAAATCAGTAACGTAAAAAAATGGCACACCTATGCCGTTTTATGGCAGGAAGATTCTATTAAATGGTACTACGACGGAGAATTCCTTACTGAATATAAAAATCCCAAGAATGAAGACCAGCCATGGGAAGCCTGGCCTTTTGATAAGCCTTTCTACCTGATTATGAATGTAGCTATGGGAGGAATCCTGGGAGGAGACATTCCGTCTGACTTGGAAAAGTGTCAGATGGAAGTTGATTACGTCAGAGTTTATCAGTAAAAAAATACCCGTGGGAAAGAAACTTGTTCTATTCCGCGGGCCTTTTTTATACCATCATCTTATAAATCTTAGTACAGTCGTCTTCGTTCAAGGTTACAAAGCCTGAAATTGAACCCTGACGGCCGTCGCCTCGGCAAAGAACCTCAACCAGCTTTGGAATATCCTCTTCTTTTGCCCCAAGCTCTGCAAAATTCTTTGGCATTCCAAGAGAAACAAGGAAGCTTTGCAGGGCATTAATTCCCTCAAGTGCTGTAACTTCAGGATGTTCAAAATCCATCTGACAGCCCCATACCCGCACAGCAACCTGGGCAAAACGCATTACATTATGATTCATAACATATTTGAAAACTGCCGGCATTGTTACGGCAAGTCCTGCACCGTGAGCACAGTCATAAAGGGCAGAAAGTTCATGCTCGATGTTATGACTGTTCCAGTCCTGGCTGCGGCCAACACCACATGAATTATTATGAGCCATCATTCCGGCCCACATGATATTAGCACGGGCTTCGTAATTGTCAGGGTCAGCGATTACGCGAGGTCCTTCATGCTTCATTGTAAGAAGAAGAGCTTCTATCAATCTGTCTGTAACTTCAACTTCTTTTGTGTTTGTAAGATAGCGCTCATAAAGGTGAGCCATTATATCTGTGATTCCGGCAGCAGTCTGATAAGGTGGTAAAGTCTGAGTAAGAGCCGGATTCAAAATACTGAATTTCGGTCGGATTGCATTTCCGCTGGCACCGCGCTTGAACATTCCGTCCTCTTTTGTGATTACAGAGTCAGGACTTCCTTCACTTCCGGCTGCCGCAATTGTAAGAACCGTTCCAATTGGAAGGGCTTTTTCAATCGCTTTTCCCATGTAGAAATCCCAGAAATCACCGTCATATACAACGCCTGCCGCAATTGCCTTGGCAGAGTCAATTGTGCTTCCACCACCTACCGCAAGAATAAAATCGATTTTTTCTTTTTTACAAAGTTCAATTCCTTCATAAACCAGACCGCTTCTAGGATTTGGCTTTACACCACCAAGTTCAACAAAAGGAATATTTTCCTTTTTAAGAGAAGCTTCAACCCTGTCCAAAAGTCCTGATTTTTTTGCGCTGCTTCCGCCAAAGTGAATCAAAACCTTTGAACCGCCAAATTTCTTAACATATTCTCCGGCCTGATTTTCGGACTCTTTTCCAAAAACAAAAAATGTTGGTGAATAAAAAGTAAAATTCTCCATGAGTTAAAGTCTCCTTTCTTTATTTAGATATACCGTTTTTTAAAGATAAAGCAGCTTATCCAAAAAAGAAAGGAAGAGTTTTCTTAATGACAAAAAATTATATTTAAACCTTAAACTGATCTATCTGACCGCCGATTTCAGAAATCGAACCTTCCATCTGAATAGCAATTGAACGCAGGGCCTCACCGGTTTCTGTAATCTTCTTAGCGCCAATACTCATTTCATTCATACTTTCCTGCATTACGCCGGTTGCATTCTGCAGGTTGTGAACCTCTTCAAGAATGGCCTTATTTCCTTCTGCCATTTCCTGGCCGGCAGTGTGAACTTCAACTGTACTGTCATTCATAGAATGGAGGGCATCGCTGATCTGCTTTGAACCTTCTGTCTGTTCTTCCATTGCAGATTTAATTTCGCGGACAAGCTCGTCAGTTTCCTGAATTTTTGAAGTAACGGCATTGAAAGCTGAACTTGACTGCTCAGAAGCGCCGACAACTTCAGAAATTGCATTCTGGATGTGAGTAAGCTGCTCACCAATTGTCTTTGACTGCTGGGTAGAAGTTTCAGAAAGCTTTCGGATTTCGTCTGCAACAACACTGAAGCCCTTTCCCGCCTCGCCGGCATGAGCCGCTTCAATTGCGGCATTCATGGCAAGAAGGTTTGTCTGCTCGGCAATATCCGCAATTGCTGTATTTGCCTCCTGCAGGGTTTCACTCAAATCCTTAATCTGTTCGATTTTTTCATTTACATCCTGCTGAACCTGAACACCATTTTTAGCATTGCTGGTAAGCTCATTAAACGAAGTGCTCATTTTTTCAACAGATTTATTTACCGAATGAATATTTCCAATCATCTCTTCTACAGCAGAAGAAGCATCCGCAACACCGGCACTCTGCTTTTCAATCATCTTTTCAAGTGATTCAATGTTGGATGCAATTTCATTTACCGCACCGGCAGTCTCATGAACACTGTTAGACTGATTATTAATCTGTGTATGAACCGATTCAATATTTGCAATAATCTGAGTAATGGAAGAAGCGGTATCTTCGGTACTTGAACGCAAGTTTACGCCGGCAGTTCCAAGTTTAGTTTTAGAATCTTTAACCTGTCCGATAATTCCCTGCAGTTTTTCCATAAAGGCATTAAATCCGTTTACAACATCACTGATTTCATCTTTTCCTTTATGAGTAATTCGTTTTGTAAGATCGGCATCCCCGGAAGCAACATCTTCAATCGCATTTTTTACATTGGTAAGAGGCTTAAGGCTTAAATTCATTGTTGCACCAACCGAAACAAAGGCAACACCAAGCATAACAATGGCAAGAATACCGATTATATTAGACATTCTGGCCAGTTCATTAAAGAAGTCATCATAATTACAGATTCCCAGTACAGACCAGTCAGTATCCGGAACATCACGGTAAGCCGCAAGCATTTTCTTTCCTGTAGCAGAATCGACAAAGACTTCATTTCCCACTTCACCCCTCATCACTTTTTCATAAATCGGAAGGAGATTGGAATCAGCATCTGCGTCTGCCCGCTTACCTGTGTTTACCTGTTCAAAAATATTTGATGCGATTGTAACCCCGGTAGTTCTGTTAATAACCTGAAGGTTAGAATCAGAAACTCCAAAGGACATCTGTTCAATTTTTTTAGAAAGAGTTTCACCTAAAAGATTTGCACTCAGACAGCCGACAGGTCGTCCATTGTAATCATAAACAGGAACCGCATAAATTTGAAATAGAATATTTGTAACAGGATTTACCGAAGGATCGGTAATATAAGTTTTTCCCTGCTTTGCCGCATCAATATATGCACGCTTAAGCTGAATCTTCTGACCTGCGGCAGTATAACCGTTTCCGTCCAGATCATAATAACCTATGTTTTCATATTCCGGGCTGACTCCGGCAACCTTTGTCAGCTGGGCACATTTGTCCCGAAGGGGAGTTTCGTCACTACGGATATAATCCATAATCGCAATGGAATTAAGCATATGGAACTGCTTCTTCCTTTCATCGCTGATTTTTGCCGCAACCGATTCAGTTACTGAATCAAGAAGGTGTTCAACTGTATCTGTAGTGGATTTTGTTGAAAGAGCAAGGGCTGTTGAAACAATTATTACGTTAGCCGCAATAAAAATAGCAAGAACAATGGCAATAAGCCTGAATTGTAAACTTTGAATAAATTTTGAAATTTTCATAAGACCTCACAAGAAAGTTATCACTTTTATTGTAAAACCTTTTATAAATTTCTCAAGAAAATTTATAATGAAATTTTATCCTGCACTCTAATCCTTTATTTTCCAAAACCGCAGTTTGGAAAGCTGCATTGTTCGCAATTCAGACAAAGGCCTCCTTCTCCAAGTGAAGCAAGTTCATCCTCTGTAATCAAATCATCTGCCATTATTCGGGGCAAAATAAGGTCAAAAATTGTACGTCTGGCATACATTACGCAGCCAGGCAGCCCCACAATCGGAATTTTTTTTTCGCCGTAATATGCAAGCATAAACATGGCTCCCGGCAGCACAGGCGCACCATAAGAAATTACATCATCTGCAACAGATTTTATGGCAAAGGGAGTTTTATCATCCGGGTCAACACTCATTCCTCCGCTACAGATGATAAAATCTGCACCGGCCTGCAACAGCTCCTGAATACAGTCAATTATCATCTGAGGTTCATCACTTGAATACTTATGCCCGATAACTTCTGTATCATATTCCTGCAGCTTCTGAAAAATCACAGGAGAAAATGTGTCTTTAATTCTTCTATAAAATACTTCATTCCCGGTTGTTACAAGTCCGGCTTTTTTATGCACAAAAGGTTTCAGGGTAAAGATTTTTCCGCCCGCTGCTGCCTTTCTTGCCGCTTCCATTTTTTCTTTTTCAATCACAAGAGGGATTATGCGGGTTCCGGCAATTTTATCACCTTTTTTGACAGGAAAATCTCCATGCCGGCTTGCAATCATCATCTGACCAAGAGAATTAACCGCCTTCAGTTTTTTTCTGTCAATTTTCAAAAGGCCGTCGCAGTCTGCAATCACTTCAATTTTGCCCTCTTTGACTTCCCCGCCATGCATATTTTCATTTTGACACAGGTCATAAAGGATTTCTGCCGCCTCGTTTTCATGCAGCATGTTTTCATCATTTTCCCAGATGTAAATATGATCCTTTCCCAGACTCAAAAGAAGAGGAATATCTTCCTTTGTAATGATGTGTCCCTTTCTGAAGGCAGGACCTTTTTTTACGTCTTTTATAATCTGAGTGATATCGTGGCACAAAACCTGTCCAATTGCATCCTCAGTTCTCATCAGTTTCATACTTTCTCCAATCAGCAGGTAGACTTGAAGGCTAAATAGTTCTAAATTATCTATATTATAACATATTTTCTGGATAATTATGATTTTTTCTGAATTTGATGATGCCAACATTTCCAAAATTCTTGACCAGGTTGCTCCTGACTGGTCTCCGCCGGATGCAGATATGGATTTCAAGCGATTTTATGCAGAATACACAGTCCGCCATAATATCTGGGATGCCAGCTATTCCTTACAGGCTGCCGATGATCAGGGAAACTTTCTTGCTGCCTGTTTTGCGGCTCCAAAAGATGCTCAGGAAGGTCTTGAAAAAGCTGATAAATGGCTGCTTGAAAAAACTGACGGCGGAAAAAATCTTACCGAAGAAAAAAAATTTTCATTTTCCCTGTCTAAAAAATATCTGAGTATGATGGATAACAAATGCTCGGACTTGATGACTGATGACGATATAAAGCTTGTTCTTTTTGTAAGCTGTCATAAAGGCGCCGGCTATCCTCTTCTGGAAAAATTCAAGGAAATGCTCAAAGCTCACGGATATAAAAACATTTACCTGTGGACAGACAGCGACTGTAACTGGAACTGGTATAAAAGACGCGGCTACGAACTTCTAAAGGAAGAAATTTACGAGCCATTCAGCCGGAAAAACGAGCCCTATTATTATTATGTTTTCCGTCAGAGCTTATAATCAGCATTGTACAAATCTTTACAAAATTTCTGTATAATGCCCTTATGACTCCCATTTCAAACTTTCATACTCATTCTCTTTTATGTAATCACGCCATCGGAAAACCTGAAGATTATTTTAATCAGGCATTAAAGGACGGTTGTTCGGCACTTGGATTTTCTGACCACTGCCCCTACCCTGCCGGTACTCCTGATTACTGGCCCAATATCCGTATGACTGTTGAACAGGCTCCTGAATATACAGCCTGGGTTCGGAACCTCCAGAAAGACTCTCCCTTCCCTGTATATCTTGGTTTTGAATGTGAATGGGATAAGCGGCTTGAAAGCTGGTACCGTGACGGACTTAAAGAACAGTTTGGAGCAGACTATCTTGTACTTGGTTCTCACTGGATTACAAAAGGTGATATCCATGATTACATTCCCGATGTATATTCGACAGAAGATTTAATTACCTACACAAAGCAGACAATTGAAGCAATGCAGTCAGGTCTTTTTGCCTTCCTTGCTCATCCTGATTTGTGCATGGCTCACAACAGAAAATGGGACAATGAAGTTGCAGCCTGCATGAAGGCTATTCTTGATGCGGCAATAGATTTAGACATGCCACTTGAAGTAAACGGACTTGGCATGCACAAGCCAATGTGTCCTGCAGAAAACGGAATGCGCTATGCCTACCCTGTTGATGAATTCTGGCAGATGGTTGCAGAAAGCAGTGCAAAAGTAATCTGCAATGCTGATGCTCACGATCCAAAAGACGTAATTGCCCATGCCAGAAAAGCCCGCCAGTACGCAGAAAAATTCGGTATCAAACCAATAGAAAGCATCTTTTCTGAGGGGAAAATTTAAAGGCCAAAAATGCGTTAAAAACGCGTCAGAAAGGCCTGGTCGATAAATTACTCGAATTTTTGAAAACGACGCGTCTACGAGAATCCTAGGGGCCTTTTTATCATTCTTTATATTTTATTTATTATTTCTTTAATTACTCTACATTTATTATTTAATTCTTTATATCTTTAATTATACTTTTCTTTATATCTTTATTTTTTATTACATTTTTTATTTTATTTATCTTTACTTTATCTTTATTTCAAGATATAATATTTATATATTTAGATATTTATTTCTTTAATTAAAGAAGAGGAAAAAGTATGAAAATTATCACCGTTACAAATCAGAAAGGCGGCGTTGGAAAAACAACAACTGCCAGTTCCCTTTTTTCAGGCCTTTCCCTGCTGGGTAAAAAAACTCTTGCAATCGACCTTGATCCTCAGTGTAACCTCTCTTACTGCTACAGGGCTGATCCGGCCGGCCCTTCAATAAAAAATGTTTTCAAAAATGAAGTAAGCCTAAAGGAAGCAATCATATCTACCACATCCGGAGATTTTGTAATGGCAGACAAGGGGCTTAATAACGTCATGCAGGAAATGAATGCCATAGATCAGGTTTACAAGCTTTCCAAAGTTTTGAAGGAAGTTGCAGACGTATATGATTATGTAATCATCGATACGCCGCCGGCCCTTTCACCTCTTACAATCAACGCTCTTGTTGCAAGTACTTCGGTAGTCATTCCGGTTCAGGCAGATTCTTTTTCCATGCAGGGAGCAGAAGCCCTGGCAGAAACAATTCAGGGCATACGTGACGTAAATCAGGCGCTGGAAATTGCTGGAGTTCTTCTTGTAAGGTACAAGGGCAGGGCAGGACTGGCTCAGCATATGAATGACCAGTTCATCAAATTTGCCCAGATGTTTAACACAAAGGTTTTTGAAACTAAAATCCGTGATGCAATCGCCGTACAGGAATCTCAGCTGGCGCGCCAGAATATCTTTGAATATAATTCAAAATCTAATGCGGCAATTGACTATGCAAATTTCATCAAGGAGTTAATCAATGGCTAAGGATTTTTCAAAATACAACGACGAAAACCCTGTAATGGCAATTCTTGAAAAAGCAAAACAGGAAGAAGCCGCAAAAAATGATGCAGGAGCAATTTTACAGTCAATTCCCCGGGAAAAACCTGCAGTACAGGAAAGCCCGGCTGTTCAGGAAGCTCCGAAAAATGAAGAAATCAAAAAAATCCTGATGAATATCAGCATCCGTGAGACTACAAAAAAGGAATGGAAAATGTTCTTCCTGGAACATGACCTTTCCATGACTCAGGGAATTGAAACTGCCGTAGAATACCTGATGAGTGAAGTAAAGAAAAACAACATCCGGCTTTCTAAAGGCGGAATTACAAAATAACTACCTGAAGAGAAATAAAGTAGTGGATTTTTTTATAACTACCAGCTATAATATACAAGTAGCGGAATAATGAAAACGTAGGTAAGTAGTTGTTTCCACGTATATTGGTAGTTATAAAGCGTACTTGAGTAGCCCTTAATTCGTACCTGAGTAGTTTTATATTCTTCTAAAGTTCTATAATATCTGGAATTACGAAGCCACAATATATTAAATAACAATAATATAAATAATAAGGCAAAAAATGAATGAATTTATAACTTCAGATCAGGGAACTCTGGAGTACTCAAAAAAGTTAAATAGTGAACTTCTTCAGCCAAATCAAATCTCTCAGGGCCTGTATAAATGCTCTCCTCTGGCTAAACAGCTTCTTGCCTATGTTATTGCAGATTTAAAAATCATGAAATGGTCTAACCTCAATATTGAGACCTATGAAACTACCTTTAAAACATCAGATTTTGTAAAAGCACTTGGAAAATCGAGAATAGGTTCAAAACAAAAAGATTTGATAAAATCTGCCCTTGTTGAGCTTCAGAAATCCTATATTGCCATTGATACCGGAAAAAAATTTGAAACCTTCAGCTGGGTAACACATGCAGTTTTTTCTGATGTAGACCATAAAATCAACATTGAAATAAATCACCATCTGGGACAGGCTCTTGTTGAATATAAACACGGATTTACAACCCTTCAGCTGATAGAACTTGGCCGCTTACAGAGCTTTTATGCCATGCGCTATTATGAAATTGCTCTTTCATGGATTGGAAAAAAGGGTAAAGATGGAAATAAAAAGGGCTGCTGGTATTTTGAATATACCGTTGATGAATTAAGAAAAACCTTCCAGCTGGGAGACAATGAATATTCCGGACGAATGACAAATTTCATTACAAAAGTTGTAAAAAATCCTCTTGATGAAGTTAATGAAAAAACAAACCTGACAGTTTCTTTTGATAAAATCAAGGACGGAAAAAATGTTGTTGGTTTTAGATTTAACTGTTCGGAAAAAGCGGCTTCTCTTCAGATAACAAAAGACAATAGTCAGACAGAACAGGATGAAATAAAAGTCATTAACGAAGAGCAGGCTGAGCTTCAGTATTTTAAATCTCATTATCCGGAAGAATTTGCGGCAGCCTTAAAGCTTGCAAAACAGCAGAATGAACTGCCGTTCGGAGATTCTTTTGAAATTGCATACGAAGCTGATGCGGTTGAAATCCTCAAAAAACAAGGCTTGAAATAACTACTAAGGTACGCTTTTTAATATGACTACTAAAGTACGCAGATAAAAAAAATCCATATAACTACCAAAGTACGCCACTAATTTTTCGTATCATATAGTAAAGACTGCTTCTTTTTTAGTGGAAAAACGTTAACTTTTTTATACAGCTACTAAAGTACGCATTTTTAGAGTGAAAAAAATAATTTAAATAACTACCAAAGTACGCTTTAAATTTGTGATACAGCTACCAAAGTACGCAAAAATAATGAAATCAGATGTGATATAACTACCAGAGTACGCAAATTTTTCTCTTTTTTTTAATATAACTACCAGGGTACGCTTTAAATATGACTACCAAAGTACGTTATATAACTACCAGAAATGCATGTTTTTTTATGCTTTCCGGCAAAAATATGACTACTAAAGTACGCAGATTATCAGGAGACTGCTGTTTTTATGACTACCAAAGTACGCTTTAAATCAAGGTTTTGCTTCTTTATGTAAAATAAATTTGTGGTCAAGGAAGAACTTTTAGATTATTATAAAAAAATGGCTAGAAAAAATGTCATTATCTTTCTTCTGATTTTTTCTTTTATATTTCAAAATGCTTTTTCTCAGGAAGCAAATCTTCCTATAGAAGATTCCCTGAACATTACTGAAGATGATAAAAAGAAAGAAAATTTGTTTATCAGGCTGATTTCCTTTATTCATAATCTTCCCTTTGGATTTGATCTTGGCTGTGAGCCTACAACAAACGGAAGCATTACTTATTTTAACCTTCGTTACAACTGGACTGCTGACGAATGGCTTTCTTCAAAAATTCTTTTTAATTATGGAACTTCACTTTATACGGACAGGGAATCTGATATAACTCTTGCTGAAAAACCTTCTGTCTATAATAAGAAGGATACCGCAATCGATTTCAGGCTCGTGCCTTTTGCCTATAAATTCAAATCAAAGAAAAACAACTCTAAATATTTTACTCTTGAACCGGGATTAAATTATCGTTTTGAGAAGTCTGATACGCGTTTATATAACATATATCAGGTAACAAGTGAAAACTTTATAAGGTTTGATAACTGGGAACAGGAGAGAAATACTCATATTTTCAGACCTTATTTTTCAGGTTCTTTATACACACCTGTTGGAAGTCTGTTTTCTGCCCATCTTGAAGTATTGTATGCTCCGATTTATTATACCTGGCAGAGCACGGGTGATAAATTTACCTATTCCAGTTATAAGAACTCTTCCCTGGATGAAATAAAAACTGATGAAGCGTCATATAATGACTTTGCATTTTGTGATAATTATCTTGATACAACAATCATGTTTGGTTTTTTTAATATGCTGGCCACTTCGCTTCGTTTTACCTACAACAGAATTCATCAGAATAATGATTATATAAAAAAAGATAATTTGTACGAACAGATGAACCTTAAATTAGGCCTTTCTCTTATAAACATCGGTAAATCTGATATCCGATTAAAAACCGGTGTATTTTATGAATGGACCTGGAAGAAAAATCATAATCTGGACAAGATTGAAAAAGAAGGCCGCTGGGTTTTTGGTGTGGGTATGCGTAATTTATACTGACGCAATATCGCCCCTGTCAATTACAGTTTCATAGCCGATTGCGGCAATTTTCTTATCAAGGCAGAATCTGCATTGTGCGCTTTCTTCGCCGGTGCAGATTTTATTGTCATAAAGGCTGTAATCCTTCCTGACGGAAACAGGCGAAAGATTTGGCATAACTACATTGGCTCCGCTTAAAATTCCCTTTTCCCGTCCGTTCTCAGCAACAGTACCAAGGGCGGTTGTTGCCGGAAGCAGAATATTGGGTTTGATTAATCTGATTATTGAAAGAAGATAGCAGGTAAGTTCTGCTGAACCTGCCGGAAAATCCCTGAAGGGGGTTGCCTGATGAGGAATAAAAGGGCCTATTCCGCACATTTCGGGCTGCAGCTTTTCTATGAATTTTAAGTCGGCGGCAAGATCTTTTTCAGTCTGGAAGGGGGAGCCTACCATAAATCCGGCGCCTGTAGCAAATCCCAGTTTTTTTAAGTTACGCAGACATTTTTTTCTTACAGAAAGCTTCTGATATTTTGGATGCAGCTTTTTATAGTGAGAGTTTACGGCTGTTTCGTGGCGCAATAAATAGCGGTCTGCTCCTGCCAGTCTGAGTTTTTCATAGCTTTTTTTTGTGCGTTCCCCGACTGAAAGTGTAACCGCACAGTCAGGATAAAGAGATTTAATAGTGCTGACTATATCAAAAAGCTTTTCGTCATTAAAAAATGGATCTTCGCCTCCCTGAAGTACGAAGGTTCTGAATCCCAGCTGATAGCCTTCCTTTACACAGGTAAGAATCTGCTGGCGGGTCAGTCTGTAGCGGTGACAGGAAGAATTTGATTTTCTGATTCCGCAGTAATAGCAGTCATTTTTGCAGATATTCGTAAATTCTATTAATCCGCGTATAAAAACCTTATTTCCGTAAATTGCTTTTCTTGCGGCAAGGGCTTTTTCCCGGAGGGTATCTGCAATTGCCGGGTTTCTGTAGTGAATCAGGGTAAAATATTCTTTTTTGGAAAGAGAATGCTTATTTTCCAGCTTTCTGATTATTTTTTGAATTTCAATTTTCACGCTTTTCCTTCCGCTTTTTCAGCGGTTCAAGGCTTTTTTCCAATATTCCCCTGGTTTTTGCAATGACCATTCCGTAGTTTGTTATGGGAATTCCCTGATTTTTGCACAAAAGAAGGCGGTTTTTCATTTCATTTTCGTTCAGCATACAGGCGCCGCAGTGGATTACAAGACGGAAGTCTGTGAGGCTGGACGGGAAATCCTTTCCGCTCGTGAAGTTGAAGCTTAGTTTTTTTCCTGTATAGGCTGAAATCCATGCCGGAAGTTTTACACTGCCTATGTCGCCGCACTGGCGGTGGTGGGTGCAGCCTTCACTTATTAAGATTTTATCACCATTGTGGAGTTTGTCGAGCATTTCTGCACCACAGAGGCTTTGTTCCAGGCTGCCTTTATAGCGGGCCATGAGGATTGAAAAGCTTGTAAGGGGGATTGTCGGTGGAAGAAGACGGTTTACTTTTTCAAAGGCCTGTGAATCTGTGATTACAAGCTGGGGCGGGCCCGAAAGCTGGCTGATGCATTGCAAAAGGTTTTCAGGCTGGCAGCAAAGGGCTGTAATCTGAGCCTCCAGAAGTTCCCGCAAAACCATCTGCTGGGGAAGTATAAGCCTGTCTTTTGGTGCTGACTGGTCAATCGGGATAACAAGGATTACAGGAGATTTTTTGTCCAGAATGTCAGTAACCAAAGGTTTTAGGTTTTTAGAGCTCTTGGAAAGCTGTCCGAGTTTATCTTTTAAGAGATTTATATTTTCTTTTGTAAGGGCGCTTACATAAATTTCATTTGCGGCAGCCGGGGCAGGGGAGGATTTAAGTAAATCGCACTTGTTGAATACAGTCAGATAGGGAATGTTTTTTTTCTTAAAGATTTCTATAAGATGATTTTCCAGCTCCCCTGCCGCCTTCTGCTTTTCCGCGTCAATAACAAGGACTGCAAGCTGGGCTGAATTGAGGACTTCTTCTGCCTTATGGGTGCGCTCTTTTGAAAGCTGAGTGTCATCGTCCAGGCCGGGTGTATCAACAATGGTAACGGGCCCGATTGGCAGCAGCTCCATTACCTTTTTTACGGGGTCGGTTGTCGTTCCCTTTATTTCAGAGACAATACTGACATCCTGATTAGTGACCGCATTTACAAGAAGAGATTTTCCTGCATTTGTGCGCCCGAAAAAGGCAATTGTAGTCCGCTCTATCATGCTTCGCACCTAAAATCTGAAGTCTCGGCGGTCTGAATTTTTAATTGCCCGGATATTTTCAAGGGCAATCTGCCGCACTTTGTCCTTTGGAATATTTTTCAGTTCTCTTTCTATCAGGTCAAAGCCGATTTTTTTTGTTTTTTCATCGGCATAGTCCGTAAGATATTCTGCCAGCGTCATAAGGGCGTTAGGGTGGCAGCAGTTTAAAATCTGTCCGCTTTTGCAAAGGCTCATAAAGCGGTCGCCGGTTCGGCCTTCGCGGTAGCAGGCGGTACAGAAAGACGGAATGTGGTCGTTTTCCATAAGCCAGCGGATAACTTCATTAAGCGGCCGCTGGTCGCTTACATCAAACTGTTCTGTGTCGTGAGGACGTTCTTCTTCTGTGTAGCCGCCGACGCTTGTTCGTGAACCGCCCGAAATCTGGCTGATTCCAAGCTTCAGGGCTGCTTCGCGTACTTTTTCTCCTTCACGGGTAGAAATAATCATTCCGGTATAAGGAACGGCAATTCTGATGCAGGCTATGATTTTTTCAAAAATTTCGTCTGGAATTGAATTGTCAAAAACTTCCGGGTTTATGTCGTCTGCGTGTTTTACGCGCGGTACGCTGATTGTATGCGGACCGACTCCGTGAACAGCTTCCAGGTGTTCTGCGTGCATCAAAAGACCTGCAAATTCATAGCGGTAGCCTTCAAGCCCGAAAAGTACGCCAAGTCCTACGTCGTCAATTCCCCCTTCCATAGCGCGGTCCATGGCTTCTGTGTGGTAGGCGTAGTCATGTTTTGGACCTGTCGGGTGCAGTTCTTCATAGCCTTTTCGGTTATAGGTTTCCTGAAAAAGTATGTAGGTTCCGATTCCTGCCTCATGCAGCTTTCTGTAATTTTCTACGGTGGTTGCCGCGATATTTACGTTTACACGGCGGATAGCTCCGTTTTTATGCTGAATGCTGTAAATTGTCTTAATGCTGTCTAAAATGTATTCAATAGGATTGTTTACAGGATCTTCGCCGGCTTCAATTGCCAGTCTTTTGTGGCCCATGTCCTGCAGGGCAATAACTTCTGCCCGGATTTCTTCCTGAGTCAGTTTTTTTCGCGGAATATGCTTATTTTTTGCATGGTAAGGGCAGTAAAGGCAGCCGTTTACACAGTAATTTGAAAGATAAAGGGGTGCAAAAAGTACGATTCTGTTTCCGTAAAATGCCTGTTTGATTTCTTCGGCAATAGCGAACATTTTTTTTATGCGTTCCGGGTCTGTACAGGCAAGAAGAACGCTTGCCTCCCGGTGCGAAAGACCTGAACAGGTACAGCCGTTTCCATTTTTTTTAGGCCGTGCTTTTTCAAGAATAGAATCAATCAGCTCAAAATCATCTTTGTGAGCGTCTGCATATTTTAAGCTTTCAAGAATTTCTTCATCGTTTATAAATTCGTCTGCGACTAGTGATTTTGGATTGTAGGCTGACATGGAGCGTACTCCTCTACAGAAATAATTTCGATTTTGTGGGAAAAAGGACTGAGACTGTCAGTTATTCTGCAATCTACAGTTACAACTTTTCCATCTAATGATTTTAGCACTTTCCATGCCTTTTTGTCGCTGTTTTTTTTCTGAATTTCATAAGTTGTGCGGCTTTGTGTTTCTTCTTTTTGAACAATATAAAAGCCTGATTTTGCTTTACGGAGAACTCCGGTAATTCTGCTGTCTTCAGAAAATGCAAGGAAAGAGAAAAATGCGAAAATATAAAAGGCTGATAAAGTTATTTTTTTCATTTTTCACTCCACTGTATTTTTCCATTGTACTAACAAATCTGCCCATTTGTTGTCTTTTGCAAAATCTGACCATGAAGAATAGCTGTCAAGAGGAACTTTAACATCGTTCCTGTCACAGGTGATGGAAATTCCCCAGGGGCACTTGCCGTCACTTATTTTTAAGAAGTCAACTTCTCCATATGAAGAATCCCCGCTGTAATACCAGCTGTGTTCAGATCCTCCAGCCCAGCCGTAAACAATAAGGCCGCTGTCATGAAGCTTATTATATAAGCCGGCAGCCGCTGTTTTTACGTTATCTGATGCGGTTTGTGTATAATTTGCCAGCATATAGGCCATTACACCTAAATCCTGAGTGTAGACGTAAGAAGCTGAATATGAAAATCCATAAAAAGTGTCTTTTGAATACTGTAATTTACCAATGCGGAGACTTGTGTAAAATTCTTTATTTTGACTGTCTGCCAGTAATTCTTCTGCAAGTTTGCTTGTAAGAGATTTTATTTCTGCAAGCTCTGTTTTTTTAGAGCAGTCAACAAGGGTAAGGGATAATTCCATACAGCTTGGATTATCTGGTTTTGTTTCAGAACTCCTGAGGGTTTTATTACGGCATGTTTCCATATTGTAATCAACAAATTTCCTGCCTATATCAGCTATAGAGGCTCCAGTAGAAATATATGGAATGATTTTGTCGTAATTATAGGTGTTTGTTAAAGTGCTGTTTGGAGAGGCTATAAAATAATGAGTTGCATCCTGTAATGCATAAACCTCTTCTATTGAACATTCAAGACAGACATCTTCAACAATAAGGTCAACCTTTCCAAAGGTTTTTTGTATGGCAAGAGAAATATCCTTTGTAGAAAGATATTTTCCAGGACTGTTTGTTAAATCTTCACATATAGATCTTTCTGCCTGCTGGCTTTCAAGGCTGCTGGTCAGCTCCTTGTAGGGACCTCCGCCGTGGTTATGGAAAACAAGAATTGTTTTATCTGCCGAAAAAATGCTTTTTGCCCAGTTCAAAAAGTTATATAGGGTCTGCCCGCTTGACATATCAACTTCCTGACTTGCAAAGCCTGAGCCGTTATAAACCCATGAAACAGCTTTTGAATAATCTGCCGTTGATTTTCCTACAAGTATTTTGGGATTTTCAGCTTCATCTTCTGTTAATGCGCCTACTTTATAAAGGTATGTTTTGCCTTTTGTGTAATATCGGCTTTCATATTTCGACATACCGTCAATCAGTGCAATAACATTTATACTTGCATTGGGGCTCAGATTCATAAGTCCGATTTCTGTGTCGTAAAGATTTTTCCATGATGTATCGGACAGACTGTTATCTCCGTCCAGATACATCATAACCAGTACGTCTGAATGAGTTTGTGGAATATTTCCGCCGGAAGAAGTTCCGTTATCCCACAGTGTGCAGGCAAAAAATAATGAAATGAATAAAATCGAAATAAAAATGTAAAATATTTTTTTCATAATTAACCTTTCTCTTTATTTTCCTGTAACTTCCCGCCAGTAAGTTTTTAATAAATCTGCCCACCTGTTTCCTGCTGCAAAAGTGGTCCAGCTCCCATAATCATCAATCTGATAAATGTATTTTTTTCCTGATGCATCATTATATATCAGATAATCACAGGTGATGGAAATTCCCCAGGGGCATTTACCGTCACTTATTTTCAAAAAACTTGAATTTTCATTGTCTGAGCCGTAGGAAGAATTTCCGCTGTAATACCAGGAATTTTCTTTTCCTCCAGCCCAGCCGTAAGCTATAAGTCCGCCGTTTTTGAAATCATCATATAAATTTCTTGCCGCATTTGTAACGTCTTCAGAAGCGCCTTCTGTTTTATAGCCCAGCATGTAGGCCAGCAGTCCTAAATCCTGGGTGTAGAAATATTTTGTTTCATAGGAAAATCCGTAAAAATTGTCAGCTGTATTTTTCTTAAGTTTTCCAATGCGGTTTTGTCTGTAAAAGCTTTTCATGCTGTCAGTATCAGCCAGAATCGCAGCTGCAAGCTGGCTTGTGTGATTTTTAATATTTAAAAGCGTTGATTTTTTTGAGCAGTCAATCAGAGTAAGGGAAAATTCCGTACAGGCAGAATCATTATCCTTTATCTGGAGCTTTTTTAGATTTTCATTTTCAACAGTCTCTTTGTTGTAATCAATTAATTTTTTTCCTATATCAGGAATGCTGCTGGTAGAGGCGGCATAAGAAATGATTTTATCGTAATTATATGAACAGGTTCTGGTAATATTTGGAGAAGCTATTATGTAATCTGCTATATCCTGAAGCCCGAAGATTAATTCAATTGCCCCTTCGTTGCAGACATCTTCAACAAGCAGATCTACTTTACCAAAAGTCCAGGAAATG
This sequence comes from uncultured Treponema sp., assembly GCA_947165895.1. Classification (GTDB taxonomy): domain Bacteria; phylum Spirochaetota; class Spirochaetia; order Treponematales; family Treponemataceae; genus Treponema_D. The sequence continues at coordinate 88,529 of CAMVCB010000007.1, forward strand.
GCGTTTGCTATATCGTTATTTGAAAGGTAGCGTTTTGTACCTGTTGTTTCATCCCAGCACAAGGCCCTGTTGGAAATTGAAGTAAATGACTCAATATATGGTCCGCCGCCATGATTTTGAATAATAAAGATTGTTTTGTCTGCCTTGTAATTAGCTTTTGACCATCGCAGAAAATTGTGAAGGGTATTACCCGCAGACATATCAATTTCCTGACTTCCTGTTCCAGTTCCGTTATAAATCCACTTTTCAGTCTTAGAGTGATCTATTGTGGCAGCTGCAAGGGCGGGCAGGTTTGCGTTTTTCAGTTCAGCAGCAGAGTAGCCTCCTAAAGTAAGAAGATAGGATTTTCCGTCCTTCTGGTATTTATTTGCATACTGGCTGTTACCGTCTATAAGGGCAAGCACAGTAATTTTAAAATCAGAGGAGAGATTTGACAAAGCTTTCTGGGCATTAATAAGATTTTCCCAGGCGTAGTCATGTAAATTATTATCTCCGTCCAGATACATCATAAAAAGGATATCTGTATGTTCAGAAAGAGTTGAGGAAAGGCCTGCCTGTTTCGAGGCAGATGAAGATGTGTCTCCTGGAGTCCAGGAACAGGAAGAGAGGAGTATATAGCTTTGTAATGTTAATAATAGAAAAAAGCTTTTCATAAAACTCCTGTCAGGTGACTTTCATTTTACAGGCAGTTCACCAAAACAACAAATAAAAAAAAGCGGGAAAGTGACCGAAAAATCAACCATTTTCCCGCAAAAAAAAAGGGAGGTAAAAAATTATGATATCCTAAAGTATATAAATGATTGTTATATAACAATAGTGTTAAAAATTATTATCAGAGAGGATTATCAAAAAGTCAAAGAAAAAATAAAAAAATAATAGCTTGACAAAACTAAATTGCATACAATATAATCTAATCAGATTGAGGTTCCGGGATATACTACTAGTTCAAAGTAAACGCTATGGCGGAATACAGGAGATTAAAATGGGAATTTACGATTTTAAGGTAATGGACAGAAAGGGAAACGAAGTTTCTATGGAATCTTTCAAAGGAAAAGTTCTTTTGATTGTAAATACAGCTACAGGCTGTGGTTTTACTCCTCAGTATAAGGGGCTTGAAGAGCTTTATCAGAATTATCATGATAAGGGACTCGAAATTCTTGATTTTCCCTGTGATCAGTTCGGTCATCAGGCTCCGGGAGATGATGATGAAATCCACGAATTCTGTACTATGAAATATCATACAACTTTTGATCAGTTCAAAAAGATTGAAGTTAATGGAGAAAATGCAATCCCCTTGTACACATATCTTAAGAGTCAGAAGGGTTTTGAAGGATTTAAAGGAGCTAAAGGTCTGATTATGAAGGCCGTTGTTTCAAAAATCGATCCTGACTATAAAAACAACAGCGACATCAAATGGAATTTTACAAAATTCCTTGTTAGTCGTGATGGAAATGTTCTTGAGCGCTTTGAATCAACTGTAGAACCAGAAAAGATTGAAAAGTGTATTGAAGGTATTTTATAATAGAAGTAAGTGAGGTAGTCATGTTTGATGTTATTGTGCTTGGAGCCGGACCTGCCGGAATTTCCAGCGCCCTCTATGTAAAAAGAGCAAATCTCAACGTTCTCGTTCTTTATCATGGTGAAAGCCAGCTGGAAAAAGCTCATCAGATTGATAATTATTACGGATTTGAAAAGGGAATTTCTGGAAAAGATTTATATAATACAGGAATTGCCCAGGCAAAGAATCTTGGAATTGAAGTTATTGACGCCGAGGTTACTAATGTGCAGATGGCATCAGAAAATTCATACACAATAACATCAACAGAAGGCGAATATGAATGCCATGCCCTTATAATTGCAACCGGCAACAAAAAGCTGCGTCCTAATCTTAAAGGTCTTGTTGATTTTGAAGGAAAAGGCGTTAGTTATTGTGCAGTTTGTGATGGTTTCTTCTATAGAAAAAAGAAGGTTTGCGTTCTTGGAAGCAAGCTTTATGCCCTTGAAGAAGCAATGCACCTTGCCAATATGGCAGAAAGCGTAACAATTTTGACTAACGGTGCTGATGATAAGGAGATTTTAGCTCTGCTTGCCGAAGAAAAGGCAAAGGGTGGAAGTGCAGAAAAAATCACCGTGAAGGCCGGAAAGCTTTCGGAAGTTATGGGCCAGGACCGCGTACAGAAGGTTTCTTTTGAGGACGGCTCTGAGCTTGAGACTGACGGATTTTTCGTCGCACTTGGCAGCGCAGGCGGCGCCGATTTTGCCAAAAAGCTTGGTCTTAATCTGGAAGGTGACAGCATCAAAACTGATGAAAAAATGGCAACAAATGCAAAGGGAATTTATTCATGCGGCAATGTAAACGGCGGCCTTTTACAGATTTGCAAGGCGGTTTATGAAGGCGGAGTTGCAGGACTCAGCGCTGTTGAATATGTCCGGGGGCTAAAAAAATGAATTACGACTGTCTGCTTTTAAAAAATCAACTTTGTTTTCCATTATATGCGGCTTCCCGCGAGATTTTAAGACGATATACTCCTTTTTTAAAGGAACTGGATCTTACTTATACCCAGTACATCGTCATGATGGTTTTGTGGGAAGAAAAGAAGCTGAATGTAGGAGACCTTGGAAAAAAGCTCTTTCTGGATACGGGAACTCTTTCTCCGCTTTTGAAGGCAATGGAAAAGAAAAATCTGTTGCGAAGAACAAGAGATTCGGTTGATGAGCGTATTGTAAGGATTGAAATTACAGCGGAAGGGGAGGCTTTAAGAGAAAAGGCTGTTTCTATCCCTGCTGAAATGGGAAAATGTATGACTCTTTCGGAAGATGAGGCAAAAAGCCTCTATTCAATCTTGTATAAAATCCTTGGTGCCTAGCTGATTTACAATTTCTTGAGAATATAAAATTCTATGATAAAATATTTATCATGGATATTAAGATTGAAAATTATCGTGTTGATGGCTCAAAGGAATTTAAAATAAAAAAAACTCCTACTGATTCAAACGGTCTTGAAGATAAAAAGGCTGAATTAGTCGAAAAAACTCATAAAAATTCTGAAAAAATTGCAGAACTGCAGAGTGCCCTTTATGCCGAGCATAATGAAGCTGTTTTGATTTGTTTTCAGGCTCTGGATGCTGGTGGAAAGGATTCTACAATTTCCCACGTTCTGACGGGCGTAAATCCCCTTGGAATTGATGTTTTCAGTTACAAGGGGCCAAGTGCCGAAGAAGCAAGTCATGACTTTTTGTGGCGATATCATAAAAATCTTCCTGTGAAAGGAAAGATTGCCGTATTTAACCGTTCTTATTATGAAGAAGTTCTAGTAGTAAAGGTTCATGAGTTTTTTAAGGATTATGATTTGCCGGACCGCCTTAAAAAAGTTGATTATATTGAACAGAAATATTCAGATATTAAAGGCTTTGAAAAATATCTTAATGCAAACTCAATCCGGGTAATTAAATTTTTCCTGAACTTATCAAAAAATGAACAGAAAAAACGCTTTCTGGACAGAATTAACCGCCCTGAGAAAAACTGGAAATTCAGTGAAAATGATATTAAGGAAAGGCAGTTTTTTGATAAATATCAGGAAGCTTTTGAGGCTGCAATCAACAATACCTCAACAAAGGCCTGTCCATGGTATGTAATTCCCGCTGATCAGAAATGGTTTGCCCGCTATCTTGTTTCTGAAATAATTTTAAGTGTGATGAAAGATATAAATCCTAAATTCCCGGAAATTACAAAAGAGCAGAAGGATAATCTGGCTAACTGTAAAAGCATGCTTGAAAAAGAGGATGAGTAACTTATCTACGGATAAATTTTCACCAAATTTAATAATACCTATTGACTAAGTAGGTAATAATTTTATATAAAGTGTTATACAAAAAAAGTTCAGCTTAGCTGCTGAACGGAGGAGAATGCTATGAAAAAAATTACTAAAATTCTTGCAGTTGCACTTTTTGCTTCTGCTATTGCCGCACCTCTCTGTGCAAAGGCAAAAAAAAGCGTAAAAATCGCTATTCCTAATGACACTACAAATGAAGCAAGAGCCCTGCTTCTTCTTCAGGACAAAGGATACATTAAGCTTAAGGATGGAGCCGGAATCACAGCTACTCCTCTTGATATTAAGGAAAATCCTTACAATATTAAATTCCAGGAGGTTGAGGCTGCTCAGATTCCTAGTGTTCGCCGTGACGTTGATTTTGCAATCATCAATGCAAACTACGCTCTGGGTGCAAAGCTTAATCCTTCAAAAGATGCTCTTCTTGTAGAAGGATCTTCATCAGCTTATGTAAATATCATCACAGTAAAGAAAGGAAATGAAAATAAACCTGAAACCAAAGCGCTTATTGCTGCCGTTCAGAGTGCAAAAGTAAAGGATTACATCAATAAAACTTACGCAGGTGCTGTAATTTCTGTAGTTGAAAACCCAACTGACGGATACGATTCTTCAGTTGATTATGCTTCCCTCAAAGGAAAGTCAATTTCTATTGCCGCAACACCAACTCCACACTGTGAAATTCTTGCCATTGCAAAAGAAATTCTTGCCGCTAAAGGCGTTAATCTTAAGATTCTTGAATTCACAGATTATGTTCAGCCAAACAATGTTGTAGAAAGCGGTGAAGTTGATGCTAACTTCTTCCAGCACGTTCCTTATCTTGATGACTTCAACAAAGAAAACAAGACACACCTTGTTTCTGCCGCAGGAATCCACGTAGAACCATTCGGACTTTATCCTGGAAAACAGAAGAGCCTTGACGTTCTTACAAAGTAAGATGATTTTGTGCCAGGTCCAGAAATGACAGGACTTGTATAAATGCAGAAAATGGCAGCCATAACCCGGCTGCCATTTTTATTTATATTTAATTTTGCTATAATTAAAATATGATTGAAATTCAGAATCTTTCAAAAAATTTTGATACTTCTTACGGCTCTGTTGCTGCACTGAAAAATGTATCTATTACAATTAATGATGGTGATATTTTTGGAATCATCGGTATGAGTGGGGCTGGAAAAAGTACGCTTGTACGAACAATCAATATGCTGGAACGCCCTTCTGACGGTAAGGTTATTATTGACGGAGTGGATATTGGTAGTCTTTCGGATAAGGAACTCAGAAAAATCCGCCGCAATACTACAATGATTTTTCAGGGCTTTAATCTTCTTATGCAGAGAAACTGCCTTAAAAACATCTGCTTTCCTCTTGAGCTGGCGGGGGTTCCAAAGGCGGAAGCAAAAAAACGTGCCCTTGAACTTCTTGATATGGTAGGGCTCGCAGATAAGGCAAAGGTTTATCCGGCCCAGCTTTCCGGTGGTCAGCAGCAGAGAATTGCTATTGCCCGGGCCCTTGCCACAAATCCGAAGGTGCTTCTATGTGATGAAGCAACAAGCGCCCTGGATCCTAATACAACAAATTCAATCCTTGAGCTTATCCGCGACATCAACAAGCGTCTTGGAATTACTGTAATCATCATTACCCACCAGATGAGCGTTGTTGAAAGCGTATGTAACAAGGTTGCAATTCTTGAAAACGGAGTTGTAGTTGAGCAGGGCATTGTAGAAGATATTTTCAGCAGACCAAAATCACAGGCTGCAAAAAATCTTGTTTTCCCGGAACTTCAGGAAGAAAGCGGCGGTATTTCGGACGCTCAGAAAAATGTAATCCGGGTTGTTTTCAACGGTGCTGTTGCTGCCAATCAGCCTATGGTTGCGGCTCTTGCCCTTGAAAAAAATATTAAGGCAAATATCTGCTGGGCTTCTACAAAAAGCATTGGCGAAAAGGCCTATGGTTCCATGATTCTTGGTTTTGCATCTAAGGAAGAAATGCGGATTGCAACAGATTATCTTTCTGAAACCCAGAATGTAATTGTAAACGAGATTTAAGGAGTGGCATTTATGTTTAGTGATGTATTTTCAGCAGAGGCACTTGAAGACGCCTGGAATATTATCCGCTCTCAGTTTTTGCTTTCAACCTGGCAGACTGTTTATGTAACAATTCTTTCAACTCTTTTTGCCTTTATTATCGGCCTTCCACTTGGAGTTCTTCTTGTTACTGGTGAAGAAAAGGGAATTAAACCTCTTCCAAAGGGATTCATGCAATTTTTGAATGTTTTAATTAACATTCTCCGCTCAATTCCTTTCCTCATTCTTATGATTCTTGTTTTTCCTCTTACACGTCTGCTGGTAGGAACTACTGTTGGAACTGTGGCAACAATTCCGCCTCTTGTAATTGCGGCCTTTCCTTTTGTTGCCCGTCTTGTTGAATCAAGCCTGCGCGAGGTAAATCCTAATACAATCGAAATGGCACAGAGCCTTGGCGCTTCTCCTTTTCAGATTGTCGTAAAGGTTCTTATCCCGGAAAGCGTCCCTTCTTTGATTTCAAATATGACAATCGCCATTACAACTGTATTGGGATATACCGCAATGAGCGGTATCATCGGTGGCGGCGGACTTGGAAAAATTGCCATCAACTACGGTTATTACCGTTATAAGACACTTGTAATGATTCTTGCGGTTATCCTGCTTATCATTCTTGTGCAGGTGCTCCAGAGTATCGGAACAAAATCTGCAATCAAGAGCAATAAGATTTTGAAAAAATAAATCAGCCTGCCGGGGGAGGATAAAGCTCCTCCAGTGCTTTTACTGTTCTATCAGTATTGCAAAATCCCAGTCGGCGATTTCGATTTTTCCGCCCTTAAAGTATGATTTTTTACTGATAAGGTCGACGCTGTCGCCGAAGGGGTTTTTGATAATCCAGTCTTCACTCGAATAATTAAAAATATAATGAACCTTCTTTCCCTTTGAATTTTCCCCGCTTCTGATGATAATCGGGAACTGGTAATTATAGAGGTCTATTTTTGCTTCTTTCAGGGCGCCCTTGAGGAACTTTTCAAGAAGTGAAGACGGAGTTTTCGCTCCATAATAATATGCATAGCCTTTTTTGTAGTTATTTTTTGTGACGGCGGCATATTGTGACCAGTATTTATGCTGGTAAGAGGCCAGGACTTCCGCGTTTTTATTTTCCAGAAGCTCTGCATATACTTCTACCGGCTGGTCCATAATTTTAGCATTACCTGCCTGGGTAATCATGGAATATTCCATGCCAAAAGCATTTGTCAGATTATAAGGATGAGGAGCATCATAAACGCTTCCTTTTTCATCGGCATAGAAAGAGCGGAATGAAGAGAAGAGGACGCCTCCTTCCGCAACAAAATCCAGAAGTTTCCGGCTGTTTTCTTCGCTGATGCAGTAAAGGGCTGGCGTGATAATCATTTTGTAATCCGATGGATTGAGGGCGTGAATATCTACTACATCACATTCGACGTTCATCCTGTAAAGGGTGTCATAGAACCAGCGGACAACGTCGTTGTAGCTGAGGCCGCCTGTCGGAATGTCCATAGGGTAAAACTTTAAGGCTGTAAGGGAATCATTGTCTGTAACAAGGGCAACCTGATTTTTCTTTTTAAGATTTATAAGCTCTTTGCCGTAAAGCTGATATTCTTTTCCAATCTGTTTTGCATAACGGTAAATTACTCCCGGCTGAAGCTCGTGGCCAAGAACACCCTTCCAGTAGGTTTCCATACTGTTATGGATTGAATGCCAGTTCCAGTACATGTGTCCGTTGGCACCGCTGGCAAGATGGCTGAAAGCCTGTAAGCGCAGCTGTTTTGGGTAGGGAGTCCATTCTTTAAAGCCCTGGGCTTCGGTTTCCAGAATCAGGTAATTATCATTTTTAAGGGAGCGGATTTTATCGCCGCCAAAGGCAATTTCTGCTCCTGTCAAATCATCCTGACTTGGATGATAAATATCGCAGCCGGCTATCGTTACGGCAGGGCTTGCCTCAAAATGATTTATGCCCGGCTGTTCACCGTAAGAATATCCGATCCAGCCAAAATCAAAATTGTGGGTTATAAACTGCTCAGGCCTTTTATATTCATTGATAATATCAGCCTGCCATTTTAAGTAATCTGCGGCGCAGCTTCTTAAGAATTTTTCGTATTGGCAGTGCAGGTTCCAGTTGATGCTGTTGGAAATATCCGGCATGTCTTCCCAGCTGTGAATTGAATTACTCCAGTAGGCAAGAGTAAAGGCCTTGTTGAAGGCATCGGTTGTCTTGTATTTATTTTTCAGGAAGTCCAGGAATTTTTTCTGGGCGTACTTTCCGTAATTGTCATAGTGTTTTGTTTCATTATCAAGCTGAAAACCGATTACGCAGGAATATGGCATTACAGCTTCAAGCAGTTTTCTGATAATTCTTTCTGCATAGCGGAGAAAGTCCGGATTAAGAATATCCATGCTCTGACGAGGGCCGTATTTTACCTGGCCATTGCGGTTTGTTACCATAATGTCGGGATATTTTTTTACAAGCCAGGCCGGAACTGCATAAGTCGGCGTTCCGATAATTACATTCAGGCCAAGCTTCTGGGCGCAGTCAAGTACATTTGTAACAGGCTTAAAATTAAATTTTCCGTCGTGGGGCTCTTCCGTGCTCCAGGTTGATTCTGCAATGCGGATTGTATTCATGCCTGCTTCCTTCATCAGGCTTAAATCCTTTTCGATGCGGTTGTAGGGCATATATTCGTTATAGTAGGCAGCGCCAAAAATTAATTCATCCATTTTTTTCTCCAACATCAATTATGGGGCAAATTTTATATAATGCAAGAAATCATTTTTATGATAAGTCAAAAATCTACACAAAAATCCATATTTTCTACTATAATAAAATAATGAAAATCATACATTGTGCGGATATTCATGCTGATTCGGCGATGAAGTCGAATTTTGACGGCGAAAAGAAAAATAAACGTAAGGAAGAAATTGTTGATGCCTTTGCCAGAATGGTGGATTATGCAGATAAAAATGAGGTAAGGGCAATCATAATTGCCGGTGATTTGTTCGATACCAAATCCTCCATGCAAAAGACTATCAAAAAACGAATTGCCTATGTGATTTCGACAAATCCGCAGATTGATTTTTTATATCTTCGCGGGAACCACGATGAAGATTCTGATTTTTTTACGGAAGATAAGCTTCCAAATCTTAAGCTTTTTTCTAAAGAGGAATGGAAAACTTATTCCTATGATGACGACAAAATTCAGATTACGGGACGGGAGTTTACATCAACAATTCCGGCAAAGGCTTACAGTGAGCTCCATCCGGATTCATCAAAAGTAAATATTGTCGTTATGCACGGTCAGGTTGCAGGCTATGAGACAAAAAAAGACGGAGCCGTGATTTCGCTTCCAAAATTTGCAAATCAGAATATTGATTATATTGCCCTGGGCCATATCCATAAATTCAGGATGGAAAAACTTGATCACCGCTGTACCTGGTGCTATCCGGGCTGTCTTGAAGGCCGGGGATTTGATGAATGTGGAGAAAAGGGCTTTGTCCTTTTGAATATTGAAGACGGAAGGGTAAAGGCTGATTTTATTCCTAATTCCAGACGGGTGATTCATGCTGTAGAAGTGCCGCTTGACGGAAGCATGAGCTATAAAGAAATTATGCAGTGCATTGAAGAGAGGCTGGGGGAAATTTCCTGTGAGGATATTGTTCAGGTAAAGCTTACCGGCGAAATCAGCGAAGAGACGGACATTGAAGTTTCTTCTTATGAAAGTGCCCTTGCGGCAAAATTTTTCTATATAAAAGTTGAAAATTACTGCCAGAATAAAATTGACTATGAAAAATATGAAAATGATGTTTCTTTGAAGGGAGAATTTATCCGCCTTGTAAAAAATCAGGCCGGCCTTTCGGAAAGCGAAAAATCAAAAATCATAATGACAGGGATTAAGGCACTTGCGGGGAGAGATTTTTAATTATGGAATTATTAAATGCACATATCATAAATTTTGGAAAGCTCTCAAACCTGGATGTGGATTTCAAAAAAGGATTGAACAGCTTTATTCATGAAAACGGCTGGGGAAAAACCACTCTTTCTGTTTTTATTAAGGCAATGTTTTACGGCTTTGAGCAGACAACATCTAAAGATGCCGACAAAAATGAAAAGCTGAAATATCTTCCATGGCAGGGGGGCATTTACGGCGGAAATTTATCCTTCAGTCATAATGGGAAAAAATACCGCATAACAAGAACCTTCAGCATGAAAGCGAAGGAAGAAAGCTTTGAAATTCTTGATTTATCAACGAATAAGCCAAGTTCTGATTTTACTTCTGACCTGGGAAATGAGCTTTTTGGCATTAACCGCGAAACTTATGGTCGCAGTGTTCTTGTAGTTCTGGAAGAAAGTCCTGAAGGCTCAACCGATATAAGTGCAAAGCTCAATAATCTTGTGGAAGCAGGTGATGTTTCAACCTATGATACTGCAATGGATGCCCTGAATGATAAGGCAAGCTCAATAAAAGGGCGGGGACAAAAGGGAATTATCGTAAATCTTCAGAATGAAATTGATTCATGCCGCAACGCTTTGAGTGAAATTGAAGGAAAGCTTTTCCAGAACGAACAGTACGAAAATAAAATTTCTTCGATAAGAACTGTGCTTGACGGGCTGAAAAAAAAGCAGGAAGCGGTAACAAAGCAGCTTTCTCTCAGTGCAAAATACGAGGGAAAGCTTCGTTACGACCAGCTTAAAAAGGATGTGGCTGAGGCCGAAGAAAATCTTAAAAATCTTTCTGACTTTTTCAACGGCCAGATTCCGGAAGAAGAAAGTCTTTCAAAAATTGATGAAATTTCACGGGAATACACAACTCTTAATTCGAATGTGAAGAATATGGCACTTTCTGAATCAGACAGGAATCTCTATGATCAGCTGCAGAAATCTTTTGGAGGGGATATTCCCGAAAAATCCCAGATTGAAAACTGCCTTAAAACTGACAGTCTTTTTAAGAAGTTCAGGCAGGAAGAATCAGAGAAAAAGCTTACCGACCAGGAAGCAAAGGAATATGCACTTTTGAAGCAGCGTTTTTCTGGAGCTGATATATCCGAAGAGGTCATAGCTTCAAAGCTTTCTGAAATCAGCCAGATTCAGAATCTTAAAAATCAGAAAATCACCCTGGAGGCAGAAAAATCGGCCCTCCAGTCAAAAATCGAAGTAGAAGCTCTTTCAAAAAAGACTAATCCTGTCAGAATCGTTTTTGCACTGCTGGGATTTTTAACGGCTGGCCTTGGGATAGCGGCTCTTGTCCTTAAATTTGCAATCCCCCTGATTTGCGCCGCCTTTGGCCTTATGCTACTTTTTACACTTCTTGCCGTATTTGCAGGGGGCGGTAAGGCAGATGTATCTGAACTGGAAGAAAAGCTTTCCGGCATTGATGAAAATATCAGAAATGTTGAAGCTTCAATAAAAAATAAAGAGGCCGGTACTTCTGCTTTTATCAGTCAGTTTGCAGACCTGGAAGCCTTGGCCGCTGTACCTGCTTCAGGAAACGAAATAAATCTTATAAATAAAATCAGCATTGATTTTAGCCGCTATTCAATTTTGATGAATAAGTCCGGCCAGTATTTTAACTGGCTTCAGGCTCAGCCTAAGGTTACCTGTGATTTTGAAAATGAACTTAAAGCCTTTGTGAGCCGCTTTTGTAAAACCGAAGATATTTCTGCCGTACCGGGCCTGATTCAGAATCTGAACGAAAGGCTTTCAAAGCTGCAGGAACTTTCGGGCCGGGTTAATTCTGATTCAAAAAATAATCAGCTTTATGCAGAAACAAAAGAAAAGCTGGTGCAGATTTTGTCCCAGTATAAAACTGATAAGAGTCTTGATTTTACAGATCAGGTTCAGCAGCTTCATAATAAGATTAATGACATCAAAAATACGACAGGGCTCCTTGAAAATCTTCGTGCAAGAGTAGCAGACTTCGAAAATGATCCGCAAAATGATGTAAAGAGCTTTGACGGCCTTAAAAAACCGGAGCAGTCAGCAGATGAACTTCGCCAGCAGCTTTCCGGACTTTCCGAAGAAATCAATCAGAAAAATTCTGAAATTGCGGGATATAACCGCATTATTGAAGCAAATCTTGCCGTAACGGACAAAAAGGCTGATATCGAAAATGATATTGAACGCCTTACTCTAGAAAAACAGGAAAAGACTGAAGAGCATAAAATTCTGACAGAAACAATGAAGTTTCTTGAAGCGGCAAAAGAAAAGCTTGATGCAAATTACATTGATCCGATGAAAGAAGGCTTTACAAAATACATGAAGATGATTTCTGCCCTTGATTCAGACTCTGACCAGAATTTTATGATAGATACAGATTTGAAGGTTACTGTCGATAAGGATGGAATCAGGCATGAAAGCAAATATCTCAGCGCCGGCTACAAGGATATGATTAATTTCTGTTCCCGAATGGCTCTGATTGATGCCCTTTTTAAGGATGTAAAACCGCCTGTAATCCTTGATGATCCTTTTGTAAATCTTGATGATGATAAGGTTGAGCATGCTTTAAAGCTTGTTGCCAAGATGGCTGAAGAAAAGCAGATAATTTATTTTGCATGTCACAAGAGCCGTCAGGTAAAATAAGGGGGACAAATGTCGCGTAAAACAGAAGAAATAAAAAAATCAATTTTGCGGCTTGAAGATATTCAACAGAGTCTTGCCGCCTGTGACGGCAAGACTCCCGAAAATCTGAATCTTATAGCTGACAGGATGAAGTCTGAGCTTGAAAACCTGAAGCTTTGGATTGGGATGCTTTATAAATATAACGGAACTTCAAAGAGCCGGGCAAAGATTGCGGCAAGCCGGGAAAACGGCAAAAAAGGAGGCCGCCCGCCAAAATTCGTAACGGAACTTAAAAAACAGAAGGCAGAACTGGAGCTTCTTCTGGAAAACCTTCATTCCCAGGAAATTATTTCTTCCATAGAAGATAGTCAGAAAATTGATGAAGAAAGAAGGGCTGCGGAAGGAAAGCTTTCTGAGGTTGAGGAAAAGCTTTCCGGGCTTTCCAAAATTTAAAATCCATTGATAAGCTTATTTCTCAATTTTTCAATCTGGTCATGTGATAAAATATCCCTTTCCGTAAAATAATCCTCAACTTCCTTCTGCAGGTTCTGGAAGTGGGATGGCGACATGCCCAGAAGATTTTTATAAGAATATTCCAGAAGTCTTGCAGACCTGAATTCTCCAAAACCGGCCTTTGAAGTCATTTCATAATCTTCCTTGATTTCTTCCCAGCTTGCACCACAAAGGGCCGCCAGAATGCTGCTCATACTTCCCGTGCGGTCTGAGCCCAGCCTGCAGTGAATATAAAAAGGCGCAGGATGAGAAATTATAAAGTCTGCAATCTGCCTTACAGTGTTTGAATATTCCCGGCTGTCAGAAGCAAAATAAACGGTTTCGTAGGTTGTGTCCAGAAAAAGCTGATTTCCTTTTTTCTGAATGTCGCGGATATAGCGGCTGATTTTTTCGTTTAATCCTTTCTGAGGTTTTTCATTTCCGCAGAGGGTTATTATGGATTTAATTTTATTCTTTTTAATTGCTTTATTTACCAGCTTGAGTCGTAATTCTTCGGTATCAAAGGCCGGGCGGGATTTTATATATGGATGATATCCCCGCCACAAATAATTGGTGTGAGGAACTTTTCTTACGTTGGAAATCCTTGCCTGAGCTTCTGGATTTTTTAAATCATAATCCTTTATGCTGAGGATTTTTAAAAGATTATCCCCGTAGCCTTTAATTTCTGAAAGGTAATTTTTATCTTTAAGGATTACAAAATTATAATCAAAAAATTCTTCGCAGCTCTGATTTGAGCCTGTGACTGGAGTTTTTGCCCCTATGTTAAAGGCTGTTCCTGAATCAGTAAAAAGAAGAAAGTTGAATTCAGGAAAGCCTATATTTCCCGGAATATCAACATCATCCAAACTCTTTGTAAGAGTCCATAAGTTTTTTTCTTCCTGCCTCTGCATGGCAAAATCATCTTTTTTTCGCCAGGCGGTAAAACTTGCGGTAACAAAAACTTCCTTTATTGAATCCGGATGTACCCCGGGCGGAAGTTCAAAATCATTAAGATTAAGAGAGAAAGTTATGTTTTTTTTATCATCAGAAAGAGTGTAGGGGTGTATGGTCATTTTATCCTTTATTATACCTTGAACTTATGAATCTCGTCGGTTACCTTTTCGATGCTGTCCATATTCTGACGGCTTTGTTCGTTAATATTCTGCATGGAATTATTAATGTCATTAACTCCTGTAGACATTTCATTCATGCTGCCAGAAATTTCCAGTGAAACAGAAGCAAGTTTACCCATTTCTGCCTGAACTTTTTCTCCACCTTCAGACATTAATCTTGCCCCATCCTTTACCTCACTGGTAATCGTATTAATCTGCTGCATCGCATCAAGAATCTGCTGACCGCCGGCGCTTTGTTCGTCCATTGCGCTTTTGATTACAGCTTCCTGATTTTTTACATCCTGAGTATTTTCAAAAATAGTCTGGAACTGATTCTGAATTTCCTGAGAATCTTCAGAAACTCTTGTAATCAGCTCTTTTAGTCCACCAAGGACATCAGAGATTTTTTTACTTTCTTCATTTGAATCTTCGGCAAGCTTACGGATTTCGTCAGAAACAACGGCAAAGCCTCTTCCTGCGTCTCCTGCATGTGCTGCTTCAATTGCTGCATTCATGGCAAGAAGGTTTGTCTGCTCCGCAATATTCTGGATGATTTCAGTTGCCTCCATAAGACCCTCTGATTCTTCAGAAATCTTTTTGATTGTATCGGCTGTCTTCTGCACAATTTCGCGGCCGTTATCAGCAGAATTTGTGAGCTTTTCTACCGCAACAGCGTTTTTTGTAAGGATTTCTGTAACAGACCGGATGTTTGCAACCATTTCTTCTACTGCGCTGGTAGATTGACTTACACTCTGTGACTGTTTTTCAATGCTGCGGCTCAGATTGCCGATATTATTGCCTATTTCAGAAACAAATTCATTGTTCTGTTCGACAATTTCTGTCTGATTTGCAATCTGACCCTTTATGCTGTTGATGTTACTTGTAATCTGATTCAGGGCGCTGGCAGTTTCTGTCATGTTGTTAGAAAGAATGCCTGCGGAATTTTTCATCAAGCCTGATTCACTTTGAACTGTCTTCATGGTGTTGTCAATTTTTTCCATGGTCTGATTAAAGAAAGTTGCAATATCGGTTACTTCGTCATTTCCAAGAACAGGAAGGCGCTGAGTCAAATCACCTTCACCCTCAGAAATATCCTTTAGGATTTTAGAAACATTTAAAAGTGATTTGATAATTGATGAGCTGATAAATTTCATTATTACGATGCTCAGAATAATTCCCAGAAAGAGAGCGGCCGCAAGAGTGATGTAAATTGAATTATCTGCAGCATCTACAATTTCAAGAGGAATAACATAAATATAATCCATAGGGACGTAAGTGTTTTCTGACGGGAAGGTACGGATTTCATATTTTGTTCCACCGATAGATGTTCTGTACCACAGTTTTTTACCAAGAGAATAATTCTCTAGTCCTGGAATTCCAATTGAATAAATGCCTTTGAATTCAGTGTAGGAGTCCATTGTATTTATAACAATTGTACCTATTTTATCTGCGACAATTACGAATTCATGAACAGTCGAATCATCTGTTTCAAGAACACCGCTTAAAAAAGATTTAAAATCGCTAAATCCTTCAAACTCTGTAATTGAGCCTGGAAGAGCGGCAATCTGATTCATAATCAGAGGATGTCCCGATTTTTCAACACCGTGAAAATACTGATTGATTGCGGCATCAGTAAGGGTAAGGTTTTTCTTTGTCATTGAAGAATACTGTGCTTCGTCAATTCCAGATATTCTATAATACAGGCATACTCCCATAACAAGCAGAAGTGCTGTGATGGTGAATACTGTTCCGCGAATAATTTTTGATGAAATTGATTTGCGTTTTTTTATTTTTGGAGTCTTAGTATTGTTCATGGCAGTAATTATAGATAGTAATTTTCCTTTGCACAAGTTTTTAAAAAATGATATCTTTTTTGTCGTAATAGCAGGCGGTGCCGGAAATTTATGGTAATAGTCAGTTTTTGCCATGAATATTCAGGTTAAAAGGGAATCAGGTGAAAATCCCGAACGATCTCGTCACTGTAATAAAGGAGCCGATGTCGGACAATTTATTGTTTTAAAGTCACTGTGCTTAAATCTTCTATAAAAAATGTAGTAAAGATTGCATGGGAAGACTGGACAAAAGCTGTGATTTTTAAGTCAGGAAACCTGCCGGCTGTAATAGTACTAAAAGATGTATGTCTTTTAAAATCACGAGTTATTGGTTGTACTGATATGAAAAAATCCTTTGTTAGACGTGCCTGTTTAATTCTTGCAGGTTTAATGCTTTCTTCTTTTGGTTACGGTAAATCTATCGTAAAATCTGATGTTGACAATCCTTTGAATCAGGACGGAATCGGAGAAACTGAGATTCTGGTTGTAAGCTTTGGAACTTCTTACAACGATTCAAGAATTGCCACAATAGGCGAAGTTGAAAAATCAATTCAGAATGCTTTTCCAAAGTATTCTGTACGCAGAGCTTTTACTTCACAGATTATCATTAAACACGTTTTGAAGCGTGATGGTGAAAAAATCGACAATGTTACTGAAGCTCTGGATCGCGCAGTAAATAACGGGGTAAAAAAGCTGATTGTTCAGCCAACCCACCTTATGCACGGTGCAGAATATGATGAGCTGATTGCTGCTCTGGATGCATATAAAGACAAGTTTGCCCTTGTTGAAGTTGCAGAACCACTTTTGGGTGAAGTCGGCGGTTCGGATGAAATTACAAACTCAGATAAAAAACAGGTTTCTGAAGCTGTAGTTGCTGACATGGCTAAGGTTGCCGGTTATAAAAACCGCCTTGCGGCAGAAAAAGCAGGTACAGCTTTTGTTCTTATGGGACACGGAACTTCCCACGATGCAAAAATATCTTATACACAGATGGCAGCTCAGATGAAGGACCTGGGCTATTCCAATGTATTTATCGGTACTGTTGAAGGAGAGCCAGAAGAAACTGCAGTAGAAAATATCATAGAAGAAGTTCATAAATCCGGATTTAAGAAGGTTATTCTTCGTCCTCTCATGCTGGTTGCCGGTGATCATGCAACAAATGATATGGCAGGCGATGAAGACGATTCATGGAAATCACTTTTCAATGCCAGCGGCTATTTTGACGGAGTTGACTGTCAGATTTTAGGCCTTGGACAGATTCCTGCAATTCAGAAAATTTACGTTGCCCACACAAATCAGGCTTTGAAAAACAGTAAAAAAAAACTGAAGTAGGAAGTTTAAAAGGAGGAACTGTAAAACTGACCGAAAGTACAGTTTCTCTTTTATATGCAAATCTTTTTTCGATTAAAAAAATCACAGATACAGACGGCAGCATTTTTACTTATATCAGGATAAAGGACGGCGAGAACAGCCAGAATTTTCTTTTAGTACCGCAAAATAAATCCCCTGCCAGAATCTTAAAATCACTCCCTTCCGGCACGCAGCCCCTCTTCCAGCCGCTTTGCAAGGCCTACCTGGTTTCTTCCTCTGCAATGGACCTTGTTGTTTCCTGCTCTGCCCTGGACAGCATAGGATTTTCCGGCACAAAACAAAATGACTGGTATGTGGAAGAAGCCGCAAATGCTATGGAGAGCGGAAAAATCCTCTACGCCGGAAAGTACAGCGCTCCAGATTACGAGCTTTTACTTTCGCAGGGCTGTTCCCTTG
Source organism: uncultured Treponema sp. (assembly GCA_947165895.1). Lineage (GTDB taxonomy): Bacteria > Spirochaetota > Spirochaetia > Treponematales > Treponemataceae > Treponema_D. The sequence continues at coordinate 106,171 of CAMVCB010000007.1, forward strand.
CCATTCAGAACAACATGATTTATCACAAGCCTGAAGTTATGGAAAAGCTTTCTGAGCTTGGAATTCCCTGCCTTGTAGAAAAATCGGGAAATGAAAGTCATCCTCTGGGACGTTTTGAGTGGATAAAGCTTTACGGAGCGCTTTTTGGAAGGGAAGAAGAGGCGCAGGCCTTTTTTGATAACAGGATTAAGGCTATTCAGAATCTGTTGAATCAGAAAAAAACTGATAAAAGTGTCGCTTTTTTCTATATTACTAAAAACGGCAGCGTAAATATCCGTACAAACAGTGATTATATTGCCGCAATGATAGAGCTGGCCGGTGGAAATTATATTCCAAAGCTTTCGCAGAAGGATGAAGACAAGAATTCAACCAGGAATATACAGATTGAAGATTTTTTTGCATCGGCAAAGGATGCGGATATTATAGTATATAATGCAATAGTTGACCGGCCGATTGCTGACATTAAGGAGCTGGAAGAAAAAAACGAAATATTTGCGGATTTTAAAGCCGTAAAAAATGATAAGGTTTACTGTGTCGGACGGGAATTCTTTCAGTCAACAAGTGCTGTAACTCAGTTTATTTCAGATATGAACGGGATTTTGAATAATAATGATGAAAACCTTGTTTATATTAGAAAGGTGTGCAAAAATAAATAATAAGGAGATTTTTTGATGTCCAGAAAACGTTATAAGATTTCAGTTATTTTGTGCTGGATGCTGGTTGCTATTATTCTTGTGATTAATGCTGTTCAGGGTGTTCTGATGTCATCCTTTACAAAAAAATCAACGGCAGAAAGCTATGCAATGGATTGTACCCAGATTACAAATGCCTATTCTTTGGCCATTGCAAATAAAATCAGTGAGTACATGAATCAGATGACCTTCTATTCTAATGCCGACGTAGTTTCCAGCGGTGATGATCAGAAAATCATCAGCTGGCTTAAAGAGCATAACGGAAACAGAAAAACATATTTTTCTTCTGTAATGTATGCGGGAAAAGACGGAATAGGCCATTATGATATTGGTGGTACCGAAAATGTTTATGACCGTGAATTTTACAAGCAGATTATGAAAAACGGTAAGGCCAGCTATATCGATAATCCTGAAAAAGATTCAAAGGGAAAGGTTGTTTTCCATATTGCCTGTGCCGCAAAGCTGCACGGAGAAATTTTCGGACTTTTTTCTGCGGTAGTTTCTCTTGAAAATATTGAAAACATGGTTGAATACATCCGTCTTGGAGATTCAGGACAGACCTGGATTATTGCGGATAACGGAACTGTGGTTGCTAATGTAAATCAAAGTAACGTAATGAAGCTTAATCTGCTTGACAGTTCTAATGATGAATCTGTAACAGAAATTGTAAAGAAGGCTGTAAACGGAGGAATTGGTACAGGCTGGGCAAAGCATTGGGGTGGTCTTAAAGGAACAAGTTTTGTTGCTTACACACCGATTGCCTATACTCCCTGGATTCTGGCCTTTTCTGTTTCTGAGGCTCAGATTAATAAAACCGGAAATGCCTTGAGAAATACAAACGCAATTGTTTCTCTCTTTACAATCATAGTGCTTGCACTTTGTACACTTCTGGTTGCAGGCTTTATGCTTAAGCCTCTTGGTGTTGTTGAAAAATCAATCAACGGAATTGCTTCTGGTCATGCTGATTTGACTCAGCGAATTCAGATTAATTCAAAGACAGAGATTGGTTCTGTTGTAGAAGGCTTTAATAAGTTTGCGGAAAAGCTTCAGAGTATTGTGCGCGAGCTTAAAAATTCAAAAGATCAGCTTGCGGCTGCCGGTGAAGAAATGCATACCTGTTCACAGGAAACAGCCGATTCAAATAATCAGATTCTCTCTAATATCAGTACGGTTTCTGACAGAATCTCACATCAGTCTGCGAGTGTTGACCAGACTGCCGGTGCTGTAAATGAAATCGCCTCAAACATTCAGTCGCTTGAGCGCATGATAGAACAGATGGTTCAGAGTGTTTCTCAGGCATCTGCCGCTGTAGAGCAGATGATTGGAAATATTGATTCTGTAAACGGTTCTGTAAGAAAGATGGCTGATCAGTTTATTGAGCTTGAAGAAACATCTTCTGTTGGAACTGAAAGACAGAAGGATGTAAATGATAAAATTATGCAGATTGAGCAGCAGTCAGTTATGCTTCAGGAAGCAAATGCCGCTATTGCAAATATTGCAAGCCAGACAAACCTTCTTGCCATGAATGCGGCAATTGAGGCGGCACACGCGGGTGAGGCAGGTAAGGGCTTTGCGGTTGTTGCAGACGAAATCCGAAAGCTTTCGGAAACCTCTTCTGTTCAGTCAAAAACTATTGGAAATCAGCTTAAGGTTATCCGTGATTCTATTGAAAGCGTTGTTTCGGCTTCTCAGGCTTCAAGCGAGGCATTTAATTCTGTAACCGATAAAATTCAGAGTACAGATATGCTGGTCAATCAGATTAAGAGCGCAATGGAAGAACAGGCTGAAGGTTCCCGCCAGATTGGAAGTGCCCTCAGTGTAATGAATGATTCTACTCTGGAAGTTAGAACGGCATCTAAGGAAATGTCAGAAGGAAATCAGGCAATCCTTACAGAAATCCGTCAGCTCCAGGATGCAACCTTTGCAATCAGGGAAAGCATGTCAATTATTTCCAGCACAACGGAAAAAATTACGCAAACCGGTGAATCTCTGGATAGCATCACAAAGATAATGTACTCTTCGATTATGGAAATCGGAAATCAGATTGATCAGTTTACGGTATAAAGGGGGTATGCATGAAAAAAATATTTAAATTTACGGCAGTTTTGCTGCTCACTCTTTCTGTTTTTTCAATTTCCGGCTGTAAGAAGGAGAAAGCAAAAAAAGAAGTGGTCGGTGTTCTTTTAAGAAACGATTACGAGCCTTTTTTAAACGCCTATAGAAAGGGAGTCGAAGCTTTTGCTAAAAAGAACGATATTTCTGTTGAAGTATATTCTGCAAACAATGATGCCGCAATTCAGATTGACCAGTTGAAAACTCTCCTTTTGAACGGAGTAAAGAATTTTGTAATTATTGCTTACAATACCGACCTTACCGAACAGATGACAAAAATCATCCACTCGCAGGGTGGGGCTGCGGCATTTTCGAATGTCATTCCGTCGGTTGAAGCTTTAAAAACAGGTGAAAACTTTTTCTATGCTTCGTCACCAGAAACTGATGCCGGAAAATATCAGGCTCAGATGATTGATTCATATTTTAAGAAGAATTCCGGAAAGCTGGATGGAAAAAATCTCCGCGTACTCTATTTTAATGGTGAATACGGACATCCTGCCCAGATTTACAGAAAGGTGGGTGTTATGGAGGAGCTTTCCCGCCTTGGATATAAGGTAAATGTTCTTGGAGAATTCGGAGCTAACTGGGATAGAGCCAGTGCCCGTCAGTATCTTGATTTGTGGATTGACGGAAAAAATCCTTCGTTTGATGTAATTATTGCCCAGAATGATGAAATGGCGCTTGGTGCTGTTGATTCTCTCTTAAATCACAATATGGTAGATAATCCTTCCAACCCTACAATGGATTCTGATGGTGATGGTACGGCCCTTGCAGTTCCTGTTCTTGGTGTAGATGCAACTGACGGTGGTAAAGAATCTCTTTCTAAAAAACAGATGTTCGGAACTGTACTTCAGGATGTAAATGCTCAGGCCGCGACTGCCCTTGAGCTTGTATGGCAGTGCATAAAGGAAGGGAATGCAAAGGATTATACAACACAGGGTGGTATTTCTGCCGCAAAAGAAACTTCTAAAGAAGCTCCTCTTACCGACAGAAAGGTAATCGGCCAGTGTTTTATTGTTCCTTTTGTTCCGGTTACGAAATAAGACTTCTGCCTATTGTGTAGAGCAATTATTTTAACTGGCGGCAGGAGTCTCTGATTATCAGCTCCGGTATAATTGTAATGTGGCGGGGAGTTTTATCACTTCCATTCATAGCGTAGTCCAGAAGGTCCATTGCGGCGATGGCTACGCTTTTTATTTTCATGTCCACGCAGGTGAGGTTCATGCTGTCTGCAAGGACTGTGTTGTCATGGCTCATTATGCTTACGTCGTCAGGGACCCGGAGGCCTGCTGCGGTGAGGGCATTTATTGTTCCCATCGCCATAATGTCGTTTGCACAGAAAATTGCAGTCGGGCGGTTTCCGGCTGCCAGATATTTTGAAACGGCTTCTTTTGTTGTTTTAATTCCGTCAATAAAGTCTGTGCGTTCTACGGTAATCAGATCGCCAGGGGCAGGCGCAAAGCCGGCTTTTGTAAGTTCCTCCTGCCACAATGTCTGCTTGAGGGTGTAAGAATAGCCTTTTTCTCCGGTAACGTAGGCAATTTTTTTGTGCCCCAGACCCATAAGGTATTCCATGGCAAGCTTCATTCCCTTTTCCTGATTTACGCTGATGGAATTAACTTCGATATCAATCGGGATAGAGTGAATCCAGACTAAAGGCATGCGGCCCGCAATCCGCTCGTAAAGCTTAAGCTGGGCTTCGCCATCCTTTGGCTCGTGCAGAATTACGCCGTTTATTTTACGGCTTACAAAATCCAGAAGATAATTATATTCAGATTCAACTCCGGAACAGCAGCCTGTGTAACAGGTCATTTTGCGTTCTCCGCAGAGGTTTACTACTGCTTCGGAAAATTCGGCAGTATAGAGGTTACTGAAAGAGTGGGTCAGGACGGCAATAGATTTTCCCTGTCCGTTGATAATTTCCTTTGATATTTTCGATGGAACAAAATTCTGCTTTAATACTAGCGCCTCAAGTTTTTTTCTTGTTTCTTCTTTTACAGGGCCGTTATTCAGGAAGCGGGATACAGTTGCAATGGAAACGCCGGCTTCTTTTGCTAATTCACTAATCGTCATGTCTTAATTTTAAGGTCAAATTCCGCAAATGTAAAGTACAATGTAAAAATTTACATACAAAATGAAAAATTTTACAAAAATAACTTTACAATTAAAAAAACTGTGTTACAGTTAAAGTATGGACATTAAAAGTTATAAATTCAAAAGGAACATCATTGCATTCAGCTTTGTAGTTCCATGCTTAATCGGATTTTTCTTATTCTACCTTATGCCGACAATCCGCGGTTTGTTTTACAGCTTTACTAACTGGGATTTGTTCACAAAAGCAAAGTTCGTAGGTTTTAAAAACTATCTGGGACTTTTCTGTGACAAGGACTTCTGGACCGCAATGAAGGTTACAGTCTGCTACGTTCTTCTCAACATTCCGCTGCAGACTGTTCTTGCAATGATTATTGCTTTGATTATGAATAAGGCAGTTGGCAATTCGAACATAATGAAAGGAATCTTCCTTGTTCCGTGGATTATGTCCAACGTAGTAGTTGCCCTGCTCTGGTTCTGGATGCTGGATCCACCTGGAGGAATTATCGATGCACTTTTGATGAAGATGGGCTTTGCCAAAGTAAACTGGCTTACAGATACAAGAACAGCCCTCCCTTCTATCGCTATGATTAATATCTGGCGCCATATGGGTTACACAGCTCTTTTGATTTTTGCAGGCTTGCAGGGGGTTCCAAAAGAAATTGAGGAAGCTGCCATGATTGACGGTTGTTCTCCTGCCCGCCGCTTCTTCAGCGTTGTTCTTCCATATATTCGTCCCGTTATTGCCTTTGTAGTAATTACAACGGTAATCGGTTCCTTCCAGATTTACGATACTATCGCCATTACAACCAAGGGTGGACCGGTAACCGCAACCTACGCAATTTATCTTTTCATCTATAAAAACGGTTTTGAGGCCTACAAGATGGGATATTCCTGTGCCGCAAGTATGGTTCTGTTTGCAATTCTTGCCTTTATCAGTGCCATTCAGATGCGGGTAATGAAGGCCAGCGAGAGCGACAACTAGGGGGATTTTATGAACAAACTTGATAGATATAAAACTGAAAGTGCAATTTCGCGGGCACTTGTAATTTTTGTGATTGTGTTTCTGCTTTTGATTACTCTCTTCCCATTTTTCTGGGTTATCAGAACTTCGCTTACACCGCACAATTTGATTTTCCCGGAGTCGTCAAAAATGATTCCAAGCCAGATGACGCTGAAAAACTATGCGCGTGTTCTGGGATTTATTTCACCGGAAGAAGCCGTAGCACTCGGTGGTACCGGCCAGAAGGTAAACTTCCTTGTGAACCTTAAAAACTCACTTGTTGTTGCAATTCTGACTACACTTTTCCAGGTGCTTTTCTGTTCAATGGCAGGTTATGGTTTTGCCCGTCTTGAATTCCCTGGACGCAATAAGATTTTTGCCCTGATTCTTGCGGCAATGATGGTTCCCGGCGTTGTAATGATGATTCCAAACTTTGTTTTTATCCGTCAGCTCAAGCTTTTGAATACTTACGCGGGAATTGTGGCGCCGGCCTTCTTTATGACGCCTTACGGAGTCTTCTTTATGCGCCAGTTCTTCCTGGGAATCAATAAGGAAATTGAAGAAGCAGCCTACCTTGACGGTGCTGGCCAGTACAAAACCTTCTTTATGATTATTCTGCCTTTGATGCAGACTGCCCTTGTAACTTTAGCCGTAACTACTTTCATCAACAGCTGGAACGACTATATGTGGCCGCTCATTGTCGGTAAAAAAGAAGAGCTTCGTACTTTGACGGTTGCACTTGGAGTTTTCCGCTCGCAGACTCCACAGGGCCAGCCTGACTGGTCTGGTATGATGGCGGGAACCGTTCTTGCAATCATTCCTGCAATGATTATTTACAGCTTTATGGGAAAGAAAATCGTGAATTCTATCGGGTTTAACGGATTCAAATAATACTGGGGGTAGCTCCCCTGTGTAAATTAGTTTTCATTTTAGGAGGAAATATATGAAAAAATGTGTAAAAGTTTTGGCTGGTGCCTTAGCGGGTCTCATGGCACTCAGTTTTGTTTCTTGTGGCAAAAAAGGCAGCAAGGAAGTAACAATCCGCTACCAGCTTTGGGATTCTGCCCAGCTCCCGGCTTATCAGGCAGCAGCAGATAAGTTTACAGAAAAACATCCTGGAATTAAAATTTCTATTGTTCAGCTTGGCTGGGATGATTACTGGACTGGACTTCAGACAGAAATGATTGGTGGAACTGCCGGTGATGTATTCACTGACCACCTTGCAAAATACATGGACTTCGCAAGCAAAAATCAGCTTGTTGATTTGACTCCTTACATTAAACGTGACAATGTAGATACTTCAATCTACATGAATGACCTTGAAAAGCTCTGGCAGAGTCAGGACGGAAAAACTTACGGTCTTCCAAAGGACTGGGATACAATCGCAATCATTTATAACAAGCACCTTACAGATGCAGCTGGCGTAACACATGAAGAACTCAATAATCTTACATGGAACCCTACAGACGGCGGTTCATTCGAAAAGATGATTAAACGCCTGACAATCGATGCAAACGGAAACAATGGCCTCAGTCCTAACTTCGACAAGAAAAACGTTGTTCAGTATGGCTGGGCAATCGGACACAGTGATGACCGCGGACAGGCACAGTTCTCTGGCCTTGCATGCTCTACCGGCTGGACTTACACAGACGGACTTTATGATTCAAACTATCACTATGATGATCCACGCTTTATCAACACAATCAAATGGATGAAAAAAATGCAGGACCAGGGCTTCTCTGCTCCTTACACAGAAACTTCAAACGGTTATGCATCTTTGTTCAACTCAGAAAAAGCTGCTCTGGTATTCGACGGATCATGGATGATTGGTGTTCACAAATCAAACGGTGTATTTGATGTTGGATTCGCACGCCTTCCGGAAGGACCTGCAGGACGTAAATCTATGATTAACGGTCTTGGTGACTCAATTTGGGTTGGTTCTCAGCACAAAGAAGAAGCTTGGGAATGGGTTAAATTCCTTGCAAGCAAAGAAGCACAGGATATCATCGGTTCTTACGGTGTAGTATTCCCTGCTATTGAATCTGGTGTAAACAATGCTTTGAACAAGTACGCCGGCAAAAACTGGGATGTATCTGCATTCACAGATGAAGCTAAGGCTCCAAATGGAACCTTCCTTTACCCAATCGTAGACAACTCAGTTATGATTGGTCAGATTATGACTCGTACTTTCGACCAGATTTTCCTGGATCAGAAGGGCGTAGAAGAAGCACTTAAGGATTCGAACAAAGAGATTTTGAATCTTTTCAAATAGGCACTTTTAAGCAACACAGGCTGTGGGACGCAGACGAAAATTAGGGGGGAACCCGTGAGGGGGTGGTACCCTGATTTTCGTCGTCGCTGGGACCCGCAGACAGGGTTGCTTTGCTAGTCTGATTTATATAAAAAACATTTTAGAGGATTATATGAGTATCATCTTTAATAAAAATACAAACTCTTTCTTATTAAACACACCGTCATCAAGCTATATCATAAGAATTTTTGATAACCGCTATCTTTTGCATGGCGGATGGTTTTCCCGTATTGATGACTGGGACGATGACCTTTGCTCTATGCCTCTGATTGACCGTGCATTTGCTCCCGTTCCTGAAGAACTTCATGGCAAGGCTGATTTTTCTTTGAACGCTTTGCAGCAGGAATTTCCGGCATGCGGAAGAAGTGATTTCCGTACAGGAGCCTTTGAAGCTTTGTGCGCAGACGGAACAACTGCCGCAGACCTTTTTTATGAATCACACAAAATATACAAGGGAAAAACTCCTATAAAGGGACTTCCTTCAACTTATACAAAAAAAGACAGCGAGGCGGACAGCCTTGAAATCAATTTGAAAGACCCTGTTACCGGACTTGAGGTAACATTAATATATACAGTCTGGAATGACCGTGACGTAATCTGCCGCAGAAGTGTGGTAAAAAATATGAGCAGTTCGGCAGAAGGCATTTACAAAAATCAGCCGGTTACTCTACGCCGGGTGATGAGTGCAAGCCTTGATTTTATGACCAGCCGCTATAAAATGCTGCAGCTTTCCGGCGCCCATGCCCGTGAACGTCACGTAATCTGGAGAAAGCTGACTCCTGGAGTTCAGAGCATAGAAAGCCGCCGGGGAACTTCAAGCCATCAGCAGAATCCTTTTATTGCCCTTGCTGATTATGAGGCAGGAGAAACAAATGGAGAAGTATTCGGCTTCAACCTTGTTTACAGCGGAAACTTTACGGCCGGCGTAGAAGTTGACCAGTTCAACATGAGCCGTCTTCAGATTGGACTTAATTCATATAATTTCAACTGGAAGCTGGATGCGGGCGAAAGCTTTGAGACCCCGGAAGTTGTAATGGTTTACAGCAACAAGGGACTTGGCCAGCTTAGCCGTACCTACCACGATCTTTACCGGGACAATATGTGCCGGGGCGAATGGCAGTACAAGGAGCGTCCTATTGTCATCAATAACTGGGAAGCAACTTATTTTAACTTTAATGCGGAAAAGCTTTTCAAGCTTGCTGATAAGGCAAAGGAAGAAGGAATAGAGCTTTTTGTTCTTGATGACGGATGGTTTGGAAAGCGTAATGATGACCGTTCTTCGCTTGGTGACTGGTTTGTAAATACTAAAAAACTTACAGGCGGACTTGAAGAAATTGCGGATGGAATTCATAAGCGGGGAATGAAATTCGGACTCTGGTTTGAGCCGGAAATGATTTCGCCGGACAGCGATTTGTACCGTGCTCATCCGGACTGGTGTCTTCACATAGACTCCCGCTCACGAACTTTAGGCCGTCATCAGCTTGTTCTGGATTTGAGCCGCGACGAAGTTGTAGATTACCTTACAGAAACTTTGAGCAAAATTCTTAGTTCTGTAGCAATTGACTATGTAAAATGGGATTTCAACCGCTCACAGACTGAAGTCGCCGGCGGTTCTGCCAGCCCGGAAAATCAGGGAAAAACAAGCCACAAATATTACCTGGGACTTTACCGCCTGCTGGAAAATGTAACTTCCCGCTTTCCTCATGTGCTGTTTGAATCCTGTTCTGGCGGCGGAGGACGCTTTGATCCGGCCTTCCTTTACTATATGCCTCAGTGCTGGACAAGCGACAACACAGACGGACTTTCTCGCCTTGCAATTCAGGGCGGAACAAGCATCGCATATCCTTCCAGTGCGATGAGCTGCCACGTAAGTGCTGTTCCTAACCATCAGACCGGCAGAATTACCAGTCTTAGTGAGAGGGGACACTGTGCAATGGCAGGAAGCTTCGGCTACGAGCTTGATTTGAATAAACTAAGTCAGCCTGAGCTCCAGGAAATCAAGGAGCAGGTTGAGCTTTACAAAAAAATCCGTCACACAGTTCAGTTCGGCGATCTTTACCGCCTGAGAACTCCCTGGGACGAGGCAAGTCCTGCCGAAAGCACAGAATACACCGCCTGGAATTTAGTTTCAAAGGACAAAAAACAGGCAGTGCTTACCGTAGTATGGAAATTCCCTGAAGGAAACCCGGAAGTTCAGCTTATCAAGCTTGCGGGACTTGACCCGAAGGCAAAATACCGTCTGACCTGCTACAAGAGTGCTACAATAAAGGCTGCCTTTGCCGACTTCCCTTTCCCTGTTCCTGAAAGTGAATTTACACCGTTCCCGGCTGACGTAACCACCTCCGGTGAAAAGCTGATGAACGCTGGACTCTTCATTCCGTATAAGCCACAGTACGGAGGAAGTGTCCAGATTGTGCTGGAAAAATGCTAGAAAATACCTTCCAGTGTGGAAATCATCCGGGAAAGCGCTTCTTTCTGAGCTTGGGAGCCGTCAAAACGGCTGGCTTCGCCGGCCAGACGGGTGAAAAAATCCTGCATTGGAAGGAGCTTTTCCAAAGGAACTTTTGAAGGCTCGTATTCAATGAGCACACTTCCGGTTACGGGATTGTGCTCTATTTTTTTAACGGCGGCGGATTTTTCTAAAATGCTGCGTGCCTGGGAAACCAGGTCTTCTTCTTTGAAAATCGGGGCACGGAGTCTAACCCGTCCCGGGAAAAAACTTGTAATCATGTAGGTATCCTTGAACTGGGGGTGTTGCGGGGGTGTCCCCCGCAGAGAGGGTAGCCCGCAACAAAGTGCGGGCGCAGGGGGAGACTTCCCCCTTACTCTAATATATTTTCCATGGCCTTCATGCTGATTCCGACTGTAACAGAGTTGTGTAGAATTGCTGCGAGCTGAGGGGTAATCAGGCCCATCACGCCGAGAATCAAAAGCGCAGAATTTACTTCTATAATAAAAGCATTGTTCTGGTTGATTTTGCTGATAAGACCCTGACCAAGAAGGCGGGTTGTAATAACACTTCCAAGACCGCCGCCGGAAAGTACAATGTCTGCGGTATCGCTGGCAATTGAAGAGCTTCCTTCGATGGCAATGCCAACATCTGCGGCACTCAGGGCAGGGGCATCGTTTATACCGTCGCCAAGCATAATGATTTTTCCCTGCTTTTTTTCTTTTTTGATAAGGGAAACCTTGTCTTCAGGAAGGGCCTGGCTGTAATATCCGTCAAGTCCGGCTTCTGCGGCGATTTTTTTTGCGGCACCTTCCGTGTCGCCGGTAATCATCACGCAGCGGCGGATTCCGCTTTTTTTGAGATTCCGGATAACCTCGCGGGCTTCAGGGCGGACAGGATCGCCGATTGCAAGAACTCCTGCAAGCTGGTTGTCGTAGGAAAGATAGAGAAGCGACTGACCGGTTTTAAGAGAAGCTTCCTGAATTGCTTTTACGCCATCTTCGTAAGGGATTTTTTCGTCATCAAAAATAAAGTGAGCGCTTCCTATGCGGACTTTTTTTCCGTCCAGAGTAGAAGCAATGCCGTGGGCAACGATATATTCTACCTTTGTGTGGTTTTCCGGGTGGTAAAGGCCAAGTTTTTCTGCGTGGGCAACAACGGCGCGGCCAAGCGGATGAGGAAAATGCTCTTCCAGGCAGGCTGCGGTCTGCAGAACAAAATCTTCCGTGTAATTCTGGAAGGAATAGATTTTTTCGACCACGGGATTTGCATAGGTAAGGGTTCCGGTTTTATCAAAAATGATGGAAGTGGCCTGGGCAACTTCTTCAAGATATTTTCCGCCCTTTACGCTGATTCCAAGTCCTGCGGCTTCTTTCATTGCGGAAAGAACTGCAATAGGAGCGGCAAGCTTCATTGCGCAGGAATAATCTACCATAAGGGTAGACATGGTCTTTGTTATGTTGCGTGTAAAAAGCCAGGTAAGACCTGCAAGCGCAAAATTAAAGGGTACAATTTTTTCTGCCAGGTTTTCAGAGCGGCGCTGAACGTTTGCCTTAAGGCTCTGGGAATTATCAATCATCTGGATGATGTTCTGAACCTTGGTGTCCTGGCCGGTTGAACGTGTTCTTATAACAAGCTCGCCTTCGCTTAAAATAGTGCCCGCAAAAACTCCGCTTCCGGCTTTTTTATCAACCGGAAGGCTTTCGCCGGTAATGCTGGCCTGATTTACCATTCCTTCGCCGCTTTCAACAGTACCGTCGCAAGGAATCATGCTGCCCTGTCGCACGATGACAAGGTCGTCTTTTTTGAGGGCTTCTGCCGGGATTGTTTTTTCTTCGCCGTTTTCAAGAATGTGAACCGGTTCATCCGAAATCAAAAGCTTGTGGGCAAGGTTTCCGTAAGAGGCCCGCTTTGTAACTTCCTCAATTTCTTCGCCAAGTGTGAGCAGCATGGAAATGGAGCTGGCGGTGTTCGTATTGCCGGTAAGAGCCGCTGTTGTAAGGGCAGTGGCATCCAGCATCTGGGTAGAGAAAAGCTTTCCTTCTGTCAGGCTGACATTAAGGGCGGAAAGTACGCGGGGAACGATGTTCTTAAACAAAATGAGCCGGCGCAGGGGAAGGGGGAGCAGTTTTTTTGCAAAATGGTCTATCATTGTGCTGATAAAAATGCTCATGATGCTTTCTGTAAGAGGAATCTGAGCAACTGTCTGCAGCAGCTTTTCATCATCAAGATATTTTGAACCCAGCGCACGGAAAAGATTTTCAATTTCTTTTTGAGAGATTTTTGAGGTGTCAAAAAGGATCAGGTAAGAGCCGATTTGTGTGTTTATGGAAATATCGATAATGCCGTCCTGAACGGCAATCAGACTTTGGGCGAGAATGGCCTGCCGGGGAGTAAGCTCCTGCAAATCATAATGAACGCGGATTCTTCCCGGCAAGCTGTGATGAACTGAAACGGTCAAAATTTTGCCTCAGTTAATTAAGCCTTAGCCTTTGCAGTTTCGGCTTTTTTTGAGTTGTTGTATTTTGCTTCAGCAACGATGTCCTGTGCATCTTCTTTTACAGCTTCTGCAAAAGCACATGCATCGTCTTTAAGCTGAAGTCCTTTTCCTACAACTGCGGCGCAAGCCTTTTTGAAGGCAGGATTTTTTACAAGAGCAACAGCTGCAACTCCTGCAGCAACTCCAACGCCAAATGCAACCCATTTATTACCAAATAATGCCATAAAAAACCTCTTTTAATTTGTTATAACGCTGTTATATACAAGATAACACTGTTATACCATTTAAAGCTTTTTTCGGCAATTGTATGAAGAAAAAAATTCGTTTAATTCAACTTAAGAACCTGCTGCCAGCCGGCTTCGTAGAAGGCGTGAAGCTCCTGGGCACACTGGCGGCCTTTATCAAAGGGAATATCGTGAACAATCAGCTCGAAGAGGGCAGAAAACTCTCCCGAAATAATTGTATGCTCAAGGGTCGGATCGAAGGCAAAAGGTTTGTAGCCCTGAGCTTCCATTTCCTTATAAAAAATGTGGGTAATTTCAATTTCAATCTGAACTATGTCGTGGATGAAGTTTTCGAATTCAGTTCCTTCACTGGCATTTAATATCAGGCGGAAAGCGTCCTTGTGATTCCAGGCATATTCAAAAATACCGACAAAAGCATTCTCTGAGTAGCCTGCCATTTTTTCGGCCCATTCTTCTTTTGGCAGCTGCTTAAACTGGTCTATAAGACCCTTAAAAAAATTCGAAACATAAGAGGCCGGCTCTTTTACCAGAGCTGAAAAAAGTTCTTCCTTGCTTTTGTAGTAGCCGTAAAATGCGCCTGTTGTTACGCCGGCTTTTTTTACTATTTCGCGAAGGGAAGCTCCGCGGAAGCCTTTTTCCAGAAATTCCTGAGTCGCAATCTGATGGATTTTTTGCAAAGTGTTTTCTGCCATAAGTTCAGTATAGGGCATGAAATGCATTTGGGAAAGCATAATAGCAGAGTATTGACCAAAATGTAACAGTGTTATATAACATAGTAAAATGTTAGATAAAACTAACATGACAGGAGCTATTATGTCGGTAGAAAAGTTTAATTTGTTTTTCAGGCGCTTTGGACTTTTTCAGATTACTCACCGTGCTTTATTTTTAATTATTCTTTCTGTAATTACCGCAATCGGATTTTTTGGCCTTACAAAATTCGAGGGTGATACAAGTGAAGACGGCTGGTTTGATGATTCTGAGGAAGTAAAACAGAATCAGGACTATTTTGAGAGCATATTTGGAAGCGATGATTCGATTATGATTCTTGTTCAGAGCCGGGATGTTTTTGCGCCGGAGGTTCTGGAAGCCATTCAGAGGCTGGGTGACAGGCTTGAAACAGAAGTTCCTTATGCCGATGAGCTTACATCCCTTATGAATCTTTCTGTTTCCCGCGGAACCGAAGACGGCTTTGAGGTTATTAATCCTTTTGAAGACGGAATCCCGGATATTTCCACTGAGGAAGGAAAGACGGAACTGGAAGAAAAAAAGGCTTTTATTCTTTCCCGCCGTTCTCTGGTCAACAACCTTGTAAGTGACGATGCCTGCGAAACCTGGGTTTTACTTTCCCTTAATCCTTATGATTCTGCCGAGCAGTCCGCAATTGGTAAGGTGGCCTACGACATTGTGCACAGCCCGGAATTTCAGAGTGATAAATACACCTTCAAAGGAAGCGGAATTGCCTACACCGAGTACGAAGAAGACATGATAAGCGGCGAAGAATGTGCAAAGCGAATCGGAATCGGTTTTATTGTCATGCTTGTCTGCCTTATACTTTTTGTCCGCTCTTTGCGTGGTTTTATAGTTCCGATTATTGCGACAGTCTGCGGAATTGTCTGCGTACTGGGCTATTCTTCGCTTTTCGGAATCAAGTCAAACCTTATTATGCTTGCACTGCCTGTTCTTCTGGGTATGGCCCTTTCGGTCGGCTATTCAATCCACTACATAAATGAATTCCGCCTGCACTTCCGCAGCACGGGCCGCCGTAAAGAAAGCGTGGTAAAAGCGGTTGAAGAAACCGGCTGGCCCATTCTTTTTACGGTAATTACAACAATGGCTTCGATGATTTCCTTTATGACTGTTGGAATCGGCGATTTGAAGTGGGTAGGGGGCATTTGTTCTGCGATTGTTTTTGCAACTTATATGTACGTTATCATTCTGATTCCGATTTTTATGAGTTATGGGAAAGATAAGGGGGAAGTCTCCCCCTGCGCCTCATCTAAAGAATCGGCTACCCTCTCTGCGGGGGACACCCCCGCAACGCCCCCGAAAGGGCCGCACGCCAATCCGTGTGAAAACCTAACAAAGGCGGATTATGTATTTGAAAGATTTGGTGTCCGCGTGGTAAAGCGACGCTGGCTTATTGTAGGCTTAAGTGCTGCTTTAATTATTGCCTGCGTCCCAGGCTGTATGAAGCTTGGCGTAAACATGGATTACATTGAGATGATGGGACATAAAATTCCATACGTACAGGAGCTGCTTTCGATTCTGGAGGCAAAGCTTGGAAGCCAGTACAACTACAATGTAATGATTGAGTTTCCCGAAGAGGATGCTTTTAAAATCCCGGAAAACATGAAAAAACTGGATGAGCTTGAAGAAAAGCTTGCCAGCCGAAAGCTGACCCGCTGGAGCGGAGATGAGCCCAGAATTACAAGCGTGACCGACATTGTAAAGGAAATTAACCGCTGTTTAAACGAAGACGATATGGAATTCTACACAGTGCCTGACCAGCAGGATTTACTGACTCAGGAGCTTTTCCTCTATGAAATGAGCGGCGGCGACAATCTTTCAAAATGGCTCAGTGTCGACTACCGTACCACTTTTGTTCATGTGGATTTGAACGGTTATGATGCTAACCAGATTGTTTCTGACATTGATTTTGCAAAAAATGAGGCCGCAAAGCTTTTCCCGGGGGCAAAGATTGGAGTTGTGGGGCAGGTTGTAAATTATGCTTCCATGAACGAAAAGCTTGTAAAGGGCGAACTGAAATCCTTCCTTTTCAGCTTTGTGATTATTGCAATTCTGATGATTATTGCCTTCTCCAGCCTGGCGACCGGCTTAATCGGAATGATTCCAAACCTTGCGCCGGTTTTGTTCATCGGAGCCTTTATGGGCTGGGGAAATATTTCTCTGGATATGCTGACCATGACTATTATGCCTATGATTCTTGGAATTGCGGTTGACGACACGATTCACTTTACAAACCGGACTAAGCTGGAATTTGAAAGAACCGGCAGCTATCTTGAAGCACTCAAAATTACCTTCCGCGAAATTGGAAAAACGCTGGGAATGACAACCTTTATTTTGTGTTCTATGTTCGCAGTTTTCTGTACCAGCCCTATGAGTTCACTTGCCAGAATAGGACTTTTTACGATTATCGGCCTTGGTTCAGCCCTGATTGCAGATTACACGCTCACACCGGTGCTGCTTTACATAACAAAACCATTTGGAAAAGAGAAAAAAGAGGAGATCTAAGAATGAAAAAAATTATTGCTGTTACAGGAATTTGTGCTTTGACTGGATGCCTTCCGGCTGGACTTTTACAGCCCAGTATTACTGTGATTGCCTCTTTGATGAAATTGAAAAGTCCGGCGGTAAAAGAAGTTTTGAGCATGGGGCAACGCTTAATATTTCAAAAACTCTTTTTTCTGAAAGCTTAAAGCTTTCTGCTTCAGGTCTTATTATGCTGATTGATTTTGACAGTGTGCTGGAGCTTATATTTTCAACGAAGGAAAGGAAAAAGGAACTTACGGACAATATGAAAATATGACGAATATATATGTCAAAGCCCGCTACCTTTTTTAAAATAGTCAGGCATATTGTCCTAAAGCTTCCTTATTATGGCCTTAGCTGAGTTTGTGTTCGGCAAAAAACTCTACGCTTTCTGCGGTTTTCCCTTCGGTTTCAAAGATGATAAGTTCATTTTTACCAATTTTAAGGAGAGGTGCCGGTACGTAAAGGCGTTTTTGCGGTCCGATTTCCCAGAAGCGGCCAAGGTTAAAACCGTTTAAGAAGATGCAGCCCTTTCCCCAGCCTGTAAAGTCCAGGTAGGTGTCACAGGCTTCTTCTACATCAAAGGTAAGGCGGGTAAAAGTCGGTGTTAAGGCTTTGTCCGTGCCTGTGACACCGGTATCATCCTTGCGGGAAGAAGCGTCCCAGTTGATTTTTGAAAGCTGACTTCCGTCGAGATTGAGGCAGTAGTAATTCCAGTTTGAAAGGGCGTTTCCGTCGGCCAGAACTTTGCCGTTAATGCCTTTGCGCTGGTATGGAATTTTGTCGGCGAAGTTAACGCGGCCAAGATTTTCTACCATGAGGGTCAGTTTGTCGCCTGCTGCAAGGTCAAGCTTCTGTTCGTTTGCAGTTTCCTTATCAAAAAGAGTAAAGCGGGGCTCTTCGTTTTTGTAGCCGATAATTCTGTCCTGGCCGTTTTCGATTTTTAAGCCTGCTGATGGAGCCGGAGCCTTTGTTTCGTAAATGATGTAGCCGTAATCCTGGCCGGCCTTTTCCATACAGGGCAGGTCGCTGCCTTCTACGCTCTGAGCCTGAGCCAGCTGAGGAAGAATGTCAAATAAGCGCACAGATTTTTCTGCCTTTACGACGCCGTAAGCCTTTTGTGTGATTTTTGTGCTCAGGGGGATTTCCTCAAAATCCCGGTATTTTTTGATTATGCTCTGGAAGACGCGGTATTTTTCGGTGATTTTGCCGTCTTCGGAAAGTGGAGCATCGTAGTCGTAGCTTGTTACGTCCGGGGTTAGCTTTGCAAAATAGTTTGAACCGTTCATAAAGCCGAAGTTTGTGCCGCCGTGGAACATGTAAAAGTTTACGTTGCCTTTTTTGAGCATGTAGCTCAAATCTTTTATGTTGCGTTTGATTTTTGAAGTTTTGTGTTCTTTATTTCCCCAGGCATCGAACCAGCCTACCCAGAATTCCATGCACATGAGGGGGCCGCGGTTTCCGGTCTTTTTCATCATGCGTTTCATGTTGGCAAAAAGAGGGCGGGCATGAGAGCCGAAGTTTCCTGTCGGCAGGGCGCCGTCAAGCTGGCCGCGGATAAACATTTTTCCCCAGGGGCCGTCGCTGGTTACAAAAGGAAGAGTTATGCCTTCTTCCCTCATAAGATCAGCCAGGAACTGCAGATAGCTCATGTCTTTTCCATAATAGCCGTATTCGTTTTCAATCTGCATGAGGATGATGTTGCCGCCCTTATCTATCTGGTGATTTACAAGGCGGGGAAGGAGAACTTTATAATAGTCGCGGACATTCTGATAGTAAGGCTCGTTTTTGCAGCGTGGTTCAAGGCCCGGGATGGCGAGCAGCCAGGAAGGAAGTCCGCCAAGCTCCCATTCTGCACAGATATAAGGGGAAGGACGTACAATTGCGTAGAGTCCCAGCTTTTGAGCAGTGTCCAGGAACTTTTCAAAATCGCAGATGCCTTCAAAATTAAATTCACCTTTTTTAGGCTCTGTCAGGTTCCAGGGGATGTAGGTTTCTACAGTGTTACAGCCCATATTCTTGAGTTTTTCCAGTCTGTCCTGCCAGTATTCAGGAACTACGCGGAAATAATGGATGGCGCCAGAGATAATCTGGAAGGGTTTACCGTCTAATAAAAATGTGTCTTTAATTTCAAATTTACTCATGCTTTAATTTTACATCACTTTTTAAATTAGTGATAGTGTTACTATCACTAATTCGGGCTAAATTTTATTGATTTTTGGCAAATCTGTGTTATGCTTAACATATAAAAAATGTATTTAACGGAGATTGTTTCCTTAATAATATGCCAATAGTTACTAAGATACGCGAAATCCTTCTGGATTTCAAATATGCGAAAATTTTTCAGATAATCGCTGTGTATTTTGCACTGATTTACCATGCATCTTTTCTGCTGGTTTTTGGTGTATTAAAGGTATATCCGATGTTTTTGTACAACATTTACAGCGTTCTGCTTTTTTCTATTCTTGCTGTTCTTGTTCTGTCCAAACATTCCTTTGAAGTTCAGTTTATTTTCTTTTATATTGAAGTTGTCGTTCATCAGATTCTTGCGGATTATTTTATAGGAGGTGAAGCTTCTTTTCACTTCTTTATCTTCCTTGTAGGAATTTTGCCTCTTTTGACTTTTAGGAAAAACTATAAGGTTGCGGTTTTTTACGGATTATTTTCTTCTGTATTGTTTATCATTCTTGAAGTTTATGCTCCGCTGATTCATCCAAAGTATATTCTTTCGCCGAGAACGATGGTCGTAATTAAGACTATTAATATTGCTTCTGATGTAATCGTAAATATGTTTGGCCTTTTGATGTATTCCTACCTTGTTATGCTTGTTGAAAAAAAACTTCAGACTCAGGTAGAAATCAAGACTTATGAGGCCCAGGCAAAAACAGAAAAATTACTCAAAATTCAGAATTATGTAATCAATAGTCTGGCAAACCTTGTTGATAACCGTGACTTTGATACAGGTGAACACATTCAGCGTACAAGTGCCTATGTTGAAATCATCACAAGAACGGCTCTTAAAAAAGGATATTTTAAGGACGAAATTGATGAAAACTTTGTTGATTATATAAAACGGGCAGCTCCTCTTCATGATGTTGGAAAAATTGTTGTTTCGGATGTGATTCTTAAGAAGCCGGGCAGATTGACTGCGGAAGAATTTAATGAAATGAAGCTGCATGCCAAAGAGGGTGGGCGCGTAATTCGTGAGGTTTTTGCCCTTTCTGATGATAAGGAGTTTATAAAAATTGCGGCAGATGTTGCATCCAGTCACCATGAAAAATGGGATGGAAGCGGTTATCCTTACGGACTTAAAAAAGAGCAGATTCCTTTGTGTGCCCGCATTATGGCTGTAGCAGATGTATTTGATGCTCTTGTTTCTAAACGATGCTATAAGGAGCCTTATCCGCTGGAAACAGCCTATAAGATTATTGAAGAAAGTTCCGGTTCACATTTTGATCCGGCCATTGTAGAAATTTTCCTTTCTCTAAAACCGGAAATCGAAGAGGTTCTTGCAAGGTTCACACGTTAATTGTAGGATTCCTTGCATAGGTGTCGTAAAAAAACTTGACAATCCGATATATTAGGTATAGCGTTAAACTAAACTATGAATAATAAATACTTTGGTACATGGGCATTTTATAAAAGGAGTCTGGCAATCGCCATTCCTATAATGCTGCAGCTTTTCATTCAGAATCTGGTTTCTCTTATTGATAACTTTATGGTTGCCGGGCTGGGCGACGTAAAGATGAGCGGTGTAAATGTAGCAGGACAAATCATCTTTTTGTTTATGATTCTTGTAAATACCCTCTGTATGTCAGGCGGTATTTTTATGTCCCAGTTCAAGGGGGCAGGTGACAAGTGCGGAATGCAGCAGACCTTCCGCTTTAAGCTTTTTCTGACAGGCTTTTTTGGAATTGCCTTTGGTCTGCTTTGTTATATTGCGCCAAGGGGGATGTTTGCCCTGCTTCTTCACAATAATACGGATGCAGAAGCTATTATCGGGCAGTCTGTACGTTACGCAAGGGCTGTTGCCCCTTCCTGGATTTTAATGTGTATTTCCCAGTCGATTGCATCTTCCCTGCGCGAAGTGGAAATTGTGCGGCCACCCCTTGTAATCAGTATTATTGCGACTCTGGTAAATACTTTTTTCAATTATGTTTTGATTTACGGACATTTTGGTGCTCCACGCCTGGAGGTTGCCGGAGCGGGTTATGCAACTGTTATTGCCCGGACAGTTGAGCTTTTTCTCTTCCTTATTTATGTGAATTACAAAAAGCCGGAATTTATCTTCCGTATTTATACTTTCTTTAATATCAATATTCCTTTGGGCTTTAAGATTCTCAGAAAGTCCTTCCTTATTCTTGTTTCGGAGCTTTTGTGGGCATTTTCAGAAACTGTCGCAACAGCCCTTTACAATACACTTGGCGGTGCGGAAGTAGTTTCCGGTATGGCCGGAGGTTTTGCAATATGTAATCTCTTCTTTATCTGCTTCAGCGGAATTGTGACGGCGACTACGGTTATTGTAGGGCAGGAGCTGGGAGCAGGCCATCTGGATGAGGCCCGCCGTCAGAAAAACTGGGTTTTGTCCGGCTCTTTTGTTTTTGGCTGTGCCTTTCTTGTTGTGGGCTTTTTGACCACCCTTCTTGTGCCAGTCGTTTTTGGAAACCTGACAGAAGAAGCCAGAGCGATTGCGCGTGGAGTAATAATTGTAGGGGCCTCTTATCTTCCTCTCTGGGCTTTTTTGAACGCTCAGTATGCAATTTCGCGGGCAGGCGGCGATGTAAAAATGGGGGCTATCTGTGACGTAGTGGCAAATATTGCTTACATAGGAATGATGTTTGCCCTTGTTTTGCTGACAAGCCTCGGCCCGATTGCGATTTATTTCTATACAAAAGTAACGGATTTTATAAAGGCGGGAATTGCCCACTGGTGGCTTAAAAAGGAGAAGTGGGTAGTAAACCTGGCAAGCGTTGAAAATCAAAACTAAAAGTGGAAGTTCCTCTAACGCTTGCTACGAGTTTTGCTTTGCAAAACTCGCGGTAAAAATTAGGTTAACTTGTTCAGGTTAAAAAAAAGAAGCCGGGGGTTTCCCGGCCTGTAAAGTGCTCACAGTCAATCTAATGACTGGCACCATAATATTTCCAGTTGTAAAGTCACTGGTAACTTCGAAATGTCTAGCGTATTATACAGCCTCGACCAGGCGTGCTGTCTTTGTCGGAAATTGCATATTGCCTCCTTCCCAAGTAACCGGTCTACGTCCTCATCTCGTTCCTTGCTACATTTATTATATTAACACAGTTCTGGCAGAATGCAAGAAAATAAATGATTTTTTTTTGAAAATTTAAAATCTTATTAAGGCGGTATTTTTGGCCGGGTGTTTGCGACTTATACGAATTCTGTTATAATAAGATTGAGGTTTGTATGAGCGATAAGAAAATTCAGGGAAAATTAACATTTGACGTAATTCAGGGAAAATTCTGGGTAACCGGAAATGAAGGGGAGCCTTTGACTTCGATTGATTTTGGCGACACTTTTGAAGTTCTTGAAAATGACGAGTGGAAAGAAACTTCCTTAAAAATTATTAACGGCGATAACGGCGACCTGGTTTTTCAGCTTGCGGGCACTTCTTACTACGGCGTTCTTGATGACCTTGAAGTGAGAATCTAAATATGGCAAATATTTTATGCGCAGGAAACGTCTCCCTCGATATTAAGGCTTACTCTGCCGAGGTAGATGACACGGAAGCTTACCGCGAAGGTTCAATCGAGCTTGTTGCGGGTGGTGTTGGCCGGGGAATGGCAATCAACCTCAAGCATCTTGGAATGACTACTTATATCCACTCTGTAGTTGGAAAGGATATTTTCGGCGAATACTTAAAGAAGGATTTGACCGGCGAGCAGGTTGATATCAGTCTGCTTGGTGAAAGTGATGAGCGTAAGACTGCCTTGTTTTCTGTAATGGCAAGCCGGGGAAAAAGCGCAACCTGTGTTTATTCAACCCACATCCTTAAGGAAATCCTTTTTAACCAGAAAATTGCTGACTTCATCAAAGAAAAGAATATAGATACGATTGTAATGGATTCAAATCTTTCGGAGGATACTCTGGAAGGTTATTATTCCTATAAAAAGGCGCATCCGGAAATTTTTGTTTTTCAGAATGCAACGGCACCGGATATTGCCAGAAAAACCATGCAATATGCACCTCTCATTGATTTGTTCGGCTGTAATGAATTTGAAGCGGCCGCAATTCTTGGAGAAACTGCATATCCTGATTTGACAACGGCAGATAAATTTCAGGCTCTGGGCTTTAAGAATTTTATCATTACTTTTGGCGGACAGGGCGTTATGGTTCGTATTGGAAATGAAACCTGGAACGAACCTCCTTACAATCCGCATGAAATTGTAGATACAATCGGGGCTGGAGATGCCTTTGCTTCCGGCTTTTTGATGGGCTTTCTGGAAAAGGCTCCCGTAAAAAACTGCATTCACTATGGTCTTACCTGTGCCAAGGAAACCCTTATGACACGGCAGACTGTCAGCAATAAGCTTTCAAAGAGCTTTCTGGAAAGTACAAGGATTTTATAAAATGATTACTCCCGGTATTCCGGATTCAGAATTTATCCGCGGCCAGGTTCCCATGACAAAGGAAGAAGTCAGGGCGCTTTCCATTTGTAAACTGCATTTGAGTGAAAGCCCGGTGGTTTATGATATTGGAAGCGGTACCGGTTCTGTCGCAGTGGAAATTGCCAGGCTTTGTAAATCTGGCAGGGTTTATGCCGTGGAGACAAAATCCGAAGCCTGCGCTCTTATTAAGCAGAATATTGAAAAATTCGGGCTGGAAAATATCCGCCTTGTGGAGGGCATGGCCCCGGCGGCACTTGAAGGCCTTGAGGCGGCGACCCATGCATTTGTAGGGGGCAGTAAAGGGCAGTTTAAGGAGATTCTTGCGGCTCTTTTGAAAATAAATCCCCGAATGAGGGTGGTTGCCAATGCCGTTACCCTTGAATCAATCAGTGATATTCAGACAGTTCTTAAAGACTTTCCTGTAAAGAATTTTGAATGTCTTCAAATCTCTGTGAGCCGGTCAGAAAAGGCCGGTAACTATCATCTTATGAAGGCTGAAAATCCTGTTTACATTTTTTCTTTTGATTTAGACGGCGGGGACAAAGCATGAAGAAAAAGCTTCCCCGTCTTGTGATTGCGGCGCCAAAAAGCGGCAGCGGAAAAACTCTTGTAACAATTTCCCTGATGGGAGCCTTTCTTTCCCGCGGAAAAAAGCTTGCGGGCTTTAAATGCGGGCCGGATTACATAGACCCCATGTTCCACAAAAAAATCCTGGGCATCATTTCCAGAAATCTTGATTTATTTTTTACGGATGAAGAGCAGACCCGGGCGATTTTTGCGGACGGAAACGATGCGGAGCTTTCTATTATAGAGGGAGTTATGGGACTTTATGATGGGACTGGCGGTGTCAGCGAAGAAGCATCGACCTATCATCTTGCAAAGACTCTTTCTGCTCCGATTGTGCTTGTTGTCGATGCCAAGGGAATAGGACTTTCCCTTGCGGCAGAGATTCAGGGATTTTTAGGAATGGACAGCGCCCACCTTATTAAAGGGGTAATTTTAAATAACATTCCAAAGTCATTTTTTGAACTGATTAAGCCTGTTATTGAAGAAAGGTGCGGTGTAGCGGTATTAGGATATTTTCCTTTTCAGAAGGATATTGAAATTGAAAGCCGGCATCTTGGATTAAAGCTGCCTGATGAAATCACAGGCATAAAGGAAATGGCGGCGAAGGCGGCAGAGAAGATTGCGAAGACGGTTGATATTGATGCTGTGTTGAAGATTGCGGAAGGGGCGGGGGAGATGGAGTGCCTCCTTCCTCCCGGCAGTGCCCCCGATGGAGCCGGCAGTTCCGCCGCCAGTGCCCCGTCCAGCCCCGACGCCAGTGCCGCCAGTGCCGCCAGTGCCGCCAGTGCCGCCAGTGCCGCCTGCCAGCAGGAGTCTCCACTTCCGGCTTCTCTACCGCCTTGCGCTCCGGCTGACCGCCCCCGCATCGCAGTGGCTAAAGACCAGGCCTTCTGTTTTTACTATGAAGATAACCTCAAGCTTCTGGAAGCTTTTGGAGCGGAAATTGTAGACTTTTCTCCAATTCATGACCAGAAGCTTCCGTCAGATATTGACGGCCTTATTTTTGGCGGCGGCTACCCGGAATTTTATGCGGAAAAGCTCAGCCAGAATAGCGCCATAATGGAAGAAATAAGGCAGAAAATTGCAGGTGGGCTTCCTTCCCTTGCGGAATGCGGCGGTTTTATGTACCTGCATAAGAGTCTGAAAAATCAGAGCGGAAAGAGCTTTCAGATGGCCGGTGTCATTGACGGCGAGACTTTTTATACGGGAAAGCTTGTGCGCTTCGGTTATATTACGCTTGAAAGTCAGGGGGCCGCGGGGGGCGCAGGTGGCACTTCCGGCAGCGGAACTAATTGCTTTTTTACCGGCAAAATTAAAGGCCACGAGTTTCATTACTTTGACAGCAGCCTGAATGGATGCAGCTTTAAGGCAGTCAAAACAAATGGAAAGGAATATGAGCTTGCCCTGACAGGAAAAAATCACTTCTGGTCCTTTGCCCATCTTTATTATCCTTCAAATCCGGATTTTGCCAAAGGTTTTGTTGAAAAGTGCCGTGAATTTAAGGACGGTAAAAAATGAAGGGAATATTTTACGGAATCGGCGTTGGCGCCGGAAAAAAAGACGAACTCACGTTAAAGGCGCTTGAAACCATCAGAAAATGCGGAGTAATTATTTTCCCCAATAAATCAAGGGAAGACTGCCGCTCCTACCAGCTGGTAAAGGAAGCCCTGCCGGAAATAGAAAGCAGAGAGCTGATTTTCTGCGATTTTCCCATGACAAAGGATAAGGACAAAGTTGAGGCGGCCTGGGCTGACGCTGCAAAAAAAGCAGTCCAGGCTCTTAAAAATGAGTCTGTGGCCTTTTTGACTATAGGGGACGTTTCAATTTATTCAACTTTCTTCTATATAAAAGGCCTTGTTGAGAAGGAAGGCTTTGCCTGCAAAATTATCAGCGGGCTTCCGTCCTTTTGTGCGGTAGCCGCAAGACTTGGAACCAGCCTTGCACAGGATGACCAGCAGATTCATGTGATTCCGGATGCTGAAAACCTGCAGGCTGCTTTTGAACTTTCCGGCACCTTAATTTTTATGAAGATTGGAAAAAAGCTTGGGGCTTTAAAAGAATTTCTGATAAAGCATCAGGATGAAATTCTGGAATTCGGTGCTGTTTCAAACTGTGGTTTTGAAGACGAAAAAATTATAAAATCACCAGACCAGCTGGATGAGGGCTGCTATCTTACTGTCGCCATTGTTAAAACAAAAAAATCAGGGCTGCGGGAATCTGAAAAAACTGACGGCTTTTCCCACAAATTTTTTCAGAACAGAAGCTGCAAAAGTTTTCCCTGCCACAAAGATGTCCCGGAAGAAGACTTTAACTGCCTTTTCTGCTATTGCCCTCTTTATGCCCTTGGCACATCCTGCGGCGGAAATTTCAAATACACAGAAAAGGGAATCAAATCCTGCATAAAGTGTAACTTCCCGCACTTCCGCGAAAACTACGATAAAATTACCGCCCGTTTCCCCGAAATTTCGGTAATCGCGGACGAAAATAATTTCAATAAAAAAAATAATAACAAGTGACAGTAATTGTAAGTTTAAGTGTCTAATTAACAAAGGAAATTTTCATGAAAACTTTGACAAACAGCGATTTCGCGGAAATCTATCAGAAATTTGCGCCCATGGTTTTGAGGCGGTGCCGCGCTATCTTAAAGGATGAAGACAAGGCTCTGGATGCCATGCAGGATGTTTTCCTTAGAATTATGGAAACAAAATGCAAAATCAAGGAGCTTTGTGCCAGTCTTTTTTATGTTACGGCTACCCGAGTCTGTCTGAATAAAATCAGAAGCGAAAAGTTACGTTCCGGCCCGGATTTTGAAGTGATTTCCCAAATGATTGCTGATGATTTTTCGGATCTTGAGCGGGAAAAAATTGAGGCTGAAATAATCCTTGAAGATATTTTTTCTACGCGGGATTCAAAGGATGCCCTGATTGCAACTCTGCATTATGTTGATGGACTTACGCTTGAAGAAACGGCGGAGCAGGTGGGCATGTCAGTTTCGGGAGTCCGGAAAAGGCTTTCGGAGCTGAAAAAACATTCATTGAAAATTGCCGGCAGGGGTAAAGAATAAATGGGGGTGCTTATGATTCCAGAATTATTATTAGAAGAGATTCTTTTGGGCGAAAAAGACGAGAGAGATTATTACGAAAAATACGGAAAATCTGAGATTCAGGCCGCACTTGCAGAACTTAGAAAGTCTGATCAGGAAATTCTGGCTCAGTATCCTCTTGAAAAAGCCAGGGAAGATATTATAAAGAAGGGCTTTGAAAGTAAAAATCCGCCAGCGGCAAAAAGAACCTTTAAAGCCGGAGCTTTTATGAAATATGCGGCCGCAGCTGTTCTGATTTTTGCCTTTGGGCTTCCTCTGGCCTTGAATACTTATAAGACCTCGGCTGCTGCTTCGGCACCGGCTGAGCGGGTTAAGGGTTTTGGACTTCATCATCAGATAAGGCTTTACCGTCAGGAAAATGGAGAGGCCAGTCTTCTTAAAAACGGAGAGAAGGCCTGTGAAAATGATTTGATTCAGATTACTTATCTTCCGGGAGAATATAAGTATGGCGTAATTTTCAGTGTTGACGGAAGGGGAAATGTAACAAGACACTTTCCCGAAGACTCCTGGTCGGCCGCTCTTCTTGCAAAAACCGGCGAAGAGGTTCCGCTTTCCTTTTCCTACGCCCTTGATGATGCGCCGGATTATGAATGTTTTATCTTTGCGGCATCAAAATCAGAATTCGACCTTTCTGATATAGAAGAAATTGATAAAAACACATTCAGCATTGACTTTTTGAAAAAAGGTTCGTATCTTCCTAATAACTGCGATGGATCAATTTTTGTTTTGAAAAAAAAGTAGGAGCAGGGTATGAGAGAAAGTTTATTAAAGAAAGCAGCTCTTTTATTGATTTTTGCTGTTTCTGGTCTTTGTGCGGCCGGTGCTCAGGATGCTGAGTCTGCCGGAGTTGAACGTTATGCAATTTTTGTTGGTTCGAATGAGGGCGGGTCTAATACCCAGAGACTTTTGTATGCCGGAAGTGACGCCATGGCCTTTCAGAAGACTATGAATGAAATCGGCGGAATCCCAAAATCAAATGCCCTTCTGCTTTTGAATCCGACTAAAGATCAGCTTGATGAGGCAATGCAGTCTCTTTCGGAGCTTATCAGCCGCAGAAGCGGGACTTCTAAGCGTTCGGAATTTTTGTTCTATTATTCGGGTCATTCTGATGAAAACGCCCTGCTTCTGGGAAGTTCCAGCTATGATTATTCAGGACTCAAGGCCGCAATTTCAAATATTCCAAGTGACGTTCATGTCGTAATCCTTGATTCCTGCTATTCGGGAAACTTTATCCGCACAAAGGGTGGACAGAAGAAAAAGCCATTTTTGCTGGATGATTCGTCAGTCGTAAAGGGCCATGCCTATCTTTCTTCCAGCTCATCCCAGGAATATTCCCAGGAATCTGATGAAATCGGCTCTTCATTTTTTACAAATGCCATGCTGACTGGTCTGCGGGGTGCGGCCGATTCTTCCGGGGATAAAAAGGTAACCCTGAATGAGCTTTATTCCTATGCCTTTAATGAGACACTTTCCAAAACGGAAAATTCTTCGGCAGGCCCTCAGCATCCTAATTATAACATTACTCTGGTTGGTTCTGGTGACCTGGTTCTTTCTGATATTTCCAGCTCGGACAGCGTTGTTATGCTTTCTCCGGAATTAAAAGGCCGGGTAATTCTTCGCGATAAAAACGGAAAGCTTGTTTCGGAAATCAATAAGTCGGGAGAGAAGCCTCTTTTCCTTGCCCTGGAAAAAGGTGATTATTCTGCAACGCTGATTGCAGAAGCTATGACCATGCAGGGAAGCTTTACCCTTGCTTCCGGTAAGGTTTACGAGCTTTCGGGAAAGTCGCTTTCGCCTGTGACAGGAACTTTTAACCGGGTTCGGGGAAGTGAAGATGCCGGCGGAGAAGCAGAGGAGGGGCAGGCCGGGGGCGGACAGGAAGCCCTGGCACTGGAAGGGGATTCTGATATACAGCGCGTACCTTTTGAATTTTCTTTTGCGGCAAATGAGATTTCGCGTCACTATGGGAAGAAAATCCTTGCTCCAATATCTATTGGTATAATCCGCTCGTCAATTTTTCAGATTAACGGTGTAATGGCGGCAGGAATCGGGAACGAAGCTGAAATTGTAAACGGCCTACAGGCTGCTGGAATTTACAATATTGCCGGTCAGCTGCACGGAGCTCAGGGAGCGGGTATTTTTAATATCAGCGAAAGCGGAGTTCAGGGGGCACAGGGAGCCGGTATTTTCAATCTGGCCGGCGGCGATATAAGCGGTGTTCAGGGTGCCGGAATCTTTAATATCGGAAAGAATTTTAATGGCGCTCAGGCTGCGGGAATTTTCAATATTGCAAAGAATTTTCATGGTGTCCAGGCGGCTACCATTTTCAACATGGCGGGCTCATACAGGGGTCTGCAGGCTGCTCCTATTCTGAACATTGCGGGGAAGGCCCAGCACCTTCAGATTTCTGCAATTGCAAACGTAGCTTCTGAGCTTGGAAGGGGAAGTTTACAGATTGGTCTTGTGAACATAGCAGGAGAATCACATGGCTTCCAGCTTGGTCTGATTAACTTTTCGCGCAACGGAATTTTTGAAATCGGAACATCTTACACCACTAACAACAATCTGCGTTTTGTGCTTAATTCTGGTAGTCCGCATCTGTATTCTGTTTTTGGATTTTATAAGGCGGCCGGTGATTTGTTCAGATTTGATAATTTTGATCAGCAGCATGTTACCCTTATCCTGGGTCTGGGAAAAAGAATTACCACCGGCTCTTTCAATTTTGATTTTGAAGGCCTTGCAAATGAGGTGCTTTCAAAAACAGATGATAATAAGGATAAGGATAAAACTAAATTCTCTACGGACTGGTTCCCGGCTTTCAGATTCTCTGCCGGCTACTCTCCTGTAAAGCATTTTCGACTTTTTGCCGGTGCAATGTTAATGTTTGATTTTTATAATTCTGCTGCTTTTGACAAGGTTAATAATTATCTTACGATTGATGCCCACAAAAATTTCAAAATTCATCCTGAATTTGATTTTGGCGCAAGATTTTCGATTAATTAAAAAAAAGTAAAATAATAGTGGCAATTTTGAAGTCCCCGGGTGTCTAAAAGATAACGAGGATTTCAAAAATGAAAAAATTAATTTTAATGTTTTTAATCCTGCCTGCTTATGCATTTACTTTTGCTTTTGCGGGACAGGTGAGAGTTTCTGTTACAGACAAAGAGCTTGATTTTCCGCTGGAAGGTGCAAAAATCCAGCTGGAAAAAGACAAAAAAAATGGTCTTTCAGAAGAAATTGTAGCTTTTGCAGATGAGGAAGGAAACGCAGTTCTTACAATCCCTGATTCATTTACTTCGGGTACTTTGACGGCCACGCTTCCGGGCTACAATCCGGTTTCCGTAAAATTCAGCGATACTGACAGCCCTGTAGAAATTGCCATGTCGATTGCAGGCGTAATCGAAGGAAAGGAGCTTGTTGTAAATCGTTCTATGCCTGAGTCAACTGAAGAAAAGACAGGCGTTTCCACAGTAATCACAAAAGAGGAAATGAAGGCAACTTCAAATATCGGAATTGTGGAAGACTGTATGGCTTCGGTTCGTACACTTCCCGGTGTTTCTTACAGCGGCGCGTGGGGCAGCGAGCCTTCTGTTCGCGGCGGTGAACCCAGGGAACTTGCCTGTCTTCTTGACGGCATGTATCTTCTCTTTCCCTATCAGTGGGGAGGAGGAACTTCTTTTTTCACCCCTGCAATGATTGAATCAATTAAGCTTTCAAACGGTGTCTTTTCTGCAAAATACGGACGCGCTTCATCAGGTCTTCTTGAAGCAACAAGCCTCAAGCCTGATTTTGAACACTTTCATGTAAATGCGGGCACTTCTACAACCTGTGCGGACGGCTTTTTCCAGATTCCATTTGGTAAGAAGGTAGGCGGAATGCTTTTGGGTACCCATCTTTCTTATCTTGATCCCCTTGTGTGGGCGGCTCAAAAATGCGGTGTTGATTCGCTTGATATGATTAAGCGGGCCCCCTACATCCGCAACCTTTTCTTAAAAACAACTTTTACTCCGGCTCCAGAACTTGAAATCAACCTTATCGGTATGTTCGGAAGCGACGGACTTACGGTGGACAGCAATGAAGAAAAAAAGAATATTACGACAAAAACAAAAATGGACTACGATGTTTATCAGGCTCTTGGTGGAATTAATGTTAAATATCTTGCGAATGACCGCCTTCTTTTCCATGGTATTCTTTCATACAATGGAATGTTTGAAGATCTTGAACTCAAGCAGTCACAAAGCGGCAGCGTAAAATACAATGATGATTTTGTAAAAAAATATGCTTCGATTTATCCAGGTGTAAAAACGGGAGCCGGCTATACCCTTGATGATATGGGAATCAATATGGCGGAAGACGTTAAAAATCATCTTGTGACAGGACGATTTGAAAGTGAAATCGAGCTGACCGAAAAAAATCATCTTTGCCTTGGCCTTGAAGAGACCTTCCAGAATGCAAAATCTAAGAATACTTATAAGGGCTGGACAGAAATCAAGACTCCCGGCGGCTACCTTTTCAACAATATGAATTATGAAACTGCGGCTGATAAAAACTGCATTTTTGACACAGCGGTCTTCCTTTCCTGGACTTTTGGAAGTGACAGAGACTTTTTCCAGAGCGAAATCGGTCTGCGCGGTGAGTTTATTTCACTGAAAAATTTCGATGATGACTACACGATAAATTTAATTCCTGATATCTGCCCTCGTGCAAATCTGACTTTTACACCATGGCGCAATATCGGAATTGTTGAAAAAGCTTCTCTTACAGTGGGATCAGGACTTTTTGTTTCTATTCCGCGCGAAACTATGATGTTTACAAGAAAAATGGGTCTGAAGGATTTTGAAATGAATCCTAACAGAGCCGTTCTTGGCGTTCTTGGAGGTGACATTCAGCTTTACGGCGGCTGGAAGTTAAAATGTGAAAGCTACTACAAATATTACCTTTCAAGGATTTACAGCTATCAGCTGACTGATGCGGGTAGTGCCTATAAAGATGTAGAGATGTTTGCAAAAAGTAACGGCAGGGGTCATGTTTTTGGTATTGATGCCATGATTGAAAAAAAAGCGGGTGATTGCTGGGACGGATATCTTTCCTATTCCTTTGTTTATTCAAGGCTGAAAAATCCGGCTGACCTTTCAAGTGATGCCTATGCCCAGACAACAAACGGCGCTCCGCTTGATGAATGGTATTTTCCGGCTTATCACCGCTTCCACACCTTTAATCTTGTAAGCAACTGGCATTTCGGAAGGGGCTGGACATTTACAGTGAAGGGGACTCTTGCAACCGGCGCACCAAAGCCTGATAACGGAAATATCTTCTGCTATGCATCTCAGCTGCCTGACGGAACTGTCATTCAGCGCTACACAAGAAGCAGTCTTTACAGTGATACTTTGAGGACAAATATTTCATGCCCGGTTGATTTGAAGATTTCCCGCGAATGGAAAACTAACGGCGGAAAAACAAGCTGGGAATATTACTTTGCCCTGCAGGATGTTTTTGTAAATCTTTACAGCCCGAAAAAGGATAAGGCTTTCAACCAGTACACAGGAGAAATGAATGACACTTCAGAATCTGTGGATTTCAGTCTGGGAATTCCAATTCCTTCATTCGGATTCAAAGTAAAATTCTAGGCGTGAAAAAGGCCTCTGTATAATTTTATATTACTTGTTTTTTTGAATGACTTGCTGCAAGATAAAAACATGTATTTTCATCTTCCGGGTCTATTTGAATTTTACGAGCTTTACAGGCTTTTTCTTCCCTTGTGGCGGGAGCACCGTGACTGGTTTTATGACTGGTGTGATATCGGCTCTATTTACGGTGCCCCGATGGACTGCCTGTGGGGTGGGGGAAGGGTCGGATTCGGTCAGGCTGATCCGGCTGATGTTTTTGACCTGATGAATGAATATGGTCTTTCTGCCCGCCTTACCTTCAGTAATTCCCTTTTGAAAGAAGAACATCTTTCGGATAAAAAGTGCAATGCGCTTTGCAGAATCTTTTCTGCCGCTAAAAAAAGGAGCGGTGTAATTATTTATTCGGATTTGCTGGCAGAATATCTGAAGGAAAAGTATCCTGATTTCTATCTTGTTTCTTCAACTACCAGGGTACTTACAGATTTTGATGATTTTGAAGCTGAACTGAACAGAAAGGATTTTGAATATGTCGTCCCGGATTTTCGTCTGAATAAAGCCTTTGAAAGGCTGACCTCTCTCAGTCAGAAACAGAAGGATAAGGTTGAATTTCTCTGTAACGAATGCTGTGATTTTGACTGTAAAAATCGCAGGCAGTGTTATGAAAATGTGAGCCGGAAAAATCTTGGACAGGAAGTGCCTGAGCATAAGTGTGCCTCTTCAGCGGCTTCCGGCGGTTACCGTTTTTCCCTTGCGATGAAAAATCCTGCCTTCATCGGTATTGAGGATATTCAAAAAATCTACCTTCCTATGGGATTTTCCAATTTCAAGATAGAAGGGCGCGGCCTTGGAAGTGCAATTGTGCTTGAGTTTCTTCTATACTATATGACAAAGCCTGAACATCAGCTGCAAGTACGCGAAGCAATTTATCTTGATTCAATGCTGGATTTGTTTTAGGGCCCGGACCCTGGGAAATTAAAATAGATTTGCTCACTTGCCCAATGCGTGTTATATTTTTTATAGAGTAGATTTATGTATTCTGATTCGCTGATGAATTTTTATCAAATTACGGAAGAACTCGGTTTGCAGCAGGGGGCAGACAGCCTTATTGCGATGGAAGAAAATGATGTTTCCTTCGCCCTGGATTCTGGAATTCGGGTTGATGATATCTGGGCTCGTACAGGTCGTGTAGAAGAATGTCTTGATTTAATTGATGATGAAATTCAGAAAAAGCACATCCAGAATATGATGTATTTTATTGCCGGAGTTATGCCGGATCTGGATTCTGTAGATAACCGTTTTGAAGTTATCGAAAATCTTGAAAATGTGATTAATGATTTTAAGGAAAGCGACAGTATTTTTGCCGGCCATCTTGTAGGAATAGGTCCGGGCGGAATTGACCATGACTGGGATTCTGTGGAGTATAAGGGTCGCGATCACGAATATTTTGATTATAATACTGTAAAGGATGAAAAGGATTTGTTTGCCCTGCAGCTGACCCTTGCTAAAAAACTGAATATGCCTTTTGTCCTTCACAGCCGTGATGGTTTTAAAGAAACTTCAGATGTCCTGAAAGCCGTAAAATGGAACAGGGGGCTTATACACGGATTTTCATACAGTCAGTCTGAGCTGGAGTTTTTTCTTGATATGGGCTGGTATGTCTCTTTCAGCGGGACTGTTACCTATGCCGGAAAAAAATCCTTCAGTGATATGTCTGATCTGCTTAACTATGTTCCAAAAGACCGCCTTTTAATTGAGAGCGACTGTCCTTTTTATCCGCCGGTTCCTGTAAAAAGCGGAGCTAATATTCCTGAAAATATCAGATACATTTACGAATACATTTCCTCAAAAAGAAATATCACAAGCCGTAAACTCAGTGAAATTGTAGATTCAAATTTTCAAAAACTCTTTGGAATTTAGCCTTATTTTTTTGAAAAAAAAATTAACTTTTTTTGAAAATTTAATAGTTGAGCTATTGACACTTTTTAGAGAAGAGTATATATTAATTTTCACCGTCGCGAAACACAGCGACGCTCACAAATCAAACTCGCTTCACGAAGTGAAGTTCGGTCTTTGACAGTTCAGGGAAGGAAACAAAACAAACATACATTTTTTAGTTTCGAAAGAAACAATGTTTTATGTCAAAAACAAACCCGTGAGTTCACTTCTGAACTCAATTGTAAATCAATTCAGCAGATAAGAAAAAGCTTGATTGAACTTAATTAATGGTAATCAATACCCTTCGGGGTTTTGAAATAATCATGGAGAGTTTGATCCTGGC
>CAMVCB010000008.1 GCA_947165895.1 uncultured Treponema sp.
TCTCTAACGCCGATGATACTGCACTTTTGCGGGAAAGTAGGTAGCTGCCGGCTTTATTTTTTTAACATATCTTTTTGTCAAAGAAATCTGAAACATTTTAAGAGAAACCCGCAAAAGTGCAGTGTAGGGGGCATAGAGCGTCGCAAATGCAAAGCATTTGCTTAGTCAACTACTTCGTAGTTGAGGAGCCGATAGGCGTAGCGAGCGGCCAAGTCTTTTTGCCTTGCAAAAAGACTTGGTTAGTAAATGCGAAGCATTTACGTAGGAAAGTAGATAGCTGCCCACTGGTAGAAATCCCTGTTACTTTGGTAGCCCGTCCTTACCAATTATCCACCTTAAGCTCATTAAATCTTCAACACGGCCTCCTTTCAAATTTAAAGCCGTAGGCAAACTTGCACTTGCATCAGTAACTTTCCCCATTCATTCCCCCGTCCCCTGCCTCCGAGCGTGGAGGGCCGCGAAGCGGGTGCGTCAGCACCGACCGTAGGGGAGCCCGGAATGCGAGTGGGTAGACTGCACCTGGCCTGTAATAATCATGAATTACCCGTGCGGATGGGCTTTTTTGTAGGTTTCAATCAATTTTTTTTGTTTTTTTTTACTGAAATTGGTTTATAATCATATAACAGGATTTTAATATGATTAGACAGATGCCTGACTTCAAGCGTACAGTTTTAGTTGTTGATGATGATGATGTAAACCGCAATATTCTCGGGGCAATTGTTGAAAGAGAATATAATGTAATATATGCAAAAAATGGTCGGGAAGCGCTTAAACAAATCGAACTTAATGCTTCCTTTCTTTCACTTGTCCTTCTTGATTTGATTATGCCGGAGCTGGACGGCTTTGAAGTTCTTGAAGAACTGGCAAAGGATTCAGCTTTAAGAAAGCTTCCTGTCATAGTCCTTACTTCCGATAAATCTGCCGAAATAAGAAGTCTTGAACTTGGTGCAGCAGATTTTCTTTCAAAACCCTATGATATTCCTGAGGTAATTCTTGCAAGAATCCGTCATTCTATCCAGCTTTTTGAAAATGCAAGGATTATTCAGGCAACAGAAAATGATTTTCTTACAGGTCTTTATACTTCTGACTATTTTTATGAATACGGCAGATTTTATGATCTTCATCATCCTGATGATGAAATGGACGCTATAGCAGTAGATTTCAGTCATTTTCATCTCCTTAACGAACTGCACGGACAAGATACAGGAAATCTGGTTTTAAAAAAAATAGCAGATGGAATCAAAAATGTTATCAGCGAAAAAGGTGGAATCGCCTGCAGATATGATGCAGATACTTTTTATGTTTATATAAAACATGGTGCAGAATATATTACCCTTCTCAGGGAAATTACAGAAAAACTGTCATCTGTCTTAAGCAGTCAGGAAATCAGAATCAGAATAGGCGTTTATTCTGATAAGAAGCATGAGCTTAATTTCAGATCGAGATTTGACAGAGCCCTGCAGGCTTGTAACGGATTAAGGAATAAAGCTGATACAGCCTTTGCTATTTATGATGAAGAAATGCATCAGCAGCAGCTCTTTAATGCCAGACTTCTGCAGGATTTTGAAAGTGCAATAAATGAAAGGCAGATAAAGGTTTATTATCAGCCGAAATATAATATTCTTGGCGAAATTCCCCTTCTTTCCAGCTGTGAAGCCCTTGTCCGATGGATTCATCCGGAGCTTGGCTTTATAAATCCTGAAGTTTTTATTCCCCTGTTTGAAGAAAACGGACTTGTCCAGAAGCTTGACCGGTATGTCTGGAAAGAGGCTGCCGCTCAAATGCACAAGTGGAATGAAGCGTATGGAGTAATTCTTCCTGTTTCGGTAAACGTAAGCCGTATTGATATTTCATCGCCAGATTTGGCAGATTTTATCTGCAAAACTGTGAATGAAAATAAAATTTCTCCAAAAGATTTTCTTCTTGAAATTACAGAATCTGCCTATACAGAAAATTTTCAGCAGATAATTGATACTGTAAATATTTTGCGGAAAAAAGGTTTTAAAATAGAAATGGATGATTTCGGAGCTGGTTATTCTTCCCTTAATATGCTTACAACCCTTCCAATAGATGTTTTAAAGCTTGATAAAGGTTTCATAAACAATATTTCCAAGGGAAATAGGGAAATGCGCATGGTGGAAATGATACTGGATATTGCAAGATTTCTGAAAGTTCCCGTTATTGCAGAAGGAGTTGAAACTAAAGAACAGGTTGAGCTTTTAAAACATGCAAAGTGCGATGTAATTCAGGGGTACTATTTTTCGAAACCGCTGCCACCTGAAGATTTTAATTCCCTTATAGAAAAGGATATGGAGATACGGAAGGATATTTCTTCCGGTAAAAAATAATCCCAAAATTTCAGGAGGAGCAGTGATGATAGATGTAAAATCGCTTAGAGAATTCGGTGCAAATGTAGATGAGGGTCTTGCCCGCTGTCTGAATAATGAAGAATTTTATCTCAAAATGGTAAATCTTGGCTTACAGGATGTCCGTTTTGAACAGATTTCTGAAATCCTTAAGAAAAAGGATTATGATGCTGCATTTGAAGCTGTTCATGCCCTTAAAGGTGTTATTGGAAATCTTGCCCTTACCCCTCTTTATTCTCCTATTGACCAGATGACAGAACTGCTTAGAAAACGTACTGACACAGATTATACGGAACTATGTGATGAAATAAAGAAACAAAGGGATATTCTTCTTTCAATGTAAAATTCTAATCCAGTAATCCGCTTTCAAAAGTCACGGAATACATGGCAGATGAATCCGTTTCATTCCATTTCTGCATGATTCTATCTGTAACTACATTGAGGTTTGCAGGGGATGTTTCCGGTAAGATGGCAATGCACTGGTTTCTTCCACTTTGAGTTACTATATCACTCTGGCGGAGGGAGGAAGAAAGAACGCCTATAAAATCATCAGCAGCATCTTCAATAGGAATAGCCGCATGTTCACTTTCCTTAATTGTAAAAAGCAGCATACAGATTTCTTTCTGGTAATTTGTATTCAATCTTGAAAGAAACTGGTAGGCAGTGCGGAACTGATCGTATCCAAGAAGAAAAGCTCCCCGTCCCTTGTTTCTTTCCCTGAAAATTTGTATCGCAGCGCTTAAATCGGTAGTCTGATTTTCATTGCTGCTGTTTTTTTCAGACAGACTTGTGTAGAACTGGTATCCGTGTTTTCCATTTTGTTTTACAGAATAAAGGGCTTTGTCTGCTTTTTTTTGTAGAGTTTCAAAATTCTTTCCTTCTTCAGGTACGAATACGCAGCCAATTGAAGCGCCAAGAGGAATTGCCATGTCCTGCCCCATAAATTCCTTTGCCGCATCAACTATATATTTATTTATAAAGCGGGATTTTTTTTCTATGACGATGTCTTCCGTTACATTCTGGCAGAAAGCAATGAATTCATCTCCTCCAAGTCTTCCTAATACATCTATCGGACGGACAACAGCTTTTAATATTTCTGCAAAGCGGATAAGAATTTTATCTCCCATATCGTGTCCGTAAAGGTCGTTTACAAGCTTAAAGGAGTCCAGGTCTATCAGCATTAAAACTCCGCTGCTGCTTTTGCATAATTCTGCAATTTCTTCTTCAGCAGAGGTTTTGTTTAAAAGTCCTGTCATGGGATCCATGACGGCGGCTTTTTTTAATCCCTGTATTTTTTCAACCATACTGAGTATGTTGCCGACTCTTTTCAGCAGTACATCGGCACGGAAGGGTTTTCTTATAAAATCCATGGCGCCGTTTTCAAAGCCCTTGCTTTCTGTTTCTTCGTCCGTGTCGGCGGTCATGAACATAAAGGGAATTTTGTCCCTGTATTCATTCTGAAGTTTTTCCTGAAGCTCATAGCCTGACATTCCAGGCATCCTCAGGTCAGAAAGAACCATGTCAGGTTTTTCCCTGTCGAAAAGGGAAAGGGCTTCTTCGCCGGAAGAGGCACAGACCGTTTCGTAGGATGCCGATAGAATATGCTCTGTCATCATTAAAGATATTTTCTCATCATCTACTATCATTATTTTATTCATGAATACCCCGCATTCCTTTGGAACATCGTATTTTTTGAATTCTACATCAGAAAAGCTGAAATCTCAAATTTTCTGTTAAAATCCGGTACCCCATGTTATACTGACTTTATATTTTGCAGGAGATTATTTTGAATATGAAAAAGAAGCGGATTGGCATTATGAGTCTGACTGTTATCGGTGCTTTTACAGTCGGCCTTATTCTTGTTTTTGGAACAATCTGGACGGGAAGGTCTTCAAGTTGTGATACTGAAAAAGCTGTGCGGAATGTCAGTCTCCTTTATCTTGATGAACTTGCCACAAGAAGGGAGCAGGTTGTGGAAGGAAGGCTTGCAGAATATATTAGAGATATGGATGTGGCAATCGGGATGCTGCAGAAAGATGACCTTTCATCTGTAGAAAAAATGCAGGCATATCAGTCAAGAATGAAGCAGCTTTACGGACTGGAAAAATTTGCCTTTATCGACACAAAGGGCTTGATATACACATCTCATGGAACAAGAAATGATATCAATTTATACAGTTTTGATTATAACAGCCTTGCAGAACCTTTAATTTCACTAAAAAATTCCCAAAGTAAAAACAGAACCGTTATTATTGCAACACCAGTTGATCATCTTCCCTATAACGGACAGACACTTGTTGTTTGCTTTATGGAAATCAGCATGAGCAGGCTTCTTGAGGGCTTTTCCATGCAGATGGGACAGGGGGGAAGGGTAACTACATTCTGTAATATATATACACAGGAGGGCTTTCCCCTTACAAACGAAGTTTTGGGGGGCAGCGCATCAGAAAATAATCTTTTTCCTGCCCTGCAGTCGGCTGTCTTTGAAGACGGCTTTTCTGTAGAAAAGCTTAAGGATGATTTTATAAATCATAAGGAAGGAGTCGTTTCATTTGTTTACCGCGGAATCCTTGATACAATGTACTATGTCCCGGTTCAGAATACAGACTGGATGCTTACATATCTTATCCGCGAGAGTGTCATAAGTGACCAGATTTCATCGATTTCTTCCGGCATTATTTCTCGAAGTCTTTTTATGTCACTCCTCGTATCTCTTGTCCTTATCGGGCTTTTTGCCATGATGTTCATTCAGATGAAAAAAACTGCAAAAATTACTTTGCAAAAAGAGATTTCAGAGGCTGAGAACCGTATTCAGCAGCAGGAACTGGAAGAGCAGATTGCCCTTCAGCAGCAGATTGCCCGTCAGGAGAAGAAAAGAAATGAGCAGGCAGGAATGATTACTGCCCTTGCCAGCGATTACAGAAGTGTTTATTATCTTGATCTTGAAAATGGAAAGGCTGTCTGTTACCGCAAGGATGATACTGTTCCGGCCCCATTTAAAGCCGGAGAGCAGATTTCATTTTTTGAAATATTTTCTGAATATGCGGAAAAGTATGTAACAGATGAATATAAGGAAAAATTTCTTTCTTTTATAGATGCTGAACATATCCGGTCTGCCCTTGAAAAGACAAAGCTGATTTCGATTCGCTATCTTGTTGAAAGAGACGGAAAAGAAAGTTATGAAATGCTGAAAATGGCAGGTGTAAAGAATGAAGATTCAGAAGATGGCCGCCTGCATCTTGTCGGTCTTGGCTTTACAGATATTGATGAAGAGATGCGGGATTCTCTTGCAAAAAGTTCAGCTCTTTCTGATGCACTGAAAGCTGCGGAAGAAGCCAGCAAGGCAAAAACTTTATTTCTTTCAAATATGAGTCACGAAATCCGTACTCCAATGAATGCAATTATAGGGCTCGACAGTCTTGCCCTGCATGAAAAAGAGCTTTCCCCAAAAGTCCGTGATTATCTTGAAAAAATAGGTTCTTCAGCAGAACATCTTTTAAGCCTTATAAACGACATTCTGGATATGAGCCGCATAGAAAGCGGACGACTGGTAATCCGCAATGAAGAATTTTCTTTTTCAAAACTTCTGGAGCAGGTAAATACGATTGCAAGCAGTCAGTGCAGCGAAAAAGGACTGGAGTTTAACTGTCATGTAAACGGACAGCTGGATGACTATTACATTGGTGATGACATGAAAATCCGCCAGGTTCTTATAAATATTCTTGGAAATGCCGTAAAATTTACTCCGGCAGGTGGCAAGGTTGACTTCACTGTAGAAAAAACTGCCTCTTTTGAAAAAAAATCAATCCTGCGTTTTGTGATTTCCGATACAGGAATCGGTATGAGTAAGGATTTTTTGCCCAAGCTCTTTGATACCTTCAGTCAGGAAGATGCATCTGCTGCAAATAAATATGGTTCCAGCGGTCTTGGCATGGCAATTACAAAGAGCATTGTAGAAATGATGAACGGGCAGATTGATGTGGAAAGCGAAAAAGGCAGGGGAAGTACATTTACAGTTACTGTCACAGTCCAGGATTCTGAACATAAAAAAGAGGATGAAGGAGAAATAGAAATTCATCCTAATGAAATGACTGTTCTTGTAATTGATGATGATGAGGTTGCTGCAGAACATGCAAAGCTTGTTCTTGAAAAAGCCGGTATTGCGGCAGAAATTTCACTCTCCGGAGCCCAGGCTGTGGAAATGGTTAAGCTTCGTCATGCCAGAAGAGAGCCCTATAATCTCATTATTGTAGACTGGAAGATGCCTGATATGGATGGTGTAGAAACAACAAGACGGATTCGAGAGACAATTGGGAATGAAAGTGCAATTATAATTCTTACTGCCTATAACTGGGATGATATTCTTAACGAAGCTCTGGAAGCGGGTGTGGACAGCTTTATTGCAAAACCAATCTTCAGCGGAACTTTGATTGATGAGTTTAAAAATGCCCTTAAGAAGAAAAAGGCAAAAAGTCTTCCGGAAAAATCAAAGGCTGTTCTTGAAGGAAAGAGAGTTCTTCTTGCAGAGGATATGGAAGTAAATGCTCAGATTATGATTGAAGTCCTGAAAATGAGGGAGATTGAAACAGAACTTGCCGAAAACGGAAGGATTGCCCTGGAAATGTTTGAATCTCATGAAGAAGGTTACTATGATGCCATTTTGATGGATATGAGAATGCCGGAAATGGACGGACTTGAAGCGACTGCCGCAATACGTAAGCTTGACCGCAAGGATGCAAAAAAAATTCCAATTATTGCCCTGACTGCCAATGCCTTTGATGAGGATGTTCAGAGAAGTCTTCAGGTCGGATTGAATGCCCATTTAAGCAAACCTGTTCAGACGGATGTTCTTTTTGAAACTCTCGAAGGATTGCTTTAACCTATTGATTAAAGCTTTTCTTTTTGATAATATCTTTGCTACACGTAAGCCAGAATGCTTTGGGCCTTTAATCCCCGTTTTATGTCCAGGGACTTCGGTTTATGTCAGTCGGTGTAAGACAGATTTCAGTTTCCTTAGGTCTGCAGCACTCGGTGAATATTTTTGTAATCATTAATTGAGGTATTACATGTACGCAACTATTGAATTTAAAGGAAAACAGTACAAAGCAGAAAAAGGTGTTGTACTTACAGTTGATAAGCTTGACGCAGAAAAAGGTACAGCAATTGACATCGATACAGTTCTTCTTGTAAGCGATGGTGATAAAATCAGTGTTGGTGCTCCTTATGTTAAGGGTGCTAAAGTAAAGGTTGTTGTTGAAGATTCTTTCCGCGACAAGAAAGTTTTGGTTTTCAAATACAAGTCTAAGAAAGACTATCACCGTACTATCGGTCACAGACAGAACTATACTAAAGTACGTGTTGAAGATATCGTAATCGCATAATAAAGGAGACTACAATGGGAAGAACTAGAGGTGGAAGCGGTGCCAAAAACGGCCGCGACGCAAATCCAAAAAACTTGGGTGTAAAAAAATATGCAGGTGAGTTTGTTACAGCTGGTTCAATCATTTTGACTCAGCGCGGAACAAAATTCTACCCTGGAAATAATGTAAAGAAAGCCGGAAACGACAGCCTTTATGCAGTTGCTGACGGTACAGTTGTTTACCACGAACGTATGAATCACAAATACGTTTCTGTAAAAGCTGCTGAGTAGTTTACATATTTTTTGAATGCAGGAAGCCCGGTGATTGAATGACCGGGCTTTTTTTATCACTTGATTTGCAGGTTATTGCCTGCTTTTTTTCGGACTGGATTTTTTTATGATTAATTTTGCTGATGAAGCTTTGATTGAGGTTCGCTCAGGTAACGGCGGTAATGGTTGTGTTGCTTTTCGCCGCGAAAAATATATTCCTCATGGCGGTCCTAACGGTGGTGACGGCGGTAAGGGCGGCGATGTAATTTTTACTGTAAAACGCAATATGAGGACTCTGGGAAAATTGCGTCAGAAGCATTGTTTTAAGGCTAAGAACGGCGGCGACGGTCAGGGCTGGAACCGCTTTGGTGCTGACGGCGAGGACTGCGTTATTCCTGTTCCTCCGGGAACTACTATCCGCGATGCTGAAACTGACGAGGTAATTTATGATTTTACCGGCAAGGCTGAAAACGAAAGCTTTACTTACCTAAAAGGTGGTAACGGCGGCTGGGGTAACGTTCATTTTAAATCTTCTACTAATCAGGCGCCAAAGCATGCAAATCCCGGTCAGCGCGGCGAAACCCGCTTTTTGAAGCTGGAACTCAGTATTATGGCTGATCTTGGCCTTGTCGGATTTCCTAATGCAGGAAAATCTTCCCTGCTTACAGCCTTTACAAATGCCCGTCCAAAGATTGCGCCTTATCCATTTACTACTATTATACCTAATCTTGGCGTTCTTCGTGTTGATGATGAAAGCGATATTATAATTGCTGATATTCCGGGAATTATTGAAGGAGCTTCTGAAGGTCTTGGTCTTGGAGACACCTTCCTCAAGCATATCACCCGAACTGCTGCATTGATTTTTATGATTGACTGTTCGGATGACAATTATCTTTCGGCTTATGAAACTCTCTGCGGTGAGCTTGCAAATTATTCTGACCTCCTTATGGATAAGCCCCGCATTGTTTTGTGCAATAAGGTTGATATTGAAGGCTGCTATAACCGCGCTGTTGAAATTGCTGACAGAATTCATGAAAAGGAAAAGGATATTCAGGTTGTTCCTGTCAGCGTTTTAACTGGAAATGGTATGAAAGATGCCCGACAGCAGATAATTTCTCTGGTTAATCTGCTTGAAAAAAGACAGAATAACGAACAAAATATAGAAAAGGAATCGTCATTTGGTTCAGATTTTATGGCAAGTAGAGCTGTGCTGGACGATGATGATGACGAAAATGTTCAGTATCCTGGAAGTGAAAATAATTAGATGAAAATTGCAATTCTTGGCGGCAGCTTTAATCCTCTTCATATTGGTCATGCCATGCTTGCGGATGTAATCACCCACGAGCTTGGCTATGATAAGGTTCTTTTTATTCCGACGAGTAATCCCCCTCACAAGGAAATCACTGCAAAGATTAAGACTGAGCAGCGGGTTGAAATGGTAAGGCGCTTCTGCGAGTCGGTAGGCGGGGGAAAATTTGAGCTGGAAAGCTGCGAGGTTGACCGGGGCGGAATTTCCTACACGATTGATACTCTTGAATATATTATCCAGAAGTATGAAGGGAAGATTGAGGGTAAGCCTGCTCTTTTGATGGGAGAAGAAATTGCGGCTGAGTTTTCTA
Source organism: uncultured Treponema sp. (assembly GCA_947165895.1). GTDB lineage: Bacteria > Spirochaetota > Spirochaetia > Treponematales > Treponemataceae > Treponema_D. The sequence continues at coordinate 9,615 of CAMVCB010000008.1, forward strand.
AATGGAAGAATCCTGAGCTTGTTGCCGGTAAATCGGATTTGATAATTGTTCCCCGCTATCCTGATTTTTATGGAAAAAATGCTTCGGAAAGCAAGAATATTCCCAAGGGAAACTATTATGGTGATTTTAAGGTGCACTTTGACCGTTCAAAGTTTAAGTATCCTCACCGCTATCTTGAAATTCCGATTCTTACTGTTTCTTCGACAGAAATCCGGGCCAGAGTTGCTTCTAACAAGAGTTATAAATACCTGGTTCCAAAAACAATTTACGAATATATCGAAAAAGAAAATTTATACAGATGAATTACGTTGAACTGACTGAAAAAATAAGGCATTTTACTGAAAGCTCAGTAAAAAAATCCCGATATGAACATTCTGTACGGGTTGCCCAGATGTGCGCAAGAATCTGCCGCTATTACGGAATTGACGCTGACAAGGGCTATCTTGCCGGGATTGGGCATGACATGTGCAAGGATTTTCCTGAGGAAAAGCTGATTGAACTTGCTTCTAAAGACGGATGCCCCATTATTGAAATTGAAAAAGAAAAACCTTCCCTGCTTCACGGACGGGCTGCCGCTGTGATGATGAAGGAAAGTTTTTTAATAGAAGATGAAGAGATTCTTGAGGCGGTTGCTTATCATACTTCCGGTAAGCGGGGTATGTGTGATTTGACGAAGGCTTTGTTTATTGCTGATAAAATTGAGCCCGGTCGTCCACAGGCAACGCCAAAATATATTGAAGATAAGTTTAAATTATCTTTGAACGGAATGCTTTATTCTGTCCTTAAGGAAAATTATGATTATCTTACCAAAAAAGGATATGAAGTTTTTCCAGGGACAGAAGAGCTCTTAAAGGATTACTGTGAATAAGAGGGTGGGGGAATGCGAAAGATTAAGGACGAGCAGAAGGGAATTATTTTTATTATCCTGATTCTTTTTATTGTTGGCCTTGCGCTGGCAATTTTTTCTACTTCGCTGAAAACTGACGTTGTTGAGGATACTCTTAAGGCCGACAAAAATATAAACCTTCTTATTGGTGTTGAAGATTCAGATAAAACTCTGCTTTTTGCAAGCGTTCTGATTTATTATCCTTCTTCCCAGAAAGCGGCTTTAATCAACCTTCCGGGCTATACTGGAGCCATTTATTCCAGCCTGAACCGCGCAGACCAGCTTAAAAAGGTTTATGAGGAAAGCGGAATTGAAAGCTACCGTGAAGAGGTCAGAAAGCTGATTGGTATTTCTGTTCCTTTTTACTGTATTATTTCTATGGAAAATTTCAGCCGGCTTGCTGATTATCTTGGCGGGCTCAGGGTTTTTATTGCTGAGCCTATTGATTATACCGGCGAAGATGGCGTTAAATATCTTTTGCCTTCCGGTTCTGTAAATCTTGACGGAGATAAGGTTTATTCTTATCTTCATTACAGGCTGGCGGGGGAAACTGAAACTGACCTTCAGGACAGGTATCAGAATGCGATGGCGGCATTTTTAACCGGTCTTAGTGATAAAAAGTTTTTGATTTTCCACGGTAATAACTTTATAAATTACAGGGACTGTTTTACGACTAACCTGAAAAATAAAGAGAAAGAGGAACTGTTTAAAATTATTTCTGATGTGGATGCTGAGTCCATTATTAAGCAGACAATTACAGGTTCTTTCCGTAATGTTGACGGTAAAAACCTTTTGTTCCCCCTTAACAATGGTGAAAACGTAAGAAATAATGTAAGGCAGGTTTCCAATATGCTTGTATCTGCGGACGGAAGCTATACCAGCCGTGTTTACGTTCTTGAAATTCAAAACGGAACTACAATTCAGGGACTTGCGCGTAATACTTCCATTCTCTTCCAGAATGCAAGTTATGATGTTCTTAGTGCGGTAAATGCCGACAGGAACGACTATGAGGAGACTGTAATTATCGACCGGCTTGGAAATGAGCAGGCGGCAAAATCAATCGGGGAATTTATTCACTGTGATAATATTATCCGCCCTGGTGAAAATGATGTCTCTCATTCTGCCGAGGTAGACTTTACCATCATTCTTGGTAAGGACTTTAACGGACAATACGTTATTAAAAGGAGAAAATAAGGGATTATGAAAACATTAAGAGAAAAGGCAATTGAAATCGCAAAGCTTATGGAAGACGGAAAGGGTAAGGATGTTGTTCTTTTGAACATAAGCGAACTTAACAGCTGGACAGATTATTTTGTAATCGTGACTGTAAACTCTTCTACCCACTGGCAGGGACTTTTGAAGGATGTTAAGAATTATATTAAGGATAATGACCTTGAAATCCACCTTACAAATAAAAAGAGCCCTGACGGAGACGACTGGAACCTCATCGACCTTGGTCCGATTGTAGTTCACCTTATGTCTGAAAGTGCAAGAAATTTCTATGATCTTGAAAAGCTCTGGCACGCAGGTGAAAAAATCGATTACGCTAATGAGTAATGGAAAAACTCGCAGGCTGCAGGGGGCTTAAAGCAGGGAGCATAAAAAAGACCGTTCGGTTTTACCGGGCGGTCTTTTTTTTTCAGCAGTAAGCGGATTATGCTTATTGTATGTTAAATTAGAAATTATCTTCGTTTAGAAGTTCGTCAGATGGGTCCGGGCGGTAATTCTGATAGCCGTCTTCCGGTTCAACATCATCGTAAGGTTCTTCATAATCTTCTTCTTCTTTGAAAACGTCGTCATAATAAAGATCAGCGTCATCATCGAATTCATCTAGTGATTCATCTGAATCGTCCTCATCTTCTTCAAAATCATCTTCAAAATCATCTTCGTAATCAGAAAAATCATCATCATATGAAAAAGACATCTGAAAATCAGCGAATTCTTCAGAATCAAAATAAGACATGGAAAACCCCGGAACAGTTAGATTTGTTTTGCAACTCTCGAACTATAGAAATGTAAATTTTAGAGCTATTCTTGTCAATACTTGTGAAAAGAAAATTTTGCCAAATATAATCTTATGGCTTATAATTTTATAATATTATGAAAGATGAAATTGAAAAAAAGAATATTTTTGTGCGTCTCGTTAATCTTATAGTAAATGAATCATATTCTATTAACCGTAGTCTTTTTAATCTCATGTGTACAACTGCGCTGATTGCGGGGCTTTTTTCAACAATTTCAGCTATTGTAATGCACTTTTCTTTAAGTGTAATGGTCTTTTCTATCTTTATTGTGCTTACAGCCCTTTTATGCTTTTTTATTTCGATAAAGCTTAAGCTTCAGACCTTTGCCAATGTCCTGCTTGTTCTTTTTGTCAACTGCTGTATCTTTCCGATTCTGTATTTTATTTCGGACGGTATGAACGGGGGTATGCCCCTGTGGATGCTTTTAGGCCTTATTGCAACCCTCCTGATTCTAAAGGGACGGGTATGTGCTGTTGTATTTACAGTAAATCTTCTGATTCAGATTCTTACGATTGTTTACGGTGCTCTTCATCCGGATGTTTTTGCTCCTATGCCCGATAAATACATGGCTACAGCTGATATGCTTTTTGCCCTTATTATCGTTACTCTTTCAATCGGCTTTGTATTTAAGTTTGAATCTAAGACTTATGAAAAACAGCAGAGAAAAATAATGGATGCTATGAGGCGGGCCGATGAGGCAAACCTTATTAAATCTGAATTTCTTTCCAATATTTCTCATGATGTAAGAACTCCGATGAATGCAATTGTCGGTTATTCCGAAATCGCAATGCAGAATTGCGATGACAGAAAAAAACTGATGGACTGCTTTTCTAAGATTAAGATTGCAAGCGAGCAGCTTTTAAATCTTATTGACGGAATTCTTGATATGTCCCAGATTGAAGTTGGTTCTATCAAGCTTGTTGAGTCTGAATGTTCGATTCAGGCTGTCATTAATGACGTTATAGAAATTCTTGATAAGGAAATACAGGCTAAAAAACTCAATGTTCAGATTGATTACTCTCAGCTTTGGGAGGATGCAATTACCTGTGATAAGGCAAGGCTTATTCAGATTATTCAGAACGTTGTTTCAAATGCAATTCAGTATTCTTATGATGGCCGCCATCTTTATATTTCAGTGGCACAACCGGCAATTGATAACGAGCAGGGAATCGCAAGAACTCAGATTTTAGTTCGTGATGAAGGCTGCGGAATTAATCAGAAGTTTTTGCAGAAGATTTTTGATCCTTTTGAAAGGGAAAGAATTGCGGGTAAGACTGAAATTCCTGGAATCGGTCTTGGACTTTCAATTACAAGAAAGCTTGTGCAGCTGATGAACGGTAAAATTGAAATTAAGAGTAAGGAAGGCAAGGGAACTGATGTTACCATTACAATTCCTTTTGCGATTCAGACTCTTACAGAGATTACTGACGAAACAGAGCCGGATGAAATCCTCATTAAGGGAAAGAGAATTCTTGTTGCCGAAGACAATTCTTTGAACCGCGAAATCGTAAAGGATATGCTGGAAACGGCAGGCTGTCAGATTGAAGAGGCCAGGGACGGAACCTTTGCGGTTGATATGGTAAATCTTTCCGGGGAAGGCTATTACGACCTTATTCTTATGGATATTCAGATGCCTATGATGGACGGCTATGAAGCAACAAGAATTATACGTTCTTTCCAGAATGAACATTTGAGAAAAATTCCTATAGTTGCCCTTTCTGCAAATGCCTTTCAGGAGGATAAGAAAAAAGCCTTTGATTGTGGAATGGACGCCTTTATTTCAAAGCCTGTGTCTGCGGAAAAGCTTGCCCGGGTTCTTAACGTAATTCTTAACGGCGATAAAAAACGTGAATTTGTTGCCGAGTAAAACTTGCAAAAGTCTGCTTTGTGCTTTATTCTGTTTATATGAACTTTAGCGATAAACTAAAAACTGATGTAAGTAATTTTGGATTTAAGGACGGATTTTTTACCACATGGTCGCCTTCTGCAAAGAAGGTAAGCCTCCTTTTATATAAAACATTTGATGATGTAAAGACGGGTTCTGCTTCGATGGAGGTTAGTCTTGAGGGTGGTGAAGGAGGCTGCTGGAAAAATAAGAATCCTCTTTCTGCCTCTCAGCTTTCCGGATTTTTGTATTATAAATACCGCTTTACTTTTGAAGATGCTGAATATGAAGTTTGTGATATCTGGGCAAAATGCGCTTCAAAAGAATCTCTTGCATCCCGCCTCTGCGACATAAAAAAAGAAAAAGCTTCTTTTCCTGAAGCTTTTAATCAGGCTTATTATAATCCCTTTGGAAAAAACGGAAGTCAGGCAAAAAGCTTTACTGACGCTGTTATTTTTGAAATGCACATCCGGGACTGGTCAAGGTCTTATGTAAAGGACAGCTGCGGAAAGTTTGTAGAAATTGCTGACAATGAAAAACTGATGTCCCATCTTAAGGAGCTTGGCGTTACCCACGTTCAGATTCTTCCCATGTTCGAATATGCAAACTCCTGCGATGATAAATCCTATAACTGGGGCTATGACCCCTTCAATTTTAATGTGCCTTGCAGCCGCTACACCCGGGAAGGCTTTACTGACGGCGTAGAAAGCGTGAGGGATATGAGGCAGATGGTTCAGGCCTTCCATGATAATGGAATAGCAGTAATTATGGACGTTGTTTATAATCACACTTTCGGAACGGGTACCGCTTCAATTTACGATATGACGGCTCCTTTTTATTTTTACCGCATGAAGACAAATGAAAAGGGCGGACTTGAATATTTTAACGGCTCCGGCTGCGGTAACGAAGTAGCCGCTAATCATGATATGGTCAGAGCCTTTATTATCGATTCCCTTAAACACTGGATGCAGGATTTTCATATTAACGGCTTCCGTTTTGATTTGATGGGAGTTTTTGAAACTTCCACAATGAAAGAAATTTATGAAGAACTGAAAAAAATCGATTCAAATGTCCTTGTTTACGGCGAGCCCTGGTGCGGAGGTGAGTGCGGCGTAAAAAACGGCTGTACAAAGTCTGTAATTGATGAATGTGAAGGCGTAGCCTGCTTTAATGATGATTTCAGGGATGCGATAAAAGGGGCTGAATTTGCAGGCTTTAAGCAGGGGGAAGTTCAGGGAATTTTTAATGACCAGGCTATATGCAGGGGGCTTACCGGCTCTCTGAAGAAAAACGGCGGCTTTACTGTAGATTCTAACCGCACAATAAACTATGTGGAATGTCACGATAATTATACTCTTTTTGACAAGCTTGCAATTTCTTATCTGAACAGGACTGACTTCCGGGGCGATTTGTACAAGGAAATCGGCCCGGCGGGAATTGACAGGGTAAAAAAACAGGATATACTTTGCGCAGCTTATATTATCCTTGCCCAGGGAATTCCTTTTATAAACGGAGGACAGGAATTCATGCGTACAAAAATGGGTGACGAAAACAGTTATATTTCTTCTGATGAAATAAATCAGATTGATTTTTCTTTTAAGGAAAAAAATGCTGAAGTATTTAATTTTTACAAGGGGCTTTTTGAGCTTAGAAGAAAAAATCCGCAAGCTTTCGGTCATAACGCTGATGCCAGGGCCTTTGATTTGAAGCCGGGCCTTGTATATTATGAAAGCGCAGCCTTTGGCATATATTATAATGCCTCTTCAGAAGCTTTTGCTGCACCTTGCAGGGATTATCAATTCCAGATAGACCTTTCATCTGGTACTGTTGTGGAAAAAAAGCTTTCTGACTGTGTGAATGCAGAACTTACACTTGAGCCGCTTTCATTTATAATCTTAAAAAAATAGGAGTCTTTTATGAAAAAAATCCATTCGTCTGTTTTAAAGGTATTTTTCTTTGTCCTGATTTTTTCTTCCCTTCAGTCTCTTTTCTGTCAGTCAAAGGAATCTATAAGAAGCGGCGCAATTCTGCACTGCTGGTGCTGGTCTTTTAAAACAATTGAAGAAAAGCTTCCGGAAATTGCGGAGGCTGGCTATACAGCAATTCAAACTTCTCCTGTAAATACCTGCCTTGTGGGTGAAAAGGGCGGCCTTGAAATCTTTGGACGCAATGGAGGCGGAAAGTGGTATTATCACTATCAGCCGACTGACTGGAAAATCGGAAACTATCAGCTTGGAAGTCGTGATGATTTTATCAGCATGTGTAAAAAAGCTCATTCCCTTGGGATTGGAGTAATTGTCGATGTGCTTCCAAATCATACTACGCCGGATAAATCTGCCCTTTCTGAGGACTTTGTAAAGGCCTGCGGCGGTCTGGAAAAGCTTTATCACTATAACAGCCGCTTTTCGGTTCAGAGCGATATAAACAGACTTCAGGCAACAACTCATTCAATGGGCGGCCTGCCTGACGTAAATACTGAAAATCCCCTTTTTCAGGCTTATTTTATGACTTTTATGAATGACGTAATTGACTGCGGAGCTAACGGCTTCAGATTCGATACTGCCAAGCATATCGGCCTTCCTGATGATCCCCTTGATCCATATGCAGAAAAGAATAACTTCTGGCCGCTTTTTACAGGAAAGGAAGGCATAAACGGAGTCTATCTTCATAATGCGTCAAACCTTTTTCTTTACGGCGAGGTTTTGCAGGGCGAAAATACCCGGGAAAAGGATTATGCAGCTTTTATAAATGTTACGGCAAGTCATTACGGGGCAAGTGTCAGAAGTCAGATAAAAAGTCAGGGACTTTCTGCAAAGCATCTTACCGGATGGAGAAATGATGCTGGTGAAGATAAACTTGTAACCTGGGTAGAATCGCATGATACTTATGCAAATGCGGGTGAAAGTGCAAAACTTACAAACTGGCAGATTCGCAAGGGCTGGGCTGTAATTGCGGCGCGGAAGGGGGGCGTTCCTCTCTTTTTCAGCAGACCCAGGGGCTCGGAAGGGGTTCAGTTCCCGGGGGAAAGTAAAATCGGTGATGCCGGTAATGATGAATTTAAAAATCCGGAAGTTGTAGCCCTTAATTATTTTAAGATTTTTGCAAAAGGGCTTGATGAAAGGCTTTTTAATGCGGATGAAGAAAAGACCGTTTTGTGTATTGAACGGGGAAATAAGGGAATGGTTCTTGTTAATGCCGGAGCAAAGGCTTATAAGATAAAATGTCAGACTGCCTTAAAGGACGGAGCTTACACGGATAAGGCTCACGGATTTATTTTTAAGGTAAAAAACGGCGTTTTGACCGGAAAAGTAGACGCAGAAAAAATCTGTGTGATTTACTGAAAATCACCTTATTCCGGCTCTTAGTAAATCATCAGAATGCCTGCTGCCGAAACAATTGCAAATGATAAAAGGTAGCAGCTTTCAAAAAGCGGCTGGGAATATTTTTTAGAAATTAAAGTCATTTCTGACGCGTAAATCAAAAGCTGGAAAAGAGTTGTAATGCTTCCGATTGTCAGCAAAAGTGAATAAAGCCTGTGGGAGAAAATCAATTCGGCAAGAGCCGTGTATAAAAGCCAGCCTCCTGCAAAAAAAGCGGCTGCATAAAAAAGAAAGAGGAAAAAGCTCTTCGTTTTTGTAATAAAGCAGAAGCTGCCGAATAAAGTAATCATGATGATTATAAAAAACGCAGAAAACCACGAAGGAATGCGGATAAGGTAAATCGTTGGAAAATAAAGCATGTTCCAGACGGCAAGAATAAGAAGATATGACAGAAGGGCCAGAAACTTCAGATTTTTAGTTTTGTTGAGCTGCAAAAGCAGGGGGATTTCTGTAAAAAGCGCCGCAAGGATTTGTATCTGTATGATTCTTAATGAATCGGGGTATCTTTCATTTAAAAGTGAAATTATAAAGGCTGTTGCAAAGGGGATTATAAGAAATGAAAAAACAATTTTTGGTGCTTTGATTTTTTTTATATAGAAAACAATATAAAGAGTCAAAATAAGAGCCAGAAGTCCAAGAAAAATCCAGATAAAATAATTCATAACAAAAATATATCACAGCATTTATCAGTTTGCCAATTCTCACCCCCTTTAAAAAAAAATAATATTCCAATATAATTTTGCGTATTAAAATCGGGTCAAATTTCGATTTTTTTTAGGAGTAACTTTTTATGACAATTACAGAAATGCTAGGTCAAGGTGGACTTTTGACACTGCTTGGAATGTGTGTTGTCTTCAGTTTTATTATTATTCTTATTATCTGTATGACAGTGCTTAAGGCTGTTGTTCATGCATTTAAACTTGATAAAACTGCAGAACCAACTAATAATGCTGCTCCGGCTGCAAGCGCGGCTGCGGGTAATGACGGTGCAATTATTGCCGCAATAGCTGCCGCTATCCGTGAAAAACAATCTGTCTAAATAAAGGGGAAATATAAATATGTCTAAAGTAGGAATTACTGAACTTGCAATCCGTGATGCTCACCAGAGTCTTCACGCAACACGTATGACAACAGCAGATATGCTGCCAATCTGTGACAAACTTGATAAGGTTGGTTACAAATATATTGAAGGATGGGGTGGAGCAACTTATGACTCTTGTATCCGCTTTTTGAACGAAGATCCTTGGGAAAGATTGCGCAAGCTTCATGCTGCCCTTCCAAACAACAAAATCATGATGCTGCTTCGCGCTCAGAACCTTCTTGGCTACAAGCACTATGCTGATGATGTAGTAGAAAAGTTCGTTGCAACAGCTGCTAAAAACGGTATCGGATGTTTCCGTATTTTTGATGCCTGCAACGACCCTCGTAACATGGAATGTGCTACAAAGGCAGCAAAAAAATCTGGAGTTGATGTTCAGATGGCTATTTCTTATGCCGTAACTCCATTCCACACAAATGAAAAATATGCAGAGCTTGCCAAGACTTATGCAGACTTTGGTGCAGATTCTATCTGTATTAAAGATATGTCTGGTCTTCTTAAGCCATATGAGGCTTATGACCTCGTACAGAAAATCAAGGCAAAGGTAGACCTTCCTGTAGAAATTCACTCACACGCTACAACAGGCCTTTCTGTTGCAACACTTTTGAAGGCTGCTGAAGCCGGAGCAGACTGGCTTGATACTGCAATTTCTTCTATGTCTATGGGTACTTCTCACTCTCCAACAGAAACTGTAGTAGAAATGCTCAAGGGCACAGATATGGATACTGGCCTTGATACAAAGCTTCTTCTTGAGATTGCTGCTTACTTCCGCGAGGTTCGCAAGCACTATTCATCTCTTGAATCTGCTTTCCTCGGTGCTGATACACGTATTCTTCTTTCTCAGGTACCAGGCGGAATGCTTTCTAACCTCGAATCACAGCTCAAACAGCAGAACGCAGGCGACAAGATGGACGCTGTACTTGCTGAACTTCCAAAGGTTCACAAGGCTGCAGGTTATGTTCCACTTGTAACTCCAACATCTCAGATTGTTGGTACACAGGCTGTTATGAACGTTCTTATGGGACCATATAAAGTAATGACTCAGGACTTCCGTAACCTTATTACAGGTAAGTTCGGTAAACTCCCAACAGATGCAGATCCAGAACTGGTTAAGAAGGCTCTTGAACAGAATCACATGGATGCAGTTGTTACATGCCGTCCAGCTGACCTTATTGAACCTGAGTGGGACAAAATGGTTGAAGAAGCTAAGAAGGCTGGTGGTGACGGTTCTGATGAAGACGTTCTTACATACGCAATGTTCCCTAATGTTGCTCCAAAATTCTTTGCTGAACGCTCTAAGGGACCAGTTGATGCTGCAAGCACATTTGCCAAGAAAGAGGCTGCTCCTGCAAAAGAAAACAAGGGTGGTTCTTATACAGTAAACGTAAACGGAACTGCTTATAACGTAACAACAGGCCCTGCAGGCGACAGCATGAGCGTAAACGTAAACGGTACAGCTTATAACGTAACATTCGGAGCTGCTGGTAGCGCTCCAGCTGCTGCTGCCGCACCTGCCGCACAGGTTACAGGTGGCGTTGAAATTAAAGCGCCCGTAGCAGGAACTTTGCTCCGCTATGCTGTAAATGCCGGTTCAAAAGTAAACAAGGGTGATACTGTTATCATCGTTGAATCTATGAAGATGGAACTTGAAGTTAAAGCTCCAGAAGCTGGAACTATTAACTTTACTGTTCAGCCAGGAACTCAGATTCAGGCTGGTCAGGTTCTTGGAACACTCGGTGGAGTTGTTGCTTCGGTCGTAACTCCTGCTCCAGTGAAAGCGCCCGTAACCTCAGCTCCAGCTGCTGGCGCAGCTGGCAATTCAACTGGTTCTGGTACACCTGTAAAAGCTCCTGTTGCTGGTACATTGCTCCGCTATGCAGTTAGCGAAGGTGCTGCCGTTCAGCCTGATACAACAGTAATCATTGTTGAGTCAATGAAAATGGAACTTGAAATCAAGGCTGGTGCTGCAGGTAAAGTTCACTTTGTAGCAGCTACAGGTTCTCAGATTGCTCAGGGTGCAACAATTGCTGAAATTCAGTAAGTCCTACGGAAGGAAATCTATATGGAAACAGTTTTGAACAAAAATAATAAATACAAGGTGTTTAGGGCCAGTGCAATTGTATGCCTTATTGCCCTCACGCTTTCTTTTGTTGGCTGCGGAAAATCTGATTCAGCATCGGCTGGAAAAAGTTACGCGTCATCTACAGTTGTAAAGGGCTCTGAAAACATTAAGCCTATTTCGGTTTCTTCTTTCTTTAAGAACGTAGGAAAAAATACCGGAATCTATAAAATGATTCATAATCCTACTCCGGAAGAAATTGCAGAGGAAAAGGCTTCTAAAGAAGCAATGGAAATTGCAAAAGAAGAGCAGGCCGCACAGGCAGCAGCAGACCTTGCCGCTCATCCTGTTGCAGGCTGGCAGCGTCTTGTTATGCTTGCAATCGGCTTCCTTATTGTTTATCTTGGAGCCGCAAAAGGATTTGAACCTCTTCTTCTTATTCCAATCGGATTTGGTACAATTCTTGTAAACATTCCGGGTGCCGGTATGGGTGATGGTCCTGACGGTATGCTTCATATCATCTATTCTGCAGGTGTTGGAAACGAATTCTTCCCAATGCTTATCTTTATGGGAATTGGTGCTATGACAGACTTCGGTCCTCTTATCGCTAACCCTAAAACAGCCCTCCTTGGCGGTGCTGCCCAGCTTGGTGTATTTGCTACTTTGTTTGGTGTTGCTTCCATGAACTTCATTCCTGGAATCGACTACAACATGAAGCAGGCTTGTGCCATCGCCATTATCGGTGGTGCAGACGGTCCTACATCAATTTACGTTTCTGGTAAACTTGCTCCGGAAATGATGGCCGTAATTGCCGTTGCCGCTTATTCTTACATGGCTCTTGTTCCTATGATTCAGCCTCCTATCATGAAGCTTTTGACTTCTAAAAAAGAGCGCTGCATTAAGATGAAGCAGCTTCGTCCTGTTTCAAAAACAGAACGCATTTTGTTCCCTCTTCTTCTGCTCGTAGTAACAATCCTTCTCTTGCCTCCTGCAGCTCCTCTTATCGGTATGCTTGCATTCGGTAACTTCATTAAGGAAATCGGCTGTGTTCAGCGTCTTTCTAAGACTGTTGAAAACGAGCTTATGAACATCGTTTCTATTCTTCTGTCACTGGGTGTTGGTTCACAGATGACTCCTGAAAAGATTATGCATGCAAACTCTCTGGGAATTATCGTTCTTGGTCTTCTTGCCTTTGCAGTTGCAACAGCAGGCGGTCTTATCATGGCTAAGATTATGAACCTCTTCCTAAAAGAGAAAATCAATCCGCTTATCGGTTCGGCTGGTGTATCTGCCGTTCCAATGGCAGCCCGCGTTGCAAACAAGGTTGGTATGGCAGAAGATCCTACAAACTTCCTTTTGATGCACGCCATGGGACCAAACGTTTCCGGCGTAATCGGAACCGCAATTGCCGCCGGCGTGTTTATTTCAACATACGGTATGTAGATTATAATATATCGCTTAAATTAAGAGCACATAAACGTTGAATGCGTTCCTTGTGCTCCATATTCTTAAACTCGTCAGTTTTTGACCAGTTTTCAAGCCAGTGCGCACATGCACTGGCTGTTTTTTTCAGCACTTCAAACAGTTCTGGAGAGCAGTCCGGAATGTAGCAGGCAAGTCTTGTACCCTCTGTCCCTTTAACTCCCATAAAATATTCAAAAAACTCAGCCTTGTATTCGCCGAAGGCGGCATAAAGCCCGAAGAAGTCAGCAATCAGCTCGTCGTGAAGGTGATTCTGCGAGCAGCCGAAAAATCTTTTTGTATAATAGTGGGTACATTCGTGTTCCAGGCGGATTGTCATGGATTTTGCCTGCCAGTCGTCCTCCGAAAGTCCCAGAGTTTTTGCTGTAACGTTGCTGTAGGGCTTTGCAGAAAGAATTATAAAGCGTGTTGTCTTTCCAAAAACAAAGGCCGCCCCTGTTGAAGAAAGATTTTGCGGACGAAGGCCCTTGTGAATAAGATTGGTAACAAGATTTTCAAAGTCATCAGTATTTTTAATTTTGATGACAGGGATTTCTCCTGCACAGGAATTGTAAATCTCAGCCGATATGTTTTCTGCATCTTTAAAATCAACCGGAAGACGAGGCACCAGCATTGTGTTTATTGCCGTTTCTGCGCCAGCCTTATTTACTTCAGAAACAAACCCCCTCCAGAAATCAAGGAAAGATAAATCATCTCCCGGAGTCGGATTATAATTCTGAAAGTGATTTTTAAGATAATCTGAAAAAATTGACTTGTCCTGCGCGTTTAGCTTAGAGATATCTATATTCAACTTATGCCGCACTTTTAGAAGAGGCAAAATCAATAACAGAAAGCTGCTGCATCTGTTTCTTTGCTAATGCAATGATGTTTTCCAGTTTTTTTACAACATCTCCTGTAAAGTGGATTTCATCACAGATTTCACATTTGTAACAGGGAATGTTTCTGATTACAAGAACACCAGCTCCAAGTTCAATGGCTTCTGTTGTAGTGCTTTTATATGTTTCGTTTCCGCATTTGATACATTTCATTTTTTAGCCTCCTTTCGAGTCTTAAAATCCGCTTCCCATTTATCACTTTTTGGGATATAAGCAGTTATCAGATATATTTTATCTTCGTCCATACTTACAACAATATGTATATATGTGTTTTGAACAGATAATCCTAATATCAGGCAGCTTGGAAAAGGAAAGTCATCAGGATATTGTTCAATAATATCGCCGTTATTTATTGCATTCATTACATCATCTATTGTAATGCCGCGTTCATTTAATCGTAGTTGCCCATGCAGAGTTATGATGATATTTTCACTCTTGTTGATTTTTCGAAAATCTTCAATTGTGTACAATGAAGGCTCCTTATTTCTTTATTTATTGTAACACAATGTTTTGAGATTTCAAATGAAGATTGTTAAATTTGCTTTTCCAGAATCTTAGTAATATCTTCGTTGAAGCAAGATAAGAGTTCTTCTTTAAGAATTTGCAATAACATATACTGTCTGATAATATTTATAAAATATATTATTAGTCTATGATTCCATTGAGCCGTTTATGGGCCAGAAAGAAACTTTCTTATGAGAGGGAGTAAGTGATGAAAAAAAGGATTTGTATAATTCATTTTTTGTTTCAGTTGATTTTTCTTTTTTCTCAAAATAATTTGAACGATGTTGATAGTTTTCGTGAGGCTTGTCGTTATGGAAATAATGAAACTGTTGTTAGTTTTTTAGAGGATGGTCTACCTATAAATTCGAAAGATGAATATGGATATACATTATTGATGATTGCAGTAGAAGAGGAAAATAAAGAAATCTGCCAGTTTCTGTTGGCTAAAGGTGCTGATGTAAATGCTAAAGATAATGATGGCTATACCGCATTGATGATTGCAGTAGAAGAGGAAAATAAAGAAATCTGCCAGTTTCTGTTGGCTAAAGGTGCTGATGTAAATGCTAAAGATAATGATGGCTATACCGCATTGATGATTGCAGTAAAAGAGGAAAATAAAGAAATCTGCCAGCTTCTAATGTCTAAAGGTGCTGATGTAAATGCAAAAAATAACGCTGACTATACCGTATTGATGTTTGCTGTTGATGGCGAAGATAAAGACATTTGCCAGTTTCTGTTGGCTAAAGGTGCAGATGTAAATGCAAAAGATAACAATGGTTGTACAGCATTAATGGTTGCTGCTGGACATAATGGCAAAGAAATTGCCCTGCTTTTAGTGGCTAATGGAGCAGATATTGAATCGAAGGATAGAAATGGAAATACAGCGCAGGTTTATGCCTGTTTATATGGCAATATCTTGAACCATGATGACACATTATATAATTTTTTTGAACGAGAAACTAAAGTTATAATTAATGATAAAGAAATAATTCAGAGAACGGGTGTCTTAGGCCTTAATAACTACGTTTTGGATAAAAGAAAATTCCAGAGCTATAATGCAGATATTTCTTTTGAAGAGGGAGTCTATTCATCGATTCCTTTGAAGATTGAAGGAATTTCAAAAGTTGATGGTTGCTACTATATTTCATGCGCAACCTCTGATGAAAAAAATAAGCTGTCTGTTTCTTCTTGGTTGATGCCGAGTTTTTTTGAAGGTGATACAGTTGAATGTAGTATCTACGTGTATGGAACATCCTCTGTTACAGGTGATGTTCTTGGATTGTTGCTTGATAATATTTATTACAAATGATGAAATTATTTTTTAATGCAAAGTCTACAAAATTAAAAAATGTCCTCGAGAAAAATGGAAAAAACGTAAAAATCCAGATTGCGACGGCTTTTTTTTCAGATTTTGAAATTATTAGGACTTTTGTTGAAAATAAGTGTACTGTCCAACTTATTGTTCGTCTTGATAAGGGTACATCAGCGACCGAACTTGAAAAACTTCTACCTTATTCGGAAAGAGGGCAAGTTGAAGTTCGATTTTTTAGCGATGAGCATTTTCATCCAAAATTTTATATATTTGGAGATAAAACTGCTTTTATAGGTTCTTCAAATTTAACTCATAATGGGCTTTCTGAAAACCAAGAAATGAACATCCAGATTGAAAATAAAGAAATGATTTGTGAACTACAGATGGTTTTTGAAGACTATTGGGAGCAGGCAAAAGAATTTACGCAAGAGGATATGCAAAGATTTAAGGAAATTTCTTCAAAATATGAAGGTAGTTTGAACATAAGTTTTTGCAGAGAGGTAAAAGAAACTTTAGGAACTGTAAAATATAATGAACCTTATGCAAATGAAAATTTTATGTTTTATTGTGCGGATGAAGGCCCGCATAGAAATCTTGATGATTTTTTTAATTATGATTTTATATCTGCGGGACAAAGAAAGCCGGATACTGGCTATTTATATAGCAAGGAAATTAAGCGTCTGAAAAAAGGAATGTATTTCTTTGCATATTTAAAGCGAAAGAAAAATGTTGGCGGTTATGTGGGATATGGGAAAATTCTTGACGATCCTGTAAAAATCGATGATTTTATAATTGACGGCAAAAAAGTATATGAACTTCCTTTGAAGCAACCTGGAATAAAAGTTAATCATGATAATGAAGCGTGTGAATGGCTTGCTAAAGTTGAATGGATAGAAAAATTGCAGAGAAAGAATGCTCTTTATTATAAAGGAATCTTTTCAGGTGCAAGACATACTGTTTGCAAAATTGATAAAAAGAAGCATGGAGATACATTAACTTTTTTGTTAAAAAATATTTAATCTTTTCACTTTTATTAAAGCTTTAAAATCACTATAATTCATTCATATGACTCAGCACGGAACAATGACTAAGGATAACCATGCGGCTTTGTGGCATGGTCGTTTTGAAGAGGGGCCTGACGCTCAGGCGGTGGCTTTTGAGACTTCCATTCATGTTGATGAAAGAATGGCCTTTGATGATATTGCGGGAAGTATTGCCCATGCAAAAATGCTTGCTCATGTAAAACTGATTTCGGACGGGGAAGCAAAGCAGATTATAGAAGGGCTTGAAGGAATTAAGGCTGACCTTGAAAGCGGAAAACTTGCCATTGACTATTCGGCAGAAGATATTCATTCATTTATAGAAGCAACTTTGACTGATCGCATCGGTGAGGCCGGAAAAAAAGTTCACACAGGACGTAGCCGTAACGACCAGATTGCCCTGGACGAGCGTCTCTATCTGCGCCGCACAATCCCTGAGCTTCAGAATGCAATTTTGACTTTGATTGACGCCCTGACACAGATTGCTTCTCAACATAAAAATTCTTTGATTCCGGGCTTTACCCACATGCAGCATGCCCAGCCGGTAACTCTTGCTCATCACGTTTGCGCCTGGAGCTGGATGCTGGTTCGTGACTGGCAGAGACTTGAAGATTCCCTTAAAAGAATCTGCATTTCGCCGATTGGTTCATGTGCTTTGGCCGGCAGCGGACTTCCTCTTGACCGCGAGTTCGAAGCCGGACAGCTTGGATTTGAAAGCGTAACTAAAAACTCCCTTGATTCAGTTTCTGACCGCGATTACTGTATTGAAACTGCCTCAAATCTTTCTGTGATTCAGATGCACCTGAGCCGCTTCTGTGAGGAAGTTGTACTCTGGTCTACAGTTGAATTCGGCTTTATCGATTTGAGCGAAAAATGGTCAACCGGCTCTTCAATCATGCCTCAGAAAAAAAATCCTGACTTTGCTGAATTGATTCGCGGACGTACCGGTAAGGTTTACGGTGACCTTTTTGCCCTTATGACAATGATGAAGGCCCTTCCGCTTGCTTATGACCGCGACATGCAGGAAGATAAGGAGCCTCTTTTTGATGCAATCGACACAGTTCTTTCCTGCGTAAAAATCTTTACCTATATGATTTCTACTGCAAAGTGGAATACTAAAACTATGGAAGGTGCATGCGAAGGCGGATTTTTGAACGCAACTGATGTTGCAGACTATCTTGTCCGCAAGGAAATGCCTTTCAGAACTGCCCACGGAGTAAGTGCTAAGGCTGTCCGCATTGCAATTGAGAAAAACTGCCGCCTTGAAGATCTGGAGCTTTCTGTTTTCAAGGAATGCTCAGATTTGATTGATGAAGATATTTATTCATTCATTACTTCTAAGGCCTGTGTTGAAGCCAGAAAAACTACCGGCGGTCCTAGCCCTGAGCGTGTAGAAGAGCAGATTGGTGAACTTAAAGAATTTATTAAAAAGGTAAAATAAGCGTGTAAACGCAAAAAAAAATAGAGGTGGATTTATGAAAAAAATTACTGGTCTTGTACTTGCATGTGCAGCTTTACTTAGCCTTGCAGGATGTAAAAAGAAGGCTGCTGACGGAAATGCAGTTGAAGCATTGAAAGCCCGCGGAACTTTTGTTCTTGGTCTTGATGATTCTTTCCCTCCGCTTGGTTTCCGCGATAACGATACAAACGAAATTACAGGTTATGACATTGACCTTGCAAAAGAAGTTGCAAAACGTCTTGGCGTTCAGTTTAAGGCTCAGCCTATTGACTGGGATGCAAAGGAAATGGAGCTTGAAACCGGTAAAATCGACTGTATCTGGAACGGATTTACAATCACAGACGAAAGAAAAGAGGCTTTGAGCTTTACAGAAGCTTACCTTAATAACGAGCAGGTTCTTGTTGTCCGCGCAAACAGCGGAATTAAATCTCTTGCTGATATGAAGGGAAAAACTCTTGGTCTTCAGAGCGGTTCAAGTGCACAGGAAGCTGTTGATGACAATCCTTCTTTTGCCGCTTCTATCGGAAAAACAATTTTCTTCAAGGATAACATTACAGCCTTAAATGACCTTGACATCGGCGGTATTGATGCTGTCGTAATGGACAGTGTTGTCGCAAATTATTCTATTGCTCAGACTGGAAAGCCTTTTGTTGTAGTTGATGAAGCTCTTGCAAACGAAGGTTATGGCGTTGGCTTCAGAAAGAATGAGCCGGAACTTCGCGACAAGGTTTGGGAAATTCTTAAAGAAATGACTTCTGACGGAACTGTTTCTGCAATTTCCAACAAATGGTTTGGTAAAAACATTTCTGTAATCAAATAAATTTTCTGGTTGGTCTGATGTCTCCTAAATATATCAAAATGCTTCATGCTATGTTTGACGGATCTCTTACATCGCTTGAAGTATTTTTCCTAACACTGATTTTTTCAATTCCTCTGGCTCTTCCGATTGCACTTGGAAGAATGGGTAAAGATAAGGTTCTCGCCTGGATTACAAATCTTTTTCTTCTGATAATCCGCGGAACCCCGCTTATGCTGCAGCTGCTGGTCGTTTACTTTGGACCGGGACTTTTTGTGCGCTGGCTTGTTTCAAAGGGCTTTGACGTAAGCTTTAAATGGGACAGATTTACAGCCGCAATTATTGCACTTAGCGTAAACTATGCCGCTTATTTTGCGGAAATTTACCGGGGCGGAATTGAATCAATCCCCAAAGGCCAGTATGAAGCCTGCCAGGTTTTAGGCTATAAAAAATATCAGACCTTTTTTAGAATTATCCTGCCGCAGGTAATCAAAAGAATTGTTCCTGCCATGGGAAATGAAGTTATCACTCTTGTAAAGGATACGGCTCTGGTAAGCGTAATCGGAGTAAGCGAGCTTCTGATGGTCGCTAAAGAGAGGCAGGGGGCACTTTTCAGCTTTGCTCCTCTTTTTATTGCCGGCGTTTTTTACTTTGTGATGAACTGGTTTGTTTCAATCGTTTTTGCTCAGCTTGAAAAGAAGCTCAGCTATTATCATTGATGAGTGGGGGCAAAAATGAGCGATACAAATGAAATTATCAGCGTAAAAAATTTAAAAAAATCCTTTGATAATACAGAAATTTTAAAGGATATTTCTTTTTCTGTAAAAAAAGGACAGGTTCTTTCTATAATCGGGCCTTCTGGAAGCGGAAAATCTACAATTCTCCGCTGTATTTCCCAGCTGGAAAGTGTAAGCGGTGGAAGCATTGAAATCTGCGGACTTCCTCTTGTAAAGGACGGAGTTTATTCAGATAAAAAACTCCGCCATGAAATTACCCTTAAAAGCGGACTTGTTTTTCAGAATTTCAATCTTTTTCCTCATTATTCGGTTTTGCAGAATGTTGTTGAGCCTCAGATTCGGGTTTTAAGAAAATCCCGCGAAGAGGCAAATGCTAAAGCTGAAGAATTGTTGAAAAGAATTGGTCTTGGCCAGCGCATGAAAAATTATCCCTGCGAGCTGTCCGGCGGTCAGCAGCAGCGTGTAAGTATTGCCCGTGCCCTTGCCCTGAATCCTGAAGTTCTGCTTTTTGATGAGCCTACATCTGCCCTTGATCCCGAACTGACCGGCGAAATTTTAGCTGTAATCAAGGAGCTTGCAAGCGAAAAAATGACTATGGTTGTAGTTACTCACGAAATGGCTTTTGCCCGCGATATTTCAACTGAAGTTATTTTTATTGACGGCGGCCTGATTGTAGAGCAGGGTAAACCTGATGATGTAATCAATCATCCGAAAACTGAACGCACAAAGGCTTTTCTTTCCCGCTTCAGTAACGTATAACTTAAAATTATTTTCCAAAGTGCTCCAAAGGTATTATAATATAAACAAATATAATTAAAAAAGTTCCTTTTTTTTTCAACTTTTGGAGCACCTATGTTCACCACTTATATTATCTATTCTCTTTGTATCTTCCTCCTTATCTGGGGCGGAAAATTTGCAGGTTTCAAAAACAGTCACTTTCATGAGGATTCTTCATCGCTTGAAATTACAAGGGCCTTAAGGGGATTTGCGGCAATAGGGGTTATTATTCATCATATTGCACTGGAACAGGCCTTTCAGAAGGCTAACGGGAACGGAAATCCCGGCGAACTCGCACTTTTTCTGAATGCCGGCTACCGCTTTGTCGCAATTTTCTTTTTCTGTTCCGGCTATGGATTGATAAAAAGCATTCAGCTAAAGCCTGATTATTTTAAATCCTTTATAAGAAAACGCGTCGTAAACTCAATGATAATTCCATATTACGTCAGCATTGTCATTTATGCTGTCTTTCGTTTTGCCATGGGAGAGAAGCTTGCCCTTCCTTTATGGATTTTAAACTTTTCCGGCTTTACAATGATGAACATCTATGCCTGGTATCCGGTTGTCGCAGTGATTCTTTATCTGGCCTTTTACTTTTGCTTTACCCGTATAAAAAATGAAAAAATCTCTTTTGCCCTTATTGCGCTTTTAATTATTTTTATGGGCCTGCTTTTCTGCCTGATCGGTCATTTTGTCTGGTGGACAGGGGAGAAAAACTGGTGGCTGGACTGGAATTGCGAACTTCGTAAAAAATGGTGGACGGGGACTAACGTCTGGTGGTTCACCGGTGAATGGTGGGTAAACTCAGCTCCGGCCTTTTTTGCCGGAATGCTTTATGCCCGCTTTGAAAAAGAAATAAGAAGCTGGTTCAAAAAGCTTTACTGGCTTAAGCTTGCGGCCGTTCTTGTAATTATGGCAGGCTTTTATTTTCTTACCTCTTTTGCCTATGAAAAATTCGGCTACTGGACAGAGTTCAGCGGAAATGGAATTGGAACTTTAAATAAAGTGATTACCTATTTTATGCAGATTCCAGAATCAATGTGGCTGGGAGTACCCCTTTTTGTAATCATGCAGAAGTATTATGTTACAAATCCTGTTGCAAAATTTTTCGGAAATCTTTCACTTGAAACTTATATGATGAATCTGATTGCTATTACAGTCTGCAGGGGTTTCCTTTATACAAAGGAAACGATTAAGATTCCTTACGGAATGCAAGCCTATTACTGGACTGGAAGAATGAATCTCCTGCTTTATGCGGCTTGTGTTCTTGCTTTGTCTGTAATTCTTGGCATCATTTACAGAATGATTTATAAAAAGATTTACTTTAAAGCATAATTTCTGGTCAGTAAAAAATGAAAAAACGCTTTCTTTTATTAATAGTCTTTATTCTTGCAGGCAGCACCATTTATTATTACCGGAATGATTTACACAATTTTGTAATAAAAATAGAAGAAAGTGTTAAATCTGAAGGAATTTTTCAGGCAGAAGAAGATAGCTTTGAGAAAAAACTTATTCAGCTTCCTGCGGGACTGGAACGCCCTCTTTGTGCTGCTATGCTTCATTCTCCGGATCACGAAATCCGCCTTTTTGCAAATTATGCTCTCTGCTACAGGGAATCTTATGAAGAGGCTGAATGGTCGGCCTATTGTCTTTCTGATTTTCAGCTTGTTAAAAATGCAGACCGCTCAAATGATTTCAGGCCGGATCCTGAAATTTCAACTGAATCTGCCATGCTTTCTGATTACAGAAAATCCGGCTTTGACAGGGGGCACCTTACTCCTGCTGCTGACATGTCTTTCAGTCAAAAGGCTATGAGCGAAACTTTTTTTATGAGCAATATGACGCCCCAGGCTGCTCAGTTTAACAGGGGAATCTGGAAGGATCTTGAAGCTCAGGTTCGTTACTGGGTGCAGAAATACGGGAGGGCTTATGTTGTTTCGGGACCTGTTCTGGAAAAAGCTCCTTCCGAATATAAATCAATCGGGGAAAATCAGGTTGCGGTTCCAGAATATTTTTACAAGGTCATTTTAGTTCCTTTGTATAAGGATGATGCTGACAGAAGTAGTCCCGATGATACGTCTTCCCTTATGGCAATCGGCTTTGTGATTCCCAATCAGAAGTGCGAAGAAGATTTCTGGCACTATGCGGTATCTGTTGATGAAGTGGAGGGCCTTACAAATCTTGATTTTTATTCCCTTTTGGATGATGATATTGAGGATAGCGCAGAAGCTTCTTATTCTGCTGATAAATGGCAGTAAATGCCCCCTTCCATCTATTGAAACAATCTTCAATTTGTAATATTATATCTTCTCAACTATGTATAAATTTGGCGACATTATGCCGCCATGGAGGAATAAATGGTCAAAATCAGACTTAAGAGATTTGGTACTAAAAAGCGCCCATGCTACCGTGTAGTTGTTCAGGACTCACGTGAGCCACGCGACGGAGCTTGTATCGAAGAAATCGGAACTTTCCAGCCAATCGCTAAGGAAGACGCTCAGGTTTCTATCAATGCAGATCGTGCAAAGTACTGGATCAGCGTTGGTGCTCAGCCAACTGACATCGTTAAGAAGCTTTTGAACCGCCAGGCTAAGGCTAACTAATTTACAGAGGAGCCGAAAATGGAAAAAGACCTGATTGAATACATCGCAAAATCATTGGTCGATGATCCGTCAGCTGTATCTGTAAATGAAACTGAAGGCGAGAAAGGCATGGTTCTTCAGCTCAAAGTTGCTGAAAACGACATTGGTAAGGTAATCGGTAAATATGGCCGTATTGCTAAGGCAATGAGAACAGTTTTGAGCGCATCTGCTGTAAAAGACGGTAAACGTTACAGTCTTGATATTCTGGACTAATCAGGGTAGTTGCCGATGTTAAAAGAACAACTGGTTGTTGGATTTATCCGCGGGCCTCACGGTTACGGGGGTGAATGTAAAGTTGAGAGCAGCTCCGGTGAGTATGAGCATATTGCAAAACTCAAAGAGGCTACTTTGCGTCACGGAGATCAGACCAAAGAAGTAAAGGTTGAATCGGCTTCTCTGGCACATGAAACTGTGTACGTTAAATTTGCTGGAATTAATTCTGACGAGGAAATCAAAAAGTTTAATCGTTGGGAAATTGTAGTTCCAAGAAAGTACGCTAAGCCTTTGAAAAAAGACGAGTGGTACATTACAGATTTACAAAATTGTTCCCTTGTGTGGAACGGCGATCCGGCAGCGTTGGATGCGCCTGCAGCTGAAGAAGTTGTAGGAACAATCACAGACGTATTGGAAGGCGGAGCAGGTTACTTGTTAGAAGTTTCTCTCTCCGAGAGTTGCACTTGTATTAGCGACGACATTAAGTTTACGGCATCAGGTAAACCTCGAAAGGTTCTGGTTCCATTCAATAATGAACACGTTGGTAAAGTTGATGTTGAAAACGGTACGGTACAATTGATGCACCTCTGGATTCTGGAGTAATTCCATGAAATTTACAGTGCTGACCTTATTTCCAGATATTGTTAAGGCTTTTTTTGAAAACTCAATCATGGCCAAGGCAGTAGAAAAGGAAATTATTGCCTACGATTTGGTGAACATCAGAGATTTTGCTCTAGATAAGCACCGAACTTGTGATGACGGAACGTATGGAGGTGGAGCAGGACAGTTAATGCTTCCTGAACCTCTGAGCAGGGCACTTGATAGTGTCGGGGCAAAACGCAAGTTTGTAATTTTTGTTACACCCAGCGGAAAGCCTCTTACACAGAATCTTGCCCAGGAACTTAGTCGCAAAGATGAACTTGTTTTTATCTGCGGCCGGTACGAAGGTATTGACCAGAGGATAATCGATTCTTACGTTGACATGGAAGTTTCCATCGGAGACTATGTAATGTCATCAGGAGAAGTTGCAGCGACCGTTGTGATTGATACAGTTTACCGCCTGGTAGACGGAGTAATTAATCATGAATCGCTGGAAGAAGAATCTTATTGTGACGGACTTTTGGAGTATCCGCAGTACACTCACCCGGAAGAATGGAATGGTATGAAAGTTCCGCCTGTTCTTTTGAGCGGTAATCATGAGGAAATCCGAAAGTGGCGGCTTAAAAAGCGCTTGATGAAAACTCTTGCTAACCGCCCTGATTTAATCTGGGAAGCGAGAAAAAACGGAAAGCTTTCTTTAGAAGCCGAAAAGATGATTGAGGAAATAAACGAACAGTTTTTTGCCAAAACTCAACCTAAAAAGAAGAGAAAAAAGCAGAAAACTCAGACCGAATAGGAGACTATTATGGATATCATTAAGACTATTGAAGAATCACAGAAACGTGTTGGAGCTCAGGGCTTCAATGTTGGTGATACAGTAAAAGTTTACTTCAAAATTATTGAAGGTAAAACAGAACGTATCCAGGTTTATGAAGGAATCGTTCTTTGCAAGAAGAATTCTGGTGCCCGCGAAACATTCACTGTTCGTAAGATTTCTTACGGCGTTGGTGTTGAACGTGTATTCCCTTATAACAGCCCTCGTATTGTAAAGGTTGAT
Source organism: uncultured Treponema sp. (assembly GCA_947165895.1). Lineage (GTDB taxonomy): Bacteria > Spirochaetota > Spirochaetia > Treponematales > Treponemataceae > Treponema_D. Next base: position 34,442 of record CAMVCB010000008.1, read on the forward strand.
ATCGTTCGCCCTGGTAAAGTACGCCGCTCTAAGCTCTACTACCTGCGTGATAAGGTTGGTAAGGCTGCTAAAGTTAAGGCTCTGGTTGGTGCAAAAATCACTGAAGAGCTTAACGCACGTAACGCTCGTGCAGAAGCATTTGCTGCTGCTGAGGAAGCACGTATCAAGGCAGAAAGAGCAGAAGCTGCTGCTAACAAACCAGCACAGAAGTAAGTTTTTCATAGCTTAAAAAAAAGCGAAGATTTCTTTCTTGAAATCTTCGCTTTTTTTTATTAACTTAAAATTATGAATCCCCTTTATGTGAATGCCCGCAGTCAGATTAAAGCTTCTCAGAATGTAAAAGTTTTACAGCAGGGCTCTTCTGTGCTTGTAAGGGTAATTGCAGATAAGGGGGGCGGTCAGTATGAAGGTTCTGTTGCGGGAGTCAGGGTAAAGCTTCACTCTCAGAACCCCCTGAAGGCAGGCGATGTTTTTACGGCCACGGTAAACCTGAATAAGGGCAAAATAGAAATCACTCCTAAAAGCGAAAGCGGAATTTCATTTTTAGCTGATAAGGTTATTGTTGAGGCTCAGGGGCAGAATCAGTTACAGAATCTTCTTGCAAAGCTTGGACTTGCGCCTGATCAGCTTAATTCACATATTGTCCTTCAGATGAAGCAGCTTGGGATGAAGCTTGATGCAGATCTTATCAGGAAACTGCATTCTTTAAGCCTTCGCTTTGCCGGTAAAGAAAAAAAAGCGGCTGAGCTTTTAACAATCCTTAAGGATAAGGGGCTCGAGCTGACTCAGTCACAGATTTTGAGTCTTCTAAACCTTCTGGAAGCTGGAGAAGAGGGCGGAGAAGAGGATGATTTTCAAAAGCTTAAAATCATAAATCATAAAAAAGGCTGGATTTTTCTTCCCTATGAAATTATTGAGGGAAGCTGTAATGAAAAAATCGGAAGCGGCATTATCCGGCTTTTGATTGGAGCTGATAAAAGACTTTCAAAGCTGAACCTCAATATTTTAATCAACAAAAACGAGTATCTTTTTAATCTGGATTTTGAAGATAAAAAGTGCAAAAAAGTGCGCTGTAATTTCCCGACCAAAGAAAGTGAAAAAGAAAGGCTTCTTGAAAACCTTGCCGGAAAATTGTCAGGAAGCGGAGCGCCTGAAATCATCTTTGCAGAAAAAGAGCAGCTTGAAGGCTCTGCCTGCCAGGGAGAAGTCTTTTTTGAAGTTGGGGGAAGGGTGTGATAAATCATTTTAATCTGACTGATAAAAGCCTTCCTCTGATGGAAATAAAAACTTCAAAAAGTGCAGTAGCCCTTAAGTACCCCAAAGGAGCAGAGCTTCCTTTTATAACGGCAAAGGGAAAGGGGGCTCTTGCTGAAAAAATCCTTGAAATTGCCCGCAATAATGATATTTGTATAGAAGAAAATGCTCCGCTGGTAGATTTGCTTTCGACAGAAGATGTAAATGCTGCCGTCCCGGAAGAAGCCTTTGAAGCGCTTGCGGCAATTTTTGCCTTTGTTCTGGAGCAGGAAGGTAAGGCTGTAAACGACAGGAGTTCTTATGACCAGTAAGCAGATTGGAAATGATGGTGAAAAACGCGCCTGTCAGTATCTTTTATCGCAGGGATATGAAATTATTGAGAAAAACTGGAATACAAAAAGCGGAGAACTTGATATAATAGTAAAAAAGGATGAAACTCTGGTCTTTGTGGAGGTAAAAACCCTTCCAAATGCCACACCTGATATGCTTTCTTCTGTTTTAGGTAAACAAAAACAGAAAAGGATTGTAAAAACTGCTAAACACTTTATGTTAAAACATCGACAATATAGTAACAGTTACGTCAGATTTGATGTGATTGTTCTTGATATGCAGGACTTACCTCCTGTTTATCATATTGAAAATGCTTTCATGGAGTAGTGAAGCCTTTATGATTGGTGCTAGAGTTTCTGCGGCAAGCACTCTTGTTTTGGAAAAAACAGAGGAAGAGGTATTGTCGCCCCGCATTCTTGAATTGCGTAAAAAAATAAAGAACTCGGAATATATTGACGGTGCGATAATGCGCATTGCTCAGGTCATAAGTAATAAGCTTATGGAAAATTCCGAGGAATTGAGGATCCGGAAGGAATAACCGGATTCCGACCGGAGCTTTTATGGACAGACGTCGTAATAAAAAATTTCAGAAAAACTGGAAAAATAATCAGAATAAAGGTTTTGAAAAAGAAAAAAAGGAAGTTTTTCAATTCAATAAAACTGCATACGAAAACGCTGAAGCTGATAAACAGAGGCTTGAAGCCATTGATCAGCTGAAAAAGCGGGAAAACATCTGTCCAATGTGTAACCAGCCTATTTTAGATCTTGCAAGCAGTCTTGCAGATAAAGCCAGCGGAAAGCCTGTTCATTTTGAATGTGCCCTTGAAAAAGTAAAGAGTGCAGAACCAACCGGCGAAAATGAAAAAGTAGCCTATATAGGACAGGGACGTTTTGCTGTTCTTTCTTATGAAAATATCCGTGATCAGCGTCATTTTACAATTAAAAAAATAATTGAATGGGAAGAGCGCGATAAAAAATCTGAATGGCGCGATGAATTCAGCAGTCTTTACAGTAAAATTAACTAGCTTTCCATGGAAATTACAATTCTATGCAAGGTTGTTGATAACTTTGGTGATATCGGAGTAAATTGGCGCCTTGCAAACAAACTCAAAAAATTAAAGCCTCAGAATAAAATTAACCTCATTTGTGATAATCTTTCTTCTTTTAAAAAAATCTGCGACCAGGTTCAGCCGGAGCTTGCTTTGCAGGAAGTTTCCGGCATTAATGTTTATGATTGGAATGCTTACGACTTCTGCTACAAAGAATTTTCCGGCCGTAATAACAGTCGACTTCAGGTTATTTTAGAATGCTTTCAGTGCGGACGTCCTGACTGGCTGGAAAAAATTCTTTTTGACGACGAATTAAATCACACGGTTCAGATAATTATGATTGATTATCTGAGTGCGGAAGATTATGCGGAAAGCTTTCATAAGCTGCAGTCTTTAACCCGGCGGGGAAAGGTAAAAAAAGTAAATTTTATGCCGGGCTTTACTGCAAAAACCGGCGGACTGATTATAGATGACGGCTGGAAAGAACTTAGTCCGCGGAAGGAAGACGGTCATATTTTATTCTTTACTTATGCGCGTAACTGGCTTCCTGTGGTAAATGCAATACGCGGAGCTGAAACTTGCCGCGGAAAGAAAATTCTCTGTGCGGCGGGTGCCGGACAGGAAAGCTTTGTAAAAGCCTGGGGAAGGGAAGATGGAATTGAAGTTCTTCCTTTTATGAACCAGACCGACTGGGATAAAATGATGAAAGATTCTTCCTTCCTTTTTATCCGCGGGGAAGAAACTTTAAGCCGGGCCTGCCTGAGCGGGCTTCCTTTTATCTGGCACGCATATCCCCAGAGCGATGAGTATCAGCTGGTAAAAGTAAATGCTCTGCTTGAGCGCATGAAGAAATACTTCAGCCTGGAAGACTTTGGGAAGGTGGCCGCTGCGTGGCAAGCCTTTAATTCGCCCGAAAGTGGTGAAAATGACCGCCGCCTGGAAGAAAGCGTTTCGACCATGCTTGCCATGCAGAATCATCTTGTAAAGGGCTTCCGGGACTTCGCTTTTGATTTGAGGAAAAACGGAGACTTGGGAGAAAACCTGATGACTTTTATTGAAGAAATTTGTATAATGTAATTGAATTTTGAAACTTGGGGCGTCTGCCCTTTTAGAAAATAGAGGTATTTTTTATGTTAATGACATCACAGTTGAAAGTTGGAACTGCTTTCATGTATGAGGGAAACGCCCTTATCGTTCAGAAGATGCTTGGTCAGCGTTCAGGTCGTGCCGGAATGGTTACAAACCTCCGCGTAAAGAACCTTGTTACAAACTCAACTATGGATTTGGGATTGGATGCAGGTGAAAAATTTGATGATGTAGATCTTGAATCACACAACACAAAACTTTCTTACATTGACGGCGACACATACGTATTCATGGATCAGGATACATACGAGCAGTTTGAGCTTCCAAAAGAAGATCTTGGTGACTATGCCGGCTATATTACTCCGGATGATGATCTTGAAGTTGCTTTGACATTCTACGAAGGAAAACCGGTAGGTATTGATTTGCCAGTTCGCGTTACACGTACTGTAACTTACTGTGAACCAGGTGTAAAGGGTGATACTTCTGGAAAATCTTTGAAACCAGCTACACTTGATACAGGAATTGAAGTTCGCGTTCCATTGTTCATCAACACAGATGACAAAATCGTAATTGATACACGCGACGGAAGCTTTTTGGAAAGAGCTAAATAAGGAACTTTCAATGACGGAAGGTTAAAGAAAAGTCACTCTCCTTGCGGGGAGTGACTTTTTTTTAGCTCTTAGTTGAAAACCCTGATGACACAGACATCAGATCTGGAGGGATCGGCTTTGTTTGCTTCCTCAAAGCTTCCGTTATCAAAGAATAGCGTGGATACCTGAGTAGGGAAAGTGCGATGCTGAGACGAGAACAGGTAGTATGAGGCATCAAATTTTGAGCCGCCGTCTGAGCATGAGGCAAAAAGAACTGTTAAGAATGTCGTCAAAACCACTGTTTCTAATATTTTTTTTCATCTGAAAACTCCTTGTATTGATGCGCTTATTACTTGTCGCAGTAATAATAGACAAACATGTTGTCGTAGCTGGATCCCATATAGCGGTTGATGTTCTGCCCTCTTTTACCTTTCATTTCCTCTTTTGATTTTCCAACTTCCTCGGCTCCGTAAGAGTCACAGCCGGAAATTCCAGGACCATAATATGTGTAGCTCTCGCGTTCCTCGGTATTATTCCATATGCTGACATCACGTGCCGCTCCGTTTTTGCCCCGTTTAAAGCCCAGCATCCAGCCGCCGGTACTGCTGCCGTTTCCTGCGTCCGAATGTAATTTTTCGGTGTATTCATAACCTCCTTCTATTAAGTCTTGCTTTACATTTTCCACGACTATTTCGTTTACAGGTTCAAGACTTGTTATAGTCTCTTTTCCGACAGAGTCTTTTACTATGATTTTGTCGTTGTAAACATAACAGTAGGCGACATAAATATATTCGTAGTTTCCACCAGCACTGTGTCTCAAATCTTCTCTAATCGGATAGTATGCGACAGTGGCTTTTACACCGTTTCCTACATCGACTTCCTTATCGATGACAGGCTTTGATGTATAGTTGTTTGGCAGGCTCTGAGTTAGAAAGCCCCAGACGCACTGCTTTCCCTGATTAGTCGGGTCTGTCCAGTCTGCATAAGCTGCCTGATATTTTAAATTCTGTGCTTTTTCGTATTCCACATAACCCTTGCCTAACTTTGCTGCAAATTCGTAATACCTGTCTCCCGATTTGCCGCTTCCCATTGCCTTTATGAGTTCCCAGACTGGAAGAATGCCGTTGTAGTTTGAGCCTTCGTCAAAACCAATAAGGCGCCAGTTTTCTTCAGATTCCACAGATGCAAGCCATTTCTGATAGGTGTCTGCATCCTTAAGGTCCCCCTGAAAGGCATTGCTGCCACCGATAATCTCTGCATAGTTTTTGTACTCCGCAATGTCTGATGTGTTGACATTTTTGCTGTCCACACCTGCGGAGGCAGCTATTTTAGTTTTATCTTCGTCCTCACCTGTCTTGCTGCTGTATGATGTTGAAAGCTTTGCATTGAGCTTGTAGCTTTCGCTTGACTTTACCTTGCTTGTGACCATGTAGTAATCATATCGTCCGCCAAAGGTTCCTCCCAGAATTACATGGGTTCCGTATTCGTTAAAGAGTTTTTCTGGTTTGAAGTCCGCATTTTCCATGTAGCTTTCAACAGATGTCCTGAAGTTCGGCGAGATACATTCTACAAGCTTTGACATTCCCGCTTCCGTTACATTTTGCATGCTGTATGAATATTGCTCCACATTTGTGTGGACTGAAGCATAGGAGTACTTGTTGCTTCCCGTTAGCTCCGAACTGAAGGTTGTAGAAATGGAAAGCGAGAATAATTTATCAATTCCATAAGAAGCCTTTACTGTTGTACTCAGGTTTTTTTGATAAGTTTGAAGGCTTGAGCCTACCTTTGTCTGATAGACTGTCTGTCCGATTTTCTTTTTTGAATAGCCCATCTTCTTTTGGGCCAGACTGAAGTCTATGATTGGATTTGGTGAAACATACTTTGCGTTTATATAGTTTCCGAAAACATTATAGCCGTGTCCCAGACACTGAGAAACGGTTTCTTCCAGACTGCTGAGATCAGAGTCTGACCCCCCCCCCCCCGAAGAAGTCGAGCAGCTTGTGCCAGTAAGTAAAAAGACTGCCGCAAACGATATTACTGCGCTTTGCGCTATTAATTTTGTAATCTTCATAAAAACTCCTTATGAAAGAATGCTGGTAAATTCACAGTGATAATTATAACACTGCTTTATAAAAATAGCAAAAAAAAACGGTGCTTTTAAAAATCTTTATGATTCTGCAGTTTTTGAGGTTTATCGCTAAATTGAACTTATTAAGATGTTATGATATGCTTTTTCAGGACTAAAATTTACGAATTGAGGTGTTTTTATGAACAAGGCTGCAGTCTATCATAGAGTGGACAGTGAATACTGTTATCTTCTGGATGAAAGAACTTTGGTTCTGAGGTTGAGATGCGCTAAGGGGGATTTAAAATCTGTTTCTGTGGTTTATGGAAACCGCTTTGACAGGGCTCAGCCGGCAGTCCGTCATACTGTTAAAATGGAAAAGGTTTGTCAGGGGCTTTATCATGATTATTACGAGCTTACTCTGCAGCCTGGCTTCCGCCGTGTCTTTTATTATTTTGAGCTGGAGGAGAGCGGGGCAGGGGTGTCTTCTGGTGGGGATGCTTCCGTTGCCGGCAGCAAATACTACTATTATCAGGGGGCTGTCCGCCGCAATCTTCCTGAAAACTGGTATGCCTTCTTCCAGCTTCCTTATATGAGGCGGGAGGAAGTTTACAATGTCCCTGCCTGGGCGGAAGACGCCGTAATGTATCAGATTTTCCCGGACAGCTTTGCCACAGGCCACCGCTTTCATGATAAAAGCTCAAAATCTGCTGACTGGGAAGGTTTTACCCTTACTTCAAAGCTTGGCGGAAACCTGCGCGGTATAATAGAAAATATTGATTATCTTGTGGAGCTTGGAATCAATGTTTTGTATCTGAATCCTGTTTTTGTTGCCCATTCATACCATAAATACGACACAATTGACTATAAGCATATAGACCCTGATTTTGGCAGGGATGAAGAGTTCAGAGAGCTTGTAAAAATGTTGCATAAAAATGGAATCCGGGTGGTGCTGGACGGTGTTTTTAACCATACGGGAAGACGCTTTTTTGCCTATCAGGATATTTTGAAAAATCAGGAAAAATCGTCTTACCGGGACTGGTACTATGATATGCCCCTTCCGCTTTTGCCTGACTGCAAATCTGATTATGCCTGCTTTGCCTATGTTAAGGCTATGCCCAAGCTCAATACGGGAAATCCTGAAGTCTGCCGCTATTTCTGCGAGGTGGGAAAATACTGGATTGAAAAATTTGATATTGACGGCTGGCGGCTTGATGTTGCAAACGAAATTGACAAGAACTTCTGGCGGGAATATAAAAAGGCTATCCGCAGCGTAAAAAAGGACGCAATTATGCTGGCAGAAGTCTGGGAAGATGCCCAGAACTGGCAGGTTTACGACCAGTTTGACTCCGCAATGAACTACCGCTTTGTAAATCTTTGCCGGGACTTTTTTGCGGGCCGCACAATTACAGCAGAAGAGTTTGGCGAGACTTTCAATGAAAGCCTTATGCGCTATCCTCGTCCTGTAAGCTATGCTCAGATGAACCTTTTAGACAGTCACGATGTTTCCCGCTTTATTTCCTTGTGCGGAGAAAAGCCGGAACTTTTGAAGCTGGCGGTTGTGGTTCAGATGACACTGCCTGGAATGCCTGCTATTTTTGCGGGTGATGAGCGTGCCATGCAGGGAATCAGTGAAGACGAATACCGCCGCGCCTTTGTCTGGGATGATGATGGTAAGGGCAGCGACTATGTTGCCTGCCGCCCCGGCGATATGACTGCCTTTTACAAAGAGCTGATTGCCCTTCGCCGTTCCCACAAGGCCCTTCGTTGTGGCAGCGTAAACTTCATCGATACAGGAAATGACGAAGTTTTATGCTACGAGCGCGCCGCAGAAGAAGGAAAAATTACCGTCTGGGTGAATAATTCAGACAGGGAATGGACGGAGCCTAAGTCCGGTCAAACAATCAAGCCTTTTGATTACAAGATAGTTGTCTAACTTTTGCTTTTAGTCTATAGTTTCTTTAATTCACAGCACACCAGGCCGGTGTGCTGTATTCTTTATTTAACTCAGAGGCTTTTATATGTCATCTCTTCCGAATACGGAAATTATCCTTCAGATTCTGCTTTCCGTTGGAATTATTGTTATTGCGGCTAAGTTCCTTGGAACTCAGGTAAAAAAAATCGGCTTTCCGGTTGTAGCCGGGCAGATTGTTGCCGGACTTCTTCTTCGTTTTCTGCCCTTTTTTCAGAATTTTGGCGGGGGTGAAACAAACGTAATTTACCGCGAAGCAAATCAGTTTATATCATACATGGCAGAAATCGGCGTAATTCTGATTATGTATTCGGCAGGTCTGGGAACAAGTTTAAAATCACTTATGAAGTCGGGTTTTAAGGCAACCCTTATTGCCTGCTGCGGCGTTTTTGTACCTCTTTTTATGGGTGCTGTAATGGCTCTCTGCTTCTGGAGCTTTGACGGCTTTGGAACTGCAAAATTTTATCAGGCAATGTTCATCGGAACTATTCTGACAGCTACTTCTGTCAGCATTTCTGTTGCCACATTAAAAGAGCTTGGAAAAATCAAAACTGATGTAGGTCAGGCAATTGTAAGTGCGGCAATTATTGATGATGTAATCGGAATTGTCGTTCTGACAGTTGTGCTTGGCGTAAGCACAGGAAGCGGCGGCTATACAAGCGTCATTCTTAAAACCATTCTCTTTTTTATCTGTGCCATTGTTTTCGGCTATATTATTTTCCGGGTTTTCCGCTGGTATGATACAAAGCATCCTCATTCCCGCAGAATCCCGATTTATGGACTGGGAATCGCCTTTATATACGCTTTTGCCGCAGAAAAATTTTTTGGCATTGCTGATATTACCGGTGCCTATATTGCAGGCGTTGTTTTCTGCAGTCTTACAGACGCTCCTTATATGGAACAGAAAATCGACATCAACTCTTATATGATTTTCAGCCCGATTTTCTTTGCAAGCATTGGTTTAAAAACTGACCTTTCCGGCATGAATATGAGCCTTTTGTGGTTTGCAATTGCCTTTGTAATTGTCGGCTGTATTTCAAAAATTATCGGCTGCTCCGGAATCAGCCGTCTTCTTGGCTTTGACTGGAAGGACAGCTACAGAATAGGACTTGGAATGATGGTTCGCGGCGAAGTTGCCCTGATTGTTGCCCAGAAAGGCCTTAGCGTCGGCATGGTTGATTCAAAATACTTTGCACCTGTCATTCTTCTGATTATCGTTTCTTCAATGATAGTGCCTGTTCTTCTGGGGAAGGCATTTAAGGAATAGTTTGACTTTTGCCCATTCAGGATTTAAAATAAAATATTAATTTAAAAAATTGGGGTAAAAAAAAATTATGGAAGAAGAAGTTGTAGACGAGTCATTTTTTATTGAGGATGCCGGTCAGAATACTCCTGATATCGAGCTTCAAAAAACAGGTCTTGAAAACACTTACACTGAACGTCAGGTTGGTTCAATCACTAAGGCAATTGAACCTGTAAGCGGTCAGAGTTCCCTCGACATTGTTGTTGAAATGTTCAAAAATCAGGCAGATTTGGAGGCTGTTCCAATTGAAGAGACTGGTTCTGTAATCGGTGTTATTGAGCGAAAAACTGTTGAGGCCGCTACCAGCACTGCCCTTAAGCGTTTTGTTGCAAAGAACTGCATTGATTATGTAGTCGATGCTAAGCTTACCTTGAATGCCCGTGATTTTTGTGAGCTTGTCGTAGATAAGGTTGATGAGGCCGTAAAAGCTACCGGTATTCAGAATTTTGTTGTTCTTCTTAATAACCGCTCTTACCTTGGAATTGTTTCTGCTGATGATGTCCGCCGTCAGATTCGTTCTGTCCGCCTGCATGATCTGGAAAAGGCTAAGGTAATTCAGCAGCACCTTCTTCCAGATGATGATGCTACAAAAGATTTCCCTTTCCATGTTGCAATTTATAACGAGATGGCAAATGCCGTTGGCGGTGACTTTTATATTGCCCAGAGAGTTTCTCAGACTTCTTTTGTAATCGGAAGCTTTGATGTATCTGGTAAGAATGTTTCTGCAGCCCTGCTTACCGTTACAATCGGTTCCTATTTTGCAACTTTGAAGCAGCTGGTTCATTCGACACTTTCTGCCGTTCAGATTGCAACAATGCTGGACCGCTTTCTTGCGACGGTTGTTCCTGTGGGTAACTTTATTACCGGAGCAATCTGCTATATTGATGCTCTTGAAAATCAGATTGAAATTTTAAATTGCGGCCATACAGATGTTTATGCCTGCAAGAAAAATGCAAAGGACGAAATTCAGGTTGCAACAATGAAGCCGACTTTGCCGCCATTCGGAATGGGTGCTGTTGCAGATGCATTGAAATCTTCGGGAAAAGCAGGTTACAGGCTTGCCCTTGCATCAGGTGTTCAGATTGATATGTATTCCGACGGTCTTCCTGACATGCAGGATGATGATGGCGTTCGCTTTGATGATGACAATACAAAAAAATTCTTTATGGATTTGTATGATAAAGACGTTACTGATATGGAACGCTTTACCGGCCGCACAGTTGAGCGCTGGAAACAGCATGCAATGCTCCCGGACGATATCACTGTTGTAAATCTTAGATTCTAGTGAGAAGGCGGGCGAAAGTCCGCCCTTATTTTTTATGAAAGTTCTTCTTATTCAACCGCCTCTTGTTCAGCTTAATTCCCCTTATCCTTCGGGTGCCTATCTTTCTGCCTTTTTTAAGGAAATGGGCTGCCAGACCCGCTGGCTTGATTTAAGCATTTCACTTTTTTATAAAATTTTCTCTGCCAGAGGCCTTAGCAGGCTTTTTGAATTGACCTCAGACCGTGCCCTTAAGATGGCAGATGCTGCCCAGAAGTCCGGCGACGAAGGAAGTTCCTTTAATCTTCGCCGCTATGTGAGCAGCGCACCTTTATGGATAAAGTGGATTGACGTAATTACAGGGATTTTGCGGGGAACTGGCCGTGAAAAAGAGCATGAATTTTTGTTTTCTCCCTATGCGCCGCGGGGTAACCGCATGGAAAATTTTCTGGGGGGCCTTGGACGCGAGCCTTCTGTAGATGACGTTCGCTTTTTGTGCTCTTATGCCCTTGCCGATTTAGCTGATTATATTACTGCCGTTTTTGACGAAAATTTTTCTCTTGTACGCTATGCAGAAAGCCTTACGGTCGACGAATCAAGCTTCACTGATATAGAAAAAAAAGTTGATTCTCCTGTTATGAAGGAATTTTACCGGGAACTGCTGGAAGAAAAACTTTCGGATTTTAAAAGCCTTTTTCAGGAGGCTGGGGAGACTTTCTCTGCTGCGGGGGCTGCTTCTACTATGACAGGCCTCTCTTCCGGCGATGAAAACTTCCTCGTGGGCATTTCTGTTCCTTTTGCGGGCACCTTTATGGCAGCTCTTTATACGGCGCGTTTTATAAAAGAAAAGTTTGGCGACAGGGCTTATGTTGTTCTTGGCGGCGGTTTTGTTAATACTGAGCTTCGCGAAGTTAAAGAAGCCCGCCTTTTCAATTATATTGATGCAATTTCCTACGACCGGGGTTACGGTGGCTTTTACGAGTTTTTGAAGGGGCGGGCAGGGATCGCTTCCGGAAGAGAAGTGTCCCCGGCCGCTGCCCCTGCCCCTGCCACCGCCGCAGCTGCTACCCCTGCAAGCTTGGGCGACGTCTCTCCAATTTACAAATTCCGCCAGTTCTTCCAGAACCGCGTAATCGAGCCGGACTGGACAGGTTCAACAGAAATTGTGGAAATTGAAAACTCCTTTACCCGAAAAATTGTCCCGGATTTTTCCGATATCGATTTTTCCATTTATCCCCGCCTTTGCGACGATAAAAACCCAATGCAGCGCATGTGGTCAGACGGGACCTGGATAAAAGCCTATCTTGCCCACGGCTGTTACTGGCACAAGTGTGCCTTCTGCGATACCCAGCTTGATTATGTCTGCGGCTACCAGCTGACGGATGTTGAAAAGCTTTACCAGCGTCTTGCGGATACTGCCAGCCAGAAGCAGGTTTACGGCCTTCATTTTGTAGATGAAGCCCTGCCTCCTGCCGCCCTGAAAAAGTTTGCCCTGCTGAACGCCGGGGCGGAAGGTGACACTGCCGGGCGGGCAGGCGGCACTGCCAGCACCCGCCATCCCCTTTACTACTGGGGAAACGTCCGCTTTGAAAAATCCTTTACCTATGACCTTGCAGCCCTGCTTTCTTACGGCGGACTTGGCGGGGTTAGTGCGGGGCTGGAAGTTGCTACCGGCGACGGCCTGAAAAACATCAACAAGGGAACAGACATAGATTCGATTGTTTCTGCCTGCGCCGCCTTTAAGGAAAACGGAATCCTTGTTCACGCCTACATGGTTTACGGCTTCTGGAACGATACGGCCCAGAACATCATTAATTCTATGGAAACCCTGCGCCAGTTTTTTGCTGCCGGTCTTCTGGATTCAGCTTTCTGGCACAAGTTTATCCTCACAAAAAATTCCCGCGTCATGGATGAATGGAAACGCGGCCTTCACCCTGAGCTCAAACCCATTTTCCCGGCCGGAAAAAGCATTTTTGCCGGAAACTGCCTTCATTTTGAGGGTGAAAAGCGTTTTGCAAAGTGGGGAAGGCCACTGGATGCTGCCCTTTCTTCCTGGATGCAGGGTCGCCGTCTGGAACAGCCGGTTCGAAAATGGTTTGATTTTGATGTTCCTTCGCCGGCAATATCTAAAGACTTCATACAGTCGTCAATTTCCCGCTACGAAAAGCGCAAGTCAGCGCCGGCGAAGGAAATCGACGGCAGGGAAATCTACTGGCTTGGCAGCCGCCCGGTAAATGTAAATGCCCCGGCCGCTAAAGGCTCCGGAAGAACATCTCCGGCAGGTAAAACTTCCTCATACACCTGGTTTTACATGCAGGAAATGCTGGAAGAAAGCTTTTCCCAGGAAACTGCCAGTATTCTGTGGAAGCTGCGTCCGCCAGCCCCGACTGCAGACCGTGAGCAAGCCCTTTTACAAATAAAAAAATCCCCGGCTCTTCAGAATCTTCTCCAAAAACTCCGGGGAATTGGACTGGTTGTGTTATGATTTATATAGTTCGGATGCTGTTTTTATAAGTTCTTTAATAGCATTCTGCATTTCTTTAGGTATGGAATTAAAATTATTGAATAGAAGGTTTCTTACCGCTTCTTTTTGATTATTTATTGTTTCTGAACTAGATTTTGTCTCACCTGTAACTAAATATTCTACTGTAACATTTAAAGCTTTCGCAATTTTAACCGCCGCATCAGCGGTAGGCATTGTTTTTCTGGAACTGAGATAACAGCTTAAAGTCGGTTTTGGAATGCCAGTTTTTGCTGAAAGTTCTTTTACTGTTAATCCCTGATAATCAAGTTCATTCCTCAGGTTAGTTTTAAAATCAAATTCCATGTTTTAATAATAATGATTTATCATTCATAGAATATTGATTTAAATGATATATCATATTAATATATTTAAAGAATGAAATATCATTCATTTTTGGTGTATGAATGATAAATTTAAAAATGGGAAGGGTCGTTTTTGAATCATTATGCCATTCTCTGCGGTTCTGCGCCTGAGGGCTTCCGCCAGAAAAAATTAGAAGACATGTATGATTTCCTCATAAATCCTGAAGGTAAAAAATATAAACCTGAAAATATAATTGTTTTCTCTTCTGGAATAACTGAACTGTATCTTGAGGGACTTCTGAACGAATTGTTTGATAGGGCTTCAAATTATGAAAACAGTGAAGTTTTTCTATATTTATGTGCTGAAAAGGAACCTGATTTACATGCTGAAGTGTCAGGTTGCTCTGTCTCAGGTATAGAAGTGGTAAAGCTTGGGCATGAAGAAGTTCGTAAGGAAGTAATTTCATACTATCAGAAGCTTGCAGAGATGATGGAAATTATTTTTCGGGTTGAATATGTATTTGATAATGATTTTGTAAGTGAAGAAAGCTTGGGGTATGAAATGTGCTCTGTTCAGGAGTCTGTTTAATAATGTTTTCTCTTTCGCCTCGTAAAAAAGAAGTTTTCCTCACTGTAGCAAGCAATCTTTTGCTGCAGATTGTTACTGCCGTGTGTGGTTTTATTTTGCCACCACTTGTAATCGGTACGTTCGGCTCTTCTGTAAACGGTATGGTTTCTTCTATTACTCAGTTCATTGCATATCTGAATATCGTAGAAGCCGGTGTTGGAGGCGCTTCGATTGCGGCTTTGTATAAGCCTCTTGCTTTGGGGGATACCGCTGAAAGAAATGCAATTTTGAGCGCTACTTCAAAGTTCTATACCCGTTCTGGCTTTCTATTTACTATTCTCATTCTTATACTTGCTATTGTCTATCCGCTCCTTGTTGGTAGCCAGGTTGACCGTTTACAGTCTGCTCTTATGGTGCTTGTACTTGGAATTACAGGGGCTGCAGAATTCTTTTTGATTGGAAAGTATCGTGTGCTCCTTACGGCTGATAAAAAAGTCTATGTGATTTCTTTAGTGCAGATGTGCGCGCTGATTCTGAGTACATCGTTTGCCGTTGTATTTATAAAAGCAGGGTTTGGAATTCTTGTTGTAAAGCTTGTTTCGGCATTAATGTTTCTTGCCCGTTATCTGGTGCTGGCATTTTATGTACGCCTGCATTACCCAAAAGTAAACTTTCACGCTGAGCCAGATAGGCAGGCAATCAGTCAGAGTAAGAATGTGCTTGTGCATCAGATTGGCGCTCTTGTTGTGTTCAATTCTCCGCTTGTGATTATTACAATTTTCTGTTCTCTCAAAGATGCGAGCGTATACGCTGTTTATTCATTGATTTTCAATGCAGTAAATCTACTTTTAGGTGCGTTTAGTAACGGAATGCAGTCTTTTTTTGGAGAATCGCTTGTAACTGATTCAATTGAACGAACCCGCAATATTTTTGCTCGTTATGAAACCGTCTATTTTGCGATTGAAGGCTGGTTTTATGCAATGACCTATCTTCTGATAATGCCTTTTATGAAGCTTTATACAAAAAATATGACAGATACTCAATATATGCAGCCTGTTCTTGCTGTTTTGTTTGTACTTGTTGGTGTCCTTAATAATCTTAGGAGTCCTGCAAATCAACTTATAAATGCTGCCGGACATTTTAAGAAAACTCAGTGGAGAAGCGTTGCAGAGGCTGCAATAAATGTTGTGTGTAGTATAGCTGGAGTTATGATTTTTGGCTTCAAAGGTGTTCTTTTGGGTGCTGTTTGCTCTGGGGTGTATCGCGGTGCGGATATGATTATATATTCTAGCCGCCATATTCTTAAGTCAGCAAGAAAAGGAATCGAGTGCCTTTTGAAAATTGCAGTTTCTTGCATTGTATTTTTCGGAATTTGCCGCTTGATGCAAATCACGGTTTTTATGCCTGAAAACTATGTACAGTGGATTTTGCTTGCGATTATGTACGGTGGGGTGATGTCTCTGCCGATTGTGTTTGTTTTTATCTACCGAAAGGTGGTGTGTAAATAAATTCGTAATTGGTCAACGCAAACTGGAAGGAGTACTGTATGGCGACAGCCGCTGATTTGACACCAAAAATCTCAATCATAGTTCCCGTGTATAATGTGGAACCCTATCTTCGTCGTTGTCTTGATAGTATTGTTGTTCAGACCTTTACAGACTGGGAATGTATTCTTATCGATGACGGCTCGTCAGATAATAGCGGTGTAATTTGTGACGAATATGCCTCCCGTGATGCACGCTTTCATGTTTTTCATCAGGAAAATAAAGGCGTGAGTGCTGCCCGTAATGCAGGACTAGATGCAGCCCGGGGTGAGTGGATTGGTTTTGTGGATAGCGATGATTGGATTGAATCTGATATGTATAGTCTGTTGCTTGAGAAGGGGAACGAAACAACAGATATAGTGATATGTAATATTTTTCATGAATATCGAAATAAATCTTTATCATCAGATTATGCACTTGATTTTTCAAATCAAATTCAGAACATCAAAAATTTACTACTGGGAAGGATTTCAGGTTATTTGGGGCATAAAGTTTTCAGACGAAAGCTTATCGGAGAGATTAGATTTAATTCTTCATTGATAATGTGTGAAGATTTGTTGTTTTGTGTGGAAGTATTTTTAAGTACTCAGAAAATATGTTTTGTAGATAAGCCACTCTGCCACTATTATCTGTCAAATAGTCAGTCTGCAACGCATACATTTTGGTTTAGCGATAGGAAAATTAATTCCCTGTTACTTGTAGGAAAATATTTAGAATCTTTACTGGAAAGCGCAGGACTAAAAGATTGTTGCGGAGAGGAGTTTTCTATCTTTCTTGCTGACAAAAAAGCATGGTATCTGTTGAATTCTGATTTTTCTTGCCTGAAAAAATATCTGCATGAAAATGATCAGATAAATAATTTACTTTGTGCAAATACCAATTTCTCTGGGTGTAAACGATTCATTTTGCGAGAGTTTTCTAAAGGATATACATATATACCTTGGACAATCAATTTCTTGTGTAAAACTGCTTATTTTGGTTTGAAAAAAATGCGGAGTCTCCTATGCAGTTAGGCAAAATTAGAATGCATTTTTATCTATATGTAGTTTCAATGCCTCTTCTCTTGTCTTTAGGTTTGTTTTTTTGCTTTGTTTCGCAGCCGTATTCGTTTGAACCGGTATGTTTTTCTTTCAGTTTTTTCTGTGTAATAACCGTTTTTCGTGCAATTAAAAGATATGGCTTATTTTCGCTGTACTGTTTGTATTTATATACATCATTCTTTTTTGTTTACTCAAAGCTTTTCTTCTCGGCTCTTGGTGTTACTGATTTCTTGTATGTGGATTTCCCCGGTAAACATCATTTTTCGGAAAACACTGGTATCTATTTTATCGTCGGGTCTTTTATTTCTTTTTATGTGCTTGATATTTTTTATTTTTGCAAGTCATGGAGACTTCCCGAGAAAATAAAGATAAAAAGCGCTGCGTCTCTGATTAAGCAAAGAAAAATAATGACAAGAATAGGCACTATTTTTATGTCGTTAGCTTTTATTCCTATTTTGTATAAATTGTACTTGCAATTACAGATAATACGGCAAACAGGCTATGTTTCTTTGTACACAGGTGCTTTAGATAGTATTTCATATCCTTTTTGGACGAAGGGAAGCGGAACTGTTTTCTATATCGGATTCTTGCTGGTGCTGATGTCTTTTCCGGGAAAAAAGACATACATATATGCAGTTTTGCTATTTATATTCTTTAGATTCGCCGATGCCCTGAAAGGTGGTCGAGGTGGCCTTATTTCGACGGTACTTGCTGTAATTTATTTCTACTACAAGTTGTATGGAGTCAAATTTTCAATAAAGAAAATGTTACCTCTATTTGCTGTTTTGGTAGTGTTTTCAGCAGTAATAGGTCAATCTCGAACGGAGACAGCTGAAACTCAAAAAAAATCTGTTAGCACTAAACTACTTTGCGATTTCGTTATAAATCAGAGTGGTTCAATAGGTTCTCCGTTAGCAGTTATTGAATTTGTCCAGAAACAGAAACCGTTTCGTCATTATCCATATATTTTCTCATTGTTATTTACCCCTATATATAATTTTATTTCCCCAGAAACGGAAAGCGTCCCTTCATTAGAGCGACTTCAGCTGAGAAATGAGATGGAAGGTATTATTACCTATCTTTATTCTCCGTTTATGTACAAATCTGGTTTTGGAATAGGAGCTACATTTTCAGGGGAAATGTTTGATTGTTTCGGGCTTTTGGGGATTGTGTTTTGGACGATTATGCTTGGCCGATTGATTCTTTTTGTTGAAAAATCTTGCACTTTTGGGGGAAGAAAAATGTTCTGGGCATGGTTTATAGCTTGTTCTGTTATCGTTCTTCCCCGTTCCCATTTTTTTGATTTTTTATATTCAGGATATATGTATTTTTTCTTAATTCTTGGAATTGAAGCGATTCTTAATACCAAAGGATTGATAAAAAAGAAATCTGCAGGAGCCTATAAAAATGTCTGATTATCCATTCAAAGTTTCCGTTGTTGTACCGTCATTCAATAGAGGTCATTTGCTTGCTCGAACTTTGCCAACTTATTTGCAAGATGATGTTGGAGAGCTGATTCTTGTTGATGATTGTTCCTCAGATGACACCCAGAAAGTTGTGGCAGAACTTCAAAAAACTTATCCGCAGATAAAATACTTACGAAACGAAAAGAATTCAAAACAGCCATATTCAAAAAATCGTGGAATTATGGAAGCAAAAGGAGAATTCATCTATTTTGGTGATGATGACAGCATCTTGTTGTCGAATTCAATTTCTTTGTTACTAGCTGCTTTGGAAAAAGAGAACGCAGATTTTGCAGGTGCTCGTGCTCTTTATATGGGAAACTATTGTCCAACAGATGAGCAAAGTATCCTTGCGTATGAAAAATGGCAACGGGATAAAAATGTAATCTCTCCAGATAAGGTAGCCAGAATTCTACCTTTTGAATCTCATTTTAATGCATGGATAAATAGGCGTGCAGAGACTCCGTATCTGCACGCCTGCCTGCTATGCAAGCAGGCGTGCGCAAAGCAAATCCTTTTTGATACAAACTATACGGGCTGTGCCTATCGTGAAGAAACAGATTTCTGTTTGCGTGCTGTTTTTAAAGGTTTGAAACTTGTGTATGAGCCAAGCGCCGTGCAAATAAACTTGCCTCAAAAATTTGTTCGCTCAACAGGTGCTCATACTGGTGGACGCGATAAGTGGCTAAAAAGTGCACTTGATTGTAACCGTTATTTCTTTGACAAAAACTGGGAAAAAATTGTTGAACATTTTTCGCTGGAAATTTCAAAAGAGAAAATGCTTTTAGAAACGGAAAAAGATATTCGTTCTATTGCAAAACAAAAAATAAATGTTCTTAAAGAGCTTTTGAAAAAAATATATTTCAGAACTGTTGTTTTGACACGTTATAGGGAGAAATAAAATTGAAAAAAGCACTAATTGTTTCATTTAATGGAATTGGTAATGCAGGTGGAGTAGAACGAGTATCTCTCTATGCAAAGGAAATTTTGGAAGAAGCGGGGTATGAAGTAAAGATTTTAGAAATGCTCCGCTTTCATTTGCCGAAATTTGATTTTCTTTTTCAGGCAATAGTTATGTCCTTTCGTCTGTTTTTTATGGAAAATGATCTTGTTGTTGCAAATTCCTGGCAGGCTTTTTTGTATCCTGCTGATATTTCTTTTTCGCATGGAACGACACAAGGTTACACGGAGCATGTAAGCACTTTTAAGAGATTTTCTGGAGCCGGACTTACGGCTTGGATGGAAAAGATAGCTGCAAAACGAGCTAAGAAAGTTCTTGCTGTAAGTGCACACGTAAAAGACGATTTGGTTTCGCTATATAAAATCAAACCTGAGAAAATCAGTGTTCTTCCAAATTGTGTTGATGAAGAAAAATATGTTCCAGCTAAAAGAATTACTGACAAAAAAGATAACTTTTTTCTTTTCAGCGGCAGGCTGGAAATCGGAAAGGGACTTCTGGCTCTAAAGTCTCTTTCCGATTTCCTTGAGACTATTGATGGCTGGCAGCTTTTGATTGCATCAAATGTAAAGCAAAATTCTGAACTTTTTGAAATGAATAAGAAAACACATATTGTTTACGGTTTGACTGCAGAAGATATGCCCGACTTCTATCTACGTGGCGATGTGTTGTTTTTTCCGTCTTTGTATGAAGGCTTTTCTATGGCGACTCTAGAGGCTTTGTCTTGTGGAATTTCTGTTTTGGGGACAGATTTTGTAGTTACCGATGAACTGAAGCCCTATGCCTTCTGCAAAGATATTACGACCATCGTGGATAATCCCAGAGAAATTGTATCAGAGGCTGAAAAGCTTGTTTCACAATGGAAAAATCAAAAACAATTTATACATAAAACTGTTGCCACTCAGTTCGGTAAAAAAAACTATGCAACACTGTTTTTGAAACATATTGAGGGGACGAAATGAAAATGCAAAACTTTTTGTATATCGGTGCCCGTATTGGAAAAACAACAGACGGCGGTACAATCTGTCAGAAAAATATGGAATCTCTTTTACAGACGATTTATGGAGATTGTTTTCATGCTGTATATGTAAATGACGCATTGGTGCGAGGTGTAAAGCGAATTATTTCATATTTCCAATTTACTCCTAATATAGATTTTAGAAAATTATGGGAAAAAATAAGAGAATGTGTTTTAAGTAATAAAATTGAAATTGTTTTTTTGTGCTCATCTGCTTACGGTGTTATTGCAGAGAGGATAAAAAGAGCTTTTCCGAATATCTCAGTGATAACATTTTTTCATAACATTGAAAAACTCTATGCGAAAGATTATTTATCATTTGCAAAACCAAAATCCTGGTATTTCTATTTATATTCGTCTGTTGCTGAGAGGAAGTCTGTTTTACATTCGGATTTTATTCTGAATATAAATGAGAGAGATGCAAATGCTTTGTATGAAGTATATGGCAGAAAAAGCAGCGGCCTTATTCCTTTTTTCTTAAAAAATACATTTTCTGACAGCGATATTGCAGAAAAGGAGAAGTGTAAAACTGAAATAAAAGCAAAGAAGGCTTTGTTTGTCGGCTCTGCATTTTTCGGAAATACGCAGGGGTTGGATTGGTTCATAAATTCAATATTACCAAATTTGCCTATCAATCTTGTCATAGTTGGTAGCGGAATGAACACCGTATATAAAACTTCTGAAAAAATTGAAGTACATGGCTTTGTTGATAATTTAAATGCTTATTATGAAAATGCAGACTTTGTCCTTCTACCGATTGTGTCGGGAAGTGGAATGAAGACAAAAACAGCCGAGGCAATGATGCACGGAAAAGTTATAGTTGGCACAACGGAGGCTTTTTCAGGCTACAATACGGCAGGTTTTAGGGGACTTTTTTGCTGCAATTCAATTGACGAATTTGAGAATGCTGTAAATCAGATAGATCAAGGGCATTTCTATACATTCAACAAAGAAATTTATAATCATTTCTGTGAACATTACAGTTTTGATATTGCTAAGAAAAGGATGACTGATTTTCTCGATGTAAGTCTTGGGGGAAATGGTGAAAAATAAAGCTCCTTTCCTTTCTGTAATCATTCCCTGTTTCAACTGCTATAAGACCATAGAACAATGCGTTGACTCTGTTGTTTCTGAGTGTGAAGCAAATTCTTTGAATTATGAAATTATTTGTGTTAATGACGGAAGCACAGACGCAACTCTATCTGTTTTAGAAAGGCTTTTAGGTGAAAATGCAAACATCAAGTATTTTTCGCAAGAAAATGCAGGACCGTCGTCAGCAAGAAACAACGGTGTAAAGCAATCAACTGGTGAATTGATTGCTTTTTGTGATTCCGATGATAAATGGATTGCTGGGAAATTAGCACAGCAAATCGCATATCTGAAAGAGCATAGTGATGTAGATTTTATCTCTGCAAAATATGGAAACGGAAAACTCGGAAAGACACAGAGAATTACATACTTAAATGAAGTATTTCACAACTTTCTCTGTCCTCAAACCTCAGTCCTTCGTCGCTATATCTTTGATAATTACCATTTTCCAGAAAAACAAAAATACAGCGAGGATATGTTTTTTTTGCTTGATGTCATGCAGAAACATACTTGTGTTTATCTGGCAATTCGTTCGACTATTCCTGTTTTTGAAAAAAGAATTTTTGGAGAAAGCGGATTGTCAGCACACTTATGGGAAATGGAAAAAGGTGAATTGAGAAATATTCGATATGCTAGAAGGCTTCGTAAGATTTCTTTGCTGATTTTTGTTTTTGCGTGTTTGTGGAGCTTCACAAAATTTCTTAGACGATGCGGAATTTCGTTTATAGATAAACATATTTCTAAAAAGGAGCGCGTATGAAAAAAGTCCTATTTCTTTCAAACACCGCCAATTTCTCAAAGTTCAACCGCCCCTATATGCGCTGGTTTAAAGAGCAGGGCTGGCAGGTGGATTATGCTTCAGCAGGCGAAGAGCAAGTACAAGATTGCGATAATCAATATTCGATTTCAATCGCGAGAAGCCCCTTTAGCCTGAAAAACTTTCGTGCATTAAAAGAACTGAAAAAACTGCTTGAAGAAAATCATTATGACATTCTTCATTGCCACACGCCAATGGGTGGTGTTATCGGCAGACTAGCGGCAAAAAGACTGTGGAAAGAGCAGAAAATCAAAGTGATTTACACGGCACATGGTTTTCATTTTTACAAAGGCGCACCGCTTTTGAACTGGCTTTTATATTATCCGATGGAAAAATGGCTTTCGCATTGCACAGATGTGATTGTAACGATAAATGAGGAAGATTATGAAAAGGCAAAAGAATCATTCTAAAATTTATAAAATCGATGGCGTTGGCGTGAATCTTGAACGTTTCTATCCTGTAACATCCGAAGCAGAAAAGAAAGATCTTCGTAAAGAAAAAGGCTTTTTTCCCGATGATTTCATTCTGATTTATACTGCAGAGTTTATTCCAAGAAAAAATCATAAACTGCTGTTTGATATTCTTCCTGAGTTGAAAATAAAAATTCCTGCTCTCAAGGTTGTTCTATGCGGTAAAGGAGACCTTTTGGAGCATTTCAAAGAATTTGCTAATCATAATAAAATGAATTATGTCGTGTTTACAGGCTACACAAAAGATGTCGCTGATTATTGTCGTCTTTCAGATGTGCTTGTTATGCCGAGTTTTCAGGAAGGTTTACCAATGGCAATGATAGAGGCTATTGCAACAGGGTTGCCCGTGGTTGCCTCTGATATAAGAGGTCATAAAGATGTAATTGAAGACTGTGTAAATGGCTTTTTGTTCAGTACAGATGACATTTCTGGTTTTGAAAAAGCAATCCTTACTCTATATAAAAATCCTGCGTTATGTTCTGAAATGGGAAGACGTAATGTTGAGCGGGCAAAGAATTTTACAGTTGAAAAAGTACTTAATGCGATGAATGTAATTTACCATACTGTAATGTAATCAATATATTTTTGATACTTAATTGTAAAAAAATTGTAGTTATTCGAGGTTGTTCGAAGTAATTAAATTACATATCACAAACAAGTAATGGATTTTTAATTTCTTGAACTTGTAGAAGTGATTTATCGTTTGTAACAAAATTGTCACAATCATAAAAACGTGCAGCAGAAATTTGTAAAGAATCCAGTCCTTTTAGAAAGCTGTATTTACCACGAAGCATTCCGGCATAACTTGCAATTTCTGTGTTTATATCAATTTTCTTTATGTCTAAAAAATTTTGAAAAGCGTAGTAATTATCAATTTTTTGTTGATTATTGTCTTTATAAGGGCCTGCTACATATTCCATGTCTGTAATAACAGATGTATAGAACTGAGAATTTTCATTTGCAGTTTTGAAAATAAATTGTTTCATCTTGTCAAAATACAAAGGCGATTTATCGAGAAAGTAAATTATTGGAGCCGTATCAAAAAAGATTCTAGAAGACACGATCACTCCTTAATTTGCTGATATAATTCTGCGCATTATCAGAATTTTTTGAAGGATTAACAAATGTGTCCAGTTGTTCCAAAGTGACAGGCTTGCGTTCTAATTTTTCTTCATCAAGTAAAGTGATTATTACACTCTGATTCTTGTGAGGATATACTGTTTCTGTGGTAACATATTTATCACCATCGTAATAACCTTTAACACTAATCATTACAAACCTCCTGTTTATAAAATCAGCATATCTTATTTTTTTATATTATAACACAATAATAAAGAAAAAGCGGTTAATTTAATCCTTATTAAGTTAACCGCCATTACATTCCTTTTTTATTCCACTTCAATCGTCTTAATATGTGCTCCCAGCGCCTGAAGTCTTCCGACTAAATCCTCATAGCCGCGCTCAATCTGGTAAACGTTACTGATGCGGCTTTCGCCGTGGGCACACATGGCGGCAATTACCATGGCCATTCCGGCACGAATATCCGGCGAAACAAGGTGGTCTCCGTGAAGCATGCTTGGGCCGCTTACAACTGCGCGGTGAGGGTCGCACAAGGTGATTTTTGCTCCCATGGAAATTAATTTATCTACAAAGAACATGCGGCTTTCGAACATTTTTTCAAAAATCAGCACTGTGCCTTCTACCTGGGTTGCAACCACCGTCATGATGGAAGTGAGGTCGGCAGGGAATCCCGGCCACGGCATGTCGTCAATTTTTGGAATGGCATTTCCAAGGTCGTTGTTTACCTTAAGCTCCTGAGTGTTCGGCACTGTAAGCTCGTCGCCGTCAAGCCGCCATGAAATGCCAAGCTTTGCAAAGCTGTTTTTAAGAGGACGCATTTCCTGGGGACGGATTCCCTTGATTGTAATTTTTCCCCGGGTTGCGGCCGCCATTCCGATAAAAGAACCGATTTCAATTGTATCCGGCCCGATTGTAAACTCGCAGCCGTGAAGCTGTTTTACGCCCTGAATGCGAAGAATATTACTTCCGATTCCGCTTATCTGGCCGCCCATTTTGTTAATCATGTTGCAGAGGTCCTGAACATGAGGCTCGCTTGCCGCATTCTGGATGATTGTTTCGCCTTCTGCAAGGCTTGCAGCCATTACGGCATTTTCTGTTGCGGTAACCGAAGCTTCATCAAGGAAGATGTCAGCGCCCACAAGCTTGTTTGCGCTCAGTTGGAAGTGACCGTTTACAACGATATTTGCTCCCAGCTCCTTAAGGGCCAGAAAGTGTGTGTCCACGCGGCGGCGGCCGATAACGTCACCTCCCGGAGGCATCATCTCGCATTTTCCGTTACGGGCAAGAAGAGGGCCTGCAAATACAATGGAACCGCGAACCTTTTTAGTTAAATCGCGGGGCAGTTCCTTTTTGTTCACCTTTTCGCAGTGAATCTTCCAGTTGTGCTTTGTGATTTTTTCAACTTTTGCGCCAAGTGCTTCAAGAATCTGAAGCATTACGTTTGTATCCTGAATTTCAGGAATGTTATTTAAAATTACAGGTTCTGATGTCAAAAGACAGGCCGCAATACAAGGCAGGGCAGCATTTTTGTTGCCGCTAGCTGTAATTGTCCCCTGAATCGGAAATCCACCCTCAATTACATATTCGTGCATATATACTTTCCTCAAAAACTTTCAGTCGAAATACCTGCCTCAAAACCGCACGATATCGTGCTACACGTTGCTGTGCCTTGGAACTATAAACTTTGCCGCTCTCGCGGCAAGCACAGCAAAGTGTTTTTGATACAGGTATTTCTCCTTAGCGTTTTTTTGCAAATTAAATTTTCACAAGATTAACCAGAATATCGGCAGCTTTTGCCATCTGGTTTAGAGAAACCCACTCATAGCGGGAATGATACTTGTGGCCGCCGGTAAAAATATTGGGGCAGGGAATGCCCATTTCTGTAAGGCGGGAACCGTCCGTTCCTCCGCGAATCGGTTTTTCAACAATTTCAACGCCGGCCTGTCTGTAAGCCTCCCTCAGTCTTTCCAGAACCTCAGGGTGCTGATCCATCTTTTCCTTCATGTTTTTATACTGTTCGCGGAAATCTACCTGAACTTTTCCATTAAAGCTGATGGCAGCTGCTTCTGCACAGTCAGAAACTACCTTCTTTTCTAATTCTATTTCCGAGAGTGAAAATGAGCGCAGAAGCAGCTGCACCTTAGCCGAGTCAATGCTTCCTGCCACTTCCATAGGGGCAATAAAGCCTTCGTAATGCTCTGTAGTTTCAGGAGTCATAGTGTGGGGCAAAAGGCTTAAAAATTTTCCTGCCATGCTTACCGCATTTACCATTTTTCCCTTTTTAGCATCTCCTGTGTGGCAGGCCTTTCCCGTAAAGCTTACCTCTGCCGCCCAGGCGTTAAAGCATTCGCTTTCAAGCTCTCCAATGTTTCCGCCGTCCACCGTGTATGCAAATTTAGACTTAATCAGCTCCAGAGGAACCTTATCCATGCCGTGCCCGGTTTCTTCATCAGGAGAAAAAATTACTTCTATATTACAGTGTTTTTCTTCCTTGTTTTTCTGAAGATATTCAATGGCAGTTAAAATTGCCGCAATTCCGCATTTGTCATCGCCGCCCAGAAGGGTACTTCCGTCACTAGTGATGATTGTTTCCCGCTTTGCCGCAGCTTGAGCCAGAGCTTCGTCGCTTTTTGGATTGTGAACCACTCCGCATTCAAGCCTGATTTCCCGGCCGTCATAATTTTCAAAAATCTGAGGCTTTACGTCCTTTCCAGTAACTTCGTCCACTGTGTCCATGTGGGCAAGAAAAAGAATGCTCTGGGAAGAATCACAATTTGAAGGAAGACGGCCATAAACATAGCAGTCTTTAATCTGCACATCGCTCATTCCAAGCTCTTTCATGTCATTTTCAAGAACTTTTGCCATATCCCACTGACGTTCTGTAGATGGAAAAACTCCCTTGTCTGCTGCGTTTCCGTCACTTTCGGACCAGATTTTTACATATTTTACAAAGCGGTCTAAAAGGCGCTTTGTGTAGTCTTTATTTTCACTTATTTTATTCATACTGCAATAATAACAAAAAAATTAAAAATTTGCTCTATGGTATTTTGCGTTTTATAATAGAAGAAATTGCTCAACAGGAGGTTCTCTATGGACATAAAATCATTTTCACTTGGTGCTGCTGGAGAGGTTACCGGCTCAAAGCATATACTTCAGATTGACGACCGCTTTATCATGGTTGACTGCGGTGCTTTCCAGGGTAAGCGTAAGGAATCGGATGAAAAAAACCGTAATTTTGATTTTGATATGGAAAGTCTTGATGCAGTAGTTTTGACCCACGGGCATTTTGACCACTGCGGACTTCTGCCTGTGATTGCTAAAAAAGGCTATAAAGGAAATATTTATGCAACACCTGCCACCCGCGATATTGCAAATCTTGTTATGATGGATTCAGCCCGAATTCAGGCCCGGGATGCGGAATTCCTTGCAAAGCAGGCGGCAAAAAAAGGCGAAAAATTTAAATGGAAGCCTCTTTATAGCGAAGAAGACTGTATTGCGGTTGCAAATCAGATTGTCGGGGTCTCTTATAACCGGAGAATGTTTATTGCTCCTGATGTTCAGCTGGAATTTTTTGATGCCGGCCATATTCTTGGTTCAGCCTTTGCAAATCTTACAATTAATCCCAATCCAAAAAATCCGGAAAAAGAAACCCGCATTCTTTATACCGGTGATATAGGTCGTAAATGCAAGCCGATTATCAGAAATCCTGCTATTGATATGCCGGCTCCTGACTATATTTTTATGGAAACAACCTACGGAAACAAGCTGCATCAGGATCATGATATTGCCATGAAGGAGCTTATCCGCGTAGTTCGTGAATCCTGCCAGCGCAAGGGAAAAATCATCATTCCGTCTTTTGCAATTGAGCGTGCTCAGGAGCTTGTTTACTATCTGCATCGTCTTATTGAACAGAAAAAGATTCCTCATGTACCGATTTATGTAGATTCACCTATGGCCGTAAATGCTACCAGTGTCTTCCGTGTACATCCTGAATGTTATGATGAAAGCGTTAATGAAGCCTTCTTAAAGCATCATAAAAATCCTTTTGGATTCGGTGATTTGACTTACACAACCAGCATTGAAGAATCTAAGGCCCTGAACAAAAAAGAAGGCCCTATGATTATCATTACCGCCGACGGTATGTGTGAAGCCGGCCGTGTTCTTTATCATCTTGCAAATGATATTACCAATCCCCGCAATACGATTATGATTGTAGGCTATATGGCAGAAAATACTCTTGGCCGCAAAATCCGTGACGGCGCAGAAGAAGTTATGATTCTTGGTGATAAATATCAGGTAAAAGCTAAGGTTGAACTTATGAATGCCTTTTCTGCCCATGCCGATTATGGTGAAATGACTGAATGGCTGAAAGAAATTGATACCAGCCGCCTTAAAAAGATTTTCCTTGTTCACGGTGAAAAGGATGCCCAGGAATTTTTCCAGAATCACCTGCATGAAAACGGCTTCCCGAGTGTGGAAATTGTAAAGGAAAAAGAGTTTTATAAGCTTTAATTATAATCCTATTGCAAACTTTGCGAAGCAAAGTTTGTAGTAACGGTTAGGAAAATTTGGAAGTTGGTAGAAAAGTTTTTTCAACCGTTACTTGATATATAGTGTAGAAAGTATTATTATTAATACGAATGACGCTAGGGAAAGTTTTTCCGCGTATTTTGCTCTTCCAAGGGGAAGTGTAAAGTTGGGCGCCAGTTTGTAAATATATCTTCCGGTAAAGTTACCGGTGAAAAGAGGTTTATATGACTTTAAGACCAGAATGGGAAGGATTCAAGGGACGTCTTTGGACAGAAGAAGTAAACGTTCGTGACTTTATTCAGAATAACTACACACCTTATGATGGTGATGAAAAATTCCTGGCAGGCCCTACTAAGGCTACAGAAAAACTTTTTGATGAACTTCAGAAACTTCAGAAAGAAGAACACAACAAGGTTTCTATCGGTAAAGATGGAAAGAAGAGAACTGGTGTTCTTGACCTTGAAACAAAAGTTGTAACAGGTCTTACAGCTTACGGTGCTGCATATATTTGTCCGGAAGGAAAAGAACTTGAAAAGGTAGTAGGTCTTCAGACTGATAAACCTTTGAAACGTGCTTTCATGCCTTACGGTGGAATTAACATGGCTGTACAGTCTTGCGAGATGTACGGTTACGAGGTTGATCCAGAACTTAAAAAGATCTTCACAGAATATCACAAAACACATAACCAGGGTGTATTTGATATCTACACTCCAGAGCACCGCGCAGTTCGCTCTGCCCACATTTTGACAGGTTTGCCTGATACATACGGCCGCGGACGTATCGTTGGTGACTACCGCCGTGTAGCTCTTTACGGTATTGACCAGCTTATCAAATACAAGCAGGAAGACTTTGCTAACATCGGTGATGGTACAATGAGCGAAGACGTTTGCCGCCTCCGTGAAGAAGTAACAGACCAGATCAATGCTCTTAAAGGCATGAAGGAAATGGCTGCTGCTTACGGTTTTGATATTTCTAAACCGGCAGCAAATGCCCGTGAAGCTGTACAGTGGCTTTACTTCGGTTACCTTGCAGCAATCAAAACTCAGAACGGTGCTGCTATGTCTGTTGGTCGTGTATCAACATTCCTCGACATCTACATCAGCCGCGATATGGCTGCCGGAAAACTTACAGAAGAAGAAGCACAGGAACTCATTGACCACCTGGTAATGAAGCTCCGCATGGTACGCTTTGCACGTATTGAATCTTACAACCAGCTCTTCTCTGGCGACCCAATCTGGGCTACTTTGGAAGTTGGTGGACTTGGACAGGACGGACGTTCACAGGTTACAAAGAACGACTTCCGCTTCCTCCACACACTGGAAAACATGGGACCTTCTCCAGAGCCTAACCTGACAATCCTTTACTCTAAGAGACTGCCGGAAGCATTCCGCAAATACTGTGCTAAGATTTCTATTGATACATCTTCAGTTCAGTACGAAAATGATGATGTTATGCGCCCAATCTGGGGTGATGACTACTCAATCTGCTGCTGTGTATCAGCTACACAGACTGGTAAGGAAATGCAGTTCTTCGGTGCCCGCGCTAACCTTGCAAAAGCTTTGCTTTACGCTTTCAACGGTGGTAAAGATGAAGGTCTTAAGAAGGGTATGCAGATTGGTCCAGAATATGCTCCAATTACAGCAGATGTTATTGATGCTTCTAACTACAAAGAAGTTGAAAAGAAATACCTTGCAATGCTCGAATGGCTTGCTGACGTTTATGTAAACGTTTTGAACGCAATCCACTACATGCACGATAAATACTACTACGAAGCAGCTGAACTTGCTTTGGAAGATACAGATATCAAACGTACATTCGCTACTGGTATCGCAGGCTTCTCTCACGTAGTTGACTCACTTTCTGCTATGAAATATGCAAAAGTTCATGTTAACCGTGAACAGGTAGAAGTTAAAGACAAGGCTGGAAACGTAATTGACCACGTAACACTTGTAAAAGACTTCACAGTTGAAGGTGACTTCCCACGCTATGGTCAGGATGATGACCGCGCTGACGAAATCGCTGTATGGCTTTTGAAGACATTCGTTGGAATGATTAAACGTCACCCAACATACCGCAACTCTGAGCCTACAACATCTATCCTTACAATTACTTCTAACGTTGTATATGGTAAGGCTACAGGTGCTCTTCCTAACGGACGCCCAGCTGGCGCTCCATTCTCACCAGGTGCTAACCCATCTTACGGTGCAGAAACAAAGGGTCTTATCAAGTCTTTGAACTCTGTTGCAAAGCTTCCATACCACTACGCTCTGGACGGTATTTCAAATACTCAGACAATCAACCCTTCAGCTCTTGGTCATGACAAGAACGAACGCATCGAAAACCTTGTTAACGTACTTGACGGTTACTTTGATATTGGACCAGATTCTGGTCACACAGGTGCTCACCACCTGAACGTAAACGTATTCGGTGTTGAAAAACTTAAGGACTGCCAGGCACACCCTGAAAAACCTGAGTATGCTAACTTCACAGTTCGTGTTTCTGGATACGCTGTACGCTTCATCAACCTTACTAAGGAACAGCAGGACGACGTAATTGCGCGAACATGTCACGCTAGTCTGTAATGCTTACTGCGGGTTTGTGAAAGCAGACTCGTGAAGCAAAATCCCGGTGCCTGTGGTGCCGGGATTTTTTTTATACTCATTTTTCTTTGTATATCTGAAATTCTGTGGTATAATCTTAATATTAAAAATCGTTTCAATTTTCTAATAATCGTGATGTAAAAGAGAAATGAAAGCGTTAATTTTTAAAAATAAGTCTGATAAAATAATCTTTTTCCTTACTGCCTTTATCTTGTTTTTTTATATTCTTGCTGCCTTTGTTTTTTCTGATTCAGATACAAGGTACGCAAAAAAAGTTCCTGATCAGATTCCTCTAGTTTTGTTTTCTGATCCGGAAATGACTCAAAGAATTAATCTTCCATATAATAACAATAAATCTCCGGATCTTTTTACTGTATATACTAAACTGCCAAGAACTTCAAACGGAAATGTAATTGAATTTCATGGCCGCTACAAAACTCTTTCTGCAAAGCTTGACGGGAAGACTGTTTATACCTCAGAACTTCCATCTTTTCTGGGTCTTAAAACCTATGCGGGCCGTAATTCCTGCTTTATTCCTGTAGATTCTTCTTATTCGGAAAAGAAAATCTGTCTGGAAATCTCGCTGCAGGATAATCTTTACGGAGCATCCTTTCAGAGCCTTTGTCTGTCAACTCTGGCTACTTACATTTCGGGCCAGATGAAAAAATGCATACCTTCTTACGTGCTTTCTCTTCTGCTTTTTATCTGTTCACTTTTTTCTCTTAATGCCTTTCTTTTCAGCTATCTTTATCAGCGAAAACGTACAGCTCTTGATTTTAATATCGCAATCGAAACCTTTCTGGTTTCCCTTTCAATTGTAGTGTGGATTGTTACAAATTATGATGTTCTTGGAATGATTGTAGGAAATATGGCTCTTGTCGGAATCCTTAATTATCTATCCTTTACATGTATGCCTATATTTTTTACCTCCTTTCTTTATACGATAAATCCAAAAGAAAATAAGCTTCTGAATATTTTAAAAAAGCTGGCAGAACTGAATCTTGCAGTGCAGTTCCTGCTCTTTATTTTACAGATTTTTGACTTTACCCAGATGCTCATTCTGACACATATAATTGATATTATTGCTGTCGGCATGACTATAATCGTTGTCTTTGATTTTGCTTCACTGAAAAAATTTAAAGTATTTTCAATCGAACAGAAATTTATGTGCTTTGGCAGTGCAATTTTTGCCCTTTTTGTAGTAATCAGCCTTATTCTTTTTATTTTCAAAACAGATTTGAATTATATGCTTCTGATTACAATCGGCTTCCTGCTTCTTTTTGCAATGCACATGGTTACAAGCCTTTTGAAGCTTAATACTTCACTAAAAGAACATGCAAAGCTTCTGGAATCTGAACGCAATTCTTATCGTGATCAGCTTACAAGTCTTGGAAACAGACGGCTTTATTACCGCAAGGTTGCAAAGCTGGAGGCTATGGGCTTTGAAGATGACGTTAATATCATAATGATTGACGTAAACGGTCTTAAGGTTACCAATGATACTCTGGGACATGATGCCGGAGATGAGCTTCTGGTTGGAACCGCTGTCTGCATGACCGAATCCTTCCCGGATGCAGAGCTTTTATGCCGTCTGGGGGGAGATGAATTCTGCATTATCCTTCAGGAAAAGCCTGCAGTTCTTGAAAAACGCATGAACCGTTTTCTGGCCTATGCCGAAAACTGGAATGGCAGCCTCATAAAGAGCATTTCCATGTCCTACGGAATTGCAAACCGAAAAAAATATCCGGGGTTTACAGTTTCCGAATTATTAAAGGCTGCCGACGAAGAAATGTACGAATACAAAACAAATTACTATAAACACAAAAACATGCTCGAAGACGCTTTAGAGGGGCGTAGATAGAAGATGCGTTAAAAAAAATTGTACGACAGTGCAATTTTTTAACCGAGATATTTTTATTCTTATTCTTCCATTTATATGTTATATTTATAATGTAGTTTTTTATTTTACAGGAGCAATTTTTTATGGAAGGATACATTCATCAGCTGGAGTCTTTTGGCTGCGCAGACGGGCCTGGAAGTCGCTTTATCATCTTTTTTTCTGGCTGCGGCTACCGCTGTAAATACTGTCATAACCCGGACACCTGGAAGATGACTGACGGGAAAAAATACACTGCAGACCAGCTTATTTCAGAAGCCCTAAGCTGTCGTGCCTACTGGGGTAAAAAGGGCGGAATTACTGTCAGCGGCGGTGAGCCTCTCATGCAGATTGATTTTCTGACCGAGCTTTTTGAAAAGGCAAAGGAAAAGGGAATTAATACCTGTATTGATACTGCGGGCGGCCCTTTCACAATGGAAGGTGAGTGGTTCAAAAAGTTTGAAAAGCTTATGGCTGTTACTGATATTCTTCTTGTAGATATCAAGCATATTGATGAAAAACAGCATATCGAGCTTACCGGCCAGACACGGGAAAATGTCCGCCAGATGTTTGAATATCTTGATAAAATTAATAAGCCTATCTGGATCCGCCACGTACTTGTTCCCGGTATTACCGATAACGACGAATACCTTACAAAAACCCGTGATTTTATCCGTACTTTGCACAATGTTCAGCGGGTTGAAATTCTTCCTTACCACGGACTTGGTGCCGCAAAATACAAGGAAATGGGAATTGACTACATCCTTAAAGATACAGAAAGTCCTACAAAAGAGCGTGTAGAAAATGCCCGCGCCATTCTTGAGTGCGAAAAATACGACGGGTGGAAAAAATAATGGAAAATGAAGAAGTAACTTACGGCTCTGTAAAGGCCTCCGGATCTGAACTTTCTTATGCGAAATTCGGTCACGGAAAGGAAGTTTTTGTTCTGCTTCCAGGCTTACATTCCAAAAACCTTATGCCTTTTGCCCCTGCAGTTGCAAAACAGTACGGAAAGTTTTTAGATTCCTTTACCATTTATATGTTTGACCGTATTTCAAATCCGCCGGAAGCTTACTCAATCCGCGATATGGCAAAAGACACAATTTCTGCCATAGAGGAACTTAAAATCAAGGACGCCTGTGTGCTTGGCGTTTCTATGGGCGGTATGATTGCCCAGACGATTGCAGTAGAGCGAAGTGACCTTGTAAAAAAGCTTGCTGTCTGCTCGACAACACCGCGTATGAACGAAAAGAGCCTTAAAGTAATAGGCGAATGGAAAAGACTTGCGGAAGCTAATCAGCAGAAGAAACTTGCCCAGATGCTTGGAGAAACGATTTATACCCCGGGCTTTTATGAATCCTATAAAGATGCCATTATTGAAAGCTTTGCAGGTGCCAGCGGGTCAGAAATCCGCCGCTTTATAATCTGCACAAATGCAATCCTTAATTTTGATATTTCTTCTGAATTAGGAAAAATTAAAGCGCCTCTTTTTGTAGTTGCCGGTGCTCAAGATCTTATTTTTACCACAGAGCTTGCAGATGAAATTGCAGAAAAAACAGGAGCAAAAGAATATATCTATCCTAACTACGGACACTCTGCCTACGATGAAGCTCCTGATTTTCTGGATAGAGTCTGGAATTTCTTTAAACCTACTACCTCTTCTTTCTAAAATTTGATAAAATAAAATGATTAAATTATTTGTACTCTTTCTGGAGTTTTTATTATGGCTATTGATAAGTGGGAAATCGTAATTGGATGTGAGATTCATACTCAGCTTTTGACTAAAACTAAGGCTTTTTGTGCCTGCGAAAATAGATACGGCGGAATGCCTGATACTCGTGTTTGCCCGGTTTGTCTGGGACTTCCTGGAGCCATGCCCCGCATTTCCAAGGGCTATGTTGAGCTAGGTGCTGTTGCAGGACAGGCTTTGAACTGCCAGATTGCGCGCTTTACAAAATTTGACCGCAAGCACTATTTTTATCCTGACCTGGCAAAGGGCTATCAGATTACTCAGTACGATATTCCTCTTTGTACAAACGGATATGTTGACCTGCCTTTCCGAAGCTTTCCTAAAGACGAGCAGCCGGGCGGAGCAAAATGCCGCGACAAGAACTTTATCGGTGAAAACTGCATTATTGAAACTGAAGGAAATAAATATCGCCGCGTTCGCGTAGAGCGTATCCACCTTGAAGAAGACGTAGGTAAGTCTCTCCACCTGCAGGGCGCTCACTCTTACATTGACTATAACCGCTGCGGAACTCCGCTTATCGAAATTGTAACAAAACCGGATATGTCTTCGCCTGAAGAAGCAGCTTTGTTCATGCAGACTGTTCAGGAAATCCTCCGCTATGTAAAAGTTACTAACGGTAACCTGGAAGAGGGTAACATGCGCTGTGACGCAAACATCAACCTGAACGTTTGGGAAGACGGTAAGCTTTATCATACTCCAATTTCTGAAATTAAGAACCTGAACTCTTTCAAGGCTATCCGCGAGGCTTGTACATACGAAGCTCAGCGCCAGCTTAAGGAATTCCAGGAAGACCGTCAGGAATTTAACCCTGGCTTTAAGGTAACAATGGGCTGGGACGAAGAAAAAGGTCAGACTGTTGTTCAGCGTACTAAAAACTCTTTTGTTGATTATCGCTTTGTTGTTGAACCTGATATCAAGCCTTTCAGTGTAAGCGAAGAACTGATTGCCACAGCTCTTGCAAAGGTGGGGGAGCTTCCGGAAGCTAAACGCCAGCGCTACAAGAAAGAATACGGCATGACTGACTTTGATGTAGAAACCATGACTTCTACAAAGGATCTTGCAATGTGGTTTGAAGAGGCCGCAACAAAGTCTAAGAGTCCTAAAAAAGTTGCAAACCTTATTCTTGCTGAGCTTCTTGCGGTTGTAAACGAAAATAAAGAGACTATTAACGATGTAAAAATTACTCCGGCTCATATTGCCCAGCTTGCTGATGCTTTGGAAGACGGAAAAATTACTTCTAAGCAGGGTAAGGAAGTATTTGCTGAAATGCTTGCTTCTAACAAAATGCCTCTGGATATTATCAAAGAAAAGGGCATGGAAGTTGTAAGTGATGCCGGCGAAATTGAAAAGATTGTTCAGGACGTAATTGCCGCAAATCCTAAGGCTGTAGAAGATTATAAGGGCGGAAAAACCAACGTAGTCGGCTGGCTGATGGGACAGGTAATGAAGATGTCTAAGGGCAAGGCTAACCCTAAACAGGCAACAGAGCTTCTTAACAAGCATCTGGCTGCATTATAAATCGCCTAAACATGCCTCTTTATGAATTCGATAAAATCCTGTTCGGTAAGAGGCTTTGAATAAAAATATCCCTGTGCTACATCGCAGTTGATGGAGCGCAGGAAATCCCTCTGACTTTCTGTTTCAACACCCTCAAAAACTGTTTTCTTATTCAAAACCCTGCTCATTTCAATCAGAATTTCTATGAACTCTGCGGATGCTTCATCCATCTGGCCGTTTTCCTTAGTGGAAGACGAAAGAAATTCCCTGTCAAATTTAAGAACATCAATCGGGATTTTTGTAAGCATATTTAAAGAGCTCTGGCCGCTTCCAAAATCATCCATCGCAACAGTAAAGCCTTCCTTGTGAAGCTTATCTGTAATTTCCTTGAGAGTCTGGTCATTCATAACCGAACGCTCAAGAATTTCAATCTGAATGAGTTCGGATGGAATGGAATAGCGTTTGAAAATATCAAGGAATTCATGCATGAACTTATCAGGCTTGCTGTGAGTACGGCTCATGTTTACCGAAATCGGAACGATTGACTCTCCTTTTTTAATCTGCTCTTCAAGGAATTTAAATACCTGCTCGTAAACATAAAAATCAATTCTAGAAATAAAGCCGTTTCTTTCAAAAAGCGGTATGAAGCTGTCGGGCATCATCTGTCCTAGCTCCGGGCTGTGCCACCTTACCAGAGCTTCTGCACCTACAATTTTGTCATCTTTAAGCGAAATTTTCGGCTGGTACATTACATAGAATTCATTCCTGTTTAAAGCTTCAACCATGTGGGCTTCAATGAAGCGTTCCTGCTTGATTTTATGCAGCAGCTTTGAGTTGTAGATTGCATATTGTGAAAAAAGCTTGTCCTGAAGGGTAGTTTTTGCAAATGAAGCCTGACCAATTAAATCCTGAATCGTAAGCGGATTGTCGAAATTTTCTGGCATGACAAAGGAAATTCCGAATTTTCCGCTAAAGGGGATTGCATACTCCTTTGTCTTTTTATTTACGATTGCAAGTTCCTTTTTAAAAGTAGCCATAGCTTTTCTTACAGAAGTGATTTTTGTGAGAATATAAAAATGATCTGCAAAGCCGCGGCAGATTATACCGTTATAATGAATTGCAAGTCTGTTCAGTATGCGGGAAAAGAAGAAAAGCATATTGTCGGAAGCAGTTTCGCCATAGTTCTGATAAGTGAAGCGGAAGTCCTTGATATCTGATTCTATGAACATGAATTTTGATGACGGATTTCTCTTCAATATTTTTCCAGCCTCAGCTTCAAAATGCTTTCTTGTGAAAAGATTTGTAAGTGCATCATAAATTGTTTCAACATGCTGATGACGGTGAAGAAGACTGATTATATAGAATTCCAAGAGGCTTAAAATCAGCATTGTAACAATTCCAAGGACAATAATTATGATTTTGTAGCGGTTTTCCTGTTTCTCAAAAACAGAAAAGAAGGTGTCTGGAATTGAAAGTCCAAGTGTCCAGTTTGTAGATTTTATTTTCTGAACAAATATGATGATTGGAATTCCTTTTGTACTTAATGTTTTAAAATGGCCCTTTTGAAGTGTCGAAACCCATTCCGAAGAAAGATTCTCGAATTCAGGATCAGCAGGCCTGTAGGTTTTTAAAAGAATATCCTTGTCCGGATGGCAGATGAATTTACCTTTTGGTCCCTGAATAAAAATCCATATATCTTTATTTAAAAGAAGCTTAGCGATTTTATCATTAAAAACAGAAAGCTTGACAGAGGCTGTAAAAATTCCCCTTAGCTTTCCGTCATCACCTCTAAAGGCTTTTGCAATTATGATTATCTGTTCCCCGGTTAAATAGGAAAGAATTGGGGAACTGACGTATTTATCCTCATTTTGACTTACAATCGCCTTGTAATAGTCCCTGTCAGTTACAGGGTTAGAAGTTGCTGCCTGGGTGTAAAGCATTCCTGAAAGATTTACAAAGGAAACGTTCATAAAATCCGGGTGATTTAAATCCTTTGCTGATATTATAAATTCCTGAATTTCCCTGTCAGAAAGTCCGGCAACCTTGTTTTCTTTCATGAAAGTCTGGAGTCCGAAAAAATAACTTTCAAGAATCAGTTCTACAGACTGGGAATAACCGGAAGACATATCTTCACAGTAGTGTTCAAATTCTTCTTTTGACTGGTGGATAAGCTTACTTGTAATTTTTGAGCTTAGGGAAACTACAGTAATAGTAAAGACAAGTGAAACAATTACTGAAAATATAAGATTAAGGGTGTTAGGGTTATACTGCTTGTTTTCTTTTATAAGTTTCATTTAGAGTCCGATTCTTTTTTTTTCTTTCCCCATTCCCATATATAATTATAACACGCTTTTTAAAATTACCAATTTTTTTTGATAAAATTTTGTTGGATTTTTAATTTAATCATCTTTGGCTCTGGAAATTAAAAAACTGTATTGAAGATTTTTTTTGATTTTGACATACTTTTACAAAAGAATATATTTAAAAGAGGATAGTATGAGTTCAAATTTTCCGCTTTCAAAAGCACAGCTTGATAATCTTATAGAGGATTTTCCGACACCTTTCTATCTTTATGATGAAAAGGCAATTCGTGAAAACATGAAGCGTTTTACAAAGGCTTTCAGCATTTTTCCTGAATTCCGCGAGCATTTTGCCGTAAAAGCCTGTCCCAATCCCTATATTTTGAAAATTCTTGCTGAAGAGGGCTGTGGAGCTGACTGTTCATCTTTGCCTGAACTTATGCTTTCTCATCTTGCGGGTATTCAGGGCCAGAAAGTAATCTTTACTTCAAACGAAACTCCTGCTTCAGAATATAAATTTGCCTATGAGCACGGAAACATCATCAATCTTGATGATATAACTCATATTGATTTTTTGAAAAATGCACTTGGCGGTGAATTTCCTGAAACTATCTGCTTCCGATATAATCCGGGAAGCGAAAAAGAGGGCTGTAATTCAATCATCGGAAAGCCGGAAGAAGCAAAATATGGTCTTACCCGGGCTCAGATTATTGAAGCCTATGCAAAATGTAAGGAGCTTGGCGTAAAGCACTTTGGCCTTCATACAATGGTTGCGTCAAATGAACTTAATCCTGCTTTCTTTATTGATACTGCAAAGCTTGTTTTTGAGCTGGCGGCAGAAATTAAGGAAAAAACCGGCGTTAGAATTGAATTTGTTGATCTGGGCGGAGGGCTGGGCATTCCATATAAGCCTGAGCAGAAGGCAGTGGACTATGACGAGGTTGCAAAGGGAATCCGGGCTGAATATGACCGCGTTGTAGTTCCTTCAGGTCTTGATCCTCTTGCTATTTACTGGGAATGCGGCCGCCCGATTACAGGTCCTTACGGCTGGCTTATTTCGACTGCAATTCATCAGAAGCACATTTACCGCGAATATATTGCCCTTGATTCATGTATGGCAGATTTGATGCGCCCTGGAATGTACGGAGCTTATCATGAAGTAACTGTGAGCGGAAAGGAAAATGCACCAAAAACTGAAGTTTATGATATAGTTGGAAGTCTCTGCGAAAACTGTGATAAATTTGCAGTTCAGAGAAGCCTTCCGAAAATTGATATGGGTGACCACGTGATTATTCACGATGCTGGAGCTCATGGCCGTGCAATGGGCTTTAACTATAACGGAAAACTGCGCTGCGGCGAAGTTCTTATGCGTACAGACGGCAGCTTTAAGGAAATCCGCCGCCGCGAAACTGTAGATGATTTGTTCGCCACATTAGACTTGGGCGGAGTTAAGGACTTCCAGTAGAAATCCAATGCAAACAGGGCAGTTTGACTTGCGGCTGCAACAACGTTTCTCACAAAAAAAGTCGGAGTGGGACGCAGGCGAAAATTAAGGGGGAACCGGTGACGGGGTGATACCTTGATTTTCGCCGTCGCTGGGACCCGCTCCGACTTTTTTTGTGTACGGCACTTATTTTTGAAGTAATCCTTCAACCGCAGCTGCGGCGTTCTGGATTTCAGTAACTTCAATATTTTCTATGTCGCCGGCGTCTACTGCCTGGGAAACCCTTTCTTCCATCGGAAGGCGGGCAAGAACCGGAAGCTTAAAGTCTGCGGCAATCTTATCAAGATTTGATTTTCCAAAAATTGTAATTTCCTTTCCGCAATCTGGGCACTTTACATAGCTCATGTTCTCTACTAAGCCCAGAATCGGGATGTTCATCATGTTTGCCATGTTTACAGCCTTTTCTACGATTACGCGGACAAGCTGCTGTGGTGAAGAAACAACGATGATTCCGTCAATCGGAAGAGACTGGAATACTGTAAGAGGTACGTCGCCGGTTCCAGGAGGCATATCTACGAACATAAAATCAACGTCATTCCAGATAACGTCTGTCCAGAACTGTTTTACGGCCCCTGCAATAACAGGACCACGCCAGATAACAGGATCTGTTTCGTTTGGAAGAAGGAAGTTCATAGACATCAGCTGAATGCCTGAATCTGTTACGACAGGGTGGAGGGCATCCTGACCTTCAACGGCTTCTGCCCGCTTGTCACCTACGCCAAAACTTTCAGGAATAGAAGGGCCTGTAATATCCGCATCAAGAATAGCTGTTTTAAATCCGTCTTTATTTACACGGCTTGCAAGAAGGCTTGTTACCAGTGATTTACCAACACCGCCCTTTCCACTTACAATTCCGATTACTTTTTTTACCTTGCTGTCCTTGTGAAGATTGACGTGAAAATCGCGCTTTTCACATTTTTCTCCGCATGAACCGCAGTCATGATTGCATTCGCTCATATAAAAACCTCATAAAATATTCTTTTATAAATATACTAAATTCTATATAATAAGGCAAAATTTTCTGAAAAAAAGGTGTATAAAAATGACAGCACAATTTATTGCAAAAAATCTTGCCTTCATTCTTTATCTTGGCCTGATGATTATCATCGGATTGCGTTACGCAAACAAAAACTCCAACACTTCTGACTTCTTTTTAGGCGGAAGAAAGGTAGGCCCATGGGTAACAGCTTTAAGCGCCGAGGCTTCGGATTCCTCTGCCTGGCTTTTGATGGGACTTCCTGGACTCTGCTATCTTGGTGGTGTAAAGGAAACTTTCTGGACTGCACTTGGTCTGATTGTGGGAACTTATTTGAACTGGCTTTTTGTCGCAAAGCCTCTGCGAAAATGTTCTATCGCTTTTGGTGATTCAATTACAATTCCTGAATTCTTTTCTAACCGCTTTAAAGACAGAAGCCACATTCTTTCGATTGTTTCGGTTTTCTTTATTGTGCTTTTCTTTACTATTTATACAGCTTCGGGATTTGTTGCCTGCGCAAAGCTTTTCAATTCAGTATTCGGAATTCCTTATCATGCAGGTCTTGCAATCGGATTGATTGTAATTTTGTGCTATACAATCACAGGCGGTTATACAGCGGTTTGTACAACTGACTTTGTTCAGGGAACATTGATTTTTGTTGCCTTTGTAGTTTCAAGTCTGGTTGCTGTTTTTGCTCTGGGTGGTCCTTCCCATGCTCTGGAAGCTGTTCAGAATTTTGATGCAATGGCTGTTGCCGGAAACTTTGGTGATAAGCTTAAGGCCGCCTTTACCGCAAATGCTTCTTTCTCCATCAAATCAATTGTTTCTGCCCTTGCGTGGGGACTGGGATACTTTGGAATGCCTCATATCATCGTACGTTTTATGGGAATCCGCTCGAATACAGAAGTTAAAAAAGCCCGCCGCATTGGAACTGCATGGATGATTATTTCTTATGTCGGAACCTTCTTAATCGGAACTTTGGGAACTGCTTATCTTTTGAATCACGGAACCTTGCTTGGTGTAGATGCCTCTGCCGCTATTCCAGGTGTTTCAAGCTATGGTGATGCAGAAACTGTATTCAGTATGACTATGCAGAACATGTATCCTGCATTTATTGCCGGAATCTTCCTTTGTGCAATTCTTGCCGCTTCCATGTCAACTGCCGATTCTCAGCTGCTTGCCGCTTCTAGTGCCGTAAGCCAGGATATTTACAAGGGACTTATCAGAAAAGATGCTGATGAAAAAGAAGTTTTGAACATCAGCCGTTTTGTAGTATTTGTAGTTGCCCTTATCGCCCTTTTCCTTTCTTTGAATCCTAATTCTTCGATTTTTGGACTGGTATCATTTGCATGGTCAGGCTTCGGCGGAACCTTTGGGCCTCTTGTACTGCTTGCCCTTTACTGGAAGCACACAACCGCAAAAGGTGCAATCTGCGGTATGATTCTTGGTGGCGTAACAGATGTTGTATGGCACTATATGAAGGGCGGAATTTTTGATATTTACGAAATTCTTCCGGCCTTCCTTGTATGTCTTGTAGTTACTGTTATTGTAAGTCTTATTGACAGCAAAAAAGATGCCCAGATGATAGCTGATTTTGAAAAATACAAGGCAATGGAAGACTAACCTAGACTAAAAAAACAAGATGTGGGACGTTAGCAAGGGGCGAGATGTAATTTCTATAATGAAAAATCTAACAGCCCCTTGCTTCCGCTGGGGCCCGCATCTTGTTTTTTTATATATAGGGTATATAATTGTTCTTGTGAATAGTAACGAAACTAAAGAAAATAACGACGAAGTTATTGATCAGACAATCCGTGAATTATGCCGGATTCTTAAAAAATCGGATGATGAAAATTTTATCTATGATTTTTTCAAATGTCTTTTTACCCCGCCTGAGCTTAAGGATTTTGCTAACCGCTGGCTTTTAGTAAAAGAGCTGGATAAGGGAACTACTCAGCGGGAAATCGCTAAAAAATATGGAATGTCTCTTTGCAAGATAACGAGAGGGTCCCGCGAGCTTGCAAAGGCTGACTCTGCCTTCAGAAAGCTTCTTGATATTCAGAAGGCACAGGAAGATAGGTAGACCTAAAAATTGCTGTGCGCAATTTTCTTAACGGTCTGCTATCAATCAAGAAACGCTTACGCGTTTCCCTTATCTGCAGGAGCCAGCCTGCCGCTGAAATATGCCAT
This sequence comes from uncultured Treponema sp., assembly GCA_947165895.1. GTDB lineage: Bacteria > Spirochaetota > Spirochaetia > Treponematales > Treponemataceae > Treponema_D. The sequence continues at coordinate 77,448 of CAMVCB010000008.1, forward strand.
GGCGGCTCCGACAATTACACACAAAAGACAGGCGATGGCCTGACCCGCATTTTGAATTGAAGTAAAGCCCGGAAAAAGATTTACAGCAGAACCTAAAAGAAGGCCGAGAATTACTGCATAAGTATGATTAGGAGCTTTTTTCAAAAGCCAGGCAACAAGTTTGGCACCGCAAATCAATCCGATTAAAACTCCGATTCCGTTTGGTAAAAGAAGGGAAAGAGCATGGAAGAATTCGCTTGGAATAAAGAGCGAAGGAATGCTCTTCATAACGATTGTATAAACCCCCAAAATCAGCATTAAAAGTGAGCCTGAAATGCCGGGAATTACCATTGCAATGGCTCCGATATATCCCGCAATAAAGATACGCATTGCAAGCTTGAAGGTGAAGTCTGGCAGGGCAGATGTCATATCAGGTGTGCTGCCGTCAAAGCTTCCTTCAAGATAAGAGAAGAAAAGAAGGGCAGAAAGTCCTGCGGCAACGCAGATAAAAATTCCTATGTATTTTCCGGCTGAAAGTTTTTTGCCTTCATCTGTCTTTACTGTACTTGCAAAAATCATCGGAAGGCTTCCGATAATCAGACCTGTAAAGAAAAAGTTTGTCTGTACAGGGAAGTGCTCATATAAAACTGTAATCAGCTTACTGAAAAGCAATACGCCCAGAGCCATTCCGCTGATGAGAGGGCCTACAAAGCGTTTATTTGCCCAGAGTTTTTTTACGTTGTAAGTGATTGCGTTTACAAATCTGTCGTAAATATTAAAAACAACGGCAAGAGTTCCGCCAGAAACACCTGGAATTACGTTTGCCATTCCAATACAGATTCCGATTATAAAAAGTCTTAACATATCCATGTTTGATATAATATAGAAGAAAGCCTCCTGATGCAAGATTTTAAAATCTGTTTAAAAATCTGTCAGAAGCTCATAATTCATATTTTCCTAAACTGTTTTTTTTATTTTCCGATAAAGTAGATATAGAAGGGGAATCTATGAAAAAGATAATTTTATTAACAGTTTCATTCTTATGCTTGATTTTTTCTGCATGTAAGTCGACTCCTGTTGACCAGCCTGCTGCAGAAAAACCAAAGGATAAAAATTCCATTTTTAAACTGTTTAAAGACAATAAAATTGATGAAGTAAGAAGCAGATTTGAATTTGCAGACGATATTAACGGAATTGATGAAGAGGGTAATACAATTCTTCATCTTGCTGCCGCCGCAAATGATGCTGATTTGTGCCTCTATTTTATGATTAAGGGTGCAGACCCTGAGCTTAAAAATTACGAGGGCGATACACCTTTGAGCCTCGCAATCAAAAAGGGCTGCGTAGAAAGTGCAGAAACTATCGTAAATCAGAATCAGAACTGTATTTTTGCCCGTGACGGAAACGGAAAACCTTCCCTTATTCTTGCCCTTGAAACAAGTCCTGCATATTACGGAATTATGATTAATGATAAGACTGTAAATGCAAAGGACAGTGAAAATAATACTATCCTTCATTATTTTGTTCAGGCAAAAAATGTACGGGCCATTGAGGTTGCTACTGCCCTGAATCTTGATGTAAATGCAAGAAATTCAGACGGAAAGACTGCCCTTGAAATTGCTTACGAAAATCTTACAGATGATGATTCTGTAAACTGTGCCGCAGCCCTGATTCTGGGTGGCGGAGAATCTGATAACGAAGACTATGCATATTTTGAAACAGCCGTTTCTAACCGTAACTTAAACGAGCGTTTTGAAGACGGACAGACTCCTCTTCATATTGCGGCAATCTGTAATCACGTTGCAATTGAAAAATATCTTCTTGTAAATGAAGCTGACCACACTGTTCAGGACAGTTCCGGTTCATCTGCATTGCATGAAGCTGTCCGCTATGGAAACATTGATATTATCAAAGCCCTTCTTGATTCCGGGGCAAACGTAAATGCAAAGGACAACCTGGGAAAAACTCCGGTTATGATTATTTCACCGAGAGAAAAGGCTCAGGAAATCTATAAGCTTTTAATCAGCTACCGCGCAGATCTTTCTGAAAAGGATATGTTTGGTGATACTGTCCTTCACAATGCTGTTATGGTTAATTCTGATGCAGAAACTGTCGCAATCCTTACAAATAACGGTGCAGACATCAATACAAGAAATAAGGAAGGTGTTACACCTCTTCATATTGCAATTCAGAAGGATAATACGGCTGTTGCAAAACTCCTTACAGAAAACGGTGCCGATATCCATACTCTGGACGCAAAGGGAAAATCTTCTCTTGTAATGGCACTTGCGGCTTCCCAGCAGATGCTTGAGGCTGTCGTAATCGAAAAAAATGCAATGACTGTTGATTCTGACGGAAACACTCCTCTTCATGTTGCTTTGATTAATGATGCGCCTCTTTCTAAGGTTCAGTATATCATCAGCCTTACAAATGACGTAAATATCCGTAACCGCGACGGTAATTCGGCTCTCTTCCTTGCCGTAATTAAAAACCGCCGCAAGGTAGGGGAGCTGCTTCTTGCAAAGAATGCAGATATTTTCTCTACAAATACAAACAATAATTCTCCTCTGCGCCTGGCCCTCCGCTATCCTTCAATTCAGGAATGGCTGATTACTTCAAAAACAATCCGTGAAAGAGACGGAAGCGGAAATACAGTTTTGCATTACGCAGCTGAATGGCAGTATATAGATTCAATTTCCAGCCTGGTTGTAAAGGGTGCTGATATTTCTGCAAAGAACGGAAACGGCGAAACCTGTCTTTTTTCTGCCGCAAAGACAAACAATCCGGCTGTAATTCAGACTGTTGTTGACTGCGGAGCTGATGTTACTGCCCGCGATAACCTTGGAAGCACAGCAGTTCACATTGGAGTGCGCTGGGATGCTCCTGATTCAATTGATAAACTTGTTTTAATCGGGGCAAACGTAAATGCCCAGAATGCAAGCGGAAAAACTCCTCTTGCTGAAGCTGTCGTTTCAGGCAAATATCAGATTGCCAGAAAGCTTCTTGAAGCCGGTGCAAATCCTAACTGCAGCGATTCAAACGGCGTAACACCTTTGATTGACGCAATCAGAATTAATAACAAGGATATGATTAAACTCCTTCTGGTTTATAATGCAAATCCAAACCTGCAGCAGGTTAATGGTCAGAATGCCTTCCATGAAGCAGCTATCCTTTGCGATAAGGAAGTGATTGTGCTTATCCGCAATGTTGGTGGAAATCCTCTTGCCCGCGACAAGTATGACAATACTCCTTTCTCTATCGTGATGAATAAAAATCCGTCTATGATTCGTGATGTTCTAGGTAACTCTTACACAATCACAGACAGCGACGGAAATACTCCGATTCACATTGTCGTAAAGTCAAAAAAATCAGTTGGACTTTTGCAGACTTTGATAGATTACGGTTATCCTGTTGATACAAAGGATTCTGACGGCTTTACAGCCCTGAATTATGCAATCGAGAAAAAAGATTATAATTCCGCAACACTTCTTTTGCAGAACGGCGCAGATCCTTTCCTTATGATTGATAAGAAGGGTAGAAACGGCGTTACAATCGCTCTTGATACAAAAGACATGAAGATGCTGAATCTGATTGCAAAATATGCAGGCTCAATGTGCGATATTCAGGGAAATACAATCCTTCACTATGCCGCAAAAACAAGCCCGGAAGAGATTGTTAAACAGCTGATTTCTTACGGTCTTGATAAGAAGGTTACTAATATTTCGGGCGATACTCCTCATGATCTTGCTATCCGCTGGAAGAGACCTGAAATTGCAGCCCTTCTTGAAACCGGTCTGTAAAAATTTGCTAAGTTTACGGCAAGTTTCTCTTTAGTTTATAGATAGAACTCCTGTTAAGTGGTAAAATAGAAAAAACACCGGCGGCTCTGACCGGCCGCCTCTCACAGGAGTTAAAAATGTCTGCACAATTCTATGGACCGGGCGACAGACCTCCGCTTAAAAAGTGGATTCCGCTCAGTTTTCAGCATGTGTTCGCCATGTTCGGCGCAACTGTTCTGGTTCCTCTTCTTACAGGATTAAGCACTTCTACTGCTCTTTTTACTGCGGGAACAGGTACTCTCTTTTACATTCTTATCACTAAAGCAAAAGTTCCTGCCTTCCTTGGCTCATCCTTTGCCTTTATTCCGGCTTTAATCGGAATTGGTCATGCATACGGCGTTCCTTATGCCATGGGCGGTGCAATTTGCGCCGGTATTTTCTACTGCATTATTGCGGTAATTATACGTTTTGCAGGAAAAAGCTGGATTGACCGGGCTCTTCCTCCGGTTGTAATCGGTTCTGTAATCATTGTAATTGGTCTTTGCCTTGCTCCAACTGCAATTAACGAAGCCTTCTATCTTAATAATGAATATTCCCTTGTTGCACTTTCTATTGCGGCAGTTACTCTGCTTTTTTCTATTATTGCGACAATTTACTTCAAGAACTTTTTTAATACACTTTCAATTCTGATTGGTCTTATTGCGGGTTATCTTTTTACTCTGATTATGGGAGCCTTTTTCCCGGCATACCGTCTGATTGACTTCAGCGGAGTTCAGTCTGCAAAGTGGTTTGCAATTCCTTTCTTAAAGGAAAATGCCGACGGTTCACTTTTCTGGATGGCTCCTAAATTCAATTTTGTAGCCAGCCTTACATTCGTAATCGTTTCTATTTCGACAATCTGTGAGCACCTTGGTGACACCCTTACAACTTCAAAGGTTGTCGGCAGGGACTTTTATAAGGATCCGGGACTGCACAGAACTCTGGTAGGGGATGGATTTGCAACCGCCTGGGCAGCTGTCTGGGGTGGACCTCCGAACACAACTTACGGCGAAAACATCGGAGTTATGGCAATCACAAAGGTTTATTCTGTCTGGGTAATCGGTGGAGCTGCCGTTATCGCCGTAATTCTGTCTTTCTGCCAGAAATTCGGAGCTTTGATTCAGACAATTCCTACTCCGGTTCTTGGAGGTATCTGTACTCTGCTTTACGGACTTATTGCTTCAAGCGGACTGCGCACAATCGTTGATGCAAAGGTTGATTATCAGGACAAACGAAACCTTACAATTTCTTCTGTAATTATGGTAATTGGTATTGGCGGTGGTGTATTCCAGCTTAATATTGGAAGCGACTTTAAGTTCAGTCTTGGCGGTGTTGCTCTTGCAACTATCGTTGGTATTGTCCTTAATATCGTAATTCCAAAAACACCTGAAGAACCTGCTCAGTAAGAGGTTTTTATGGCAGATTTATTTGATTATCTTGACTGGCGCGGTGATTTGACTTTTGAACAGGCAGCTTTTTGTAAAATAGACGGGATTATACTTGCCCAGTTAGTCTATATAAATTACACAGGTCTTGTTTCGCCTGATTTTAAGACTCAGATTGAATTTCCGCGCCTTTGGGAAGTCCTTAAATCTGCCAGAGACTTCAGTTCGCGCTGTGACATGGGCCCTATGGTAAACGCCCGTACCCCGGAGCTTCTGGAGCGGGCGTCCAAATCTGCCCGCTTTGCAGGCCTTCGCGTATGCGGATATTCCGAGCTTTTTGACAGGCAGAAAAACGAGCAGTTTGCAGCTGTCACTTTTGTCCTGCCTGACGGACAGGCTGTAATTTCCTTCCGTGGAACAGATGACACAGTTGTTGGCTGGAGGGAAAATTTTAATCTTGGCTATATGCCGGAAATTCCTTCCCATGTTCAGGCTCTTTCTTATGCAGACCAGGCCTGTAAAGCTCTTAAGTCAAAAATCATTCTTACGGGGCACTCTAAGGGCGGAAATCTTGCCCTTCATACTGCGGTTTATAGTGACCCGAAAATCAGAAAAAAGATTTCTGCTGTCTATGATTTTGACGGACCGGGTTTTTCTGCTGACTTTTATCAGAAGAGGGAATTTTTAGAAATCAAAGACCGTCTTACTGTTATTTACCCTGAACAGTCAATTGTTGGAATGATTTTTCATCGTCCCCGCCATTTTGAAGTTATCAAAAGTGAAAGCTTTGCCGTTTATCAGCACGATCCTTTCAACTGGCATATTATTGGTCCTGATTTTGAAAAAGCCGGTGATATTTGCCGCGAAAGCAAATTTTTTCATAAATCCCTTAATAACTGGATTGAAACAATGTCTGTAGAAGAAAAAGAAAAATTTATTTCTTCTTTATTTGACGTTATAAAAGCATCTGAATATGAACGTTTTTCCGCAATCACAAAAAATGGCCTTTCAGCTTCTGCCCGCATGATAAAAAAACTTGGAAGTATGGATAAAGATATGAGGGAAGCTATTTTTAATTCCATTCATGAGCTTTCAAGAGTAGTCCGTGCAGAAATTCCTCTTCTGCGCCTTTTGAATAAAGTAAATTAGAATTGCACCGAGTCATTTTACATACTATAATTAAAGTATGAGTGATAAAACAATTGTAACCAACAGTCCGGTTGGAAAACATCTTGAATCTTTTGGGGACGCAAAACCCGCTTCTTATCTTATGTTCAACAAGCAGAAAATCGACCTTGTTGCAAAAATCTCTATTGGCCGGGAATCTGATAATGATGTTGTTGTAGATAATAAGCTTGCCAGCCGCCATCATGCCATGATTCAGAAAATCAAGAGTGCATATTTTATCAAGGATATGGGAAGTACAAACGGAACTTTTATTAACGGTGTCCGTATTCCTAATGATAAATATGTTAAGCTCAATCCGGGCGATAAAATTACAATCGGAAACATGAGCCTGGTGGTGTCTTAGTTTCAGATGCTTTCAAACATAAAAAAAATCCTGCAGACGCCGGATTTACCGGGGCATGATTTTATTTTTGCCCTTGCAGACTGTGCATCAACCCTTCTGGAAACAGAAATTACTGATTTCCGCCAGGCGGATGAAAACGGAAAGCCCGGAAGTCTTCTGGATTTAAAAAAATCACCTCTTCCTCTTATTGTCGTGCCGGACATTCATGCCCGTCCCCTTTTTCTGGAAAATATTCTTGATTACATTTTGCCCGAAGATTTCTTAGGGGCAAAAGCCCGTTCTGTCAGTGATGCCCTTCGCTACGGTCTTGTCCGCATGATTTGCGTAGGTGATGCCCTTCACACGGAGGTGGGCACAAAGGAACGCTGGATTGCCGCTGAAATTGAGTTTTCTCAGAATCTTTATACGGGCCCTGCAATTTCTGCCGAAATGAAGGATGGACTTTCTGTAATCTGCGCCCTCATGAAAATGAAGGAAACTTATCCTGAAAATTTCCATTTTCTAAAAGGAAATCATGAAAATATTTTGAACCGTACTGAGGAAGGGGATTACGGCTTCAGAAAATTTGCGGATGAAGGAAGAATGGTAAGGGAATTTATTGCTGAATATTACGGCGATGATGTTCTTTATATGCTTTCCTGCGTGGAAAATGCCATGCCTTTGATAGCCGTTACAAATAACTGCGTGATTTCTCATGCTGAGCCAAAATATGCCTTCAGAAAAGACCAGCTGATTAATGCCCGCCTGGAGCCAGGCGTTGTGGAAGGTCTTACCTGGACAGACAACGATGCTGCTAAGAACGGAAGTGTTATGGGAATTATAGAAGAACTTTGTGAAACATCTGCGGATGGCAGTAAAAATACTGATGATTATGTTTATCTTGGCGGGCACAGGCCGGTAAAAGATAATTATGCCCTGCGCCAGAAGGGAAAATACATTCAGATTCATAATCCTAAAAAACAGAATATTGCCCTGGTCAGGGCATATAGAAAATTTAATCCTGAAACTGATATAGTAAGCGTTGAAAAAGTCAATTAAGAATTAATATAGAGGTCAAAAATGAGTGATGAATTTCCTCCGATGATTGGAAAATATAAGGTAACAGGCATTATTGCAAAGGGCGGAATGGGCGTTGTCTATAAGGCTGTTCATCCTTCTTTGAAGCGCTATGTCGTAATCAAAAAAATGACAGCCCGGGGAAAATCTTCCAACGGGGAGCGTTTTAAAAAAGAAGCCCAGATTCTTCTTGATATGCAGAGCCCTTACATCGTTCATCTTTTTGATTATTTTACTGAGGGCGGTTTCCGCTATATGGTTGAAGAACTGGTGGATGGAGCAGCCCTTGATAAGCTGATTGAAAAACAGACAGCCCTTCCTCTTCCTGTGGCAATGCTTATCATGCAGGATGCCTGTTATGCCTTGAAATTTGCCCACTCAAAGGATATTGTTCACCGCGATATTAAGCCGGGAAACATTTTGATTTCTAAGCGCGGCGAGATAAAGCTTGCAGATTTTGGAATTGCCAGTGATGCAGACGGAGATACAATTACTCAAAGCGGGGTAGCCCTGGGAACTCCAGCCTACATGCCGCCAGAACAGTTTGAGGATACCGCAAGTGTAGACCGCCGCGCTGACATCTACGCTCTTGGAATCATGCTTTACGAAATGATTACGGGCACAAAGCCTTATCCGGGGACATTTACTCTAGAAACTCTTAATACAATAAAGAAGGGAAAATACATTAGTCCGCGCTCTATTGATAAAACAATTCCCCATTCAGTCTGCCGTCTTATTCATAAGATGATTCGGCCTAAGGCTAAGAATCGCTTCCAGTCAATTGACGGTGTGCTTCGTCATGTAAAATCATACCTGAGCCACTATGATACCCATGAGCTTCGCGTGCAGATTGCAAAATCGGTTTATACTCCAAAAACTTATGATTTTCCTGTTCTTGAACCAAAGGATAAGGTGCGCCGCCTGATTACCCGGGTAGTCTGTTCTGTTGCCGCTGCCGCTGCTTTGTTTGCCTTCTGCTGGCAGGCAGGATTTATTCATAAAACAATTCTTCGCCCCTGGTATGCAACTATAAGCGTTCAGATGGAAATGCCTAAATCTCTTTTGAATGTAATGGATTTACCTAGCCAGGCAGTTTTCTTTGTAGACGACGATGCTGATATTCCGGAAATTAAGGGAAGCCGCCGAATTTTTATCAAAGAAGATGAAACTTTTATTAATAAAGTAAAAGCCGCCTTTGGAAAAGTGAAAGTTGACCGTCCGGCCGCAAAAAATCAGCTTTACGTTATGAAGGATGTCTTTGTTCGTAAAAATGCAGATTACCGCCTCAAGGTTGTTGTGGGCCCTTATGTCTGGTGGAAGAGCTTTTCTGTGGCTGATGAAGATATTTCGATTAAATGTGATTTCTTAAAAAACACTACCCGAAACTTAAAGCTTCGTGTAGCTGCCTATGACAGCGTGACCGGGGGAAAAATTCCGGAGCCTGTGGTGCTTCTTTCTTATAAAGGAAGCTGGACTCCGCTTGAAAAAATCCCGGAAACAGCCCTGCGTTCTGCCGCTGTATGGAAGATTAAGGTTTCTGCGGAAGGTTATACCGAAGAAGTCTATTCACTTCTTATTGACTGGTATCAGGATGATCTGATTGTCAGTGCGGCACTTCATAAAGCGGAGACTGAATAAAAACGGGGTGTTGCTGGGTGTCCCCCCGCAGGGAGAGACTTCCCCCTCTTTTATGCATCCGCAAATACTTTGCCGTCATCAAGGGTGATTTTGAGCTTTGAGTATTCGCTGTGAAAATCATTTTTAAGGCGGTTAAGGTAGCGTCTGCTTTCCCACTTGCACATTGGAAGGTCATGGAGCAGGTAGTTTCCGCATGATTCAGGCTCGGTTGCAGGCACTTTGTTCTGGGTAAGAATCCATTCAAGACATTCAATTGTGAGCTTTCTCATGTCCTCAACGCTGTATTTTCCAGTCATGATGATATACATGCCGGTAAGGCAGCCCATAGGACCAACGTAAACAACATCATCCTTTACGCGGGAATTACGGAACCAGGTTGCCATAAGGTGTTCAAGGCTGTGGATTGCGGCAGGGGCTACTGCAGGCTCCTTGTTTGGTTCTGTGATGCGAAGGTCGTAGGTGGTAAAGCCCTTGTCTTCGCGGGAAATGTAAATGCCTGGTTTTAATTTTGTATGATCGATGGTGAAACTCTGAATTACTTCCATAATGTACCTCTTAATTTTTTTGCCTTTTCGGCTTTTTATTAGTATATTCATTATATGGCAAACAAAGAAGATAATTCAATCATAGCGACAGATCAGATTTTACCAAATAAATTAACTCTTATTCCTTTGCAGGGGCGGCCGGTTTTTCCGGGTATTTTTACCCCTCTTATGATAACCTCCAATGACGACGTTAAGGTTGCTGAATCAGCCTTTGAAAAGGACGGCTTTGTCGGAATTGTAATGCTCAAAAATGAAGCTGAAAATCCGACGGTGGCAGACCTTCACCGGGTAGGAACGGTTGCCCGTATTATCAAAAAAATTAACCTGCCGGACGGCGGCATTAACATTTTTGTTTCTACAATCAAGCGGTTTAAAATCCGTAAAACCCTTCATTCTCAGGCTCCTATGGCGGCTGCCGTTGAATATCTTGAGGAAGAAGAAAACGATACCTTTGAAGTTAAGGCTCTTACCCGGGCCCTCATCAGCGAAATGAAGGAGGTAAGCGAAAACAATCCTCTTTTCAGTGACGAAATGCGCCTTAACATGGTCAATATCGATAATCCTGGAAAAATTGCTGACTTTATTGCTTCAATTTTGAATACCGACAAGGACGACCAGCAGAAAATCCTTGAAACTGTGAATGTTCGCCAGCGAATGGAACAGGTGCTTGTTTTCATTAAGCGGGAACAGGAACTGCTCCGTGTTCAGAAAAAGATTTCTCAGGATATTAACGAGCGGGTAGACAAAAACCAGCGGGAATACTTTCTGCGCGAAGAGCTTAAGGCAATTCAGGATGAGCTTGGCGAGACTGCCGAGGGTAATGCTACAGACTACCAGAAGTTTAAGACAAAAATTGACGAGCTGAAGTTTGAAGGTGAAATTAAGGAAACTGTTGAAAGCGAGCTTGAAAAATTTAAGCTGATGGATCCTAATTCCAGCGAGTTTATTGGAACCAGAAACTTCCTTGAACTGGTTGTGAACCTGCCATGGCATGAAGAAATTAAGGAAGATTATGACCTTGGCCGGGCAAAGAAAATCCTTGAAAATGACCACTTTGGCCTTGATGACGTAAAAAAACGTATTCTTGAATATCTAGCCGTTCGCAAAATGAAAAAAGATGCAAAGGGCTCTATTATGCTTCTGGTTGGACCTCCGGGAGTTGGTAAAACTTCCGTTGGAAAGTCGATTGCAAACGCGATGAACAAACCTTTTTACCGCTTCAGTGTGGGCGGTATGCGCGATGAAGCTGAAATTAAGGGACACCGCAGAACTTATATCGGTGCAATGCCTGGAAAAATCATTCAGGGGCTCAAAATCACAAAATCTTCTTCTCCGGTCTTTTTGATTGATGAAGTTGATAAGATGGGCTCAAGCCACAACGGCGACCCGGCTTCGGCTTTGCTTGAAGTTCTTGACCCTGAGCAGAACGTAAACTTCCGCGATAATTACCTGGATCTGCCTTTTGACGTTTCTAACGTATTCTTTATTTTGACCGCAAATACCCTTGATTCTATTCCGGGGCCTTTGCTTGACCGTGCAGAAGTAATTCAGCTTTCAGGCTATATCGACCAGGAAAAGCTTGAAATTGCAAAAAAATATCTGATTCCAAAGAATCTTGCAAAAAACGGTCTCAAAAAGAATCAGGTTAAGTACACAAAAGACGCTCTTCTGACAATTGCGGAAGAATATGCCCGTGAATCCGGCGTTCGAAACTATGAAAAGAGCATCGATAAGATTCACAGAAAAATTGTTACCGAGCTGATTACTCAGAGCGAGCTTAAAAAGAGTGAGCTGGCAATTTCGGAGGATTTGTCGGAAGAGGAAAAGGCAAGGCTGACAGCTGAGCGGGATGCGGCTGTTCAGTCTGTTCTTGATACTCCTTACACAATTGATTCGGGTGATTTGTTTAAATATCTTGGAAAGCCTGTTTTTGATGAAAGTGAAATTAAGGCTGCAAAGGTTCCTGGAACTGCAATTGGTCTTGCCTGGACCAGCATGGGCGGCGACACCCTTTTGATTGAATCAACTTATTTTGCGGGAAAGGGCGGCCTTGTTCTTACCGGCCAGATGGGCGATGTAATGAAGGAATCAAGTCAGATTGCCTTTAACTGGGCAAGAAAGTTTGTGCTTGACCGCAAGGCTAAAAAGGCCGACTGGTTTGACAAAAACATAATTCACCTTCATATTCCGGAGGGGGCAACTCCAAAGGACGGTCCTTCTGCCGGAATTACAATGGCAACAACCTTTGTTTCTCTCTTTATGAACAAAAAGATTAAGCCAAACCTGGCAATGACAGGTGAACTTTCTTTGACAGGACAGGTTCTTCCAATAGGCGGACTTCGTGAAAAAACAGTTGCTGCAAAGAGAAATAAGATTAAGACAATCATTATTCCAAAGGCAAACGAGCGAGACCTGGAAGAAATTCCTGAAAACGTTAAGAAGGGAATTAAGTTTATTCCTGTAAGCGATGTGCACGAGGTATTGGCAGCTGCGCTGGGCATAAAATAGCGGAAAGGGGAGTACATCTATGGCAGACGAAATTAAAGCCGTAATTTTTGACATGGACGGAGTCCTTCAGGATTCCGAGACAATAAGTGATATCACCTGGGAGATGGCGGCAAAAGAGCGGGGCTTTGAACTAAATTATGATGTCCTGCAGTCCTGCCGGGGCTGTAACCGCCATGATATCGAGCTTAAACTCAAGGCATTTTACGGCCAGAACTTTGATTCTCCTGCATTTCTGGAAAGAACGAGCCAGCTTTTTCACGAAATTGAAAATACAAAGGGCATTCCTTTAATGCACTATGCAAAAGAAATCCTTGAATATCTTAAGCCAAAATATAAGCTTGCACTTGCGTCTTCTACCCGGGGTGAATCTGTCCGCCGCCAGATGAAAGCCGGAGCTCTTATAGATTTTTTTGATAGTCTTACAACCGGCGATATGGTAAAGCATTCTAAGCCTGAGCCTGAAATCTACCTTAAAGCGGCAGAAAGCATCGGAATAAAGCCTGAAAACTGTATTGCGGTGGAAGACAGCCCTAACGGAATAAAAAGCGCTTATGCTGCCGGAATGAGAGTAATTATGGTGCCTGATAAAATTCAGCCGGATGAAAGTCTGAAAAAACTCTGCTGGAAAATCTGTAATTCGCTTGAAGAGGTAAAGGCTCTTTTATAGATTTGAAGCGAGGTTTTTAAGCTCACTCTTTCTTTCGTACATTTTGGCGTCTGCCCGTCCGAAAATATGTGAAAAAGTAGTATCCTTTTCGGGATTATAGGAAGCATAACCTTTTGCAATAACGACTTTTCCTTCTTTTAAGTTTTTTTCTATCAGGCTGTCAAAGTTTTTGAAAAGAGTTTCCCGGCTTATTAAGTCTTGACCGCTGAGAAAAACTGTAAATTCATCGCCGCCTATACGGTAAACAGGGCTGTGCTTAAATGTCTGGCAGATGATTTTAGCAGCTTCCCTGATGATTTTATCACCTTCTTCGTGGCCCTTTGTGTCATTTGTCAGTTTTAAATCGTTTACGTCAAAAATAATCAGGCCAAAATCATTCAAATCATGATTTTCTATGCGGCTTTCTATGCAGAGGGCGTCTTCCTGGTAGGCAGACTTGCTTTTTACACCAGTAAGAGGGTCTGTAAAAGCCAGGCGACGGGCATTGCCAAGCTCAGCCTCCTGAATTTTTTCTATCTGCATAAGCCGGTGCAGCTCTTCCTGACGGCTGCTTCTTTCATCTTCTACAACAAAGGTATGGATGATGCAGGTACCCAGAAGAAAGCCGATGGAATAGAATGGCGTATTAAAATCCAGAAACTGCAATGCTATGAAAATCGTCATTACAATGCCGAACATTTCAATTGCCCGGTAACGCAGCTTAATCTTGCCGCTTGTCTTGAAAACCGCAGCAGTCATGTAAATTGTTGTGGCAAGAAACATCAAAAACTGGAAAAGCATGCTGAAATGCCTTGCCCTTCCTGTGTGGTAATTTCCATTGTCGTCAAACCAGAATGCAATAGGAATGAAGATGTTTATAATCAGTATGACAGTCTGTGCTGCAATAAAGATAGCGCCGCAATATTTAAGGAATATTGTAAAGCCAATCCTGTCCTTGATGTATTCGATGACAAAGCGGGTCCATTGTAAAATTACAAAAGCCATTACCATAAAGTAGATTTCGGTCTCATAGAAACTTATGTATTTTAAATTAAAGCAGGTGAGGATACCCCAGGTAATATCTACAATGTAAAAGACAATCAGGGTGTAAAGGAATTTTTTATAAGCCAGAATTGCGGGAATTCTGTCCGACGGAATTCTTTTAAAAAGAATATTGAAGTTTATGATGAGATGAATGAAAAGTGAAAGAATTCCAATACTCGCATAATACATAGTAATATTATAACACGGTCTAATAAAAAGTTAGAAATATTTTTTATAAAATCAGTCTTTTAAAGCTTGTCATCACTTGTTACCTGATTTTTTCCGTGAGTTTTTGAGTAGTAAAGGCAGTTATCTACCCGCTTGTAAAAGCTCTGGTTATCATCATCATCCCGCAGAGCAGCAAGTCCCAGTGAAATGGTAATCTGCGGCATTTTCTCCCACTGAAGGTTATGGACTTCTTTACGGATTCGCTCTGCTATTGAAAGGGCGTTTTCCTTTGCTGTATCCGGAAGAAGAATCATAAATTCCTCTCCGCCCCAGCGGCCTATAGAATCTCTTTCCCTGATGCAGGCTTTTGCCGTCTGAGCCACCCTTACAAGAACTTCATCACCCGTATCGTGACCGTAAGTGTCATTAACCTTTTTAAAATTATCAATGTCAAACATAATAAGGGAAATATTTCTGAAATTGCGTCTGGAAAGTTCATAATTGATGGTTTCTGCGATTTTTTTACGGTTGAAAAGCTTTGTCAGACCGTCTGTAGTTGCAATTTCTTCAAGCTTGAGGTTTGCAAGATAAAGATCCCTGCTTGTGGCATGAAGAAAGTTTACAAGCCGGTCTTCAAAAGGAATCAGCTTGTCGTTTTTATTGTTAAGGGATATTTCTGTGCCAAACTTATTGAAATCAATAAAACGGCTGTTTCCGTAAAAGAAATCTTCCACATAGCAGTCTTCTGAAAAGTCTGAGCTTTGAGGATCTTCAACTTCCTTAAAACCGATTGCGAGCATGGCACTGTTCTGTAAGCCTCCGCTTTGATTTTTGTAAAGAATTTCTGCAAAGGCAAAGCAGCCTGCAGTTTCCCGGTAGAAGTTCGAAAAGGCCTGAAGCTCCAGAAGCTCATCTTCTTTTAGGTAAGACAGGCGGTTTTTGCAGACATGGAGGATAAGTCCTTCAAGATTTTTCCGGCTCATGTATTCTGCAAGATTGAAGCTATGCTGAAGTATGATTTTTTTTGCTCCGTAGGAAAAAACAAGCTCTTCTCCCTTTTTTATATCCGCCGTAAAGTGAATGCAGCCCTTATCATCCTTTGTGATTGGAATTCTTGCAAGCCATTTTCCGGCCCGCTTTAACATGAAGGGGAATTCACAGGTGTTTTCGAGGAAGTTTTTTGAAGAGGTAACGCCAAGATAGTTTTTATAAATGTCAGCGGCAGGAAGGTTATCAATTGTCTTGAGAATGTGATTGTCAATTACTTCTGTAACCTGCATTTTCTTTCCAACCGGTGTCCAGCCCAAAGTTGATTCTGCATATACTTTAAGGTTTTTACCCCTGAAGAAGGTAATGATTATACCGCTTTTATGAACTTCCCTTCCAAATACAAGCAGCTTTTGGGGAACGCTGCCGGCTTCAAATCCGGCTCCTGCGCCAAAAATCGGAATATTGGAATCCTCTGTATTGCAGGCTGCCATGAATTCATTTGTGATTTTATTGTTAAGGGGAGTTGTAAAAACCTGAATTGCCCTGAGGTCATGGAGACTATTAAATTTGTTAAGAAAGGCCTCTTTTGCTTCTTCAACAGGAGTTTTTGAAAAATCTATTTCTAAGAGGTCAATTTCTGATTTTTCAAACAGAAGGACAGTAATTATAGTAGGACCGCTTATCTTTTCTCCCTGCGCAAAGCCCTGCAAACAGGTAAGTCCTGAAATATTTGCCTTGTCCAGAGTTTTTTTTACCATGCAGGTGATATAGGAGATATAATCCTTTTGTACGCGTCTGGTAAAAATATTTACAAGTACAGATTTTGCATTTTTATAATCTGAACTTTTTTTGATTTCATCAAGAAATTTTACTGCGTCAAAACTGTCCTGAATAGCGCAAGTTCTTTGTTTCATTAAATCACTGCTCCTCTTGCAATAATGATACATTAGGAAAGCCGATTTTCATAATTAATTTTTTTTAA
The DNA here is from genome assembly GCA_947165895.1 of uncultured Treponema sp. Classification (GTDB taxonomy): domain Bacteria; phylum Spirochaetota; class Spirochaetia; order Treponematales; family Treponemataceae; genus Treponema_D. Next base: position 93,738 of record CAMVCB010000008.1, read on the forward strand.
GATTAATCTTTTCCTGATATCTTGACACATACCCCCTGTGGGTATATACTTTCACTGTAAAATATACCCGGAGGGGGTATGCAGATTAAAGCGACAGATATGGAGATTATTATGTCCCTGGAAAATATTGAAGAATGTCCTTACTGCTCTGGAAAGCACAAGGACAGAGATGATAAGGAAAAAAAAGATTTGATGAACCGGCTTAAGCGTATTGAAGGGCAGGTTAGGGGAGTAGAGGGCATGCTGGAAAACGGTGCCTACTGTACCGACATTCTTATGCAGGTTTCTGCAATAACCTGCGCCCTTAACAGCTTTAATAAGGTTCTGCTTGGAAATCATCTTAAAACCTGCGTAGCAGAAAATATCCGCTCGGGTAACGATGAAGTAATTGATGAGCTTGTCGGCACCCTGCAAAAGCTGATGAGATAAGGAGCTTGTATGGAACAGTTTAATGTAAGTGGAATGAGCTGTGCGGCCTGTCAGACCCGCGTAGAAAAGGCTGTTAGTGCTGTGCCGGGTGTTAAGTCCTGCGCCGTAAGCCTTCTGACTAATTCTATGGGAGTGGAAGGAGACGTTTCCCCGGAAGCTGTTATTCAGGCTGTTGAAGCGGCGGGGTATGGGGCAAGTCTGAAAAATAAGCGAACGGCTGCCGCTGGAGCAAAAGCATCAAAATCAGCATATTCAGAAGAGCTTAAAGATACAGAAACTCCAAAAATGAAAAAGAGGCTTATTGCTTCTGTGCTTCTGTTTCTTCCCCTGATGTATGTTTCTATGGGGCATATGCTGTGGAACTGGCCCCTGCCGGCTTTTCTTGACGGAAATCATGTGGCAATGGGACTTTATCAGCTTGTAATTTCTGCCCTTATAATGGTTATAAATCAGAAATTTTTTATAAGCGGCTTTAAAGGCCTTATTCACAAGGCTCCTAATATGGATAGTCTGATTGCCCTTGGTTCAACAGCTGCCTTCGGATACAGTCTTTTTGCACTTTTTGCCATGACAGGAGCGGTTTTGCAGGCAGATAATGAGCTGGTTCTCTACTATATGAATCACTTTTATTTTGAGTCTGCGGCAGCAATTCTGACTTTGATTACAGTGGGTAAAATGCTTGAGGCAAAATCAAAGGGAAAAACTACAAATGCCTTGAAGGCTTTGATGAAGCTTGCACCGGAAAGAGCCGTGATTCTTCTTGACGGTAAGGAAGAGTCTGTAGCTGTGGAAGATGTAAAGGTAGGAGATCTTTTTGTAGTTCGTCCGGGAGATAAAATTCCTGCAGACGGTATTGTTACGGAAGGTCAGTCTGCCGTAAATGAAGCGGCTCTGACCGGGGAAAGCCTGCCTGTAGACAAAAAGCCCGGCGATAAGGTGTCTTCGGCTACAATTAATACTTCGGGCTATATGGTCTGCCGGGCTAGCCGCGTTGGTGAGGATACAACTCTTTCTGAAATTATCCGTATGGTAAGTGATGCGGCGGCTACAAAGGCTCCGATTGCAAAAATTGCAGACCGGGTTTCAGGTATTTTTGTTCCGGCTGTAATCGGGATTGCGCTTATAACTTTTATTGCCTGGCTTCTTGCGGGGCAGACTTTTGCTTATGCCATTGCAAGAGCAGTATCTGTTCTTGTAATCAGCTGTCCATGTGCACTGGGACTTGCAACTCCGGTTGCCATAATGGTTGGAAACGGAATCGGGGCAAAAAACGGGATTTTGTTTAAAACTTCAGCAGCCCTTGAGCAGGCCGGCAGAACTCAGATTATCGCACTTGATAAAACCGGTACGATAACAAGCGGAATTATGAAGGTAACAGACATCCTGACTGCTGAGGGCCAGGAAAAATCAGAGCTTCTGAAAGCTGCTTATTCACTTGAGGCAAAAAGCCAGCATCCGATTTCTAAGGCGATTGTGACTTATGCTGAGGAATGTGGTGCCAGGGCTGCTGCAAGCTCAGATTTTGAAACCCTTCCTGGAAAAGGTTTGAAAGCCAGGGTAAACGGCAAAATGCTTTACGGCGGAAATGCAGAATATATTAAAGAAAATATAAAGGCTGATATTTCTTCTGTTATAAACTCTATTGAAGAGCTTTCTTCACAGGGAAAAACTCCTGTTTTGTTTGCAGAAGAAAATAAGCTTCTTGGCTTACTTGCTGTTGCAGATACAATAAAAGAAGATTCTCCTGCAGCTATTTCCCGGCTTAAAAATATGGGAATTCACGTAGTCATGCTGACGGGAGACAACGAAAGGACTGCGGGGGCAATCGGAAAGCTTTCCTGGGTAGATGAAGTTATTGCTTCTGTAAAGCCTGATGGAAAAGAGGCTGTAATCCGGGAGCTTAAAAAGCATGGAAAGGTTATGATGGTTGGAGACGGAATAAACGATGCTCCGGCTCTTTCTGCTGCAGATCTTGGAGTTGCAATCGGGGCTGGGACGGATGTTGCCATAGATGCGGCTGACATCGTGCTTATGAAAAGCAGCCTTATGGATTTAGCCGCTGCCATCAGGATAAGCCGGGCAAGCCTGCGTAACATTCACGAAAATCTCTTCTGGGCATTTTTCTACAATGTAATTGGCATTCCTCTTGCGGCGGGCTGTTACGCTGCTGCTTTAGGCTGGACTTTGAATCCTATGTTCGGAGCTGCCGCAATGGGACTTTCAAGCTTCTGCGTTGTTTCAAATGCCCTGCGTCTGAATTTCCTGAAGGTTTATGAGGCAAAAAAAGATAAATCAGTAAAAACTCCCGTAAAGGGAAATCTTATAGAAAATCCAAAAGATAAGGAGAATACTATGAAAATTACTGTAAAAGGTATGATGTGCGGCCACTGCGAGGCTCACGTAAAGAAGGCTCTTGAAGCAATTGATGGAATTACAAGTGCAGCTGCTTCCCACGAGCAGAATCTTGTAACAATTGAAACTTCAAAAGATGTTGACGAAGCTTCAATTAAGGCGGCCGTTGAGGAAGCCGGATATGAATACGGCGGAATAATTTAAGAGGAATTTTATGAAAGCAGAAGAAAGGGCTGAGAAGGCAGCCGGATATAAATCAGCAGGAATGTGTAACTGCTGTCAGGCTGTAATGAAGTCTTATGCTGATAGTGTTAATGTTGGTGAAGAAACTTTGATGCAGATGGGGGCAGGCTTTGGCGGCGGTATGGGCTGTATGGAAGCAACCTGCGGAGCTCTTGCGGGAGCTGCTATGATTGCGGGGCTCAAAAGTGAAGGTCAGCCGGCAACCCGAATTACAAAGCAGCTTCTTGCAAAGTTTAAGGAAAAATGCGGTGCAACAATCTGCGGTGATTTAAAGGGCTTAAAAACCGGTAAGGTTTTGTGCTCCTGTGATAACTGCGTAAGAAATGCAGTGCTTTCGCTGGATGAAGTTTTGGCTTAAAACTGATTAAGGGGCAGCGCGAGCTGCTCTTTTTTATAGCCTGATTTTTCCGTTTGACAGGTCTTTGAGCTTTGCAGCAAAGGCTTCGTATTCGTCGGACTGAATTTCGCCTGTCAGGGTGACTTCAGTTCCGAAATCTTCCTTTATATCCCAGAAGTGAAGGCTACCGCTTTCCATAAGGTTTTTAATGGGCTTTAATAAAGAGTAGTCTGTGCTGAATGAGAATGCAGTCTTTTCTACAAGCGGCTGGAAGGCTCCTTCCTGGTCTGCTGCTGCGATTACTCCCTTTGCTCCGTTTCCGTAAGCCTTTACAAGCCCCCCTGTTCCAAGCAGAGTTCCCCCGAACCAGCGGGTAATTGTAAGAATTACGTTTGTGCAGCCCCGGCCGGAAAGCACATCCAGGGCCGGCCGGCCTGCCGTTCCCGAAGGCTCCCCGTCATCGCTCATGCCCTTTACTTCCGCTCCCTTTCCTGTAATAAAAGCGTGAACCACGTGAGTTGCGTCCGCGTATTTTGCTTTCTGGGCTTTAAGAATTTCACGTGCTTCTGCCTGCGAGCTGCAAGGAATCAGCTCTGAAAGAAAGCGGGAACCTTTTATTGTTTCTTCGTAAGTTACGTGTTTTTCTAATATATCCATAAATTAAACCGGGGGCGTTACGGGGGTGTCCCCCGTTGGGTGGGGTAGCGAGCACGAAGTGCGAGCGTAGGGCGGGGCTCCGCCCTCCTGCTAACCACTAACCGCTACTCCTGCACCTCAATGGTCTGCACTTCCTTTGCGGCAACGCGGACTCCCTTAGCCTTAAGGGATTTTTCCTCGTAATCGCCGGCCTTGAAGCTTTCGGTCAGAATCTTTACCTTTGGCTTTTTAACGTAATTCAGCTTGAAGGCGAAGGTTTTGCGGGTATCGATGTGGAGAACTTCCATGCCGTCGGGAGCGAAAAAGTAGTCGCGGTTCATGATGTAGGACGGAATCTTACAGCGCTTGATGTAAACGTACTGGGTTTCCGGGTCGCGGTAGAGGATTGTAAAGAGGACTTTTGAAAGGCTGTCCTTGTCGGCAAGTCCGCAGAAGGCCATGCCAGGGCCCACGAAAATCTTTTTAGGGCATTCGCTGACTGAGTAAATGCCGCTTTTTCGCACGTAGAGAACCTTGTCGTAAGGGGTCACTTTGAGCATTTCGCTGCCGCCCGAAACTTCCACGCCCAGATAGCCTGATTTTTCGTCGTAGTGAAGGGACATGTCGCGCTTTACGACTTTTTTTACGTCCACAGTCTTGATGTTTGTAAGGTGGGTGCGGCGTTTTGTTGCAGAAGCATCAAGTTTTGCTTCAATTCCGTCCAGCCAGCTGATTGCGTAATCTACCAGGTGCTTGAGAAGGCGGTTGATTTCCTTAATGCGGTCGTTGATTGCCTTAACTTCCTGGCGGTTTTTGTTCATATCGTAAAGGGAGATGCGGCGGATCGGGATTTTAAGAAGGTGATCAACGTCTTCGTCTGTGAGCGGGCGGATAAGCTCTGCCGCAAAAGGCTTGAAGCCGTCTTTTACTGCCTTGAGAACGCCTTCTTCTGTTTTCTGAGTTTCGATTTTCTTATAAATGCGCTCTTCAACAAAAATACGCTCGATTGTGCGCAGGTGAAGCTTTTCTGTAAGCTCGCGTTTTTCAAGCTCCAGCTCGTCCTTAAGAACGCCCAGCAGCTGCTTTGAATGGTACTCTATTACCTGGGTACAGGTCATCTGCACCGGCATGTTGTCCTTGATTACAAGAAGATTGCAGTAAACGGTCTGTTCGCAGTCTGTAAAGGCGTATAGGGCATCCACTACATCCTTTGTGTAAACTCCCCGCTGCAGACGGATTTCTATATTAACCTTGTCGGAGGTATAGTCCTGAATCGAAGCGATTTTGATTTTTCCGTTTTTGGCTGCCTTTTCAATGGAGTCGGTAAGGCTTTCGGTTGTCGAGCCGTAAGGAAGCTCTGTGATTACGATTTTCTTTTCGTCGCTAAGGTCCAGCTTTGCTCGGGTAACGATTTTTCCAAGTCCGTCCTGATAGTCTGAAACGTCAATAAGGCCGCCGGTAGGGAAGTCCGGATAAAGCTGGAAAGGCTCGCCCCTCAGACATTTTCGTTCTGCGTCGATTACCTCGTGAATGTTGTGGCTTAAAATTGAAGTGCTCATACCAACGGCAATACCTTCTGCGCCAAGAATAAGGCAGAGAGGCAGCTTGGCCCGGAAGGTTACCGGCTCTTCATCGCGGCCGTCGTAGGTCGGAATGTAGTTTGTGATTTTTGGATTATACAGAATGTCCTTTGTAATTGGCTTGAGGCGGCATTCAATGTATCGGGGAGCCGAAGCACCGTCGCCTGTCAGCATGTTTCCAAAGTTTCCCTGTTTGTCGATAAAAAGCTCCTTGTTTGCAAGGTTTACCAGGGCTGTATAAATTGAGGCGTCTCCGTGAGGGTGGTAGGCCATGACCTTTCCCACAACGTTTGCAACCTTTGTAAAGCGTCCGTCATCAGTTTTTAAAAGCGTGTGCAAGATTCGGCGCTGAACCGGTTTGAGACCGTCTGTAATTTCTGGAATTGCGCGGTCGCGAATTACATAGCTCGCGTACTGAATGAAGTTTGAATCGAATAAATTTTTTACGTATGCCATTTTCCCACCAACTTTATATTTTAAACCAAAAGGAAAAATTTATCTAGGGAGGGGAAAGCCTTCTCCTGGGGGCGCTGCCCCCAAACCCCCGCTTTATCTGCTTTTTCATAAAAAATTTGCGTCCTTAATAAATCCGTGTTATATTTAACTTTGCATAGCGACTACTTAGGGTGCGGAGGTTTTATGGACTTCTCTGGTAACTCATTGATTCATACAAATGACAAATGCGTAGGTTGTAACAAATGTATTGCGGCCTGTTCAAATATAGGCGCCAGTCTCGCAACTAAAATTGAGGGAGAAGGAAGATCCCGGATTATTGTAAATCCAGACAGATGCATAGCTTGCGCTGCCTGCTTTGATGTATGTAAACATAATGCCCGTGAATATATTGATGATACCCAGGCCTTTTTTGAAGACCTTAAAAGGGGTGAAGATATCAGCGTATTGATTGCCCCTGCCTTTAAGGCAAATTATCCCGAAAAATATGGTGCAGTTCTTGGAGGCTTAAAGGCCCTTGGTGTAAAGCGCTTTATCAACGTTGCTTTTGGTGCTGACATTACAACCTGGGGCTATATCAACTACATAAAAAAATACGGTTTTAAAGGCGGTATTTCCCAGCCATGTCCGGCAGTCGTTAATTATATAGAAAAATATCAGCCCCAGCTGATTCCAAAGCTCCTGCCAGTTCAAAGTCCCCTTATGTGTGCCGCAATTTATGCCCGCAAAAAGCTTGGCATCAGCGGAAAATTTGCTTTTATAAGTCCCTGCATAGCAAAGAAAATTGAAATTTCAGATCCGGCCAACAAAAATTACGTCAACTATAACGTCACCTTTGATCATCTGATGCGCTATATCAGCGAAAATAATCTTTACGGGGAGCCGTGCGAGGATGAAGTTGAATACGGACTTGGAGCCTTTTATCCCGTTCCGGGAGGTCTTTCAGCAAATCTCCGCTGGCTTTTGGGTGAATCTGCCTTTATCCGCGAAATTGACGGCGAAAAGCATCTTTATCACTTTTTGCGCGACAATGCCCCGGCAATTGCGGCAGGAAGAACTCCCTTTGTGCTCATAGATGCCCTCAACTGTAAAAACGGCTGTATTTGCGGAAGTGCAACCGACCCTGAGCTTTCTCATACCGATACCCCTCTTTACAATCTTATGAAAATCCGGGAGGAAGTAAAAACAGAAGAAAGCGGCAGTGCCTGGTCAAAATTTGCAAGTCCGGAAGAAAGAATGCAGGCTCTAAACGAGCAGTTCAAAGACCTGAATCTTGAGGATTTTGTAAGAACTTATACAGACCGTTCAGAAGCTGTTGCACTCCCGCAGCCGACTCCGGAAGAGCTGGATGATGTATTTATAAAAATGAAAAAATATACATCAGTTTCCAGAAATATAAACTGTGCTTCCTGCGGTTACGAAAATTGCCGCGAAATGGCGACTGCCATTTATAATGGAATCAATTATAAGGAAAACTGCGTTCACTATCTTAAGGAGCTTGCCATAGAAGAGCAGAAACAGCTTAAATATCAGGCAGAGCATGACACTCTGCTCGATATTATGAACCGACATGCCGCAACTTCTTACCTCAATAATAATTTTGACGCAAAAGATAAATATTCTGTCATCATTGTTGACATAGACGGCTTTAAGAGTCTGAATGAAACCTACGGCTATTCCCAGGTTGATATTATGCTCAAATTTCTTGGTGTAAAAATGCAGATGCTGGCAAACCATTACAAAATGCTTCTTGCCCGCTACGGCGGTGATGAATTTCTTTTTGTCCTTAAAGGTCAGCATCTTGATGAGCGTCACAAAATTACCCGGGAAATTCTCAATATTTTTTCGGAGCCGATTCCCCTTAGTGAAGAAAAAATCAGGATTTCTGTCTGCGCAGGAATTTCCAATTCAGACGGAGTAACATCTCCTAACAATCACCTTATAAATGCGGAAAATGCTATGTTTGCGGCTAAGGGATTGAGACGGAGATCCGTATTTGTCTATTCTGAAGAATTAAGGCAGAAGTCTCTGGAAGAAAGTCATATAAAAGAAAAGCTTATGGAGGCCTTTGAGAACGACGGATTTTTTATGGTTTATCAGCCTCAGGTTAATTCTAAAACAAAGAAGGTGTCGGGCTATGAGGCTCTTGTACGCATGAAGGCTCCAGGACTTTACCCCGGCCAGTTTATTCCTGTTGCAGAAAAAAACGGCTGGATATGGAAAATCGGGCGTATTACGACTGAGCTTACAATCCGCCAGCTGGCAATGTGGAGGGATCAGGGGCATGAACTTCATCCGGTTTCAATAAACTATTCAAGCAACCAGCTTAGCGATACCGGTTACATAGATTTTCTTGAAAGTCTTCTGTCAAAATACCAGATTCCGACAAAATATGTTGAAATTGAAATTACGGAAGGTGTTTTCTTAAAAAAGAGTGCCCAGGCTGACGAGCTTTTCAACCGCCTTAAGAGTCTTGGTATTAAGCTTTTGATGGATGATTTTGGAACGGGCTATTCATCCCTTGCATATCTGACTTATATCCCGGTTGATGTGATCAAACTTGATAAATCTCTGGTCGATACCTATCTTGTTGACGGTAAAGATTCCTTTATCAAAAATGTAATCCGTCTGGTGCATGATCTTGATAAGGAAATGCTGATTGAAGGTGTTGAAGAGGACTGGCAGTATCAGCGACTTTGTGAATTCAATGCAGACACAATTCAGGGCTATTATTTCAGTAAACCTATTCCGCCGGAAGAAGCAATTAATTTTAAAGTCAGCTGACCTTAATGACTTTGTTGCAATTTCTTCATATAACAGTTAAAATATATCAATTCAAAAAAATCTTAGGGGGATTTTATGTCTTTGAAAAAAACATTTTCTAGTGATGGAAAAACTTGTACTGTTGTTTTTACAGTAAATCCTACTGCCGCTAACGGTGCTGAAAAAGTATATCTGGTTGGCGAATTCAACAGCTGGAATGCAACTGCAAAACCTATGAAAAAGAGTCCGGACGGCTCATTCTCTGTAAAGATGCAGCTTGATACAAATAAAGAATATCAGTTCAGATATTGCCTTGATGGAAATACCTGGATTAATGACTGGAAGGCTGATAAGTATGTACGCTCAGAGATGGCAAATGACGACAACTCTGTAGTTGATACTACAGTTCCTAAAGCTCCAAAAACTTCAAAAAAGCCTACATCAAAGGCTGCCGCAACAAAAAAGACAGCAAAAAAAGCCGCTAAATAAGGCTTGATAAGAATGCAGAATCCCCGGTTCTTCCGGGGATTTTTTTTTATAAATTTTTGCATTTTTAGCGTTTTAGCTATTGACCTTTTTTCTTCAGTTCTATATATTATACATACTCATTCCCCGATTGTGTAATGGTAGCACTTCAGATTCTGGTTCTGACTGTGGGGGTTCGAATCCTCCTTGGGGAACTAAGGCTGGCTTGTGAAAGTCAGCCTTTTTTTTTCAAAACAATTTCGGCCGCTTCGAATATCGGTTTAGTTCGCCGCCCTCTCAAGGCGGAGAGACGGGTTCGACTCCCGTAGTGGCTAGCAAAACGAATGGTCTAATTCTAAGTATTGTAAAGAATTAGACTTTTTTTATTTTAAAATTTTGATTTCTTTATAATACATAGAATTAACATTTTGTTTTACTACATAAATTCCTCTACTTTACGGGAGAACAAAATGCTAAATCTGCTTGACGGAAGATGTAAACTTAAAGTTCAGTATTCGCGCGACTGGTATTTATGGATTAAATACCCAAGTTCACACGTTTACTATGTTCAGTTCAAACTTGAAAACGGAAAAAAACTGACACTTTCAACAAGGGAAACAGACGTTGCTAAGGCTCACCAGTTCGCCTTTAACTATTGGAACGAACATTTTGATTCTGTTTATTCTATTGAAAAGAAAAAGGAAAAATCTGATAATAGACACATGGGGCTTGTTCACAGAAAAACAAAAAGGGAAGCTGATTATTTCCATACCGTTCTGAAAGAATTTTATGATGTAAATACAGAATACGGAAAACAGGTTGCTGCTAATAAATACGCAAAACTTGAAAATCGACCTAAAAGCTGGGAAGAAAACATTGCTAAATGTGAATACCTTGCAAATTATTTTAAAGACGTAAAGCAGTTCACGGAACTTGAACAAATCGACATTATCAAATTCAGAAATTTCATGATTAACGATACTGTTCCTAAGGGAAGAAGTAAGGGGAAAAATTATTCTAAAAAATCCGTAGTTAATACAACTTCTGCATTAAGCACAATTTACGATTACCTTATAAGATTTGAAAGTCTTAAAATGATAAATCCGTGTAAGGATTTGAAAGATGCTGTTTCAACAATTACAGACCGTGATGTAAGAATTCCACTTGATACAGATTTGATAAAAGATAAACTTACGCTTCCAGTAGACAATGATTATCTTTCTGTTGCAATTATTGGTTTAACAACTGGATTACGAAATTCAGAAATTGCTTCTATTAAAATTGAAAATCTAAAAAGTGAAGGGGAACGTAATTTCCTTGAAGTTAGACCACAGGGCGGCGGAAAAACTGTTAATGCAGCCAGATACATTCCACTTCCAAAACTTACTGCCGAAATTATAAAGAAAGGTTTGCCGTCTGAATCTGATTTATGGCTTCCTAATGGAAAAAAGATAGATTCTGCATTTTTTGATAAATCTTTTGAAGAATTATGTAAGTTTTTGGGAATTGATTATAAAACAGAAAAAGAAAAGGCTTCGGAAATAGGGGGCTTGTTCAGTTTCTATTCATTGCGACATACATTTGATACTTTTATTCAGTCAAAGTCGTTTAACCCAAAATGGGAAGATTACATAATGGCTCATTCAAACGATTCTAATGATGTTTCTAAATCTTACGGAATGAACCATTTTGACGAAAAGACAAACCGTCAAATGCATGATGAACTGGTGGCTTTGCTTGATTTCTTTATGGCCCCAGAATGGAAGTCAATTAAGCAAAAAAATACTGAACCAGATTTCTATTCTGAAAAGTTTAATAATCTTAATAAACTTCTGACCCGTTCAAGAATTGTTTTTTATAGAAAAGCTGATGCGTCCGTAATTCCTAAAAATCGTTCTGAAGGCTGGCATCATGCATCACCTTTTGAAACAAAGATTAATGATAATGTTTCAGAAGTAATAAAGGAATTCGAAGTTGGCTATGCAAAACTAAGAACTGAACTTGATTTTATGGAAAATGATTTTATTAAAAATAAGGTCGACATTCCAGATGTGGTTTATTCTTTGTTTAGGGTAAAACTGGCGAAGTTAGATACACTGTGTAAATTGATTTGAAATAAAGACAATTCAAAATGAAAAAAAAGAACTGAAACAGGGGCTTCAGTGGTTCACATAAAACTAAGATTTTTATTATAATAATGTTGGAATGTGCTTAAAAACTATTGACACTAAAAAAGTAAAGTCTCACAATCAGTCAATCAGTCAATCAGTCAATCAGTCAATCAGTCAATCAGTCAATCAGTCAATCAG
>CAMVCB010000009.1 GCA_947165895.1 uncultured Treponema sp.
AAAATGCACCTCCTAAAATTGAACTTTATTTGTCCAACTTTAGGGGTGCACTTCATTTTGCCCCCGTTTTTTTAATTCCAGACTTCTTCTGCGATTTCGCGGACAAGACGGATTTTTGCCCACTCTTCTTCTTCTGTCAGCTTGTTTCCGATTTCGCAGGATGCAAAGCCGCACTGGGGACTGAGGTAAAGTCTTTCAAGAGGAATGTATTTTTCAGCCTGATGGATTCTTTCAATTATTGCCTGTTTGTTTTCCAGCTGCGGTTTTTTAGTTGTAATCAAACCAAGTACCACATCCTTGTCCGGGCTTACCTGGGCAAGAGGTGCAAATCCGCCGGAACGTTCATCATCATATTCCAGATAAAGTGCATTCACATTTTCTTTAGCAAAAACATAACCCGCAACTCCATCGTAAGGGCCGCTTGTAAAATAAGTTGAATGATAATTTCCGCGGCAGATATGAGTGTTGATTTTCATGTCAGCAGGTTTTCCTTCCAGTGCAAGATTGTTCACCTTCAGAAGCTCTTCCTTTACCTGCTTGAGTTCCAGTCCCAGGCTTTTGTAGCGCTGACTTGCGGCGTCACCTACAATTGCGCCCCAGGTGCAGTCATCAAACTGCAGGGTACGGCAGCCTGCATCGTAAAACTGTCTGATAACTTGGCGGTAAGCCTTTGCAATATCTTCTATTAATTCATCATTACCTGGATAAAATTTTCTTGTAGTTTCAAAATTGGAAGGAATATTAAGCTGCTGAAAAAGCTGGGCAGGCGAGGGGATAGTCTGTTTTGCTTCAAAGCCTTCGCTTTCAAGACTTTTTACAAACTTAAAATCTTCAACAAATGGATGAGCCTTTGCGGAAAGCTTACCGGTAAGGTAGGTCGCTTCCAGATCTGCAACCTCTCCCGCAAACTGAACTCCGCCTCCGTCATTTTTGTGACCGATTCCTTCAAAGCCCCAGAAAAAATCCAGATGCCAGAATTTTCGGTTGTATTCGCCGTCGGTAATGTAATGAAGTCCGGCTTCCTTTTCTTTTTCAACAAGCTGTCTGATAAGCTTCTGTTTGATTTTTGTGAAATCTTCTTTAGAAATCACTCCAGCTTCAAAATCAGCTGCCGCCTTTTTAAGTTCTGCCGGGCGCAAAAAGCTTCCCACTACGTCAAAATGTGTTTTCTTTGCCATGTTAGTCACCTACCTGTTTAGTATGTTATTAATATCAGCAATATACATTTTTCCAGAGTTGATGAAAAATACTATTTTCAATGAGTTTGTAATAGTTTTTATCTATGGTAAAATCTCAGCACTTTTGCTATCATCATCTGATGACTTTACAGCAGTTAAAATATGTGACCGCAGTAGCGGATTTTCATAATATTACGGAAGCTTCCCGCAGGCTTTTTATTTCCCAGCCAAGCCTTACCGCCGCAATCCGTGAGCTGGAAAATGAGATGGGTATTACGATATTTTCCCGTACAAACAAGGGTGTGACCCTTACAAATGAAGGTGATGAATTTTTGTCCTATGCCCGTCAGGTTCTGGAGCAGGCAAACATGCTGGAAGACAGATTTAAGGGGAGTGGAAGTGGAAATACAATTTTTTCTGTCAGCTGCCAGCATTATTCTTTTGCGGTCAATGCCTTTGTCGACTTAATCAGACAGTTTGGAGGCAGGGAATATGATTTTACCCTTCGCGAAACTCAGACACATGAAATCATAGAGGATGTTGCCCGCCTGAAAAGTGAAATTGGAGTTTTGTATCTTTCCGGCCGCAATGAAAAAGTAATTTCAAATCTTATAAAAAAGAATAATCTGATTTTTGAAGCTCTTTTCACAGCGCCCCTTCATGTTTTTATTTCATCAAAGAATCCTCTTGCCGGTAAAACTAAAATTACACTGGAAGATCTTGCCCCTTATCCATATCTGACTTATGAGCAGGGGGATTTTAATTCCTTTTACTATGCGGAAGAGCCGCTTACGGAACTGGATTTTGACTGTCCCAGAAAAATAAAGGTCCGCGACAGGGCAACGCTTTTTAATCTTTTAATCGGATTGGACGGCTATACAATCTGCTCAGGAATTATAAGTCACGAACTGAACGGAAAAGACATAATTGCCCGACCACTTGAATGTAATGAGCACATGACAGTGGGGTTAATCAGAAGAAAAGATACTATGCCCTCCCGCTATGCCCAGGCCTATGAAGAAGCGATAAAAAAACACAGCGGAGGGCAGGGGGAAGACAGGGTAGAAAGGATTATCTTAGACTGACTGCTCCTTGTTCCAGGTAATTCTGAAACCGGTGCTTTTCATCTGTCTTGAAGCATAATTTAATTCCTTGTTTGTACATTTTCCGGCACGGGCCGCATCAAAGAAGCTGCCTCCGCGAACATACCTGCTTGAATCTGAACGAACACTCCAGACCCATTCAAAAACATTGCCCGACATGTCATAAATACCAAAAGCATTAGGTTTTAGCTGGGCAACTTCGTGAAGCTTGCCGCCGCTGTTGCAGTCTGTCCAGGCAACTGAATCCAGATCATTACTTCCGGAGTAGGTAAAATTTTCGCCGCCTTTGATGGCAATATCCCATTCTTCCATCGTAGGAATCCTGAAGCCGTCGGCATTTGTATCTAATTCTATTTCTGATTCAATTAGACTTCCCTGATGAGGTGTGTAGCCCCAGTCAGCCGGATTTGTACTTCCATTTACCTTGTAGCAGGGGCTTTTTCCCAAAAGCATGCTGAGTTTATTGCAGAAAACAAGACTGTCGTACCAGCTGACAGATTCAACCGGAAGTTTTGCCCCTTTTGCCTGCGAAGGATTTTCTCCTGTCACGGCCTCATAAAATTCCTGAGTCACTTCCGTTTTTGCAATGCAGAAATTACTATCAGGAATTGCAACTGCTCCAAGTTCGACGCCGCTTTCCAGCTTCAGCTTCTGGCCTTTTCCCGAGCAGGAAAATAATGTCCCCATAATTCCAAGCAGCAGTAGGGCAGCTGTTTTCTGATTAAACTTTTTCATATAGATTTCCTCCTGTGTGCAGGCGAGCTGGTTAGAGTTGTCTGCCATGTAATTTAACTCTATCACGGAGTCAGAATTCTTCAACGGACGAAAATGCCATTAAATATGTCGATTTTGATATTTTAGTAAATAAAAGTGGTTAAATATCCATTTATACTATATATTATTGATATGAATGAATATAAGCATGAAAACATCCTGCACAAGCGGCATTTTGCCCTTCAGTTTTCAATCCGCTTTGAGGTGGTGGATGACGTCAATTTTTATTCGCCCTTCCACTGGCATAATCACATTGAGCTGCTTTACCTGCTGGAAGGAAAAATTGATTTTAAAGTCGAAGACCGTAAATATCTTCTGACAGAAGGAGATATGATAATTGTGAATTCCGAGCTTATTCATTCATCAAAGCTCCGCGGCCACGCAAAATATATTCTTCTGCAGGTTCCGCTGAGCGCCTTTGAGGGAGTTTATGAAGATATTGAAAATGTCGTCTTTAAGGAAAAACTTTCTTCCTCTGAGGCCGAAGAACTTTTTTCATATTTAAAGAAGCTGCTTAAATTTGTTGATGACCGAAAGCCCGAAAACAGGGTTAAATTTATTTCGCTTTTCTATGATTTTTTCTATCAGCTTTTCAGTGCTTATCAGGTTGAAAATACACGGAAGACAGCTGCTTCTTATTATGGAATCAACAGGATTTCGCCGGTTATGGCCTATGTTGAAAAGGAATTCCGTAATAAAATCTCTCTGAAGGAAGCTGCACAAATCCTTAACGTTTCGCCAGAGCACATGTGCCGCCTTTTCAAAAAATACACCGATATGACCTTTAACGAATATCTGATGTCCCTGAGGATTTCTGCCTTTTATCAGATGCTGCAGAACACAAACCAGAAGATTTCGGTTATCCTTGAAGAATGCGGAATTACAAACTACAAGGTTTTTATCCGCGAATTTAAAAAGACCTTCGGAAAAACTCCCGAAAAGCTTAGAAGCGGGCGAGAACAGAGTCCTGGGAATTATTAGATTTTCTTCTTCTCCCGGATAATGCAAAAAAGCGGTTTTCTTATTATAATCTATATAATATAGAAAGATTTTGAGGTGATATTATGAAAATTGCAGTAACATATGAAAAAGAGACAGGAAACGTATTCCAGCATTTTGGAAAAACTCAGTATTTTAAGATTTACGAAATTGACGGCGGAAAAATTCTTTCTTCAGAAGTAATCGATAACGGAGGAAACGGTCATCATGCGCTGCCTCCTTATCTCAAGAGTCTGGGAGTTGAAACTTTGATTCTGGGAAACCGCGGACAGGGAGCAATTGATGCCATTGCCTCAGCAGGATTAAAGGAAGTTCCGGGAATTACCGGTTCCGCTGATCAGGCAGCCGAAAAGTTTGCAAAAGGCGAGCTCACCGGTAATTTTGATGCAAAATGTGACCACCACGGCGAACATCACAGTCACTAAGACTTTCTTATACCCGGCAGGCAGGTATTTATGGATTTTTCTTATATTTTAAACAGTGCGCTTCCTCAGAAAGAAAAACTTAAAGCTTTTGGTTTTCTTGAGGAGAATGGATTTCTTTGCCTTAAGAAAAAGATTGCAGATGGTGAATTTTACACAATAATCCGTTTGTCTGAAAAATCTTTTACGGCAGAAGTATTTGAAACTTTAACAGATGAAAAATATGTGCTGTTTGATGTAATTTCTGCGAATGGATCCTTTGTAGGACAAATCAGAAGTGAAGTAAAAGAACTGATTGAAGAAATCCGTGGAAAATGCTTTGATTCTCAGGATATCAGGCAAAAATATTTTGATTTTCTTCATACTGACTTATCCGCAGCCGGAGATAGTCCCTGGGCTGATGAGGGGGATGTTACAAGCTCTGTATTCCGCTGTCCAAACAGTAAATGGTTTGCCCTTGTAATGAAAATTAAATTCAAAAATCTTGGATTTGAGAGTGATGAAGAGGTTTGGGTGGTAAACCTTAAAGCCGATGTTGAAAAAATTCCTGAAATCACAGATAAAAAATCAATTTTCCCTGCATATCACATGAACAAAAAATACTGGATTACCGTTTTACTGACTGCGGTCACAAATTTTGATCAGCTTTGTGACCTTACCAGAAGGAGTTACGAACTGGTTTCAGTTAAAAAATAAAATCTTGAGAGATTGAGTGATTTATACATACTCACCGACAATGCTCAAAACCGGCTCAAGATAGGTCGGACCAAAAAGATTGAGGTGATTTAGAAGCTGGTAGAGGTTGTATAAGTCGCGGCGTTCTTCGTAGCCTGGCTGGAGCGGGTAGGCCTGATTGTAGGCATCGTAAAATTCTTGCGGGAAGCCGCCGAAAAGCTGAGTCATTGCAAGATCTGCTTCTCGGTGACCGATGTAGCAGGCAGGGTCGATAAGAATCGGTTTTTCTTCTTTACTGCACATGATGTTTCCGGCCCAGAGGTCACCGTGCAAAAGGGAAGGCTTTTCCGGTTCAATAAGAAAGCGGTCCAGGTTATCAAGAAGTTTTGTGATTTTTTCCCGGTCTGACGGGGTAAAATATGAATCAGCGTCGTGGAATTGAGGAGCAAGACGGTTTTCCCTGAAGAAATCTATCCATGAGACTGCGGGCTTGTTTTTCTGCGGGCGGGCACCAATAAAATTATCCTGAAAAAATCCGAAGGAAGGTTTTGAAGCGGATGATTTCTTATCGGACAGCAGCTTTGAAGTGTCTGCCTTATGAAGGGCAGCCAGATCCTTTGCCAAAGATTTCCAAAAGCTTTGGGTTTTCTCTCCGCTTTCAATGTATTTCAATAGAAGAAAACTGTAGCCAACGTCTTCTCCGTCATCTGTGCCTGTGCAGAGGATTTTTGGAGTAGCAATTGTGTGAGTTTCTGCAATTGCGCTGAGCCCGTCTGCCTCTGCGGTAAAAAAATCTGCATTATTTTTGGCATTTGCCTTCATAAAAATCTTATCGCCGGTGCTCAGTGTAAGGGCGTAAGCTTTGTTAATATCACCGCCGCGAAGTCTGTCTGTCTGAGTGATTGCAACGGAAGCGCCAAAGAGGTCAACCAGGGCGCGGGCAAGAGAAGTGTAATCTGGAACTTTGCTTTTATTCATGCTGGTATTATAGCATATTCCTCTGATATAATTAATCGAGGTGTAAAATGAGTAAGGTTCTTATTATCAGCGGAAGTCCGCACGCGCATGGAAATACTTCAATTGCGATTGAAGAAATGAAGAAGATTTTTGAGGAGCAGGGGATTGAAACAAGTGTCATGCAGATTGGAAACAAGGATATTCGAGGTTGCATAGCCTGCGGTTCCTGTGCTAAAAACGGAAAATGTGCTTTTGATGATGAAGTAAACAAGGCCGCAGAGCTTCTTGAAAAAGCTGATGGACTTGTGCTTGCAAGTCCGGTTTATTATGCTTCTGCAAACAGCACTCTTACAGCCCTTTGCGACAGGCTTTTTTACAGCTGCTCATGTGATTTGACTATGAAAGTTGGCGCTTCTGTTGCAGTTGCCCGCCGCGGCGGCTGTTCTGCAACTTTTGATCAGCTGAATAAATATTTTACAATCAGCGGAATGCCGGTTGCTTCCAGCCAGTACTGGAACAGCGTTCACGGCCGCCTACCTGGAGATGCCGAAAAGGACGAGGAAGGCTTACAGACAATGCGAACTCTTGCCCGAAACATGAGCTTTTTAATTAAGAGCATCGCCCTTGGTAAGGAAAAGTTCGACCTGCCTGAAAAAGAGGACTGGAAACCGACTCATTTTATCAGATAGGAAACATGTCTGAGCTATTTTGAGGGCGTAAAGTGCCTTCTTTATCTTCTGGTCAAAATGATGTAAAACTTTCTATACGAGGTAAAAAATGGAATACACAATTAAAGCTTTTACTATGGAACGTCTTAAGATTCGTAAGGAAAATCCTGTTCGTTCAAATGTACTTCTTATGCTGGCTGATGCCGTAAAATCTATCACAATTGATGAGCGTCGTCCTGAAACTGAGGCTGATTTCAAAAAGGCAGCCCTTAAAATGTATCAGGAAACTCAGAATACAATCGCAGAATATAAAAAGGGCGGTGCCGCAACTGACGAGCTTGAAGCAGAACTCCGCATCATCGAAGAGTTTATGCCAAAAATGCTTTCTGTAGAAGAAATGACTGCTGCCGCTAAAAAAGTAATCGACTCCCTTCCGGAAGCCGACCGCAACCTTAAAAACATCATGCCAAAACTTAAGGAAATCGAAGGCTTTGACATGAAAAGCGCAAAATCAATTATTGAGGGGCTTTTGAAATAAAGTTATCTATAAAGGATAGGCATATTTCATGCTGTGCGACCCCGCGTAAGCGGGGGAAGGCCCTTATTTTAATAAAAGGTCTGAATATTTTTTTATATCTTCAATAATCTGGTCGCAAGTCATTCCGCAGTCCCGCAAAAGTTCTTCAGGCTGGTAGCGGTCGTAGAATTTCTTTTCAAGTCCATAATTTTTAACCAGCATTTTGTCCAGCCCGTAGAAGGAAGCAATTTTCTGTCCAAATCCGCCTTCAAGAATGCCGTCTTCAAGTGTGATTACAAGCTGATGGTCTTTCTTGAGTTCTGTAAGCAATTCTGTATCCAGCCCCGAAGCAAAACGAGGATTTATCAGGCTTGGTGAGAATCCGCATTTCTCTTTAATTGCTGCTGCAAGTGCCTGACCTTTCTGGAAAAAATCTCCAAGAGCAATTATGGCAACTTTTTCACCTTTTTCTTCTATAATAAAGCGGTTCAAATCACTGTAATTTTTCTCTGCCGGGCGGTGAGTTACCTGGTTTCCCGGAATCAGAATCAAAACCGGATTTTCCTTCTGCTCAAGGCTCCAGTCCAGCATGGAAATGTATTCTTCTGCGCTTGAAGGACAAAGAACCAAAAGGTTTGGGATATTAGTAAAGGCAGCTAGCCCGAAAATTCCCAGATGAGTAACATCGGTGAGGCCGTCGAAAGAAGTGTAGTTCATCAGCATGGTAACCGGGGTTTTGTTGATGCAGACATCCTGAGAAATCTGATCATAAGCTCTCTGCAGGAAGGTCATGTTTGTTACAACAAGAGGTTTAGCACCACGGCGGGCAATTCCAGATGCGATTGCAACAGCTGCTTCTTCTGCAATGCCGGTGTCGATATACTGACTGCCAAGGATTTCGCGTTCCTTTGGCCCCAGGCCCACAGACATAGGCATGGCCGGAGACACAACCACAAAATCCTTGTCTTTTTTTGCTTTTTCCATTATATACTGGCTTGTCATTCCAAAATAAGACTCGCCGTTTCCAAAGTTAAATGTCGGTTTTCCTGTTGCGCGGTCAAATGGCATAGTCCAGTGCCAGGCTTCCTTGTCCTTTTCCGCAAGCTCGTAGCCTTTGCCTTTCTTAGTGTGAATGTGAACTACTACAGGATGCTTTGAATCGCGGACTTTTTCAAAAACCTTGATTAAAGAGGCAATGTCGTTTCCGTTTTCTTCATATATATAGTCCAGGCCTAATGCTGTGAACCAGTTGTTTTCTGCTTTTCCATTTGAATCGCGGAGGGCCTTAAGATTTTTGTAGATTCCTCCGTGAGTTTCTGCAATTGCCATTTCGTTGTCGTTTACTACGATAATAAAATTTGAGTTCAGTTCGCTGCCTGCTACGCTGAGGGCTTCCATGGCTTCTCCGCCGGAAAGGGAACCGTCACCGATAACTGCAATAATGTTTTCTTTATCGCCAAGAAGGTCGCGGCCTTTTGCAAGTCCCAGAGCCAGGGCAATAGAAGTTGATGTGTGCCCGATATTAAAAAAGTCGTGTTCACTTTCGTCAGGGTTTGTGTAGCCGGAATCTTCTGAAAAACGGCTGTCGTCAAGGTAGCCGGCTTTGCGTCCGGTCAGCATTTTATGAGCATAAGACTGATGGGAAACATCAAAAACGAATTTGTCTTTTGGAGAATTAAAAACGTAGTGCAGGGCGATTGTAGCTTCTACAAAGCCAAAGTTAGGACCAAAGTGTCCGCCGATTTTTGTAAGACGATTAAAAAGTCCCTCGCGGATTTCCTGTGCCAGGGCTGGAAGTTCAGAAACTGAAAGTTTTTTCAAATCTGCCGGTGAATTAATCTTATCTAAAAGCATAAATTGTTTACTCCTGTGTAGGCCCGCCGGTCAGAGCGGGCGGTGTTCTATTACTAATTTGATTATATTAGTAACGCTTTGTTACTTATCAAAAGTGTATGGTATAATCAGTGACTTGTCAACACTAAAATGTGTTTTTAGTGACAAAAAGTTGCTTAGCGTTTTTGATATATTTTCCACTGATGAGTGCTGTACAAAAGCGATTCAGGTATTGCGAGTTTAATTACTCGTTTATTTGTATAACTTGACACGTTATAGGTTTCATTTTATAATTAGCTATGATTAAATCTTGGCGACATAAAGGTTTGAGGTTATTCTTTGAAACTGGAAATAAAGCTGGAATTATTCCAGAACACGCTTCCAAACTTGGAAGAATTTTAGACCGTCTTGATGCAAGTTTAAATCCGCAGGATATGAATTTGCCGGGATATAGGCTTCATCAGTTATTGGGACAAGAAAAAGAAATGTGGTCAGTTACAGTAAATGGAAACTGGCGTGTTACTTTTTATTTTGAAGGACAAGATGCAATTCTTGTTGATTATCAAGATTATCATTAGGAGTTTATTATGACTAGAAAACCAACACATCCGGGCGAAGTATTCTTAAAAGATGTTCTTCAACCACTTGGAATAACAATTACTGATGCTGCAGAAAAACTTGGTGTAACCAGAAAAGCTTTATCAGAATTTGTTAATGAAAAATCGTCATTAAGTCCAGAGATGGCAATAAGAATTGCGAAAGCTACAAATACAACTCCTGATAGTTGGCTTGCAATGCAAATGAAGCTTACCTTATGGCTTGCTTTGCAGCACGAACCAGAAAATGTAAAAGTTGCCTGTTTTGCATAATTTTGTGATTAACAAAAGGCTAAGAATTCTATTATAATGTGTTTAGAACTTGTTGACATAAAAAAATCAATTCCGCACAATCAGTCAATCAGTAAGTAATACTGTCTTTTTTGATAAATCTTTATTCGCAAACATTGCCCGTTCTTTCCCGTCGATTTTCGGCGCGACTAGACGGGCTTTAATTTTTTTAAATCAATAAAAGGGGATTTACTAACATGAAAAAACTTCATTCACTTTTCATTCTTTCAATTTTAGCACTGACAATGTTTGTAGGTTGTCAGATGCCGACAGACGGTACTGGCAATGGGGCAGAAGCAGTCGAAACAGAATCAAAGGTAAACGAATACGGTTTTATTTCTAGTGAAACCTACACAGTAGTATTTACAAATGGTTCTTCAACTACTATGACTGGCGAAGCACACAAATGCAGCAAAAGATACTGGAATGATAAACGGTACAGATTACACAATCAACGGCAAGACAGTTACACTTACTGCAAGTGGTATGGTAAAGATGGCAAGTTATCTTGAAAACGGTGGGAATTCAAGTGGTGGTGATGATACACCTATGACTTATACACTTGTTGGTGAAGAAGACAGTGCAGCAAAGTATGTTCTTGCTAACCTTCCTAAAACAGATAACCCATCTAAATACGCAAAAGATGATACCGTAACATTTTCTATTAAAACAAAAACTGGCGAAACACCAACTGCAACTGAACTTTATCTTGTAAAAGTTACAATCAAAAAACGCTACACAGGTGATGTTCTTGACATTCCAATAACTTACAATAAAGAAAACCACACTGTTTCATTCACTATGCCAGATAATGATGTAATGGTAAGGGCAGATTTTTATGATGTAGTGTTTAAGGGTAAGGGTGAAAATGATAATGAGTCTTATCCTTTTACAGTTGCCACAGATGAAAATACTGATGACCGGGATTTCGATGTAGGGTTATGTTTTAATGAAGAAGTATTTGATAACCTTGAATCTATTGATGATAAGTATGTTTTCCGTGTTGCAAATAAAAGTAAAATTACTAAAGAAAAATGGTCTTATGACTACGGCAACTATAGTAACTATGGTTGGTATTATAGGTTTAATATTACAACTGACACAGAAACTGGCATTAGTTTTGTTCATTGTGCAATCGTAGACGGAAAATTTTACGAGCCAACCAATGACCCAGAACAGATAGACTTATAATTAAACAACCAAACCCCACAAGTTCCAAAAAAAGGGCTTGTGGGCTTTTTAACAGGGTAAATCATAAAGAAGTTTATAATACTAAAATCAAGCGTAACACAATACACGGCGCGGGCAAAGAAGCTTACGCCGTGTTTTATTGGTGTGTGAATCTAATCAAAAACGCCAATTCATGTTAAACAAGTTTTACAGGGTAAAATCAATAATATACTAAGCATAACTTGTCGAAAGGTGGTAAATAAAATGATTAGCATTGAAGTAGAAAATGCAGTAAAAGCATAATATTGAAAGGTATGCTATAAGAAAATTTGAAAGACTGCGAATTTACGTATTCTTTATCTGCACGTTTTTCAGCCGAATAAAGTTCATTAATCTCGTAAACGTAATAATCGTGCAATTCACGGCGGGCAATAGAGGAAAACTCAAAAATATCCTTTCGTTGAATCTTTACGACATCAGACTTTTCGGAAAGTGGTTTTGGATATGCCATTGCGAACTTCGGTTATTTCTCTTTTACTTCCCAATGACCTCCATTATCCGCACCCACTCGGACAATCTGGCCTTTTTCGCGAAGATTTCGAATCTGCTTTTCTACAGCTCTAAGACTAATATTCAGTTCAGACGCAATTTGTTCAGCAGTAACAAGTGAATTGTTTTTCATCATTTCTATGATTTTCACCGAACTTTTCACCGAACTTTCTTTTTGTTCGGACATTTTATCGGACATTCTGTCCGATAAATCTTGCTCCTGTCTTACATCTTCATCATAAAATCCTTCCCGTACAAAAAAACGGCTTATGAAATATGAATGGTCTTCGTCCGTCTCAAACTCTGGTTTTGGAGATCCATTCTTATCAAGAGCATTGAGAATTTTCTTGAAGCCTGTATTACGGCCTTCTGTAAGATGCAGTTCCTTTAAGAACTCACCGATTCGGCGGTTACGGTATCGGCGGTTTGTTACCTTATAGTTTTTAAGACCTTCAATTGTCACGGAACGGTCAGGGCCTGGATGACTGATAATTTCAATCTGTTCGTTTTCTACGCGAACTTCGATTGGTTCCCGGACATCACACGATAATCAGTTTCGTATTTTCATCATAGTCCACAGGGGCAACTACCGGAAGATAATCTGGAGTAATGAGTTTGCATTTATTCAGCAAATCTTTGAGAATATCATCTACTTCACTGGCAGGAACACCCTTAAGAGGAAACTTCGGACGACCATTATCATCTTCGACACCAATAATCAAATATCCACCTGACCAGTTATCAATGTCATTTGCAAAGGCAGTAATTGTTTTTAAGGAAGCATCAGGATTCCAGCTCTCCTTAAATTCAATTCGAGCCCACTCAACAACGTTTCCAGAAAGAAGGGTTTTTATATTTATAGGTAATGCCATACTTTTACTCCATTTCGATTTTATCACGAAAAGTGCTTATAAACTACCGGAATAATCCCTTCACTTTTTTTTAAGTAAACAACCTTCCGTTTTTGGAAGGTCGTTTTATATACATCTGGAGGTTACACAAGAAATAATAAAATGATGGTTTTAGAAAAGCCTCATTAAATCATCAATAGTTTCGCGGCGACGGATAACTTTTACACTTCCGTCTTTGCAAATCAAAACTTCGGCTGGACGTGGTCGGCTGTTGTATGTAGAACACATAGACCAGCCGTAAGCGCCGGTGTCCAGAACGCCGGCAAGGTCTCCGCGCTTTATTTCAGGGAGCTGACGGTCTTTTGCAAGCAGGTCTCCGCTTTCGCAGATGTTGCCGGTTACGGTCTGTTCCATCAGATTGTCGCGGGCTACAACTTTTCCTTCGCGGATAACTTCGATATCATGCCAGCTGTCATACATGCTTGGACGAACGAGCACGTTCATACCGATATCTGTGCCGGCAAAAGTTTTTCCATTGTTGTGCTTAACTGCGTGAACACGACCAAGAATTACGCTGCCTTCTGCAACACAGAAACGGCCAGGTTCGCTTTTGAAAAGTGGAGCACGTCCGTACTTTGCAACAAAGTCGTCCAGAATTGGTTCAAGACGTTTTTTAAAATCTTCCATTGGAAAATCTTTTTCGTCATCAAGCTTGTGGTAAGGAATTCCGTAACCGCCGCCAAAATCAATAAATTCCAGATCCTTAAATTGCAGGGCAATTCGCAAAATATTTGTTACTGCATCAAGGTATGGCTGTGGATCCATAAAAAGCGAACCAATATGCTGGTTAATTCCGGCAATAGTTAAGTTATACTTTGCGGCAATTTCGAAAATCTGAGGAATAAATTCTTCAGAAATTCCAAATTTAGTTTTCTTTCCGCCGGTAACAACCTTTTCGTGATGACCGGCCCCAACTCCTGGATTAATTCTAACTGCAACTTTTCCGCCTTTGTTAAGGCTTCCGTAAAGTTCAAGCTGAGCAAGAGAGTCGCAGCTGGTCATAATTTTGTTGTCAATTGCAAACTGCATTTCTTCTGCGCTTACGTTATTCGGGACAAAGAAAATACGTTCAGCAGGAAAACCTGCTTTAAGCAGCATTTGAATTTCTCCGGCGCTCATGGCATCACAGTTATTGCCTTCTTCCAAAGCAAGCTTAAGAATGTGAATGTTTGTATTTGCTTTTACCGAATAATTTGCAGTGTATGGATATTTTGTAATTACCTTTGCAACAGCATCCATACGGTTACGCAGAATCTTTTCATTATAAACGTAGAGAGGAGTGCCGTATTCCTGGGCGATTTTTTCAGGATTATTGCCTTCAAAGAAATTTACTGTATCAATAAATGAATTCATTGTTTCTCCTAAAATTATTATAGTCACACTGATTCGAAACGACTAACGTCGTTTCTATTTTAATTTTACATATGATTTTGCGTTAGCAAAATCGAATCCGTGTGACAACTTTTTATAATAAGTGGGCGCGGATTTCTTCACCGCTGAGTGGGCTCAGGTATGCCGGAGCAATATCAAAAACTGTTTTACAACCAGTCTGACCTTCTTTGTTCAGTCGGTAAATTGCGCGGGCATAAGCAACAAGAACGCTTGAAGTAAATGCCGGGTTAGAATCAAGTTTAAGGCTGTATTCAATTACGTTATTGAATTCGTTATCCCAGCCGGTTTTTCCTGTACGGATTACAAATCCTCCGTGTGGAATACCTGCATGGTCGCGCTGCAACTCTTCTTCGCTGATAAAGTTTACTGTTGTATCGTAATCTGCAAAGTAGTTTGGCATTTCTTTAATTTCTTTTTCAATTCTTGCCTTATCTGCTCCTTCTTCTGCGACAACAAAGCATTCACGAGTGTGCTTCTGGCGGGTTGTCAAATCAGGATTACTACCAGAACGAACTGCATCCAAAGCTGCCTGAACTGGAACAGTGTACTGTCTTGCATCTTTTACACCCTTTATTCGGCGGATTGCATCAGAGTGTCCCTGGCTTACACCTTTGCCCCAGAAAGTATAATCTTTTCCGTTTGGAAGAATGCAGTTTGCATAAAGACGATTCAAGCTGAAAAGTCCCGGATCCCAGCCGCAGCTGATAAGGGCTGTATGCTTAAAATCTTTTGCGGATTTATCTACATTTGCAAAATGCTCCGGGATTTTTGCGTGAGTATCAAAACTGTCGATTACGTTAAAATATTTTGCATATTCTGGTGTCTGTTTTGGAAGGTCCGTTGCAGAACCACCACAGATGATAAGAACGTCAACTTCGTCCTTGTGTTTTTCAACTTCTGAAACATTATAAACAGGAACTCCTGCAGTAAGAATTTTTACAGTTGAAGGATCGCGGCGAGTAAAAACTGCTGTAAGTTCACAATCCGGATTCTGCTTAACAGCAGCTTCAACACCTTTTCCAAGATTTCCATAACCTAAAATACCGATTTTCATATTGGTCTCCATAATTTATCTTTAAGCAAAGTGAAATTTTTCTCAATTTGCTTTTGTGTACATTCCTAACAGGGTTATTTTATTTTTTAATGCTTCTTTCATAACGGCTACAAGATTTTTTTGTCCGGAATAAAGGCAAGTGTCATGTTCATCGCCGGTTAATTCTCCGGTAAGTACGTAAGCGGAATCTGTAATCAATCGTATCTGGTTTGCTTCAACTTCGGTTTTGTAAATAATTGCACCTTCAAGTTCAAAATTATCGCTTAAAATTACAATTTTTTTGCCTTCTTTTGCCAGTTTTTTCAATTCATCGGTATAGGAAGAAATAATTGCTGATGGTGCCATAAAATAAAGCCTTAGTTTGCTTTCACTGATCATCTGCCTTATTTTATTACGAATATTCTTGTCTCCCTGAATTGTAATGTAACCTGTGGATTGTTCAACTTTTGCAGGGACGTGTTCAATTAAATAGTCGCCTTTTTCTTTCAGCAAAGCTAATGTGTTGTTTATAAAATCTTTCATGGGAAGGGGAGTGTATTTTGTTGCTTCCCCTTCAATCAGACAAACGGCTCCCTTTTCGGCAAGTCCAGCTAAAGAGGTATAAACATTTGAACGTGAAATACAGGTTTCTTTAGAAAGTTCATATCCGGTTAAATCACCGTGCCGCAAAAGTTCAAGATAAATGGCGGCTTCCTGCCTTGTAAGCCCAAAAGAAATTAAGTTTTCAACAATTTCAGAATCCATTTGGCCGCCCTTGCTTTATATATTAGTAGTTCTAAAAAGTACCACTAATATATAAATTTCTTTCATTCTTGTCAAATTTAAAATTCACAGTTTGCTGCTGGAACTGAAAAATTGATATAACAATCCAATGGCTGGGTTTTATGACGTTTTATTTGCGTAGAAAAGCCTTGTCCTGTTCCGGGATTTTATCATCAGAAACAAAACGCTCGATTGTCATGTGAAGGTCGTATTTTTCACGGAGCTCTGCTATTGTTTTCATCATTGGTGTAGCATGGTGCAGGTCAATTGCTTCCTGATTTTCCCAGGAGTCGATTAAGAGGATAGTTTCGCTGGCCTCATCGTCGCTGGCTGTTTCCTCGCCAAAGGGAAGGTAATACTCATAGCGGAGATTTCCTTTTTCCGCACGGATTTTTTCGACGGTTCCGCTTGAAATCATTTCGCGGGCAAAAGCCTGAGCCGCTCCCTTTTTTCCTGTATAGCGAAGATTTACTGTGATTGCCATTCTACTTCTCCATTTATTTTCTGCAGATAATCTGCGTTTTTGTTTTATCGCAGATTTCTTCTTCCAGAATTATCTGGCCGATTGAGTCTGCTGTGATTTTTCCTGCAAGAGGATTTTTTATGCTGTCGATTTTTCCGCTGACTTCCACCTGAATTGTGCTGCGTTCAAAGGCAAGGTCGCAGTCTTCCATAGTGCAGTTTTTGAGCACGAGATTTTTGCAGTAGCAGAAAGGCTGAGTTCCGATAATGTGGCAGTTTATGAGGGTGAGGTTTTCTGAATACCAGCCAAGATATTCGCCTTTTACAAGAGAGTTTTTTACCGTCACGTTTTTTGTGTGCCAGAAGGCATCTTTTGTGTTCAGCTCTGAATCTGTAATTTCGATATTTTCATCATACTGAAAAGAATATTTTCCCTTCATTTTTAAGCCGGTGATTTTTGCATCGCGTATTTCAAAAAAAGGATATTCAGATTCTTCGATTGTGACATTTTCAATTGTCAGCTTTTGACTTTTCCAGGCAAACTCAGGAGAATTAACGCTGCAGTTTTTCAGGCTGATATTTTCGCATTCACGAATTGCCTTAATTCCAAAAAGTCTGCTGTTTTCAATTAAAATATCTTTGTCATACCAGAGGGCAGCCCGGCAGTTTTCTGTAAAGCTTGTATCAGTAATTTTTGCTTTTTCTACATGCCAGAAAGGGTAGCGGAGATTCATAAAGCAGCCGGTCACGTCGATGTTACGGCATTCCTTAAAAGCGGATTCACCGTCAGCAGGACCATCAAAGCGGCAGTTTTTTACAGTAAGGTCCTTAAGGCCGTACAATGCTCTCTCTTCGTCAAAAGTCTGATTTTCAATAATCACAAAAATACCTCTGAATTACAGTTTACCTTTTTTCAGACACTTTGCCAAAAGGTGCGAGAGTGTAGCAAACAAAATGATAATAGAAGAAAATAGTTTTTTCATTCGTTTCCTCCAGTTTTGATATTAAAGGCGGAACTTAAAAAAGTACAATGCTATTTTTTTATGGGAGCATACGCGGGAGGCATAGTAAAAGAGTCAAAAACAAAACAAAGTCGCTTTCTTTATCTTTGTTGAAACTTATGCTAGAGTTATTTCAAATGGAAAACATGACAGAAAATCAGCGTGCTTCAAAACTTTCTCAATTCACCTATCCCTTAAAATGGCAGATTCCCCTTGGCCTTATTTTTACGGCCCTGAATGTCGGGGTAAACTATCTTCAGAAGTTTAATCCGCTTCCACTTTACATGGACACAATTTTTACGATTACGGCTTCATTTTTTGGGGGAGCCTGCGGTGCCATAAGCGCGCTTTTGTATCACATTACCACGACTTTTATTTATGAAAAAGTTCCCCTGTGGTCGCTGGTCTGGATAATCTGCAGCCTGACCATTGTGATAATAATCAGAATCTATATCAAAATCCGAAAGAAGATTGAGATTCCTGACCTTATCCTTCTTGTGTTTTTGATTTCACTTATTGTCAGTCTTGAAGGTGCCACAATTTTTACGCTTCTCAATATTTTTACCGGTTACAACGAAGATTCCCAGGTGAAATTCATGTATGCCCTTTTAAGCAGCAACAACATCTCGGCATTCATTTCCGCCCTGCTGCCACGAGTTCCGGTGAATATCCTTGACAAGGCAATCAGCGTAAGCATCGGGTGGGCCTGCTACAAAGGAATCGGGAATCTTATTTCACCGGCAAAAAAAGCTTGACCTGCGTTCCGGTTTCTTCATCGCTTTTAATTTCAAGCTTTGCGCCTAAAAGTGTAGCCCGGCTTTTCATTCCTTTTATGCCCAGGCGGGTACTTTGGGAAATGATGTCTTTGCTCTCTTCTTGAATCGGGGAAAATCCGCTTCCGTCATCGCTAATCATAAATAAAAGCCCCTGGATCTTTGCGTCTGTGCTGTCATTTTCTTTTCGGACGATCACGCTTAATTCGCTTGCCTTTGCATGTTTTATGGCGTTGTTAATGCTTTCCTGAATGATTCTGAAAATATGAAGCTTCTGTTCCGTGGTGATTTTTGACAGGAGTTCTGTTTCCTCTGCGTAAAACTTGCACGCAATTCCGCTCCTTTCTGCTGTGTTCTCACAAAGTTCCGAAAGCAGCTGTGTGATGGAGGCGCTTTCTATTTCGCTTGGAGTAAGATTCCTGATGATGTTGCGGATATTTTTGAGGTTTTCTTCTTCGATTTTCTGAATCTTCTGCAAAAGGCTTTTCTCGTCTTCCGAAAGATTTTTTGATTCGCCCAGCTTGTGAGCGTAGAGCAGGGCAGTGCGGATGTCCTGAGTTACCGTGTCGTGCAAATCCCGGCTGATGCGGCTTCTCTCGTTTTCCTGCACCTGGGTGATTGTCTCGGTAACAAGACGCTCCTTTCTGTTCTGCTCCTCAAGGTTTCTGTTTTTTTCCCTGCTCTTGATGTATAAAAGAAGAAAAAGGATAAAGACAAGGCATAAAATGGAGATGATGGAAAGAAGTTCAATAAACTGAAAGACTGCAAGGTTTGTTTCTGCGGGATTCATAGAGCCCCCTCATCATTTCCCAAAAGCCACTGCTCTATTCCCATATATTCAATGCCGTTTTCATCCTGCCAGGGAAGAACAGGCTCTTTAACAAGCACAAGTTTTCTGAAGGAATCTTTTATGCGGCGAAGGGAATTGATTTCCTGCTGGCGCTTTTCTTCTTCAGAAACAGACAGAGCAACCTGGATATACATTTTTTCGCTTCCGCGGCTTGCAACAAAATCCACTTCCAGCTTTGTGCGGATGCTTTGTCCCAGGGAATTCTTGCTGTTGTATTCGTATGCTCCCACATCAACATCATAACCGCGGATTTTAAGTTCGTTGTAGACGATATTTTCTATAATGTGATTTTCTTCCTGCTGGCGGAAATTAAGGCGCGCGTTCCGTAAGCCCACATCCTCAAAATAGTATTTGTACAGCGCACCGATATGTTTTTTTCCTTTTACATCGTAGCGTTTAACCTGCTCAATCATAAAGGCTTCGGCAAAATGCCCCAGGTATGTCCGCACAGTCTCATCATCGATTTTCTTTTTCTTGACGCTCTTAAAGGTGTTTGCAAGCGTGGTCGCATTCACAAGGGAGCCTACCGATGAAGCTGAAAAGTCAAGTAAATCATCAAGAGTTCCTTTTTCCGAAAGGATTTTATTCCGTGCCATCACATCGCTAAGGTAAATTTTATCGAACAAATCATGAAGATACTTGCTCTTGTCCTGAGCTGAATCAAGCTGCATCAAAAAAGGCATTCCGCCGTAGGTCATGTACTCGTACCAGGCGTTTTTCCCCATATAGGCAGAAGAAAATTCCCGATAAGAAAGCGGATGTACTCGGATTTCATCTCCACGACCACGAAACTCTGTAAGAATGTCGGAAGAAAGCATTTTTGAATTTGAACCGGTTACATAGATGTCCACATTTTTTATTTTCATCAGGCCGTTCAGCGTGTCCACAAAGGTGATTTTTTCCTCACTGTCGGGAAGATAGGGATTTTTTATTTCTGCCACTTTCTGAATCTCGTCCAGAAAAACATAGTGCATTTTTTCATTATCAGAGATTTTGCTTCGGATGAATTTGCCAAGTTCCAAAGGATTTCTGTACTGAATATTCTCGTCATCATCCAGAGCAAGCTCAATTATCTGCTCGTCTTTTACCCCGATTGAATTTAAATATTCATGGTAAAGCGTAAACAAGAGATAGGATTTTCCGCAACGACGGATTCCTGTAATGACTTTGACAAGAGAATTTTCTTTTTTTCGCTTTAAGGCTTCAAGGTAAACAGGTCTTTTCATATAACTTTCGGAAAAAATGCGTATTTCTACAGAATTTCCGAAAGCATAATAGTCTGAATTTCTCCCTTTGTCAACGTGCGGCGCTGGGTATTCACGTCTGGAGATACTCCCAGAAAAACCATGAGTCAACTCACGGTTTTTCACAAAGTTGCATAACTGTAAAAAAGGAAAATGAGGACTTAAAATTAAGAAAATCTTATTTATGGGAGAAACGAAAAATGAAGAAATTTTATAAACTTGCCGTGCTCTTCTTGACTGCAGCACTGGTTCTGGACTTTGCTTCCTGCAAGACGAATGTGGAAACGGAGTATGTGACAAAAGAAGTCCCCACTGACATGACAAGCCACAAGGCTGCGGTTGTCTACCACTGGAAGCAGAACAAGAGCGGTGTAGGTTATTCAAAAGTAACCTACGAGGAAAACGAGGACGGCACGATTAAAAAAGATGATTCTGGCAACTCTGTCGCCATAACGACCTCTCAAACTGTTGCTGCCGGAACAAAGCTTTCTGCCATCGCAAAGACCTTCTACGGCTTTAAGGCAAAAGGACTTGTGGAAAGCCTGCAGGCAGACGGCACTTACGCGGTGAACGTCTACTACGACAGGAACCTTGTCATCATTACGGTTACAGGCGGAGTAACGGCAACCTTTACAGGACTATACGGAAGCGGCATTGATTTTACCAGCGTAAACGCAAAAGTTCCAAGCGGCTCATTTATTGCCAAAAGCGACATCTCGGCAACATATCCCGCAGAGGACAAAACATATACTGTCACACTGGGGACAACGACACTTGCAAAATCAGACGGTTTTGTAAAAATTCCAAAAGGCTCATTTAAGCGCTCTACCGCAGGCAGCTCTTCTGCTGCAAACGATAGCAACACCTACACCATAACCCTGACCAAGGACTTCTACATGTGCGACCATGAGGTAACCCAGAGCGAGTGGGAAAATTACATGACTTACTACGGAGCGGAAAACAGCTCATCTTCAAGCAGTCAGCCAAGCGACGAATACGGAAAGGGAGAGAACTATCCTGCTTATTGCGTGAACTGGTACGAGGCCGTAATCTACTGCAATCTTTTGAGCATGGCGAAAAATCTTACCCCGGTCTATTACATCACTGTTGACGATAACAAAAAAACTGACCCTGCCGATTGGGTGAACTCTGAAAGCCTTGCCACCAACATCAAAAAGACGGATGCAGGAAAATATTATTATGATGGTGGCGCTTTTAATACCAACAGCGTGCTGGATAAAACTACCACAGGCATTTTAATGGACACATCTGCAAACGGCTACCGCCTGCCTACCGAGGCAGAATGGGAATACGCCGCCCTGGGAAGCTACAAGGACAATGCCAGCTGGAACGGCTACGGTGACAGCGAGAACACAAGCACCTATGTGTTTGCGGGCTATGATGGCACAAATGCGGACGACACAGGAAAATATGCATGGTATTCAAGCAACTCAAGCAGCACCGCGCATGAGGTAAAGGGCAAATTGCCGAACAGTTATGGACTTTACGACTTGAGCGGCAACGTGGAGGAATGGTGCTACGACTGGTTCGGAGGAAATTATGCAGCAAGCGATGAAAGCGACCCGGCGGGTAGCTTGTCGGGCGGTGTCCGAATTCTACATGGCGGCTCTTGGAGCAACGATGCCTACTACTGCAAGGTTGCTTACCGCGGCACCCGCAACCCGTCCTACCGCATCAAGGACTATGGCTTCCGCCTTGTTCGCAACGCGGAATAAAATCAGCAACGAACGCAAGAAGTGTCATTCCCGCGCTTGACGCGGGAATCCTTTGACGTTGGTTAGTATTGTAAAAAATGAACGCAAATCTCCGCTTCCTGTATGGGGCGGGGGTGTTTTGAAGAAACTAAATAAATAAATGACAGACTGGAGGGGAACGTCCACTCACCTGAGTTTTTCAAGCAGGCTGCCCCGGTCACGGCAGCCGATTTTATCGTATATGATGCTGACGTAGTTTTCCAGCGTGGTGAGTTTTATTTGGAGCTGTGCGTCAATTTCTTCGTTTGTAAGTCCGTCCTGAATGAGTTTTACAATCTGCCGCTCTCTTTTTGTGAGTATTGAGAAAATAGAACTCATTTCCATAAAGGATGCTACCAGATCCGGCTGTACAAAGGTTTTTCCGGCGGCAACGGTGTTCACTGCGTCAAGGAGCATTTTTTCGTCGCTAAGTTTTGAGACAAAGCCTTTGGCGCCTACCTCTGCGCTCATAGCCCGCTCAATAACCGCCCCTGTGTCGTGGCTGGAAAAGATACAGCTGGGGATGCCTGCCCCGGCTAAAAGTTTTACGGCCTCAAAGCCGTCTTTTATTTCGTTTTCGCTTGTTCCTTTCAGCTGCATGTCTACGATTGCAACGATTTTATCATCAGGCCTTGAACTGGCAATTTTTATGATTTGAGGAAGCTCTTCAAGGCTTTCGGCCTCGGTTAAAATCTCCCAGTCTGAATTCTCGGTAAAAAAGGCTGAAATACCCTTGCGGAGCATTTTGTGGTCGTCAATCAAAATCAGTTTTTTCATTCACCTTAGTATATCACATTGCGCAAGACAAACAATCAATAAAAGTCACTGAAAAAGAGTGAGTAAACTCATGGTTTTTAATAAAGTCTGCAAACTACCATTAGGATTTTTGATGATTTATAATTCAAGCAAAAGTCTAAAAATCACCTAAAGTGAGCTTTAGAGATTTCCCAACTGCATTTTATTGAGAATGGAGATATTTATGAAAGAGAAATCGAATATCAAAATGATTTTATTTACCTTGCTTTGCCTGGCAGCCTTTTTGATGATTGGCTGTTCTGCAACTGTTACTCCAGAGAGCCCAGGAAATTCACCTGTTCAAAGCGAAATAACTTATACCGTAAATTATAAATCAGATTACGCTACAATTCCTGACTCCCTGAAAAACGGAATCAGCGTAAAAGAAAATACGGTTTTGAACGAGTCGCAGCTTCCGGTTTTGACTGATGATAATGCAGTTTTTAAAGGCTGGTATGACGGCGAGACAAAAGCCCTTGCCGGTGAATATAAGGTCACAAAGAATGTTACACTTACTGCCTTGTGGGGCGATAAGGCGATTGTAGCCTATTCAAGTGTGTTTAGTTCAGTTCCAACGAGCTTTGAGGTAAAACTGAATCAGAAGCTTACGGCAGAAAATCTTACTGCCCTTGAATTCACTCCTTATACTTTCTTGGGATGGTTTTATTCTAAGGACGAAAATGGCAACGGAAGCGGTACTCAGGCAAAAGCAGATGATGTAATAAAAGCTGATATTACCCTCTATGCAAAATGGAAGACGGCGACAATTAGTTTTGAAACCGCTCATGGAAGCGCTGCTTCTCTTATAAAATATTCCGGCTCAAAAATTATAGCTGCTGAAATTCCTGTGCTTGAGGAAGCAGGGTACACCTTTGGCGGCTGGTTTAACGGAGAAAATAAACTTGCCGCAGATTATGTAGTGAAGGAGGATGCAGCTTTTACTGCAAAATGGACTGCAAACTCATACACTGTTACCTTTGACAAAAATGCCTCTGATGCAAGCGGAAGCATGGACGTTCAGAGCTTTACTTTTGCAAATCCCGCCTCCCTTACAGCTAATGCTTTTGCAAGAAGCTGCTATACTTTCTTAGGCTGGGCTTTGGAAAGCAATGCATCAAGTGCCGCTTATTCAGACGGCGAGACTTTTTCTGTTCCTGCCAAAAACATAACTCTTTATGCCGTATGGAAGGCAAATGAATATACAATTACGTTTGATAAAAACGCCAGCGGTGCAGCAGGAACAATGGAAAGCCAGACCGTAACCTTTGGCAAAACAGAAAAGCTAAAGGCAAATACCTTTATCTACAATGGCTACCGTCTTGCAAGCTGGAATACAAGTGCAGACGGAAGCGGGTCTTCTTATTCTGATGGCGGAGATTTTGCTGTAAACGAGGCTCGCAATATAACTCTTTATGCCCAATGGGTAGAGGCTGACCGCTGTATAATTACATATCAGAATACACGGGGAGCAAGTAATTCAAATCCAACAACATACCGCGAAACTGTTGGCCTTGCACTTTCTGATTTGTCTTTGACCGGCTATATTTTTGACGGCTGGTATGATTCAAAAGATTCTGCCGGCAACGGAAGCGGAAACAAAATTACCGGCTGGGTTGCAAATGAAAAATCTGGCGATATTACCCTTTATGCTGCATGGTCTCCAGCGACAAACACCGCTTATAAAGTTGAGCACTATCAGGAAAATGCAGATGATGACGAATTTACATTAAAAGAAACAGAAAATCTTACTGGTACAACAGATTCTGCAACAACAGCCACTGCAAAGAATTATGAAAACTTTACAGCCCAAGCCTTTAGTCAGAATACAATTGCCCCAGACGGAAGCAGCCTTGTAAAGATTTACTACAAGAGAAATCTTGTTACAATGACATTTAATCTTGCAGGCGGAAAAATTGGGGAAGAAACAAGTAAGACTTTAACTGGAAAATATGGAGCCTCTTACACAATCACATCTCCTGCAAAAATAGGTTACACATTTGCTTCTTGGTCTCCGGCCCTTCCTTCAAAAATGGAAAATGGCACATTTACCGCAAGCTATACGCCAAATATAGATACTGTCTACAAGGTTTATCACTATCAGCAGAACGCAGATGATGACGGCTACACACTTAAAGATACGGACAATATGACTGGAACAACTACAGAACAGACCGCAGCCGCTGCAAAGGCTTACGAGCACTTTACGGCGGGAAGGGTAAACCAGACTGCAATCGCCGCAGACGGAAGTACGGAAATCAAGATTTACTATGACCGCGAAAAAATTACATTTACATTAGAGCTTGACGGCGGAAGCCTTGACGGAAAAACCGGCCTCG
This sequence comes from uncultured Treponema sp., assembly GCA_947165895.1. Taxonomy (GTDB): domain Bacteria; phylum Spirochaetota; class Spirochaetia; order Treponematales; family Treponemataceae; genus Treponema_D. Next base: position 25,067 of record CAMVCB010000009.1, read on the forward strand.
TAACCATAACTGGAAAATATGGTCAAACAGTTATTTTGAACAGCCCTGAAAAAGAAGGCTACAGCTTTGAAGGCTGGAACACATCTGGCGGTACAATTGCGCAAGTCTTTGACGCAGACACAACTTACACTGCAAAGTGGACAGCCGCTAAAGGCATTACAATCACTGTGAATGAGGCAGACATTACAGTAACAAAAGCTCAGAACGGCAGCACCATAACCTTTACCGCAGAAGAATGTGACTCATACAGCTGGTTCCTGGATGATAAAGTGATTGCAGCAAGTCAAAGCTGTGCCATCGACACTTCAACTTTGACAAGAGGAACATACACGCTCGCTCTTGAAGCAGAAAAAGGCGGCCGCTGGTATTCATACTTTGCGCAGATTAAGGTAACAGAATAACGGAGGAATAAAATGAAGAGACTTTCAAAACTTTTTTCATATACGGTAATTGCAATTTTTATTGGAACTCTTTTTTCCTGCTCAAATCTTTTGGAGCAGAATCCAAATGAATTGCAGGCAAACCTTCAGGAAGGGACAGCATACCTGAAGGTGTCAGTAGGAAGCAAGACCTCACGAACTGTTATGTCTGGAGCAGACGAGGCCAATTTTACAAATCTTGTTCTAAAGGGTACAAAATCCGGCGGCAGTGAGGAGACACTTGGATCATGGGAAAATTTAAGTGCAATGCAAAATGCGGCAATCCCTGTAACGAGTGGCAGCTGGACATTTACCCTTACTGCAAAAAACGGCGGAACAAGTTTAAGCGGAAGTTTGCAGAAAGAAATCACCCTTGGCGAAAACTCTCTTTCCTTTAATCTTTCTATAAGCAATATTGGAAATGGGGTCGGAAGCTTTAGCATCACACTTAATTTTGCAGAAGCCGAAAATGCCGGCAGGGTTACAAAAGTCCTTGCCACTTTGGAAAACATAGACGGAACTGTTGTCGCAGGATTGAACGGACAGCTCCTTACTCCTTCAGAAAATGCCGTAACCTTTAGTGCAAGCGGAATCGCTGCCGGAACTTACCGCGCAAAAGTAGTTTTCTATGGATCAGAAAACGGCACGGACTTTGAGCTTGCAACCTACCGCGAGCTTGTCCAAATTTCAAGCGGCCTTGCTTCCACTGCAACCCGCGCAATAGAAAGCTTTGACTCGCTTTACACAATCACCTACAACTTAAACGGCGGCATTTTTGCAGAAGGATCTGTCTTACAGGAAAGCGTAACAAGAAAATCAGAAGCAATCACACTGCCAAGCCTTACCCGCGACTATTACACCTTTGACGGCTGGTACACCACAGACAACTTTGCCGACGGCACACAGGTTACAAGGCTTGAAAACTTTGCGGCAAATGTAAATGTCTATGCCAAGTTCACACCGATTACATATACAATTACTTATGTTTTGAATGGGGGAACAAATGCGGATGGAGCGGTTACGACATATACAATGGATGACGATATAAAACTTCCAACTCCAACAAAAGCAGAATCAGCATTTAAAGGCTGGTACACAGTGGAAGATTTTTCTGATTCAAAATTAACAGGTTGGAGCAAAGGAAAACTGCATGAAGATATTACACTTTATGCAAGGTGGAATATGTATATTGAGGTCAAGAGTGGACTTGCTGCATCTGAGATTAAGAAAATTACTAGTAATACAACCATTAAAGTGAAAAAAGATAAAAGTAATAATAAGGATACTGTATATATACCTAGTCTTAGCAATGCATTAAAGGAACTTTTAAAAACGAACAGTGATGTTTTAGTGACGCTTGATATTTCAGAATTTAATAATATTGTGATGGATGAAAATGATAAAAAATTTTCTGGTTGCGCAAACCTTGAAGAAATTATTTTCCCTAATAGCGTTAATAAGTTTGATACACTCCCTAGTTTTGCAGGGTGTACAAGACTTGAAAGCATTACGATTCCTTCTTATGGTATAAAAACTATTTCCGAAAGATGCTTTTATAACTGCACATCCCTTAAAAATGTAATAATTGGCAGTGATGTAACAACCATAAAAAAATATGCCTTTGCGGATTGCCCTTCGATTGAAAGCATAGTATTCATGTCTCCAGACGGATGGAAGTTAAAAGGAATATCTGTTGGAGGTGGTTCACTAACTATGAATGACCCAACAGGAAAGAATATACAATTCTTAACTGGTTTTAGGGCCCAGTATGAATGGTATTACTAATAAAAGGTTGTGATAAATATACAGATAAAAAAAATATATATAGGAGTAGATCAATGACAAAAGACTACAAAGCATTATGTGAAGAACTGTATGAAAAGTGGAAGGGTGACAAGAATGCGTTTTGTGATTTTAGGGGATTTCAAACAGAGTTTTTAATAGAACCCTATTATAAAGTTCAGAATGGAAAGAAAATGCTTTATGTCCTTAACAACAATCCGGGAGAAGGGCTTAGTGTTCAGCATAGGAACGGTTTATGGGGAAATGTACACGGTAAATCATACGCAGAGCTTTCCTCTACATTCATGGACTACTACGAAAAAGATTTGAAAGGCGCTGCAAAAAGCCGGTTAAATAAAATTCAGATTTTTGCCTCTCGTTTTGGTTTTGATGGCATTGAAGATGTTGAGTCATTCTTTTTGCACAGCAAGACTTTCAACAAAAAGTCATTCCTAAAAAAAATAGATAATCCTGTCATTCAAGAATACTGTCAGGCTTTGCAAGCGTATCTAGAAAATAAATCAGTGCTTTCAATAAATTCTGTTGGAGTAAATGAGTCAATTACAAAAGCATCTCTAAAAAAGTCTTTATGGATAATGCACATTGCTAAAATCATAAATCTTGATTTTTCATATGCGAGTCTTATCAAAATAACCCAAAAAGGAGACAAGGTAACTTCCGCGGCTTTAGTTGGCAAAAATAAAATAATGATTTTCACGATGGGCTCAAACAACATGCCGAAAATTCTAGACATTGTTTTTGAAAGGATTCAAAAAGAGTTTTTGTAAACCAGTGGTTGTAACAGTTACCGAAGGTTCCTCTCTAACGCCCTTATTTCAACAATTCTTCAAGACAAGCTTTTCTTTATTTAGTAACGTTGTGTCACTTAACTAAACTGTATGGCATAACCGGTGACTTGTCAACACTAAAATACGATATTAGTGACAAAAAGTTGCTTATTGCAAAAGATATTTTACTGTGTTATTCTTTAGGTATGGCAGATTTAAACAGAAAAGCAGTGTTTATCCGCGCAAGAAGTGATGAACACAAAGAAGAAAGACTTTCTCAAATAAAAGAGGCAACGGCAGGACTATTTGCAAGCTGCCCTTATTCAGAAATTACCCTTACCACGATTGCTGAAAAATTAGGCTGGTCTCGCGCAAACCTTTATAAATACGTTACAACCAAAGAAGAAATCTTTCTGGAAATCTCTGCAGAAAAAATGACGGCTTATTACAACGCCCTGCTTTCGGCATTTCCGGAGGGCAACAATTTTACAGCAGGCGTAATTGCCGAGATTTGGGCCGGAATCGTAAACGCTAATCAGGATTACATGCGCTATGTTTCCTACCTCAACCCTGTTATTGAAACAAATGTTACGGTAGAGCGTCTTGCCGTTTTCAAAAAGAAATATTATGACTTGGCCTATGCCTTCCGCGACAGACTTGCGCAGATGCTGGGTATCACCCTGGACGCTGCCTACAAAATCCAGCTGGACCTATTATTTTATGCTTCTTCAAATGCAGTCTGCTGCTACAAAAATCCGCTGGTTCAGGAAGCCCTTAAGCAGATTAATATTACTCCGCCGCCAATGGACTTTTACAAGGACATGAAGGAATTTATTAAAATGCGGCTTGAGTGGAAAGAATAAGAGTTGCAAAAGGTGCAGAGGCTGCCGAAGCTAATCATCGGTTCTCCAAATTATCTTTCTGAATTGACCGCTTCTTTCCGTGCTTTGTATGAAAGACTGATTTTTCAGAATTTACAAACAATTTACAAAAATTAACTGTAATTTTTAATTTCTTACAGTTATAGTAAAAATATGATAACTGTATTAAGCCAGATTCTAGGATTTACTGGTTCTCTCTGCCTGCTGCTTTTTGGAATGGAGATGCTTTCGAACGGTATTCAAAAGGGAGCAGGAAACAGCCTGCAATCTCTGCTTCATAAGATTTCCGGGAACAGATTTACGGCTGTGCTTACAGGGCTTGCGGTTACGGCAATCATTCAGTCTTCCGGCGCAACTACTGTAATGGTGGTGAGTTTTGTAAATGCCGAGATTATAAGCCTTACTCAGGCCATTGGAATTATTTTTGGTGCAAATATCGGAACCACAGTTACAGCCTGGATTGTTTCACTTTTTGGTTTTTCCTTCAGTATGGAAGCGGCGGCTATTCCTTTGTTCGGCTTTGGATTTATCCTTAAATATTTTAAGAAGTTTAAGATTCATAATTTTGCTGATTGTTTTATGGGCTTTGCACTTTTATTTATGGCACTGGGACTTCTTAAAACTTCCATGAATTTAAAACCTGAGTCCGTCAGCTTTTTACAGAAATTTCAGGATCTGAATTTTACAGGTCTTCTGCTTGGAGTTTTGATTGGAACTGTCTTTACGGCCCTGATTCATTCTTCATCTGCTACAACAGCGATTGTGCTTACAATGTCGGCAAACGGTTCTCTGCCCTGGGAGCTTGGAGCCGCAATGGTTTTAGGAAGCAACATCGGTTCTACAGTGGACGCGGTTATGTCATCCTTTGGCGCAAGCGTGAATGCAAAACGCACGGCAGCCGTTCACGTGGCCTTTAATGTGACGGGAACTTTTTTAGCCCTGCTTTTCTTCCAGCCGTTTTTAAATCTTATTGATTTTATTGTTCCCGGTCAGCCTACACAGAATATCACAACTCATATTGCCATGCTTCATACTGTCTTTAATATTTCTGCCACAATCCTTTTCCTTCCTTTTGTAAAGCAGATTGCTTCCATTACAGAAAAAGTGATTCAAGAAAGCCAGAAAGAAAAAGATGCTCATTATAAAATCCCAATCATCCTGCCAAAAAATCATGTCAGCACAGATTTGTACACTTTTCAGGTTCAAAAAGAAATTACCAAAATGGCTGCCCGCGTAATGGAGATGATGGATTATCTGAATCAGGGGCTTAATCAAAATAAAGGACTTGATAGTTTAATAGAAGAAATTAATGCTCAGGAAGAATATGTTGATGAAATGAATCACGAAATTTCCTGGTTCCTCCAGAAATGTTCCCGTCTTCCAACTGCAAATCATAATGACCGGAACAATTATGCCAGCATGATTTCTGTAATTCAGAATCTTGAAGATTTGAGTGATGAATGCTGTTCAATGATGCATTCACTGTGCAAGTTCAAAAAGGAAGGGGAGACAGAATCCCTCAGAAATCAGACAGATGAAGTGATTGAATATTTTAATCAGGTATATATTTTTTATGAACAGACCTGTACTTACATCGCCCTTGGTCTTTCTGAAATTGATAAGGTTCTTCTGTCTGATGTGGAAGACAAAATCGACAGGACTAAGAGGGAACTTAAAAAAGCCAGCCGAAAGCGAATTGAAAACGGCAGCAATGTAAAGGCAGAGCTTAATTACATGGATTTAGTCCGCAAAATTGAAAAAGCCGGCGACTGCATTTTTGGAGTAATTCAGGCAATCCAGCCAAACCCGGGTGACTCAGTTCTTGCTGATGGTTCTGAAAAAAATCTGATCAGCGCACAGAATGTAATTATCAATACAAAAAGCAGAAAGGCCTTTGTTTCGGGAAAAGAGATTCAGCTTGCAGTAAAGGAATATGAACTGCTGGCCCTTCTTATGGAAAATAAAGGACAGGTTGTTACCCGCGAGCATATTCTGGAAGCTGTATGGAATTATGATAAAGAAATAGAAAGCCGTACTCTGGATGTTCATATCGGGCTTTTGCGTCAGAAATTAAATAACCAGAAGCTGATTGAGACTGTACGCGGAGTGGGCTACAGAATTTCGTAAATAATTCTATAATATCCCTGAATTAATTCACGAAGGTTTTCAATTTCCTGGCTTTCTTGCAACCGAAGAGTTTCATTTTGGACCTCGTTTATATTTCAAAATCCAGACAGGCACGGCTTGCAGAAAATGGACGAACCTTGCTGTCTGCTACGACTACGTGTTCAGGGTGCTTTGAATAGCCTTTGAGGGCTTCTTCAGATTCAAAAGTGGAATCCAGCATCAGGTCTGCAGTAGAAGAGGCGAGGCGGCCACTTGTGTTTTACCATTTTTCTGTCCTTTCCTTAAATCCTATTACAGCCGGATTTTCTTTCTTCCGGGTGTGCTACTTCAAAGCCGCAGTTTGCTTCCATGTTCAGTTCGCGCAGTTCTTTAACCCCGTCAATATAGAGCTGATAATTGATTCCGGTGGATTCATAACCACAGCCTACATCATAATCGTCGCCCAGTGATTCACGGACAATCTGTTCACGCTGCTCGCGGGTTGTGTCTTTTATCAAAATACTTGCCATAGTGTTTTCCTACTGGGAAAGATTTTATCACGAAACGGCATAAATGAGTATTATTGATGGGGTATTACACAAATATTTAAAATCTGATAATATAACCCCACTTTTCAAAGATTGCCTAATCTTATTAAGAGTGGAGTATTTCCGAACCTTTCTATGCTCATGCGCAAGGTCTTTGCGCAGTTTTAATGCAATCACATTTACATTCTGGAGTTTCGTATGCCAAAATCTTTGGGACAGGAAATTCTTTTTACCATTCTGATGGTATTTGTTATGGTTTATGCAATGGTTTGCTACAATATTGCGCTTGCGATGGGAGGACTTTCTAATTCAGTTTTTCTGATTGCCTTCCATGAACTTCCAATTATGATGCCGCTTGCTTTTGTGCTTGATTTTGTTATTGTCGGACCGATTGCCAAGAAAATCACTTTTTCAAGGTTCAAACCAGAAGAGGCTAATCCGGTATTCATCATCCTTTCCATTTCAATCTGCTCTGTATGGCTGATGTGTCCGCTTATGAGTTTTGCCGCTACAATTCTTTTTAAGGGCGGCTTCCAGAAAGAAATGCTCTCAATCTGGCTTCAGACAACTGCTTTTAATTATCCGATGGCCGCTTTCTGGCAGCTGCTTGTTGCAGGACCTCTTGTTCGTGCAATTTTTGCTTTGATGTTTAAAAACAAGAAACCTGCAGCAAAATAATTCACTGCAGGCTCCTCAATTAACCTAACTGACCATCCTTTTCCATGACATAAGATTTTAATTGTATGGGCGTTCCCGTCCGCTTCGCGGCCGGTCGGGCTTTGCGGGGTCCCGGCTATCGCCTTCATTCCTTCGGAACTGCCCTTTCAGGGCAGCCCCTACAATCCCTAACGCTTTTTTTTTAAATATTCTAATTCTGGAGCTGGCGATATTGTTATAAAATCCCCTTCAAATTATGGCTAAAAATTTATAGCCTTTTTTTCCATAGGCGGAGTATAAATAAGAGTAATGCAAATGCACAGGAGGTATATTATGGACGAAAAAGAATTCAAAGAACAGTTACTTTTGGCAGGTGCAAGCGAGAAACAGATTGCAAAAGTTGATTTTGAAAAAATGGAAAGTATCTTTGATAAGGCAAACAGCATAGAAGATCTTTGCAAAATTTTAAAAGAAAACTATCCAGACTTTAATGAAGCAGAATTCAAAAAGACCATTGTCGAAAATGAAAAGACAGATGGCGAGGCCCTAGATCTTTCCGATGCAGATCTTGAATCTGTTGCAGGTGGAAGCGTGGGCAGCTGGCTAAACAAAAATAAGGCCTGGCTCATTCCTGTGGCAGCTTTTGCAGCAGCTGGTATAGGCTATGGAATATACAAATATAAACAGAATAAATTAATGGCAGAAGCTGAAAAATTGTATCCTGTGAACAAAGGAGAAATTACAAAGGTACTTACGCATCATGGCAAGATTGTTGGGGTTGAAGTCAAGAGTGAGCCTATCAAGAGTGATCCTATATATCTGGATTAGGATTAAATCACTGCTGATAGTTGATGCCAGTAGATTCATAGCCACAGCCAACATCATAATCGTCGCCCAGTGATTCGCGGACAATGTGTTCTCGCTGTTCGCGGGTTGTGTCTTTTATTAAAATACTTGCCATGAGATGCATTTTAGCACGAAATGAGGATTAAATCAGTGTTCTGAAGAACAATCTCTGCTATAATGCAGAAAAGGGAAAAATCATGGTGAATGAGTTTAATGAATATGTCCACGATTGTTTTTCTGAAGCAGGCGATATTGTCATAAAATCTATGATGGGCGGATACCTTGTATATTTTAAAGGAAAACTGATAGGTGACATTTGCGGCGATGAGCTGTTCTTAAAGAGAACACCGACATCGGACAGACTGCTTGCAGATTCCGAACTGCGTTATCCCTATGAAGGTTCTAAGACTCTGATGCATGTATTTGACAGTTTTGATGATAAGGCACTGATTCTGGAACTTCTGGAAGGAATGTATGCTGAACTTCTGGAAAAGAAACCAAAGAAAGCCAGATGAGAAAAACGGAGACGATATTACAAAACAGTTGATTTTCCAGCTCATATCCCATATATTATTAAGTGGGATATCCCACAAAACACAACTAGCCGACCAGCGGCCTTACTCAGGAGGTATATATGCCAGCATTAGCAGTAAGATCTTATGATTCAAAATTGGACTCAAAAAGAAGAATAACTCTCAGAGCTGCTTCATACGATTATTATCATGTTGAAGAATATCCTGATGGACGAATCCTCTTGGAACCTCGCGAACTCACAAAGCCATTTGAAGTTTCACAAAACACTCTTTCTATGATGGATGAAAGCATGAAAAACCTTAAAGCCAGAAAAGCCGGAGATTCTATAGATTTTTCTGCATATGAGGAACTCTTATAATGTATAAAATCCGAATGGGTATTCCCCAGATGCAGGAACTGTGGGAAAATCTTGAGAAAAAATATAGAGAGCAGACGGCAACTAAAAATGAGCTCAAACTCTTCAAGCTTTTAGTAAGCTGTTTTTCAAAACTAAGCAATGATCCTCGCTATCCAGGCCTTTGCACTCACGATATTGAAGCTTTAACAAAACGCTACGGCCAGAAAGTTTGGGAATCATATCTGGAAAATCACAAACCCGCAGCTGGAAGAATCTTCTGGGTATATGGTCCGAATAAAAATGATATTACAATCATAGGAATTGAACCACACCCTAACGATAAAAAAGATGCTTATCAGAAAATCACACTTTCTTCAAAGGCTGAATCTCAGACATAAACAGAAAATAGCGAACAAACCAAAACTGAAAAGAAAAAGAGAAAATAAGCACTAAACGATCTTCCAAAAACGGAAGGTATTCAGTGATTTGAGGAGACTTTTCTGCTATAATTGAATTGAGGTTTCAGAATGAAAGACGGCAAGATTCCAAATCCAATGACAATTCATCCTATAGCTGGTTATGACAAAGAGATTTATGTAAAACCCACTCTTAAGAATCCAAACATTATCGTTGGTGATTTTACTTATATTGCAGATTCCGATTTTGAAAGTCATGTGACTCATCTTTATGAATGGAACGGTGACAAGCTGATTATCGGGAAGTTTTGTCAGATTGCAGCGGGTGTGGAATTCGTTATGAATGGAGCGAATCATCAGATGAATGCAGTTTCAACTTTTCCTTTCTACACGCTGGAGGGCTGGGACATGGAGGCCCCGCTGAAAAAAGATTTGCCGCTCAAGGGAGATACTGTCATCGGTAACGATGTTTGGATTGGGCAGAATGCCGTAATCATGCCGGGCGTTCATATTGGCGATGGTGCCATAATCGGAGCGAATGCCGTAGTTGCAAGTAACATTGCGCCATACACAATCAATGTCGGAAATCCTTGCCGCACAATAAAAAAACGTTTTGATGACAAAATGATTAAACTTCTTGAAAAGTTCTGCTGGTGGGATAAGTCAATTGAGGAAATCAATAAGCTGATTCCGATTCTGACAAGTAGTGATTTGGAAATGGTGAGACGAGAGCTGAAGAAAAGGAAGTAGGATATTAAAATGGCCAGATACATTGCTTTACTTCGCGGAATAAATATCAGCGGGAAAAATAAAATCTCCATGCCTGAACTGAAAACTGCCCTTGGCGAAAAAGGTTTTGCAGATGTAAAAACATATCTGAACAGCGGGGAAGTGACAGCAAAGATATTTATGACAATTTGATTTTTGCAATTGCTCCAAACAGTATTGAAAGTGTGGCCGAAAAAATCGGGAAGCCGTCTGCAGAACTTGAAAAAGTCCAAATCTGCGGAAATGCGGCCTTCTGGTCATTTGATCGCAAACTATATGCAAAAGCCAACTGGTGGAAAAAGACTGCGACTCCTGGCATTGGAGAAATGATTACAATCCGAACTGCAAATACATTGCGAAAGATTGCGGAGATGTAAAATCTGAATTGAAACATCGAGCCATACGGGGATTTCTTTTGGAACATTGAAAGGGCAGACTCCGCCGGGAGCAAAACCGGTAATTGCTTCAACCTGATCAATGAAAAGTATTTTTCGTGATTCTTAAAATCAGCCGGTAAACTGCATAGCAGATTGCGGCACTGATGATTTTATCAACAAGATTTGTTAGAGTTCCGCCGATGTATGCTGCGACATTCAGATTGCGGATAACCACATAAATTCCCTGAACTGCGTTATCAACCTGAGGAATTGAGGTGTTTGCTTTATAAAAAAGTGCGCTTATTGTGTCTCCCAGAATTGAGTTTGAAAGAGATGCAAAGAAACCTGCCCACATAAAGCTGGAAGAGGAAAGCAATTTATCCTTAAGATGATTTTTTCTTTCTGCACGGAAAACAAAATATGCAATTACAGCTGTAGAAATGTGGCATGTCATAAAAAGGATTCCTGTGTTTGCAAAAATGTATAAAAGCAGGTTTGAAGCGACAGCGCAGATAAGCCCAGGCACAAGTCCGCACAAGGCAGTTACTGCAATGGTCATCACGGAATCAAGATAGAGGGGAAATGCAATAAGACCTGCCAGTACTGAGCCCAGGTAATTTATTCCGATTGAAGAGGCAGTAAAGAGGACGATGAAAATTATTTGAGAAACAGAAGAAAATGACTTTTTATTTGTCATAGATTAGTCCCAGAAGCTTTGCTTTTTCCAGTAAATCGTGACGGTCTTTTATATCCAGTTTTGAGTACACCGCCGTCCGCTGATTGATTACAGTTTTCTCTGACTTACCGAGTTTTCTTGCAATGTCGATGATTTCCATATTTTGAGACAGCAGGATGAAAATTTCCCGCTCCTTGGCAGAGAGGTCTTTGTAATTGTCAAAAAGGTAACTCAAATCATTTGTAATGTCGTGGGCACGTCCTTTTTTTGTCAGGAGCGACTGCATTATTTCTGTGGCCGCCTTGTTGTAGTAGGAATTGCCTTTTGAAATCGTTGTGATTGCAAGCGCAACTTCATCAATTGTGGCGTCTTTTGTAACGTAGCCTTGAACCCCGTTGAGCAGGGCATTTTGAACATGAATCACATCATTAAACATCGTATAAATCATGATAGAAATAGAGGAGTTGATTTTTTTGATTTCAGGAATTATTTCCAGTCCGCTTTTTCCGTCAAGATTTAAATCAAGGATTGCAATCTGAAGGTCAGGATTATTTTTTAAGGCCTCAAGGGCAGTCTCGTAATCGCTTGCACAGACAAAATCAAAATCCGGATTTTTGCTTTTCAGCATCTCTTTCATTCCGTCCCGCAGTCCTACATGATCATCTACAAACAGAATCTTTAATTGTGATTGCAATTGTTGTTCCTCCTTCGTGAATAAAATCTACCGTACCGCCCAAAAGTTCAACGCGTTCCTTAATGTTTGAAACTCCGTAGTGCTGGCGTCCGCCCCTGGTATTTTTCTCTGTTACTTCTTCTTCGCTAAAGCCTTTTCCGTCATCTTTTATGATGAATTTAAAATCGTCGATGCCGTCTACAAAACGGATTTCCACATTGCTGGCATTTGCGTGGCGCGAAATATTGGAAAGAGCTTCCTGCAAAATTCGTATCAGCTCAACCTGAATATTTTCGTTGAGATTCTGAATCTTTGTGGAGCCGACATAAACCTTTGTAGAAATATTATAGTTGGCCTCAAGAGTCGCCGCCATCTTTCTTACGATTTCTTCAAAACTCTGATTCAAATCCAAGTGCGTTGCTCCAATCATATAGCGAACTTCGTTAAAAGCCTGCTGGGCGTAAAATTTTGATTTTGAAAGGTCTTCTTTTTCAAGATAGAGCTTTAAGGCGGCAAGATCCTGGGCAACTCCGTCGTGAAGGTTGCGGCTGATTTTAGACTGTTCCTCGTTCATCACCTTGAGCCGCTGAAAATCAATTTTGTTTTTAAAATATTTTTCTGCAATCAGATACACTGCAATGACAATCAGAATCAGCGAGCAGTAGAGCAGGGAATCGTAGCCAAAGTTGAGGCGGCTTTCAGTCTGGTGCATTTGATTCTGGAAAGTGATGATTGGTTCAATCGTACTTTTGTTTTCGCCAAGAAGGGTAAGGATTTGAGAAAGTTCTGCCTTAAGGTCAGAATCAAAATAGGTGAAAGGCTCGTAATCATACTCCAGTTTTTGAATCAGATTCTGATGATTAAAAATGCCGCTGTTTTCTTCCAGCTGAATCTTAAGCATCTGGGAATTCATATCTGCAATCTTTTTATTTGTGTAAGTTTTGCAGCCGATGGAAAATCCAAAGTTCAGAACTGCGATATAGATGAAAATAAATTCGATTTTAAAGAGGGACTTTATTTTAAAACCTGCTCTTGCAGATGGCCTTTTATTCATGAGTGTCAGTATATAGCAAAAAGCAATTTTATCTTTGGGAAATTTTCCTAAAAATTTGCCATTTTTATTAGGAAGTTTTCTTAAAGGAATTTTGAGGCCATGCGGTAGAATGTTGAAAACTAATTGAGGTGATGAAATGAAGTTTTGTATTAAATGCGGTAATCAGTTGAGTGACCAGGCAAATTTTTGTGATAAATGCGGCTCGCCAGTTTCAAACGCACAGACTCCTCCTCCAATTCCTGGAGCAAATGAGAATGTTGCAGATGACACAAAAAGAAAGGAAGTATTTGTAGGAGTTAAAAGAAAATGTCCGGTCTGCGGAGTAGAAGTTCCTGCCTTTGCGCTGACATGTCCCAAAGGTCATGAATTATCAGGAATAAACGTAAGCAAAACCTCAAAAGATTTTCAGGAAGGACTTATAAAGTACGAGGGAAAAGAAGAGCGTGATTTTGTTGCTTCATTTCCAATTCCAAATGAAAGAGAAGAACTTGGAAACTTTATGCTTATGGTTGCATCAATCTTAAAGCAGGACATGCAGAATGGTGCAGACCAAATGCGTGTAAGTTCTTTTTCAAGTAAATTTGATGAAATAAAAAGTAAAGTTTATATGATGTTTAAAAAAGATGATCCGATTTTTGAAGAAACTAAAAAGTGGGAAGCATCTATAAATGAATGGTATGACAATTATAAAAAGATCATTGAAGAACGAGCCATTATAAACAGGAAGAAGCAGAAAGAACAGGAAAGAAAGAATAGAAAATGGGAAAGAAAACGAAACAGTTTTTGGTATAACGCAAGTGAGGATACAAAAACAGCTTTTATAATTGGCGGGGTAGCAATTGCTCTTTTGTGTATTCTGTGGATCGTTCTCAAATATACTATGTAATACAACACATTTTAACTGAGGTGCTTAATGTCAGAAACAAATATTCAAAATCAAAAAGAGATATTCCTTAAATCAGAATTCTTTTTACTTTCTTGGGCTGCTGCCGTTCAACAAAGAAATAGGGGACAGAAACTTTTTAAGAAGAATATTTCGAATGAAAAAAAGAATGAATTCAAGAAGAACTTATTTGAGTTTACAGAAGACATCCTAGAAACTTATAAAACGCAAAGAGTAAACGCAAATGTTCATCATGAAAATCTATTACAAGTCCATAAATTTATAAGTGAAGGAAAAGGGATTTTTACAGATGACTCATATGCATTTAATTTCTCTACTGCACAGAAATATTTTAACATGATGTGTAAATACTATTGGTGTGCAGGATTCATTGAGGAACCTCCAGAGTTACCTGTTGATAGTATTAACTTATCAAATATTGGAATAAAAGATAGTTGGACGAAAGAAATCATAACAAAAGATGACTATGAAAAAGTGATAGAGGATTTTCGTACGAATGAAAGTGTTTCAAGTGAAAGTTCTCTCGCAGTGTGGGAGTTAAAAAACTGGAATAGGAGACAATTTAATGGGTTTATTCAATAAAAAAAACGAAGGCGGATTGATGGATGTAATCCGCTGTGATGAAAAAGAATACTTAATCTGGAAATGGCGTCCGACTGGAGAAGATGTAAACACCACTAAGAAAGAAAATTCAATCCGCTATGGTTCAAGCCTGAGGGTAAAGGACGGTGAAGTCGCAGTTTTTGTTTATCCTGGAGAAAATGGAAATCAGGATTTTATAGAAGGACCGTTTGATCAGACAATAAAAACCGGAAACTTCCCAGTTCTTTCAAGTATCGTTGGTGCGGCTTTTGGCGGTTCAAGTCCTTTTCAGGCTGAAATCTATTTTATAAATCTTGCGGGTCTGATTCAGACAGGATTTGCAGTTCCTTATTTTGACGTTGCAGATCCCCGTTTCCTGGATTATTCAGTTCCCGTAGCTGTTCGCGGTGATATTCGTTTTAAAATTACAGACTACAAAGAATTCATCAAACAGCGACGCCTGATAAATTTTGACCTGGATGATTTTAAATCTCAGATACAATCAGCTGTAACAAAATATGTAAAAAGTGTAGTAGCAAATATTCCTTCAGAGAAAGGAATCCCAGTAATTCAGCTTGAGCGTAAACTTACAGAAATTAACGATGTAATTGAAGAATCTCTGAAAAAACGTTTACAGAATGAGTTTGGTGTAACTGTAAGTTCAGTAGATATAGAAGATATCGATATTGATAAAACTTCTGATGGTTATAATCAGCTTAAAGCCGTTACCCAGGATGTAACGACACAGACAATACAGCGGCAGACAAATGCAAACCTTACCAACATGGAAGAAACCTTACGCATTCAGCGTGAGGGTATGGCTCAGGCTCAAAGACTTCAGAATGAAAGCGCAAATCTTTCTGCGTTCCAGCTTGAAAAACAGGCAGAGGTTGGAATTGCAGGCGCAAATGCTTTTGGCAAAATGGGTGCAAACGGCGCTATGGGAATCAATCTTGGAAATGGTGGGGGAATGAACCCGGCAGGAATGATGGCTGGAATGGCGATGGGAAGTGCAATCGGACAGAACATGGCTGGTATGGTTGGTGGCATGATAAATGGAATGAATCAGCAGGTGCCACCGCAGGCTCAGAATATTCCGCCGGTTCCGGGAAATGAAAGTTATCATGTAGCAGTTAATGGAACTGCAACCGGTCCCTATACTATTTCGGTCTTATCAACAATGGCAGCAAACGGTCAGCTGACTTCTGAAAGTCTTGTCTGGAAGCAGGGTATGTCTAACTGGGAAAAAGCTGGCTCTGTTTCCTCGCTTGCAGGTTTATTTACATCAAGCGTTCCGCCCGTTCCCCCGGTGCCACCACAGATGTAATCTAATTTTAGGAGAAAGAAAATGAAATGTAATATTTTTTTGACTGTAGCTTCTGTATTTATTGCAGCATTAATCGGATATGGTTTTTATGCAGCAAATTCAAGTGAGTCCTTTGTCTGGCTTTTATGCAGTGTGACTGGAATCACTTCTGCACTTACTTTGACAGGAATTTTTGGAATCTCAACCAAAGGAAGAACTGGAGGAATAAACATAACGGCTTTGTCGTCAATCTTTTTTGTCCTTTTTTTAATCTGCAATCTCGTGTTTGCTTTTACGGCTGTAAAACTTGCACCTTATGTGATTATTAATGGAATCTTACTGATTATTTATACTATAGGAATTTATGGCATAGTAAAAAGCAGACAGTAAAAAATTTTGCATTTTTTTAAAGAATTTTACTTAAAAAAAACACCTTTTGTGTATTTATTATATAGAGGTAAAGTATGAAAGATACAGGCGATAATCTGGCGGCTGCTGAGTTAGCTGCTGATAAATTAATAAATATTATGCTGAATATGATTCATCCTGTGGAAGACAGGCAGAAGAAAAATGAACTTTTTAAGGATTTCCTTTCTGAAGTTCTTAGCGAAACCCTGGGGTCTCCGGTAATAGAAAACATAGGCAAATATTCTTTTGAAATTGGGGAAGTGAATATTACGGAAGAATTTGAAAGCCTTGTTGACCATGAAGGCAGCTCAGGAAGAATCGACAGCGAGGATAAAGTCTATTCTTCCATGTTGAATGGAGAAAGGCTCTTTTTATTTACAGACAAGTGGTTTGATAACCTTGGGCTAATTCTTCATGACCAGCAGTATGATTTGGCCTATCTTCATGACTTGAAATATTTTACCGAGGTTTTAGCTGTAAATTTTGAGAAGGCATTTATTAGGGTAAGTTGCAGGCAGAATCAGGACTCTGGAAAAATGATTCTTTCTAATAAAAAGTCAACAAGTTTTATCGGGCAAAATTCCATCGACCTCAAAACAGATGATATGAAGCAAATGGGCTATTTTGCAAAATTTGAAATAAGACGCGATGCAAAGATCTATACCGACCCCTTTCAAATATGGATTTCAGGTAAGCTTATGGAACAAATCAATCTTGAGCCTTTGCAGATATTGAGGCTGCGTGATGAACCGGAAGGTATATTTGACATGACGCCGGAAGAATATGAACAGTTTAAGAAAGATGCTGCTGAAAGAATAAAAGAAATGGAAAAAAAAGCATTGGAAAGATTAAGAAATCCTGGTCGGAGATCATTACGCGATTATATCGAATCTTAAGATTAGTAAAAGTTAGCAGGGCTTAGAGAAGCGCGGACTGTGGAGAATTTCAGCCTGTGCAAATTGGTATAAGCTCTGCTTTTTTGTATTGGAAATATAAGAGGTGACATCATGTCTAAAGAAGAATTTTCTGAATGGGTAGCCAGAAGAGGTGGTCATATTACGGAAACAGGAAAATGTTGCTTCTGTGGAAAAGAATACACAGACTATGGTTATTCAACCTGGGGCGTTTGGACCGCTGAAGAAGAACACGAAGCATTTGGTGAAAATAAACGCTGCTGTGCGGAATGTAATGAAAAGATTGTCAATGAAGCACGAAGAGAAAAAGCGGCTGCCATAAAGCAAGGAAAAATCGAAAGTGTTTTGCAAGATTTTTTTGAAGTCATTTATGAACGGCGGAGTAAGGGGTTAGTAGAAGGTGGAGAATCTATAATACGAGTCTATGACAATGGTCTATACCGAAAAATACTTCTTCCCAGAGAGAAATATAAAGGGAGAAAATATAAAGGGGAGCGGAAAGACATAGTCTACGGTAAGGAACTTTCTGTAGTACCTAAACTCCTTGAGTTCTATAGGGAAAATCAGGAAGAGATAGATTCCCTTTCAGACCGATTAAAAGATCCCTATGACGATCGTATATACAGTGAGGAAAGCATACGGTTTGGCAAAAAGCTTATTACCGGAAATAGTATTTTTGGTGCTCCGCCTAATGAATATTATGATGAAATTCTCGAAGTTAAACGGACTCCGGAAAAGGATGCAGTCGTACAACAGATAAAAAAACTCTGGAAGCTTGCTCAAAAAATTGAAAACGGGATTTTAGAAGACGAATTTCCTCTGTATAAAAAAGAACGGGACGATTTTAGAAAAAGAGTTGCAAGAAGCCTGGAACTTAGTAGGAAAAAATAAAAGGAGGATAATTTGGCTATATTAACACAGTTAAGTCTTGCTGAAGAGTTTATTAGAACTATTTTGCCAGGAGATATGGATTATAAATTGTTCAAGTCAGACGCTGACCAAAATATTATCAAGGTTTGGGAAGGTTTTGGAAAAGCTCTTAAAAAGAACAGGCCGTTAAAATACAATCCAAGTTTGTCACCTGAAGCAAAGAGATATCTTAAAAGGTATTCAAAATCTGTTGCTTTCAGTTTGATGGATTTAAGAAAAAAAGCTCAAACACATACAATTCTTCCGGTTAAAACAGAATTTGAAAAAACAGAACTTGAAAGGTATAAGCTGCGAACTGAAGGTTTTGTACTTAGTTTTGAGCATACTGAAGACGAGCAGACAAAAGCTTTTGTTAAACTTGTAGAAGATACTAAGAATATGATTTTAGGGGAAAAAGAGAACTCTTAAAAGAGCAGCCTCTCAATCCGTTTAGCAAAAGATCAAATGCGGAAACTCCAAGTCCCAAACTATTCTTCCCAGCCCTTACAGACATCACACCAGTCGGTGGCGCCTGATACTTCTTCCAGTTCAGAAGGTGTTAGTTTTACCGAAGTAAAAGAGTTTCCGCCTGCTGGATGAACGTATTCAAATCTCTTCATTGAAACATCGAGCCATACGGGGATTTCTTTTGGAACATTGAAAGGGCAGACTCCGCCGGGAGCAAAGCCGGTAATTGCTTCAACCTGGTCTCGCTGAATCATGCTTGGTTTTGTATGAAAGAGAGCCTTGAACTTTGACGAGTTTACACGGCCATCACCTGCCATTACCACGATAACAGGTTTTTCATCCACAATAAATGAAAGCGTCTTTGCAATCTCCGCCTCGGAACAGCCAATCTGCTGTGCTGCATGTTCTACGGTATCGATTGTTTCTTTGTGTTCGGTGAGTCTGTCTGCATATCCCTTAGCTTTGAGGAAGTCTAAAACTTTTTCATTTATCATATATCTAAATATCCTTGTTTACCTATTACTCAGATAGGTTTATAATACAAATAAGGAGGCTGTCAGTCAATGAAAAGTATTTTGATAAAAGACACAACAAAGGAAGAACGAGAAAAAATCGTTGCCGATGCTCTTGGCTGCGGAAGCGACTGTTCTATGTGCTGTGCCTGTGGCGGCATGGAAATTGACTATCAGCAGTACATAGACGGTAAAAAAGAAATTGCCCAGCTGAATGCAGAATACCGGGCAAATACGATGATAGGGCACTAGATTATAGCTTTCCCATCAAATCCTTAATTGTTGTTTTTTTCAATTCTTCTTCCAAAGCCTTTTGGGCATTATCTAATGGCTGGTCTAAAACTGCATGGATTTTGCTGCCAACGGGACATTTTGGATTAGGATTTACATGAAAATTAAAAACAGAACGCTCGCTCTCCTTTTCTTCGCTCACTGCCTTGTAGACATCCAAAAGGGTAATTTCTTCGGCTTTCTTTGAAAGGGTAGAGCCTCCGACCCCGGCTTTTGTTTCTACCATTCCAGCTGCCTGGAGTTTCCCCAAAATCTTTCTGATAATTACCGGGTTCATGCCAGTGCTTCCCGCAATGAAATCGGAAGTGACTTTGTAGTCTTTTTCAAAATAAGCGATGCAGAGAATAGTGTGAATGGCAACGGTAAGGTTTGTGTTTAGTTTCATAATCCTGTCCTTGTTTCAGTATATCAGATTTGTTGTGAAAAATAAATAACAAGGAATGAAGGTTCGGGCGTTACCGCTTGCCTGCGGCAAGCGGTCGGGCTTTTCGCCGTTCCGCGCTAACCGCGCTCCATTCTTCCGCTCCCTTACGGTCGCTCCAGAACGAGCCTGCGGCTCGCGGCTACAATCCCTAACGCAGGAAAGCTCGCAAGCGGGCATAGTTTTCAGTCATACAAATCGCTGTTTACATCTTCGCCTTTCACGACGCTTTCAATAATTTGCGTCATGTCCTGTTTTGAAATCTGCGGACGATAGTACACATTGGGTACTTCTTCCTTTAATTTTTCGAACAGTTTGTGTGCGGCTGTAAACTTTCGTCTTTCTTCTGGGTCGATGTGGTCTTTCGTCTTATCCTTTGTTTCAACAACTAGATTGAGCTGCCTTTTACCCGAAGAATGATTTATGACATACATAAAATCCGGGCTGTATGTTCCGTCGGCATAAGTCGGAATACGAACTGTTCTTCGAGGAATTTTTCCATATACTTCAACCGAGGCAATGTTTGATTTTATGCCGTGAGTGATATTATTCCGTTCCAAATCAGAATCATAGGCACAGGAATCATAGAGATAATTTTCCAGCGGAGTTTCTTTGCAGTTTAGAACACCAATGTCGTTACGAATAACATATTCCTTTACAGAATTGTTTTCGTCACAAAGCGGGTCAGAAACAGGCGCGTCAACTTTTTCATATGAGTATTTTTCTGCAAAAGTCCTGATATACCAGTCGCGGTAACCTTCTACCAGATGCCGTAAAGTCTGCTTGCTGAAAAACTTTTCTGGAAGCGGATTGGTTTTAAAATAGTTACAGAAAACTTCGTGCAAAAGCGAAATTGGAATATTTGTTTCTTTCTGTGCTTTTTTCAAAAAATCAGAATAGGGAAGTTCTTTTTTGAGCGTGAATGTCGTACCAATTTCATTCGTAAACTTTACGCTTCCGTCTTCATCTTTTGCAGTCTGCTGAATTGAAGTAGGAACAGCTGTTGAACCGTCAATTCCTTTTTTGAGCAAATCCAAAAGCATTTCTTTTAGTTCAATTTCTTTGGTCGAATCAAAATGCAGGTAGAATTTTTGATTTATGCCTTTCCATAGTGTTGCAAGTTTATCATAGTTCTCTTTTCGGATTTTGACTTTTTCGCTGTCTTTTCCTTTGCTTGCATTTATGCTGACAACTTTTCCTGCCTGCAATGCGGTAAACAAATCAGGGTAGTTTTCTTTGAACTCTTCAAGATGTTCGTCCTGTACTTCATGTGTCTCAGGATCAATAAAATCTTTTACAATCAAATCTTTAAAGAAAGCCTTTGAATCAATTTGTTTCTTTTTGGCATACTCTTCAAGGAATGCTTTTGTAATCTTGAACTCTCTTTCTGCCCCTGCGTTGATTTCAGAAAGCAGCTTTTCCGCAAAGTCTTTTTCAGAATAGTCGATTATGTAGCGAAGATAAAACTGCTTATCGCTCTGGCGTTCACCAAGTTCATCAACAGGCAGACGCAAACCACGACCAACTTCCTGCAGCTTGCTTGTTTCACTTCCACTTGAACGCAGCTTTGCAATTACAAATACATTCGGATTATCCCAGCCTTCTTTGAGTGTCCATTTTGAAAAGATGAATCTTGTCGGCTCCCATTCGCCGTTGTCTTTTTTGATTTTGATGATTTCATCTTTTTTTCGGAGGACTTTATCGACTTCTTCTTTTATCTCTTCGCTGTCCGTACTGTTATCCTCAGAAAAATAGCCGGCAATAGTTTCATTCAGATGACTTAATGAATATGCAAGATAATCAGCATATTCATTATCTTTCTTCAAATCAGATTTTTGATACCGAACAATCAGAGCTTGAAGTTTCTCTTTCAAAAGCCGTTCAAACTCCTGCCGCAGATAGCCGTCATTACGGAAAGATTCAATCGAATCAATGAAGAAAAGAGAAAGGGTTTTGATTTTTGTAAGACCGTTGCAGAAATTTTCATATTCTTTTTCAAAGTGGCGGTCAAGCGCAAGGTTCAGCATTGTAATCTGAAAGGTATCGCTGAAAACCTCGGGATAAAGTGAGTCGCTTTTGTGAAGAATCATTCCGTTGCTCAGTTCAACTTCGGTTTTTGAAATTGAAGAAACATGGATATTTTCAAAGCTTGAATCGATGTTGCTCAAAGAATCAGTTTCCTGCAAATCAAAAGTCTTTTTCGTCTGCTCATTCTGGAAGCGGACAGTTTTTGCCTCGCCTCTTGCAGTGCTGATTTCAAGCACCTTGATTTTTATCTGGTCTTTGATTTTGTCTTCTTCGGCAATGTATTCAACCTGCACGCCTTTTACAAGATTGTTGTTGAACGAAGCGCACGCTCCGAGAGAATACACGACGTTTTCATAATCGATTTTGTCTTTGCCCATTTCCGGGAAGGTTGCGCCGTAGCGGATAATACATTGTGGCTGAATTTTATCCACGAGCGTTTTGAATGTGCCTTTCGTGCGGTTAAACTTGTGCGGCTCATCGATGATTACAAACGGTTTTATGCTCTGCAATACCTTGTATGGATTTGTAAAATTTCCAAGCAAAGTCTGGTCGTATTCAGCATCCATTGTTGCAGCAGAATTTAACATTCCGCTGTTTGTTAAAAGCACGTCGATTTTATTTCCGTTCAAGTCTGTATTTTCTGCAAAAGTCTGAATCGCAGCCGGGAAGGATTTACGCCCCTTGTTTTTCTGTTTTTGTGCATCAAGAACATGAAGGCGTAATTCCGTTCCGTCGTATAAAGACTGCAAATCGCTTTTCATGTATGCAGATTTCAAAAAACCCTTCGCTCCTTCTTTGATTGGAACGGTCGGAACAAGTACGATGAATTTGTTGATTCCATACGCTCGATGAAGCTCGAACATTGTTTTTGTGTAGACATACGTTTTGCCGGTGCCAGTTTCCATTTTTATGTCGATGTTCAGATATTTAGAAGTAGAATCCGTATAATTCTGTCGTAAATTTTCAGGCACTGTGTAGCCGTCCGCAAAGCAGTTCGGTTTTTCGCCCTTTTGAATTTGGGCAATGTTTGCTTTTATTGTCGCAATGTCTTCTGTCAGAGAAGGGCATTTTGTTCTTTCCGTGTAAAACTTCGGTTCAATTCCGTCAAAAACATGGAGCACTGCGTTGATTGCGTTTGTCTGGTGCGGTAAGTTCTGTTCAAGTCGCATTTAGTACCTCACAATCGGCTCAAGCGGATTACGGTTTTTAAGCGTCTTAAGATTTGTGGTAATTGAAGTGAGCATGTTGAAGTCAAACGAATAGCCGTAGATAAAGATTTTGTCCACTGTAAGCTCCAGACTTTCGATTTTTCGGATAAGCTCTTTGATTGATTTTTCTTCAATATCGCCTAGAAGATACAAATACTTACCAATCTTTTCGTCGTCCAAAAGATACGCTGTGTAACCTGAAAGGTCGATTTTTTGAGGAACTGCATTAAAGCCGAAACCGTCTTTTATCTGCCAGGTCTGCAATAGTGTTTTTTCGCCAAGCGATTTTATGATATTACCGTCACTTGAAATAAGTGCGTTCGGATCAAAGGTTTTGATTTTATCCAGTGTCTCTTTTGGCATGGATTTGAGATAGTAGGTTTTAAAGCCCAGGTCAGCGGTTGTGTCTGGATGTTCAGCTTTGATTTTTGCAGCTGCGCGGCGGATGCGTTCACGTCCGATTTCGTCGATTGTCTTGTAGCCCGCTTTTTCAGCTTCGCTGTCTTTTTTGACCGGCTCATCAAGCTGCACCATGATGAATTTGCGGTTGCCAGTGTCGTTTGCGTTCAAATCCATTACGGCGTGAGCAGTTGTACCAGAACCGGAGAAGAAGTCAAGGATAATGTCTTCATCTTTTGTCATAGGCATTAAATATTTTATTAAGTCTGTTGCTTTTGGAAAGGGAAAAACTGTTTTACCAAAAAGATTATCGATTTCATTTGTTCCAGATTTTGTTGTTATATTTTGAATAACAGAGCTTGGATGAATAGTTCCCTTTATTTTTTCATATTGTAATACTCCATTTGATTTAAAATAGAACCGGCTAACAACTTGTCCTTTTTGATCTATAACCCTTTCACCTTTAAGCCAATTTTTAATCATATCAGCCATAGCCCAGGCTGCTCTAATCGTTACAGGATTTGCCAGCTTCCCATTTTTGCACTCAAATATTCCTTTTACAATTTCAACAGGTTCACTTTGACCGAACTTATTTGGAAAAATTTTATCTTCACATTCAAATTCAATTCCCGCAGGAAAGTCTATATCCGATAAGGGATTTTTTTCACCAGGCTTTTTTATAGTTCTATCAGATATATTTTCACGCCCGTTATATTCAAACAAAGGAAGTAATTCAATGTTCTTTGCATATCCCAAAATATATTCATGCGATTTTGTAAAATGAGAAGCTGATGTTCTTCCATTTACCCAAATGCAATTTATAAGATTATTCCCTTCTCCAAATACTTCATCACAAAGCCGCTTTAAGTTTGCCTGCTCGTTGTCGTCAATCGAAATGAAAATTACGCCATCGTCACGCAAAAGTTCGCGTGCAAGGGCAAGACGCGGATACATAAAAGTAAGCCATGCAGAATGAGTGCACTTTCCGTTCATGCTGCAAATGCGTTCAGCTTCTTCTTCGCTAATATCAAGTTTTTCTACCAATTCTTTTGGGGTAAAACCGAATTTGTCATTGTAAACAAAATCGTCCTTGCCGGTGTTGTAGGGCGGGTCGATATAGATACACTTTATCATTTCTGCGTATGAATATTTGAGGTGCTGCAGGGCATCAAGATTGTCACCTACGATATAAACATTATCACTATTAGTTTCTGCATTCTTTTCATCAGGTACAATTACAGTCTCGCTGTCCAGGTTCGACTGATAGTGTGCGTAGCTTTTACCCAGAAAATTCAGCGTAAAGCCTTCTTTTTTAATGTCAACTTCGTCTTTGTTTAAAAGTTCTGTCAGTTTTTCTATGTCAAAATGTTCTTTTATGATATTGCCGTTCTCGTCCGTGTCGGGCTTTGAAAAACACTGGGGAAAGTATTTTTTTAGAATGGTAAGTTCCCGGCTGTTTGGGGTAATTGCTTCATTTGATTTCTGAATATCGGTTTTCATGATTGGATTCCTTGAAAGTTGGGTAAAACTGTACTTTTTCTATAAAAAATACGGCTAAACCCACCTTTAATATACAATCGGACAGTTTTGCCCACTTTTAAAGCGTTTTGAACGGGTATTTTGACCGTATGAGTACATATCAAGAAGATTTTATTGAAAACCTGATTTTTTACAGGACACAGAAAGGAATGTCTCAACTGGAGCTATCTGGTATTTGTGACTGTGCAAAAAGCACAATCGGTGGAATTGAATCCAGAAAGAATTTTCCGTCTTTTGAACTTATTCTGAAAATAGCCTACGCGCTGGAAATCCATCCTGCCGATTTGTTCTTGCGAAATGCCAGCCAGAGCCGGGAAGATGTGCGAAAGTTCTTTGATGAAGAACTTTCAGTAAAGATGAAGGAAATGGTAGAAAAAAGATTTCCTGCGGCGGAAAAATTCGAGGATTAGCCAATGCTTAGGGGAGATTGCGTTAGCAATCTCGAATCCGTGTGGCAAAAAAAAGGGGGATTTTAAGGGGGCTTGTCCCCTTAGGCGAGAGGGTAGGGCGCAACGAAGTGCGACCGCAGGGGGAGACTTCCCCCTTCCTGTTTATTTACCAAATAAATCTGAATGTGTTCCTGTTCGTGTAAGTTCAAGAATGAGCAGGTTATCTTTTTTCTGATAGATTAAAAGCCAGTCTGAACGGATATGGAGTTCCCTGTGTCCTGCCCAGTTACCTTCCAGATTGTGGTCGTGGTAGCTTTCTTCCAGAGGCTCATCATAGGCAAGTTTTTTAACAACCGAATACAGCTCTTCCATCTTGTAATTACGTTTTTTTGCCAGTTTAACGTCTTTTTTGTATTGGTTTGTCCATTGAACCTGATAAACTCTCTTTTCTTCTACCATGACTGCATCTCCTTCACTGCTTCTTCAACGGAGTATGTCTTTACCGACTTTGGGTCTTTTCTGTATTTTTCAATGAGTTTATCGCCTTCTTTCATTGCCTTGATTGTTTTGCGGTTTGGTTTTTCGATGCCAATTTCAAATGGGATGCGGCCTTCACGCAAAACTGTCTTTGTGAACACATTGTAAAGCCCGGAAACTGTTATTCCGATGTACTCGCAGAATTCTGAGATGCCTTTTTTATCTTCGTCGTCCAAAGTGATTGTTAAATTTGCCATAATATACCTCGCTTATATGTGATTTTCACACAGATTTCACATAATTATCACATACTATTCACTAAAAAACAAGTGTTTTTCTTCAAATATCAGATTTGTTGTAAAAAATAAATAACACCACTTGACATTTATAAATTACAACGCTATATTGATTGTGGGTTGTAAATAATAAGTAACAACTAACGATAAAACATATCTTTTAATCAGCCTGATCACCTGCTTTTAAGATAAAAACTTAACGAGGTAATTTTATGGAAAAGACACAGTTCACATCGGTTCAGCTTTCAAAGGGCGTAATGGAAATCTATGATTTTGGTTCAATCAAGCTTCACGCATTCAAGACTAATGACTTGATTTCGGACGAATGTTTTCTTGTTGAAAAAGACGGCCGTTGCTTTATGATTGAATCCCCATGCTTTTTTGATAACATCAAGGAGCTGGAAAAATACATTTCCGACACAGGCTTGAAATATGAAGGTGCAGTAATCGCCTATCACGGAGCGGGAGCTTCTTTCATGAAGGGAAGCAAGGTCTACTCGACAAAAAATGCCGATGATTACAATCACAATGGTGGCGGGGCAGGGCTTGTTTCAAACTTCGCGGGAGCATTTGGGGAAGCTTTCGATAAATCAATCTATACGACTACGGATTTTATTGAAGGTGACAGCCTGACCCTTTGCGGTGTGGAAATGAAAATCACCTGCACTCAGGAAGCCTTCGACATCTTCATTCCTGAAATCAATGTGGTTTATACTCACATGCTGGGCCACGATGTTCATTCAATTGTCGCAGGAGAAGCTCATGCCGACGCTCTCATTTCCGTACTGGAATCTTATATTCAGAAAAAAATCGGACTCGTTTTGACAAGTCATTATGTTGTAGAAAATCTGGATGATGTTAAAATGAAGATAGAATACCTTAAAAGCCTTAAAAACATCGCAATCAAAAATGTTGATGCTGCTGGCTTTAAGGCGGCAGTGCAGTCAGCATATCCAAAATATTCAGGTCTGAACTATCTTGATATGTCGGCTGGAATGTTCTTCCCAGGAAAATAATTTAAAAAGAGCCACGAATGACAATTAAAGAAATTGCAGAATATCTTGATAAAGTAGGCTTACAGTATCTGGCAACAATCGGTTTGGATGGGAAGCGTCGTTCGCCGTTGGCGAACTTATCGAGTTTGCTACGCAAACTCGCATTTTAATCCTGCGAGTTTTTGCTTGCAAAAACTCGGTAAGCAAGCGAAAGCTTGCGACGTTCTGCACAAACAGCCAGAAGGATATGTTCAAGGAGCTTTCTGCGAATCCTTATATTGACCTTTGTGGCTCCCGTCTTATGGAGAATGAAATTGATACAGCCTGGATTCGCATGAGTGCAAGGGTTGTCTTTGAAGAAAATCTTACGGTTAAGAAAATGATTATGGAAAAATCTTCCATAGTTCGCCAGCTGTACAAAAATGATGCAAATCATCCTCTGTTCAAGGTTTTCTATCTTTCTGAGATTTCCGGCAGTCTGAACAATCTTGGTCATGTTAAGGGACTTGAAGAGAATAAAGCTTTTTCTAAGCCTGTTGTTTTTAAGTTTTAAAGGAAAATGAATTCGGGCGTTCCCGCCTGCCTGTGGCAGTCGGTCGGCTGTTCCGCGCTTCGCTACCGCTCATCCTCCTCGCTTCGCAAGCCTTCGCAGCAAAGCTGCTCGGAGACTCGCTCAAAATGCTCCACTGGAGCATTTTGCCGGCTTTCAGCCGTCGCTCCCTAGGTGGACTGCTTCGCAGGCGCTCCATAGCCTAACGCGAGCAAAGCGAGCGTAACGTCAATAATTTCCAATTAGCTAAACGGAGGGCTTGCCCCGACGTATAGCCTAACGCATGGTCAAAATCAAGGAGGTTCTTATGAAGGAGATAAAATCAATCTTACAAAATGCAGATTCAATCCTTATCGGTGCCGGGGCAGGGCTTTCAACGTCTAGCGGCTTTACCTACAGCGGACCTCGCTTCCAAAAATATTTTGCTGATTTTGAAAAGAAGTACGGCTTTCATGATATGTATTCTGGTGGCTTTACGGCTTTTGAAAGTCTGGAAGAAAACTGGGCCTACTGGAGCCGGCAGATTTATCTGAATCGTTTTGTAAAAGCCCCTTTGCCTGTCTATGAAAAACTTTTTGAACTGGTAAAGGATAAGAATTATTTTGTTATCACAACTAATGTTGACCACTGCTTTCAGAAAGCGGGCTTTGATAAATCTCGCCTTTTCTATACTCAGGGTGATTACGGACTCTGGCAGTGTTCCCAGCCATGTCATAAGAAAACTTACGACAATCAGCTTTTTGTAGAAAAAATGGTCATGGAACAGGGCTTTGTAATTCAGGATGACGGCAGCCTTGAACTCCCGGAAAATGGATTTGAAGGAATTAAAATGACTGTTCCGTCTGAACTGGTTCCCCGCTGTCCTGTCTGCGGAAAGCCTATGAGCATGAACCTTCGCGCTGACGATACTTTTGTAGAAGATGAAGGCTGGCATAAGGCGGCTGGCAGATATGAAGATTTTCTGAATAAGAAAAAAGACAGCCATATTGTTTTTCTGGAGCTTGGCGTTGGCGGCAACACACCGGGAATCATTAAATATCCTTTCTGGAAAATGACTTATGCAAACCCAAAAGCAAAATACATCTGCATAAACAAGGGAGAGGCAGAAGTTCCCGGCGAGATTGAAAAACAGAGCCTTTGTGTGGACAGTGATATTTGGGAGTTTTTACAAAGTCTTATTCCGCAAAATTGAAAAATTTTTAAAATTGCGGAATAGAATTTAATTTTCATTCCGCAAAATCAAAAAATTCTTGAAAATGCGGAATGGAAAGTGTATAATGCTCCTATGAAAGTATTGGAAAGACAGGATTTTTTGCAAAAACTGATTAATACAATTTACACTCCCGACATAAAAGTCATAACAGGAATTCGCAGAAGCGGAAAATCGAAGCTTCTGGAGCTCTTTATTGAATATCTTAAAAATCAGATTCCAGATGCAAATATCATTCACATCAATTACAATCTTTTTCAATTCTCTACTATTAAAAATGCAACAGCTCTGAATGAATATGTGGAAAATCTTTATTCTCCGGAAAAAGAAAATTTTCTTTTAATAGACGAAGTTCAGTTATGCGAGGATTTTGAACATGCGGTAAATTCCTTTCATGCTTCAGAAAAATATCACATATATCTGACAGGTTCCAACGCGTTTTTGCTTTCAAATGATTTGGCCACACTGTTCACCGGCAGAACTTTTTCCATAGAGGTTTTTCCTTTCAGCTTTAAGGAGTTTGTTGCCTATTTTGACTGCAAGGATTTACAGCAGGCCTTTGACCGTTTTGTGATGGAAGGCGGAATGTCGGGTTCTTATCTGTATGATTCTCTTGATGATAAATATAATTATTTGAATGAAGTTTTTGAAACTTTGATTGTCCGTGATATTCAGCAAAAATACAAAATAAAAAATCTTCCGCTTTTGGATATGCTGAATGATTTTCTTGTTGATAACATTTCCTCTGAAATTTCTGCAAGAAGCCTTGCAAATACTCTGACTTCAAAAGGCAGCAAAGTTGATGATAAAACAGTTTCTTCCTATATAAAATATCTTTGCGCATCTTTTGCCTTTTACAAAATCCGCCGCTACGATATAAAAGGAAAAAAATATCTTGCAAGTCAGGACAAATATTATCTTGCCGACCATTCTTTTAAATATGCAAAACTCGGAACTAAAAATCTGGACTATGGGTGGATTTACGAAAACATAGTCTGCATAGAGCTTTTGCGCCGAGGCTATGAAGTTTACACGGGAGTTCTTTACCAAAAAGAAATTGATTTTGTGGCCGTAAAACGCAATGAAAAAATCTACATCCAGGTGAGCGACGACATTTCCCGAGCGGAAACAATGGAAAGGGAAAGTTCCCCGCTTTTGAGCATAAAAGACGCTTATCCAAAAATGATTATCGCACGGACAAAGCACCCTGCCTATCAGTATGAAGGAATTGCGGTGTGGGATATTGCGGAATGGTTGATGGGATAATAGAATTGCGTAAGAAATTTGAATATTTATAGAACAAAAGGAAAATAGGAATATGGCAAGGACTGATACAGAAAATTGGAAACTGGAAGATGATGTAAACGATTATGTAAAAAATGTGTTTGCCTCGCTGAATTTGAAAAAACTTGCTGATTACAATGTCGAGTCTGGAATGTCGGAATATATGAAAGAAGCATTAAAAGGTTCGGCAAAAACGAAAAATAAGAGCAATTTTGGCAAGCCTGATTTTCATATTGAAAAATACAAATGCAAAAACGGCGTTATTCCGATTGTATTTGAGGATAAACTGAGCTTGAAAAAACTCATCGCACAAAATGCGGACGGCATAAAGAACGATGAAAAATCGATAAGCGGCTTTGCGGTGAACGGTGCGATTTATTACGCTACGCAGATGATAGCCAGCGGAAAATATAAGGAAGTCGTTGCCGTAGGCATTGCGGGCGACAATGAGAGCAATGTTCAGATAGCGGTTTATTTTGTCTACGGCTCTTCGTTCAAGACCATAAAGCCGATGACGAAATACACATCGCTTAACTTTGTGGAAAACGAAAAGACATTCGCTCTTTTTTATGAAGACTGCGTTCTTACCGAAAAAGACAAGCACGACCTTTTAATCCGTAGCAAAAACGACTTTGACCGCTATGCAAAAGAACTGAACAAGCTCATGCACAACCACAACATCACCGCTCCCCAGCGCGTTCTGTATGTTTCAGGAATGCTTCTGGCAATGCAGGATATTTTTGACGCTGACGGCAGAATCATACAAAACGGGCTTACTCCAGACGACTTGAAAGGCATCCATACAGAAACAAGGCGTGACGGCGTTCTTATTACGAATCAGATAAAAGAGTTTTTAAACGCGAAAAATATTCCGCAGGAAAAATCAAGCCTTATGCTTGCTTCGTTCAATGAGATTTCAAAAGACAAGCAGAGGGACGACAGCACAAAGCTCTTTCCTCAAGTAGAAAAACTGTTGCAAGAAGAGTGCAGCACTAACAAGCAGATTTTCACATTTATCTATGAAAACATCTACAAGCAGATTGACGCTTTTGGTTCGCATCTGGACATAATGGGAGAGTTATATTCTGAATTCTTGAAGTATGCTCTCGGTGATGGAAAAGAAATCGGCATTGTTTTGACACCTCCTTATGTTACGAAACTGATGGCACAAATCCTTGATATTTCTTATGACAACAAAGTTATGGATTTGGCAACAGGAAGCGCAGGCTTTTTAATCAGTGCAATGGAGCTGATGATTCAAAGTGCGAACGATAAGTTTACAAAAGGCTCAAGCGTGGCAAATGAAGAGATTGCAAAAATTAAAAAGGAGCGGCTTTTGGGTGTGGAACTGAATGCCGAAATGTTTACTCTTGCCGCAACAAATATGATTCTTCGCGGCGACGGCTCTTCAAACATTCAAAAGGGAAGCTCGTTTGACAGACCAGAAGAACTGTACACGAACTTTGCCGCTGACAGAGTGCTTTTGAATCCTCCTTTCACATTCGATGAAAACGGTATGCCATTCATTGCTTTTGGTTTGGACAAAATGCAAAAGGGCGGATTGGGGGCAATTATCATTCAGAACAGCGCGGGAAGCGGCAAAGCCGTAAGCTCAAACCGGCGAATCTTGAAAAATCACACGCTTTTGGCGAGCATAAAAATGCCTGTTGATTTATTCGAGCCGATGGCAAGCGTACAGACAAACATATATATTTTTGAAGCTCACAAGCCGCATAACTTTGAAAAGACCGTAAAGTTCATTGATTTCTCAAACGACGGATACAAACGCACAAAGCGAGGGCTTATTGAACAGGACAACCCGACACAGCGATACACTGACATCGTAAAAATCTATAATGCGGGGAAGAGCGCGAATGTTTCAAAAGATCTGTGGGATTTGGACAAAATCTATTACGAGGGCTTCATAACCGACAGCGGAGATGACTGGAACCAGAGCGCGCCCGTGGACACAAAGCCGACTTTGCAGGACTTCAAAAAAACTGTTGCCGATTATCTTGCATGGGAAGTTTCCAACCTTTTGAAAAATCAAGCAAACGGAACAGACGGAGAAAGCGGCCTGGGAAAATAGATGCCCCGCTTGGCGAAAAATTGCAGGCGGTCAAGTGGGGCGAATACAGGCTTGGCGATTTGTTTGAAGTTCTTTCGTATAAAAAGCGATTTGACGCAAACAAAGTTACTTTCGTTGGAAATGGCGGACATCCTTATATTGTGCGTCAAGGTTCTGATAATGGGCAAAAAGGCTTTATAGATGAAGACAAAAGTTGCCTGAATGACGGGAACACAATTTCCTTTGGGCAAGATACTGCAACGATGTTTTATCAAGAAAAACCGTATTTTACTGGTGATAAAATCAAAATCCTAAAACCGAAACTAGAGCGTTTTGGCAAGGATAACGCTCAGTTTTTCTTGGCAACAATGAGAAGGTCGTTCAGCAATTTTGGCTGGGGAACATCAAGTTTCAGCATTGAAGTAATAGAAAATCAAACTATCACACTCCCTGTCACCGACAACAACGAAATCGACTTTGATTTTATGGAGAGCTTTATACGCGAACTCGAAGAGGAGCGTATACGCGAACTTTCCGCTTACCTGACGGTAAGCGGACTTTCCGACGCTACGCTTACGGAAAGAGAGAAGCTTGCGCTTCAGAATTTTGATACATTGGAATGGCAGGAATTCAGAATGGGTGATTTATTCGACAGAGTATCGACTGCAAAATTGCCATATAAAGCAGCTGATTTGCCTAAAGAAGCTACAGCAGAAAACCCGCTTCCCTGCCTGACTTCAAGTTTTATGAATCAAGGCCTGAACTATTATGCCCCAAAAGAAAATGCGACGGTATTGAAACATGTGATTTCTATTCCATCAAACAGTGATGTTTACAGGGCTTATTATCAGTCGCACGATTTCACGGTTCTGTCAGACGCTTATGCAATCCGCTGGAATTTGAATGACAGAGAAATTTCTGCACAAGAATATTTGTTTATGGTTGCATGTATAAATCAAGTTACGGACTTACCGATTTATTCATACAAAAACAAACTCGGCGGCTGGAATGTCGTTCAGGATAAATACATCATGCTCCCCGTCTGCAACGGTGTGCTCGACTATGAGGCTATGCAGGATTTTATCAGCGCGGTGCAGAAACTAGTCATAAAAGACGTGGTAAAATATGCAGAAGACAAAATAAATGCAACAAAGAAAGTCGTGAAAAACAATGATGAATATAAAACGAATGAGGATAAATCATTTCTGTCGGTTGCAGAGTCTGCTGATTATAAAGAAATTCCGCGTTAGGGATTGTAGGGGCAGCCCGATAGGGCTGTTGCGGAACGTAGTGGAGCAATGGAGCCGAAAGGCGGAACCCCGCAAAGCCCGGCGGCAGCGAAGCTGACGCAACGCCCAAATGAAGAGGAAAAGGAAATGACACAAAAAGAACGCAGATTATATTTGATAACAGAACTCCTCAAAGAAGATAAGGGTAGTGCAGGCTTTAAGCTGGGTCTTGTGCCCGGAAATGAAGGCGGCTTTGTGATTCCTGATGATGAAAAAAGTCAGCGCGATATACTCCGGGCTTTGATGAATATTCGTGGTCCATATTCCATTAGCGAAGACTTTTTGAGAATACAGGATGAGTACCTGCAGCAGGTTAATAAAGAGCGGGGGATTACGGATATTGCGGATTTAAGCCCGACAGAAAGGAACCCAAAACTTTACCTCTGGCAGGGCGACATTACTACTCTGAAAGTTGATGCAATAGTAAACGCTGCAAACTCGGCTCTGCTTGGTTGCTTTGCGCCGCTTCATGCATGTATTGACAACTGTATCCACACCTTTGCAGGTATTCAGCTGCGGCTTGCCTGTAACGAGCTCATGCAGAAGCAGGGGCACGAAGAAGGAACCGGACTTTGTAAAATCACCCCGGCCTTTAATCTTCCAAGCCGCTATGTTTTGCACACAGTCGGCCCCATTATTTACACAAGTGTGGGTCCTCGCGAAAAGCTTCTTCTTGAAAACTGCTACAAAAACTGCCTTGAAACAGCGTCACAAAATCTGCTTGAATCGGTTGCTTTCTGCTGCATTTCTACCGGAGTTTTCAGATTTCCTCAAGACCTTGCCGCTCAGATTGCAGTTGAGACGGTTGAAATGTGGCTGACAGAAAATCCAGATTCCAGCGTGAAGAAGGTTGTCTTCAATGTCTTTGGAAATAAGGATCTGGAGATTTATCAGGGGCTTTTACTTTAGGGCGGGACGTCGATTACAATTCATGATAATAAGGACAGATGTTTTCAAAATGTCCGTCCTTCATTCTAAATCCGTTTGGAATTGTGCCCAGCTGTACAAAGCCCAGTCGCTCATACAAATGGCGGGCGTGAATATTGCTTTCTACAACAGCATTGAACTGAAGAACTCCATAGCCACATTTTTTTGCCTGGATAAGGCAGTCTTTTACAAGCTGTTCACCAATATGTTTTCCGCGGGCATAGGAAGCGACGGCATAGCTTGCATTACAGATGTGACCGCAGCGTCCAACATTGTTTGGATGAAGGATGTAAAGTCCATAAATTTTGCCATCTTCTTCTGCAACACAAGATAAGGTCTGTCCTGCAAAAAAAGCCTTGCCGCTTTCTGGAGTCAGTAGCTCTTCCTGCGGAAACGCAATTCCATCTTCTACAACTTCGTTCCAGATTTGAATCATTGCTGTAAGATCTTTTTCTTCGTATTTTCTGACTGTCATATAAACCCTTTTATTTAAATATAATTATAACTAACCCAATTTAGCAAGCCAATCCTGAGCCGCTTTTTTCGCTGCACTTCTGTTTGTCTGGGCTACCTTCCCCTGAACGGCAAGTCCTTTTTCTACAGTGGCGCCTTTGCAGGTTGAACGGATACGGCTTTCTGTTCCGCTAAGTCCGCTTCCTTCGTGGGTGCAGAAAGGAATGATTGTTTTTCCGCCCCAGTTGTGGGCTTCGAGGAATGTGTAAAGGGGCATTGGCATGTCTCCCCACCAGTTTGGATAACCGATGAAGATTGTGTCGTATGCGGTGATGTCGATATCAGCTTTGAGGGCAGGGCGGGCTTTTTTGTTCTGCTCGTCTTTTGCAATCTGAGTCAGGCGGCTGTAGCTGTCGGTCGGATAAGGCTTTTGAGTTTGAAGTTCGAAAAGCTCTGAGCCGGTTTCTTCTGCAATAAACTTTGCGATGATTGAAGTGTTTCCTTCTTTAATGTTACCAACATTGTACTGTTCGCCTGCGAGCGAAAAATAAACAACTAGTGATTTTCCCATTTTAGTCTCCTTTGAATTTGAAGTTTTGTTTTGTGCGAATAGCGAACCTGCAAGGCAAGCTGCTATTCCCAAGCCGATAAGTGTTTTTTTCAGATTCATTTGTTCCTCCGAAATAGTTTTTTTTCTGGGCGTTCGCCGTTCGCTACGCTCACTTCACGAGTTTTCTTTTGCTCACCAAAGGGTGAGCATTTTGCTACGCAAAAAC
Source organism: uncultured Treponema sp. (assembly GCA_947165895.1). GTDB lineage: Bacteria > Spirochaetota > Spirochaetia > Treponematales > Treponemataceae > Treponema_D. Next base: position 60,532 of record CAMVCB010000009.1, read on the forward strand.
AAGAAAACTCGCGCCGTCGGGCTTTTCGCCATTCCGCTATCGCTCCAGCCGCTTCCCTCGCTTCGCTCAGTCCCTTCACAGCATAGCTGCTCGGAGACTCGCTCAAAATGCTCCGCTGGAGCATTTTGCCGGCTTGCAGCCGTCGCTCCCTAAGTGGCCTGCTTCGCAGCTGCTCCATGCCCTAACGCTCACTTTTATTATAAGCGACACATGTCTTTTTATTAAGGGCAGGTTATGGTATAATGTCTTTTAAACGACAGATGTTGCAAATATGTCTATTAATTATTTTGTGAACGCGCAAGGGATAGGAGGCACGCCGAAGGCGGCCACCGGAACGAAGCCGCAGGCGGAGTGAGGAGGCTGGAGCAATAGCGAAATGGCGGATAGCCCGACCCGAACGAAGTGAGGGATGCGCACAAAAAAGGAGAATTATGGCTGAAGAAAAACTCGACCCGCGCATAATCCGCACAAAGGAAGCAATTCAGAGTGTTTTTAAGCAGATGGTTTGCGAGATGCCTTATGAAAAAATTACTGTAAAGGCAATTACCCAGGCGGCCAAAATCAACCGCAATACTTTTTATCTTCATTACACTTGCGTGGATGATGTGCTTGCAGAAATTCAGGCTAAGCATTCCAGCGAATACTCTGCCATAGTTTCGGGATTTGACCAGCTTAAGGATACGGACAAACTGGTGCGTTCCTTTTTTGAATACATGGAAGCTCAGGATGATTTTTTCAAGCGTGTGACCTGCGACAGCCGTTTTGACTATATCCGCGAAAGAATGCAGAACCGTGTTACAAAACAGGCTGCGGAATCTCGTCCTCTGAAAGGAATAAAGCAGAGCGTGCGCAACATTCTTTTGACTTTTAATAACTGCATTGTACTTCTTTACCGACAGTGGGTTACTGACGGCAGAAAGATTCCAATGGAAGAAATGATTGAGCTTGCAACGACGCTTCTGGAAAATGGGATGAGGGGATTCAGGAATAAGTGAGAGTGAGGAAGCATACACAGTCTTAGATTTTCATATGCTCAGCTTCCCTTTCCAGTTCTTCCATGCTGTGGTGATGACCGTGTTTTTCATCAGTTATAAAATGCTTGTGAAGATGAGTATGGACTACAGTATGTGTATGAGTTGAGCCGTCGTGGGTATGGGTAAAGGTGTGGCTGTGCTGGTGCTGGTGAGAACGAAGCAGGGTGTCGTAAACAACAAAAGCAGTTCCAACAATCATCACAAGAAGGGCTATGAAATACTGTGCTGAAAGTTTTTCGTGTAGAAGAATAAAGGCTAAAAATGCACCAATGAATGGAGCAATTGAATAGTAGGAACTTGTCTTTGCGGCTCCCAAGACCTTCTGTGCACGAATGTAAGTAAAAATACTAAGGCCGTAAGCAACAAAGCCCAAAAGCAAGGCAAAAGGAATGTATTTAAGAATAAACTTTGTTTCACCGGTGATAAAGGAAAGAGCCAGAGAGCCGATTCCAGAACCCAGCCCCTTTATCGTTACAATCTGATAGGTATTTTTTTCAGAAATCTTTCTGGTACAGTTATTTTCAAGACCCCAGCAAAGGGTTGCCCCCAGGACTAAAAGTGAACCGACAGAAAAATTCATACCGTCTGTGCTTTCAAAAGTGAGGATTATGCTTGAAGCGGTGATTAAAAGAATTGCAGTCCAAAGCCGCCAGGTAACTTTCTCTTTAAAAATCAGCATGGCAATCAGCGTGGTTGCAACTATCTCAAAGTTCCCAAGAAGGGATGCATTCCCAGAAGTGCCGTATTTTACACCCAGCATGAGAAGAATCGGCGCGATTATATCAAGAAGAACCATGCCGATGGTATATGGAATGTCACTTTTATTCAGTCGTTCAGATTTATCTTCCTTTTTGAAATGAAAGAGATAGATAATTCCAACCCCTGTTCCTGCTCCAAGATATAAAAGTCCTGCCAGAAAAACAGGCGAAAGTTCTGAAAGAAGAATTTTGGAACATGGGACATTCAGTGCATAAAAGCAGGCTGCTGCAATTGCGTATATGATGGCTATGATTTTGCTGTTCATTGCTCATTCGCCTTCCTTGCGGTAACCTGAATCGTAAACGCAGAAACTTGCCTTGTCGTAATTTTTGATGGCATCGATTTTGTGGCCTTCTTTTGCACCGTGAAAATAAATTTTATTGTCTTCTTCGCTGTAAAGGTGTGAAAGGGGAAGTCCGTAAGGATAACCGTCATCGCCCAAAAGAGAAAGAACTCTGCGTTTTTCGTTTTTCAAAATCTCTTTGCATTCGCTATCTGCAATCTGCTGCTTGAATCTTCTCATTGGTCTAAACATAATGACACTCTTTATTTTCTATTAATAAAATACAATCCTAAAAGGCAGATTGCAATATCATCTTCTTATAAATGTTTTATCCCCTTCCGGGATTTTATCATCTGAAACAAAACGTTCAATTGTCATGTGAAGGTCGTATTTTTCGCGAAGCTCTGCAATTGTTTTCATCATTGGAGAGGCGTGATGCAAATCAATTGCTTCCTGTTTCTGAGCGGATTTTTTCAACTGTGCCGCTGGAAATCATCTCGCGGGCAAAAGCCTGTGCTGCACCATTTTTTCCTGTGTAACGAAGATTTACTGTAATTGCCATTTTTCTCCAGATTTAGCGGTTCTTTTTTAATCTTGCTGCTACCAAATGTGAAATTGTTGCAAATAATATGATAATTGAAATGTAGTCGATTGCAAAAAGAATGTAGCCGCGTTCCAGATCAAAGAAGAAAAACTGCTGCTGTAGGAAAAGATACTTCCAAACTCCGCGAATGATGAAGGCGTAAAGGCCGTAAAGGCAGGCGAGGGCGAGGAGAACCCGTAGGATGAATTTTTTTGCTGTAGGTTGTGGCTGCCCATGTTCTTTTGAACCGTCATTTCCGCCATTTCTTTTCTGTTTTATTTTATTAGCAATCATTCCCACGTGCATGCCGATGTGCATGGACATAAAAAGATAATACCAGTGACTTGCCAAAAGGTGCGCAATGCGGGCAAAACCGAGTCCGCCCTGGATGTTCAGAAAAGTAAAAAGGTGATTTGAAAGGATGATTCCGCTTATCATCAAAAAAATTGTGCAGATTAAAATGCCGCAGTTGATGAAAGTCTGCATTACGCGGTAGGGATTGTATTTTCCCTTGAAGATTGCGCCGTACCATCTTCGGTTCAAGCTGATGTGGACTGCCCACAAAAGAAACAGCGCAAGCCCCAAGATTTCATGCACGATGTCAGCCGGGAAAAGATAGTTTCCGCCCATGAGGATTACAGAAATAATTGTCATTGTGATGTCGACAGGCATTCTGATTTTATGTAATTTATTCATTGTTTGTGTTTACCCCTTTTAGGATTTTTGGGAAACCAGCCTTTTTCCACCCGTTTTTTCTGATGAAAGAGTTCGATTATGCACCAGAGGCAGGTCGTTCCTAAAATCGCCAGAATATAAGACAGGATTCCGTGTGTAAAGAGGGCTGCAAAAATGAATCCAAGTCCCGCTAAAGCAAAGAGCCACCACACCCGGGCGGAAAAGTAATATTCCGCCTTTATCACTATCGGATGGAAAATGCCAATGATTACAAGGGAGGCGATCCCTACTATGACGGATTCAAAATTCACTTTTTACCTCTGCGCTTTTTTAAGCCATTTTTCCACGTCTTTTGAAAGAGAAGAGCCGCCAGAGTAATGAACTGAAAGACCGGCTGTCAGACTTGCCTTTGGTGCAAGCTTTGAAATCGCCGTGAGGCTCTGGCCGAATCTTCCGCCTCCATGAGAGCAGAATGGCATGATTGTTTTGCCTGAAAAATCGTAGCTTTCCAAAAGGGTTGCAATTGGCATTGGAATGCTGGCCCACCAGTTAGGATAGCCTAAGATTATTGTATCATACTCTGCCCATTTTTTGCTGTCTATTTTTGTTTTTAGGGCAGGGCGGGCCTGCTTGTGCTGGTCGCTCTGGGCCTGATCCAAAACTGTGTTATAGTCTGTGGAATAGGGTTTTACAAGTTCAAGCTCAATGCTGTCAAAGCCAGTCTGGCGGGCAATTTCTCTGGCAACTCCACGGGTGTTCCCGCTCCAGGAATAAAAGATGATGAGGGCTTTGCCTTTGCCGGTTGCTTTGTTTGCACCTGCATTTGCCGCTTCTCTGGTCGTGATACTTCCTTTCACGCTGTCATCTGCATTGCAGACAAGACGAAGACCTACATTGTAAGCGGAGTTGTTTTGAGGCATGGCTGCCCGGTAAGCAGAACGAAGATTTTTTCCAAAATCATTCCAGCCGCCGCCACGGTAAACACGACTGGTTCCTTCACTTGCACCGGCCGGATTTGTCACCCCTGAGGTCCCAGCGGTCCCTGAGCTTGTCGAAGGGTAGTCCCCATAATAATCAAAGCACCATTCGCCTACGTTTCCGTAAATGTCGTAAAGTCCGTTGGGATTAGGCTTGAAACTTCCAACGTCAAGAGTTTTAACGCGGTAAACGCCAGGGCGGGTTTCCAGAACCTCGTCATTAAAATAATTCTGCTCAATCTGGTATGGATAGTGGCCGTAAAAGTTTACATCCTCGGCACCGGGAACCTTGCGGGAATAGAATGGGGTAGTGCTTCCGGCACGGGCTGCATATTCCCATTCGGCTTCGGTTGGAAGGCGGTAGCCATTGGCACTTCTGTTCCAAGTAACCGTGTTACCTCCATCTGCAATTGTGTAAACCGGGGTGCGTCCGTCGCGCTTACTCAAGGCATTGCAAAACTCAATTGCTTCCAGCCAGGTGATGCTTTCTACAGGCAGTTTATCCCCTGTAAAGTTTGAAGGATTTTTACCTGTAATTTCGCGCCACTCTTTTTGAGTAACTTCGAACTTTGCCATGTAAAAAGAAGCAAGGGTAACGCGATGTTGTGTCTCATCATTGCTGCGCCAGTCCTCGCTTTCGGGACTTCCCATTGTAAAGGAGCCGCCTTTTATAAGAACAAAGTCGGAACTTGGTGCGCTGAAACTTGCTGCATTTGCCATCATGATTATTCCTAGTATTGTGAACAAGATAGTTGTTAGTTTCTTCATGTTGTTTCCTTGCGTTAGGGATTGTAGGGGCGGCGAAGCCGTTCCGTAGTGACGGTGGTTGAGCTTGTCGAAACCACCAGAACGAAGGAATGGAGGCGAAAGCCGGAACCCCGAAAAGCCCGACCCTGCAACAGCGGGGTAACGCCCTATTTCAACAAGCCTTCGATATACTTCTTAACGTCTGCACCAGATCCGCGGGTAAAATCTTTTCCGCCCTTGAAGTCTACGCCTTTTGCAAACTTAGACAAATCTGTGCCGCTGCGGCCAAGGCCACTGCCGCCACTGGTACAAAGAGTAATCATTTTTTTGCCCGACCAGTTCTGGCTTTCTATAAAGGTGTAAACAATTTTTGGGGCATAAGCCCACCAGATTGGATAGCAGACAATAACGGTGTCATAGCCTGAAATGTCGATTTTATTTGCGATTGCAGGACGGTTTTTCGGGTCGTTGCATTCAATTGAAGAAAGCGATTTTTTGTCGTGCCAGTTTAAGTCTGCGTCGGTGTATTTATGCACCGGCTGGATTTCAAAAATATCAGCTCCCATTTCTTTTGCGGCATTTTTGGCCATGCGTTCGGTAGTTCCTGTGGCGCTGAAGTAAACGAATGCAGTCTTTGCTGAAAGTCCTGTCATAATAAAGCCTCCAATTAAAAGTGTAAGAATAAGTTTTTTCATAAAGTTTTCTCCATTAATTTAATTTTCCGTAATCTTCTTTGCTTACCGGCTCACACCAGGTCGTGCTTCCGTCTTCACCGGGAATTTCCAGTGCCAGATGGCTGAACCAGCTGTCCTTTGCCGCCCCGTGCCAGTGTTTTACACCGACAGGAATATTCACAACGCTTCCGGGAAGCAGTTCGACGGCCTCTTTTCCCTCTTCCTGATACCAGCCACGGCCACCCACGCAGATAAGCATTTGTCCTCCGGTCAGCGCTCGTGACGGGGCACGAGCGAGACTCGCTGAAACTGCTGCGTCACTCGCAGTTTCCCGACTTGCGTCGGCGCTCCCTACATTGTGGATGTGCCAGTTATTGCGGCAACCAGGCTCAAAAGTTACATTGAAAACCGGAATCTGCTCTTTGGAAATCTGAGCAAGGTAGCTTTGTCCCACAAAATATTTTCCATATGGGTTTGGCTCTCCAATCGGGAAGAAAATTGAATTCTGGTAGCGGTCTTTTTCGTTTGTGGCAGGCTCATTTTCCTTCCAGACTTCCTTTGCCAGACGGAAGACTGCCCAGCCTTTTGGCCAGCCTGTGTACATTGTAGCATGTGTGATGATTGCGGCGATTTCTTCTTTTGTAACTCCGTGAGCCTTTGCGTTCTGCAAATGGTATGTGAGGGAAGAATCTGTAATTCCGCTTGCCATAAGCGAAACCACTGTGATGATGCACTTTGTTTTCACATCGATTGCGCTTTCATTCCACACTTCGCCAAACAGAACATCGTCATTTAAGTGTGCGAACATAGGTGCAAATTCCCCAAGCTGATCCCGACCTGCTGTCTGTGTAATTTTTTCTGACATATTTGTCTCCTGTATGATTTTATTTAATTTCCACCAGCCGGTAATTGCGTTTACCGCAGCCAAGCTTTTCTGCATATTCGAGAACTTTTACCTGATGTGTTTCTTCCCACTGGGCACGTAGGTCAGCCGTTTCTGCAGTTTCTGCTACAAAATCAACAGAACACTGGTCAATTGCAACCGGATCATAGGACGCGATAATGCCGATGTTTCCTGTATTCTTTGTTCCCTTGCAGCTGTCTTCCGGTTCATAACTGTCTATGACATTGATGAAAGCCCAGTTGTCTTTGTAGTCAAGTGCAGCACGAAGGGCATCGGCAAAAGATTTTTCCAGAATGTCCGGCTTTGTGTCGTGATAGTGATTTGGGTCAGTTCCGCCCGAGTGAATCAGACATTTACCGGAACGGCTTCCAAGGCACAAGGTTACATTTTTTATTGCGCCGTCAAGGGCAGGAAGAAAGTGCATTCTGAACTTGAAGACAGAAATTAAAGTGTCGTATTCATCAAAATGACTTCCTGTTCGGGCGTATTTTAAGAGATAACCGTTTTTAACCGGCATATCAATATCACCATTTTCGTCCAGCATTTGCATTGGACCAACTTTGTCAAAACCGTGCTTTCTTGCATGAGAAAGATTCAGTTCCGCTGTCCATCGGTTTCCTGAAAGTCCGCAGGAGTCGAGCATAGTTCCATCTGTTGCTTTAATAAGGCTTGTAAGAAGTTCAGGATTAAGAACATCTTCGTCAGGGGCTCCGAAAGAAACCTTAATTCCGACCTTACCATGTTTTTGCTGATTTAATGCATTATAGACTTTCATAAGTCCTGCCGCTGACACATCCCGGGTAAAGTAGACCACAGGTGCATTTTTATCTTCTGTCTGATGAGAAAGCTTTGTCGATTTGCTTTGTGCTGAAAGAGGGGAGAGGCAAAGAAGTATTAAAGCAGACATGGCTGTAAGTGTGATGTAAGTTTTCATATTCACAATTCCTTATTTTTATTTGATTTCCACAAGCCGGTAATTGCGGCTGCCGAATCCGATTTTTTCTGCATGTTCCAGAGTGTGGATTCCGTTGCGACTTTCGATTCGCTCGATAAGACTGCCAGAATCTTTTGCTTTGTAGACCAGATCTACGCAGGCTTGGTCTAAAGCTACCGGGTCCAAGCTTGCAAGAATTCCGATGTCGTGCATGTCTGGCTCTGCAGGATTTGAATCGCAGTCGCAGTCTACAGAAAGTCGGTTCATCACATTTACGCAGACAATGCCTTTTCCGTCTTGCATGTAATCGCAGACTGATTTTGCTGCCTCTGCCATGCTTTCCAAAAATTCATCCTGAGGACAGCTGGTCCATCTTGTAACACTACGGCCTGCAGAGTGAATGTTAAGCTTTCCGGATTTCTTGCAGCTCATTCCTGAAGCAAATCCAATTGAAAGATTTTTGATTGCCCCACCAAAGCCGCCCATTGCGTGACCTTTGAAGTGAGAAAGAATCAGATAGGTGTCGTAATCCTTAAAATGAGTTCCGACATAATTTTCCTTGAGACGTAGGCCGCCTTTTACAGGGATTGTCATGTAGCCCTCTGCGTCCTGCAGGTCAAAGCCGTTGGCCACGTCAAGAAAGCCGTGGTCGCGGGCAATTTTCATGTGATCAATGTTGTTGCTTCTGTTTCCGCCATAAGCAGTGTTGCATTCTACGATGGTCGCATTCAGTTCATCCTTTACAAGATTTTTGATGAGGGCAGGACGGAGGTAATTTGAATTTTCGCTTTCGCCAGTGCTCACCTTTACACCTGTTTTGCCGCTGGTCTTGTAGCCGGTTGCCTGATAAACTTTTACCAGAGATTCCGGGCTGATGTCGCGGATAAAATAAACGACTGGAAGTGATTTGTCGCTGGCGTTGGTTGAGCTCGTCGAAACCTCGTGTGTTTTGTAGCTTGCAGCTTTTGGATTGTCCTTTGCAAATACTGTGTTAACTATAAAAAAGAGCAAAATTGTTGCTATAAAAAGTGATGGTATTTTCTTCATGCATTTTCTCCTTATAAAGCCACGGCGGCAGCCGCGCGCCAGGACGGCGCGAACAGCAATTGCAGGCTTTAGAATGCAATTGCCCATGATAAAAATTACCAGGGATGTAATTTTTATCATGCCTCCTAAAATTTATTACCAGTTTTCATAACGTCGCCCTGTATCGAGCGCGTTTAGTTTTTTCATTTCGTTTTCAGTAAGTTCAAAATCCCAGACATCAAAGTTTTCTGCAATGTGATCAGGGTTTGAACTTCCGGGAATTGTGATGTAGCCAGATTGCAAATGCCAGCGGACGATGATTTGTGCAGCCGACTTGCCGTGGGCACGAGCGATTTCCAGCACGGTCTCATTTTGCAGATGCTCTTTTGTGTGGCCGCGACCGCCGAATGGATAATAGCTTTCTATATAGATTCCTTTTTTTGCAGCCCAGTCACGCAAAGAATTATTCTGATACTTCAGATGGTTTTCGTTTTGAATGACTGCCGGCGGAATTTCAAAGTCCTTTATGAAATGCGAAACAGTTTTTTCGGTGTAAAAATTTGAGATTCCGATTGAACGGATTTTTCCGTCTTTAACTGCACGAATCATAGCTTTGTAAACTGCATCATCACCCGAAGCCGAGCCATGCTGATGAAGCAGACAAAGATCAATATAAGAAAGACCAAGCTGCTTGAGCGAATCGTCAATATCACGATCCGGATTGTTTGACCAGGGAACAAGTTTTGTAGTTACAAAGATTTCTTCCCGCTTACAGATTCCGTCTTTTATAGCACGACGAATTGCGTTTCCAACTTCGCTCTCGTTGCCATAATATTTTGCAGTATCAATCAAACGGTAGCCAGATTTGAGCGCGGCATAAACGGCATTTTCACAAGTCTCGCCTGTAAGCGTCCATGTGCCCAAACCGAGCACAGGCATATTGAAACCCGAATTCAGCCGAATTGTATCTGCGTATTTTTTCATGTTTTTTTCCTCAGCCATAACAAAAGCAGTCATAAGCAATACCGCAAAAATCAAAAATAGTTTTTTCAAAAGCATTTCTCCTCACAGGTCTGGGCGTTTCCCTCAGTTCATTCGCTATGCTCATTCACTTCGGGTTGCTATGTCCGCCCTAGGGAGCGACGGCTTTAGCCGGCAAAATGCTCCGGTGGAGCATTTTGAGCGAGTCTCCGAGCTGCTATGCAGCGAAGGTCGGACTATCGCTCATTGCCTGCGGCAACTTCGGGGCTCCCAGCGCTAACGCAATATTTCAAATACTGCTGTTACATCACCTTTGCCCAGAATCTTTTTGAGTTCAGCCTGTGTCACTCCATCAACTTTTCCAAGGCGGGTAAAGTTCCAGCTGTTAGTGTCGTAATAAATTGTAATCTGATTTCCCTGGTACAAAATGATGTCACCGGCTTTTGTGGTAATCTGGCTGTCGTTTCGAGGAAGTGATGTACCAAGCGAACCGACTTTTTCAAAGCTGCCGTAATCGTGCATATCAACTGTAAGCGGACCTTTTTTCAAAAGCTGGTAAAAGGCTGTTGCAGAAGAATTGTCGGCTAGGATAGCGGTAAGTTTATGATTTCCACTGTCGCTTGTAATTTGAATTGAGATTTTCATATCAGAAAGTTCTCCTTTGTCAGATGATATTGTTTCCTTGCTGTTTCCGTTTGCGCAGGCTGTAGAAGCAAGAAGAAAAACAGAAATTAGAAACGCAAATAATCTTTTCATATTCAGATACTCCTTTTGATTCTGCTTTTTGCGTTAGGGATTGTAGGGGCGGCGAAGCCGTTCCGTAGTGACGGTGGTTGAGCCTGTCGAAACCACCAGAACGCAGGAATGGAGCCGAAAGGCGGAACCCCGCAAAGCCCGACCTGCTGACAACTTGTTGGCAGCAGGGAACGCCCAAAATATCCTACTTCAAATACTTTGCAAAAAAGTCTGCAAGCTTATCAAAAGGAATTGCATTGTTTTTGCCGCCGTCATACAAATCGGTGTGACTTGCGCCAGGAATAATTACCAGCTCCTTGTTGTTGCCTGTAAGACGCTTAAAGGCATCCTCGCCAAAATAGCGGGAGTGGGCCTTTTCGCCATGAAGAACCATAACGGCGCTCTGGATTTCTTCGGCATAGGCAAGAAGTTTTGTGTTCAAAAGGGAAGTTGAAGCAGTGACATTCCAACCCCCATTTGAATTGAGACTTCTCTCGTGATAGCCGCGTGGAGTTTTGTAGTAGTCGTAATAATCCTTTACAAAATATGGAGCATCTTCCGGCAGAGCATCTACAACACCGCCGCCAAGCTTGTAAGTTCCGCCAGCCTGCACTGCTTTAAAATCTTCGATGCGCTGTGCCATAAGAGCCTTGCGGGCTTCGTGTCTGGCTTCTGCATTATTTGCGCTGTCAAAATATCCGTTGGCTGTAACACGGCTCATATCGTACATTGTGCTTGCAACAGTTGCTTTAATTCGGGTGTCGATTGCCGCTGTATTAATTGCCATGCCGCCCCAGCCGCAGATTCCTATGATGCCGATTTTTTCCGGGTCAATGTTTTCGCGGGTTGAAAGAAAATCTACTGCCGCCATAAAATCTTCTGTATTGATGTCCGGACTGTTCATGTAGCGGGGCTCTCCGCCAGATTCTCCTGTGTAGCTTGGGTCAAAGGCCAGGGCAATGTAACCGCGGGAAGCCATCTGGTTTGCATAAAAGCCAGAAGACTGTTCCTTTACCGCACCAAAGGGGCCGCAGATTGCAATGGCTGGATTGCCTTTTTCGGCGGCATTTTCTGGTGCGTAAAGGTCTGCTGCAAGTTCAATCCCAAAATGATTACGGAAGGTTACGGTTGTTCGTTTTACTCCCTGGGCCAATTCAAAAGTGTAATGTTCATTTGTTCTGTCTATTTTTGCGAGATTTGGATTCATGTTTTCCTCCTGTTGATTTGGGCGTTCCCCTTCGGGTCGCTATGTCCGCCCTTCGCTAACGCTCACCGTCCTCACTTCGTTGCGGTCGGCAAGGGGCTCCCAGCGCTAACGCGCTTTTAGTAACGCTATGTCACTTATCTTAAGTGTATGACATATCTGGTGACTTGTCAACACTAAAAAGTGCTTTTAGTGACAAAAAGTTGCTTATTGTACAAAAACATTTACTGTGTTATTCTTCAGGTATGGCAGACTATATCCGCGCAAGAAGTGATGAACACAAGGAAGAAAGACTTTCTCAAATAAAAGAGGCAACGGCAGAACTCTTTGCAAGCTGCCCTTATTCAGAAATTACCCTTACCACGATTGCAGAAAAATTAGGCTGGTCACGAGCAAACCTTTATAAATACGTTACGACCAAAGAAGAAATCTTTCTGGAAATCTCTGCAGAAAAAATGGCGGCTTACTATGGCTCTCTGCTTTCGGCTTTTCCGGAAGGCAACAATTTTACTACGGATGTGATTACCGAAGTATGGGCTGGAATCGTCAATGCTAATCAGGATTACATGCGCTATGTTTCCTATCTTAATCCGGTGATAGAAACAAATGTAACGGTAGAACGCCTTGCCGTTTTCAAAAAGAAATATTACGACCTGGCCTATGCCTTCCGCGACAGGCTTACACAGATGCTGGGTACATCTCAGGATACAGCCTACAAAATCCAGCTGGACGTGCTTTTTTATGCTTCGTCAAATGCAGTCTGCTGTTACAAAAATCCTCTGGTACAGGAAGCTCTCAAGCAGATAAACATTACTCCCCCGCCAATGGACTTTTATAAGGACATGAAGGACTTTATTAAAATGCGACTTGAGTGGAAAGAATAAGAGGCTAACTGGCCCTGGTCCATGTTTACTCCAGAAGAAAAAATCAAAAGACACGAAACAGTTTTTTCTGAAGAATGTAAAAAGGTTTTTGAAATGGGAAAGAGGATTTTCTCATATTGACAATCATCTATGTATTAGTTATGATACAACATATAGATAAATATCAATATGAGGTTTCCTATGAACGAATCAGAAATCGCTCTAATCTGCAAGGCTTTGGGAGATGAAAACCGTGTCCAGATAATTAAAATACTGACAGGCGGAGAATTATGTGCCTGTAAAATTCTTGACGCTTTTAATATCACTCAGCCCACTCTTTCTCATCACATGAAGATTCTTACAGAATGTAATCTTGTCAATTCGAGAAAAGAAGGAAAGTGGACATATTATTCAATAAACTGCAACAAGTTTTCTGAGTTCAAAAGTGCTGTCTCTCAGTTTACCTGTGAAACTTCTCCTGCAAAAAAATCAAACGGCACGTGCTGCTGTAAGGGTTAATGATTATGGGAAGCTTTATTCAAAATCAGATTCTTGGAATGCAATGGCTCAATACACTGATTCGAAAAATCCTTTCTGCTGCCGGACTGGATATTGAAAGCCGCTTTGGTGGAAGCCTTCACTTTTTCCTTTATGATGTAATTAAAATCACAATTCTTCTTTTTGTGCTGATATTTTTGATTTCATATATTCAGTCATATTTTCCGCCTGAAAGAAGTAAAAAAATACTTTCGCATTGCAAGGGATTTTCTGCCCGTATAATTGCTGCGCTTTTGGGAACGGTGACATCCTTTTGTTCCTGCTCTTCAATTCCTCTTTTTATGGGATTTACGACCGCAGGGCTGCCTCTTGGAGTTACCTTTAGTTTTTTGATTTCTTCTCCCATGGTTGATTTTGCCTCGCTCATTTTGCTGACCAGCATTTTTGGATGGAAAATTGCGATTGCTTATGTTGTGCTGGGGCTTATTGTCGCTATTGCCGGTGGAACAATAATAGAACATCTTCATATGGAAGATCAGGTTGCTGATTTTATTCGTAATGGAAAAAGCATTTCTCTTGAAGAAGAAAAGATTTCTCAGAAACAAAGGCTGATTTCTGCATTGCACTCTGTTTCCGATACTCTCAAAAAAGTCTTTCCTTATATTCTTTTGAGCGTGGCAGTGGGCGCAATAATTCATAACTGGATTCCTGAGGACTGGATTGTCAGCCTGCTTGGTAAGAAAAATCCGCTTGGTGTAATTCTTGCTGTTTTTGCGGGCATTCCCATGTATGCAGATATTTTTGGCTGTATTTCAATTTCTGAAAGTCTCTTAATGAAGGGTGCGCTTTTGGGAGTGGTTTTGAGCTTTATGATGGCAGTAACGACTTTGAGTTTGCCTTCGCTGATTATGCTTAAAAAGGCGATAAAAACAAAGCTGCTGGTAACTTTTGTTTCAATCTGCGTAGCCGGAATAATTCTTGTGGGATATTTTTTTAATGCTTTTCAGGCATTATTTTTATAAATTACAAAGGAGATTCAAATGGAAAATCTTACAATTAAAGTTTATGGTAGCGGCTGCAAAGGTTGCCAGACTTTACATCAGAATGTGATTGACGCTCTGGCCGAAATGAATATTGCGGCTGATGTTCAGTACATTACAGATATACAGAAAATTATGGAAAGCGGAGTAATGGGTTTGCCGGCACTTGCAGTGAACGATAAGATTGTTTCGGCTGGAAAGGTTTTAAGTGTAGCAGAAGTTAAAAATTATTTGGGGCAGGAAAAATGAATCACAAAGAAAAAGCAGTAAATTATTTTTCGCAAAAACTACATTGTTCTCAGGCGGTTTTAGCAGCTTTTGCTGATGAATGCGGGATTACAGAAGAAGAGGCGTTCAGGCTTGGCAGTTGTTTTGGCAGCGGTATGCGAAAAGGGGAAGTATGTGGAGCTGTGACCGGAGCCCTGATGGTATTAGGATTATTGTATGGCCAGAAAGCTGCTGGTGATACAGAAGGCCGCCAGCTTTCAAACAAAATAAATAATTTAATGATGAACCGCTTCCAAGAAAAATGCGGCTCTTATATCTGTAATGATTTACTAGGTTGTGATATTACTTCAGAAGAAGGTCATCAATTTTGTGTGGATAATAAACTGTTTACAGAGTTTTGCCCTAAGATGGTGGCTACAGCTGTTGAAATAGTTGAAGGAATAATACGGGAACATCACATATAATTAAAAAGAGAAGTGCAATGAATGAAGAATACCCGTCGTTGATTTTTTTCATCAGATTATATAAGATGATGTTGCTCACGCGGAGGGCGTGTCATTCAAATGGAAATGACAGGCTGGATAAGGTGCAGGTTGAAATACCTGAATTTTATCCAGCCTTTTTTGTTTTTGGAGGACTTATGGCTGAAACAACTTTGTTTACTTCCGGGAAAATTGCTCCCCGGCTTCTTCGTTTTGCGCTTCCAGTTCTTGGGGCTTTGTTTTTACAGTCTTTTTACGGTGCAGTTGATTTACTGATTGTAGGTCAGTTTGGAAATGCAGCTGATGTTTCTGCGGTTGCAACCGGAACAATGATGATGCAGACCATTACTTTTATAATCGTTGGTCTTGCTATGGGTACAACCATTCAGATGGGTCAGGCTCTAGGGGCTGGTAAAAAAGAACTGGCTGCAGATATTGTCGGAACGAGCGTAATCTTTTTTGCTTATCTTGCCCTTATTGTTACTGTATTGATGATTTTTCTCACCCGCCCCTTTGCTCTTCTTATGCAGACTCCAAAGGAAGCATTTGATAAAACCTGTATGTATGTTCATATCTGTTCGGCAGGAACTGTTTTTATAACTGCCTACAATATGATGGGCGGAGTTTTCCGCGGAATGGGAGATTCAAAAACCCCGCTTCTTACAGTTTTTGTTGCCTGCATAATTAACATTTTTGGTGATCTTCTTTTTGTAGCCGTTTTTCACATGGCAGCAAGTGGGGCTGCTCTGGCTACTGTTATTGCACAGGCTTTGAGTGTTCTATTTTGTCTGATTATTGCAAAAAAACGAGGGCTTCCATTTACTTTCTCAAAAAAGAATATCCACTGGAAGGGATATCTTGTGACTCTGGTCTGCAAAACTGGTGCGCCAATTTCTTTACAGGACGGACTTGTTACTGTATCTTTCCTTGTGATAGCGGCAATCATCAACCGGCTTGGCTTGATTGCATCTGCGGGTGTAGGAGTAGCAGAACGTGTCTGCGGATTTATTATGCTTGTTCCTTCTGCATTTTCTCAGTCTTTGAGTGCCTTTGTAGCCCAGAATATTGGAGCCGAAAAATATGACCGAGCAAAAAAAGCATTGCTGTATTCTATTGCGGCCTCTCTGGCTTGTGGTGTGCTTATGGGCTATTTTGCCTTCTTCCACGGAAATCTTTTGGCTGCCATTTTCTCTAAAGACAAGGAAGTAATTTCAGCCGCCCATTCTTATCTTAAGGCCTACGCCATCGACACACTTTTTGTTTCATTTCTCTTCTGTTTTATCGGATATTTTAATGGATGCGGAAAAACTTCCTTTGTTATGATTCAGGGAATCGTGGGTGCTTTTGGCGTACGAATTCCTGTTTCATATTTGATGAGCCGCACTGCGAATCCAACGCTTTTCAGAATCGGACTTGCAACACCGTCTTCAACTTTTGTGCAGATTATCTTGTGCGGGATTGCCTTTTTGATGTTGGAAAGGAAGAGAAAGAAAGGAATCATATAAATGAAACTATTTAAAGAACTGCCTGGCCATGGACACTTTTTAATCCTGAAGAAAAAATCCAAAGGCATGAAACTGTTTTCCCTGAAGAATGCAAAAAGGTTTTTGAGATGGGAAAGAGGATTTTTCAGTAATACTTATCGATATTGCGCCTATGACTCATTCACCAGTTTTCCGGTCATGTGCTCAATTTCAAGCTCAAGACACTGAACGCGGGGAAGGGCGTTTGCCAGTTCTTTTTCAAGATATTCCTGGTCATCTGTGAATTTCTGAACCAGTTTTGTGCAGATTTTGCGGGTAAGGTCCGGGTCAGTCACAAGGCGGATTTTTCCAAAGACGATTACACTGTTGATGTTCAGAGCCCATTCACCTTCCTTGCGGTAGCCCGAATCGTAAACGCAGAAGCTTGCCTTATCGTAATTTTTTATGGCATCAATTTTGTGGCCTTCTTTTGCACCGTGAAAATAAATCTTGTTGTCTTCTTCGCAGTAAAAATGAGAAAGGGGAAGTCCGTAAGGGTATCCGTCATCGCCGAGCAGTGATAAAACTCCGCGTTTTTCATTTTTCAAAATCTCTTTGCATTCAGCGTCTGTAATCTGCTGCTTGAATCTTCTCATTTGTCGGAACATATATTTACTCCTATTTCTTATTTATAAAATACAGCCCTGCAAGGCAGATTGCAACTCCCAAAACCTTGCTCCAGCTGATTACTTCATGATAGCCGATAAGTCCCACAAAAATCAGAATGACTGCCAGCGCCGCATTGGAAACTGTTGCCAGTGTGCTGACTTTCCAGCCTGCTTTGTAGGCAAAGATAAAGCCTACTTCAAGTCCCGTAATTACGATTCCAAGAATGATTGTTGCCCAGTTGGAGTGGGAAAACTCTTTGAGGATATTCCCGCCCTTTGTGGTGACAAAGAAAGCAGTGGCTGAGAACAGCGTTGCCACAGCATAAGTGATTGTCATGCTGGCATAGGTGTTCATCTGCTCAGGGATTCCCTTTGCGCAAATCTGATAAAGAGTGTTTGCAAATACAATGATTAAAAGCGGCCAGATGTAATTCATGGGCTTCTCCTTATAGAAAAATTGCCCATCTTCAAAGACCTTACGATGTGGCTGAATGTTATAGGGATGAAAGTTCCCGGCACATTCCTACCCGGTGGCAGATAAGGGTATTATAGCGGAAATGAGGGCGAATGTCAGTTAGTCTTAGTTTTTAATGATAGCCAGGGCACAAGGCATTCTGCCGTCAACAACTTCGTAAGTGACATCAGAATATCCCATATCTGCAAAAAACTGTTTGTAAGATTCAAAATCGAACTGGCGCTTGAAGTTTGCACCCAGAATCTCAATGAACTTTACGGCAGCTGTACCGCTTCCTTTTGACATGTTGATGTAGGTCGGAATGATGATAGTTCCGCCCGACTTTGTAACGCGTTTGAGTTCAGAAAGTGCCTTTTCCGGTTCTGGAAGAAGGTGAATGACGTTTCCGGCTACGACTTTATCAAAAGAGGCTTTGGAAAACTCAAGCTTTGTTATATCAGCCTTCTGGAAAGTTACATTTTTGAAATGACGGCACTTTTTTGAAGCCTGTCTGAGCATTCCTTCTGCAAAATCAGTTGCAATGAGACTTGTGCATTTTTCTACTATATATATGCTGATTGCGCCGGTTCCGCAGGCACATTCAAGCACTTCGTCCTGAGCGTTTATATATTCTGCGACTTTCTTTCCCGTGCCGGTGTAAACCTTCTTGTTGTAAATGTTTTCAAATAAATCGTATAAACCTGCTATTTTGTTCCAGAACATGTAATACCTCTTTTATTCATTGCATGATTTATAAATTGCCTTGTCATGTAAAAGGCTATATTTCCAACTTATCACACTTGACTCTTAAAATCCATAAGAGCACTAATTCGCGGCAAAAAAAAAGAGACTGGAAACCTCAGCACATCAAGTAATGACATACTAATTCGTTTACAATCTCTTAATTCAAAAGTCTATTGATAATCTTGTTTTCTTGAGAAGCAGATAAAAACTAATTAATTTTTACTGATATAAATTTTTAGAGGTGCTTCTTTATCAAAATTCCTTGTTATTGCATATTTTGTTTTATCTGTATTTGTTTTGATTTCATTAGCGCTCTTTATAAAACCTGAGAGTTTAGTCTTATATTCGTTAAGAGCATCTGCCGAAAGTTCTCCTGTTGCAGTACAGGTTGTTTCAGTGAAGGTGATTGTCGCGTCATTTGAGAGACCCATGCCTTTTATAGCCTGTTGTCTTTTTTCAGCCTCGGAAAGTTTATTAAATGCAGCAAGCTGTTCAGCAGACATCATTTTTGAAAGATCCGTAATGTTTTTTCTTGAGCCGGAATTATAAGTCAAAGTATCACCGCTTTGGGTTGCTTTGATATTGTATTCATTATAATTTCCCTTATTTTCATCATTTGAAACTGTTTGTATTGTCCAGTTTCCATCAGCGAGAGTTACTTCTGCTACGGTTGTTGTGCAGTCATCAAAAGAACTGCTGGAACCAGATGTATTTGTTGTTGAGTTATTTGAGTTGTTGGTACCTGATGAACCAGTTGTGCTACTTGATTTTGTGGTGTTGTCATCAGATGAACTTCCATTTGAGCATCCAAAGAATGCACAAGCCAAAGCTGTTGCTGCAATTAGAGCAGTGATTTTTAAAAGTTTTTTCACAATATTCCTCCACGTTTTATGTCCGCCGACATTATTATGTTGCGAAACGAGCGAAAAGCGAAGTTTCGCAACATAGGAATATTTCAATTCCTATGTTCAGTGTACACTGAACAAATTTTTGTAGAAAAATGTTTGAGGATTTTTTATAAATTGAATGCATTATATTGAAGTGGATGACAAAGATTTGACTTACACAGTGTTTCCTATTTTGATTAACTTTCTTCTATAATATAGATTATTTTAAGTACAGTATTAAGTGTATCTACAAAAGGCTTATTCTCAAACAGCTATAAAGTTAGTTTCGATAAAACATTTGAGCAGGGAGAGGTTAGAGCAAAGCTGACGGATAAGGATAAGTATTATCAGAAACACTTTACCGCAATAATGACTACATATTGGCAAATATAAAGAAAATTGCCAATATGTGGTAGTAGGAAAGTAGGATGAACAAAAGTATTTTACAAAACGGCGACCTGCTTTTTATGAGTGATGAATCAGAGTTCTCAAATGCTATCATAGAAACAACAGAAAAATACAGTCACGTGGGAATCTACTTTGACGGAATGCTTTACCATGCTTCACGAAAAAGGGGAGTGGCAAAACAGAAACTTGAAGAATATCTTGTAGAAGAAAAACATGAAGTTTTCATTTACCGTTACCCGGAGATTGATGCCGAAATCATCAGGGAGAGGGCAGAGCGGTATTTAGGCTGCCAATACAATCATTCCTTCTACCCTGACAACGGAAAGTTTTACTGTTCTCAATACATTGCAGAAATCCTTCCGATTTTTGATGTTGTCCCAATGAAGTTTGGGGATGGTGAAAAAGAGGTATCTGATTACTGGACGAAGTATTACGAGGAATTAGGAGTGCCGGTTCCAGTAGGAAAGCCGGGAACAAACCCAGGTCAGCTTGCAAAGTCCGAAAAACTTCACTACATTGGGAAACTCGATTATTAAAGGAAACAACATGAACGAACTTACACCGATTCAAAAAGAAATAGTAACTGCCCTTGAGCAGATGAAAGAAAAGTCTCTTATAACTGAAGCAAATCTCGCAAAGAAGATTCGAGAAAACGCAAAAATCTCCAGCAAGAATAAGGCCGGAATCTGTCTTAAAGATCTTGAAGTTTGCATTGAATATCTTGGTGAAAACAAAGAGCTGCCTTACGCACTTCATCTTAACAGCGCTAATGATATTCTGATTAAGAAAGTAGGGAGCGATGAGTCTTTGAGCGGCTGTGTTGCGAGGGAATGGAAACTACTGGATGGGGATGCGAAAAAGCGTCGACAGTCCAGTGAAAAGTCTATTTCAGTTTTGACTAACGGCGATTTACGGCAGAAGGCTTCTGGAGGGAAGGGGCTACAGAAACGAAATAACAGGAAGAAGATGAGTTTTAGGGATGTGGAGGATGAGATAAAATTAAATTGTTAAATTTAAGCTTTTTATTTTAGCATTGCATTATTCATTGTGTAATAAAGGACGTGCTCTGCTCTTAAGGCATGTGAGTAATCACATTTATCTAAAAGTATTTATATGTTAAAATATTTTATATATTAGCTGATTCTGAAGATTTTAAGAAGCTTGGTGAACAAATTAGGAGTCTTTCGCAGCATAATTATGAAAAAGGGATGCTACCAGATTTGTCAAATATTAATATGGGAGCATTACAAAAACAACAAAAGAACTCATATTTAGCAGACATAAAAAGATTAATTTCAAACTGTAAAATAACTGGTAATTTTGAACAATGCGAATCAGAATTAGAAGAATACACTAAGAATTACATAGATGAAAAATTTCCTATTTCTTTAGATACAATGTTTAATATTTTGCATAGTTACCAAATGGAAGAAACTATGAGTATTATAGAAATTCCATTACAGTCTTTTTTATTATATGCAGAATTAATTAAACAGGTATATTTCTATATTCAAGAGACTTATATAAAAAAGCAGTTCGATAATGAGGTTTAGTCTTGGATGACCATCTCCCTCAAAAAATAATTAAGTGCTATAATGCCAGCTATGACAACGCAGGAACTTTTTGGGCATCAGAGAATCAGTCGAATTCTGCTCCGCCTTGCCCCTCCGGTAATGTTTTCCCAGCTTATCCAGGCACTTTATAATATTGTTGATAGTTTTTTTATTGGCCGGGCAGGAGAAAGCGGGCTTACTGCTCTTTCAATTATATATCCTGTCCAGCTTTTGATGATTGCGCTTGCTGTAGGAACCGGTGTTGGAATAAATACTGCAATGGCAATGAAACTGGGGCGGGGCAGAAAAGAAGAATCAAAGAAAATCAGCGGAATGGCTATGCCTCTGGCCTTGATTTTATGGGGAATTTTTGCCCTTGCAGGCTTTTTCTTTATGCCTATGTATGCACGTCTCGGAACCTCGTCACCAGAAGTTATTGAAGATGTAATTTCTTACGGAAGAATAGTCTGTATTTTCAGTTTCGGGCTCTTTTTAGAAAGCGGATGGACAAAAGTTCTTCAGTCGGAAGGAAATATGCGTCTTCCTATGCTGGCTCAGGTTGTCGGAGCTGCTGTGAATATTGCTTTAGACCCGATTCTGATATTCGGACCTGGCTTTTTTCCTGCTTTGGGTATAGAAGGTGCAGCTTATGCTACTGTTATCGGGCAGATTGCTGCGGGACTGGTCGTAATGAACAAAGGATTTCGCCGTCCACCTAAAAGAGCATTCTTTTCAGTCTATTCAGCACTTATTTTTAAGCTTGGACTTCCTAATATGCTCATGCAGTCGGCCTATACTTTTTATATTCTGGGCTTAAATTTGATTTTGAAAGGCTTTTCAGACCAGGCTGTTACGGCTCTGGGACTTTATTATAAGTGGCAGACTTTCTTTTTTATACCTCTTGGATCAATGCAGACCTGTGTAGTTCCTGTTATCAGCTATAATTTTGGCAGTAATCAGCTGGGCAGATGCAGAAAAACCGTTCGGGAATCAATTTTATTTGGTATGGCACTGATGTTTGCAGGAACCTTATGTTTTGAACTGATTGCAGATCCAATGTTCCGGGTTTTTACAAAAGATGAAGAAGTGATTAAAATAGGGGTGTGGGGCTTTAAGTTTATCGGTGTAAGCTTTATTCCTATGGTAACATCGCTGATGTTTCCGGTAGTTTTTCAAGCTCTGGGCTTTGCTTTCAAAAGTTCATTTTTGACAGTTTTCAGAACGGTAATACTTTTTGTTCCGCTGGGATATTTGTTTTCCCGTTTTGGACTGAAATACTTCTGGCTGACATTTCCTATTACAGAAAGCCTGACAACTCTTGCAGGCTATATTTTTTATTCAGGATGGAAGAGGAAATCTGAGGTTTTAAGATGAAAACAGCATACTTCTTATAATGTACCTTCTGTCTACCTGATCAATTTTTAGCTCATCCATAATTTTATCGTTCCAGAATCCATTTAATCCCTTTAGCAGTACGTAAAGCTGCATCCGTAAAGTGATTTCCTTTGTTTAATTCAAAAATTACCGGGATTTCCAGTGATTTATACAGTTCAAAAAGAGATTCAGTTTTATCCTGGACTGTTGCCAGTACTTTATTCTTGGCTTTTGCTTCAGTATCTCCAAGAGAAAGATAGATACAGTCAGGCTTTTTTATAAAATTGTGGGATTTTACATATTCTTCAAAACCCGGAAACCATAATGAACCTGATGCAGATACAATCCGTGAGAATACATCAGTTTTACAGGCTGCGTATATGGCAAAAAGACCTGCAAGAGAATATCCGGCAAGTGCGATATATGAAGGTTTTGCCCCCATTGAATCACAGACAGACGAAATAATCTTGTCTGTCAGAAGCGAAAGATAAGAATCTGCTCCTCCGGAAAATCCGCCGTCATTTTTGTATAATGCAGGGCTTTCCCAGGGAGAAAGTTCATTATTCCAGTCCAGATTACTTATTGCGGCAAGGCAAAAAGGCGGACAATTCAGTTTCCGGCATTCATTGCATACTTCATTGCCTTCATCCCCGTAAGTATTGAGAATTACAAGGGGCGAAGAAGTATTTTCCGAGCCGAAAAGTGCTATCTTTTTGCCTTCAATTTCCAGAGCTGTCATGTATTTTTAGAAATTACTGCCGTTCCAGCCCCAGTTTGCTGTTCCCCAGTAGGAAACATAAACCGCATTTCCCGGGATTCTCAGTTCTTTCTCAAGGATTTCGCATAGTTTTGCAGTCATTTTACCGCTTGCGCCGCCCTCAATGCTTCCGAGAATCTTTACTTCAACATAAGCACCTTTATCAAGCTTCTTTCCGCCAAAGTAGAGATCCTGTTTATCAACCAGATTAATCATCAGATATGATTCCGGTTTTCCCATTATACTGATGGCCTTTCCAAATTCGGCTTTCAAAACGTCTCTTTTTTCTACAGGCAACTCCATAGTCACCTTTGCTTCAATCATTGGCATGTGATTTCCTCCAAAAATTTCACAAAAATCCCATAATTATAGCATAAATTCGCACTTTTCTGATGAAATTTATTTTCAATGCCATTATATGACACCTTTACCAGTTTATAATAGAGTCATAACATCGAAAAAAGGGGTTTTATTATGGAAAACACAATTAATGCATTAATCTTCGTAGCAGGAATCCTTGCTGCAGTATACTTTGCAAATTACACAAGAACAGAAGCTTCAGGCAAACGAGAGCAGAAAAGTAATGATATTTTTACATTTTGTATGCCTTGCATTACAGCCTTGGCACTCGGCATTCTTTTAATCGATTTTTATTATCTTCCAATCGTAATTACAGCCGCTTTATTTGCCGGAAGTCTGGCCCTGCTTATCAGCTGGACTTCAGAAGAAAAAGTTCGTCAGAAGTCTAAAAGAGATGCTATTGAAAAGGCCGTAAAAGGTATTATTTTAATAATTGATGCCCGCATCGCTTGAAATAGGCTCCCCTTTATATTTTAAAGTAAAATATTTTCAATTTCTATGGTATAATAATGGAGGAGATATTTATGAGAAAATTTCTTTGTATTTTTATTTCATTTGTTTTTTTCTTTTCTTGCTCAACAGATACTACAAATCCTAATACCAATGATACTAAAACAAATGCAACATCTGAAGAAAAAAATACTAATAATAATGAAACTAGCAATAATAAAACTGACAATAATAAAATTAATACAAAAAATACAAGCCAAGATGATACTGTCAGAGTTTATCTAAAAGCTGGGCCTTGGAATGTTACATATTCAATTATTGATAATGAAGGAAATACCTACAAGGCTGGGAACTTATTAAACAGTGAAATAATAACAATTAATCATTTTAAAAAAGGACAATATAACATTCATTTTAAAGTTGGTAGCTATGTTGCCACTTATGATGTTATTAATATTAACAAGAATTGTTCAATTGATTTTATAAATTATAATTCAGTAACAGTAACAGAAGATAATACAAACAATAATACTGACATCACAAATAACTCAAACGCAACATATAAAGTATTATTAAAAGCTCCCAATGGTAGAGTTGTCTATTCAATTATTAATAATGAAGGCGATGCATACAAAGAAGGAACCCTGCTTGTCGGTGAAACTCTAACTATAAATAATTTTATTACGGGCGAATATCATATTCAATTCAAGTTAGGAGGCTATGTTCCTGCTTTAAGCATTATTACTATAACTCGAAATTGTACCATTCTGTTTGATAATCCAACAAGTATAACTGTTCAATAATTATTCAAAAAAAAATTAAAGTATTGGTCTCAGTGAAAGTGGTTTATAATTATACTATATAAGGAGTTTTACTGTATGGATTCAAGTCCGATCAGCTCCAAAGTTTTCAATTCTTTTAAAATACACTCCCCCGTTCTGCTTCAGCCACTTATTACAGCGTTTGTAATCCGGGAAAATCCGCAGCACTTCATCATAAAACTCTTTTGAGTGATTCATGTGATGGCGGTGAACCAGTTCATGCACCACTACGCTGTCTAGAACTTCAGGCGGCATCAGCACCAGAAGGCAGTTGAAGTTCAGATTCCCGTCTACAGAACAGCTTCCCCAGCGCGACTTCTGCAGGCGGATAAAAATGCGCTTGTAGGAAATGCCGGCCATTTTTGCGTAGTAGTCTACCCTTTGCGGAATCACCACCCTAGCCTTTTTCTTGATTTGTCTGAGGTCTTCTTCGGTGAGCGGGCCCATAGAATCAGCAAGTTCTGACTGCTTTTCAATCTTTTCAAGTTGCTTTGTAATCCAGTCCTTTTTTTCGCGGATAAAGTTTTCTGCCATGAATGTCGGTGTTCCAAGCGGCACTTTTACGATGATTTTTCTGTCATCTGCCACCTGGATACTCATTGAGCGTCGTCGGGATTTCTGGATTACGTAGGTTATTTCCATTTTAAGAATTTCTTACTTCCTCAGATTCAAAATCACCACTGCCGCCAGAGTGATGCGGATTGAAGCAATCTGAATAGCACTGAAGCCGAAGGTCCCCAGCTCCCGCACAAAAATGCCCATGCTCCCCCTGAAACATCCCGCAAGAATGATAAGTACAATTCCCAATTTTGAACTTTTTGAATTCTCCATTTTTGTTTCCTTAATAGAGATGAAGCAGAAAAAATGTGTAATAGGAAAAGATTAACAATAATAAGAAATCTTTCCGAAAAACTTTTTCCATTTTTCGATAATTTCAGAACTTCGGGCTTCCAAAATCTTCATGATATTATTTAGAACATGACTCGGAATATTAGAATTATTGTTCTCGAGATAACAACCACCAGACTTTGTAATCCAGATTTTTGTTGCGTTGTTTACAGGCTTGCCTTGTGCAACATGAACATGAATTGGTTCAAGAGGTTCATTTTCATCTGCCCAGAAATATACCCAGTAAGAACCAATCTTAAAAACCTGAGGCATTTTCGAAACCACCTTTCTGGGCAAAATCCAAAATTAAATGAGCTGTTGATTCTATTATTTCCTGATATTTTTTTATTTCATCATCGGTAAAGCCGTTTATATTTTTCCATTCGTAGCCGGGAATAAAACAAGATGCGTTATGAAAACAGTCTTTTTCATCTGGTTTTTCGATATAAACTTCTACTTTTCCATCTGGAAGCATTTCTGAGTGTACAATTTCTGTTTCATCATCTAATGTAAGAAAAGGATATTTCATATACTTGCCTCCTCTTGATAATTATAACACGGGAACTTAATAGAGTCATTAGCAATGTCCCTGAGTTCCTTGCGAAAAAAATCATATTACAGGCAAAATTTAGGACAATTTCGAAGAATTTTGATAATATAAAAAAAGAGGTTCATATGTCATTCAAAAATTTTGTAGATCTTGCTACATCCCGCTATTCAGTAAGAAACTTTTTAAATAAGAAAGTTCCAGAATCTGAAATTCAGAAAATCCTTCATGCTGGTTTAATCGCTCCAACTGGTTGTAACAATCAACCTCAGAGAATTATTGTTGTAAATAGTGAAGAAGGTTTGGCAAAAATTAAAGAATGTACACGATGTCATTTTGATGCACCTCTTGTTTTTATCATCAGCTATAACAAAGATGAATGCTGGAAACGTCCTTATGATGGAAAACTTTCTGGAGATATCGATGCCAGTATCGTAACTACACATATGATCTTGCAGGCAGCTGAACTTGGAATCGGATCCTGCTGGGTAATGCACTACAGGCCAGAAGTTCTTAAAGAAAAATTCAATCTTCCTGATAATCTTGAATCAACCGCACTTTTAGTTATGGGTTATCCGTCAGAAGATTCAAAACCGGCACCTGCTCATGAAACCTCACGTCCACAAGATGAAATTGTTCAGTGGGTGTAAAGTTTTAGTTGATGATTTCCTTTAGATTCTTTTCTTTTTCAAAGAAGGCTTTCTTAAGTTGTTTATATTCTTCATCAGTACAAACTTTACGGCATATCGGTTCAAAGGATTTTGTAACTTCAAAGCATTCCTTTATATTGGCACAAGGATAATCTGAACACTCTGCACATGTTCTTATATCCTTTTCTTCGCAGCATTTTACTACACGATAGCGGCACCAGTTTTCCGGCTTACAGCCTGAACATGATATTTCTTCTTTTGTTACAACATGGTCGCGGTAGCCAATTTTCATCCATAATTCGGCCGTATGTTTCAGTTCTTCATCTGTTTTTTCGTATGGATGCTTAATATATCTTGGACATGCAGAGCAGTCATTTCCGCAGGCAGCGATTACTTTTTCCATGCATCCTACCCCTGAACCTTATGCATAACGTATCGCACCTTCCCTATTACACGGAAATCCTGGCTTTCGTCGCCTTCGGTCATTTCTTTGTATTTTGAATTATCGGAAATGATTCGGATACAATCTTTATCCCGCTGAAGGCGTTTTACAAAGGCAGCTCCCCTGTAGTTGATAGCATAGATTCCGTCTGTGCCGTCGTAACCGAAGTTATCGTAAAGGATGATGTCGTTGTCAAAAAGGGTCGGCTCCATGGAGTCACCACGTACATAGGATACACACATATTTTCCCGGTATTTTTTCAGATGGGAAGGAATCACAACGTAATCAATAATATCAGCCGAATCCGGAAGCTTCTGGCCTCGACCTGCAGAAAAGGCCTGCTCATAAACGGGGATGTTGATTACATCTTCCGTCAGACGGTCAGGATAAATTTTGAACAGTTCCATCGTCATTCCAAAAGATTCGATGATTCTGGTTCCGTCATCTATATAGGAAAGGCATTTACCAAAGACGGATGGCAGATGAAGCGGGAGTTTTTGAGCCCGTGTGTAACGACGGATATTCTTGTGGTGCCGGGGGTAAGATAGTACAAAATGTTGTAAGAACAACATAAAATCTTTGTGAAATTTTGTAAGTTATAACTAACAAAATATAGAGAGGTATAACTTATGATTACAATTAAAATAAACACAAAAACAAAACTTTCAGAATTAATCAAAACATATCCACAACTCCGTAGCCGTCTTTCGGAAGTAAATCCTAAGTTTAAGATGCTTTCTTCTCCAATGGGAAATATAATGATTCCAAAAACGACTGTTGCAGATATGATTGAACGCAGTGGAATGTCAGAAGAAGACTTAATAAAAGGAATTTCAGATCTTATTGCAGATATTGAATCTTCGGGCAAAATAAATAATGAACCTGAATGGCTTTCTCAAAACTCTTCTTTCAAAGAGATGGATGTAAGAAATGCACAGGGAAACTTCTTTCCTGCTTTAAGAGAACAGGCTGCAAAAATGCAGACTGGCGAAGGTCTTGAAATAATACAGAAGTTTGAACCACTTCCCTTATATGAAGTGATGTATGGGCTTGGTTTTGAGCGTCTTACAAAGCAGCTTTCTGAAAATGAATGGCACGTATATTTTTATCGAACAAAAATAGATGAAAAAGGAATGGATATTCCTTTCCGTCCGGCAGCACTTCTTAATTTTCCGATGATTGATGAATAGCTGGGAAATGTAGCCGTAAATTTTTGGGACCTTACATGGAATAATAAAAAGCGTTATCTTCCTTATGAAACCAGACTTTTATTATCTCTTACAAATGCTGTAGGAGCTGGAAGAATGCGTCAGGCAACACGAGAACTTGTAAAAGCATACATTCATGGAATAGATAGTCAGGCACTGGATGATGTTTTTGAACTTCTTGTCTGGAATCAGGGAATCGGATTTTTTGCTTCAGAAATTGGACCATCAACTTTATTCAAAGCTTATAAGCATATAAAAAACAGAGAAAAAAAATGGTATTGAACGTGAAAAAATCTGTTCTGAACTTATGGAAAAATTTGGTGAATCTAATCCAGATGTAAAAGTCTAAAATGATTTTTCCAGTAATCAATAAGGCCGTCAGCTTTCATTTTGCTGAGTTCGGCACTTAAAGCAGAACGGTCTACCTGTAAATAATCTGCAAGTTGCTGCCTGTCATAAGGAATATCAAATTCTGCATGAGGGCTTTTTGCAGGAAGGCAGGATGAAAGATATGCCAGAAGTCTTCCTCTGATTGTCTTTGCATTTGTATGAAATATACGCTGTGAAAGATGAAGATTCTTATTCACGCTAATCTGCAGAATATTTTTAATCAGAACCGAATTAATTTTATTGTTGCTGTGAAGAAAAATGTTCCTGGGTTTTATCATCATAATCTTAGAATCTTCAACAGCAACAACATCTACCATCAAAGGTTTGCCTGTTAAGGCATAAGTCTCTCCGAAAACCTTTCCGCTTCCAAGATTATCAATAATAGTTTTATTTCCCCAATAATCTGTGCTTTCTATTTGAATTCGTCCTTCAAGTACAAAACCCATTACTTCTGTTATGCGTCCTGAATTAAAAATACACTCCCCTTTCTTTAGAGCCTTTTCTGAACTTTCAAAAAGCTTTAAGGCCTCTGGCAGGTTTTCTTCACCAAGGCCTGTAAAAAGAGGATGTTTAATCAGCTCCGGAATATTCATATTTTCAGTTTATTTGATTTTTGTTGTTTTAACAACATTCTTTTTCACTCCCCGCTGGTAAATTAAAACCGTAAAAAAGATTAAATCGAGGTTAATTATGATTAGAAAGATTGTTAAGATTGATGAAGAAAAATGCACCGGCTGTGGTTTATGTGCTTCTGCCTGCCACGAAAATGCAATTGTTATGGAAAATGGAAAGGCTCATCTTTTACGTGATGATTTTTGTGATGGTTTTGGAGACTGTCTTCCAGCTTGCCCTGCAGGTGCAATTACAATTGAAGAGAGGGAAAGTGCAGAATATAATCCGCAGGCAGTTGAAATGCGAAAGCAGAATCTCATGCAACAGCACTCGGAAAGTTCTATGCCACATCACCATTCTGGCAGCTGCCCTGGAAGTGCAATGCATACGTTTAATCGGGCTCAGACCTCATGTGACTC
>CAMVCB010000010.1 GCA_947165895.1 uncultured Treponema sp.
AATCAGTCAATCAGTCAATCAGTCAATCAGTCAATCAGTCAATCAGTCAATCAGTAATACTGTCTTCTCTGAAAAATCCATCATTCGCAAACAATGCCCGCAAGCGCTTTTTGTCTTTCAACAAGTATAGGCGGGCTTTTAAATTTTAAACAATTTTAGGAGATAAAAGATTATGAAAAAGAATCCAATTATTTTTATTGCCATGTTGATTGCATTAGCATTCACTTCCTGCCAGATGAACACTGACGATTCAGTGGTTATCCCACCAGCACCAACAACCGAAGCGACTTATACGATTACGGTAACTGGTGACCAGACAAACGGTTCTGTAACTTTAAGTAAGACTGAAGCAAAAGCTGGTGAAACGGTTAAGATTACCATTGAACCAAAGAGTGGCTACAAGTTTGAAACAAAAATTAACGGTTCTGACATGGGCTATAATGGTAGCGAAAAAAAATCTTATGAAGTTACAATGCCAGCAAGTAACGTAACTATTACAGTTGAATTTGTAAAAATAACTGACGGTGGAAGTCCAACTACACCGACAACACCGACAACTGACGGTGGCGAAGACAACGGCACTGATGAACCCCCAGTTACTACTAATGAATACACAGTAAGCGTTGCAAGTGGTATTAAAGGTGGACACATCGAAGTTAGCTTGGACAATGCAACATGGACAACACTTTCAACATCTACAAAGTATGCAAAAAATACAAAGCTTTATGTTCGCGCAGTAGCCGATAAACATTACAAGTATTCAAGTGGAATTGATGAATCTGTCATTACAATTACTGAAAACAAAACACTGAATGCAACTTTTGAAATTGTGAAAGAAACACTTGGTTCAGTAATAGTGACACCTACACTTGAAGTTAATGACGACCTTTTGAACAGTAAATACATAGTCGAAGTTCAAATTGAGGATTATAAGTTCAATGCTGGATGGAATAAAGCAAAGATTGCTTTGGGGTTTGACGAAGATTACTATTATGGGCTTACTGAAACAAGCTTAGTTGGTGGTCCAAAATACTATTATGCTTACCCAACCGAAATTTCAACCTTTACCGATACTTATTACGATGGAACAAAAGTTGTTTTCATTAGTATTAATGGTGAAAACTTCGAAATACCTGATGTTGGTAAGCTTTATTTGGTTCTTGAAAATAATAATCAGACTGTGCTTTATGCGATGACCAAACCAGATAGCACTATGCCGAACTACTTCCAAGTAACCGTAAAATAAACATTACCGAAAAACAACCAACTAACGCGGCGTAGGCAAACAAAGCTTACGCCGTTTTTTATTGGTGTGTCCTAAAAAAGAAATTCCCCCAAATGATAAGTTAATATTTAAACTTGAAATTAATTTTTTAGGAGAAAAAATGAACCTTTATGAGTATCTAAGTAGTTTTAATGTAAATCCGATTTTTATACTTGGTTGTTATTTTATAGTTGGTGTCATTGTCGTTGACATTCTTTATAAACTTGTAGAAATTCTTAAAAGCTTTGTAAATACGCTGAATGAAATTGAAATCGATGGTAAGAAGATAAGGTTTTCAAACAAATTTGTAAAAACCCTAAGCCCAGAGCTACAAAAAAGATTTGCAGATTTGGCTGCAAAGGACTTTGTTAGTAAAACAATAACCGAGCCCCTAACTAAAAGGGGTGTAAAGTTTTTCTATAAAGTAAATAGGCTTCTTACCGACTTGCGTAAGAAAGAATCCCCAAGCATAGAGGATTATGAAAAAACTATAAGCAGAATACAATCATTACCAGAGTATTCATATTTTATGAAAATAGTAGACCACTTTAGTTCATTTTCTAAAGCAGGTAAAAAATGGGAGGCTAAGGAAGACCTTAATTTTATTAAGGAATTAGCAGTTGATTTGCAGTCAAATAAAGAATTTTAATCTATTAAGCCCCAAAACCTTGTATCTGAAACAAGGTTTTATTCATTTTTCGGGGTAAATCATCGTAAGGTTATAATAATAAAGCATAGAAATAGGGGTTGCTTATGAAAATACCAGATAAAGAAAAGCTTTTTAAGGAACTGACAGATTTGATTACCCCGGAACAAGAAAAAGAATTTTTTGTTCTTTGTGAACTGAAAAAGAATCCAAGCTTTAGCACTGGTGGCTTAAAAAGAAATAACAACGGTTATGATGACTGTGCAATCTTTATGAAGCTTTCTGACGAGCCCCTTTCACAATTCAACATTCCAGAAGAAAAAACAAAATCTGCCCATGAAAGCTTTGAAACTGCAAAAAACTACTACGAAAGTACATTAGGCGTTTATCGTATGTTTCACTTAAAGGACGGTATAAAAACAATTCTTGAAAACAACCTGTGGATTCCGGATGCAGAGTTTGCAGAAGAAAACTTTATAAAACGCTTGGACAACTGGTATTGGAACGAATGGTGTCCTTATGTTGCCAATTTTCTTTCTAAAGAAGACAATGTAGAACGTTCTGAAAATCTGAATCTTGTTACCGATGTTCTTGAAACCAAACTGAAAAATTAAGCAACATTTAGTTTTGAGGAAGGTGCAAAAGGAACGCCAACGGCTTTTATTTCTTCAACAAATGCTTCAAAATAATCCTTTACGGCTTTAGGATTGTCCTTAAAGTTCAAAAGGGTGTCCGTATAAACCGTTTCTATAAGTTTTGTATTTATGTCAGGCTTGTCATTTCTAAAAGTTTCAATAGTTGCATTATCTATTACATTGCTTACCGGCTGCAAACTATTTTCGTAAGGTTTCTTTGCAAACTTTTTGCCAAAATCGTGACCAGCTTCGCTTGCACTGATACCTTTATGTAAAGCACCTTTTAATAGGTTCGTAAATGTAGTAACTGCAACTTCCGTAAATTTTTGTAAACTTTCGTTATAAACTTCCTGAAAAAGTTCTTCGGTCATTTTATTCATACCTATTTAGTTAATACAAATTCTGGCAAAAAATCAAGCGTAAACCTAAAAGCCACCTTCCAGAACTAAATAAACATGGCAGAAGAAAAACAACCAGTAAAGACATTTGCACAGATAGAAAGCGAAGCCGCCGAACAGTTGAATACATTTGTATTTGTAATCTT
Organism: uncultured Treponema sp.; assembly: GCA_947165895.1. Lineage (GTDB taxonomy): Bacteria > Spirochaetota > Spirochaetia > Treponematales > Treponemataceae > Treponema_D. Next base: position 3,090 of record CAMVCB010000010.1, read on the forward strand.
TGTTCCGAATCCTAACACACACGTTTTAAGGATTTGGATAGACGGTGCTGACGAAGAAACCATTATGGACGTAGACCGGTTTTTAGACATAATCGAAAAAACTTGTGGCTACGACGCAAGAAACAAATTAGCCTATGCTTGCTGCGAATACGGAATTCCATTCATTTACGACCGTCAGAAAAACAAGCTTAAAGAACTTAGCGAATTACCAAAGGAACAGGGAATAAAATTTACGGCAGATTACCATAAAAAGTATGAAAACGAATCGGCAGACCCTTACAGCGTCAATAACTTTTTTAATGCTTCTTTGAAAGCAACAAAAGGCTTGAACAACTTTGGTCTGCCAGATTTTTCCCCTAAAAACATCAGGTTTTAGTCGTCTGAATTAACATTTCCAGAAGTTGTAGCTGGCTTAGCTTCTATAAATGCAGTGCACAATGCCCCGAAATTAAGCTGGCTTGTGCATGTGTCGTCATAAAGCTCACCAAGTTCCTCTTTAATCCCACCAGTAAAAACTTGAAGACCACCTTCTATGTCTTCTGCACTTAATGTATGTGGTGCCCATGCTTCGCTTGCATTTGACAGATTGATTTTGAATACATAGTTTGTCCCTTCAAGGAAGAAGCATCCTACACAACTATCATCGCTATTAGACATAATAGGCATTAAAATAGTCTGGCAGAAAGTATCTAATCCTGGAAAGTTACTTACGCCATTGGTGTAGTATGAATCTGGATTACATTTAATTCCTTGACCAACTGTGTATGTTAATGGCGTTTCTTGCCCTTTTTCCAGGTATTCCATTCTTGTAGCAGTAGATTTAAGTTCATTACTTAAGCCTTCAAATCCCATCAAAAGTTCATAACCTTCAAGTTTTTCTGTAAAGCTAAAAATACGGAAAACTTCGCCTTCATCACCTAAGTCATCCTTAAAAGAATAAATGTGATTAGTTTCGCCGACCGTAGTGTCCCAGTAAATTCTGCGAAGGTTCCGAGTTCCAGACGAGATTTGTTCAACATAATACAAGTTACCAGTTCCAAGTTCTATTAAAAATGCTTTTGTATTAGATGCGTCTTCTACTTCGGCTAATACATTTTTAAGTTTCATGCCGTATTTGTTTGTTACAATTACTACATTGCCGTTGCCGTGTTTTTCATTTATGTAATAGTCATTACTGCCGTCTTTCACGTCCAAATCAATGTGGATTTTTGCTTTATTACTACCAGCCGGTGCTTCGTGGCTTGTATTATGTTCTATTTCTACTTTGTGAACACAACTTGGAACTTTAAATTCAAACGAATCCTTTGTTGCGTGATTCGTTAAAGTTACACTATTTGTATCATCAAACACCGTTAATGCTATAGGTGCATTTTCCGAATCCTTAAAAAAGATTTCTTCGTCGGGGATTGAATAATTCTGCAAAAAAGGCAATTTCTTCAAATGTAAAATAGGGCTTTTTCTGTCAGGAAATTACGGGCGAACTAAATAGTAAAAATCAAAAAAAAAGGAGATTTTATTATTATGGTCTTTACAGGAAAAAGTAAATTAGATAATGAACAATACGGTTGGATTTATTTTGCAAATGAATTTCGACAGCAGTTTAAGAAGATGCCAAAGACATTATCTTTTAGGGTAGATGACATTCCCTATTTATGTTTTTGTTATGCTAATGGCTGGATTAAAAAAGATTTTGCAGAATACAAAGACGGTAAAATTGAAATTCAACGGTATGCGTTTAATTATAACAGAATTATTGAATTCATAGGAAAAGGACATTACGGGGCTTAGTCCAGAAAGATGCCCCGTAAGTTTATGCAATTTCAATGTTGTATCTGGATTTCTTTCTTCTTTTTATCAGTGACAAGTGTGTTATCAGAATAAAAAGAAAGAAGGAAAAGTATAATTACTATCTATTACGCTTAAATTGATGTTATTCAGTCTTTCTTCTAATAACAAATAACCGTCAAAAGATAATTCCATAATCTGACAGTTTTCTTTAATAGACCTGAAATAAGACAAGAAATCATTTCTTGCTTTCAATAAGTCTTTCCAGTCAGATTCAGACATTGCTTTATAACGGTATAAACTTCTTTTTGTAACTTCAATCTTTCCGTTCAAAGCGTCTATTGCGTTAATCAGTTTATTGCATTTTTTGACAAGAATAGATTTCTGTCTGGCGTTGCTTGTGTCAGTTCCTTTTTTTGCAAAGTTTGAATCATAGTTTTCTATACACCAAGTTCTAACAGATTTGACGGTGTTCTTTATGTTTCCGAATTCTTCTGTTGTTTTTCCAAAATGTTCGGCTGCTTCTTTTGCAATTTTCTTTGCAGCTTCAAAAGTGGTGGTGTAGTCTGGGCAAATACCATTGTTTTTATTCATAAACTGAAAGACAAATGTTCTTAAATGTTCCATAAGATAACAATTTCGTCCGTTTTCACTGTCAAACATTTTTCTTTCAATTTGTTTCTTTGTTCTTTGTTTTGTCAGTTTTACAGGTTTATTTTCTGCATTAGTGACAGGTGTGTTATCAGAATAAAAAGAAGAAAGAAAAGTATAATTACTATTTATAAGCTTTAATTTCTGAATAAAATCATTTCTTTCTATTGGTAATTCATTATAGATAATACTTTCAAAATCTTGATAAAATGGATTCTTACAAGCAGGGCCGTTAAAACATAAATCACCATCTAACCCAGTAATTATTGACCAGACATTAGAAATCCTTTTTATAGTTAAATTGAAATTGCGTAAATTATAAATAAAATCTGCATTTTCAAAAGGTTTATCCAAAAACCAGCCAAATTGACCGTGTTTTGTTTTTGGATTTCGTAGCAAGTAAGACACCATTGGAAGATTTGTTTTCTTACAGAAATCTTTTATAGTTGATTCAAATTCCTTTAATGAATTGTATTCATTATCAGAATCAACTATAACAACTTCCCGTCGGAAACAGTTCAGACCATAAGATACAGTAGGATAATCAAAGGCCATTTCCCACGCATTTCTAATAGACATAAAAGGAATGATTTTCAAAATCTTTTTTTGCTTGTTATCGCCTACTTTATGTATTAACTGACCGTTTTTATAAACATTGCGTTTATAAAGTTCTTTTGTAGTTATTAAAATTGTATCTCGAAAATTGTTTGAAGCTGCAGAAGTAATCAGAATGTTTTTGTTTTCTTTACAAGCTGGGTTGTTTTGTTCCCCTAAATACATTCCGATTCTTTTGTTTCCAGTTCCGTTTGTGATTTCACGATTAGAAATTAAATAAGTTTCATTTACCATAAATAAACTTGTCCTTAGTTTTAATTTTTATTAATAAAGTGTGTTATAGTGGGGAATAAATCCCCACAGATTTTTTAGAAATTACCTTTACAGATTTCTTTAACAGTTTTTTGCGCTTGTTTTACTTCACCTATTAAAAAGGCTTTCGCACCTTCTTCTGTTGCAGACACGGCACAAGATAATAGACCACAGCCACCGTATTTTCCTAAACCTTCAAGTAATGGCGTTACGCAAGAAACGCTTGCCCCAGTAAGCATACCTTTTAATTTTTTCTTAAAGGTTTTATCTTTAGTTGCCACAAACTGTTTTTGACACGCTTTTTTTAAGGATTCGCTAAAATAGTTTCCTGGCTTATACAATGGAATTAATGGAATTCCGTCTTTTAAAAAAGTATTTTCTGCCATTTTGTCAGTCCATTTCTGACAAGCTTCAGTTGGTGTTTTTCCATAAACTATTTCTACACCTTCAAAAAGATTACTTACTGCGAAAAAACGCATAATGTTGTCCTACCGTGCATTTTTTACACGGATTTTATAAGATTAAGATTTCATACGAAATCTTTTTTTTGTTTTACACTTAGTAATAAGACAACCGTTTTTTAGGTTGTCCAATTTTTTTAGGAAACTGTTTTAGCGTTTTTACCATTTACAAAAGTTGCTTCAATAAAAACTGTCTGACCTTTTTTATTTACAAAGTAATCGCTTCCTAAATAACGAAAATAACCACGCCTAAAATGTGGCTTTCGTGTAGTTGAATCAATAATTCTTACTTTGTTAGAAAGTCTTATAGTTTGCTTTTTATTCTTGAAACTGTTTTTAATGATAAAGTGTTTTGGCAAACCGTCACGGACACAGTCTGGGAAGGCGTCAATGTATTGAAGGAATACAAGTCCTAATTTTATGAAATCACGTTTTAATACTTTTTCCTTATCTTCTTTGATTGGTGAACTGAAATTTATGATACCTATAGATAACTTTCCCCCTAAATCATTTTCAACAGAACTTGCTACAAATGTCTTTCCCTCTTTTCGATAAACAAAGGCTTCTTTATCAGTAGTAGTGTGAATACAGAATTCAAAATTATCTGGTATTTTTTCCAAAAAACTCAAATCATAAGGAAGTTCACAAGAAAGCAAGAAATCTTTTATTGAAGAATCTTCTAAAAAATAATGGATACAGTTTCCTTTTAATTCTTCTGTAAAAAGTTCAAATCTAATTATTTCTGAAGTATTAAAACCATTTCCGTGAACATAAATTAAAAATGCTTTTATTTTTTCTTCAAAATTTTCTTTTCCATTAGGGTATTCAATTTTTATAAATCCAGATTTGATAGCTTTTTCAAAAAAATTGAATTCTTTGTATTCAACGGTAAATGACTGGCTAAAAGTGTTTTTCTTCATACTTATGACTCCTTAATGTTTTTCTAATAGCTAATAAGACAACCGTTTTTCAAAATGTCCAAAAATTGAAATAAAAAAGGCGTGAAACTTTCGCTTCACGCCTTAATGTTTATAACCTTATTAAATTTTATTCTGATAAATTATCAACTGTTATAATCTTCAATAAATTTTCTTTCCCTTTTCTTTATTTCTTTTTTCAAATTTGCGATGGTCGATTTACTCCTTTTTATTCCCATTTCTTGTAGCTTTCTTTCTATTTCCCGTGTTGATAAATCAAAATTCCTTCGGATAAAATCAAAAGCAACTTTTTGACTATTTTTTGTAAAGATTTTTGACATTCTGTCTAATGACTTTTCCCAGTGTTCTTTTAAGTCGTTTTCTATTGCAAGCTGTTCTGGGGATTTATTTCTTGTGTCTTTTAGTTCAATTTCTTTATCACCGAAATTTTTTTTTAATCCAATTATAGATTTTGCTTTTATTTTTCTATCTGGATTTTTTTTATTAAACTGCATCTCCTTTTTGGTAAGTGGGGCAACAACAGTTTTTATTTTGTCTTTTAGAAATTTTTCAAATCCGTGTCTGTAATAGGCGTTTAGGTTTCTGTATAAACAAAAAGTTTTCGGGTTATGTTGTTTTAAATGATTTACCGAAAACTGCAGGGCTTGCGGTAAATACTGATACCTTAAATCTGTTAGAAAATCATTTTTGTATTCTTTATCAAATTTTAAATTAAACTTTTCAAGTTTTGTTGTCATACTGAAAACCATTCTAAAAACTAATGGTTGATAACCTTCCCAAACAAATTGTTCAATTTCATTTTTATGTTCTTTTTGTCTATACAATAAAAGCAAACTGTAATCTTTGCTAAACTTCCATTCGTGAAAAGTTTTATTGCATTTCTGACAAACAAAGCGATTTTCATTTGTTCCATACGGTTTTATAAAATAGGTATTTTCAAACGGTATTTCTTTTTGGCAATACCAACATTTATTGTTTTGTTTATTAGTAAAAATGTTTAAGGATTTATCAATAAATTTTTTAGCCTTTTCAGAAATCTTTTCTTTATACGCAAATTCAGAACCTTTAAATTTATAACTTCTTTCCCACGATTTACTAATAAAATACTGAGTCTGGATTCTGTTATCAGTTTTAATTCCACAGTCTTCACAAATAAGAATTACATACTTTTTCTTATTGAACCAACGCCAACGGAAAAAAGCATAGTCAAAAATGATAGGTTTTCCACAACCAGGACAAATACCTTTTTGATTATTAAAACAATCTTCGGCAATTTTTAATTTCTCTGCTGCTATTCTGTTTTTTCTGCTTGAAGCTGCTTTTAATTCAATAATTCTGTCAAAGTATTTTACGCTCATAAGGCAATTATAACAAAAAATAGTGTTCCTTTTAAGATTCTGGTCTATTGTAGACATAAAAATTGGACATTTTGTAAAACGGTTGTCTTATTAATTTGTGAAATCAATTAATAAGGGGCGTTAAAAATGGCAAGAATAAACCCAGATACTGTTTCAAGTGATTATTCTTTTGTTGCTCGTTGTGTAAGATGTATTGAAACAAAAGAACTTTTTGGCAGTATTAAAAATGCAGCTTTTTCAGTAGGTGTCTCAAGTTCTAGTATTTCTGACTGTCTGCACGGAAAAAAAAACGGCTGGCGGCTTTCATTTGGAATTTGCAAAATAACTGAAAAAACAAAGGTTAGTTTGCTTTTATACTGACCTTTGTTTTTTTATTACTTTACGGAAGCTCGGGAATTAAAAGATTAGCCCCAGTGTTTTAAAATGATTGTAATGATAATTCCCATAATGATTCCTCTGATTATCGATTCCAATGTAATTTTCAAAAATGCTTTTATTTTATTTGACATAAAGCCCCCTTTGGGGGTAAACTTTGAAAGAAGGTGAGGCAGTCGTTAAAACATACCTCACCACTCCCGTTTGGTTATAGCTTTCTACAAATTAAGTAGATTACTAAACCAATTAGGATTTCGGTAATAGCCCTGTAAAGTTCCGCTAAAACTTTTAACAGGGCTTTTTTTATACCGTCTTTCATGTTTACCCCCTTTAATTAAGATTTCTTATAGGACAACGTCCTATTCTTAAATACTACCTTTTGATTGATTTACTATCAATACATCTTTTCTAAAAACAAAACTATTATAAAAATTGAAAGCACTAAATTAAAAAAAAGTCAGTATGCTTTTATACTGACCTGAAAATTTTTTATTTTTCATTTGCTGATTCTATGAATTCCACTAATGCAACATTTTGAATTAAAGACAGATTCTTTAATTTTTCTATTAACTGGTTTCTGTCAATTCTGGCATTAAAAAATAAATCGTCTGGGCTGTTAGCAGCTTCCAAAAGAATAGCATCCTTGCATTTATCAGCAGGAATAAAATTTATTTTTTTGCATAGTTCAAAAATCAGATTTAATTCTTGCAAAGAAAAAACTTCTTGAATCGCTTTGATTTCTTTTGACATAATCAAGTTATAGCGGTCTATGGCTTTACAAATTGCACTTGTTGCCTGACGGTTTCCCCAAGGTGCAAGTTTTAACTGTTGCCTGATTGAATCAGGTAAATTGATAGTCATTTTAATAGCTGGCATTTATTCCTCAACCTTTTATTTATTTTGTAGCATAAAAAGGGAACTTTTTATAGTTCCCAATTTATTGTTTTAATCTGTTATTTTATAGAAGAAATCTAACTCTTTACCTTTTAGATTGTCGCAAGCATAAGAATCTGTTTTCTCCCAAAGTTCATTATAAAGTCTTGATAGTTCGCAACTTCCATTCTTTTGGTAATGTTGCCAGATTTTCAAATTCAATGTAATAACCAATTCTGTCAAATAAACATAGTTTGATTTCCATTCATTGAAAGCACGATTAAAAGTGTCTTTTACGGCATTTGCCCCGAAAGCATCTGCAATGGAAAAATCCATCCAAAAGGTAGTTGTCATCTCATAACCATTAGGTAATGTCATTTTGTCCTCTTGCGGTGTTCCTGAAATCAGGTCCCGACTTAGAATAAATTTTACGGGGCATAATTGCCACGCTTTCAAATCCATTGTTGTTTTGAATAATCTTTATGCTTCCAGAAGTTCTGGATAAAACTCTGGTAAATCAAACCAAAGAAAGTCATTCAGTTTAGTTTCTGCTGTTGGTTCTTCGCCGAACAATTCATTTACCAATGAATCAAGTTCGTCCATTTTGCCATTTTCAAGAACGGTGTTCAGGTTGTCTTTTGCGCCAGCCCAAGCTTCAAAGTCCCTTATAGAAGTTGTTTCATAAGTAAGAATCATAGTTTTTTTCCTTGCGGTCTTTTGCGTTATGCAATGCCGACTTAGAAATTTATTTAAGGTTTTATTCAACCTTATGATTAATGATAACTCTGAAGAAAACTAAAGTCAGCAGGGTAGTTAAAAAAAAAATTTGTTTTTTTTATAAAATAAACATACCCCATAAGGGTATAAGGTGAAAATTTTTCACTATGGGAACGATTAAAGATAAAATTGTTATAATTCTTTGTATTATTCACAATTAAATTAGATTTTTGTTAAATCTTGACAATACAACCTCTACTTGGTATAATACCCTCAATTTAACAGTATTCTGTTGTTTGGGGGAATGTAAGGGTGTAGCTTTCCTCTACGTATTTTCCTCTGGTCGAGATAAATACTGAAAATACTTAGAATTACACAAGCTACTACGGGTTCGACTCCCGTAGTGGCTAGCTTTTCTTTTTATTAAGCCTATGATACCTGACAAGAATCGTAATGCATTCGATAATCTCGTAGCTGGGTTGAGTGCTCAGGATAGGGCAGAAATGCTCCAGAGACTTAACGCGTCGGGTAGAAATACTATAAATCTTGTCGAAGTTGATGACGAAATCCCGGAAAAAAATCTTTCTCTCCATCTGAAATATCAGTCACTTCCTTTTTTTCATAAATTTATTCTCTGGATTCGTTCGATGATTCAGGGAAAAAGCGCAGAACGTCTTTTTAATGACGATGCTCTGGCTGACCTTGCAAGAAAAATCAACCGCATTCATCCGGGACTTGTTGACCACAGGCAGAAGGTGCTGGATTCCCTTTTTTTTCGGCAGCTGAAATCTCTTAAAGATGCCGCAGATTTTTTTAAGCCTTATTTTGTTCCTGTTGACGACAGGGCCGGTGAGTTCTATGTTTTTTTGAGCTCTTTTGTTGCGCCGGCAATTTCGGAAAAAATCAATTCAGAAGCAGATCCTTTTGCTTTTTCTTTTGATGAAGAGCCGGATAAAGAACATAAGGCAGAAGTCTTTAAATCTCTTGATGATGTCCTGAATAACATTGATGCCACACAGAAGGCTAATCTTTATGATTCAATTGTAGCCTTGAACTGGCTTAAGAAATTTTCTGTACTGCCTTTCCTTCATTTTATGGCTCAGTTTACCAGCGTGGTAGGGGATAATTATACCTGTCCTTATAAAAATGCTGTCGCTGATTATGATATTTTTGCCCCGCTTTTTACAAATCTTAAGTCGCTTGAAGCCGAAGTTCTTGAAGCTCTTTTTTTGTTTTCTCATAAGCAGGAATTTTCAGAAAATCCCAAGAGCATGGAACTGGAACGTTCTGTAAAAGAATTTCTTGCCAATGCAACATCTAATCTTTCTGCGGTTCAGATGTTCATAAGCTCTGTTCCTGTGAATAAAATCGGAAGAATTATTAATGAAAATTTTGACTGGCAGCCGGGCAGTATTTCCGGCGTTGAAGGCTGGTTTCCAAAATTCCGTGCCCAGTGGCGCTCTATTATTGAAGTCCGCTGGATTGAGTGGGTAAAAGAGAGAAAGAAGAATTCCATTGCGTCGGCTCTTCATGCAGATTTTAATCTTTCTTACTTCCCGGAAGTGGAATATCACCCCTGGACATCGCTCTGGTCGCAGGTAACCTTTACCTATGAGCTTTGCGGCGGCTTTCTTTCCTGGTTTTCTGCAAAGCTTTATCCGAATTATCTTGTTTATCTCAATGATATTATGATTGAAGGTATTTTTAACGGAAATGAAAAGCGGGCTTCCTTTACCGATGCCTTTAATACCTTTAAAACTTCAAATCAGAATATGGTGGAATTAATCCAGAGGCTGGGACCTAACGGAGATCTGGGCGTAAAATTTGCTGAATGGTCAAAATATCCGTCAGGAACTGTGCAGCTGCAGAATCAGATTTCAACAACAATGAGTAAAATTGATTCAGAAATTGCCGCAATTATCCGTGATTTCAAGTCAAGTTCAACAGCCCTCTGTAAATTCATTTCAAAACTCTTTACTCAGGAGCCTAAACGTTCAACTGAGCTTCTGACAAACTTTACAATGATAAAAGGCCGCGGAAATCAGGTCTGGCGGGATGAGCTTGAAAAGATTGTAAAGGGACTTTCTAAGGCAATTTATTATCTTTCTGAATTTGAACCGATTGATTTAAGAATCTAGTTTTATGACTCGTTTTACTCTTTCTTTAACTGATACAGAGCAAAAATATGTGACTTTCCCCTTTTATAAGAATAATATGCCGCTTACTGCTTCAAGGGCTCCTTCCGGCGCGCCTGTCTGCGGAATGACGGTTAAGGCTGCCGGCTCAATGCGCTTCCGCTGGGCAGAAACTAACCCGGGACGCGAGAAAATCCTCTCTGAAATTGCGGGACAGTCTGCAGGCGGCAAGGGAACTCCTGCCCGTATGCAGAATCCTCTTACCCCGGTCTCTCTGGAACTTATCCATTCTAAAAGTGTATTTGACTTGCGGGATGGAAATGAAACTTACCGGCTTCAGGGAGACGGCATGATTACAAAAAATCCTTCCTTAATGCCTGTAGTCACCGTTGCTGACTGTATGCCCCTTTATTTATACGACAGCGTTTCCGGCGTCTTTGGCCTGGTTCATTCTGGCTGGAAGGGAACCGGAATTGCGGGCCAGGCTGTAAAGCTTGCAGAAGGGAATTACGGCGCAAGGGCCCGGGATTTTAGCATTGTGATTGGTCCACACATCCGGGACTGCTGCTATATAGTAAATGAAGAGCGGGCAAAGTATTTTTCAGATAATTTTGGCTCAGACTGTGTGACTCCTCTTGAAGAAGGTGGTAGCTCTTATGCCGGCGGTCGCGGCCTTCCTGTGACCTGGAATAACGGCAGCGGAAAGCTTTTCCGCCTCAGCCTTGAAAAAGCAAATCTTAATGTTTTGGCCCGGGCTGGAGTAGGCGAGGAAAATATCGCTGTTTGTACCGACTGCACCTGCTGTAACGAGCTTCTAGGCTCCAACCGCCGCGAAACAGCCGATTTCCTTTTGAAAAATCCTTCCGCGAATAACGATGAACTCTCACGTTGCTTTACAGTTCAAGCTGCTTTTATCGGATGGATTTAAATGTCAGCATACTGATTTGCAGTATGCTGATGTTGCCGTCAGAAATATTATCGCTGGTGACAGGATTACGACGGCAACCGATTCCACCAGAAATTCAGCACCGCCATCCCTATAATCACCACATATCCTGTAATACTCATCCAGTCGGGAATCATTCCGAATACAAAGAAGCCGAAACTGGCTGAAAAAATAATCTGGGAGTAATCGTAAATGCTGATTTCCCGGGCAGGGGCGTGGAAGTAGGCAGCGGTGATTGCAAACTGACCGCAGGCAGCCCAGATTCCGGCAAGAATTAAAACTATAAGCTGGTAAGTATTGAGAGGCTCCCAGTGTATAATCATGTGGGGCAGGGAAAGCAGACAGGAATATACTGAGAAAAAGAGAACAATAACCTTGCCGTTGCATTTGAGGCTGGAAAGCTTTCGCACACAGGCATAGGCAAGGCCGGCACCCACTCCGCCAATAAAGCCTGCAAGGGTAGGCAGGGTTGCAGAAAAATCAAAGCTTGGTTTTACCACAAGCATTGCACCCAGAAAAGCACCTGTAATTGCAAGAAGCGGCACAAGTCTAACCTTTTCTTTCATCAAAAAAATGCTGAAAAGAATGGCAAAAAAAGGCGACATTTTGTTTAAGATTGCCGCATCAGAAAGAACAAGGCGGTCAATTGCATAAAAGTTTCCGAAAATCCCGATTGAACCAGCCGTAGCGCGGATAAAAAGAAAAAGAAGGGCTCCCTCTGGAATTGCAACAGAATCCCAGCCCTTTTCCCGTCCTTCCTTAATCAAAAATACAAGTGCAATCAGCAGGGAAACAAAATTGCGGAAAAAAGCCTTTTCAATAAAATTGATTTCCCCTGCAAGACGCACAAAAAGCGCCATAGCCGCAAAAGAAAAAGCCGAGAGAATAAGGAAGATTATGCCTTTCGTTGTATTGCTCATAAAAAATAATGCCATTTAAAATGAAAAATGCTTCCGCTGCGCGAATCCGCAAAGTCAGGGCTAAGGGCGGCTCCGCTTGGAGCGCAGGCTCGCTCAAACCTTAGAATGACTTTGCGTCTTCTCTCCGCTCGCGCATTTTTCAAATCAACTTTGTATTAAAGTTTTGCGCGAGCAACGAAAGCATCAGCAAAACTCCCAGTGCTTCAAATTATCCTTGAATTTGCGCAATGGGAGCCATGTTTTTCAACACGGTGTATAGATTAAAGAGGAATATTTCCGTGCTTTTTCAGCGGTTTATCCATGTTAGCTTTGTCGAGCAAGAAATCAAAACTCTTTACGATATATTTACGTGTATCTTCCGGATTGATTACTTCAGAAATGTAGCCGCGTTTTGCAGCGATTTTTGGAGTCATAATCTCGTTTTTATATTCTTCTGACTTCTGGGCAACTTCCTGTGCCTTGTTAGGATCAGCAAGCTCCTTTGCATAAAGAATTCCGATAGCACCTTCAGCACCCATAACGGCGATTTCTGATGCAGGCCAAGCGTAAACAAAGTCAGCACCAAGGTGTTTAGAACACATTGCGATGTAAGCTCCACCGTAAGCCTTGCGTGTAATAACAGTTACCTTTGGTACAGTAGATTCAGAGTAAGCGTAAATTACCTTTGCACCGTGGCGGATAATACCCTTCTGCTCTTCCTGAGGGCCTGGAATAAAGCCTGGAACATCAACAAAAGTCAAAAGAGGAATATTGTAAGCGTCGCAGTAGCGTACGTGGCGGGCAATCTTGTCAGAAGCGTCGCAGTCAAGAACACCACCCATTCCTGAAGGATTGTTTGCAACAATACCAACTGAGCGGCCGTCAACCTTTGCAAAACCAGTTACACAGTTCTTTGCAAATTCAGCAGAAGTTTCAAAGAAAGAATCATCATCAGTTACGCAGTCAATAACCTGGCGGATATCGTAGCCCTGACGTGGATTTTCTGGCAAAATCTCCTGAATGCGTTTAGCTTTTTTCTTTTCATCAAATTTGATTTTTGCAGCCTGAACAATTTCATCACCATAGTAGTGAGGAATGTAGTCCAGAAGCTTGCGAACCTGCTCGTAGCAGTTCTGTTCAGATTCACAGCGGAAGTGAGCAACACCAGACTTCTGAGAGTGAATGGAAGCACCGCCCAAATCCTCAGCAGAAATATCAAGGAACATTACCGACTTAACAACCTTAGGACCAGTAATAAAAAGCTGAGAAATCTTATCAACAGCAAAAATAAAGTCAGTAATTCCAGGAGAGTAAACAGCCCCTCCTGCACAAGGACCTGCAATAATAGAAATCTGAGGAACAGAGCCTGAAGCACGTACGTTCTGATAGAACAGGTCACCATAACCGCAGAGGGCGTCAACACCTTCCTGAATGCGGGCTCCACCCGAATCGTTAATTCCGATTACAGGGCAGCGGCTCTGAATAGCCTTGTCGATAAGTTCAGCGATTTTTTCACCGTGCATAAGACCAAGTGAACCACCCTGAACAGTAAAATCCTGAGCATAAACGGCAACCTTACGTCCGTTAATTTTTCCAAAACCTGTAATTACGCCATCATAAGGAATGTCCTTTTTTTCCATTCCAAAGCTAGTACAGTTGTGGCGCACGCCGGAATAAATCTCAACAAAAGTATCTTTATCACAAAGCGCATTGATGCGTTCAATAGCATGAAGTTTACCCTTCTGATGCTGTTTTTCAATATTGTATTCCATTTATTACCTCGTACCCCTATAATATGACAAAATCGCAAAAAGTGTCAAGGATAATGAATGCTCAGTAATAAAGATAAAGGGGAGGGGAAAGCCTTCCCCTGGGCTCAGCCCTGTGGTCTTCGCCCACCCCTTCTAGCGGGGCTCAAACGCCGCCCCGCAACGCTCGGCTTGGGTTTGTCGATAGCACCAAATCCAAGTATTTCAATATCCATAAATTACTGACATATTGCAATGAGACCAATAACAACAATTGCAATAAGGATAATAAAAAACCAGACTACGCAACCTGCTGCTGTATTGCCTGCGGTTTTCGTCTCTTGATAACCTGTCACATTTCCGTGTGTGTCATAGGTAGTTGTTTTGTTTTTTGAAAAAGCCTTTACAATAATCCAGATAAAGGCGAAGAAAATAATAATTCCGATAATCATAATTTACTCCTTTAAATCTGAATGATTGAATATGTAATAATTTTACATCTAAAAGATTGATAAAACAATTCTTTTAGAATGAATTAAGCTCATTTTTATATCTTTTAATTTATGTTTAATCAAAAAAAATCATTTCATACTATTAGCATTATGGCTGAAATGGATATCAGAAAGATTTTTGGTGAGAATGTAAAATATTATAGAAAAAAGGCAGGTTTATCTCAGGAACAATTGGCAGAAAAACTTGATGTTTCACCTAACCATTTAAGTGTAATTGAAACAGGCGGAAAATTTGTAACTTATAAATTGCTTGAAAAACTAATTTCAATTTTTGAAGTCATGCCATCAGCATTGTTTTATGTAGCTGGAACAGCCACAAATGATGACTCAATACAAAATTCAATTAATTCAATCGTTAAATCAGAACTTGAAGCTGCTTATAAAGAAATATCACAAAAAATCTCAAAGATTTAATACAAATCTACTTTATTGTGTTATACTTAGATTATACTTTTATAAGGAGGCGCAATATGGCAGCTATGCAGCTCAGACAGAGAGCTATTAATTATATAGATACTTTAGATGATGAGCAGACTCTAAGAGTTATTGCTTTTATTGAAAATTTGCCTAAAAAAAAACGCTCCTTGCAAAATTCAAAAACGCCTGAAGAACGGGAATTAGCAAAACAGGCCTTGAATGACCTTTTTTCAATGGCTCGCCCTGCAAAACATGAAATAAGTCTGGACGGACGCAAAGAAATCGCAAATGCCATGTGGAGAAAGTATGAAAGCCTTAATTGATACAAATATTCTTCTTGATGTGATTTTACTTCGAGAACCATATCTAAAACAGGCTAAAAGAGTTTTACAATGTTGCCAGACTCTTGTTGATGGTTTTATAGCAGTTCATTCTTTCTCAAATATGTTTTATATCCTCCATGAAGTTGAAGAGTTTTCTATAGAAGAATGTCGAAATACTTTTAATAAACTTCTTTATGTATTTGACGTTGCGGGATTAAATAAGCATGATATTATATCAGCTGTAAACAATGGTGCCTTTTTGGATTTGGAAGATGCTATGCAGCATGAAGCATCTGTTTCAGCTGGACTTGATTATATCGTTACCAGAAATTGCAAAGATTTTAAAAATTCTGCAATTCCTGCCGTCACTCCTGAAGAATTTTTATTAATTGTTCACGCTGATAATTAAAATCCAGTGCTTTTTCCCGTATCACATCATATAATACTCTTATGAACAAAAAACTTCTTAAAATTGCAATTTTCACCTTATTTTTAATTTTTGCTTGTGCAGGCTCTCTTTTTGCCGAAAGACTTTCCCTAAAAACTGGCGATATTTTTGGCTTCTCACAAACTGATGATTTTCTGCCGCTCGACAGGTCTTTTATGATGACAAGTTCTACTGTTTCTTCAATTGGTAAAGTTGAAAATGGTATCTGGTGCCTGAAAGTTACTGTCAAAAAAAGTCTTGATGCAGGAGTCCCTGTAATTTTTGAATATTTTGTTCGCGAAGGTGATGTTATTCAGGTAAAGCGCTTTTTGCACAATGAAGAAATATATAAACTCAAAGTTCTTAGCGTAAACTGGAATGAAATTACCTTTGATGTGCTGGAATAGTTTATTTTTTATACAATTTACTATGGCTGCCAATTCTATAAACGTATAATTCTAAGATTTTATCATCAGTTATTTTGTAAATCAGAACTAAATCTGGTCGTATGTGGCAATCTGGTATTTTGTTTTTTCTTCCATATATTTACAACTCCGCAAACATATCATCTACAGAGTTATAAACTTTGAGTTTTCCTTTTGATTTCTTTTTTTGAATTTCTTTATCAGCTTTTAAAACAGATTTTACAAGCTTCTTTGGGTAAGAATCATCTTTTTCTACAGAAATAAATGCACCGTCAAGTTTTACCATTTCTTTTAAGGCTCGAACGAGAGAATTACTTGCATTGTTTACAACTACAGTCATACTAGCCTCCGTACATCCTAATTAAAACATATAAATAAAGATTTTTGTAACTACATAAAAATCAATTATTTTCACTTTTTTTTAGCCTTTTTGACTCCTCCTTCGTATAAATTTCCGTATTGCAACAAAGGGGCCGTATTAATAAGTTAAGCTTCCCTTACTGCTTTCATGGCTTTTTTGCACTCGTACATTTTCTGATCGGCTCGTTTGAAGACGCTGTCTATGCTTGTGTCCTCTTCCTTGTCGAAGAGGGCATAACCTAAGGCAGCTGAAATTTTTTCCCAAGCCTCAAGCGAATCATCTGCGGCCAGGACTTTCAGGTTCTGGTTAAAGGCTTCCGTCAGTTCTTCGATATGTTCGTAATCATGACCTTTAAGGATTACTACAAATTCATCTCCACCAATTCTGAAAACAGGGGAGTGGTCAAAAATTTCGCAGATAAGGGCGCTTAATCTCTGGATTGCTGCATTTCCTTTTTCATGACCGTAAGTATCATTTATTTTTTTCAGGAAGTTCAAATCAATCATTGCAAGACCAAATGGTTCAAGACGGGAAGTTTCAAGCATAAACTGAAGTTTGAGGATTTCCTTGTCGTAGGCGGTTTTATTTCTGACTCCAGTCAGGGAATCTTTATTTGCAAGCTCATACATCTGAGTCGCCTGTTTTTTCAAAAGTTCTGAATCAAGCTCGGCCGAAACAAGGTCTACAACATAATCCTGCATGTCATGGGTCATCTGTTCAATTGCGGAACAAAGGTCAGAAACTTCATTTTTCTGCCTGATGTCCGGAGTGTCAAACTGCAGCTGATTGAGATTTCTCTGTCCGTGACTTTTCTGAACAAAGGCTCCCGCGCTTTTAGCAAGCTGGGTAATAGGCCTGATGACATTTATTCGTGACCACAAAAGGAAAATCACCATAAAAATCAAGCCAAGGATAATAATTACTGCAGCTGTTGAGAAAGCCTGGTTTTTAAGCTGTTTTTTTAGGACAGTAATATCAATGTCGACAGCAAGAAGGGCATAAGAATTGTTTCGGGAATCATAAAGAGCCATGGCTCCCGTATAGTCAAAGCCCCACTCAGTTTTTTCTTCAAAGAATACCGGCTCCCTTTTTTCCATAATTTCAAAGAATTTTTCTACGGCTGCCGGCTCAAATTCATCCTCACTAATCCAGCCAAGATAGAGGTTTCCTTCAGTATCTTCATAGCGGTCATGGAAATTTTCTGCGGAAACAACACTCATTACATTTTCAGTCGGGTTTTTGTTCAGCGGCTTTACAATATAAAGATAATGAATGCTGAAATCTTCCTTAATCCCGTCCATGAATTTTTCCAGCGCATCATATTTAGGACTTCGTTCCGTAGTTAAAATGCAGTTCAATAAATCATCATCATCAATGTGACTGTCAACGTAATTTAAAATATCAATGATATAGGATTCGTAGCGCTGATAAAGAGAATATTTATAGCTTATATGTGTGCTGACACCAAGAACAAGACAGAGAGTAATGATAAAAATTATGCAGCCAAGAGCGATACTTCTTCCTAAGGGCATTTTTACGGCTGTTTTTTTAATGTCCTTCATTATTTAATATTATAACATGGAATTATAGATAGTCTAGAATAATTCTTTCAGCTCTTTTTCCTCATTTTCCATAACCGTTCTGGAAGGAATCCACGGGTAGCGGAAGCGCAGCTGCTGGCAGGCAGTTACAACATCGTCATTACATGCTTTGAGGGTTGTCCAGTATTCAGATTTGAATTCATTTGTGTCAAAGGGAAGGGGTTCCGGCTTAACGTCGATGTCTGTAAGAATCCAGCGGTTTTTAAGCCATGAAAGAGTCACATATCCTGTTGTGAATTCAGCTTCTATGTTACCGCTTTCCGGGTCAGTCTGAACTGCATAATAAGAAAGACTTTGTGTAATAAAGCCGTCTGCTTTTGCGGCTTCGTCCCCGCTGACTGTAAGAGGCTTTTCTTTTTTTATATTAGCCCTTGCATCCAGAAGTGAAGGCTTTCCCTCAATTTCCAGATTTGAAATGCCAAAAAGACTGGTTTTCTGTTCTTTTACATTGTCCTGGGCAAAGAAAAACCATTTGTGAGGAGCAACATTTACACTGCTGAAGGTGTAGGCCTGGGATGCGGCATTTGCAACATGCATGTTTGTGATTGTCGTCATGAATGGCTTGAATTTATTTCCCTTGCAGACTTCCATCATAAGCTGAACGTCCTTGTCATTGATTGACTGGAAAAAGCATTCCGTAACCTGAGCCGGGGTAAGTCCCTTTGTGGTAGGCTGATTGCCGTTTGTCTTTATTGTGCTGAAAACAAAAAGCATAAGGATTGCAAAGCTGACAAGACCCGTAATAATTTTTGCAGAGTTTTTATGAAGCTTACGTTTTGTTTCGATTTTTGCATTCTGAGCCCTTAAAAACTCAGATTTACGCGCTTCAAAATCCAGGGCTGAAAGTCTGTTTTTCTCATTTTGATTTGAAGCTTCGGTACAGCCGGCTGCCAGTTTTTCAAGAAGCTGATGATTTACAGAAGTCTGATTGTCCTTTGACATTGTAAGGGCTGTGTTAATTGCAAAGGCGGCCTTAGGATCAAAGCCGTTAAGGGTATATTCAACAGGAAGATATTTTTTATCAAGAATATCAGAAAGATGTTCCTGTCTGTCTGGATTTTCAAAAGGAAACTGATTTGTAAAAGCCTTATAGCTGATTGATGCCATGGTAAAGGCAAGGGCAGCGTCCCCTTCCAGCAGCGGGTTTACATAAAAGCCGTAAAATTTATTGTAAGTGCCGTCGTCCAGATAGGAAACAAAGCTTGTAAAAAGCTCTTCCGGCAGAAAAAGAATTTCAGCTTTTCCTCCCTCAAAGGAAGAAAGAATTCCGCCGCCGCATTCAGGAAGATGAAAGCCCTTTGAAAGTGCCTGCGTCATGGCTTTAAGCAAAAGCCCGGCCTTTTTTATAGAAGAAAGCTTGTCATCTGCTTTTTCAAGCTGGTCTGTAAGGGAAATTAAATTTTCAGAAGTGGAAGGAAGGGAGCCCTCGTAAATTACAAGCTTTTCCTTACTTTTTTCTGTGTCTTCCCCCCATTCTTCCGCCCTGATTGTATCAAAAGACCAGTCAGAAAATGTAAACTCCACAGGATTTTCCCCGTCAGAAAAGTCTGCACTTGCAAAAAGTCCTTTTTCCCCTAAAAGCTGGGAATATTTTGTTTTTGCAAAGCTTTCTTCAGTCATCCCCGAGCAAAGTTTAATTGTCTTTCCGTTAATTTCAATCAGCTGCATAATTCTTCCTTGCCTGCTATTTGCTAACTGCTAACTGCTATCTCCGTCCTTCCGCATTGTAAAGATACTTAAAGTAATCCATGTTTGTGCTGTATGTTGCGCTGTAATTTTTCAGGTTTGTTTTATAAGATTCCATGCTCTTCCAGAAGTTGTAGAATTCAGGATCCTTGTTGTAGGCAGAAGCATAGATTGCGGCAGCCTGGGCATCTGCATTACCCTTGATTTCCTCTGATTTTTTGTAGGCTTCAGAAGAAATTGAGCGTTTGTCGCTTTCAAGCTTACCCAGCCATTCAGCTTTTTTACCTTCACCGCGGGAACGATAGGCCTGGGCAACCTGATTTCTGTCCTTAATCATTCGGTTGAAAACTGATTCTGTAAGCTCGTCAGAATATTTAATCTGGCGGGGAAGAATATCAATCAGCTCAATTCCGTATTCAGGAACCAGCTTGTTTGCTTCGGCAAGCATTTCCTTACACAAAACGCTGCGGCCCTTTGCAATCAGCTCGTTTTCTACATTTGTATTTACCAGTGCTTCAATTTCCTTTGATTCTTCGTCATCAGCCTGAACTTCCTTCTGTTTTGCTTCATTGATTCCGTTTGATGAGCGCACGATTTCAGAAAGTCTGTTCTGTGTGATTACTGTGCGGGTAGAAGAATCGATGATGTCTGAAAGGCGGTTATAGGCATTGTCGATGTTTGTAAAGCTCTGATAGAACTTTGCAGGATCCGAAATGCGCCAGCGCGAAGTTGTATCTACTATAATAAACTGATTTTCCTTAGTCGGGATTCTCTGCTCATCGCCGTCCAGAGAAAGCACCAGTTTGGAATAAGTTGTAACCTGATCAAGAAAAGGAATTTTAAAATAAAGGCCGGCTTCTGTGTGAGTATCTACAATAGAGCCGAAGCGGGTTACTACAACCTGATTTCCTTCATTTACGATGTAAAGAGGTCCCATAAAAAGCAGTACAACTGCTAAGATTAATATTGTAAAAAATCCTGTGAAAAATTTTGTAGTTGATTTTGCCATATTTTCTTACCTCTCTTAGTTTTTCTTGTCCTGGAAGGTCTTAACAGGCACAAGGTTCTGAAGCTTTCCGTCAATAAGCTCAGGCTTTGTTTCTGCTCCAAAAATTTCATCCATTGTTTCAAGGTAGATTCGTTCGCGGGTTACTTTTGGAGATTTTCTGTATTCGTCGTAAACGGCGTTGAAGCGGGCAACATCACCCTTTGCCATGTTTACACGCTCTGCGGCATAACCTTCAGCAACCTGAATCATGCGGTCTGCTTCACCCTGAGCCTTAGGAATTTCTGCGTTGTAAGATTCCTTACCTTCGTTTACAAGGCGGTTCATATCCTGGATGGCCTTGTTTACGTCTTCAAAGGCATCCTGAACTCCGCTAGGCGGCACAATGTTCTGCAGCTTTACCGCAATTACGCTGATTCCAAGTCCCAGAGATTCAAAATTTTCGTTCATCATGTTCTGGGCAAGATTTTCGATGTTTGAACGCTCGCTTCCCATTACAGAAAGAATTGCGCGGTCGCCGACCAGTGTGTTGATTGCGGAGCGTGAAATATCGCGGATTGTCTGGCGTTTTTCGCTTACGCCGAAGAGCCACTGCTTTGGATCTACAATCCTGTACTGAATAATCCATTCAACATCTACGATGTTGAGGTCGCCTGTGAGCATTGTACTTTCTGTTGAAATATTGTTTTTGTATTCATTGTTGCGGCCGGCCTTTACGGTTTTGAAGCCGAACTGTTCGGTCTGAACAACCTTTACAGGAACGTTGTAGTTTCTTTCAATTCCAAAGGGAAGTTTTGTGTGAAGGCCAGAACCTGTTGTGTAGGAATAGCGGCCAAGTCTTGTGATTACCGCCTGTTCTGTTTCATCTACTACATAAAAGCTTGTAAGGCCTGCAAGGGCGAGAATTCCAAGTATTACGATTGTTGTAAGAAATCTTGGCCCAAAGGATTTGCCTTTTTTTACCTTGATGATTTTTTCATCTGCCATTTAAAAACCTCCGCAATTTTTTATAAAATGCTTTTTAATAAAAATATAAAATATATAGAAAATAAACAATTAAAAAATCATTAAATTGTGTTATATTTAATAGTATGGAAACGAAAAAAAATAAAACCGAAGAAAAATCCTTATTAAGAAAAGCTGAACAATTAAGAAAAAGCGGAAAGGAAAAGTCTGCTGTAAAAAGTGATTCACATCCTGTCCTTACAAAAGTTCTTGTCCGCCTTACGACCGTCATTACTATGGCTCTTCTTGCAACTCTCGTTTTTATAATTTTAAGCACCCATATAAAAAATACCTTCTTTACAGAAAAAAAAGAAATTCACGAAGCAATGGTTACACAGCAGCTGATGAGCGTTCAGGAGCTGATTACCCAGAAGTACCGCTACAGCGATATAATCACCTTAAAAAAGTCACTGGGCTTTTCAAAAAGCTACAGCATAGTAAAATTTACGGGGATTATCCGGGCGGGAATACCTGACCTTTCAAAAATTGAATTTAAAATTTCACATGACAAAAAATCAATCAGGCTGAAAGTTCCAAAATCTGAAGTTCTGGGAAATGATATTGTAGACCAGGCCGTTTTTGATGAAAAAAGAAGTCTTTTTGTTCCGATTACAACCCAGGAGATTTTTGAAGAGATTGACAGCGTCCGTAATTCAATTGCGGAGGAAGTTGTAGGCGAGGGGCTTTTAGAAGACGCTGACCGCGATGCCCATAAAGTAATCATGCAGATGATGTACTCAATGGGCTTTGAAGCGGTTCAGCTTGAAAATTAGTTATCGCTGAAAAGCGGTGTAGAAAGGTAGCGGTCTCCTGAATCAGGAAGAAGAACTACGATATTCTTGCCTTTATTTTCTGGGCGGGCTGCAAGAATTGAAGCGGCCTTAAGGGCGGCACCGCTTGAAATTCCAACAAGAATACCTTCGCTCTGGGCAAAGCGTCTGCCTTCTGTAAAGGCATCTTCGTTTTCAACAGCAATAATTTCGTCGTAAATCTTTGTATTCAATACATCAGGAACAAAGCCTGCTCCGATTCCCTGAATTTTATGGGCACCTGCAGTTCCCTTGGAAAGAACAGGGCTTGTAGCAGGTTCAACGGCAACAATCTTTACATCCGGATTTTTTTCCTTAAGATATTCACCAACACCAGTTAAAGTTCCTCCGGTACCGACACCGGCTACAAAAATATCAACCTTACCGTCTGTCTGCTCCCAGATTTCAGGACCAGTTGTCTTTTTGTGGGCTGCAGGGTTTGCAGAGTTTACAAACTGACCGGGAATAATGCTTCCAGGAGTTGCGGCATGAAGCTCCTCTGCCTTTGCAATTGCTCCCTTCATTCCTTTTGCGCCCTCTGTAAGAACAATTTCTGCTCCGTATGCTTTAAGAAGATTTCTGCGCTCAACACTCATTGTGTCCGGCAGGGTAAGGATTGCATGATAACCCTTTGCGGCGGCAACAGCGGCAAGTCCGATTCCAGTGTTTCCGGAAGTTGGTTCAATGATTGTAGCTCCAGGCTTCAAAATGCCTTTTTCCTCGGCATCTTCTATCATTGCAAGGGCGATTCTGTCCTTTACGCTTCCAGCCGGATTAAGATATTCAAGCTTTGCAAGAATCCTTGCGCCCGAAAGACCAGCCTTTTTTGAATAATTATTCAGCTGCAAAAGTGGTGTTTTTCCGATAAGTTCCAGTGCACTCTGTTTGATGTCTGCCATATATTTCTCCCTTTTTTTACCGGGCCTGTTTCAGCCCGTATTTTTTTGTTTCCTACTGAGAAAGTAGGTATTGTTTACACTTTATTTATACAACCTATAACCTACTTAGTCAATAGGTATATGACGTTTTTTTTGAAATTCTGATTATTGACGAGCAGTAAATCTTTCTGTAGTATTTTCAAAATTATTTACATCAAGGCAGTTCTTATGAAAAAAATATTTTCGCTTATCGTTTTTTATGGTCTGCTGGCTCTTTGTCAGCTTTTTGCAATTCCTGTAAAAAAATCTGTAGTCGGATTTGGAATCACTCCTGTCCAGAATCCTGTGGCTTTTGATAAAAAAGGCCTTCATACGGATTCTGAAACTGAGTTTGGCGGCGCCTACCTCTGGGCAGATATCGTTCAGGGAAATGATTATGTAACTGCCGCAGGAAAGATTTATTACCGCTTTAATTCTATTGCGGAGGGTCAGGATGCCAGTCAGAAGTTTGAACTGAAGCGGGCCTATGTAAAAGTGCGTCCCTGTGGAAATGATTTTTTTGAGATTGCGGCCGGTAAGCTTTATTCCTATCATCTTCCGGGCGGATATTTTAATCTTGCAGAAATTTATACGGGAAACAACCGCTGGGGAAAGACAGGACTTGGCACAAAGTTTGAATTTGCAGGCTTTACAACAGGACTTGCCCTTCCGTTTACAGACTCCTATGTGAGTTTTAAGGAGGCCTTCAGTCTTTCTGCCGCAATCGATTATAATTTTGCAAAAATTAATGAAGAACTTCCCCTTACTGCGGGCTTTTCTGCCGCTCAGGATTTTGTAAAAGATGATTTTTCTTTTTCACTTTCTGCCCAGTTCAGCCCGAAAACAACAGGATTTATTTCAAAAGCAAAGTTTTTTGCCTCTTATTCCTATAATTCCGAGCCTTATGTGGCATCTTCTGTTTTCAAAAAGATTGCAAACTATGCAAAGGAGGATTTGAAAAAGGCTCACTTTGCTTCTATTAATATCACTATGAATTTGGGAAATGTGGAGTTTATAACAGAAGGAGAGGCCGGCCACTCAATGGAGGGAAATTACATCCCTTTGTATTCAGGCAGCCAGCTTTTAATTCCGATTGTTGATCACCTTGCTTTTAAGCCCCGCTTTTACTATTATGCGGCCCTCAACGAATCAGATTCAGATTTAAGCCGGCAGACTTTTGAATTTTTCCCCCGCCTCTGGCTGACTTTTGGAAAGTGTACGGTTTCTGCGGGTACCTCAATCTTTTTGATGCAGGCGGGAACTTCATCTAAAGATGAAAAACTTTCTGACTGGTACTGGGGATATGAAGTGCCTCTTTACGCAACCTGGAAATTTTAATTTTTTTTGATTATTTCAGTTCGACAAAGTCATTTTCTGCCATTATAATTTCTTTTATAAGATATGAAAGGAATTTTGATGACAGAAGGAGCTTCATGGAAGCATATAATCCGCTTCGCCCTGCCATTGCTTCTGGGCATGCTCCTTCAGCAGCTTTACAACACAACAGATACTGTTATTGTAGGAAATTTTGTCGGGACAAAGGCTCTTTCTGCCGTTGGAACAACAATTAATATAAGCTTTCTTTTTCTTGCAATAGGCATAGGGCTTTCTACAGGCACCTGTGTTCTTGTTTCCCATGCTTTTGGTGCAAAAAATCAGGAGGAAATGAGGCTGCATGCTTCTACAGGCATTCTCTTTATTCTGCTCCTTGGTCTTGCAGTTTCTGTCCTCAGCATTGTGATTTCCAGACCGGCCTTTGTTTACTGGCTGGGTGTTCCCCAGGAAATTCTTCCCCTTACTCTTTTATATTTCCGCATTTTTTCTGTCGGACTGGTTTTTCAGTTCGGCTATAATATTATTTCTTCTATATTAAGGGCAGTCGGCGACAGTGCGGCCTCTCTTTATTTTCTTCTTGCAGCTTCAGTTTTGAATATAGGCCTTGATTTGTTTTTTGTAATAAATCTGAAAGCTGGAGTTGCCGGAGCCGCAGTCGCAACTGTAATTGCCCAGTTTCTCTGCTTTGTAATTGCATATCTTTATATGTCAAAAAAATATCCGGTCTTCAGATTTAAGCTTTCTGATTATCACTGGAATGGAAGAAGCATAAAAGAAACCTGCCGGGTGGGTATTCCGGTCTATCTTCAGCTTGGAATTATGAGTCTGGGACTGAGCTTTATTCAGAGGGCCGCAAGCAGCTTTGGAACAGAAATGACAGCCGCCTTTACAGTTTTACAGAGGGTTGAAATGTATGTAATGATTCCATATATCTGCTTCCAGAATGCCCTTGCAACCTTTACGGGGCAGAATTTAGGGGCAGGTTTACCCCAGCGGGTTTTTAAAGCGGGTTTTCAGACAGTTTTGATGACATTTTTGATTACCGCATCCATTGCTTTGGCGATTTGTCTGAACGCAGAAGCAATCACAGGCTCATTTGCGCTGGAAGGGGATGCCTTTTATTATGGTTACCGCTGTCTTAGAATCACCATAATAATCAATATTCTGCTTTCTCTTTATAATCCCCTTTTCGGAGTTTTTCAGGGCAATAAAAAAAGTGAAATTTCAACTTTTATTGCCATTTTTGTTCTTTGCGTAAGAATCGGAGCTACTTACTTTTTTAAAGACAGAAACATTTTTGGAAAATCGATAATCTGGTGGAATCCGCTTTTTGGCTTTTCAATCGGATTTGTAATAACCTGGATTATGTTTTTAAGCAGAATGTGGCTTGATAAAGATAAAAGAAAATAATTAATACAAAAGAGGTTTTTATGATTGGCTTGAGTGAAATGGTTTTCTATCTGTTCGGTCCAATGATAAACGAACAGATGGTAGTTCTAAAAGATGATGTTGATAAAGAGGCCTTACAGGAGGCGTTGAATAAAACTCTTGAGGTTCATTTCTGGGTAAAAGATGTTCCCTACGAAAAAAATGCAGAATTTTTATTTAAGCAGTCGGGAAAGCCTTTTCTTCTGATTGAAAATGAAGGTGCAGTCAACCTGGGAAACGAAGCAGTCAACGGACACCTTTTAGGCGTCACTTACAAAAAAAATAAAATCTGGATTTTCTACACTCATCAGCTTACTGACGGAACCGGTCGTATGATGTTTTACAAAACCCTTATGTATAACTATTTCTGCATCAAAGATAAGACTCAATATGAAAATATAGATGCCTTTACCTCTGTGCCGGAAGGCCTTTATGATGAGCCTTTTGCAAAAAAACTGCCTTACAGTCAGGGCTTCACCCCAAAAGCTCCTGCGCCAGACGGAGATTTTTTCTCTTTCCCGGAAACTGTCGGCCTTGACCAGGCTTCCCTTGCCACCCCGCAGGGAATCCTTACTTACCGCTATAATTTTACAGTTTCTTCTTCCGATTTTATGGCTTATGTAAAGAAAAACGGCATGTCACCTGCAATCGGCTTTGAGCTTTTTATGGCAAAAACTGTACAGGAGCTTTTCCCGGACAATAAGCTGCCTGTAAAAAGCGAATTCCCTGTAAATATCAGAAAGATTTCTGCAACTCCAAACACTTTTAAAAACGCCTTTGTCAATGTAAGTCAGAGAATTTATCCTTCTATGCTTAGCGAAGATGATTCAGAGCTTGGTAAAAAGCTTAGGGCAGAATTCAAGGAATCTACAAGTGATGACAATCTGAAGGTTAAGATTAACAGCACTGTAGACGGTCTTATTCAGGCAGACCAGTATCATACGATAAAAGAAAAATTTGATTCATTCTGTAAAACTTCGGTTTACGAAGCAAAAACTTATATTTTTACCTATATGGGAACTTTCCCGCCAACCGGTTATTCGGACCAGATCCTGAATTCCATGTGGTTTTCTTATGCGCCGTACCCGATTATCAGTATGGTCGATATGAGCGGAAAATTTTCTATAACTATCAACACCCAGTTTGATTTTACAAAATACGCAGAAGCTCTTCAGACCCAGTTTGAAAAGCACGGAATACCTGTTATTTCAAAGGAAAATATCGGTAAGGCCTGCTGCAAAAAAACTGAATTCAATCTGGATTTATTTTTGAAAAAATAAGGCAAAATAATATGACAGAAGAAATAAAAAATAGAATACGAAACAGCGATGTGCTTTCAAAGGTCTGCTCCGCAAAAGAAGCCGCGGCCTTTATCCAGCCAAAAATGACTCTTGGGGTAAGCGGCTTTACAATCAGCGGCTATACAAAGGTTGTCGCTAAAGAGCTTGCGGCCAGGGCAGAAGCGGGCGAAAAACTGCAGCTGACCGTTTATTCAGGAGCTTCCTGCGGAGATGAATTTGACGGTCTTCTTACAAGGGCGGGGGCCCTTTACTGCCGCATGCCTTATCAGACAAATAAGGATTTACGAAATGCAATCAATATGGGTAAGGTAAAATATGTAGATCTTCCCCTTGGTGTAATGCCCCGCTGGGTAAGAAACGGTTACTTAAATCATATTGATGTAGCCCTTATTGAGGCTGCCGCAATCGATGAAAAGGGTAATATTATTCCTACAATGTCGGTTGGTGCCAGCGAAACCTACGTTGCCTGTGCAGATAAGGTTATAATCGAGCTTAATACAAAGGTTCCTGCCAGCATAGAAGGCTTTCATGATATTTATATGACTGAGCCGGTGCCCTATACCAGACCGATAGATATTTTAAAGGCAAATGACAGAATCGGAACCCCTTACATTCCCTGTGACCCTTCAAAAATTGTTGCGGTCGTAGAAAGCGATGTTATGGATGCCGGTGTAAAGGATATGCCCGTTGATGAAGATTTCCGCCGCATGTCAAAAAATCTGATTGACTTTCTGAAGGAAGAAGTAAAGGCTGGAAGAATGCCTGACCCGCTTCCTCCTTTGCAGGCCGGAATCGGGGGCGTTTCAAATGCCGTTCTTGAAGGCCTAAAGGAATCTGAGTTCGAGCATCTGACGGTTTATTCCGAGGTTATGCAGAAATCAATTCTTTCTTTGATTGATGAAGGAAAAATTGACTGCGCTTCGGCAACTTCAATTACCATGCCCCAGTCAGCCCTGCAGGATTTTTATAAAAACATTGATCGTTACCGGGGAAAAATTATCCTGCGCCCTATGGAAATTTCCAACAGCCCGGAGGTTATACGCCGGCTTGGGGTAATCGCCATAAACACGGTTATAGAGGCCGATCTTTACGGAAACGTGAACTCAAGCTATATCGGCGGTAACAGGCTGATGAACGGAGTGGGCGGTTCGGGAGATTTCTGCCAGAACGGAGGGCTTTCGATTTTTATTACAAAGTCTACCGCAAAGGAAGGAAAAGTTTCCTGCATTGTGCCTATGGTAAGCCATATGGATCACACAATAAAATCTACCCAGATTCTGATAACTGAACAGGGGGTCGCAGATTTACGGGGCCTTGATGTTGTTGAACGTGCAAATCTGATTATTGAAAAGTGTGCTCATCCGAAATTCCGCCCGGCATTAAAAAAATATCTTGCCAAGGCAACAGTTCTTTCTGATTATCTTGCCTATCCTTACAGTGCGGAAGCTGCGATGATGTTCCACAACAGTGATGATGAAGAATAAGATTTTAGAAAAATTCTTTTAAAAATGGATATTCTGCAAAGAAAGTCTGGTCGGGAAAGCTCCTGCTGATTTGTTCAAGCTCAGCCCTGCCGGCAGGAGAACTTCCTTCCAGCGCGAGAAAGGCTTCTTTTTCTGCCTGAACTTCTTTCAGGCTCAGCGCTTCTTCAAGCTTTGCAGTCTCAATACCGGGGATTTTCATGCTCTGAGGGCAGAGGGTATAGGTTTTCACCTGCGGGCAGGCTGCAAGGCGGGCTTCAAACCACCAGGCAAACATTTTCATGCGGCTGTCTGTCATAACCTTCTGACCAAGATAGTTTTCTGCCGGGCTTGCATTCGCGCTGAAAAGGGTGGCGGCTGTAAAGTTTTCTACACTGGCAGTGCGGCGGGCCAGGGTGTGAAAGGTTTGCTCGGCGGAGCTTCCCTTTATGTGGGTTTCTTTTGAAGGAAAGCTTAAATCCAGGCCTGCTGTAAAAATCTTTTTTGCGCCGCAAAATTGGGCAAAGTTCCAGGCTGCAGAAGCAACAGAGCCGCCAGTTCCAAGATCTCCCAAATCTAAGCTCAGCCTGCCTTCAAAATGCTGGCCGACCGGAAACTGGCTTTTACAAAGCATGATTTTTTTACAGGGAAAGCGGAAGGCGCTGGGATAGGCGCTGACTTCGGTAATTAAAACTGATTCCGGGGCTCTGAGGCCTGCAATGTGGCGCCAGGCCCAGAACTGGGGATCCATAAGAAAGATAAAATCAGGCTGGATACCGGCTTTTAAAAGTGTATGAAGGGCTGTTTCTACGCAAAGCAGAATCATGCGTTTTTTTAATTCAGGAAGATAAGGAAGAAGACCCTCTAAGCTTGGTCCGGCCCCGATAATCAAAAAGGGCAGATTGCCGCAGCCTCCCCTGAAGCCTGAAATCCCCTGCAGGCTTGCAAGGCGGTCTATGTTTTTCATGCTGTTTCGCACCCAGAGCTTTCCGAATTTTTTAAGGGTGGCCGCATTAATTTCATTTTTACGCTGATTTCTTTTTATGATTGTGCGGATGTCGTTAAAATACCCTTCCTGGTGGGCTGTAAAGGCCGGAATGTCAAAAATATAAGAGTCACTGACGCCCGTATTTCCAAGGTTCACCCGGCTTCCGTCTTCCAGAAGGGAAAGTATGCTTTCCTGAGGGCAGGCCAGAGCCAGAATCAGATTCTGCTGTTTAAAAACGGCTTCCCAGTTAAGAAGGGAAAGAATCGAAAAAAAACGGGTCAGGTCAGGCTCAATGATTACAAGCTTTTTCTGGGGATATTTTTTACAGAATTCGATAATCTGCCAGCCTAGCCCTGTTCCCAGAAAAATGCAGCTGCTTTTACCTGCAACTTCCGCCTGGGAGACTGCATTTAAAGCTTCCCGTCCCGGATTGTAGAGTGAATGCAGGGCGGCGCCGCCTTCCCTGGCACTGATTTCGCCGTTTCTGGCGCGTGTGAGCTCAATTGTACCCAGGGAAGGGGATGCGGTGCCGCCCTTATCATCATCCAGGAGAAAGCCTGTAAGGGATTCTGCTATTTTTTGTGACGCTGAAATCTGGGGCAGGCAAAGCCCGTAGAGCTGAGGAAATCGTTCCTTAAAAAGTTCAAGGTTTTTATTCCAGATTGAGTTCAATTACCATGTCCTTGGAAATCGGGGTTCCTGCTGCTGGATTTTGCGAGGTTACCCAGCCGCTTCCGTTTATGATAAAGTGAATGTCGCTGCGGTTTACAAGTGGAATAAGGTCTTTTTTCGATTTTCCGGTAAAATCTGGAACGTAAGAGCCAAGCTGGACGCTCTGAGTCTGGCGGATATTGATTACGCCTGAATGTTCAAGAGAAGCGGCAGATTCGCGGCTCATTCCCAGGTGGTCTATGATTACGTCGGCCGCTTCTGCGATTACCGGGGCTACAATTCGGCCGGCGTAGGTTTCGCCCTTGGCCTTGGTAACGACGATGTAAAGCACAATCTGCGGGTCTTCAATCGGGAAGATTGAAATACAGTTTGAAAGGAAGTCTGTGCTGCTGTAGCCGCCGTGAAGCTTGTCTGCCATCTGGGCGGTTCCTGTTTTTACACCAATGCTTACGTCGCGCAGGTTTGCCCGGGCTCCGGTACCTGTTGTAGCCGTAGTTTCCATACAGCTGAGTACGTAGTCGGCGGTTGCCTTGGAAAAATTGCGGGATTTATATTCCGGAGTATGCTCGTAAAAAACAGTTCCGTCTTTGTTTGTGATTTTGTGGATGAAGGTCAGCTGAACAGGAACTCCGCCGTTTGCAATTGCGGAGGCTGCCTGAACCATCTGCAGGGCGCTGACTGTAATTTCCTGACCGATTGCGATTGTCGGCTTTGAGCGGGCAGACCAGCTTCTGCTTTCCGGGTCTTTTACAAGGCCGGCTGTTTCGCCCGGCAGTTCTACACCAGTTTTTGCGCCAAAGCCCAGCTGACGGATGCGGGCAATAAAGTCATCATCATAAATACGGTCTGCAATCTGGCCCAGTGCGTCGTTACAGGAAAAGCGAAGGGCATCGCGGGGTGTACACCAGCCGTGGTGCTCAAGACACTTGATGCGGATTCGCTCTCCGCTGGAAAGCTTTTTTTCATAAACGCCGTCGCAGAGGAAGCTGTCGTTTGGACTGATTCCGTGCTGGTCGTAGGCAATTCCGACTGTAAAAATCTTAAATACAGAGCCAGGCTCGTAGGAATACATTGCAGGCCGGTCCATGCGGCTTTCTTCGGTTGATTCGCCGTAATCGTTTAAGTCTACAGAGGGCAGGCTGATGTAAGAAAGAATTTCGCCTGACCTGCAGTCTGCCGCAATCAGCATCATGCTTTCGGCCTGGGTATCGTGCATGGTTTTATAGGCAATCTGTTCCAGCTTGTACTGAAGGTTTGCGTCAATGCTCAGGTAGATGTTTCTTCCCTGTGGCTGGGCGCCCCCTTCCACCTCTTCGGTCAAATCCGGCTGTAAAATCTTCTGCTGGGAAAATTCAATGCCCGCAAGTCCCCGTCCGTCACTTCCCATGTAACCTATAAGCTGGGAGGCAAGAGCGTGGTTAGGGTAGAGCCGGCCCGGAATCTTTTCATAGCTTACAAAATTATATTTTTTTTCGTCAGTGATGAATTTCAAAGCATCATATTCGCTCTGAGTCATCTTTTTCTTAAGGTAAACAAAGCTTTTTTTTGTGTTCAGCAGGGTAAGAATCTGGGATGGCGTCATTCCTATTGCATCGCTGATGTCTGCCGCAAAGGCTTCCTGCAGCCTGCTGTTAGAGCTGATGTTCCTTGTTGAAATTCCTATATGATAAAAATTAGTCTGAACTGCAAGGGGAAAGCCCGAACGGTCAACAATAGAACCCCTTTCAATAGGATCTGCGGCCGGGCTGGATGCGGCAAGCGGTTTTACTGCAAGATTTCCGTAGCGGTACACAATGGTACAGAGCATAAGTCCGCAAAAAACGAAGAAGAAGACTGTTTGTTTCGTTTTGAAAAAATTATTCATAAAAAGATTATGATTCCACCCGTCTACTATTCTATTGCCTTTTTATGAAAATTTCTACTTATAAGTTTCTGATTTTTTCCGATATTGGATTTATGGAAGTAATTAGTTTTGTACAGGATTCAAGACCTTCAAGAAAGATAAATCTGCCTGTTTTCAGAACCCGCAGTTCAGGCTATTCGACGGAAGTAAAAAATTTTGCTGTCCGCCAGATTTCAGGGCCTTTTTCCCTCAAAATCTTTTTTATGGAGCTTGGCCGCAGGGGAAGTGAGCTTGCAGGCCTTTTTGCCCGGTCTCTTCCAAGAATTGCACTTTCTTCTATATTTATAGCAGCTTTGATTGCCGCTCTTGTTGGTCTGGTCAAGGCATCTTATTATTTTGAAAACTTTACAGGCCCTCTTTCTATTCAGGCAAGTGACGGTTCAGACATAGAAAACCTCAATAAAATCATGTCAGAATTTGCCCTTGAAGCTGCCTCTGAAGTTGATGAAGATGGAAAAATCGCCGATGCAAAAATCCCTCTTCTTACAAATTATACAAGTCCTGTAAGCTTCCAGACCTACAAGGTTCAGTACGGTGATTCAATCAGTACGATTGCAAGAAAGTTCGGACTCACAAATGTTGGAACCCTTATTTCTGTAAACGACATCAGTAACGTGCGTCAGCTTGCTGCCGGTCAGAAGCTTAAAATTCCAAGTATCGATGGAATCATTTACACAGTAAAAGCAGGGGATTCTCTTAACAGCATTGTAGAAAAAAATAAAATCTCTTTGAAAGAGCTTCTTGATGTAAACGACCTCACATCAGAAGTCCTTCAGGCCGGTCAGCAGCTCTTTTTGCCTCGTGCGGCCCTTGATCAGAAAACCTTAAAGACTGCCATGGGAGACCGCTTCATTCTTCCAATTTCTGCAAAATTCAGATGGAGCTCCCCTTACGGCTGGCGTGAAGATCCAATCGCTCATGTACGTTCTTTCCACACTGGAACTGATATGGCTTGTCCTACAGGAACTCCAATCCTTGCTTCGATGAGCGGAAAGGTAATTACAACCGGTGTAAACCGCGTTTATGGAAATTATGTGATTATTGACCACGGAAACGGCTATCAGACCTTGTACGCCCATATGTCAAAAATCATTGCACAAAAAGGTCAGTGGGTAAGTCAGGGAACAAGAATCGGCCTTGTAGGTTCTACAGGTTATTCAACAGGCCCTCACTTACATTTTACAGTTTACAAAAACGGAAAAATGGTAAATCCGTTGTCGGTTCTCAAATAGACTCGGGAGGAATAAATGAAAAACGAAATTTGTAAAGGCTGCGGAAAGCTGATTGATGCCGTATATTTATATTGTCCCTGGTGCGGTCATGCAAGAATCCGCAAGGCAAGCAAGACTTCTGCCAATCTGCGTTATTTTGAATATTTAAGACAGCAGGAAGAAAACCGCAGAAAACAGCTTTCTGAAATGGAAAACCAGCTGAATGACCTTGAAAAAGAACTTTCTGTTTTAGTTCTTAGTGCGGAGATGCATAGATGATTAAAAATATAAAAAAAAGCCTCTTTTCAATTTTTTGCCTCCTGCTGCCGGCTTTTCCCCTTATCGCAAATATTTCTTTTGGTAAAACTGATATAAACGAAAATGATGAACTTCTTTTTACAGTGAGCCAGAATGTCTGCGGAAGTGATAATTATTCTTCCCTTTTTTATGCAAAAATCAAAAACGGCGAAGTTCCTGTCCTTCCTGAGCTGATAACCTTTTACCCGGAGCGTATGGAGCTGCTGGATGGCGGAAGAATTCTACAAATCAGAAACCGCTTTGGAAGTGCCCGCTATGACAGCCGGGAAGAAAAGCTTACCTGGGTAAAAAAAGTCTCAGGGCTTCCTCAGAAAATCATGCCTTCATCTGTTTACGAGGTAAGCCCTGACGGAAAGTGGATTTGCAGGGTTGAAAAAACAGAAGTCTGCCTTGGAAAACTCCTTTTGGAAAACGCCCTTTCCGGCCAGAAAATCATCCTTTCTGAAAAAACTCTCAATACCTATGAATCAATCCCCGTAAAATGGGCGCCGGATTCATCTGTACTTGTCTATGAAAAAAACGACAGCCTCTATTTTTGTAATCCGGATGCAATGCTCAAAGGCATAGAAATTGAAGAAAAATTCCGCCGAATAGGGCGGGGCAGCATCAACAGCGTCTGCTGGGGTTCAGAAAAATATCTTGCCTACGTTGATGATTACTTAGTATATAGAATAAACACAAAGGAAATGTACACCATCGGCCTTTATGCGGGAATTATAGGACAGGGAAAGGCAATAGGCCGTCTTCCCTTCCAGTTTAATCCCCTTTCCGACAAGATATTTGCAAACAAAGACGTTACATCCTTTGTTACAATTCAGAATAACCGTCTCTTTTCTTACCTGACAATCCAGAGCCTTTCCTGCGATTACATGGATGTGATTTATTCACGCCCCTATACAGATTCTTCTGCCTCCCTTAAGGAATGTTTTGTTTTCTGGGATAAGGATGACAATCCGATTTTGTGGCAGGAAAAGCTTCCTTATCTTGGACGCCAGGAAAAAGGTTCTGTTTACCGTCTTGGTGCTCAGCCAAAGCTTGTGCTTGAAATTTCTGATTCCGGTCGTCCTTATCTTTCGCCAGATTCAAGCCGCCTGGCCTTTTTCTCTGAAAATGACATCTATATTTATGACATTAATTCCTGGCAGTGTATTGCGGAGCTGAACGGGGAAAGGGTTTCCTGCGTAAACTGGATTGACCGGGCAAATCTTTATGTGGGCGGAGAACAGACTGTAAGACGATGGAATCTGCTTTCAAATAATACCGAAACAATCACCCTTTCAAGTGCCCTTGAATGTAACTGGGATGCTTCGGATAATTCAATTCTGGCAGGCGTCGCAGGCGGTTCCTACTTTAAGTTTAATTCTGCAAAGGGCACCTGGACTCAGATTGTGCCTCCTCTTCGCCTTCATTCTCTCAGCCAGAACGGGCGTTACCGCGTATTTACAGGAAAAACTCAGAATCCTAATTACGAAAATGCCCTTTATATCCGCACCCTTACCGATACAGCCGTAACAAAGGCCGTTTATCCTGTAAGTGTGGAAAAGCAGAGCGAAAAGCGTAAGGTGGCACTGATTTTTGATGCCTGCGATAATGCGGACGGACTTCCTCAGATTCTGTCGGCCCTTAAAAAATACAATGTGAGCGGCACCTTCTTTGTGAACGGAGAGTTTATCCGCCGTTATCCTATGGAAACAAAGCAGATTGTTCAGAACGGCCACGACTGTGCTTCAATGTTCTTTACAACTGCCGATCTGACTGCCCAGGGCTTTACGATTACGGAAGATTTTATCCGCCGGGGACTTGCCCGCAACGAGGATGAATTTTATGAATGTACCGGAAAGGAGCTGAACCTTTACTGGCACGCCCCTGATTACAAGGCTACGGACAGCATAAAGGAATTTGGAAAGCTTGCCGGTTATTCTTATGTGAACAATAATTTTAAGTTTTCACATACTGATATCATGAATATCAAGGCTGAGAAAATCATTGATGAATACAATCAAATGCTGAAATTTGCAACTTCCGGTATTATTCCGGTAATTACGGGCTATTCTTACGGAATCCACGAAGATCCCCTTTACCGCCACATGGATCTGCTGATTTGTTCACTTTTGGACAGTGGCTATGAGATTGTATCGCTAAACCAGCTGTAAAATATTTATAAAATAGTAAAAATGTACTAGAATTGCCGATAATTAAGTGAGGGATTATCGGCTTTTTTTATTGGCTTAAAAATTCGTTTGAGGGTTTTTATGTTCGTACAAAAGTTTAAAAAAGTTTTTGAATTTGTTTATTTTTCTATTGTAATTATATTAGCCGCAGGCGCATACATTGCCTGTGATATAGGATTGGGTGGGGCAGTTGATACAGAGCCTCCAACAGGAGGAATTTCAAGCCCTGGCGACAATGCCGTAATCCGCGATTCTTTTGCGATTAAAGGCAGCTGGAAGGATGACGGTGCCGTAGGAAAGGTTACTGTTGCCCTTAGAAACACAAGCACAAATTCCACAAACACATATAACGCTACCGTCGCTTCCGACGGTACCTGGCTCTGTGCAGTAAACCCGGCCGACAGCAGCCAGCCCCTCGCAGACGGCAATTACGTTGCCACTGTTACCCTGTATGATAACGGCGGCCATACCGGAAAACTCACCCGTTCATACACGGTTGATAACACTCCGCCGGTGGTGATTCTTTCATATCTTAAATCAAAGGATGACAGCGCAACAGAAATCAAAACCTACGGAAAGCTCTTTACACTTTCTGGAAAAGCCGCTGATGACAACAATATCAACAGAATTGACGTAAAGGTTTATCAGGATGAAGCCTGCAGCACAGAGCTCAGGACAATCACAAAGCAGAATGTTCCGGCCGCAATCGAACAGGATGTAGCAAGCTTTGGAACGGAAGAATATTCTGCAATTTACGGCGAGAATTCAACAAATTCCCAGGTCCGCTACTGTAAGGTTTTTGCCTATGATGATGCCCAGCGTTACCCGGCAGACGGTTCTGCCCAGACAGACAGCGACAAGCTTGGAAACTGCCAGACCTCTTACTATTTCCAGACCACAATAGAAAAGCTGGGCTACGATAAATATAAAACAAACGATTTGTACGCCATGTTCAACGGAACCTATTCAAACGGAAGCCAGGATTCTTCCCGGGCCGCATTGACTTCCGACGAAATTTCCACAGTCAAAAAAACACTGACCGAAACCGCCGTTAAGGTTGGAACCTTTGCGCTTAACCCTGAAAACAGTCCTACATATAGAGTTATAGGCTTGAATAAAGTTCTTGCAAAATCGGAATCTATGGAAAAAGAAGGAACTTCTCTTTATCCGATTAATGAAGCTGTATCTTCCTATATTCTTACAAACGGAACAAGTGATACTGGTACACCACTAACAATAACCGTAACTCCAGGACGTGATAATTACGCAATCGAAACTTCTACAGTTGTTGCTTATTTCCAGGAATGTGATAAATATGGAAACGTTGTCATTAAAGATAACAACGGAAATGGAAAATATGTCGTAAAAGATAAAGATGGAAATATTAAGAAGGATTCTTCAGGAAATTATATAGATGAGAACGGAAACTCAATTTCTTATGTAGAACCTTTAAAAGAAGCTGAAAAAATAATAATTGGAACCGGAAGTTCAAGTATAACTTCAAATGCAGTAAGTACATTAACATATACAGGACTGGAAACAAGCCATTGCTATCGTGTTTTTGTTGATGGAAAAGATACTCAGGGAAATCAAATTCTTCCGGCCTTTGATGTAAACGGAAATTCTCAGATTTATGCTTTTTATCTTGATCCTCTTAACGGTGTTATTGAGCTTAGCATCAGTGGAAATCCATGGGGACAGGATGCTGTAAATTTTGAACCGGTTACAAACTACATTTCATCTGCCACTGCAAATGAAGATTATAAACAGTTTAAGGTTTTGCTTAATTACTCATACACAGGCGATCAGAGACTTGATGTTTATAAAAAAGAATCAGATGGAAGCTTTACTGTAATTAATGTTTCTGAATTAGAAAAAGGAACGGATAAAACATATCCGATTTCTATTAAGGCTGATGATTTGACTTCTGATGCAGTTACTATGACTTATAAACTTGAGAATACAGACAAAACAAGTTATTCCCGGGAACGCTCTATTACAGTTTATAGAGATAATACTTTGCCGGAAGTAACTAGTCTTGTTATTCCGGCCACCCGTGATACTTCAAATACTTTCTTCCAGTTCTCTGGAACTGCTAAAGATCCGCTTTCTGCATCTAATATTACAGGTTCCGGGATCGCGGAAGTTTGGGTAACACTATATCAGACAAAAATTGAAAATGGTCAGGAAGTTGAGGATACTGCAAAATCAGTAACCGTAAAAGCTACAGGAACTGAAAGCTGGTATTTACAGATTAATAAAAACAACACAGAAGATTATAGCAAATATCAGACTCTTCTTGCAGAAGAGGGCAAAAAGAAAATAAAGGTAAAGGTTATTGATAAAGTCGGACTTGAAAAAGAAACTACCCCTAAGGACTGGACTTATAAGCCGACAAAGCCAATTTTTGAAATCAAATCCTATACACCAGAAGGTGGAAGCGAAATAAATTTAAATAACTCTTATTCATTTAATACAGGCACAAAATTTACATTAAAAGGTTCTGCATCTGATAATTATGGTATTGAAAATATTACAGTTACACAGATAAAATCAAATGCTTCTGTTGAACAGCAGACATTAAGCATTAAAAATTCAAAAATTACTTACGATGAAGGTACAAAAGAATGGACAATTTCAGGCCTTCCTCTTATTCCGGATGGAACTTCGGCAAAAGATGCCATCGGTAAATATGAATATAAATTTACTGTCACTGATAAAGCTGGAATTGATACAGAGGAGTCTGAAAGTTTAAAAATCGTTTATGATAATGAAGCCCCGGTTATAAGCAAGGTTCATGCAGATATTGATATTACGAATGGTTCAGACAATGCAAAAGATTCTGATAAAACAAAGTGGTACAAAAATCTTACACAGTATATAAAGGTATCGGCTTCTGACGGGGATGGTTCTGGAATTGCTTCTGTTGAATGGTGTACTTTAAAAGATGGGGTAGAACCAGATGCTTCAACAGAGTGGCAGCCATTGACAATAAAAACAGAACTTGCAGGTGAAAATTTTATTACTACATATAATGGTTCCGTTGTATTTACTGATGATGCCGCAGGAAATAAACTTTATATACGGGCAACCGATAATGTCGGTAATGTTACAAAATTCACGACAAAGAAAACTGTTAATTCAGTCACAAGTGATATAGATTATATCGTCTTTAATATTGATACTTCAGCTCCGGTTTTAAAAGCTGCTTATTACGAAATTGAAGGAATTTCAGGTTTAAAATATCCTGCAGGTACAATATATCTTGATGGTAGTAAAAAAATCACAGTTTACGGACAGTATTCTGATGTTCATAGTGGTGTTAAAGATTTACAGCTATCATTAGGAACTACAAGCTTTACAAAATTCTATTCAACAGAAGATTTAACTTATAATACTGATGAACATGGAAATAATATATCATTAAAAACTCCAGAGTCCGGCTGGAAAACAAGCATTGATGCTGAAAATGCAATAAAAAGCTGGAAAGTTGAATTTAAACCGTTAATTGCTGAAAACCAGACTGTAGCATTTGATGTAACGGGCGAAAATAACGCTGGCGGAAAAACAGAAATAAAACCTGTATTCTCTGTTATCAAAGATACTGAAGCACCAGAAATTATCCGTGAAAACCTTGAATTTACTATTACGGACAATAAAGCCGTCGTTTATATGAAAGGCGAAAAGGGTAAAACTGGTGAAAAATATTATGTAAATAATACGCGTGATAAATTTACCCTTCACAGTATTGCAACTGATAATATTGCTTTGGATTCAATTGAACTTAAAGCAAAAGATAAAGATGGAAACTATGTAACAATTTTATCAACTAAGTCAGGAAGTGCTGCTTCTTGGACTTTCTCTAATATCGATTTAAGCTCTCTTTCTGAAAAAGCGACTCTCTGTGTTGAAGTCACTGACCTTGCGGGTAACAAAAATATAGAAGATAATCAGAAAATTGAATTAATTTTTGATACTGCCGCTCCTAAAGGCGTTCATCTGCAGGATGGAAAGGGTAAGGATATTTACTTCCGTATTGGAAACGGCAAAAATGACGATAACGAAAATGTAACTAATGGTGAAGGAAAGTATAATTCTGATTTGGATGATGAAGTTGGAAGCAAGTATTCAGCTGAGACTTATGGAAATGCAAAAAATCTTGAAATTCGCGGTTTGTTTGATGACGGTAATATCTTTGATACAACAAAAGACGTCAGCGGATTAAAGACTATTTACTATAAAGTTTATAAAAAATCTGAATATACAACAGAAGTGCAGGATAAACTTAAAGAAGTTACTGGAAAAACGGATAAAGAATTACTTACTCTTTACAAAGGTTTTGCAGATGAAATAAAAGCAGATCACACTGGGGAAATCATACCTTCAGCACTTGTTGAAAAACGAGTTTTCTTTACTAATGATACATCAATGTCTGATGATACAAACTTGACAATTCAAGGTTCAATCACAGATAAGGAAGGAAAAACAAAACACTGGGCAATTATAAAGTCAAATTTTGATACAAAACTTACCGGCTTTGATGAAGAGAATAATTATCTTGTTCTTGTTGCAGAAGATAATGTCGGAAATTATGCAGTAGATTGTGTAAAATTGAATTACGGTGAGAAAAAAGATTATATTTACAATAACTTCTCTCTGAATGTTGATACACAGGCTCCTGTTGCAGATAACTTTACATGTTCTGCAGAATACACAAATGCTTCTGATTCAGCTGAAGGAAAACTCCGAAATGGTGATATAATTCTTACTGGAACTATTGCAGATTACCTTAAGGGTGGAAGTAGTCTTACAAGCAGTGTTTCCGAATTGAAATCACTTATTATAAAGGTTGGTGCTACTAACAATAAGATTGAATTCAAGATTAAGGAAGAGGAAGAAAATTCAACTGTCGTAAAAAATTACTATGTAAATGATGTAAAGCAGACTGTCGTTCCTGCTGCAGGCGCAGATTTGGATTCTTTTACAAATATTCTGACAACAAATAAAATTAGTGATGCGGCAAATGCAGCTCTTGCAGTCCGCAAATGGAAAGCAACAATTCCGGGCACATATTTTGCAGGACTTTCCGGTAACGTTGTTATTTCAGTAATCGCAAAAGATAATGCCGGCAACGAAAAAGAAGAAACAGCCGCAAACGTAATTGTAGATTCTGTTGATCCGGTAGTAAATCTGAACCTTACAGAAAATACAACTGTAAACGGTAAACAGACACTAAAAGGCACAATAAGCGATTCTTATCTCACAGAAGATCCTGCAGAAGCTTCTGAGCCAGGAACTTTGGAATTGTTCTATACAACAAAGACTGGTACGACAGCCGCTCCTGCTTCAATTGATTCTGCGACAGCTGCAAAAGCAGATGCTTCTACCGCCTGGCGTAAATATGGAACAATAAAACATGCTTCTTCATTCGAATTTAAAGACATCGATACAGCAAAGCTTATTCTTAGCGGCGGTACTGACAGTACAACATATATTCCAGACCAGACCAAGGTTTACTTCACAGTAAAAGCAACCGACAAGGCCGGAAACATTGGTTTCTCTACTCCAAAATCTTTTACTGTCGACCAGGATACAGACAGACCGGTGATTACAATCAAGAACCTCCCGTTAGAGAGTATGACTTCTGCTGGTGTCTGGGCCAAGAACAATCAGCTGTTTGGAACAGCAACAGACGATGATGGTGTCAGCGCAGTTTATGTAATGCGAAAAAATGCAGATGATGAAGAACCGTCAGCTAGTGATGATGGCTGGGGTAATAACCTTCTGGAAGGTGGAATCTGGCAATACTCTATACCAAAAGATGGACATGGTGTTTTCTATTTCAGGGTTGTAGATTCTCAAACTCCTGCTAATACATATATTTCCTCTGCAACAAATTCTTTGCAGTCTACACCCAAAATTTATGATAACAAATCGACCCCAAATCAATATGGTATCCGTGGTGAGACAACAGATTCCAGAGTTTATCTGAAAGTAGATACAACCAAGCCTGAAATCCGTAATGTTTTCTATAGGCTTTCTGACAGCACAACAGAAATAACAGCAATAACTCCGTCTGCTGATGAACTATCTGAAATGCTGTCAAACAGTACAAAACCAGCCGGATGGGAAATTCTTACTCCCGCTGGATTAGATTATATTGGCGGAACAAGTTCTTCAAGCCGTTTATGGATTCTGTATGATTTCTGGGATGATAACGGTGTTAAAGAAATTGAAACAGAACAGATTAAGAGGGAAGATCAGAGTGTAGATGGAGTTTCTTCTGCAACATTTACGCCAACAGAAAATTCAGATCCAGCTTATCGTCTCATAAAATTTGATTTGTCAACTCTTAACAGCGGTGATAACAAACTGACTTTGAAAGTAAAAGATCAGGCAGACAGCTCTTCTGAACCGAAAGAATACACAGTTAAGATTGATAATACAGCTCCAGGTGTAGATATACGAAATCCTCAGGAGGGAAGTGATGAGTATGGTTCCCTGTCTGTTTCTGCAAGCGGTTCTGTATCTGATGAACATATTAATAATAGAGATATTAATAACATACCAGGTCTTTACTTTGCCATTACAAAGGATGAAACAAAGCCAGATGTGACATCAACAGACTGGACTAATATAAAAGACTGTG
This sequence comes from uncultured Treponema sp., assembly GCA_947165895.1. GTDB lineage: Bacteria > Spirochaetota > Spirochaetia > Treponematales > Treponemataceae > Treponema_D. The sequence continues at coordinate 45,768 of CAMVCB010000010.1, forward strand.
TGACAGGAACTGGCAGATGGAATATTCTTTTTGATAAGGATAATGATACTGACCTTGGTCTTGCAGATGATGGTTTCTATCATGTTAAAAAGCTTAATGAATATCTAAAAGTTCTTTATCCATCTGATTTCACAGGAACAGAAGATATTCATAAGGATCTTTATTTCTGGGTTTACGCAGTAGATTCGCTTGGAAATTCAAATTATTCTTCTGCAGATAAGAGAAAAATTACTGTTTATACACAGGCAGACAAACCCGATCTTGCTATTGAGTATCCTGATTCAACTGCAACTACACTAGCCGGAATGATTCGTATTTCAGGAAGTGCCGAAATCAGGGCTGAAAAAGTTGCCTCTGTCTGGTTGAAAATTGACCCGGAATATAACGGAACTTCATTTAATGACAGCGGATGGGAAACAAAGCTTACTGCATTGAATTCTGCTTACACGGTTGAAGACTCAGGTAATAGTATAATTGGACGTGCCGTAAAAGCTGATGGTACAACAAGCTGGCATTATACAATTAACTCAAAAAATGAGTTTGGTAAAATTGATGATGAAAACAGAAAAGTTGCCGTAAAAGCCTATGCTTTGAGTAGTACAAATAAAGCAAGTGAACTTAGAACAGTTAGCTTTACCATTAACCCTGATAAACCTCAGATTAAGAGTGCAGGTGATAGCGATGAGAATGTTTTAATTCTTGTTAATAAAGCTGACCCGACTAAGAAAATGCAGTATGAAGAGAATATGTGGATTAGCGGGGAATGGTATCTTGAAGGTTCTGTCCGACATGGTGCCGGAATTTACTTATTCACATATACTGAAACTGGCAAAGAAGGTATAGATTTAATAAATCCATTAACATTAAAAAATACAGGTTCCGGTAATATAATATTAACAGAACGAAATGATACAATGGATGCTGGTGCAAGTGCTAAAAACTGGGATTTTAAGATTCCTGTTGGAGCTTCCGGTAATGATAAAGCCGGTACAAATGAATTTACTATAAAAATCCTGGATAATAGTTCATCAAAAGCTAAAGAAGAAAAGACCATTAAAGTCCGTTATGATAATAGTGCTCCAAACAGCTTTATTGCAAAGACTTCAAATGGTGTAATATCTTCTATAAATAAGGACTTTAGAAACAGTAACGGACAGTTTGCTCTTAGCGGAACAATAAAGGAAAATGAGTCAGCTGGTGAATCTGGTGTAAAGAGAATTGCATTCTATTTTACACGTGATGCAAACTCTACGCCAACCAGTACAAGTAAGACAAGATATTTTATTGATCCTCTTATTACAAAAGTTAGTTCAGCAACAACAGAGCCTGATAAATATAGAAATAATTATGTTGATGTAAGTTCAACTGGAATTTCTTACTCAGATCCTGAGAATGGTGGTGATGGCTTGTATTGGTGTGAGACTGATATCTCTTCGGTTTCTGATAAGAATGTTACTCTTTCATCATTGCCAGCTGCTTTTACTCAGAATGTTCGAAAAGGCGGTTTGTGTAAAATTAACAATGTTGTTTACACAATAAAAGCTAAATCAGGCCTTACAATCACTCTGGATTCTGCTCCTGCTTCTGCAGAAAAAGCATACTTTGCCCTGGCACAGGTAATTGATAATACCTCTATTGAAACAGGAACGACAAACCTCTTTACTGAAACAGATAGTCTTGTTAATCAGGATGGCGACTGTATGCAGGAAGGACTTACCGGAACTGGTGGAAACTATGAATGGCAGGCAACTATAAATTCAACAAACCTTTATGATGGTCCGGTTACTCTTCATTTTGTTTACTATGATAAGGCAGGAAATTATAAAGCAGAAACTTTTGCTGGAATGATTTGCAATAACGCTCCTCGCATCGCAAGTGTGGCTGTAAAGTCAGATTATGATGGTAATACAAAATTTGAAGATACTGCCAATGAGATTTCCAGATACTATCCGGCAGGAAAAAATTTGGCTAATAAAGCTCTGAAAGCTGTAGACGGCTCTGCTGGTCCAATTATCGTAAATAATAAAACTGACGGATCTGCATTTATGACTCTTAAGGACATGAGTGCAATTGATGTAGAAATGGTAGGAGGAAACGGAAAACTGCATTATCAGTACGCAATTGGTGATACTGCTGGTGCAAATGGAATAAAGCACGGAAATGTTGAAAATTGGAAGGATGGAAGCGAAGATAACTATGATGAAAATTCAGATTATGTTGCAACTACTCATACACATACTATTGACTTGCCTGTATCTTTCTTTACAGATGAAAGTAAACCTGTCCCAAATAATACAAGTGCTAAGCCTGTAACCTGGTTCCAGTACAAAATCTGGGATGATACAGATGGTACAGAAAAATTTGTTGATTCTCAGAATGTAACCATTCAGATTCCTCTTGATATTCAGGTAACAGATGTAACTCCACCAAATGTTGTGATTGATCCTTTCTTATGGAAGTCGGCAACAGAAAACAGTCTTTACCAGAACAGCAGCAAAAATGGTCATATTGAACTGGAAGATGACTGGAAAAATGCAAGCGGCTACTCTTCAACAGCAACAGATGGCGAATATGATTCAGATCCTAAAGTTTCTGGAAAATTTGTTCTCAAGGGGTATGTATATGACAACAAGCGTTTGAAAGATATCCAGATAACAATTCCAAAATCTACAGTTCTTACAAGTGCAACTACAGTCGCTGTTTATGATAATCAGAATAAGACCTGGAAAGATTCTGATACGGAAGGGGAGGTTACAGAACTGACTAAGGGAACAATGGAGAGTAATGGTTGGCACTTTACGGTTTCTGATAAAACTGATGACGGAGCATATTTTAATGATAAAGGTCACAAAGTAATGTGGACTTTTGAATATGACACAGAAAAAATAAGTAACATAGCCGCCTCTGATGTTACAATTACAGTTTCTGCAAATGACAAGGAAGGTATTTCGTCAGAATCAGCTCAAAATACAAACACTTCTACTGGTACTACAGATGCAACGAAGCATAAGCCTGCATACCGTATGGACGTTGTTCCTTATATTTCTGGAGTTACAACAAGTCTTTCAACATTAAAGAATAATAACCCTAGTGTATATGCAAGAACCGCACAGGGACATTATCCTGTTAAGAGTGATGAAACGGTTACTATAAGCGGCTTCAACCTTGGTACAAATACAAGTCTGAATATCAGTAGCCTTTCTACATCTGGCGCTTATGAAATAACGGTTAATGACATTAAGTCTCTTAACAATTTGAATAATAACAACGGAAAGGGAAGCTACAACAAAACTGTAGATTTTGCAACAAACCCTACCGGTGTTTATTCAACCTACGCAAATTACTACAACCGTCAGCCGAATAACGATAATAATAATCTGCTTACAGATGATATTTACTTTGATGTATGGCAATTTAAGGATGCTGGTATTTCTCAGTCATCTGGTTATATCACAGAACCGATTATGAAGGTAAATCCTAAAAACGGTATGCTGAACTTTGGCTTCAATTCAGGTCCTGCAAACTATTGTATGGCAAACGGACAGAATACATCATATACGACTTGGGTTGGTAACTATGCCCGCTTCTCAACTTGTGGATTTGCAGTTGATGAAAATGGTAACACACACGGAATTACTGTAGGTTTGGATACAAACCCTGGAAATAATACGAGTGCTGGTCGTATGACATATCTTACAAGCAAGTGGGGAACAAGTTATTTGGGAACTGATGGAAATTATCAAGGATGGAATTCTAGTCGAATTGAAAATATTGGTGCTCCAAAAGGTACGTATAATGGTGTAACGTTTGATTCTGGTGTATTTATTGAAGATAAACTTGCTTCTCCTTCACTGGCAACCATAGTTCGTGGAGATAATACTTATGTATTCTTAGCTTATTATGACGATTTAAATGCTGAAATTCGCTTTAAATGGGGAAATTTGGCAACTGCTACCAACAGTTACACAGGTGCTGCTGATGACAAAACATATGGAGGTAAAAAAATTGGCTATTGCTTTGATCAGTTCCAGGATCAAATGTCTTATGGCTTGGATTGGAATGCCCATACAGTATTTGATGTAAACCAAAAAAATCAATATTTCAGTACAATTGCAGGCCCTTCAATGACCGCAAAAGCTGGAAACTATGTTTCTATTGATGTTGTTAAGGGAACATCTATTTCAACAGATGTTGTTGTTGCTACCTGGTATGATGCAACTGCCAATAAATGGTGGTACAGTTACAAGAAAAAACCATATAGTGATAATGATATGAGTTCTACAACTGGCGACGAGTATTGGTCTACTCCATTTATGTTAAAGAGTAATGCCGGCGAAAACTGTCAGATTGCCGTTGATAAAGTTGGAGGAATTCATATTGCTTCTTACGACAGTTCTCGTGCAGATTTAGTTTATGCTTATCTTTCTAGTTATGCTGATACGAGCCCGCAGGTTGTTACAGTTGATGCTTATGCCTTCACTGGAACAAATATAAGACTTGATACTATTGTTTCTGATGATGGCAAATATATTATTCCATATATTGGTTACTATATGAGTTCAACTCAAAAAACAAAGATGGCATATCTTCCTGGAGTAATTTCTGCTGATGCTGCTGTTGCAACTCGTGAAGATGTTAATATTCCAAATGGAGTTGATAGCTCAGAAGCTGTAACTGCAACTTGGGAAAGTTCTATAATTCCTTCTACAAGCCGCTATGCAGATAATTATGCTTATAGCTATGTTAACGTAGGTTTATGGAAAGATGCTGATACAGGAAAAGCTAAGCCAATGACAGGAACAGATGTCAAATATTCAGATATAACAGGGTTATCTAAAACCAATACAAGTAAGACCTTTGGTAACGGTACAAAAAATCCAGTCGTAGCTTATGCAACTCGTGTAGGTACCCGCGGCCACCTCGAAACCGCCCAGATGAAATAAGCCGCAAATAAATTTTGCTTGCTTATAACAAAAAAAATTAGTTGCCGTAAAAAAATAATTTTACGGCAACTAATCATTTTATGAGTGGCAACTAAAGACTTCGTGTACAGCAACTAACGAAGTCTTTAGAAGCAATTAACAAACTTATTAGAAGCAATTAACAAAGCCTTTATAAGCAACTAATTACTTCGTTAGCAGCAAGTAATTGACAGGTAGTTTACTAGGCCTTGCCCTGAGCTTTTTCACTTATAATTTTCTGTACTTGTTCTTCTGTCATTTTTAATGATTTAGCGATTATATCAACAGGAACATTATTTTCATGCAGACCAATTACGGCTTCAATAGCTTTTTCTTATTTACCATCTTCACGGGCTTCTTCCTGTTTTACTGCAATATCCATCTTATAATCATATTTTGCACATAACATGTTTGTTACCTCCCGCGCTTTCCTGTCAAGGTAATCTGTAAGAATACCTTCTTCTTTTGCGATCTCAATAGCGTGTCTTAAAGAACGCTTTTTGAAATGTTTGCTATAGTTCTGCTCAACAATTTCAAGAAATCTGCAATACTGCTTAAGAATATCACAATTATTAGAAATCGGCAAATTCATGTAGTTTGAACAATTTTTTACCTTTACAACCAGTTCCAGTTTGCTGCTGTCTTTTGTATAAAAAGCATCTGATAATCTGAGTTCCTCTTCCAGTGGCTGTTCCTTTTTTCCAACGTAAACAACATAAAAGTCTGGATTCGGAATTCTGTAAACCTTTTCCTGATAGCGTACTTTTATAGGGACGATGCCTTCGTAAATTCTTGTGACATATTCCAAACAGCGGAAAGGCATGTTTTCATTATAAATCTGTAAAAACAGAATCCTTGTAATTTCTTCTCCAAAAAGCCATTTTTTTTACCTCTCAAATTTATATTTTCTCTCCACCGTTAAAATAGGCAAAAAAATGCAAATTCCGGCAATGTTTTCAAAAATTTTTTTTGTTTGGATTATGATATTTATTGAATGGTGGAGGAGGTTGATATTTGCAAAAAGGTAGTGAGAAATCCCATTTTGCTTGCTTATAAATATGCATCCACATAAGATTTCGTATGCGTCTATATAAGAAATCATATGCGTCCACATATCATTTCATATGCGTCCACATATCATTTCATATGCGTCCACATATTATTTCTTATGTTACTGCATAAAATTTTTTATGCAGTAACATGTTGATAAGCAGTGTGTTAGGCCTTGTCCTGATTTTCACTTATAATTTTCTGTACTTGTTCTTCTGTCATTTTTAATGATTTAGCGATTACTTCAATAGAAACGCCATTTGCATAGAAACTTTTTGCAGCTTCAATGGTTTTTTGAGAGGAACCAATAGAAATGCCTTCATCAAAGCCTTCATTACGGATTGCTTTTTCATAAGTTTCTTTATCAAATTGTGTAAGAATGCTATTCATAATTTTTGCCTTTTCTTCTCTAAAGAAGCCCTCAAGAAAATTATGCGCAATTGCATAATCCATAGCTTCATTTACTGCATCCTGAAATGATAATGGATTTTCACCTTCCATATTCTGACGTATCCTTGCAATAAACTCACTGTAATCATATAACGCTTTGCAGTTTTTTTGAAGTTCCTGACTATGATTTTTATTTATATTTATCACTGTTGCTGTCCATTCGAAATTATTTGAATCATCAGGGGTAAGAAAAGCATCTGATAAATGATACTGGAATAAATCTGGAAACTTATTCTGACCATTATAAAAGACTATATATTTGGGTGTTGGAAGTTTTATTAATTTTCCACCATAAATATTCAGTTTTTGTTTAGATATGAAATTTTCATAAAGTTTTGAAAAATATAGCAGTCCCCGAACAGGCATATTTGGATTGACTGTGCTTTGATGCTCGAATAAATACATCTCATCATTAATTAAAAATGAAAGGTCATTTTTTATGCTTATATAAATTACATCTTCAAGTGTTGTAATTTCAAGTTGACTTGTATCCTCATAGTTACTGCCTCTTAGCGCATTATAAAGAGAAAGTAGCCATTTCCGGCTTCTTTCATTATTCCCTTTGAAAATAAATCTGAATAGGCTGTCCTTGTAATTTCTGTTACCAGTTACATCATTAATTTCTGCCATTTCTAACACCTCTTAAAATTCAATTTTCTCTCCACCGTTAAAATAGCCAAAAAACTTCAAATTCCGGCAATGTTTTGAAAAAATTCTTAACAATTGCGAAATTTGGTGAAAATCAGTAAACTAATACCAACTTTAAAAATACTAAAGGAGTTTATTAATGTTTAAAAAGTTGATAGAGAGGATTGCCCGGGTTGAAAAATACCTGCTGGCTATTACCATGTCCGTAACTCTTGCCCTGACATTTGCAAATGTTGTGGGAAGATTCGTTTTCAACCATTCACTTGCTTTTGCAGATGAACTGGTTATTGCTTTGTTTGTTCTTGTTTCGCTCATGGGAGCGGCTCTCTGTGCCAGAGAAAATGACGGTCTTATTGGTCTTTCTCTGATTTCAAGCCGTCTTACCGGCAAAAAGAAGGCCATCCAGAAGCTGGCTTCTGGCCTGGTTTCTATTCTTTATTGTATCGTCCTTACCTGGCAGGGCTTTATCCGCATGACTTCAAGCCTGCAGCAGGGAGAACACACTTTTGTTATGCATCTTCCCCGCTGGATTTTCTGGTCTTTTATCCCTCTTTGCGGACTTTTCCTCATCCTTCACTTTATAGAAAATCTTTCTGACTTTATCAAAGAGTCAAAAGCAGAGGAGGAGGCATAATGATTACAGCAATCCTTTTTTCCGTATTTTTCATTCTACTTTTAATTGATGTGCCTATTGCAATCTGTCTGGGCGCTTCTTCCCTTGTGGCTATTCTTGCGGCTGGTCAGAAGCTTTCTGTAGTTGCCGTAAACACATATTCAGGAATCAGTAAAACTCTCCTTCTTGCAATTCCTTTCTTTGTTCTTGCCGGAAACATTATGGCTAAGGCAGGCATTTCTAAACGTCTTATTGCCTTTGTAAATGCCTGCATTGGTCACACACGCGGCGGCATTGCCATTGTATGTGTAATTGTATCCTGCCTTTTTGGCGCAATTTCAGGCTCCGGCCCGGCTACCGTTGCGGCTCTTGGTGCAATTCTGATTCCTGCCATGATTGAGGCTGGTTTCTCAGCTCCTTTTGCAACTGCCCTTATGGCGGCTTCAAGCTCCATTGCCATCATCATTCCGCCTAGCATTGCTTACGTTGTATATGCTTCTATTACAGGTGATGATGTCGGTAAGCTTTTTATGGCTGGAATTCTTCCCGGCATTTTGATGGGACTTGCCCTGATTGCCGTTGTTATGATTGAAGTCCGCCGCAAGAACATCAAGTCTACAAAAGCCCGTTCAAGTGCAAAAGAACGTTTTGCCGCTTTTAAGGATGCCTTCTGGGCCTTTTTGATGCCTGTAATCATCCTTGGCGGCATTTACGGCGGTGTATTTACTCCGACTGAGGCAGCAGCAGTTGCGGCTGTTTACGGTCTGATTGTGGGTATGTTTATCTACCGCGAAGTAAGTCTCCGTGATATGGCCCGTATTCTTGTTGATTCTGCAAAGACAACAGGAAGCATAATGATTATCATTGGTTCTGCAACTTTGTTCTCTTATGTCTGCACTCTTTTTGGCATTTCAAGTGCCGCCGAAGAGCTTCTTGCCGCAGTTTCATCAAATAAAATCATCTTCCTTCTGCTTATCAACATCATTTTCCTGATTGCCGGATGTTTTATCGACGCAAACAGCGCTATGTACATCTTCATTCCGGTTATGATTCCTGTTTGCCGCATGCTGGGCTTTAATTCTGTTGTTTTCGGAATCATCGCGACTGTAAACCTTGCAATCGGACAGGTAACACCGCCTGTAGGAATCAACCTCTTTGTTGCAATCAGTCTTAAAATTAAGAATTCTGTCAAAGTTACCCTGCATCAGATTTCCAAAGCTGTTCTTCCTATGATTGGCGCCAGCCTTCTTGTTCTGATCTGCTATACCTACTGGCCTCGTGCAAGTGTAGCCGTTCAGAAGGCAAACTCCATCGCAGGTGATGGCAGTCAGATTGCCCTTTACGACAGCGAAATCTACGACGCTTCAAAAGATGCCGCTCCCGCTACCGTTGAATGGAAGCCTATGACCTGGCATTTTGCCTGCTCACCTGGAGAAACCTGTACCTGGGCAAAGGCAGGCCGATATTTTGCCGCCCTGATGAAAGAATCAACCGGCGGAAAAGTAACCGTTCTTGTAGACGGATTTTCTGATCAGCTTACAAACGGCAGCCAGCCGGACGGAATTGCTGCCCTGCGCGAAGGCGACCCAATTCAGCTTTCAATGCATTCCAACCTGATTTATTCAGCCCTGGACGACCGCTTTAATGTAGTTTCTCTTCCATATATTTATTCAAGCTACGAGGATGCCGATGCCAAGTTTGACGGTGAAGCAGGACTTCAGCTTAAGGAAATCCTTGAAGGCCTCAATCTCCACTGCTTTGGTATTGCAGAAAACGGCTTCCGCCAGATTACAAACTCCCGCCGTCCGATTAAGAGCGTCGATGACCTTGCCGGCCTCAAAATCCGCGTTGCAGGAAGTAATCTTCTTATGCAGGCTTACCGTGCCTGGGGCGCAAACGCAACCAATATGAACTGGTCAGAAACCTACACATCTTTGCAGCAGAACACTGTTGAAGGCCAGGAAAATCCTCTTCCTTCAATCGCTTCGGCTTCAGTTCAGAGCGTTCAGAAATACATTTCCCTCTGGAATGCCTACTACGACTGCCTCTTCTTCTGTATGAACGGCGATGTTTACAATTCTTTGAGCGACGAGCAGAAACTCATTGTTGATGAAAATGCCCAGAAAGCCGTAGATTACGAGCGTGCTATCAACCGCTACGAATGCGAAGAGCTAATCAAAGACTGGAAAGAAAACAATGTGATTTCAGTAATCGAAACCGAAGAAATTGACACCGAAAGCTTCCGAAAAGCAGCCTCTGGCGTTGCAGACTGGTACAAGAAACAGCTTCTTGATAACGGCCACAATCCAAAGGATGTTGAAAGGCTGATTAAGTCTTTTACTGAATAAAAAAATCCTGCCGGGGGGGCGTAGCTTCCCTAAAAACTCCCCCGGCAGATTTTCTCTATTTTTTCAGATTAGAAATAGTCATTTCCATGTTCAGGGCGATTTTGTAGAGGGCGTAGCCTTTCATAAAGTTATCGTGCTCGGTGTCGATGTTGATGATTTTGAGGTTTTTGATTTTGTCTTCGAATCCGTTTGCTTTTTTTCCTTTCATAATAGAAAAAAGTTCTTTATCTGTTTCCGGCGAGTTTTCATTAACATCATACTTCTGTGCCTTGTAGAAGGTCACCCTGCCGTCATAATTTTCCGGCACAAAGTTGACCATGTCATCCAGAACGATTTTGCTGTTCTTTTCAACCTTATCCAAAAGTCCCATCTGGCGGAAGCGCTCAAAAAGAGGGTCTTTTTTAAGGTAATCATCAAAATTATCTGCGGTAAAAACTTTTGTGTAGAGCTCCTTTTCCCTCTCGCTGGTCATAAAATCCGGGTCCAGCAGAAAGAGATGCAGAACCTCTTCTCCCGCTTTCCTCAGCTGGCAGGCCATTTCATACGCCACCATTCCGCCATACGACCAGCCGCCCAGTATGTAAGGCCCTTCCTTCTGGTCAGCCTTCAAAAGCTCAATGTATTTTGCCGCAAGATTTTTCACACCCTTTATCAGCTTGTCCTGATGGAAAATATTGTTGGGCTCAAAACAGCGCATACTGCAGCAGGACCGCAAAAGCTTTGAAAGATTAAGATAGGCTTCGCCCCCGGTATGGCCAGTATGCACAAAATAAACCCGGGCAAGTCCCGGCTCATCATTGTAAACAAAAATATCCGAAACTTTTTTGCCGGCATTTATCAGTTCGAGCTGACTTGTAATCGTCCTGTTTTTGAAAATCTCGGTCGGAGCGACAGAAACCCCGAAAGTTTTTTCATACTGAACGCTCAGCATTATCGAGCGGATTGAATCGCCACCCAGCTCAAAAAAATCAGAATTAATGCCGATTTCTTCCGCCTTTAAATCCAGAAGCTCTTCCCAGATCTGCCGGGCCTGAATTTCCTTTGCGCTTCTTGCCGGAATCAGCGCCTGCTCATTTTGATTAAGCGAAGGCAGTTTACTCCTGTCGATTTTTCCGTTCAGGTTACGAGGCATCTTTTCCAGGCAGGTCAGATGGGATGGAATCATATAATCGGGCAGGGTAGTTTTCAGGTGGTCAAGAATCTGCTGCCTGGTCAGTTGTTTTCCTTCTCTGACTGTAAAGTATGCGGCCAGCATGTTTCTTCCCTTTTGCGAAATACCGACAACCACCGCTTCCTTTATTTCAGGAATCATAAGCAGGCGGTTTTCAACCTCCTCAGGTTCAACTCGGTTTCCGTTGATTTTAATCATAAAATCCATGCGGCCGGTAATCACAAGGTTTCCATTTTCATCAAAATAGCCCCTGTCGCCGGTATGAATCAGAACCTGACCGTCCTGGCATGGAAAAAAAGTCCTTCTGCTTTCTTCTTCCCGGTTCAGATAACGGCGGGCATAATTGCTTTTTACGCAGATTTCTTCATTTTCGATTGTGATTTCGTTATTTTTATAGGATTTACCAACCGGGACGTTTTCGTATTCCTTATCAATTTTAAAATAGCTGCTGCCGGAAAAGGTTTCGCTCATTCCGTAAACATTCCATATTTCAAAATACGGCGAATACATGTTGATAACACGCTCGGCTCCCACAAGAACCCTTTTTACCGGAAAATCCCTGTCATCAACAAGAGTCCTCATAATTTTCAGCATCTGAGGATGGATAAAAGACATGTCGATTTTATTTTCCTTAAAAAAATAAAGCAGCTTTTTGACGTCAAGGCGGGTTTCGCCGTCAACAATAAAGCCGGTTCCGCCCTGCAGAAAGACAGAAAACAAATCCGAAGTAAAGGGGGCAAACTGGAAGGGCTGGGTAGAGGCATAGCGGATTCCTTCAAAGCCCGCCATCAGTTCAAAGGAACGCTCGGCAGCCGCAGTAAGGCTATTGTGGTCATGAACCACCCCCTTGGGCTTTCCGGTGGAGCCTGAGGTATAAAGGAGGATTGCTGTGTCACTGCCGCTGATATGAGCGGGGCGGAAGGAGGCAGTTGCGGCCACCCCCATAAATTCCTCATAATCCCTTACAATATAAGCCGCCTGGCAGTCCTCCGAAATCTCTCTAATCCTCTCTTCCGGGTAAGCAGTGGTAAGGGGAACTGCAATGCAGCCCGCCATCAGCACTCCAAGATAGGATGCCACATAATCAGAATTTCTTCCCAGAAGGATAATTACCGCAGACTGGGGCTTAATTCCCCGGGCCTGAATGGCTACTGCCGCTTTTTCAGCCGCCCCCATCAGCTCCGTATATGAAACTTCCTTTCCGTTACTGTCCCGGATTGCAATTTTATCTGCATTTTTTAAGACGCTTTCCCTGAACTGTTCAAGATACAATTTTTCAGTCATAATTTACTCCACGCAGGAAATCAAAAGCTCCGGCATCCGGGCAAGAGGCAGCTCTACAATATGGCCCGCGGCCTTCATAAGAATTTCCATTCCGTCAATTCCGTAGGGCAGGTGGCACCAGGTACTTTCCGGCACAATAATTCGTCCGCCCCTGCGGATTTTTTTGAAAAATACAAAAATCTGCTGAATCATACTTTCAAGATCTGAATAGCTTTCGGCCCTTGAAATATCAAGAATACCATTTTCATAGCTGTTGTAGGCCTCAGTCAGATTTTTACTGTCCGTAACCTTTACATCGCCAAAATCTTCATCAACCCTGTCGCTGAAAACCAGAGTCGCCCCCATACAGTGACATTCTTCAATTACCGCAGGAATGTCTCGCGGGGCAGTATTAAAACGCTCCTCATAATCAGAATTCTGAAAGAAAATGCGCGGATATTTCATTTCGATTAAATGCAAAAGCTCGCAGTCATTTTTTACAAGATTTTCATCCTTATTAAGAAGATAAATCATGCCGCCTGTAGTACCAAGGTCCCGGGTTTCATGAAGAATCTCTGTCTGACCTATGCCCGCATAAAAGCCCGAAAAATAGGATTTGAGCTCCTTTGCAATCTGCATAATGGGTGCCGATTTTACTTCCGTTTCGCCGGCAAGAATCACCACTTTTATTGCACCAAATTCATCAGGCCGGTAGGGCGCTCTGTCATCCTCTTCAAATTTCTGAGGATTAAGATATGAATCCAGGGCCACATCCGTTTCATGATGGCCGAAAATCCGCTCTGTAAACTTTCTCTGCAGGCCCGCTCCCATAGGACGGCAGTTTACTTCAATCAGAACCGGCCCCTTATCATCAATCATATATTCCCCGTGAACCGGCCCGTATTTTATCCCGATTGCTTCCACCACCTGCAGGGCATAGCGGCACAATCTTGAATGACCGGTTTTCAGTCTGGAAATATTCATGGCATAGTTGTAGGCATTGCCCCCGTTAGACATTTTTACCTTGTTATAGACCCAGGCTGATACAATTCTGTGCTTTCCATTGCAGGAAACCGTATTCACAATGTATTCAGTTCCCTTAATCTGCTCCTGAATCATAATTTCAATGTCATTTTTTCCGCTTTCATCCTTTGGGGCTTCCAGAAAGCTTTGCTTTACGGCCGCAAGCATTTCTTCCTTTCCATGACACATAAAAACGCCCGCAGTTCCGCCGCCCCTGCATCTTTTTACTACAATATCTTCCACGCCAAGCTGGTCATAAAAAGCGGCAGCCTCTTCTTCCGAATGGATGATTTTTCCCCTGATATAGCGCAGTCCCTTTTCCTTAAGGGCAGCCTGCATGGCATCTTTTTCGGTCATAGCCTTCAGTCTGCTCAGGGGATTTCCCGGCAGTCCCAGGTCGGAAGCCAGACGGGTGGCAAGGGGTACTCCAAACTCAGCCCCAGGAATTACAAGCAGGGGATTGACCGCCTTTACCGCCGCAAGAGTTTTTTCATAATCATCAGATTCTTTAATTATTTCAAGCCTGTCCTCATATTTTTCATTTATCCGCTTTCGCTCCTCCCGGTAAAAATTAATTTCTAATTCCGTTCCCGGATAGTGCCCCTCAAGAAGCACAGGCTCAAAGCCCCTCGCAAGTACATCTTCAATATAATTAAAACCAGTTGAAATATATTCGCAGATAACGATTTTTCCCTTCATATTGCAGTCCTTCTATTATTATAGCATGGCTTTTGACATAAGAATAAGAAAAATAATTTCAGGCGGGTGCCTGCTACCAAGTCGCCTTTGAACTGAACCCTCTTTTTTGGACAGTTTTTATGCTACCATATTTGTCAATCG
>CAMVCB010000011.1 GCA_947165895.1 uncultured Treponema sp.
TCATCTTCAATATCTTTTACCGTTCCATCGGCGAACTGCTCATAATGCCGTTTATGACATCTAAAAAGTATTCAATTATTTTATTTCAGGACAAATTTTATTATATTTATATTAGAGATAAAAAAAAATTATTCTAAGAGATTAGCTTATAATTTCGGAGTTGAAAATCAAAAATGGACAATATAAATAATACCTATCTTTATGAAAGACTAACAAATAATACATCCGGGGATGATTCTTTATTATATCATTACACTTCATTAATCTCTGCCTGTAAAATTCTGGAAACTAAAACTCTTAAATTAAGTAATCTTCCAAACACAAATGACCCTCTAGAATTTATTGATGGCGGAGGTTTTTCTTATACAGGATGGGGAGATTTTGATTATATAAAAATTGCTAGAGAATTATCTACATCAGGCCGAAGACGTCAAAACTATGTAAGAATGTTATGTTTTTGTAAGGATAATTTCTGTTCATTAAAAGATTGGAAAAATGAAAAACAACAAAACTTTTCTGACAATCTTTTGCATAAAGGTTGGGCACGCAGTAGAATGTGGGCTCAATACGCAGATAATCATAATGGGATATGTTTTGTTTTTGACAAACCTCAATTCAGAGAACATTTCAATGAATTAAAGAATACATCTAAAAATATTACAATTCTTCCAGACAGGGAAATATTATACAGTAACGATTTGACAGCCTTAGAAGCTGCGATGTCCGAAATTAACACAGGACACGATTTATTAGATGATTATTCTGATTTTTACTTGATGGATGATAAACTGCAATATTTATTTCAAAAATGTGAAGATTATCGAGATGAGAATGAATATCGATTTTGTTTAATAGACAAGGATCTAAAATCTCCAAATGAGAATTTATTTGTTCCTTTTGGCAAAAGTTTGAAGGCAATAATTTATGGGGAAAGATTCAGCAGAATGATGAAATTAGATGTTCCTGATGATGTTGAACAATATCGTATTCATTGGGTATTTGGTACACCAAGATTAATTAAATTGAAATAACCGATTGCAAAATGCCATCATAAATTGGCACTTTGCAAATGCACTGTGGTGATACACTTTTTTTATGAAGATTCAAGGCAGAAAGTGCACACTGACGGTATTAAAAGACAATGAATTTATTCCATTACCATACAGCGAGGAAACTGTAAGATTAACGTCTAAAGGCTATACGCTGCCATCTTGCACAGGCAGAAGGAACAGGCTTAAGCGCATTGAGACAGGCAAGTTGATTCAGGGGTGTTTTGTTACACGGCTTGAATACCTCGAAGTGAAGCGGAATGAGTGAGCTGTCTGTTTGCTACATTTTTGGAAGATAGCACTTGTAGAACCAGGAGAAATGTAGTGAGCGGAAACGGTACGAAGTACGGTTGGAGCGAACGGCTCTTTGGAGACCCTTTTTTGAATTTTTTTATAAAAATAATTATGATAATAAAACTAACTGATAAGTGAGGTTCTTTTATGACACAAATAAGACCTGTATCTGACTTAAGAAATAAATTCTCTGAAATCGAAACTCTGGTTGCAGAACGCCAGTCTCCGGTTTTCCTTACAAAAAATGGTTATGGCTCAATGGTTGTTATGAGTCTTGATTTGTATGACCGTCTTACTGATAACATTGAATCAAAACTTGATGAAGCTGACTTACAAGCTAAAACAGATCCGACTCGTTATACTCACGAGGAAGTATTTTCTTCGATTCGTAATCAGATAAGGGCAAGATGATGGACTATACTTTACGCTACCTTCCTATTGCGAAGCAGGATTTAGCTGATGCAATTAATTTTATTTTGAATGAATACTAAAATCCGATTGCAGCTGAAAATACCTTGGATAAAATTGAACAGGCAATTATGCAGCGTCTTGAAGATGGTCCTGAATCCTTTGCAATCTGATGACGAGGGTTCTTACGCGCTTGATAAATCAAGCGGCGCAAAACGCTAAAAACCCTGACGGCTTTTTTTTTATCATCTGCCTTTAATCCCCCCCCTAAAAATTTCTCTTTTTAAATTAGCCAACCTCTTATTAGCATGCTATAATTTTATAATAAGAATTTATGAAAAGGCGGATGACAGTGAATTCACAGCAAAGGGCAATTCATAAAAATTCAAACAATTCCAAATACGGAGCTATACTTGCACTATCAGCAGTTGCTGTTAATGTCATTCTGTCTTATACCATGTACAGAATGGGCCTTCCCTTTTTTTTAGATTCTGCCGGAACAATTGCAGTTTCTGCTCTTACAGGTATGCTTTATGCAGGTATCTTTACGGCAGTTGTAACAAATGTCATCTGTTCTTTTTTCAATGACGGAGCTGTTTATTTTGCTTTTTTCAATGCCATTCTTGCAATTTACACTGTCTGGTTTGTACGAAAATATTCCTTCCGCCAGATAGGAAAAACAATACTCTTTGCTCTTTCTGTAATTTTTTTGTCTGCGGCTGCTGATGCTTTTTCTCAATACGCACTTTTTGGTGAAGAAGAAGTTTCAGTCATCGCCCAGAATGCACATTCTTTTGCGGCTGCGGCCAACATTCCCTACTTTCTTTCATTCTGCGTAACAATTCTTCTGATGAACGTTTTAGACAAAGGCTCTTCCATAATCCTTGTAACGACAATAATTGCTGTGGTTCCAAAAGAAAAACTTGCAGTCTTTCAGAACAATTTCTGGAAACAGAAGGCCCTTACAAAGTCTGAACTCAAGTCACTCGACGAGTGGAGACGTGACATTAAAATTTCCCTCAGAACAAGGAATACTCTTACTATAGTAATTACATCCCTGCTTCTGGTTCTTTTTATGGGCTGGATCGGTACAAGGTTATATTTTACCCAGTTAAAGGAAGACAGGATTAAAAAAGTTCAGAACCTTATAAAAATAGCATCTGAAGTTATCCCGACCGATAAAATTGATGAATTTATTAAAGATGGATTTGACTCCCCTGCCTACCAGGAAACTTACAGCATGCTATACAAACTCTGGGAAGCATCAGGCGACCGCTTTTATCTTTATGTTGTCCGTATAGAAAATCAAGGGGCAAGATTTGTTTTTGATATTTCAAGTCCAGACTCTGAAACCGAAGCTCTTTCACCGGGCCAACTGGTTCCTTTCGACAAAGAATTTGAGGAACATCTTCCAGACCTTTTTGCGGGCAGAGAAATTGCTCCTGTTGAAGAAAAAAATCTATGGGGCTGGCTTGTTGCCCTTTACTATCCTGTAAAGGATTCAAGCGGTAAATGCGTATGCTATGTTGGAGCTGATGTTTTACTTAACTATATGGCTGGCTATGTGCGCATTTTTATCCTCAAAGTTTTTATGACTCTGGCAGGATTTTTTATTCTGGTTATTGCCTATGCCCTCTGGACCACAGGAATTTATACTTCCTACCCTATCAGTACAATGGCTTCCTGTGTAGACCGTTTTGCAAAATCTGGCGAAGATCAGGAAAAGCTTGATGAAAATGTAAAGATTATCCGTTCAATTGATATTCAGACTGGTGATGAAGTTGAAAAGCTTTATCATGCAATCTGCAGGATGACACTGAATCAGGCTGAACAGATGAGGGATATCAGGCGTCTGTCTGATTCTACTGCGAAAATGCAGGATGGTCTTATTATCACAATGGCAGATATGGTTGAAAGCCGCGACTCTGATACAGGGGCCCACGTTCAGAAAACTGCTGCCTATGTAAAAATCATTGTTGAAGGACTTAAGAAAAAAGGCTATTACGCCCAGAAAATCACTCCAAAGTTCATGTCTGATGTAGTGCGCTCTGCCCCGCTTCATGATGTTGGAAAAATCAATATTCCCGATGGAGTTTTGAATAAGCCTGGTAAGCTCACAGACGAAGAATTTGCCATAATGAAAACCCACACTACGGCCGGTAAAAAAATTCTTGAAAATGCAATCAGCACTGTTCAGGGTGAAAACTACCTTAAAGAAGCAAGAAACATGGCCGCCTACCATCACGAACGCTGGGACGGCAAAGGCTATCCTGAAGGCCTTCATGGAGAAGTAATTCCTCTTTCTGCCAGAATCATGGCTGTCGCGGATGTTTTTGATGCTCTTGCTTCTCCCCGCGTTTACAAGCCTGCATTCCCAATAGAAAAAGCTTTGGCAATCCTTCAGGAAGGAGCCGGAACTCAGTTTGATGCAAAGTGCGTTGAAGTCTTTATGGACGCTTTACCTGAGGTTAAATTGATTTTAAAGAAATATAATCCTGGAGCATTATGAAATTAGACAGAACTTTTAAATATCTTTTATCAATATTTATAATTTCAGCTCTTTTTTACGGCGGACTTTTTGCTGCACCGGCACAAACTGCTGATTACGTAGCAGGCAAAGCACCAAAAATCGGTGGAGGTTATGCAGTTACCGGCCAGATTCCTCAGGTTGACTACACCACCGAAATTTACGACGCCACAAACGGCCTTCCAACTTCTGATGCAAACTTTATTTTAGGCTCAAAATCCGGTTATATCTGGATCTGCGGTTATTCTGGTGTTATCCGTTATGACGGAACTACTTTTGAACGACTTCCGACTCTTTCAGGCCTGACAAGCGGCCGCGGACTTTTTGAAGACAGTAAAAAAAGAATCTGGGTTGCAACAAATGATAACGGTGTTGTCGTTCTGGAAAATGAACAAACAAGACATTACACATATCAGGATGGACTTCCTTCTTCCAGCATCCGAATTTTTGCTGAGGATAATGATGAAAATATCTTTATTGGAACTACAGCCGGTGTCTGCTACGTAGATTCTTTTGGTCGCCTCTACAGGATTTCTGATGAAAGGATAAACGATGAGCGTGTTTTAAAGCTTGATTCTGATTATAACGGCGTAATCTATGGCCAGACAAAAAGCGGACTTATTTTTTCTATTGAAAACTGCAGAATTTCAAAAGTTTATTCAAGTAAAGAACTTGGAATGAATACAATCACAACAATTATGACCGATCCCCTGCGTTCCGGTAAGGTTTATATTGGAACCGAAGGCAGCGAACTGTATTACGGTGATTTTGGAAAGCCCGCAGAGCTGATGAGGAAAATTGATGTTGCTCCATTAAAAAACATTCACTGGCTCAGCTATGACTGCGGACGTATCTGGATTTCTTCAACAACAATGCTAGGCTGGCTTGACCAGTATTACAATTTCTATCCTGTAAAAAATCTTCCGATGAACAGCAGTATTGAAATGTCAACCGCTGATTATCAGGGAAATATCTGGATGGCGTCTGCAACTCAGGGTGTAATGAAAATCGTTACAAATAATTTTGTAAACCTTTCAAAAATAGCGGCCCTTCCTAAAGACGTAACGAATACAACCTGCTTTCATAATGATCTTCTCTACATTGGTACCGACCGGGGTTTAAGGATTCTTAATAAAAAATATGAAAGCCTTCATAATGAACTGACCAGGGCAATCGGAAATTCCAGAGTACGTACAATTTTAGAAGATAAAAATAATAATCTGTGGATTGGAACCTACACCAACAATAATGGCCTTATCTGCCAGAGTCCGGATGGCAAAATCACAAGCTTTACGGAAGAAAACGGCTTAATCAATAATCACGTCAGGTGTCTGAATCTGACAAAAGACGGAAGAATTCTCTGCGGTACAAACGGAGGGCTTGTAATATTAAAAGACGGAAAAATTACTAAAACTTACGGCAGCAGCTATGGAATCAAAAATACTGAATTTCTGACAGTCTGCGAGGGTGACAATAATAATATTTTCTGTGGAAGTGATGGAGACGGAATCTACATTATAAGTGATACCGGTGTTAAAAGACTTGGACGCGATGAAGGTCTTACCAGTGATGTTGTAATGAGGATAAAAAAAGATTTAAAAAGAGACCTTTACTGGGTAGTCACTTCAAACTCAATCGAATATATAAAAAACGGACAGATTCATAATGTAAAGTCTTTTCCTTACAATAATAACTATGATTTATACCAGAATGATAAGGATGAAATGTGGATTCTTTCATCTTACGGAATATATACCGAAAAAACTGATGAACTTATAATGGATTCGGTAACCGATTACAGGCACTACACGATTGCCAATGGTCTACCCTTTTCTATTACAAGCAATTCCTACAGTTCGCTTGCAGAAAATGGCAATCTTTATATTTCCGGACGTGAAGGTGTTATCAGGGTTAACATAAATCACTATTTTGACGGTAATTCACAGGTAAAGGTTGCCGTAAATTCTGTTTTCTGTGATGATCAGAAAATTTTCCATAATATTGATGATTCCTATACTCTCCCCGCATCCAACGGAAGAATCAAGATTGTCCCGGCAGTTCTGGATTACACAATGGCAAATCCTTATATCCGCGTTTTTCTTGAAGGAAGTAATGATTACGGACAGACAATTAAAAGGAATCAGCTGAAGTCACTTGAATATACAAGACTTTCCTATGGTAACTACAAGCTGCACATTCAGGTTCTTGATAACAACAGAAGAGACATTCTGGTAGACCAGATTTTTCATATTGAAAAACGGCCTTTACTTTCAGAACTTCTTTTCTTCAGAATTATTTTAATTTCATTTTTAATTCTTACTGTTGGTTTTATAGTATGGCGCTTTATGAAATCTACAGTTATCAGGCGTCAGTACAATGAAATCATTCAGGCAAAGGATGAAGCAGAGCGGGCAAACACGGCAAAAGTCCGCTTCCTTTCTAATATGTCACAGGAAATCCTTACTCCTATTAATACAATTATGGGAATGGATGAAATGATTTTGCGGGAAGAAGCAAGGGAAGTTCCAAAATCCTACTTCCTTTCAATTATGAATTACGCCTTTGACATACGAAGTGCTTCAGAATCACTTCTTGGGCTCATAAACGATCTTCTTGAAATGACTAAGATTGAAACTGGAAAAATCCAGCTTGTTCAGTCTGAATATGATGTAAAGGAACTTTTACATTCTGTAATATCTTTGATTCGTGTAAAGACCACTCAAAAGCAGCTTAAATTCAATATTAATATTGATGAAATGCTGCCAGCACGTCTTTACGGTGATGTTGGAAAAATCAAGCATGTTCTTATAAAGCTTCTTTCCAATGCTGTAAAATTTACAGATGAAGGCAGCATTCAGCTGACTGTTTCTATGGAAACTAGAAATGACAATATCTGTGGTCTTTGCTTTTCTATTAAAGATACAGGAATTGGAATAAAGCAGGAAGAAGTAGAAAATCTTTTTAATCCCTATCTTGATTCAGATGATGAAAATGCAAGAATTCAGCATATAAAAACTGGCCTTGGCCTTGATATTTCAAGAAAATTTGCTGAACTTATGGGCGGTGTTCTTGTCTGTCAGAGTGTTTACGGCGAGGGCTCTGAGTTTATCTTTACCCTTACTCAAAAGATTGAAGATGCAACTCCAATTGGAGTATTTACAGAGCTGGAAAAAGAAACGACAAAAGGTCCTTACATTCCTCAGTTTATAGCCCCGGATGCAGATGTTCTTGTTATTGCACAGAATCCTATGATTATTCACGTTATGAGGGAGCTTTTAAAAGCTACAAAAGTTTTTGTTACAACAGCAACTTCATGTGAAGACAGTCTTGATAAAATCAGATCAAATCCTTTTAATGTTGTTTTCCTTGATCAGATGGTTTCGGGCATGGACGGCGAAGATGCAATTCAAAAAATTCGTGAAATTAATCCTGATATTCCGGTTTATGCCCTGACCGAAAATGCAGAATCAGGGGAAGAATACTATAAATCAATAGGCTTTAACGGCTGTATTTCCATTCCGGTTGACAGCGGTCTTCTTGAAAGAATTATTATGCGTCACCTTCCATCGTCAATGATGGCTCACCCTTCTATGGAAGATTACGGTGAAGATTTAAAGGAAATCCCTCCCCAGCTAAAATGGATTTATGATGTAAAAGAAATTTCTGTAGATGATGGAATCAAGTTTTCCGGTGGAATTGGAACCTATATTTTCAGCCTGAATCTCTTCCTTGATACGATTGATGATAATGTTAAACAAATTGAAGCTGCCTATAAAAAAGGTGACTTTAAGCTGCTGGCAGTAAAAATGAAGATTGTAAAAACTTCTGCAAAATTTATCGGTGCCACAGACTTTTTAAATTTGACATCAAAAGTTGAAGCAGCCTGCCAGAATGATGACACTATATTTGTAAGCAGCAACATAGACAGGCTTATTTCTGAATATAAAGTATTTAAGGAAAGACTTGCCGCTCTTAAAGGGGAATAAAGATGTTTGATGTAATCAGAAACAATCAGTTGAATATAATGCTCATTCTCTGTTCCATCTGCGCAATGATGGCAATCCTGGTTATTTTTACAAAATTCCTGCCTCCAAAGAGAAAGGGAATTCTTCTGGCTATGGAACTTGTTGCCACATTTCTTTTAGCCTTTGACCGTCTTGCCTATATATATTCAGGAAATGAAAGCTCACTGGGCTGGGTTATGGTACGCCTTTCTAACTTTATGGTTTTCTTTTTAACTTCAGGCGTCGTTTTCTGTTTTAACCTTTATATTTCTGATTTGCTTATCAGTGAAGTTAAGCTTAAAAGCATTCCAAGAAGACTCAATTTAGCAGGAATACTTTCAATTCTGGGAATGTTTCTTGTAATTATAAGTGTTTTTACCGGACTTTTTTACACTTTTGACGAACATAATCGTTATCGTCGGGCACCGGGATTTCTTTTATGCTATATAGTTCCCGTAGTCTGTCCTCTTATTCAGTTTACTGTTATTCAAAAATACAGAAAAAACTTCAGTAACTTTATTTTCATAGCTTTAATCCTTTATATTTTTATTCCAATCGGAATGGGAATACTGCAGATTTTTACATACGGAATTTCTATCGTAAACATGGCCATGGTCATGGTTTCTGTAAGCCTTTATATTTTCAGCTATCTGGACATAAATGCAGAAGTTGTAAAGCTTCATCTGATAGAAATGAATGAACTTAAAGAAGAACATAAAAACATGCAGCAGCTTTTTTCTCAAACTGCAAATGCCTTTGTCACTTCTCTTGAAAAACTCAATCCTGATAATACAGGACTTTCAACAAAAACAGCTGCACTTGCAAAAAAAATTGCTGAAAAAAGCGGAAAGTCAGAAGAAGAATGTGAACAGGCCTATTATACAGCCCTTCTCTATAATGCCGGTATTACAGCTGTTCCTGCAGAAATCTTAGAAAAAGATAATCCAAGCGAAGAAGAAGAAGACTTGATAAAAAAACTTCCGGTTATAAGCAGCGAAATCCTTTCTAGCATTAAGGAGTTTCCATACTTGAGTAAAGCAGCCCGCTATGTTCATGAACGTTATGACGGAAAAGGCTACCCTGAAGGCTTAAAAGGTGAAGACATTCCACAGGCTTCCAGAATTACAGCCATTTCAGCTTCTTACTTTAACCTTTCTACCAAAAGAAAAAACAAAAATCCCCTTCCAGCTCATATCATCCGCGAAGAATTCATAAAGGAGGCCGGCCTCAAATATGACCCTGTTTTTGCAAACTCCCTTGTTACGATTCTGGACAGCATTGCAAATACCCATAATGTAACACAGGAAGAGCCTCTTGAAAGTGAAATCACCTGTAAAGAATACAGAAGCAGCATATCAGTTGGAATTCCTGTTGTCCGTAACTTTACAGAAATTTCTTTCAGATGCACATCAAAGGCAGAAGAAGGCCAGTTTTCTTCCCCTTCCCTTGTTCTCTTTGACTCTTATGACATGCGTTCTCATGCAAATCAAAAAGCAATTAATGCTTATCATTACATTGAATATGGAGAAGTCTGGTTTGACGGCCACTATATTTCTACAAGTGCAAGGAATATTGAAGTCCGCATAAATGAAAAATCAGAAGAAGAAATAAAAAATTCAGGAGATAAAGATTTATATACAATAAAGTCTGCACGTTTTGAAGATCACATTATTCTTAATCTTGAAAATTATGAAAAAAAGATTGAAGTAATTCTTGCCCTTCCTGATGTTTCTAAATCAGCATACATAGGAATTACCGGCGAAAACATTTATATTTACGATATTAAGGCAGTTACGACAGAAAATCAGATTGCGGAAAATGCCATTCCCCGTATTGCAGAAAAAATCAGTTATATTAACAGGCTTGAATCCGATCTTCCAAACATTCAGATTACAAGTCCAAGAGGAACTTATACACAGCCGGTTGAAGTCCAGGATAATATGAGTATTTTCTTCCATACAATGAGTCTTCCGGAAGCAAGTCTTGTATGGCACTGTCCTTATATTCTTCTATATTATTCAGAAGATTCCAAAATCGGCGGCCCTGATTACCGGGAATATGCCGTTGTAAAACTTAACGGCGAAGATGACGGTTCAAAAGAATTCTCAGAAAACAATTTTACCATGACTAAAAAAGAAAATTTTAAAAACTGGAACGAATGGAAAAATCTGAATAAATCAGGCTATGAATGCAGAATTGATTTAATCAAAAAAGGCAAGGTAATCACCATGTTTACAGAAAATCTTGGTGTGGAACTGGAAAATAAATGTACCATACTGGATGATAAGCAGAAGGTTTACATTGCCCTTACCGGCGACCAGTGCGCCCTTACAGACATAAGAATCCGCTAAGAAGGATTTTAGTCTATTATAAACTGAACAAAATATCTTTTTCTTATTCACAAAATCCACAAAAGGGTTTATTATATTTCAATAGTATTGTGGGAAAAATTGCGATTTTTTTTAAACAATACTCAAATCGAATTAATATTGGTTTAATCATATTTTTGTTTAAGGAGACATGCATATGTCAAACAAGATTACTATTATTGGCGCAGGACAGGTTGGTTCTACAATTGCTTACGCATTGACTTTAAGACAGCTTGCTTCTGAGATTGTACTCATTGATATCGCTAAAGACCGCGCTATGGGTGAAGCAATGGATATTCGTCAGGGTACTCCATTTATCGGACCTGTTTATATTCACGATGGTGATTATAATGATGCAAAAGGTTCAGACATCGTAGTTCTTACTTCCGGAGTAGCAAGAAAGCCTGGTCAGTCGCGCCTTGATCTTGCCCAGACAAATGTTGACATCACTAAATCAATTATTCCTGAAATTACAAAGGCTGCTCCTAACGCTCTTTATGTTATCGTAGCAAACCCTGTTGATATCCTTACATATCAGTTTGTAAAAACTTCAGGCATTCCTGCTGACCACATCATTGGTACTGGTACTATGCTTGATACAGCCCGCTTCCGTGCCCGCATTGCAGAAACTTACAAAGTAGCTCAGGAAAACGTTCACGGTTACGTATTCGGTGAACACGGAGATTCTTCTTTCGTTCCATGGTCACTTGCAAACATTGGTTCTGTACCTGTAGAAACATTTGCAAAATCAGCTCAGGGACTTTCCCTCTCTGATTTCAACAAGGATGATGTTGAAGATTATATCCGCAAATCAGGCGGAATCATCATCGCTGCAAAAAAATGCACAAACTACGCAATTGGTATTACAACTGCAACTTTGTGTGAAGCTCTGGATTATGAAACAGATTCTATGCTTACTGTTTCTACAATGCTTAACGGTGAATATGGAATCAGTGATGTATGTCTTTCTATTCCATGTATTGTTGGAAGAAAGGGCGTTGCTTCACACATCGTAGCACCAATCACAGATGCAGAAATTGCATCACTCAAACACAGTGCTGACTGTCTTAAAGACGTTATCAAGCAGCTGAAATTCTAACTTGTAAAAACTGAAAATGCACTCAAGGGTGCATTTTCTTTTAAAGGATTAAAAATATATGGAATACAAAATTGAACACGATTCAATGGGAGAAGTCAAAGTTCCTGCAGACAAGTACTGGGGAGCTCAGACTGAGCGTAGCCATGAAAACTTTGAAATCGGCGTAGGAATTGAAACAATGCCTCGCGAGATTACAAAGGCATTCGGCTATCTTAAGAAGGCTGCTGCAATCGCTAACAACGCCCTCAAACCAGAGAAAATGACTGATGAAAAACTCAAGGCAATTTCTCAGGCTTGTGACGAAGTAATTTCAGGCAGCCTCAATGATCACTTCCCTCTTGTTGTATGGCAGACAGGTTCCGGTACACAGTCTAACATGAATGCCAATGAAGTAATTGCAAACCGTGCCAACGAGATTGCCGGCAAAAAATTGTGTCATCCTAATGATGATATCAATATGAGCCAGTCATCTAACGACACATTCCCTACAGCACTTCACATCTCTGCTGTAAGCGTAATCGAAGACAAGCTCTTCCCTGCAATTGATACTCTGGTGGCTACCTTCAAAAAGCTTGAAAAAGAAAACGAAGGCATCGTTAAATCTGGACGTACTCACCTTCAGGATGCAGTTCCTATTTCCTTTGACCAGGAAATCAGCGGATGGAGAACTTCACTTGAACGTGACAGGGAAATGCTGGCCTCTTCACTTCCATATCTTAAGCAGCTGGCTTTAGGCGGAACTGCGGTAGGAACAGGTTTGAATGCACCAAAAGGCTTTGATTCTAAGGTTGCAGAAGCTGTTTCAAAACTTACTGGCAAAGATTTTATTACCGCTCCAAACAAGTTCCACGCCCTTACATCAAAAGACGAACTTGTATTTGCTCACGGTGCCATCAAGGCTCTTGCGGCAGATATGATGAAAATCGCTAACGATGTCCGCTGGCTCGCATCTGGTCCTCGTGACGGTCTTGGAGAAATCCACATTCCGGAAAATGAACCGGGTTCTTCTATCATGCCTGGTAAAGTAAATCCAACTCAGTGTGAAGCTGTAACAATGGTTGCAGTTCAGGTAATGGGTAACGACGCAGCTGTAGGCTTTGCTGCATCACAGGGTAACTTTGAATTGAACGTATTCATGCCTGTGATTGCATACAACTTCATTCAGTCTGCACGCCTTCTGGCAGAGGCTATGCTCTCATTTAACAAGAACTGTGCTGTTGGTATAAAAGCAAACAAAGAAAAGATGCACCACAACCTTTACAACTCTTTGATGCTTGTTACTGCATTGAACCCATACATTGGTTATGAGAACGCTGCAAAGACAGCTCACAAGGCATTCGACGAGAATATTTCTCTTAAAGATGCCTGCGTAGGACTTGGCTTCCTCACAGCTGAAAAGTTTGATGAAGTATTTAAGCCTGAGAGCATGGCTTATCCTCAGAACAAATAAGTTCACGGGAAAAAAACGGGCGTGATTTTTATCCGCCCGCAAAAACTTAAAATATTAGTAGTTTAATACATTTATAGGAGCAAGTATGAATTATTCATATTTTCCTGGATGTACGCTGAAAAACAAGGCTCTTGACCTTGATAAATACGCGCGTGCATCTGCGGAAGCATTGGGTTTCACACTTGAAGAAATTCCTGAATGGCAGTGCTGCGGCGGTGAATATCCGCTGGCAAAAGACGAAATTGCTACAAAGCTTCCGTCAGTTCGCGCTCTGGCAAATGCCCGCGATGCTAAACAGGATTTAGTTACTCTTTGTTCTGCATGCTACAACGTCATCAAACAGGTGAACGATGATATGCAGAATGATGAAAACGTTATTCTCAAGGTGAACAATTATCTGGCTCACGATGAAATCGAGTATCATGGAGAAACAAAAGTTCTTCATTATCTTGAAGTTCTTCGCGACGTCATCGGCTGGGACAAGGTAAAGGCAGCAGTTAAAAAGCCATTCACTGGCAAAAAAATTGGTGCTTATTACGGATGTCTTCTTTTGCGTCCCGGCAAAGTTCTTCAGCTTGATGATCCGGAGAATCCACAGCTTCTTGAAGATTTTATCAAGGCTATCGGCGGAACTCCTGTCATTTACTCACAGAGAAACGAATGTTGCGGCGCTTACACAATGTTCGAAGATGCTTCTATTCCAAAGTCACGCACAGAAAAAATTCTTGCAAATGCAGAGGATATGGGAGCAGACTTCCTTGTAACAAGTTGCCCGCTTTGTAAATACAATCTCACAAAGAACAAAGGCAATAGCAAACTCGATGTAATTTACTTTACAGAACTGCTTGCTGAAGCACTTGGATTAAAGGAGGAGAAGTAATGTTACCTTCAGAAATCGAAGCAGCTAAAAAAAGCATTCTTTCAATCAGCGGTGTAAATCCAAAGAAATGTATGGTTTGCGGTAAGTGTTCAGGCACCTGCCCTAACTATGATTCAATGGAATATCACCCTCATCAGTTTGTTCAGATGGTAGAAAACGGCGATATTGAACCTCTCTTGAAGTCAAAATCAATGTATGCCTGCCTTTCATGCTTTGCCTGTCTTGAACGCTGTCCACGTCAGGTTGAACCTGCAAAACTTATTGAAGCTGTACGTCTTTTTGTTGAGCGTCAGCGCGGTCCTCATCACCTTGAAGCTGAGGATGTACCAAATTATCTGGATGACGATATGCCTCAGCAGGCTGTCATGAGCGCATTCAGAAAATACAAGAAATAGGAGTGGCATAGAAAATGGAAAAAATTGGTGTTTTCGTATGTCACTGCGGTACTAATATTGCCGGTACAGTTGACGTAGCAAAAGTTGCAGAAGAGCTTGGAAAAGTAAACGGTGTTGTTTTCTCTACAAACTACACATACATGTGTTCTTCTGCCGGACAGAAAATGATTGAAGACAAGATTCATGAACTTGGCCTTACAGGTGTAGTTCTTTGTTCTTGTTCTCCACGTATGCATGAAAAAACCTTCCGTTCATGTGCTGAACGTGCAGGTTTAAACCCTTATAAAGTTGAAGTTGCCAACATCCGTGAACAGTGTTCATGGGTTATGAAAGACATGGCCGATGCAACTGAAAAAGCAATCGCACTTGGTAAAGCCGCAATTGCAAAAACAATTCTGGATACACCTCTTATCGAAGGTGAAACTCCGATGACAAAGCGCGCTTTGGTAATCGGTGGCGGTATTGCAGGTATTACAGCAGCCCTGGACATTGCAGATGCAGGCTTCCCTGTTGATATCGTAGAAAAAGATTACACAGTCGGCGGTAAAATGGCTAAGCTTGACAAAACTTTCCCAACCCTTGACTGTGCTTCTTGTATCGTAACACCTAAGATGACAGAAGTAAGCCAGAACCCTAACATCCGCATTCTTTCTTACTCAGAAGTTTGTGGTGTACGCGGTTATATCGGAAACTTTGAAGTAGACATTAAACGTCACCCTCGCTTTGTTGATGAAGACAAATGTACAGGTTGTGGTGCATGTATTGAAAAATGTCCTAACAAAAAGGTTCCAAACAGCTTTAACCTTAACCTTAATACAAGAAAAGCAATCGACATTCCTTTTGCTCAGGCAGTTCCAAAGGTTGCTGCAATCAGCGCCGATTACTGTCTGCACATGAAGGGCCTTAAAAACGGAAAAGACAATGTTTGTGGTTTCTGTGAAAAGGCCTGTGCAGCCGGAGCTATTAACTTCAACCAGAAGGAAACAACTCTTACAGAAAAATACGGTGCAATTATCGTAGCAACTGGTTATAATCCTATTTCTCTCGAAAAATTCGATGAATATGCTTACAGCCAGAGTCCTGATGTTGTTTCTTCACTTGAGTTTGAACGCCTTTGTAACGCATCTGGTCCTACAAACGGTCACCTTCTCCGCCCTTCAGACGGAAAAGAACCAAAGAACATTGTATTCGTACAGTGTGTAGGTTCACGCTGCTCTGCAGATTCAACAAAAGGTCACGAATACTGCTCTAAAATCTGCTGTATGTACACAGCAAAACATGCAATTCTTACCCGCGATCATTACCCTGATACAAACATCACTGTATTCTATATTGATGTTCGTACTCCTGGTAAAAACTTTGATGAATTCTACCGCCGCGCTGTTGAACAGTACGGAGTTCATTACATCAAGGGACAGGTAGGAAAAGTTACTCCGCTTTCTGACGGTACATTAGATGTTCAGGGATCAGATTTGATTTTGAACAAACAGGTTCATATCAAGGCTGATATGGTAGTTCTTGCGGCTTCTATTGAAGCAGACAAATCTGCCCGCCCGCTGGCAACCATGCTTACAACATCTATGGATAACAATGACTTCTTCCTTGAAGCACATGCAAAGCTCCGTCCTGTAGAATCTCCTACAGCCGGTATCTTCCTTGCAGGATGCTGTCAGGGTCCAAAAGATATTCCTGAAACTGTAGCTCAGTCTTCGGGAGCTGCTGCAAAGGCAATCTGTCTTCTGGTTAAAGATAAGCTTAAGAACAATCCATGTACTGCAAATCCAAATGAAAACATGTGTAACGGATGCGGTCAGTGTGCTAACGTTTGTCCTTACGGTGCAATCTCTTATGTTGATAAGGATTTCCGTGGTCCAAACAGAACAACAATCACACGTCATGTATCACAGGTTAATACTGCTATGTGTCATGGTTGTGGTGCTTGTACAGTTGCCTGCCCTTCTGGTGCTATGGATCTTCTTGGATTCAGCAACAAACAAATCTTGGCGGAGGTAGATTCTGTTTTGTAAATCCTGACGGATTTACAAAACTCAAGGTTTCTGCGAAACCTTGCAGTATTACAGAAGAATAAAATATGTCTGAAAATACAAACAAAGAACGAACTTCCGCAGGAAGTTCGCCAGTTGCCGAAGGCAACGTATGGACGCCAAAGATTGTAGCTTTCTGCTGTAACTGGTGTTCCTATGCGGGTGCTGACCTTGCCGGTAATAACCGTCTTGAGTACCCTTCTAACGTAAAAATTATCCGCATTCCGTGCTCTTGCCGCTTGAACCCTATGTTCATTCTTCGTGCATTCCAGCGCGGTGCTGACGGAGTTATTCTTTGTGGATGTCACCCAGGTGACTGTCACTACTCTACAGGAAACTATTTTGCACGCCGTCGTATGACTCTTCTTTTCTCTATGCTTGACTATCTTGGTATTGAAAAGAAACGTACCCGTGTTGAATGGTGTTCTGCTGCCGAAGGTGTACGCTTTGCCGGAATCATGAACGATTTCGTTGCACAGATTAAAGCCCTTGGTGAAAATAAACGTCTGGAGGATTTACGATGCAAGACAAACTAATCGCTCGCGCAAAAGAATTACTTGCAGAAGGAAAAGTCCAGAAAGTTGTAGGCTGGCAGAAAGGTCTTTTTGAAGACGATATTACTCCTGCCGTTTTCACAACGGCCGAAGAACTGGACAAAGGATTTGTTTTCAACAAAGAATGTAAGGCAAATCTTTCTAAATATCTTGTAAGAATTACTCGTGAAATTGAAATAAAGAAGAGCACTACAAGAATGAACAACACAATGGCTAAGCAGCGTGATCCAAATGCCGCAGAAGCACCAATTCCTCAGGAAGTTGTTCTTGTATTCTTAAAGCCTTCTGATTCACTTTCTTTCACTCAGCTTTTGAAAGAAAACCGCATTACCCGCTCTGATGTTTATGCAATCGGAGTTCCTTGCCAGGATACTCTTGACGGCGGAGCAGTATGCGATTCATGCAAAGGCAAAAAACACGTTTCTTGTGACGAACTTCTTGGTGTAAAAGAAGATGAAGAAGTTACTCCAAACACAGAACGCATGGAAATGGTTGCAAAGCTTGAAGCTATGACTCCAGACCAGCGCTTTGAATTCTGGCGCGGCGAAATGTCACGCTGTATCCGCTGTAATGCATGCCGTAACGTATGTCCGGCTTGTACCTGCGAAAAATGTGTATTCGATAACAACGCTCTTTACACAACTCAGAAGGTTGCAGAAACAAACTTTGAGGAAAATCTTTTCCACATCATCCGTGCCTGGCATGTTGCAGGCCGCTGTACAGACTGCGGAGAATGTTCACGAGTTTGTCCTCAGAACATTCCTCTCTATCTGCTTAACCGCAAATTCATCAAAGATATCAACGAAATCTACGGTGAATATCAGGCTGGTGCAGATATGGAATCTAAACCTGCAATGCTTACATTTGATGCAGAAAAGGACCCTGAAACAACAATTGTTTATTCAAGATCTAAAGACGGAGGTGAAGAATAATGCTTTCTATTTCATCTGATAAAATTGATTCATTATTTGAGCTTATCGGCTCAAAACAGCCTCTGTACCTGCCTGTTGACAACAAGTCAGGAAAGGCAGACTTTGCAAAGTGGGAAAAAGGCGTAAAGCTTTCTTCTGCACTGAAAACAGTCCGCTCAGCAAAGGACTTCTTCTTCCCTAAGACCGAACACATGGTAAGCTACCAGATGAACGGTAAAGAAATTAAGATGGAAGATCCTCGTAAAGACGTTGAAGATTTCGTAATCTTTGGTGTTCGTCCTTGCGATGCTGTAGGATTCAGCGTAATCGACAATGTTTATCTTAACATGCAGCCGGTTGATTCTTACTACAAGAACCGCCGCGACCACGGAACTGTAATCACTCTGGCTTGTAATGAGCCTGCAAAGACCTGCTTCTGTTCTACATACGGAATTGACGCATCTCTTTCTAATGACAAAAACGGTTCTAAAGGTGATGTAAGCTGCTGGCTGGCAGACGGAAAATATTTCTTTGAAGCTAACACAGAAAAAGGAAAGGCTTTTGTAGAAAAGGCTAAATCTGCTCTTGCAGACAGCGATGCAAAAGCTGTAGAAGCTGCTAAGAAAGACATCTCAGCAAAGGTAGAAAAACTTCCATTTGCTCACCTTGATCTTTCTAAGTTCCAGGGCAAAGACATGCTCAAAATCTTCAACTCAAAAATCTGGGAGAAGGTTTCTGAAGCATGTGTAGGCTGCGGTACCTGTACTTATGTCTGCCCAACCTGTATGTGTTTTGATGTTCGTGACTTTGATACAGGAAAGGGAATCCGTCAGGTTCGCTGCTGGGATTCCTGCATGTACAACGACTTTACTCAGATGGCTGCTGAAAATCCTCGTCATACACAGAAGGAAAGAAGCCGCCAGCGCTTTATGCACAAGCTTATGTACTACCCGATGGCACACGAAGGCCTCTACTCTTGCGTAGGCTGCGGACGCTGTCTGGAAAGCTGTCCTGTAAACATGAACATCGTAAAGGTAATTAAGCTTGTACAGGAAACAGATGATATTGGAGGAGATAAATAATGGAAGCTAAAGAATCATTTATCCCTTACATCGGAAAAATTATTGACATCAAGCAGGAAACTCCTGACGTAAAAACTTTCAGTGTAGTTGGCCTTGACGGAAAAAAACTCTTCAACCACATTCCTGGACAGTGTGCAATGCTCATCGTTCCGGGCGTTGGAGAGTCAATGATTTCCATCACTTCTTCACCTACTCTTGAAAGCCACATGGAATTCTCAATCAAAAAATGCGGTTGTGTAACTGAATGGCTGCACAATGCAGAAGTCGGTCAGCAGATTTGTCTGCGCGGACCTGTTGGAAACGGATTCCCTGTAGAAGGAGCTCTTAAAGGTAAAGACATTCTTGTAATTGCCGGAGGTATTGGTATTGCTCCTGTACACTCTGTAGTAAATTACATGATGGATCACCGTGAAAACTACGGTAAAATCCAGGTAATTTACGGTGCACGTTCAAAGGCTGACCTTGTCCGCCTGGACGAAATGCAGAATGTATGGATGAAACAGCCAAACTGTTCTATCGACATCACAATCGACCGTGCAGAAGAAGGCTGGAACGGCCATGTAGGCTTTGTTCCTCCATTCATCACAGAGCTCAAGCCGGATGCC
Source organism: uncultured Treponema sp. (assembly GCA_947165895.1). Taxonomy (GTDB): domain Bacteria; phylum Spirochaetota; class Spirochaetia; order Treponematales; family Treponemataceae; genus Treponema_D. The sequence continues at coordinate 19,673 of CAMVCB010000011.1, forward strand.
GGTATGACTGTAATCATGTGTGGACCTCCAATCCTCATTCACATGTCGCTGAAAATCCTTAAAGACCTTGGTTTCAAGGACGAACAGATTTTCACAACAATGGAAATGCGCATGAAGTGCGGTATCGGTAAATGTGGAAGATGTAATATCGGTGATAAATTTGTCTGCAAAGACGGTCCGGTATTCAGCTTTGACCAGCTTGGAGAACTTCCTCCAGAATATTAATAGTATGCACCCCTTCAGGGGTGCTAACGTTAGGAGCAAATATGTCAGATAAAAAAGAAATGGCAACAATATATCTGTTCGGCAAAAAATATGAAGTACCTGCTGAACTTACAGTAATGAATGCTATGGAATACGCTGGATATCAGCTTAAACGTGGCTGCGGATGCCGTAACGGTTTCTGCGGTGCATGTGCTACTATCTACCGTATTAAGGGACAGAACCAGCTCAAGACTTGTCTTGCTTGTTCACAGAAAGTAGAAAACGATATGTATATCGCAACTCTTCCTTTCTTCCCGCTCGTAAAACAGATTTACGACATCAACAAGATTAAACCTGAGCAGGCTGTTATGATGCAGCTCTACCCGGAGATTTACTCTTGTGTAGGATGTAACGCTTGTACACGTGCATGTCCACAGAACCTGAACACAATGCAGTACATCGCTTACGCTCAGCGCGGTGATTTTGCAGCATGTGCAGACGCTTCTTTCGACTGTATTATGTGCGGATGCTGTTCATCACGCTGTCCTGCAGGAATCAGCCACCCACAGGTTGCTGAACTTGCACGCCGTATCAACGGTAAATATTTGCAGCCACAGACACAGCACCTTCTTGACCGTGTTGCAGAAATCGACGCTGGTAAGTGCGAAGAAGCAATCAAGAAGTTTGTAGAAATGTCTACAGGCGACAAAGAGCAGATTAAAAATCTGTATAACAACCGCGAGATTGAAAAATAGGAAGCAGGAGGAAAATAATGTACGGAAATCAATTGGACGAAGCTGCAAAAATCGTTGCAGCAAAACGCGAAGAAAATTTGAAGTTTGAACACGCACGCCTTACTGCTGATGAAAAAGATGATCTTCTTAAGAAGTTCCATCCTGACCGCATCCCTGAGCAGTTTGCAGAAATCAAAATTGGTCCTAACAAAGGACAGAAAGCTCCTCTTGAGCTTTTGGAAATGCTTCAGGCAAAACCTCGCATTGAACCAGAAAAAATCGACCTTACACACATCGATTACGAATCAGATGTTCTTGTAATTGGTGGTGGTGGAGCCGGAACTTCTGCTGCTATCATGGCATCTGAAGCCGGAGCAAAAGTACTTCTGGTAACAAAACTCCGCGTTGGAGACGCTAACACAATGATGGCTGAAGGTGGTATTCAGGCTGCAGATAAGCCAAACGACTCACCTGCTCAGCACTATCTCGACGCTTTTGGTGGCGGACACTTTGACGGAAAACCAGAGCTCGTATATACACTCGTAAACAAGGCTCCATCTGTAATCAAATGGCTCAACGACCTTGGTGTTGAATTCGACAAAATGCCGGACGGTACAATGGTAACAACACACGGCGGCGGAACAAGCCGCAAGCGTATGCATGCATGTAAGGACTACTCTGGTGCAGAAATCATGCGTACTCTTCGTGACGAAACATTCAACCGCGCAGATTCAATCACAGTTGTAGACTTCACATCTGCAATCGAAATCATCAAGGACGACAAGGGAAATGCCTGCGGTGCAGTTTTGATGAACATGGAAACAAACGAAATCCGCATTGCCAAGGCAAAGGTTGTAATCATCGCTACTGGTGGAGCTGGACGTATGCACTATCAGGGATTCCCGACATCTAACCACTACGGTGCTACAGCCGATGGTCTTGTAATTGCTTACCGTGCCGGTGCAAAACTCCTTTACCAGGATTCATTGCAGTATCACCCTACAGGAGCTGCTTACCCAAGCCAGATTCTTGGAAAACTGGTAACAGAAAAGGTCCGCTCTCTTGGTGCTAAACTTATCAACAAAGACGGTACTGTTTACATTCACCCTCTTGAAACACGCGACGTAAACGCTTCTGGTATCATCCGCGAAGTAAAAGAAGGCCGCGGTGTAGAAAACGGTGTTCAGACAGCTGTATGGCTTGATACTCCAATGATCGATATGATTCACGGAGAAGGAACAATCCTTAAGTCAATTCCTGCTATGTACAACATGTTCATTAAGTACGGAATCGATATCCGTAAGGAACCAATTCTTGTTTACCCAACCCTCCACTATCAGAACGGTGGTATTGAGATTGACAAGACCTGCCACACTAACGTTGGAAACCTCCTTGTAGCCGGTGAAGCTTCTGGTGGTGTTCACGGTACAAACCGTCTTATGGGTAACTCACTCCTGGACGTAGTTGTATTCGGACGTGAAGCCGGAATTGAAGCCGGAAAGATGTTCAAGAACATCAAGCTGGCAGATACATCAAAGCTTTCTTTGAAGCACGTAAAAGACTTCGAAGCAGAGCGCGAAAAGGCAGGAATTAAGGGTGACGCAGTTTCTCCAAAACTCCTTCCAACATATCACCACGGAAATCCTGAATTCGAAGGAAAGGAAATCCCAGGCGCTACGAAGTAGCGCCGTGCGAACTTCGCTTGTGAAGTTCGTTAGTGAGCGAAGCGAACGTAGAGCTACTAGATAATTTTGACATCCATGTCAAAATTATCTTACAAGTTTTCGCAATGCGAAAACTTGCAGTACACCTAGTTTATTAATAGCGGCATCCATGCCGCCATACCATTAAAGCCGTCAGAAATGGCGGCTTTTTTTATGCAATATCAATAATTTCATGTTATAATTGAAAAATATATGAGTAATTTTCGAAAACAGCACATGCAGATAATGTGGGATAATCTAATTGATGTTGAAAATCAAAAAGCCGCAGAAAATGCTCCTTTACAGGAAAAAGCGGCCCTTGTCGGACGAATTGGTCTTATGATGCTTTCTGTAGGAGCCGGAGCCTATCGCGTAAGGGCCGCAATGAACAAACTTTCCCGCGCACTTAATATTACCTGTAACGCCGATATCGGCCTTCTTTCCATTGAATATACCTGTTTAGCAGAAAATCAGGCCTATACAAATGCACTTTCCATTCATAGAAGCGGTGTTAATACTGATAAATTCTATCAGCTGAGGGTTTTTACAAAATGGGCTGCAGAATCCGTTTCAAGGTATTCAATAAAACAGTTTTTTGTCATTCTGGATGATATAGATAAAGCTGCAGGCTCATATTCAACTCTAACACTATCTCTGTCAGCAGCTTTTGCCTGCGCGGCCCTTACCTTTCTTCTTGGCGGTGACCATATTGAATGTCTATTAGCCTTTCTGGGGGCCGGAACCGGAAACTTTATCAGAAGAAAAATGCTGAAAAAGCAAATAACGCTGTACGCAAATGTTGCAGTAAGTGTTGCTGCAGCCTGCCTTGTTTATATAGCTCTTGAAGTTATATTCCATAAGTATTTAAATATTTTTGATGATCATCATGAAGGCTACATCTGTTCAATGCTTTTTGTAATTCCGGGTTTTCCACTGATAACAGGTGGCATAGACCTTGCAAAACTTGATATTCGTTCCGGACTTGAAAGAATCTGCTATTCATTTTTAATTATTTTTGTTGCGGCCCTGACAGGCTGGCTTTGCGCCTATTTTTTTAACTTCTTTCCGCGAAATTTTGATTCTATGGCTCTTCATCATCATATAAAGCTGATATTACGTTTTTTCGCAAGCATTATTTCAATCTACGGCTTTTCCATTATGTTCAACAGTTCAAGAAAAATGGCCTTACTGGCTGCCCTCATAGGCTGTCTGCCAAATGTCATGCGTCTTGAACTTATTGACTATACAAATCTTCCCTTCCAGCTGATTGCATTTTTAGCTTCTTTTCTTGCCGGACTGCTTGCTTCCGCAATAAAAAAATTTACAGGATTTCCGCGTACAACAATTACAGTACCTTCAATAGTTGTAATGGTACCAGGACTTTACATGTATAAGGGCATGTATTTCTTTGCCCTTGAAGATTACGGTCAGGGAGCCGTTTATTTTACAAAGGCTATAATGGTTATCTGTGCACTTGCTCTTGGCCTCATTTTTGCAAGAATCCTTACAGACAAAAATTTCCGTACCAGCAGTTAAGCCTTTTTTGCATAAAAATACAGGAATTTCTAAAAAAGCCCGCTTATTGCTTAAAAAACTGCATATTTATATAATTAATTAAATATTTATATATTTCGAGGTTTTATTATGGTACTTTTTGGTGGAATTCTTGCTATTAAAGCAATTGTTTTCCTTACCTTCAGTGTGTTCCTTATAGCCGCAACAGGTTATTTGCTTGGAAGAATCACAATCAATGGTGTTTCTTTGGGAACTGCGGGTGTTTTCATTATGGCGCTTTTGTTCGGAGCTTTCTTTTACACAGATCTTGGTGAACAGCTGGTTGTAAAAGTTACAAGCGAAACACTCGAGACTGCTTTGTCAGCCTCTTATGTTTCTGGTGCCCTTAAAATTGTAGAAAATATTGGTCTTGTTCTTTTCGTAACTTCAGTAGGATTCATTGCTGGTCCAAGCTTCTTCGGAGACCTTAAAAAGAACTTCAAATCATATATTGTTTTAGGACTTATCATCATTGCAGTCGGCGGACTTTCATGTGCTGCCTGCGCCATTTTTGATATCAACGTATTTGGACGTGCAAAAGACGAAGCTGGAGCCATGCTGGTAGGACTTCTTTCTGGTTCCCTCACATCAACTCCAGCCTTCTCTGCAGCAAAAGCAACAGTTACTTCTGATGAACTGGAAGCTATCGTAGCAGTAGGACACGGAATTGCATACCTCTTTGGTGTAATCGGAGTTGTACTTTTTGTTCAGCTTGTTCCAAAGTTCACAAAAGCAAACATGGAAGAAGAACGCGAAAAGCTTTCTGAATCAGCTCCACAGGCTCCTTCAAAACTTACAGGAAAAGAAATTGAACTGGACGTATTCGGCTTCTGTATTTTTTCTATTGTTGCTATTCTTGGAATCTTCATTGGTTCTTTCAAATTCGGAAACTTCTCCCTTACAACAACCGGCGGATGTCTGATTCTTGCTTTGATTTTCGGACACTTCCAGAAAATTGGAAAAATTTCTGTAATGCCGCATGAATCAACACTTAAGGTTTTCCGCGAGCTTGGACTCATGTTCTTCCTTATGGGTGCAGGTGTTGCCGGTGGTGCAAGCTTTGTTAAATACTTTGAATGGGTTTACTTCATCTACGGAATCATCATGACACTCTTCCCAATGCTTATCGGATTCCTCTTTGCAAAATATGTTCTTAAACTCAATCTTTTGAATAACCTTGGTTCTATCTGCGGTGGTATGACTTCTACACCAGCCCTCGGCACTTTGATTTCTACAGCCGGAACAGAAAAGGTAGCCGGAGCATACGCTTCAACTTACCCGATCGCCCTGGTAGCAGTAGTTGTTGTTTCTCAGATATTGATTATTATCTTCCGCTAATTCAGCGTTAAAAGAAAGAGAGCGCAGCTGGTCTGCGCTCTTTTTTTTACTGAAAGTCTAGCAATGCAAGCTTTGCGGCTGCCTGCTCGGCTTCTTTTTTTGTCTTTCCCTTGCAGGGACCGTAAACCTTATCACCAAGCTTTACGACATATTCAAAAGTCTGGTCGTGGTCAGGTCCTGACTGCTTAATCAGTTCATATACAGGACAGGCTTTACTAACCTTCTGATATTTTTCCTGCAGCTGGGTTTTAAAATCCTTCATTCCCCCTTCAAGAACCTTTTCAATTTCCGGCACAATAAAGGAAAGAACGTATTTTTCAGCACACTTATAGCCTGAATCAAGATAATAGGCTCCGATTACAGCTTCCATACAGTCAGCAAGAATTGCGGGCTTTGTACGGCCTCCTGTCATTTCTTCACCCTTTCCCATTTCCAGAAGCTTGTCAATTCCAAGTCTCAAAGCTATAGGGGCAAGAGATTTTTCTGAAACGACAGCACTTTTAATTTTTGCAAGGTCGCCTTCTGCTTTGTCAAGATTTGTGTATAAAAAGGCAGCAGTCACCATACCAAGTACAGAATCGCCAAGAAATTCCAGACGTTCGTTATTCAAAACCTTTTTTTCATTTGTAAGGGAACGGTGGTGAAAGGCCTGCTCAAGGAGGTCAATATTTTTAAATTTTATATCAAGAGATTTACAAAACTGGATAAGCTGATTTTTCCGCTTATCATTAAAAAGAGAATCTTTTTTCATACTTTTATTATAGAATTATTCGGGCAAAAAAAAAAGCAGTTACACACGGTAACTGCCTTTCTAAATCTGTTTACAGATAAAACTTATTTACCCTGCTCAGATTTGATAAAGTCGTAAGCGTCACGAACTGTTTCAAATTCATTAGCTTTCTCATCAGGAATAGATACTCCCAATTCTTCTTCGATAGCGTATACCAGTTCATAAGTATCAAGACTATCTGCTCCAAGATCATTTCTGAAAGAAGAATCAAGAGTGATTTTGCTTTCATCAATTTCCAATTTGTCAGCGATCAATTTCTGGATCTTCTCAAACAATTCGTCCATTTTTTTCTCCTAAGACTTAAGCTTTTGTTTCAGGTGTAATTACTTGACGACCACGGTAGAAACCGCATTTAGGGCAAACGTGATGTGACTGAACAAGGTTACCGCAGTTGTTGCATTCAACAAGCTGAGGAGCTGTCAATCTCATATTGATTGTCTGGCGTCTTTTTGTTACTGCCTTTGATGTTTTCGATCTAGGTACTGCCATATATATAACCTCACTTTAATCTGATAAAAATGTAAGTTATAATATAACAATTCCTATCAGCATGTCAATTCATTATAGCTAAAATTCCAACTTTGTCAAACAAAAATTGAAATTTTGTCATTTAAAAAAAGAAAAGCTTCCGCAGAGAACCGTATTTCGCTCTGCCGAGAACGCTCGACGCAAGCATAGCTTGCTCTGTATTTATCCTTATGCGTTGTATCTGAATTATCGCGTTCAATGCGTCGCGAAATACGAACCTCTGCTCCGCTTTTTCCTTACTTATAAAATTTCCTATTTTAGTTTGCCAAACTTGGCTTTTACTGCTTTTTCTACCAGCGGGGGGACCATGCGGCTGATGTCGCCGTCGAACATGGCAAGCTCTTTAATTGAGCTGGATTTAATTACTACATTCTTTTCTTTTGACTGCAAAAAGACTGTTTCAATATCCGGATTTAATTTTCGGTTCATAAGGGCAAGATCAAACTCGTAGGCAAAATCATTGGATGAACGAACGCCGCGGATTAATACATTGGCACCAATTTCTTTTGCGTAATTTACAATAAGTCCAGTGTAAACATGCACAGTAACATTCTTAAGGGAGGAAGTCAGTTCTTCCACCATCTGTCGTCTTTCTTCCTGAGAAAAGAGATATTTTTTTTCAGGATTTACAGAAATGACAACATCAAGGCTTCCAAAAAGTTCTGAAGCACGCTGAATAATATCAAGATGACCATTAGTTAAAGGATCAAAGGATCCTGCAAATACAGCTTTTACCATAATTCGAAAATATCTTATTTGACGAAAACATACAATAGAGTTAAAATCATAAACATGAAAAGAATAATTTTTATTGCATTAACAATTTTTAGCACAGTTTTCGTTTCTATCTCATGCGGCTCGACTCCCCAGCCTAAGAGTGAAACTGCAAAGGTTGATCAGCAGAAAACCGATGACGAATATCAGCGTTCTGTTGGTCAGATTTCACAGGGTGACTCTGTCTCGAAAGAGGAGTTTATTGCAGATAAAACTGAAATCATTAATATAATTAAAGAGCTTCAGAAAATCATGGATAAACAGGATTATCAGGGATGGCTTAAGTACATTTCAAGATCTTCTATCCAGTATTATTCAAGTCCTGTAAATATCAGAAAAGCAAACAAACGCCTGCCTGATAAGACAATCGTTCTCAATGGTCTTGAAGACTATTTCAAATATGTTTTCATTCCGTCAAGAAAAGCAAGCCAGGTAGATGAAATCCGTTATGTTTCTAAAACTGCCGTAAAAGCTGTTCAGGTTCAGGAAGATTCCTCTATATTTGTATATTACAATTTTGAAAAGGAAGACGGTGCCTGGAAGGTAAAACTTCCTACTGTTTAAAAGAATTCTTGCCGATAATTGGAATATACTATATAATATAAATAATTGTTTGGACTAAACGATTTTCCAGGAGGAAAAGAATGAAACTTTCCAAGAAAATTCTTGCATCTTTGATTTTGGTTTCATCGGTTGCTTTTGTATTTGCACAGGAAAAGGAAACTTCTGTCGAGGATAAATATTTATCAGATGATGTTGACAGTGACATCATCGCTACACTTGCCTCTTCTGATGACTTTGAGAACAAGCTTGTTGCATTACAGTATCTTGAAAATGCAATCGATGGTGGAAATACATCCCCGGCTGTTATTGCGGCACTTGACCATCTTGCAGGTGAAGGTGTTACATCCCAGTCAAGAACAAATGGTCGTCTTCAGAATAACTTCTCTTCTGTACGCCGTGAAGCATGTCTTCTTCTTGCAAAGGTTCCAACCGAACACTCAAAAAACACACTCATAAACATTGCCCTGAATGATAACGAGCCTATGGTTATGGCAGCGGCTGTTCAGTCACTTGGAAAAATCGGTATTAATAATAATGACGAAACAGTAGAAGCAATTGCATTTGCTAACCGTAAAAATCAGACTTTGAATCCAACAAGTTCTCTTGCAATGGAAGTTCTGAATGCTTATGAAGCACTTGCAGAAACAACAGAAAACAAAAAAGCAATCATTGATTCTGTTGCCCGCATTTCTACAGACTATCATTATGTAACACCAGTTAGACAGAAGGCATACAGACTCCTTAAAAAGCTTTCTCAGGAAAGTAAAAAAGATAAGGATAAGAAGAGCGAAGAAACTTCTTCAGAGTAAAGATTAATTACTGAATTATTACAGGCTGTCAGTATTGACAGCCTTTTTTTAACAAAAAGTTAAGGATTTAAAAAATATATGGAACCAATTATTTTAGCTTCGTCATCCCCACGCCGTCAGGAAATCCTAAAAATGCTGAAGATTCCCTTTCGCGTAATAATTCCAAATATTGATGAAACAGTTCTTTCCGCAATAGATTCAGAGCAGGTACCTGAACTCTTAGCAAGACAAAAAATCACAGAAGTAATTCATTCCCTTCCTCCAAAACAGGAAATCCCCTGGATTCTGGGAGCAGATACAATCGTAACTTTGAATGGAAGAATATTTGGAAAACCTCAGAGCGCAGAAGAAGCCGTTGAATTTCTAAATCTTTTTCAGGGAAACACTCATACAACAATTACCTCCCTGGCCTTGTATAACGGACGCACAAAAGAAATTACAACCAGAATCTGCAAGACTCAGGTAAGCTTTAATCCTATGACTAAAGAAGAAATCCAGTGGTATGTTGATACCGGAGAATGGCACGGAGCGGCCGGCGGTTACAGAATTCAAAGTCTTGCATCAATCTTTATAAAAAAAATCGAAGGCTCATACAGCAATGTTATAGGATTGCCTATTTTTGAGCTTTACGATATATTAAAGGAACAGGGGTATTCCATACTGGAATAAGCCGATAATCGAAAATCCGTTAAAAAATGAGCTGCGACAGCGGGTCATTTTAGGATTATCGAGAAAACGGCTCAAGCAAAATCTATGATTTTGCCCCTAAATTAGCTCGTAGAGCTATTATCTTCCGTACTCAAACCATTAGGTGTTGAGCATCGAGAAACAGAGTTTGGTGGCATTAATTTAATGCCCGTGAAGGAGCGTTACTCATGGCAGTAGTAACAATGAAAAACCTGTTGGAATCTGGAGTTCACTTCGGACATCAGGTAAAAAGATGGGATCCAAGAATGAAGAAGTACATCTTCGCAGAAAGAAACGGAATCCACATCATCGATTTGCAGAAAACAATTGCTGCAATTAAAGACGGATACGACGAGGTTCGTAAAGTAACAGCAGCAGGAAAATCTATCCTGTTCGTTGGAACTAAAAAACAGGCTCAGCAGGCAGTTCAGAAAGAAGCAGAACGCTGCGGCATGTTCTATGTAAACAACCGCTGGCTTGGTGGTATGCTTACAAACTTCTCTACAATCAAAAAATCACTTCAGCGCCTCAAGAAAATCGAAAAGATGGAAATTGACGGCACATTCGATAACCTTACAAAGAAAGAAGTTTCAGCTCTTCAGAAGGAAAAGGCTAAGCTCGAAAAGAACTTGGGCGGTATCAAAGAGATGAAAGAACTTCCAGGTGCACTTTTTGTAATCGATACTCACAAAGAGCAGATTGCAGTTGCAGAAGCACGCAGAATGGGTATTCCTATTATTGCAGTTGTTGATACTAACTGTAACCCTGAAGGAATTGACTTCCCTATTCCTGGTAACGATGACGCTATCCGCGCTATCACTTTGTTCACATCAATCATTGCAAATGCAGTAATTGAATCAGACAATGAAGCTGGTCTTAAGATTCTCGAAAATCTTAACGACGAAGATGAAGTTCAGACTGATGCTTCAACAAAAACTGAAGATCAGGAAATCGTTGATTACTCTAACTATCAGCCAACTGAACCAAAAGAAGAAGATGTTGAAGCAGACGAAAAAGAAAGCCTTGCTGACGACGTTGACGAAGACAAAATTTATAAGGACTAAAAAATGGCAGTTACAGCAGCAGACGTAAAAGCTTTGCGCGATAGAACAGGTGCCGGCATGATGGAGTGTAAAAAAGCACTCACAGAATGTAACGGTGATGCAGACGCAGCAGAAAAATTATTGAAAGAAAAGGGACTTGCAGCAATAGCAAAACGTGCAGAACGTGCTACTTCTGAAGGACGTCTCTTTATGCGCCAGACAGCAGACAAAATCTACGTTGTTGAAATGACAAGTGAAACAGACTTCGTTGCAAACAACGCAGAATTCATTGCTATGGGCGAAAAACTTCTTGACCTTACAGTTTCTAAAGGTTACACAGAAGTTACACAGGAACACAAAGATCTTCTTACAGAAGTTGCTACAAAGTTCCGCGAGAACATGTCAGTTGCTAAAGTAGAAGTTATTGACGTTCCTGCAAATGCAGCAGGTGCTTACTACGTTCACTCAGACAACAAAACTGGTGCAGTTGTAGTAATCAACGGTTCTAATGCAGATGAAGTAAAAACATTTGCAAAAGACTGCTGTCTTCATATTGCGGCATTTACACCGTCTTATCTTACAAAGAAAGACGTTCCAGAGTCTTACATCAATGAGCAGAAAGAAATCTTCCAGGCTCAGATGGATCAGGACGAAAAAATGGCTTCTAAACCACAGAACGTTAAAGACGGTATTCTTCAGGGTAAAGTTAACAAACACCTTGCAGAAATCTGTTTTGAAGACCAGATGTTCGTAAAGGATGACAAAAAATCTGTATCTGCTAAACTCGCAGAAACAGGAAAAGCAGTTGGAGCTTCTTTGAGCTTCGCAACAGCTAAACTTTACGTTCTCGGTAAGTAGAAGAATATCACACGGATTCGATTTTGCTAACGCAAAATCTTTAAAATAAAAAAAAGAAACGACGTTAGTCGTTTCGAATTCGTGTGACAATAAATAAATCAGGAGGTTTTAAATAAAATGGCAGATATCGAACAAAAAATGCAGAAGACAGTTGAGGCTCTTAAAGACTCATTCAATACAATCAGAACTGGACGTGCAAGTGCCTCTATTTTTGACAAAGTACGTGTAGATTATTACGGAACAAAATCTCCTTTGAATCAGGTTGCAACAATTGCAATTCCAGAGGCACGTTCAGTTATCGTAACACCTTTTGATAAATCACTTATCACAGAAATCGAAAAGGCAATTCAGGCAAGTGATCTTGGCTTGAATCCTTCTAACGATGGTAAAGTAATCCGTATTCAGATTCCTGCCCTCACAGCAGACCGCCGTAAGGAACTTGTAAAGCAGGCTAAAACTGTTGCGGAAAATTCCCGTACTTCTATCCGTAACCTTCGCCGCGATGGTAACGATGCCCTCAAAAAGCAGCAGAAAGGCGGAGAAATCACAGAAGACGAGCTTAAAACAGAAACAGACAAGCTGCAGAAGCTTACAGATAAATATATCGAAGAAATCAACAAAATTTACGACGCAAAAGAAAAGGATATTCTGGCTAACTAATGTTTGTTGATAAAGAAAATCTTCCGCGACACGTTGCCGTAACAATGGACGGTAACGGTCGCTGGGCGACTCAAAGAAAACTTCCTCGCACAAGCGGTCACAATGAAGGTCTTAAAACTGCAAAGCGGATTGTAAAGGCCGCAGCAGATTTAGGAATTGAATGTCTGACCCTTTATGTTTTTTCAACCGAAAACTGGAAACGCGCCGAGCAGGAAGTCGGATTTTTAATGAATCTTATCCACACTCATCTTAAGGGTGAGCTTGAATTTTACAAAGAAAATAAAATCAGAATAAATCATATTGGCGATATTTCTGCCCTTCCTAAAAACATTCAGAAAGATTTAACTGACTGTATGGAAGACACAAAGGATTTTACAAAGCTAAAGCTTAATCTTGCAATTAATTACGGCGGCAGGGACGAAATCCTCCGCGGGGTAAAAAAAGCCCTTTCATACGGAGCCGATTTTAATACACTAAAAGAAGCAGACTTTTCTAAATATCTTGATATGCCCGATTGTCCTGATGTTGATCTTTTAATCAGAACTGGCGGCGATTACCGCCTTAGTAATTTTTTACTCTGGCATGTGGCCTATGCGGAATTAATTTATACCGATACCCTCTGGCCTGACTATAGCAATGAAGAATTTTATAAACATATAGAATCATTTACAAAAAGAGAGAGAAGATTTGGAGCAGAAAAAGCTCAAAAAAAATCAAAGGATGCAAAATAAATGAACAAAATAATACAGCGGTTATTGATTTTTTTTATAGGACTTCCTCTCATACTTTTTTTAGTTTCTTTTACTTATCTTAACCACATAGCAATCAATATTCTTATAACTGTTTTTGGAATAATTGCGGCATACGAGCTTATAAAAATGCTGGAAACCAGACACAAGCCGCTTTTTAGAAGAAGCATTATTTTAATTTTAACCGGATTTTTACAGTACATTACATATTTTGCAATTATTGAAGAACTTCCGCTTGAATTAATTTTCTGGGCTTTTATTCTTGAAGTTCTCATGCTCTTTGGCTATGAATGTATAATGACAAAGGATTTTACACATTCCTTTGAAAAAATCTCAAACTCGGCCTTTGTTCTTTTATACTGCGGTTTTTTTATTACCTTCATTTCAAGAATTACAGCCTTAAATAATTCAAAAGTGCTCTTGAGTTTATTTTTAATCATCGTATTTATGTGCGATTCCGGAGCCTGGTTCTTCGGCGTACTTTTTGGAAAATCAACAAGAGGTGTTTGTCCCGCAAGTCCTAACAAAAGTACAGTAGGCTTTATCGGCGGTATTATTTCTTCAATTGCATGTGCTTTGATTCTTAAAATCCTATTACCAGACGTTTACACACTTTCATATTTAAACCTTGTAATCATTTCACTGATAACTTCTGTCAGTGCAATCATAGGAGATTTAGTTGAATCTGTAATAAAAAGGAGCTTGGACTGTAAAGACAGCGGAACTTTAATTCCAGGACGAGGTGGAGTTTTAGATTCAATTGATTCTTTATTAGTTGCGGCACCAGTTTTCTATGTTGCGGTTCAATTCTTATTCAAATGAAAAGAGTTTTAGTTTTAGGTGCAACCGGTTCAATCGGAAGTAACGCCATCAATATTGCAAAAAATATGCCCGGAGAATTTACAGTCTGCGGGCTTCAGGCTCATTCTGCTTCAAGTAAAGAAAAACTTAAGGTCTTGGGTTTGGAATATAAGTGCCCTACTCTTCTTACTTCAGAAGATAATTCAGAAGACGCTTTTCAGCGCCTTATCGACCAGTCAAAGCCGGATATTGTTGTAAATGGAATTGCGGGTGCTTCAGGACTCCTTCCAAGTAAAATCGTCCTTGAAAACAAAATTGACCTTGCCCTTGCAAATAAAGAAACAATTGTAATGGCAGGGCCTTTAATCAAGGCATTGAGCAAAAAAAGTGGAGCAAGGCTTCTCCCGGTAGATTCAGAACATTCGGCAATCTTTAATCTGATTAACCAGTGCGGAAGGGAAAACGTTTCAAAAATCGTAATTACGGCAAGCGGCGGTCCCTTCCGTGAATACACTGCAGACCAGCTTAAAAATGTAACTTTAGAGCAGGCCTTAAATCACCCGACCTGGAAAATGGGAAAGAAAATCACAATTGATTCATCGACTCTTGCAAACAAGGGCCTTGAAGTAATTGAGGCAGCCTACCTTTTTGACGCAAAGGCAGAAGACATTGATGTTGTCGTCCACCCCCAGAGTCTTATTCATTCCCTTGTTCAGACTAAAGACGGCATGCTTTATGCACAGATAAGTGATCCAGATATGAAGCATCCTATTTTCGGAGCCCTTACCTTCCCCGAAAATAAGAAAACTTACCTGGAACCTTTCAGTCTTTTTGATAAGACTATGACTTTTTATAAGCCACGTACAGACGTTTTTCCTCTTCTGTCTTATGCCTTTGAGTGCGTAAAAAAAGGTCTTGGCTATACAATCGCCTTTAATGCGGCAAATGAAGTTGCGGTTGCAGCATTTCTGGAAAAACGAATCACCTATCTTGATATTGCAAAAACAGTCCGCGCAGTATTGGATAAGGATTTTAGCCGGGCTCCTGAAACTTTTGAAGCTGTATTTGAAACAGACAGGCGGGCAAGAGAGCTTGCAGGGGAATTAATCTAAATGAAGTGGATTTTAGGACTTCTCTGCCTTATATTTTTAATCATCTTCCATGAATTCGGCCACTTTATTGCGGCAAAGCTTTTTGGCGTAAAGGTTGAAAGCTTTTCTGTAGGCTTTGGCCCTGTCCTTTTACATAAAACTTTCCGGGGAACTGATTACAGAATTTCACTTTTTCCTTTGGGCGGCTACTGCGGCATGAAGGGAGAAAAGGATTTTCAAAAAGCAATTGATGAAAATCTTAATCAGATTGAAGCAGAGCCTGACTCCCTTTACGGTGTTAATCCTGTAAAAAGAGCTTTAATCGGTTTTGCGGGTCCTTTTTTTAATTTTTTATTTGCAGTAATTGCTTTTTCGGTAATTTCCGGCATCGGCTATACCTATTACACTTATTCAAATAAGATTTCAATTGCGACAGAAATTTATCCGGAACTCCACAGTGCCGCCGCAGAGGCAGGCATTAAAAGCGGTGACAGAATCATCAGCATAAACGGAAACAAAACAGAATATTTTTCAGATTTAATTTCACAGGTCGCAAGCCGCCCGGACGAAGATTTACAGATTCAGGTAGACCGGGATGGCAGCATTCTGACATTTACAGTTCATTCAGATCTGGATAAAAAGACCGGAAGCGGAAAAATCGGCGTAGTTGCTGATTCATCTGATGTGATTGCTGTTGATACCCCCCGATTCGGCTTTTTTGGAGCTCTTGGGGACGGCAGTAAAAAAGCCTTTGAAGCGGTTGGAATGACATTAAAAAGCCTTAAGATTTTATTTATGGGCGTAGAAGTAAAAAATGCGGTCAGCGGTCCTGCCCGGGTTACAGACATGCTTGGTTCAACTATTAAAGAAGGCTTTGCGGAAGGTGCAAAAATCGGAATTATCAGCACACTAAGCCTTCTTGCAATAATAAGTATTTCACTTTTTATTATGAATCTTCTTCCAATTCCCGTTCTGGACGGCGGCCTTATTTTAATTGCCCTGATTGAATTTATCAGCCGTCATAAAATCAAGCCTAAAATCCAGTATTACATTCAGGCAGCCGGAATCGCTTTTATAATTTTTATCTTTCTTGTAGGTCTTACGGGAGACATTTCATATTTTACGTCAAAAAAATAACGACAAAATAGAGGTAGACATGAAAAAAATCGTACTTTCAGCATTATTGTTAGGCTTTCTTTCATTTTTGAATGCCCAGTCACATTTTTCAACTCAATCTCATCAGGCTTTAGTTACAAATATAGAGGCAGTTGCCGATTCTACAGGCTGGGACACAGCTTTTTTCAGCGCCGGTGAAGACGGTTTTTTAATCCGCTGGGGCCAGGACAACCAGGGAGAACACTATCAGATAAGTGATGTGGGTATAAAGCTGATTGCGGTTGCACCTAACGGAAATGATATTGCCGTTTATGAAACTGACGGTGGCTCTGTAAACAAGGTCAGCGTGTGGGACTGGAAAACTTTGTCCCGAAAATACCAGAAAAACTTTACGGATTCCATTACCTCCCTCAAGTTTTCTGCAAAGGGAAATTATCTGATTATCGGTACAGCGACAGTAGACGGTGCCATTTTTATCCGTACTGCCAGCTGGACAATTGTCGATAAGGTTAAGGCAAACACAAGCATTGTAAATTATATTGAAACTTCTGAATCAGAAAAAACAGTCGTATTTTATTCACCGGCAGGAAGTCTTTCCTATTTTAATCTTCTTTCGGGCCAGCTTAAAAAGAAGTTCAACGTAATACAGGGACTTACAAGCCCTGTAATGTTCAACAATAATATCTTCCTTGCGGGAATTAAAGATAATTCCATTTATATTTTAAATGCCTTTAAGGGAACTACAGTAACTTCTATTCAGGCTCAGAATCCTATTATTCTTTCAAACAATAAGGACAAAAACTTTTACTATCTTGAATATGACGGACGAAACAATTACGAGCTAAAAATGCTTGAGGTTCAGGATGATATGAAGATTTCTAACCCCCGTCTTGTAAAAAGCTTCAGGGGGCCCAGAGGTGATGCTTCAATCTGCGTGGGAGTTAAACATTTTGGTGAACTTTACCTGGGGGCAAGAAACGGAGCAGTTTATAAAGCAGACACAGAACCAACATCAACAGCTCAGAATTTTGTTCAGATTACAGAAAACAAATACAAGAAGATTTATGATATAGATGAATGTCTTAAAGACTTTTTCTTCCTTGCTGATGACAAACTCTACCGTTCAAATTATGAAACCGGCATTCCTCAGATTGTCTGCCACACACAGGGACAGAATCAGATTATATCTTTTGATGAAAATAATATCATTTTATGGACAAAATCTTCACGCTCGCCTGTTATCAGAAAAAATTTAAGCAGCCAGACTGATGAAGTGCTTTTTACACCAAAATCTTCCCTGCAGAGCCTGAGACTCTTTAATGTTTCTGGAACTGACTATCTTGTAGTGATTGAAAGTAACAGTGAAGTAAGCCTTTTTGATTTTGAAAAGAAGACTTTAAAAGAAGTTTATTCAGGAACCGGTATTCAGGATGCTATTCTTGCCCAGAACGGAAACCTTTACGTTGCAAAATCAGCCGCTACAAATCCTCAGGTTCCCCTGCTCTGCGTAAATCCCGATACTCTTGAAACAGTACCGCTCGGAGTAAAGGGTAACGTTGCCTATGCCCTCAGCATTAAAGACAACATGATTTATGGAATCAACCTTGTTTCGGATGAAAACGGTAAAACAACTTATGTATTCAGCTTTAATATTGAATCTAAGCTGCTTACCAATATTTTGAAATTCTCTAACGAGGATTCAGATGTATTTACCTACCTTAAGGGGGGAAATCTCTTTACAAATATCGGTAAGAATAAGGTTTACTGCTATAATATTTCAAGCAAGAAAAGATTTGCCTACAACCGTTCTTCTTCCATTCCGGTTGATATATGCCAGAATGGAAATCAGGTTGTAATACTGAACTCGAACGGAAGCATTTCATGGTGTTCGCCTACCAGTCAGATGCTGAAGGCTGACTGGTATCTTACAAATGATGAACAGTGGTATGAATTTTAAGTCATACCACCAGACAAAAAAATGCTCCCAGTCGAGCATTTTTTTGTGATGGACGTTTAAAAAAACTACTTCCAGTCAGCGGTATTTATTCCGCAGCCTTTCATCAGGGCCTGGGAATATACATCCAGGTAGCCGTTTACGCTCTTTTCCCAGCTGAAGTCTTTTTGCATGCCGCGGACCTGCATTTTTTTGATATGCTCATCCTTGTTATAGTAGGCGTACATTGCCCAGCCTACGGTGTCGTAGATGGCGCCTGGGGTCAGGTTATCGAAGAGGAAGCCGGTTCCGTCGCCTGTCTGCTCGTTATACTGTTCGACAGTATCGGCAAGACCGCCGGTGCGTCTTACAATCGGCAGGGTTCCGTAAAGCATTGAGTACATCTGGTTGAGTCCGCAAGGCTCATAGCGGCTTGGCATTAAGAAGAAATCACTTCCCGCTTCAATCAAATGGCTGAGTTTTTCATCATAACCGATTCTTGCCTTAAAGTTCGGAAGCTTTGACTGCAGGGCATTGATTTCATCTTCACACCATTTTTCACCGCTTCCCAAAAGCACAAACTGCAGTCCAAGGTTCTGGCACATATTGTAAAGGCAGCCGTAGCCCGGGGCAAAAACCTCTGCAATTCCCTTCTGGTCAGCAAGGCGGGTAACCATACCAACCACAGGGATATTAGGAACCTCCGGCAGCCCGAAAATGCTCTGAAGCTCTTTTTTACACTTAGCTTTTCCTGAAAGATTTTTGTAATCATAATTGGCAGGAAGAAGCTTATCGGTCTTTGGATTCCAGGTATCAAGATCACAGCCGTTTAAAACACCCCGCACAGCATCAGAGCGGACTCGGACAAGACCATCAAGGCCAAAGCCTCCCTCCATGCTCATCATTTCACCGGCATAGGTTGGAGAAACTGTTGTAATCATATCGGCACAGGTAATTCCCGCCTGCAGGAAATTAATTGCTCCGTGATGCTCAAGGCCAGCACCATAGTATAGGTTCCAGTCAAGGCCTAAAGCCGGAAACTTATCCTTTCCGTAAACACCCTGGTAACCAAGATTATGAATTGTAAGGACAGAAGATGTATGGGCAAAATAACCGTTACGGCAGACATGCTTAAGAAGAACCGGAACAAGGCAGGAGAACCAGTCATGGGCATGCATGATATCCGGGTACCAGCCTAAAAAGCGGCAGAGTTCAAAGGCACTGTGACAGAGGACCGCAACGCGGTAAGGATTGTCAGAAAAATCAGGTTCCCATTTAGTTCCGTAAATGCCGTCGCGGCCGTAGCAGCCCTCGTGGTCAATAAAATAAACAGGAACCTCGCTTCCCGGTAATTTTGATTCATAGAATTTTATCCATGTCGGCTCTGTACCGGCATAAACCTTAATGGCAGCCTCAATCGGCTTGAGTTTAGCCCGGTCAATTTTATAGTAGCGGGGCATAATAATGCGGACATCATGCCCCATTTTTTTTAGATTTAAAGAAAGAGCAGAAACTGCATCGGCAAGTCCGCCGGTTTTTGCAAAAGGCACTGCCTCAGATGTTACCATTAAAATTTTCATGTTTAAACCTCCTGTTTAATAAAACACCCAATGTTGGCTCCCAGTCACGTAGTGTGGTTCAAAACCGCGCAATAATATCTTACGATTTACTCAACAGCTTTTTTAAACGCTTCACGGCTGTTTAATATAGTCTGCTCGCTGCAGCAGTAGGCAATTCTGAACCAGCCCTTGCCGCCGAATCCGCTTCCTGGGGCGCACAAAATATTAAAGTCTTTCATGTGATTTACAAAAGCAAGGTCGTCATCATTCCACTTGTCGGGGCACTTTACCCAAAGGTAGAAGGCGCCTTCAGGCTTAACGTACTTAAGGCCCGCATAATCCATAACCTGGCAGATTTCCTTACAGCGCTTTTCATAGAGACTGTAGTCACACACCGCATCCCAGCTTTTTGTAATGACCTTCTGGAAAAAGGCCGGTGCATTTACATATCCTAAAATACGGGTTGCAAATATGATTGCTGCGACCAGGTCCTTTGCTTCCGGGCAGGCAGGATTTACTGCGGCATAGCCAATTCGCTCTCCCGGAAGACTGAGATTTTTTGCAAAGCTTGTGCCGATAATGCTGTATTCATATTTTGGGAAAACAGCGGCAACCTTTGCTCCGTTATAGGTAATCGCCCGGTAAGGTTCATCACAGATGATATAAGGATAGCGGCCAGCCTTTTTTCCGTGAGCCTTTAAAACAGCGCACAAACCATCAATTTCTTTTTCTGAATAAATGCGACCGGTAGGATTATTAGGAGAATTTATGATGATTGCGGCAGTTTTTTCATTAAGCAGGGCTTCAATATTTTTTGCATTCAGAGAAAAATCATCATTTGTTTTTGCCCTGACAATTTCGCCGCCGTGATTGTGGATATAGTGGTCATATTCAACAAAATATGGGGTTGGAACAATAACTTCGTCCCCTGGATTCAAAAGAGCCTTAAGGATTGAGTTCAAAGCCCCCGCTGCCCCAACCTGCATCACTACATTTTCAAAAGGAACATCTACTCCCTGCTCAAGGGATGTTTTTTTTGCCATAGCGGCCCGGGCTTCAGGGTAGCCGGCATTAGGCATATATGAGTGGCAAAGATGACTTTCTGCTTTGCAGACTTCAACAATTGCCTCTTTTACTTTTTCAGGGGGATCCAGATCGGGATTTCCAAGACTAAAATCATAAACTTTGTCTGCACCGTACTTTTTTTTAAGGGCAGCACCTTCTTCAAACATCTTTCGGATAACGCCGGAAGACGGACTTTCAACTAAACTTTTTATGCTGTTAGAAATCATGATGCTTTATTATAGCACAGAATTGCATATAAGTTATTATTTTTTTATAATAGAAGGTATGAAAAAACAAATAATTCTTACAAGTCTGCTGATTTTTGCGGCAAACATTTTTGCAAATCCATTTAATTCAAAGCTTACAGAGGAAGAAAATCAGAAGCTGGAAGCCGGCGAGATTTTAATCAGAAATATTGATTATACAAAGAACATGGTATTTTCTGAAGGCGTTTCTGAAAAGGGTGATAAGCTGCTTCAGACAGTAAAGGAAATAAAACCAAAATATCTGGCAGAAGTAATTCAGATAAAGCCTTATGAAGGAAATGAAAATTATGTATCAGTTCTTGAAGAAATGCTTTATAAAGTAGAAGATTTTACAAATATTCCTTACATTTCAAATGGCGGTGATGAATATCTTCTTTATGATTCAGCAGAAATCCTTGAACAGACAAAGGCTGACGGTGTTACAAACCTCAAGGTTCATATGTATATGGAGCCTTTTGCTGATGTTTATCAGGATATGAACATTTACAAGGATAATGATACAGAGCTCTGGTACACATCAAAAAATACCAATAAGCTTCGTTACCTTGATAAGTTTGATTGCCTGAATCCGGAAAAAATGCTGATTACAATTTATCTTTTCCGTGACGGTGATAACTGGATATTCTATGCTGTTGGCGGTGTAAATGCGCCTCATGTTCCGTTTTTCACAGACAGAATCCGCCGTTCATTTATAAGACGAATTACAACCTTCTGTGATTTTATTTTCAAGCAGTTTTAATTGATTTACGAGATTTGGGGGAAATTATGATTTGGGTAATCGGAAATAAAGGAATGCTGGGACAGGAACTTTGCCGCCAGCTGGAAGAAAAAAAATTTAACTGGGTTGGAACAGACCGTGAAGTTGATATTACAAGCATTGATGCACTGGACAGCTTTGCTGAATCAATAGAAACAAATGCTTACTTTCCGTCAAAAATCTCTCATAAAGAAAGAAAAATCACCTGGATTGTAAACTGTTCCGGCTACACAAACGTAGAAAAAGCCGAAGAAGATACAGAGCTTGCGGCAAAGCTTAATGAAGACGGGCCAAGAAATATTGCCCGAGTTGCAAGAAAAATCGGTGCAAAGCTGATTCACATCTCTACAGACTATGTATTCGGCGGTAAGGGAAGCCAGCCCTATGCAGAAGACGGGCAGAAAAATCCCCTTGGCGTATATGGAAAGACAAAGCTTGCGGGCGAAGTTGCGATTCAAAAGGAAATGAACACTTACTACATAGTGCGAACAGCCTGGCTTTACGGTTTTGACGGTAAAAACTTTGTTTACACAATGACAAAGCTGATGAACAGCCACGAGCAGATTAAGGTCGTAAATGATCAGAGGGGAACTCCAACCTGCGCCCTTGATTTAGCAGAAGCCATTATTAAACTGATTGAAAAAAATGAAGGAGCAAAGTCCCTTTTTGGAAAGCACAGTGCCCCTTCCTACGGTATTTATCACTTTACCAATCTTGGAGAAACAAACTGGCATGAATTTGCTTGCGAGATTTACAAGCTTGGAAAGAAGTACGGAAGAATCAGCCAGGACTGCCAGGTGAACGGATGTACGACAGCTGAATACGGGGCCAAGGTGGAAAGACCGGAGTATTCGGTGCTGTCGAAAGAAAAAATTATTAAGGAATTGAAAATAAAGATTCCGGAATGGCAGGTTAGCCTGGAAAAATTCATTAAGAGTGAAAGATTTAATCCGCTTTAAAAAAAAACAGAAATGCTCCCGTTGCGGTCTGACCAAAAGTCGGGGCTAAGGGCGGCCCCGCTTGTAGCGTAAGCTCGCTCAAACCTTAGAATGACTTTTGTTCAGCCCTCCACTCGCGCATTTCTGCTCCGTTTTATAAAGAATTACCCTTTCTTATTTTTCAATTTCCAATCCACTTTCCCTTCAAATCAAAATACTTCTTCTCCAATGAAAAAGCCGCGTGCTTAGTATCCTTTTCACTGAGATTTGCATTCTGCTTAATTCCAGGGCAGACAGCTTCCCAGTCTATGCCGATTGCGGGGTCATTCCACATGAGGCCGCCTTCGTCTTCTGGATGGTAAAAGTCGGTACATTTGTAGGCGAAGGTTGCTGTGTCGGTGAGGACGCAGAAGCCGTGGGCAAAGCCTTCTGGAATAAAAAACATATTCTGCTTTTCACTGTCAAGGATTACACCATAATGTTTTCCAAAGGTAGCAGAGCCCAAGCGCAGGTCTACTGCAACATCATAAACCTTACCTTCCAGAGCGCGGACCAGCTTTCCCTGAGGATGGAGTTTCTGGAAATGAAGACCGCGCAGTACGTTTTTTGTCGATTTTGACTGATTATCCTGAACAAACTTCATTGTAAGACCGGCCGCAAAAAAGTCACGTTCACTGTATGTTTCCAGAAAATACCCTCGGTTATCACCAAAAAGCTTAGGCTGAATTTCGTACAAGCCTTCTATATCACATTTTCTAAAGTCAAAAGCCATTTATTTCTCCACACTGTTTGCAATAAATTCAAGATAGCGGCCGTAATCAGTTTTATAGCCTTTTGCAAGCTCTAAAAGCTTTTCTTTTGTAAGCCAGCCGTTTGCATAGGCAATCTCTTCAATGCAGGAAACATATAAGCCCTGGCGTTTTTCGATTGTCGCAATAAAGTTACTAGCTTCAAGAAGTCCGTCGTAAGTACCGGTGTCAAGCCAGGCCATACCGCGGCCAAGAAGCTCTACCTTAAGCTGCTTTCTGGCAAGATACTCGTTGTTTACGGCAGTAATTTCAATTTCACCGCGGGCAGAAGGCTTTACATTAGCGGCAATTTCTACAACTGAATTGTCATAAAAGTAAAGGCCTGGAACGGCGTAATTTGATTTTGGATTTGCAGGCTTTTCTTCAATGCCAAGGGCATTGCCGGCCTTATCAAACTCAACAACACCGTAAGCAGTAGGATCGGCAACATAATAGCCGAAAATTACAGCCCCCTTCTGAGTGCGTACTTTTTCTGCAGCAGACTTAAGGGTTTTAGAAAAGCTCTGACCGTAGAAAATATTGTCACCAAGAACCAGGGCAACATCATCAGAGCCGATAAAATCTTTTCCAACAATAAAGGCATCTGCAAGGCCGCGGGGCTTATCCTGAACGGCATATTCAAACTTCATTCCAAGCCAGGCACCATCACCAAAAAGCTCCTTAAAAACCGGAAGGTCGCGCGGAGTCGAAATAATTAAAACTTCGCGGATTCCGGCCAGCATAAGAACGCTGAGAGGATAGTAAATCATAGGCTTGTCGTAGAGGGGCAGAATCTGCTTGCTTACGGCTTTTGTAATAGGATAAAGGCGGGTACCGGATCCGCCTGCTAAAATAATACCTTTCATATCTATTTCCTGTTTTTCAATATATCTACTATTTTCTTGACATTCTGGATCTGTCTAATATCTGATATCAAAAGACCATCCGGGCTGTCTACTACGACAAGATTTTCAAGGCCGATCAGGGCTACAGGGCGGCCGGACTCGCTTCTGATATAGGATTTTTTTGTATCAAGGGCAATAACATGACCTTTTGTTACATTCTGATTATCGTCTTTTGAAGCAATTTCGTAAAGAGCTGACCAAGAGCCGACGTCATCCCAGCCCGCATCAAGCTTAACAATGCGGCCCTTATCAGTTTTTTCCATTACAGCATAGTCAATGGAATCGCCCTTAATCTGACCAAAAGAAGCAGCATCAAGGCGGATAAAATCATCATCACTTTTTGCATTTTTATAGGAAGCGACCGAAAGCTCAGCCATTTCAGGACTGTATTTTTTAAGCTCTTCTATAAATACTCCCGGGCGGAAAACAAACATACCGCTGTTCCAGGCATACTGACCGCTTGCAAGATATTCCTCAGCCTTTTCCAAACAAGGCTTTTCTACAAAGCGTTCAAGAAGGAATACATCCCCCTGAACAGAACCGGCCTTAACATAACCGTAACCGGTTGAAGGGAAAGTCGGAACAATTCCAAAGGTAACAAGAGTATTATTATCATAAGCATCTTTTGCGGCAGTCATAACAGCCTTCTGAAAAGCCTTAACATCACGGATAACATGGTCGCTAGGAAGGACGATAACAACACAATCTTCGTCCTGCTTACGCGCCGCCATACAGGCAGCAGCAATTGCGGGAGCCGTATTTTTTGCCATAGGTTCCAGTATAATAGAAGGTTTTGACTGACTTACCTCGCCTACCTGTTGGGCAACAAGAAAACGGTGCCCTTCCCCGCAGGAAACAATCGGATTACCAAGCTCCAGCCCCTTAAGGCGCAGTAAAGTTTCCTGAATCATAGTACGTTCACTAACGAGTGGAAGAAACTGCTTAGGATGATCATTAACAGAAAGCGGCCAGAGACGAGTCCCCGCCCCGCCGGACAAGATAATTGGGATTATTTTCATAACTGACTCCTAGTAATGTGCAAAAATGAATGTAGCAATCGATAAAAGGATTATAATCGCTAAATAAATAAGCTTAGATTTTCTGTTTTTTGCCCCATTCAAGAAAAAAAGAACAATTCCCATAAGGACAGAAATACAGAGTGCAAGAGACAAATTTACTACTAGAATAGTTTTCAAGTTATCAGCATGTTCAGCAAGCAACTTAAAATCTACTGTTATAAAAGAGAAAATTGCAACAAGAATTCCCATCAGCGTCATAACATTACCGTAGATTTTTTCTTTTAATGCTTCTAAATCCTCTTTTGCTGTTTCATAACCTTTTATCAGTTTTGAATATTCTGACTTATAATTTCCCAGACCTTTATAATCTGATTCATCTGTATAAGATGCGTTTGTCTGTTTATCGTAAGTCTGCTCAGGCACTGAGTTTAATTGTTCAAACATAATCTGTGCAATCTTAAAATCTTTTTTCAAAGTGAAAGTATTGTTAGAAATATTCTGAACTCGTATAAAAGCGTTTGTGGTATGTCCCGGAATATAAACCGGAGCATCAATTTTAAGCCCTGCACGCATTACAGAATTTCGCTCGACAACTTTTCCTACAAGATTTTCAGGAATAGAAATACGCTCTGCACTTTTTACATAAATACTTTGTCCTGGCTGTAATTCATACTCTTCCGGATTTTTTACATCATTTCCTATAATGCTTTCAATTGTTAGCTCGTAAGCAATTCCTTTCAGGTGGTTTTCTTTATAGTTTTCAACTATAAGTTTTCCCTCAGAAACCAGTTTTTTAATATCATTATCTGCAAGAATCATATCTTTTTTATTCCCCTGTTTATAATAAAATATCTAAACATTAGCATTATATATTATAACATCATGAAGTTAAAATAAAAAGGACTAAGCTCAATAAACTTAGTCCAGAACTAATTCGAAAGCGATTTTGTCCCTTATAAAGTCTTTGTTACAACTTTATGCTATTTTCATACAGATATTCGGGACATAAATCTAAATCATCATTCCACATTCATGAATATTGACTTTTCCTATTATCTAGTACATGTTCTCACACTACTAGGTATATTAACCAGATAATCTTCTAGCCATTCGGCGTTTGGCACTTCTGTACGTTCGCAGTGTTTGTTTGCCCGGCTGTTTTCTGTTTCTGTAACAAATGGAATTCCTAATTCTGCAAAGAACTTTTTGTACATACCGGCTGTTTCGCGCTTGTTTTCGATGATTTTACCATAGCAACGGCAAATTTAGCACCAGTCAGCTTTTTTATCTGCTCTTCCATATCGGTTACAAAGTGGCTTACATAAGAAACAAACTTTGTGTCGACACACTCGTTCAGATATTTTTTCTCATTACCAAGAAACTGAGGACAGTGCAAAAGCACCGGATCGATTTCCGGGTACAATGATTTGATGTAATCTGTGATTTTTTAAAAATCAGTCATAATTTTATCTCCTGCTATATAAGTTATTTTTTATTGTTACAAATAATTCTCTTAATACCCATAAATTTGCTGTAAAATATCAACAGTTTCTTGAAGTTGGTTTGATTCATTATATTCAGAGTAGTCTGTTTTGGCAGCAACTCTTTTCATTTCCTTAAAGAGCTTCTTCTGTTCCTTGCGGTTATTTTGAGCCTGATAATATTCCAGTTTTGCACATAACAGTCCGAAATAACTCTCCTGGAATTCAATTTCTTTTGGATACTGAAAACTCCAGTTTTGAGCCATATTCATAATTGAATTTGGAACAATACGTGATTCTGATGTTGCCAGATACTCTTCTTTTGCTATTGAAATAAAAGCTGACCTTATATCCATTGCATCTGGATATTCTTTTAAGAAAGGCTTTAGCTCTTCAAATTTATCGGAAAGATTTTTTTTCGTGCTAGAAAAAGTAATAGAATAAATATTTGCTTTTGTTAAAGAAAGCACTTGTGCAATACTTAAGCAATGGTGATTTTTATATTGGATTTCTAAATAGGTTTCTAATTCTTTAAGCTCATCTAATTCATCTTTCTTTATTAACATCAGCATCCAATCTTTTGCAGCCAGCATTGCTATATCACACATTTCTTCTGAAAAGTCATAATCTATAAGGATGCTCTTTACTTTGTACCATTCATTTGTAAAAGCTTCCCCTTTACTGAATTTTGCATTAATTAGCGCGCGGTAGCTTTCACATAAAACAAGCCCAAAACGACAAGACTTCGGAAAATCTAATTTCTCAACACTTTGTATAAATTCAGAAAAATAATCTTCGCCACCAAGATTGTGGATACCAACACAATAGGCTTTTATTACTTCTTCAATATCTTCTCTGTTTTTTATCAGTTCAGTACGGCTCTTTAAATATTCAATGAATTTTTTAGCGCTGTCATAAAATTGTTCAATGTTTCCTTTGTCCGCCAAAACACAAGCAATACGGCGCCATAATTCTAATTCATATTTTAGAAATACAGGTTTAGCATCTATCAACACACATTCTACAGAATCCAGATCTTTAATAATATCAATTCTATTAAGCAAGCTGACATAATATTCAAAATAGTTAAGAACCTCATCAGGAGGGGTTATAGCAATTTTTTGAAATATATCACTATCAGGAAAATCAGAAAGAGCTAGAATCAAAAAGTTAGATAAGCCTAAAATAGAATTAGCTCTGGCAAGTTTTGTAAATCGTACTACATCATAAATTTTTACAGTCGATTTTACAATATACTCTTTTATAATATCAGGAATCATGGGTTCTATAATCCATGCATGATTAGGTAAAGCAGCAGTTTTAGCAACATTTGCATCATGAATTGTATGCAAGCGCTTCAATTCTTCATCATCAGCAAGACCGACATTTTCCAGCATATGCAGATAAACTTCTTCGGGATCAGCAGAAAGCTTTAAGTACGGTGTAGAGAATGCAAATCTCTCTTCATTATCCATTTCAAATAAAAAATTTGAACTATCGTCATCTGAAGTCCGGTTCTTTTGATTTTCAGGATGTATAATTAAATCAATTACTGTATCATCATCTTTATTGCATTCTACCAGCTCATCCATATGAATAAACAAATCCGCCTGAACATTTGTTGCAGACGCTTTATCCATTTGCTTATCCAGAAAATTTATAAGTTTTTTACAGTCATTTTCTAAATAATTTGCACCATACACATCTGTGATATTAAAATTTCCTATAGCACATGCCATTGCAAGCAAGTGGAAAAAGGAATTCGTCAGATCTTCATCGTTCTCTAAAACAGACAGCCAGCGTTTTCTTTCCCGATTCAAGTATTCATCAAGCAAATCTTCAGCAGATGAAAGATGTTGAATTCCTTCTTTATCAACCCAAACTTCAATAAAAATATTCAAATACAAAGGACGCTGATATGAATCATTTAATGATTTTTTATAGCTCTGATGTAGTTTATAAGCTGTTCCTGTTACATCGGATATACAAAGCTCTATGAATTTATTGTTCTCTAATATAGGTAAATAAACTTTTAAATAATTTTCTACATATAGAAGTTCATCATTATCAGTTATTCTTTGAATCTCCAGAGGTTGTTTGTATTCTGCACCTTCAAAAAGCAATCGATTTTCTGTACTTAACTCTCTTTTAAGAATCTTAGTCCATTCTTCAGCATTCTGAACTCTTTCTATAAATATAAAGCGAAGTTTATAAGGAGAATCGATAAAAGCATCAAGGTAAGCTTCTATAGTTATTGCACATTCTTTTTCCTGTCCCAGAACATAATCAAACACAATAAGCGTATTAGTGAATGGTTGAAAATCTTTTACATTTTCAGATTTTTTATTTGAAAAGAAACCAAACCAATTACTTTTAATGTTTTTTAATAATTCCAGAACAAGACGGCTCTTTCCGATTCCAGCCTCACCAAAAACAGACCACCAGCAGAACTTTGATTTTGAGTCAATAAAATTGGTTAATTCATTAAGTTCATTCTTTCTGCCTACAAAATCATTAAACCCATTAGAAAAGTGCATTCTTCCAAATGCAGTCGTCAGATTTGTACTTTCTTTATATGGATTTATAGAAGCCAGAGCCCGAATATTTGCTCTTTTGTTAAGTCTTAAACGTGTTAATTCAGAAAGAAACTCCGGAAGATCATCATAATCATCGCCATAATAAACAGGTATCGCATTTGCAGGAAGAGCTGGTAATGAATCCCCTTTTTTCATCAGGTAGAAATAAGGAATGTCATTAACACCAAGCTTATCTATAATAAAAGAGAGAAAACCAGAAAGATTCGGATCTTTAACCGTTCCTCCACAGCCAACTATAATAATAGGATGTGTACTTATAAGATTTTGGATGAACTGAGCACCGTCATTTGATAAAATATCCTCATACTGTTGCTTATCAGCAATGATATCATCAAGCTTATGAAGACTATCATATACACCATGAATATGAATTACACGATTTTCTTTTTTTTCTTGAATAATTGAAAGAATATCTGCAGGCTTTGAATAAGAAACAGCACGAGCATCAACAGATTCTTCTATTGTAATATCATAATTTGTAGTTGCAATTAAATCACCTGTACGCCATACGCATTTTAGAGCCTCTTTAAATGCAGCATTTACTGGATGCAGAGCTCCAATAGTTTCATTCATAAAGGTCTCATATAAATCAGAGACTTTCAGTTGTTCAAGCAGAAAGGTTGCCGCATTAATAAGTTCATCAGAAGACCATGAACCAAGTTTTTTCTCCAGCTCAATTTGCTTAGATGCATCTAAATAAGATTTGCCTGCAAGAATCCAATTAGCCCAGGTAATATTATGATTACAAAGTGCCATTGAAGCACCAGCTCCACACAGATAGACGATTTTCTGTTTTGTTGATAATACTTTTATCAATTGTGGATAACTTGTAGGAGTTAAGGCAGACAATTACACACCTCGATTAATAAGAATATGTAAAAAGTTAGATTGTTTCAAGGGAAAATAAAATTCAGAAAGATTTTATAAAATTTTAAAATATTTGTTCTCGTATTTCTTGATATATTTTTAGTGTTTAGAACATATATCGTGAAATATAGTCGTAACCATCCGAGGAACTATAGGCAGCATTATTTCTTTCTAGGATTAAATCTGTCGAATAAACATAGTTACCATATATTTTTCTACAGACATTGAAGAAAAGAAACTTAATAAATGACATAGGATATAGAATAAAATCACAGAAATAATTTTTTCTTCTGTAAAATCTGGATTGGCAAATACTGTAATTGATACATTACCATATTTTGCATAATTAAATAGAAAAACGAATGCGTAAAACCCAAAAATACCAGGAATTAAGTAACGATTGCTGAGATTTATCATTGGAAGGAAAAAATCACGTTACATATTTTCCACTGAATTATAAAGTGTTATAATATCAACAAAGGAACTTATATTATGATAATCAAAATTGAAAACAACCGCTTCAAAGCAGAACTTTCTACAAAAGGTGGGGAACTTCAGAATCTTGTAGATAAGAAAACCGGAAAAGATATTATCTGGCAGGGAGATAAAAGTGTTTGGGGAAACCATGAAGTGCACCCCAATTATTGGACACTTTAACTAGGCTGATTTTAAGGACTGATT
>CAMVCB010000012.1 GCA_947165895.1 uncultured Treponema sp.
TTATTTAACATATCTTTTTGTAGTTTGACGCTGTAAGTTTCATGGGTATTCCCGCAAAAGTGCAGTGGAAGTGTCTCCTTCCAAAGTGTCAGACTCGCACGCATAGCGTGCTCGGAGCCGTTTTGTCGGATAATCCTAAAATGACCCGCTGCCGCAGCTCATTTTTTAACGGATTTCCGATTATCGGCTAGTAGATAGCTGCCCACTGGTAGAAATCCCTGTCACTTTGGTAGCTAGTCTTTGATAATTATCCACCTTAAGCTCATTAAATCTTCAACACGGACTCCTTTCAAATATAAAGCCGTAGGAAAACTTGCACTTGCATCAGTAACTTACCCCATCCACTTTTCCCGTCCCCTGCCTCCGAGCGTGGAGGGCCGCGAAGCGGGTGCGTTAGCACCGACCGTAGGGGAGCCCGGAAGGCGAGTGGGTAGACTGCACCTGGCCAGGAATCAAAATATTTTTATTGTAATGATTAATGGTTTTCCAGCCAGGGCTTGAGGTTTTCGGTCCAGAAGCGGTCTTCGATTTTTTTGCCGCCGCAGGTGTGACCCAGTTTGCGGTCTGCTCGGATTTTTTCGCCATGGAAATCGCTGGCGGCTGTAATGAAATAGCCGATTTTTTTGCCCAGCTCTTCAAGGCGGAGACATTCTGTCACCCGGGCACCCGGATGATAGGCTTCCATGCCCACTACTCCACGGTCGTAAAAATCTTTGAGCGCGTCCGGCAGCTTTCCCCAGGAAAGAAAAAGAGACATTGGATGGGCAATTACCGGTGCTCCGCCTGATTCACGGATGGCTATGATTGCTTCATCAAGATTTGTGCCGACTTTCTTTACATACCAGGGGCGGCCATGAGCTAAAAAGCGGTCGAAGGCCTGCTGGCGGTGTCTTACAATGCCTTTTTTCTGCAGCATTGCGGCAAAGTGGGGACGGCCAAGAATTGTATCTGGAAATTCCTGGTACATTTCGTCCAGGGTGATATCAACGCCATCGGCCCTCATCAGATTGATGATTTTTTCATTTCTTATATGGCGGTTTTCTACAACGGCATTTAAAATCTGCTGCAGGCTTGAACTTATTTCTTTGAGTCCAAGTCCCAAAAGGTGAAATTCTCCGGTAGGAAAGTTAATGCTGAGTTCTGTTCCGTGAACAAAGGTAAGACCTGCTTTATCGGCCTGGGCTTGTGCTTCTTTATTTCCATTAACTGTATCGTGATCGGTAAGTGCAATAACTGATATATTTTTTTCAGCGGCTTTCTGAATAATTTCTGCGGGACTGTACTGTCCGTCTGATGCTGTAGAATGCACATGTAAATCAATCATAAGATAATAATAGCACAAAATAAATTTCTATGGTATAATGTTACCAAATAGTTTTTATGGGGTCAAAAAAGTATGCCAAAGGCAATAAAGTACACTGCTGATTCAATTATTTATTTTGCGGGTAATCAGGATTTTCGTATTTTTATTTTGCAGAGCGGATCGATTTCTCTTTCAAGCATTGATATTGAAACTGGAAATGAAGTTATTGACCATGTAAAGAGCGGTGAATTTTTTGGCGTTAAATCTGCTCTGGGTAAATTTTGCCGCGAAGAAACTGCCCGTGCCCTTGTACCTTCGGTTGTTATTGCCCTTACTGTTGCCGAATTTGAAAATATCTTCGTAAATAATAAAGAATTGATTTTGAAAATGCTCCGTGTATTTTCTAATCAGCTGCGTCAGATTCATAAAAAGACTGAATCAATATTAAACAATATTTCTACTGATCAGCAGAGCGGAATGCTTTCTGTAGCAAACAGCTTTTACAATGATGAGCAGTACAAGCCGGCATCTGATGTATTTTTGAAATTTTTGAAGCGATATCCGAATTCTCCGAAAAAGAATGAGGTAATGAAGCTTTATCAGATTTCAAAGCTTAAGGCAGACAAGCTTTCGGCTTTTAATAAAAATACTGATTTTGGTGATGATGATAATGATCCTTCTGTTCATCTTTTTGCCCTGCCGTCGGCTTTTGAACGTTTTGCAAAGATGTATGCCCCAGGCGAAGTAATTATTTCTGAATTTGAGCCGGGCGAATCTTTCTATCTTATTCAGCGGGGTAATGTTCAGCTGATTAAGTGTGTAAACGGTTCAAAAAAGAATCTTGATATCCTTAAGCCTGGTGAGCTTTTTGGTGAAATGGCTATTCTTGACAATTCACCGCGTTCTGCAACCTGTATGGCAATTGGAAATGTAAAGTGTCTTGAATTTAACAAGGCAAACTTCCAGCTTTTGATTACGGGTAACCCGCAGATTGCCCTCCACCTTTTGAAGCTTTTCTGCAAGCGCATTAATGACCAGAAACGCCGCTTTAGAATCCTCTGTATTAAGGATTTGCAGGCCCGTCTTTCTGATGTATTTATGCTTCTTGATGAGATGAAGCCTCATACTAACGAGAATGAAAAGCAGCGTAAGTTTAATGTTACTGTAAACGATGTTGCAAACTGGGCCGGTCTTTCTTCTGAAATTACAAGAGATGAGCTTGCAAAGCTTGCTGCCCAGCGTAAGGTTGAAATTTATGATGACTACATTATTGTCTCAAATATCAACGAAATGAAACGATTGTACGAGTCACGAGTGATGGCCGGAAGCCTCTAATCAAAGACTTTTACATATATTTTTGCCAACATAGCTCACCTGGTAGAGCAGCTCCCTCGTAACGAGCAGGTAGTTGGTTCGAGTCCGACTGTTGGCTATGAACTGTTTATTATTTGCGCATATCCTTAAAAATGGGTGTGCGCATTTTTTTTGCAGGAACTCGAACCAACTAGCGTAGTGAGCGCGCCGACAGGCGAAAATTGCTCTTGCGATTGGTAAATCTGTTAGGCACTGGAAGGGTTGCCGAAGGCAAGGATTTTTGGGAGCGCAGCGGACAAAAAGACCAAGCGTTAGCGGGCCCTGGAAGCGCCGACCTGAGCGCAGCGAGGGGAACAGCTTGGAAAATGATTTGATAAATGCGCTTTTCTTCTATTGAACACACAATAAAAAATCGTTAAATTATATTTGAAATATTTCGGTTTCCTGGGGAGGCCGACGTATAAATTTAAGGAGTTTTAAATGACAGTTAATGACATTAAGAATGCCAAGATTAAAGCTTGGATCGAAGAATGTGTTAAAATGTGTGAACCAGACAATGTTTTTGTTGTTGATGGTTCTAAAAAAGAGTATGACGAATTGATGCAGAAATGTGTTAAAGCTGGTCTTGCTACTCCACTCAAAGCTAAAGAAAATTGTTTCTTGTTCCGCTCACTTCCTAGTGACGTTGCTCGTGTTGAATCACGAACTTTCATCTCTTCTGTAAAAGAGGAAGATGCAGGTCCTACAAACCACTGGATTGATCCAAAAGAATTGAAAGCTACAATGAAAGGTCTTTACACAGGTTGTATGCACGGTCGTACAATGTATGTTATTCCTTTCTGCATGGGACCTCTTGGTTCTCCAATTGCAAAATACGGTGTTGAACTTACAGATTCAGAGTACGTTGTTTTGAACATGGACATCATGACACGTGCCGGCGAAAAAGTATGGCAGTACCTCGATGACAACTTTGTTCCATGTCTTCACTCAGTTGGTAAGCCTCTTAACAACGGCGAAAAAGACAATGGTGTATGGCCTTGTGCTGACGTTGAACACAAATACATCTCTCAGTTCCCTGAAGAGCACCTCATCTGGTCTTACGGTTCTGGATACGGTGGAAACGCTCTTCTTGGTAAGAAATGTTTTGCTCTTCGTATTGCTACTGTTATCGCTCGTGAAGAGGGATGGCTTGCAGAGCACATGCTTATCTTGAAATTGACTAACCCTAAGGGTGAAGTTAAATACGTTACAGGTGCTTTCCCAAGTGCCTGCGGTAAAACAAACCTCGCTATGTTGATTCCTACTATCCCAGGATGGAAGGTTGAAACTGTAGGTGATGATATTGCATGGATGAAGTTCGGAAAAGACGGACGTCTCTACGCTATCAACCCAGAAGCAGGTTTCTTCGGAGTTGCTCCAGGAACTTCTGCTGAATCTAACAAGAACGCTCTTATTTCTGCTGAAAAGAACACAATCTATACTAACTGTGCTCTTACAGAAGACGGTGACGTTTGGTGGGAAGGAATCGGTTACCCTGCAAAAGGTAAGCTTGTTGACTGGAAAGGACAGACTCGTGATGCTCTTCCAAAAGACAAATCTCCTAAGGGTGAAGAATTTGCTCATCCAAATGCACGCTTTACAGCTCCTGCTAAGCAGTGTCCATGTATCGCATCTGACTGGGAAAGCCCGGAAGGTGTACCTATTTCTGCTATTTTGTTCGGTGGTCGCCGCCCTTCAACTGTACCTCTCGTACACCAGGCACGCAGCTGGAACCACGGTGTATTCCTTGGATCTATCGTAGGTTCAGAAATCACTGCTGCTTCTACAATCGATGCAAGTCAGGTTGGTAAGATTCGCCGTGACCCATTCGCTATCCTCCCATTCTGCGGATACAACATGGGTGACTACTTCCAGCACTGGATTGACGTTGGTGCAAAAGCTGATCAGGACAAGCTTCCTAAGATCTTCTACGTTAACTGGTTCCGCAAGGACGAAAACAACAAGGATCTTCCAGGCGGATTCATGTGGCCAGGATACGGTGATAACTCACGCGTTCTTGCATGGATCTTCGACCGCTGTAACGGCGTAGACAATGCTGTAGACACACCAATCGGACTTATGCCAAAAGATGGTGCTTTGAATACAGACGGTCTTTGCGACTGCTACAAGAAGACTCTTCCAGAAATCCTCAAGGTTGATGTTGAAGGATGGAAGAAAGAAGTTAAGGATATTCGTGAAAACCATTATCCAAAATTCGGTAAGCACTTGCCAAAAGAATTGACTGCAATTCTTGATGACCTCGAGAGCCGCTTGAACAAAGCATAAGTTTAGTTCTTAAGAGAATATGAAGCCCTGCCGGAAACGACAGGGCTTTTTTTATAAAAATGCTTGGCAAATAGAGGTTCTCCGCGAAAGCATTTTTTGGAAGGTGAAATTATTTTTCTACAGGGATATGAATCCAGGTCAGCTCATGCTTGTTGTAGTTGAGGTGAACTATGCGGCTGTAAGGAATTTTGGCGAACTGGGTGATTAAAGGCCAGTCGATTTCGCCCTGCATTTTAATTGTGCAGATCATTTTGATTTTTGGATCATATTCAAGCCAGGTTTTTATCCACTGGAGCAGGCGCTCAGGATAGCAGATTACATCACTAAAAATCCAGTCGAAGGGACCGAGTTCATCTGGTTTGAATGTGAAGGCGTCGTGTGCCTGGAAAGTAATCAGAGGATTTTTCATAAGGCTGTCTGCCAGAGGAGCACGGTCAACGGCAAATACTGTTGCTCCCAGTCCCGCAAGTACCCAGGTCCAGCCGCCCGGGCAGGCGCCGGCTTCAAAGCAGCGGTCACCAGCCTTCGGAAGCTCGCAGCCGGTAAAAAGGCGAGCCATAGTAAGGCTTTCCTGAATTTTAAGGTAGGCGCGGCTAGGCGGATTTTCATGGTCTTCAATAAAATGGAGGGTGCCGGCCGGAAGATTGCTGCTTGTTTCTGCGCTGGCAATCAGTGTGTGCTCATCGATGAGGGTGTAAAGTCCGATTGGAGAGC
This sequence comes from uncultured Treponema sp., assembly GCA_947165895.1. Classification (GTDB taxonomy): domain Bacteria; phylum Spirochaetota; class Spirochaetia; order Treponematales; family Treponemataceae; genus Treponema_D. The sequence continues at coordinate 5,657 of CAMVCB010000012.1, forward strand.
GGGGAATTTCTACAGGGAAGTTTCGGTCTTTAAGATTTATGTAGGGAAGTTTTTCCTGAATGAGGTTTGCGCGGCGGAAGCATTTGAACTGGTATGGTGCCCAGTTGCGCTGTATTTTTTTCAGCTCGGCTGCGGCTTCGCCGATTGATTCAAAAGTAAGAATAAAAGGCTTGAGCATAACGGTGCGGGCCCAGTAGGGAAGGACTTCTCCGGCTGCCGGGAGATTTTGGTAATAGAAAAGGTCGCCGTAGCGGGCGGAAGGAGAGGCTGTAATCTCAAAGCGGTTTTTGAGTTCTGATAATAATACTTCTGACCATTCGGGGAAGGCAAGAAAGGCGCGTCCCGAAAGCTGTCTTATAGATGTGCTCATTTTATTTCCGGAAGCTGATCTTCTGAAAGCTCTTCAAGGTGACTGATAAAATCGTTGAGGCGGTTAGCATCGGGAGAGTAAAGAACTTTAAAGCCGATATAAGTGTTTCCATCCTGCTCCTTTACCCACTGGGGCAGGCATTTTAATTTAAGTGGAGTTAAATCTGCTGTACTTGAAGGAAGAATTTCCATGTCATATTCATTTTCCAGATCTACAACAACAGGGAAGGCATAGTGAACTTTTAATCCTGAAGCACTGATATCATCAAGAATGCCGGGAAGGGCACAAAGCTCCTGAGAAGTGATTTTTCCAATTTCCTTAAATCTGGTGGAATTTCTTTTTTCTGTATCCATCAGTCTAATTATAGAGAAAAACAGATTATTTTACTACCATAACTTTTCGGTTCTCGTCTATGCCGGGGCCCTTAATGATTACAAAATACATTCCGCGTGCAACTTCACTTCCTGCGTTGTTGCGGCCGTCCCAGTAGTAAAAATGTTCACCGGCGCCAGCGTTTCCGTGGGCAAGATATTTTACGATGTTTCCGTCAATCGTCATAATCATAATGTCAAGATTTCCGCTGGACGGCATATTAACTTTAAGGACGGTTTTTTCTCCTGCCGCCGCATTTATTACGTTATTCAAAATTGTAACGCCGCCCCGCTGCTCAGTGATGGATTTGAGGGTGATGTACCAGGGACTTAGGCTGAGCAGGTCTGAGCTGTTTGAAAGATTAAAGGCAAAAAGCGGATATGAAATCGATTTTGATAAATCATAGGTTCCTGCGTCTGAGCTTAAAAGAACCGGTGTTAAAATGTGCTGAAGGGGGGTATTTGAAGCATCGGCGATTGCAAAGAGGAAGGAAAGCTGGGAGCCAGTCTTCATTTTGCTAACCTGATCTTTTGCTACTATAAAATTAAAGCCTTGTACTTCATTTGCTGATTTTATTTTATCGCTTACAGATGTGTAGTAATTCGAATTCAGGGAAGTCGAGTAGGAATCAAAAATCTTACCGTCCAGGTTTGCAAGCCAGGCCTCGCTTTGTGAGTCAAAATTCGTATTGAAAACAGTGAAACGGGAATCGGAATCCGGGCTGTCTGAGATAAGAAGCTTGAGGGAATTAATTTCTGAAGCAGCTTTTGAAACAAGGGTGAATTCTGTTCCATAAGAAAGAGTTCCGTAATTTTTCTGATTTTTTGAAAAATCATGGACGGCAGAAGAGCCTTCGCCATAAATATTATGGTAAGCGGATGCTATATTTTCACCACCGTCAGAAGTTCCTGAATTATAAGCATGGGAAGGTGTTACCGCACCGACTGCAAAATCAGAAATTGTATGAGCGGTATTTAATGCCATGTAGGTGGTGCCGTCTTTTGTGTGGTCTGTATCGGATTTCTGAATGAAGCTTACAGGAAGGCCAGGGAGTCCAGTCTGATGATCGTAAGTGGTCGGCGGATACAAAGGATTTCCGCCTGCATCTTTTGGCGCAACAAGTCGGATATAAAGATTTTCAACGTCGGAAAGGGTAACTTTTTTTGTAAGGCGCATTGTGACTGAAGAAAGTCCTTGTGATGAGGTTTTTATAACTGCCCTCTGGTTTCTATCTATCTGAAGGTCAGAAGGGTGAGCATTACCTGATGAATCGATTGAAAAAAGCTGGAAACAGAGAGGTAAAAGCTCTTCCATACTCTGAGTAATCGGGATTCTTGTGGAAGCATCCGTGTAATAGGATATTTTTGAAGATGAAGTGACAACAGGCTTTGTAAAGCCTATGACAATTTCATTTCTGCTGACAGGGCTGAGGGAAATTGAAAAGGCCGGCGGTTCCCGTTTCTTTTTTTTATCCTCAGGAATACCGTCAGTAACATCCTTGAAAGCAGAGGCGTCCGGTGCATAGGCTTTGAGGCGTTTTCCCCATTTGTCTGTGATTACATATCCGCAGGTTACATTGCCGGAAGAGTCTGTAATGTATTGAGGAATTACAAGATAAGGAATGACAGTGCGGTATTCTCCCTTAGAGTTTGTGTAGTTTCCGCTTCCTGCGCTTGTTCCGCTTGCGTCAGTATTCCAGGTGGTATTTGCCGTGTAGAGATATAGTGAAGATTTTGGATTGGCAGGGGCATCGCTGCCTGTTTCTGAAGCATATTCTGCGGTAAATCCTGTACCGTCGGAGGTTTTGATTGCACTTGGGTAGGTAATTTTTCGTATAGGGCGCGGAAATTTTAAGTAAATTCGATTATCTGACACGGTCGTTGCTGATGAAATGCCGAATTCCTGAGAGTCGAAGTTTGTGCAGCCGGTGAGACTACAGTCTGTTGCCGGAATCTGGGCGTGGCTGCCGTCTGAAGTGCCGTCTGCGCAGGTAACAGTAATGTTTGAGATTGTAGAATTTACTACTTCTGCGCAGAAGTTTTCGGGGCTGTCATTTGGTGGAATTACAAGGCTGTTACCGGATGAGCCTGTAAGTGTGGCTCCGTTTATGTAGAAGTTTCCCTTTCCGCTTGTTCCGGCTGTGAGGCTTTTTCCCGCAGCAATAGAAAGGGTGGATGAACTGCTTACCGGATCTCCGCTAGTGATATCAAGAGAAGTTTTAGTAAAGGATTGAACCCAGCCGGAAGGACGGCTCGTAAAATGCTGATACTTAAAGGCTGAAGAATTATAATTTGGGCCCGCAATTATGATGTCCTTACGGGCAGTAAGATTTTCATTTATGTTAATATTACCGTCTCGCAGAAGAAAAATTATGCAGTCAGCTTCAAAAGAATCAGAAAGGGTGATGTTTTTGTTTGCCGGTGACGAGTAACTGGAGGTTTGAGCCTGCAGCCAGCCCAGAGAAAGGTTATGTCCGTTTTTAGAAAAGGTGCAGCCGGAGTTTAGAATGAGCATGGTAAGGTTCATGTCGACAGGCATTGAAAAGTTTAGGCTTTCGCCAATGGAAAGAGTTTTTATTGATATTGTACTTGTATCGTTAAAGGCATATTTTAGGGGTTCTGTGTAGCTTGTGGACTTTCGCAATTCAACAATCCCGCCATAAGATGGATCTGAATCATCCCAGGTAAAAGAACTTCCGATACCCGCTGTTTCGATTTTTTCAGTGGAAAAAGTTCCTTTCTGGAGGGTTACCTTTGAGCCTGTGGTTATTGTGAGGGATTTTACAGAAACGTTATCATTGATTACTGGAGTTTTTGAAAGGTCTTTCTGGGAAATTTCAATGTCGTAATCCTTTAAATCTCTGATATCAGAGATGCCTGTGAGGCCAATCCAGTTATCTGTGTTAGTCCAGAACCGATTGCTGCCAGCACCTGTCCAGGTTGGAGTCTGATAGTACCAGGTTATGCGGCCAAGCTCCATAAAGCTGTCTGAAGGATTGTAGCCGTCAGGACTGTAAAAAATGATTCTGATACCATCTCCTTTTGAGAATGACGTGGCTGAACAGCTTAATGTATAAGTTGCAGGAGAGCCATTGTAGCTGACGTTTATTGGGGAGTTACCGTTTGTTGCTGGAGAATTTCCCGTGTAATTACCGTTTGTAAGAGGTGTTCCGTTTAATGAATAGCTTGCATTTCCAACTATTTCTACTGTCATGGGGAAGCGGACTGATTGTGCACCGCTGACAGAAGTATAATTAGCTTTTGTAACTATGACTGTAGCTCCATTTGGACTTGATTCCTGAACGCTTGTTGTACAGGTATAGGTTGCCTCTCCACCAGTATAAGGGCGTCTGCGGGTAGATTCGATGTTATAGGTGATGTTGGAAGGTCCGTAATCAACGTTGCCGCCGCCATTCGGCATGTAAAGATATCCTGTGCCGGAAAATGTAAGCTTTTTTTCGGAGTTAGCCCAGAGAGTTTTTGTGATTGTCAAGGTTGTTGATGAGCTGGAGTCATCCGGGCCAATTACAAAGGTGTGTTCATATTCATTGCTTCCCTGATTTGGAAAGTCGAAGGTTTGCGTCTGAAGTTCTCCGTTGCCTGTAAGCTCTACATTGCCTGCCCTGTTATTACTTGTTGCATCGACCAGAATTAAATCTCCGCTGCAGGTAAGTTTTTTTGAATTAAGGTTTACTGTGATTTTGCTGCTTCCTGCGGTATTAAAATTAAGCCCGCTTACTGTTAAATCTGAATCTAAAGTGACTGTGATTTCTGAGCTTCCTGTAAAGCTTGCGGTATCAGCAGAATTTTGTCCGGGGTATCCTGTTGAAGGTGTCCAGTTTGCAGAATCTGTCCAGTTTCCGCTGGTAACTGTGTTTTTCCAGGTGTAATCTCTTGCCCAGACTCCCTGCAAATTTAAAATCAGGCCTGTAAGAGCGGCTGCGCGGAGAAGGATTTTAATTTTGGGGAAAGAGCGGAAATTTATCATATATATAGAATATTATCGGGCAGAAAGAAGGAATTTTCAAATTTTTAGGTAAATCATTGCCGGAATTCAGAAATAAAATCCATATTATAAGTGAGAGTTAAATAAATTTGACAATACGTAATTAATTATGTATTGTTATAAGGAGCTGGGATGGAGTTTTCATCTAAGAAGATAATTAAAATTATCAATGCAGACGGCTGGTATGAAGTTTCCTGTGTGGGAAGTCATCATCAGTTTAAGCATGATTTTAAGAAAGGGCGGGTTACAGTTCCGCATCCTAAACGAAAATTACCTGTTGGAACCGTAAAGAATATTTTTAAACAGGCTGGAATTGAGATTAAGGAGAAGTGATTATGAAAAATGAATATGCTTTTATCGCGATTTTTGAATATGCAGAGGATGGTATTAATATAACATTCCCTGATTTGCCGGGATGTATTTCTTGTGCGGAAGCGGAAAATATGGAAGAAGCCTTGAAAAATGCAAAAGAGGCTCTGGGACTTTATTTGTTTGGGATGGAGCAGGATGGTGAAACAATTCCGGCAGCGAGAAGTATAAAAGACATTACATTAAATCAGAATTGCCTTCCTGCTGTTATTGAAGTTTTTATGCCCTCTGTACGAGCTTCTGTAAAAACTTCATTTGTAAAAAAGACTCTTTCGCTTCCAGCCTGGCTTTCGGCTCTGGCAGATGAAAAGGGTGTAAACTGTTCTAAAATTTTTCAGGATGCACTGAAATCCGTTTTGGGAGTTGAAGAACCAAGGTACGCGGTGTAAGCGGGGCGTTGCGGGGTAGTTGGTAAGGCTAAAAATTGCGAATGCAATTTTTTTAACGCCTTGCTATAGAACATAAGTCACTGGTGACTTTCCACACCCCGCTGGAAGGGGTAGCGAAAGACCGCGGAGCGGGCTGGAGCGAGGGGAAGGCTTTCCCCTCCTTTATTTTGTGTTATAATATCCCTATGAGTTACAGAATTATCAATCCGGTGCTGTCGGGCTTTTATCCTTCGCCCAGTCTTTGTGTGGCGAACGGGATGCTTTATATGGTTGCGGCTTCTTTTACTTATTTTCCGGCTTTTCCGGTTTTTATCAGTAAGAACGGGGTGGCATGGACTCAGATTGGAAATGTAATCAGTTCGGCTGAGCAGATTGATATGAGGGGGCACGGGGCTTCAAAAAGGCTGCTGTCGCCGAATATCCGCTATGAGGCTTCCCGGGGAGAGAAGGGGCGCTTCTGGTGTACGGGCTTTCAGTACGACGGACTGGGATGTTTTTTAACTTATAGTGACAATATTGCCCTGGGCTGGCAAAAGCCTGTTCATATTGAAGGTTCTGTCGGGTTTGACCCCAGCCTTTTTTTTGATGATGACGGGACTGCCTGGTATTGTGGTGTCCGGGAAGCGACGGTAAATAAATTTTACGATAATCAGAGCGAAATTTTTATTCAGAAAATCGACCTTGATAAGGCTAAGGTTGAGGGGCAGCCTAAGGTTATTCTTTCCAGTCAGTCGAAGTTTACGGGCTGGATGGATAGTGCCCGGATTTTTAAATTTGAAGATTATTACTATCTTATTTACAGCGAGGGCGGCTTTACCCTGAATTACGGGGTTTGCGTTGCCCGTTCAAAAAGTCTTGACGGTGAATGGGAGGTAAGGCCTTCCAATCCTTTGCTTTCTCACCGGTCGATGGGGCCTTTTGCAAAGATTCAGAATGTCGGTCATGCGGATATGTATTGTGATAAGGACGGGCGCTGGTGGCTTTGTGTGTCTGCCTGCCGTCCTTATGGAGAAAAGTCAAAGCGTTCCATAAACATGGACCGGGAATCCTTTATTGTTCCTGTGAAGTGGGAGGGGGGCTGGCCTTACGCGGCTTATGAAAGCGGGCACATTGATAATGCTTACAGTCTGAGCGGTCTTGTTGTTAAGCGGGCTGATGATGATGCGGATGCGGTGATTTTTCCTGTAATCGATGACTTTAATGAGTCCAGATTTGGATTTTTCTGGATTGTAAACCGGGTCTGGAACGATAATCTGATTAATCTTAACGGTCATTCGGGAATCCTCAGGCTTTATGGCGGACGGCCGCTGCAGGAGGAAGAGAATGTTGCCATGCTTTTGAGGCGGCAGACTGCCTTTTGTTATGAGGCCTGCTGTCATATCTGCTGTCATTTTGCAATTGACGGGGATTGCGCGGGCATTGTCTGCTATCAGAATGAAAGGTTTAATCTGCGTCTGCAGCTCAAGCTTATGGGAAAGGTTGTAGCTTTGCAGATTATCAAGACGGTGGACGGCCAGGATGAGGTGATGCTGGAGGATATTGTGGATGGCGGCTGTCATGAGCTTGATATGGTGCTCCGTATTGTGGCTGAAAAGCAGGTTTTGAAATTTGAATACGGGCACGATGAGCGTAACATGAATCTTTTTAAGGATAATGTGGATTCGACCTTCCTTTCCCCTGATAAATGTAACGGGTGTTCGGGAATTATGGTGGGTATGTTTGCGGTGGCAGGCGGCGATTTTAATCAGAAGCAGTTTTATGCAGATTATGACTGGTTCAAGTATGAAAATATAACCCGCGAATTTATTTCTTAAATTTTTTTTCAAAAATTTTCACTTTTTTTTGAAATCCTATTGACTAATAGCGCTTGTTAGTTTAATCTAACATTGTAAGTTAGTTAAGGCTAACTACTTGAAACAGGCTCTTATAAAAAACTATTAATATGCCGCCGGAAGAGAAATCTCCCGGCGAAAAGCAGTGTGCAAGTTTGCCAGATTGCACACTGCTTTTTTTTTATGTTTTCTTTATGCCCCCTGCCGCCTTAATTTCACATTGAAAAAATGCCGGATTACTATTATATTTATATTGAGGTATAAAAAAATGAAATCACTTTACGTATCTCCTCTTTTTGGTGATGAGGACGAGGATGAGAAAAAAAAGGCTCCTGAAATGCCTGATCCGCTTACAGAAAAATTCTTAAAAACACGCCAGATTATTCTTTCTGGTGAAATCAATAAAGACCTGGCAGATAAGATTGTGCGCCAGCTTTTAGTTCTTGAAGCAGATGACGCTAAAAAAACAATTTACATGTACATCGATTCCCCTGGCGGTGACGTTGATGCAGGCTTTGCAATTTTTGATATGATCCGCTTTATTAAGTGTCCGGTTGTTCTTGTGGGAATGGGCCTTATTGCGTCTGCCGCAACTCTTGTTCTTCTTGCCGTTCCAAAAGAAAAGCGCGTGGGATTGCCAAACAGCCGCTACCTTATTCATCAGCCTATGAGCGGAATGAAGGGTGTCGCAACTGATATCGAAATCCATGCAAAGGAAATGGAAAAGACAAAGGCTTTGCTTAATAAATTGATTGCTGATGAAACTGGTACACCGCTTGATCAGGTTACTCAGGATACAAACCGCGATTACTGGCTTGATTCTGAAGAAGCTGTAAAATACGGTCTTATCAGTAAGATTGTTACAAAGCGCACAGATTTGCCTAAGTAATTTTTATGGAATTTACTTTAACCGACGGACTTATTGAACAGATAATTTCCGCTATGGAAAATCAGGAAACTGTCTTTGTAATGAGTGCAGAATCCGCTTCTCTGGTGGAAATGTCAGCTTCGGTTAAGGTTGATGAAGATAAAGTTTATGGACTGCCTGAGTGGAAGCCAGCCGACGGTTTTGCTTTGCGGGAGGCTTTTGTAAATCAGCTTCACGTGCCGGAAGTGCAGCGGGAGTTGAAAAATGTCTTGCATTCAGGAAGGGGGGTATTTAAGAATTTTCGAAATGTATTAAAGAATTATCCTGACGTTGATAAACGATGGCATATTTTTAAGTACAAGTTTATGTCAGCACGTATTAAGGACTGGTATAATTCTTTGCGTCAGGTATGGGGACTGGAAAAATTAGATTATTTTTCGGAAACTGACGATGATTTAGTTCATGATGATTTTTCATTTGAAGAGTATAAGTCGTCCGAAAATCAGATGGAAGTCCTGCAAAATACCTCAGCTTTTTTGACAGATGATAACTGGAATCTGCCTGATGAGTTGAAAAAGGCTTTTTATGAATCAATAGTAAATCAGTTTAAAAACTATGAGGCTGATAATCAGACAGGATTTATATGCCGCTCTCAATCAGATGATTTTGCCGGTTGCATTACAGCATCTGTTATGACAGAAAATCAGGAAGAAACGATGATATTGACCAGTTTTTTTATTCCTGAAAATTTCCGGGGCCTTGGAATTGGTACGGAGCTTTTGACTATGCTCCTGGAAAAACTGAAAGACAACGGAAAAAAAACTATTTTTCTGCCTAATATTTTGATTCCGGAATTTTTGGAGCCGTTATTGATACGCACAGGCTTTACAAAAATCAGAAACGGATTCTTTGCAGAAATTTAAAATTTAATTATTAAAAAATTGTCCGCTCTGAACGGCGGGCTTACACACACAGGAGACCTCTATGGCTTACAGACACGATAATCGTGAATTTGAAATTAATGAAAATCAGGTTGCAGATTTCCTTCAGAATGCAGTAGAAAAAGTACGCACATCTGAAGATGTTGATGTTCTTGCAAGTCTTGTAAAATTATTCAAAAAGAATGTTCCTCTTACACTGAGAAAATATGTTATTGCCCTCATGCTTAAGGAATCTTTGAAGCATTACCGCTTTTTTGGAAATAAAGTCAGAAATGATAAATTTTCACGCACAGACAGAAACGACAAATTTGACCGCAATGACCGTCGTGAAAACCGCAATGAATATAAATCATCTTTCCGCCAGGAAAAAGTTGAAAATGATGCTGCTGCAGAAGAAGCTTCAGAAGAACGTCCCCGCCATCCGCGCGTAGAAATTCCAGCTGAAGACGCAATTTCAATCTTTATAAGCATTGGTAAAAACCGCCGCGTTTACCCTCGTGACCTGGTTGGAATCCTCATTGCTATTGCAGGTCTTGACCGCGAGCGCATTGGTGACATCAAGGTTCTTGCAAATTATTCTTTTGTTCAGCTTTACAAGGACGATGCTCAGCAGGCAATCGAAAAGCTTAACGGTTATGACTACCGCGGACGCAAGCTGGCTGTAAGCTATTCACGCCAGAGAAGTGAAGGCGACGAGGCTGACGGTGAGGCTTTTGCGGGCGATGCAGGAGCAGAAACTGTTTCTGATAAAATCGATTCTGGCTATGAAGCACCGGCAAGCATGAGCGAGCAGGATATGGCAGCTGAGGATGCAGCAGCCCTCCGCGCAGCAGAAAAAGCAGCCGCAGATCAGGCTCCATTCGGAGTTAATGCATAATTAATCCCTGCGGAATAGAAAGACCTTCGTCTGCTTTTGCGGCTGAAGGTCTTTTTTTTAATAATTATGGAAAAGTTTTATTGCCTTCAGACCGGCGTGTTCGGTGTAAATACATATATAATTCCAGTTGAAAGTGCCCCCGGGGATGGTGCCGAACCTGCCTCATGCCTGCGTCCGGCCCTCGTTTTTGATCCGGCTGCCTGCATGCTTACAGGGGACGCTTCAAAAATCACAGGCTTTCTGGCAGAAAAAAAACTTTTCTGCCAGGCAATTCTTCTTACCCATGCCCATTTTGACCACATCATGGGAATAAGCCTGCTTAAAGCTGCCTTCCCAGACGCTAAAATTTACCTTCATAAGGAAGAAGCCCTGGAGCTTGGAACTGCTGCCCGCGGAGAAAGGGGCGGCCCTATGAATCAGAGTCTTCTGGCTTCCTTTGGAATGGAAGCGGTGCTGGATGAGGTCGCAAATCAGCCGGCTGCGGACATTCTGCTTTCCGGCGGGGAAATCCTTTTTGACGGCTGGAAGGTTCTGCATACTCCGGGACATTCGCGCGGTTCTGTCTGTTATTACAATGAAAAAAAAGGACTTTTAGTCAGCGGCGATACGATGTTCTATCACAGCTGGGGCCGGACTGATATGTACGGCGGTCATGAAGGGGCAATTCAAAAAAGCCTCAGTCAGCTTAAAAAAATCGTAAAAGCGGGAACAAAAGTGTTACCTGGCCACGATTATAATGGTTTTAAAATAGAAGATAATAGGTAAAGCTAAAAAATTGCTGCATCGCAATTTTTTTAACGTACGTTCCCGTAGGGAACTATTACTCAAAAACATAGTTTTTGAGTCCTTTGCTATTGAACACCGCGGGCTCTGACCGGCCCGCTTAGACAGGTTTTAAAATTGAGGAAAATTAGAAAAGTATTGTAAGCTGCCCGGGCGGCTTACACAGGAGGAAAAAATGATAGATGTATCCCACGTTTCCCGAAACTTCGGGGATTTTCGTGCGGTAAACGACGTTAGTTTTTCTATTCCTAAGGGTCAGATTGTAGGACTTTTGGGACCAAACGGCGCCGGAAAAACAACCACAATGAGAATGATTACAGGATTCCTTCCGCCGACTTCAGGTGAAATTTTTATTGACGGAAAAAATCTTTCAGAGAATCCTGTAGAAGCAAAACAGAAAATCGGCTATATGCCGGAAAGTGCTCCTTTGTACGGAGACATGATTGTTGAAGATTATCTCCGCTATGTTGCTGACATTCAGGGGCAGGATCCTGACAGCAAGGTGCCGCTTTTGTGTAAGGAATGCGGCCTTAAAGAGGTTATGAGTAAAAATATCAGTGAGCTGAGCCGGGGTAACCGCCAGCGTGTTGCCCTTGCCCATGCCCTCATGCACGATCCTGAAATTCTGATTCTTGATGAACCTACTTCCGGCCTTGACCCTAACCAGGTTGAGGACGTTCGTGCAATTATCCGTGAAATCGGAAAAACTCGTACAGTAATTGTTTCTACCCATATTTTGAGCGAGGTTGAAACTCTCTGTTCCCGCGCAATTATCATCAGCGGGGGTAAGGTTGTTGCTGACTCTTCGATTGAAGAGCTTAAGGAGCGCTTTGGCCACGAGCTTTCTGTAAAGATTACGGTGGACGGCAGCTTTGATGAGCTGAGCGCAAAGCTTAAGGGCGTAGCCGGCGTTGCAAACGTGACAAAGGTTAGCTGCGGGCCTGCTGACGGGGCTGACAGGCAGGAGGGGGGATTAAACGAACTCCTTATCAGTGTGGCTGGAAATCAGGAAATCCGTCCGGCTGTAGCAAAGACATGCGTAGAAAACGGCTTTAATCTTTATGAAATGTCCGTTCAGAAAAACAGTCTTGAAGACGTATTCCACGCTCTTACGGAAAAATCAGAAAAATAGGTGAGGATTTAAAATGTCGGTAAAAACTAGAAAAAATCCTGCGCTTGTAATTTTTAAGCGCGAATTCAAATCATATTTTACAAGTCCTGTTGCTTACATAGTAACGGCTTTGTTTTTAATCATTTCGGGATTTATGTTCTTTTCTACATTTTTCCTGAATAATCGTGCTGAACTGCGCCAGTTTTTTGGCCTGCTTCCAATCATGCTGAGCTTTTTTGTGCCTGCCCTTACAATGAGGCTTTTTGCAGAAGAAAAACGCAGCGGTTCTCTGGAAACTCTGATGACCCTGCCGGTTACAGAGCTTGACGTTGTTGCGGGAAAATTTGCAGCAAGTCTTTGCGGAACTCTGATTATGCTGCTTCCTACACTTTTTTATGTGATTACAGCTGAAATTTTCGGTTCGCCTGATTACGGTCCGATTATCGGCGGCTATATAGGGGCTATTTTCCTCAGCGCCAGCTTTACCGCAATCGGATTGTTTGCATCATCAATCACAAAAAATCAGATTATTGCCTTTTTTACAGCCTTTATAATCTGCATCGTTTTGACTTTGATTGACGTATTTCTGGTTCTGCTGCCGGCTCCTCTGGTAAGCTTTTTGAGCTTTATTTCGGCAAACTCTCATTTTACTTCAATTTCCCGCGGAATCATCGATACCCGCGATTTGCTTTATTTTATTTCGCTGACAGCCCTTTTCTTTGTGATTACGGTAAAAGTTCAGCAGACGGAGCGTGACTAGAATGAAAAAATTTTTGAAATGGCTAAAAAGCCCTAAAAGTGACTTTGCTCTTTTTATTCTTCTTTTGATTCTGGCAAACCTTGCGGCTCACAACGCATTTCTGCGCTTTGATTTGACCGCTCCAAAATCCTATTCCCTTTCCAAGGCAAGCCGTTCAATCGTAAAAAATATTGAGCAGCCTTTGAATGTCCGTGTTTTCTTTGCAGACAATCTTCCGTCCCCATACAACGGAGTTGCCCAGTACGTTAAGGATATCCTTGTAGAGTACAAGGGTGCCGCAAATTCAAAATTCAGCGTAAATTACATGGATATGTCAAAGCCTGAAAATGAGGCTATTGCCCGCGAATACGGACTTCATCAGATTCAGATTCAGGAAGTTAAAAATAATGAAGTGGGATTTAAACAGGCTTATATGGGAATTGTCGTTTCTTACGGCGACAGCATTGAGCTGATGGACGGAATTACTTCGGTAGACGGATTTGAATATTCTCTGACTACAAAAATCTCAAAGATGATTTCCATGAGCGATACCCTTGAAGCTTTGGGCTCTGGTGAAAAAATCACTTTGACCTTATACACAAGCGATGAGCTTTCAAGCTTCAGAAAACAGGCAGAGGAAGTTTTGCGTGATGCCGTAAATGCTGCCAATAAAAAGAATCTGGACAGACTTTCCTTCCAGGTTGTAAGTCCTGCTGCGGGCGAGCTTGATCAGCTTGTTGAAAAATACGGACTTCCACGACTCAACGTTCAGGGGCAGGACGGTTCTTCGGTTTCTGCCGTGTTTGGAGCTGTTCTTGAGTTTGGTGAAAAGTTTACCCTTCTTCCTGTAAAAATCAGCCGCGTTCTTTTTGGCTACGGCGTTACGGGGCTGGATGAAATTGATGAGACAATCAGCGGAGCTCTGGAGGCTTTGCTTTCTAAGACTACAAAGATTGGATATATTACGGGGCATGGAGAAGTCAGCCTTGAGCAGGCTCAGAATCCTTACGGCCAGCAGGATTTTTCTTCTGCGGCTAATTTTGAAGCAATGCTGAGCGGAATGTACGAGCTTTCTTCTATTGATTTGAGTAAGGATGAAATTCCGGTTGATATGAAGCTTGTAATTTTGAACGGTCCAAAATCGGATTTCAGCGAAATTGAGCTTTATAAGCTGGATCAGTTCATTATGAAGGGTGGAAACGTTCTCTTCTTTATGGACGGACTTGTTGCCGGTCAGCAGGATTATTACGGTAATGTATCTTATGCGCCAAACGCGCTGAATGTCGACCGCCTGCTGGAAAAATACGGCGTAAACCGCGCAAAGAATCTTGTCCTTGATAAAAACTGCTATACTCAGACTGACCGTGTTTACGGAAAAATGAACCTTTACTGGGTTCCTCTTTTGCAGAAGGGCTCTCTTGCAAAGAAGCATGTAATTACAAACAACCTTGGTTATGTTATCATGCTGATGAACGGCTCTCTTGATGTTAGCAAGGCTCTGGAAAACAAAAATATTACAACTACAGTTCTTGCAAAATCTTCTGCCGATTCATGGACAATGGATAAAAACATCGTTTTGAATCCAAACATGATGATGCCTCCGGCAGATAAAAATGCCCGCAAGTCAGAAAATCTTGCCGTACTTCTGGAAGGAAAATTTGATTCTGCATTTGATGCGGCTCCAGAGCTTGTTGAAAGCGGGGATGAAAAAGCTTCCGGCAGGGATGACAGCGTATCAAAAATCGAAAGCGACAGCCACTTGAAAGCCTCTGTTCAGAGCGGAAAAATTGTTGTCTTCAGTTCTTCCGGAATTACAACAGCCCAGCTGCTTGACGGAAACGTTAGCGGAAATCCAATCGCCATGATGCTTTTGAATGTAGTTGATTATATGAACGGCAATGAAGATTTCTGTACAATGCGTACAAAGGGACTTTCACTGAATACACTGACTGTAAAATCTGCCGCATTTGCAAAAATCATGCAGTATTTCAATCAGTTTGGCCTTGTAGTGCTGGTTGCAGTTTGCGGACTTGTAATCCTTAAAAAACGCAGTGCCCGCCGCCGACAGATTGATGAAAAATATAATCCTGATGATGAAAGGAGAATTAAGTAGCAGCATCTGCTGCCAAGGGAGATTTTTATGCAGAAAAGAAAATTAATTTTGCTTTGTTCCTGTGCACTTCTGCTTTTAGTTTGCATTGCCCAGGCAATTACAAAGAATAAAAATAACGTAAAACTTTATACCGTAAAGGAAGAGCTTGATTCTGTATGCCTTGAAGCAAATGGAGAAGCTGTCTGGCTTGTTAAAAACGGAGACAAGTGGCTGGCAGGAAGAGCTGAAAATGATGCTAAATATGAAACTACCCAGTCGGCCATTGATTCACTTCTGGGAGCCGTAAAGTCTGTTAAGGTTCTGGATAAGGTTGGAAATGCTTCTTCTGAAGCTTCTCAGATCCGCTATGATTTGACTGATGCCAAGAAGATTACTGTTACTGCCTTTGCCGGCGGAAAGGAAGTCCGCAAAATCACTGTGGGAAAATCCTCTGCGACCGGCTCTCAGGGCTACATCATGCTTGATAATGGAAGTGATGTTTTCCTTGCATCGGGTAACCTCAGCAATACCTTTGGAAAGACTCTTGATGACCTTAGAAGCCGCTCTGTATGGACTCTTGATAAGAATATGATTGGCGGGGTGACTATCAGAAAGGCAGATGGCACTGAATGGAAGCTTTCACGTACAGGTCAGAGCGAAAATATCGAATGGAAACTGGACGGACACGGCATTGTTACCGGCGAAGTTGATTCTCAGAAGGCTGAAAACTGGTTTGCTGAATTTGCTAATCTTTCTGCAAGCAGCTGGTATGATGATTCAGCATCGCCTGACGGAAAATATCTTCTTACCTGCGAAGTCGAAGCCGGCGGAAAAACAGTTGCTATTGATTTGTTCCAGACAAAAGAAGGAAATGACGATGAGGCTGCCGAATACTGCGCATCATCTACAGAAAGTCCTTATACTTTTGCCCTTGCTTCTTATTCAGCAAATAAATTCCTTAAGAATCCGGATGAGCTTTTAAAATGATTAAATTAGTTGCTTTTTTAGGAAATTACGGAAAAGAGTACGAAAAAACACGCCACAATGTCAGCTGGTTCTTTGAGGACTCGCTGCCATTTGCGGGGCGTTTGAGCTGGCAGAGCAAGTTTAAGGGAGAAATCGCAGGTTTTACTCCTGCTGAGCTTGCCCAGTGGGCCTGCGATTATAAAATCTGTTCTAAAAAGGATGGAAGTCCTGTGCTGGTGCCGGAAGAGGCTCCTGCCCACATTTATTTTCTTAAGCCTATGACCTATATGAATCTTAGCGGCGACAGCATTATAGAGGCTGCTAACTTTTATAAAATCAAGGCTGAAGAAATTATGGTGGTTCATGATGAGCTTGAACTGGCTCCGGGCTTTGTGAGCCTGAAATGGAGCGGGGGACTTGGCGGCCACAACGGACTTCGTTCGACAAAGGCAGTTTTGAATACGGCTGACTTTTTCCGCCTGCGTTTTGGAATAGGGCGGCCGACCCTGCCAAACCAGGGAGTTGCTGACTATGTTCTTTCCCGCTTTACGGCTGAAGAAGAGCCGAAAATGCTCAACGTTTTCAGCCAGACAAATCTGCTGCTGGTAAAGGTTCTGCTTTCTAAAGAGCCTAAGGATTTAATTTCCAAATGGGGAAAGAAGAATTTACTGTAAAGTTGGCAGCGGGCGTTGCGGAAGACCGGGAGGGTTGAAGCCGCGCCGCTCTCTAGTTTCGCGGCGAACCGTTTTGTCGATAATCCTAACTCGACCTGCTGTCGCAGCTCGAGTTTTAACGGATTTTCGATTATCGGTAGGGAGAGACTTCCCCCTTAATTAGCTTAGCTGTACCAGGGCGCGGAGGTCACCGCTTGTAGTGCAGATGCTGACGATTTTTTTGCCGTCGACATCTGCATATTTTCCCACAATTTCATCACTTTCCGTAACGGCGGTTTTGTAAGTGATTCTGATTTTCTTAAAATCCTGAGATTTGTAAACTTCGTCCGGGAGGGCTTCAAAAGCGTAATCCAGATAGCAGAGATTGTGTACGTGATTGTTGAAATCAAAGTCGCTGCGGCGGATTGCAATCTTCTTTTCTGAAATATAAGCTTCCGGCACAGGGATTTTTTCTACCTTTGAATCTTCGAAGGCAACTTTGGTGTCGGGCTCGTATTTGTCGATGAGTTCCTTTTCGATTTTGCAAAGGCGGCCTTTCTGCAGGTCGATTCTTACCCAGCGCGAAGTTCCGCGGGCGCAGATTTCGCCGTTTTTATATAGAAGAAAGTTACGGCTTGCAACAAGAGGGGAAGTTAAACCTTCCGACCAGGTTTCTGCCTCGATTGTATCTGTGTAGTGAGGATATTCTGTAACTTCGATTTTCCATTCTGTGATGACCCAGGCAAAGGTGTGGCCGTCAAAATTAAAGGGGCTGTCTCCCGCCTTATCCGAATGTCTATTTCCGATATTTTCAAAAATCTTAAGAACTGCTAGGGGAGTTAAACGTCCATCCTTATTAAAGTCCTCAACAGAGGTATGGTAACCTTTTCTCAAAATCATTTTTTATCCTCCTGATTTTTTATGAAATTGTTTTAATATTTATTTTTCTTCGTGGTCTTGCAGACGGATTTTCATCGGCATAACCGACAGTAATTACACCTGTAACATGATCGCCGTCCCCTAAACCGAGCAGTCTTTTCATTTCCTCCTGCTCATACCAGCCCGTCCAGCATGTGCCTAAGCCCATATGGCTGGCCTGCAGCAATAAATGCGTAATCGCAATTGAGCTGTCCCGGATTGTTCGCTCCATGCTTCCGTCTTTTCGGTATGAAGATTTACCGACACAGACAATAAAAACCGGTGCCTGCAGCATCCATCTTTGATTGTGATCTGCCTGACAGATTTTTTCTTTCATTTCATTAGATTTTACGATTATGAAATCCCACGGCTGTTCATTAGAGCCGGAAGGGGCCAGAGAAGCGGCCGTTATAAGCTCACGCAGCTGTTCATCCGTAAGCGGATCAGATTTATATTTTCTGATGCTTCGTCGTTCTGTAATTTCAGATAATAAGGACATGGATTTATCTTATTCTTTTATTTAGATTTGTTCAAATTTTGCAGAAGGGGGGAGACGCGGAGAATTAGAAGAGGAAATAAAAAAAAAAGCTCGTCACATCGACGAGCTTAATCTTTGAGACTGACACGATTCGCCGCGACGGTCGCCCCCATCCATGGTGGCTCCCTCTGCGGCGCCTGCGTTCGCTAAATTGCCATCCCTGGCAATTTACATAAAAATTGCTGCGTCAATGCTCGCAATTTTTATGCCGCTCACTTCGTTTCGAATCGTGTGACGAAGTTCTGGTAAATCACTGTTAAATAAAAAAACTCGCCTTAGCGACGAGTTTTAATTTTTGAGACTGACACGATTCGAACGTGCGACCCCCACCTCCGCAGGCAGCCTCAATATCTCAAAAGTACCTAAAAATACTCAATGCAATTCTGCTTATAAATATATTATAAGGTATTATAACGAACTTCTCAAGTTAATTTTATTGACTGTTATTGAGTTAGATTGAGTGTTATACAGTTTTTATCCAATCGTTTATCCAATCGAATATCCTTTTTATTTATTGAATACCCTTCCAAATCACTCGCTCCAGGACAGCTCCGCAGCTCTTCCGCTCCCTTTGTGTCTTGTGTCCCAAAAGTGCCCATCTCCAAAAAGGAAGCCAACAGCCTGCTCCCTCACTTCGTTCGCTCACAGCCAGTTGCCATTAAACTAGCGTGCTCGCACGCGGGCCTTTGTGCAAGCGGCGCAGGCAGCAATGAAAGCACAGTCATCGGCAACCGCTCCAGGAGTGGCAGAAGAAAAACAGGTAAGCAAAGCAGCTTGCCACACCTTCCGCTCTTTGCCGTTGCCTGTTTCCGCGAGAAGCATCATTGTAGTAAGCAATCTTTATGTAAAAGCCGCCAGGCTCTTTTTCGCGCAGTAAATTCATCGTGAAGTAAAAGTGTACCTTCCGCGTATGTCGCAACTTAAAACGGCGGGCACGCAAAAGCGTTCCCCCTTTCCCCCCCGCCGCGGGGCATCCCCCTTTTCCCCTTTCGTAAAAAATAAGGTATGGTATTGAACCGCTCTTGGGGGGCAAGGGGGCACCCTTTTGCTCAACATTCCAGTTGTCCTGCCGTTTTAAGATGCTCAGTGCCACCTGCCAAAGGCGGCTTTTGGGAAATCGTCATGTGTGGGAAAAAGTATTGCCTCAATCGCACAGGGCTGCCGCAGGCGTCACCCCTGCGCTCAATCGGCAAGGCGGCTCTGTTGAGCCGCCAGAAAGCAGTTCTAGTGGCAGAAGTAGCGTTATATCCCCTTTATATACTTTATCCCCAAAATTCATTATATTTAAATTATGGGTGCTAAAGACATTACAGAAAAGAATCTTGAAGCCTTCAATGACGTATTTGCAGACATAGTTAATGTTCTCTTGTTCAAGGGAAATAACCTTATGAAAGAAAAAGATCTTGAGTCTGCTACAAAAGACAGTATGTTTAAGGTAGACGGTAAGATTCATCAACAGGAAAGAGACGTTTCAAAATTTTGGAAAAATGGTGAAGTTAGAATCTCAATTCTTGGTTTTGAAAATCAGACAGTTCAGGACTCAAAGATGCCTCTTCGTGTAATCAGTTACGATGGAGCTTCTTATAAGCAACAACTTCTGGATAGTAACGATGAAAAAAATAAGGAAAAGAAGAAGAAGAGTCTTTATCCTGTCGTAACATTAGTTCTTTATTTTGGAACAGATGAAAAGTGGTCTACTCATAAAAACTTGCTCAGCTGCTTCAATGTTCCTGAAGAACTAAAACCTTTTGTAAATGATTACAAAATTAATGTTTTCAATATTGCTTGGTTGAGTGACAAAACAATTGATATGTTCCAGAGTGACTTCAAAATTGTTGCAAAATACTTCCAGGCTGTAAGACTCAAGAAAGATTATAAAGGTTCAATGGAAGAAATAAAACACGTGGATGCTCTTCTTAAAATGTTATCTGCATTAACAGGTGACAATTCATTTGAAGAGGTATATAATGAAGGTAACTTAAAGAATAAAAAAGGAGGTGTTACTATGTGCGATGTAGTTGAGAAAATTGAGAACAGAGGATTTACTAAAGGTAAAGAAGCTCTTGTTAGACAGATGCTCGAAGCTAAACTTGTGACCGAACAGCAGATAGCAGACCTTCTTAAGATTTCTGTAAAAGAAGTCAAAAAAATTGTAGCTAAAGTGCCTGTACAGGCTTAATAATTGAACTGACCTCAAGGTCCAGGTTCATCTATCGGCGAGGTCTTCCTCGCTTTTTTTGTTTAACAAGAATTTTTTTAAAAATTCGCCGGGGGAGCGCGCGGTGGTCTAAAAATCAGCTCAAAAAAGTTTTACCTGCTTAAAAGATTGTTTAAAGTACAGTTCGCAAGTTCAGAACTTTTCGTACACTTTTTCTATATATAAATAACATACATTCTTATTATCTATATTTTTCTTTTTAAAGAAGTGAACTTAAGAAAAAATATAATATATATAGAAGAATCTATGCTACTCAATAGTATTCAAACAAACATAATAATACACAATAGAAAAGTTCAGAAGGTTAAAAATATCGCACTTTCAGTGTATCAAAGAACACAATTCTGAACTCAAAAAGCTTCCTGCGCATTTGTTGAAATCAGGACTTTATGAAATCGTATCGGCAGGGAGTTCATATTCTGTACTTAAGTACACCTTGGGGGGGAGGGGGGGAGGTACGTAGTTTTAGTATGAAAAAAATCTTATGGTTAGATGATTTCAGAAACCCTAAAGATTATCTGAATGGTGATTATGATATTGTTTGGGTCAAAGATTACGAAGAATTTTGTCATCATATTGATAACAATGGTTTACCAGATATTATTTGTTTTGATCATGATTTGGGTTATGAAAAGTCTGGATATGATTGTGCAAAATATCCGGTTCATTATTGCCAGCAGAATAATTTAGATATTCCTCAGTATGATATTCAAAGTTCAAATGTAGTAGGAAAAGATAATATCAGAAGTCTATTGGAAAACTGGCACAGAGTTTTTATTAATAAATAATTTTGGAATTCGTATTTACACGTAGAGAGAATATCTGTAGTAATGAAACTCTATTTATTATCAGCTAATCAATCACCCTTCATAGATTCTTTTTGCGAGAGGCATATCTACAAATATTTCTGACAATTCTGGATACTTTTCAACAATACAAAGCATATGCTTATATTGTTTTCTGATAATTTTCAGTTGCTGAGCTATGTATTCTTCACGGGAAAGTACTGGGGGAGGGGTCGGAGATTGTTCCTTTAAGGTTTCGGACAGATGGCTTTCATATTTCGCCCTAACTTCAGTTTCAATTTCCTCTCTAAGTTTTGAAACAAAGGCAGCGCCAGAGGCTTTTGCCTTTTTGTTATTTTCAGACTTTATTTTTTTTGTATCAAGTGGTTGAGTCGTGCCGGCAGCAATTGCCTTGTTTGTTATATCGAAATAATCCATATAAAATTAAAAGTTCCAGAAACTATCTCTACTAAAAATATCCATACCTTCGTCAATTTCGAGCCGGAATATGGTGTTTACGAAGTAAGAACGAGCGTTATTAAGTTTGCTTTGTGGAATTGGACCTAGCAGATCGATCTCTTCCTGAAGTATTTTTGCAGCACGTTCAGACAGATTTCGGAATATTTTATTTTTAATTGCATCGGGTTCAAATTTGAGGATGATTGCAATTTCTTTCCGATCCAAATTACGTAAGATTTTTTGAATATCTCTGTCTTTAAGGTAAACAATGTCTTCTATATTGAAAACGCATTTATCCAGCTTTTTTTTAAGGACTGGAGTAGTTGCACGGAAGTCGTGGACTGCTTTTTCTGAAAATTCTCTGCCTGTTGCCGGAAGATTATCTTTTATAATCTTATAATCCTCCTCGCAGTTTATGAAGGCACTTTTAACAACGTGGTCTGCTTCTGCAATTACAGAATCATCTGTTTTTTGAAACTGCTTGGAACGTGCAAAGATTTTATCGCGCGTATCGTTATCATAAATTTTCAGAAAATCATCTGCCTGTGTAGAATCCAATTCCAGATAAGCGATTACTTTTGCCAGACTATCTAAATGCTTTTGCTGTAAATATTCCCGTAAAACCTTATTAATTTCCTTTGTGATATTTTGCATTGCGCAGGAAACCATAATTTGTGCTTTTCTGCTTTTAACAGATAAATCATCTGACATAAACGAGTCTCCTTGATAAAAGTAATAATAAAAAGCGGGAATATCATTTAGTGATATAGACAAGTTTTATAGTTCAATTAAAGAAAGACCAGGAGGTTTGTTATGAAATACTCTAATTGTTTGATTGAAGCGGTAAAGGCAAAATTAAAAGATCCGAAACATGTACGGATTATTAAGCTTGAGCCTCATGTTTTTACTAACCGTCTTCATTTTGGATGGACCAATGGAGAATATTTTTATCATGCTTATGGTAGAAATCGAAATTGTTGGAACAAGTATTTATATAAAACAGTTATTAAGAAGGTTCCTTTTATTGTTTTTGAATCATTTGTTTGTGATAAATTAAAAGGGGAGCCAATAGAATTTCAGAAGAAGGTTTTAAAAGAGCTTGGAATTCATTTAGCCGATATTCCTTATTCAGCTTGTGACGGCTGGTGCTGGATACTTGATGAAAAAGATTTGCCAAAAGAAGAAGATGTTCGTTATCTGGAGAAGCTCTACCGCGGAAAAGTTTTCATCAAAGTTGTTACAGAAGAAAAAGGGATGAAGGTTCTTACGTACGAACAGCTTTTGAAAATGAAGATCAAAAAAGGTACCGATATGGCAGGATGGCGATACATTACGCAAATGGATACTCCAGATTTTGAAGGTCTGTACGGTTATCATATCCGTGTTCCAAGGGTAGAACTTACAGATGAAATTTGAAATCTAAACGATGGAAAAAAAAGCCTGATTAGGATGGATAAAGAGTACAGTGTCATTTTTCATATCTGAGTTATTCTATAAGTAGCTGACTAATATCATTAAATGATATGGTCAGCAGGTATTATTTATTTCAGATAAAGATTTCAGGAGGCGTCCTATGATTAAGTTTTTATTTGTAGTGTTTTTGATAATAATTATTGTCCCATCAGTTTTTGGAATGATTTGTTCTTATTTTCATGAGAAGAAGGTGGTCAAATCAAAAAGAAACAAGCCGTCTCTTACTCATGCACAAATGATGGCCTTACTGGAACCTGATGAAAAGCCGGTACATAAGCCTGTGCAGAAAATAGAAAAATCTTCGGAAAAGAAAAGATATGAGCAGTCACGACAAACTATAACAAATCAGGTTCCCCACGAAGTTCAGTCTATTATTCTAAAAAGAGAAATCTATTACTAAAAAAATGTCTTTTTAAAGATGTCCGGATAAAAGAGGTTACTATGACAGATGAAAAATACAATAAACTTATACAGGCTGCTGTGCCTTCAAAAGAGGTTCGTGATTACTGTGAGAAAATTGGACGAAATTTTGTGCCATATGAACTTGCTGTTTTAAGTTGTCAGAATACGCTTTTAAGTTATTCTCAGAAGCATGCTTTGCTTGTGGAATTAGTTCCAGAACTAAGGGCGGAACTGAATGCTAATACTAGAATAATCAGCGGAATATATAAGAATTCTTATTCATCTGCTGAAATCGCAGCTGAGATTGAATCATATATTAGTATGGAAAATAAGCTGGAAGAGTATCTCTTAAATGACTCTCCTGGAAATGTTTATGAACTTGAGCTGGAAGAATCTGCTTCATATCGGATGTGGCCTTATAGCTGTGGAGTGTTTTCTTCTATAGATAAAGTTTATGAAAAAATGGAAAGTGAAATCAACGACTTTAAGGATAGCAAAGAAAAAATTCTATCTTTCAGATTAAGAAAATATAAGATTGATGACAGAGATAATTATGTATATGGAAAATTCATTCCAGAGAAAAATAATCCTTATAAATTTCAGCTTCATTATCTCGATTCCTCTTTTATGGTAGATGAGTATTACAACAAACATCATGACGGATTTGAAAATCTTCTGGTATTAATTCCCCATCCATTCCGTAATGGAGATATTATCCGCAGAATTGACGATGGCCTTATGGGAGTTGTTTGTAATCTCCAGAATGATGAGGTTTTCTTTGAATCTCTTCAGGTTCGTGAAAGGCGGGGAGGTGATATCAGCGATGTTGGCATTCCAGCTGATTATCTAGAGGATGAAAGGTTTTGTTACGACCATCTGGCTTTCTTTCCGACTTTGTGTGAAAAAGTTGATATTGCAGCCTGCAAAGACAGTAATCCCGCAATGCCTTTGTTAGAAGCTTGTGCAACGGTAATGAAGGGAAACGGTTCTTTCGAATATCTCTTCCACGAATGGAATAAGTATATTGATGAAAGAAGAATGGAATATCATAGGCGTTATTACTAATTTTTTCCCCAGAGGCCTTTATGGATAATCAGGTACCAATCCGTTTGTTAAAATCAGAAACCGGTTTGCCGGCCAATATCCTCGATGTTCAATATTATTGTACTGTTGAATTCGGAATGATGATTTATATTGTAGTTCAAAATGATTCTTTGAAAGAATTAAATGAAAAGAAATCATTCTGGCTTTTCTTTACAGAGGATGCAGATGATTTTTTTTATACACCAGGCAAGCCTGATTCTTTATCAGAAGAAGATTTTAATACGATGAAAGATTATGTAAAAAAATCCTATGCAGATAAGAACTCTATTTTGGCAAAACTTTTTGAACAGCGAAAAAAGGAATGGGAAACTGCGAGAGCATCCTGGGCAAAAGATGGCAATGCAGATTCTCCATGAAGTTCAGTCTCCTATTATTATAACAGTAGATGTTTACTACCGATATATCCACTTAAACAAAGATTTGCCCGAAATAATTGTTTTACAACTTTATATGGTTTAGTTAATAGTTTAACAAAATTTGTAATTAATGGAATTTATATTCCACAAGAAGAAAGTGGAAGTCTTGAAGAATATGAAAATGATTTCATAGAACAAATAAAATCTGTCATAGACTAATTGTTTCCCCATGCATATGTAATATTATATACTTTTTTTTCCCCCCCCACACACACATCACATACACGATATTTTACATTTTTTTTACAATCTCACTAAATGATATTCTTATATGCAATAATTTTACTTATAAGGAGAGTTAAATAATAAGAAAAAAGCATATGATTAGTTCTGAAAATTCCCGGAACAAAACTGCTTAATATGGAAGATGAAAAAAGGAGTATATCGTGGGTAATAAAAAAGAAAATATTAATGAAGTAGTGGTTGTTATGATTGCTGTTATTCTGGCAGCTATGCTGTTCATACCAATTCCGGCAGAATGGTTGGATATATTGGTAAGAATTCAATTTATAATTTCAACTGCGGTTTTAATATATTCCCTTACTAGTTATTTTAAAAGTATGGTCAAACTTGTTTTGTATTATTCAGTGACATCTCTGGCGATAAATATCAGTCTTTGTCGTCTAATACTTCAAGGATTAAGAAATGGAATTATTAAGTACCAGCTTTCTTTTATGGGAGGCGAAGTATCCGGAGGATTAATTATAAATACGATTTTTCTGTTAATTTTCCTTGCTATAATAATTATCATTTCTTTGTTAACAAAAACAGTAACTGAAAGCATTGTGCGTTATTTTTTAGATTCGATGAATGGAAAATTATGTGAAATTGATAATAAATGTTCTACCAATTTGATTATGAATGGAAACTCTGAGTTTTTAAAAGAGGAGTTAAAATCGAAAATAGACTTTAATCTATCTTTGGATAGAGGCATAAAAGTACTTGTCTGTAATGTTCATGTAAGTGTATTTTTTTATCTGTTGGAAATCGTAAATGGAACTTTAATTGAAAAATATCGTAATGGAAAAATCTTGCTAGAATCTGTAAGCAATGCAACAAAATTGACTTTATGTAATATAAAAGTGTTTTTTCCATCTCTGGTTTTTGTTTCTATTGCGATTGTGTTAAAAGTTACAAAAATGAATAAAACAGAAGAACAAAAATATCAAACGTCATAAATACTTACTCATTGCCTGGACTTTCTTTTTCCATTCGTTTACGAGTGCTTCTGGAGCAAGTGGAATTATGTCTTCACCAAACGGGAAAAAATCACGGAGGATTCCTGGCCACTGGTTGCTTGTAAAACTTACGTGAAGGGCTCCTTCCTTGTGGGGGAGAGTTCCGGTATATTTTTCTATTTTTTTGTCATCTGCAAAATTCGCAGTTGAATAATATAGAGCAGAGCCCTGAAAAATGAATTCGCAGAGCGATTTTTCATCATTTGTCTGAATACCGAAAAATCCCAAAGATTTTTTTTCATGCATCCATTCCTCTTCTAAAGGTAGGGAAAAATGCGTTTTTACAAGACGGAGATTTTTCATTCTTGGGACAACAAAAGTTCTGCGGACTCTTTCTTTAGGATTATCCCATTTGCTGACAAGTCCTGAAATATACCACTGTTCGCGGTCAAAAATCAGCTGCCATGGTTCTATAGTTCTGTTTGTAGATGTCTGATTACTATGAACAGATTCATAATCAAACTCAAGCAAATAGTTATCTTTGAGTGCAGAAAGAATTGTTTCCCAGTCAGCTTCTTCCACTGCTGCAACACTGCGTTTTGCCATAACAATTCTTGTTTCAAACCACTGCTTTTCGCGCAAATGAGAGTTTTTGAAGTTCACTTGATTTACATCTATCATTTCAGATTTTACTGGTGATTCAAAGTTCTCACAGATATTTAAAAGAGGTGCATAAAGTGGAGTGTTCTGGAACATCTCAAAAAGCTTCATAACCATTCCGAAGGCAGGCATTTCTTCTTCTGTAACAAAAACTGCAGGAAATTTATAAAGATGACTTGAGTAATGATAACCTTCATTTTCACGACTGTATTCGAGTGGTGCATGATAATTATCACGAAGACGGCGTATATCGCGGTTTAAAGTAGCAATGGAAACTTCAAGACGTTTGGTTAGGTCTTCAGTAGAATAGTATTTATCTTCCTGAAACAATGCATCAAGTTGAAAAAGTCGAAAAATCTCCTTTCCCGACTGTCTGGGACTGTCTTCCTTTTTATCTTTTGCCATAAAGTTATTATAACACGAAATTGGAGAAGAAATTGAAGTAATTTTGAAAAATTACTTCAATCAATTATCACTAAATGATATCACGTGTTTTTATATTTATTTGCTGTAAGATACTAGAAGGAGAAAAGATTATGGTACAGCACAACAAAGACACTATTTTGGGAAAGATTATTTATCTGACAGAAACTCTGGAAGGCAGTAAGCTGGAAGAAGATGCGCTTAACACGACAAATAAGGAACTTACTGAAATTTGTGAGTATCTAGAGACCGATGAGATTTCAGCCATATTTTTTTCAGTGATTTTTGTGTTGCAGAATCAAAGATCGAATAGTGTAAGTCTTCATGATATTGCAGAGTTTCTTGATTATTCATTTTTACATATTCTTGAATATCGCAAAAATATAAGCATTTTAGAAGAGAATGGTCTTATAGAAATGAAAGATAGAAGAAATGTAAGTTCACATCCAGAGAATAATGGTTATAACATCTGCGGAACTGTTATAAATAATGTAATTGATAACGAAGCAATTATGAAACTGGAAAAGGGGGAAGATACAACAGAAAGAATTCTTGGAGAAATTCAGGAGCTTCAGAATTACTATATGGAGGATGATCTCAATTTCTACGAATATAACAGGCAGCTTCTTGTTATGGAAAAGAACTATGAAAATAATAGTGTAATTGCAAATGCTGTTAAGAGTTTCCCTCAAGATCCAGATTCCCGCGGTTTGCTTTATTTCTTCTGTAATACATTAATTAATGGAGAGGAACCAAAGGAACCGAAACTAAAATATACTTATTATGAAACATATGCATATTCGCTGATTAATCCTTCAAAACGTAATCTAAGAAAGAAAAAACTTTCAATGCAGAGAGATGATGTTTTACTCAAAAATAATTTTATAAAGGCAGTCTATATAAATACAGATGATTATGCTCGTGGAAGAAAAGCTTTTCTCAAGACATTCAGATTAACTGAGAATGGTATCAAAAAACTTTTTGGATCTGAAGCAAAGTTTTATCTGGAAGAAAAAAATAAGGAAACTGATCTTGATAAGACAATAGCTGCTTTATCTATGATTTCTGATATTTACGAAAGTCCCAACCTCGTAAAATCAAACAAATGTTCTCTAATAAAAAAAGAGGAAGAAGAGCATCAGGAGATTGCTTTTTTTAAGAATATTTTTAATGCAGTAAAAAAAGCTGATTACCGCTACTTTTTATATGACTGCGTAAATGATTTTCTTAATGGTAGTGGGTCAAATTTATGTCGCACACTTAATGATTTATATGGTCATGATGATAGATATTTCTCTGAACTGTGCTTGTTCCTGGATGAAAAGCATCCTTTTATTACTCAGGGCTATTTAGAAATTGAAAAGAACGATGTTGTCGAACAGACTTGTATTATTGTTGGAGATAAGATTATTGATTTACTTTATGGAAATAATGCTGATTTATACAAAAAGAACTCAACTGCAAAGAATGTAATTCTGCCGGAAAAAATGAAGGAAAAAACTCTTTTTTATTCAGAAGAAGTACAGAAACAGATTGATATGCTCACAGAAAGCTTTAATCAAAAGAACTTGGAAGCAATGCAGTCTCGTTTGGAACAGAAGGCTCTACCTAAAGGAATTGCTGTACTGCTATATGGTGCTCCTGGAACTGGTAAAACCGAAACTGTATATCAGTTGGCAAAAAAAACAAACAGAAAAATTATGCATGTTGATATAGCAGAATCAAAATCAATGTGGTTTGGTGAAAGTGAAAAGCGTATAAAGAGAATCTTTTCTGACTATATCCGGCTTTGTAAGGAATGCAAGAGACATAAGGAAAATACACCAATACTCCTTTTTAACGAAGCTGATGCCCTTATTTCTAAACGAAAAGATGTCGACTTCGGGAACTGTGCCCAGACAGAAAATGCCATTCAGAATATTCTTCTTGAAGAACTAGAAAAACTGGAAGGAATTTTGATTGCAACAACAAATCTTTGTGAAAATATGGATGGTGCTTTTGAACGTCGTTTTTTGTTCAAAATAAAGTATGAAAAGCCAGGCCTTGCAGCTCGCACAAATATATGGCTAAGTAAGATGCCTGAGCTTGAAAATCATTATGCAGAAAGTCTTGCAAGACTGTTTGACTTTTCTGGTGGTGAAATAGACAACATTGTTCGAAAATGCCAGATGAACGAAATAATCAAAGGTGTACAGCCTTCTTATGATGAACTGGTAGAAATGTGCAATACTGAACGACTGGAAAGTCGCCAGAATCACAGAATGGGATTTTGCTGTTCATAGAAACAGAGTGTCGTTATTTGACATTAATTATGTGTTATAATGGAACTACAATAAGGAGCCCATGGATGAAAGTTTTTTATAATCCTTCGTATGATGGTTTTGTTTATTATGATTTTTCAAAAACGAATATTGCGTTTGATACTATTGTTTGTAATACCAGGTCGCTGGTAGATTTAATTGAACTTCATGCAGGACTGCATATTCCTGTAGCTTCTGATTTAGAACGAACTCTGGATTATTACACTGCAATCAAAAATTATAGTAAAACAAATCCGGGCCACCTTTTTGCAAAATCTTTTGAACGCGACGGAATTAATACTGCGAAAGAATGTCTTAAGTGGCGTGATGCCATGCTTCTTGCAGGCTGGGTTCCTGGGAAGAATGATTCTTCTGAACGTATGAAGACTCTGGCTGCCATTGAGAAAAATTTTAACTCTCCTTCTTTTGGTGAAAAACTTTTGCAGATTACAAAGGCTGTGAAAGAGGGCTGCGCTCTACCTGAGGATTTAGAAATCATCACTCCGTTTGATTTTCACTGCTTCCAGCCAGCAGAGGTTGAACTTTTAAAAGCAATTGGCGAAGAGCATGTTCATGTAAATTCAGAACTCCCTGCAAACAAAAACTTCCTTCGCAAGATGTCGGAAGTTTTGAAAGACAACAAATCAGATAAACTCACACTGGAAGAAAACGATGGCTCTGTTGAACTTTTGGAATTTGAAAACACAAATGACTCACTCCAGTATTTAAGCCAGCTTCCGGTTGATCAATATTCAGTATGGATTAATCGTGATAACCGAGCTTTTGATAGCTGGCTTAGTTATCTTAATAAGCCGACCTGCGGTGCAAGTGACAAAGGTGTGAGTCAGATTTCTGAATTGCCTTTGATTGGACTTGGCATATTTTCTCGTCCTTTGAATCTTACATCTCTTATCAGCTGGTTATCTGTTCCATTTAGTCCGCTCAGTTTTAAATTCCGAGATGACTTAATAAATACTATAGTAGGGGAGGGCGGATATTTTAATGAAGCCTGCAGAACGCTCCTCGATAAAGCAGAAGATTATGATAAAGATAAAATCAAATATTTCCTCCCGGATATAACCAAACCGAAAGAAGCAATCAGTCAGAATGAAAAAATTAAAAAGTCTGCAATTGTTGAATATGTTGCAGAGCTTTCAAAATGGATTTTCAATAAGACTCAAGATGAAAAACTGAATGATGCACATATAGTACAATTACAGGGTGCTTTATCTACCTGTGCTGCAATGAAGAAGATTCTTGATATTTTTGATGAGGAAGAAATTTCCTTTGAAGATTTGATTTTAGTTTTTGATTCTCTTTCTACAGAAATTGAAATGGAAATCAGCCAGGCAAACAAAGGCTGCCAGAATCTTATTAAATCAAGTTCAAATTATGCAAGTCCTGCAAAGTCTACTATCTGGTGTGATTTTTATAATCCAGATGAAAGAGAACTTACTTATTCTTTCCTGTCACCTACAGAAAAGGCGGCTCTTAATGCCGGTCTTTGGCAGGAAGATAATGAACGTGAATATATTCGTTTGAATAAATATCTTCCATTAATTTACACAGAAGAAAAGCTTACTCTTGTAACTGTAAAAAAGAGTGGAACAAAAGATGCAGTAAAAGAGCCGCTTATAATACGGCTCGAAAAGAATATGGGTAAAGATGAGAAGGGCAAGGATATTATAGAGCGCTATATCAAGCATGTATCTCTTGCTGATATTACTGGAGTAAAAACAGAAGAACTTCCTCAAATAAATAACCGTCATCAGACAGCGGATGGTACAATCACTTTTAAGCGTACAGACCTGGTTCATTTCCGCGAAGTCGAAAGCTTTAGCGCAATTTCAAATCTTATAGATTATCCTTTTGATTATGTCTTTGACAAAATCATTAATCTGCAGAAGAAAGGAGCTGCGGCTCTTTCTGCCGTTTATACAACAAAGGGAACTGTAGTCCATGCAATTATTGAAGAACTCTTTAATCCAAAGCATGGTGGCTGCCCAGAAGACATTGCAAATCAGATAAAGAACAACTACGAAGAAGTGTTCAGTCAGAAAGTACTGGAATCAGGAGGCATCCTTTTACAGTCTGAAAATCTTTCTGAAACTGCAATTTTTAAAGAGCAGATGGGGGAGAGTGTAAAAGCTCTCTTAAAACTTATTCAGGAAAACGGACTCAAAGTTATAGCTTGTGAACAAAAGCATGAAAAAATGGACCTGCCGGAATTTTCAAAGCACAAAATAACTTTCAGCGGAAGCATAGACATGGTACTGGAAGATTCTGCAGGCCAGCCTGTAATCTTTGATTTTAAGTTCTCTCCATCAGAAGCAAAGTATCAGGATTGGATAAGAGATAACCGATCAATGCAGCTGGCTTTGTATAGAGGATTAGTCTTCAAAGCAACTGAGAAACATGCAAAAGCAGCCGCTTATGTTCTTCTTCCTGATGTAAAGGTTATTACCGCAGATGACTTACAGGGAGCAATCTTCAAAACTTATGTTGATGTAAACAGGAACGGTAATCTGCTTAAAGAAATGAGTAATTCTTATGCCTTTAGAAAAAATCAGATTATGCAGGGAATTATTGAAGATGGAGAAGGTGTGGAATATCCATTTATTAATGGAAAGCCTGTTTCTCCTTCTATAGATTATGCAGATTCAGCAGAAGAGCAGGCTCTTGTTCCAATGGATATGGAAACGCATTCGCGGAATAAAACCTGGAACAAGAAACAAAACAAATACAGTAATTACAATACTTTCAAGGCAGGTAAATAATGAATCACGTTACATATATAAGTGCCGGTGCCGGTAGTGGAAAGACTTTTACATTAACTTCAATTCTCGCTGATTTAATCATAAAAGAAAAAGCAGCTCCAGAGCAGTTTATCCTTACAACTTTTACCGAGGCTGCAGCCGCTGAGTTCAAAGAAAAAGCAAAAGCCAAAATCTATGAACAGCAGCAGACTCCACGCTATGCAGAATATGCAGAACGTCTGGACCAGGCAATGATTGGAACTGTAGACAGTATTGCCTATGCCTTTGTTCAGAAATACTGGTATCTTCTTGGAATCAGCCCTAACTTAAAGATGATAGATGATGAACAGAAGAAGTTCTTCGTTGGTCAGATTCTGTCTTCAATTGCAACTCAGGATGAGACTGCCTTTTTAAAGGATTTTTGCGAACAGTTTGGCATTGGCTTTGAATGGAGCGAAAACAATTTTGGTCTTAATTATGACTTTTGGAAAGATGATGTAAAAGAAATCTTTGAAAAAGCTAAAAGTTATAACGTAAAAGATTTAAAAGCCAGCCGTGAAAAATCTCTGGCCTTTGCAAAAGAGCTTTCTGGTTTCTGGACTCTTAATTATGATGTTGAATTGTTCAGGGATTTGATGGAAGAAATTAAGAGCATAGATGCCGGACAAAGCCGAAAATCAGCAACACGAACGGCAGACATTAAAAAGTATTCTTTTATTCTTTCGAAGAAACTTACGATAAAAGATCTCGCCGGATTCAGAACTTTCATTGATGGATTGCCTCAGGCTTTCCAGAGCAGTCAGCTTCGGCAGGCAGCTTTGGACAGTCTCAATCATCTTTATACAAATACGACAGTTAGCGAACTTATCCTCAAATATATCAATTTGATTTTTGATTATGTAGAAAAAGCTCAGACTGCCTTTGAAGAATATAAAGACAAGCAGCATCTTATAGATTTCACAGATATGGAGGCCCGCTTTGTAGAGCTTCTGGATAAGAAAGAAGTTCAGGACGATATCCGTAATACTTATAAATATGTATTTGTAGATGAGTTTCAGGATAGTTCTCCGATTCAGGTTCAGATTTTCGATAAACTTTCAGAGATTGTAGGTTCAGATGAATGTGATGATTTAATTGTACCAGTAGGAGAGGGGGAAGATATTCGAGATTTCCATACTCACAACAGTATCTGGGTTGGAGATTTTAAGCAGGCTATTTACGGTTTCCGTGGAGCCGATACAGATTTAACAAAAGCTGTTGCAGACATTATTGAAAAGAAGCAGGCAACAAATCCCAAACAGTTTAAGATTCACTCTCTCGAAAAGAGCTATCGTTCTCTGAAGGATATTGTAGGTTTTACGAATGATGTATTCGTTCCGGCTTTTGCCGATGTGCTTGCAAAAGAGCAGGTAGAATTAGCATCTCATCGTGGAAATCCAGATAAAATCCAGAGCCTTAGGTGCTGGAAACAAAATGGATCAAACTCAGATGGAAAGACAGAAAGACTTGCATCTCAGATTGCAAAGAGAATCAAAGATGGTGAAGATCCATCAGATTACGCAGTTCTTGCAAGAGGAAATTCCGAGCTCGATAAACTTTCTGAAAAACTAAAGGAACTGAATATTCCTGTATGCCGTGAACTTGCAATAGATGAGAATCGAGATGAACTTACATTGCTTTCTGCATTCCTCAATCTTGTTATAAATGATAAGGACAATTATTCCAGAGCTCTTGTGGCCTTTCTTTCTGAAGAAGGTTTTGATGCTGGAAAAGTTGTAGATACAAAACTTGAGTTTAATAAGATTTTCAAAGAAGCAAAAGAAAAAGCCGAGGCAGCTGGTGAATCAAATCCAGTCTTACCGACTTATCTTGTAAATAATCAATTGATAAAAAAGTTCATGGAAAATATATCTTTCTATAAAGTTCAGACAATTCATAATCTGGTAGAAAGTTTGATCATCGGACTTGATTTATATACAGTAGGACATAGCTGGAAGGATTCTGCCGGAACAGATGAAGCATTTAATGCCCTTATAGAAGCCTCTTATGATTATGAAGAGAGATGTATGCAGGCCGGCTTGCCGCCAACAATCAATGGCTATATTGATTTCTGTAAGGAAAATGCAAAATCTTCTGGTTCTAAAAATGGAGTTACCCTTACGACTTTTCATGGCTCAAAAGGTCTGGAATGGAAAAAGGTAATTCTCTTAGGATTGGACAAAGATGCAGAAGATGATAAGAGCATTTTCAAATACGATGTATTTGGAGTGCAAAAGTATCACGAAACAGCTCCTTCGGAAACAGATTTATATCCGCCAATGATAATTAATCTTATGCCAACTTTGTTTACAGGAAATACAAATGTAGCAGATGATATGGCAGAAAAGATAAAGGATGCACAGCGTTATAAATCAATCTGTGCTACTTCGAAATCAGAAACTATCCGACTTCTTTATGTTGCAATTACCCGTGCTAAAGATCAGCTCATTCTTACAACAGAAGGAAAAGATAAGGCCTTATGCATTTTCAAATGCCTGGGCTGTAATGTTGCGGATAATTACAATTTTGAAGCTGATAAATCAATTGATTTATTCAATAATAAACATCCTTTCTTGTATGAAGAAAAACAGCTGGCTGACGGGGAAAGCATAGAAGCCCGTGCAAATCTAAGATATATTTTGAACTCAAATCCAGAAACTGCAAAAGAAAATCGCGACATGCAGCCTAGCAAGGCTACTGCAAATAAATCTGTAAAGGCAAAAGAACTCTTCTGTTCTGGAAAAAGAATCACCATAAAGGCTGGGGCAGGAGAGTATGATAAAGTGGGAACCTGCATTCACGATGTATTTGCATCCTTAGAAAATAACAAAACAATAGAATACGTTTCTTCCATTATAAAAAACTCCGGAATGGAAACTAAAATCCCGAATTCGGAAGAAATTCTTGAAGCCTGGGATAATCTGGAAGAATACCTGACCAAAACATACGGCAAAGGAAAGACATTCCACGAAGTTCCTTTCAAGCATTTTGATGATGGCCAGATTTATACGGGAAGCATCGACTTAATTTGGGAAACAAGTGATGGGGTAGTGCTGGTAGATTTTAAATCATTCCCGGGAACAAAAGATGATGTACTTGATCCTGAGAACGCCCATTATGCAGGAATCTATGCCGGTCAGTTTGAATGTTACGAAAAGGCCTTAAAAGCGGCCGGAAAGAAAGTTCTTGCGAAAGTGATTTACTATCATGTACTTGGAGCAGGCGTTGAGCTTTACTAACAGGATTGTTTTATGACAGGTTCTTTTTGATTCTAAGTTATTTTGCAGAAGATAGAATTCTTGTTAATTCTAATAAAATAGAGAAAAAATGAGATGTATGCTAATATTAAAAATAATACATTGATTGTGAAGTTTTAGACTACATAATAATGAATAAGGTAAATGTATGAAGATTGAGCAAGCACAAACAATCTCTCTAGAAGAAATTAAGAAAGAGTACCG
Organism: uncultured Treponema sp.; assembly: GCA_947165895.1. GTDB lineage: Bacteria > Spirochaetota > Spirochaetia > Treponematales > Treponemataceae > Treponema_D. The sequence goes on from CAMVCB010000012.1 coordinate 41,154, forward strand.
TTCTTATTTGTATAATCAGAATTCAGGTCGAAATTCAGATTCTACAATAGAAACGAATTTAACTGATGCATTTTATTTATCGAGACATTCTGGAAAAGATGTATTCTGGAAGGTAATTACTTCTGAAAATTTTGAAGAATACGGTCGTAAGGAATTATCTAAAGTTCTCTCAGAACATTCAAAGGGTAATGTGGAAAGTTTGATAAATGGCTATTTTGTACAACTTAGAAAATTAAGGGATTTTATTTTTTCAGATGCATTTAATCCTATAGAAGTAAATACAGAAGAGGTATTAAAGGATTTTTTATTAGATATTGATTGTTTGGAATTATTATCTAAATGGACTGATAAATTTAATTTATTTGATGTTCTTAAAATAACAAGAGCAGAAATAAGGCATAGTAATATGCTTGCATGGTTATTATCTCCAGAGGAAAATCATGGATTAGGAGATAGAGTCCTAAAAGCCTTTGTTCAATATGTTATAAAAAATTTTCCTGATAATAAAGAAGTTTTTTCAACTCTTTTAATGGATTTTAATGATTGTGAGATTAAACGCGAATGGCGTCATATAGATTTATTAGCAATATCTAGTAAGTCCAAATTTGTTTTATGTATTGAAAATAAAATCGATACTGGAGAACATGATGATCAACTAGAAAGATATAAAAAGGAAGTTGAAAAGGCTTATCCTGATTACAAGAAAATGTATATATACCTTTCTCCAAATGGTAGTGACTCAAGTAATCCAGAGTATTGGTGTTCAATGTCTTATCATGATGTTTTAGAGATAATAGAAAAAAGTATTCGGAAAGTTGATTTATCAACCGATATAAATACTCTTGTAGAAAACTATATTGAAATAATTAAGAGGGATATTTTGGAAGACGAAGAATTAATACAAATTTGTAGGGATATATACCGAAAACATCAAAAAGCATTGGATTTGATTTTTGAAAATAAACCGGATAAAGCTTCTGATTTAGCAGATTTGTTTAGGGACTGGGCAACAGAAAAAAATCAGAAAGATCAAATAATATTTGATAAGGAAAATCGTACTGGCAAAACAATCAGATTTAGAACGCCTACAATGGATTCTGTAATTCCTTTTACAGATGAACCTAATAGTGTATGGAAAACAAAGAATCATTATTTCTATTTTATTACTAATAATAATGGGAAGAGTTTTGCAATTCAATTTGTTGTAAATTCATATAATGCTACAGATGAGCAAATGGCAATTTTTGAGAAAATAAATGAACTTTATCCAACTAAGAATCCAAAAGGTGAAAAATGGCAATGGAGAACAAATTATTCTACAAAACACAGTTCTGTTGCTGATGAAATAGACGAAGAAAAAATTTGTAATCAATTAGATAAATTTTTTGAAGAAATCTTGAAATTTGAAAAGGAATTAACAAACAAACTTAATAGTAAAAAATAAGTCCAGACTTAATAGGTAGAATCCTTTTTTAGCAAGTAAAAAAGCATCCAAACTCTCTCCGATGACCAAGTTTGGATGCTTTTTGTTTTTGGGAGAATGGTAATGTTATATCATGCCCGCCATTCTTCTTTTATGCTCAGTCCCAGCCACCAGCGGCTGCCGTTGCTTGCAAGCTGCTGATAGTTTTTCTCCCTCATTTTGGAAGAAAGCTTTCTGTGGCTCATAACACTTTCGTTGTTTCTTTCACACCATTTTGTATAAGTGCTGTAAAGGTCTCCGTTTAAAAGCCGTTCTTTCTGACTTGCATCAATATTAAGGCATTCTGCAACAAAGCTTCCCACGCTATCCATATCAAAGCGGTATTCTTCATTGGCAGTCCGGATGGCTTCAGGTTCTTTCAAGCCTTCTTTTTTCCACAAGCGGTAACCTTCCAAAAGCCAGTTTAAAATTCCTGAATTTTCAGCCATAAGTTTATCCGTCAGATTCCTGTCCCGCTTTTCTTCCGGGATTATTACAGTAAAAGGAATAAGCTTGATTCTTCTCCAGATGCCGTTATCCCCTCCGGAGATTTTCGGCTTATGGTTTGTAGCCATAAAAATCTTGAAAGTTGGAATGAATTCAAAGAACTCCCCGTAAAGGAATCTTGCTGTAATCCTGTCGCCGCCGGTAATCTGCTTTATCAGGCTTTCGCTCATAGGTTTGTTTTCTTCTGCTTCACTTGCAATGACAAGCCTTGTATTTCTTAATCTTGCTAAATCGTTTGACTGTTCCGAAGTCTTTTTCATAAAGGTCTCGGTTCTTGTGGAAGTCGCGTAATCACCAAACAGATTTTGCAGGACATTAAGAAAAGTAGATTTACCATTTGCTCCTGTACCCCAGAGTATGAACATACACTGTTCACTCATATCTCCAGAAAGAGAGTAGCCCATTGCTTTCTGCACAAAGCGGATAAGCTCCAAATCATTATGAAAAATCTGCATCAAAAACATATCCCAGATCGGGCACTTTGCATCTTTGTCATAAACGAAGAGGCTTTTTTTTGTGATGAGGTCCTCAGGTTTAGGCTCGTAAGTTTCCCCGGTTTTAAGATTCACAGTTTTCTCTTCTGCATTAAGAAGATATTTATCCTGGTCAAACTGAGAATCCTTTACTTTTATTTCTCCCGCCATTTTCAAAAGATTAATCAGATACTGAATTCGTGGATAACTTTCGCTTCTTATAATGTGCTTTTCAAATTCCATCTGCATCCGGCGGTCATTCATAAACATCTCGCCTCTGTAAAGCCTTGGAATAAATTCGAGAACTGTTTTTTCTACAAAGCCGTCATTGTCAGCTTCCCAGCAGGTTCCGTTCCAGATAAAAAACTTTTTCCAGCTGTGACAGTAACGGATTTTATCCCCATAAACCTTTATGAAGCAGTTTTTGTTAGTTAAATCCGTAAACTGTAATTCTCCAGCTTCCAGCTTTGGAATCCTTAAGTCCCGCGCAAGCTCTTCAAGCACCTGCCGCAGTTTTACATTTGTTTCATCATTTTTGAACAGATTTCTCTCCATCAGCCCCTCCATCTGATTTTTTATAATAAATAATTTCACCAGTAACTGGATCCCTTTTAATTGGACAATAAAAAGTCAGTTCTGAAATTCCGTCTTTTGAAGGCGCAAAAGTCTTCCAGTTAATTTTAGCTGGATAACCGTCATGCATCGTCAGCGTTAGTGTTATATCGCCATAACGAATATTTCTTGCTTTCTCTTTGAAGAATTGATAAATCTCGTAAGCCTTTTCATCAATTTCTTTGTACCTGTTTTTTTTCATTTGCTTTACCTCTCCTCCTTAGTGTTGGTAAATATAAATATAATAAACTTTTATGCAGATATGTAATTTTTCCATGCATCCTGCATAATGATTTTCATGTTATTCAGCTTTTCAATAGTGTCGTGGTCAGAATAGTGCATAGACATCTTTTCTGTTTTATGACCAAGAATTGCCTGAACAGTTTTAATATCAGCACGCTGGGCAAGAATTGTTGCACAGAAGTGACGCAGACTGTGGAAAACAATATTTCTTTCCCTGCGCTGTTCTTCACTTATGCCGATTTCTGCCATAGCTTCATAAAATGAATACTGATAGTAAGAAGGCCAGTAAGGCTGTTCAGGTTTTACATTACTGAAAAAGACATAGCTTAAATCACTGTAATTCGGATTACGTCTTGCATGATTCATAAGACGAAGGGCAATACTGCGGTCAATAGGAACATGCCGCTCTTCAGTATTCTTTGTAGATTTTAAGCCATCCATTTCACTCCAGCTGTGACGGATATGCAGAATCTCAGCCTTCAAATCAATATCACAGACACGAAGCCCGCTGATTTCACCGGCACGCATACCACAATAAGCAGCAAGCTCAAATGCAAGCTTTCCAACCGCATTTCCCCATTCAAGATTCAAAAGAGCCTTTACTTCAGATTCAGTCGGAATACCGCGTTTAAGCTCATCAGTTCCGTAGCGTTCAATACCAGCCATAGGATTCACAGAGATTTTATGTTTGTCAAAAAGATAACGAATAGCACGACTGCCGCAGTTAATAGCCTTGTTTACAGTAGCACCCTTCAGTTTGCGTTCAGAAAAAAGATAGAAAAAGAAATCTTCAAGCTCTTCCTCATCCAAATCTTGAATAAGCTTATCCTCGCCAAAGTAGGGCAGCCAGTAATTCTTAGCAAGATAACGCTTAATGAATTCACTTTTCTCAAAATCCCAGAAGTTGAGCAGATAGTCAGCAAGTTTAATGCCTTCTTCGTTTTTAGATTTCGGTTTTGATGGATTATTTGATTGTGTGTTCTGGATTGTTGGAGTAGTTTGTGAAGATGAGGAAGGTTGTGACGGAGCAGTAGAAAATCCGAACTTATCGGAAAGAAGAGAAAAAATCATATGAGCATCTTCTCTCGAAAGATTCTCTACCAGATGTTTGTAGTTTACGGGAATTAAAGATTTTGGGTTCGAAAAAGCACGTGAATTACTGCGACCATCCGGCTGACCATTTTGCAGCCACGAAGTTGCAATCATAGTAGCTTCAACTTTGTCTTTAGTGTGTGTGCTTTTACCAGAATCACGATTGCCAGTTACAGGATCAACAAAATAAACCCTGTAATAGCCAGAACTGTTCCTGCCAAGATAAAACTGACGCATAAAAACCTCCCGCAGTTACATTTGAGTAACTTAGAGACAAGTTCATGCCAAAGTAGATAAGATTATCCGATTGTTTATCCAATCGTTTATCCAATCCGCATAAACCTGCTTAGTTTTTAACGCCCGCCTTCTATTGGCCAGGTAGTTAAAAATACCTTACTTTTGACCTAACTCTTGATATTACAAGTAGTTGTAAAAAATAAGCTCATCCGCAGATGAGCCTTTTCTATTTGAGACTGACACGATTCGAACGTGCGACCCCCACCTCCGCAGGGTGGTGCTCTAATCCAGCTGAGCTACAATCTCAT
>CAMVCB010000013.1 GCA_947165895.1 uncultured Treponema sp.
ATTAGAATCTTCTAAGAAACTCCAGTTTTCATAAAAAAGACGCATTTTCTTAAGACTTGTAGCCGAAAATCCGCGTAATCCAGGGAGTCCCTTTCTAAGTTGAGAACTTATGGTTTCAAGAACACTTGTTCCCCAAGTTTTCCTTTCCTTTTTTAGAAGAAAGATAGCGACCTATGCCATAATAAAGGATAAGCTGAACACGGGTTGTTTCTTTTGCTGCTTGATATTGTAACTGTAAAATTGCTGTCTTTATTGTTTCTATTGCGGAGGTTAGTTCTTGGTTCATATTTCTTCCTCTTATTGGTTAATTCTTTTTTATATTGTGGAATAATATTTCTCTCGAATTTGTGTTTGTAAATCATCTAATTTTCGTATCAATCTAATGATTCTAGCCTGATAATTATCTACAATAATTTTTCCAAATCTATCGATCTTATGATCAAAATCTATAATTTTTAGTAGTTCTGGTAAATTATTTTCAGATAGTAAAGAATCTATTTTTGAATTTCTTGAGTTATAAACTTCCTCTATGAAAGAATTAGAAGTTTTATCTTGAATATTTTTCTTGAAATCATCAAGTTTCTTTCCTTCTGTAGAAATTTCTGATACTATCTTGCTAACAACATAGTTCTTAGTATAAGTGGTAACCATTGTATTTTTACGATTATTACAATCTTTTATTATTTCACCCTTAAATTTTTCAATGCAATCATCATCTGCACAAAATTCTTCTTTTGCCCTTTCTATTAATGATAAATCCATTAATACATTTTCAACTTCAAGAACAGATAATGAATAGATTGATTCCTTTTCTAGAGCTTCCCTTTGTGCTTCACAAATATAGTCTCCATCGATAATTCCTATTGCTCTGTTTTGATTCTTAAATGTACTATTAAACATTTTTGTATTGTTTATTACTTCTGTATGGCCTCCAGATGGAACAATCGTATATTCAGGGAATAAAATAGGATACAATTCAGCTTCTACACTAGTAGTACCACCTTCACAATACAAAATTGGTTTTTCAGAAAAAATATTGAATCTATTTCCCGTTAGATATCTTATTTGCTCAATCTTTTCAATTTTATCTACATAGCAATTTGTTGAGTCATCCGATCTTAAGACAATCAATTCATCATCATCTGCAATATCTACAAATGTTGGAGAATGTGTCGTCATTACAACATCACGATTAGGCGTATTTCTTAATAAATCATATAATTTTCTTTTTCGTTCTTCATGAATATTTGCATCTGGCTCATCCAGCAAGATCAAAGAGTTTTCATCTGCAACAAATTCAAGAACAGTTTCAATTAAAATTAATTTCTTCTCTCCTTCACTAAAAAATTGAATTGCCTCATTGTCATTTAGATATATGCAAATGTCCGTAATAAGTTTGAATTTTTTTGGCATAAAAGCCTGCATTAAAAGATTAAAAAACTCTCTAGGTTCTGCTTCAAAAAAATCAACAGAATTACTTATACAATTTCTTAATTCAACGACAGAATATGATTTCGTCTCATTTTTTTCAGGATTTATTTTGCTGACAAATGCTTTCAACAAAGAATTTATGTTTTCATCATATTTCTTATATGAAAAATCAATTCTTATAGTTATCTTCGTGTCTTTTTTTATTCCGAGTTCTGTTTCAAGAAAAGATTTTACATCAGAAAATCCATCAATATCCATAAACAATATCAGTGTAAGTAAGGAGACATTCCACAAATATTTATTTACATAGTACATTCCAAGTTTTTCGGCAGAACCTTTTCTATAAATGTTTGAAAGATAGTCTTTATATCTTTTTTCATAAAAACTTTCCCACAGACGTAAATCTTCGCCACTATATAAGGCAATTACATTACTTGGCAAATTTTGAATTATTTCCCCATTAGGAATAGGCAATTCGTCATAATGATAGATTCTTTTCCCATTCTTTTTTTCTAATTTATAGTTTTTTCCATCCAGTTCGTAGTCTAGGAAATAATCAGAATCTAATACATTAGATACGCCTCTATAGGCTTCCGCAAAAATTCCACTTATCGCTTCCAGAACATTACTTTTGCCGCTTCCATTGTTTCCAATTAGAATGGAAAGATGATTTCCTTGTTCAACATCGAGATGGAAATCTTTGAGATTTTTATATCCATTTATCCAAAGTGATTTTAATTTCATTTTTCTAACCTAGTATTTTATACTGCTTTTTTGAAGTTATTTCTGAAATATAATAATCTCTATTTTTATGCCAATATCCTAAAATAATTAGTGATTTTTTGTTTTCACGGGATTTATACATCTCTTTTCTTACATCTGGAAATAATTCATCAGAAATATGTATCCTTAAGTCAAATCTATTGCAGGAAGATAAATATATCAACGACATTTCTTTTTTATAACCTTTAAATTCACATTTTATCAATCTAATACCATCACAGATTCCTTTTATGTATATTTGCTCAGACCGTTCGTCTAAAAGTATTTTCCATATTCTCACATCGTTATACTCATCATTAATATCGAGATTAATACACATGGAATAAAGTTGACCGATTGTTTTTATTGTTTTTAAGGTAGTATTTGTGGATTGTTTTTTATCTTGCTTTTCTAATTCATATTTTTTCTTGTCAACAGGAGTTTTTGAAATGCTTGCAAATAATTTGTCCAGAGAAAAAGCAGACTCATCAAAATCCTCTCTAACAAAACTATAAGTTTTATATGGGCAATTCGTATCATGAGGAAACGATGGCAAGGCTGCAAAATAATGAGAAGATTCTCCTTTGCGACTTTTTAATGTCATTTTTGCCGTACAACAAAGATTTGGGCAATAATATTCCCGTTTGTTTTTTTCAAAGCATAAAAAAGCATCATTTGCTTTTATTGTATTAGTTTTTTCTTTATCTAGATAAGCCAAATATGACATTGTTTTACTCCCTGGTTAAAACTAGAATCTTATTTTGCATTTTTCAGAGCCTCAACTATATAAGGCAATGCTGCAATTCCTACTTCAACCCCTTTATCTGCAATCCACTTCAATGCGGATTGAGCCTTTTCCCAAAGTTTAGATTTGTCTTTTTCTGTTTTTATTTTTGTAAGTTTCCCCTCAAGTTGTTCTTTATCATCTTGAGATAGAGTTTCATCAGGGATTGCTTCTATAGCTGAAATTGTTTGTTCAAAAGTAATACTTATTGAAAAATCTGTATTTTGCGATTGATTTATATTAAATATTTGTGATGGAGTGCCATCTGAAAATCTAAGATTATTTTCTAAATTAGCCTTATGATTTATAAGATGTGCTTTCAATATTTTTAAATCTCCGAAATAGTCTGTTTTTATAGTTCCACAATGATACATGTAACTATCAAGATTCTCGGTTATATTCTTTATTTCATCTTTATATACGGCAATTATTTCATATTCTAGTTGCTTTGCATTTGCTTCTGAACACGAATCACATCTCTGTATATATTCGTTGAGTAATTCAATTTTACTGTTCATTCAAATACGCTCCCTTCAAAATCTTTTTTTGCTTGTTCTCGAAGTTCCAAAGCCTGTCTGCGAAGTTCTTTTATTTGAGCTTTGATTTCGTTGATATGATTGACGATTTCTTCTTGTATAGGAAGAGGTGGTAAAACAATTGGATATGTTTTTATCATACCCGCATTTAGGTTAGGCTGATTATTCCCAGAAGCTAATTCACGAATTCTTTCATACTCATTTTGAAAATAAAACCAAAGATAATCAATGTCTACTTGATTTATATCTATATCATGTAAAACAGCACATGCTTGATTTGTTGTTGCTTGTATTGCTAGCTTTGCTGTTCTTCCTCGAGTCTGTCCTTGCCCATACATAGCAATAATGAGAGAATTAGGTTCATATAATTTTGCAGAACTGTTATTTAAGCCTTTTTTTGTAATTTTTTCTTCTGTATCATAAATTATTTCATCTATAACTTCCGTCGTTTTTACCCATGGAATATTACCTTCCTTATAGTATTCTGGATGATTTCTACTAGGTGTACCGCCACTTCCTACTGAACATAAAGTTTCTAGCGGAACAGTCTTATATTTTTTGTTTCGAATTGTTTTCCTGCAAGCATTTTTATCAACTCCCCAAAAATCAATATTTTTGTATTGAATAAAATTCAAACCTGATTTCAAATTTGGCCTTATATCTTCGATTTCAAGAATTTTATCAAAATAGGAATGTGATTCACAAAAAACAACATCAGCTTGTTTTTCAAATTTTTCTGCTTGTGCAATAGTTTTATGATATTTTTGAATTATTAATTTTTGTTCAGGAATAGCAGGAACAGGAATTAGTGTTTTCTGAAATAAAGCATTATCAAGATACAGTCTATTTCCACTTCCATTACTTATAATTTGCCATTTCTTTGTAAAAAAATCGGAGGAAAGAATAAGAAGTAAGTAGTCTATTAGAATATTTTCTTTTAGATTAAAAACCCAAAAATTTTCAGTTACAATTGCATTTTCAGCTTCCTTAGGAATTATACCGAATGCACCATTCCGAGCATCTATTTTTGAAATTGCAAATTGTCCTCTATGGACGTAAAATTGTTTTTTGGTTGTTATAAGATTTCCATTTAATTCATCTCTGACAACAATACCTTGTCCTTTTGTTTTTATTGTTATGCGCTTATAGATATCATCATTTTTTACAAGTAAGGGTTCTTTTATTCTTGTAATCAATGACCCTATTGTTTTTGAATCAAACTTATATGAATCATTCGAAATATCAATGTTTTTAATATTCCAAATAAAGTTACTAAAATGCACAATTTTTAAGATTGAAGTCTCTTTTACCATGACAGAACTTCCTCATCTTTATTGAAAGTTCTAACAATAGAACCATCTGTTCCTACATTATATTCATATAACACTGAATAATCATGATGTTGCCAAAGTTTAACTTTATCATTATAAGCATTAAATTCTTTAACAAGTTGTTTTAGTTCTTTATTTTCTGTAGCAGCACCAGTGGCTGTAATTCCTGCATCATTTACCATTGCTATAGGAATCTCATAATCAAATAGTTCTTTGATTCTCGGTTTTGCCTCTTCAATAATCTGCTGCTCAATTGTGTCTAGCATCTTGTTAATTTCTTTTATTCGTGCTTTATCTTCTCGCTTTTTAGAATCAAGAAGTTTTTCTTTCTCTGCATTTAGTTCATCAATCTTATCTTGTTTTTCTGCACGTTTTTCATTCTGAGCCATAGCAACACAATCTGCATATTTCCGTTCTTCTTCTTCAGTAAATCGCTTAAAGAATACAAGACTTGGTTTCACGGTAGCACCTGCAGCAATAAAGACATCTTGCGGAATTGAACAAATTAAAATAATTTTTGCACGACCTTCAAAATATTCACGAACTTTTGCAAGGTTTGAAGTATTCAGAACACCCTCTGGCAATACCATTCCCATACGACCGCCTTTTTTTAGCAAACGAAGACATCTCTCCATAAAAAGAACTTCGGTAAGTCCACTCATTTTTCCTGTATCATAGAGATCAAGAATCGAGTTTCCTATATTGTCATTTACTTGTTTCAAAGCTTTTGTATATTCTACGCCATAACGTTTCGTATATTTAGCTATGAGTTTTTCATCTGTAAAACGGTCAGTTTCAGATATTTTAAGAGATTTATCAACTCGTGCACCAAATGGAGGATTTGTAAGAATTACATCAAAACGTTCTTCAAAAATACCATTCACATTCAAAAGACCATCATGATGGTGAACTCCACCGTGTCCGTCACCGTGCATAATCATATTCATCTTAGAAGTACGAGCCATTCGTGGATTAGCATCTGTTCCGTAAATGCAATTATGAGAAAGAGAATACATTCGGCTTTCTGGAATCTTCTTGTCTTTATCGCCGGCTTGCTGAGTATCTAATTCTTTATTGATGATTTGTTGCATTTCATCAATATGTTTATTAATTTCTAACTGTTCAGCTTCAGATTTTGATTCATAATCTTTTCCCTCAAGCTGTTTTCGTAATCCAGATTTTATATCTTTAATATCACGCTCAATCTTTTCGCGTACATATTCAAAAGCTTTGATCAAAAATCCACCAGAACCACATGTTGGATCACAAATAACTTCGCCTTCCTGCGGATCAAGAATACTAACCATAAAATCAACAATAGTTCGTGGTGTAAAGAATTGGCCAAGTTCACCACGAAATGTTGTTCCCAGAAATTGCTCAAATGCAATACCCTTTACATCATCTTGAGTGTCTGAAAGATTATAGTTTTCTAGCTTTTCAAGAATTTGTTCAAAACTATTTTCTCGAATTTTTATTACTTCGTTCTGCTCAAAAAGTCTGTCATCCTTAAATTCTTCTTTTGTACTCCTGAATAAAAATTGCATGTATTCAAGATTTTTATCATCACCAGAAAGATTAGGACGAATATTTTCTTCATACAGCTTTTTACCATTTGTATATTCTGCCTTTGTGAAGACTTTTGCACCTTGATTTTTTCGCTCTTCACGAATTTTCATAAAGAGAATCTTACTTATTTCATCAAATGCTGCTTCTGGAGAAAGCTTGTCATTATTACGAATAATGTTATGGCAAGATTTAAGAGTTTTAGTAAACTCTTCACGAGTGAAAGTTTTTGTTTTGTTTAAGATTTCACTAACTTTCTTATCGCTTAAGGCTTCTTCTGCAGTCGGGATTCCAATAATTTCTTCAAGTTTTTTGGGAAGATATTCTGGATCAACATTAAAGAACTTTGTCTCTTTTTCATTTGATGTTACAAAAAAACTTGCGCCTGCCCATGAAGCATAATTATATCCTTGATAATAATCTTCTACACGAACACGAACATTTTCTGATTTTAATTCCACAACAATAAATGCATGTTTGTTGGCAAGTTTATCTTCTTTTGATTTCCATACAACTAAATCTGCACGAGCATTTCCATCTCCACGAGCTTCGCCGGTAGATTTTTTTGAATTTGTAACTGATATTTCTTGTCCCATCTGGTCTAAAGAATATCCGTATTCATTTACAAGTTTACATACCCATGCTTGTCTAACTTTTTCTTCTGGTTTGGATACGTGCCATTCATCTTTTAGGGGACAATATATTTTTCCGTTTTTTTCTTGTACTGTTAATCTTGTCATTATATAAATCCTTTATTTCAAACTTTCGTAATAGTTTTTGATTTTAGCTGCCATAAGCTTACGTCTTTCATCAAGGAATCTATTAAAATCTTTTACATCCATTTTAACAAAGTCCTCTGGAACACAATTCGCTTTTAGATTCTGCATAAGTTCATCTTTATCTACAATTCCACCATATACAGGCTTTTTATCTTCACACTGTTGGAGGACTGTAGCCATATATTCATTTGGAGCTGTATCTTTTACTTTTATGTTAATCTCAGATTGTAGATATACGTAGTTTGCAATTTGATTATACATTCCTTTATCTTTAATTCCATTATTAATTAAATATTGTTTAGGGAATAAGTGATGAATATCACCTCTCTGTTCAATCATTGACTTAACATCAATTTGTTCAGATAAGAATCCTTTATCGCCAGCTTTTACTTGAGCCATAAGATAAACATTATAAAATGGACTACTTGCAACAGCAGTGTTAAGTCTTGTAATAAGAACATTACTCCAGAATGCTTCAGAAAGAACTCCGGCTTCAGTTTGCTCAATGTATGTAATTGGATCGGCTGCATCCACAAATCGAGTAATATCATAATTAAACATAGATTCAGGAGAACCAGAATATCTACCAGTAAGAATTGCAAGTACAATCCACCGTCTTACAGCTCGCTCAATAATTACTGAATCAATCTTCTTTTCTCTAAGAGCAAGGTAGAGAATGTAACCGAAATTCATAACGTTATCAGAACGAACAAGTGATGAATCTATAATTCCTGTAGATTTTACAATCATTAAATATCTTTGGAAGTTAGTCTTATTTACAAATTGCAAAACACTTTCTTTTAAGTCTTTAAATGACTGTTCAGCAATTTCTTCTTTAAATTCACGAGTCTTAAAATCACGTCCACTTAACAAACTTACAAGGTCAGCCAGTTTACCACGATGGAATTTTGAAGTAAATGCAACTCTCAAAAGATCTGTATAATCTGGTTCATAAATATCTTCGTTTTCATCTTTTATCCAAGCAATTGCCTTAAACTCATCCGTATTTGCAAACTCAGAATCATTATTTTTTATAGTATCGAAATCACCAGGATTCTGAAGAAGATGACAAAAATAATCTATAATTTTACGAATTAAATCACCTTTATATTTTTCATTCGAGGATATCTTTGACATAGCAAAATCTGCTTGTGAAAGGACTTTGCCTTTAGAGTTGATTCGAATAAAAATATCTGTGACACTATCAATATCAAGACCAGAAGAAAGATCTATTACACCAAGGCTATTGTTCTGAATCTGACTTAAAGTATTGATTACTTTGTTAATAGAACTTTTTTCTGCATTATTTGTGATTTTGTTTTTATCACAATATTCATTTACAAAAGAAAAAGCATCAAAACCAGGTTGTAATATTGTTGAAATATCTGCAATCCACTGAATATCTTTTTCTATAGCAGGGTTACAAGTTTCAAATCTCTCTTCTTTTGGATTAAATGCAATTTTAATTCTCTTCTTCTTATAATCAGCACCAACAACTTCAAGACCAACAATTGCAGCAGTTAACGCAGTAATTCTCTGCTGCCCATCAATAATGATTTTCTTTCCAGAAGAAATAGTTCCATCTTTAAGTTTTACATCAGGATTCTGCCAAACAATAATATATCCAACAGGATATCCTTTATATAATGAATCAATTAAATCACGAACCTTTGTAGGATCCCAAACAAAAGGTCTCTGTATTTCAGGAATTGCAATAGTTCCATCTCTAATACTAGAAAGAAGTGAACTAACCATAATATTGTTTACGTTATACTGTGCCATTTTATATTCCTTTTAATCTTCAACTTTATTAATTACACAAATATCCCCGACATCACAATTCAGAGCTTTACAAATGCGCTGGATACTATCCATTGAAATAAATTCACCTTTAGTCAGTTTGGCCAGAATATTCGTTGAGATTCCTGCCATCTCAATAAGGTCTGTTTTATTCTTGTGACCTAGCTCCTTATAACGAGCCCAAAGTTTACTATAATCAACTTGCATATATGGAAGATTATACCATAACTTTGTGTTTTAAGGGCGAAAAATATCACGATTTCACAAAATATTTTTATTCCCTTTGTTGTATAAGTTTAGCACAAAGAAGTGTCATAGAATGGCCTTAAAATAAAATATGCTGAAATTTTTGCGAATTTTTCTTATTTATCGCCAGTTTCGTCCATTACAATCATCTTTCTCAAACTGATGGCATTCTTCGCCCCGCTTCCATTAGGATGATTGTTAAAATACACCTGCACTTTCTTTCCTTCCCTGCCCGCTGCCTTTATTATAGGAATAAACTGAGCCAACTCCTCATCCGAATAGTCATAACAATAACGGGCGCTGCCATTTGGAGTTTCCCCCGCGGCGTACCAGGCGCCTTCATTCCGACCATGCAGGCGGATATAAGCATTACTTCCAATAAAAGGAGTTTTCATCACAGTTCCATCAGGAAGATTTTTAAGCTGAGGCATATCACAAAAAACAATACCTGCCTTCCTCTTTTCCAGCCCTTCAAAAACAGATTCCCGAATCCATTCTTTATGACGAAACTCTATCATCACAGGAAATCCTTCAAACTCAGAAATCAACTTTGCAAGGTAAATTCTGTTATCAACTGTGTAATGAAAGCTTTCCGGCAGCTGGAACAGAACTGAAGAAAGAGAGTCTTTTTTCTGAAGAGGAGTTAATGCAGTTTTAAAATCCTCAGCCGTCACTTGCCAGTCAGCTCCAATTTCATGAGTCAAAAGCCTGTTCGCTTTCACGCTGAAGTTCAATTTACCCTCAGATCGTTCATAAAAACTCAACAATCGTTCTGCTGTCGGCATATTGTAAAAAGTATTATTCAACTCCAAAGCGTTGAACTGGGTCGCATAAAAGATGAGAAAATCATTCCGCTTCAAATCCTCCGGATAAAATACCCCCTTCCATTCCGGGTAATCATATCCGCTGGTGCCGATTAAAAGGTCTGACATTTACACTTCATCCACCAGCTCAAAGCGCCACTTCTGCTTTACATCCGGGTACTTTTCGTGATCTACCTCGCTCAAAAACATCCCCTTCTCCCGAATCCAGAGCGAATTGTCTCCGTAGAGCCTGCGGTAAACCACATATTCTTCCTTGGTTTCCGAATGAAATGCCACATCCTCAACGATGTAATACTTGTTCTTAAAATGCTTATATATTCCGTGGATTTTTACTTTGCGTTCTTCCATTACATCCCCTCCAATTTCTTCAAAACTTCCGCCTTTAAATACTCATAGCGCAACAGCTTCTCTTCCTTCTTCCAGTGCACTTCCCGGAACTGCTCAGGATTATTCTCATAACAAAGCTTCTCATCCCCAAACTGCTCGCTGGTAAGGTCAAAAATGCACTCACCACCATCAGGAAGAGCAACTACATTATAACAGTGAAAGTTCTTTCCCCCTTCCCGAGGAATTCCATACACCTTCCCGCCAAAAATATCCTGAGCAAGAAAAGCCGTAATCGAACACTGCCCCAAAGTCTGATTTTCCCGACTCCATTTTTCCCTCATTCGTGGAGCACAGGTATCCGCACACCAGATTTGGCTTAGAATGTCATAAAGATGCCGGGGATTTTCAATCTTTTCATAGACCGAATCAGCAGGCTTACAATCTGCTGTCTGCCAGCCGTAAAATTTATATTTCTTCATCACTTTGGTCCTCCCAATTCCAGCGTCACCGCCGCATACGCCGCTTCGCGTCGTTTGCATGAGTTGAAATTATTTTACTCAGCGTCATCGTCACCGCCGCTTCCCACCGACTGCCTCTTCTTTCAAAAATCGTGATATTATCAACCGGAAAATCTTCAACCAGCTTCAGTTCATTCATAACCTGCAGTGCATCTGTCATCACACCTGCCGGAATATCACGGTTTGCAACAGTCCCATGCGGCAGAAAAGGCCTCTGATCTTTCTTAGTACATCCCGGGTAGGCATTCAAAACCGCCTTAACAGTTTCATCCCTCAAACGAGTCCACTTATCACCTGCTACAACATTTGCAAAAAGAGTCCTGTCCCCAAAAGCGTTAAAATTATCGATACGAGCATTAAAACTCAAACCTTTAGGTAATACATCCTTCTCAATTGCTCGCACCAGGTCTTCTGTCGAATATTGGTCCTGCAACCTAAATGGCGGAACTAAAGTAACATGAATAGGAGTTCCCTGCCCGCTCTTGCAGCCGTAAGCCTCTCTCATATAACGTCGACAGTCTTCCAGAGTAAGCGTAATATCCTCAGGAAGAAGAACCCCAATAAAATGTGTTTGCTGTGTAAAATTGTTTTGTTTCATATTCTTTTTATTATTTTCAGTCCTCGCAAAGCTGTCGACAACTTGTCGACACCCCCACTATCCTTCATACCTTCCAATCACTTTCTTAGCACTTTCAATTACTTCCTGCTTCAATCCCTCCGGGGCCAGAACCTTCACCGCAGATCCAAATCCCAGTACCCAGCTCAAAATCTGTTTTTTTTGATTCGAAGAAAACTTCAAATACACCGACCCGTCTTCCCTCTGCTCCATCTGCTGGCCCTTGTGCCATTCTCTTTCAAGAATATAATTTGCAAGGCTGGAATCAAACAAAAGTTCATATTCTTCCGGATCCCCGGTGTTGTGCCAGATTCCAAAACTCAAATCAACTTCTTTACTGATGTCAAAGCCTTCGGGAATAGTAAACTGCTCAGCTGTGATTTTGATGTTTTTTATGCGGGACAAAGCGTAAATACGGTAGGCTCCTGCGCTAGGGATTGGAAGGGCGGCGTCAGCCGTTGCCGCAGGCAATGAAGCGTTAGCGGAACCCTGCAAAGCCCGACCCGAACTTTGTGAGGGGAGCGCCCTTTGATCAAATCCAAATACATACCAGTTACCTTTCTGGCACAAAACATGATAAGGATTCAAAACTCTGGACTTATATTCCGCACTAGCTACAGACCGGTAATCAAAATTCAATACCCGCCTGGTTTTAATTGCTTCAAAAATGTTTTCAAAAACCCCTTCTTCTATAGAAGGAAGCGGATCGCTGATAAAAGAAATATCCTTATTCAAAAAGCCCGAATCAACACTTACCTGATTTGGCAAAAGCTCGCTGATTTTTCCCATCATGTGGCGGAACTGATTTTCCAGCGGAGTGTTTTTGTACTGTTCCATTAAGTGCATTACCGTGCTTACAGTAAAAAGGTCGCCCTCGGTAAGTAAAACGTTCTTAATCGCAAAAGTCGGGTCTGTATAATAGTAACCTTTGCGCCTTCTGTCGCATTCAATCGGAGCCTGATATCTGTCGCGTAAAAATTCAATGTCACGCAAAATAGTACGGCGGCTTACACCATGCTTGTCCATTAAAAACTGAATGCCCGGATAAATCCCTGAACGAATATCTTCATCAATCTGAATAATACGATGTGTCCTGAACTTGTCTTCTCTTTCTGCCATAATATTAAAATTGTAGCACACTTTTCAAAATACAGTGCCATAAAGTGGCGCAATTCGTAAAATTTCTTTCTAAGAGGGGGAAGTCTCCCCCTCGCTCCAGCCAGCAAGCTGTCTTACGCTACCCCTTCTAACGGGGGAATCCCCCGTAACGCCCCCATGAATTATTAGCAATAAATGCCCCTAATCCATCTACTTATAAACTTCTCAGATACTCTTCTGCAAGAGCAAGCGGAACATTTACCATTTGGCTTTGTTCTATATAATCTGCCATTGAAAAACGAATTCCGAAAAGCTTCTCATCATTTTTCAGAACAGTTGAAAGGCTTTTTGCCTTTAGATTCTGTTCCGCCTTTACTTCAACCGGATATACTTTATCCGTCTGGAAAACAAAATCAATTTCCATCGTAGAGTTTTCATTGGTGTAATAATACAGCGCTCGTGAATTTACATCTCCAGAATTAGCAGAATAAAACTGCTGCGCAACATACTGTTCTGTAAAACTTCCTTTATATGATGAAAACGCACTGTTTCCAACAAGGATTTCGCTTGCCGGAGTCTGGGCCATTGCACCAAGTAAACCTAAATCATTTACATAAAGCTTAAAGCAGTCAAAATCTTCATAAAACTTCAAAGGCTGCTCAAATTTTTTTGTCCTGCTTATTTTGTGAACAAGGCCGGCATTAATCAGCCATTGAATTGCATTTTCAAATTCTTTTGCACGACCACCTTTTTTTATTGCACCGTAAATGAATTTTTTATTTTCCTTTGCAAGCTGGCTCGGAATTGAATTCCAAACAAGTGTAATTTTTGAAATTTCGTTCTTTGGTGCATGTTTGGAAACATCATTCAGATAATCAGAAAGAATCTGATTCTGAATAGTCCGCACCTTCTGTAAATCCTGCTCTTCCACATAAGATTTTACTACAGCCGGCATTCCTCCTGTAAAATAATACTGGCGAAGCAGTTCCGTCATCTGAGGATTCAGTGCATTCAATTCCTGCCAGTTATGATTTCTTATCTGCCCAACCAGAATATCTTTTCCAAGCGCTACCAGAAATTCCATAAAGGAAAGCGGATACAAATAAAGACTGTCAACTTTGCCAACCGGGAATCCTGTTCCCTGATGATCCAATATACCTAAAAGAGAACCTGCAGCTGCAATATGAAATTCAGGAGCATCCTCGCAAAAATATTTCAATGCCGTCAAAGCCTTAGGAAATTCCTGAACCTCATCAAAAACAATAAAACACTTTCCGCATTCAATTTTTGTATTTGAAATGGCAGATATATTTCTTAATATCCTTTTAACATCATAATCATCAAAAAGGCTTTCCATTTGCGGGTTATTATCACAGTTTATGTAAATAAAATTCTCGAATTCATTTTTCCCAAACTGTTTTAAGAGCCAGGTTTTTCCCACCTGGCGTGCCCCTTCAAGAATAAGAGGCTTTCTGTTTTTTGAGTTTTTCCAATCTTTTAACTGATTATATAAGAATCGTTCCATTGTTTACATTTTACACTTTTCTAGGGGAATATCAACTAAAATAATACACTTTTCTAGTGGAAATAAGTGAATAGCTTTGCATTTTTCTAGGGATATATTTCCCCTTCGTAATCAATTATCCCGCCAATCTCAACTACATTTGAATATCCCCAGTCCACCAGCTTCTGACTGGCCTCTTTGCTCCACTACTACTCTACTACTTTTATTTTGCCGTTAATCATTCCCATCCAGCAGGTATATTTAAAATCGCCCGTCTTTTCAGGTGTGAATTCAATTACATTTGTGCCGTAGCCCATTTCAACTCCAAGCTTGAAATCCCGAAGAATCATTCTGTAATTACAGCCGGTAAGAGAGCCCTGATCTGCCTGTATTTCCCAGCGCACGGGAATTCCTTTTTTTACCGTAATATCAGGATACTTATTGATTTCAAGCCTGCTTTTTATAAGTTGCTTACCATCCTGAAATTCTATTGTTTTTTTATCAAATGATTTAATTCCTTCTCCCTTGATTCCGCCCAGAGCATAGCCCTGAGAAATCATAGAGAGTCCCATCACAATAACTAAGATTGCACCAGCTTTCATAACAATACCTGCCTTTTTTTTACCAATGATAGAAATAATAGAAGAAAATCCCAGCATAAGGGGAAGTGTTCCTAAACTGAAAAATAGCATAGAAAGAGTACCGGAAATGGGGCTGCCGCTCACAAGGGCAACAATCCACATGGTCTGAAGTGGGCCGCAGGGCATAAAGCCGTTTAAAAAGCCTATTAAAAAGGCCCCCTGCTGCTTTTTATGAGCCGAATATATTTTTTTTGTAAGAGCAGATGGAAGATGAGGTGTAATTCTTCGTAAAAAAGGAAAAAGCCCCAGAAGCGAAATCCCCATCAAAACCATAAAGCCTCCGGCAATCAGCTTTAAAACTGACTGCAGAGAAAAAGGAATCATAATACTGCTTCCATCAATGCTTTTACCGACCGCTCCAAGAAAAAATCCCAGACTCCCCAGCACAAGTCCAATCAAAGTATAAGACAAAAGTCTTGCCGAATTATATTTTATTACAGCCCTTTTACCACCAAGACTTTGCGACAGATTTATTCCGCCGCACATAGCAATACAGTGTACAGAAGTAAAAAGGCCCGTAAGAAAAAGCAGACCGTAACCCATTTTTGAGTCAGCAGTTTGAGCAGGAGCAAGATAATTTAAAAGACCGGTTTTTTGAAGGATAAGAAAAAGAAAAGCTATAATAATCAGGTAAGTGATATTAATCAGCACCCGACTCAGTGATTTTTTCTTGGTTCCATCCCCGCTATTTTCAACTTTATAATCCAGTGATTCTATGATTTTTTGTATTTCATTCAGGCTGATTTTTTCTTCATCATATTCAATCTCGCCCCTTCCCTTTTTCCAGCTTACATCAGCTTTTTTGATACCTTCTAAATCCATAAGTGATTTTTCAATTTTAGACTTGCAGTTTATACAGGTCATCCCGCTGATTTTTAAATTAATTAATGACATATCTAATAACCTATTATTTACCTATAAAATAAATAGGTAAATAGAAAAGTTACACGAAAAAAAAGAATAATGGAAATTTATTATTGTTTAGAATTTACGGGAAAATGGATTGAATCCTGATTTTTGAATAGATGCCAGGAAAATAATTAATAGTGCGGCGGCTTCCGGTTCGGAATATCACCTTCCACCGCATTAGACATTTCATGGATCTTTTCTGACATCAATTTGATATCTTTCTGTAGTCTATCAATAGTTTTAGCCTGTTCAACTGCGACGTTCTGAATCTGATTTACAAAATCTTCCATATAGGCAAGCTTCATTTCGATTGCAGTCAGGCGTTCATCTGTTTCTTGTTCCATAGCATTTACCCCTTTTTTTCTGTCATCTACCACTGATTAACTTCAAAATTTATTTCTAAATAGTCCTCAATATCTTCTATATTTGCAGTTGTCCCCGGCAAGACAGGCACTGACTATTACTTTCATATAATTTCCCAATGCCCGTTTTTGTCGGCACCAACTCGTTTTATAATTTTTTGATTCTGAAGTTTCTTCATATTCTCAATTATGCTCTTGCGAGTAATACCAACAATCTCTGCTAATTTTTCCTGTGTTACAAACGGATTTTTCTTTATTTCTTCAAGAATCTTTTTCTGATTTGCAGTGAATTTTACAGTAACGTTTACAGTAACTTTTTGAGTAACCTCATTTACTGTTTGTTCATTATACTTGATGTGGCAATATCTGTTCTTAAGTTCATTCTTTTCACCGAGCAGCAAATTACGAAAGAATCTTTCCAGATATTCTGTATTCATGTAAATACCCTTGTTCATGTTGGTATAATTTGCACGAACCAGAGCATTACGGAAATACCAGCTGTTCTTTTCAAATGGTTCATTATTTACATCAAATCCAAGCGACTTCAAATATTTGATTGTAAACACTGCAGTTGTACGAGTATTTCCCTCTCCAAATGGATGTATCTGCCAGATATTTGCAATAAAGCGGGTAAGATGTTTGACAGTCTCTTTCTTTGAAAGCTTTGAATAATCAAAAGCCTTTTCCTGGCCAAAATCATAATCCAGAGTTTGACGAATCATATCGGCATTTGCATAAAGAACAGACTCTCCGTCCAGAACCCATTCGCGTTTTGAAATATTGTAATCACGGAATCGGCCAGCTTTTACTTTGTAAAACACACCAGTAAAAAGCCGCTTATGAATCGAAAGCAGTAAATCCGGAGTAAAACTGAATGTTTTTTCGGCTAAGATTTCACGAATGCGAACGGAAACTTTATCTGCTTCTTCGGCATCGTCTTTATCATCTGTTCTGCCCTGTTTAGATTCATAATACGAATCAATGAGTTGCTTTGCTTCCTCAATCGTAATCTCACCATCAATATTCCGTTTTGCAATTTCGTAAAGGTATTTAGACGGGGTAAGACCATCCACCTGCTGCAAGCCTATAGCTGTTTGCCAGAGCTTGCCATTTTCTTTTTGCTCCGGTTCTCTCTGACGAATGTATGAATCAAAGTCGATTTCAAAAGGATTTAGTTTTTCTTCTTTCATATTCTTACTCGTTAATCACATTAATCTGGCAGAGCTTCATGGCAGAAAGTGCTGTTTTATGGCTTTCCGGAGTTACGCAGGCACAACAGCTGGCATCAACCGTAATCTTAACTTCCGGGAGTTTTGCTTTAAGAATAAATGCATTGCTGATAACACAGATTCCTGTGCAAAGGCCGACAAGCTCAATTTCTTCAAGATTGCCTAAAGTTGCTACATAATCAGCCAGTTCCATTGAACCAAAAGAAGGCTTATTAAAAATACGGCTGTCCCCTACTTCCAGTTTGTTCGAAATCTGCCAGCCATCACTTCCTTCTACACAGTGAAGGACCGGAAGATTCTTTCCTTCCTGAGTTTCAAGATAATTTTTCTGATGAGTGTCGCGGGTAAAGATGACAGTCTCACCTGCAGCGCGGGCACTGGCAATTTTCTTTGCAACATTGGGAACAATTGCTACAGCTTCTTTTGTTCCAAGAGAACCGTCTATAAAATCATTCTGCATGTCGATTACGATTAAAAGTTTCATGTTTTTATCCTTTATTTTTTTTAATGAATATGTTCTGTTTTTATTCTCTCCAGAACCTGCAATCAAACCTTCCGCTTCCAGCTTTTTGAATATCTTACGGACAGCCGCAGCTGAAAGTCCAGATCTTCCGTATTTCATGTAGATGCCTTTGTTCATATTCGTATAATTTGCACGGACAAGAGCATTTCTAATTGATTAAGTATAGCATGCCACGAAGCTTTTTATAAGAGTTTCAAAATCCTAACTGTAGAATCATCTGATACCCTGTTTAAGGAATACTCCGCAAAACCTCCGTTTAAATATTCTAACAGACAAATCTATTCTATTAGTAAAATTGGTGTTATAATTTATTATATGAACACTCAAGATAAAGCAAACGACTACAACGAACGTGCAAAAAATCAAATTCGCACAAAAGCCTTTCAAAAAGGTGTAGAGGAAACAGAAGCAAACTACAAGGCTCAAATGAAAGAACTTAAAAAAGAAAACAAAGCCTTAAAGACTATTCTTGCAGCTACACAGGAAGAACTCGCTAAACTAAAGAAAAAATATAACGTAAAATAAAAACGTTATAAACTACAAAATCTCTTCAATCTTATCTAAAATCAACTGGTCCGCTGGAAGCCAGTCTACAGAGCGCAGAGTTTCCTTTGTAACCCATTTAGCAGCTTCATGCTCCAGAAGTTTCAACTCCCCTGAAACGATTGTGCACAAAATGCAATGCATGGTCAAATGAAAGTTCGGGTAATCATAATCAACAACACCAAGGACTCTTTCGGCTTTTACTTCTGTTGCTAACTCTTCACGAATCTCACGTTCAATACACTGCTCAGGACTTTCACCAGGTTCAAGCTTTCCACCTGGAATTTCCCAGCCATCTTTATAGTCGCCGTAACCGCGCTGAGTTGCAAATATTTCTTTTTTCTTTGTTTCTGGATTAGTACGAAGAATGATTGCTCCGCTTACTGTTACTTGTTTCATTTTATGCCTCTAAATAACTATATAAGTTTTGTGGAACAGACGGTACAATTTTAGTAAAAATCTGTTCCTTCATTATCATCTTTTTTGATAAAGAGTTCTATCTGTATATTATTATCCCCAGCCTTTTCAGTCTAAAAAGTCATCCGAAGACTCAGAATTCAGCCTTGAGGATTATGTAACATGGTAGAAAATCTTCCGTCTGGCAGTAGAAAAAAAATCTAAAATAATACATATTAATTTATGGAAAACATAGCTTTAATTCTTTCTGACTTAGACGGAACTTTATTCCACGACGACAAATCAATTTCTGATTTCACAAAAATGACAATCGCACAGGTCCAGAAAAAAGGCATTCTTTTTGGGATTTCAACTTCCCGCGCTCTCGTAAATGCCACAAAATTTCTGGACGGAATCAATCCAGATGTTCTGATTACAAACGGCGGCGGCATGGCATTTTACAAGGGCAGGAAAATTTACAACTGCGAATTTACACCGGCAGAAACCAAAACCCTTATAAAAACAACATTTGAAGTACTTGGGAAAGCCGCCGTAATCTCGGTAGATAACGAAAAGGGGCTTTATTCAAATTCAAAAGAAGAGCTGGGGGACAAATTCTGGACTTATAATGATTTTTCTGACTTTAATGCAGCTGCCATGAAGCTCTGCATTAAAACTCTCGACAAAGAAGCCGTTACAAAAATTGCTTCCAGCATCGGCATAGAAAAAGTTGATATGCTTCCCTTTTCAGACATTCCCTGGTACAAGCTCAGCAGTCATAAGGCCACAAAAGAAAATGCAATTCAGGCTCTGTGCAGTCATATGAAGCTTCCGGCTCAAAAAATAGCCGCCTTTGGAGATGACTTTAACGACATCGGCATGCTGAAACTTTGCGGAAAAGGAATTGCCATGCAGAATGCCATCGCAGAAGTAAAGGCCGCTGCCGATGAAACCTGCCCTGCAAATCAGGAAGACGGCGTTGCAAGATGGATTGAAAAGCTGCTTTAGCTATTCTGCCCAAAATTTAACTGAAAAAGATGATTATAAATACTGGTCAGCGCACAGACATTCCGGCTTTCTTTCCTCTCTGGCTTGCAAACAGAATAAAAGAGGGTTTTGTTCTTGTAAGAAATCCTTATAACCCGAGTCTGGTAACCCGTTACGAAATTAATCCTCAGGTGGTGGATGCGATTGGTTTTTGTACAAAAAATCCTGAGCCTTTTTTTCCTTATCTGGAAGTCGTAAAGGATTTTGGGCAGTTCTGGTATATTACCATTACCCCATATGGAAAGGATATTGAACCGGGGTTGCCGGATAAGACGCAGATTATTGAGGCTTTTAAATATTTGTCGGGCGTGGTAGAAAGCCGGGCTGTTGGCTGGCGTTACGATCCTATTTTTATTGATTCAAAATATACTCTTGATTTTCATCTGCGGACTTTTGAAAGAATGGCGGGCGAGCTCGAAGGCTTTACGAAAATTGTTGTCATCAGCTTTATTGATTTATATGAAAAGGTGAAGCGCAATTTTCCTGAGGTTCATGAGGTTAGTAATAAAGACAAACTCTTTCTTGGGCGTGCCATAATTAAAATAGCCGCCGACCACGGAATGATTGTAAAGCCCTGCGGCGAAGGAGATTTTCTTGCTCCATACGGTGCAGACTGTGGTGGCTGCATGACCATCCGCGATTACGAAAGAGCAATCGGAAAAAAGCTGAAGGTGCCAAATTACAAGCCGGCACGAAAAGAATGTACCTGTTATCTTTCCGCTGATATCGGTGCTTACGACACTTGCCGTCACTACTGCAAATATTGTTACGCAAATAACGACCTGTCCCAGGTTGCAAAAAATCAAAAACTCCACGACCCTGCATCCCCCTTTCTTATTGGTGGAAGCCTGCCGGATGATAAGCTTCATATCGCAGAACAAAAATCCTGGATAGATAATCAGCTGGAACTGAACTTTGAATAAGATAATTAAGCTATAATCACACTGTTTCCATCTATGATTTTTACCACTGCAAAGGAAGATAAGCCGCAGCCACAGCCAGGATTACCGCCGGAAGCATATTTGCAACCCTGATTTTCTTGCCCCAGACAAGATTTACTCCAACACAGAAGATTAAGATTGAGCCTACTAGAGAAAGATAAGCAATTGCAAGCTCTGTCATCAATGGAGAGATAAGGCGGGCAAGCAGTGTAATAAGGCCTTCAAAAATAAATACAGGTATTGCAGAAAAGGCACAGCCTTTACCAAGAGATGATGTCATTACCGCAATAATGATTAAGTCCAGAACAGATTTTACTGCAAGCGTAGAAAAATCACCTTTGATTCCATCCTGAATAGCACCAACAATTGCCATTGCTCCAATACAGACTGTCAGGGATGCAGTAACAAAAGCATTTACAAACTGATTATCGCTGCCATTGCCTGTTTTAATTTTAAGCCATTCGCCAAAGCGTTCAAAACCTTTTTCAATACCGCAAAGCTCCCCGATAATTGTTCCAAGAGCGAGTGTAAGCACCACCAGCATAGCCTTTCCGCTTAAGATTTTTCCCTCATCAATATTGAGCATTCCCTGCATGGCGCCTGCAATCGCAATAAAAAGAACGCTGATTCCGCATGCCTTTGTTAAAGAATCCTGCTGTTCTTCTTTAAAAAGTTTCCCTGAAAAATGACCTGTTACCCCACCTGCAACAATTGCGGCAGAGTTTATTATTGTTCCTAAACCTATCATTATTTATGACTTTCTCCCTGCTTTTCGTACATTACTATAATTTATTCACTTTATATCTCTAAGTAAAGAAGGGGGCAAAAAGAGTAAAATTAATTATTATCAGAATAAGCCCGGCTGCAGTGAATCTTCGGGGAAGTCTTCTATCCATTTGAAGATTGATTCTCCGCCAAGCATTATCTTGTTCGTTTTGCAAACCTGAGAAATATGAGCCATAAGCTGATTTTCATTCTGGCTTGCTACCATGTAGCTGTTTCCGAAGCTTCTGATGTAGCGGTCTTTAAGATTTGCAAACTGACTGTGCTGTAATGCAAGCCTGTCCAATGCGGCGTAAAAATATTCGCGGTTTCCTTCTCGCAGGGTAAGACCGATCCCAAAACACAAGATTGCTTTTACGCCCGCACGGATACAGTAATCTAAAATTCCGTCCACGTTTTCTTTTGTGTCATTGATAAAGGGTAAAAGCGGACTGAACCAGACGACAGTAGGAATTCCGAGCTTCTTACATTCACACAAAACATCAAATCGGCGGCTGGTCGGGCAGACACCGGGTTCAATAAGGCGGCATAAATTATCATCGGCTGTGGTTAGCGTCATCTGAACGACAGCTTTTGTCTTTCTGTTAATCCGTTCCATAATATCAAGGTCGCGCAAAAGAAGGTTGGATTTTGTAAGAAGGGCTGCGCCAAAATCATAGCGGTCAATTACTTCAAGGCAGCGGCGCATAAGGCAGAGCTCTTTTTCGGCCGGAATGTAGGGGTCGCACATGGAGCCTGTTCCAATCATACACCGCTTGCGTTTTCTGCGAAGGGCATCGGCAAGCAGTTCGGGGGCATTCTGTTTTACTTCAATGTCTTCAAAAGCGTGGGTAAACTGATAGCACTTGCTCCGCGAATCACAGTAAATGCAGCCGTGCGAGCAGCCGCGGTAGATATTCATGCCACAGGGCTTTGCAGAAAGTATCGTTTTGGCATTTACAAAGTGCATTTTCTCTCCCCGGCAGGCAGATTTACTTGGCGCAGTTTTTGCGATGAGCCTTAAGCTTTTTGAGCGCCCAGTCGTAGTGGCTTGAAGTCATGCTTACAAAATAAGAGCCCAGGTCCGTTCCGCCTGTCCACGCAAAGTGTTTTTTGGTGAAAAGCTCTTCATCGCTGTATTTTTCAATCAGAGAAAGAAGCTGGGCGTGTGTCTTTTCAAGATTTTTCTTTGCGTCTTCAAGCGAAGTTGACTGATTGCGGTTCCAGAACATTACGTTCATCGCTCCATAAGTCTTCCACGAATATTCAGACGGTAGGAAAGCAATTGCAGACTTTGCGTCAGTTTTTCCTGCGTTATTTTCAACGAATTTAAGCAGAAGCTTTTGCCACTCATAAAGATGAATCAGAACATCGCGAACATTTTTATCACGGCTCCAGTGTGCTTCCTTTTTGCCCGCATCAGAAGAAAAATCAAAAAGCGTATTCATTTCCACCTCGCTCATTGAAGCAATAAAATCCATTAGCTTTGAATAATTTTCTTTTGCGGCTGTAAGCAGGTCTTCTTTGTTTCTTGGTCTTGGCATGTGTCATCTCCTTATATTTTTATTCTACCACACAAAATATGACAACAGTATGTCAGCTTTTATTTGCACACCACAACTGCTTAAAACCAAGGGAATACAAATTATAAATATGGGAAGAGCGGTAATCTGTTAAGCCCTTACCTTTCTGATACTTCTTTGTCCGGTTAATTTCTATTTCTATAGAAACAGACGGGGCAGGTTCAGGTAGAAAACGACCATCGTTTTTAAATGTATAAGTTCCCTGACTGAATAAGACCTCTTCTTTCTCTATTTCTGCATACTGATCAAAAGTGTTATCACTGTAATATATCCATAATGTGTCGATTAAGCTATCTTCGGAATCTGAGAAAGGCTGTTTATCTATCCCAGAAAAAATAGCTGCTATGTATTTTTGATTCTTACTTTTGTCTTTATTGCATGAATTAAGGCCTGTAATAATCAAAAAGGCGGACAGCATTGTTAAAATAAGTTTCATTTGCTTTTTCATAGAAAAAATCTCCTTTAATAAATTGTAGCACATGAAAAACTTATGTCAAAACTTCAGGACAATATTAAAACAATCAACATTTCAACAATTTGGGAAATCACTGCGGCAAATACGACAGCAGCCTCATCAAGACAAGGAAACATAAAGATTGCCCTTTGATTTATCATCAAACTATGTGATATTCTATAAAAAATGAGGGAGAAATAGTAATGAAAAAAATCGACTATTCAAGCACAACAATAAAACTGGGAATAATCTTTGCTCTTGTTCTGCTCTTTTTAATTCCAATCAGCTTAATCAATAATCTGATTCATGACAGAAAATCTTATCAGCGGGATGCAATAAAATCTATTACAGAACCTCTTGGCGGTGAAGCAGAAATTCAGGGACTTGTAATTGCCGTACCATATAAAAGCTACAATGAATGGGTGGATTCAAAGGATAAAACTCATATAGATGTGACCACAAAATATGCAATTTTTGCACCTGATTCATATAGTGCAGATTTTTCTGTTAATCCATATTATCTGACCCGGGGAATTTTTAAGGTTCCGGTTTTTAACGGTGACATTGATCTGAAGGCAGAATTCTCGGATTTTGATTTTTCATATTTTGGTATCGAATCTAAAGACATTCTTGAAAAGGATGCTGTATTGATTCTGGGATTTTCAAATACTAAAAATCTTACCGCACAGCCAAAACTTTCAATAAACGGAAATAATCTGTCTTTGTCACCAATCAAGTATGATTCAATTTCACCATTCACTACATCGGTTTATTACACACTTTCAAAAATTGATTTGAAGGGCATGAAGTCTCTTTCTGGAAAAATTGATTTTCAGGGGGGTGAAAATATAAAAATCCGTCCGATTGCTACAGACAACTATTTTTCTATGAAATCAGACTGGACATCTCCAAGCTTTTCAGGCGGCTGGCTTCCAAAAGAACGCAATATTTCTGAAAAGGGATTTTCAGCTGTCTGGAATATTGCCGGTTTAAGTACCGTTTATCCAAAAAGCTGGCTCAGCGAAAAAGAATTTAAGCCGGAATCCCTAAAAGTCTCTTTTATGATTCCGGTAGATGCCTATAAAAAAACTGAACGCAGCGTAAAATATGCCCTCTTGTTTCTCATAATTCCTTTTATTGCCCTTTTGATTTCTGAAATATTTTCTAAAATCAGAATTCACCCGGTTCAATACTGTCTCATTGGTTTTGCGGACATTATTTTTTATCTGCTTCTACTTTCAATATCTGAGCATTTGTCTTTTGATTCAACATATCTTATATGTGCCATTTGCGTCAGTCTTTCAACCTTGTTTTATGCTTCTGCAATTTTCAGGCAGATAAAATGGGGAGGCCTGCTTAGCAGCGTTCAGTTTATTTCCTATATTTTCTTATATGGAACACTACAGGCAGAAGATTATGCTTTGCTGATAGGAAGTATCGGACTCTTTATTGTTCTTGTACTCCTTATGTTCATTACAAGAAAAATCGACTGGTACGAACTTGGAAACGAATTAGCTTCCGAAAAAGAAGCTTCAGATTCCAAAAAAGATTCAGACCCTTATAAACTGGGAAAGGAATTGCATCCTGATAAATAAAGATTGTTGCCTCACCTTCCAAAAACGGAAGGTGATACAACTTAGTTACTAGAGATTTTTTCTCACACCTTACAGTAATCGCATACTGCTTATTTACCCGCTGGTATTTGCGGGCTGAATATATTACAATTGCAAAAAATAATAACAGAAAGCGGTACGATAATTATGAATATACACTGTCTGAAGCTTGCACTCAGAACTACGATTCCTGTTTTTATGGGCTATATTTCCTGTGGAATTGCATTTGGTCTTGTTACTGTAAATGCAGGCTATCCCTGGTGGCTTTCGCCGGCAATGGGAATTATGATGTTTGCCGGCGCCGGCCAGTTTCTTGCAATTCAACTTTTTGCCACAGGAACTCCTGTGCTGGTTATTCTTACAACAGAACTGCTTTTAAACATCCGCCATATTGTTTACGGGCTGCCGCTTATTAATCAGTTTAATGGATGCGGACGTTCAAAACCTTACCTGATTTTCGCCCTGACCGATGAAACTTTTTCTATTTTGACAACGACAGAAGTTCCTCCCGGAGTAAAGGCTGAAGAATATTATTTTGCAGTTTCTCTTCTGGATCAGATTTATTGGGTTAGCGGAAGTCTGATTGGAGGCCTTGCAGGTGCAATAATCCCTTTTGATATGACAGGTGTTGATTTTGCCCTCACTGCTTTATTTGCGGTTTTGACTATTGATCAGATTAAGAAATTTGCAAGGGAAAGAAAAGGTGGTAAAAATGCCGGTTTCTAAAGCTGTTTTTGTTACATTTTTAATCGGTCTCATCGTTTTTTGTGAAAGACTTTTCCCCTTTGCAGTTTTTTCCAGACGAAAACCGGGAAAACTGATTCACATTTTTGAACGTTTTATTCCTCCACTTGTTATGACTGGTCTTTTAATTTACAGTCTGCGCGATGTACGTTTTGAAGCTATTTCACAATGGGTACCGCAAGTTTCTGCAATCGCCTTTACTGTTATTACATATCTCTGGAAGAAAAATTCCCTTGTAAGTATCTTCGGCGGCACAATAATCTATATGATTTTAATCAGAATCATATAAAAACAAAGTCTAAGGCTCCTTTCCATTGATTTTTTCACACTTATCTTCATAATATGCAGGATGAAACTTAAAGGCTTTTACTCATCATTGTTTACAATTGCAATTCCAATTTCTCTGCAGGCACTATTACAGAACTTTGTAAACATGCTCGACACCGTTATGATCGGGCGGCTAGGCAGCATTGAAATTGCTGCGGTTGGACTTGGAAATCAGATATTCTTTATCCTCACTATGATTCTTTTTGGAATCACTTCGGGGGGCGGTGTTTTTATTGCTCAGTTCTGGGGAAAAAAGGATACAGGCGGAATCAGAAGGTCTTTAGGCTTGATGACTTTGATTGCCGTTTTTGCAGCTGTGGTTTTTACGGTGCTGGGGCTTTTTATTCCTCACCAGCTGATAAGAATTTATTCACCGGATCCTGAGGTTGTTCGCGTTGGAGGAGATTATCTTCGCCTGGCCTGCTTGAGTTATATTCCTACCGCAATCAGTTTTTCTATCACCCTTGCTATGCGAAGTACGGAAAGGGTAAAACTGCCGCTTGTCTGTACATCAGTTTCGCTTTTAACAAACGCCGGCGCAAATTATCTTTTGATTTTTGTCGCAGGACTTGGTGTAAAGGGAGCCGCAATTGCAACTATCTTCTCACGTCTTGTGGAACTTACCATCCTTTTGGGCTGGTCTTATTCTCACGATTATGAAATCTGCGAAAGGCTTCGCGAGCTGCTTGGCTTTGACTGGTCTTTTATTTTCAAATATCTGAAGATTGCTTTTCCGGTTATTATCAACGAAAGCTTCTGGGGACTTGGAACTTCAGTTTATAACGGAATCTATGCCCATGCAGGAACCGACTCTTTTACTGCCTACAGCATTACCAGCACAATCAGCCAGCTTACCTGGGTATTCTGTATGGGCTTTGGAAATGGTATGGGAGTTCTGATTGGTAAGAGAATCGGTGAAAAGAAGCTTGACCAGGCGCGAGCCTATGCACTTCGCTCCATGTGGTTTATGCCTTTGATTGGAGCCTGCGTAGGAATATTCCTGCTGCCACTTTCTAAGCTCCTCCCCTTCCTCTTTAACGTTGAGCCAGAAATCATAAAGATGGCAACTCAGATTCTTATGATTCTGATTGTAATTTATCCTTTTAATTCCTTCTGTATGGACTGGATTGTCGGAATTTGCAGGGCCGGCGGAGATACTGTATTTTCTGCCGCTGGAGAACTGATTGTTTTGTGGTGTGTCGCAATTCCACTCGGATACCTTGCAGCCTTTGTACTCCACCTTCCCGCCCCTATGATTTTCTTATTCCTCTCAAGCGAATCAATTGTAAAGGCGATTGTCGGCGTAATTAGAGTCCTGAGCGGAAAATGGCTGCACGAAGTTACCTGAGTTTAATGCAGCTGAATGATTTTTCTGATATTATATGCGCATGTCTGCATCCAGTTTTTTAATTGTCTGTCCCATGCTTTTTCTTGCGGGTTTTGTTGATTCTATTGCCGGTGGTGGAGGCTTGATTTCTTTGCCGGCATATCTTCTGGCAGGACTGCCTGTTCATATGGCAATCGGCACAAATAAGTTTTCATCTGCCTTTGGGACAACTCTTTCTACAGTCCGATTTATCAGACAAAAGCTTGTAATAGCCCGTTTTGCAATTCCTTCCGTATTTTTCGGATTTTCGGGTTCTGCTATAGGGGCAAAACTTTCACTTCTGGTCAGCGAGACAGTGTTAAAGTCACTTCTGCTGGTGGTACTTCCGATAGCGGCATTCTGTGTCTTGAATAGAAGAATTTTCCGTCCAAACGAAAGTGACAATATCAAATATGATTTTAAAACTTTTTTTGTAGTTATGCTTTCTGCCTTTCTGGTCGGGATTTATGATGGTCTATACGGACCTGGAACCGGTACATTTTTAATAATCGCATTTTCAGTCTTTGCAAAATTTTCAATAAAAAGAGCAAATGCCCATACAAAAGTCATTAATCTTTCTACAAATATTGCTGCCCTGGTCGTATTTTTATTAAACGGCCAGGTTTTAATTCCGCTTGGAATTGCTGCAGCTGTAAGTAATATGCTCGGAAATTATGCAGGCTCTGGACTTGTAATGACAAAGGGCGTAAAAATCGTAAAGCCTCTAATCATTTTTGTTCTGACTCTGCTTCTGATTAAAATTATTCTTGGGATGTAATTTTAACTGACCGGCGGCCTTTTGCAAGTTGGAAAATTACCGCAAAAGTCACAGAAGGTAACAGAAGTCCTAAATTACTAAATGGTAACAGTTCTCCTAAATATCCTATAGGTAACAAAACTCCTAAATGTTTTTCTTTTATCTATATTATAAGCGAAGCCAGGAGGTAACAGATCTCCTAAAAAAAAGGTCACACAATTCCTAAATCTATCAACAAAATCATGTGAAAAACTGCATCGGCAGGTAACAGAATAACTAAAATAATCGATTTCGGATTTTATCAGTATATATAGAAGAAAAATGTCAAAAAAAAAGTAAGGTAACACAACTCTTAAAAAAAGTAACAAATCTCTTAAATCTTCTATTATATCTAATAATACCTAATAAATTTTATAAAACTAGTAATAGAAGCTGTGAATTTGTGGATAAATACAAATTCTTTAGTAAAACTGTTACCTTAAAATATTTAAGAGAAGTGTTACCTCTTCATCAAATATCAGCTGTAATCAATGCATAGCGAGGATCATTTTTTAGAACCGGAGTTTTACTTTTAAATAAAGTAATTCCACTTCCATCCTTGCTTACCTCGAATTTTACTTCTTTGTAATATTTTTCCCTGATTTCATTTAACAATTCAATAATTCTTGCATAATTAACATTCACAAGATTTGAATCTTTATCTGAATCTACAGGAATAAACTGTTCAACCAGTTTCTGTCTTGAAATAAAGACTTTTTCATAATTAGCATTATTTCTGTAAACAAGCCAGGCATACAAATCTTTTCCAATAGGACTATTGATTTCTTTATATGTCTCATAATCGATTGGTACAGCATGCTTCTGGCAGAAAGCTGTAAATTCATCAGAAAGAAGAATTTTAAATCTTCCTGTTCTTGTATCTTTTGAATCTTCAGTTATCTCTTTATACTGTACTCCTGTTGTAAATCTGATATTTCCCGTGGTAACAGTTCTAACCGTTACATCTTTTTTGGGATATTTGCCATCCTCATATAAATCTTTGAAAAGATAACCAGCCTGTAATTCTTCAATACGCTGTTCAAATGCAAATGCCGCATTAGAAAAACATTCAATCTGTTCTTTTATGTCTTTTCCGCGCTGTTTTGGCAATTGTAATTCTTTCAGTAAATCAGCCATCGATGCATATTCAATAAGTACCGGTCCTGTAGAATTTTTTGCTATAACAGCATGAGTCGTAAGAACAGACAAAAGTAATCGTCCATATTTCCCAAAAGGAACATTTTTAGGGGATGTCAGTGTTAGCGTTAATCCCTGACTGCCTTTTCGAACAAAGACTGTTTTGTGCATGTTTTTGAAAGGTAATGATGCAGTTGTAAAAAAGCTTGGCAGATATGCTATCTGCTTTTTCTGTTCCCGTGTTGCATCAAGTTCGAATAGTTCAGCTATTGTATTATCTATAAGGGCAAGATTATTAGATTCAGTTATTTTTTTTCTTCCCATTTTTTTTAGGTAACAGTTCTCTTAAACTATTACAACTCTCCTACTTTATTAATTCCACTTTTTGAAACTGTAATTCTGCCAGCCTTTGCTTCACGAATTATAAAATCAACCGCCATTTCAAAACCCTGATTCATGGATATCTCACATTCCGTAAAAAATTTCTTGAATTCGTTGCGTTTTCCGGATGTAAGCCTAAGGTTTACAGAATCTGCATATTTACTTTTTGCAGCTGAGGTCTGGCTTTCAGATTTTTGAGCAGAGGTAACAGAAGTCCTAAACTCGTCATCTTTTTTAAAGTTGTTTGAAATCTGATTCTTAAGGGAATCCGGTAAGTTGGAATTAGTCTGTGGGATTGTTTTGTGTGCTAATGGCATATTACTTTCTCCTATTTTACAAGTTCTGCAAGTTTTTCAAAAGCTTTGAGTGTGTCAGGTTTTGCACCATGCTGCTGAATTGTTTTTCGTAAAATCTGTGACATTTTAAAATTCTGATCCTGAGGAATTTCAACTATGTTTAATTCAGTTGATCTGAGAGCTTCAATAATTCCGTTTGCGAGCTTATATGAATGATTTACTTCATTTAGAACAATTGTATTTAATTCAGGATTCTGGGAATGCTGTCTTTTCTTAAAATCACGGAGATTGTTACGGAAGATTTCAAGTCCGTCCTGTGAGAAGCCGTCCGCTTTTACTACAGGAACTGCTTCATCTGTCGCCTTCATAATATTTTCTTCAAACAAGTCAAAGTTTGGTGAAGTATCAAAAATACAATAATCAAAATCTGATTTTGCCAGCTCTTCTGTTAATTCTACAAAAATAAATGGTTCTCTTGCGGCCTGATTCTGACGGTATAGTTTAAGAGAATTGTTACTTTTTTCGTCGATTGCAACAGTAGGAATGATAAAGAGATTTTCGATTGAAGTTGGTTTTATCGCTTTGTCATATGTGATGTTTCCGTTTAGAACATCTGCAAGTTCATAATCAAAGCTTTCCAGTAAGCTGCTTGTTGAGTTTCCCTGTGGATCTGCATCGATTAATAAAACCTTATGATTTTTTGCAAGTTCTGCAGCTAAAGAAACACTGACTGTTGTCTTCCCTACACCACCCTTTTGGATTGCTACAGTGATTCGTTTCATTATTTCCCCTCTTTTTTATCTTTTTTAATTTCTAATAAATTATATTATGAAAATGCTAATAATGCAACTAATAAATATAATGTTTATTACAAAAGATATTAGTAAAATTAGAAAAGTGCTAATAAAAGATATTAGCATAAGCATTATAAGATTGATAATGTATATTAGTAAATATATTAGAAATATTAGTAAAAATATTAGAATTTATAACTGGCCCTAGGATTCGCGTAGACGCGTTCAAAAAAATATTTTGAGTAGTTTTATGTCGTGATAAAAAAGGGGCATTTTTGAAGTGCACCCCAATTATTGGACACTTTAACTAGGCTGATTTTAAGGACTGATT
>CAMVCB010000014.1 GCA_947165895.1 uncultured Treponema sp.
AAATTAATATATACTCTTCTCTAAAAAGTGTCAACACTTCAACTATTTATTTTTTTAAATTTCTTTAGAAAATTTTGTTATTTTAAAAGCTTGCCAAATACTATCCGGCAATGATATTTTCAATATTACACAACTTCAAAATCAGCTGTTAATTCCGGAATATCAACCTTTTTCATCTTCAAATTTCGTACATCATTAAGCTTTACGTCTGTAATTCCTTTTATAGTTGCCTGCATATCAATTGACGGAATCAAAAAGAGAGCGTCACTACCCCGTGTATCAATACAAACACCTTCAAAAGTCATTTCCGGATTCTGAAGAAGATAAACAAGCTTCCAGTGAGTATCACTCTTACGGCTGGCTTTTTTTGCCGCAATGGAAGCGGCATCTCCGGCAGCAATTTTTTCAAGCATTTCATCCTTTTGCATAAGGCGGCGGCCGTCAATAAAAGCCCGCAGCTGCTGATGGGCAATCAAATCACCATAACGGCGCAAAGGCGAAGTTACCTGAGAATAAAAAGAAAGTCCAAGTCCTGAATGAGGAGCAGGTGTAATTCCCACGCTGCGCTTTCTCATACACTTGATTTTTGCAAAATCCCCGGCAAGACCTTCAGGAATTTTATCTGGAAATTCAGGAGCTTCCTGACTTACAAAAGGGAAAGGAATCTGGTTTTTAAAGGCAAACTTAGCAGCCCCCTCCCCTGCCAGAATCATAAGCTCCGCAATCATAGCGTTACTTTCATATTTCTGATCAGGCTCAATGCTGACTTTTTTACTTTCCTTATCAACCGAAATATCAACTTCCGGCATCTGAATTGTCACGGCATGATTAGCTTCGCGGCGGGCCTTATTTTTTCTTGCAATTTCAAAAAGAGGCTTTAATTCAGGACTTTCCTTCTTTTCCTCCGCCTCTTTGTAAGTCATTCTGTGAACTGTGATTTTTGTTTTAAGAACTGCACATTCTTCAACCTGACAGTCATCAGAAAGCTTAAGGCGGAAAGAAAGGGCGCGGGAATCTTCTTTAAGTCCAAGAGCATAATCTTCAAGACATGATTCACAAAGCATTCGGGAAGCGCCTTCAGGAATATAAAGGGTTGTTCCCCGGCCGCGGGCCGCAAGGTCAATTTTTGAATCCGGCAGAACAGAGCTTGCAGGATCCGCAATATGAACCCAGAGATAGCTGCCGTCAAAGGCAACCGCATCATCCGGGTCATTTGAATGCTCACTGTCTATTGCATATGCAATTCCCGGAACTTCAACTCTTTCTTCATCGGGCATAGGTCCAAGCTGCTCACTTGCAGAAGAAAAAGAAAAGCCGAAACGCGAAGGATGAGGATTTTTTGTATAATCCCAGATTCCGGTATCAATCAAAAGCTTATGAGCCTTTTCGATTGTCTGGGAAAAACCGGCTTCCTGCATGACCTTTGATTTATCAGTTTTACAAAGGGCAAAAGCTTCAACTTCCCCCATGAATTTTGCATCATCAGGGAGATTGAGTTTTTTCTGCTTAAGGCGGGCAATAAAAGCCTGACGGATTTCACTTTCGTGCTCTTTTTCGTAATTTTTCTGATTGATTGAATCAATCTCCTTCTGAGAGCGCGGTGTAAAAAGCAGATTTCCGTTTTTTACTTCATTCTGATTAAGGGCAAATTCCAGACCGGAATTAAGGGCCTTAAAAAAGGCATAGGAATCATCAGCAGATAATTCCCCGAGGGAAAGCTCTGCAAGTTCTGAAAAACCAAGTGACTGAGCCGACGTTGAATCATCACTTAAAAGAAGCTCCCAGGCTTCATGAAGCTGAGATGCAAATTTATTTTCATCAGCGGCAAGAAGGGCTTCCAGGGAAGAGGCTGTCTTTTCATTAAGGAGAATTACATCCTTTTCCCTGACCTTCTGCTGACCGTAAACAGCTTTTTTACCGGTAGCTGTCGCAGGACTGACAAGATATTTTATGAGATATTTATCGCCGTCGCGGTCTTCCACAAGGGCAGCCTGATTTTTATATAAAACTACAGATTTCTTTTCCATGTGCGCCTATTTTGAAGTTTTGTATGTCCAGTAAAGACCTGTTGCCCAGGTATTCAAAGTATCTTTTGCGTAATTATTTCTGTGCTGGAAATCAACAAAAGCTGTAAATGAGTGATGCTTATCCAGAGTCCAGGTAAAGTCCGGGCGAAGATCAAATACAGATCCACCCCAGTAATCTTTTGTTGCAGCGTGATCTTCCCAAGTCTTGTCTTTTGAACCAAAGGCAAGTGAAGACCAGCCGCCAAATGCAAATTTTTCTGCAAACTGCCAGTTAACTCTTATACCGCCGTAAAATGCCATTGTATAATCTGCGTAAGTATAAAAAGTTGCACCGGCTTCAGGCTTTAACATAAGGCCGATTTTTGAAAAATTGAAAGTAAGGGCAGCACCCGTACCCCATCTTCCACCGTTTTCCTTATTGCTTTCCTTGTAGTCAATTCCAAGGTACGCATCAAGAATAAAAGGCTTAAAGGCAACAGTAACACCGGTGTAAATATTTCCAGTTTCGCGGAAGATTCCGTCTACAGCAGCCGCAATTGTCAAAAAGTCTACAGGATGGATTTTTGCACCTGCATTAAATACAGGCTTATCTGTTGTCACGCCGCTTGGAATAGAGCCGCCGACCTCAAAAAAGTCCTTATAGTGATAGCGCACGCCAAGAGCGGATTTTGTCTGACCGGCATAATAAGCTGTATAATTATTAGCATAATAAGTAAAACCAGCGACATCAGCATCACCCGGTTTTGCATCTTTTAAGCCGCCCTGCACAATATGACAGAAGGGCTCCCAGAGATTTCCGTTGTAAGTTGGAGCAGGACCAACCTTCCATTCAAGGCGGGTACCCATTCCCATATCAAAACCATCAAAAGGCTTGAAAATAAAGTTTACATAACAGCTTTCAGCATCACCGTTTGTCCACCAGGAACCACCGTCATAGTGATTTGTGTACCAGAAAGGAGTTTTTGCTGTATTTACAAAAGTAAAATCATCTGTAAATTTATTTGCGGCAATGTTTGTAAGGGCACCCCAGTTAAGCATTGCATCAATTACAAATTTACTTACATCGACACGAGCCTGAATTGTATCGATAAAACCAAAGAAACGAAGCTTTTC
Organism: uncultured Treponema sp.; assembly: GCA_947165895.1. Classification (GTDB taxonomy): domain Bacteria; phylum Spirochaetota; class Spirochaetia; order Treponematales; family Treponemataceae; genus Treponema_D. Next base: position 3,141 of record CAMVCB010000014.1, read on the forward strand.
ATCCTCATATTTTGAATCTGAATTAAAATAAGTCTGACCAAAGCTTGCAGAAAGTGTGTTTTTTACCCCGGCTTCACTCAAAACCTGGGCAGAAGCTGCTGAAGCCAGAAAAAGAGCCGCAGCAAGCACAATGATTTTTTTCATTTTTTAACTCCTGATATAAAAAAAAGCACCGCACCTTTTAGTGCGATGCTTTCGTTATAGCAAATTATTATGACTTAGTCAAAAAGGGCAATTACCACTTCTTTTCGATTACATCACAAATATTCTTTTCCCCTTCATCAAGAGAGAAGAACTTAGCCTTTGCCATATTTGGAACAACGTTTACAGAATCACCGAGGCGGAAGTCTGCAGAAGATGTTGTCTTAGCAATAATCTGCTGTCCTTTGTTAGATACAAGGTAAAGATGTGTTTCAGCACCAAGAGGCTCTTTGTTAACAATCTTCATCTGCATATCATCTTTTGCAGCCGGCTTGTCAACGTATGTCAAATCCTCCGGACGGATACCGAATGAAACTTCTTTTCCTACGTAAGCTTTAAGAGACTTAGCCTGCTCTTCTGTAGGGTTAATCTCGAATGAACCTTCATCACAAACGATTGAGCCGTTCTTTTCAAGAACTTTTACTGTAAGGAAGTTCATTGGAGGTGTTCCAATAAATCCGGCAACAAATTTGTTGATTGGGTTATTGTAGAGGTACAATGGAGCACCAATCTGCTGAATGAAACCGTCTTTCATTACAACAATCTTTGTACCAAGTGTCATAGCTTCAATCTGATCATGTGTTACATAAATCATTGTAGCCTGGAGTCTGTTGTGAAGAGCAGCCAGTTCAGAACGCATTGTTACACGGAGTTTAGCATCCAGGTTCGACAAAGGTTCATCGAACAAGAATACTTTTGGATTACGAACGATAGCACGACCCAAAGCTACACGCTGGCGCTGTCCACCAGAAAGAGCCTTAGGTTTTCTTTCAAGATACTGCTCCAGGTCAAGCTGTTTTGCAGCATCGCGAACACGGCGGTCGATTGTGTCTTTATCCATTTTGCGGATTTTAAGACCGAAAGCCATGTTATCATATACAGTCATATGAGGATACAAAGCGTAGTTCTGGAATACCATTGCGATATCGCGGTCTTTTGGAGGAACGTCGTTCATCTCAATACCGTCGATGTAAAGTTTACCTTCAGAAATGTCTTCCAAACCTGCGATCATGCGGAGAGTTGTTGATTTACCGCATCCAGAAGGACCTACGAATACGCAGAATTCCTTGTCCTCAATTGTGATATTGGAATTTGTTACAGCGTGAACTCCGCCGTCATAAATTTTACCAATACCTTTAAGTTCTACTTTTGCCATTTTTTACTGGCCTCCTTAGAAATAACTCAAGCTCGCTTGAGTAGGGTTATATTATTGTTTTAATTCTATCATAACCACGGCAGAAGTCAAATGCAAAAACTATAATTTTTCGTTTTTATTTAAAAATTCAGGCGGGATAAAAAGTTTTACAGGGCATAAAAAAAGGCTGTCAGATAACTGACAGCCTTTTGCGGAGGAGCCGACTTGAACGGCCACGACTTGCGCCACAAGCACCTCAAGCTTGCGTGTCTACCAATTCCACCACCCCCGCGCGGAATGTGATATTAAATATATAGAAATCGTAAAAAAGTGTCAATAGCTAAAATACGATTTTTCAAAAAAAAACTAAAAACTTTCCAATCCGCCCACTTTTTCCTGGAAGTGGCTGAACTCCATGGAGAAGCTGGCACGACCCTGGGTTGCGGAACGAAGGTTTGTTGAGAATCCGAACATTCTGGCCATTGGAGCCTGGGCATGGATAATATCGCCGGTTGTTTTTGAATCCTGGCCCATAATGTTTCCGCCGCGCTGTGAAAGCTGGCTTGAAGCAGGACCTACAAACTCCTTTGGACAGGAAATATCAACGTTCATTACAGGCTCAAGGATAATCGGATTAGCGGCCGTACATGCCTTATCAAAAACCATTGAAGCACAGGCTTCAAAAGCAAAGGTTGTCGATGTAAGCTCGTTGTAATCAATTTTTGTAACGTGAACTCCGACATCAGTACAAGGATAACCGTATTTGATTCCGGAATTAAGGGCACTTTCAAAACCGGTTTTGATTGCATCAAAAATTTCATCAGGGATATTTCCCTGCTTAACTTCATTAACAAAGAGATTACCGCTGCCCTGCTCCCGCTGTTCAACAGTAATTGTAAGCCCGGCAGTATTTTCTTTTCCAGCAAGAACGCGGCTGAAATCTTCCGACGCTGTAGCGGTACCGCCTACCGACTCGCGGTAAGTAACCTGAGGTGCGCCGACATTGCATTTTACACCAAAATCATCGCGCATGCGGGTAACAAGAACGTCAAGGTGAAGCTCACCCATACCGCTGATAATAAGCTGGCCGGTTTCTGCATCTTCATGGCTTGTAAAGGTTGGATCTTCGCGGGAAAGAATTTCCAGAGTTTCATTCATCTTGTCGCGCTCGCTCATGCTTTCAGGCTCAAGGGCAACTGAAATTACCGGCTGAGGGAAGCTTGGCTGTTCAAGCAATACCGGGAAAGCTTCAGAACCGATTGTATCACCTGTCTGGGCAAGCTTCAGGCCGATAAATACAGCAATGTCACCTGCCGAAATTGAATCGCAGGGCTCTGATTTATCTGCATGCATGCGGAGAATGCGGTTTACGCGCTCACGTTTCTTTTTATTGATGTTGTAAATCTGAATACCATTGGTAATTTTTCCGGAATACATGCGCACATAGCAGAGAGGTCCCATTTCGCGGTCATACTGAATCTTGAATACAAGACCGAGGGCCATTTTTGCAGGATCACATGGAACTTCAACCTCTTCCTGAGCCTCTTTTTTTACGCGAAGACCTTTTGCAGCAGGAACATCAGTCGGACAAGGAAGGAAGTCGATTACGGCATCAATCAAAGGCTGAACACCCTGATTGTGGCGGGCAGAGCCCATTACAAAAGGGACAAAGGCACGGCTGATTGTACCCTTACGGATTGCCTTTTTAAGCTGGTCTACAGAAATTTCGTCGCCTTCAAGGTAGATTTCCATAAGCTCATCATCAGAGCCGGCAACAGTTTCAACTAATTTTTCACGCCATTCCTGAGCCAGAGCCAGACGGGATGAATCAATATCACTTTCTACGACATTTTCGCCTTCATCACCTTCAAAGCGCAGCTCTTTCATTTTAAGAAGGTCAATTACGCCTTCAAAATCAGCCCCTTCTCCGATTGGAATCTGCAAAGCAAGAGTTTCTACACCAAACTTATTGTGAACATCTTCCATTGAGCCGAAGAAGTCTGCACCGATTCTGTCCATCTTATTCATAAAACAGAGACGTGGAACGGCAAATTCATCAGCCTGCTTCCATACAGTTTCTGTCTGAGGCTGAACACCGTCAACCGCACAGATTACCGCAACCGCACCGTCCAGAACGCGGAGGCTTCGTTCAACCTCCGCAGTAAAGTCTACGTGACCCGGAGTGTCGATAATGTTTATCTGATAATTTTTCCAGTAAGTTGTTGTGGCGGCAGAACAGATTGTAATACCACGCTCCTGTTCCTGAGCCATCCAGTCCATAGTTGCCTGACCGTCATCAATCTCGCCGATTTTGTGAATTTTTCCAGTGTAAAAAAGAATTCGTTCTGTTGTTGTTGTTTTTCCGGCATCGATATGCGCCATAATGCCGATGTTGCGCATTTTGTCTAAAGACATGATAGGTCTCCAAAAATTTAAAAGTGTGAAAGCATTTTAGCGGATTTTTCAATTTTAGTCATTAAGGTGATTTTTAAGAATTTAAATAAAAAATTAAACATTTTTTTTATAAATGATCTGTCTATCGTATTGATACGAACTCTTATTTCATTCTATAATAGAAAAGAAATAAGTGAAGAGAGTCAAAAATGTCTAAAACACAATTAAAAAAACAGAGGAACTTCCCTATCGGGGTCAAGCTCGCCCTCATTATCGGATTTATTGTCCTTGCTTCCCTGGGCACTGTAACCTTCCTTAACAGTTACTTTGTATCAGAAGATGTAAAAATCACTGCAGAAGAAAACAACCTTACAATCAACACAAGATCAGCCCAGACAGTTCAAAATGAACTTTCTTCAGTACGCGCAAACGTACTTCAGCTTCTTGATTTGATTAACGTTTCAAGCGGCGGTAAAAACTCAGCCCTTGCAAAACAGGCTGAAGCCTTCTTCTTTGAAAGAAATCAGGATATTGCAGAAATCCTTATTCTTTCAGCCAGACCAGGCCGTCAGGATTTTCTGACAAATACCCAGCTTAAAAACATAAGATTTTTTAACTCGAATGAAATTGATTTTTCTGCCACAGACAGCTTTATTTCACAGGCAGGAATATACATTACAAGAACAATCAGCGGCGAAACAATCGCACTGAATGCCTCCCCATTTTTTAAAAGCGGTATGCTGGCTCTCTTCCTTCCCTACCACGAAAGCGGACTTGAACAGGCCTTAATCATCCTTTTCAGTACAGAAAGCCTGCTGGACATTCTGGGAACAGGAAGCACAAACCAGACCTTTATCATCAACGACAGCGATGACCTTTTGTGCCATGCAGAGCTGGACAGAATCTTAAGCGGTCAGAGCATGCAGAATCATCCCCTTGTAGAAAAGATGAGGAAGGAAAATCAGAACAACGAAGAAAGCCGCCAGGTAATTTTTGAACAGACAGAAGAAGACGGAAAGAAAAAAACTAAGCAGATTGGTGCTTTTCAGAAAATTGCAATTGCAGATATCTGTGTAATCACCACAGTTCCCCTCGATACAGTGCTTGAAGGCGTTCGCACGACAAGACGCAATAACCTCTATCTGATGGGAATCGTACTCTTTATTTCAATTATTTTTATTCTGACTTTTGCCCGCTTTGCAATTTCCCGTCCTCTGCGATTTCTTACAGCCTCTGCCGAAGAAATCCAGCAGGGAAATTTTAATACTCCAATTATTTCAAAACTGAACACTAAGCGCCGGGACGAAATCGGCGTTTTAAATAAATCGACACAGGACGAACAGGAATTCCTTAATACCTTTGCCCGCTTTACAAACCGCGGAGTTGCAAAGGCAATCGCAAGAAAGGAAATTGACTTTGAGCCTCACCTTAAGGACGTAAGCATTTTCTTCAGCGATATCCGGGGTTTTACCGCAATTTCTGACGGATTTAAAAACCGCTTCGGCGAAGAAAGCCCTCGCGAAATCATCGGATTTTTGAACGACTACATGGGCCGCATGGTAAACTGCGTTACAATTTCGGGCGGTACAATCGATAAGTTTGAAGGTGACGCCATCATGGCGGTTTGGGGAATCCTTCGCGATGAAGATTTAAGCTTTGAGCTGCTGCCTGATTCAGATCCTGACAAAAAAGTTAAGGAAGAAAAGCATCTTGCCCACGTAAAACAGGACGCAATCAGCGCAATTACAGGAACAATCGCCATGCGCTATGCCCTGATGGAATACAACAAGGCCGCAGAAGCCTTTACAAAGGCCCACGAAGGAGAGCCAAAGGCAAAATACAAGCCTCATATCAGAATCGGCTGCGGTATCAACACCGGCCGCGCAACATGCGGTATTATGGGAAGCGATGACAAGATGGAATATACGGCCATTGGAGACAGTGTAAACTTTGCCAGCCGTACCGAAAGCTCAAACAAGCCTTGTGGAACTGACATTCTGATTACCCAGGACACCTACAATCTGCTTAAGGGCGACTACATCCGCTGCGAAGAGAACAACTTTACGATTAAGCCGGAGTTTGCCGAAAGCGAAATCGTTGTAGAAATGATTCCTGTTGAGTTTGAAGTAAAAGGTAAAGGGGCACAGCACTTCTACGGTGTTGTTAATATGCCTGCTTTTAATATAGAAGAATTCTTTAAAAAAGGTGACGACAACTTTGTTCTTGATGAAGACTGCGCCCGCTGCGTAGGAAAAACTGGTCCAAAAACCTTGAACGAAGTACGAAATCTTTTGGGAATTCCAATTCCAGAATTTGGTTCGGTGAACTTGAATGAAGAAGAAAACAAGATTCAAGTTAAAAAATGATTTAGCAGTACCATTCTGGATTGCGGTTTCTCTCTGTCTTGTCTGCGCAGGAATTAACACTCATCTTTTTTACAGGAGTTTTTTCCGCGCCCTGGAAAAATTTAACGAGGAACCGATTGCTAAAATCACCTTTAAGTACAAAACCGCCCAGCGAAAATTTTTGGACCGCGTAATCTGGGACCGTCTCCAGCAGAATTCTCCCGTATATAACGGCGACACCATTCATACGGCAGAGCTTTCTGAAGCAACAATCTGGTTTGATGACGGAACAATTCTTGACCTTGCAGAAAATACAATGGCACAGGTCTTTAAACACAATGACGGAACTCTGGGAACTGATCTTGCAAGCGGTAACGCAACTGTAGATTCTTCTGCGGAAGGTGCAGGACTTACCCTTACAACCGCCAGTGTAAACGTAGAAGTAAAGGCTGGAACAATCCTTTCTGCGGCAAAAACAGCCGAAAGCCAGAGTGTAAACTTAAGCGTTCAGAAGGGTCAGGCTCAGCTTGAAGACGGAACAGAAATCACCACCGACAAAGCCCTTGTTCTGGCCACAAATGCAGACGGCACCCTTGTTACAGGGGAAGACGGAAATGCTATTGCTGTTCGAAGCGGTTTTATTGTAAAAGAGCCTCAGGCAAATCAGAAATACCTTTACTATACGGCAGACGCTAAAGCCGTTGATTTTGCCTGGGATAGCTTTGGTGACGAAAGTAAGACTCAGAATATAAAGCTTACAGTTGCAAATGACAGAAACTTTACCCGGGGCGTAAAGGAAGTAACTGCACAGGGACTGAATCACCTTTCCATGAACCTGGAAAAAGGCACTTATTACTGGCGCCTTGATGCCGGGGAAGAAGGCGTTACAGCCCAGACAGGCCGTATTCAGGTAATTCAGTCGCTGACTCCTAATCAGCTGGTACCGGCACAGGATTACACCTATCAATACAGAAAGAAAACTCCTTCCCTGCGCTTTATCTGGACTGAAGCTGATTCCGCAACCGCCTATAACTTTGCAATTTCACGCAGCCCTGACATGGCAAATCCAATTTTGCAGCAGAGAACATCGGCAAGCTCAATCATCATTTCCACTCTGGAAGAGGGAAGATACTGGTGGCAGGTTACTCCATTCTATGTTGTAAACCGCACAGGTCTTGCAAATCCGTCGGAAGTAAAATCTTTCAGAATTGAAAAACGAGGCGAGCTTACCCGGCCCCAAGCCCTTATGCCTGCAAACGGCGACTTTCTGGATAAATCGGCAGGAAGAATCAACATTTCATGGAAGCCGGAAGCAGAGGCCGTACAGTATAAAGTTACACTTTCTCAGAATGTAAACATGTCTTCGCCTGTAATAAGCAGAACTACAAGCGAAAACTTCATCACCCTTACTAAATCAGAAGCCGCACAGTTAAAGGACGCAGAATACTTCTGGACAGTAAGTCAGATTGATGCGGAAGGAAACGAATCTGAAAAATCAGAGGTAAGATCCTTCTTTGCCCTCAGCGGAAACATCGTTCAGAGAACTATCTTCCCTCCTGACGGCTACACAATCTGGAATCCCCTTGTTTCTGACACAAGATTTACATGGAAAACAAACCTTACCTTTGCCCAGTCAATTGAATTCTCTCGAAACAAAGACTTTACCGACATTGCATTTGAGGCAAAAACTGCAAACGCAGCCTACGCCGGCGTAGAGCTTGAAGAAGGAACTTACTGGTGGAGATTAAAGGCCGAAAACGGAAGCTTCTACCGCACTTCACCGGCAAAAAAAATTACAGTTGTGCCGGAACTGGAAGCTCCTCTGCCTCTCGACCCTAGCCCTCAGAAAAGGGCAGTAGTCCGCCCTTACCAGGAATACGCCTTCCAGTGGCAGCCGGTTGACGATGCTGAATACTACCGCCTTACAATTTACAAGAGCGGAAACGACAGCCCGTTATTTGACCAGAACTTCATTACCGAGCCTTCATATTCACTTTCTATGGATGATTATGAGGAAGGCAATTACAGATGGGAAATCCGAGCCTACACTTATGAAACAGAGCTTGCATCACGACGAAGCGGTAAAGTCGGACAGACAGACTTCCGTTTAAGAAAAATTCGTCCGGTAGTGCTTACTTCGCCTGAAAACAATAAGGTTTTTGGAGGATGGGAAGCAATTGACCATCCGCCTCTTCTTACCTGGAAATCGCCGGAAGCCTTCAGTTACGCAGAGCTTGTATTGAAAAAAGTGAGCGGAATTGAAGCCGGAGAAAAGCTTTTTGTTCAGAAAACGACAGAACAGCAGCTTGGAAAGCTTTCTTCGGGTGTTTATGAATGGACTGTAAACGCAAAAACAGAAGATGAACTTGATATTTCTGCAGGACTGCCTCACCGCTTTACTGTAGAAGAACTGCCTCCTTTCCCTGTACCGGAAAAAGCCGCAACAGAAGGCACCTATTTTGACGCTCCTTACCTGCGCCAGTCACAATTCATTGACTTCAGCTGGACTCCGGTAAAGCGTGCAGAAGCCTATATTCTTGAAATCACCGATAAAAAAGGAAAACTCCTCCATAGAGAAATTCTTGAAGGAAAAGACATAACATCCTTCCGCTTTACAGAGCTTTCAAAGCTTTCTAAAGGAAAATTCAACTGGAAGCTGAGGGCCGTAATTTTGAATGATAATACAAATGAAGTTCTTCATGACGGCCAGCCGGCAGAAGGCAGCTTTGAAATTAACTTCAATTTGAATACAAACGGCGGTAAGAGACGCAAAAATGGAGAACTTTATGGACAGTAAGATGATTAAAAAAGTTCTCTGCGCCTCATTAATTCTATTGACTCTTGGCACAAGCCTTTGGGCAAAAAAGAAAAAGAAGGTTCAGATTATTGACCTTCCTCTTCCAACCACCGAAAATGCCCAGGACGCAACATCTGAGGCAAACCAGATCCGCCAGCCTTTCAGCTGGGACAGCGCAGGTGACGTTTTAAAATACGAAATTACGATTGAGCAGTACAGCATTCTTCATAACGGCTGGATGAAATATTATGAGCACGAAACTAACGACGAAGAAACCCAGAACTGTATTATTTATATTGAACCTACCCTTCCTCCGGGAAAATACCGCTCAACAATAAAAGTTTACAACATCCTTGGTATTCTTGAATCTTCGCTTACTTCGCAGGATGAATTTCTTGTAAGGCAGGCTTACCAGCCTGAGGTACGCAACGTCACCTACCCTCTTTACATGCGCTCTACAATCTATCTTGATGACCTGGACAATAACGGCGTAGTTGAAGTTGAAGGCCGAAACCTTTTTAATCTGCCGGAAACAAGACAGCCCGTTCCAGATATTCAGGCAACCGAATACTATCTTGAAGGCAGTAAGGGTAAAATTGAGCCGGAAAGCATTATCCATCATGATGACAGCAACAGAAAGCTGACACTACAGTTTGATATGAAAAAGCTGGACGTAGGAAAATATCACCTTGTTGCAAAGGATGCCAGCGGACTTCATTCAGAAAACAACGCTTCAAGTGAATTCGCCGTAAAATTCCGCAAATGGATGGACTTTGACATTGAAGCGGGCTACACCTGCGGCTTCGTCGCTCATGATGATACAATCGAAAATTATCTTGGAAATACAATGTTCCCTTTGAGCGGACAGTTTAAGATTTCCTTAATTCCAATCAAGCACAACAGGTTCTATATTGGTCTTGGAATCAGGGGAAATTATTCTTACTTTAAAAGCGAGCATGAAGGCTACGACATTGACGGAAACATCATGAACGGTCACGTCATTGGTATTTTCCAGTGGAAATGTACCAAGTTCTTTGGGATGCCTATAAACTGGTTCATCGAAGGACACGGAGGAGCCGGAGTTACTTACTTCCATAATGTAAAATTCCACTTCCCGCATGATATTGTATCTAAACAGCTGAATACATTAAGTCTTTCCTATGATATAGGAGCTTCATTTATATTTTATCCGACAAAACGTCTTTTTGGTGAGCTTGGATGCGATTACGTCTTTACTCAGAATAAGGATATGCCGATGGGAGAAGTTCTTCCATACGCAGGAATAGGCTGGCAGTTCTAGGAGGTAATGAGGATGAAAAGGATATTCACAAAGTCATTTATTTTTCTTTCGCTTATTATGTTTGCTTCCTGTGATTTTGAAACTCTTTTTGAACCACAATTTAACGAACCGGTAAAAGAATTTTTTGATACCTACACAAATACAGCGGCAATCGAGGAGCACAAACTCTCTGTAGAAAGCTATAATGACCTTTCTGCCCGCCTCTGCATCAATTCAGATAATGAATGTACCGTTCAGTTTTACATGCGAAATCCCCGCCAGTACGAGCTTTCAACATCTGTAAAATTTTCTTCACTTGAAAACATTGATACAAGCCTTGTACAGATAAGCCAGAAGGACAAGGCAACAATTGAACTCAAGCTGCCTCAGAGCTTCCTTGCAGACTGTGATGAAGGACATAACATTTCGCCGACCATCAGCCTGCTTGAACCGATGAGCGGACGAAGCTTTGCCGACTACACCTTCAGCCTTTACTCTAATTCAATTCCGCCCCAGGTCAACAACCCTACAATCATGAATGATTCAAACACAACCTTCGTAGTTGCCTTTGACATGCCCTCCCAGGCAGAGCTTGCCCTGCGCCACAAGGATTTGAATACAATCACAATAAACGGAAAATCATACCCCCTTTCTATAAGCAGCGACGGAAATTTTGTAATTTCGGATTCCGCCTTTGCCACAGAAGAAAAAACTTACGCAATTCTAAGCGGAAAAAGCTTTACCTACACAGACCGCTCTGTTTACTACACAACAGGAGACCCTTTTGAAAACGGAGACAAGGAATATACGATCACCCTTTCGGATGCAGCAGGATTAAAAGCCGAAACCCTTGCCAGCACAAAAATCACCAAGCTTAATTCACCTCTTGTTACAAGTACGGCAAATAAATCAATTGAATCAAGCTATAACAGCGAAACAAAAGAATATATGCCAAAATCTCTTCCACTTTTGAGCGGAAAAGACTATACAACAGTAAAAATTACAGCGCCGACAGCCGACAACGCCGGAAACACTCTGGACCCGGCAGGTCTTGAAGTTACCTACAAGCTCTTTAACGGAACTCCAAAGGTTGCAAAGCTTACAAAAAGCGGAAGCTTTAGCGGCAGTCAGGAGCTTAATCTTGAGGTCGGAACCTGGTACCTTGAAAGCTATGCAACAAAGACAAGCTATGAAAAATCTTCAGTTACAAAATGCTATATCCGCGTAGTTGATTCCTGCATCTTCATAGGAGAAAATGGAAGCGATGATGATGAAGAGGCAGACGGAACCGAAGACCTTCCTTATGCAAGCATTTCAAAGGCAATTGCCGACATCAACAAACGAAATGACAGCGGAGTTGAATATACACTGATGATTTCGGGCCGCATTGAAGGCGAGGAAAACACAGATACAATTCTTGCTTCAGGACTTTTGATTCAGGGAGCAGCATCGGCTGTAAATGATAAGATTGGAAAATTTGCCCTTACAAGTCCGATTCCAGTTAAATTTACTGGTATTAATATAGAAGAAATCAGTACAGAAAGCACAAGCAATATTACACTTTCTGATGATTCCACAGTCACAAAAGCAATCATAAAGGACGGCTCTACCCTTTCTCTTGAATCGAATGCCCGGATTACAGAAGCAATTCTTGAAGGAAGCGGAAAGCTTACGATTACGGGAAATCTTACACAGGAAACAGCTGCAACAATTACTCCGGCAGAATATTCAAGCAGACTTCCAGTTCTTACAGATAACGAATATCTTTCTGCTAACTGCGGTAAGATTAAAGTTAAGCCTGATACAGATGAATGGATTGTATCAGAAAGCGGATTACTGATGATAAAACGAAATATCACTATTACCCTTATTGAACAGGAAGAAGATATTGAAGTTACAAGGACCACAAGCGGAAATGAAGTAACCTTCACAGTAACAACAGAAGGATGCAGCTGCAAATGGTATTGGGAAAACCTTGATGAAAGTAATCCGGCTGCCATTGCGGGAAGTGAAACTTCATTTACAAAGGATACAAGTGGACTTGTTAATGGTGTTTACGACCTTTATCTGATTGCCGAAAAAGACAGCGTCAAGTATTCATATCATGCCCAGGTTAAGGTTGAATAGGAGGAAGCAGATGAAGATTATTAAGACAATTTTTGCCCTTGCATTAGCGGCCCTTACACTTTCCTGCTCAAACCTTCTTGATGATTCAGGCGATTCATCCTCATTCCTGCCGCCGGCTGGAGACGGAATGGCCTGGATCAGCGTAAATGTAACAAATCAGGAAAAAAGTACAAGAACCCTCATTCCTACAATAGAAATTTCTGACCTTGTTTTAAAAGGCAGACTTACAGGCACAGAAGAAAAAGTCCTTGCAAGCGCAGAAAGTCTTGAGCAGATGGAAAGCAGGCAGATTGTAATTCAGACCGGAGAATGGAGCTTTACCCTGACTGCAAAGGTGAGCGGAAAAGAATTTACAAGCGGAGCAGTTACAAAAACTATTGAAAGCGGACAGGAAAATCCCCTTTCCTTTACACTGGAACCAGTAAACACAAGCGGAGAACTTGATTTTACCATCAATTTTACAGGAAGAAGTGGCCTGGAATACGAAGCTGCTGTTCTTGTTGATGATGATGCACTGACTTCTTTCAGCCAGGAAGCCGGCAAATGCAATATAAAAAGCGATTTTACAGAAGGCAGCCATACAATTGAAATTCAATTCCGGGCAAAAAATGTTGATTCAAGCAGTGCAGAATCTGAAATTCTCAATATTTACAAAAGCATTTTCCGTATTAAAAGAGGAGTTACAACAAAGGCTGTAGTTGATAATTTCAATCTGAACGAAGTTTATTCAATTGATTACGAAGGATTTGATTCTGCTGCTGACAGCATTGCGGCCGGCGAAAAAATGATTTTAAAATTCAGCCGAAAATACACAGAAAGTGCAGGTTCAGAAGGCTATATTACCCTGCCCCGCCTTTCAAACAGTAACATGACCTTTTCCGGCTGGTACACCAGTGCAATTAATTCTGATGGAACTATTGATAAATATGCCGCTTTAGTTCCCCTTTATGATGCCTCGGGAAATCCCGCACCGGCAGATACCAATCCGACAGACTCTGACTATACCCAGAAAATCAAGGTTAGTGATAATCTTTCTGACCAGACACTCTATGCAAAATGGCTTATTAACGCAGGCGGAAACGTTGCTCTTGCAAGTGATTATAAATTTAACTTTAACTTCCTGCAAAATGCTTCTGACACAGCCGCAAGAGGCTTCTACCCGGGTCAGGCAGGTAAATTCAAACTGAGTGCAGAAGTCAAGCTTGGTGACGAAGTTCAGACTATCCCAGCTTCTGACATAACATGGACAGTTCAGCTTTTAAACGGCGGAATTGATACTGAAACAGCCCCTTCATATGATACTGAAAGCAAAATTTTAACTATTCCTGCCATCACATTACAGGATAAATATACATTAAAAGTAAGGGCAGATTATCTTGGAATTGCCCATGACGCTTCTTTTGACTATGACGTTTCTTATGCCGCAGAAAATGCCGCCGTCTGGATTTCAAGTCTTGCAGGCGCCGGTATATACGATGTAAAGGTTGAAGGCGGCGTAGCTTCTGGAGAAAACGAAGGCCTTGCACAGGTTGCAAAGGCAATAAAAGCCCTGCCTGCAGGAGTTTATATAAATCTTGACGCCGCAGGAACAAGTGCCTCAAGTGAAATTACCACTTACAATGACGGTCAGTACTTTAAGGATTGTAGTGCTCTTAAATCAATCAGGCTGCCATCATGGATGAAATACGTAATTCATGACCTCTTTAACGGATGTAATTCTCTTGAAAGCATCAGCATGAGCGAAAGCACCCAGTATATTGGAAAGGATGCATTTAAAGGCTGCACTTCCCTTACATCAATCACCCTGCCAAAGGATATTACAGGCGCTTCCAGCGGAAGTCATATTCACGGAATTGACACAGGTGCCTTTGCAGGCTGTACTTCACTTGCAGATATTTACTATGAAGGAACTATCTCGGATTGGGCCGGCGTAAAACAGGGAAGCGGCTGGTACAAAGATGTTCCGGCAAGCGTAATTCACTGTATAGACGGAGATACAGCTATTAATCCGCTTGCGGCAACTCCATTAACACTTGAAGCCAAACAAGCAGGAGCTGTCGTAACCTTCAGCAACAAGGCGACCGGCCCTGTAACTTACAAAGTAAACGGCGGAACAGCTCAGACAATTACAAGCGGAGAAAGCGCTACAGTTACCCTCGATGCCGTCGGCGATAAAGTCCAGTTCTATGGTGATAATGCAGGTTATGGCTCAAATGATGAAGATACAAGCAGTTATATAGAATGCTCAAAGGACTGTTATGTATATGGAAACATAATGAGCCTTATAAAAAGCTCAGGTTTTGAAAACGAAACAGAGCTGACAGCAGAATATACTTTTGCATATCTTTTTAAAAAGAGAACTACAAATGTCACAAATATCCTTAACAAAGAAGGACAGGCGCTGCTGCTACCGGCAACAAAACTTACTAAAAACTGCTATAGCTTTATGTTCAATAGCTGTACAAAACTTACAAGTGCTCCGAAACTTCCTGCAACAGAACTGGCTGACTATTGTTACCGCTATATGTTCCGCTACTGTAATAGCATTACAACAGCACCAGAACTACCTGCAACAAATTTGAAAACCGGCTGCTATTCTTATATGTTTAATAGTTGTCCAAACCTTATCACCCCACCAACGACTCTGCCTGCGACAAGTCTGAAAAGTGAATGTTATCGCTCAATGTTCGAGGGCTGTTCAGGCCTTACAAGTGCACCGGCACTACCTGCAACAACGCTGGATAATTATTGTTATAATTCAATGTTCTCTGGCTGTACAAGCCTTACTGCTGCACCAGTGCTTTCTGCAACAACGCTGGCAAGTAATTGTTATCAATCAATGTTCTCTGGCTGTACAAACCTTACAACAGCTCCAGCACTGCCTGCAATGACATTGACATATACTTGTTATACAAATATGTTCCTGGGATGTACAAAACTTGAAGAAGCACCAGCACTACCAGCTACAACTCTTGCAGTTAATTGTTATCAAGCAATGTTCCAAGGCTGTACAAGTCTTACAAGTGCACCAGCACTGCCTGCGACAAAACTGGAATCTTATTGTTATAAATTCATGTTCTATGGTTGTACAAGTCTTGCTACAGCACCGGCATTGCCTGCTACAACACTTGCAAATTCATGTTATCAATCAATGTTCAAAGACTGTACAGGTCTTTCTTCAGCACCGGCACTACCTGCAACAACGCTGGATAGTTATTGTTATAATTCAATGTTCTCTGGCTGTACAAGCCTTACTGCTGCACCAGTGCTTTCTGCAACAACGCTGGCAAGTAATTGTTATCAATCAATGTTCTTTGGCTGTACAAGCCTTACAGCAGCTCCAGCATTGCCTGCTACAACGCTGGTTGATTTCTGCTATGAGTCTATGTTTTATGCTTGTACAAGTCTTACAACAGCACCTGAATTGCCAGCAACAAAACTGGAATATTGTTGTTATCAATCAATGTTCAGAGACTGTACAAACCTTAACAGAGTAACATGTCTTGCAACAGACATAAGTGCCGAATATTGTACATATCAGTGGCTTTCCGGCGTTGCCTCTACCGGTACATTTATAAACTCAGCCGGCATACTTGGCTGGTCTACAGGTGAAAGCGGCATTCCTGAAGGCTGGACGGTAGTGAATTATGGGGCAGCAGACAATAACATTTCGAGCGTAACCTCAACATTAAGCAGCATGACAACAAGCGGAAGTGTAAACATTGAAGGTACAATAACAGCAGATGATTTTACAAGCTTAAAAGATGCCCTTAACACTCTTAAAACCAATAATTCGGATGTTCTTGTTGAACTGGATTTTTCAGATGCTACATTTACAGAAATTCCTGCTAATGCTTTCAAAAACTGCAGTAACATAACATCTGTAAAACTACCACAAGGATGTGAAACAATTGGAACATATGCTTTTAGTAGCACACAAAACCTTGAAACAATTTATTTACCATCTTCATTAAAAAGCATTGGTAATTTTAATTTTTCTTGCTCAGGCATGCATTCAAAATTTTATGTATATTATTCAGGTACCTTTGAGCAATGGCTTGGAATTGAAATGGAATGTTCACCTTTCACATATGCCTGGACAGACGATGAAAAGCTTATTGTAAAAGAAAATGGCGAAGATAAATTGATTGAAGGCGAAATTACTATTGACGGAAGCAAAGTTTCAAGAATAGGAAGTGGAGCATTCTATAGATATACTAAAATTACAAAGGTGACCATTACAGACGGTGTGCGTGAAATTGGAAATGAAGCTTTTTCTGGAACTAGAATTACCGAAATCACATTCCCTTCAAATATGGACAAAATGGGTGAATATGCTTTCAGTGACTGCAACCAACTTACAAGTATAACTCTACCGGAAGGAATAACAGAATTAAGCCATACATTTGAAGAATGCGAAAATCTTACTTCGTTAAATATACCAAACAGTCTGACAAAGATTGTCTGGTGCTTCCAAGGCTGCAGTCACTTAACAACTGTTACAGGAAATATTGAAGGCTGGAAAAAGAAAAATAGTAATGAAAGTGTCACACTTACTGCCGAAATTTTGAAAGAAAACGGCTCTAGTACCTTTGTGAAAGAATAATTTTCCTCCCCACTCCGTGTACTCAGTACCCTCTGTGAGGAATTTATCTTACCGAAGGCTGTCACACACCAATGCAAGCAGGTGCGTGGCATTGGGAAATGACTAACGTCATTTCTTTTTTGGGAGGTATTAAATTTAAATAAAAAATGATTTTGCGTTAGCAAAATCGAATCCGTGTGACAATCCTTTTTTATCATTTTATCTGTGTAAATCAGCTTAAATCCGTGTGGCTTTTTGCCTGCGTGAGGCTATGGAGTGGTGGCGAAGCCAGCGACCACAGCGAATGAAATGAGCGAGGACGCCGAGGGTTACCGAGCCACGGAACAGCCGTCAGAACAAGCGAAGCTTGTTCTACACGCCCCAAAAAAAAAGCAGTAAATCTTTCGAGCTTAGTGAAGCAGGCAGCATTGTAGAAAGCCTTAATACCTGGGCAACAACAAACAGCACAAGCTCACTGCCGTATGCCTCATGGAAGCTGAATACAGATGGCAAGCCAGAGCTTGACCTTGGCGAAATGGATACCTGGTAACAACATAAGGGGAAGTTCCACTCCCCTCCGTGTGCTCCGTGCCCTCTGTGAGGAATTTATTCTTGATCACCTCCCGGAGGCTGTCACCCGGATTCGAAATGACTAACGTCATTTCTGTTTTTGGCTTAGCAATTTTTCAACAAAATGATTTTGCGTTAGCAAAATCGAATCCGTGTGACAATTCCTTAAAAAGTTATCCCCCACTACACCATCGGCACAAGATCTTTTACGATTTCCTTTATCTGCTCAGGTGTCATGTTCAGAGATTTTGCAATCAGCTCTATTGAGGCTCCGTTAGCATAAAAACTTCGGGCAGCTTCAACAGCTTTCTGCTCAGCACCAGCTTCTTTGCCGATTGCAATTCCAGCTTCCTTGCCGCTTTCGAAATCATATGCTCTCTGTCTTTCCCATTCCATATACTGCCTCTTCCATTGAGTGTTATGCTTTGCGTCTTCTGCCAGCCGGGCAACTTTCTTGGAAAAGTTATCCCCTGCTTTCTGACCGGCAACCAGCTTTACAAAACAAAAGAAATGACGTTAGTCATTTCCAATCCGTGTGGCAATCTTCATACATATTTTACTTTTCCAGTGCTTCAAGCACCAGTGCTAGAGGGGCTTTCATTTTTTGTGCTGCGAGTTCTGGGGAAGCATTATAATCATGAACCAGCATTACGGCAGCTTCAACAGCTTTCTGCTCAGCACCAAGAGAAATACCGGCTTCTTTGCCGATTGCAATTCCGGCTTCCTTGCCGATTGCAATTCCAGCTTCCTTACCGCTTTCGAAATCATATGCTCTCTGTCTTTCCCATTCCATATACTGCTTCTTCCATTGCGTGTTATGCTTTGCGTCCTCTGCCAGCCTGGCGACTTTCTTGGAAAAGTTATCCCCCGCTTTCTGACCGGCAACCAGCTTTAGAAATTCCTTCTGCTTTTCATTCAGTATTTTATCATAGTTATCCGCAATGTAAAAGATTTTATAAGCCCGGTCATTCAGGTAAAGTGCCTTATTTTCCTGACAGATATTTTCAAAATGATAACATGGTAGCCCTTTCTGGAAAATATCTGGAATGCATATAAAGATAACGTATGAATTTTTCAATTCTCTGTATGTCTGTCCCGACTTCAGGCAATCCACATCAATCGTGCCCTGATAGTAACGGGCGCGTTCCGGTAATTCCTTTGTATCCGTCGCCTGAAGCTCGATGTTGTAAGCGTCGCTTTCATTTTTGGCATATATATCCAGCCGGATTCCCTTGCTGCCAAAGTCCGTTTCAATAACTTCTTCTCCCCGCATTTCGATGCGGTCAATTTCGATTTCCAGCAGTATTTCAAGCAGCTCCTTGCAGACATCAGGGTTATGCCGCATCACTTTATAAAAGATAAAGTTGTTTGCAATTGTAGCCCGCTCCCATTTTTCTTCCGGCGTGAGCGGCCGCTCTTTATTTATTATTGTATCGCTCATACAAAATCCTCCATACCTTAATATGGATTTTTTTTGCAAATTCCGGCAATTTTTGAGGAAAAATTTTGATTTTTTTCAAGTAAAAATATCCACTCTGTGTACTCTGTGTACTCTGTGTACTCTGTGCCCTCTGTGAGGAATTTATCCTCATAAGTGACTGCCACACACCAATGCAAGCAGGTGCGTGGCAGTGGGAAATGACTAACGTCATTTCTGTTTTGATATTAGAATTACTTAAAAAAATGATTTTGCGTTAGCAAAATCGAATCCGTGTGACAATCCTTTTTTATCATTTTATCTGTGTAAATCAGCTTAAATCCGTGTGGCTTTTTACCTGCGTGAGGCTATGGAGTGGTGGCGAAGCCAGCGACCACAGCGAATAAGTTTGCAAAGCAAACGCCATGAGCGAGGACGCCGAGGGTTACCGAGCCACGGAACAGCCGATGGTGCAAGCGAAGCTTGTGCCGGCACGCCCAAAATAAAAAGCAGAAAATCTTTCGAGCTTAGTGAAGCAGGTAGCGTTGTAGAAAGTCTTAATAACTGGGCAACAACAAACAGCACAAGCTCACTGCCGTATGCTTCATGGAAGCTGAATGCAGATGGCAAACCAGAACTTGACCTTGGAGAAATGGATACCTGATAAAAACAAAAGGGGAAGTTCCCCTTCCCTCCGTGTGCTCCGTGCCCTCTGTGAGGAATTTATCCTCCTGGAGGCTGTCACACACCAATGCAAGCAGGTGCGTGGCATTGGGAAATGACTAACGTCATTTCTGTTTTTAGCTTAGCAATTTTTCAACAAAATGGTATTCTGCAGGAATAGAGATTCCGTTAGGAATTGGGATTCCATAGGAATCCACAATCCGTGTGACAATTCCTAAAAAAGTTATCTCCCACTACACAACCGGTACAAGATCTTTTACGATTTTCTTTACTTGCTCTGGCGTCATGTTCAGAGATTTTGCAATCAGCTCTATTGAGGCTCCGTTAGCATAAAAACTTCTGGCATCTTCAACAGCTTTCTGCTCAGCACCAGCTTCTTTGCCTAAAGCAATTCCGGCTTCCTTGCCTATAGCAATTCCAGCTTCTTTACCGCTTTCGAAATCATATGCTCTCTGTCTTTCCCATTCCATATACTGTTTCTTCCATTGCGTATTATGTTTTGCGTCCTCTGCCAGCCGGGCAACTTTCTTAGAAAAGTTATCCCCCGCTTTCTGACCGGCAACCAGCTTCAGAAATTCTTTCTGCTTTTCATTCAGTATTTTATCATAGTTATCCGCAATGTAAAAGATTTTATAAGCCCGGTCATTAAGGCGAAGCTTCGGAGTTTCCAGGCAGATATTTTCAAAATGATAGCAGGGAAGCCCTTTTTCAAAAATGTCGGGAATACAGATAAAGATTACGTATGAGTTTTTCAATTCCTTATAAGTCTGCCCTGATTTCAAACAATCCACATCAATCGTACCCTGATAATAACGGGCACGCTCAGGCAGTTCTTTTGTATCCGTCGCCTGAAGCTCTATATTATAAGCGTCTTTTTCATTTTTAGCATAAATATCCAGCCGGATTCCTTTACTGCCAAAATCTGTTTCAATTACTTCTTCCCCGCGCATTTCGATGCGGTCAATTTCGATTTCCAAAAGAATTTCCAAAAGTTCCTTACAAACATCAGGATTATGCCGCATCACTTTATAAAAGATAAAGTTGTTTGCAATTGTAGCCCGCTCCCATTTTTCTTCCGGGGTGAGCGGACGTTTTTCAATACTTTTTATTTTTTCCATGTAAAATCCTCCATACCTTAATATGGATTTTTTTTGCAAATTCCGGCAATTTTCTGAAAAAAATTTTGATTTTTTTTTAATTTTAACTCTCCGTGTGCTCCGTGCCCTCTTTTAGGAATTTATCCCCCGGACGTTGCCACACGGATTGGAAAAATCTAACGATTTTTCTGTTTTATAGAGGGACAGGCTGTTGGCAGCTGGTAGTATGCACTGGGCGGGAGCGTGGAACCGCGCCGGAGGCGGCCACCGCAAGGGAAGGAACGAAGTGACTGAGTGCGGAGGCTGGAGCGAAAGCGGAACGGTGGAAGGTGAACTGAACCCCAAAAGTTGGACACTTTTGGAGGTTAGAAATATGAGTAAAGTT
>CAMVCB010000015.1 GCA_947165895.1 uncultured Treponema sp.
GAGCTTAAAAAGCAGGGGATTATCAATCTTTATGCCTGTATCGGCGTTCCGAATGAAAAGGAAGATGAATACCTTAATTTCAACAGCCAGAAATTCCACGAGCATCTGGGTTTTAAGACAGTTGGAACCTTCCGTAATTGCGGCAAAAAGTTTGACCGCTGGTATGCCATGATATGGATGGAAAAAGTTATCAGCGAGCATAAATAGCATATCAATTAAAGCTGTATGCATTTCATCGGCGGAAACCTGCATCTTGTCGGAAAGTCATTTAATATAAATCCTCTTTGAAGTATGCTTTAGTCACTCGTAAGATGGAGGATAAAATTATGAAAGTTTTGCGGAATTATGTCATTGCGGCATATCTTGTTTTCTGGTTTATGGTTTTGGGCCTGTGCGGAAGTGCCAGCATGCTTTTTCATTGTCCGCCTGTCGTTATGAGGATTCTTTCGAATGTCTGCGCCTGGTCTCCCACAATTGTCCTGCTTGCAGGATTCAAATATTTTGTGCCGGGCAAAAGCATCCGGGAATTTTACAGGAAGGCTTTCGGCGGGGGATTTACCTCCTTTTCCCTTGCCGCAGCCTGCCTGCTTACCCTTTCTGCCACCCTTCTTTCAGTTTTTATTCTTTCGCTGATAGAAGGAAGGGCTTTTTCTTCTTACTGGAGCCTTGGCTCATATCCCTTATGGGCTTCATTCCTCTTTTCTATCACAACAGGTCCTACGGGAGAAGAGTCGGGCTGGCGTGGATTTGTTCGCCCCCGCCTTAACATCCGCTACGGATTTTTCAAAGCTTCGGTAATTCAAGGTCTTATCTGGGCTTTCTGGCACACAATCCTGTGGTTTGTGGATTCAGATTTTTTCGGCTGGCAGATGATACCTTATGTGATTTCAAACGTGATTGTAATGACCGGCCTCTGCTTCATCATGAATTTCTTTATGAAAAAGCACGACAATCTGATTTATGGAATCGCGGTTCATTTTAGCTTCAACTTTCTTTACTGTTTTCTGAAGGTTGATATTTTCTTCTATATAATACTTTCAGTTTTATATCTAGGAATTATTGGAGTAATCTGCTGGAGAAATAAGGCGGATTATGGGAATTACTCTGCATTTCATCGGCAGAAATCTGCATCTTGTCTGAAAAATATTTAATATAAATTATCTTTAAGATATGCTTGAGCTATGATTAAAGATGAGGAAAAAATGGAAAAAGGTTTAACCGGAAATAAGCTGAAATTAATCGCAATTCTTTCAATGACACTGGATCATGTGATAAGCGTGCTTTATCCAAATTATCCCACAGACTGGTGGATTATTGCCCTGCACATTCTTGGAAGACTTGCGGCACCGATTTTCTGGTTTATGGTTTCGGAAGGCTATCACTATACCCGCAATGTAAAAAAGTATCTTCTTCGTCTTTTTATTTTTGCGGTAATCGGGCATTTTGCCTACAATTTTGCCTTTGGAATTCCTTTCATTCCTTTTAAAACCAGCTGCTTTAATCAGACAAGCGTAATCTGGCCCCTCTTTCTTGGAGTCCTGGGTCTGGTTGTAGTGAATTCAGAAGAGCTTAAACAGTGGCAGAAGACCCTGCTGGTATTTCTGCTGGCGGCTCTGGCCTTTCCGTCTGACTGGTCAAGTCCAGCCTTCCTTGTAGTTATTTACATGGGGCAGCAAAGGGACAATTTCAAGAAGCAGATGGCTATGATGCTTTTGTGGATTGGAGTTTATTCCACTGTTTATGTGATTTTTATCAATCCGATTTACGGAATTATTCAGATGGGGGTGGCGCTTACAATCCCTCTTTTGAAAAATTACAACGGCCAGAGGGGGTCCTTTAAGGGAATGAAATATTTCTTCTATATATACTATCCTTTCCACCTTGTGATTTGCGGAATCATCAGAGTGCTGGTTCATGGAAATATTGGAGTGATGATTGGCGGCTAGCCGGTGGAAAAGTGATGGAAAAGAACAACGGGCGCTCTGACTGGCGCCCTTACATTGGAGAGAAAAATGCAGTTTGGAATGCCGACTTTAATCGAAAATAAAAGTCTTGAAGAAAACATTGCCCTTTGCCTTGAGCTGGGGCTTAATTTTATTGAACTGAATATGAATTTTCCCGAGTATCAGATTGATTCTCTGGAAAATACAGAGCATTTTATCCGGGCGGCTGACTGGGCTGAGCTTTATTACACAATCCACCTGGATGAAGCTTTGAATATTGCGAATTTTAATCCCCTAGTGCGTCAGGCCTATCTTGAAACAACCCGGCGCACAATTGAGGTCGCAAAAAAGCTTTTATTTCTGCGTGATAAATATGGAGATAAATCTCAGGCACTGACAATCAACATGCACATGCATCATGGAATTTTTGTAACACTGCCTGACCGTAAGGTTCAGCTCTATGACCGCGATTTTGAAATCTATATTAAATATTTTACAGATTTCAAAAATCTCTGTGAAAAATGGATTGACGGTGCGGATATAAAAATCGCCCTTGAAAATACAGACGGCTTCAGGGATTACGAAAAAAAGGCCATAGAAATGCTGCTTGAAAGTCCGGCCTTTGTCCTTACCTGGGATATCGGACATTCAAAGGCCTGCGGTGAAAATGACGTACCCTTCATTTTGTCACACAAAGATAAGCTGAAGCATTTTCACATTCATGACGGAAGGGAAAATCCGCCGAAAAATCACCTTGCCCTTGGCGACGGAGAAATTGATTTGAAAGCCCGGCTCCGCACCGCTGCGGAATGTGGCGCAAGATGCGTCCTCGAAACAAAAACGATTGAAGCGCTGAAAAAGTCTGTCAGGTGGCTGCAGAAGGAGGAAATATGGTAACTAAAGAATATTTAAAATCTGCTCTGATTGAGCTTGGAATAAAAAACGGCATGACTCTGGAAGTTCATTCATCCCTTTCTTCTTTTGGAGAGCTCGAAGGCGGTGCCATGACTGTAATCGATACTCTTAAGGAACTTGTAACAGAGGAGGGCAGTATTTTTATGCCGGCACTGCGGCTTAGTAAAGAGCTGCCTCTTACTGATGAAGATAAGAAGCTTGGAATCACGGTAAAAATCAAGGTTCTGCCGCGGGAGGAAAAACGCACTGCTATGGGCCTTGTCGCCGACACCTTCCGCATGCTTCCGGGAACTTTTACCGGTTCTGACGTAATCAGCACTTCCGGCTGGGGAAAAAATGGTGCCAAAGCTTTGACTGGCGGTCTTGATTATGCAATTCATAACGGCGGAAAGGCCCTGCTTTTTGGCGTTGACATCTACAAGCTTACTGCCATGCACTATATGGAAGTAAACACTCCTGAAGATATCAATCAGATGTTTGCACCGGGAGAAGAAATTAATAAGCTTTATCCTCCGGAAGAGTGGTTTATGGAAGCGGGACATCCGCCGGTAAAAGCCTGGTACACTATCCAGAAGATGGCTTATGAAAAAGGGCTGATAAAAGAAACTATGATTGGCCCGTGCAAGGTCATGTTTTTTGACATCTGGGATGTGGTGTCAATTTACGAACATGAATTAAAGACAAATCCCTACGAGCTCTGGGGAATAAAGAGAGGTTAGAAAAATGAAAAAATTATTAACATCAATTATATTTCTCTGCATCTGCGGAATTTCCTTTGCAGAAAATGAGATTGGAATAGGCGCAGGCCTTCCATTCAAAATGATTCATGCGGATGGAAATGACGCGCACGGAATGGGTTATGAGCTTGATGTGCTTTACAATTACAGAAAAGAAAACGGACTTGTTTACTCAGTTGAGGCAGCTCTGGGACCATATCTCTTTGACAGTTATTCCTTAAAGGACTCTTCAAGAGTTCAGCTGAACATTACTATCCTGGGCGGCATCGGCTATGATTTTCTGAAGGATAAAAAAGGTCAGAGTTTTGTACTTTCAGGGCTTCTGGGAGTTGACATACTGACAGATACGAAGCCTTTTGAAAATTATAAGTATGTTGATGGTTCTTACGTGAAAATTGAAAGCAGCATTGTGAATTTTACAAGCGGAATAAATCTTATTTATTCTGTCACGCTAAAAAACAAATTAAGCTTTTATACCGGCTGTGCTTTTATAGCTGGATTAGGCTGGTCCAATGACAGGGTTACCCGCCAGGAAGACCGCTTTCACGAAGAAAAAACTCTTTATAATGAATATAAAGGCAGCTATGAATTCGGACTACTTCCAAAAATTGGTTTGACTTACAAATTTTAGTCCCATGCTGCATAAAAAACGGAGAATTTATGTTTAATTTTAAGAATTACAAGGATTATTTAAAACGATTATTAATAATCGCAGTTCCAATGATTTTAAGCCATCTGATAAATCAGCTTCAGATGCTTATAGACAGGATTTTTTTAGGCCACGCCGACACTCTTTACATGAGCGTTCTGGGAAATGTTTCCTTTCCGGTATGGACTACAATGGCTGTCTGCTTTTCAATTTCAACCGGAGCTTCAATTTTAATCAGTCAGAATGTAGGAGCAGATAAGAAAGAAAAGGTAGAAGAATTTGCGGGCTCACTGATAAAGTACAACAATATTCTTCCCCTTGGACTTTTCTTCCTCTGGTTTTTTGCTTCAAAGCCTGTTTACAGACTGATGGGAGTTTCTGAAAATCTCCTTCCAATGTGTGAGGATTATTCCCGCTATTATGCGCCGGTTTTCATTCTTGTGGGATTTTACGCGTCATTTATGGTAATTTTCCAGACGTCGAATCACACAAAGCACCTGGCAATTTCCAGCTTTATCCGATCGGTTCTGAACATTTTTCTGGACTGGGTTTTGATTTTTGGAAAGCTTGGCTTCCCGGCAATGGGAATTAAGGGAGCCGCAATCGGAACAACAATTGCGGAGTATGCGGGCGGCATTTATACGCTGATTGCCTTTTACAAAAGCCACAAGCTTGGCACAAGACCAAATTTTGCAGCAATTTTCAAATCGCACTTCAAAAGCTATCTGCATTCGGCAAAGCTTGGAATAAACACAGCCCTTGAAGATTTGTTCTGGAATCTTGGAAACCTTGCAATCATCAGGATTCTGAATTCAATCAACGAACTGGCAGCCGGAATCTACACCATAGTATTCGGCGTAGAAATTATTGCGGTTGTTGTAATCGGTTCCCTGGGAAGCGGCACGATGACCCTGTCCAGCGAAGCTGTTGGAAAGCATGACCTTAAGCTTTACAGGGGCATTACCCGGACTGCATATTCTCTCTGCATTCTGATAGCTCTTGCCATGGTTGTTACGGCGCTTTTGTTCCCCCAGCAGATTATTGCGATTTTTACAAAGGATGAAGGAATTATTGCAACTTCCGGTATTTATCTTTTGTTTATCGGGATAAATCTTTTTTCAAAGGCCGGAAACATTATCGTTGGAAACGTAATTCGTGGAAGCGGCGACACAAGATGGATGTTTTTCACCCAGATTTTCGGCACCTTCTTTGTAGTTGCCATGGCCTGCCTTTTTGTATTTGGATTAAAGCTGGGAATTACGGGAGTTTTCCTTGCCGTAATGTCTGATGAAGCCGTTCGCTTTATCATCAATACGCTCAAATACAGAAGAATCTGCAAATCAGCTGATTTTTTTGAGCCGGAAAAAGAGCATTTAAGCGCATAAAAAGGCTTGATTGAATTATATGAACCTTTCTTAAACCTTAAATTTCTGGGAGGGGAAAGCCTTCCCCTCGCTTCAAACGCCTGCGGCGTTTTCCGCTACCCCTTCACCTAGGGGACGCTGCGCTTTCCCCTAAAACCCCGCTATAAAAGCTTTAGTATAACCTTCCGGCACTTCCGGCGTCCCCTGAACAAAGCGCAATTGGCCGCCGTGTTTTTTCATCTGTACAAGAACTTTGATCCTATCTGATCCAGCTCGTTTTTTGCATAAAAATCAATTTTTTCGCTGAAATTTCCTTCCGAAACATGATTTAATCCCCAAATGATTTTCCGAACCGGCCGGTCAATATGCTTTCTCAGAAACCGCAGGAAGGGAATATTCATTAGAATTAATAGAATCATGTCTACAAAAGTTAACAAAGCATAGACTTTAAATGGAAATTCAAAACCACTTTTTTCTTCCAGGTAATAAAAGAGCTCAGAGGCACAGAGCTCCAGTCCGTCAAAAGGCTTTGCTACATAATCATCAGCTCCAATTTTGCAAGGACAAGTCAGGCTCTTTCACATTTTATATCCAGGAATGAGACAACATCTTTATATTCTTTTACACCATCCAGAATTTCACGTTCTATACGTTTTAGGCCTAGTTGATAATAGTTTTCGTTTATCATTGCAAGCTGCGAAGTATCACGACGCTTATAGTTTTCATAAAGTTCTTCTATATTTTTATAAGTTTCGTAATATTCCCGCTTTATGCTGAATTTAGAAAAACCCGCTTTTCCAAGTTCATAACATAAAAGTTCTTTTGGCCAGAACCTGTGTAAATCTTCGCAGTAACTTTCAGGGCAGTATTTATATACCCACCATTCTTTCATGTATTCAGGCTCAACATTTCTATACTTAAAAATTCCATTTTCGTTAAGCGTATTAAATATATTTGTCAATGCAGTTTTTTTATCTTCAAAATGATGAAATGCAAAATTACAGACAATCAAATCACATTTTGTATTTAAATTAAGATTTTCTGCCGTTGAGTGAATGAACTGGGCATCTAAGTTTTTTTCTTTTGCTAATTTAAGCATGTCTTCAGAAGCATCCATGCCTATCCATTTTATTTTTTTGCTGTTGAATTGGCTTTGCTGACAATAAAGCCAGTTTCCAGTTCCGCATGCTAAATCTAAAACTGTAAATTCTTCTTTATGAAAAAGCAATTCTTCAAGATCCTTGTCTATCGGAAAAGTTGTCCGCGATTTGTTCTTATCATACACTTTTGAAACATTCGAATAATCTGTTTTAAGCATTTATTCCATTTCACTCCTAAAAAAGCAGGCCAGCGGCCTGTCGCCATAACAATGAGTTAAACCGCACAGGCCTTGAGCCTGTGTCGGCTTTGAACTTTTGTTATGACATTTTTTTTACAACATGGCAACCTTAAGTTGTTTTCCGAATACAGATGCAACTTTTTGAAGGGTAGATAATCGGATATCTTCGGAATGATTTTCCATTCGTGAAATAACGCTTTTCTTTGTTTCAAGTTTTTCTGCCAACTGTTCCTGTGTCATTCCGCTCTCTAGTCGCATTTCTTTTATCATCATACCGATTTTGAATTCTTCATAACCTGTATCAAAATCTTTTGCAAATTCTGAATCTTTTTCTTTACGTTGAGAAATATAATCATCTAAATCAAATGTTTTATTTGCCATTTTCTTTACTCCTTTTCAAAAAATCCTTCATTCTTGCTTCACAAACTTCTATTTCAGATTTCGGTGTTTTCTGAGTCTTTTTTTGGAAACCATTTGTAAGAATTACAATATTTCCGTTGTGAAAGAATCCTAGCAATCGATAAATATTTCCACTCAACTCAATTCTGACTTCGTAGAAATCGGTATCTGATAATTTCTTAAAGTATGTTTTTGGAACTTTTTCAATTTCCTGAATAGCCTTAAGAACCCATGCTATTTTCTGAGCCACTTTTGCCGGTTGAGAATCTATAAACTCCGCAATAGGACATTTTCCGTCAGCAGTTGTATAGAATGTTACTTTTCTGTACATAGGCTATGTTAGCATATATGCTAACATACTGTCAAATAAAAAAAGTGCCGGTGATTGCTATTTCAAGCGGCGTAAAGCCGCGTACAACAGCTACCTTGTTTTGCCCTAAAGTAAAATAAATAATATAAAGCAAGCTTGACTTGCTTTCTGAAATATTCTTATTTTGCAGGTTTTTCTTTCAAAAAAAGCTTTAACTTATCCAATTTTTTATTTGTTTTTATTATTCTTGGCTTTGTTTTATTATCCAGAAATGTAATTTCTATTTGATTATTCTCATATATTTTAAAATTTATTGATTTGTAATTATTGTTTTTTATCTTTATTGTGTTGATTATTGAACTAATTTCGATTTCATTTTTTACTCCAAGCGCCCCAGTGCGGGCGTCCGTATAACAAAATTTCTACGTATCCTGCATAAAAGTCTTATACTGCAAAAAGTGTCAACATAAGCTGGTATGGCAGATACATTATTTGTCGATTATATAACGAATTATGAAAAAGTAATAGATTTTTATGCGGATACAAATAAACTTGTTATATTCTGTTCAGAGGGCTTATAACTCCACCGGCTCCACGGTTTAAAACATGAGTGTAAATCATGGTTGTACTTACATCACTGTGTCCAAGTAGCTCCTGGATTGTGCGGATATCGTAACCTGATTCAAGAAGATGGGTTGCAAATGAGTGCCGAAAGAAAGGTTTGCAAGCTTTTCGTGTTTTATATAAAGGTAAATAAGGCAAGTCTCTTTGTTCATAAGGAGTTACAAGATAACAAGCAAAAACCCGCAGCATAAGGTTATACTGCGGGCTTGAAACAGATTTTGGATATTTACTTCAAGGCCTCTTTCAGAACCTTAAGGTTATCTTCCATAATCTTAAGGTAAGTAGTGCCGGCATTTGCCTGTTTTAAAGTTGTAGACTGGATTGAATCCAAAGTAAGAACTTTTGCGGTTTTATTCTTTGTGTTCTGAACGATGGTTCTGGCGATTTTTCCGTCACCTGATTCGATTTTGAGGACAGAATTCAAGCCAAGCTCGTCTACTTTTTTAGACAGGAATACCACGGTTTCAAAGCTGGCTTCTGTTTCGGCAGAACAGCCTACAAAGGCAGCATAGTAATCAAGGCCGTAATCGTCTGTAAGATAGCGGAACGGGAAGCGGTCGCCGAAAAGTATTGTCTTTTTTGAAGCTGAAGCAACGACTGAAGTGTAATCTTTATCAAGAGCTTCGAGTTTTGCAGAGTAAGAAGCAAAATTTGCCTTGTAAGAAGCTGCATTTGCAGGATCTTTTTCGCTGAGGACTTCTGCAATTTCTGCGCTCAAAATTTTTGCATTGCGGAGAGAAAGCCATACGTGCTCATCGTATTCAACTTCTTCGTCATCATCGTGATGATGGTGGTGGTGACCTTCTGCTTCGTGATCATGGTCTTCGGCATCGTGGTCGTCATGATCTTCTTCCTCTTCTGCCTGCATTCCTTCCTTGATTTCTTCGGTCTTAACCTTATCGCCGAGAACTTCCATAAGGTTAATAACCTTCATGTTTTTATTGGCTGCATTTTTGAGGGCATCCTTTACCCAGCCGTCACTTTCGCCGCCAACGTAGATGAAGATATCTGCGGTAGAGATTTTTGCGATATCCTGAATTGAAGGCTGGTAAGAGTGAAGGTCAACTCCGTTTCCAACAAGAAGGTTAAGCTGGGCTGAAGAAGCCTTGTCGCCCATAATTTCCCGGGTCCAGTCATACTGAGGGAAGATTGTGGTTACGACCTTGAGTTTGTCGTTTTTAGCTGATTTTTTTGCCGCAAAGGTTGATGCGGTGAGTGTAAGAGAAATAATAATTCCCGCAATAATTTTTCTTAATTTCATGTTTATATCTCCTTATATCAGGTTATTTTACGCTATCGCCCGCTCATCCAGACATTTCATTAATTCTGCCTGAATTGCATCCCTGTTATAGCCTTTTCCGATGATTACAAGCTGATTAACACGGTCGCCGAACTGGTCATCCCAGGCTTCCTTAACGTCCGGATTGTATTCCAGATATTCCTGCTTCTGTTTTTCTTCCAGAGCGTCAATCCAGCAGGCAACTGTCATTACAGAAGAGTTGCGGCCGGCCTGCTCAAAAAGCTGAACGTTGGCATCGGCGTCGCTGAACCAGATGTAACCCTTGGCGCGGATAAGCTCCTTCGGGTAATTGTTGTTTACAAAATTCATAAAGCGTTCGCGGTTGAAAGGTCGCTTTTCTTCAAAAACAAAGCTTGAGATTCCGTATTCGCCGGTGCAGCCCTGAGTTGCGCGGTTCGGCTCGTTAAGGCTGTTGATTGCCTTCTGAATTGCGGAAGATGAATCAATCTGTTCGTAATTGAAAGGCTCTGTTGTTGTAATCTGGTCGATATCGATGTTTCCGTTTACGCTGTGGAAAATCGGGGCGCGTGGCTGGAAGTCGCGGATGATTGCTTCAACTTCTGCCAGCTGCTTTTCGTCGAGCAGGTCGCATTTGTTGAGGACGATAAAATTGCAGAATTCAATCTGATCAACGATGAGGGTAGAAATTTCTTCTGCGGTAAGATTATTTTCGTCGGTTGCTTTGTCTGCCTTATGCTTCAGCTCGTCCAGGAACTCGCGGTAGATTCGGTCGGCATCAACAACTGTAACTACAGAGGTTAGATAAACATTTGTGTCGGGATTATCTTCCTCGTAGGCAAGAAAGCTTGCGGAAACTGCGCCCGGGTCAGAAATACCCGAAGCTTCAACAAATACAAGGTCAACGGTTTCAAGATTAGATATTTTTTCAATCTGCCTGATGAACTCTTCGCGCAGGGTACAGCAGATACAGCCGTTCTGCAATTCAAACATTGGACATTCGGTAACGTTTGAACCGTTTTTCTTTAAGATTTCAGCATCCACATTGATGCTTCCCATATCATTTACAATAAGGGCAACTCGGCGTTTTTCCTGGCGGAGCAGGTTATTCAAAAGGGTAGTCTTTCCAGAGCCAAGATAGCCTGTGATAAGAACTACAGGTTTTTTATTTTTATAATTTTTATTCATGGTGATTTCTCTCTTTTTTTTGATTTGTGAGCCCCCGCTTGTAAGAGCGGGCTGTGTCGGGTACGTCTTCCCTAAATCACCAGTTTGACTTTCTGCTTTACAAGGGTTGCCGGCACAAAAAGTAGGGCAGAAAGAATAATGACATTTATATAGAAGAAACTGATAAAGTCTGCCACTTCTGCATGTGCAGCCGGGCTTGTTTTCTTATTGGCGCGGATTATCTGAAGGACAAGGCAGACAGGACAGTCTTCCTCGTGACAGTCAGCCTCGTGGCCGCCGTGAAGGGCTTCGAAGGCCAGGGCAGAAAAAATTGCAAGAATAAGGCAGGCTGCCAGAGAGGCAATAAGGCGTTTTTTATTCATCAGCTCGGGCATCTTAATCATCGCTTTCTGCCTCTTTTTTATTTGCGCAGTCGGTACAAAGGCCGTAAAAAACCGTACGCAGTGGATTGATTACAAAGCCGTGTTCAGTTTTAAGGTGACCGCCAAGCTCTTCCAGCTCGTCACATTCAAGGTGGATAAGACGACCGCAAAGCTCACATTTCAAGTGAAAGTGTTTTTCGTTCTGATTGCAGCTTTCGCCCGCATATTCAAAGCAGGCTGCAGAATGATCGTCAATAAAATACTTCTGGATTTTTCCTTCGTTTACAAGCTTTTCCAGCTGACGGTAAATTGTTGCAATTCCAATCGAAATCTTTTTTTCTTCAAAATGAAGGCGCACGTCTTCTGCCGTAAAATGCTTTCCCTGCATTTCTCGCAGATAATTAAGAAGAAGTTCCTGCTGTTTTGTTTTATATACTGTTTTCTGCATTTTCTTTCACAATTTGATAACGGTTATCAAAATTACAATATGCAGATAAAAATGTCAATAGAATTTGATAATAACTATCAAATTTAAATATTTGTATTAGGGATTTTTCAATGTTATAATTTAAGAATGAGTTTTGAAAAATTGATTAATCGTTCAGATATGCTGGGCTGCGTTTTGTGCCAGAATCCTTCATGTTCTGAAGCCTGTAGAAAACTTGATTGCGGTAAGCTTTTAAGAAGCATCTGGTTTGAAAATGAAGAATATGCCTCATTGACTTTGCCCGAAGCAAATCCCTGCACTGACTGTCAGGCCCCATGCGAAAAAGCCTGTGTCAAAAATAAAGCCGACGGTACCAATACTGTCAAAATCAAAAATCTGATTGAAAGGCTTTACAATGTAAAGACTCAGTCACACGATATTGAATCGGTCCGGGACATTGATTTTTCCTGCCTCAAAACCGATATCTGCGGAATTCCTCTTGAAAATCCCTTTCTGCTGTCATCTTCCGTCGTTGCCAGCACTTATGATATGTGTGCACGTGCCTTTGAAGCCGGATGGGCTGGAGCCTGCTTTAAAACAATATGTAATTTTCCCATCCATGAATGTTCGCCGCGTTTTTCAGCCCTGAACGGCGACAATAATTCTTTTATCGGCTTTAAAAATATCGAACAGCTTTCGGATCACAGTGTTGAAGAAAACATGCAGATTTTCCGTCAGCTTAAAAAGAATTATCCTTCAAAATTTATCCTTGCATCGATTATGGGGCAGAATGAAGAAGAGTGGGGTACGCTGGCAAAAAAGTGCCAGGATGCGGGTGCCGACGCAATTGAACTTAATTTTTCATGTCCCAATATGGCGGAAGGAGGTCTTGGTTCTGACATCGGGCAGGTGCCTGAACTGGTAACGCGCTTTACCCGCATTGCAAAGGAAGCCTGTACAATCCCCGTAATTGCAAAACTGACACCGAATGTTGCCAGCATGAGTCCTGCTGCTGAGGCGGCAAAAAAGGGCGGTGCAGACGGAATTGCGGCAATCAATACAATTAAAAGCATAACCGGAGTAAATCTCCACACCTATGTCAGCCAGCCTTCCGTTCATGGAAAATCTGCGCTGGGCGGTTACAGCGGAGCCGCCGTCAAGCCGATTGCCCTTAGATTTATTGCGGAGCTGGGCCAGAACAAGGAGCTGGCAGGACTTCACATCACCGGAATGGGCGGAATTGAAAACTGGACAGATGCTGCAGAATTCATTCTTCTTGGTTCCGGCTCTCTTCAGGTTACAACTTCGGTAATGAAGTATGGTTATAGAATAATTGATGATTTGAAATCAGGCCTTGCCCTTTATATGAATCAGAAGGGATTTACCTCAATCTCGCAGATGACTGGTCTTGGTCTTGATTCATTTCATCTTTCGACAGATACTCTTGAGAGGGATTCTATAATTTTCCCAAGATTTGATACAAAAAAATGCATTGGCTGCGGCCGTTGTGCCCTTTCCTGTGCGGACGGCGGACATCAGGCTCTTGAACTTACACCGGAGCGCAAAATCCGCCTGAATGGGAAAAAATGCGTCGGCTGTCATCTTTGCATTCTTGTTTGTCCTCAAAGGGCAATTTCATCCAGCGGTAAACGCTTAATTTTAAAGTAAGGTTTTTGCGTATGATTTACTTCGTTGGCGCAGGCTGCGGTGCAGAAGATCTGATTACCGTCCGTGGAATGAAGCTTTTGCAAAAGGCAGACGTAATAATCTATGCAGGCTCTCTTGTAAACCCAAAGCTTTTGGATTATGCAAAACCGGATTGCAGGGTTTTCAACAGTGCGACCATGACTCTTGAAGATATAATCCAGGTAATGAAGGAAAGTGAAGGGCAGGGAAAGAGCTGCGTGCGCCTGCATACCGGCGACCAGAGTCTTTACGGCGCGGTTCGCGAGCAGATGGATCAGCTTGACCGGCTTGGAATTTCCTATGAAAGTGTTCCCGGAGTTTCCGCCTGCTTTGGAGCTGCGGCCAGCCTTAATCTTGAATATACGTTGCCCGGTCTTTCCCAGTCGCTGATTATAACCCGCATGGAAGGGAAAACTGCGGTTCCAGAAAAAGAAAGCATCCAGAGCTTTGCAAGTCACAGGGCTACAATGGCAATTTATTTGAGCAGCGGAATGACAGAAGAGCTTTCCCGCCGCCTGATTGAAGGAGGATACCAGCCGCAAACTCCTGCCGCCATTGTTTACAAGGCCAGCTGGCCGGATGAAGAAAAGTATTTATGCACGGTGGCGACTCTTCATCAAACCGCCTGCGAGCATAAAATCACAAAAACTGCACTGATTCTGGTAGGAGATGTTCTTGCCCAGGTTTCCGGCAAGGCTCTTTATGAAAAATCCCGCCTTTATGCCGCTGATTTTGAAACGGAATTCAGAAAGGCCAGGAAAGGAGGTCTTGAAAAATGATAATTTGTGTCTGTTCATTTTCAGAAAACGGAAAAGAATGGGAAAAAGTCCTCAAATTCCAGCTGCCTGATGTTATATGGGTAACAAGGCCCCACGATATAAAGCCGTCCGAATGGGTAAAAAGTCAGTTTGCAAAACGACTTCCAATCCTTTTTATTGGTTCTGTTGGAATTGCAGTCCGCATCATCTCTCCGCTGGTTACTGATAAATTTTCAGACAGCCCTGTGATGGTAATGGATGAGGGCGGACGAAACCTCATTCCGATTTTAAGCGGGCATATTGGCGGCGCAAACGAGCTTGCAAGGATGATTGCATCAAAAATCGGAGCTACGCCGGTTATCACCACCTCTACGGACGTTCACAACGTATATTCAATCGACGTTTTTGCTCAGAAAAACTCACTCAGAATAATAAACCGGGATGCCATCAAGCTTGTTGCCCGGAAATTTATTTCAAAAAAAGAAATCTGGCTGAAAATTCCCAGAAATTTTGATTTGGGGGACGAAATAATCCCCGAATCCATTGTAATTGCCTATGAAGATGAACAGGTTACCTGCGATGTTCAGATTGTAATGACCGAAGGGCAGGCTGATGAGGTTCTTAAAGAAAATCCAGATATGCTGATTCTTATTCCGCGGAAATACTGCGTTGGAATCGGCTGTAAAAAGGGAAAAACATTTGAAGAACTGAATGATTTTGTAAAAGCCTCTCTAGAAAATCTGGAAGGAAACTACCTTGATAATATCGCAGCCTTTGCTTCAATCGATATAAAAAAGAATGAAATCGGCATTATGAATCTTGCCCAGTTTTATCATGTATGCTATAAAACCTTCAGCAGAAATGAGCTGGAAATTACAGAAGCCGTCGACGGCCAGGAATTTGAAACTTCGGATTTTGTAAAAAACGTTACCGGCGTTGATAATGTCTGCGAAAGGGCAGCGGTTGCCTGTGCGGATGAAATGGGAGCCTGTAAAAATTCCCCTCTTACCGTGAAAAAGCTTGCAAAAAACGGAATGACTCTTGCGGTGGCAGAACGCATTCCAAGAATCGTAACCTGGGAATGCTGAAAAGCAGGATTTTGACTGGAGAGTGAGGCATGATTTATGTAATTGGAACCGGACCCGGAAAGCTTTCAGCTATGACAATTGAGGCTGAAAAAGCACTTGAAAAGTGCGATGTAATTGTCGGCTATAAGGTCTATATCGATTTGCTTAAAAATGATTTTCCGGCAAAGGAATTTGCCTCAACACCTATGGGTAAGGAAATTGAACGCTGTAAGCTTTGCTTTGAATATTCCAGTCAGGGAAAAACTGTTGCCATGGTTTGCAGCGGTGACGCCGGGGTTTACGGCATGGCAGAGCCGATTTTTCGCCTGCAAAAAGAGAATTCTGTCTACCAAAAAGAGGAAATTGAACTTATTCCGGGCGTTACCGCAGCTTTAAGCGGGGCAGCCCTTTTAGGAGCCCCCCTAAATCATGACTTTTGCGTAATCAGCCTGAGCGATCTCCTTACCCCCTGGGAAATGATTGAACGCCGTCTGAAAGCTGCAGTGCAGGGGGATTTTGCAATGGCAATCTACAATCCTTCCAGCCACCAGCGCAGGGATTATCTTCAAAAAGCCTGCAAAATTATGCTGGAAGCAGGAGCATCGCCCGAACGAGCCTGCGGATATGTAAAAAATATCGGCAGGGAAGGAACAGAAGCGCATTTTTGCAGCCTGAGAGAGCTGCAGAACTGCCAGGTTGATATGTTTACAACGGTTTTTATCGGAAATTCCCAGTCTGATTTTTTTGAATCAGAAAAGGGAAGAAAATTACTTACAAAACGCGGATATAATTTATGAATAAAGTTTTGATTTTTGGCGGAACTGCAGAGGGAAGGATACTTTCTCAGCGTCTTTCAGAAAAGAAAATTCCATGTGATGTATGCGTTGCGACAGAATATGGCAGGGAAGCTCTGAATCCAGATGATTATGTAAATGTTATCAGTGGACGTCTTTCCCGGGAAGAAATGCAAAAGCTTTATCAAACTGCTTCTTATTCCCTGGTGATTGATGCTACTCATCCTTATGCCAGAGAAGTTTCTGAAAATATCAAAAGAAGTCTGGCCGCCCACAATGCAGCTCAGAAAGGACTAAAAATCAGGCTTCTGCGCTTTGAACGTGATACAAAATCAAAGCTCGCCGATGGAAATCTTGTTTTTTTTGAAAATGCAGAAGAATGTGCTGACCGCCTGACCGCAGAAATCAAAAATACCGATAAAAATGTCCTGCTGACAACAGGTTCAAAAGAGCTCTCTCTTTTTTGCAGGGATCAGCTTCTCCGTTCCCGGCTTATTGCACGTGTCATTCCCAGCCTGGAAAGCCTTGAAATCTGCCAGAAAAATGGACTCGAAGGAAGGCAGATTATTGCAATGCAGGGGCCTTTTTCGCTGCAGGCCAATCTTGCCCAGATTGCTGATTACAGGGCGGGGATTCTCGTTACCAAGGAAAGCGGAAGTGCCGGCGGTTTTGATGCAAAAGTTGAGGCGGCAATGGAAGCCGGAATCCGGTGTTTTGTAATAAAAAAGCCGGAGGAGGCGGGGAAGGCAGCTGACACCCCGGCAGATTATGAACTTTTTACAAACCTTGATGCACTTTTTTTACATCTTTGCCAGCTTCTTCACATCTCTCCGGAAAAGAAAAAGCATTCTGTAATTCTTGCAGGAATAGGCATGGGAAGTGGTGACGGAATGACAGTCGAAGTCCAGAAAGCTATAAAAAACGCCTCCTTCCTCTTTGGTGCAGAACGCATTCTTTCCGCCGCAAAAAAAATAAACAAAAACGCAGTTTCATACGCTTATTACCTCGCAAAGGACATCATTCCTGTCTTGCAAAAGATATGCTCAGCTAATGAAAGCAAAAGCGAAATGGCATCATCATCCGTAATTCTCTTTTCTGGCGATACCGGCTTTTACAGCGGGGCAGAAAAACTTCTTTCCGAACTCAAAAAGCTCCCGGATATCACTCTCGATGTTCTCCCTGGCATTTCATCGATGCAGTATCTCTTTGCAAAAAGCGGTCTCAGCTGGCAGAATACCACAGTTTTGAACCTGCACGGAGTCCAGAAAGATGAATGGACTGATAAACTTTCTAAGATTGTCTACAAAAATAAACAGATTTTCTTTATTACATCCTCTTTTTCTGATGTTCAACAGCTTGGCAGCGAACTTTTACGAATTGCCGGCTTTGGAAATACCCGAATTGAAGTAATTCTTGGCTATCAGTTGTCATATCCCGAAGAAAAAATCCGAACCCTTACTCCAAAAGAACTTCAGACAGTTTACCGTCCCGGCCTCTATTCTGGCATAATAAAGATAACTCAGTAACAAAGGGGTAAGAGAAAGGAAAATAGACTTTGTCGGTCGACAGAATACGCATTATGACAAGCGCAATGCAGAGGTAATTCTTGCGATAAGTGAACCCTGGGCCTTTCTGAAGCGATCGCTCATAATTTTGTAATGGTCCAGACTTAGCCCCAGTAAGGTCTTCCTTCCAGGCTTTAAGCACACTGCACACTGACTTAATGCACTGACTGTAGAGAGCGTCAGAGCCTTTTGTAGTCCCATCAGCAGAGCCGCTTCTGTTATCGAAAAATTCCATATTTTACATAAAACTTTTCCGTTTGGAAGAAAAACTGCCGAAATAAAAATAAAAAGCCACATGGAAATATGGGGAATAAGAAAGATTTTTCGTTTTGCAAGCTTTTGTGCCAAAAGACTTATCGTAAAGACAAAGGCCAGAAGTATCAGATTTTTTATAAAGAAAACCGATACAGATGCTGTAATCAGTATTGCCGCAAAAAATATTTGCAGGCCTTTCCGGGCCGATTTTTCATTTGCCTCAAAATCAGAATATCCGGTCTTAAGATTTGCCGAATTTTCTTCTATATAGTTATAACTTTCTTTAATTCCGGATTTTTCACAGAAAAAGGCTGTAAGAATACCACTGATTGTATTAAAAATCAGCATGGGGCCCAGTAAGGCAAAAGTGCCCGCCCCTATATATAGACTGGTAAAAAGAATCTGGATAAAAGCACTTACCGCAGAGCCTGCCACTGAAATCCCGTAAAGGCTTATCAGCTTTTTCGA
Source organism: uncultured Treponema sp. (assembly GCA_947165895.1). GTDB lineage: Bacteria > Spirochaetota > Spirochaetia > Treponematales > Treponemataceae > Treponema_D. The sequence continues at coordinate 18,109 of CAMVCB010000015.1, forward strand.
AATCACCTTATATAAAAGCCTCATCACAAGGGCACTCGCAAGAGACTGCAAAATAGAAATCATAAAGAATGGAGAAAAAAGAGTTCCCCCGGTAAGCGACGCAGCAGTCGCCTTTAATATAGAAAGAAGCAGATAAGAAGTAAAGTTTAGATCAAGCGCAATCAGAATAACTGTATTTGCGAGCCCAAGCCTGAAAAACGGAAAAATACGGGGAAGAATCAGTTCAGCATAGGAAAAAAGAAGCGTAAGGGCGCACAAATAAGCCAGTTCATTTTTATTCTGCAAATTATTCTGCAAGCGCATCAAATTCTCCTTCATCTTCTGTAGTTATAATCACGTTATTTGGCAGACAGACAAGAGGAGAATGCCAGCCTTGATTTATGCAGGTTTTATTTGGACATGGAGAATCAATAATACGAACACGTCCGGCTTTTATTTCAAAGGCAGTTATACCAAGCGGCCCCCTGACTTTGTAGATTCCATCCTTCTTTGCAGAATATTCATAATGATTTCCGGCTGCAGTTACTTTTATAATACTCCCCCTGGTCGACAGGTTTTTCACAGTCAAAAAAATTCCAAGAGATAAAACTGCAAATGCTATGACAAAGTCAAAAGGCCGGAGCTTTTTCATATCAGGCTGATTATTCCTTAAACAAATCAGTTACGTGAAATTGAGTTAAATCCTTTATAACCTCTGCGGCAATCATCATTCCTGCACAGGAAGGCACAAAGGCATTACTGCCGGGAGTCTGCTTTTTTGGAGTACCTTTACGTTCAGCCCCGGGACTATCCTTAAAATCACTCTCAATTTCGTCAGTCTTCGGAGGGATAGCCGTTTCTGTAGAAAAAACAACCTTCAGCCTTTTAATCCGCCGCTTTTTCAGCTCATTACGCATAACACGGGCAAGCGGACAAACCGAAGTTCTTGTAATATCCGCAACCTTAAGCTTAGACGGATCCACTTTGTTCCCCGCCCCCATGCAGCTGATAACCGGCTTTTTAAGAGCCTTAGCCCGCGTAATAATTTCAAGCTTTCCCGTAACAGTATCAATACAGTCTACAATATAATCATAAAGCGAAAAATCAAAGAGATCTGCTGTATCCGGCATAAAAAAAGTTTTCCATTTTGTAACCTTACAATCCGGATTTATATCATGAATACGCTCTTCAGCAACATCTACCTTATCCATACCGATTGTAGAATGGAGGGCATAAAGCTGACGGTTCAAATTTGAAAGGCAGATTTTATCATCGTCTACAATATCAATTGCACCAATCCCCGACCTGACAAGAGCTTCGACAACATAGCTTCCTACCCCACCAATACCGAATACAAGGACCCGGGCCTTGTAAAGCTTTTCCATATTTTCTTTGCCAAATATGAGACTTGTTCTCGCAAACTGATTCTTATTCATAAAATTCCTGGCTGACCGAAAATTAGAGGACGTGCTTTCTCAAAAAGTCAGCAATTCCATCTTCATTATTATTTTTGTCCGTAACAAAATCTGCAATTTTCTTAATTTCGTCAAGACCGTTACACATTGCAACTCCATATCCGGCCATTCTGATAAGAGATTCATCATTCATACTGTCGCCAAAACCCATAGCTTTGGATATTGAAAAACCGAGGTGCTGACAAAGCCATTTTACAGATTCGCCCTTGCCGCACTCTGGAGGCAGCACTTCAAGAAAGTAAGGCTTACTGGTAAAAATAACAGCCTTATTGCCAAACTCAGCCCGGAGTTTATCCTGAAGTATCAAAAGATCCGAAGGTTCACCGGGAATAAGCATTTTTGTAAAGCCCTGTTTCAAAAAATCCTCATAATTATCGATTGCGACCCCTTTTAGCCCGCACAAATCAACATCCAGCTTAGTCCACTCTGTTTCTTCTGCATAATAAATTGTATCGGGAGTGTAAACTTCACTTTTATAACCGGCTTCTTCTGCAAGCTGATTTGCCCGCATTAAGACATCAGATTCAACTTTTTTACAGAAAATCTGCTGCCTTTTATGCAAATCAAAAATACTGCAGCCATTAATTGCAATCAAATATCGACCGGCTTCCTTTCCCGCAATCTCCAGACGTCGTACATAAGGAAGAATTGCATCCTCGGCTCGACCAGAACAAAGAACAATATAAATACCCCGCTCTGCACATTCCCGCAAAGCTGAAACAGTATCATCCGTGATTTTTCTTTCATCATTCAAAAGAGTATCGTCAAGGTCTAAAGCAATAAGCTTTACATCTAATTTTTCCATGTGGTAAATATAGCATATTCCTTGACTTGGCACAAACTACCCTGCCTCTTTTAAAAAAAGCTCTGATTATGGGCCAGGTGCAGTCTACCCACTCGCCTTCCGGGCTCTCCTACGGTCGGTGCTTCGCACCCGCTTCGCGGCCCTCCACGCTCGGAGGCAGGGTCAACTTACGTTATGTGTATCACATTCCCAGTTTTAATCGGACATTCCCGGAGTTTCTACCAAAAGTGAATGTGCAGCCTACCAGCGGGCAGCTATCTACTTTCCGTCGCAGACGCTCCGCGTCTGCTTAATCAAGTGCGCTCTGCGCACTTGACGCTCGCACCGCCTACAGCGGTGCTCTAGGACACCTACACTGCTCTTCAGCGGGAATACCCATGAAACTTACAGCGTCAAACTACAAAAAGATATGTTAAATAAAAAAAGCCGGCAGCTACCTACTTTCCCGCAAAAGTGCAGTATCATCGGCGTTAGAGAGCTTGACTTCCGTGTTCGGTATGGGAACGGGTATTGCCTCTCCACTATGG